>NZ_OOHN01000008.1:0-2400000 GCF_900323545.1 Actinomyces sp. Marseille-P3109
CCGACACCCAGATCCAAGACATCCAGGACCGCCTCAACCGCCGACCCCGCATCGTCTTGAACGGACAGACCCCAACTGAGAAACTCAACGACATCATCAACGGTGCAAACACCACCTGACTCCACCGTCATCTGTGAAGATTTGGTCGAAGTGGTCCGTGGTGCAGGTGTCCACATCGGTGCCGTCGGCCTCCTGTTTCCACAGGAGGGCAAGCGCGCCAGATGAGTGCCGGGGCGCTGCGGGCAGCATAGGTGCATGACCACCTCGATCTCCTCCCCGCCCTTGCCCGACGGCGGGGCCCTGCACCCGCTCCTGTGGAACGAGACCGGCCTCGACGGCGCCGCGTGCGCGCGTCCGGACCTCAGCCACGACTGGCTGCGAGTCGCCGCAGGAGTCTACGCGCCCCGCTCGGCCTGGCAGGAGGCTCCGTGGATGGAGCGCTACGAGCTGCTGCTCGAGGCGGCGCACCGGAAGTACGGCGATGACCTGGTGCTGGCGGGCGCCTCCGCCGTTGCCGCCTACGGGCTGCCGCTGGTGGGGACGGTCCTGCGCAGGGTGGAGGTCGTGGATGGGCGTCCAGGGCGGGTGCGGACCTCCTTGCTGTGGCGCCACGTCCGGCGCCGCGGCACAGAGGTCGTCAGGGTGGGCAGGCATCTTGCCGTGGCGCTGCCGGACTCACTCATTGACCTGGCTCGGTGGAGCAGCCTCATGGCGGGAGTCGTTGCCATGGATGCGGCCCTGCACACCGGGCTGTGCTCCGTGGAAGCCATGGAGGAGGCGCTGGAGCGTCTGCCTGCTACGGCACGTGGTGGCCCCCGCGCTCGGCAGGCCGTGCGCCTGGCCGACGGCCGATCCGAGTCACCGGGCGAGTCCATGTCCCGTGTCCGCATGTGGGAGCACCGTCTTCCCAAGCCGGAGCTGCAGGTGAGTGTGCGGGTCGGGCAGGAACTCTACATCCTGGACTATTACTGGCCGGACCATGAGGTGGCCGGGGAGTTCGACGGCCGCGTCAAGTACCGGTCGGCCTCCTTCGGGCAGGACCCGGAGGACGTCGTGTGGCGTGAGAAGCTCCGGGAGGACGCGCTGCGGGGCTCGGGCCTGACGGTGGCCCGCTGGACGTGGGCGCAGGCCTGGGGTGATGCCGGTGCTCAGATGCTGCGGCGACTGGCCGCCGCCGGAGTCAGCCCCACTGGCCGACGCTGGTGAGCCCCTAACTTCAACAAAAACTTCAGAAACGACGCGGCTCCGGGTCGTTTCTGAAGTTTTTGTTGGTGAGTGAGCCGGCGGTGGCTGTGCGGCTCGCGCTAGGCGGCTGAGCCGGCCCGGTACTCGCTGCGGTACTCACTGGTCTTGGTGTGGATGAGACGGGGGATCGAGATGGTCTTGTCGAACAGGCCATCGCGGTAGCCGGTCTGGAGCCCGAACAGCACCATGAGGCGCAGCGCCACAGGGTTGGTCGTCGGAGCCATGCGCCGCAGCGTCGAGTCAGGCATCCTGCGCAGGACGCTGACGATCTTGCCGGCGTCGCGCCAGGTGGCCCGCACCGGGGGCACGTTGAGGCGGTCGAGGGCCTCGACCTCGCGCAGGAAGAAGTCGGCGCCCTCCCGCTCGGCCGCGCGCCACCAGCCGGCGCGGTAGGTGGCCTCGAGCTGCTCGACGGCGTCGCACAGGGCGTCGTAGTCCACGCCGACGACCTCCATGCGCAGCTCCTCGGCCCGGATCCGCTCCAGGGTGGCGTGCGCCAGCGGCAGGATGGCCCGGGCGACGTCGTCGACGGCGTTGTTGCGGGTGAGACGGTCGGCCTCCGGCAGGGGCTTGCCATCACGGGGCAGGCGCGCGTCGACCTCCTCCAAGTGGGCGATGGAGGTGCGCAGGTCGCTGGTGAGGCGGGCCGTGGAGCGCGGGACCCCCAGGGCGATGAGCAGCTCGGTCGCGGCACGCCACTGGAAGTCCGAGTCCTCGGCCCAGTGGGTCTCCGACCCTGTCTGGTCCGGCATCTGATCCGCTGACGGTGTGCTGGTCTGCTGGGTGCTCATCGGGGTTGAGCCTCCTGTGGGTGCGCAGGGAAACAGGTCAGGCGGCCGCGGGCACTCAAGGCTGGGAGTGCGGGCGGGCGGCCGATGGCGAGCATCTCAAGGAAATGTGTGAAAACCCTGGTGATTCAGCCTTCAAAGGCTGGGGCGGATAAGCAGGGCGCACTGATGGGCGAGGGATCATGAATGCCGTTGGCGGTGCGTCGTCGCCAAGCAGCCGACGACGGCTGCGGCAGTCGCCTCAAGATGGTGTGTCGGCGGGGTTGAGGACGTCGGTCTGGGCGGGCAGGTCCGTGATGCCGACCGGGCAGGTGACTCCGTTGGGGCCGTGGTTGCAGTAGCCGTTCGGGTTCTTGTGCAGGTAGGCCTGGTGGTAGTCCTCGGCCAGGTAGTAGGGGCCGCCGAACTCGGCCGGCGCGTCCGCGGCGTCCTCGATGGTGGTCACGCAGGTGCCCAGGCCCAGACGGGTCAGCTCGCCCTGGAAGGCCTCGCGGATCCGCGCGGCCGCCTCGTGCTGGGTGGGCGTCGTCGTCCACACCGCCGAGCGGTACTGGGTGCCGACGTCGTTGCCGTGGCGGTTGAGGTGCGTGGAGTCGTGGTTCTCCCAGAAGGTCCGCAGCAGGGTCTCCCCGCCCTCGCCGCACACGGTTGGGTCGTAGACGACGCGCACCGTCTCGGCGTGACCGGTGGTCCCGGTGCACACCTCCTGGTACGTGGGGTTGGGCGTCTGGCCGCCCATGTAGCCGACCGACGTCGAGACGACGCCGTCCTGGCGCCACAGGATCCGCTCCACGCCCCAGAAGCAGCCGCCCGCCAGGTAGATGACCCGACTGCCCTCGGGCCAGGGGCCGTCCAGGGGCGTCCCCAGCACCGGGTGGTCTCCGGGGGCGGGCAGGACCGGCGTCTCGCGGCCGGCCGGTGCCGATCCGCTGAGTGAGTGACGAAGGGCGTTGAACATGAGGACACGGTACTGCGCGAGTCCCCTCTTCCCGCCCGCGCTTCACTGACCGCGAGGAAACGAAGGAGTGATGCGTCGAGCCGGGCATTTCTCGCGGCCCCCAACAGAAATTCTGTGGGGCTACGCGAGAAATGCCCGGCTCGACGGAAAGAAAATCAGACCCGCTCGACCTTGACGATCTCGGCCTTGATCTCCCGGCCGGTGGGGGCCTCGTAGGAGACGGTGTCGCCCGCGCGGTGCCCCATGAGGGCCTGGCCCAGCGGGGCGTCGGGGGAGAAGACCTTGACGCCGTCGGGCACGTCCTCGGTGATCTCCTGGCCGCCCAGGGCGAAGACCTGCTCCTTGCCGGCCACCTTCGCGGTGACGATCGTGCCGGCTGAGACTGAGCCGTCGTTGGCCGCCTCGCCGATCTGGGCGTTCTCCAGGGTCTCCTCGAGCTGGATGATGCGCGCCTCGTTGAGCCCCGCCTCCTCGCGGGCCGCGTGATAGCCGGCGTTCTCTCTCAGGTCACCCTCCTGACGGGCCGCCTCCACTCGCTGGGCGATCTCCTTGCGCTCGGTCGTCTTGCGGTGCTCGAGCTCGGCGGACAGGCGGTCGTAGGCCTCCTGTGTGAGCCAGGTGCCCTGTGACTGCTCGGACATGGGTCCTCCTTGGATGACTGGTGCTGGTCGCCCGGCGGCCTGCGGGGCCACCTTGCGACGACGACACCCGGCGGCTCCTCACGGGGCCAACCGGGTTTGAAGCGCGATTCTACGCCGTGGCCTGAGAGAACGCTGAATAGTTGAAGAGGGGTGATGAAATGTTGAGGGCCCGTGATCGCGGCCCGAGGTGGATGAAACGGCGCTGACCTGCTCGATCGGCGTCGTACGCTGTTATCAGGAAAACTGGTAGGAAAAATAGTCTGCACGACGGCGTGTCGGCGTGCCGCGACCTGACGACCCACCTACCTCAGGACCGCCAGGAAGCAGGCCACGCAGTGGCAGGCCCACGCGGCCACGGTGCACACGTGGAAGATCTCGTGGAAGCCGAACCATCGCGGCGAGGGGTCGGGCGTCTTGCGGGCGTAGACGACGGCGCCCAGCGTGTAGGTCACGCCGCCGGCCACCAGCAGCCAGACGATCGCGGGGCCGCCCGCCGTCCAGAATTGCGGCAGGAACCAGACCGCCACCCAGCCCAGGATGATGTAGAGGGCGGTGGTGAACCAGCGCGGTGCGTTCATCCACAACAGGTTCGTGGCCGTACCGATCGCGGCGCCGGCCCACACGATGCCCAGGACCAGGGCCGCTGTGCGCGTCGGCAGCAGGGCCACCGACAGGGGCGTGTAGGTGCCGGCGATGAGCAGGTAGATGTTCGCGTGGTCGATCCGTCGCAGCGTGGCCGCGACCCTCTCGGGCCAGCGGCCCGTGCCGATGTGGTAGGCGCCGGAGTTCGCGAACAGCAGCAGCGAGCACGTCAGGTAGATGGCGCAGGCCCACGTCAGGCCCACCGTCGGGGCCAGGACGGTCAGCACGATGCAGGCGGCCAGGGCCAGCGGGGCCGTCCCGGCGTGGATCCACCCGCGCAGCCTGGGCTTGACGGCGTCGATGACGCTCTTGGTGCCCGTGGACGCGCTGCGGCGCGGAGCCGGCGGTGTCGGTGACGATGTCGGTGACATGGCGTGAGCGTCCTTCTGGGGTGCGCGAGCCGGGCTGGGACCGGCTCATACCTTACGGGTGCGTAGGTTACGTCAACGTAGGTTATGTGGTGCGGGTATGTCGAGAGGGTGTGACGTGGGCTGCATCCGGCCTGTCCGTACTGCACCGGCGGCGTTCCACTGTGCCCAGCTGGCTCGGGAGCCGTGCCGGCCGCGTCGCTCCACGGACCGCCCCGTGGGCGGAGGCCTTCGGGGCGGCCGAATATTCATAGGTGTCTCCGTTGTGCCTCGGCAACCCTGGGTGAACCTGATAGCCGGATTTGGCCCGGCTGTTACTGACTCGCTCAGCGCAGGTCCGATGGTGCGCGATACCGTTGGATACGGCCCCGCGCCGTCGGGTCCCCGTCCCCACAAGTCCACCGAGGAATCCCGAGGAAACGGCATGGCAGGCAACAACCTCCTCTACGACATCTACGAGCGCCGGCTGGCGGCGCGCATCAACCCGGCCACGGTGCCGCACCACGTGGGGGTCATCCTCGACGGCAACCGGCGCTGGGCCAAGTCCATGGGGTTCGGGGCGGCTCAGGGGCACAAGCGCGGGGCGGACAAGATCGAGGAGTTCCTCGGCTGGGCCGAGCAGATGGGGGTCGAGGTCGTCACTCTGTGGCTGCTGAGCACCGACAACCTCTCCCGAGACCCCGCCGAGCTCTCGCCGCTGCTGGACATCATCGCCCACGCCGTCGACGAGCTCGCCGAGACCGGCCGCTGGAGCCTGCGGCTCGTCGGCGCCGTCGACCTCCTGCCCGAGCCGCTGGCCGAGCGCCTGCGCGCCGCCGTCGCGAAGTCCAGGCCCGAGGTCGCCGAGGCGGGCGAGGGCGTTGGGAAGGCCTCGGGGGAGGGCCGGCGCATGCAGGTGAACATCGCCGTCGGCTACGGGGGCCGCCAGGAGATCGCCGACGCCGTGCGCGAGCTCCTGCGCGAGCGGGCCGCCGCCGGGGCGAGCCTGGAGGATGTCGCCGCCTCGCTCAGTGAGGAGGACATCACCGACCACCTCTACACCAAGGGGCAGCCCGACCCCGACCTGGTCATCCGCACCTCGGGCGAGCAACGGCTCTCCGGATTCCTCCTGTGGCAGTCGGTGCACTCCGAGTACTACTTCTGCGAGGTCAACTGGCCGGCCTTCCGGCGCGTGGACTTCCTGCGCGCGCTGCGCGACTTCGCCAGTCGGGAGCGCCGCCTGGGCAGGTAGCCGGGCCGGCCGCCGTCCGCGCCGTCCGCGCCGGGTGCGCCGCGGCGGAACCGTGGAGGGGCGGCGCGTGAGGGAGCCGCAGCAGGGCGGGTGACAATACGGGAGTGATGAGCGGTGATTCCCGCGCGCCCCGCGACCTGAGCAACAGTGCAGGCGTGAGTGGCGCGGGCAGCGCGGTGGTGGGAAGGGTCCCGGCGCCGCTGGTCTTCGTCGTCTCCGCCTTCTCCCAGTACCTCGGTGCGGGCCTGGCCGTCTCCCTGTTCTCGCTCATGCCCTCGACGACGGTGGCCTGGTGGCGCCTGGTGGTGGGCGCCGCCGTGCTCATGGCTCTCCGACGTCCCTGGCGCCGGAGCTGGACGCGCAAGGCGCTGGCGCTGGCCGCCGCCTTCGGGACGGCCACGGCCACCATGAACGTCATCTTCTATGCGGCGATCTCACTGCTTCCGCTGGGGACGGTCGTCTCCCTGGAGTTCCTCGGGCCGGTCGCCGTCGCCGCCATCACGGGGCGCGGGTGGCGGCCGCGCTGCGCCGCGGTGCTGGCGCTCCTGGGAGTCGTGTCCATCTCCGGGCTCGGCGTTGACCTGGGTGAGCCGGGCCAGAGGACGGGGGTCGTGCTTGCGCTGGCGGCCGGTGCGGCCTGGGCCGGCTACATCCTTCTGGGGCGACGTGTGGCCTCGGCCGGGGCCGGGATCGACTCGCTCGCCGTGGGCATGGTGTTCGGCGCGCTCGTCTACGGTCCCTTCGCCGTCGGCACGGCTGCCGATGCCCTGACCTCGGTAAGGTCGACGGCGATGGCGCTGGGAGTCGGGCTGCTGTCGACCGCGGTGCCCTACGGGCTCGATCAAGTGGTGCTCAAACGGCTCGGGACGGACACCTTCGCGCTCCTGTCCTCGCTCATGCCGGCGACGTCGATGCTGGTGGGAGTGGCGGTGCTGGGCCAGCTGCCCAGCGCTTGGGAGGTCACCGGGCTCGTGCTGGTGTCGGTGGCCGTGGCCCTGGCCAGCGCGGACGGCCGCGCGCCGCGCCCGGCGCGCCACTGAGGAGGACGTCAAGCCTCGAGGAAGCCGCGCAGGCCGCGCTCGAGCAGGGCGCTGCGCACCTCGGCGACGAGGTCGCGCATGGAGGACTCCGCCGTCGTGGCGTCGCCGGCCGCAATAGCGCTGGCAACCCGCTCGTGGAGCTCGAGCGCCTCGGGCTGGGGGGTCTGTACCCGGCCGGTCAGCCTGGCCCGCCCGGAGAGCACCTCGGCAACGACGCCGGTCAGCGCCTTGAAAGCGTCGTTGTGGCTGGCCTCCAGGATGAGGCTGTGGAAGGCGATGTCGTCGTCGAGGTAGGAGGCGACGTTGCCGGTGGCTCCCTGAGATCGGATTGCGGCCGCCAGCGTCAACAGCCCGGAGCGCTGGTCCTCGGTGGCTCGGCGGGCGGCCGCTGCGGCGGCGACCGGCTCGATGGCGGTGCGCAGCTCGGTCAGGGCGCCGAGCTTGGGGCCGTACGGGTCGGCCTCGAGCTGCCAGCGCACGAGCTCGGGCGCAAGGGCCGACCAGTGCTCGCGCGGCTGAACCACGATGCCCACCCGACGTCGCGAGGCGACGACGCCGATGGACTCCAGGGTGTGAACGCAGTCGCGGGCCAGCGTCCGGGAGACGCCGTAACGGGACTGAATGGCCTCCAGCGTCAGGCCGTGGCCCGGTGCCATCTCCCCGGTCACGATGGCGTGCCCGAGGGAGTCGAGGACGTCGCGACGTCGATCAGTGGTGGGCATAGGTGGACTTCCGGACGGGCGGTGCGAGATGTCTGCTGGAGATGCTATCTGACCCTTTTAAAAGTACTACGTTTGAGGTAGATTTGTCGTATTAGTTCGCGACAATGGCGTCATCAAGGAGCAGACATGAGCCGATCCGTCGAGCATCTCGTCCTCATGGGGGTCTCCGGCTGCGGCAAGACCACGGCCGCACTCAACCTCCACAACGCACTGGGCTGGCCCGTCGCCGAGGCCGACGACTTCCATCCTGAGGCCAATATCGACAAGATGAGCCGCGGCATCGCCCTGACCGACGAGGACCGCTGGCCCTGGTTGGAGTCCATGCGCGACTGGATGAGTGATCGCGCCGCCGACGGTGTCAGGACGATCGTCACCTGCTCCGCGCTCAAGCGCTCCTACCGCGACCTGCTCTCCGGCGCGCGGGGCCGGGTCTTCTTCATCCACCTGCTCGCCCAACCCGAGGAACTCCAGGAGCGCATGGCCCACCGTGAGGGGCACTTCATGCCCCCGAGCCTGCTGCCGTCCCAGTTCGCCGCCCTCGAGCCCCTGTCCGATGACGAGGACGGCGTCACCGTGGTCTCGCGGGCGACGCCGGAGGAGACCTTCGAGGCGATCCTGGCCGCGCTCGAGCACGCCTCGGTCGACGCCGGCTGACGGTCGGGCCTCGCTGGCGGACATCACTGGCCGCCGGCTACTCAGCGCGCCGAGCCCGGCACGCACGACCAACCAGCACCCCGCCCCACCTGCTGAAGACAACGGAGACGACAATGATGTTCACTCTTCCAGCGCTCCAGGGCGCGCTACCGGCCACCAACGCCGTGAGCCACACGGACAGTCATACGCAGCTCATCGTGGCCGCCCTGCTCGGCATCGCCACGATCATCGTGCTCATCGTCTGGCGCAAGATGCATCCCTTCCTTGCGCTGACGCTGGGCTCGGCGGTCCTGGCCGTCGTCGCCGGCATCCCGCTGACCGACACCTTCACCGCCTTCACCAAGGGAATGGGCACCACGATCGGTGACGTGGGCACCCTCATCGCCTTCGGGGCGATCGTCGGTCGTCTCCTCATCGACTCCGGCGGGGCGGACCAGATCGTCGACACCGTCCTGGCCCGCACGCCCGGTCCCCGCCTGCCCTGGGCGATGGCGCTTATCGCCTTCGTCGTCGGCATCCCGCTGTTCTTCGAGGTCGGCATCGTCCTGCTCATCCCCGTGGTCATGATCGTCGCCCGGCGGGCTCATCAGCCGCTCATTCTTCTGGGTGTGCCCGCCCTGGCCGGCCTGTCCGCGCTCCACGGCCTCGTGCCGCCGCACCCCGGGCCGCTCATCGCCATCAATGCTGTCAAGGCCGACTTAGGGCTCACCCTCGGGCTGGGGCTGCTGGTCGCCGTACCCACGGTCATCATCTCCGGGCCCATCGCGGCCCGCTTCATGGCCAGATGGGTGCCGATTGAGGCGCCCGAGCCACTGGGGGCCTCGGACGAGGAGCACGAGGGGCCGCGTCCCGCCTTCGCAACCTCGATCACGGTGGTCCTGCTGCCCGTGGGACTCATGCTCCTGCGCACCGTCGTCGAGACCCTCGTCCCCAAGACCAGCAGCAACCCGGCAGTCCACGCGGCCCTATTCGTGGGCAAACCGATCGTCGCCCTGCTGATCACGGTCCTGGCGGCCATGTACCTCTTCGGGTTCCGCCTGGGGCTGGGCGCCGACGACGTCAGCGGACGGGTCGGGGCCTCGCTCGGACCCATTGCCGGGATCCTGCTCATCGTGGGGGCCGGGGGAGGGTTCAAGCAGACCCTCGTGGACTCCGGGATCGCCGACATCATCGCCGCCTGGATCCAGCAGGCGGCCGTGCCCGCTCTCCTGGCCGGGTGGCTCGTCGCCGTCGCCGTGCGCCTGGCCACCGGATCGGCGACCGTCGCCACCATCACCGCAGCCGGCATCATGGCGCCGCTGGCCGCTCACATGCCGCAGACCGAGGTCGCTCTTCTCGTCCTGGCGATCGGCGCCGGATCGGTCTTCCTCTCCCACGTCAACGACGCCGGCTTCTGGCTGGTCAAGGAGTACTTCGGGATGACCGTGGGACAGACCTTCAAGACCTGGTCGCTGATGGAGACGATCCTGTCCGTGGTCGCCATGGCGACGGTCAGCCTCCTCGCGCTCGCCCTGGGAGTTCTCTGACCGGCCGCCGAGGCATGTGAGCGGCGTCCTTGGGGTGCGGCGGAAACTCGGGCAGGATGGGTCTCTGGTCCGGGAGCCGCCCGGCCTGGCTGGTGCCCCGGTCTCGGCGCGCGTCGCATGAGTCGACGCCCTGCGCCGTCGAGCCGCGAACGCCGGCACCTCACGCACCGACGCGCACGCTGCCGGCGATCTGCGCGGCGGCGTGCTCCCGGTCCCAACCGACAGGACCCTCGTGGCCGCACACCGCACCTCCTCCTCCCACCGCTTCGCCTCCGGAAGGACCCCGGCCGCCGGGGAGGCCACCTTCGCCTCCCTCGGCGTGGACTCCGACCTTGCCGCCGACCTCGACGCCCGCGGCTTCACCGCGCCCTTCCCCATCCAGGCCACCACCCTGCCCGACACCCTCGCCGGGCGTGATGTGCTCGGCCGCGGCCGCACCGGCTCGGGAAAGACCCTCGCCTTCAGCCTCCCGCTGGTCCAGCGCCTGGCGCAGCAGGACAAGGCCCGCCCCGGCCACCCCATCGGCCTGGTCCTGGCCCCCACTCGCGAGCTCGCACTCCAGATCGCCGAGGTCATCGAGCCCCTGGCCCGCGTCGTCGACATGGATGTGGCCACCATCTTCGGCGGTGTCTCCGCCAAGCCCCAGGAGAAGGCGCTCAAGGCGGGGGTCGACGTCGTCGTCGCCTGCCCCGGCCGGCTCCTGGACCTCATGGGCCAGGGGCTCGTCAGCCTCGACGAGGTTGAGATCACCGTCCTGGACGAGGCCGACCACATGGCCGACCTCGGCTTCCTTCCCAACGTCCGCCGCATCCTGCGCGCCACCCCGCAGCGCGGCCAGCGCCTGCTGTTCTCCGCCACCCTGGACAACGGCGTGGATGCGCTGGTGAGGGAGTTCCTCCACGACCCGCTCCACCACTCCGTGGATCCCTCGACCTCGCCCGTGGACGCCATGACCCACCGCGTCTGGATGGTGGCGGACAAGACCGCCAAGGACGGCGTCGTGCGTCGGCTGGCCTCCGGGGAGGGGCAGCGCATCCTGTTCACCCGCACCAAGCACCTCGCCCGGCGCCTGGCCCGCAAGCTCGTCCAGGCAGGCATCCCCGCCGTCGAGCTCCAGGGCAACATGAGCCAGAACGCTCGCGAACGCGCCATGAAGGCCTTCTCCACCGGGCAGGTCCACGTCATGGTCGCCACTGACATCGCCGCCCGCGGCATCGACGTCTCAGGCGTCGAGCTCGTCGTCCACGTCGACCCGCCCGCCGAGCACAAGGCCTACCTGCACCGCTCCGGGCGCACCGCCCGCGCCGGAGCCACCGGGAGCGTCATCACGCTCGTCCTTCCCGAGCAGGGGCGCGACGTCCAGGTCCTGCTCCGAAAGGCCCGGATCCGTGCGGACATCGAGCGCATCCGGCCAGACGACGACGCCGTGGCCGCCCTCGTGGGGAAGGTCGCCGACGCCGTCGAGCTCGAGGACATGCCCGAGGGCGTGGCCGTCAAGGGCGGTAGCCCCAGCGGGCGAGCCTCCACCGGGCGGCCGGGTCACGGTGAGCCGGGGCGTGACCGGCCCGGCCGTGGCGGTCGTGGCCGTGGGGCCAAACGACGTGGCAGCAGTGGCGGGCGGGGTGCCGGCCACGGCGCCGGTCAGGAAAGTGGCGCCAGGCAGGGCGGCCATGGAGGCCGCGGTGGACACGGCGGGCGCAGAAGTGGCTCCCAACGGGGCGGCGGCTCGCGCTCAGGCCAGTCGCGTCGAGGGCGCGCCTCCGGTGGTCAGGGTCGACAGGGATGAGCTGACGGAGCGGATTGGGAATCAAACCGTGCCGGGACGGGTTCCCGTCACCGAGGGGATGTGGAGGCCGGCTCCCGTCGGCTCCGCAGTCTCACTGGGAGAGAGGGTGTGAGGAGCTCTCACCGTGTCCCGGCGATGATCGCTGGGGTCATCGACATGTCACCCGTCTCTGAAGGAGACCCAATATGTTCAGCATCATAGGATTCGTGTGGACGATCGTCATCGGTGCCGTTGTCGGCTGTCTGGCTCGGCTGCTCCTGAGAGGACAGCAGAACATCTCGCTGTTGTGGACCACTGTGCTGGGAATCGTCGGGGCCTTCATCGGCGACGCCGCGGCCAGGTCTCTCGGCGTTGTCGCGACGTCGGGTATTGACTGGATCCGGTGGGGACTGTCGATCGTTGCGGCCATGATCGCGATCTCCATCTACCTTCGCCTCACGGGGAAGAAGTAGGCGCAGTGCCCCTTCCGCCGGCTGCCGCCCGCGCGGGAGCGGGGTCAGACCCGCTGCACGACCAGGACTCGCGCCCCTCCGGCTGCCTTCGGCGCAGGAGTGAAGTGGCTGCGTGAGCAAGATCGTCTCTGGCTCCTCCGGGCTCCTGGCGCGCGGGAGCGGGGTGGCGGTACTACGGTTGAGTGGCTGACACCGATCGGGAAGGTGGAGGGAGTACGTGGCGGCACACCTTTCGCGACGAGCTTTGACCGGTGCCATGACCGGCCTCATTCTGGCCGGGTGCGCCTCCCAGGGGCCGCAGCATCCGGCCGCGCGTACCAGCCCGCCGCCGCACCTGCGCTCACGAGGGGCGAGCGATGCCCCGAGCCTGCGGCCGGCGTCGGGAGACCTGTCCGCCCCCGTAGCCTTCTCCTACACCGACTCCGACGACGAGACCTCCGACTGCATCTTCTACGCGGCCGGGGATGCGCCGGTCGGGCTGGTCGTCTACCTCGACGGTGACGGGCACCCCTTCCACAACCAGGGCGGCCAGGGCTCGGCCGAACGATCCGGAGGTGGTCTGGCCGGTGACGGGGGAGTAGTCGAGGCGGCGGGCGCTCGCGGGTACGACGTCGTCTCGGTGCGCTCTCCCGGCGACGAGGGGATCTGGTGGGTGGACGACCAGGACGGGAAGGTCCGGTACCTGGAGGAGGCGCTCGACTACGTCGCGGTCGAGTGTGGGGCGAACACGGAGCGGGTCTGGCTCGTGGGTTACTCCGGCGGGTCGGAGTTCATCAGCCAGTGGTTCTTCCCCGCCTACGCCGAGCGCATGGCGGGCGGGGGCTTCATCCTCTTCGGCGGCGGTGACGCGCCTGAAGAGGAGGGGACGGCGGCCTTCTCCGGAGACGCCAAGGAACGGCTCTCGCTGAACTGGGTGACTGGGACGCGCGACGTGCCCGGTAACAGCGTCGACAGATTCGATGGCTTCGGGCACGCCAGGAACAGCCTGAACTACTACCGCGCGGCGGGCTTCCGCCACACCTGGAGCGAGTCGCCCGACGACGACCACGACAGCATCACTGAGCAGTTCGGCCGCTACGTTGGCCGTGTGCTCGACGATGCCGCAAGTGAAAAATAAAAAAACTTACTCAGAGGTTTTTCGACTAGGGTTGCTTAATTGTGATCTCTGTGTTGACGTTGCTGGCAGGGTGAAGTTGTAACATTCATTCTGCCTTACTTTACCTGTCGACAAAGAGGTCTCATGATGTTTGGTGAGAAAAAAAGGAAGATCCAAACTCTCGAACAGCAGTTGAGTGCGGGGGCGCAGCAGTATGATGCCGCGCTCGCGTCAATTGGAGAGCTTCGGGCGCTACTTGATCGGGTCGGAGGTGGGGATCTGGTTACTATGCAGGAAGTTTCTGCGCAAATGAGGCGTGACCAGGTCGAATTGCAGGCCTCTCTGGAGCGGCAGAAATTGGAGTTCTCCCAGCGGGCCGCTTCGGCGGAGGAGAGCCTTCGCGTTCTTGAGCGTGATGCGCGTGCAGTTTCCGGTAAAATCGATGACCGCAAGCGAGAGCTCGCACAACTCGACATGCACCTTTCGGATGCTGTTGTTATGGTCGACAACGGGCTGACAAATTATGTGCATCCTGCCGAGTCTTCTCTAGAGCTTAGTGGTCGCCTCTCGGAGGTGCGTTCTCAGATCAAGGAGATGATTAGGGATAAGGTGGCGATCAGAGCCAGAGAGGGCTTCACGTTCAATAACTCGGCATCGCAAGGGCGTAAGTTCGTTGCTGACATGTCGAAGATGATGTTGCGTGCCTATAATGCTGAAGTTGAGAACTGTGTTCTCACTGTCAAGGCCGGAAATGGTGAGGCGGCTCGCAAACGACTTGAGCGCACCCGTGACCAGGTGGAGCGTCTTGGTTCGCTCATCAACCTGAGGATAGATGGCAGATACCATGCGCTCCGCCTCGAAGAACTCGACCTGTCGCTCAGGTATCAAAACGCTAAAAAGGCTGAAAAAGAGGCGGAGCGGGAGGAGAAGGCGAGACTGCGTGAAGAGCGTAAAGCGCAGCAGGAACTTGCCCAGCGCCGAGCGAAGCTCGACAAGGAGCGTGAGCACTACCAGCACGTGCTCCAGTCTCTCGTGGATCAGGGGCGAACGGATGAGGCTGATGAGATCAGGTCCCAGCTTGAAGGGCTTGATAAGGAGATTGAGAAGGTTGATTTCCGTGCCGCTAATATCCGTGCAGGATATGTGTATGTCATCTCCAATATTGGGGCGTTCGGTGATCGAATGGTTAAGATCGGCATGACGCGTCGGCTTGATCCGATGGATCGTGTTCGAGAACTTGGAGATGCCTCTGTCCCGTTCGGTTTCGACGTCCATGCACTGTTCTTCTCTGATGATGCTGTCACAGTAGAGGCTGATCTGCATCGAAGGTTCGCGGACAAGCGGGTTAATCGTGTCAACACTCGCCGTGAGTTCTTCCATGCGTCGCCTGCTGAGGTTCGCGACGTCCTCGCGGAGGTGGCTGGAAACCTCCTGGAGTTCACTGAAGAGCCGGAGGCGGAGCAGTACCGTCTGAGCCTTCAAATGGCAGAATCGGAGAATAGTGGCGTCATCGTCAGCGGAAGAGATTGAGGGTAGGAGTCGGCTGCTGGCTGCGTCTTTGCGTCCTCGAGTTCTTGCCTCACTCTTCGGTTTTTGAACCTCCGGAGTAGCCTGCGATCCGTAAGGTGTGGTCGTGAGAGCCGGATATGTCGTTGTGGCTGCGTGACCTGTGCTCACATCCGGCTACCTGGGCTGGTGACGATTGAGCTCTGCTCAACACGAGTAGCGTCTTTCTTGGTGCTGGCCAGGGTATCCACTCACGTGGATCGGTGCCATCTGACCTCACCTGATTCCAGCAACCATCACGCAGCCTGGAAGCATGTACCGGTAGGGCAGTGGGAAGCTGCTTTTGGCCTGCTACGGGCGCCCCACTTCCTATGCTCACCGTGGTCCACGGATCTCGCGGGCAGTCCCACCTGAGGTACCGAGCCACCCTTGGCGGGCATCCTTGATGCGACTCGTCGGTCGGTGGGCACTGCTCCGCCATAATGGTGGGGAGTCACCCCGGTGCAACCGGGTGACTCCCATGATAAACAAACAGCTCAGCTGAACCAGCTGCTCTTCGAGCATCGAATGACGTGTAAGGACCTGGCTGACCAGTTCGGTGTCACACGATCTGTTATCAGCCGCAAGCTCCGTGGCTAGGTCAGCTGGACCGCTGAAGAGCTCTCCATCATGACCGCGCTGTTCTGCCGTAAGGTGGATGACTTCGCTCCGATCTGCAGCGGTGGAGAATGAGCGCCGGCTGAGTGGCGTCCAGCCATGAAGAAGGTCTCGGCCCATACCGGGGCCGAGGCCGGTGTGGTACGCCTCCGCGAGATCAATGAGAACAAACTAGAAACATTACTCGCGCTGCGGGCTGATGTGCTGGCTCGTGCGGGGGAGCGGCTGGCCGGCGAGGATGCGTCGCAGGCGTTGGCACAGGCCACACCGTCCACAGCATGCCAGTCATCATGTGACGAGGCACCAACGAAGGGTACCGCCCTGGCTAATCAGACGGTCGAGCCGGTTGAGACCGGAGCTAGACAGCGCCCTACCCCGTCGCCTCACTCTGTGATGGGTGACTCGCTGGAGGTGCCTGCTAGTGGAGACAGTGAACCACCAAGCAGCGATGGCCTTGTGAAACCCGCCCACAGCCCTATCCGCGCAAAGACGGACGCCAACGCTGTTGCACGCACTATCATGCAGCGTCAGCATCACCTTACCGCAGCCGAGCGAGATGAGGTGGCGCAGCTATACAAGGATGGCTTGCCAGTCCGCACGATCTGTGAGCGCTTCGGCATCAGCAAGGATGTGGTCTATGGAATCCGTCGGCGGCGCGGGCTACCACGACGCCGGGCAGGCATGACGGACGAGCAGAAGATGCAGGCGGTAGAGCTGCGCGCACGGGGAGTATCCGCAGCTGCGATCGGCAGGCAGTTTGGCGTCAACGTCAAGACGGTGTTGGCCTACTTGCGTGCAGCAGATAGCGACCAGACTCGCCGGTAAGCTTCATTCCGCCACCCCCTCACCCCTCATCTTCCACATACCGCGCCAGCGCACTCACCAGCCGCCGGGCACTCTCTAGGGTGATGTCGAGGCCGTGGGAGCGGGAGCCGTCGCCTATGTAGAGCCAGGTGTCGCTGTCGTGTGGGTACTGGTAGCGCACTAGGGTGAGTTTGGTGGCGGTGGGGTGATGGTGGATGGTGGATGGTGGATGGTGCCAATCTCATTGGTGGTGCGTTCCAGGGCGATGCAGGGCATGAGGGCTGGGGTGGCTTCGTGGAGGTGGTCATCTGCCTTGTCTGGTGTGTCGGCGTTGTGGCTGATGCACCAGGCTGGGCAGGCGGTGGTTGGTGGTGTGTTGTTCTCATCGGTGTGGTCTGCTGGTGTTGCCATTGGTCTCCCCTTTCTTGGCCTTTGGTGTGTGGTGGGGCTGTTGGGGGGAGAGTGAAGCGGAGGGTGGGAGGAAGTGGGAGGGCGGATGGCTGAGGGAGAACGAGGAAGTAAGCTGGACTACACCCGCAACACATTGATGATTCAGATTCTTCAAAAAGGGGCGGGTCAGACTCAAACTGACCATGCCGACATCTGACGGCCTCATCTGTGAGTTACCCATCAGCTTTCATACGCTATCGCGTGACGGCGATTCAACGCCGCTTCGCCCCTCAATATGAAGATTAGCAGACTTTTAGGACAAACACAAACATGTGCGTTCCAAGTGTATATTAACTAGAAGGCGGTAGCCTCATTGTTTCAACAGCAAAGTAACTGTGACTACTCACCTTCCACAATTCTAATCCACTCTGTTGTTTCATCAGTAGTATTGCGCACTGCGATCAGCTTCCCACTCCGACTACCTGGATATACATCCACGCGACGCGTTGATCCATTTGCGAACATATGGGTGAGGGTGAAGCCATCTTTTAGCTGCTCGCGAGTAACCGCGTACGTCTTTGAGATCGCATGTGTTCCGATCTTCGATCTACTGCGATCGCGGCGCTTTATCTTCGGATCTTTAATCCCATGCCCTTCAAGCAACTTCCCAAGGAGCTTCCGGCAGCCGCCGCCCTTCTTTCCTGTGATCAGGTAGTTGTCAGTCGATAAATATACTCGGTGATAATACGATCCCTTGACATCATTGCCAAGTCTTCCTCGATTACTGCTCTGATGTCGAAGCCGCCTATCAAGAAGAAGGATGTGATCTTCTTTCATTAGTGACCACCCGCCAGAAGCCTCAGCCCGTTTTTGAACAGGACCAAACCACTCGCAAAAATCATGATAATCAAAACAGGCAAGCTTCCCATTGGCGAGCAAACAATAGGATCGACGATTATGATGCGCGATCATGACTTCTGTCGTTGAGCCTGAATAATTATTCTTCTCCCTCCCCTTACTAAGTTCATCCTCCAATTCCTCAAGAAAAACCCAGTATCCAATATTTTCTAAACAATACGAGGGTTTTGGTCGATCGCCCTGATCAGGAGAAAACAAATTTTGAAAGAACTGCGCTATTCCTCCTGAACTGCGATCAAGATGATTAACCTCCGCCATCTTATTATCCAGTTCATGTTGCTTCTCATCCGTGTATCCCATAGGTGAGATATCGTGATCGACGAGCAGCTTCGCCACTTTCTGCGCATACGAGGTCACCCACGCCATGTCGAGAGTGGATTCCTCGTAGTCTTTGGCTACCTGTTCCCAATCTACCTTTGCCATGATTTACTCCACGCCAATACGGATCAGTTCAACTTTGCCGCTTACACCATCGTAGGCCGGGATAATTTTACCTGGCTTGGTGCGCGGCGGAATCCGGACACTCGCCGATCGACCGTTCTCGAATGTGTGCTCAATTCGGCAACCGTGACGCAGCTGCTCGGCAGTCAACACGTATCGTCGCGATTCCTCATTACTGCTACGTACCCAAGCGCTTCGCACTGCCACCGATTTTCTCGCGCGGGCCAGCAGCTGGTTGAAGTACTTCTTGCAACCGCCACCTTTTTCCGCAACAATCAGGTCGTTGTCTGTCGAGAGACTTTCCCACTCGCTGTGCCAATATTCTTCTGTCACTGTATTATACGGCTCATCTACTTTTCCGGGCCGCACTTCGTGGTCAAGCAGTAAAATTTCTTCCTCACTCATCCACTCCCATCTACCTGATGCGGCGGCGTCAAAAACAATGTCCAAGTCCCGTCGCCGATGTTCACGAGCATCGAAGTACCAGAGGGATCCATCAGCGAGCAGTACGTACCTGGTCACGAAGTTGGCGTCCAGCGATTCAAGACGTGTTTTGTCGAGCCAGTCAATGTACTGCCGCCGCTGCCCCATGGTATGGGCCTTTATCTCGACAAGCGTCCAGTACCCAATGTGGGGAAGTTCTTCTTTTCTTGGTAGACTGCCTCCTGGCAGGCCAAACATCGTTCGAAGGAAATTTGGCCTGATCCTTGTGCGAGCACTTTCATTGTACTCGAGGCGATCAAATTCTGCTTGCCGTTTCTCCACCTCACGCTGTGTCTCATCCACATAGCCGTTGTACGGGATGTGGTGCTGCTTCAGGACAGCCGCCACGCTGCAGGCGATGTCTTGCAGAGCGGATAGGTCGAGGGTGGATGAATCGTAGTCGTTGACAGGATAGGTGCTGTCTGCGGCACACATGCCGGCTTACTCCTATTATCAAGAATAGCGGGTTAGTCTTTCAGATTAATGCCGACAAATGTGGTCAAGTGATCTACGCTTGAGCTATGTGTTATTCTGGCAGTCTACTAGCATGACTACCGGGAATTTTTATTCCTACTTACACTAATATCCAACGCCTCCCTTCTTTTGAGAATAGGGAACGGCTCCAATATATCACCCTGTTGATTGCTTCGGTATTGAGTCCCATGAATTTGATGCTTATTTTTCATTATCATACACCGATCGATCATTTGGTGTCGCAGCAAAGTGTCGAGAGCCTTTGAACGAAGGCCTATAGCGCATGCAGCCCTGATCTCATGTCTATTTCCACCATGATGCACCACTAAGCAAAGATCGCGAGTGGACGTTTTGTCGAACCGAAATCGTTTTAGCAACATTATCGCAAGAAATGCTCGCTTTTCCATACCCAAACTATCATATGTCATCTGCGCCATTCTGTCGCTTCTAACGAGCCTACGCTTCAACGCTCGAGCATTGTTCATGCTAGACTGTTTCATAATAATTTATATTAGCCTATTTACTTCCTGTGATCAACTCAGAGATTTGTCTTGCTAGCCGATCCGTGAATTTAAATTCATCAACAAATGCCTCAAGCCAGAGCCATGCCCCATTTGGATTGCTTTCCAGGAACCACTCCTGTCCGCGATTATCGACAATGAAATCACTCGCGGCGAAGTCTAATCTAAGCAACTTCATCATATGGGTAAGTTGCATACTTGTTGTAGAACTTAAACGCGTGGCCCAATACTTACATTCAGTTGCTGTCGCACGCCAATCTATTCTATTTGAATGAATGTCGCTTGACTTAATCGCGACAACATGGTGTTCACCGCGGAAAGAAGTAACACGGAGTTCATACTCTGGTTTAATGAGCCTTTGAAACTGTACCGGCACTGCAGCTATCTGCCCGGCGTTACGTATGTCAGCCGATGTAACTCTATTCGTGTAGACGAAAGTTTTCCCGATTTCACTTGCTTCCGTTGTGAGCACCGGACGACTTAGAGATTTCGCCACGGAGTCTTCGGTGCGCAACCAACTCTTAGAATCCTCAGGAGAATTAGAAATGAGTGTGTGTGGCGTTATGAGTCCAGATTTTGCCGCAAAGAGGTATTGTCGAATTTTGTTTGATGCAAGACGGGTTTCCCAGATCCCGTTAATCTTGTGAATCGGATTGATTACAGACAGTAGTCCTTCTATTGTTTGTTCGATTTCCCCTAGAGAGAACTCTTTATAGTCGGAACTCAAATGCTTTAGTCCTGGTTTTCCAAGTCTCCGGAACCACAGCACTTTTGGATGGCTGACGTCCCATTGGTTTCCAAAGCGATCACAAACCTTGGCGTCCACCACGCCGCCCTTTATATCAATTGAAACCTTACTGTTCTCTGGATATTGGTCAACGTCTAGACGGCAGGTGGACACTTTGCCGTCTAGACGTTGCAGTACGGCGTCAATATGTGGATCAACCGACGTGCCAACGATGAACAACTCCGCTTCGTTGCAGCTCATGTGTCGGCTTCTTCTGTGTCGGAACGCCACGTACCAGTGTCGTCGTTCTTTCCCATATCAGTAGAGCTATATGGGATATCGCGACCCAACTCTGCCCAGCGTGCAAGATACGGCACCTCTAGTTGCGTTTCGACAATTGGCTTTTCCAACAGTTCCTGTGTCATATTGTTCACCTCCTTTCGATGCTTGATGTAAGAGAATATGTTGTTATGACGTTATTTTTATTATGATACATTCTGGGTCACTCGATAATTTTCTGATCTTCGTGGTCTTAGGGGCGATATGTGCCGGTATTGTGCCTACTTGTCGGGCGTTTGTGAATCAGTTTCCTGCAATAGCCTTATAGTTTTCTCTGCCAGTTTATAGCTTGCACCACGCTTAATATCGAACTCGAATAGACGTTCGCGTGCAAGCGCACGCAAAAAAATTTCTCGGAACGATTCCCATATTGGGGTGACGGTAACGATACATATACCATCTTCATCTTCCTGGGATTCGAGATGAATCGCTCCTTTGCCGCGCAATCCCATTATGCGTGAAATGAAAATAGCGAATGTAGAATCGCCCGCATCTGATTGCGGCATGAGGTTGCCTCGCCGAAACGACTTGTAGATTGTGTATTCTACGTTACTGACGGACAGCTTACTCATAGTAACCGTTTGTGGTGCGCCGTCTGCCATGCTTGATCCTCTCTTGTAAGGAATCTGCAAACCTTGTGGGATTTGATGGCTGTCATCCATGGAGAAAGCAAAAGGCTTCTTTGCTCCTCGCGCTTAAAAATTTAGTACGCTCGGTTGAGAGGAGCAATATTATATAACCGAGAACACATTACTCTGATGTTGTGGATAATCGACAATGTGTTTTCGTTTGTACAAGTTCTTAGACTGTTAAGGGCTTGACATCGACGTGACATGGGAGTACTAGATTCGACATTCATATTGTTGACGCAACAACTCTTAGAACTTAGAGGCATGCGTTGACGGATCGTCGCTACTCTCGAGACTTCAGTGGCCCCTCTTCCTGAGACACCCCGCCAGACGCCCCGCCAGACGCATCGCTGCACTCAACCATTCACACCTTTCGGCGCTGTCTGGCGGCTTGCTGCTGCTTTGTGGCGGCGACTGATAGCCCCTCTTGGGCTCCCTCCTCTACTAGCTGCGCGGCCAGGTGCGACCACTGTTGCCTGGTGGCTTTGCCTCTGCCGGACTGGCAGCTGCCCTGGCTGGGTCGTTCGTGGTGCCTGCCGGTAGCGTATAGACAGGTATCGGTACTGTTCATGACGTCACTCGGTACCTCCGCTACCACGGTGCTCAACAGCCTCCCGTTCTTCAGTCACCCAGTGCCGCTTCGCTCTCCCTGCTGCTTGCTATCTCAGGTGCTGCTCTCACTTCGTCATCTGCCCCGGTAGCGCCGCCGGTGTTTGTTCCCCATCCCCAACATGCCACCGTCGCTCTGCGCGGGCAGTAGGTATGTAGGCGGGCCGCTCCAGTCCAGCCAGCAGCGCACCACACCCACGCCGTACTTCGCTCCTCCTCCCGTGTACTCCTCACCCCTGTGCCCCTTCACTTCGCCCAACTTCGCACTGGACTTTTTGTGCATTCTGAGCGTCAATGGAAAGAGACAGTCGGCTAGGCGTGGCTGGTATGTCTGGACAAATGGGTAAGCGAAAGGAGGATTGCGTGTATGAAGCCGGGAATGATGCAAGCTGGTGCGATGGGAGGTAGCACGGGAGTGGGTGCGATGGGTGCGGGAGCTGACCCGTTTGCGGCTATGGCGGCGCAGTTGACTCCTAAGCGGGCTGTCTCATACATCCGTGTCTCCACTCGGGAGCAGGCTCAACGTGGCGGGTCGGAGGAAGGCTTCTCCTTGCCGGCTCAGCGTGAAGCAAATAAACGCAAGGCTCAGTCGATGGGTGCACTGGTGGTTAAGGAGTTCGCTGACCGGGGTGAGTCGGCTCGTAGTGCGAACCGGCCTGAGCTGCAGAAGATGCTGGCCTACCTCAAAGAAGATGGTGGGATTGACTATGTCATCGTCCATAAGTTAGATAGGCTCGCTCGTAATAGAGCGGACGATGTGGAGATTAACCGGGCGTTCGAGGAGGCCGGCGTCCGGCTGGTCTCTACATCTGAGAACATCGACCAGACGCCTGGCGGGATGCTCCTACACGGCATCATGAGCTCCATCGCCGAGTTCTACTCCCGGAACCTCGCCAATGAGGTCATCAAGGGGATGGGCGAGAAAGCGAGGAACGGTGGGACGCTCGGCAAGGCGCCGCTGGGGTACCTCAACGTCTGTGCCAGAGACGAGAACGGGCGAGAGATCCGCACCATCGCTCTGGATGAGGAGCGGGCACCGCTGGTACGGCTGGCTTTCACGGAGTATGCGACAGGGCAGTGGACGGTGAGGGGGTTGGCGGAGCATTTGGCAGAGTTGGGGCTGACGACAGCGCCGTCGCCAGCGCGGCCAGCCAAGCCGATCACGGCGACCAGACTGCAGAACATTTTGCATCTGCCCTACTACAAAGGGGTTATCTCCTTTCAAGGGGTGGACTATGTAGGGGCACATGAGCCACTGGTAGACAGCCAGACGTGGCAAACCGTGCAGCAGGTGTTCGCTTCGCGGCGCACGGGTGAGCGGCAACGTACTCACAACCACTTCCTCAAGAGCACGGCGGTGTGTGGTGTGTGCGGAGCGCGGTTACTCGTCCAGCGAGCCAAGAACAGTAAGGGTGTGGTGTATCCGTACTTCGTCTGTGCCAGACGGCACCGGGTGCACGACTGCACCTTCAAGGCGGTGCTCATTGACGAGGTGGAGGAGTTGGTGGCAGCGCTGTACCAACGTATCCAGCTGACGACTGAGGATCGAGCCAAGGTGGAGTGCTATCTCCAGGGCGAGCTGGCGCAGATCGAAGGAGAGAAAGACAGAACGGTGCGCTCCCTAACCACCCGACGCACCAACACCGAAGACAAGCTCCGTAGGCTGCTGCACGCCCACTACGAAGGTGCTGTGCCACTGGACTTGCTCAAGGAAGAACAGGCCCAGCTGACGGCCGAGCTGGAGCGAATTGAGCGTCAACTTGACGCCTACCGAGCAGATGTGACGGCAACCCGACGCGTTATGGAGGCGGTGCTTGACCTCATGCAGGACTGCCACCGCCTCTACACGACGGCACCAGCCCACCTGAAGAAGCTGCTCAACCAGGTGTTCTTCGAGCGCATCTTGGTTAATCCGCGCGTTGATGACGACGGCGCGGTTATCATGCCAGGCACATCGCCCTCGCAAAGCGATAGCAGCAATGCAGCAGATGATGTGAGCCAGGTGAGCGACCAAGCAGAGCGGCAGCATACTGACGTCACCAGTCCGTGTATGAGTGATGAACTGGCTGCATGGAGTGTGCCCGAGGATGGTGGCGACGATGATATGACGACGGAGCGTGCTGCGATGGTGTGCTCGCCGCCGCCTCTTCCGCGAATGACAAGCGGCAACAACGGGACAACCCTGACTGCTTGTCTCCGCTTCCCCTTCACCTATCTGGCCAGCCCTGCTCTCCGGAGAGCCGCCGAGCGAGATGCCATCCGGCTCAACAAGCAAAAAACTGGCGCGCAGCCGCACCAGCAAAACACACCCATCCCCGCCAACAAGCACAGCCCTCGCCATAACCTGCCCCATGAGGCCGTTCCGCTTGGCTGTTGTTCGTATACGAGAGTATTGGTACCCCCTGTGGGGCTCGAACCCACGACCTTCGGATTAAAAGTCCGCAGCTCTGACCAACTGAGCTAAGGGGGCGCACCGACGGCCGGAAGCAGAGTCCAGACGCCGTCGGCAGGGGTCAGCATAACCGCACAACCGACCGCCGTGTCGAACTCGCCGCGCCACCGGCCGCCACGATCCTGATAGCCGCGGTCACCTGGCTCCGCCAACGAACCTGTCGCCGCCAGCCATCGAGCCTGCCCGACCGCCTCCGCCCTCGGCCGGAAGTGAACCGGTGGTGGAGGGACTCCCCGCACGCGAGACAATGGGGCCGCGCGTCGTCGCCGGCGCGCCCGCACCGCGTGAGGAGTCCCCATGGCCCGCCAGTTCCACCGCCCCGCCCGGCTCGACCCCGAGGCCGCCGAGCAGATCGAGGGCAGCACCGACACCGCCGTCGCCTCCGAGCTCGCCCACCGCGCCGCCCAGGCCCTCATCGGCGGCTTCCCCGGCACCGACAGCGACGACGACCCCATCACCCGCTCCGGCGTCATCTCCGCGGTCGCCACCAACGGCGTCGACGACATCGCCGAGCTGTGGGCCGACTCCCCGGCCACCACCCTGCCCGGCACTCTGTGGCGCCTGTTCCTCGTGCGCGAGTGGATCCGCCGCGACCCCGAGCTCGTCGCCCGCCGCTACGCCACCGTCGTCGACCTCACCGGTGCCGACACCGCCGCCACCGCTCGCCTCGAGGCCGCCCTCGGCGAGGCGCGCGCCGTGCCCGCTCCCGCCGACCTGCGTGAGCGCCTCGATGCCGTCCTGGCCGGCGGCGTCGAGGACTCCGTCACCGAGATCGCCCCGCTGCTCACCGCCACCGCCGACTTCCTGCGCGCCCTGGCGGCCGGCTCCAACCCCGTGTGGATCGAGGACGACACCGACGAGCTCGCCGACCGCGTCACCCGCCGAGACTCCGCCCTCCTGGCCACCGCCGACGAGCTCACCGACTCCGCCCGCCGCGCCGCCGCAGGCCTCCTCGACTGAGAGGGCCTTGCGAGCGCCGCCCGAGCGCGGGATGTCCAAATCGGTGACAGAGGCCCGAGGCGAGCGTGCGTCGACGGAACGAAGCCCCATGATTCCGCGGTTCTGTCAGTGGCCTGATCGGGCCGCAGGCGCCTTTGTGTCCGATTTGGACACGACTGGAACCATTGGCGAGATCATGCTCGGTGCGCCGTGCAGCCCCTGCGTCATTCGCGACTCCTGCGCAGGAGAGTCGTGTAGCTGCCCGAATGGCTACTGCACGAAGGGTGGATCGCAATGGGGGACGGGGAGGTGCACTGCACGCGAGGTGGGAGCTCGTGCAGTGGGGCCAAGGTTCAGCCAGCGCATCCCGAGGTTCGTGCAGTAGCGGTGCCGCCCTACACGTTCGCCGAACTGGAGCGGATCATCGCCCCACAAGGCCGCCCGGACGTGGGACCATGTGGCCATGACCAACGACGCGCCCCATTCCGCCCCCACGCCGCTCTCCCGCTTCCTGGGCGGGTGGATGCGTCACCCGAGCCCCCAGGAGCCCGAGCAGCCGGCCGACGACGTCGAGGCGACTGAGGCGGCCCAGTCGGCGGTCTCGCCCGAGGCCACGGGCCCCGGCGAGCCTGCAGTATCCGCCGAGGTCGCCGAGCCCGAAACCCAGGGGGAGTCCGACGGCGTCCCCGTCTCTCCCGACGGGTCGCCCACCGACGACGAGAGCCCCGAGGGGCGCAAGGCCGCAGGGCGCCTCGAGAAGCCTGACGACTCAGCCCGCTCGACCGACTCACATGACTCTGACGACTCCGAGGGTATCGAGGAGTCCGGCGAGGAGGAGCACATCATCGAGGTCGCCGACCCGCGCGACTTCGCCGATGACTCCGGCCCCCAGTACGAGGACGAGGACTTCGACGACATCGTCGACGGTGAGGCCGCCCCGGCCCATCGCACCCTCCTCCATCACCTCCGCCAGCTCGCAGTCGGCCCCCTCCGCGGCCGAGGCGCTGGCGACGCCGTCGACCGCGGCACCGGGGGAGCGGGGCACCTTCGTCCCCGGCAGTGCCGCCAGCTCGGGCCACGCCGTGAGCCCGGCCAGCGCCGCCTCCTCAGGCTCCTCTCTCAGTTCGGCCAGCGCCGCCGCCGCCGACGACGCCGACGCCGCGGCCTCGGCCGCCTCCGCCGACACTGCCCGGGTCGACCCCGAGAACCTCCTGCCGCCCCTGGAGTCCTTCACCAACCGCTTCATCGACCGGGAGCTCACCTGGCTGGACTTCAACGAGCGCGTCCTGGAGCAGGCCGAGGACCGTACCCTGCCCCTGCTGGAGCGCGCCTGGTTCCTGGCGATCTTCTCCTCCAACCTGGATGAGTTCTACATGGTGCGCGTCGCCGGGCTCATGCGCCGCATCAAGGCCGGCATCACCCCGGTGCGCGCCTCCGGCCTGGACGCCAATCAGGTCCTGGCCCAGGTCACCACCCGCGCCAAGGAACTCACCGCCCGCCAGGCCGCCCTCTTCCAGGAGGACATCCGCCCCGCGCTGGCTGAGCACAACGTGGACATCCTGGGCTGGGACGAGCTCAACTCCGACCAGCAGGAGCGCTTGACCCGCTACTTCCGCCACCAGATCTACCCGGTCCTCACCCCGCTGGCGGTCGACCCCTCCCACCCCTTCCCCTACATCTCGGGACTGTCCCTCAACCTCGCCGTCATCCTGCGCAACCCGCGCAGCGGCAAGGAGCACTTCGCCCGCATCAAGGTCCCCGACTCCCTGCCGCGCCTGGTTCAGGTCCCCGGCCGCGAGCTCGACGCCGCGGACAAGGCCGCCGGCTGCGCCGTCATCCCCCTCGAGGTCGTCATCGGCCAGCACCTCGACCACCTCTTCCCGGGCATGGACATCCTGGAGCACCACCTCTTCCGGGTCACTCGCAACGAGGACCTCGAGGTTGAGGAGGACGACGCCGAGAACCTCCTCAAGGCCATGGAGAAGGAGCTCGAGCGGCGCCGCTTCGGCGACTGCGTGCGCCTGGAGGTGGAGGACACCATCTCCTCCTTCACCCGCCGCTACCTGGTGCGCGCCCTGGGTCTCAAGGCCGACGACGTCTTCGAGCTCCCCGCGCCCCTGGACCTGACCTGCCTCAACCAGCTCCACGACCTGGACATCCCCGACCTGAAGTACCCGCGCTTCGTGCCGGTGACGGCCGCGGGCCTGGCCGCCTACGAGTCCTCCTCCGCGCCGGACGTCTTCGCCGCCATGCGCGAGCACGACGTCCTCCTGCACCACCCCTACGACTCCTTCTCCACCTCCGTCCAGGAGTTCGTGGCCCAGGCCGCCGCCGACCCCAAGGTTCTGGCCATCAAGCAGACCCTCTACCGCACCTCCGGTGACTCCCCGATCGTGGACGCCCTCATCGAGGCCGCCGAGGCCGGCAAGCAGGTGGTCGCCATCGTGGAGATCAAGGCCCGCTTCGACGAGGAGGCCAACATCTCCTGGGCCCGTAAGCTCGAGCGCGCCGGCGTCCACGTCGTCTACGGCATGGTCGGCCTCAAAACGCACTGCAAGCTGCTGCTGGTGGTGCGCCAGGAGTCCGACGGCCTGCGCCGCTACTGCCACGTCGGCACCGGCAACTACCACCCCAAGACCGCCCGCGGCTATGAGGACTTAGGGCTTCTGACCTGCGACCGCGACGTCGCCCAGGACCTGACCACCCTGTTCAACCAGCTCTCCGGCTATGCCCCGCGCGCCCGCTTCCGCCGCCTGCTCGTGGCGCCCCGGGGCCTGCGCGACGGGCTCGTCGAGCACATCGAGCAGGAGATCGTCAACCACAGGGCCGGCCTGCCCGCCTGGATCCGCATCAAGGTCAACTCCATCGTCGACGAGACCGTCATCGATGCTCTCTACCGGGCCTCTCGGGCCGGGGTGCCGGTCGATATCGTCGTGCGCGGCATCTGCGGCCTGCGCGCCGGCGTCGAGGGCCTCAGCGAGAACATCCGAGTGCGCTCCATCCTGGGGCGCTTCCTGGAGCACTCGCGCATCTACGCCTTCGCCGGCGGAGGTCGGACCGCGCTGTTCATCGGCTCGGCCGACCTCATGCACCGCAACCTCGACCGTCGTGTCGAGGCCCTGGTGCGCATCACCGACCCCGCCATGGTCGAGGACCTCGAGTGGCTGGTCACCCACTGCGCCTCTGACGACGTCTCCTCCTGGCACCTCCAGCCCGACGGCTCCTGGGAGCGTCACCTCGTCGACGCTGAGGGCAATCGCCTCGAGGACATCCAGACCAGTCTCATGGCCAGGGCGCGCTCGCGCGTCAAGGGCCGTCACTGAGACGGCCGTGCCATGAGCCCGTCCAGCAAGAAGAACGGCTCGCGCGGGACCGAGCGGGCCGCCGGCGCCTTCGTGTGGCGCGAGAACGGTAAGCACCTCGAGGTGCTCCTGGTCCACCGCCCCCGCTACGACGACTGGTCCATTCCCAAGGGCAAGGTCGAGCCCTGCGAGTCCGTGCGCACCTGTGCCGTGCGCGAGGTCGCCGAGGAGACCGGCGTGCAGATCATCCTGGGCCAGCCCCTCAGCCGCGTGCGCTACAAGATCGCTGACGGCTCCAGCAAGGAGGTCCACTACTGGGCCGCCCGCGTCGCCCCCGACTCCTCGGCCGCCGTCGCCGCCCGTGTCGCCGTCACGCCCGCCTCCGTCAAGGAGATCGACGCCGCCGAGTGGCTGCGCGTGGGCCAGGCGCGCAAGCGCCTGACCTACTCCTATGACCGCGACCTGCTCGGCGAGCTCGTCGACCTGTGGGAGGACGGCAAGCTCGACACCTGGACCCTGGTCCTCGTGCGCCACGGCCGCGCCGTCAAGCGCTCGGTGTGGAACCGTCCAAAGAAACGGAACAAGGAGGCCGACGAGGCCACCCGGCCCCTGACCCACGACCAGGGCGAGACCCGGGCCCGCGCCCTCGTGCCGATCCTGGCCGCCTACGGGGTGGGCCGCGTCATCACCAGCCCCTGGAAGCGCTGCGTCGACACGGTCGCCCCCTACGCCAAAGCCGCGGGCCTGACCCTGGAGACGGCAGGGGCCCTGACCGAGATGGCCCACGCCGAGAGCCCCAAGGGCGTGCGCTCCGTGGTCAAGAAGGTCCTGAGCGTGCGCGAGGAGCCGACGGCGCTGTGCACCCACCGCCCCGTCCTGCCCACCATCATGGACGTCGTCTCCCAGTACGCCCCCGGAAAGCTCCTGCGCTCCGTGCCCGACCGGGACCCCTGGCTCAAGACCGGGGAGATCCTCGTGGTCCACATGGCCCGCCGCCCCCGCGGCAAGATCCGCGCCGTCGCCATCGAGAAGCAGCGCCCGGTCCTGTCCGAGGGGCGCTGACCGGGCGGCTGATCGGCCCGCTGAGCCCGCGCGGAATCTCACCGGCTCCGACGCCGTCGGAACCCGGTGGTGGTCCTCACAGAGGGTGTTCACCGTCTGTTTACCGAGGTCACCCGGAACCTTCATCCGGGGCGCCTATCGTGACCGTTGCCTGACACTCGCCCGGCATCCGACTGAACCCCGACTCAGCGAGGAGAGCCTGTGCTCCTGACCCGTCGCAGCGCCCTGGGTGCCCTGAGCGCGGCCGCCCTGACCGCGCTGGCCGCCTGCGGGCGTGACGCCGGCCCCGCCGACCCCAACGCCTCCAGCGACCTGAAGGGGGACATCCGCGGCGCGGGAGCCACCTCCCAGTCCGACGCGCAGGACGCCTGGATGAACGCCTTCATGAGTGCCAACCTGCGCGCCACCGTCGACTACGCCGGCGGCGGCTCCGGGGCCGGACGCACCAAGCTCGTCGAGGGCGCCGTCGACTTCGCCGGTACCGACACCCCCATGACCACCGACGAGATCGACAAGGTCGGAGGCGTCGTCGAGCTGCCCCTCTACATCTCCCCGATCGCCGTGGCCTACAACCTTCCCGGCTTCACCGGCGAGTCCCACGTCAACATGACCGGTGAGGTCCTCGCCCGGGTCCTCTCCGGCGCCATCACCCGCTGGAACGACCCCGCTCTGGCCGCCCTCAACCCCGGAGCCGCGCTGCCGGACCAGCGGATCATCGTCGTCGGCCGCTCCGACGACTCCGGCACCACCAAGGCCCTGACCACCTACCTGGCCACCATCGCCCCCGAGGTGTGGACCCACAAACCCGAGGAGACCTGGCCGCTGCGCGGCGGCCAGTCCGGCGACGGCACCGCCGGCATGATCCAGACCGTCTCCGCGGCCACCGGCACCATCGGCTACGCCGACGCCTCCAAGGTCCCGGCCACCCTGGGAACCGTCGCCGTCGGCAGCAACGGGGCCTACGTGCCCGTCTCCGCCGACGCCGCAGCCGCCGCCCTCGACGCCGCCACCCTGGGCGCCGAGGCCGACGAGACCCGCCTGCTCTACAACCCCAGCCACGACGCCGACGGCGCCTACCCCATCGTCCTGGTCTCCTACCTCGCCGCCCGCCTGCGCTACGACGACGCCGGGATCGCCGCCGTCGTCAAGGCCTACCTGCGCTTCGCGGCCTCCACCAAGGGGCAGGACACCTCGTCCAAGGCCACCGGCTGCGCCCCCATCACCCGCGAGATGCGCGAGAAGATCAATACCGCCATCGACAAGATCGCCGCCTGAGACCACCGGCCCGCAACGACGTCATGTCCACTGACAACCCAGCCGCCCAGCCGCCGCCCCAGACACCCCGAGGAGGGTCAGCCGTGGCCAGCACCACCGCACCGTCGTCGTCGGCCCCGCCGCCCGGCACCACGACCGCGCCCAGCAGCTCCGACGACGCCGCCATCCAGCCCGGGAAGGCCCCCGGGCAGACCGGCAACCGGATCTTCACCAGCCTGTCCTACGGGGCCGGCACCCTCATCATGGTGGTGCTCGCCCTCGTGGCCGCCTTCCTCATCCGGGAGGCCCTGCCCGCCCTGACGGCCTCGCGCGAGACCCTTGAGTCGGTCTCCTTCATGCGCGATCGCAGCCTGTGGGGCTACGTCGCCCCGCTCGTCTTCGGCACCCTCCTGTCCTCGACCATCGCCCTGGGCGTCGCGGTGCCGCTGAGCATCGGGGTGGCCCTGTTCATCTCCCACTTCGCCCCGCGCCGCCTGGCCCAGGCCCTGGGCTACATGGTGGACCTCCTGGCCGCGATCCCCTCGGTGGTCTTCGGCCTGTGGGGCTTCCTGTGGCTCGTGCCCCTGCTCGACCCCATCAACACCTGGCTGACCGACAACCTCGGCTTCATCCCGCTGTTCGCCGGCTACATGGCCCCGGCCAAGAACATCACCACCGCCTCCCTGGTCCTGGCCGTCATGATCCTGCCGATCATCACCGCCACCATCCGCGAGATCTTCCTCCAGACGCCGACGCTTCAGGAGGAGGCCTCCCTGGCCCTAGGGGCCACCCGTTACGAGATGATCCGCCAGGCCGTCCTGCCCTTCGGCCGATCCGGCATCATCTCCGCCTCCATGCTGGGGCTCGGGCGCGCCCTGGGCGAGACCATGGCGGTCCTCATGATCCTCTCGCCCGGCATGGGGGTGAACCTCCACGTCCTCCAGGCCGGCCAGCACCAGACCATCGCCGCCAACATCGCCTCGCAGTTCCGCGAGGCCTACGGCCTGAGCGTCAACGTGCTCATCGCCACCGGCCTGGTCCTGTTCATCATCACCTTCGCGGTCAACTCCCTGGCGCGGTGGATCATCGCGCGCCGCTCCGAGTTCTCAGGAGCCAGCTGATATGACGCCCACGAACACGCCCGACCCCGCTGCCAACGCTGCTTCCAGCGGCGCTTCTGACGACGCGGCCTCCCGGCCCGCGCCGGCTGCTGACGGTTCCGCCCGGACCGGCGCGCCCAAGTCCCTCAAGGCCGCGCTCGCGGCCGCCGAGGCCCCGGTGGCCCCCGTCGACCCCCTGGCCGACCCTCCCACCATCGAGGGCGTGCCCCTGACCTCCTACCGCCTGCCCGACTGGTTCATCTGGGCGGCGCTGGGAGCCGCCTTCGTCGTCGTCGGCGGGATCGGCCTGCTGGCCGGATGGAGCATCGCCGCCGTCGTCACCCTGACCGCCCTGGTGTGGGTGGTGGGCGCCACCACCGTCTCCTGGGTGCGCGAGGGCGATCGCTGGGGCCGCAACACCCTGGTGACCCTCCTCATCTACCTGTCCTTCGCCATCGTCATGGTGCCCCTGGCCTCCCTGGTGTGGATGGTCCTGTCCGGCGGCTCGGCCCGATTCGGCTACGACTTCCTGACCACGAACATGCGCGGCGCCGACGCCTCCAACGGCGGCTTCTACCACGGCATCATCGGCACCCTCCAGATCACGGGGATCGCCACCCTCATCTCCGTGCCGCTGGGGCTGTTCACCGCCGTCTTCCTCGTGGAGTACAACGGCGGCTGGATCGCCCGGGCCATCACCTTCCTCGTCGACGTCATGACCGGCATCCCCTCGATCGTGGCCGGGCTGTTCGCCTACTCGATCTTCCTCATCGCGGCCGGCCCCCGCTACCAGGCCGGCGTCATCGGCGCCGTGGCCCTGAGCGTCCTCATGACGCCGGTGGTCATCCGCGGCGTGGAGGAGATGCTCAAGCTCGTTCCCTCCCACCTGCGCGAGGCCTCCTACGCGCTGGGCGTGCCCAAGTGGCTCACCATCGTCAAGGTCGTGCTGCGCACCGCGGTGGCCGGCATCACCACCTCCGTCATGATCGCCATCGCCCGCGTCATCGGCGAGACCGCCCCGCTGCTCATCACCGTGGGCCTGACGATCCGCACCAACACCAACCCGCTCGACGGCTCCATGTCCACCCTGCCGGTACTCGTCTACGACCAGTACTCCCGCGGGGAGGCCGCCGCCATGGAGCGCGCCTGGGCCGGGGCGCTGACCCTCATCATCCTGGTCATGCTGCTCAACCTCGCGGCCCGCCTCATCTCCAAGTACTTCAGCCCCAAGGGCGGCCGGCGCTGAGCCGCGCCAGAGACACCGCGCCCGCCGCGCCCGCAGAGCCCTTCACAGTCCACCTCAGGTAAAGGAACCGACGTGTCCAAGCGCATCGACGTCATCGGCGAGAACATCTACTACGGCGACTTCCTGGCCGTCAAGGACGTCAACGTCGTCATCGAGCCCAAGTCCGTCACCGCCCTCATCGGCCCCTCCGGCTGCGGGAAGTCAACCTTCCTGCGCACCCTCAACCGCATGCACGAGACCATCCCCGGCGCCCGTGTCGAGGGCCAGGTCATCGTCGACGGCGTCAACCTCTACGGACCCGGCGTCGACGCCGTCCAGGTGCGCCGCGCCATCGGCATGGTCTTCCAGCGGCCCAACCCGTTCCCCACGATGTCCATCGCCGAGAATGTTCTGGCCGGTGTGCGCCTCAACAACCGCCGCATCAAGAAGTCCGACGCCGACGACCTGGTGGAGGCCTCCCTGCGCGGGGCCAACCTGTGGGACGAGGTCAAGGATCGCCTGGACCGGCCCGGCCTGGGGCTCTCGGGCGGCCAGCAGCAGCGCCTGTGCATCGCCCGCGCCATCGCGGTCAAGCCCGCCGTCCTGCTCATGGACGAGCCCTGCTCCGCCCTGGACCCCATCTCCACGCTCGCGATCGAGGACCTCATCTCCGAGCTCAAGACGGACTACACGATCGTCATCGTCACCCACAACATGCAGCAGGCCTCGCGCGTGAGCGACATGACCGGCTTCTTCAACCTGGAGGCCACCGGCAAGCCGGGCCACCTCGTCGAGTACGACTCCACTGACAAGATCTTCTCAGCACCCAGCCAGCAGGCCACCGAGGACTACATCTCCGGCCGCTTCGGCTGAGTCCGCGCGGCCTCCCATCCGGTCCTTCTCGCCGAGCCGGTCAAACTTCGCGTAGCCCTACCGTTTTTCTGCCCGGCTACGCGAAAAATGACAGGCTGGACGTCGGGGCTGAACAGGGTCGAAGGAGGCGGTGAGGACGTCGGGCCGGAGAGCGCCAGTCGGCGCGAATGCCGCTCGCGGCGGCTTGAGTTGGAGCCCGGGGCCCGTCGCGGCCCGACGCCGCCCAAGAGTGTACAGGTCCGTTACTCGCCGGTCGCGCCGGTGTCCACCACGCGGTCGGGGGAGGCCTTCGCCTCCCTCCCGGAAGCCCCTCCGGCCGCCCGGCCCCTACGCGTCCTCGGGGGCGTCCAGGCGGTAGCCGACGTTGCGGACCGTGCCGATGAGGTTGTCGTGCTCGGTGCCCAGCTTGGCGCGCAGGCGCCGGATATGGACGTCCACCGTGCGCGAGCCGCCGATGTAGTCCTCGCCCCACACCTCGTGCAGGAGCGCGTCGCGGGTCAGCACCCGGCCCCGGTTGGCGGCCAGAAACTTCAGCAGCTCGAACTCCTTGTAGGTCAGGTCCAGGATCGATCCGCGCAGACGGGCCGTGTAGGCGGTGACGTCGATGACGAGATCGCCGACGTCGATGCGGTCGTCGTCGACCTCGGCCACCACCGGGACGTGGGCACGCAGCAGCCGCAGCCGGGCCGACAGCTCAGCGGGCTCGGCCCCGGCCATGACGAAGTCGGCGGCCCCCCAGTCGATCTGGACCGCGGCAGCGCCGCCCTCCTCCAGGACGAGGATGATGGGCGGGCAGTCCATGGGGCCGGTGAAGAGCTGGCACAGGGCGCGGGCCCGGGTCAGGTCCCCGCGCGCGTCGATCATGACGACGTCGGCGCTGTCCACCTCCGCGTAGGAGGAGGGGATCGGGGGAAGACACTCCACCTGGGAGTCGAGGAAGGCGGTCGCCGGCAGAACATCAGTGGCATCGCCCTCACGAGTGAACATGATGATCCGCATGGCTGCTCCCTCCGGGGCTCTCGACCGGGACTCACCGGCGCAGGCGACCTGAGCAGCGGCGATACTGACGGGGCCAAGTCAACCACATCTGGCTGACAGCGGAATCCACAGGGCAGGAACTGACCGGATAGGGAGACGCCGGAGTCAGGCCGTCGACCGCCCGGGTGTGCGACGATGCGTGCTGTGACTACCCACCACCGACGAGCCCAACCGGCTGCGCGCACCCGCGGAGCCTCTCGCGACTCTCGCGATGACTCCAACGCTGCCGCCGTTCCGACGGCGCCCGCGGACGTCCGTGGTGCGACGGACTGGGCCAGCGTCATCGGTGCGGGCTACTCCAGTCACTCTGGTGAATCCGCCAGAAGGTCGGCTCTCAGTTCCACGATGTCGATGGGGTCGACGCGCTCAGCCCGCTCAGCAGCCTCTGGTGACTCGGCTGGTTCCCCGGCGTCAGCGCGCTCGGCCGACTCGGTGGACACTCTCAACCTCGCCGAGGACCTGGGCTACGCCACCCGCCGGACCTCCAACCGGCCCAAGGAGCCGGGCCTGGTGGACCCGGCCTGGACCCGACTCGCCTTCGCCGGCCTCGTGCCGCTGCTGCTGGCGGTCGGCTCGGTCCTGCCCGGCTGGGTGAGGCTGGTACTCGTGGCCCTCCTGGTTCCGGCGGCCGCCCAGGGCTGGCCCGCGCTCGTGCGCGCCCGGCACGACCTGGGAGCGACGATCGTCGTGACGATCAGCGGGCTGGCGGCCGCGGCCAGCGTCTACCTCCTCGACGACATGGGGATGGCCGGCCTGGTCATTGCCTTCTCGATCCTGGTGGCCTTCGTCGGCCAGATGCTGCGGCGCGACGGCCGGCACAACCTGGTGGAGGACCTCTCCTCAACGGTGGCGGGGTGCCTCGTGGTGGTCTCCGGCTCGGCCTGGTGCGCCCTGGAGCCCGGGCTGGCCGACCCCGCCATCGTCGTGCCCACCTGCCTGGCCCTGTTCGTCGGCGCCGTGCTGACCGTTCTCAATGTGCGCGCCCGGATGCTGGAGGCCCTCACCGTCACGGTCCCGGCGCTGCTCGCCGGCGGTGCCGGCTACGTGCTGGCCGCGGCCGGCTTCTTCGGCCTGTCCCACATCAGCACGACGGCGGCCCTGCAAAGTGCGGTGGCCTGCGTCGTCGTCGGCTTCGTGGCCGGAGTCCTCATGGCCGCCGGCAACCGCGTCCTGTGGACCCACCGATGGGTGCCCGGCGGGCGGGCGGCGGTGGCCTCCGCGCTCGTGCCGATCCTGTCGGTCGGGGTCCCGGTCTATGCGATCGCACGCCTCATGGGAGGCTTCCTCGCCGGCTGACGGCGGCCCCCCAGCACTGCGCGGGCCCGAGAAGCCGTCTCAAGAGGCTCGGGCGCCGATCCTGCCCAGATCTGCCGGTCCAGGCTGCGCCAGGTATTCAGAGCACAGGATGTTCCGGGCAGCCCGGGCGGGCGGCGCGCGTGTTCCGGGCCGGGCCGACGTCGTAGGCTGCGGGCATGGCATTCACGCTTCCTGACGACCTGGCCCCCGAGCTCTACCCGCTGGCCTGGCTGGTCGGCACCTGGCGCGGCTACGGCATCCTCACCTACGGCGAGACCGTGCCCGAGCAGGCCGTCTACCAGGAGATGACCTTCGACCACGACGGCGGTCCCTACCTGCGCCAGACCACCACCATCTGGACGGTCGACGCCACCCGCTCCAAGAACCTCGACTTCGAGATGCCCGGCCTCCAGGGCGCTTCCCTCCTGGCCCCCGCCCAGATCTGGTCCACCGAGACCGCCTACTGGCGGCCCGTCGGCCAGGAGCAGCCCGACGGCGCCGGCGAGACCGCTGGCGACGCTGACGCCTCCACCTCCGACGCTGAGAGCACCGGCGGCCCGCTCACCCCCGTCACCCGGCTCGAGCTCGTCTCGGCCGACCCCGCCGGCCACGTCGGCGTCTGGGAGGGCTGGATCCAGGGGCCGCGCGCCCAGGTCGGCACCCAGGCCGTGGGCCGGGCCCGTACCGCCGTCCCCGTGGAGGAGATGACCCGCATGTTCGGGCTCGTGGGCGGCGACCTCATGTGGACCCAGGACATGGCCGCCTTCGGCCGAAGCGAGGTGACCACCTACGCCTCCGGGAGGCTCGGCCGTGTCGACGACTTAGACGACCCCGCGGCCCAACCCGGCTCCGGCCTCGACCCCGTCGATGCTACCGAGCCCGCTAAGACCCCTGAGTCCTCCGAGCCCGCTAAGACCCCTGAGTCCTCCGAGCCCGCCTCCGACGACGCCGAGCCGACCGCCTCATGATCACCTCCCCGCTGCTGAACCGACCCGGCGCCGTCGCCACCGCTCCGGGCGACCCCGACGAGGCCGTCCCCTCCCACTTCGGCGACCCCGGCCGCGAGCAGGCCGCCCTGGCCGAGGGGCGCGCGGTCTGCGCTCTGGCGCGCGACGTCGTTACCGTCACCGGGCCGGACCGCCTGAGCTGGCTGACCACCTTGTCCAGCCAGGTCCTCACCGCCCTGGAACCCGACGACGGTGGTGCTGAGGCGCTGCTCCTCGACGCCCAGGGGCACATCACCCACGCGCTCGCGGCCCTCGACGACGGCCGCACGCTCTGGCTCGTCACCGAGTCGGGTGGCGGCGCGGACCTGGCGGCCTTCCTGGACTCCATGCGCTTCATGCTGCGCGTCGAGATCGCCGAGCGCCCCGACGTCATGGCCCTGGGTGCCCTGGGGGAGGGGCTCGGCGCCCTGGCACAGGCGGCGCGCGATACGGCATCGGACTCGTCGGACGCCCCCGACGCACAGGTCGACGTCGCTGAGGCGCAGGTCCCGCTCATCGGCTCATGGCGCGACCCGTGGCCGGGCGTCGTCGAGGGCGGCACGAGCTACGACGTCGGACTGGAACGCCCGCATCCCGGCGAGGGCTACCGGGCCGGCTTCATCCTGGTTCCCGCCGAGAGCATGGGCGCCGTGGTGAGAACCTTCCTCGCCGCTGAGCCGAGCCGTCGTCTGGCCGGCGCCCTGGCCTGGGAGGCGCTGCGCATTGAGGCGGGCCGCCCCCGCCGCGCCCGCGAGGCCGACGCCCGCGCGATCCCGCACGAGCTGGACTGGCTGCGCACGGCCGTGCACCTGACGAAGGGCTGCTACCCGGGCCAGGAGACGATCGCGCGCACCCTCAACCTGGGGCGACCGCCGCGCCGCCTGACGGTGCTCCAGCTCGACGGCCTCGGCGGCGACCTGCCCCAGCCCGGCGCGAGCGTGCGCATGGGGGAGCGGACCGTGGGCACCGTGACCTCCGTGGCCCGCCACCACGAGCTCGGCCCCATCGCCCTGGCCCTGCTGCGCCGCGCTGTGCCCGCGGGTGAGCAGCTGACCGTGGAGATCACCGAGGTCGATGAGGCCACCGGTGAGACGGTCGCCGTCGGCCGGGTCGACGCCGCCCAGGAGCCTCTGGTCTCACCTGAGGGGCGCGCCCAGGCCAGTCCCGCCGAGCGCCCCGGCGCCGGGCTGCGCAAGGGCCTGCGGCTCTGACCTGTCCGTGACCGTGTGACTGGTCCCGGACGTTCCGGAGCCGGACCAGCGGTTGTCGACATGGTGGGCGTGGTGCCTTGCCCTGCCCGGAGACGGCCCGGGCAGGGGGGAGCTCGTGTCACCCGTGGCAGCCGGCGCCGCGCCGTCGGCCGGCAGACGCCCAACCGCCGGCCGGTGCGTGAGGCGTCAACTGTTCTCGCTGGGCGTGGCCGCATCACTGGGCTCGGGCCTCACCGACCGGTAGCCTGGGGCGCGTGAGCGTCCTTCTTCTCATTGCTTACTACCTCGCCCTTGCTGTCGCCATGCTCTGGTGCGCGGCGCAGGTCATCTCTGCCGCCTTCGGAGTCTGGGCGCTTATCGACTCGGCGCTGAGGCCGGCTCAGTACTACGCTGCGGCGGACAAGCGCAGCAAGAACTTCTGGGTTGCCGTCAATGCCGTGGCCGCCGTCGTGGGGACCTTCCTGGCGTATGAGGCCCTGCGGGCCGTGTACCTCGCGGGGGCGTCGACGGGAGGGTCATTCATCGGCCTGCTGGCCGTGGTGGCCAGCGCCGTCTACTTGGCGGACGTGCGCCCCGCGCTGCAGGCGCTGACGCCGGTACGGGTGCGCTCATCGATCCGGATTCCGGGGCGGGCCTCGCAGCGTCGCCCAGGGCGCGGTGGCGGTGCCGGCCGAGGACCGCGCGACTGGAACCCTGGTCGCTGATGCGCGCGGTCATTCAACGGGTTAACCGGGCGGCTGTTCGGGTCGACGGAGAGGTCGTCGGGGAGATCACCCGCCCCGGCCTCATGGTCCTGGTCGGGGCCACGCACGACGACGGCCCCAAGCAGGTGGCCACGGTGGCCCGTAAGATCGCGGACCTGCGGCTCATGGAGGACGAGCTCTCGGTGTCCGACGCCGGTGCGCCGGTGCTCGTCGTCTCCCAGTTCACCCTCTATGCCGACACGCGCAAGGGACGGCGTCCCACCTGGAACAAGGCGGCTCCCGGTGAGGTGGCCGAGCCTCTGGTGGAGGCGGTGGCCGAGGACCTGCGCGGGCGCGGCCTGGAGGTGGCGACCGGACGCTTCGGCGCCCACATGGCGATCGACATGGAGGCCGACGGGCCGGTGACGATTCTGGTGGAAGTGGAGTAGGGCCTGTTGCGAAAATGCCGTGAGGCGTCCGCGTGTTCGTACCTTAGGGTGCGTGTTCGTACCCTTTACCCCTCGAACGCGAGCCCTGAGGTACGACCGCGGCGTCGCACACTGGCGTGCGGACATCGGCCCACAGTCGTGACGGGAGACGGGGGCCACGGCTCCTCCTCGCTGGCTGAGGTACGGCACCGCCGCTCCGTAGCGTTGCGGGCAACGTGAGACCTGCACAACGAGAGGAGCCGGAGATGAGCACAGGGGCCAGAAGAGAGGGGGTCGTGGTCACCCACGTCGCCGGGAGGATCGGCGACCACAACGACCGAGCCATGGCGGCCTCGCCGCGCCTGGCCGCCGCCCTGGCGCGGCGCTACGACGTCGAGCCCGTCGTCATCGGATCACCCCGCCCGGCGCTGAGCGCGGGTTGGCAGGTCGAGCTCGACGCCGCCCGCGACGAGCTGGAGGCGTTCGCGGCCCACTACGAGGTGCTGTGGGCTGGCTCTGCCGTGCCGGTGACCGCGCTGAGCCGCTGTGCCGGGGCGCTGGCGACCCTGCCCGTCGTTGCTGCCAACCGGCCCGACGCGCTCGTCGTGTGGTTTGACGCCCACGCTGACCTCAACATCCCGGAGAGCACGCCGAGCGGCTACCTCGGCGGCCTGGCCCTGTCCGGACCGTTGGGGCTGTGGGACTCCGGACTCGGCACCGGGCTGGGCACGGACAACGTGGTCCTGGTCGGGGTGCGCGACATCGACCCGCCCGAGGCCGAGCTCATCGAAGGTGCGGGCATCCCCCTCGTCGGGCCTGGAGAGGGCTTCGCTGAGCGGCTTGGGCGGGTGGTGGACGGCAGGCCCGTCTACATCCACATCGACTGCGACGTGCTGGAGCCCGGTGTCGTGCCGACCGACTACCTCGTCGGCGGAGGCCTGAGCCTGGCCGAGCTGCGCCAGGCGGCTGAGGTCCTCGCCCGCAGCGAGGTGGTCGGCATCCAGATCGGCGAGCTCGAGACGGTCACTGGGGAGGAGGACCTTGACCCGCTGCTAGACGCCCTGTCCCCCGTGCTCGATGCCGTCGACTGAGCCGGGCCGGCCCTTGTGGTCTGTCCCGCCCATGGACGGGGTGACTGCTGTGGGGCAACGATGAGACATGATCAAGCGTGTGGGTGCGTTCCTCGATCTGGATCCCGGGGCGGGCCTCGCAGCGCCGCCCGGACATATGCAACAGGACCTAGGTCGAAGGAGGCCGACGATGCTGTGGCCGATGCGATGTGAGGACGCGCTGAGATGACGGGGCGCTCGCGGGCGGTGGTTGTCGCCATGATGCTGTGGTGGGCCTTCTTCGGCGGCGTCAGCGTGTCCTGGGCGCTGGGCTCCCCGTGGCTGGTCGACACGGTTCTTCAGGGCGAGGGCCTGCGGCTCGCTCAGGAGCGTCCCACCTGGTTCGTCGTGGTCGTCCTCGTCTCCGGGCTGGTGAAGCTGGGTTTCGTCGTCTTCGGGTTCGCACTCCTGCGCCCGGACGTCATCAGGGTGCCGCGCTGGATGCGCCTGGCCTTCGGCTGGGTGTCGGGGATCCTGCTCATGGCCTATGGGTTGGCCGGTTCGGCGTCGGCGGTCCCAAGGCTCCTGGCGGGGGAGCCGCTCTCGCGCTACGGCTGGTGGCGGCTGCTGCTGTGGATGCCTCACTTCTGGGTGGGCGGCATCCTGGTGCTGGCCGCGACGGCCGCCTACCTGCGTTGGAGCCGGCCCACGTCGACCGGTTCTGCCGTGCACGCGGGCCCTGCTGGGCGCTGATTCCCCGCGCGAGTGTCCATGGAGCGGACATTAAGCCACCGACATCGTCGGGTTGAGTTGTGAAACCGCATGATTCTGCGGTTCTCCGGATCAAGTATCCAGCTCGAACCGGTTCATGTCCGCGCTGTGGACACCGACCTCGCTGAGAATGCCGGCGGCTACCGGTTGTTATCCACAGGTGTCTCCGCTCTTCTGGCGCCCTTCTCCGTACCGGCCCAACATGTTGGTCATGGACACCAGCGCATTGCTCACCCGTATCAGCGATACGCATGGTGCGGCCCGTCAGGTGGATCTTCAACTGGAGCGTTCGGAACGTCGTCGTCTTCAAGCGCTTGTGGACTCCGGCCGCCTCAGGCGGTACCCGCATGGTGTGGTGGCCCTGCCCGACGTCGACAAGAGAGTGCTGATCGCCCGCGTTCATCGGGGACTGATCACGTGTGAGCACGCGGCTGCGTACTACCGGCTACCGCTGCCGTCGTCGCCGAAGACTCTTCATGTCCTCACACCGCGGGGGCACAAGGCGGCGCCGTTATGGGGTGAGCATCAGCATGAGACTCGGGATCTTCCGTCCTTGTCCTTGAGCTCCTTCCCCGTTGTTCCCCTGGCACGTTGTCTCGCTGATCTTCTGTGCTGCGCCCAGGAATGGACTGCCTTGGTAGCGGTTGATGCCGCCCTCCAGCAGGGCCGGGTCACGTACGAGCAGGTCGGTGCCTACTTGCGTGGATCGCGCCGGGTGCTGGGGCGCCGGCGCCTGCAACGGACGAGCAGCCGAGCGCGCAGCCCGCTGGAGACGCTGGCGCGTGTCCAGCTGCGGGGTGCCGGTCTCGACGTCGTTGACGGAGTGGAGATCGGTGGTGTCGGTGAGGTGGATCTTCTGGTTGCAGGATGGCTCGTCGTCGAGCTCGACGGCTACGAGTACCACTCGGACATGTGGGCCTTCGACCATGACCGTTCCCGTGACCGGGAGCTGGCGCGGCTGGGGTACACCTCCATCCGGTTCACGGCGAACAACGTGCGTTCGGGCAGGATCGTCGACGAGGTCAGGCGGGTCCTCGCCGCTCATCCGGGTGCGGCAAGAGCGAGGATGGCGTCTCGCAGCGCATGAGAACGTCCACCCAGCGGACATGAAAACCGTTGAGGAAGGGATTCGTGCGAGAGAACCTCGGAATTCTGCGGATTTCCAATTGGGGCTCAGGCTGAGACCGCGTTCATGTCCGCGCGGTGGTCACTCCTGGCGGCAGCATGACCCGGTGATGATGGTCGACGCGGCTGGAGCAAGGGAGAGGGCCGGGTATGCGCCCCCGACTGCGCTTCCCGGCCCTCACTTGAGTGTCACCCGGGCGGCCGCCCCGGCTCAACGGGGAGTGTTCCCCAAACCTTCCGATGGGTAACGGCTTGGTTCAGCAGGTGAGGGCCACGTCGTCGGCGACGGCGGAGCGGCCGATGCCGGCGAGCTCGTCGTCGTCGGCGTTGCCGCCGGTGCACACGATCGCGCAGGGGCCGTGGCGGGTGGGGTCGGCCATGAGCCCGGCCAGACTCGCCGCACCGGCGCCCTCGGCCAGGGTGTGGCCGTGGGTGCACATGAGGCCGACGGCGCGCTGGATGTCGTCGTCGTCGACCAGGATGAAGTCGTTGAGGCCTCGGCCCAGCACGGACTGGGTGAGGGCGAAGCTCGCCCCGACGGCCAGGCCGGCCACGCGGGTGCGGCTTTGGACGGTGGCCGGCCTGCCGGTCTTCCAGGCGCGGTGCGCGGCCGGGGCGGCGCTGGACTGGACGCCGATGACCCTGCACCCGGGTGCCAGGACGTCGCGAACGAGGCAGGCGCCGGCGGCTCCGGAGCCTGAGCCGACCGGGGCGTAGACGGTCCGCAGGTCGCGGTGGCGACGGAAGAGCTCGAGGTAGACGGTGGCGTGCCCGAGCACGATCGCCGGCTCGTCGCCGGGGGAGACCATGCGCATCCCCTCGTTCAGGGAGAGGGCCTCGGCATGAGCGAGGGCGTCGCACATCGTGTCTCCCTCGACGACGACGCGGGCGCCCAGGGCGCGCACCGCGGCCACCTTGCGGGCCGGGGCGCTGATCGGCACGACGACGGTGACGGGCACGTCGCTGTGTGCACCCGCCCAGGCCAGGGACTGGGCGTGGTTGCCGGTGGAGGCGGTCACGACGCCGCGGCGCCGCTCCTCGGGGCTGAGCGCCGCCATGAGCGCCACCCCGCCGCGGACCTTGAAGGCGCCGGTGGGCTGGATGTTCTCGTGCTTGACCACGACGTCGACCCCGGCCTCGGCATTGAGCAGCGGGTAGGACCAGGATGGGGTCTCGGGCAGGACGCGTGAGATGGCCTCGTAGGTGCGCAGAACGGCGTCAAAGTCGAGGTCGGCCCGGGTGATGGCGGCGGGTGTCAGGGCGTCGGTCGCGGTCATGTCTCCATGATGATGACGACTGGACTATCGGTCCAATGAATGTTTTGACCAGTACCCATCGATACAAGACATACTTAGTGGTGTGATCGATGTTCAGCAGCTGCGCGCCCTCGTGGAGCTCTCCCGGCTCGGCACCGTCTCGGCCGCCGCCGAGTCCCTGGGATTCAGTCAGTCCACCGTCTCCCACCAGCTGGCGGCCCTGTCGCGCGCGACCGGCGCAGTGCTGCTGACGCGGGCGGGGAGAGGAGTGCGGCTCACCGAGGAGGGGCGGGCGTTGGCGGCTCGCGGCCAGGAGATCCTCGACCTGCTGGACCGCACTGAGCGCGAGGTGGTCTCCATGGCGCACGCGGAGGCGGGGCGGGTGCGCCTGGCCGCCTTCCCGTCGGCGGTGGCCTCGCTCGTGCCCGGGGTGCTCGACGTCGTCGGCCGCGAGTACCCGGGCCTGGAGGTCGAGCTGGTCGACGCCGAGCCGCCCGAGGCACTCGACGCGCTGCGGCGCGGGCGGGTGGACACGGTCCTGTCCTTCTCCTACATCGACGACGATGCCGGTGAGGGTCTTCGGGCGGTGCACCTGCTCGACGACGTCCTCTACCTGGTCACCCATCCCGGCGGCATCACGCGTATCGCTGACGGCGCCCGGTGCCGGTGGGTGACGGGGTGCGCGCGCTGCCACGAGGAGCTCATCGCCGTGGGGCGGGCCAACGGCTTCACGCCCGAGACCGCCTACGCCTCCGACGACTATGTGGCCGTGCAGGCACTCGTGGCCGCAGGAGTGGGGGCGGCGCTGCTGCCCGGGATGGCGCTGAGCGCCTACCGGCACGAGGGGGTTGAGGTGCGTCCGCTGGCCCGGGAGCACCGGCGGGTCGAGGTGGTCACCCGCGCCGAGAGGCCCCGGCCGCTGGCCATCGACGTCCTCGTGGAGGCGTGCAGGACGGCGGCACGGAGCACGAGCCTGCGCCGGCCCGCGGTCAGGGCCGGTGGGAGTGGGAGCGGTGCGGCGCGGTGATCTGTGACACGGCCCGCCATAGCCCTGATGCAGCGCTGACCAGCACGCGAGGATCGAGGGCGGATTCGAGATGCCGAGAAGCGGCCAGGCTACTCACTACTCATCGGCGAACTGCTCGAGGTTCGCGGTGTTGGGACGGGCGGGTTCTGCGCTCGAATGCTCCGGCTTGAAGATGCGAGGCGACGCGCCTCCGCCGCAGGCCGGTTGTCCACCGAATGGTGGACAACCGCGTGGTCCGACCGGTCGCTACTGAAGCTGCGATCCAACTCACACACTGGTGGTATGTCGCAGCTCCCCGCCGTCAAGATCAGTGGCCTGACCAAGTCCTACGGGAACAAGCGCGTCCTTGAGAACCTGGATCTCGCCGTCCCGGCCGGCACCGTTCTGTCCCTCCTGGGACCCAACGGTGCCGGCAAGACCACCGTCGTCGAGATCCTTCAGGGCCTGCGCCGCCGCGGCGGCGGCACCGTCTCCGTCCTGGGGGAGGATCCCGGGAGGGCCTTGCGCGCCTGGCGCGCCCGCATCGGTGTCGTCTCCCAGTCCTCCGCCGACCTCAAGGACTTCACCGTCTCCGAGGCCGTCACTCACGTCTCCCGATTCTTCTCCCAGCCCGCCGACGTCGCCGAGACCATCGATCGCGTGGGGCTCTCCGACGATGCCCGCACCCGCGCCTCGCGCCTGTCCGGAGGGCGGCGTCGCCGCCTCGACGTCGCTCTGGCCATCATCGGCCGCCCCGAGCTGCTGTTCCTCGACGAGCCCACCACCGGCTTCGACCCCGAGGCCCGCCACGTCTTCTGGGATCTCGTCAAGGATCTGCGCAGCGACGGCACCACCGTGCTGCTGACCACCCACTACCTCGACGAGGCCGCCCACCTGGCGGACGAGGTCGCCATCATCATGGGCGGCCGCGTCGTCGAGTACGGCACTCCCGAGGCCCTCGCCCGCCAGGCCGGCAGCAAGCGCACCGTCAGCTGGATCGAGGACGGCGTCGAGCGCACCGAGCCCACGACCACGCCCACCGCCGTCGTCCGGGGCCTCATGGATCGCCTCGCCGGTCCCGACGGCGAGGTCCCCGGGCTCCAGGTCCACAGCCCGAGCCTCGAGGACCACTACCTCGAGCTCGTCTCCCGCCACCACATCGCCTGATTCGCCGTCACCTGACCCGCCGTCGCGTCCGCCCGTTTCCGTCTCCCCGGCGCGCCGGCGTCCCTCTCTTTTCCGTGTCTCCCCGTTGCTTCCTGCCCGCCTACCTGAGGAGCCCCCATGACGACCGCCCTCGATCTCTCCGCCGCACCCGGATCAGCGGCTCAGCGCCCCGGCGGCGCAGTGGCCGCCGTCCTGACCTTGACCTGGGCGAGCCTGGTCAGCTTCGTGCGCGAGCCCATGGCCTTCGTCATGGGGCTGCTCTACCCGTTGTTCATGCTCATCCTGTTCAACGCCGTCTTCCCCGGTGAGATGAACGGGGGCATCACCTTCGGCGAGTACATGCTGCCGGCCATGATGACCATGGGCGTGCTCATGACCTGCATGCAGATCCTGGCCATCTCCGTGGCCGCCGAGCGGGAGTCCGGCGAGCTCAAGCGCCTGGCCGTCCTGCCCGTACCCGCCTGGGCCTACGTGGCCGCCAAGTGCCTGGCCAACATCGTCCTGTCCGTGCTCAACATCGTCGTCCTCATCGGCGTCGGCGGCCTCGTCCTGGGGCTGAGCCTGCCCATCCGGGCGGCCTCCTGGGGGCTGGCGGCCCTGACCCTCGTGCTCACGATCGGCGCCTGCACCGCCCTGGGCCTGGCCATCGGCCGCTGCTGCCCCTCCTCGCGCGCCGCCTCCGGGATCCTCACGCCGGTCATCATCATCCTCCAGTTCGTCTCCGGCCTCTTCCTGCCCCTGTCCCAGCTGCCGGCCTGGATGGTCCACGGCTTCTCGGTCCTGCCGGTGAGGTGGTCGGCCGAGCTCATGCGCGAGGCCTTCCTGCCCGCCTCCGCCGCCGTCGCAGAACCCACTGGGGGATGGGAGACAGGCAAAGGGCTGGCCGTCGTGGCCGCCTGGCTCGTGGGTGGCGTCGTGGCCGCCGTCGTCATCACCCGCCGCGATACAGTGGACAGATGACCCGGGAGACGCAGGATCTCGTGTCCTGGCCCCGCGACCTGCGCGGCAAGCTGCGCCTGGCCTGCGAGGGCACGGACAGCCCCACGGGTGTGTATCCCCCGCTCGATCGGGCTGACCTGCCCCGGTGGGTCTGGTGCCTCCTGACCTGGACGCTGGCAGCCGCCGCCCTCCTGGGCGTGTTCTACTCCGAACTGGCCATGCTGGGCTTCTTCATCGTGCTGCCGATGCTCTGGTGGGTCTACACCAGGTGGTGGGCCGCCGTCGTGGCGCACCTCGTCTTCGGGGCGGGCTTCGCGGTCGTCGGGTACGTCAAGGGCGACGAGGCGTGGTGGATCAACCCTCTCATCATGGTCGTCGTCGTCCTGGTGGCGGGCACGTGGGTCACCTGGGTCCACATCGTCCGCTTCGAGGCCATCCATGCCCTCGAGGCCAAGGAGGAGGCGCTCGCAGCGCTGGCCCGCGCGCAGGACGAGCTCGTCGCCGCTGAGCGCACCGCGGGCACCGCCGCCGAGCACGAGCGCTGGTCCCGGGAGGTGCACGACACCCTGGCGCAGGGGTTCATCTCCGTGGTCAACCTCGCCCAGACGGCTCTCAATGATCTCTCCGAGCACTCGGGCGGCGACTCCCATGAGGCACGGACCCTGTACGGGCTGCTCGCCGAGATCGAGGCCGTGGCTCGTGACAACCTGGCCGAGGCTCGGGCGCTGGTGGCCGGAGAGAGCCCCAGTGCCCTGCGCGACGACGGCCTGGAGGCTGCGCTGCGGCGCCTGACCCGGTCTCAGGAGCACCACGCTCTGGACATCTCCCTCATCGTCGAGCTGCCGGCCCAGACGGTCTCCGCGCTCCAGGTCGCGGTCCTGCGCATCGTCCAGGAGTCCCTGAGCAACGTGGTGCGCCACGCCCAGGCGGGGCACGTCGATGTCGTCGTCTCCGTCTCCTCCGAAACCGGAGAGCTGATCGTCACCGTCGCCGATGACGGCGTCGGCGCGGGAGGAGCGCCGGAGGGGACCGGGCTGACCGGGATGCGATCGCGCGTGGAGACCCTCGGTGGGACGCTGACCGTCGACCCGCTCCAGGAGCCCGATGAACGCGGGCGTGTCGGAACCGTCGTCGAGGCCAGAATGCCCCTGTGAACGATGTCGGCCCCTTCTCAGCGAGCACCCCGGGCTCCACGGGTCCGCCCCGCCCGCTTCCGTGTTCACCATCCGGCCCGGACGCCCGCCGGGTCCGCCTTCTGGTGGTCGACGACCACCCGGTGGTGCGCTCCGGGATCGTCGGCATGCTCTCCGGCGAGCCGGACCTCCAGGTGGTGGGCCAGGCGGCCGACGGCACCGAGGCCATCTCCCTGGCTGCCGAGCTCGCCCCCGACGTCGTCCTCATGGACTTGCGCATGCCCGGCCTCGACGGCGTCGAGGCCACCCGCCGGATCTCCTCGTGTCACGACGCGCCCCGGGTCGTGGTCCTGACGACCTACGACACCGATGGGGACATCCTGCGCGCCGTCGAGGCCGGCGCCATCGGCTACCTCCTCAAGGACTCCCCGCGTGAGGACATCATCAAGGCCGTGCTCTCCGCCGCCGTGGGGCGAAGCGCGCTGAGCCCGGCCGTGACGACCCGGCTCGTGGGGGTGGCGCGAGGGGCCAGGCGCGGCGCAGCCGGTTCCTCCCACCGGGTGGAGGCACCGGTGACCCTGTCCCCACGCGAGAGACAGGTCCTCCAGGTCGTGGCGCGAGGACTGTCCAACAGCCAGATCGGGGCCGAGCTCTACATCACCGAGGCCACCGTCAAGACTCACCTGCTGCGCTCCTACTCCAAGCTCGGCGTCGACTCGCGCACGGCGGCCGTCACCGAGGCACTGCGCCGCGGCCTGCTCGAGCTGGACTGAGCCGCGTCGCTGCGTCCCGGGCCTTGACCTCGGCCGCGACCCCCGCGAGGTCGTACCTGAGGGCGCGCGTTCGAGGGGGAGAGGGTACGAACGCGCGCCCCACCCTACGAACGCGACAGGGGCGGGCTAGGGTCTCTGGTCGGCAGGGTCGGGCTGACCGCCGGGGTGTTCCTCCTCCCACTGGGAGATCGTGGCGTTGAGGGTGATCATGAACTCCTCTTCACCGATGGTGTTGAGTTTGAAGAACACCGCCTGACTGCCACCCATCGTGATCCCGATGATGCGGACGTAGGGCCCGTCCTGGATGGCGGTGACGGACATTCCCACACGGCTGTTCCCCATCATGCTGAAGCGTTCGTAACCCCTGACCGCTATACCTCCGGCGGAGGTCTTCAGATCCACAGCGGCCTCGGCGGATGCCGAGCGGGACCGGCTCAGTACTCCGGCCTCGAGGAACGGCACCACTTCGCTGAGCTGTCCGACGACGGTCCGAGTGGTCGTTGCCACGGGAATTCTCCTTCCTCGTCTTTGCTGGGACTGTCTCCTTACTCACCAGGCTATTCAAGAAGCGACGAGCGCGCGGCTCCACATCTTGAGCCGACCCGGCTCAAGCCTGACTCACGCCTACCGCGAACAGGGGCATGGCCAAGGCATCCGGCTGGTTAGCCTTGTCAGCACGTGCCCCCAGCGCCGTCTCTCCGTGGCGCTGCGACATCCCTCGCCACCACCGGACGAGCGGCCCCGCACCGAGCACGTGCCGAGGAGGAACTACTGATGTTTGAACGCTTTACCGACCGCGCCCGCCGCGTCGTCGTGCTCGCGCAGGACGAGGCGCGGGCCCTGAACCACAACTACATCGGCACCGAGCACCTCCTTCTCGGTCTCATTCACGAGGGCGAGGGAGTTGCCGCCAAGGCGCTGGAGTCCATGGACATCTCCCTGGACGCCGTGCGCAGCCAGGTCATCGAGATCATCGGCGAGGGCCAGTCGGCCCCTACCGGTCACATCCCCTTCACGCCGCGCGGCAAGAAGGTGTTCGAGCTCTCCATGCGTGAGGCCCTCCAGCTCGGTCACAACTACATCGGCACCGAGCACCTGCTGCTCGGCCTGCTGCGCGAGGGCGAGGGGGTGGCCGCCCAGGTCCTCACCAACCTCGGCGGAGACCTCTCCAGCGTGCGCCAGACCGTCATGCAGATGCTCTCGGGCTACGAGGGCAAGGAGACGGTCAACGCCGGCGGCCCCTCCAAGGAGGGCACGCCGTCGGGCAGCGCGATCCTGGACCAGTTCGGCCGCAACCTCACCGCCGCCGCCCGCGAGGGCAAGCTGGACCCGGTCATCGGCCGCAAGAAGGAGATGGAGAGGGTCATGCAGATCCTCTCCCGGCGCACCAAGAACAACCCCGTCCTCATCGGGGAGCCGGGCGTGGGCAAGACCGCCGTCGTCGAGGGCCTGAGCCAGGCCATCGTCCACGGCGACGTGCCCGAGACCCTGCGCGACAAGCAGCTCTACTCCCTGGACATGGGTTCGCTCGTGGCCGGCTCGCGCTACCGCGGCGACTTCGAGGAGCGCCTCAAGAAGGTCCTCAAGGAGGTGCGCACCCGTGGCGACATCGTCCTGTTCATCGACGAGATCCACACGCTCGTGGGGGCAGGTGCCGCCGAGGGCGCCGTCGACGCAGCCTCCATCCTCAAGCCCATGCTGGCCCGCGGCGAGCTCCAGACCATCGGGGCCACCACCCTGGAGGAGTACCGCAAGATCGAGAAGGACGCCGCCCTGGAGCGCCGCTTCCAGCCGGTGACCGTCGACCAGCCCAGCATCGAGGAGACCATCGGGATCCTCACCGGACTGCGCGACCGCTACGAGGCCTTCCACCGCATCGTCATCACCGACGAGGCCATCGAGGCCGCCGCCAAGCTCGCCGACCGCTACATCAACGACCGCTTCCTGCCGGACAAGGCCATCGACCTGGTCGACGAGGCCGGCGCCCGCCTGCGCATCCGCCGCATGACGGCCCCGCCAGAGCTGCGCGAGATCGACGAGAAGATCGCCGAGGTCAAGCGGGAGAAGGAGTCCGCTATCGACGACCAGGACTTCGAGCGCGCCGCCTCCCTGCGCGACGACGAGCGCCGCCTGGCCGACGAGCGGGCCGCCAAGGAGAAGGCCTGGAAGTCCGGTGACCTCGACCAGGTCGCCGAGGTCGACGAGGCGCTCATCGCCGAGGTCCTGGCCATGTCCACCGGCATCCCGGTGGTCAAGCTGACCGAGGCCGAGTCCGCCAAGCTCCTCAACATGGAGTCCGAGCTCCACAAGCGCATCATCGGCCAGAACAAGGCCATCGAGGCGCTGTCGAAGTCGATCCGTCGCACCCGCGCCGGCCTGAAGGACCCCAAGCGCCCTGGCGGTTCCTTCATCTTCGCCGGCCCCACCGGCGTCGGAAAGACCGAGCTGGCCAAGGCCCTGGCGGAGTTCCTGTTCGACGACGAGGACGCCCTCATCCAGCTCGACATGTCCGAGTTCGCTGAGAAGCACACGGTTTCGCGCCTCTTCGGCGCCCCTCCCGGCTACGTCGGCTACGACGAGGGCGGCCAGCTCACCGAGAAGGTGCGCCGTCGGCCCTTCTCCGTGGTCCTGTTCGACGAGGTCGAGAAGGCCCACCCGGACATCTTCAACTCGCTACTGCAGATCCTGGAGGACGGGCACCTCTCCGACGCCCAGGGCCGCGTGGTGGACTTCAAGAACACCGTCATCATCATGACGACCAACCTCGGCTCCAAGGACATCGGCAAGTCGGTGGCCACCGGTTTCCAGTCCACCGAGTCCGGCGCCATGGACTACGAGGAGATGAAGTCCCACGTTAACCGCGAGCTCAAGCAGCAGTTCCGGCCCGAGTTCCTCAACCGCGTCGACGACCTCATCGTCTTCCCTCAGCTGACCAAGGAGGAGGTGCGCCAGATCGTCGACCTCATGGTCTCGCGCCTCGACAAGCGCCTGGCCGAGCAGCAGATGACCATCGAGCTGACCGACGCCGCCAAGGATCTTCTGGCCGAGCGCGGCTTCGACCCGGTCCTCGGGGCCCGTCCGCTGCGTCGCGCCATCCAGCGCGACATCGAGGACGCCCTGAGCGAGAAGATCCTCTTCGGGGAGATCGAGCGGGGCCAGAAGGTCATCGTCGACGCCGAGGGCGAGTCCATCCTGGGTGAGTTCATCTTCCGCGGTGAGCCCTGGGAGCAGGGCGAGGCCGAGGTCGCCGCGCTGCGCGAGGCCGAGGAGGCCGCAGCCGGCGGAGGGGGAGGCTCATCCAGCCCGCTGCGTATCCCCTCGGCGCCGATCAGTCGTGACGGCGGTGCCTCACCGGCCGCCGAGCCCGGGCACTGAGCCGGGGCTGCGGCCGGCCACCCCACCCGTGTCCTGACGGGTCTGCGAGGGCATTGATCTCCACTATCGGTTCGATACGATGGGCCGCAGCCCAGTCGGGTTGCGGCCCATCGTCGTTCTCCCCTCACTCTGGTGTGAACCGCGGCGGGGTGAAGGCGCGGAAACGCCCGCACCGCATTTGTCCAGGTGGTGGCCATCTCGCTGCGTGGTCGGCCCTTGCGGATGTCCGGAGAGGGGTTGTGAATACTTACAGGTGAGTGGACCGGCGCCGCGGCGGGGCGATCTGAATAAAGTTTTAATGAAACCTGAATAAATCAGGAGAATAGACTGAGAGTTTGGCTTGACCGACTCATGTCCGTCATCCGCCCGATAAAGTGGAGTGACGCTCCGGCGAAAGTCGTCCCTAGGGCCTGGTCGGTCAGTGTCGTCGCTCCGCGCTGTGCGGAGCTGTTTAACCAGCCGTCTCTGCCCGTACTCGTCCGTACCTGCCTGCCCTCATTCAGGCCGCCGTTGCACTCCTCACCCACGGTACTGAATGCTCGGCTCGGATCGCCCGTGCGTGCCCGCGCATCATTGGTGCCACTACTCCCATGACACAACTCAGATACGAACCGCGACATTTTCATCAGCACCGCTTCCCGCGCTTGCGGACCGCCAACTCTGCTGCGGCCCTGAGCGCCGTCGGTGTTGTGACGGCGGTGCTGGCATGGGTCGCCTGGCCGAAGGCGGGAACGATCGGCGTCCTGGTCATCACCGTCCTCATCGGCATGGGACTCATCACGGCGCCCCCCACTCGGGCGCTCAAGCGCGGCGGCATCGCCCCCGGGGCGCGCTGGCACTGGGGTGCTGCGATGCTCCTGGGGATGTCCCCGGCCATCCTGCTCGGCCTGAGCTTCCCGGTCGTCTCCCAGAAGATGGCGGCCAGCACGATCGACGGCACCGGCCTGCCGGTCATCGTCCTGAGCGTGTCGGTGGCGGTTCCCTGGCTCAGCCAGATCATCGGCACCCCCGTCTACCGTCTCCTGGGCGACTCGATCGGGCGCGGACCGCGGGCGGTTCTGGAGCGCTACTGCTCCATCTGGCCGGCCCTGTTCCTGTGGGCGCTCCCGCCCACGGCGCTGGAGATCCTCGTGATGGCCACCGTCACCGGATGGAACCTGCGCGTCATGGGCGTGCACACGGCGCTGCTCTTCCTGCACGTCGTCTTCGTCCAGTCCCTCATCGTCGCCGATGTCTCGGGCCGACGTCGCCTGTGGTCGGTGGGATGGCTCTTCTACGCCGTCGCCCTCATCTCCGCGCCCACCTGGTGGTATCTGCCCCCACTGCTGGGCACCCTCAGCCAGATGCTGTCCATGGGCCGGTCCTTGGGCAAGATCCTGCGCCCCCGCGGGGTCGCCACCGGCATCCTCGTGCAGGACATGCTCCGAGGTGCGATCCTGGGAGGAGTGCTGTGGTCGGACAAGTTCTTCCTCTTCCTGGGCGCCGGTCGTGACTTCGACGTGGCGCTGGTCTACCTGTGCCTCCAGCCCGCCGTCGTCGCCTACTGCTACTACTTCGCGGTCACCGCCCCGCGGGTCAACACCGAGATCGCCATGTTCCAGACCGTCCTCAAGCACGAGGGCATGGCCAGCCTGCGCGACCGTGGGCGTACTCTGCGGCGCCTGCTGGATGCCAGCCTCATCCGCGCCTGCGTCGTGGGAGCCGCCGGCGTCATCATCGTCATCTGCTCCATGGCCCTCATCGCCCCCGAGCAGGTGCCCCTGGTCCTTGAGGTGTGCGTCTCCTCGACCCTGTTCACGGTGCTGACGCTCCTGTGCTACGAGATCGACCACATCGGCGACTCGACCACCGCCCTGCTCCTGTCCGGCGTCCACGTGGCCGTCGCCGCGGCACTGCTGCTGCGGGTGGCCAGCACCGGCGCCTATCTGCCGCTGGCCGGCGTGGACCTCGCGCTGTGCGCGCTGGGGCTGCTGCTCTACCGCAAGCGGTGGGCCGTGCCGGAGTACTCCTTCTTCTGGGGAAAGGCCATGTCCTGGTGAGCTCGTCGTCGTCCTTCCGCGCCCGGCTGGAGAGTCTTCCGTTGCGCTACTCGGCCCCAGCCGGCGGCTACGCCCCGATGCCCAGTCCCGACGACGCACCCGGCATCGGCGACCGGGGCCGGGAGAACGGGCCCACAGTCAAGATCGGTCCTGACGGCTACGGCGTCGTCGTCACCACCGGTGGGGCGAGCGCCCTGAGCGGCCCCTCGGGATCCAGCGCCGCCAGCGCGCACAGCGCTTCCGGCCCCGTCAGTGCCCCGGGCTCTGCCGGCGCCCCCAGCGCCTCAGCCGCCCCGGGGGAACCCGGTGCGCGTCGGGTCCGACGCGCCCAGCTCCGGGCGGCGCCCCGCAGCGCAGCGTCACCAGCGGGCCTAGCGAAGTCCCCGGGCCGTACGGCCGCCGGCGCCGCCCGTCCCACGAGCGAGTCGGCCTCCACCCCCGAGGTCCCGGCCGCGCCGATCTACGGCGTCGTCCAGACCCCGGCCCCAGCCGGCTACGGCGTGGTGCAACCGCGTCCCCGGCCCCAGGCACCGGCCGCCTCGCCCGAGGGGGCAGACGTCCTGGACTCCCCGATCTTCGGGACCGTCCGCCCCGCCTCCCAGGCTGCGCCCCCGCCGCAGGCGGCGCCGCCAGGATCCGCGGGCTCTCCGGAGCGGATGGGCCCGCCGGACGCCCCGGCCACGCCGTCGGCCTCCGCCGATACCCCCGCCGAGGCGACCCACGGGATCGTCCCAGCGTCGTCGTCCGCCGCGGTGGCACCCTCCCGAGAGACGGCGCGGAGCCCGCGGGAGCAGATCTCCGCCGTCAGCCCGGACGGTCCCGACAGCTTCGGTGACGCCGGAGACGCGGGTCTGCCGGAGCCGGCGGCGCCCGTGGCTCCCCCCGCCATCGCCTGGGAGTCCGTGGCCTCGGCCGCCTCCGACGCCGCAGCCCTGCCCCTGTCCCAGCAGGCCGCTGAGGCTGAGGCCGAGGAGGCTCCTGCCGGCAAGGCCGAGATCGCCCTGCCGCCGGAGGAGCCCGAGCCGGAGCCCGATGCCGCCGTCCTGCCCGACGGCGTCCCCGAGGACGGCGTGTACGTCGACGTCGACGTCGCCATCGTCATGGAGTCCACCTACCCCTACCTCAAGGGCGGCGTCTCCGCGGTGGTCCACGACATCATCACCGGCAACCCCGACCTCACCTTCGGGATCATCCACATCACCTGGGACTCCCACTCCCCGCTCAAGGACCTCTACGGCATGCCGGACAACATCGCCTGGGTCAGGGTCCTCTACCTGTCCATGGAGGAGCACCAGGAGGACTTCCTGCGCGCCCGCCCGCGCGACCTGCGCATGAACCGCCGCCAGCGCCGCGAGCTGTCCCGCCGCATCCTGGGCGCCATGATCGCCCTGGCCCAGGAGGGCCGCACCGAGCCGCTGTGGGAGATCATCGGCGAGGGCCTGAGCGCCTCACGGCGCTACCCTGTCTGGGCGGTCCTGGGAACGCGCGAGTTCATGGAGGCCTACCACGACATGATGCCGGACCTGGGGATGTCGATGACCGACATCTTCTGGTGCCTGCGCGACTTCTTCTCCCTGGCCTACGCGGTCCTGGCCGAACCGGTCCCGCGCGCCCAGGTCTACCACGCCCACACCACCGGCTACGCCATGCTCCTGAGCGTCAACGCCGCCCGTGAGCACGGCACCCGGGTGCTGCTGACCGAGCACAACCTCTACGTGCGCGACACCGTCAACACCCTCCTGGAACGCAGGCTGGACCTCAACATCAGGCTCACCGACTACCGCACCTTCGACGTCACCGGCCGCGAGCGCATGTGGATGGCCTGGTGGCTGGAGATGGGGCGTCTGTGCTACCCCTACGCCTACGCCTCCACCTACCTCTACCCGCGGGCCATCACCGAGGCCAATGAGCTCGGCGGCGACGCCGGGCGCGCCATCGTCATCCCCAACGGCATCGTCACCTCGGAGTTCGACGCCTCCTACGCCGCGCGCCTGGCCGCCATCGAGGTGATCAAGAAGGAGGGCGCGGACAAGCACTTGTGGAAGCTGGTGTACATCGCCCGCGTCGTGCCCATCAAGGGCCTGCTGGACATGATCGACTCGGTGCGCCTCATGGTGGACCGGGGCCTGAACATCCATTTGGACGTGTGCGGGCCCACCGAGCACATGCCCTCCTACTTCGAGCAGTGCCTCACCCGCATCGTCGAGCAGGGCCTGGAGAGCGTCATCACCATCCGCGGGACCGTCAAGGTCCGCGAGCTCCTGCCCGAGTTCGACCTGTTCGTCCTGCCCAGCTACAACGAGGGCCTGCCGGTCGTCTCCCTGGAGACCATGGGGGCCGGTATCCCCACGGTGAGTACCGACGTCGGCGCCGTGCGCTCCGTCGTCGAGGACATGATCGTCACCGACGACGGGCAGACCTGGGACCCCTGCGGCATCATCATCGAGCCCGGCGACCCCGCCGTCATGGCGGACAAGATCCAGGAGGTCATCTCCGACGTCGATCTCTACGAACGTCTGAGCCTCAACGCCCGTGGTCGCGTGGAGGCGGCCTACGACCTGGTCAAGGTCAACGCATCCTACAACAAGATCTACCGTCAGGGCGGCGCCGGTGAGCGGACCGGCGCCCGCGCCGACCAAGGAGGAGCATGAGGAGCAGCACCGGCGGCGTCGGAGCCTGGATCCGTTACGGCAACCCGCTCGAGCCCGGGGAGCTGGACTTCGCCATCGCCCACTACCGGGCGGCGATCCTCCAGCCCTGGGAGACCGAGGCGGCCGCCCGCCTCAAGGAGGCACGACCGGACATGACGGTCCTGGCCTACCGGTGCCTGTCCTCCACGCGGGACTTCGAGCCGGACTCCATGCGCGCCTCGGGGCTGTCCTACCGCGAGGCCCGACGCCGCGGCTGGCTCGCCAAGCGCGACAACGGCGACCTGGTCGAGTGGAGCACCTACCCCGGGCACTTCCAGGCCCGCGTGTGGGACCCCGACTACCGTGCCCGCTGGGTGGAGGAGGTCTGCCAGGCCACTGCCCCCACCGCCTTCGACGGCATCATGGCGGACAACGACGTCTTCGACGACTACTACGACCTGAACCTCCCGCTGGAGAACATCGCCGACACCGCTGCTCTGCGCGCCGAGCTGAGCACCTTCGTCGACCAGGTCGGCGCCGGTCTCAACGCCGTGGGCAAGATCCTCGTCCCCAACGTGGCCGAGGCCCGCCGGGAGCCCGGCCGCTGGGAGCGTCACTCCGCCTGGGGCGGAGGCTTCGACGAGTGCTGGCTGGGCTGGGGGGATGACAACCTCTTCGACGAGGCCACGGCCCTGGCCCAGATTCACGAGCTGCGAGGGCCGGGCCTGTCCATCGTGCGCACGCCCGACGGCGGGGGCGGCGGCTCCATGTCCGGTGCCCGCACGTCCCCCGGCCTCTACGGGCTGGCGGCCTTCTGGGTCTTCGGGGGAGGGGAGGGCGCCTACACGGCCACCGGTCACGACGACTACTCGCGCACTCCCTGGTTCCCCGCCCTCGACGCCGACCTGGGGCGCCCGCTGGGACGGCCCCGGAGGACCTCGGGCGCCTGGGTGCGCGAGTTCGAGGGCGGAGTGGCCGCCGTCGCGCTCGGCGAGGAGGGAGGCGGCACCGTGCGTCTCCCGGCGGGCCTCAGGTCACCGGGGCCCACCGGGGACCCGGACGGTGAGGCGCTGGCTCTGGAGGTGCCCCTCAGCGCGCATCGTGGGATGATTGCCCTGCGTGCCTGAGTCATGACCCGGTCCGGCTCGTGCGAGATCCGATAATGGGACTAAAGACCTGTCAAACGTTAGTCATGTTGGGTGGATCATTGACCTGCTTGACTTCCTGAGATCCCCGCCGTCCCGTACAGCGTTCTCTCGGGCAGGAAGTGCGGCGTCCGTCTCGGGCGGCGTCGACAGAGTTCCACAGGACCCAGGACAAGGATGACCTATGGCACAGACTTCCCAGAATAGCGCGGCGGACATCGCGCACAAGCCCATGATGAGCACTGCTCAGATCCTGCTGATGAACGTCGGATTCTTCGGCATCCAGTACTCCTTCGGCATGCAGCAGAACGCCATGTCGCCCATCTACCAGTTCCTCGGGGCTTCCGCTGACGAGATCCCCATCCTCAATCTGGCCGGACCCGTCACCGGCCTGCTCATCCAACCGCTCATCGGGGCGCTCTCGGACCGGACCTGGAGCGAGAAGTGGGGACGCCGTAAGCCCTTCTTCCTGATCGGGGCCGTCGGCTGCTCCGTGTTCCTGTTCCTCATGCCCTTCGTCACCGCCGTGTGGATGGCGGTGCTGTGCCTGTGGCTGCTGGACGCCTCGAACAACACGGCCATGGAGCCCTACCGGGCCTTCATCGGCGACCTCCTGCCCTCCAAGCAGCTCGCCAAGGGCTTCCTCGCCCAGTCCCTGTTCATCGGCGCCGGCTCGGCCCTGGCCGCCGGGACCCTCGTCGTTCTGGAGAAGACCCTGGCGGGCGCCACCGCCGCCGGCATCCCCTACTGGGTCTTCGGCGCCTTCATGGTGGGCTCGGTGTGCTCCATCGGCTCGGTGCTCATCTCGGTGCTCTCCACCAAGGAGCTGCCGCCCACGCCGGAGGGCTTGGTCGAGCTCGAGCGCAAGAAGCGGGAGGAGGGCCCCTTCGGCTTCGTCAAGGACATCGGCGTCGCCATCGTCGAGATGCCCCGCGGCCTGAAGAAGATGGCCCTGGTCTACCTCTTCCAGTGGTACGCCATGAACGTCTTCTGGCAGTACCTGGGCCTCATGTGCGCCGTCACCTACTTCGGCGTGAACCTGTCCGACCCGGGGTACGCCAAGACCGAGGCCTTCAACAACGCCTCCGGCTTCGCCACCGGGCTCATGGTCGTCTACTACGTCTCCTGCACGGTCGTCGCCCTCTTCCTGGCGCGACTGGCCAACCGCATCGGCCCCAAGCACGTCCACACCGCGGCGCTGTGCCTCGCCGCCGTCTGCCTGGTCCTGCTCACCTGCATCGGCAGCCCCGGCCACACCGCGGTCCTCTACCTGCCCATGATCGGCATTGGTGTGGCCTGGGCTTTATTACGGGCGTACCCTACATCATGGCCATTGAGATGATCCGCAAGGAGCGCCGAGGCGTCTACATGGGCGTTATCAATATGATGATCGTCATCCCCCAGTTCATCCAGACCCTCACCTTCGGTCCCATTTACAAGCACCTGCTCGGCGATCACCCGGTCAACGCCCTGCTCTTCGTCGCAGTCTTCCTCATCATCGCCGGTCTGCTCATCGAGTGGATCGACACCGTCAAGGACGCGGACCCGCGGGTGCGCGCCGCCGCCGTGTCCGCCACTGAGACTGCCGTGGCCTGACCGGGTGCCCCACGAAAGGATGTCATCCGTGACCTATACCACCATTGTCGCCGGAGTCGGCGATGTCGAGGCGAACACCCACGTCATCGATCGCGCCTGCGAGATGGCTCGCCTGTGCGACGCCGCTCTTCTCCTCGTCGCCGGCTTCGACCCCGTCTCGGCGCGGGACAAGGCTCGCATCAACGAGTCCGCCCCCGTCGCCGATGTGCGGGTCGTCGAGGCTCGGCTCACCGAGGACCAGGCCTACGCCGTCGTCGAGAAGGCGCGTGATACCGCCGTTGAGCGCGGCGTCGCCCTCGCCCAGGGCGTCGTCGTCGAGGGCACGGCGGTCGATGCCGTCACCCTCGTCACCTTGGAGACCGAGGCGGACCTCGTCATCGTCGGATCCCAAGGCGTCGATTCGCTGTTCGGCCGCATCTTCGGAGCCGTCTCCGTCCAGGTGCTCCGCAAGTCGAAGTGCGACGTCCTCGTCGTCGTTCCCTAGTCGCCGGATAGACGTCGGACGCACGCGTCGGATCCTGCGCGATCGAACCGGCGGCGGATGCCCGCCACGCGGAAGTGTGGCGGGCATCCGCCGCTATGTTTTGAGGTTCTTCGTGTGTGAGGGCGTGGTCGGGGTGAGCGGGTGCCGGTGGTTCGGCGTCTCGGGGTCCTGCGCGGTCGTACTCGGCGTCGCGTGGTCGTACCCGGCGGCGCGCGGTCGTACCTTAGAGGGGCTCTAAGGTACGACCGCGCGGTTTTACGTACGACCGCGTGCGCTGGGGGTACGACCGCGCGGTTTTACGTACGACCGGGTGGGATCGCGTACGACCACGTACCCCGAGACCCCGACGAGGAAAGCCCCGCACAACCCCATCCCCACGACACGAAGAACCCGTTTTGAGCAGTTGTCGTAACTCCTGTGATACGTGGGGCCGGGCTGGGCGCATGGTGGCGCTGCGTCTGCCCGGGTGGCCCCGCGCCCCGACCCGCTCCGGGACGCGGCGCTCGGCGTTCCCTGAATCTCCTCCCCTCGACGTCGGCCGCCCATGCCGCCGAGCCCCGCGGCGTCGGCGGGCGCGCCGGGAGGAGGCGCGCTGGAGTCGGCGTGTTTGGTCTAGGACTGAAGTCACACTAGAGTCATATCGTGAACGACTCGTCGCCGCGTCACGCCTGCATCAGGACGATCTGAGGCAGACCCGAGAACGACCCGAATCAGAAAGGGGCATCGATGCCCAAGTACGTGTACCGCTTCAGCGAGGGTGACAAGGACCAGAAGGATCTTCTGGGAGGCAAGGGAGCGAATCTGGCGGAGATGACTCGCCTGGATCTCCCCGTTCCCCCCGGCTTCACCATCACCACCGACGCCTGCCGCGCCTACCTGGCCGGCGGCGAGGTCCCCGAGGAGCTCTCAGTCCAGGTCACCGCCGCCCTGCGCGGCGTGGAGGAGGAGCTGGGACGCGAGCTCGGCGCCGCCGAGGACCCCTTGCTCGTCTCGGTGCGAAGCGGAGCCAAGTTCTCCATGCCCGGCATGATGGAGACCGTCCTCAACATCGGCCTCAACGACGTCTCCGTCAAGGGCCTGGCCGCCGCCAGCTCCGATGAGCGCTTCGCCTGGGACTCCTACCGCCGCCTCATCCAGATGTTCGGCAAGACCGTCCTGGACATCGACGGCGACCACTTCTCCGACGCCCTGGATGCCAAGAAGGCCGCACGGGGCGTCTCCATGGACTATGAGCTCCCCGTGGACGCCCTCCAGGAGCTGGTGGAGGAGTACAAGGCCATCGTCAAGGAGCACGCGGGCATCGACTTCCCGCAGGATCCCCGCTCCCAGCTGGACATGGCCACGGAGGCCGTCTTCCGCTCCTGGAACACGGAGCGCGCCCACATCTACCGCCGCCGCGAGAAGATCCCCCACGACCTGGGCACCGCGGTCAACGTGTGCACCATGGTATTCGGCAACATGGGGGAGACCTCCGGCACCGGCGTCTGTTTCACCCGCGACCCCTCCACCGGGCGCACCGGCGTCTACGGCGACTACCTCGTCAACGCCCAGGGCGAGGACGTCGTCGCCGGCATCCGCAACACCCTGTCCCTGGCCGACCTCGAGCGCCTGGACAAGGCCTCCTACGACGAGCTGCGCGCCATCATGCGCCGCCTGGAGACCCACTACCGCGACCTGTGCGACATCGAGTTCACCATCGAGCGCGGCAAGCTGTGGATGCTCCAGACCCGCGTGGGCAAGCGCACGGCCGCAGCCGCCTTCCGCGTGGCCACCCAGCTCGTCGACGAGAAGCTCATCACCATGGACGAGGCCCTCACGCGGGTCTCCGGTGAGCAGCTCACCCAGCTGATGTTCCCCCAGTTCGACGACGACTCCAGCCGTGACCCGCTCACCCGTGCCATGCCCGCCTCCCCGGGCGCCGCCGTGGGCTACATCGCCTTCGACAACGACGAGGCCGTCTCCCGCGCCGAGAAGGGCGACTCCGTCATCCTCGTGCGCCGCGAGACCAACCCTGACGACCTGCCCGGCATGGTCGCGGCCGCCGGCGTGCTCACGGCCCGCGGCGGCAAGACCAGCCACGCCGCCGTCGTCGCCCGCGGAATGGGCAAGACCTGCGTGTGCGGCGCCGAGGCCCTCGAGGTCGACGCCGCCGCCAAGACCCTTCGCGTCGCGGGGCGCGAGGAGGTCCTCACCAGTGAGGACATCATCGCCATCGACGGCACCACCGGCGAGGTCTTCCTCGGCGAGGTGGGCGTCGTCGACTCCCCGGTCATGACCTACCTGCGCCGCGGCCTGACCGAGGCGCTCGACGCGGCCGGTGACGACGACACCCGCGAGCTCGTCACTGCCGTGGACCGCCTCATGCGCCACGCCGATGGGGTCCGCCGCCTCGAGGTGCGCGCCAACGCCGACACCCCCGATGACGCCCGCCACGCCATTCACCGCGGCGCCCAGGGCGTGGGCCTGTGCCGCACCGAGCACATGTTCCTCGGTGAGCGCAAGCAGTTCGTCCAGAACCTCATCCTGGCCTCTTCCGCCGCCGAGCGCGAGGCCGCCCTGGCCGCCCTCCTGCCGCTGCAGAAGGGCGACTTCATCCAGATGTTCGAGACGATGAACGGCAAGCCCATGACGGTGCGCCTCATCGACCCGCCGCTGCACGAGTTCCTGCCGGACCTGACCGAGCTGAGCGTCAAGGTGGCCCTGGACCGCGAGCGCGGCGAGCTGGACCCGGCCGACGAGGAGCTCCTGGCCGTGGTGCGCAAGAACCACGAGTCCAACCCGATGCTCGGCCTGCGCGGGGTCCGCCTGCTGCTGACCATGCCGGGCCTCATCGAGCTCCAGGTGCGCGCCATCGCCGAGGCCGCTGTCGAGCGCCTCAAGGCCGGCGGCGACCCGCACCCCGAGATCATGATCCCGCTCGTCGGGTCGGTGCGTGAGCTCCAGCTGGCGCGCGAGCGCGTGGAGCACGTGCTGCAGGAGGTCTCCCAGGCCTCCGGCTACGCGCTCGACTTCCCGGTGGGCTGCATGATCGAGCTGCCGCGCGCGGCCGTCACCGCCGCCCACGTCGCCGAGGAGGCCGACTTCTTCTCCTTCGGCACCAACGACCTGACCCAGACCACCTGGGGCTTCTCGCGCGACGACGTCGAGGGATCCTTCGTGGGCCGCTACATCGACGACGGCATCTTCGGGGTCTCGCCCTTCGAGACCATCGACGTCGACGGCGTGGGCGGCATGGTGGACCTGGGCGTCAAGGGCGGCCGCTCCACCAAGCCGGGGATGAAGATGGGCGTGTGCGGTGAGCACGGCGGCGACCCCGAGTCCATCGTCTTCTTCCACCACGTGGGCCTGGACTACGTCTCCTGCTCGCCCTTCCGCGTGCCGGTGGCCCGCCTGGAGGCCGGGCGCGCGGCTGTCGAGGACAAGGGCGAGTAGCCGCAATCCGTTCCCAAGAAGCCGCGAGCAGCGGAGCCGGCCGGTTCGACCCGAGGGTCTGAGCCGGCCGGCTCCGCTGTCCTGCCCGCGCCCGGCCTCAGTCGCGGTTCATCAGCACCTGGGCGAAGCGCGCCGTCTGGGAGGGCTTGAGGTCGGGAAGGTAGGCCCGGGCGATCGCGATCCCCACGGTGGGAAGGTCCACCAGGTCGGGGACCGCCAGATACATGGGGACCGCCCGCGGCTTGAACTTGCGCTTGTAGGCGTGCAGGGAGCCGAATCCGTAAGCCGGCTCCAGCATGGAGGCCAACAGGTCGATGAGCGGGTCGAAGCGCGAGGAGGTGGCGCCGTCGGCCGGGGAGGAGCGGGTCAGCGGCGCCCCGGACAGGGACAGGATCTCCAGTCCCTCGGCTTGGGCGTCCTGGGCGGCGCGCCCGATGAGGTACTCCATGACGGGGCGGAAGCCGCCTTCGCGCCGGCGCATGAAGTCCAGGGTCAGGCCGATGACCTCCCCGTTGCGGTAGACCGGTAGCCAGGAGGTGACGCCCTGGACGGTGCCGTCGGTGTCGACGGCCAGCAGCAGGCGCGTCTCGGGGTCGTTGAGCTCGGCGATGCCGCCCAGAGTGAACCCCATCTCCGGCAGGGGCTTGTCACTGGTCCAGGCCTGGGAGATGGCGCGGATCTGGTCGCGCTGCCCGGCAGGGCACTCGGAGAAGGTGGTCCACACGGTCTCGACGCCCTGCTTACGGGCGTGGTTGAGGGCGGTGCGCACGTCCTGGTAGGCCTTGCCGCGGAAGGCCAGGTCCGGCAGGTCCAGAATGGCTTCCTCGGCCACCTGCAGGATCGTCCAGCCCATGGCGCGGGCCGCCTCCATCGCCGGGGTGTGCACGGAGTAGAGGGCCGGGGTGAGTCCGGCGTCGGTGGCGAAGTCCGCGAAGTCGCGCACCGCCTGGGCCACGTCGGCGTCGTCGGCGGCGGGGTCGCCGACCGTCAGGGCCACGTCGCGGCTGGGGCGGTAGGAGAAGCCGGCCGTCCCGGCCTCGTTGACCCAGGCCTCGTTGCCCTCCCAGGTGAGCATCCAGCCCAGTGTCCCGGCGCCGCGGGTGCGCACCAGGTCGGTGAGCTGCTCGCGGCTGGATACCCGGGTACGGGCGGGCGCCGACTGGGCCAGCCACACCCACAGGATCGTCAGGAGCCACACCAGGACCGGCACCCACGCGGTGAGGAGGTGGGCCATCGGGGTCAGGGGCTCCACGATGAGGCCCATGATGCCGCCGGTGCTCACGGGCAGCAGGTAGGACAGGTAGGTCTCCAGCAGGCCGGGCCAGCTCGCGTAGGGGGAGAAGTCCTGGGAGACGAGCAGGCCCCCGAGTACGCTGACGGCCGCGCCGCCGACGACGGTCAGGACCCAGGCGACGACGGCGCGGCGGATGACGCCGGGGCGCGAGCCCAGGGTGAAGCAGCTCATCTTCCACACCACAAGACTGACGACCACGATGTTGAGCATCAGCGGCACCAGCAGGTGGCCGGAGCGCAGCCAGCTGTGCAGGATCCTGGCCGTGGTGGGGACGGACTCGGGCAGCTGCGCGTCGAGCTTCTCCACCAGGGCGAACAGGGCCGCGCAGGCCCCCAGGAAGATCTGGAGCGCGATGGTGCCCAGGGCCGCCGAACGGCGTCCGCGGCGCAGGCCGTCGGCCAGGACCAGCTGGAGGAGGGCCGGCATGCACAGCAGGAGCAGCTCGACCGGGTAGATGACGGCATCCTTGGGCAGGATGGCGGGGGTCAGCCCGTAGCGGGCGTCGGCCAGCGGGCCGGCGGCGTTGCTCACCACCGCCAGGGCGCAGCCCACCGACCAGCAGGCCACCAGGAAGGCCACGAGCTCGCGCTCCACGCGCCGGGGCAGCTCCTGGGAGGGGACGGTCCGCTGCCCGCGCTCCAGGACGATGCCCACGATGAGGCCGACGACGCCCGCCCCCAGGCGCGCCAGGGCGCCGACGGTACCGGTGACGGCGGCCGAGACGCTGAGGACGGCGAACATGACCAGGCGCACGCGCCGCCGCCAGGCCGGGCGCATGACGCTGGTGGAGGCGGCCACCAGGCCGGCGATGGGCAGGCTGACGCCCTGGATCGGGGCGTGGACGAGGTAGGGGGACCAGGTCTCCCACACGTGTCCGATGAGCGGGTAGAGCGCCTGGCTCATGGTGATGCCTCCGGCGGTGGAGACGACGCCGGTGACAAGCCACCGTCGTGTCCCCAGGAGCCGTTCCAGCAGCACGCCGATGGACAGCAGCACGATGACGCCCGCCACCGGTACCAGGTGGCCGGGGGCCGCCCAGGCGGTCAGCAGGGTCCAGGCGCGCTGAGGCTGGTGGATGTAGGCGGACAGGGCGATCTGTCCCCTGCGCCCCCAGGGCAGGAGGGCGAGGCCGACGATGAGGATGAGCGCGGCGGAGGCGGTTGCGGCCGGTGCGGGGGCCAGCCAGGCGCGCGTGGCCCGCCAGGCCCGGTGCATGTGTGCCTTCAGGCGGGGGAGCCGGGCTGTGGACGCGGTAGGTTCGGCGGAGGGCCGCGCCGAGGCGGACTGCGAGGAGACCGAGGAGGCCTGGGAGGGCACGTTCTGGGAAGCGTCCGAGGGAGTCGTGGTGGACGAGGCCGACGGCATGAACACTCCTCAAACGGTAGGTGATGAGAGGTTGGGGGTGGATAAAAACCGGTCGGCTCCCCGGGAGGAGCCGGAGCCCGTGAGGGTCCGGCGGAGACCCACGGGCTCGTGGGAGGCTCGAGGATATCGGTGAGTGAGGGTCCGGAAGGGGCCAACCAACCGCCATTCTTATCCACTTCGTAGGCATCCTCATCCCCCTCGAGGTGGAGGCACCCATGAGACCGTTCTCTCCAAGAATCAGGGATGTTCCTGAGAGAAACCCCCGATATATGCGTCCGCCGGCGGTTTTCTCACCGTGCGGGGTTCGATGTGTTGGGCCGGCGGCCCGCCCTTCGTTGCCGTGATGAGATAGTCTGCCGTGTGCTGGCGGCCGTGACAGGATGGCTGGGCACTGTGGTGACGGATGGCTCGACCGTGCGTTCGCCTACTCGTGTGCCTGCCCGTGCTGGAGGCCAATGCGGAGCAGGACGACGAGGAAAGGCGGCCCGATTCATGGCCATGTACGAGCTCGACGGCAACCACCTCCTGCCCGTGCGCCTGGGACGCTCCGCCGATGCCATCACCCTGTCCCACAGTCTTGTCGCCATCCAACGCCAGATCGTCGACGTCCTGCGCCGTCCGCTCTTCCCCCTGGCCTGGGACGAGGTCGACGGCGGGCAGAGCCTGACCGCCCTGGACGCCACCGGACAGGTCGTCGTCGTCGAGGTCCTGGAGAGTGTCGACTCCGCCGGGTTGCTGGCCGCCATGTCGCGCCTGACCGCGGCGGCCGCCGCGGGCCGCCGCGAGATCGCCAGCAGGTACGCGGGCGGCTTGGGGGCCTTCAGCGGGGACTGGAACGAGTTCCGCGAGGCCATGCCGGCCCAGGTCGAGGCCGGGCCTCGGCTGACGATCCTGAGCGCCGCCCTGGAGCCCGACGTCGTCGGGGGACTGGGCGTGCTGGCCTCCTCCGGGCTGGAGATCCACGAGGTGGACGTGCGGATCGTGGACGAGTCCCGCATCGTCGTCGTCGTGGAGAAGATATCCGGGATGGACGTGGCCGCCGGGGGGCCGCTGCTCGTGGCGCGTGCGCCCCGCCCGGCTCTCGCTGGTTCTTCCGGTGCTGGTGGCTCGGCCGGCTCGCGCGCCATCGATGCCTTGGAACAGGCCGAGCAGACGAGCCCGGTGACCGGCCCCATCGAGATCGTCCTGCCGCAGGAGGCTGCCGGTGAGCCTGACGTCGATGCCGGCGGTCCAGCCGTCCCCGTCGGCGCATTCGCCGCAACGGGAGCCGCCGATGCGCTCTCCGAGCTGTTCGAGCCGGTGGCTGTGACCGCCGAGCAGCCGCAGCTGCACGCTGCGGCCGCCGATAGGTCCGTTGACAGGTCCGTTGACAGGGCCGAGGGGACAGCCGGGAATGCAGCGGTCAGCCTGGATGACGGCGCCTCCGACAGCTCCACTGATGACTCCCGAGCCAACCCCACGGTCGGTTCCACTGCCGGTTCCTCGGGGAACTCGGCTGCTGATGATCCCGGGCTGAACGGGCGCGCGGCGGTTGACGGCAGGCCCGAGCGCACCATGGAGTCCTCCGAGGGATCCTCAGGGAACTCCTCAGCGGGTGTCGTCTCCGAGAGCTCCGGAAACGCGGATGCGGTCGAGCCGGATGCCTCTGATGCCTTTGATACCTCTGACGCCGTCAACGCTGTTGACGGCCCTGGCGGTGCCGACCACAGCAGTGGCGATCCCGGTGATCGCGACGGTGGCGATGATGGGGACGGCAAGGATGACAAGGTCGCTGGTGAGCAGTCCGGTGCGGAGGCGATTGACGGCGGCGGCGGCGACCGGGACCTTGCCGATATCCTGAGCGGGAACTCCTTGGCCGGCCCCATCACCGTCGACCTGGGTGACGAGCCTGGTGCAGACGACCTCGGCCACAACGGTTCCGGCAGCAGTGACGGTGCCGGCAGCAGCACCGATCGGAGCGCCGGCGAACCGAGCCGTACCGGCCACGTTCACCATGCTCATCATGCTCATCATGCCGTTCCTTCTGACGACATCAGCGCCGAGGCGTCCGGTGGTGCGGCTGGTACAGCTACCTCTCATGCCTCCGCAGGTGACTCCGAGGCAACCGATGCCCCGAACGAGGGTGACTCCCGTACCCGCATGGGGCGGCGCTCGCGGCCGGCTCAGACCCAGTCCCAGGAGAACGCCTCCACGGCATCGCCCACCTCGCACGCCGCAGCATCGGCCTCCGGAGCCTCAGTCGTCTCCGAGACCGGTGAGCACTCGGTTCAGGCCGCCGAGGCATGGTCTACCGTGGCCCCCAATGAGGTGCGCCCGGACGAGCCGACCGGGGCGGTGCCCTTGGTCTCGTGGGAGCCGCTGCGCGGGTCGGCCGACGCGCTCGACCCGGTGGCCGAGGCGCTGGGTGGGGACCCCTCGAAGTCCCTCCTGGTCCAGGAGACCGCGGAGCTGGCGGCCGTCGCGGCCACGCTCGGGGAGCCAACCCAGCTCATCTGGCAGCGGCTGCGCCGGGGCATCTACCACGAGGCGATCCTCTCGGTGGAGGGCGTCATCACCCTGTCCGACGGGCGCTCCTTCACCGACCCGACGTCGGCCGCCAACGCCGCCCAGGACGTCACCGACGCCGACGGCTGGCGCGTGTGGCGCGTGGGGGTGCGCGGCGCCCACCTGGGGGACCTGCGCGACGACCTCGCCGACCGCAGTTCCTGAGCCGCGCGGTCGGAGAGCCGGCGAGATCTCGCCCCGACTGCCTCGTCCGTGTGGCCGAGTCCCTTACGTCGTAGGTCGTAAGCCCCCTGACGCCCTGCGCCCGTAGAGGAGGGATGCCCGAGAACGTGAGGGTTGAGGTGGCTCGCGGCTTTCCCGATCACGCGGGCCGGGGAGATGATGATGAACGCGACGCGCAATGTGACGCGCAGGGCCATGGCCCTGATCGTGGTGGCCTTGTTGGCCTCGTTGTCCTTGTTGACCGCTTGTGGCTCGACGTCGTCGTCGGCCAGTTTGCCGCCGCGTGAGCCGCCGGCGGGGGAGCATCAGCTCACCTCTGAGGACGTCAACGCCTGGTTGGATGGGAAGCTGCCCGATGCCTTGAAGAACGGTGATATCCCGGGGGCTGTGGTGTCGGTGGTCAAGGACGGGCAGGTGGTGACCACCCGTGGTTACGGCTGGGCCGATACGGGTGCCTCTGGTGGGCAGCCGGTGGCCGTGGATCCGCAGACGTCCTTGTTCCGGGTGGCCTCGGTCTCCAAGATCCCGACCTCCATCGCGGCGATGCAGCTGGTGGAGCAGGGCAAGGTGGATCTCGATGCCGATATCAGTGCCTACCTGGACTTTGAGATTGAGCGGCGCTTCGATGAGCCCCTGACCCTGCGTCATTTGCTGACTCATTCGGCGGGCTTCGAGGAGAGCCTGAGAATCGCTCCGAATGAGACGGACCTGGAGGCCTACGTCAAGACCAATCCACCGGTGCAAGTCTTCGTTCCGGGTACCACCCCGGGCTACTCCAACTACGGCATGGCCCTGGCCGGTTACATCGTGCAGCGGGTGAGCGGGCAGCCCTTCGAGACCTATGTGCGTGAGCACGTCCTGGAGCCGGCGGGCATGAGCACCTCCACCTACGAGCAGCCCCTGCCCGAGGACACGGTCTCCTCCCTGGGTCCGGGCTACACCTCCACCGGCGAGAAGGTCCCCTTCGAGCTCATGGGTGACTTCCCGGCCGGCTCGCTGACTGTTTCGGCTCCGGATTTTGCGGCCTTCATGAATGCCCAGCTGAGCCGCTCGCCGAAGCTGTTGCGTCAGGAGACCTGGGAGCAGATGTGGTCCCCCGGCCTGGGGGAGGACAAGCTCGGCAATCGCGCCAAGGCCGGAGAGATGGGCCTGGGCTACTTCGACCTCAGCCGGCATGGCCGGCGAGTGGTGGGGCACGGCGGAGACATCCAGGGCTGGCACTCCCAGTTCGAGCTCTACCCCGAGGAGAAGACCGGCATCTTCATCTCCTACAACGGGGACGGCAACGAGTCCGCACGCAGCCTGCGGGAAGATCTGGCTCAGGGCTTCGCCGACCGCTACTTCCCAGGCGAGACGGTCAAGGCCTCTGGTGGCAAGGACTCCGCCGAGCGCGTCCGTCAGGTGGCCGGCACCTACGTGCCCAGCAGAGTCCCATGGGCCTCCTTCATGGCGGCCTGGGTACCTGCTTTCTACTCGGTGACGATCGAGCACACGGATGATGGGAAGCTCGTGCTTCAAGGGTCTCAGATTGTCGAGGAGTCCCAGTATGTCGAGGTGGAGCCGTGGGTCTGGCGGCAGGTCGACGGGCGGGGCGCCATTGCTGCTCAGGTCAAGGATGGCAAGGTCGTCAGCCTGAGCATGGGGCCGGCTTTCACCCTGCTTCCCATGACGCCGGTTCAGCAGGCGCTGGCGCCCGTGTTCGGTGTCTGCTTGGTTCTGCTGCTGGTGGCCACGGTGGCCTGGCCGGTCGGGGCGCTGCGACGACGTCGGGCCCTCAGAGGGGGCCAGGAGGTCGGTGCTCCGGTGCCGTGGTTGACTCGTGTGGCGCGGGGTGGCGGGGCCCTGGCGCTGGCCGCCCAGCTCACCTGGATCCTGGGCGTCGTGATGTCCGCTACCACCAGCGGTTCCCTCTCCTGGCTGATACCGGTGATTCGGGGCGCTCAGGTGCTGCAGGCCCTGGGGGTGGTGGCCATCATTCCGGCGATGGCTGACCTGGTGATGTCCCTGAGGCGTCGGGCGGGCTGGCGGAGGATCACCATGTCGGTTGTTCTCCTGGCGGCGCTGGTGGCGCTGGCCTGGTGGGCCTGGGCCGGCAACGCCCTGGTACCCAGGCTCGGACTGTGACCGGGGGACGTCGAGGTCGGTGTCCGTCGATGACAATGCAGCCATGAGCCTGTCCGATCCCACCAGCCCGGTCTCGATCCGGCGCAACGATGTGCTGCTGGCCCTCGCCTTCGCGGTGGTTCAGCCCACGGTGGCGTTTCTTGCGAGCGCCTCGGTGCCGGCCGGCCCTCGGCCGTGGTTCGCCGCGACGGCGATTCCGCTCGCGGCCGAGGGGCTGGCCCTCGTGCTGTGGCGCAGTCGCCCTCTGCTCTGCCAGGCGCTGGTGTGGTCGGCGGAGGTGGCGACGGCATTACTTCTTCCCGCAGGCTACGGCGCCAGCGGCCACGGCCAGCTCGTCGTGTCCTTCGGCATGGGGATGCGGTTTCCTCTGCGCCGAACGGCACCTCTCCTGACCGCACTGTCCCTAACCTACTCGACCTACTCGGCGGTCATCATCTGGCGACGATCCCCCGAGCCGTGGCAGCTGCACATGGTCAATGCCCTGGTGACGCTGGCGATCTACCTGGTGCCGATGCTCGGCGGGGCAGCGCTGGCCAGCAGCCGCAGGTACGAGCACTCCCGCCAGGAGCTCCTCAGGCGCGAGCACGGCCGGCAGCTGGAGGTGGCCCTCATCCAGGAGCGCCGCCGCCTGGCCGGTGAGCTGCACGACGTCGCCGCCCACCATCTGGCCGGGATCGTCGTGCAGGCGGCCGCGCTCGAGCGACTGATCGACCGCGACCCGCAGACGGCCAGGGAGGCGGCTCAACAGCTGCGCCGACAGGCCAAGGAGACCCTCTCCGGGCTCCGCTCCGTGGTGGGGCTGCTGCGCAGTGACGCCGAGGCCGAGGAGTCCTCGCCCGGGCTGCGCGACCTGCCCGAGCTGGTCGCCTCCACCCGGGCGCTCGGCGTCGACATCGAGGTGCTCGACGGTGGCCTTCTGGGTGACGAGCCGGGTGATGCGACCACCCACACCACCTCCGGCGGTGTGCCCTCCGGAGACGCTGCCGCTTGCATGCCGGTCCTGTCGCCGCCGGCCGAGATCGCCGTCTTCCGGGTGGCGCAGCAGGCGATCAGCAACGCTCTCCAGCACGCTCCGGGCTCCCCGATCACGGTGGAGCTGAGGAGAGCCGAGGACTCCTTCGAGCTGAGTGTTCTTAACGGTTCGGCACGCCGGCCGTCGACCGACCCCGGTGGCGGAGGCACCGGCCTGACGGTCATGCGGGAACGGGCCGACGCCGTCGGCGGCTCGCTCCACGCCGGCCCGGTGGAGGGAGGCGGCTGGCGGGTACGGTTGGTCCTGCCGTTGGACCGGGAGGAGGACGCGTGATCAGGGTGGTTCTGGTGGATGACCAGGCGGTGATCCGCGCCGGCTTCCGCATCCTGCTGGAGGAGAACGACGACATCACGGTGGTGGGAGAGGCCTCCGGCGGCAGGGAGGCGGTGCGCGTGGTGCGCGCGACCCGTCCCGACGTCGTGTGCATGGATCTGAGGATGTCCGAGGGGGACGGCCTGACGGCCACGCGGCAGATCGTCTCCGAGCGGGAGGGCGGTACCCCTTCGGTCCTGGTCGTCACCACCTTCGACATGGACGCCGACGTCTTCGGCGCTCTGGAGGCCGGGGCGGACGGCTTCATCCTCAAGGACTGCGAGCCGGAGGAGCTGGTCGATGCCGTGCGCCGCCTGGCCCTGGGCTACGGCCTGGTGGACCAGAGCGTCACCCGCCGGGTGATCGCCGAGTTCGCCCGCCGCCAGGGCAAGGTCGAGAACCGGGAGGCGCTCGGCGTGCTCACCGAGCGGGAGCGTGAGGTCGTCCAGCTCCTGGCCAGCGGCATGTCGAACGCGGAGATCGCCGCCGAGCTCATCGTCGAGACCAGCACGGTCAAGTCGCACCTGACGCGGATCCTGCCCAAGATCGGCGCCCGCGACCGGGTCCAGGCCGTTGTGTGGGCCTACCGCAACGGGCTGGCCTGAGCCGCCTGCCGGGCAGGGCTCAGCGCAGCACGTAGGCGGACATCCAACGGCGCAGAGCGGAGAAGACCTGCTCGCGCACGGGCGGCTCGGACAGGGTGAGGTCGTGGACCCCGCCGGGGAAGCGGGCGATGGTCACCAGCTTGCCGAGCATGACGGCGCGGCGGGCGGTGGCGTCGGCGTCGATGATCGTGTCAGCGTGCCTCGACTCCGGCATCCACGTCACCCCGAGCCGGGTGGCGGCCGACCCCATGGACAGGACCGGACAGCGGATGTCCAGGCCCTGGGCGACTCGGTTGTGTCCCTCCATGACGGCCTGGAGCCAGCCGACGCGTACGGGAGCGGAGGGCTTGAGGGACCAGGCGGGGTTGATGTCCCAGCCGGTCACGTACGGGTCGTCGGCCCAGGAGGGATCGGGCAGCTCGCCGTCGCGCTCGGGATCCCAGCCGTCGGCGATGGAGAAGGCGCGCGCCGGGTCGACCCAGCCGTCGAGGATCGACATGCGCGGGTCGCGCAGCGCCAGGGTGCGCAGGACCGGGTCACCGACGGTGCGCACGAGCTCGGAGCCCTGGAGCGAGAGCCAGGCGGAGTTCAGGACCAGGGCGCGCAGGGCCCCCGGGTGGCGATCGGCCCACAGGGAGGCGACGAGCCCACCGGTGGAGTGGCCCGACAGGACGACCTCGGTCTCCCAGCCCTGGTCGGCGCGGATGGCGGACAGGGCCAGGCCCAGGTCCTCGTCGTAGTCGGCCAGGGAGGTGCACCAGCCCAGCATCTGGCCCTCGCGCCAGGAGCGGCCGTAGCGGCGCAGGTCCAGGGCGTAGAAGGCGCCGCCCAGGCGGGAGATCTCGCGGGCCAGGTGGGTCTGGAAGAAGTAGTCGTTCCAGCCGTGCAGGTAGAGGTAGATGAAAGCGGGGGCGGTGGGCGTGCCCGGCAGGGCACCCGGGTCCAGGGCGGGCAGGTGGCGTACCAGGGTGGCGACGGCGCCGTCGTCCTCGTCGTCGGGCAGCAGGTCCAGGGTGCGGGCCTCGAAGCCCGGGCCCAGGAAGTCCGGTCCCCAGGCGTCCACCGGCGCGTGCTCGGTCGTTGCGTTCACGTCCCCATGATCCCACCGCGAGCCGGAATGGGACGCCAAGACAATTTTCTCACTCACCGACGAAAGCTTCAGAGACGACCCGGAGCCGCGTCGTTTATGAAGAAAATGTTGGTGTCAGGCACCGGCCAGGAAGTCGCGCAGGATCGTGTCCATCTGCTCGGCCTCGATGAGGAAGCCGTCGTGCCCGTGCAAGGAGGTGATCGTCTCGCGCCGGGCGCCGGGGATGCCGCCGGCCAGCTCCTCGGCCTGGGCGGGTAGGAAGAGCCGGTCGGAGTCGACGTCCACCACGAGCGTGCGCGCCTGCACGGTTGCCAGCGCCGCCTCGATGCCGCCGCGCCCCGTGCCGACGTCGTGCACCATCATCGAGTGGGTGACGATGAGGTAGGTGTTGGCATCGAAGCGCGCCAGCAGCTTGCCGGCGTGGTAGTCCAGGTAGGACTCCACCTGGTAGCGCCCGCCCACCGCCGGGTCCTCCTCGCCCTGGTGGCGCCGCCCGAAACGCTTATCCAGCTCGGCGGCGCTGCGGTAGGTGGTGTGCGCCAGCGCCCGCGCCAGCCCCAGTCCCCGCACCGGCCCCACTGAGTGGGAGTAGTAGTCGCCGTCGAAGAAGAAGGGGTCGGCCACGATCGCCAGCTCCTGCAGGTGGCACCAGGCCAGCTGGTCGGCGGTCGTCGAGGCTCCCGTGGCCACCAGCGCCAGGTTGCGCACCCGCTGCGGGTGCGTGACCCCCCACTCGATCGCCCGGTGCCCGCCCAGTGACGCCCCGATGACCAGGTGGAAGACCTCGATCCCCAGGGCGTCGGCCAGGCGGGCCTCGGCCTCGACGGCGTCGCGCGTGGTCAGCCACGGGAAGCGCGACCCCCAGGGCCGCCCGTCCGGCGCCGTCGACGACGGCCCCGTCGAGCCCTGGCAGCCGCCCAGGATGTTGGCCGCCACGACGAAGTAGCGCTCGGTGTCGATAGCCCGTCCCGGCCCCACCAGGTCCGACCACCAGCCCGGTGTCGGGTGCCCGGGCCCGGTCTCGCCGGTGACGTGGGAGTCGCCGGTCAGTGCGTGCAGCACGAGGACCGCGTTGTCGCGCTGCGGGCTCAGCTCCCCCCAGGTCTCGAAGGCCAGGACCGTGTTGGGCAGGACCTCCCCGGACTCCAGGGGCAGGTCCCCGATCTCCAGGAACCGACGGCGCCCCGGCTCGTCCCCGGGCCGCCAGGCGCCGGTGGGTGAGCCGGCCATGCGGTCCACGAGCTTGGAGGAGGCCGTCCCGACGCCGTACGCGGCGGGCTCGGTCTCGGTACTGCTGGGGGAGATGGGATAGGAGGAGGAAGACGCGGGAGTGCTCATGGTAAGCCGCCTCAGGCCCCGACGCTCCGGGCCGCCTCAAGACCCCGCTCGAGGTCGGCCAGGATGTCGTCGATGTGCTCGATCCCCACGCTCAGGCGCACGGTTCCGGCGCTGATCCCGGCCGCCGCCAAGCCGGCGTCGTCGAGCTGGGAGTGCGTGGTGGTGGCCGGGTGGACCGCCAGCGAGCGCACGTCCCCGATGTTCGCCAGGTTGGAGAACAGGCCCAGGGCGTCGATGAAGGCCGCCCCCGCCTCTCGCCCGCCGGGCAGGTCGAAGGTGAGGATCGATCCCGCCCCGCGCGGGCAGTACTTGCGGTGCAGCTCGTAGTAGGGGCTGGAGGCCAGCCCCGAGTAGCGCACCGAGGCGACGTCGTCGCGCCCCTCCAGCCAGGTGGCCACCGCCAGGGCGTTGTCCACGTGCCGCTCCATGCGCAGCGAGAGCGTCTCGATGCCCTGGGCGATGAGGAAGGCCGAGTGCGGCGCCAGCGAGAAGCCGAGGTCGCGCTGGCCCTCGGCGCGCGCCTTGAGGATGAAGGCCAGGTTGGCGCCCAGCGGGCTGCCTATGCCCAGGTCCCGGGCGTAGACCAGGCCGTTGTAGGACTCGTCGGGCGTGTTGAAGGCGGGGAAGCGCTCGGGCTGGGCGGCGAAGTCGAAGTTGCCGGAGTCCACGATCACGCCCGCCACGGACGAACCGTGCCCACCCAGGAACTTGGTCGCCGAGGCCACGACGATGTCCGCGCCCCAATCGAAAGGGCGGGTCAGGAACGGTGAGGCCACCGTGTTGTCCACGACCAGCGGGATGCCCAGCTCGTGCGCGGCCGCCGCGATCGCCTCGATGTCGAGGACGTCGCCGCGCGGGTTGGGAATCGTCTCCCCGAAGAAGGCGATGGTGCGCTCGTCGGCCAGCGCTGACCAGGCCGCCGGGTCGCCCGGGTCGGCCACGAACCGTGCCTCGATGCCCAGCCGCGGCAGGGTGTGGGTGAGCAGGTTCGTGGTGCCGCCGTACAGCGAGGGCGAGGCCACGATGTTGTCACCCGCCCCGCCCAGCGTCACGAGGGCGAGAGTCGTGGCCGCCTGCCCCGACGACGTCAGCAGCGCCCCGACGCCGCCCTCCAGCGCCGCGATCCGCTGCTCGACGATGTCATTGGTCGGGTTGGTCAGGCGCGTGTAGATGGGACCCAGGTCGCTCAGGGCGAAGCGGGCGGCCGCCTGCTCGGCGGACTCGAAGACGTAGGAGGTGGTCTGGTAGATCGGGATGGCGCGCGAGTGGGTGGGCTCGGACAGCGGGTCGTGCCCGGCCTGGACCTGCTTGGTCTCGAATCGCCAGCCCGCCGGGTTCGTGGGGGAGGGGGCGGCCTGGTCAGTGGCCGGGGCTGCGTGATCCGGCGTGCTGGGGTGCTGATCGGTCATGAGGACTCCTTGGTGGCTCCCGGTGACCGGCGGCGATGTCAGTGCCACGGGCTGCTCCCGCGCTGCGCCGGTGGTTGCGGCGCGCTTGCGGGTGGTTCCGCCCGGCGACCCGCTGCGCCCGGCGGTGGGGCCGGGTCTCGCAGTCGGGGGCGAGGTGTCGTGGCGCTGAGTCGTCCGCCGTCACCGTTGGTTACTGCAATGTCTTGCGAAGGTGTGGGTGAGGGCGGGGACGCGCACGTGGGCCGACGGCGGCGTGCGCGTCAGCTGCGCATTCGCCCCGTGGTGGGGGCGTCCGGCCGGAGGGCCTCAGAACGACGGAACATGCTCCGACTTTAGCGGTTTCCTCCGCGGGCGGTCCAAACGCGTGTCCGCGAAGCGAGTACGAGCGCAGTTCGGCCCCGGTTCCGCGGGCCTGTGCCGGTGTGCGCGGAGCGGTCTTCCGCAGGCACTGAGCCGGCCGCAAGAAACCGCCATTGACCTGCACGAACGGTCAGTTGTGCCGGATGCCATACGGGTCACGGCCGAATGACGGACAGCGGGAGCCTTGTCAGCGCAAGCAAGACCTGTGAACTACAGGGGTGTAAGTTACGATTGTGAATACTGTGAATCTTGTTTTCAGATGGGATTAAAGCGACTAATGTGGTTTCGCCACATCCGGGCCGACGCCACCTGCCGTCTTCGTCCCCTCATCCGTCCCGCGCCCCCGTGATCTCGCGGAACGGGTTCTGGCGGCAGGCCGACGCCGGTCCCCGGGTGAGGCGACATCCTCACGTTCAGCCCCATCACGACGGAGAACCCCTGTGAGCCCGATCCCCCAAAGACGACACGGACACGGTGTCGTCGCCACCGCAGTCGTGGCACTGGCATGCACCCTGGCGCCGTCGGCGCTCGCCGACCCCGTGGACCAGAGCGACATCGATCGCTCCAAGGCCTCCGAGCGCTCGACCTCCACCTCCATCGCCTCCTTGGAGGCCCGGCTCGCCCAGGAGAGCACCGCCCTGGAGCAGGCCCAGATCAAGGCGCAGGTCGCCAACGAGGACTACCTGACCGCCGTCGACGACCTCAACACGGCCACCACCGACGCCCAGACCGCCCAGACCAACGCCGACACCGCCGCCTCCAACACTGCGGCCGCCCGCTCGGACCTGGGGTCGATCGTCGTCCAGACCTACCAGGAGAGCGGCAACCCGCTCGACCCGCTCGCCCCGTACCTGACCAGCGAGTCCCTGGCCGACCTGGCCGACGCCGACGTCGCCCTGACCCGCGCCGGCGAGCAGAACAACACCAAGGTCCAGAACGTCGAGGCCCTCGAATCGGTGGCCGCGAGCATGCAGACCATCGCCGACCAGAAGGTCAGGGACAAGGAGAACGCCGCAACCTCCGCGGAGACCGCCAAGTCCGACGCCGAGGCCGCCGCCCGCGACGCCCAGAGCGCCGTCACCACCACCCAGACCAACCGCCAGGACCTCATCGCCCAGCTGGCCGCCCAGCGCAACACCACTGTCGAGCTGGAGACGCAGCACCAGAACCAGGTCGAGGCCGAGCGCAAGGCCCGCGAGGAGGTCGCTGCCCAGGCCGCGGCCAAGGAGGCCTCGGAGAAGGCCGCCGCCGACCTCGCCCAGAAGCAGGCCGAGGAGACCGGGCAGGCCGCCGCCCAGCCCCTGTCTCCTACCAGGCCCCGGCCCAGGACCCCGCCACCACCTCCCAGCCCGAGGCCGACGACGAGGACTCCTACACACCGGCCCCGGCGCCCGCCGCGGCCCCCGAACCGGATCCGGAGCCCGCGCCGTCCTACTCCGGCAACGCCGCCTCAGTCGCCATCAGCACCGCCATGAGCTACATCGGCACCCCCTACGTGTGGGCCGGCGAGTCGGCGTCGGGCCTGGACTGCTCCGGGCTGACGATGGTCGCCTACGAGGCCGGCGGCGTGTACCTCACCCACTCCTCGCGCGTGCAGTACGGGCAGGGCGCCCACGTCCCGCTCGACGCCGTGCAGCCCGGCGACCTGGTCTTCTGGTCCTCCGACGGCAGCCAGTCCGGCATCTACCACGTGGCCATCTACCTGGGCGACGACATGATGATCGAGGCGCCGACCTTCGGCATGACCGTGCGCGTCACCTCTATGCGCTACTCCGGCGTCATGCCCTACGCGGTGCGCCTCTAAACACTCTCGACGGCGGCCTTCCTGCTGAGAGGTGGCTTGCCGGGACGCTGAACCGCCCCACCCCTGCTGAGGGGTGGGGCGGCGTATGTGCTCGAAGGCAGTCGACCATCTCTGCGGGTCTGGCGGGAGCGGCGCGGGGAACGAGCGGCGCGGATGGCAGCCGAGAGCAGGTGCGCCGCCCTGCCCCGCCGACCCGCGTCGTCGTCGGCGTCAGTGGCCCTCGCGGGCGATACGGTCGGCCTCGCGCTGGAAGGACTGGCGGATCTCCTCCTCGGCCTCATCGCGGCCCACCCAGTGGGCGCCCTCAACCGACTTGCCGGGCTCGAGGTCCTTGTAGACCTCGAAGAAGTGCTGGATCTCCAGGCGGTGGAACTCCGAGACGTCCTCGATGTCGGTGCGCCAGGAGGCGCGCTGGTCGGCACTGGGGACGCACAGGACCTTGTCGTCGCCGCCCTTCTCGTCGCGCATGCGGAACATGCCCAGGGCGCGGCAGCGGATGACGCAACCGGGGAAGGTCGGCTCCTCCAGCAGGACCATGGCGTCCAGGGGGTCGCCGTCCTCACCGAGCGTCCCGTCGATGAAACCGTAGTCATCGGGGTAGCGCGTGGAGGTGAAGAGCATGCGGTCCAGGCGGATCCGACCGGTCTCGTGGTCGATCTCGTACTTGTTGCGGTTGCCCTTGGGGATCTCAATCGTGACGTCGAACTCCACAGGGAGCCTCCTTCGCTTGTGTCTTCAACTCGTTGGGCGCTGGAACGGTGCCTGGTGGTCGGCGTCGATCCGGCGGGGCGGGTCTTGATGGCACTAGTGTGGCGCACGACAGCGCCTGAGGTCAGCAAACGCGTACTCTGCACGTCGGTGCACTGACGGGAACGACCTCCCGGGCGCCCCACCCACCTGATATACAGGCCATCCCAGCCTGATAACAACCCAGTCCGGAGGACGTATGCGCAAGGTCCAGACCGCGGCCCTGACGGCGGCGAGCCTGCTGGTTTTCAGTGGCTACTACAGCCTGGGCGATGCTCTTGACCTGCTGCCCGGCCCGGTGACGGTCGCCTACGCCGACGTCGCCCCCCAGCCCTTCCCCACACCGGCAGGCCCCAGCGCCAAGACGACGGCGCCCTCCGGCCTGGACCAGGGGGCGCCCAAGCCCTCGAGGGCGGCGCTGAGCGGCTACGTCCAGGCCGTGGCCTCCGACGCCGCCCTGACCGGCGGCAGCGTGACGGCCTCGGTCATCGACGTCGCCACCGGTGAGGAGCTCCTGGACCAGTCGGCCACCACCGGGGTGACGCCCGCCTCCACCAACAAGGTGCTCACCGCCTGGGCGGCCCTGTCCTCCATGGGACCGGGCCACACGCTCCAGACCAAGGCCGTCCTGGACGGCCAGACCGTCACCCTCGTGGGCGGCGGCGACGTCCTGCTGGCCGACGACGCCGGGGACCCGACCGCCACGGCCGGCCACGCGGGCCTGGGCGACCTCGCCCGCGCCACCGCCGAGCAGCTCAAGGCCCAAGGGACGACGTCGGTCTCCCTGCGTCTGGACGACACCCTGTTCACCGGCGCCCAGTGGAACGACGGCTGGGAGGCCGGCAACGAGCAGTACGTGGCCAAGGTTCAGCCGATCATGGTGGACGTCTCCGCCACCCAGAACCAGGGCTACCCGGCCGACCCGGCGATGGAGGCCGCCCAGGCCTTCGCCAGGCATCTGAGCGAGGCCGGCATCACGGTCGACGGCGATGCGTCCCGCGCCGCCGCTCCCGGCGGCGCCAAGGAGCTTGCCTCGGTGTCCTCCGCCCCGCTGTCCGACATCCTGGCCCTGTCGCTGAAGACCTCCGACAACACGATGACTGAGGTCGAGGGGCGGCTCGTGGCCCTCCAGGCCAAGGAGACCGCCGACTTCGCCGGGGCCTCCAAGGCCGTTGCCGCCCAGCTGCGCAAAGACGGCTTCGACACCTCCGGGCTGACCCTCCTGGACTCGTCCGGGCTGGCCAAGGGCAACAAGGTGCCCGCCAAGCTCCTGGCCCAGATCCTGGCCAAGTCCGCCGGAGACGATGGTGGCTCGGCCGGGCGAACCCTCGTCGCCGACCTGCCCGTCGGCGCGCTGGACGGGACCCTGGGCAACCGCCTGCATGACACGGCCGCGGCCGGAACCGTGCGCGCCAAGACCGGGTCGCTGGAGCAGACCTCCTCCCTGGCCGGCGTTGTCACGACCGCCGACGGGCGCCTGCTGGCCTTCGCGATCCTGGCCAACGGATTCCCCGCCAACGGCGGGTCCGCGGCCGGTGCCGCGATCGACAACCACTTCGTAGCGCCCCTGGCCTCCTGCGGCTGCTCGTGAGAGCCTGCACGGCATACCTGGAGGGTCCCTGAGGCCTGTGATACCGGTGATTCCCGTGAGAAAGGCATGGCGGTGACGACCAACGGCACGGCGGCGGGGCTGGTCGACTGGCAGACGGTGGAGCGCCTGGCGGCGCTGATCCCCGCCGGCCCCAGCGCCTCGCGCTCGACGCGCGCCAGCACGGTGGCCGTCCTGCGCCGCTCCGCCCAGGAGGCCCCGGCATGGGTCGCCCGGATCACCGGCCTGAACCGGGCGGCCCAGCGGGTCGCGGACACGGTGCCCGTGAGCGTCGTCGACCGGGCCGGGTTGGTACGCGTCTCCACCCGGGCGCTGCGCGGCCTCATGGAGCAGGTGCCTGCTCCGCCGGCTTCGGAGGCGGTCCGGCTCGTCGGGGCCGCCGAGGTGGCCGGGGCGATGAGCCTGCTCGCCACCCGGCTCCTGGGTCAGGTGGTGCCCGCCAGCCCGGCCTGGCACGAGGGCCGGTCCGACGCCGTTCGGCCCGGTGGCGAGCAGTCCAGCACCGCGCTGCCCGGCGCCGTCGCGCCGCACCTCCTGCTCGTGGCGCCCAACGTGCTGGCGATGCGCCGCCAGATGGACCTGGACATGCTCGACCTGCCCGCCTGGGTCTGCCTGCACGAGGTGACGCACGCCGTTCAGCTCGTGGCCGCCCCCTGGCTCGGCCCCTACCTGGCCGACTCCATGCGCACGGGCATCGGTGCCGTCGTCGAGGCCGTCTACGGCGGTGCTCATGGCGCTGGCAGCGTGGCGGACAAGCGCGGCTCCGGGGTGCGACGGGGGAGTGCGGTGCGCCTCGCGGCGCGCGCGGGTCGGGGCCGAGTGCTCGAGGGGCTGACGAACATCAGGGATCGTTCCGAGCTCGCCTCCTTAGCGGCCGCCCTCACTTTTTTGGAGGGGCACGCCGAGGTCGTCCTGGACGACGTGCACCCCAACCGGATGCCCTCGGTCCACCGGCTGCGGGCGGTGCTCTCGCGCAGCCGCGCGGCCGACGCCGGCATCGGCCCCGGCCCCGGCCTCGGCGCGCTCCTGCTGCACCGGCTCATGGGCCTGGACGCCAAGGAGGCCCAGTACGCCGACGGCGCCGCCTTCGTGCGCAGCGTCGTGGCGCGCATCGGGCACGAGGGGCTCAACGTCGTGTGGACCGACCCCGCGCTGCTGCCCACCCCGGCCGAGATCGCCCGCCCCGACGTGTGGGTGCGCCGCGTGGGTTGAAGTGCCAGGTCGGGCCCGGTATGGCAGGCTTATGGCTTCGACGCGGACCGGTGTCCCCCAACTCCCGGCCACCGCGAAGCCATGACGACGCAGGAGGAAGGCAGGGCGGATGGACGCCACGGACATGGGATCGGACCTTCAGCAGGTACTCATCACCGAAGAGCAGATCGGGCAGCGCCTCGATGAGATGGCAGCCCAGATCGACGCCGACTACGAGGGGCGCGACCCCCTGCTCGTGGGTGTGCTCAAGGGCGCCGTCTACGTCATGGCGGACCTGTCGCGCCGGCTGCACATGAGCGTGCCGATGGACTGGATGGCCGTGTCCTCCTACGGCTCGGGAACCAAGTCCTCCGGCGTGGTACGCATCCTCAAGGACCTGGACACCGATGTCACCGGCCGCAACATCCTGATCGTTGAGGACATCATCGACTCCGGCCTGACCCTGTCCTGGCTGCAGGGCAACCTCTCCTCCCGGGGAGCGGCCTCGGTGGAGATCGCCACACTTCTGCGCAAACCCGACGCTGCCAAGGTCGAGGTGGACGTCAAGTACGTCGGCTTCGATATTCCTACGGAGTTCGTCATCGGCTATGGGCTGGACTATGCCGAGCGGTACCGCAACCTGCCGTTCATCGGTACTCTGCGGCCCGAGGTCTATGGAGGCTGACTGATTCAGGTTTACCTTGATAAAACCTGGGCATAGAGCGGGAAAATCGGGAACAGGCCGGTCGGAAGGTCGCTGTCCAAGGTGATCCGCAGGGCCGTGGGCTGCGTACTTCTCCCTTTTCCGAGTAGTCGGAGCCATGTTCGTTACGTTACGATAACTAGCGTAGGTCGCCGGTGGATGCCCCACGCCGGCGGGTGATGTGGAAGGACTGTTGGTGACGGTGAAGAAGGCTGTGCGTCGACGCTCCGTGAGGCTGGTCGGCCTCGCGGGTGCGGTGGTGCTGGCGTCCTCGCTGAGCACGCCCATGACGGTGTCGGTGGCCGCCGAGCCGGCCGCGGACACCACTTTTGGCACGGTTGCTGAGATGGCGCAGGTCAGCGGCGCCTCCGGCAACCTCACCACCCTCGGTGATGAGGCGCCTGGTGACGGCGGCGGCCTGACCTACACCGTGGAGAGCACGAGCCCCGCCGGCGCGCTGGGGGCCGCCTCCGTCATGCTGGCCGACGGCCAGTGGGCCGTGCCGCGCGGCCTCCCGGTTGCCCCGACCGCGGCCTCGGACGGTGCTGCCGCCAATGACGTGGTGGCCCGGGCCCAGTCCTTCGCCGACGCCGGAGGGTCGCTGACCGTGACCCCGTCCCGTCCCACGCCGCTGTCGGGCACGAACGTGCGCGCCAGCGGTTCCGCCCCTTACGCGATCACCTCCTCGGCACTGGTCGGCATGGTGCTCTCCGGCTGGGACTACTCGCACACCACCTATGTGGCGGACCAGAACACTCAGGTGGGCTACCGGGCCGACGTCGGGTACGACCTCGGCGGACAGTGGAAGCCGGACGACCTGGCGGGCTGGTTCAGCTCCCAGGGGCGCCTCTGGGTGAACACGAACGGCGCCATCAACCCCGGGGACATCGTCTTCTTCTCCGACCCTCTGCCCGCGGGGCAGAGCGGTTCGGGCTCGGCTCCCGCTCAGTCGACGGTCTTCGGGAACGTCTACGACGTCGGTATCTATGCCGGGGACAACAAGGTCGTCCGGGCCTCGGCCGGCGGCGTCCAGACGCAGACCTTGGACGCGCAGACGATGGCCGACGTGGCCCTGGTGGCTCGCCCGCAGTGGTCCGCACCCGATGGGGGTGCGGCTACGCCGGATCCGCAGAGCGCCGACGGCAGTACCGGTGGAGCTGCTACGCCGGGCTCGGAGGCTTCGTCGTCGGCCTCGCCTCAGGCGAGTGCGCAGGCTCCCGCTGCGGGGGCTCCGTCCGCCAACGGCGGCTCGGTGCCGGACGGTTCGAGTGCCGGCTCACAGCCCTCGGGCGGGACCGGCCATGACGACCACAACGAGGTTGTGGTGGGTGCCAGCGGCAGCCATGACAGCAAGGAGCACACGAGTGCCGCTGAGCGGTCCCCGGGCCAGAGCACCCGGGAACGGTGGCTGCCGGTGACCGGTGTGGCGATCGGCGTGCTGTCCGTGGCGGCCGTTCTGCTGTCCTGCGGCCTCATCGTCCTACGCCTGCGCCGTAGCTGAAGCGGGCTACGCGGGCCGGCTCGGGTCGCCCCCCCCGTCTGGTTCACCGACTGCCCTGCCGTTCGTGAGTAAGTGACGAGTGGGCGGCTGCCGAGTCTTCGGCGCCGCCCGCTTTTTGCGCCTGCTGGCCGGTTCCTGCGGTCTAGCCGTTTCGGCTGCGTGATGCTCGCTGGATTTCTGCGAGGTCACCTGGCACGAATTCACCTGGGGCGTACGTCTTGAGGTTATTCACAAGCATGTCGGCCATCCGCGCTTGCCCAGGTCAGCAGTCACCCGCCTCGCTCCGTGAATGAGTTTCCTTGGGTGCCGTCGAAGAGGACGGCGTCCACGGTGAGTGGGGATCGGTCTACGTCGGCTCGGACGGCCTGTTCAAAGGACTGGTGGCTTGACGGGCCGTTCTCCTGCGGTGCTGGAGTAGTTGGGTGTCCATGCAGCGGACATGACCGGCTCCGCATCCCATGCGACTGGCAGGCAGCCCCGGAATTCTGTGGTTCTCACGCGTTTCCTGATGTCTCGGCAGCGTTCATGTCCGCTGTGTGGTCACTGGTCTCCGCAAATCCACCGGCCCTGTTGGCAACCACCGCATGACAAGCCTCGTGAAAAGGCCTCCAGGTGCGGTGCTGTGGGCGGCCACGCCGGGGCCGGTTCCCTTCCCAGTGGATCACTACCCGGCGTCGGGGTGTGCTGCACGCGCTGCTGCTCCTGAGGCTGGCTGGCGGGGTTCTGGACCAGTGATGGTTCCGGGAATCCTGCGAGAACACCCGGCACGAATCCACGTGGGGTGTCCCAGTTTAGTGCCGACGTCTGCCGGTAGGTGTCTGTCCGATCCAGCGCCTTGAATGTGGCCCTCCCTTCCCCGGGCACCATGAATATGGACGGTCCGTTCTGGATCGTCGCCTCTGCAACATCCGTGCACCAGCGCGGGGAAAGGAAACACGATGACCGAGACAACCGATTGGCGCGGTCGCCTGAGGAACGCAGTCAGAAGCAAGTGGGGACACGTTGCATGGTCCCTCATCGGTCTGCCCATGGCATGCCTTATTGCGTCCACGACCAGCTTCACCCTGGTTCACGTGGTGGGAGTGTTCGGGCCATCCTTCTTTGTGTCGCTCCTGCAGCTTGTCTGTGCTTACCGTGAGCAGCCTTGTCCGTTCGACGCGAAGGTCAATGAGGAAGCAAGTAGGCTCATACGCGACAATGTCGTGGCAGCCGTGATCTTGCTCTTCTTGGTAGGTGCCGCAATCCAGGCGTTCGGTGAAGGAATCGACGGGCTCCTGGGTAAGCAGGACAGCACCCTCCGCGCTTTGATCGTGCTCTACCCTTGGCGGGGCCTCATCTGCGCGACTCTCGCGACGCATCGAACGAAGAAGGATGCGAAGAAGTGAACTTGTGGCCGATGCCGTCGATATGGGTGCTCGCCCGGCAGTGAGTCACGAGTCTGTCCTAGTGGACGGTCTGGATGGCTGCTATAACACTGCGGCAGGTGATGACGGTGGTCGGAGCAGCGAACGGCGCACGAGCGCTGCCGAGGAGTTCTCCGTCAATAGCGCTCGGGATCGGTGGTTGCTGGCGGCGGGTGTGGTGATCGGTGTGCTGTCTCGCAGATTGATCGCACGGCGCTTGCGTCGCAACTGAGCCGTTGGAACACATGACGAGACCTGCGACGTCGTCGCGGACGCACCATAGGGGCCGCAGACTGCCCCTGAGCCTCAGTCCTCGGGCCCTCGGGTGCGTCCGCGAGGCGGCGGGGTGCCCAGGTGCGTCCATGGGGCGCGGGGTGACCTGCACGTGGGAGATCTGGCAGGTCGACACGGACGGTGCGGCCTCGGGCTGGAGGGGCGGCGAGGCGCGTCCTCGGAGCACGAGGGAGAGACGGCGCAGGGCTCGTCGGTGCGCTGGCAGGAACCGGCCCCCGCCCGCTTCCCCAGATCTTCCCGGCCACGCCCGGCGCGAACGTGAGCAAGCGCAATGGGACCTTTGCCGTGCTATCGGCTAACGTCTGAGAGTCAGTATGTTGAAGGGACCTACCGCCGATGAAAGATTCTGGGCGTAAGCCCGGCCGCAAGGACTCGGAGAAGCCGGGCAAGGCCGGAAGGGATGATCGCAGCAAGCGCGACCGCAAGCTCCGCGACTCACTGGGCAACCCGTTCCTGTGGCTGGTGCCCTTCCTCCTGGTCGTCGTCCTCGGCTGGGCCGTCTTCTCCTCGATGTTCGGCTACCGCACCATCGACACCTCCGACGGCCTGGCCCTCCTGCGCGACAAGGCGGACACGATCGAGTCCGTCACCGTCATCGACGGCACCCAACGCGTCGAGCTCGACCTGAGCACCACCTACGTCCAGCCCAAGAAGAAGGGCGACTCCGAGGCGCGCCCGCTGGGCAAGAAGGTCGGGTTCTCCTACACCGACGCCCAGGCCGAGCAGGTCGACCGCCTCGTCCAGGCCGCCGCCCCCGAGGACGGCTACAACTCCGTGGTGCCCACCACCACCTGGTGGTCCTCGCTCATCCAGCTGCTCGTGCCCGCCATCCTGCTGGGCGGCTTCATGTGGTGGCTCCTGAGCCGCATGGGCGGCGGGCGCGGCGGCGCCATGGGCTTCGGCCGCTCCAAGGCGAAGGTCGGCTCCAAGGAGATGCCCGACGTCACCTTCGACGACGTCGCCGGCGAGGACGAGGCCGTCGAGGAGCTCGAGGAGATCCGAGAGTTCCTCTCCGAGCCGGACAAGTTCCGCGCCGTCGGCGCCAAGATCCCCAAGGGCGTCCTCCTCTACGGCCCGCCCGGAACCGGTAAGACCCTCCTGGCCAAGGCCGTCGCCGGTGAGGCCGGCGTGCCCTTCTTCTCCATGGCCGCCTCCGAGTTCGTCGAGATGTTCGTCGGCGTCGGCGCCTCGCGCGTGCGCGACCTGTTCGACCAGGCCAAGGAGAACGCCCCCGCCATCATCTTCGTCGACGAGATCGACGCCGTCGGCCGCCACCGCGGCTCGGGCACCGGCGGCGGGCACGACGAGCGCGAGCAGACCCTCAACCAGCTCCTCGTCGAGATGGACGGCTTCGACGCCAACACCAACGTCATCCTCATCGCCGCCACCAACCGCCCCGACGTCCTGGACCCGGCCCTCCTGCGCCCTGGCCGCTTCGACCGGCAGGTCAGCGTCGAGGCCCCCGACATGGCTGGGCGCGCCGCCATCCTCAGGGTCCATGCCAAGGGCAAGCCCTTGACCGACGACGTCGACCTCGACCTCGTGGCCAAGCGCACCCCCGGCTTCACCGGCGCGGACCTGGCCAACGTCCTCAACGAGGCCGCCCTGCTCACCGCCCGCTCCAACGCCCAGCTCATTGACAACCGGGCCCTGGACGAGGCCATCGACCGTGTCATCGCAGGTCCCCAGAAGCGCACCCGCGTTATGCGCGACCACGAGAAGCGCGTCACCGCCTACCACGAGGCCGGCCACGCCCTGTGCGCCGCCGCCGGCGCCTACTCCGACCCGGTCACCAAGGTGACGATCCTGCCGCGCGGGCGCGCCCTGGGATACACGCAGGTCATGCCCCAGGACGACAAGTACTCCACCACCCGCAACGAGCTGCTCGACCAGCTCGTCTACGCCATGGGTGGGCGGGCCGCTGAGGAGATCATCTTCCGCGACCCCACCACCGGCGCCTCCAACGACATCGAGAAGGCCACCGCCACGGCCCGCAAGATGGTCACCGACTACGGCATGACCAGCGCGGTGGGCGCCGTCAAGCTCGGCACCACCGAGAACGAGACGGTTCTGGGGCTCAACGCCACCAACCGCGACTTCTCCGAGCAGGTCGCCGCCACCGTCGACGCCGAGGTCCGCTCCCTGCTGGACACCGCCCATCGCGAAGCCTGGGAGATCCTCACCCGCAACCGTGCCGTGCTCGACGAGCTGGCCGAGGAGCTCCTCACCCGCGAGACGCTCCTGGAGAAGGACCTGGAGAGGATCTTCGCCGACGTCGTCAAGCAGCCCGAGCGGCCCCTGTGGCGCAGCGACGAGACGCTGCCCGTCGTCGAGGTTTCGCCCGCTGCCGTTGCCGCCGCCGACGGCGAGTCCGGAGCCGGCCGCAGCGGGGACGACTTCTGGGGCTACAACCAGTAAGCCGACCCGGGCCCCGGCGGGCCCGGCAGGCGCAGAGAGACAGAGGCCGACCATGAGCTACGACGCCGAGGGCGTGCGCCGTGCGGTGCGCGACCTGCTCGTCGCCATCGGGGAGGACCCCGACCGCGACGGCCTGCGTGACACCCCCGAGCGTATGGCGCGCGCCTATGCGGAGATGTTCGCCGGTCTCGGGCAGGACCCGGCCGAGCACGTCGAGCGGGTCTTCGACGTCGGGCACGAGGAGATGGTCCTCGTGCGCGACATCCCCATGTACTCGGTGTGCGAGCACCACCTCCTGCCCTTCCACGGGGCGGCGCACGTGGGCTACATCCCCGGCGCCGACGGCCGAGTCACCGGCCTGTCCAAGGTGGCGCGCCTCGTGGACGGCTACGCCCGGCGCCCCCAGGTCCAGGAGCGGCTCACCCGGCAGATCGCCGACGCCCTCGTCGAGCGCCTGGAGTGCCGGGGCGTGCTCGTCGTCGTCGAGGCCGAGCACCTGTGCATGTCCATGCGGGGCGTGCGCAAGCCCGGCTCCAACACGGTCACCTCCGCCGTGCGCGGCATCATGCGCAACGCCGCCACCCGCTCCGAGGCCATGAGCCTGGTCCTGGGCCGGCGTTCCTGAGAGGCCGGGAGGTCTCGACACCGGAGAGTGTCGGTGAAATAGTGGGCGAGTGAGTCCCTTGTACAAGAGGCTGCTGGTAGCGGTCGACGCCGGGCTGCTGCTCTACTGGGCGGCCGTCTTCCTCAATCTCATTCCCGAGCACCTGCGGTTCAAGGACTACTCCAACCAGGTGATCCAGGCCTGGAACTGGTCCTTCTTCCCGCTCGACGTTGCCGCCGCCCTGATCGTCTTCCTCGGCGCCTACCTGACGCGCGTGGGCAGCAGGGTCGGGGACCTGGTGCTGACGGTCGGGCTCATGCTGACCTTCTGCGCCGGATTCATGGCGATCTCCTTCTGGTCCTTCTACCGTGACTTCGACCCGCTGTGGTGGGGCCCCAACGCCCTGCTCATGATCATCCCGGCGCTCGCCCTCGGCTCCATGGTCTGCCAGCGGCTTGAGACCGCGGAGAAGCACTCGTGACGGTCAAGGGCGCGCTGTGCCCGTCGACGTGGGGGAGTGCGTGCCGCCGAAGCGCGCCCACCGACCCGACGGTGCTCGGCGCGCTGGGGGACCGTCTGCGCTCGACGAGTCACGGTGTATGCGCCTGGCCGGCGCTCGGAGGCGCCATCGTCTCCGAGGTCTCGGCGACCCTCGCCCTGCGCCAGGCCTTGAACCAGCCGGGCTTCTACGCCGTCGTCGGAATCGGGTACGCCCTGGCCTTCGTCCTCCTGTCACTGACGCTCAAGGCGGGCATGCCGCTCGGCGTCGCCTACGGGCTCTGGGGCGCCCTGGGAGTGGCACTGACCGCCGTGCTGTCGATGATTCTCTTCGAGGAGTCGGTGACGGTGCTTGTCGCCGTCGGTATCGCGCTCATCATGGCCGGGGTGCTCCTCGTCGAGATCGGGGCGCAGCGCGCAGAGGCGCAGCAGAAGGACGGTAAGGCGTCATGAGCGGCGTCTACCTTGTAGCGGCCATCGCCTCCGAGACCACTGGAACACTGTCGCTCAAGCTCGCATCCGACGGCAGAGGGCTGCGATGGTACGGCGTCGTCATGGCCGGCTACCTCGCGGCCTTCGCCATGCTCACTCTGACCCTCAAGGCGGGCATGCCGCTCGGCGTCGCCTATGGAGTCTGGTCGGCTGGGGGAGTGGCCGTCACAGCGATCGCCTCAAGGCTCTTCTTCGGTGAGCCGCTGACCCGCACCATGATGGCTGGAATCGCGCTCATCATGGCCGGGGTGCTCCTCGTCGAGATCGGCAGCGCGCACTGACAGCGCCACCGGACGCGTGACTCGTCCCCGCTGGAAATCACTCGCACCCGGCCGCGAGGAATGTCCCCACCTGGAAACGGTGGCTGCGCCGACGAGCGCGGCCTCAGAAGACCGCCTGGAAGGGGACGCTGAGGATCGCGGTCCAGCGTCCCTCGCCCTGGCTCACGCTCAGGCTGCCGCCCAGGGACTCCACGCGGCGCCGCGCCCCCTCCAGGCCCAGGCCCGAGGAGAAGGCGCCGTACGCGGACATGATGTTCCCCGGTGCGCCGCCACCCGCCCACGCCTCGTCCGCCTGCCCCGGCAAACCGACATCGTTGCTCGCCATCGCCTCCAGGGAGCGCCCGTCGGACTCGATGACCAGACGGGCCCGCCCCTGCGGGGCCGTGTACTTGGACATGTTCGTCACCAGCTCGCCCAGCACCCGCAGCAGCTGGAGCCGCACGCCCGGCGGGATCATCGGGATCCCGAGCAGTTCCAGGCCCTCCACCTCCAGGCGCGCCCCCCGCTGTCCCAGGGTGGTCGCGGCGTCGGCGATGACCGCCTCCAGGGGACGCGGCGCGGAGGTCGCCTCGATATCCAGCCGCTCGCCCCCGCGGATGTCGCTCATGGCGCGCAGCGCGTGCCGCATCTGCTCCACCGCTGCGCGCACCGCCGCCGTCATCGCATCGAGCTCGGGTGCCAGTGCCGTGTCCTCGGGGTGTGCGAGCCGGGCCTGCTCGGCCGTCATGACCGCGTGGGTCAGGTCGCGCACCACGGTGTCGTGCAGCTCGGTGACCACCAGGAGGCGCTGACGCTCCATACTCTCCCGGTAGGTGTACAGGGAGCGTTCGGCCTGGTGCCGTGGGCTGCGGATGAGCTCGGCCAGTGTGATGGCCGCGCCCCCGATAAAACCTTGCCACATCAGCATATCGATCCAGCCCTCGTTCGCCCCACCCCACCGAGCGTCGGCGATCGTGAGCACCAGCGAGAAGACCACCAGACCGTAAGCGGGCATGCGCGAGAAGCCGCGAGCCACGAGGATCGCCGTGCACAGCCAGGGAATGATGCCCGGGGAGATGGAGGCGTCGGTCATCATCACGGTGCCGGCCCAGGCCACCGCGCTGCCGAGCAGGGCCCCCGGCCACGGGAAGCGGCTGCACAGCGCCAGCGTCAGGCCCCCGACGATCTCGAAGAGGAGCATGGAGGCGAACAGTGGCCACCTCGCCGTAAGTGAGACGAGGGTGACCATGGTGGCCAAGAAGACGTGCGCCAGGTGCAGCCGCCACGTCGGCCGCCACGTCGTGTACCGCGTGGGCTGCATCAGGCTCGCCAGAATGCCGGCCACCGTCGCCACCTTCCCCTGAACCGATCCGGATAATATTCTCCCATGACGGTCCCCAACGTTACTGATGGTCCCGCGGCTGCCTCGCAGGTCCTGCGCGTCGCCATCGTCGACGACGACCCCTTCGTCCTGCACGCGCTGCGGGCCTACCTGAGCTCGGACGAGCGCATCGAGGTGGCCAGCACCTTCTCACGCGCCGCCGACGCCCTGGCCTTCCTCCACAAGATCCGCGTGGACGTCCTGCTCACCGACGTGCGCATGCCAGAGATGGACGGCCTGGAGCTCCTCACCCGGGTGCGTCAGCAGTGGCCCAGCACCGCCGTCGTCGTGCTCACCTCCTTCGACGACGACGAGGCGATGGTCGCCGCGCTGGCCCAGCACGCCAACGGCTTCCTGCTCAAGGACGCCTCGCCCGAGGAGATCATCCGCGCCGTCATCGCCGCCAGCGCCGGTGGGACCACGATCTCCCCGGCCGCCACCTCCAGGCTCGTCACTCGCCACCTGCGGCCCCCGCAGACGGCCCAGGCCCCCGATGTCACCGAGGCCGAGCAGGCCGTCCTGACCCTGCTGTGTGATGGCTACTCCAATGCCGAGATCGCCGAACAGCTCGTCATCGCCGAGTCCACGGTCAAGACTCACGTCTCCCACCTCATGAAGAAGTACGACGTCCCGTCCCGGCTCAAGCTCGTCGTCGCCGTCCACAAGACCCAGGGGGCCTGAGCCTCTCATCCCGGTCACTGGAGCAGCCCGCACCGCCGGTCTCCTCACTCCTCGGACAGGGCCCTGACCGGCGGCACCGAGGCGGCTCGGCCGGCCGGGCGCACTGAGGCCGCCAGGCCCACGGCCAGCGTCGCGGCGAACATGCCGATCAGCGCGAGGGAGGGGATGTGCACCGTCATGCCCTCGGCGGACTTGGCCATCGCGAGCGTTTCGGAGACGCCCAGCGCCGTCCCGACGAGGAGCCCCAGGCCCCCTCCCACGGCCGCCACGAGGACCCCCTCGGTGACGATGAGGCGGTGGATCTCCTGACGCGAGCTGCCGGTGGCGCGCAGCACCCCGATCTCGCGAACCCGCTCCAGAACCGAGACATCCGTGATGTTGACCAGCCCGGACAGGGCGATGACCAGGGCGGCGCCCAGAACCAGGCAGACGATGAGGGCCACCTTCATGATCTGGGCCGACATCACCTCGACGCCGGACGCGCTCCCGCTCACCATGAGCTCCTGGCCCCGGACCGCGGCATGGAGGGCGTGCTCGGTGGCCGGCGTCATGGTGCTGCCGGTGGAGCGCACCCACATGGTGGTGTCGGTGGGGGCGTCCCCGTTGATGCGTTGCGCCGCCGCCGGGGTGATGACGCCGCCCCAGCCCTCGCGAACGCGGGCCGTCAGCTCGATGCTGCCGGCGGCGCCGGTCAGGGTCACCTTGGAACCATCCGGGATTCTGTAGATGCCGCCCACGATGAGGGTGCCGTCATCGAGGTCTTCCAGGCCGCTCGTTGTGCGCACAATGGGGTCGATGGCGTCGATATCGATGACATCCACGGTGGTTTCCTCGGTCTGTCCATCGACGGTCTGGGTCAGGTCGAGGGAGGGAACATAGGTGACGTCCTTGACGCCGTCGACCGCCTTGACCCGTGCCGTCAGCCGCGCGGTATCGGACTGCGGCGTGACCCCGAAGATCCTGGCGTCCACGGGCGAGCTGTGGCCGAGGATGCTCTCGAAGGAAGCGTTCAGGGAGGACAGGCCCACGAAGAGCCCCGAGCCCACCAGGACGCAGACGAAGAGCGTGGCGGCGGCCGCGGCGGACCGTCCCGAGTTGCGGGCCAGGTTGCGCGTGGCCAGGTGCAGCACCGGCAGCCGTGTGCCGCTGCTGACTCGGCCGATGAGGCCGATGGTGACGGTGACCAGCAGTGGAAGACCGAGGGTCGCGCCGAGGACGACGATGGCGCTGCCACCGGCGGTGATATAGAGGTCGGACGCCTGAATACCGAGGGCGATCACGGCCGCGCCGGCGCCGGCGACGACGACCCCGGCGGCCGCCGCCCACCTCCTGGCGCGCCCGGTCTGCTTGACGCTGGCCACCTGCCCGGTGAGCGCCACGAGCGGTGAGATGCGGGTGGCCTTGCGGGCCGGACGCAGGACCGCGATGAGGGTGACCAGCGTGCCCAGGGCGATGGTCAGGGCCAGCGACGCCGGGGAGATGGTCAGCTGATTGGCCTTGAGGTCCGCGAACCGTCCCGAGGAGATGACGGCGGCGGCGATCCCGCTCCCGGCGGCCGTACCGAGGACGGACCCGAGCAGGCCGGTGATGAGCCCGGTGCGCAGGACGGCGAGCATCACCTGGCTCCGGCTCGTGCCGATGCAGCGCATGAGCCCGATCGTGCGGGTCTGGCGTGCCACAAGGGTGCTGAACGTGGTGGCGATGACGATGATGGCGACCATCGCGCACACCGGTGCCAGGACGTTGAGGATGCCGGCGAGCATCGTGCCGCCCTGCTGGTTCTGGGAGCGCTGGGAGATGACGGTCTCCCTGTCCTGAACCAAGGCGTGGGGCTGGGCGGCGTGAACCGTCTGCTCCACCTTCGCTGTCAAGGCGTCCGTGTCGGTTCCCGGCATTGCGGTGACGTAGAGCTGGTAGTAGGTGGTGTTGGCGCCCATCGCCTGGAGCTGGTCAGTGGTGGCGTAGACGGTTCCGATTCCCGCCAGCTCGGTGTCGGGTCCGGGCGAGACGATGCCGACGACCGTGGGTGCGCTGTGCGGGGCGTCGGCCTTCTCATCGGCGTCGTCCGTGGTGAGGCGGATCGTGTCGCCGACGCTCAGACCTCGCTGCTCGGCGAGTTCCGTGCTGATGGCGACCTCCCCGGTGGCGGTGGGCAGGCGTCCGCTGCTCAGGGTGGTGAACTGGCTGAGGGCCGGAACGTCCTGCGCGCTGACGGAGATGTTGGCAGTGTTGCGCAGCTGCTTGGGCAGGTCGAGGTGCAGGACGTCCCAGTGGACGCCTCGTACGGAGGCGACGCCGTCGAACCCGGAGACCTGGTTGAGGAGGGCATCGTCCAGATCGCCCCCGGAGGCATGGCTGCTCCTGGCCCGCTGGACGACGACGCTCGCGTCACCCACGGACAGGCGTGCGCCGGTCTGCACCTGGGTGCGGAAGGAGTTGGAGACGATGAAGGAGAAGGCGATGAGGGCGGTGCTCATGGCCACGGCCACGAGGGCGGCGGCGGTGCGCCGAACGTCGAGCAGTGAAGGCATCAGCGGGCCTCCGTCCGGGGCATCGGGCCGGCAGCCGCCGGACCGACAGCGGGGGAGGGGCCGGCGACGTGACGGGCGCCGGGCGCGGCGGTCGGTGCGGTGCGACTGCCGGCCGGGCGGCGCACGGTCTCGACCCCGGTGATGCGCCCGTCGCGCAGACGGATGATGCGGTTGGTGGTGGCCGCGGCCTGCTCGTCGTGGGTGACCATGACGACCGTCTGGCCCAGGCGCTCGCACATGTTCGCCAGCGTCGCCAGCAGGGAGGCGGCCGAGGCGGTGTCCAGGGCGCCGGTGGGCTCATCGGCGAAGATGACCTCGGGGCGGCCCACCAGGGCGCGGGCCACGGCTACGCGCTGCTGCTGGCCGCCGGAGAGCTCGTGGGGGCGGTGGGACAGACGGTCGGCGATTCCCAGGGTGGAGATGACGGCGTCGTACCAGTCCTGCTGAGGCCTACGGTGGGCCAGACGCTGGGGCAGGAGGATGTTCTCCTCGGCGGTCAGGGTGGGCAGCAGGTTGAAGGACTGGAAGATGAAGCCGAGGCGGTCGCGGCGCACGGTGGTGAGCTGCTTGTCCTTCATGCCGGACAGGTCCTGGCCGGCGATGAGGACGTTCCCGGAGGTGGGGGTGTCCAGGCCGGCCAGGCAGTGCAGGAGGGTGGACTTGCCCGAGCCGGAGGGGCCCATGATGGCGACGAACTCGCCGCGTCCCACCACGAGGCTCGCCGAGTCCAGGGCGACGACCTGCGCCTCGCCCTCGCCGTAGACCTTGGTCAGGCCGCGGGCCTCGACGACGCGCATCGGGGCGGCCGCAGTGGCAGGCGCCGCCGGTACTCTCTGGGCGACCGGCGGTACCTGGGGGACCGGGGCTGGATGAACGATGTTGCCGAAGGACGGGGGCTGGGGGTGCGTCGTCATCTCATGACCCTTCTCGTTGGCCGACTCGTGTGGCGGGCAGAGCCGGTCGCTTGAATCGTGCGGTGCCCGGGGCTGCCCTGCTGACGCGAAAGAGCCTAGAAACGGCGCCATATCGCCGGAATGCGTCGAAGGGACGGATTGCGTCCGGCCTCTCCACCTTTTGGGTGAGGGTTGACCTCTCAGTCGTACCGTGGCCGTAGAGCCCATCGGCCCATTCACTTCGACCAAAAATTCATAGACGACACGGCTCCGCGTCTTCTATGAATTTTTGGTTGATGCTGGATGCCTTGACCCGGACGGATCGTGTCCTGGCTCTCAGTTTGCGGCGGGCTGAAGATGTTTCGGTCCTCCCGCAGCGGCGGGCCAACCGTTAGCCTGACCCTGTGACGATTCTTCCCGCCGCCGCCCCGGCCCCCCTGCCGGGGTTCGTGCCCTGCGACCGGACGCTCCTCATGGGCGTCCTCAACGTCACCCCCGACTCCTTCTCCGACGGCGGCCGTTGGGCCGATCCCGAGGCCGCTGTGGCCCACGCCCGTGAGCTCATCGCCCAGGGCGCCGACATCATCGACATCGGCGGGGAGTCCACCCGTCCCGGTGCTCAGAGGGTCGACGTCGACACTGAGATCTCCCGCGTCCTGCCGGTGGTGCGCGCACTTCTCACCGACGGTACCGACGATGGCGACGGCAGCGCGATCATCTCGGTGGACACCATCCACGCCGCCACCGCCGAGGCCGCCATCGACGCCGGCGCCCACATCATCAACGACGTCTCCGGCGGCCTGGCCGACCCGGCCATGCACGGCCTCATCGCCCGTACCGGCGTCGTCTACGTCTGCCAGCACTGGCGCGGCGACCCCGAGACCATGGACCGGCTCACCGACTACCCGGGTGGTGTCGTCACCGGCGTGGAGGCCGAGTTGCGCGAGCGCCTGTCCGAGCTCGACGCCGCCGGGGTCGACCGCTCCCAGGTGGTCCTGGATCCCGGCCTCGGCTTCGCCAAGACCCACGCCCAGTCCTGGGAGCTGCTGGCCGCCACCGCCCGCCTCATCGCGGACCTGGGCCAACCACTCCTGGTCGGCTCCTCCCGCAAGCGATTCCTCGCCCTGGCCGCCGAGGACGGGGCCACCCCCGTCCAGCGCGACGCCGTCACCGCCGCCACCACCGCCCTGGCCGCCACCGCCGGCGCCTGGGCCGTCAGAGTCCATGAGGTCCCGATCAACCGGGCCGCCGTCCGCACCGCCTCCCTCTGGAAGGAACACCAGTGAGCACCACCGTCTCCGCGACCACCGACCGGATCAGCCTCGTTGGCCTGTCCGCCCGCGGCCACCACGGCGTCCTGCCCTTCGAACGCGAGGAGGGCCAGCTCTTCACGGTCGACGTCGTCCTCGACCTGGGGCAGCGCGGCACCGCCGTCGCCGCCGTCACCGACTCGCTGACCGACGCCGTCGACTACTCCCGCGTGGCCAACGGCATCGTGAGCATCATCGAGGGTGAGCCGGTCAACCTCATCGAGTCGCTGGCCGACCGGATCGCCGAGCGGGTCCTGGCCTTCCCCCGCGTCGTCGCCGCCGAGGTCACCGTGCACAAGCCCGAGGCGCCCCTCGATGTGGCCTTCGAGGACGTCTCGGTGACCATCCACCGGGTGGCCGACGCCGCCGCGGGCCACGGCGGGTCTCCCGCCACCAGCCAGGCCGCCTGGGCAGCCCAGGGCGGGGAGCCTGTCGCCGCCTCAGCCCCGCCCTTCGGGACGCCCTCCTCCCCGGCCTCGCCCGTGGCCGCCGCCTCGCCGGCCGCTCCCGCCTACGAGTCGCCCGCCGCGACCGCCGCGGCGCCTCTCATCTCCGAGGCCCCCGACCTCACGGGCGCCTCGGTCACCGGAGTCGCTGCCGCTGCCTCGCCGATGGTGCCGACTCCCGAGCCGCCCATCACTCCGACGCCCTCGCCCGCCTCTCCGCTCGAGGCGCCGGCCCGCTCGTCCTTCGCGGCCGCCGCGCCCTCCGTCCCCACGCCGGTCCCGGCCGAGCCCGATGTCTCCGGTGGGGCCACTGCGGCGACGCAGTCCTGGGTGCCGGACTGGTCCACGGACTCCTCCGCCTCCTCTCAGGCTCCTGAGGCCTCAGAGTCCTACAGCGCGGCGACCGACGCCTCCGCCGCGGCGGGACTGCTCGACACCCCGTCGACCAGTGCACCCTCCACCAGCGCCCCCGCCGGGGAATCTGATGACCTCAAGCCCTTCAGCACCTTCGGGCCCTCCGCCCCCAGCTACGCCGATGAGGCGGCCGCCGATGCTGGCGCCCCGGCCGAGAGCGGCTCCACCGCAGGACAGCTGCCGGTCCAGCTGCCCCGGGAAGGTCGCCACGTGGCCTCCTCCGAGGAGGCCGAGCGGTATGCCGCCCCCGTCGCCGACAGCCCCGTGGACCTCCTCGCAGGCCCCAGTGCCTACAGCGGGTCCAGCTCCTACAGCGGGGCCACGTACAACGAGACGGCCGGCGAGCCGTCCCAGGACTCCTTCTCGACCCCGTCCGGTGCCGGAGACTTCGACGGCGGACTCGGAGGCGACCCGCTCTCCCAGCCTCTCGCCGAGCCCGAGCCCAGCGCCTTCGCCACGGGTCAGTCCTCGGCGCCGTCGTCCTTCGCGACACCCGGCGAGTACCCCGGAGCCGTGGGCCTGGAGGGCCAGGAGAGCGCCGCGGCGCCCTACTCCGACGGCTTCTCCCACTCCGGCGACACCTCCTACTCCGCGCCGGCGCCTTCGGTGCCGACGCAGCCCGGCTTCCCGGGGATCGCGGCGCCCGGCGCTGCCCCGGCGGGCGTGACAGCTCCTGCTGAGCCGGAGGTGCCCGCCGCCCCGGTCGACCCGCTCTCCGAGCGGCCCGCCCGCCCCATCGGCGTCGTCTTCAGCCTGGGAGCCAACGTGGGCGGGGTCGTGGAGTCCCTGCGCACGGCTGTCCAGAGCCTCAAGGACGCCGAGGGCATCGAGGTCACGCAGGTGGCGCCGCTGGCCCGCACCGTCGCCGTCGTCGCCGAGGGCGCCGAGCCCCAGCCCGACTACCTCAACACAGTGGTCATCGCCCTGACGACCCTCTCCCCGCGCGAGCTGCTCGAGGTCTGCCACTCCCTGGAGGCCTCCGCCGGGCGCGTACGCACCGAGCCGTGGGGTGTGCGCACGCTCGACGTCGACCTCATCGAGGTCGAGGGCATCACCTCCGCCGACCCGGCGCTGTCCCTGCCGCACCCGCGTGCCGCCGAGCGCGCGTTCGTCCTCGTGCCGTGGAGCCAGGCCGACCCCTTCGCCGAGCTTGCCGGGCACTCCGTCTCCGATCTCGCCGAGAACGCCCCCGACCGCGGCGGCCTGCGGTGGCTGGCCTTCGACTGGCTCGACTCCGACTCCCTGCCGGACAAGCCCACCGGCCCCTATGTGGAGCCCCCGGTGGAGCAGGCCGCCGGCGACGCCGAGCCGGGGCCCGTCTACGACGCCACCCGCGACGAGTCCTCCATGGCCGACGCCTCCCGGGCCGCCGACTACGTCGGCAGCATCTCGGGCAGCTCGCCCGCGGCCGCCGGGCCCGCCTCCTCTCAGCCCCTCGGCGCTCAGGCACAGGTGGACCAGGCCCCCTTCGAGCAGGCGTCGTTCGAGTCCTCGTACGACTCGAACGCTTGGTCCGGCCAGGCACCGCAGATCGACTCGCCCTACCAGGCGGCCTCGGCTCCCGAGGCCTCCGGTTCACAGGGTTCCTACGCCCCGGGACGGGTCGCCGGCGTCGGAGGGTTCCCCGGCGACCAGCAGGACGTCGGCAGCTACGCGAACTACGCCTCCGGTCAGCACCAGGAGCAGGCCGGCACCGCGGCCCAGCCGCAGCAGGATGACGCCGGCGGGGACGCCTGGCAGTCCCCGCCGCAGTGGAACGATGTCATCGGCGGCGGTGCCCCGGGGACAGGGCCCCGCCGGGACGCCTGATGCGGCGCACCCGCTGGACCAGCGCCGTCACCTGGTTCGCTGCCGCCGCCGTGGTCTCCTGGGTGGCCGGCGACCTTCTCCTGCGTCACCTCGGCTGGGTCCCGGTCCTCACCCCCTGGGGGGCGGTGACCGCGCTGGTCATCGCCGCTATCGTCCTCGTGTGCGGCTTGGCGGTCAGGCGGTTGCGGGCGCGGGAGCGCACCTGGATCACGCCCACCGGCGCCGCCACCACGGCCGCCGCGGCTCAGGCCTCGGCCATTGTGGGCGCCGCCCTGGGCGGCGTCTACGCCGGCGGGATCATCCTGGCGCTGGTGACGCCGCGCTCACCGGCCATGACCCACCTGGCCTGGACCTCGATCGCATGCCTGGTGGCCTGCCTGGTGTGGTGCGTCATCGGATTCATCGTCGAGCAGTGGTGCTCCATCTCCGGTGACGGCGACGACGATGGCTCGTCCGGCTCCTCCGGGCGGGCCCCGGAGGGACCGGGAGCTCCCGCATGACCGGCCCAGGCTCCGTCCCCGACGCCGTCCCCGCCTCCGGCTCGACCGCAGCACCGGTTCCCGCCTCCGGTCACGGCTGTGAACCAGCCCCGCGCCCACCGGCCGGAGGCGACCCCTTCGCCCCCGACGGCGTCGTCTTCCACCCGGTCTCGCACCGCCTCATCACCGCCCGACTCCTGGGGACCGGCGCCGTCAGCACCGTCCTCATCATCGGCTTCGCCATCCCCGGCGTACTCGTCTCTCACGCGTTCTTCATCCCGGCGGCGATCGCCGCGATCCTGTTCATCTGGCAGCTCTGGCTCATCCCGCGCCAGGTGCGGGCCATGGGCTATGCCCTGGCGGACAACCACCTCCTGTGGCGCCACGGGGTCATGTTCCGTTCCATCACCGTCACCCCCTACGGGCGCATGCAGTTCGTGGACACCTCCCAGGGGCCGCTCGCCCGGTGGCTGGGCATCGCCGAGGTCAGGCTCCACACGGCCTCGGCCCGCACCGACGCCACGATCAACGGGCTGCCGGTCGCCGAGGCGGAGAACCTGCGCCAGGTCCTGTCCCGTCGCGGTGAGGAGAGGATGGCCGGACTGTGAGCCCCTCCAGCTGGGAGAGCAGGCTGGAGGCCGCCCGCAAGGCCAGGGAGGAGACCGTGGAGGAGGGCGATCCGCCTGCCGCCTCCCGGGACCTGCCCCAGCCCGAGAATGTCACCTGGCACCGGGTCAGCGTCGTCACGCCGCTGCTGGAGGGCTGGAAGGTCGCCACCGGCATCCTCGCCTTCGTCACGGTCCAGAACCTCGACGACTTCGTGCGCGCCTACCGCTTCATCCGCGAGTACGGATTCTCCCTGGGCAACCAGATCGGCTACTACCTCCTCGGATTCATCGCGCTCATCGTCCTGTGGGCGGGACTCGGTCTGCTCAGCTGGTGGCGGCGCGCCTACGCCGTGGACGCCGACGGCGTCTACCTGCGCTCGGGCATCCTCAGCCGCAAGCTCCGCACGGCCCGCCTGCCGCGCATCCAGTCCGTCGACGTCGTCCACCCCCTGCTCGGACGCATCCTCGGCATGGGCCAGCTGACCGTCGAGGTCGCCGGCGGCCGGGACTCGCGCATCGTCATCGGATTCCTCACCACCCGTGAGCTCCAGACCCTGCGCGACCGGATCCTCGACCTGGCCGCCGGACAGATCGACGTACCCGGACCCGCTCCGGAGGACAGTGCCGTCCGGTCGAGCGGAGCGGGCTGTGACACCGTGAGCATCGACGATGTCGCTTCCACCGCCCGGCCCGCGTGCGCCACCCCGGAGGGGACCGCGGGCTTGGGGAGCACCCCCGCCCCCATGCAGCGCTCCACACATCTGCGGGCCTCACACTTCCAAGAGCACCCGCTCTACAACGTCGACGCCGGTATCCTCATCGGCTCCCTGCTGCGCAGCGTCTCGACCTACATGGTCCTGATCCTGCCTGCCGCCCTGATCGTGGTCGGCATTGTCGCCTACGCCATCGATCACCCACCCAGCGGCGGGATGGTCGCGATCGTGACATCGATCATCACCACGGTCGCAGGCATGGTCTCCCTGGTGTGGTCCCGCTTCAACAACGCCTGGAACTTCCAGGCCGCCGCCACCCCCAGTGGCATCCGCATGCGCTACGGGCTCACCTCGGACACCTCGCGCACGCTCCCGCCCGGGCGGGTCCACGGCATCGGGATCGCTCAGCCGATCCTGTGGCGCGGCAAGGACTGGTGGAAGGTGGACGTCACCGTGGCCGGCCGCGAGGACCGGCCCCAGGACGGCCAGAACCAGCAGACCGGCAACCTGCTGCTACCCGTGGGCGCGCGCGACACCGCCCTGCGCGCGCTGTGGCTCGTGGTCCCCGACCTGGGCGTGCCCGACCCGGATACGCTGCTCGCCCAGGCCCTCACCGGCCGGGACGACGACGGCGTCGGAGACCCGCAGGCACCGGCCGGCTCGGCGGCCCGCGGCTTCGTGCGCATCAGCCGCCGCGGGCGCATCTTCCGCCCCCTGACCTGGAGACGCGCCGCCGTCATCCTCACCGACACCTGCGTCATCGTCCGCCACGGTCGCTGGCGGCGCAGAGTGGCCGTCTTCCCCTATGAGCGCATCCAGTCGCTCAACGTGCGGCAGGGCCCGCTGGCGCGCAGGCGGGCACTCGCCTCCCTCCAGCTCGACATGGTCGCCTACGAGGTCCCCACCTCGATCACCAACCTCGACGCCGCCGACGCCAAGGCGCTCGCCGCCCGGATCAGCGAGCGGGCGCTGCGCCGCTCCAGCGCGGAGCAGCTCGACCGGTGGCTCGCACGCGCCGTCGCCGCTACGCAGCCTGCCAGGTCCTCAGAGCGCTAACTGCCCAGGGCCTCGCGCAGGTGCTGGGCCTGCTCGGCGGTGAGGCGCCCGGTGGCCTCGCAACGCTCAGTGGTGGCGGCGGCCAGCTGCCGGTAGGAGGCGACGACGTCGTCGAGCCTGCCGCCCTCGCCGTCGCGCAGCGAGCCGAGCGCCTCCAGGTGAGCGGCCACCGTCCCGGCGTCGCCCCGGGAGACCGGGCCGGTCAGTCCCGCCTCGCCCTCGTGCAGGGCCCGGTCGAGGGCCGCTGTGAGCAGGGGGCCGAGCGTGGCCGCCCCGTTCTCGACCCCGGCGGCCGCCAGGACCCTCACAGCCTGCGTCACCACGGTCAGCAGGTGGTTGGCGCCGTGGGCGAGAGCCGCGTGATAGGCCGGGCGCGCCGGCTCCTCCAGGACGAAGGGCTCCCCGCCGAGCTCGACCACCAGCGCCTGGGCGATGGGCAGCACCGCCGCCGGGGCGGTCACGGCCATCGGGCAGCCGACGAGCCGGGCCACATCCGTGGAGAACCCGGAGAAAGTCATCGCCGGGTGGATCGCCAGCGGGATCGCCCCGCAGCGCTGGGCGGGAGCCAGAACAGCCGTGCCGTAACGGCCCGAGGTGTGGGCCACCAGCTGGCCCGGCTGCCAGCGGCCCAGGTCCGCCAGCCCCTGGACGAGCGGCTCGAGCGCGTCGTCCGGCACGGCGAGCAGGACGAGCTCGGCGCGCTCGACGATCTCCTCGACCTCCAGAACCGGGACACCCGGCAGCAGCATCTCGGCGCGCTCGCGCGAGTCCTCCGAGACCGCGTGGACGCCGACCACCTGGTGCTCCACCGCCCGCAGCGCGCAGCCCAGGACTGCCCCGACGCGCCCGGCGGAAATGATGCCGACGCCCAGTCGGCCGGGCCGTCCCGCACCGGTACCGCTGTGTTCACTGCTGCTCATGCCGGGCCCTGTGCTGCCAACCTCGCTCATGCCCCCGATGCTCTCATGCTCGTGCTGTGCCGCGGCGCCGCCAGACGCCAGTTGCCGGGGGCACCGAGGATCTTGCCGGATCCGCTCTGTGCTCGCCTTACGACGTAGAGCGGTTGCGCGCCCGGTTGGGGACTGCGTTTCATGTTGGGGACGTACTTTCATCCAAGACGATACGGCCTGACCGCAGTCATCTATGACAGAACGCAGTGCTCATGCCGAAAGTACGTTCCCAAAGGGGCCGGTGCTCAGAGGCCGCGTCAGTAGGCGGTTCGAGGGTGAGCGGTTTTGGGTGGTGGCCCCCTCGTGGTGACCCCTGGTACTGCACGAGGTCTGGGGCCTGCTGGCCGGGAGATGGGCGTACTCCACGGGGGTCGGGGGCTCGTGCAGTACGGATAACCCCTGGCCAGTGGAACCCCAACCTCGTGGAGTAGGCGCCTGGACACCGGGAAGATAATCCCGGGCGGCAGATGCGGGGACACACGTCAGTGCCGCTGCATTCACTCGGGCTCGTGCCGGTGTCTGTGCCGCCAATCTCGCTCATGCCCCCTATGCTCTCTCGCTCGTCTGATCTTGTGGATTGGGTGCGCCCGCGCGAGGCGACTAGCGTGGGGCGCGTGAGCACCGAATCCGCACCGACGCCTGTTCCCGCCCCCTGCTCAACCGGCGACGCAGCCGTCCTGACCCGCAGCCGCGCCGAGCTCGCCGCCGCCCTGGCCGCCGCCCCGGGCCCCCGCGCGGTCGTCATGACCATGGGCGCCCTCCACGAGGGGCACTTCGACCTCGTGCGCGAGGCCGCCCGCCGCGTCGGACCGGCCGGCACCGTCGTGGTCACCATCTTCGTCAACCCCCTCCAGTTCGCCCCCACCGAGGACCTCGACTCCTACCCGCGCGACCTCGAGGGCGACCTGGCCGGCCTGACCCGGACCCTCGCCGGCACCGACGGCGCCCTGGGCCTGGGACGGCTCATCGTCTTCGCCCCCACCCCGGAGGTCATCTACCCGGCCGGGCAGCCGGCGGTGCGCATCGCCCCCGGCCCCATCGCCACCGTCCTGGAGGGCCGTACCCGCCCCACCCACTTCGCCGGCGTGTGCCAGGTGGTGCTCACCCTCATGCACCTGACCGCGCCGCGCTGGGCGCTGTTCGGCCGCAAGGACGCCCAACAGCTCGCGATTATCGAGGCCATGGTGCGCGATCTCGCCGTCCCGCTGGAGATCGTGCCGGTCGACATCCGCCGCGAGAGCGACGGCCTGGCCATGAGCTCTCGTAACGCCTACCTCAGCCCAGAGCAGCGCCGCCAGGCCCTGGCCCTCTCACGCGCCCTCCGGGCCGGCCACGACGCCGCCGCTCAGACGTCCGGTGCCCGCCCCGACCCCGCCGCCATCCGCCGGGCCGCCCTGGCGTCCCTCGAGGCGGCCGACGGCGTCGAGATCGACTACGTGGCCCTCGTCGACCCCGCCGGCTTCGAGGACCTGGCCGACGCCGGGCTCGGCCTGCCGCGCAGCGAGCCGGTGGGGGAGGAGTTGCCCGCCGTGGGCCTGCTGGCCGTGGCCGCGCGCGTGGGAACCACCCGCCTCATCGACAACACCCTCATCGACCTGCGCCCCTAAACACCCTGCTCGCGCAGGCGCTCGTGCGGGCAGGGCGTCGGGAGAACCGGGCCCGCCCCCGGGCGGACGCACGTGAGTCCCCGAGGACCGTCCCCCTGAGGGGCAGTCCCGCAGACCTATGGTGCGTCCTGGAGAACTGGTGGGCCGGGCCGGTCGCCGCCCAGGACGCCCCGGACGCGCCTGTCGGGTCGCTCACCCTGTGCCGCACCGTACAGTGCGCCGGACCCGTCGCCGTCTACGCTGTGCCGCGATGAGTGCCCGCACCCGGACGATGATGACGTCCAAGATCCACCGTGCCACCGTGACCCAGGCCGACCTCGACTACGTCGGCTCGATCACGGTGGACATCGACCTGCTCGAGGCCGCCGACCTGCTGCCCGGCGAGCGCGTCGACATCTGCAACTGCACCAACGGCAACCGCCTGTCCACCTACGTCATCCCCGGAGAGCGCGGCGCCGGCGAGATCTGCGTCAACGGCGCCGCCGCCCACCTGGTCAGCCCCGGCGACGTCGTCATCCTCATCGCCTACTCCCAGATGTCCGACGCCGAGGCCCGCACCTACCTGCCCCACGTCGTCTTCGTCGACGCGGCCAACCGGATCGTGGAGCGGGGCGCCGACCCCGGCCAGGTCCCGGCCGACTCCGCCGTCGCCCGCATCCAGGGGCTGCGTCCTTCCGGCATCCCCCTGGCCGACGCCCGCGCCTGACCCCACCTCGACGGCCGCCCGGTGTGACCAGGATCGGATGTGGTGCGGGCGTCGTCGGGCCCTGGGGAGCGGCCGGGGCGGGCGGGCGCCGTTAGACTCCTTCACGTGACAGACGAGAGCACCCTCAGCCCCGACCCGACCGCCACCGACGCCCCTGCCGGCACCGAGTCCTCGAAGTCGCCGACGTCGGCGGACCAGCCCAAGCAGCCCAAGGCCGACCCGGGCCCGGGTGAGCAGTTCGAGGTCCGTGCCGGCAAGCGCGAGCGCCTGCGCGGCGAGGGCTGGGACCCCTACCCGGTCTCCGTGCCCGTCACCACCACGATTGCCGCCGTGCGCGAGGCCTACTCCCACCTCGAGGCCGGTGACGAGACCGACGACGTCGTCGGCGTGGCCGGGCGCGTCGTCTTCCTGCGCAACACCGGTCGCCTGTGCTTCGCCACCCTTCAGGACGGGGCCGGCGCCACTCTGCAGGCCATGCTCTCGGCCAAGGCACTGCCCTCCGAGGGCCACACCTCCCTGGCCGCCTTCAAGGCCGACGTCGACCTGGGTGACCACCTCTTCGTTCACGGCCGCGTCATCTCCTCGCGCCGCGGGGAGCTGTCCGTCATGGCCGAGCCCGTCCTGCGCGAGGGCTCCGAGGCCGCCACGGCCGGGGACGACGACGTCGAGGTCCCCGCCTGGCGGATCGCCTCCAAGGCCCTGCGCCCCCTGCCCAAGACCTGGACCAACGAGGCTGGCGAGGCGGTGACGCTCTCGGAGGAGCAGCGCGTGCGCCGTCGTGAGCTCGACCTGCTCACCCGGCCCGCCGCCCGCGACATGGTGCGCACCCGCGCCGCCGTTGTGCGCTCCATCCGCGAGAACTTCTTCCGCCGCGACTACCTGGAGCTGGAGACCCCCATGCTCCAGGTCATTCACGGCGGTGCGGCCGCGCGCCCGTTCATCACCCACATGAACGCCTTCGACATGGATCTCTACCTGCGCATCGCCACGGAGATCTACCTCAAGCGCGCCGTGGTCGGCGGCGTCGACCGCGTCTTCGAGATCAACCGCAACTTCCGCAATGAGGGTGCCGACTCCTCGCACTCCCCGGAGTTCACCGCCCTGGAGGCTTACGAGGCCTACTCCGACTACGACGGCATGGCCGAGCTGACCCGCAACCTCGTCCAGCAGGCGGCGCGCGACGCCTTCGGCCTGCCCGAGGGCGGGGAGGTCGTCACCCTGGCCGACGGCACCGAGTACGACCTGTCGGGCCAGTGGGACAAGATCGACCTCTACACCTCCGTCTCCGAGGCCCTCGGCGAGGAGATCACGGTGGAGACACCGCGCGAGCAGCTGGTCGCCCACGCCGAGAGGATCGGCCTGGAGGTCGACGACTACGCCGTGGCCGGCAAGGTCGTCGAGGACATCTTCGAAGAGCTCGTCGGCAACAAGCTGTGGGCCCCCACCTTCGTCTACGACTTCCCCGAGGACACCTCACCGCTGACCCGCTACCACCGCAGCAAGCCGGGCCTGACCGAGAAGTGGGACCTCTACGTGCGCGGCTTCGAGACCGCCACCGCCTACTCCGAGCTCGCCGACCCCGTGGTCCAGCGCGAGCGCTTCGAGGCCCAGGCCCTGGCGGCAGCCAAGGGCGACCCCGAGGCCATGGTCCTGGACGAGGACTTCCTCGTGGCCATGGAGCAGGGCTTCCCGCCGTCGGGCGGCATGGGCATGGGCATCGACCGCCTCCTCATGGTGCTCACCGGCCAGGGGATCCGCGAGACCATCACCTTCCCCCTGGTCAAGCGGAGCTGATCCGGGCAGCCGGCACTCGCAGGCCTGAGAGACGGTCGGGGTTGGCTGGTTCAGAACCCGGAGGTCCCCAGGCGGCGCTGGGCGGACTCGAGCTCGGCGCGCAGGTAGGCGTTCTCCTGCTGGAGCTGGGCGATGTACTGGTCACGCTGGGCGATCGCCTCGGCGCACTGAGAACCGCTGGTCCCGGCGCCCCCCCCCCGAGGTGTACCCGCTCTGGGCCGGGTCGGCGCCGTAGGCCCCACCGACTCCGGCGCTAGTGCCGGGCTGGCCGGCGAATGCGTTGCCCAGCTGCGCCTCAAGCGTCTCCATGGCTGCGACGACCTGGGCAAGGAAGGCATCGACCTCATCGATGTGGTAACCCGACCACCTGGTGGTCGCGAACCGTATGCTCCTGACGTTGCCTGACGTCAACAGGATCTCGGCCCGCCGGTGCGAGGGGCTTGCGGGCTCTCTCAGGGCGCCGAGTCGCTCCTCGAGTCCGCGCATCGTGGTGGTCACCTCGTCGAGGAACTCGTCGACCTCGTCCTGGTTGTAGCCCTCCTTGAACGATGAGACCTGGAACTTCACGTTGAGAACGTCGTCGGCTGTCAGTAGCGTCATGCTCTACTCCTTGTTGTCGCATTCTGTGCGTGATTCCGGTCCTCAACCCCGCTCAGGTCCGCCCCAGCCAGCTGCAGGTCCTCCACCATCTCACCGGCGGCCAGCTCGTCCGCCTCACCGTTACGCAGACGGCTGAGCTCCGGTGCCTTGAGGACCGGCGGTCGCGGGGAGGGCGCGGAGGAGTTGCCTGAGGCGGCGTCGGTCCGTCGGACGGTCATGGTCCTGTTCTATCCCAGATCGACCCCGGGCACCGGGGTCGTTCTCCCCAGTGCCCGAGGGCGAAGAAAAGGGGCTTATGTCCACATCTGCCACAAAGGCCCGAGATGGAGTCCAGTCGGCGAAAGGAAACTGCATCATTCTGCGGTTCGTGTCGTTGGTGGCAGTGATGCTCAGGTCCCTTTGCGACAGATTCGGACACTACCGCTGCTACTCGAATCGGACGGTGGTGCCGGTCAGCATTCGCCTGCCGTAGCGGGCACTGACCAGGGTCGCCACCGCTACCAGTGACAGACAGACCCCCAGCACCAGCCAGTAGCTGCCGTCCGGCCAGCTGATGTGGCGGCCCGACACGCCTCCGACCAGCGACCACGCGGTCAGCCATCCCAGGCCGATGCTCATCACCAGGGCCGTCGCCGCCGGCAGCATCGTCTCGTAGGAGACCATGGTGCGCAGCGTCGCCGCAGGCATACCCACCAGGCGCAGCAGACCAAGGACCCGCCGGCGTCCCAGCAGCGCCGCCACCGTCGAGACCCCGAGCGACACCGTGGAGATCCCCGCGGCGATGATGATGCCGATATAGCCGAGCCGGGCGAACTGGTTCTCCATGGCGTTGGCCTGAATGCTTTGGATCGAGCCGGGCGAGGAGGGGGAGGAGCCCAGCGCAAGATCGGAGGTGACGAGTGCGGTCCGGGCCCGCTCGACGGCGCCGGGGCTGGCCGGGTCGGTGCCTACGAGGATGACGGGCGCACCCTGCTCACGGGTGGTCGCCAGTTCCTCGGCGCCGACCGGCGACGGCGAGGCGGCCGCGTTCTCGTACAGCCACCGGGTGCTGATGCTCACTGCGCCGTCGGGCGCCTCCACATGCGGCGCCCCGAGGGCCTCCGCCTTGTCGGCCTCGAGGATGACTCGCCCCTCCTGCCTGGAGTCCCCACTGATCCGTCCTACCGCCACCGTCGTCACGCCGGGGACGGCGGTGAGCCGGCCGACGGCGCTCTCCAGGGTGGTCTCGTCGCTGACCGCAGGGATGGCCTCGAGCGTCGAGGGGTTCAGGTGACCGTTGCCTTGAGTGATGTCGCGGGTGCCCGCGGCGACCGTGATGGCGACGGCGAAGACCGTCATGGCGTAGACGGCGATGACGACGCCGGCCACCGCCTTGAAGACCGCCCGGGGGTGCTGGGTGATCCGGTTGAAGCCGATGACCTGCGCCGCCGAGCGGGCCAGCGCCCCTCCGCCTCGCGCCACCCACCAGGTCAGGACCGGGCCGGCCCACAACAGCCCCAGCATCGCGCACAGGAAGGAGGCGGGCAGCAGGTAGATGGTCAGTGCGGGCTCCTGGCGGGCCACCGCTGGGGTGCTCGCCAGCCCCGCCATCCCGAGGATCACGGGCGCTAGCGCGAGGAGGCGGGGCCGGCGCTCGCTGCGCTCCCGGGACCCGCCCAGAGGGCCGACGTCGGCCCGTCGCGTACGCCACCAGGCCACGGCCGCCGCCCCCGCCGTGGTGACGGCGACGGCGAGGACCGCATTGACCGGCGAGCGCAGCAGGTCGGAGTGGTAGAAGCGGCTCGACCCCAGCGTGATCTGAGCGGCCACGGGAATCATGACCAGGTGGAGCGCCACGCCCGCCAGGGCGCCGACGAAGGTGGTGGCCCCGATCTCCAGGGCCGCGGTGCGGGCCACCTGCTGGGGCGTGGCCCCGATGAGGCGCAGCGTGGCGAAGCGCTCGGCCCGCTGCGCCGCGCCCAGGTCGGTGACGATCCCGACGAGCAGCAGCGCGGGCACAAGGACCGCGATAGCGCCGATGAGCATCGCGATCCGATACGCCTCGTTCTCGTAGGGGACGCCCTGGAAGGAGGTGACCACCTGGGGAGGGATGAACGACTGGGAGGAGGCCACGGTCCCCAGGTCCGTTCCGACGACGGCCACCAACGAGTCCGGGCCCTCGACGGCGTCGGGGCCCAGGACGCCCACCTGCTTGCCATAGCGGTCACCGAGCTGATCGGCGGGAAGGGAGGCGATGCGCTCGGCCAGGGCCGGTGAGGCGAGGTACTCGCCCTGCTTCGGTACGACGTCGGAGCCCGGGACCCTCACCGAGGTGGCGCCCGACTCCGGCAGGGCCACCTGCAGAACCGTGATCGGTTCGTCGCCCACCGTGTCGAGGCTGCTGGCGACGGCCAGTTCGTCACCGGTCAGGACATGGTCGGGCTGGAGGTCCGTGTGGTTCGACTGCTCGGAGATGCCGGGCATGAGGGCGATGGAGGCCCAGCTGGAGCGTATGCTGCGCTCGGGGAAGGCCTGGGCGGCGGCCAGCAGCATGAGGAACAGCGCCACCCCCACCATGACTCCGGCGACGATCCCGGCCAGACGGCGCCGGGCGGAGCGGTCGTTGGCGACGAGCAGCCGGGTCAGGGCGATGCGGCTCATGACGGGCTCCCGGTGGCGGCGTGCCGGGGCTTGCTCGGGCCGGATCCGGTCTGCATGGCCCCGGGGCCGATGCGGCCGTCGCGCACGGTGACCTCCCGGTCGGCGTAGGCGGCGATGCGCGCATCGTGGGTGATGATGACCAGGCTGGCGCCGCGGGAGCGCACCGAGGCCAGCAGCACCTCCATGGTCCGCTCGGCGGCCAGGGAGTCCAGGGAGCCGGTGGGCTCGTCGGCGAAGAGGATGCGCGGACTGGTCACCAGTGCCCGTGCGACGGCGGCCCGCTGGGCCTGCCCGCCCGAGAGCTGGCCGGGCCGCTTGTCCAGGTGCTCGCTCAGGCCAAGCTCGCCCAGGGTCTCGCGGGCCCGGGCCAGTGCCTTCCTGCGCGGGGCGCCGGCCAGGAGCAGGGGGATGGTGACGTTGTCCAGGGCGGAGAGGTCCGGCAGGAGCTGGCCGAACTGGAAGATGAAGCCGAACTCGTTCAGGCGCAGCCGGCTGCGGGCGGCCTCGTCCAGGGCCGCGATGTTCACTGAGATGTCTTCGGCGGCCTGCGCCGAGACGTCTCCGGACGCCTTGCCGCCGTGGTAGCCGACGCTTCCGGCGTCGGGCACGAGCACCCCGGCCATGACGTGCAGGAGGGTGGACTTGCCCGAGCCCGACGGGCCGGTGACGGCCAGGACCTCACCGATCAGGAGGTCCAGGTCGACGCCGCGCAGCGCGCGGGTCTGCCCGAAGCTCATCTCCAGGCCGCGGGCGCGCATGATGACCTCGCCCGGCGGGTGCGCCTGGTTCTGTTCAGGAGCGGAATTGACGCCGGTGGCTGTGCGAATGGTCGTCTGGCCGGCTGTATGAGTGGTGGCGCTCATGAGCGCACCTCCTCCCGCAGCTCGCCCAAGCGGGCCGCAGTGGTCTCCATCCAGCGCAGGTCGGCCTCGATGTGGAACAGGGCGTGGTCGGCCAGGAGCACCGTGCGCAGGTCACCGCTCTGCTTGAGCCGGGTCAGCTCGCGCATGCGCGCCATGTGCTCGGCGCGCTGAAGGTCGAGGAGGTGCCCGGCGTCGTCGTCGAGCATGAGGGCGATGATGGTCTTGGCGAAGATGTCGGCCTGGACATCACCGGCAGGGACGACGGGGGTCAGGAGCCACTGCTCGACGCTCTGGCGCCCGGCGTCGGTGACCTCGTAGCGCTTGCGCTCGGGGCCGGAGCCGGGCTCGGTCTCGACCTGGGTGATGAGCCCATCGCGCACGAGCCGGGCGAGCGTGGCGTAGACCTGGCCGTAGGCCAGCGGCTTGGAGGCGGCGAACCAGTGGTCCCAGGAGCGCTTGAGATCGTATCCGTGCCCCGGCCCGGCGCTGAGCAGACCGAGAAGAGTGAGTCTGGATTCCATGCTCGCGACTATACGCTGAGTGTATACATGCACGGCATACTCCGTGAGGAGGAGATACTCGGTCCCGTTGCTCGGGCGGTGGGAGGAGCGCTCATGGTGGGTGCTGGTGTCCGGTGGTAGGCGCTTTGGCCATCAAACTGACAGGTCGGACCGTGTTTGACAGACGTTGACCGCACCCTTAGGTTAGGTTTGCCTTTGTAGTAGGTAATGGGGGAGGCCTGATGGCGAACGAGGTCATCGGAGACGGCGCTCGTTCCCCTCGTCCCCGCACTCGGGGGATCGGGACGGACAGGCAGACGGTCCGCCCCCGCCTGAGCCCTCTCCTGCGGCGCCCGGCCATCCTCCTGGCCGCCGCCGTGCTGCTGGCCGTGTGCGTCCTGGCCTCCCTGTTCATCGGCTCCTCCCGGATCCCCGCCGACCAGGTCGTCCACTACCTGCTCCACCCGGACGCCTCCAACGTCAGCTACAACATCAACGTCCTGCGCGTTCAGCGCACCATCATCGGCGTGCTCGTGGGCGTGGCCCTGGCGGTGGCCGGCGCGGTCATGCAGGCCGTCACCCGCAACCCCCTGGCCGAGCCCGGGCTGCTCGGTGTCAACGCCGGCGCCTCGCTGGGCATCGTCCTGGGTACCGCCGCGCTCGGCGTCCTCCCGGTCCCCGGCCAGCTGCTCCTGGCGGCAGGGGGCGCCCTGGCTGCCACAGTGCTCGTGCAGGTCATCGGCATGATCGGCTCAGCAGGAGGCTCGTTGGGAGGCTCGGCGTCCTCGCCGGTGCGCCTGGTCCTCATCGGTGTGGCCTTCTCGGCCTTCGCCGGGGCGGTCATCCGCGGCGTCGTGCTGACGATGCCGAACCTGTTCCGCACCTTCATCGACTGGGAGGTCGGCTCCCTGACCCGCGTCGACATCCCCCTGCTGCCGATGACTCTCCTCGTGGTCCTGGGGACCGGCATGGCCTTCCTCCTGGCCGGCGCCCTGGACAACATCGCTCTGGGCGACGACGTCGCCGCCGCCCTGGGCACCCGGGTCGGCCCCGTGCGGGGACTGAGCCTGATGGTCATCACCGTCCTGTGCGCCACCGCCACCACGGTGGCCGGACCCATCGGATTCGTGGGGCTCATGGCGCCGCTGACGGCCTCCTGGCTCATGGGACCGCACCGGGGCTGGATCGTGGCGCTGTGCGCACTGGGCGGCCCCGTCGTCGTCCTGGCCGCCGACGTCCTGGGCCGCGTCCTGGCCCGCCCCGGGGAGATGCAGGTCGGCCTGCTGACGGCCTTCGTCGGATCGCCCGTCCTGCTGCTCATGGTGCTGCGACTCAAGGGACGGGCCTCATGAGGGGCGGCGAGTCGAACCGCACCGCGGCCCCGCTGGCCCGGTCCGAGTACCGTGGTCCGCGCCGCGGCCTCCACGTGGGGACCGACGCCGGACGCCTGTGGATCGTCGTCGGCCGCTGGTCGGTGCTCATCACCCCTCGCCACGTCGTCGTCGGCCTCATGCTGCTGGCGCTCAGCCTCGCGGTCGCTGTGGCCGCCCTGCGTCTGGGAAAGTTCACCGTCTCCACGCCGGAGGTCATCGACGCGCTCCAGGGGCAGGGGCGCAGGATCGTCCAGGTCGTCGTCGTCAAGTGGAAGCTGCCCCGGATCCTGCTGGGGCTCGTGGCGGGCCTGGCCCTGGGCGTGGCCGGCGCCGTCTTCCAGACCATCACCCGCAACCCCCTGGGCTCGCCCGACCTCATCGGCTTCAGCACGGGCGCACAGACCGGGATCCTGGTCAGTGTCCTGCTCCTGCCCGGCTCCATGCTGTCCACCTCCCTGGCCTCCTTCATCGGCGGGGCCGCCGTGGGGGCGGTGACCTACCTCGTCTCGCTGCGCGGCGGATTCACCGGGCTGCGCTTCATCCTGGTGGGGATCGCCATCAGCTCGATGCTCGTCTCGGTCAACCGCTGGCTCCTGGTACGGGTCGACGACGACGAGGGCCTGGGCGCCCTCAAGGCCATCACCGGCACCCTCGGGGCCGCCCGGTGGCCGGTGGTGACCCCGACCTGTCTGGCCATCGGGGTCGTCGTGACCCTCACCCTGCTGGCCGCCCGGCACCTGCGGGTCCTGTGCCTGGGGGAGCAGGTGGCCACCATCCTGGGCAGCCCCACCCGCCGCGCCAGCGCCCTCCTCATCCTGCTGGGCACCGTGCTGGTGGCCGTGGTGACGATGGCGGCCGGCCCCATCGGCTTCGTGGCCCTCGTGGCGCCCCATCTGGCCCGCTTCCTCACCGGCTCCCCTCAGCCCCCGCTGCTGGTCTCCGGCCTGACCGGGAGCCTCCTGCTGGCGGGAGCCGACCTGCTCAGCCAGCTGGTGCTCGAGTCGATGCCCGTGAGCGTGGTGACCAACGCCGTCGGCGGGCTCTACCTCATGGTGGCGCTGACCGTGGCGGCGCACGGAAGGAGATCCCTGTGACCGACCTGCCCTCCACCGAGCTGAACGCCGGCGCCGGACCGGCCGCCTCCGAGGCTCGGCTGGCCGCCCGGGGAGCGACCATCGCCTACGAGCGCCACGTGGTCTCCCGTGACCTCGACGTCGACATCCCGGCCGGCGTCTTCACCGCCATCGTCGGGCCCAACGCCTGCGGCAAGTCCACGCTGCTGCGCGCCCTGGCCCGGCTGCACCGGCCCGCCCGGGGCGCGGTGCTGCTCGACGGCGCCGACATCGCCGGCCTGGGCACCAAGGACGTGGCCCGACGGGTCGGTCTGCTGCCCCAGAGCGCCGTCGTGCCCGGCGGCATGCTGGTGCGCGACCTCGTGGCCCGCGGCCGCTTCCCCCACCAGGGCATGTTCCGCCAGTGGTCGCGGGACGACAGGACGGCCGTCGAGGAGGCCATGGAGATGGTGGGGGTCACCGAGCTGGCCGCCCGCCCCGTCGACGAGCTCAGCGGCGGACAGCGCCAGCGCGTATGGATCGCCCTGGCCCTGGCCCAGGGCACCGAGGCGATCCTCCTGGACGAGCCCACCACCTTCCTCGACCTGGCTCACCAGGTCGACATCCTCCAGCTGTGCCGACGCCTCAACGCCGACGGGCGCACGGTCGTGGCGGTCCTGCACGACCTCAACCAGGCCGCGCGCTGCGCCGAGCACATGATCGTCATGCACGACGGCCGGGTCCGCATCACCGGCTCCCCGCGTCGGATCCTCACTGAGGACCTCATCGAGGAGGTCTTCGGACTGGCGGCCGTCATCGCCCCCGATCCGGTGGCCGGCACCCCCATGGTGGTGCCCATCCGCCCCGCCCCACAGCCCTCTGCCGAGCGCGCCTCGGCAGGAACCAGCCCGACTGCTCGCTCCCAGCAGGACGGACCAGAAAGGAACACAGACAGATGAACGCATCCACGCGGCGCCCCCGCCGCTTGAGACAGGGACTCGTCGCCGTCGTCGCCATGGTGCTGAGCACCGGCCTGGCGGCCTGCGGCTCCTCCAGCTCGACCTCCACCTCAACTGCCGCAGGCTCCGCGGGTACCTCCGGTGCCGCCTCGGCCGGAGCCTCCGCCGAGGCCACCTGGCCGGTCACCATCAAGGGGGACGACGGCGTCGACGTCGAGATCAAGTCCGAGCCCAAGAGCATCGTGTCCACCTCCGTGACGCTGACCGGCTCGCTCCTGGCCGTCGACGCCCCGGTGGTCGCCTCGACGCCGGCCAAGAAGAAGGACGACAAGACCGACGACAACGGCTTCTTCGCCCAGTGGTCCAAGCAGGCCTCCGACAAGGGGGTCAAGGCCATCGACGGTACCGAGGACAACCTGGCCCAGACGGTGGCGGGCGACAACCCCGACCTCATCGTCGTGGCCAAGACGGGGCAGGACTCGGCCATCAAGGTGGTCGACAGCCTGCGCCAGCTCGAGGTCCCGGTCCTCGTCATCGACTACGGCTCGCACTCCTGGCAGGACGTGACCAAGACCCTTGGCCAGGCCACTGGCCGTCAGGCCAAGGCCGACTCCGTCATCAAGGACTACACCACCAGGGCTGAGAAGGCCAAGAGCGCCATCTCGGTCCCGCAGGGGTCGACGTCGGTCTTCACCGTCCCCGGGGACGGCACCAAGGGAGCCAACGCCTTCACCGAGGAGGCCCCGCAGGTCCAGCTCCTCAAGGACCTGGGCTTCACCATCGCCACCGTCCCCGACGACGTCAAGGGCGACCAGTCCATGGGCGAGCGCAAGGACATCGTCCAGCTCTCGCCCGAGAACGTCCAGGCGGGACTGACCGGTGAGAACTGGGTGGTCATCGCCGCCGATGAGACCGCGAAGACCGCCGTCACCAGCAATGAGACCTTCAGCTCGGCAGCCCCGGTGACCGGCGGCAAGGTGCAGTACATGCCGCCCTCGTCCTTCCGCCTGGACTACTACTCGGCCCTCGAGATGCTCGACGCCGTCCAGAAGGCCTACCCCAAGGCCTCCTGAGCCGCTGATGACCCGAGCGTCAACGCGCTGGTGCCCCGGGCTCTCGGCCCGGGGCACCGCACATGATGATGACGTCGAAAGGTCCGTTCCCTCTCCAGGAGCGCAGGGACTCGCGATGATCTGAGACTCCCTCGATCTGGGGGTATCGCGGCCGTCACGCGCTGCTCGGGCGTGGGCCCGTCAGCCCCAGGCGACCGAGTAGTACTGAGTCTCCTGGAACTCGCGGATCCCCTCGCGCGCGCCCTCGCGCCCGATGCCGGACTGCTTGACGCCGCCGAAGGGTGCGGCGGGATCGGACACGAGCCCGCGGTTGACACCGACCATCCCGACCTCCATGCGCTCGGCCAGGCGCAGCGCCCACCCGAGGTCGCGGGAGAAGACGTAACCCGACAGCCCGTAGTCCGTGTCATTGATCCACGTCAGCAACTCGTCCTCATCATCCCACGTGACGATCGGGGCGACGGGACCGAAGATCTCGGTGCGCACGATCTCCGCGTCGGGGGCGACGTTCGTGAGGACCCGCACCGGCATGAACGCCCCTGGAGAGCCCTTGGGCCAGGAGGATTCGGCGTACACGACGGCGCCCCCGGCCACCGCCCCGTCCACCAGGGCGTTGATCTTGTCACGGGCATGCGTCGTCACCATGGGGCCGATCTGGTTCGCCTTGTCCGCCAGAGGCGGACCGACCCTCAGGTCGCGGACGACCGCGGAGAACTTCTCGGTGAACTCCTGGGCGACGTCCTGGTGGATGTAGAAGCGGTTGGCGGCGGTGCAGGCCTCGCCACCGCCTCTGAGCTTGGCCTGAACGGCACCCGTCACTGCGGCGTCGATATCGGCGTCGGCCGCCACGACGAAGGGAGCGTTCCCCCCGAGCTCCATGGATGACACCAGTACCTTCTCCGCCGCCTGCCTCATGAGCACACGACCGACCTGGGTCGAGCCGGTGAAGGAGACGGCTCGGACCCGGGGGTCCTCGAGCCACGTCGTCGACACCTCCGCGGAACGGCTCGAGGGCACGATGTTCACCACGCCCGCGGGCACGCCGGCCTGCAGGATCAGGTGCCCCAGTGCTACCGCTGTCAGAGGCGTGAGGGACGCCGGGCGGAGCACCACTGTGCACCCGGCGGCGAGGGCCGGGGCGATCTTGCGGGTCCCCATCGCCGCAGGGAAGTTCCAGGGGGTGATCATGGCGACCACCCCGATCGGCCGGTGAGTGACGATCGTCCGAGTCCCACCCGCCGGGGAGGAGCCGAAACCGCCTTCGGTGCGCACCGCCTCCTCGGAGAACCATCGGAAGAACTCCGCTGCGTAGAGGACCTCCGCCCTGGCATCCTCCAGCGACTTGCCGTTCTCAGCACTGATGAGCACCGCGAGCTCATCGGCCCGTTCCACCATGAGGCCGAACAGGGTCCGCAGCAGCTCCGCGCGTTGCCGGGGCGGGGTGGCGCTCCATGCCGGCAGCGCCTCGGAGGCGGCGTCGACGGCGCGCGCGGCGTCCGCCGGAGTCGCGTCCGTGCAGCGCGCGAACACGGCGTTGCTGGCGGGATCGACGACGTCGAACGTTCCCCCGTCGGACGCGGCGATCATCCGCCCGCCCAGGAGCATTCCCTCCTCGGGGTGGATCCTGCGCAGGTAGTCGGCCAGAGCCGGGTGGGCTCCGAAGGTCGTGTACGTCGCTGCCGCCGCTGTGTCAGCCGCTGCAGAGGCCGTCGCGCTGGGTCTTGTGTCAGCCATGGTTGTGCTCCCTGAGTATCGACTCTCGCCTGTCACGCATCACGGGTAGAGGCCACGGGAGACGTGGGCCTCGGCCACGCGCTTGACTGCCATCGTCGTCGCCGCAGTGCGCAGTGAGAGACCGTGATCCCGCGAGAAGTCCGTGACCTCGTTCCAGGCCCTGTCCATCTTGGTACGGAGACGCTCGTTGACCTCCTTCTCGGTCCACCAGTAGGACTGGTTGGCCTGCACCCACTCGAAGTAGGACACGATGACGCCGCCGGCGTTGGCGAGAATATCCGGAACGACCAGGATCCCCTTGTCCGCCAGGATCGCGTCGGCCGTGGGCGTCGTCGGGCCGTTGGCACCCTCGACGACCAGCTTGGCATCGATCGCCGGCGCGGTCTGCTCGGTGATGACCCCCTCGACCGCCGCAGGGACGATCACGTCGCAGGGAACTGTGAAGAGCTCGGTCGGAGGGATCGGATCCGCGCCGGGGAACCCGGTGATGGCGCCGGTCTCATCCACGAAGGTCTCGAGCGCGGGGATGTCGATGCCCTTGTCGTTGCGAATCGTGCTGTAGACGTCCGCCACGGCCAGGATCTTCACACCCGCCTCATGGAGGAAGCGGGCAGTGCCCCGACCGACCTTGCCGAAGCCCTGAACGACCGCGGTGGCCTGCGAAGGATTCAGGCCTATGCTCTCCATCGCGTTGAGAGCGGAGTAGACGACGCCGCGGGAGGTGGCTGCGGCCCGACCCTGCGATCCGCCGAGATTGACGGGCTTGCCCGTGACGGTCCCCAGCACGGTGTGTCCCGTGGACACCGAGTAGGTGTCCATCATCCAAGCCATGGTCTGCTCGTCGGTCCCCATATCGGGGGCGGGGATGTCCTTGCCGGGCCCGATCAGAGGGATCAGCTCCGAGGTGTAGCGCCGGGTCAGGCGCTCGAGCTCTCTTTCCGAGTGGGCCTGCGGGTCGACCTGGACCCCGCCCTTCGCACCGCCGTACGGCAGATCGAGAAGAGCGCACTTCCATGTCATCCACATGGCCAGCGCCCGCACCTCGTCGAGGTCCACGTGGGGGGAGTAACGGATCCCTCCCTTCGCCGGGCCACGAGAGATGTTGTGCTGGACGCGGTGCCCGATAAGCAGCTCCATCGTGCCGTCGTCGCGTCGCAGCGGAATGGAGACCGTCACCTCCTTACGGGCGGTTTCGAGCATGCGGCGCATTCCCTCGTCAAAGCCGAGGAACTGGATCGCCTCGGCGAGCTGCGTGCGAGCATCAGTGAGGGGATGATGGGTCGAGGACATTGAGCTACCTCCTGGGCTGGTCGGGTGGAGGATCGTGATCTGAGGCCGTGACGGCCTTGAGACGTGGTCGGAAGATGAGGTCAGGACTGGGCTCGGAGCGCCTGCTCAAGGATCTCCATGCCCTCGGTGAACAGCTCGTCCGGCATGGTGAGCGGTGGCAGCAGGCGGATGACATTGCCGTAGGTGCCGCAGGTGAGCAGTATCAGGCCGCGTGAGCGTGCGGCCTCCGCGACGGCGGCGGTCAGTGCCGCGTCGGGCTCCTGCGAGACGGGGTCGACGAGCTCGAGAGCCATCATGGCGCCCTTGCCCCGGACATCGCCGATGCGTGGGTCCTCCGCCTTCCACCGCTCCATCAGGCGGATGCCGGTCTCACCAATCGTGCGGGCCCGTTTAAGGAGGTCGTGCTCCTCGATCATGTCCAGTGTCGCCAGGGCGGCGGCGCAGGCCAGGGGATTGCCGCAGTAGGTACCGCCGAGGGCGCCCGGTCCGGCGGAGTCCATGATCTCGGCTGAACCGGTGACTGCTGACAACGGCGTGCCCCCGGCCAGGCCCTTGGCGGTCGTCACCAGATCGGGGACGACTCCCTCGTGCTCGCAGGCGAACCATGCCCCGGTGCGGGCGATTCCCGATTGGATCTCGTCGGCGATGAAGACCACGCCATTGTCAAGGCACCAGCGCCGGAGCGCGGTGAGAAAGCCGGGTGCCGGGACGATGAACCCGCCTTCGCCCTGAACGGGTTCGATGATGACGGCGGCGACGAAGGACGCCCCTACCTGCTTCTCGATCTGATCGATCGTGCGCTCGGCGGCGGCCTCGCCGTCCAGCCCGTCGCGGTACGGGTAGGAGCCGGGGACCCGGTAGATCTCTGGGGCGAAGGGACCGAAGCCGCCCTTGTAGGGGGAGACCTTGGCTGTCAGTCCCATGGTCAGGGACGTGCGTCCGTGGAAGGCATGGTCGAAGCAGACGACGGCCTGGCGGCCGGTGTGCTTGCGGGCGAGCTTGATGGCATTCTCGACGGCCTCCGCCCCGGAGTTGAACAGCGCGGTCTTCTTCGGGAAGTCGCCCGGGGTCAGGGTGTTCAGGCGTTCGGCGACTTCGACGTATCCGGCGTACCTTGTGACGGCGAAGGAGGTGTGCGTCAGGTTCTCGGCCTGCTCCTGGATCGCAGCGACGACGGGGGCCGCCGCGCCTCCCACGGTTGTGACCGCGATGCCTGATCCGAAGTCGATGAGACGGTTGCCGTCCACGTCCTCCAGGACGCCGCGGTCCGTGCGCCGTGCGAATGTCGGCATGGCGGCTGTCAGGGCGCGCGGGAGCGCGGTACCGGCGCGTTCGTCGAGGGCGCGGGCCTCGGGACCGGGCAGAGGAGTGGCGAGATGAAGGGTCTGGGGCAGCGTTGCCATGTGGACCTCACAGTGTGTCGTGACGGGGCGGAGGTCTGCAGCGGAACAGAGCCTCCGGGATGTCGTAGAAACGTGCTCGGCTTTGAGTTCCACCTCAGGTTATGCCCGCCCTTGGGGCCGAGCACCTAGGCATAATGCACAGAATGTCATGAATCCTGTGCATAGCGCATAGAAGAGTGTTTGAATCCAGGCATGCTGATGGTGTCGGATCTCATGGATCGAGCGGACCTGGGGGTTCGCGCGGTGCTCCTGCCCGTACCGAGCGCCGCGGTCACGTGGGTCGTCGCGACCGAGCTCCTCCAGCCGGCTTCCTACCTCGAGGGCGGTGAGCTCGTTCTCACGACAGGCCTCGTCATGGCGGATGCCGAGGCGGACACATGGCGGGAGTACGTGGTCTCACTGGTCGAGGCGGGAGTCGCCGCGCTCGGACTGGGAACCGGCATCGTCTTCGACGCCGTGCCCGAGGACCTGCGCGAGGCCTGCCGGATCGGGCGGCTCAATCTCCTCGAGGTCCCCCTCGAGGTCTCCTTCGCCTCCATCAGCCGTGAGGTGGGGGCCATGCTTCAGGCGACCGGGCCCGATGGCGGTGCCGAGGGGGCGGGCGATGAGGAGACCCTGGTCCTGCAGCAGCTGACGCGCGCAGCCGCCAAGGACAACCAGAGCGCGATCATGCGCGCCCTGGCCTCGATCCTCCGGGGGGAGGTGTCCCTGAGGGACGCCACGGGACGCACCGTGGTCGGCCCCTTCGGTCCAGCGGCTCCGGGAGTCGACGACGAGGTTGCCGAGTGCATCGACAGGATTCGTCCGGCAGGGATGCGAGGGGCCGGGGCGTTGGGGCTCGGCGAGATGCGCTTGGTCGTTCGACCGGTCGGCATCACCGGTGAGCCTGAGAGCTACCTGGCGACCGTTCATCGGGAGACGCTCACGCGTGCCCAGACTCTGGGAGTCGATCTGGCCTGGTCGTTCCTGAATCTCATCGCCGAGTCCTCCAAGGCGTTCACCGGATGGCTCCTCCAGCTCGTGGGAGCGGCTGCCGAGCATCTCCTGGCGGGCGAGGTCGTGCAGGGACTGGCCCTGGCCGACCAGGCCCAGGATCTCGTCCGCAAGCGCCTCCCATCTCCGGCGCGGCGGTTGATGAGCGGTACCGGCGGCGGTCATCAGTGGCGCGTGATCTGTCTCGAGGGCGGCGGTGCCGCCGTTGCCGGGCTCTCCTCGGCGCTGGCCAGACTGCTCGTCGAGAGACGGGGGTCTCCGGCGGGAGAGGGTCTTCTGTGGCGCACGGACCGGGACGGGACCCGTCTGACGATCCTCGGGGAGGCCGAGCACGTTCCCGCGCTTCTCGAGGACGACCGTGTCGCGCCATGGGCGGGGCGGATGCGGATCGGGGTCAGCGGCTCTGCCGGCATCGCCGACCTGCCGCGGGCCGCACAGCAGGCGCTGTCCGTCTGCACCGGTGCTCGGCAGGTCGGACAGGCGGTGCGCTGGGAGGACTCGGGGCCGCCGTCGGTCACGGATCTGCTTGACCAGGACAAGGCCCGCGCCTTCGCCCGCGCTCGCCTCAGGGGCGTTGCCGAGCAGCCTGAGCTGCTCGAGCTGCTGGAGATCTACCTCAGCGAGGCAGGGGCGGTTCAGCGCATCGCCGAGCGTCTGGGGGTGCATCGCAACTCGGTCGCCGCACGCCTCGTACGCCTGCGCCGGGCGCTCGGCGTCGACATCGAGGACGCCGAGCAGCGGGCAAATTTGTGGATTGCGTCATATTTTTTGAAGAAGTGACGGCCCGTCGTCTCGCATGTGGGTGACTTTTCCCTGCGTTGGCGCGGTTCTTCGAAGCGTGGAACGTGACGTTCGACATACTTGACTGTGTATGTTTACCATGTTTGCGTCACATAGGACCTTAGCCCGCCTTGTGTCCGCAGTGCATGGGGCGCGTGGGACGCCAGCGGCGATGTAGCCGGCATGGGTCCTGTGTGAGCTTGGGCAGCAGAGGCCTGAGCCGTCTCAATTTTTATTTTTCGACTCTCGACGCCTCTCAGCTCGACGCTGATGTCCCGCCAACCCCAAGAAGCAGAGTGATTCACATGAGCCTTCCTCTCCTCCAGAATTTCATCAACGGAAGATTTGTTCCAGCAGCGACCGATACCACGGTCGAGATCGTGGATCCCCGAACGGAACAAACCGTCGCACAGTGCCCGGTCTCAGGCCCCGCCGACGTCGATGCCGCCTACGACGCCGCCCTCAAGGCCTTCGAGAGCTGGCGACTGACAACGCCGGCGGAACGCCAGACACTCCTGCTCCGGCTCGCCGACGCCCTGGAGGCCAATGCCGACCGCCTCGTCGAGGCCCAGCGCCGCAACACCGGTCAGCTCGCCGAGATGGTCCGATCGGAGGAAGTGCTGACAGGCGCCTCCCAGCTGCGGTTCTTCGCCGGAGCCGCCCGCGTCCAGTCGGGTGTCGCCTCGGGTGAGTACGCCGAGGGGCTGAACTCGCAGCTTCGCCGCGAGCCCATTGGCGTCGTCGGTCAGATCGTCCCGTGGAACTACCCCCTCATGATGCTCATCTGGAAGGTCGGGCCCGCTCTGGCCGCAGGCAACACGGTGGTGCTCAAGCCCAGCGTCAACACACCCGAGAGCGCCGTCGTCTTCGCCGAGATCGCCGGTGAGATCCTCCCGCCCGGGGTCTTCAACCTGGTGCTCGGCACCGGCGAGACCGGGCGCCTCCTGAGCTCTCACCCGGTGCCCGGGCTGGTCGCGCTCACGGGATCGGTGCGCGCAGGCGCGGATCTCGCCGAACAGGCGTCCCGCAACGTGACCCGCGTTCACCTGGAGCTCGGAGGCAAGGCCCCCGCCATCGTCTTCGCCGATGCCGACATCGAGGCGACCGCCGAGGGCATCGCCGCCGCAGGGCTGTTCAACTCCGGGCAGGACTGCACCGCCGCCACCCGCGTCCTGGTCGAGTCCTCGGTCGCGAAAGAGTTCACCGATGCACTGGTGCGTCACGCCGAGTCCCTGCGAACCGGTCCGATTCCCGAGGAGGAGGCGTTCTACGGCCCCCTGAACAATGCCCGCCACTTCGCCTCCGTGCAAAAGATCGTCGAGGAGCGGCCCGCGCACTCCAACCTGCTGACCGGTGGGCACCGCGTCGGCGAGACCGGGTACTACTACGCGCCCACCATCATCTCGGGGCTCAAGCAGGACGACGCACTCGTGCAGCAGGAGGTCTTCGGGCCGGTCCTCACCGTTCAGGAGTTCTCCTCCGACGACGAGGCCCTGGCCCTGGCCAACGGCGTGGACTACGCGCTGTCCTCGTCCATCTGGACGACCGATCATCAGCGCGTCCTGCGATTCAGCAGGGACCTGGACTTCGGCTGCGTCTGGGTGAACTGCCACATCCCTCTCGTCGCAGAGATGCCGCACGGCGGATTCAAACGGTCCGGGTACGGCAAGGACCTCTCTGTCTACGGCGTGGAGGACTACACGCGTATCAAACACGTCATGAGTGCCCTGTGACGCTCCGGAAGCGAACAGGAGGTCATTCCCATGCGCATTCTGACGGCCTTCACCAATTCGCTCGGTGGTCGAGACTCCTATCACCTGGGTGTGTCTCTCGCTGAAGCATTCTCGTGCTCACTCGATCTCGTCACCGTCGTCAAGGGCGGCGATGGACGCTATCTGCTCGACGTCACCGATCACGCGTTCCAGGATGTCGTCGCCACGCAGGTCGACGACTGGATGACGGAAATCATCGAGGAGCACCGGCCTCGTGTGCCGGTGAGCAAGTACCTGCGGTACAGCCCCTCGTTCCCCGAGGGCATCATCGCCTCGGCCGAGGAGCTCGAAGCCGACCTGCTCGTGGCCGGCGGAGGCCGTCACGGGGTCATGGGGAGGGTGTCTCTCGGTTCCGTGGGGCAGACACTGCTCAACTCCTCGACTGTTCCGGTCGCCCTGTCTCCGCGAGGCATGAGGCACGCCCCTCTTGACGGGCTCTCGCGCATCACGGTCATGCTGGGGGAGTCCGGCAGGTGGAGGGGGCTGCTCAGTACGGCCAGGACCTTCGCCGACAGGGCTGGCGTCCCGTTGCGCCTCGTCACGGTGGCGGCCGGTGACTCGCAGGACACTACAGAGATCGAGGAGCGGACTGAAGCCCTGCTCGCCGAGGTGCGCCTGGATCTGAAGGGGCTGGACGACCAGCGTGTCCAGGTCGTCCACGCCCAGGGCATGAGTGCCGCCGTGCTGGCAATGGAGTGGAGCAGGAATGAGCTGGCCTTCCTGGGATCGGCGCGCCTGGCCCAGAGCGGGCGCCTGTTCCTGGGGCCGGATGCCAACAAGATCCTGCGTGTCCTGCCCGTGCCGCTCGTCGCCGTCCCGGCGGCCGCGGCCGACGTCGGAGGTGGACCATGAGCACGAAGACCACTGACACCGGGAGTGGGCTGTCGCGGAAGGGACTGGCCGAGGGCTCCGTCGGTCTGCTCGGCGCCATCGTCATCGGCGTGTCCTGCATAGCGCCCCCGTACACCCTCACCGGCGCACTGGGGCCGACCGTCTCAGAGGTCGGCAAGCAGGTTCCGGCGATCTTCCTCGTCGGATTCATCCCGATGCTCCTGGTCGCCTTCGGGTACCGAGAGCTCAATGCGGCGATGCCCGACTCGGGCACCTCCTTCACCTGGAGCACCCGCGCCTTCGGTCCGTGGGTCGGGTGGATGAACGGTTGGGGGCTGGTTGTGGCGACCGTCGTCGTCCTATCGAACCTCGCGGCCATCGCCGTCGACTTCTTCTACCTGCTGATCGCGCAGGTGGTCCGCAGACCCGCCATTGCGGAGCTCACCGACAACGTGTGGATCAATACCCTCACCTGTCTGGTCTTCATCACGTTGGCGACCTGGATCGCGTACCGCGACATGCAGACCACCCAGAAGCTCCAGTACTGGTTGGTGGGGTTTCAGCTGACGGTGTTCCTCGGCTTCGGTGCGGTGGCCATCTTCCGGTACTTCACCGGGACCGCCGTCAATCCGACGCCTTTCAGGTTCGAGTGGCTCAATCCGTTCGCCGTCGACTCGCTGCGAACCTTTGTGGCGGGCGTTTCCCTGTCCCTGTTCATCTACTGGGGCTGGGACGTGTCTCTGACGGTCAACGAGGAGACGGACGACGCCGGCTCCACCCCCGGGCGTGCTGCCGTGCTCACCGTCATGACCATTGTCTCGGTGTACATGTTCGTCACGATCGGATCAATGATGTTCGCCGGTCTGGGCAAGGACGGGATAGGACTGGGCAACCCCGAGATCCAGGACAACGTCTTCTTCGCCTTGGCCAGGCCGGTCCTGGGGCCGTTCGCGATCCTCATGTCAATGGCGGTGCTGATCTCGTCGGCCGCCTCTTTGCAGTCCACCTTCGTCTCTCCCGCCCGCACCTTGCTGTCGATGGGATACTACGGAGCAATGCCGGAGAAGCTCGGCCAGATCTCTCCGCGCTTCCTCACCCCCGGTCGTGCCACAGTCGTCTCGGCGATCGCCGCCTCGACGTTCTACACGCTGCTGCGCTTCGTGTCCACGACCGTCCTGTGGGACACGGTCCAGACCCTGGGGGCCATGATCGCCTTCTACTACGGGCTCACCGCCTTCGCCGCGGTGTGGTACTTCCGAAGGCAATGGTTCCGCTCGGTGAGGTCCTTCTTCTTCACGCTGGTGTCGCCGGGGCTGGGAGGCCTCACCCTCTTCTCGCTGCTCGGCTTGACCCTGAAGGACTCCCTCGACCCGAGTTATGGATCGGGCTCACAGGTCTTCGGCGTCGGTCTCGTCTTCGTCCTCACCCTCGCCCTCATTCTCCTGGGTGTGGTACTGATGCTTGTGCAGTACGTCCGAGCACCGGCTTTCTTCCGCGGGGAGGTGATCGCACGATCCGACGCTGTCGCCGATGAGACGAAGACGGCGACTGACTGACGGTGGCGCAGCTGCTGCGCTCAGTGTGGCTTCACGAGGGCCGGTGAACCGGAGTGAACATGCACCACCCATGAAGACAGCTCCCTCCGCGCCAGGCCGGTGGAAGGAGCTACGAGGAATCACATTGCAATCGCATCGACGAATACTCCGATCGATGCACCGGTAATCAAGTACATGACCTGTGGACGCCAGGCCGGACCACGAAGGAGCGAGCAATGAGCATCAATATGGAACGAGTCGCTGAGCTGATGGAGATCGAGTCGAAGCGCCTCAATGAACGGACCAAGGGATCCGGCGATATGTACAGTCGCGCGAGACACAGTCTTTCCGGCGGCGTCGCCTCCTCGTACCAGCTGCGCGAGCCCTGGCCCATTTACCTCGAGCGCGGGCAGGGGCCGAAGGTCTGGGACGTCGACGGCAACGAGATGTGGGACTTCCACAACGGCTTCGGATCGATGCTTCAGGGGCATGCCCACCCGGTGATCGGTGAGGCCATTCAGGAGCGGTACAGCAAGGGCACCCACTTCGCCGCGCCGACTGAGGACGCCCTGGTGGTAGCGGAGAACCTCTCGAACAGGTGGGGCCTGCCGAAGTGGCGCTACACGAACTCGGGCTCGGAGTCCACGATGGACGCCATCCGCATCGCACGCGCCTATACCGGTCGCGACACGGTCATGAAGATCTTCGGCTCCTACCACGGGCACCACGACACCGTCATGGTCTCGATCGGCGTCGAGTACGACAAGATCGGCGACCGCGACAACCTGGCCTCCCTGCCCTATGGAGGCGGCATCCCCGACGCCACCGTCCGGATGACGGTGCCGGTGCCCTTCAACGACGCCGAGGCCATGGAACGCCGCATCATCCGGCTGACCGATGAGGGTCGTAAACCCGCCTGCGTCATCATGGAGCCGGCCATGATGAACCTGGGGGTCGTGCTGCCGGAACCGGGCTACCTGGAGCAGGTTCGCGAGATCACCCGGCGACACGGCATCGTGCTGATCTTCGATGAGGTCAAGACCGGCCTGTGCATCGGACCGGGCGGCGCCACCAAGCGCTTCGGAGTGACTCCTGACATGGTGACCATGGCCAAGGCCCTCGGCGGCGGTCTGCCCTCGGGCGCCATCGGCGGCACCGAGGAAGTCATGTCCGTGGTGGAGGACCACACTGTCTTCCAGGTGGGCACCTACAACGGCAACCCCCTGGCGATGGCCGCCGTACGGGCCAACCTCGAGAAGGTCCTCACCCCGGAGGCCTACGCCCACCTCGACCACCTCAACGAGCGCATTCTGGCCGGCTGCACGGAGGTCATCGAGCGCTACGACCTTCCGGGCTACGCGGTGGGCGTGGGCGGCAAGGGCTGCGTCACCTTCTCTCCCAAGAAGGTCGTCGACTACGAGTCCTTCAAGGAGCACCAGAACGCGGAGCTGTCCGAGCTCGCCTGGTTGTTCAACATGAACCGGGGGATCTTCATGACTCCGGGCCGCGAGGAGGAGTGGACGCTGTCAGTGACCCACACGGATGAAGCGATCGACGCCTACGTCAGCTGCTTCGAGGAGCTTGCCGAGGCGATCACCGCCGGGTGACGTAAGTTCTCACCGATCTCGTGGGGGCCGCCGGGGACTCCGGCGGCCCCCACGAGATCGGAGCGGCGGGCGTGCGCCTCTCAGGGCCGGGGGAGTGACCGGCTCCGAGCCGCTGCTCCTGGTCCCATGAGCATGCCCTTCTCGCAGCGTCGCTCAGCGGCGCTTCCAGGAGCGGATCTTCGTGCGGAAGGAGGTGAAGGGCGCCACCGTGTTGATGTGGATCCACCTGGCCACCGGCCAGGCCGACGGCGTCGAGGAGGCCCACGCCCGCTGTCCGGAGGTGAAGAGCTCGTCCTGACTCAGCGATGCCACGAGGGCGACGACGTCGTCGACCCGCTGCCGACAAGCCTCCTGGAGCCGAAGCAGTGAGGCGTCCCGCCACTGCTCGTAGAAGGAGATGTGGAGACCGCCGAGCCGGTTCCACCGGTGGCCCGGTGCGGGCGTGACCACCTCCCGTCCGGCCCGTTCGTCTCGTTCCCAGCCCAGCAGCAGGTCCATCCACCCCAGCTGGTAGGCGATCATCTGCGTGGGCGTGCGGTCCACACCGTCCTTGAGCGTGTGGAGCCCGGAGGCGGGGACGTCGTCGAACTCGGCAATGAACAACTCGGCGCGCTTGCGGATCTCGGCGATGAGCTCCTCGCCGGAGGTGTAGTGCTTCATGACGGTCCCCTTTTCCAACGGCTCCCCATCGACCCGCCGGCGGTTGCCCCAGGCTCGCGGGTCGCAGAGTAGACCCCGCGTTCGTGCTCTCCACCCTACGAACCCGATGGCCATCCCGCGATCTCACGGCGGCCCAGCCGTGCCTAGTCCTGCGAGGTGACTCCGACGTCGGCCATCTTGCGCTCCGTCCAGGGGGCGACGACGAACAGGACGATCGCCACGGCGACCGTCACCACGCCCAGGCCGTAGTAGTAGGTCGAGTTCGCGACGTTCTTCGTCTGGGCGATGATGAAGCCGGCGAGCCCCTGACCGGTGGCAGTCGTCAGCAGCCACAGGCTCATCGTCTGGGAGGCGAAGCTCTTGGGTGCCAGCGCCGACGTCGTCGCCAGGCCCACCGGGGACAGGAAGAGCTCGGCGACGGTCTGGATGATGAACACCACGGCCAGGAACCACCACGGGGCCAGCCTGTCGCCGCCGGTCCAGATCTGGAACCCGTAGCCCAGGATGAAGGCGGAGGCTCCGATGATGAGCACCGAGATCGCGAACTTCATGATGGTCGAGGGGAACCTGCCGGCCCGCCGGGTGAAGAGCCAGCCGATGAACGGTGCCAGGATGACGATCGTGGCCGGGTTGATGGACTGGTAGGTCTCCGGGTTGATGACCCAGCCGACCAGCGGCATGTGGCCGTCAGTGTTGTCCTTGGCGAAGGTGGCCATCTTGCCGGCGGCCTGCTCGGAGATCATGAAGAACAGGACCGCGCCGATCCACAGGGGGATGTAGGCGCGCAGGTGGGTGCGCTCGCGGGCGGTCACCTTGGGGGAGCGGAACATGAGTGCGAAGTACCCCAGGGCGGCGCCTGCCGGGATGATGAGCATCGCGGTGGAGATGGCGTCGAGCAGGCTGCCGGTGAGGAGAGTCAGGATCGTCACCAGCGCGGCTGCGCCCGCCACGGTGACCGCCGACACGAGAAGAAGCCGCTGCCGCTCCTCGGAGCGGACGGGGTTGGGAACGGTGAAGGCGAAGGCGGAGAGCTTGTGACGCCCGTAGACGAAGGCCACCAGGGCGAAGGCCATGCCGACGGCGGCCGAGGAGAACCCGGCGTGGTAGCCGTAGTGCTCGCGCAGCCAGCCGGTCACCAGGGGAGAGGCCAGCGACCCGACGTTGACCGACATGTAGAACAGCTGGAAGCCGGCATCGCGCCGTGGATCATCGTCGTCGTAGAGGCCCCCGACGATCGTGGACAGGTTCGGCTTGATGAAGCCGGTGCCCACGGCCACCAGCACGATACCGAGCCAGGAGGTGGCCACCACGGGGATGGACAGGCAGATGTGCCCGGCCATGATGACCATCCCGCCGTAGAGGGTGGACAGCCACGGCCCGATGACCCGGTCGGCGAAGATCCCTCCGGGGATGGCCAGCAGGTAGACGGCCGCGCTGTAGGAGGCCAGGATGACCTGGCCGGAGTTGGCGCTCAGGCCCAGGCCGCCATTCGCCGCGGTGTCGGTGATGAAGTAGAGCAGGATGGCGCGCATGCCGTAGTAGGAGAAGCGCTCCCACATCTCCACGTTGAGCATCCACGGCAGGCCCCGAGGGTGACCGAACAGTCCGCGGTCGTCCTTCGACGGCGTTATGCGCAGGGTGGTGGGCCGCCATCGGCTGGTGATCATCCGGCCGCTTCTGAGGTCGTCCTCGACGGGAGTCGGGGTCGTTGACATGAGACTCTCCCTTCCTGTGGCGGGGTGAGGTATGCGACCGGACTGTCAGTGTCCGGTACGAGCCACAGGTACCCGTGCACCTTACTCCGACCGCGCGGTCGGTTGGGGAGGAATGCGAGGAGAGGCAGACAGGTGATTCCCGCCGAGGCGGGCTGGGGCTACTCGGCGAGAGCTGGTCAGCCGCGGCTCACTCGGCGGTGGCCGCCTCGACATCGGCCATCTGCCGCTGCGTCCACGGGGCGACGGCGAACAGCACCAGGGCCATGAGGAGCGTGGCCGCACCCAGGCCGTAGTAGTAGGTGGCGTCGGAGATGTCCTCGGTCTGGGCGATGATGAACCCGGCGACTCCCTGGCCGGCGGCGACGCTGAGCCACCACAGTCCCATCGCCTGGGAGGCGAAGCTCCTGGGGGCCAGGGCGGTCGTCGTGGCCAGGCCGACCGGGGTCAGGAAGAGCTCGGCGACGGTCTGGATGACGTAGACCAGCGCCAGGAACCACCAAGGGGACAGGTCCTGTCCGCCCGGCCAGATCTGGAATCCGTAACCCAGCATGAGCGCCGAGAATCCGACGATGAGCACCGCGATGACGAACTTCATGATGGTCGAGGGGAACTTGCCCGCCCGCCGGGTGAACAGCATGCCGACCAGCGGAGCCAGGAGCACGATCGCCGCGGGGTTGACCGACTGATAGGCCTCAGCGGTGGTCGACCATCCGAAGAAGGGCAGGCGCAGGTCCGTATTGGACTCGGCGAAGGTGGCCATCTTGCCGGCGGCCTGCTCGGTGATCATGAAGAACAGGACCGCGCCGACCCACAGGGGGATGTAGGCGCGCAGGTGAGTGTGCTCGCCGGCAGTGACCTTGGGGGAGCGGAACATGACCACGAAGTAGGCCACGGCCGCACCGACCGGGATGAGGAGACCCGCCGTGGCGACGGTGGTGACCAGGCTGCCGGTGAGCACCTGAAGGACTGCGACGACAACGGCGATGGCGACCAGGACCCCAATGGATCCCAGAAGAAGCCGCTGTCGCTCCTCGGGGCGGACGGGGTTGGGGACGGTGAAGGCGAAGGCGGAGAGCTTGTGACGCCCGTAGACGAAGGCCACCAGGGCGAAGGCCATGCCGACGGCGGCCGAGGAGAACCCGGCGTGGTAGCCGTAGTGCTCGCGCAGCCAGCCGGTCAGCAGCGGAGAGGCGAAGGCGCCGATGTTGATGGACATGTAGAACAGCTGGAAGCCGGCGTCGCGGCGGATATCGTCATCGTCGTAGAGGCCCCCGACGATGGTCGTCAGGTTCGGCTTGATGAAGCCGGTGCCCACGGCCACCAGCACGATCCCCAGCCAGGACAGCGCGGTGACCGGGACGGACAGGCAGATGTGCCCGGCCATGATGACCATCCCGCCGTAGAGGGTGGACAGCCACGGCCCGATGACCCGGTCGGCGAAGATGCCCCCGGGGATGGCCAGCAGGTAGACGGCCATCCCGTAGAGCGCGATGACGACCTGACCGGAGTTGGCGCTCAGGCCCAGGCCCCCGCGCGCCACCGTGTCGGTGATGAAGTAGAGCAGGATGGCGCGCATGCCGTAGTAGGAGAAGCGCTCCCACATCTCCACGTTGAGCATCCACGGCAGGCCCCGAGGGTGACCGAAGAGCCCCCGGTCCTCTCTCGACGGCGCGGTGCGCAGGGTGGTGGGCCGCCATCGGCTGGAGATGAGGCGACCGGACTGGGCGACGTCGTCCTCGAGGTCGTCAGCAGCTGCTGTCGGACCTGACATGGACTGTGCCATGGCGATGTCCCTTCCTCAGAGCGGTGGTCGCTCGGGGCCGACCGCAGGGGTGTTCCAGGGCGCCGGGCGGTCCGACTCGCACGAGGAGGCCCAGACCTGTCGCCGAAGAGAGATGTGATGGTGCCGAGACCATAGCTCCTGGTCTGTTTCCAGCATGCTTCCGGCAATTGGGAGAACAGCGGTGGCCCCGGGGAGGAGACTGCTGTGATCTCCTCCCCGGGGCCACCGGGTGCCGCCCTGGAGGGCGGTCTACAGGGATTCCTCCGCGAGGCGGAGGGCAGGGGGAGGGCGGCGGACTCCGTCCAGGCTCAGCGGGCGACGGCGTCCGCCGCAGCCCTGATGTGCGGACGCACCGGGGTCAGGCGGGTCAGCTGGGTGACGTGGCGCGGCTCGAGCTCCTCCAGGCTGGAGACGCCCAGGAGCTTCATGGTGCGGATGACCTCGTCGGAGAGGATCTCGATCATGCGGTCCACGCCCTCGCGCCCGCCGGCCATGAGGCCGTAGAGGTAGGCGCGGCCCACGAGCCCGAACTTGGCGCCCAGGGCGACGGCGGCCACGACGTCGGCGCCGTTCATGATGCCGGTGTCGACCATGATCGTGGCGTCCTTGCCGACCTCCCGGACCACCTCGGGCAGGAGGCGGAAGGGGACGGGGGCACGGTCCAGCTGGCGCCCGCCGTGGTTGGACAGCAGGACGCCGTCGACGCCCAGGTCGATGAGGCGCTTGGAGTCCTCGACGGTCTGTACGCCCTTGATGACGATCTTGCCGGGCCACATGGAGCGGATGACCTTGAGGTCCTCGTCGCTGATGGTGGGGTCCATGGCGTTGTCGAGCAGCTCGCCCACGGTGCCGCCGGTGGACTTCAGGGAGGCGAACTCCAGCTTGGGCGTGGTCAGGAAGTCGAACCACCACCACGGGCGGGGGATCGCGTCGAGGACGGTGCCGGCCGTGATCTGGGGCGGGATGGAGAAGCCGTTGCGCTTGTCGCGCAGGCGGGCCCCGGCCACGGGGGTGTCGACGGTGAACATGAGGGTGTCGAAGCCGGCTGCGGCGGCGCGCTCGACCAGCCCGTAGGAGATGTCGCGCTGGCGCATGACGTAGAGCTGGAACCAGTTGCGTCCGTGGGGGTTGGCGGCCTTGACGTCCTCGATGGAGGTGGTGCCCAGGGTGGACAGGGTGAAGGGAATGCCGGCGGCGCCCGCGGCCCCGGCCCCGGCGACCTCGCCCTCGGTCTGCATGAGGCGGGTGAATCCGGTGGGGGCGATACCGAAGGGCATGGCCGAACGACCGCCCAGGATCTCGCAGGAGGTGTCGACGTCGAGGGCCGGGTGGAGGATGTCGGGGTGGAACTCGATGTCGCGGAAGGCCTGGCGGGCGCGGCGCAGAGAGACCTCTCCCTCGGCGGCGCCGTCGGTGTAGTCGAAGGCCGCGGCCGGGGTGCGGCGCTTGGCGATCTTGCGCAGGTCCCAGGTGGTCAGTGCGGCGTCGAGGCGTCGGCGCTTGGGGTTCAGCTCGGGCGTCTTGAAGTGGAGCAGCTCGAAGATCTCGCTCGGGTTGGGCAGCTGGCGCTTGACCATAGGAACCTCATCAGTGAGTCGGATTCTGGACGTTCCGCTCGGTGCGGAGCGCTCGTGGGAGGCGGCCGGCCTCCATGGCTCAGCCCTCAGGTCCACGAACCACCTCATGCTATGGGACAAAGGTCACCAAAGCAAGGTAAGCCTTAGCAATCCATGCGATGGTGGGAAATGGTCGCTGTGGCTGGGAGGATGGGGTTGGCCCACCGAAGCGCCGGGGTCCGCTCGTTGGCGGGGAGATTCTGCACGGTCGGGTGCGTGCGGCTCCGGGCGGAGGGTCTTGCACCCCAACGGCGCCGAATATCCCCATCCGGCCGACGGGCTGGTTGGATCTCGGTAGAGTCGGATCGCGGACCGATCATGTCGGGGGCGGTGCCCGGGGAAGTGAAGGAGGCGTTGCCATGCGTCGTCGTGTGTTCGTGTCGGCCTCGGTACTGGTGGCCGTTGGTGCTCCGGTGGTGGCCGCCTGCTCGCGCTCGTCGAAGAAGGCTGAGGGAACTGCGGCCTCCGGCTCAATGTCGGGAGCGAGAGGTGGGAAGACGCCGGCGGACCCGGCTCAGTGGCAGAAGCTGGACGGTCGTGTCATGGGGCAGCGAGTGGCCGTCGAGATTTCGCCCCTGGTGAGATTCGAGGGCAAGGGAATGCTGCTGGCGATCAAGGAGACACGCGCCGCCGGCGACGCCGCGGTCAAGGACGTCAAGGACACCACTAGTTACTCCGAGGCCGATGAGAAGAACTCGTTCTCACCCGGTCCCTACACCGGGACCTCGAACTCCAAAAGAGGACTACTGCTCCTCGACCCTGAGAAAATGACGGTGCTTGGAAGTCTTGGAACCAAACGGGCCGAGGGTGCTGGCGGAACGGATTCCGGGCTGCAACCGGGCGACTCGGAGACGTCCTACGTCGTCTTCTCACCTGCTGAAGGAGACCGGATCACGGTGTTCGTGCCTCAGTGCGGGGTCGCCACGGTCGGCATCATCGATAAGGACCAGGCGGCCAAGGCTGGGTTCGACCAGAAGGTTCTCACTGAGGCGGAGCGTGCGACCCCGGATCCCAGCCGAGCGGCCGCGACCGGCGACACGGGGCCGGTGCCGATCGAGCGCTACAGCCGGTCCTTCGATGGCTCCACCAGTACGTTGAAGAGCAACCAGAAGGTCACCGTCACTCTCAACAGCGATGTCACGTTCGCCTCGGACTCGGCGGATCTGGCTGCGGCGGCCGAGGCTCAGCTGCAGACTGTGGCGGGTCAGATCTCCCAGTATCCCGATGGTGGGACGCTGACCATCGTGGGGCATACTGACGACGTCCAGGATGACGCCTACAACCAGGCCCTCTCTGAGAAGCGTGCCAACGCGGTCAAGACTCGTCTGGAGCAGCTCACCAGCCTGGATAAGTGGAACCCCTCCGTCGCTGGTAAGGGCGAGTCTGAGCCTCTCATCGCAGACACTACCCCCGAGGCGCGGGCCGCCAACCGACGCGTGGAGATCACCCTCACCCCCACAGGCGGCGTCAAGACCTCCCAGCCGCCATCGTCGTCGAGCTCGTCGGCCACCTCCACCCCCAGCGCTCAGAATATGGTCGGCAAAGGACCTGATGGGCTGACACTGGCCACCTCCACCGGCGCACAGGTGACCTTGACACTCGATCACGTCACACGAGCGGGAGGCCTCCTGCTCGGCGAGCTCCTCATCACCGGCGGGCCTGGCGGCGATGGCACCGCCCTGTCAGCATGGGTGGGTGATCCGACGAAGGTGTGGTCCAATGCCCGAGGCGAGGGCGATAACGCTCTGGACATCTGGTACGCCGCCGATGGGCTCGCCCTCGTCGGGGAGGGCGAGCGCATCTATCCGGCCGACTACCAGCCTCCCGCTTCCGGTGCTCACTGGCCGATCACGTCGCTCAACCTCACCTACGGGCTCAAGAAGGACGCGACGGCCAAGGTCTGCATCGCCTGGCCCGACATTGGAGGCGACACCGTCACCGTTGACCACCAGGGAAAAAACGGAACGAACTACGCCTACCGCCTCACCGATATCCCCGTCAAGGACAACTGAACCGGAGCCTGCCGACGGGCCGGGGCTAGGCCACTCGGGTGCGGCCGGCCAGGGCCCGCAGACGTGCGCGGGCACCGTCTCGGCGCAGGGCGTCCAGCTCCTCGACGAAGGCGCGTCGGAAGCGCTCATCGGTCGCCAGATCGCCGAAGACGCCCTCATGGGAGATGAAGGCCGTGTCGTGACCGGCCCGTTGCGTCGCGGCCAGGTACTGCAGCTCCTCGGCCAGGGGATCATCGATGACGATCTTGTCGCCGTTCTCGTCGAGGCCTTCCGCTCCCCGCGCCCAAGCGGCCACCATCGCCGCCCCCAGCCGGATCGGCCCGCCGGCAGTCAGGTTGTCGCGCACTGTGCCCAGGACGAACTTCGGCATCCGGCTGGAGGCGTCCTGCGCTAGCCGGAAGAGCGTGTCCCCGATCGCCTTGTTGGTGAAGCGCCGGAAGAGCGTGTCGACATAGCAGTCCAGGTCGATGCCCGGCACCGAGCGCAGCGTCGCACGGGCCTCACGCTCGAGGTAGGCGCGCACCCACGTGGCGATGTCCGGGTCCGCAGCGGCCTCGTGCGCGTACTCCATCCCCAGAAGGCGCCCCCAGTGTGCCAGTGCCTGGTGGGAGGCGTTGAGTAGGCGCAGCTTCATGAGCTCGTAGGGGACGATGTCGTCGACCATCTGGACTCCGACCTCCTCCCACGGGGGCCGGCCTGCGGGGAAGTCGTCCTCGATCACCCATTGGGTGAAGGGCTCGCAGACCACCGGCCAGGCGTCCTCGATGTCGAGCCCGCGTCGCAGGTCGTCGATGTCCGCCACCGTGGTCTGCGGGGTGACCCGGTCGACCATGCAGCTGGGGAAGGCGACGTTGCCGTCGATCCAGTCGGCCAGCTCCGGGTCGCTCATCGCGGCCTGCGAGACGACCGCGGTGCGTGCCGACGCCCCGTTAGCGGGCAGGTTGTCACAGCTCAGGACCGTGAACGGCACGATTCCTGCCGACCGACGACGTCGCAGCGCCTCAACGACATAGCCGAAAGCTGTGGTGGGCTCGCCCGGGTGCTCGGCGTCGTGGATGGCGCCGGGACTGGAGGTGCGGAACTCGCCGGTGACGTCATCGATGTTGTAGCCGCCCTCGGTGATCGTCAACGAGACGATCCGGGTGGTGGGCATGCTCATGAGGGCCAGAACGGCCTCGGGATCGTCGGGGGCGAAGAGAAAGTCGTGGATGGAGCCGACGACCGCCGGGTCCCGCAACCCACCGGGGTACTTGAGGATGAGGGTGTAGAGGTGGTCCTGCTCCAGGAGCGCATCACGCATGCGCTTGTCCGCGGGCAGCAGTCCGACGCCGCAGATCCCCCAGTCCAGGCAGGAGCCTTCCGGGGCGTCGCCCCAGGGATCGGCCCCGGCGTGCCGGCGCATGAGCCTGTCAAGGTAGGCGGCCTCATGGGCGCGGTGAAAGCCGCCCACGCCGATGTGGACGATCCCAGTGGTTGTAGCGGAACGGTCATAGTCGGGAGCCAGGGGCGACTCAGTCAGTGAGGTGGTCAAGAAGATGTCCTTTCCGCGCTACCTCCAGTCACCTCCAGTCAACTCCGTCTCCATGGAAAACCGGTGTGCATATGCCCCGGGCGGCCTCACCGGCCCGGCCCGCCTGTCCCTTGCCATCCGCCGGAATCCCTGCGGGAGCAGACAAAGATCCGCGTCGCCCGATCGGGGAGCGATCGGGCGACGCGGACGGGGGCTGCGCTTGACGAACCTCAGTGGGCGACGACGACGCGCAGGTTGCGTGGGCCGTGCACGCCGTTGACGCGCACGAGCTCGATGTCGCTGGTGGCTGAGCCGCCGGCGATCCACGTCATCGGGCGCGTGGGGTGCTCGCCCAGGACGTCGACGGCCTGCGGCACCGTTGGCACGATCGACTCGCGCTCCAGGACCACGACGTGCTTGTCCGGCACCAGCGAGATGGCCCGGCGACCCTGGTCCGGCTCGCCGTCGAGGACGATCGTTCCCGAGATCGACACGCCCACGCGCGAGCAGGTCACCACGGCGTCGATCTCATCGAGGTCGAGGGTGGCGATGGCCTCCTTGCGGGAGTCCTCCACCACGGTACGGCCGTTGCGGGCCGCCGCCTCCTTGTAGGCCCGAGGCAGCCCATCGGGAACGACGACGGTGCGCGCCTCGCCGAGCAGCTCGTCAATGGCGTCCAGGATCTCCGAGTCCTTGGGGGCGACGATGACCTCGGCCGAGTAGTCCTCGAGCTTCTCGATCATCTCGTCGACCACGGGCTTGGAACCGGGCGGGTTCTCCCCGGAGCGGATGTAGTTGCGGGGGATCGGCCCCACCGGCCGGGTCTGGGACCGCGAGATCGCGTCGCGGGCGCGGGCCAGGATCGCGGACTTCGCATCCATCACAGCTCCTCCTCACTGGTCGAGCCGGCCGGGGCCTGGGGCGCGGGCGCTCCCGGGGCGATCGGCTCGGGATTGACGATGGCCGAACGTGCGTCCAGCGCGGCCGGGGTGGGCTCGCCGTCGGCGCTCGCGCTGCCGGCCACCGGCTGACCGGGAGGCGGTGGCGGATCGGCAGGGAATCCGTCGCCGATGCCGCGGTCCACCCTGGAGCCGGCAGCTGCGCTCACCGGGGTCTCACCGTCGGGGTGGGTGCGCCTCCACCACTGGCGGAAGGTCTCCGAGGGCGCCACCGGCAGGTCTCGCGCTCCGGTCCACAGGGAGGCCGGGAAGGGCAGCGCCCCGATCTTGCCGTCCTTGCCGCCCAGCAGCGCTGAGGCCTTGACCGTCTGTGAAGCGGCCTCCCACAGCGAGCTCTTCGACATCACCGGAGCCGAGACGTTCATCGCCACGTCCCACACGTCGGGCACCGTGCGGCGCTTGACGTCCACCGAACGGGCCCGCAGGTGGACGAGGATCGTGGGGATGTCGATCTTGACCGGGCACACCTCACCGCAGGCCCCGCACAGGGAGGAGGCGAAGGGCAGGGTGTGGACCGGGTCGTCGTCGGCCAGCCCCTGCGTGAGCTGGGGTGTGATGATCGAGCCGATCGGGCCGGGGTAGACCGAGCCGTAGGCGTGCCCGCCGGTGTGCTGGTAGACGGGGCAGATGTTCATGCACGACCCGCAGCGGATGCAGGCCAGCGCCTGGCGGCCCACCGGGTCGGCCAGGGTCTTGGTGCGCCCGTTGTCCATGAGCACCAGGTGGAACTCCTTGGGGCCATCACCCTCGGTGACACCCGTCCACATGGAGGTGTAGGGGTTCATGCGCTCACCGGTGGCCGAGCGCGGCAGGAGCTGGGAGAAGATCTCCACGTCCTGGAACCGGGGCACCAGCTTCTCGATCCCCATGAGGGTGATGAGCGTGTCCGGCAGGGTCAGGCACATGCGTCCGTTGCCCTCGGACTCGTAGATCGAGACCGTGCCGGTCTCGGCCACGCCCATGTTGGTGCCGGAGACGGCCACCGAGGCGTGCAGGAACTTGTTGCGCAGGTGCGAGCGGGCCGCGGCCGTGAGCTCCTGCGGGTCGTCCGAGAGGTCCGCCGGGGCGTCGTCCATGCGGTCCAGGAAGATGCCGCGCACCTCGGAGCGGTTGCGGTGGATGGCGGGCACCACGATGTGCGAGGGCATGTCGTCGGCGAGCTGGACGATCATCTCGGCCAGGTCCGTCTCGTGGGCGGTGATGCCCCGGTCGGCCAGGTACTCGTTGAGGTTCGTCTCCTGGGTGGCCATCGACTTGACCTTGACGACGTCGTCGACGCCCTTGGAGGCGATGATGTCGGTGATGATCCGGTTGGCCTCGGCGGCGTCACGTGCCCAGTGGACGATCCCGCCGCGGGCGGTCACATTGGCCTCGAACTGCTCCAGCAGCTCGGGCAGGCGCGAGGCGACCTCGAACTTGACGGCCTCCGCGGCGTTGCGCAGGTCCTCCCAGTCGGGCATCTCGGCCACGCGGTCGGCGCGCTTGGAGCGGATGGTGCGCGTGGCGTGGCCCAGGTTGCGGCGCATCTGGGTGTTGGCCAGCGTCTTGTGCGCTCCCTCGGGGAAGGTGGGCCCCCAGCGCAGCGTGTCCTCGGGCTGCTCGACCTCGGTGCGCCAGCCGCCCGTGTGGGGCATGCCCAGAAATACCTGTGTCATCGTGCCACCGCCTGTGCGTGCTGAGAGCTGCCGGTGTGCTGGACGTGCTTGGGGGCGAAGGAGATGTTGCCCTCGAAGGGCGCGTCCTTGGTGGAGGCCAGGATCTCGGCCAGGTGCATGATGCGCACCCCGGAGTTGACGCGTGACAGGCCACCGCCGATGTGCATGAGGCAGGAGTAGTCGCCGGCGCACAGGACCTCGGCGCGCGTGGACATCACGTTGCTCATCTTGTCGGCGAGCATCGCGGTGGAGGTCTCGGAGTTCTTCATGGAGAAGGTGCCGCCGAAGCCGCAGCAGACCTCGGCGTCGGGCAGGTCGATGAGGGTGAGGGCCTCGACTGCCTTGAGGAGGCGGTAGGGGCGGTCGGCGACCTTGGCGATGCGCAGCGAGTGGCAGGTGGGGTGGTAGGTGACCGTGTGCGGGAAGTAGGCGCCCACGTCCTCGGTGCCCAGGACATCGATGAGCAGCTCGGTGAGGTCGTAGGTGTGGGCGGCGATCTGCTCGACCCGCTTGGCCAGGGCCGTGTCGCCCACGTGTTCGGCCACGAGGCCCTGCTCGTGGCGGGCGGCTCCAGTGCACGAGCCCGAGGGGATGACGATCGCGTCCCACTCGCCGTCGAGCACGGGGGAGAAGGTGTCCACGTGGTTGCGGGTGATCTTGGCGGCCTGCTTGAAGTAGCCGGTGTTGGCGTGCATCTGGCCGCAGCAGACCTGTCCCTCGGGGAAGCAGACCTGGTGGCCGAGCCGCTCCAGGATGGTGACGGTTGCCTGCGCTGCCTGCGGGAACATGGTGTCCGCAAGACAGGTGGCGAAAAGGGCGATTCGCACGATATGCCTCCACGACGTCGTAGCTGAGACTTTCACGAGGGCCGCCCCGGACTTCCTGCGCAGGGGCAGGACATGTGCGGCCTCGGCTGTGTCTCAGGCTACGGCTCGGCGGTGGCACTCATCTGACGACGACGCTCTCCCGGTCGGTTGGTTCCGCTCTCCGAGGTGGTTTTCCCTTGAGGTGGCAAGGATCTGTGTGGGGTGAGGGTGGGCTGAGCAGGGGGTGTCCGCGGCGTGTGGGAGGTAAGTCCTAAACGCGGATTTCGTTATGGATCACTGCTGTTATCCGCCTCGGGGGCGCGGGGTGCTTCTGATGGGCGCGCGGGTGTCGCTGTCGGGGACGTGGGGCTCGACGCCATCGTCGAAACGGCTAGTGGAGTGCGTGGTGTTTCTCGGACAGGGGGAGTTTTTCTTCCCGTGAGTCGATAGGATGGAGACCATGCCAGCAGCGAAATACTCGGAGGAGTTCAAGGCCCAGGTCGTGCGTGAGGTCACCCGTTAAGGACCGCACGATAGCCTCGGTAGCAGCCTCGTACGATCCCCAGGCCCAGACGGTAGGTAACTGGGTCGCCAGATACAGAAAAGATCATGCCACCGACCAGGACCGCCAGAAAGCCTCCGAGTCAGTCGAGATCGCAAAGTTAAAGGCAGAGGTTCGTGAGGTGCGTCAGGAGAACGAGTTCCTGAAAAAGCGGCCGCCTGGCTTGCGAAGGAACGACCGTGACCGAGCACTTGCGAGCTCGGGGCCGCGAAGAAGGCCATTACCCCACCTCCTCGATGTGCCGATGGGCAGAAGTGTCGAGGCCCTGCTACTACTCCTGGCGCGACCGGTCTCAGTGCGCCACCGCCTTCAGAAGAGAAGAGCTGGCCGTCATGATTAAGGACGCTTTTGCCGACTCCGACGGCACCTACGGGTACCGAAGGATCCAGGCCTACCTGGAGAGGCATGGCGTGAGAGTGGACGGCGCCACGATCCGCTCCATCATGAGGGAGCTGGGTCTTGAGGCCGCGCAGCCACGGGCGAAGGTCCGTACTACCGTGCCGGCCGAGGACCTCGATGAGCGCTCCGACCTGGTGGGGCGCGACTTCACTGCCGACAAGCCTGGGCGTAAGTGGTGCGGACCTGAGTTGGCTCATTTAGTGTCGTGGTGGATGTTGTGGAGGGCTTGGTTGAGGTCGGGTGGGAGAGGGTCAGCGGCTGTGAGGGTGTGTCCGGCGATGTTGATGGTGATGGTGCGGTAGCGGCGTGCGGTGGTGATCAGGCGTCTGATGGACCAGCCGGTGGTGGTCTCCAGCCAGCGGGCCATGGCAAGGGCTGCGGTGACGATGGTCAGGTGGGCCTCGATGGACTGGCGCAGGTGGTGGTAGATGGGGCGTGTTCTCAGGTCGGACTTGGACATGCGCAAAGGACTTCTCGATGTTGTACAGGCGGTGGTAGGCGCTGATGACTGTCTCGGGGTCGGGGTTGGGCAGGTTGGTGACGTAGCCCTTCCACCCGGCCAGGGTGCGGGCCCTTTTCTCCAGGTCGCGGTTGATGCTCCGGGTGGCGCCCGACAGGTGCACGAAGCGGTTGCGCTTGACGGGGATCTTTCCTGCGACGGCTTTCTCGGCCTTGGCGACCTGGGTGTCGATCCCGCGTAGGGTGCGTCGGGCTCTGTCGGCGCTGTAGCGGTAGTAGATGGTCTCGTCGCGGCGCTGGTCACTGGGGCCGGCGGGCCAGGGCTGGGACTCGGGGTCAGCCCGTCGGGGACGTCCTGGTCGGGGTGGTTGTCGTGCCAGGAGCTGATCACGTGGGGGACGCGTGAGGTGCGTGAACCCAGCACGTAGGACAGGCCGGCTCTGGCCAGGGCCTGCCTGTTGGCGGCGCTGATCATTCCGGCGTCAGACACGACCACCACGTCGTCGAGGCTGTAGGCGTCCATGAAGTCGTTGATCATCGGGATCATGGTGGCGGTCTCGGCCTTGTTGCCCTCGAAGGCCCCGGCCCGCAGAGGGAACCCTGTCTCGTCAGTGAGCAGCCCTACCGTGATCTGCGGCTCCAGGCGTCTTTCCTTGGACAAGCCCGGCTCACGCAAGGCCGTCGGCCTTGTCGGTCTCGAAGTACAGGGTCGTCACGTCGAACAGGACCAGCCAGGCCCGGCCGATGCGGGCGTACCCGGCCAGCAGGCGTGACAGGTTCCGGGTGAAGTCCTCAGCGGCGTAGCTGGGCAGATGACGCTTGANGGGTCTTGAGGCCGCGCAGCCACGGGCGAAGGTCCGTACTACCGTGCCGGCCGAGGACCTCGATGAGCGCTCCGACCTGGTGGGGCGCGACTTCACTGCCGACAAGCCTGGGCGTAAGTGGTGCGGAGACATCACCTACATCAGTACGTGGGCCGGGTTCGTCTATCTTGCTACCGTCCTGGACTGCTGCACCAAGAAGGTCGTGGGGTATGCGATGGCCGAGCCATGTGCAAACCTCGCTGGTGTGTGAGGCCATCGACATGGCGGTCAGGCGATGCCCGGCCCGGGAAGGGTGTGACAGTCTTCCCGCTCCGACCGGGGCAGTCAGTACACGTCTCAGAAGTTCCTGGACCACCTGAAGGCTTATGGTATCCGCCCGTCCGTGGGGCGTGCTGGGACAATGCATGGGCGGAATATTTCAACGCCACACTCAAGAACGAGAGAGTGCACAGAATGGTGTACCCCACGAAGGACAAGGCGATCAACGATATTGCCTCGTGGATCGAGCTGAGATACAATCATGTCCGCCTTCACTCAGCCCTGAGATACCGCACACCTAACGAGGTCGAGCAAGAATTCCCGGGCCTAACCAAGGCAGCCTGAACAAGAAAACAAGCAGTGTCCGAAAAACACCCAGCAGCCCACATCTCCATCCTATCGACTCACGGGAAGAAAAACTCCCCTGTCCGAGAAACGCCACGCACTCCAAAGGCTGCGGCTGAGGAGCGAGGCCGAGGTGGAACGATGGAGGACAGCGCCATGGGCCGAGACGTGGGCCGGCAGTCGGTTTTCGAGGTCCCGATGTCGCCGGCCGTGAGCACGACCGTGGACGCCACCATCGCAATCATCGCCGAGCAGGGCTTCGGCCGGGTCAGCGTGCGCAGCGTCGCCGCCCGGCTCGGTGTCGCCCCGGGCACAGTCCAGTACCGCTCGCCGAGCCGGCGAACTCTGCTGACCGACGCCCTCGTCCGCTCCGTCCAGCGCCAGGCCGGCCGTGTGGTCTCTCATGAGGTCGACCCCGCGCAGCCGGAGACCCTGGTGAGGGCTCTTGCCGAGCTTCTGCCGACCGGGGCCGTGCAGCGCGAGGACGCGGCTGCCTGGGTCGCCTTCGGTGCCGCCGCATCCACCAGGCCCTGGCTGGCCGATCCCTACTGGGAGGCGCTCCAGATCATGCGCACCTGGGTCGAGGGCATTCTGGCGGACGCTCGGAAGGCCGGTCGTATGCGCGTGGACCTGTCACCCGCCGAGGGGGCGCGCCTGGTGACCGCCGTCGTCAACGGGCTGACCCTCGATCTGCTCAACGCCCCACCGACGGAGCCGGAGGAGGTGGTCGGGCACCTGCGCTCGGGGCTTGGTCTGATCCTGGACGGCCTGTGAGGCCCCTCGATGGTCCGCGCGACGTCGGAGCCCGTAGACGCGTCCGCACCCCCGGGGCTCAGGTGAGGGACCAGTCCCCGACCTCGAGCTGTCCGTGGCTGTTGCTGCCAGTGGCGATGACGCTGCCGTCGGAGCGGAGTCCCACGGTATGGGCCGCTCCGGCGGCGATGGCCACTATGTCCCGCCATTGGCGGACATCGCACTGACCCGCCTCGGATCTACCTGACGCGACGACGGTACCGTCATCCTTCAGGCCGACGCTGTGGCAGCTGCCTGCCGCAACCGCGCTGATATCTGTCCAGCGCTCGGCGTCGCCCCAGAACTCGGAGCGCCCGGCTGCGCGAACGGTGCCGTCCGCGGCCAGGCCGATCGTGTGGAGGTAGCCAGCGGCCACCGCACGCATCTGGAGCCATTCATCCACCTCGCACTGGCCCGCAGTGTTGTTGCCGGTGGCGCAGACGGTTCCATCGGCGCGAACCGCCACCGTGTGCCAGTCACCGCAGCTGATGCCCGTGATCTCGCGCCAGCTGTCGACCTGCCGTTGCCCCTCGGTACCACGGCCGACCGTCACCAGTGTCCCGTCGCCTCGCAGCCCCGCACTGAATCTCCATCCTGCCGCGATGGCGATGACGTTCCGCCAGTCCCGGACGTTGCACTGGCCCTGGCTGTTCCAACCGCTGGCCAGAACCGTCCCGTCACCGCGAAGCCCCAGTGTGTGGGACCGACCGGTGTTGCCAGCAATATGCACGTTTCCCGACGTGACGGCGACGATGTCTCGCCACTGCGCCACCTGACACTCTTCGGCGGAGTCCGACCCGACGGCCACCACCCGGCCGTCCGCGAGGCGCCCGACCGTGTGCCTGCGTCCAGCAGCCAGAGGAACATGAGCTGTCACAGTCACCTCCTTCGTGACCATCTCAGCACAGCAGTCTCGTCCGTGTCATCAATGCCATGCTCCGTTCGCGAGCGTCTTCGAGGACGTACCTTCGTGGCGAGGACCGCGTTTTCCTGCAGATTGCGGGTGTCGGGGCGCAGTCATCGGTGGGAGAACGCAGTTCTCGGGTGAGAAGTACGTCCCCGATCCGACGCCGGAGGCTGAGCACACGCACTGCGCCCCCGGAATCGCGAAGGATCCGGGGGCGCAGTGCGCAGTAGCGAGAGTCAGTGGCCGGCAGCCTCAGACGCCCAGCCCCACCTGGGAGGCCAGGAACACGAGAGCGCCCAGCACCACCAGCAGACCGATGGAGTAGGGCGCCGCCTTCCTGAGGATCTCGGCGTCCGTCCCGGGTGCGTCCACCGCGGTCGAGGCGATGGCCAGGTTCTGCGGGGAGACGATCTTGCCCAGACCGCCGCCGATCGTGTTGGCGGCCAGCAGGATCCTCGGGTCGAGCCCGGCCCCCTGGGCGGCGGTGGCCTGCAGGTTGGCGAACAGGGCGCCCGCGCTCGTCGCCGAGCCGGCCACCGCGGTGCCCACCCAGCCCAGGGCGGGGGACAGGAAGGCGTAGGCGGCGCCCGTGGCCGCCAGAGCCGCGCCGATCGCGGAGGTCTGCCCGGAGAAGTTCATGACGTAGGCCAGAGCCATGACGGCGGCGATCGTCAGGATCGCCATGCGCAGCGTGTAGCAGGTCTTGGCCAGCGTGGCGAAGCCCTTGCCCACGCTCATCTCGAACTTGCCGGGAACCGAGCGCGCCGCGTAGATGAAGGTGACGATGATGGCGGTCAGGAAGATCCAGGTGCCCGGGTTGGACAGGGTCTGGAGCGTATAGATGGCGCTCTTGGCTGGCTCCCCCTTGGGGGTCAGGAGCTGGCCGTAGACGCCGGGCCACTTCATAGGCAGGTCGGTGGCCTTGAAGACCTTGTCGAGGTTGACGCCCAGGGTCCACAGCTTGGTCGCAGCGATGATGACCACCACCAGGATGTAGGGCAGCAGGGCCAGGACGACGCGCTCGCGGTCGGGGGCGTCGTTGGCGGCCACGTGGGAGCGGAACTCCTCGGGCGTCTTGGGGCTCCACACCAGCAGGAAGACGTAGGAGGCCGCCAGGCCCAGCAGCGAGGCCAGCACCGCGGTGAGCTCGTAGGAGATCGAGGGGGTGAAGAAGTGGCCGACGCCGGTGGCCAGCCCCGCCACGATCGCCAGCGGCCACAGCTGCTTGACGCCGCGCACGCCGTCGAGGATGAACAGCAGAAGCAGCGGGATGAAGGCGCAGAACACCCAGGTCAGGTGCCCCATGGCGGTGGCGACCGTCACCGGGTCCTCGCCACCGAGCTTTCCGGCGGTGGTGGTGGGGATGGCCATGGCGCCGAAGCCCACGTTGATGGCGTTGCCGACCATGACGACGGCGGCGGCCTTGAGCTTGGGCAGCCCCAGGGTCGCCACCATGGCGGCGGCGATCGCTACCGGGGCGCCGAAGCCGGCCAGGCCCTCGAGCAGGCCGCAGAAGGAGAAGGCCACGATGAGGGCCTGGGCGCGCATGTCCCCCTTGCCGATCGCGTTGAACACGGCCCGTAGGTCGGCGGACCTGCCCGAGACGTCGGTGAGGTTGTAGAGCCACACGGCGGCGATGATGATGTAGACGATCGGGACGAATCCCATGGCCATGCCCTGGGTGGCGCTCATGATGGTCATTCCCACCGGCATGTGGAACAGGGCGACGGCGGTGATCGACGCGACCACCAGGGAGATGATCGCGCACCAGTGGGTGGCCACCTTGAACACGCCCATGAGGACGAAGAACACCACCAGCGGTAGCAGGCCCACCGCGGCGGTGAGGTAGACGTTGCCACCCACGGCGGTGGTCGACGGCGTGAAGGCTGCGGGCAGGCCCGCCAGTGCGGGGGCGAGGGGTGCCGGGTGTGCCGGCAGGGCTGTCAGGACGGCTGGCGTCATGGCTACTCCACTGTGAGTACTGATGAAGGTCGTCCAGGTCGCGGATGGGCCGGGTGGGCAGCCGCGGCGCTGCTTCCTGGGTACTAAGGCCTAACGATCATGCCACGGAGATGGTGACTTGCGCACCATGTGACACGGCAGGGTGTCGCTGTCGCGCAGAAATCCGGGAGAAAGTGGGCAAGAAACTGGTCGTGGCCTACGTCGCTCGACGGTGTCCGGCGCGTTATTGCGGTCCACTCCGTGCGCTAAAACTGGGTGGAGCCCAGGACATCCGGCTGCGTGGGTGAGGTGCCGGTGCACGCCGTCGGCCGGTTCAGCGCTTGCGCGCCGGGCGGGGCACCAGGCGGGCCGAGTTGAGGATGAAGGCGGACTCGGAGACGACGTGCACGAGCGCCGCGGCCACGGGCCCCAGCAGCCCCAGACCGGCGGCGATCATGCCGGCGACATCGACGACGACCGTGCCCACGAAGTTCACCATGATGATGCCCCGGGCCCGGCGGGCCACCCGCACGGTCTCAACCAGGTCGGCCGGGGCGGACCCCACGAGCACCACGTCCCCGGCCTCGCGGGCCACGTCCGTGCCGGTGCCCATGGCGATGCCGACGTCTGCGGCGCTCAGGGCCGGGGCGTCGTTGACGCCGTCGCCCACCATCGCCACGCTCTTTCCCGCCCGGCGCAGCGATCGGACGACCTCCTCCTTGTCGGTGGGCAGGAGGCCGGCGCGCACCCGATTCTCGTTCAGGTCGAGCACGCGGGCCACGTCGCCCGCGGAGGCGGCCGAGTCACCGGTGAGCATGAGCACCTCCAGCCCCATATCGCCCAGGTCGCGCACGGCGGTAGCCGCGCCCTGGCGCAACCGGTCGGCCAGGGCGATGGTGCCCAGGAGCCGGCCGTCGGCCCGGACCTCCACCACAGAGGTGGCCGAAGGCGCCTCCGGGTCTGAGGCGGTGTCGGACGCGATGACGGCGTTGGCCTCGGCCCCGGCAGCGTCCTGGCCCGGTTGGTGCTCCTGTCCCTCCCTGCGCCCGACGGTGACCCGGCGCCCGTCGACGCGGGCGCTCACGCCGGCGCCGGGGGAGTAGGTGACGTTGCTCGGAACCGGCACCGTCAGGTCGCGCACGGCGGCCTCGGTGCGGATGGCCCGGCCGATCGGGTGCTCGGAGTTCCACTCCGCCGCGGCCGCCAGGGCCAGGACCTCGGCCTCGTCCGTGCAGGGCGTCGCGGGGGACTCCGCAGGGCTGACGGCCACGACGCGGGGCGCGCCCACGGTGAGCGTCCCCGTCTTGTCCAGCACCACCGTGTCCACCGCGGAGAGCTGCTCCAGGTGGGTACCGTCCTTGACGAAGGCCCCGCAGCGGGCGGCGCGGGCGATCGCGGCCAGGACCGCCAGGGGAGTGCCCGCGGCCACCCCGCAGGCCCCGGCCACGATGATGACCGAGATCGTGGAGCGCACGTCCCGAGTCGCCAGGAAGGTGACGAGGGCCGCTGCCAGCGCCAGGTAGACGATGCGGGCCGCCAGCCTGTCGGCCAGACGCTGGACCGGCGCGCGCGAGGACTGGGCGTGGCGCACCGCCGCCACGATCCGCCCGTAGGAGGAGTCCTCGCCGACCCGCTCGACCTCGAGCTCCAGGGCCCCACGGGTGATCGAGCCGGCCGGGACCCGGTCGCCCGGCCCGACCAGGACGGGCAACGACTCGCCGGTGACCCGGGACTGGTCGACGTCGGCCCAGCCGGTGCGCACGACGCCGTCGACCGGCACCCGGCCCCCGGGACTCAGGGCGATGACCTGCCCGGGGCACACCTCGTCCAGGGGGACCTCGGTGGTCTCATCGGTGTGCGGGCCGGTCACCACCCGCGCGGTCTGCGGCAGGAAGGACATGAGATCGGTCAGGGCGTCGCGGCCCCGGTCCATCGACAGGTCCTCAAGGACCTCGGCGGCCAGCACGAAAACGGCGATGACCAGCGCCGTCACCCACTCGCCGATCGCGGCGGCGGCCACGATGGCCAGCAGCATCGACAGCTCCATGCTCATGCGCCGCTCGCGCAGGTCCCCGGCCGCCTCGACGACGATCGGCCAGCAGCCCACCAGCAGCGCCGTGGCTCCGACGACGCCCACCACCCACCCGGGCGCCCGCGCAGTACCCGCGGCCCAGGCGCCCAGGGCCGCCAGCCCCACTACCGTGATGCGCACGATGTCGGCCCGCTCGATCCGGTCGATGATCCGCCCACCGGTGCCGGAACCGGTGAGACCGCTGGCGCCAGAGGTGTCGTCGGCCTCGTCGACGGGCAGTGATGGTGTGGAGGCGGAAGGCGGCTGCGTGGACTGCAGCGGGTGGGCGGTGGGTGGATGAGCCGTCATGCGGGGACTCCTCGCACGCAGGGGGAACGGGGCGGGTCCCCGCAGATCAGGCCGGGGAGCAACATCCAGGAATCTACCGACCCGTCAACGGGCTCGACAGTGTACGAGAGGACTAGACGAGCCTCTGAGACCCGTCGCCGTGTCACAACGGGAGACTTGTCAACCCCGATCTGAGAGCTTGTCCCCGGCGGAACCACGCTGACCTGCGCTGACGCGCGCGAAGTACTGGCGAGACGAGCGGTTGCGCGGGGTAAGAACCTCCATCCGTGACACATCGACCGGGAAATGCTGACCATCGGCCGTCCGAGACGTGGTAAGCGGCACCGCCGGCGGACCCGAGGAGGAGGCGGGACCCGCCGGCGGCGCCGGGGTGCTGCGTGTGCTGCTTCAGCGGCGGCTGCCACCGCCGCCACCGACCGAGCGCTGCTGGACGCTACTCGGTCATGTCACTTGCTACTCGACGACGTCGTCGTCGACCCAGTCCAGGGTGCGCTGGACGGCCTTGTTCCAGTTGCGGAAGAGCCGATCGCGCTCGGCCTCGTCCATGGCCGGCTCCCAGCGCTTGTCCTCGGCCCAGTTGTCGATGACGTCCTGGGTCCCCGACCAGAAGCCCACTGCAATGCCGGCGGCGTAGGCCGCCCCCAGTGCCGTGGTCTCGGCGACCTTCGGGCGCACGACCGGCACACCCACCTGGTCGGCCTGGAATTGCATGAGCAGCTCGTCGCGGGTCATGCCGCCGTCGACCTTGAGCTCGGTGAGGGCCTGCCCTGAATCGGCATTCATGGCCTCGAGGACCTCGCGGGTCTGGAAGGCGGTCGACTCCTCCACGGCCCGGGCGATGTGGGCCTTGTTGACGTAGCGGGTCAGGCCCACCAGGGCGCCGCGGGCGTCGGGGCGCCAGTGCGGGGCGAACAGCCCGGAGAAGGCCGGCACGAAGTAGGCCCCGCCGTTGTCCTCGACGCTGGCGGCCAGCGCCTCGATGTCCTTGGAGTCGGTGATGATGCCCAGGTTGTCGCGCAGCCACTGCACCAGCGAGCCGGCCACGGCGATCGAGCCCTCCAGGGCGTAGACCGCCGGCTCGTCCCCGATCTGGTAGCACACGGTGGTCAGCAGCCCGTTCTCGCTGCGCACCGGGGTGGTGCCGGTGTTCATGAGCATGAAGCAGCCGGTGCCGTAGGTGTTCTTGGCCTGTCCCTTCTCGAAGCAGGCCTGACCGAAGGTGGCCGCCTGCTGGTCGCCCAGGATGCCGCTGATGGGGGTGTCCACCAGCAGGCCGTTCTTGCGGCCGTAGCCGAACACGCCCGAGGAGGGTCGGATCTCGGGGAGCATCGACATGGGGATGCCCATGTCCGCGCAGATCTCCGGGTTCCAGTCCAGGGTGTCGATGTTCATGAGCATCGTGCGCGAGGCGTTGGTGACGTCAGTGGCGTGCACCCCTCCGTTGACACCGCCGGTGAGGTTCCACAGCGTCCAGGTGTCCATGGTGCCCATGAGGAGGTCACCGGCCTCGGCGCGCTCGCGGGCCCCCTCGACGTTCTCCAGGACCCAGGCGACCTTGGGGCCGGCGAAGTAGGTGGCCAGCCCCAGGCCCACGCGGTCCTTGTACTTGTCCGGGCCGTCGTCGCCGGCCAAGCGGTCGCAGATCTTCTGGGTGCGGGTGTCCTGCCAGACGATGACGTTGTAGACGGGCTCGCCGGTGTTCTTGTCCCACACGACGGCGCTCTCGCGCTGGTTGGTGATGCCCACCGAGGCGATCTCGTGGCGGTTGATCTGCGCCTTGGCGAGTACCCCTCCGACGACGGAGCGGACGTTGTCCCAGATCTCGTTCGCATTGTGCTCGACCCAGCCGGCGCGCGGGAAGATCTGCTCGTGCTCCTTCTGGTCGACGGCGACGATCCCTCCGTCGTGGTTGAACAGGATGGCGCGTGAGGAGGTCGTACCCTGATCGATGGCCAGGACGTACTTCTTCTCATCGGGGTTGTTGTGGCTCAAGGAATTGTCCTTTCACTGCGTTGTGAGGGGCGGTGTGATCAGTGCGGGTGGAGGCTACGCGCCGCACGGCCGGTGCAGACGCGTGCCGTCCCGGCCGTACGGGCTCAGAACAGGCCGGCCATGTGGGGGACGATGAGTCCGGCGGCGACGGCGCCGATGATCGGGCCGACGACCGGGACCCAGGAGTAGGCCCAGTCCGAGCTGCCTTTGCCGGGGATGGGCAGGAGAGCGTGGGTGATGCGCGGGCCCAGATCACGGGCCGGGTTGATGGCGTATCCGGTGGGTCCGCCCAGGCTCATGCCGATGACGACGATGACCATGGCCACGGCCAGCGGGCCGAGCCCGGAGGGGGTCTTGCCCGAGACGATGATCCACGCCAGCAGGACGAAGGTGCCCACGGCCTCGGTCACGACGTTCCAGCCGTAGGAGCGCACGGCCGGGCCGGTGGCGAACACGGCGAGCTTGGCGGCGGCGTCGGCCTTCTGGTCGAACTGCTTCTTGTAGGCCAGCCACACGGCGGCGGCGCCTGCCATGGCGCCCACCATCTGGGCGGCGAAGTAGACGAGGATATTGGTCGCCGAGGCGGGGATCCCCTCGGCCAGGTCCCGTCCGGCGACCGCCAGTCCGATGGTGACGGCCGGGTTGAGGTGCGCGCCGGTCTTGTAGGCGGCGTAGACGCCCACGAAAACCGCCAGCCCCCACGCCATGGTGATGACGATCCAACCGCCGTCCTTGGCCTTGGAGGTGGGCAGCAAGACACCGGCGACGACGCCGCAGCCCAGGAGGATGAGGAGGAACGTACCGAAGGCCTCCGAGGCGAAGATCTGGGTCAGGGTCGCAGACATTGCGGCTCTCTTTCTGCACAACGTTGTGCGGGTTCGGACATCGCCGGCGCGGTCCGGTTTCTTGATGGGTGATGGGTTGACGTGCTGCCCGCCGCCGCCGGAAACGGCGGGCAGCACGGAGGTCATCGGGTCGAGCGGCACCGAGAGGTCCGCCCGGCCGACAGGAGCCTAGATCGGCTCAGTGATGTGCGCTACCGCAGCGGCGTCGGTCAGCTCGGCCTCGGCCGCGGCGATCTGGGCCACGCGCTGGGCGTAGGCCTCCTTCTGGGCGGCGACGTCCTCCTCGGACCAGTCCAGCAGCGGCGCCATGATCTCAAGGATCTCGTCGGCGGCGCCCAGGCCCCGGTCGCGGCGAGAGAAGTCCAGGCGCACCCGGCGCAGCAGGACGTCGTCGAGACTCTCGGCACCCTCGTGGGTGACGGCCCAGGCGACCTCGGCGCGCAGGTAGGTGGGAGCCTCCGCCAGCGGCTCGCCCAGCCGCGCCTCAGGGCCGGCGGTGTCGATCGACTCCAGCAGGGCAGGGGTCTCGTCGCCGTAGCGGTCCAGCAGATGGGTGACCCGCTCCAGGGTCCAGCCGCGCTCGCCGGCGATCCGTCCGGCCCGCTTGGCCAGGGCGTGGTAGCCGGCCGCGCCCACCAGGGGCAGCTCCTGCGTGACGCAGGGGTGGGAGTGGGCCAGAGCCTCGCCCAGGGCGTGGTCGACGGCGTCGGAGGCCATCACCCGGTAGGTGGTCAGCTTGCCGCCGGCGATGGCGGTCAGGCCCGGGGCGATCCGGGTGACCGTGTGCTCGCGGGAGACCTTCGTGGAGGCGGCATCCGCGCCCGGCTTGAGCTTGGGCTGGAGCAGGGGACGCAGGCCCGCGTAGACGCCGATGATGTCGTCGCGCGTGATGGCGCGGGACAGGACGGAGTTGGCGTGCTCGAGGATGTAGTCGACGTCGGCGGCGGTGGCCACGGGCTTGGAGACGTCCAGGTCCCAGGGGGTGTCGGTGGTGCCGATGACCCAGTACTCGGGCCAGGGGATGATGAACAGGACCGACTTCTCGGTGCGCAGGAAGACCCCGGTCTCGGCGTCGATGGCCTCCTTGGGAACCACGATGTGAATGCCCTTGGAGGCCAGGACCTTCAGGCCCCCGGCGTCGGTGGCCAGGTCCTGGACATCCTCGGTCCACACGCCGGCGGCGTTGATGGTGCGCTTGGCGCGGACCTCGTGAGTGGCACCGGTGGCCAGGTCGGTGACGCGGGCGCCGTGGACGTGGCCGCGCTCGTCGGTGATGAAGCCGGTGGCCTTGGTGCGGTTGGCGGCCAGAGCCCCCAGGCCGACGGCGGTGCGCACCAGGTCGATGACCAGGCGGGCGTCGTCGACACGGGCGTCGAAGAAGCGGATGGAGCCGGCCAGGCCGCTGGTGTCCAGCGAGGGGGCGAGGGCGGAGGTGCCCTTGCGGCCCAGGTGGCGCTGGATCGGCACGGTCTTGCGGCCGCGGGAGCCGGCCAGGGCCAGGGCGTCGTACATGCCCACGCCGACGGCGGAGTAGGAGCGCTCGTAGTGGTGCTTGAGCGGCCACAGGAAGGGCTGGGCCTTGACCAGGTGCGGCGCGGTGGTGCTCAGCAGGCGGCCGCGCTCGGTGAGGGCCTCGTGCACGAGGGCGAAGTTGAGCTGGTAGAGGTAGCGCAGGCCGCCGTGGACGAGCTTGGAGGACCACGAGGAGGTGCCCGAGGCCCAGTCGCCCATCTCCACGATGCCGGTGCGCAGGCCGCGGGCGGCCGCGTCCAGGGCGATGCCGGCGCCGGTGACGCCGCCGCCGACGACGAGGAGGTCCAGGCCCTCGGATGAGGACATCTCCTCCAGGGCTCGCTCGCGCTGGGCGGCGTTGAGCGCGGTGTCGTGCGTGGGGGCCGGGTAGGCGGGACCCGCGGGGCCGGAGCTGTGGGCGGAGGACTTTTTCTTCGAGGAGGGGGTGCGGGTGGAGATCATGGCTCCTGGACTCCTACGTTTCGAGAGGTCGGTTGCTGAGGTCTGCGGGCCCGGTCGGCGCTGACCGGGGTGCCAGGTGGGTGAGCGGGTGAGCTCCTGACTGCGCCGTGTCCCGCTGCGCTCACGCTGCCCCACCGTGGCGGTGGTCACCACTGTTCGTCATCTGTGGGAGTATGCGCAAGGTGGTTGCACAAACGTGCATACTGGTTTGAGGGCTTCCACAAGAATGTCCGCTTACTTGAGCAGATTCCGTCTGGTCAAGGACATCCGATGTCAGGGTGGAGGAGAATCATGCCCCTCCGTGGTGCGCAAAGGGCCCACGGCGGTGAGAGGAGAGAGACCGACGTGACCGGCAAAGACGCCGTTGACGCCATCAACGCAACTGATGCCGCAAGGAGCGTCGTCGACCCCGGCGGCCTCGTGCGCGCCTACGAGGCGGCCTCCATGTACTACGTCCAGGGGGAGACCATGGAGGTGATCGCCCACCACCTGGGGGTCTCGCGCTCCACCGTCTCCCGGCTCTTGGCGCGGGCCCGACGGGAGGGCGTCGTGCGGGTCACCCTCGTTCAGCCCGGTGGCGCCGGATCACTGGAGGGGCGGATGGAGCAGACCTTCGACGTGCGCACCCACATCGTCCCGGTGCGCGAGGGCACCACGGAGATCCACCGCCTCCAGCAGGTCGCCTCCGTCGCGGCCGCGCACATGGTCGACCTCATCGAGACGCTGGCCGAGCCCGGCGGATCGGGTGGGACCGCTGCTCCGGCCGCGCCGGGGCCCGCCGGCCCGGGGCGTGGGAATCACGGCGACGACGCGAGACAGGGGGATGCGGACCGTGATGGCGCCGGGGGCGTCGTCGTCGGTGTCGCCTGGGGTACCACCATGTCTGAGGTCAGCGCCGCCCTGCCCTCGCGGTCGGTCCCGGGGCTGACGGTCGTCCAGCTCAACGGAGCCTCGGACCCGATGCGCGAGGGCCCCAGCGCCGGCGAGGTCCTCTCGCAGCTGCGCGCCTCGCTGGGGGCCCGCACGATCTCCTTCCCGGTGCCGGCCTTCTTCGACCACGTGGCCACGCGCGAGGCCATGTGGTCGGAGCGCTCAGTCAAACGGGTCCTGGCGGTGACGCGCCGCGCGAGCCTGGCGGTCTTCGGCGTCGGCGCCCTCGATGCCCTCGACGCCGCCCTGCCCTCCCAGGTCTACGAGGGCGGTCACCTCACCGCCCGGGACCAGGCCGTCCTTCGCCGCCAGGACGTGGTGGGCGACGTGTGCACCGTGCTGCTGCGGGCCGACGGCTCCTGGCGCGATATCACCCTCAACGCCCGGGCCACCGGTCCGACCCCCGCCCAGCTCGCCCGTATCCCGCGGCGCCTGTGCGTGGCCGCCGGGACCGGCAAGGCCCGGGCGCTGCTGGCCGCCCTGCGCGCCCGCACTGCCACCGACCTCGTCGTCGACGACGCCACGGCCCGCGCGGTCCTGGAGCTCGCCGAGGCCCGGGGGCAGGCGGGGGCCGGTTCTCGGTGAGCGGCTGACGTGGCAGGATGTGAGCCCGGATCGCACTGCGATCCGCACAATGCCGGACGCCGCCGGTGGAGCACCGGCCTCGCAGGCCGCGAGACGAGAACTGATCCCTACGGAATCTCTACGGAACACGGATGACGATGAGCACTACGGCTGTCACGACAGATGAGTGCCGACCAACCGGACGGCCGACGCACCGGGTCGAGGTCTACGGGGCCGACGGCGCGCGCCGCATCCTGAGGCCGGCGCGCCCGGCGGACGTGCGCGCCATCGCTGAGCTGGTGCGGCCCTACGCCGAGCGCCGCGTCCTGGTCGCCAAGGACCTCATCTCCTACTTCGAGGACATCCAGGAGTTCATCGTCGCTGAGGAGGTCCCGGGCGGCGTCGGAGGCGCCGGTGGGGAGACCCCCTCGCCGGCGGTCCCCAGGATCGTGGGCTGCGGGGCGCTGCACGTCATGTGGGACGACATCGCCGAGGTGCGCACCCTGGCCGTCCACCCCGATGCCCTGGGGACCGGGCTCGGCTCGGCCGTCCTGCGCGAGCTCATCGCGCAGGCGCGGCAGATGGGGCTCAAGCGGGTGTTCTGCCTGACCTTCGAGGAGCCCTTCTTCGGCTCCCACGGCTTCGAGCCGATTGAGGGCACGCCCGTGGGTGCGGACGTCTTCTCCGAGATGCTGCGCTCCCACGACGACGGCCTGGCCGAGTTCCTCGACCTGGCCCGGGTCAAGCCCAACACCCTGGGCAACGCCCGCATGCTCCTGCATCTGTGAGCCGGCCGGGCTCAAAGAGCCGGCTGCGGTCCAGTGCGGCATGCCGTGGCTCTGTGCGGCTTCATGATCGGGCGCGATCCTCTCCGGACAACCATGCGACAACCATGCGACAACCATGCGACAACCATGGAGGAGCACCCATGATCCGCAACGTTCACGAACGCGTCATCAACGCCCCGCTCGAGTCTCTGGGCGTCCTGCTCGACGCTCTGGGGCAGAAGGGTGATCGCCTTTGGCCCTCGCGGTACTGGCCGCCGATGGTCCTGGATCGGCCGTTGGCGCTGGGAGCCGATGGAGGGCATGACGACATCCATTACTACGTCAGCGAGTACGAGCCCGGCCAACGGGTACGGTTCACCTTCCATCCGCGCACCGGGATCATCGGCGCCCACGAGCTGAGTCTCGACGCGCTGGACGAGGAGCGCACCCGCATCCGCCACGTCCTCATCGGGCGCACCCGCGGGGCCATGAGGGTCATGTTCCCGGTCATGGTCGAGCCCCTGCACGACGCCGTCGTCGAGGACCTCTTCGACAACGCCGAGCGGGAGACGACTGGTTCAGTGGCCCGGCCCGCGACCTGGGGCCCGCGAGTGCGCCTGCTGCGCCGCCTCGCCGGCGGCAGATAGCCGTCAAGCGCGGTCCGCAGCGATGGGGAGTTCTGCCTGGGGCTGCCGCGGAACTGAGGCGATAGTCTGACGAGGCCTGCCGGATCCCCGTGCATCCATCCGATGATCCCTTGAGGAAAGTGCTTATGAACCAGCCGCCGGTCAACAATCCCTACGGTCGGCCGGGACGGCCCGGTCAGCCCGCCCAGTACGGCCAACCGGTTCAGCACGGCTACCCCGCTCAGCAGAACCAGTACGGTCTCCCCGGTCCTCAGAGCCAGTACGGTCAGACGAGTCAGGCCGGTGACGGTCAGCAGAGCCACGGACGCCCTGACCAGCCCGGCCAGTACGGCCGGGTCGGGACCGGCCAGCCGGGTAATGGCGCTGCGGCCGGCCCGCAGCCGTCGTCGGCCCCGCACGACTACCAGCCCTCCCGGCTCGGCCCGATCCCCGTCGAGCAGGACAGGCTGGTCCTCAGGCCCACGGAGACGACGGCCAGCCGCATCCAGCTCCTCGTGGGCGGCGGCTTCGGGCTGGTGTGCCTGGCCGGTGCGGTGTGGAACCTCATCCACCTCGGTGGTAAGGGCACGATCGGTGCGTTCGTCATCCTGCTGCTGCTAGGGCTGTTCGTGATGCTCGGGGTCCTGTCCCTCCTGTCGGTGCGCACGGTGCTCGATGCCACCGGCATCCACGTGGGAGCTTCTGGCAGAAGCCGTGACATCTCCTGGCCCCGATCGCGCACGGGCCTGTTCGTCAAGGTCTCCGGCGCCCCCACCGCCCTGAGCGCCGCCGCAGGCAAGCCCCAGATCCGTCACGCCGAGGCGCACGTCGTCGACACCGACGGCACGGCCATTGCCCTGACGGGATTGAGCTGGTCCGGCCTGAGCGGAGAGGCGCTGGAGCGCAAAGGAACCGCCGAGCTGGACCGCATCTGGGACTGGGCCGTGGCCCGCGGCTACACCCAGGAGACGGGCGAGTACGTCGAACTGGGCGGCGTCCTCGGCATCCAGCAGGGGGCCAGGGCCCGCCAGGAGCGCCGCCAGGGCCTGAGCCGCCCTTGAGCAGACGGGGCGCCGTCGGGGTGGAGCCCCGCGAACCGTCAGGGTCCCGCGCGATCGTGGGGCAGGCCTCGGACTCGTGCCCTCTGCCCGACGAAGGCCCACGGTACGAACGTGAGGCCTGCAAGGACACTCAGCCGGCTGGCGACGGAAGCGGCCAGCCCCGTCCAAGCCGCTGCCGCTACGGTGTGCACCGTGCCTGCCCGCCCCGCCCCTCACGACCCTCATGACACGATTGCCGCCGCGCCGTCCGCATCGTCTGCGCCGGCTGTGCGCGCCGTGCCCGCCGTCCCTGCAGTGGCACCGGTGCCGCCGCCTCCCGACCCGGGTGAGCCGTCGGCGCAGGCCGTCATCGCCTGGTACGACGCCCATGCCCGGGACCTGCCGTGGCGCCTGCCCGGAACAACGCCGTGGGAGGTCCTCGTCTCAGAGGTCATGAGCCAGCAGACCCCGGTCGCCCGCGTCATCCCCTCCTGGCAGGAGTGGATGCGCCGCTGGCCCGGGCCGGCCGAGCTCGCCCAGGCCCCCACCGCCGAGGTGCTACGGGTCTGGGGGCGCCTGGGCTACCCGCGCCGGGCCCTGCGGCTCATCGAGTGCGCCCGCAGCGTGGTCGAGCAGCACGACGGGGTCCTGCCCGACGACCTCGACGCCCTCCTGGCCCTGCCCGGGGTGGGGGAGTACACGGCCGGCGCCGTCCTCGCCTTCGCCCATGGTCGCCGCGCCCTCGTGCTGGACACGAACGTCAGGCGGGTCCTGACGCGCGCTGTCGGAGGCCAAGCGCTGCCAGCCCCCAGCCTCAACCGGGCCGAGCGTGAGCGGGCGCTGCACCTGCTGCCCGAGGAAGACGCCACCGCCGCCCACTGGTCGGTGGCCGTCATGGAGCTCGGCGCCCTGGTGTGCACCGCCCGCGAACCGGACTGCGGCACCTGCCCGTGGCGCAGCAGCTGCGCCTGGCTGGCGGCCGGCCGCCCTGCGGACATCCACGCCGGACGACGCCGGACCCAGGCCTGGCACGGCACCGATCGTCAGGCCCGTGGTCTGGTCATGGCCCTTCTGCGGGAGGCCGCTGACGGGCAGCCCGTGGAGGCCGGGGAGCTGATGGCCTGCGCCGCCCGAGCGGGTGCGCGCTCCACCGGTGGAGCCCCCGATCCCGATCAGCCCGGGCGCGCCCTGGCCACCCTCCTGGCTGACGGGCTCATCGCCACCGACGACGACGGCGCCACGTACCGGCTCCCGTAGCCGCCCGTCGACCTTGTGCAGCGGTACAACGAGCGCACGGACGCACCCTGCGGCTCGCCGGATCGTACCGGGGAATCAATCCTCGAGGCGCTCGACGGCGCGTCCGCGAGGCCGGGCCGGCGAGTGCCGGCCCGTACTGACAGCGATGGATCTCGATGGATCACCGCCCCACCCGGGCGGGGCGCTCACGGCCCTGCGACCATTGCGCCGGTAGAGTCGTGACCATGGCCAAGGGACGCGGACGCAGTCATAGGGGAAGCGCAGGACGACGCGGCTCGGCCCGTCGCGGCGCGGGCTCCGCCGCCGGCCGCTCCTCCTCAGGAGCCCAGTCCCGGCCCCACCGGCAGGCAGGTGGGGCCGGCGGATCCGCCGCCCGTCAGGGCACCGGATCCTCCACATCGCCTCGCTCCGGCACCGGGGGCGACCATTCCCCCCAGGGCAAGGGGCGTGGAAGCCGTACCCACGGCACCAAGCAGACCGGCCACCCCTTGCACTCGGGGCAGGCAGGTCGGTCGGCCTCCGGTGGGCGCCCGGGAAAACCGGCTCAGGGCGGCAAGGGTCAGGGAGCGCACAAGGGACGAGCAGGCAAAGGGTCGCAGCGCTCCCAGAGTTCCCAGGGCTCCCAGGGCTCTTCGGCCGTGCGCTCGCGGCAGGCCGCTCCGGGGACCGCTCACTCCTCCCGGACGAGCTCGACCCAGACCGGTCGCTCCGGCCGTCGTCGCAACGGCTGGGGCAAGGGCGCCCAGTGGGCCCACATCGGCGGCGGGCGGCTCACCGGCGCCCCCGACTCCGTCCCGAACGGCCCGGACCAGCCCCGCAGCGGACGGCTGCGCAAGCCGATCCCTCCCCAGCCTCGCTACGGCCTGCGCCGCACGCTCGTGCTGGGCGGTGCGCTGCTGTTCCTCCTGCTGCTCGTAGTGGCCATCATCGTCGGCTACTTCTGGGTGCGCGGCACGATCCGCGGCCAGGACGCGGAGCGTGCCGCCGCCCAGGTGCGCACCGTCTACCCCACTCCCGTGACCTGCGACCCCTCAACTCTGTCGAATACCTTCCACGGCCCGGAGTCCGTCGGCGTGGGCGCCGGAGCGACCTTCACCATCTCCCTGGTCAACAACGGCTCGGTACCCTGCCTCCTCGATGCCGGCAGCCAGGCCGTGGGGGTACGGGTCTCCTCGGGCTCCCAGCAGGTGTGGGACTCCATGACCTGCCCGGTGGGCCAGACCGAGCGACCTCTTCTTCTCCCCCCGGGCCAGGCCGCCGATGTCAGCGTGACGTGGAACGGAAACGCTGCCACCTCCGACTGCGCTGCCGCCACGGCGGCGCCCGCCTCACCGGCAAGCGCCTCGGCCTCCTCCACGCCGAGCGACGACGTGAGCGCCCGGGCCACGGGCCAGGACACGGCCTCAGCTGATCCGAGTTCGACCGACGCCTCCTCCGCGAGTGCCTCGGCCGGCCAGAACCAGACCGCCCCAGGGAGCGCGGCGGGGGCCGGGACCTACCGCTTCCGATTTGTCATGGGGGGTAAGGACCTGACCGAGGATCGGGTCTTCGTCGTCGGCTGAGGCCGTTCGTCCCGCATCGGCCGCCATGGTGTCAGGTGCTTGCCGGTGCCGGAGTTCCGAGGGCTGGGAGGGGGTCAGGAGTAGCGCTCGACGACGGAGATCTCCGCCAGCCGTGACAGCCCGTCACGCAGGGTCCGGGCCCGCTGGGCGCCCACGCCCTCAACGGCCTCGAGCTCCTCGATGGTGGCGCCCAGAACCCCCTGCAGGGACCCCCACTGCTCGACGACGGCGCGCGCGGTGACCACGGGCAGGCGCGGGATCTTGGACAGGATCCGCAGGCCGCGCGGGGAGACCTGAGCGTCCAGGTCCTGACCGTCGATGCCGCCCAGGCCCATGGACCGGGCCACCATCGCCAGGTCCAGGAGAGCGGGGGAGCCAACCCACTTCAGGCGTGCGTCCACAGTGGCGGTGTCCAGACCCTCGGGCAGGTAGTCCTCCAGGAGGAAGCCATGCTCGGCGAGCAGGCCCCGGGTGAGCTCCTCGACCTGGAGCGCCAGCAGGCGCCCGTCGGTACCGAGTTCCAGGACGTAGGAGTCGATGTCGGCGGAGATGCGGCGGACCATCTCCATGAGCTGGAGCACCGCGGTGACGTCGCGGACGGTGACCAGGTCCTCGATCTCCAGGGAGTCCAGGCCGGCGGAGGTCTGATCCAGGCGCGCCTTGTAGCGCTCCAGTGCGGACAGGGCCTGGTTGGCGCTGGCCAGGATCGACTCGCTGGGCTCCAGGACGTGGCGCTTGCCATCCACGTACAGGGAGATGATCCGCATCGACTGGCTCACGGAGATGACCGGGTAACCGGTCTGGCGGGCCACGCGCTCGGCGGTGCGGTGGCGCATGCCCGTCTCCGAGGTCTGGATCGAGGCGTTGGGCAGCAGCTGGACGTTGGCGCGTCGGATCCGGGCGGTGTCCATGTCGACGACGACGCCGCCGTCCATCTTGGCCAGCTCTCGCAGCCGCGCCGCGGACAGCTCGACGTCCAGGTGGAAGCCCCCTGAGGAGATGGCCTCGACCACCGGGTCGAAGCCCAGCACGATGATCGCCCCGGTACGACCGCGCAGGATCCGCTCCAGGCCGTCACGAAGGACGGTGCCGGGAGCGACGAGCGCAAGCGTCTCGCGCAGCTGGCCAGCGGCCTCGATCATCATCTCTCCTGATCTCGCGGTATCCTCGGGGGAAGGACGCGCAATGTCCGTGTTCACCGGGGCAGGGCCAATCGCTCCAGGCTGTCTGGCTCAGCGCCATCTGGTTGAGCGCGCACGCACCGGTGCTCACGGCCCCATGGTATCGGCAGGTGGGTCACCTCTCGGAGAGGGCCTTCCCACACTGGACCGCTCGGTCTGTTGGAGGCGCGTGTCTGCGCAGGTAGGCAGATTTCTCGCCGCCGTACCGATCAAGCAGTCAGCGCTGTCAACGTCTGTCGATGCCGTCAACGCTCACCGCGCCCATCCCGCCATCATCATGGGCGGCCTCTCGAGCCCTTTCCACGGCCTCAACCTCGCGGCAGTGCCGCACCCATGGCCTCACCCACATGAGCGACCGGCAGGACCTGCATCCCTGCGACCTCGCGCAGCTCGGCCGAGCCGGCCAGCGGCACGATCGCCCGGTCGAAGCCGAGCCGGGATGCCTCCGCCAGGCGCCGCTGGATGCCGACGGTGGCACGCACCTCACCGGTCAGACCGACCTCGCCGAAGGCCACGAGCCCGGCGGGCGTGGGCAGGTTGCGTGCGGCCGAGACCACGGAGATGGCCACGGCCAGGTCCGTGGCCGGCTCGACGGCGCGCGCCCCGCCCACGGTGGAGACGTAGACGTCCGCACTGGAGGTGTCCACCCGCAGCCGGGCGCTGAGTACCGCCAGCGCCATGGCTGTGCGCGAGTGGTCCACCCCGGAGGTGGTGCGCCGTGGCGAGCCGGCGTTGGTGGAGGCCACGAGCGCCTGGATCTCCACAGGCATGGGGCGGCGGCCCTCCAGGGTGACGGTGGCGCAGGTGCCCGGCACCTCGGAGCGGGCGGCGGACAGGAACAGGCCGGAGGGGTCCGCCAGCCCCACGATGCCCCGCTCGCCCAGGTCGAAGCAGCCGACCTCGTCGGTGGGGCCGTAGCGGTTCTTGACGGCCCGCAGCAGGCGCAGACGGGCGTGCCGGTCGCCCTCGAACTGGGCGACGACGTCGACCAGGTGCTCCAGGACCCGGGGCCCGGCGATCCCGCCGTCCTTGGTCACGTGCCCCACGAGCAGTACCGGGATACCACGCTCCTTGGCCACCGCGATGAGTGCGCCGGCCACGGCCCGGACCTGGGTGACGCCTCCGGCGCTGCCCTCCACCTGCGCCGAGGCGATGGTCTGGACCGAGTCCACCACCAGCAGGGACGGCCCGGCCTCCTCCACGTGCCCCAGCAGGGCCCCGAGCTCGGTCTCCGCGGCCAGGAGCAGCCCGGGATCCAGGGCGTCGATGCGTTCGGCCCGCAGGCGCACCTGCGAGGCCGACTCCTCACCGGTGACGTAGAGGACCGGCCCATCCCCGCGCTCGCGCGCCACGGCGGCGGCCTTCGCGGCGACGTCGAGCAGCAACGTGGACTTGCCGACGCCGGGCTCGCCGGCGAGCAGCACGACGGCGCCCGGTACGATCCCGCCGCCCAGGACCCGGTCCAGCTCGCCCACCCCGGTGGGGCGGGCCCTGGCCTCGGTGGCGCTGACCTCCCCGATGGGGCGGGCGGCCACGGCGGGGCGCACGGCGCTGGCGGCGGCCAAGGCGCGTCCGCCGGCACCCTCACCCGGGGCGCCGGCGGACTGGACCTCCTCCAGGGTTCCCCACTCCCGGCATTCCCGGCACTGGCCCATCCACTTGGGACTGGACCAGCCGCACTCGGTACAGCAGTAGGAGACCTTGGGGGCCTTAGGACTCTTCGATGCGGGCATGGTGGGAGCGTATCGGGCCCCACCGACATCTATTCGGGCATCTACTCGGCGCCTGCCGCGCCTCAGTAGCCGACCGGACCGGTCTGCCCCGGCTGCCCGCTCTGACTGTGGGGCTGCTGGTTCTGGGGAGCCTGAACGGTGGCGTGCCCGTACTGGCCAGACGGAGGCACCTGACCCGGCTGCTGCGGCTGTCCGTACTGGGCCTGCTGAGGGACCTGCCCGCCCTGGTACTGCGGGGCCGCCTGCCCCTGCACCGGGTTACCGGGCATCTGGGCGTATCCCTGCTGCTGGGATGCCCCAGCAGCCTTCGACGCCTCGGCGGCCGCCAGCTGTCGGCGTAGTTCCTCGGGGACCAGATGGGGGAAGCGCTTGGCCAGGACATCATCGACGAAGGAGACGAGGAACACGAGGATCGCGACTGGGATGATGAAGATCCAGAAGGGAGTCCTCGCTCTGCCCGGCACATAGGTGTTGAGGAGCATGAGGATGATGACGTCCAGAATGACGCCGATGATCACTGCGATCCCGAAAAGCGGGTAGAACAGACGGGTTCGGATCGTGATCTCATCCTCGTTGGACTCGTTGTCACCGGTGTCAGCGGCGTTCTGGGGGACGTGAGCCGTGCTCATGAATCATGTCCTCTCTGAAGCGTTGGAAGGATGTTCCAACGTGAAGCTGGGCGTGTCCGGGTCTGCCTGTTGAGGATTAGCTCGTGTATCCACTCTGTCCGTAGGGCTGCTGGTTCTTGGGAGCCTGACCAGAGGGGGCCTGTCCGTACTGCGGCTGCTGCGGCTGGCCGTGCGGGGCCTGCTGCGGTGCGCCGGGAGCCGTCTGCTGACCGGGCACCTGCCCGTAGCCGGTGCTCTGCGGCGCCACCGGCTGGGCGGCCGGCTGTCCGTATTGGGGCTGGCCGTACTGGGCCTGCTGAGGGACCTGCCCGCCCTGGTACTGCGGAGCCACGTAGCCGGGCACCAGATGGGGAGACTTCTTGGCCAGGGCGGCGTCGGCGAATCGCCCGATCGCCAGAGCACCGACAACGGGAAGAATGAAGACCAGGTAGGGGATGCGCACCGTCCCCTCGGCGTTCGTGATGATCCCGATGTAGATCGCGATATCGATGACGATGCCGATCACGACCATGACGGTCATGATGAGGTAGTAGTAACGCGTGCGGAGGGGCTGCTCCTCGCCGGAGTCGTTGCCGTCAGGGATCTGGGGGTCGTTCTGGGCGGGTGCGGTCATGAGAGATGGCCTCTTCTGTGTCGGGGGTCGTTGTTACGGAGGGCGCCCGGTGGCGCGACCGGTCCCCAGCGTGCCCAAAATCGGCCGGTAAGTCACCTGTGCGGCATGGGTAGTGGTATCCCCGTGACATATGTTTCTCATACGTCGAGCCGGGCATTCTTCGCGTGGCCCTACGGTTTTTCTGTAGGGCCACGCGAAGAATGCCCGGCTCGACGGCGAGGGGCGGGGCGTCCGTCAGCCGCGCGTGCGAGCCAGGGCCTGGCGGGCGCGGGCGGCCACGTTCTGCCCGATGAAGCCGTACTCCTCGAACAGGGCGGTGCCGGCGGCGGAGGCGCCGTAGTGGTCCAGGGAGACGATCTCACCGGCGTCGCCGACGATCTCGCGCCAGCCCATGGCGATGCCGGCCTCGACGGCGACCTTGGCGGCACCTGCCGGCAGCACCTCGGTCCGGTAGGCGGCGTCCTGCTGGGCGAACCACTCCAGGCAGGGGGCGGAGACCACCCGGGTGGGCGTGCCCTGACCCTGGAGGATGTCGCGGGCGTCCACGGCCACCCCGACCTCGGAGCCGGTGGCGATCAGGACCACCTCGGGGCTGACCTGGCCGCCGCCTGCGTCGGTGGCCTCGGCCAGGACGTAGGCGCCCCGCCTCACACCCTCGGCCGCTGCCTGAGCGGTTGCGTTGACAGTGAGGTTCTGGCGTGACAGGGCGATGCCGGCCGGCTCGCCCGGGCGGGCCAGGATCTCGGCCCAGGCCGCAGCGGTCTCGTTGGCGTCCCCGGGGCGCACCACGGCCAGCCCCGGGATGGCGCGCAGCGCCATCAGGTGCTCGACGGGCTGGTGGGTGGGGCCGTCCTCGCCCACGCCGATCGAGTCGTGGGACCACACGAAGATGCTGCCAAGCCCCATGAGCGCCGCCAGGCGCACAGCCGGGCGCATGTAGTCGGAGAACACCATGAAGGTGCCCCCGTAGGGGCGGGTGAGCCCGTCCAGAGCGATCCCGTTGAGGATCGAGCCCATGGCGTGCTCACGCACGCCGAAGTGGATCGTGCGGCCGAAGGGCCCGTCGCCGTCGGCCTGCGCCAGGGCAGCGGGAAGGAAGGAGGGCTCGCCATCCATAGTCGTGTTGTTCGAGCCTGCCAGGTCCGACGACCCGCCCCACAGCTCGGGCACCACGCCTGCCAAGGCCGACAGAACCTTGCCCGACGCCGCACGGGTCGCCAGGCACTGGCCGACCTCCCACGTCGGCAGGGCCGCCTCGAGGCCCTCGGGAAGGCGGTGGGCCTCAAGGCGCTCCAGCAGCGCGGCCCCATCGGGGTTGGCCTGCTGCCAGGCTGCGAAGCGCTCGTCCCACACCGCTCGGGCGGCCCGAGCATTCTCGGCGGCCCGCTTCCGGGTGTGGGCGACGACGTCCTCGGGCAGGATGAAGCTCTGCTCGGGATCCAGGCCCAGGACCCGCTTGAGCCCGGCGACCTCCTCGGCCCCGAGCCTGGCGCCGTGGGAGGAGGCCTGCCCCTGCTTGGTCGGTGAGGGCCAGGCGATGATCGTGTGCAGGCGGATCAGCGACGGGCGCTCGGTCTCGGCGCGGGCCGCCACAATCGCCTCGTGCAGCGCCTGGAGGTCCTCCGCGTAGCCCCCCGAGCCATCCGGGCCGCCGGTGCGCCAGTCGACGTCGAGCACCTGCCAGCCGTAGGCCTCGAAGCGGGCCGAGACGTCCTCGGTGAAGGCGATGTCCGTGCTGCCCTCGATGGAGATGTCGTTGTCGTCGTAGATGGCGATGAGGTTGCCCAGCTGCTGGGTGCCGGCCAGGGACGCGGCCTCCGAGCTCACGCCCTCCTGCATGCACCCATCACCCAGGATCGTGTAGACGAAGTGGTCGAAGACCGACTCGCCCAACGGGGTACCCGCGTCCAGCAGCCCGTGCTCGCGGCGCGCCGCCATCGCCAGACCCACCGCGTTGGCGAAACCCGCCCCCAGCGGGCCGGTCGTCGTCTCCACCCCGGGAATCTCACCGAACTCGGGATGACCCGGCAGACCCGTCGGAGAACGGAAGGACGTGAAACCCTCCAGATCGATGTCGTAACCGGCCAGGAACTGCTGAATGTACTGCACCAGCGAGGCGTGCCCGATCGACAGCACGAACCGGTCCCGCCCCAGCCAGCCCGGATCGAGCGGGTCGTGGACCATCTCACGCTGGTAGAGCAGCCACGCCACCGACGCCAACGAGATCGGCGTACCGGGATGACCCGACCCCGCCTTCTCCACGGCGTCGGCGGCCAGGGCCTTCGACACGGCAATGGCCTGGCGATCCAGATCGGTGAGCAGCGGCTCAGCGCTCATAACTGAGGACTCCTTGTGCATGAGGGTGCATGTCGCCCGCGGCCGCGAGCACCGTGCTGGTGCACCTGCGATCGGGCATCATGACTGATCCTTCCCGCTTCCGCAGAGGCGAGCAAGTACATCGATGAACGCGTGTTCATTCCAACCCCGCCCCGGTGCCTCCCCTCAGACGTCTTCCAGGAGGGACCGCGCGGTGCTCTCGTCGGTGACGAGGGCGGACAGGTAGCCCCCGCGCAGGGTGGCGCGCAGGGCCTCGACCTTGTCCCGGCCCGCGGCCACGCCGATGACCAGGGGGATCTCGCTGAGCCGGGAGGGGTCCAGGCACAGGGTGCGGTCGCACAGGGCCGTGCGCACGTGGTTGCCCTCGGCGTCCAGGTGGTGCCCGCAGACGTGGGCGACGACGTTCTTGCGGCGGCACTCGCGCATGACGGCGGGCGTCATCCAGCGGCGCAGGAGTGGGCTGCTCGTCGTCTCCCCGACGGCGCCGACGCCGGTGAGTGCCACGTCGCTGCGGGCGGCGAGCTCCAGCGTGGTGGCCACCCGCTCCTCGCTGCGCACCGCGCGGGCGTTCTTCAGGGAGTCGAAGACGAGGGGGACCGGCAGCGAGCGGTAGTGGCCGCCCAGGCGCAGGGCCAGGTTGCGGCAGATGTCCGGGCCGTCCTCGAGGTGGAAGGACTCCCCAGCCGATCCCAGCATCGCCACCGCCGTCGACTCCGGCCAGACCCGCTCGGGCAGATGGTGCACGACGGCGCCCACGGTCCGGCCGTTGGAGACGGCGATGACGCTGCGGGGCCCGCCGTGCTCCAGGAGCAGGTCGCCGCACACCCGGGCGACCTCGGCGCCCGGACCGCTGGCGCCGTCGGCGCGATCCTCGGCGACCCGCGCCTCCCTGAGCCCGAAGGCCCGCGTCAGGCGCTCCTCCAGGGCCATGAGCCGCTCAATGGGGTGGGACACCGTGACGGTGACGATCCCGTGCCGGCGGGCCTCGGCGAGCATGCGCGAGACCGTGGGACGCGAGTAGCCCATCTCTCCGGCGATGCTCGCCTGGTCGAGGTCCTCGTTCCAGTACAGGCGGGCCACCTCAAGCAGCAGTGAGGCCCGCTCCCGAGTCAGCTGTGCACACATGCGTTCAGGTTATCCAATCGTGATCGTCGGATCTCTTGTCCTGGCAACGATCCTTCTGGAAGCGGCTCGTCGGTTGCACCGTCAATGTGAACATTTGTTCACTGCTCTCCTTCGACGTCGGCAAGCACCTTCATAGCGTGACGGATGGGAGCGCGCTGGCCGGCGCTCGCGGCGGCAACCGGCCTGCACCCGCTTTCGGCGGCACTCGGCTGTCCATCTGCCGGCTGTCCGCCATCACCTGCTCGAAGAACCCGTCTGGAGGAGAAGAACCCATGGGTATCGTCCGTACCATCCACGGCGACGTCGACCCCGCGAGCCTCGGAGTCGTCAACGCCCACGACCACCTCATCCGCGTCGGCGCGGGGGAGGTCTACATCGACCCCGATCACCTCCTCATCGACGAGGACAAGGCGGTCCAGGAGGCCACCTCCTTCGTCGAGGCCTCCAAGCGCTTCGCACCGAGCGCCACCATCGTCGACATGTGCCCGGCCTCGTCGGGGCGCGGCGTGCTCATGCTGCGCGACGTCGTCGACCGCGTCCCGGACCTGCAGGTCATCCAGGCCACCGGCTTCCACCAGCAGAAGGTCTACCTGGAGTGGCGCCAGTCCTGGGTCAACCAGTACACGGTGACCGAGATCGCCGACCTGCTCATCGCCGACGTCGTCGAGGGCGTCGATGCCAATGACTACATGGGGCCACTCGTCAAGCGCACCGACATTCGGGCCGGCTGCATCAAGTGGGCCACCGCCTACGGACGGATCACCGACTGGGAGGTCAAGACCGGCCAGGCCGTGGCCATCGCCTGCAAGGAGACCGGAGCCCCCGTCAACACTCACGTCACCGCCGGCACCTGCGGCCCCGAGCAGGCCCGCTTCCTCATCGAGCAGGGCGTCGCCCCGGAGAAGATCGCCATCGGCCACATCCAGCGCAACTGGGACCCGTGGGTCCACGAGCAGATCGTCGCCACCGGCGCCTACGTCGAGCTCGACGGCACCAACCGCATCAAGTACGTGCCCGACAACGCCCGGGTCGACCTCATCAAGACCCTGGGGGCCAAGGGCTACGGCAAGCAGATCCTCCTGGGGACCGACTCGGGCAAGGCCTCCTACCAGAAGGCCTACGGGTCGGTCTCCGGCATCGACTACGACCCGGCCGTCTTCTGCCCCCGCCTCATCGAGGCCGAGGGCGTCGACCCCGCCTACGTCCAGGACCTCCTGGTGGGCAACGCCGCCACCTTCTTCGCCTTCGAGCCCCTGGCCGGCTGAGGGGAGGAGGCGTCACCATGACCCAGCAGCCCGCAACCCCCAGGCTCCAGGTCGCCCTGGACACACTCGACCTGCCCAGCGCGCTCGGCCCCCTCCAGCGGGCCGCGCCCTATGTCGATGTCATCGAGTGCGGCACCATCCTCGTCCTGTGCGAGGGCTTCCACGCCGTGCGCGCCATCCGGGCCCTCTTCCCGGACAAGCAGATCCTCGCCGACGTGCGCATCGCCGAGGCCGGCTCCAAGATCGCCCGCCTGGCCCTCGAGGCCGGGGCCGACCTCGTCTCCTGCGTGGCCGGCGCCTCCATGTCCACCATCCGCCAGGTGTGCCAGGTGGCCGCCGAGCTCGGCGGCGAGGTCCAGGTCGAGCTGGCAGACGAGTGGTTCGACGTCGATCGGGCCCGCGCCTGGCGGCAGGCCGGCGTCGAGCACGTCATCGTCAAGCGCTCCCGCGACCGGGAGGCCTCCGGCGACCTGTCCTGGAAGGACGAGGACATGGACCGGGTCGACGAGCTGGCCGCCATGGGCTTCACCGTCACCATCACCGGCGGCGTGAGCCCCGCCGACCTACCCGCCTTCGCCGGACGCGAGGTCGGTATCGTCATCGCCGGCCGGGCGATCGTCGCCGCCGAGGACCCCGCCGCCGCGGCCGCCGAGCTGCGCACCACCCTGAAGGAGGTGTGGCCATGAGCTCCGACGCCGCACAAGCAGACACCGCGCGGGCCGGCGCCTCCGCCGAGCTCAAGGATGGCGTCTGCCTGGGCATCTATGAGAAGGCGCTGCGCAGCGGGCCGCTGGCGGTCTCCGGGAGCCGGGTGGATGCCGAGGCCTGGCGGGTCTTCCTCGATCAGGTGCCCCGAGCCGGTTTCTCCTTCCTCGATCTGTCCATCGACGAGTCCCCCGAGCGGGAGGCCCGCCTGGACTGGGACGCCGGGCAGTGCCGCACCGTGCGCCGGGCCGCCGAGGCGGCCGGCACCTTCATCGGTGGGATCTGCCTGTCCCTGCACCGGCGGATCGGGCCCGGATCGGCCGACCCGGACGTGCGCCGGCGTGCCCGTGAGGTCATGGCCCGCGGCCTGCAGGTCTGCCACGACCTGGGCGTCCCGGTCATCCAGCTCGCCGGCTACTACTGCTACTACGAGGACCCGAATCCCGACGCCGAGCGCTGGTACGCCCAGCTCCTGGCCGACGCCGTCCCAACGGCCGCACGCCTGGGCGTCGTCATGGGGATTGAGAACGTCGACGGTGACGACGTCACCTCCCTGACCAAGGCGATGGAGTTCGTCGACGCCGTCGACTCGCCCTACCTCCAGCTCTACCCCGACCTGGGCAACATCGCCGAGCAGGGCCTCGACCCCGGCGTCGAGCTCGCCGCCGGAGAAGGCCACATGGTGGCGATGCACGCCAAGGACGTGCGCCCCGGTGAGCCGCGCCGCGTGGAGATGGGCGCCGGCGTCGTCGACTGGGACCGCTCCTTCGCGCTCCTGGCCGCCCAGGGCTGGAGCGGCCGCCTCATGATCGAGATGTGGAACGACGACGCCCCGGACTCCCTGAGCCGCTGCGCCGCCGCCCGCACCTTCATTGAGGACCGCGCCGGAGCAGCGGGCCTCATCGTCGAGGCTCCCTAGGCGCGCCCCCGCAAGATCCGGATCCCATCGCCTCCTGACCGCCTCACAATCCACCGGACCGTACAAGAGCACCCGAACCACCACCCCCGAACCACGAGCGGCACCGTTGCCGCCGCAGAGGAGAATCGACAATGAGGTACGACCTGACGACCATCGGCGAGGGACAGATCCGGCTGACCTGCGAGCGCGGGGACCGCCTGGCCACCGCCCGGTCCCTGCGCATGACCGCCGCCGGCTCCGAGGCCAACGTCGCCGGACTCCTGTCCGAGCTCGGCCGCGCCACCGCCTGGACCACCAAGCTGCCCCGCGGCGAGCTGTCCGACCGCATCGCCCTGGAGTACTCCGCCGTCGGCGTGGACATGAGCCACGTCGTCATGACCGACGAGGGCCGCGTCGCCCTCTACTTCCTCGAGCCGGGCGAGTTCCCGCTGCCGGGCAAGGTCACCTACGACCGCGAGTACACGCCCTTCCGCAGCATCGTCCCCGAGGAGTTCGACTGGGACGCCCTGCTCGACACCCGCCTGGTCTTCCTCACCGGGATCACCGCGGCCCTGACCCCCCAGACCGCCCGCGTGGTGCGCTACGTCGCCGACGCCGCCCGCGACCGGGGCGTCGACGTCGCCCTCGACGTCAACTTCCGCTCCCTGCTGTGGGACGGCGAGCAGGCGCGGGCCGTCCTGGAGCCGATCGCCAGGGGCGCCTCGATCCTTTTCTGCTCGCGAACCGATGCCGGTATCGTCTTCGGCATCCCGGGCCAGGGTGTGGACGTGTGCCGGGCCCTGCGCGAGGAGATCGGGGCCCCCACGGTCGTGTCCACCGACGGGCGCGCCGGCACCTACCTGTCCACCGAAGCCGACGGCGAGCGCGTCTACGAGATCAAGTCCGTCCCGGTCATCGACCGGCCCGGTGCCGGTGACTCCTTCGTGGCGGGCACGCTTCACGGCTGGCTCGACGGCGACGTCGGGCGCGGCATCGAGATGGGCACCAAGGTGGCCCAGCTCGCCCTGACCCACCACGGCGACCTCACACATGTGCGCCCCGGCGATCTCCTGGCTCTCCAAGGCTCGGACATCGTGCGCTGAGGCGCCTCTTTCTTACAAGGATTGGTTCACTCATGAGCACCCACACACATACTGAGCACGATGCTGCGCCGCTGGGGCGCACCGCTCCCGAACAGATCGACAACCACCGCCTCACCGGCCACCAGAAGTCCCTCATCGGAATGGCCATCGTGGGCAACGTGTCGGAGTTCTTCGACATGTTCCTCATCGGCTTCATCGTCAACATGCTGATCGAGACCCCGGGATGGAGCCTCACCGGCTTCCACTCCGGCGTCATCCTGGCCGGAGCGGGTCTGGGCACGGTCCTGGGCTCCATCACCTGGGGGCGGATGGCCGACGTGTGGGGACGCAAGCACGCCTTCATCTGGTGCATCATCGTCCTCGTCGTCTTCACCGCCGCCTCGGCCGTCACCCCGGTCAACGGCTGGATCCTGCTGGCGATCCTGCGCACCGGCGTCGGGTTCGGCGTGGGCGGCCTGAACATCACCTCGGTGCCCTTCGTCCAGGAGTTCGTGCCCGCCAAGCAGCGCGGCCTCCTGGCGGGCCTCACCAGCGTCTTCATTCCCGCGGGCATCTTCCTGGGCGGGCTGGTCACCAGGTACTTCGGTGACGCCCTGGGCTGGCGCGGACTCATCGCCGTCGGCTGCATCCCCATCGTCCTGCTGGTCTGGACCCGCTTCGTCCCGGAGTCGCCGCGCTTCCTGCAGTCCCGGGGACGTGAGGAGGAGGCCAGGGCCGCCTACGCCTGGGCCATGGAGATCCCCGTCGAACAGGTCGCTGATCTGCCGCCCATCCCCGACAAGAGCTCCGCATCCTACTCAGTGGTCTTCACCAAGTACCCCAAGCAGCTGCTTGTCGTGGCCCTCGGTTCCTTCTCCTTCATCCTGGGCTCCTTCACCGTCCAGTCCTGGGGACAGACGCTGCTGGGCCAGTCCTTCAAGTTCGAGGCCAGCACGGTCGCGACCCTGTTCATGCTCGTCTCGCTGGGAGACCTGCTGGGACGCCTGGGCTCGGCCTGGATCTCCGACCGGATCGGGCGGCGCTGGACGATGTTCGGCTGCGGCATGATCGGCGCCGTCGGGGCCCTGATAGCGGCCTTCTCCACCCGCATGGTCCACGGGGACGAGATCGGCAACGCCGGCTACGTGTTCTTCGCGGGCATCTTCATCGTCATGATGTTCGGCGACGGCGCCTTCGGCATCCTCAACGCCTTCGGCGGTGAGCAGTTCCCGACCGAGGCCCGGTCCACCGGTCTGGGGCTGGGGTACGGAATCGGATCGGTCGCCAAGGTCGTCGGCCCATACTTCGTGGGAGCCCTCATCGGAGGCAGCGCGCTGAGCGCCGAGGTGGTGTTCCTGCCCTTCATCATCTTCGCGGTGCTGCTCTTCGCCGGAGGCATCATCTACCTCTTCGCCCGTGAGACGAAGGGCGCCTCCCTGGAGGACATCTGAGGTCTCCGGGGTGCCCGGGCTCCGACGGCGTCGGACTCATGTCCGATGCCGGTGGGTGCGGAGGGAGCATGAACAGATGTGCGGGTCCTGGCTCCATGTGGAGCCAGGACCCGCACCGCGGAACGCAGGACGGAGGAGTTCGAGCTCGGGCTGGAGCCGATCCTCGACGGGCTCGCTCGCCGTCTGGGGCCCGGTGCGCAGTCGTCGTCCGGGCAGTGACCGGGCTCCTTGACCGGGCTCGTCGACCCGCAGGCCGGTTGCTCAGTGCTGGCCGTAGACGTTCTGGTAGCGGTCGTTGAGGCGATCCACCATGTCGGCCGGGATCGGCTTCACATCGCCGAGCTGCTCGGCGATGCTCATCGTGCGGGCGACCTCCTCACACATGACGGCGGCCTTGACGGCGTCGCGCGCGTCCTTGCCGACGGTGAAGGGGCCGTGGTTGGCCATGAGGACCGCCGGAGATCTGGAGCCCTCCAGGGTCTCCACAATGCCGCGGCCGATCGAGTCGTCGCCGATGAGGGCGAAGGGTCCGATCGGGATGTCGCCGCCGAACTCGTCTCCCATCATCGTCAGGGCGCAGGGGATCGGCTGGCGTCGCGCGGCCCAGGCGGTGGCGTAGGGGGAGTGGGTGTGGACCACGCCACCGACATCGCTGCGGTGACGGTAGACGTAGGCGTGCGCGGCCGTGTCCGAGGAGGGCGTCAGGGAGGCCGGCGTGCCGTCGTCGATCTTCTCGCCGTCGAGCGTGCAGACCACCATCGTCTCCGCGGTCAGCTCGTCGTAGGAGACGCCGGAGGGCTTGATGACGAACAAGTCGGTCTTGACGGGCCCATCACCGCGGTCGACGACGACCCGCTCGGAGACGTTGCCTGCGGTCCACACCACCAGCCCCCACCGGGGCAGCTCGGCGTGCAGGGCGGCTACCCGACGTCTGGTGTCCGCAACCGCCTCCTGCATCTGCTCGTCGAGGTCGGTCAGGATGATCCTCTCGCTCATGCGTGCGCTCCTTTACTCGTCAGTGATATCCGGTGTCACTGGCGATTCTTCGGAGCCTGCTGGTCGGCGTCACCACGCCCGGCGCACGAATGTTCACAGTTGTTCCCAGTCGGCGCCGACGGCAGCGAGGACGCTGCCGCGCACGCGACGGGGACATGTCACGCGGTCGGGTGCAGAGATTCTGTCCCCCTACGCGTGACATGCCCCCGTTCGTCGATGGGCCGGATGTCTGCTCCGCGCCTCAGCCCTCCAGGTGCTCGACGACGTCGGCCGGGGCCTTGCTGCCGTGCGCCTCGGAGGAGCCGGACCCCGGCAGGTGGCTGCCCACCATGTCGGTCAGGCCCGTGCCCACCAGGCTGCGCAGGATGACGTCGAGCTGCTCGACGTTGCTGGCCACGGCCTTGGGCAGGGCCGAGGCTCCCTCGGTGGAGATGATCGACAGATCGCGCACGCTGGCCAGCGGCTCGCTCAGGGCCCGCGCGATCTCGGGGGCCCTGTCCAGCAGCATCTGGCGGGTGGCCGCCTCGCCGTACTTGGCCAGGGCGTCGGCCTTGTCACTCATCGCCTTGGCCTCGGCCTCACCGGCGGCGCGGATCGTGTCGGCCTCGGCCTGGCCTCGGGCCGCAATGGCGTCGGCCTCGGCGCGGGCCCGGGCGGCGGTCGCCTTGGCCTCGGCCTCCGCGCGGGCCACGGTGGCCTGGGCCTGGGCCTGGGCGTCCAACCGGGTGCGCTCGGCCTCGGCCTCGGCGCGCAGCAGTGCCTCGGTCTTGGAGGCCTGGGCCTCCTGCTCGCGCTGGTAGCGGGCGGCGTCGGCGGGCTTGCGCACCGTGGAGTCGAGCTCGCGCTCGGTCAGGGCGGCCTTGGCCTCGGCTGCCTCCTGCCCGATGATGGCGATCTCGCGCTCCTTGGCGGCGCGGGCGATCGGGCCGGCGGAGTCGGCGTCGGCCTGAGCCTTGTCCGTCTCGGCCTTGAGCTGGGCCTGACGCAGGGACAGGTCGCGCTCGCGCTCGGCGATCTGCTGACGGGAGGTGACCTCGGCGTCGCGGGCCTCGCGCTCGGCGTTGGCCCGGGCGATGCGGGCGTCCTTCTCGACGCGCTGCTGCTCGGGCACACCCAGGGACTCGATGTAACCGCCGGCGTCGGTGATCTCGGAGACCTGGAGCATGTCGATCTCCAGGCCCATGTTGGCCATGATGCTCTTGGCGTCATCGAAGACGTTGCGCTGAAGGGCGTCGCGGTCGGAGATGAGGTCGGTGACCGTCATGTGCCCGATGATCGAGCGCAGGGAGCCGATGAGCGCCTCACGGGCGGAGTCGGCGATGGCCTGGTCCGTGTTGGCCTTGCCCAGGAAGCGCTTGGCCGCGGCGCGCACCTGCTCGTCGGAGTCACCCACCTTGACGGCGGCGACAGCGGCGACGTTGACGTTGATCTTGTTCTCGTCCTCGGCGGTGACCTTGAAACCGATCGTGGTCTGGGTGAAGGGCAGGTACTGGATGGACTGGATGACCGGCAGGACGAAGTCGCGTCCACCGGGGTGAATGATCTTGACCGTGCCCCGGTTCGAACCGGAGATCAGACCGGTGAGGTTGGAGGGGACGACGACGATCCGGCTAAACAGGTAGGCGACTACCAGCAGCACGATGATGACGATGATGACGATGGCGCCGATGAGCATTGTGTCCATGCGGTGTTCCTTTCTTTGTGGGGAGCTGGGATGAGGGAGGGAGACAACGAGGAGGGGGTGGTGCGCCCGGTGGGCTCAGCTGCTGATCTGCTCCCAGGGGACGATGGTCAGGGTGGAGTCGACGGCGTCGAGCACCCAGGCGCTCTGGCCCGAGCGCAGCGGCTCCTCGGAGCGCGCCGGCAGGGTGAGCTGGCTGCCGCGCGTGATGGCGCGAACCTCGCCGCTGCCGTCCTTCCACCACAGGACGGTGACCTTCTCACCGACCAGCTCCGCGGCGGTGGGCGGAGCCGTGTCCAGCGGCATGGAGCGCCTGAGACGGTTCCACAGCCAGCGCGTGACTGCGCCGGAGGCGACTGCCAGTGCTGCGGGAACACCCCACACGACGGCGACCGGTACGTGCGTCGCTGCCGATCCCGACACCGCTGTCATTCCCATGCCGATGGCGCCGAAGACCGCCACCGGCAGAGCGAGGACCGGCACGAGCCCATCGGGGAGGAACGCGTCGAGTACGCCGTCGAGAAGGATCCCGGCCAGGAGAATGGCGCATCCGATGATCGCGCACCAGGCAAAAATGCTCACGCCATACCCCTTCCGTGGAAGCCCCTCGGCCTCCCACACCCGGATTCTGCCACGCGGGCCGGGGCGCGAAGCCGTCATGGGGTGGGGAGAAGGCCCCGGCGAGGGGATGCGGCCGGTTCAGGCGCCGCGTGCCCTGGGGAACTCGGCGGAGTCCTGCAGGGACGGGGGAGTGGGGGACCAGACCTCCGGTGTCGGTGCGGCCTCCGTCCGGTGGGCTCGGGTGGTTCCGGCGGTGCTGGCGGGGACGGCATCGGCTGCGGCCACGGCGGAAGCCTGCTCGGTCCGCTGGGACGCGGGCAGGCCGGCTTGGCCCTGTACCTGACCTCGTGCCTGGGCGGGTGGCTGGGCTGCGCCCTGAGCCGGGACGATGCCGTAGCCGCCGGCCCCCACTGCTCCGGATGCCGGGGCGGACGCGGCCGGTGCGCCAGGGGCCGTGTATGGCTCAGACGGCTGAGATTGCTGAGGACCCGTGGGCACCGTGACCGTGCGGGCTGCCACCGCCGTGGCCTTCGGTGAGGCGGTCGGGGACGCGGACGGTGAGCTCGCACGGGTGCGGCCGGGGGCCGGCTGCGCCGTTGTGGGCTGCGCGGCAGCCGCGGCCGGTGGGGCGGTGGATGCGGCAGGTGCCCCGGGCGCATCCGGAGCTCCTGAGGCAACCGGTGCAGCTGCACGGCTCACGGTGAGAGCCTCGGGGAAGGCCGTTGCGAAGACGGACTCTGTCTCCTCCGTGCTGGCCGACGCCGTTGGCCCCCTTGAGGTCGGAGCCGCCGAGGACATTGAGGCCGTTGCCGCTGTGACAACCGTCGTCGAGGCCGTCGCCGTCCCTGGTACGGCAGCCGTCTGCGTGGAGGGGGCGGGATGGGAGTCCTGACCGCGTCGATGCCGGGAGATACGGCTGGGTGTCGGGTCCTCGAAGGCCCCGGAGGCGCTGCCTCGAGCCTCGGACCCCCGGTGGCTCGTCGGGCTTGCAGACTGTGGCTGAGCCGGCTCAGTGCGAGGGGCGTTCTGCGGGAGCGGTGTTTGCTGAGCCGCAACAGCCTGAGCCCAGGCGCCGGCAGAAGGAGCCGCCGAGGCGGCTGGATCGGCCGCCGGCTCACGCCCGGGGGCCGCGGGACTCGCCGCAGGGGTCTGCGGGTGAGCTGCCGTGGGAGTCTCAGCGGCCGCTGCGTGCGCGCCTCTGCGTCCAGGGCTGAGTGGGGCCCACACGATGTCGGACGAGTCGGGCAGCGTGCGGCCGGTCGTCGTCTTCGCTGTCGTTGCCGCTGCCGGTGGCTCAGCCGTCTCAGCCGTCTCAGTCGCCGCCGCCGAGGCCTCCCGCGCCATCCGACTCCGCGCCCGTCGCGAGCGCCGTCGGGTCTCGGAGGAGGCGGCGCCGGTGGCGCCGGCGTTCGTAGGGTTCGTGGACCCAGTGGCAGCGGTGGATCCGGCGAGACTCGGGTGGTCGGCGGGCTTGGTGATGTGGACGAGGTCGTAGTGGGCGGGATCCTGTCCGGCGTTGCGCAGCACGTCCTCCAGGGGGCTCAGCAGCGCCAGCCGGAAGGCGGGGTTGACGCAGCGGGCGTTGACCGCGCCCCAGATCTGGTCGGCTGTCAGGGACTCCTCAGAGGAGCCCAGGTCGTTGCGGATCGCGGTGACGAGGTCGGACTGCAGGCGCGCATAGGCCATGGCGTAGGCGCTGGGCCACGGAGCCTCGGGCCGCTGGGTGCGCAGGAGGGCGAAGTTCCTCAGCGCCCGCAGCACCTCGTCAGAGCCGCCCAGGAGCGCCCCCACCCGCAGCCGGTCCAGCGCCTCGTTCTTCATCGTCCCCGTGCCCTCGGGACCCAGCAGGTGCTTGGAGTCCTCGACGACCTCCCGCAGGAATACCCGGTAGGCGGCGACGCTGTCCGGCGTCGTACGCTCCTTGGTCATGGAACGCAGCCGCTCGGCGGCGCGGCGCGCCGCCACACGGGCCGAGCTCGCCTCGGACTGGACCTCATTGATCCGCGAGATGCTGGCCCGGGAGATCCGTGAGGCCTCCTTGAGGGCCAGATCCGCGTGCGCCGTCGAGCGCCGCGCGGCGAAGACGGCAGCAATGGCGACCAGGATGGAGACACCGGCTGCGATGGAGGCCACGACGGCGACAACGGACAGATCCATGCTCCTATCCTGCCCGCAACCGATGTGAGGATGCCTCAGAAAAAGCCCCTCCCCAGATAGTCTCCAGAATATCTACGGGCGATGCTCAGGTGTTCTGGTGGTTGCGCTCGCATGAATGCGTCTGCAACTCTGCGTTGGACGAACTATGGTGCCGGCACCCCGCCCGTCCTGTCGAGCGCCCCGATGTGTATCCGTTCCGACAAGAGGTCTCTGACCTGCACCGATGTGCACGGACCAGGGTTCGTGGGACCTCTGGCGGTACAAGCCGGCCCATGTCGCGGTAGCGTCAGTGTCATGAAGAAACTCATCAACTCCGTTGACAACGTGGTCACGGACGCCCTGCGGGGCATGGCCGCGGCCCACCCCCACGAGCTCGAGGTCGACCTCGACCAGCACATCATCTACCGCCGCCACCGCAAGGAGGAGGGCAAGGTCGCCATCATCTCCGGCGGCGGCAGCGGGCACGAGCCCCTCCACGGCGGCTTCGTGGGCACCGGCATGCTCGACGCCGCCTGCGCCGGTGAGATCTTCACCTCCCCGGTCCCCGACCAGATGGTCGCCGCCACCACCGCCGTCGACCGCGGCGCCGGCGTCCTGCACATCGTCAAGAACTACACCGGCGACGTCATGAACTTCGAGATGGCCGCCGAGATCGTCGACGCCGACTCCGGCATCCAGGTCGCCAGCGTCGTCACCAACGACGACGTCGCCGTCGAGGACTCCCTCTACACCGCTGGACGGCGCGGCGTGGGCGTGACCGTCATGGTGGAGAAGATCGCCGGCGCCGCCGCGGAGGAGGGCCGCCCGCTGGATGAGGTCGCGGCCGTCGCCACGCGCGTCAACGCCGCCGGCCGCTCCATGGGCATGGCCCTGACCTCCTGCACCGTTCCGGCCAATGGCAAGCCCTCCTTCGACCTGCCGGCCGACGAGATGGAGATCGGTATCGGCATCCACGGTGAGCCCGGTCGCCACCGTGAGACGATCGCCCCCGCCGCCGAGGTCGCCGAGCGCCTCGTCACCCCCGTCCTGGCTGAGCTGGCCGAGCTGCCCGACGCGGCCGGCCCCGACGAGGGCGTCATCGCCATGGTCAACGGCATGGGCGCCACCCCGTTGCTCGAGCTCTACCTCATGTACGGCGAGATCGCCCGCCTCCTTGAGGCCGCCGGGATCACGGTGGCCCGCAACCTCGTGGGCAACTACATCACCAGCCTCGACATGGCCGGCTGCTCCCTGACCCTGGTGCGCGCCGACGCCGAGCTGCTGCGCCTGTGGGACGCCCCCGTGAGCACCCCCGGCCTGCGCTGGGGCGTCTGAGGGACCGGTGCCATCAAGACGCCCAGGCGGTACGGGCGTCCAAGGAGACTCGAGGAGGAGAAACAATATGACGGAAGAAGCGACAGACGCCCGTCAGGCGTTGACGGTGACGGACCTGGAGGCCTGGGTGCGCCGCACCGCCGAGCTCGTCACCGAGCATGCCGAGGAGCTCACGGACCTGGACGCCGCCATCGGCGACGCCGACCACGGCACCAACATGAAGCGCGGCCTGACAGCCGCCGTCGACGCGGTCGAGGCCGGTGACTTCGCCGGCGCCGACGCGCTGCTCAAGAAGGTCGGCATGACCCTGGTCTCCACGGTCGGGGGCGCCTCCGGCCCCCTGTACGGCACCTTCTTCCTGCGCACCGGCGGCGCCCTGTCAGGTCAGGACAGCATCGACGCCCCGGCACTCGCGGCCGGCCTGGGGGCCGGGATCGGCGGCATCGCAGCGCGAGGCCGTGCCACCACCGGGGAGAAGACCATGCTCGACGCCTGGAGCCCGGCCCTCGAGGCGCTGCGAGCCCACCCCGACGACCTCGCCGCGGGCGTCTCCGCTGCGGCGCGGGCCGCGGCCGAGGGACGCGACGCCACCAAGCCCATGGTGGCCACCAAGGGACGGGCCTCCTACCTGGGGGAGCGCTCGGCAGGGCACATCGACCCCGGTGCCGCCTCGACCGCCCTCATCCTGGCCGCCCTCGACGACGTCGTCTCCGGGAGGACTGTGTGAGCCCGGTGAGCCCCGTCATGCCTCAGCCGGCAGAGCCGAGCGGCACGGCTGCGAGCGTCGGCATCGTCCTGGTCTCCCACTCCCGCGCCCTGGCCGAGGCCGCGCTCGACCTGGCGCGCCGGCTCATCGTGGCCGTCGACGTCCCCGTCGAGCTGGCCGCAGGGCTCGCCGACGGCGAGCTGGGGACCGACCCCGGTGCCGTTGTCTCCGCCGTCGAGCGGCTCGCCGACCGTTGCGACGGCGTCCTGGTCCTGGCGGACCTGGGCAGCGGCATCATGAGCGTCGAGATGGCCCTGGAGATGCTCGACCCGGCCGTCGCCGAGCGGGTTCGGCTCTCCGCGGCCCCCTTCGTCGAGGGGCTGCTCGGTGCCTACGGCGCCGCCGGGATCGGTAAGGACCTGTCGGCTGTGGTCACAGAGGTCGACGGCGCCGCCGAGGCCAAGCGCTCCCAGGTCTGCGCCTTCTGAGAAGCCTTCTCAGGGCCTTGAGAGGCTCGCGCCGCTCAGGGGCGGTTGGCGAAACGCTCCAGCAGGGCGGCGTCCCCGCCGACGACGAGCACGTCCTCGGCCGAGACCAGCGTGTCCGGGGTGGCGTACTCGAAGGGCTCGCCCGGGCTCATGAGGCCGAAGACCGTCACCCCGTAGCGCGAGCGCACCTTGGACTGGCCGATGGTGAAGCCGTGCAGCTCCGTGGGCGGGCGCATCTTGACGATGGTGAAGCCGCCCTTCTCCATCTCGATGTAGTCGAGCATGCGCCCCGAGACCAGGTGGGCGGCGCGCTGACCGGCGTCGAACTCGGGGTAGACGACGTGGTGGGCGCCGATGCGTCTCAGGATGCGACCGTGGGCGCGGGAGATGGCCTTGGCCCAGATCTGGGGGGTCTCCAGGTCCACGAGGTTGCCGGTGATGAGGACGGAGGCCTCCAGGGAGGTCGCCACCCCCACGACCGCCGTGCCGAACTCGGTGGCTCCCAGCTGCTCGAGGGCCTCCACGTCCGTGGCGTCGGCCTCCACCAGGGGGATGCGGCCGGTCCACTGGCGCACGATCGCGGGATTGGCCTCGACGGCCAGGACCTCTCGCCCGAGCCGGTCAAGGGTGGCGGCGACGGCGGAGCCGAAGCGTCCCAGCCCGATGACGAGCGTGGAGTCGGTGCGCGAGGGCGGGGCGGGCATGAGGTCTCCTGAGGTCGGCCGTGGGACGGTGCCTCCTACGCTACCGCGCGCGGCGACGTCGGATGCTCAGGCCGATCCCGCAGGCCACCAGCACCATCGTGGCCCCGGCCAGGACCCAGGCCATCATCGTGAAGCCGCCGGAGTAGGCCTCGATCTGCGCCCGGTCGATGAGCTGGCCCCGGAGGGTCTCGATGATCTGCCTGCCCGCAGGCGACTGCGGCAGGGCCTGAGCCCGCATCATCGCCTCCATGGCGGCCGCCTTGACCTCCTCGGTGTGCTCGGTCACGTAGTCCTCGGCGTGCTGGGTGGCGTAGGACGTCATGAGTGCCACTCCGAAGGAACCGCCGATCTGCTGGGCCGCGCTCAGGATCGCCGAGGCCAGTCCGGTCTGCTTCGCGTCCACCCCGCGCGTGCCGGAGTTGAAGGTGACCGGCATCGTCAGCCCCAGGCCGATCCCGAAGACGATGAGGCCGGGCAGGGCGACCTGGGAGTAGTTCGAATCCGTCGTCATGCGCGAGAGGATGAGGAAGGAACCTGCCAGTACCGCCAGCCCCAGTGGCAGGGTACCGCGCGCCCCGAGCCTGGGCACGATGACGCGTCCGGCAGGGATCGCGGTGGCGATCAGGGAGGCGACCATCGGCAGGAAGACGACGCCGCTCTTGAAGGGCGAGTAGCCGAAGTGGTTCTGCATGTAGTAGGTCAGATAGATGATCGCCCCCATCTGGGCGGCGCCGGCGATGAACTGCGTGGCGTAGGAGGCCGCCCGCACCGGTAGTGCCATCATCGACAGGGGGAGCACCGGGCGGCTCGCGAAGTGCTCGCGGACCACGAACAGCACCGCGGCGACTCCGCCGAGCGCCAGCCAGGTGACGGTCGACATCGAGGTCCAGGAGGTCTGCTGGGCCCGGTCGAGGCCGTAGACGGCGCTGAAGCAGGCCCCGCAGCCCAGGACCAGGCCGGTCAGGTCGTCAGTGATGCGCGAGCCGCGGTCTCGATGATCGGCCGGAGGCAGGCTGCGCTGCCCGATGAGCAGGGCCGCAGCGGCCAGGAAGATGTTGATGTAGAGCGCCCAGCGCCAGCTGAGCCAGTCGGTCAGCGCCCCGCCGACGAGCAGTCCGACGGCTGCGCCCAGCCCGCCGGTGGCGCCGAAGATCGCGAAGACGCGCTCGCGCTCAGTGCGCTCGGTGAAGGTGACATTGAGCAGTGACTGCGAGGTGGGGGCCAGCAGGGCGCCGAAGCAGCCCTGGGCCACGCGGGCGATCAGCAGCATCGGGAAGGATGCCGCCATCCCGGCCACCAGGCTGGCGATCCCGAAGCCGATCAGTCCCACCTGGTAGGAGCGGCGGATGCCCGCCACGGCGCAGAGCCTTCCCCCGAAGAGCACCAGGCCACCGAAGGCCAGGCTGTAGCCGGTGACCGTCCACGGGCTCTGGGACACGGTCATTCCCAGGTCGTCCTGCATCCGAGGCAGGGCGATGGCGATGATCGTCAGGTCCAGGACGATCATCAGCTGGGTGAGGACGGCGCTGACCATGACCGCACGGCGTCCCGGCCGCCGCGCGGTCATGACGGTCGTCTCCTCCTGTGTCTCCTGTGCCGACTCGGTCCGCTCCTTGAGAGCGGATGCCACTGAGGATGTCATTGCGACCTCCACATCAAAATAATCGTTTTCGTTTGCGCTCGGAAGTCTAGGGAGTGCGTGGCAGTCAGTCAACAACGATCGTTTCGATTTGAGGTGTTCTGAGTCGCTTATCCTGAACTCATGCCACGAGTGACCGCCGCCCACCGGGATCGCCAAAGGTCCCGAATCCTTCAGGCCGCCGAGAAGTGCTTCGCCCGCAGCGGCTTCCAGGCCACCTCCATGGATGAGGTCATCGCAACGGCCGGGATGTCGTCGTCGACCGTGTACCGTTACTTCCCCGAGGGCAAGCGCTCTCTTGTGCGCGAGGTCCTGAACCGGCGGATGAGGCCACTCATCGAGCGGATCAGGCAGCTCGCCGAGCCCGAGGAGCTGCCCGACTTCGAGCAGGGATTCATCGAGGCGCTCGTCCTGCTCAACTACGAGCGCGACGACATCGAGCAGCGCACCGCCGAGACCTCCTCCACCTCGCGGCGGGCCTCCGCTCGGCGGGACGAGGCCCGCAAGGATGCTGACGACGTCGGACTGAGCGCCTGGGCGCCACTGGCCTACCACGCCTGGGGTGAGCTGACCCGTGACCCCGAGATGCGCGTCATGGTCCAGGAGAACTACCACGACATCCGCAGTGGCCTCATCCGCCTGTGCCGCAATGGGCAGAGGGCCGGAACGATCTCCGGTCGCCTGGGCCCCGAGCAGCTGGCCTCACTCATCCAGAGCGTGTCCCTCGGCCTCATCGTCGAGCAGCTCATCACCGGCCGCGCGGATGTGGAGAGTGCGGCCGCGACCCTCGGGCACCTGCTCGCCCCGGACAGGCCGGATCCCGAAGGGACCTGATCGTTCCCGCTGGTGTCTGCGGGCCATTGGGGTGAGCGAGTGCCGAATGGGGCGGCGGGCGCTAACCGATCATCGGGCTGGCCTCGGGCATCCGGATGACACGGCGCCGTTCGCGCAGTGCCAGGGCGCTGGCCGCCGTCATCGTGCCCACGCGGCCGACGAACATGAGCGCCACGATGACGTACTTGGCGCTCGCGGGAAGGGTGGGAGTGATGCCCGTGGACAGGCCCACGGTCGCAAACGCGCTGATGACCTCGAAGAGAATCCGGTCCAGGGGCAGGTTGGTCATCTGCAGGAGCAGGAGCGTGGCGAGCCCGATGACGCTGGAGCCGATGAAGGCCACCGCCACGCTCAGACGCACGGTCGAGGGCGTGATGCGCCGCCCGAAGGCCTCGATGTCCTGGTCGCCGCGAGCCTCGGCGAGGATCGCCAGGAGCAGGACCGCGAAGGTCGTCACCTTGATGCCGCCGGCCGTCGAGGCCGAGCCGCCGCCGACGAACATGAGGGCGTCCTGGAGGAACCAGGTGGCCTCGTGCATGTGCTCGGGCGGGATCGTGGACAGCCCCGAGGAGCGGGCGTTGACGCCGTTGATGAGGGCGGTCATGATCTTGCCGCCCATGGGCAGCGCCCCATAGGTGAGCGGGTTGTTCCACTCGAAGGTGGCGATGGCGACGGTCGAGGTGACCGTGAGGGCCAGGTAGGTCGTCAGGGTCAGCTTCGTGTGCAGGCTCCATGTCCGGGGCCTGCGCCGTCGGCCCGTGATGTCCAGGATGACGGGGAAGCCGACCGCCCCCATGAAGGTCCCCAGGATGATCGGCAGGCCGATCCACCAGTCGGTGGCGTAGGCGCCCAGGCCCTCGGGCATGATGACGAAGCCGGCATTGTTGAAGATCGACAGCCCCATGAAGGCCGCGTACCACAGGGCGTGCCCCACATCGAGGCCGTGGCCCAGGAAGCGGGGCAGTAGCATGAGTGTGAGGACGAGCTCGCAGCCGGTGGCCGTGTAGATGACGGCGCGAAGGAGGCGTCCCACCTCGCCCAGGCGCGACTGGTTCTCCGAGGCCGCCAGCATCCGCTGGGTCAGGCCCACGTGCCGAGACACTGCCAGGGACAGCAGTGAGGCCAGGGTCATGACGCCCAGGCCGCCCACGGCGGCGGCCAGGATGATGACGACGTGCCCGAAGGTGGACCAGTAGGTGGCCGTGTCCACGGTGCTCAGGCCCGTGACGCACGCCGCCGAGGTGGCGGTGAACAGGGCGTCGACGAAGTCTGCACGACTCCCGCTCGTCGTGGCGATGGGAAGGCTGAGCAGCGCGGTCACCACGATAATGATGGCCGCGAAGACGATGACCGCCAGCCGGGCCGGGTAGAACCTGGCCGCCCGCGCGATCTGGCCGAGCGGCTCGATATGGCGGAGCAGGCGACGCAGCCCCCGCGGCTCGGTGCTCGGCGTGGGCAGCCTGAGAGGTGGCTCGTCGACGTCGTCGCCCCCGGTGTCTCCAGCCGGGCGCTTCTTGTGCCGCTTCCACGGACGGCCGACGACGCCCACGAGCGGGGCGTGCCAGTGGGCCTGTCGATGCCCGCCGGCACGGGATCCGTTGCGTGGTCCGCTCTGGGGGTCAGGCTCGTCTGCGGTGTCTGTCTGGGGCACGGTCGCCATTGTGGTCCTGTCGATGCGGCCTCGTCACGTTCCCGAGCGCTGAGACCCGGGTGTGTCAGCCGCACGTCCGGCCTCTGGGGTGGCGAAGACGTTGGTGGTGCGCGCTCAGAGAGGAGCAGATGACGGAAGTTGCGACAGCGAGTATTGATGCCCCAGTGTGAAATGCGACGCGTGAGGCGATTGGGGTCCGAGAAATCCTGTGCGATGGCTGATGCGGCGTTATATTGGCAGTGTTCCTGCCCCACGGGGCCTCCCGCAACGAACGGACCTGAGCTCATGGCACCGGGCCTTCCCACATCCCCCAGCGCCTCCGGCGCCCCCTCCTTCCTCACCGTGGCCGAGGTGGCGGCGATGCTGCGCGTGTCCAAGATGACTGTCTACCGGATGGTGCACTCCGGCGACCTGCCCGCGATGCAGGTCGGCCGCTCCTTCCGCGTCCCCGAGCGCGCCGTTCACGAGTACCTGGCCGCCGGTCTGGGTGACTGGGGCCACGACGCGTCGGAGGCATCAGGGTCCTAGGACCCGCTAGACTCAGGCGGTCATCTGCGTGGTCGGCCGCTGAGCCTCACGCGCCGACCAACTGCCCCATGGCATAACCCTCGCCGGCCTGCCTCGGCTCGCAGGGAGGGTCTGCGGGCACTACGAAGCGAACTGCGAGGAGATCTCATGGGATCCGTTATCAAGAAGCGCCGCAAGCGCATGGCCAAGAAGAAGCACCGCAAGCTGCTTCGCAAGACGCGTCACCAGCGTCGTAACAAGAAGTGAGGCGAGCGGCCCGCCCGCGCCTTGGGGCTCCGTGCACACCGCTGGTGTGAGCGGGGCCCTGCTTGTCTCTCATGAGGAACCGACCAGGAAGAGTGGAGGCCGCCCTTGACCAACACCCCCGATGACCGTACTGGTGCTGAGCCGTCGATCGGAACGTCGACAGCGTCGCTGGCCGAGCCGCAGACGCTGGAGGGCGACTGCACCGTCCCGCTGAGCGCCAACGTCGACCCGTCCGCCTGGCCCGAACCCGTTCAGGCCCTGGCGCGCGCGTCCGGGACCGGTACCTGGCCGAACAGCCTGGCCGAGCTGACCACTCTGCGTGTGGGCGGTCCGGTGGGCGCCTACGTCGAGGCCGCCACCCAGAGTGAGCTGACCGAGGCGATCCGCGAGGCCGATGCCGCGGGCACGCCCGTCCTCGTCGTCGGCGGCGGCTCCAACATCATGGCCTCCGACGCAGGCTTCGACGGGCTCGTCATCCGCGACGCCCGCGCCGAGGTCTCGCTCGTCTCGGACTCGATGTGCGGCGGCGTCGAGGTGACGGCCACCGCCGGCACCACCTGGGACGACCTGGTGCGCGAGGCCATCGCCAGCCAGTGGGCCGGGTTCGCGCCCCTGTCCGGGATCCCCGGCACGGTAGGGGCCGCCCCGGTGCAGAACATCGGGGCCTACGGCGCCGAGGTCGCCGAGCTCATCGCCAGCGTGCGAGCCTGGGACCGCCTGCGCAACCGGGTGGTGTGGCTGGCCCTGGGCGAGCTGGGACTGGCCTACCGCGACTCCCGCCTCAAGCAGTCCCTCACCGACGCGGAGGTCGGCGGTGGGCGTCTGTGGGGCCCGACCGGACGCTGGGTGGTCCTGGACGCCACCTTCGCCGTGCGGCAGGGCTCCCTGTCCTCCCGGGTCGCCTACTCCCAGCTGGCCGGCGCCCTCGGCGTCGAGCTGGGCGAGCGCGTGCCCGAGCGCGAGCTGCGCGAGGCGGTCCTCGAGCTGCGCCGCTCCAAGGGGATGGTCCTGGACAGCGCGGACCATGACACCTGGTCGGCCGGCTCCTTCTTCACCAACCCGATCCTGACCACGGCCGAGGCCGAGCTCCTGCCCGAGGACGCCCCTCGCTACCCGGTCACCGACCACTCCCAGGTGGTGCTCGGCACCAAGGAGGCCCCCGTCGTCGAGGGCCTGGTCAAGACCAGCGCCGCCTGGCTCATCGACCACGCCGGATTCACCAAGGGCTTCACGGTGGAGGCCGGGGCTCCGGCCGGGCTGTCCAGCAAGCACGTCCTGGCCCTGACCAACCGGGGCGGCGCCACCGGTGCGGACCTGGCACGCCTGCGCGACACGGTGGTGGCCGGTGTCCGTGATCGCTACGGCGTCACCCTCGTGCCCGAACCCGTCCAGGTCGGCTTCTAGACGCCCGGCTCAAGCGGGCTGGAGGCCTCGCCTCAGTCGGTCTCGGGACGCGTGGCCGGGTCGGGAGCCGCCAGCCAGACGTCCACCTCGGCCAGCCAGGCCCGCTTGGCCGTCGGCGAGGCCAGTGAGGCACGGATCGAGGCGCGGGCCAGCTCGGCCAGCTCGACGTCGTCACAGCCCAGGGCCCGGGCGATCTCGTACTGGTTGACGAGCCGGGACTGGAAGAGCAGCGGGTCGTCGGCGCTCAGGGCGATCTGCGCGCCGTGACTCATGAGCGTGCGCAGGGGGACGTTGTCGGGGCTTCGGTAGACGCCCAGGCTCACGTTGGAGGCGGGGCAGACCTCGAGGCTGATGCCGGCGGCGACGATCGCGTCCAGCAGCTCGGGGTCCTCTCCGGCGCGCACCCCGTGGCCCAGCCGTGTGGGACCGAGTGCGGAGACGACGTCGCGCAGGTGGTCGGGTCCCAGGAGCTCGCCGCCGTGCGGCATGGAGGCGAGCCCGCCCCGGCGGGCGATGGCGAAGGCCCGCTCCCAGGAGGAGGTCTGTCCGGCGCGCTCGTCGTTGGACAGGCCGAAGCCGACCACCTCTCCCGGCTGATCCCCGGCGTAGCGCACCGCCAGACGGGCGAGCGTGCGGGCATCCAAGGGGTGGCGCATCCGGGAGGCCGCCACGATGACGGCCACCTCCACGCCGGTCAGGGCGGTGGCCTGCTTGGCGGCGTCGAGGATGATCTCCAGGGCGGGGGTGATCCCTCCGACGAAGGGGGCGTAGCTGGTGGGGTCGACCTGGATCTCCAGGCGGAGCGAGCCCTCGGCGGCGTCATCGAGCGCAGCCTCCAGGACGATGCGGCGCATGACCTCCTCGGTGCGCACCAGGGCCCGGGCCGTGTCGTAGGCGCGTTGGAAGCGGAACCAGCCGCGCCGGTCGGCGGGCACGCGCAGGGGATCGCCGTCCAGGAAGCTGGAGGGCAGGCGCGTGCGCGAGGACGAGGCCAGCTCGATGAGGGTGTCCAGGCGCATCGACCCCGTGAAGTGCAGGTGCAGATGCGCCTTGGGCAGGGTGGCGAGGTCGCGCATGGGTGGATTCTTCCACGTGCCCGCCGACCTCCTCACCCGCAACGTCTCTGCGCGCGGCCGATGACGCTCGCCGTGTCACGATGGGAGGCCTTTCCGGGGTTCGGCGGGTGTTTCCGGTGAGGGGAGAATGCTGGGACCTGCGCGGATGGGATCCGTGGGGCCGGCGAGCGTGCTCCAACTCGGCCTAAAAGTCTCCCGAAGTGACAGATGTGCTGCGCGAGAGGCAAAATTCGCCTCTGTTGAATCGTCCCGGTGCGGCGAGCCGACTGTCGCTTCCGCTGTTGCCGAACACCAGAGGCCGATTTAGCGGCGAACCATCAGGTGGGTGGGGCAGACTAACTGTCATGAACCACTCGTCGGCGTCCCAGGAGCCCGAGGAGGTGGCTCTGCTGACGGGGCCGCGCGCCTCGTCCGTGCTCTCCGCCGCCCTCGCCCCGGCCGGCCAGCGCCTGGCCAGCTGGGAGGTCCACTCGGTCCATCACCGCCCCGGTGCGGGCGTGTCGGTGGGGTACACGGCCGTTGTCGTCGCGCCCAACGGGCGTTCCACCACTGAGTACCTGTGCGCCACGACGGCGCGCCTGTCCAACCCGCACGCCCCGGGGCTGACGCGGGTGGCCCCCACCGGCGGGGACGGCCCCGCGGTCCACGTGTGGCGCCACCCGGCCGACCCCGAGCTTCCGGGGCTGGTGGTGGCCTGCACCCCCTCGTTGCTCTCGGCCCGGATCGGCACCCAGGTCAAGGCCACGATGGTCGCCTACCGACCCACACGCCGCGCCGTCGTGCGTGCCACCTTCCCTGACGAGACCACTGCCTACGCCAAGGTCCTGCGCCCGAGCCAGGCACCCTCCTTCGCCCAGCGCCACCGCCTGCTGACTGCCTCCGGCGTGCCGGCGCCCGAGGTCCTGCGCGAGGACCCTGATGGGCTCGTGCTGCTGTCCACCGGCCGGGGTGTGGCCCTGTCCGGCCTGCTGTCCCAGGGCATGAGCGTCTCGCGCAGCGAGCGCGTCTTCAACGGCCTCATCTCCCTGCTGGACGCCCTGCCGGCCAGCGCCATGCAGCTGCCCGCACACGCCGCCTGGTCCGAGCGGGCCCGCCACTACGCGCACGCCGCCGCCACGGTCCTGCCCGAGCACGCCGCTCGCGCCCGGGCCGTGGCCGAGGGGGTCGAGCAGCTCATGGCCGCCTCCGACGCCGGCAGACCGGTCCCGGTCCATGGCGACTTCTACGAGGCGAACGTCCTCATGGAGGGTGAGAACGTCACCAGCCTGCTCGATGTCGACTCCCTGGGGCCCGGCTACCGGGTCGACGACCTGGCCTGCCTTCTGGGGCACGTCAGCGTCCTGGACCACCTGGCACCCGCCTCCTACCCGAAGCTTCGCCCCATCCTGGAGACCTGGACCCGCATGGCCGAGCAGCAGGTGGACCCGGTCTCGCTGCGAGCCCGGTGCGCCGGCGTCGTCCTGTCCCTGGTGGCCGGCGCCCGCCGCGAGGACGGCGGCCCCTGGCGCCCCGACGCCGAGGGACGCCTGGCCCGTGCTGAGACCTGGCTGGCGCAGGGCCGCGAGATCCAGGCCCGCCGCGGGGCCCACTGAGTTCGCCGACTTCACGCCGAGCCGGGCATTCTTCGCGCTGCCCCACAGAAACTCTGTCGGTCTCGGCGAAACATGCCCGGCTCGGGGTGGTCAGAAACTGATGTGCGACTCTCTGGAGATGGTGAATCCGCGGCCGGTGATCGTGTTCCAGCACGTCATCCCCTTGGACTGCGAGGCGCAGGCGTAGTCGGAGAAGACCGTGGTCTCCCCGTACTGGAGCGTGTGGAAGGTGTCGCCCGGCTGTCCCAGGTACTCCTCTCCGCAGCGGACCTCGGTTCGGCCGGCGAGCGCCACGATGGAGAACTCCCGATCGGGACAGTCCTGCATCCCGGAGGAGGCGTAGCTCCGCTCCAGGATGGAGCAGCCGACCCCTTCGTCGTAGAGCACGCAGGAGATGTTCTTCGACGGAGTGTCCACGTACTGGTAGGAGTACGTCTGAGCCTGCGGGGGAAGAGTCGGTCCGTTGGAGGGCATCGGCGCCGCCCCGGCCTCGGTGGTGGCGTCCGCGGTGGGCTGGGCGGCCTGCCCCGCCGAGGTGCCCTCGGTCTGGGCGGGGGCTGCTGCCGCGGAAGCGGCTGAAACCATCTTCGTCTCCGACTGCCGACCCCGATTCGCCAGCAGCATGCCGGCGAAGGTCCCGGCAGCGGCGACGGCCAGGACCAGCGTGATGACCAGAGCGGCTATCAGTCCGTTGTGAGATCTGGAACGGGGCTCAGACGGATCGACAGGCGGTGCCTGCGCAGCCACCGGTGCTGGCGCGGGCCCTGGATCCGGCCGGTTCGGCCCCGATGCCGGTAGCGGGTACATCGTCGTCGGCATCGCCGGTGAGGTCTCCAGGACCACCGTCTGAGGAACCGTCTGCGCCGTCGTTCCCACAGGAGTCCCGGTGCACGGGGAGACGGTGTACGGCGAGAAGCTGTAGTCGGCGGTCGAGGCCGAGGGCAGGGCCGCGGTCTCAGCCGTCCTGAGGCGGACCGAGCCGGACGCGGTCGTCGCGCTCACCGGGGACGCGGGTGACACCTGAGACAAGTCGCCCGCGCCCATCTGGAGAACCTGCTCGCGCAGCACCGCGGGGAGCGCGGGATTGGCGGCGACAACGGGCCGCAGATCAGGAAAGGCCCTGGCGAGGTACTCCAGCACCTCGGGCTCGGTACTGGGATCGGCGGCACGACGTTCATCGTCGGGAGTGTGAGCGGGCACAAATCGGATGATAGGTCCCGTCAGGATGCGGAAGACCCGTCCGCAACCACATTGGTATCAAACGCCGAGCCGGGCATGTTTCGCGGTGCCCCACAGAAATTCTGTCGGTCTCGGCGAAACATGCCCGGCTCGGGACAAAGAAACGGGGGCCGGTGCTACTCGACCTCGGCCAGGAGCGTCTGGACCCGGCCGACGCCCTCGGCCAGGTCGTCGTCGCCCAACGCGTAGGACAGCCGCAGGAAGCCCGAGGGCCCGAAGGCCTCACCGGGAACAACGGCGACCTCGGCGTGCTCGAGGATGAGCGCGGCCAGCGTGGCGGAGGTGTCGATCTCGGTGCCGCGCAGCGTGCGCCCGAGCAGCCCCTCGATACTGGGGTAGGCGTAGAAGGCGCCGCGCGGCACGGGCACGGTCAACCCCTTGATCTGCGAGAGCATCTCCACCATGGTGCGCCGGCGCCGGTCGAAGGCGGCGCGCATCTGCTCGACGGCGGCCAGGTCGCCGCTGACGGCCGCCAGCGCCGCGCGCTGCGAGACGTTGGCGACGTTGGAGGTCAGGTGGGACTGGAAGTTGGTGGCGGCCTTGATGACGTCGCTCGGGCCGATCATCCAGCCCACGCGCCAGCCGGTCATGGCGTAGGTCTTGGCCACGCCGTTGAGGACGATCGTCTGCTCGGCCAGCTCGGGAACCAGCTTGACGACGTGCGCGGCCCGGGCGCCGTCGTAGAGGAGGTGCTCGTAGATCTCGTCGGTGATGACCCAGATGCCGTGCTCCAGCGCCCACTGGCCGATGGCGGTGAGCTCTTCTGGCGTGTAGACCGAGCCGGTCGGGTTCGACGGCGAGCACAGCAGTAGCACCTTGGCGCGCTCCGTGCGAGCGGCCTCGAGCTGGTCCACGCTGACCTTGTAGTCCTGGTCCGCGCCGGCGAAGACCTCCACGGTAGTGCCCCCGGCCAGGGCGATGGCCTCGGGGTAGGTGGTCCAGTAGGGAGCGGGCAGCAGGACCTCGTCGCCGGGGTCGATGAGCGCGGCGAAGGCCTGGAAAACGGCCTGCTTGCCGCCGTTGGTCACCAGGATGTCGTCGGGGGAGACCTCGTAGCCGGAGTCGCGCAGCGTCTTGGCGGCGATGGCCTCGCGCAGGACCGGCAGGCCCTTGGCGGGGGAGTACTTGTGGTTGGCCGGGTCCTTCGCAGCGGCGACGGCGGCCTCGACGATGTAGTCGGGGGTGGGGAAGTCGGGCTCTCCGGCACCGAAGCCGATGACCGGGCGGCCGGCGGCCTTGAGGGCCTTGGCCTTGGCGTCGACGGCCAGGGTGGCGGACGGGGCGATGGCGGACAGGCGGGCGGAAACGCGGTGTGCGGGTGCAGGTGTCACTCGACCATGGTCCCACGACGCATGAAATCTGCATGTCGAAAACGGGTCCGCCCGGCGAGGCGTACGCCCATGGAGCCGCTCGCTCCAGCGTGGCGCACCCCACGGCCTGCGGTTACCGCAAATGTCTGCTGGTGTGGCAGACTAGAGCACCGCTGAAGGGCAGTGGCGCAATTGGTAGCGCACCGGTCTCCAAAACCGGCGGTTGTGGGTTCGAGTCCCGCCTGCCCTGCTGAGAACGGCGGATCTGTCGGGAGATCCCGTCGGTTTCGTCTTCTCCCCGCTGTGCGGGAACTGACCTAACCGTCGACCCTGAGGATCCAGATTCATGAGCGAGAGCGCACGCGCCGCGGCAGGCAAGCCGGGCAGGAAGCGCGGCTTCTTCGGGCGCATCGCCCTGTTCGTCCGCCAGGTCATTGACGAGCTGCGCAAGGTTGTCTGGCCCACCATGAATGAGCTGTGGACCTACTTCACGGTGGTCGTCGTCTTCATCATCGCCATCATGGCCTTCACCGGGGTGCTGGACTTCGCCTTCAACCGGGCCGTCATGTGGCTCTTCGCCTGATCGACTTACGTCGTCGGCTGCCGCGCTCTCTCACCGCGGGCCACCGGTCCCGTCTCTGACCGCTTCACTCACCGCCGCTGCCGCCCGGGCAGCTCGTAGCATCCGCTCGTCTCACGCCACTGGAAAGCAGGTACACCATGTCTGAGGACGTCTCCTCGCAGACCACCCCCGACGACGGCGAGGTCCTCGCCTCGCTCGCCGCCGACGACGTCGTTGAGGCCGACGCGGTCGTCGAGCCTGCGGCCGACGACGCCGATGCCGCTGCCGAGGTCGATGACGCCATCGAGGCCGTCAATGCGGCCGAGCCGGCTCAGGACACCCACGTCGTCGACCCGCTGGCCGAGTTCCGGCGCCAGATGTCCGCCCTGCCGGGCCAGTGGTACGTGCTGCACACCTACTCCGGCTATGAGCGCCGCGTGGCCACCGACATCATGGCCCGTGCCGAGAACTTCGAGGTCGAGGACTACATCTTCGACGCCACCGTCCCCATGGAGACGGTGATCGAGATCAAGAACGGCAACAAGAAGAAGGAAGTCTCCCGGGTGCGCATCCCCGGCTACGTGTTCGTGCGCATGGACCTGGACGACCCGGAGACCTCCGACAAGGTGTGGCGCACCATCAAGGACACCCCGGCCGTCACCGGCTTCGTGGGGGACCGCTACAACCCGGTGCCGCTGACCTTCGAGGAGGCCGTCGCCCAGCTCGGCCCCACGCCCGAGGAGATCGCCGCCAAGGAGGCCGCGGCCGTCGAGGCCACCGCCCCCGAGTCCGGCTCCGGCACCCAGATCGCCACTGGCGGCCAGGTCTTCGAGGTCGCCTTCGAGGTCGGCGAGTCCGTCATCGTCACCGACGGCCCCTTCGACTCCCTGCCGGCCACGATCTCCGAGATCCACCCCGAGACCCAGAAGCTCCAGGTGCTCATCTCCCTGTTCGGCCGCGACACCCCGGCCGAGCTCTCCTTCACCCAGGTCGCCAAGATCTAAGGCCGACCTGAGTCGAGGCTTCCGTCATCCGCCGTGGCCCGACGACGCTCGTCCTGCGCCGTCGGGCCAATGGCCGCCCGGCCCGCGAGGTCGGATACCGCACGGGAGCCACGTATCACAGGCCGTCGTCCTGTGATACCGCGCACCGGGCGCCCTGAGCGGCTCCGCGGAGGGCTACGATGAGCGCTTGTGCGTGCGCATGCACCCACGGCTGCACGGCAGGCGTGCAGCACATCCGGACAAGCAAGAAGGACCCATACCTATGGCCCCCAAGAAGAAGGTCGCCGGGCTGATCAAGCTCCAGATCCAGGCCGGCCAGGCCAACCCCGCACCGCCGATCGGCCCCGCCCTGGGTGCCCACGGCGTCAACATCATGGAGTTCTGCAAGGCGTACAACGCCGCGACCGAGTCGCAGCGCGGCAACGTCATCCCCGTGGAGATCACCGTCTACGAGGACCGCTCCTTCACCTTCATCACCAAGACCCCGCCGGCCGCCGAGCTCATCAAGAAGGCCGCGGGCATCCCCAAGGGCTCCGCCACCCCTCACACCGTCAAGGTGGCCTCCCTGACCCAGGCTCAGGTCCGTGAGATCGCCGAGTCCAAGATGCCCGACCTCAACGCCAACGACGTCGATGCCGCCGCGAAGATCATCGCCGGCACCGCCCGCTCCATGGGCATCACCATCGAGGCCTGAGGCACCCGCCGGTCTGCCGGCCCTCTCAATTCAATCCCCATACGAAACCGTGGAAGGGCCTCGCGCGGCCCGAACACCACGACTGCAAGGAGAAGCAGATGACTAAGCGCTCCAAGGCCTACCGCGCCGCGGCTGAGAAGATCCAGTCCGGAGTCCTCTACACCCCGGCCGAGGCCATCCACCTGGCCAAGTCCACCTCCGTCACGAAGTTCGACGCCACCGTAGACGTCGTCTTCCGCCTGGGCGTCGACCCTCGCAAGGCGGACCAGATGGTCCGTGGCACCGTGTCCCTGCCGCACGGTACCGGTAAGACCGCCCGCGTCGTCGTCTTCGCCCAGGGTGAGCGGGCCGAGCAGGCCCTCGCCGCCGGCGCGGACGAGGTCGGCGGCGACGAGCTCATCGAGAAGGTCGCCGGCGGCTACACGGACTTCGACGCCGCCGTGGCCACCCCCGACCTCATGGGCAAGGTCGGCCGCCTGGGTCGCGTCCTGGGCCCCCGTGGCCTCATGCCCAACCCTCGCACCGGCACCGTGACGATGGACGTGGCCAAGGCCGTCTCCGACATCAAGGGCGGCCGCATCGAGTTCCGCGTTGACCGCGCCTCCAACCTCCACTTCATCATCGGCAAGGTCTCCTTCTCCGAGGAGCAGCTGGAGGCGAACTTCCAGGCCGCCCTGGAGGAGATCCTGCGCCTCAAGCCCTCGGCCTCGAAGGGCCGCTACATCCTCAAGGCCACCATCACTACCACCATGGGTCCCGGCATCCCGCTGGACGTCACCAAGGCCTGAGGCTCTTTTCCTCACGACGGCGTCGGCCGCCTCTCCGCGTGGGAGGCGGCCGACGCCGTTCTATGACTGTGCTCTACCCCGGGCAGTACGGGGGCGTCTGCCCATGGCCCGAGGGGTGCCTCGCTCACTACGGTTCAGGCACCGGTGGAACACCTGGTGGGGGGGCGGAGCGTGAGAAGCCGGCCGTCCTCGTCCTTGTCCCTCCCTCTGGCAAGGACGAGGACGGCCCTTCTGCTCAGCGGCTCGGGCTTCGCGGCGGTGACGATGACTCGGGGCTCACTCCCGCCCCTGCCGGCTGAGGACGACCCACTGGCCAAGGCCGAGGAACCCGACGCCGCATCTGTGCATTTCGACAATGTAGGCAGATCGCACCCGGCCGGAGGAACCAGTGACCCGCCCCTCGTCAGGGCCGAGAAGGCCGCGAACGACAGTTGGGACGGCGTCGTCGAAGGAATACGGAGTGAACGGGAGAATGCCGAGGTCGCAGGTACTCCTTGGTGAGGCTGTGAGAAATGTTCGAGAACGAGCACACTCAAGACGTCAATTGTCTTAACGGGGGTACTCCCCGTGTACTACCCGTCGCTCCATGGGGAGTCCCCAGGTGTCCGGGTCCCCACCGGGCACCCCGGGTATATCCGTGCACCACACGCCTTCTCCCCGTGGGAGGCTCCCCATTTCTTGGATAAGGGATGCTGCTTAGGGTTTTGGTATTCCTCAGGCCGGGGTGGCTTGAGTGCCAAACAATGGAGGTCCCATCATGATGACTGTTTCTACGCGAGTCCTGGCTGCTGTGAGTGCCATTGGCCTGACCGCGACTCTGGCGTCCTGCCAACTGGGAGGTGGCTCGGACTTGAACGCATCCGGTACTGCGACGTCGGCGTCCGCACCGAAGTCAGCGCAGACCGGGGCGAGTGCTCCCGGTAGTAACGGCGCGGTGATCGAGTCGCATCCCACCAGCATTGAGGGCAAAGCTGGAACCGTTTCTCTGAACTCCGTCTCTGGTGCAGGAACGACGGTGACCGTCATGTTCTCCGTGACGAATAATGAAAAGAAAGATGATATGTGGATCTACAGCTCGTTCTCCGACGGAGATGACTCGGTTCCCCAGCCTGAAGGAAAAGCGAGTCCGGGAGGGAGCACCAACAACGTCGACGGTCTGACGCTCATCGAGCCGTCCTCCTCAAACATCTACCGTGTCTCCTATGACTCCCAAGGTGGCTGCCTATGCTCCAGCGATCTCTCGGATTACGTCAAGCCTGGGCAGACGGTCGCGCTCCAGGCAACCTTCACCGGTGTCCCGGCCGAGGCGAAGAGCGTCACCATCACCATTCCGAATGGCGGAACCTTCAGTAATGTGGCGGTGTCTCGATGATGCAGCAGGTGCTTTGTGGAAGATGGGTGATGGGCGCAAGGCGTCGCTGTCGGATTGGGGCGCTTGCCGCAGCGGTTGTCGCTGTGAGCGCTGTTTCCTGGTCGGCTGCCGTTGGAGCTGACGCCTTACCCGTAGCACCACAGGCGGGCCGACCGGTGGCGGGGCCGACCAAGAGCGCCACAGCCGATCCGACGACGATCGTCAAGCAGCCCGGTAGCGCAGGGCCGGGCAATCCCCGGGTGGCTCAGACCGTGGACCGCCTTGTCACCCCGGTATCGCGATCGAGCAGCTCGGACAGCGCCGTCACCTTCTCCTCGGACGGGCGGACAACTGTGGCCTCGCTGTCCGGTGACGTCACCTTCGACGTCGACTCGGCCACCCTGACCGACCGTGCCAAGCAGGTGCTCGATGAGATCGTCACCCGTTGGAACGGCAAGCCGCCGGGCACGGTCACCGTGGTGGGGCATACCGACTCCGTGGCCGACGACGCCTACAACCAGACTCTCTCCGAGCAGCGGGCCAAGGCCGTCGCGGACTACCTGACCTCCAAGGTTGCGTCCCTGAACGTCCAGTCCTCCGGCAAGGGGGAGAGCGAGCCCGTGGCCTCCGAGACCAACGAGGACGGCAGCGTCAATGAGGCCGGCAAGGCCTCCAACCGCCACGTGGACGTGCGCTGGGGGTGATGATGCTGCGATACGTCAACTGGTCTGGCCGGTGGGGCTCGGTCTGGGACTGAGGATCTGGGCCAATTGCGCAGAGCGCCGGGATTATGCGATCGCCGCCGGCCAGGCCAGGAATGCCCCGACGATGAGGTAGGGGCCGTAGGCGATCGAGTCCTGACGGCTCACGCGCCTGGTGGCAAGGAGCGCGAGAGCGACGACTCCCGCAATGAGGACGCCCATCACGAATCCGTAGGCCAGCATCCAGGGGGCGTGCCAGCCCAGCCACATCCCGATGACGGCGCACAGCTTGACGTCACCCATCCCTATGCCGGTGCCGAGGAGGGCCAGTGCCAGGCAGATCCCGCCCGCCGCGGTGGCGGACAGGAGGGCCCGCCAAGCGGCATGGGGGATCTCCGGTTGCCGGATCGCGACGGCTGCTCCGCAGGTGACCAGCCAGACCGTGACCGACCCCAGGATCCGGTTGGGCAGCAGGTGGGCGACGCTGTCGACGCTGGCTGCGCAGCCCAGGAGCGCGAAGACCGGAAGGGCAACAAGCGTTGGCCCGACGGCGCCCGCCCGTATGCCCCACCATATGCACCAGCCGCACAGGGGCAGGGCCACAAGAGCCTGGGGTCTGCTCTCCAGCAGGCCGGGGTGCTTCAGCGTTCGAGGTGTCGGAGGCGCCTGTGGCCCCCTGCCGTCGGCGTCGTCCGAGGGCGCGGATGGCTCCTTGGCTGCGAGCTGCCCGACGTAGCGCCTCGTCCACGCCGACACCGGCCCCGCGACGAGTGCGATGGAGGCCGCGGCCGCCAAGGCCATCATTGCGAGCGGCCAGGACTGAATCGCTGAGACCGGCATCGAAGAGCCTTTCGACGTGCGGGCGGGAGGCGGTGATGGCTGAGGGTGTGATGATTGTCCACTATCCTTGGCGTCGGTCCGGCCTCGAGGGCGCGGTTGCGGGCGTGTCCAGCACCACGCTCTTACCTCACTACCCGCCCTGGCGCGCGCCTACGGCGAACGGGTACCCTGGCCGACGGTGCCCGCTGGCGGGTCACCGCATCTCCATTCCGTTCCCAGCGACGTCGGCTCCGGCCCAGGCCCTGAACGGCCTGCTCGGCTCTGCTCGACATCGTGACGCGGGTCTGCCGCGGCGGGAACCGACGGGCCCCTGACTGCGGGGCTCCGGACGTCGCAATCGGGCGAGCCTCGATCCCGGCGGGCCGGCCCTCTCCGCGGTGGCGTGCGCCGTCGAGCCACCGATGGGGGAGCGGTCCGGCACGCAGGCAGCAGCCAGATACAGACTCACGTCCCTATGGAGAATCAGTAGTGCCTACCATTCAGCAGCTGGTCCGCAAGGGCCGCTCGACGAAGCGCTCTGCGTCCAAGACGCCGGCGCTCAAGGCCAGTCCGCAGCGCCGTGGCGTGTGCACTCGCGTGTACACCACGACCCCCAAGAAGCCGAACTCCGCCCTTCGTAAGGTCGCCCGTGTGCGCCTGTCCACCGGTATCGAGGTCACGGCCTACATCCCCGGTGAGGGCCACAACCTCCAGGAGCACTCCATCGTGCTCGTGCGCGGTGGTCGTGTGAAGGACCTTCCCGGTGTCCGCTACCACATCGTGCGCGGCGCCCTCGACACCCAGGGTGTCAAGGGCCGCCAGCAGGCACGTTCCAAGTACGGCGCCAAGAAGGAGAAGAAGTAATGCCTCGTAAGGGTCCCGCACCCAAGCGCCCGCTCGTCGTCGACCCCGTCTACGGCTCGCCGGTCGTCACCCAGCTCGTCAACCGCGTCCTGCTGGACGGCAAGAAGTCCACCGCTGAGCGCATCGTCTACGGTGCCCTCGAGGGCGTCCGCTCCAAGACGGACCAGGACCCGGTCTCCGTCCTCAAGCGCGCGCTGGACAACATCCGCCCCGCGCTGGAGGTCCGCTCCCGCCGCGTCGGTGGTGCCACCTACCAGGTGCCCGTCGAGGTTCGTCCCGGCCGCGCCACCACCCTGGCGCTGCGCTGGCTGGTGGACTTCTCCCGCCAGCGCCGCGAGAACACGATGACCGAGCGCCTCATGAACGAGATCCTCGACGCCTCCAACGGCCTGGGCGCCGCGGTCAAGCGTCGCGAGGACATGCACCGCATGGCCGAGTCCAACAAGGCCTTCGCCCACTACCGCTGGTAACACCGGTAGCAGCTCCGTACCCCACACGAACGAAGGACACCACCAGTGGCACTTGACGTGCTGACAGACCTCACCAAGGTCCGCAACATCGGCATCATGGCGCACATCGATGCCGGTAAGACCACCGTGACAGAACGCATCCTGTTCTACACGGGCATCAACTACAAGATCGGCGAGACGCACGACGGCGCCTCGACGATGGACTGGATGGAGCAGGAGCAGGAGCGTGGTATCACCATCACCTCCGCGGCAACCACCTGCTTCTGGAAGAACAACCAGATCAACATCATCGACACCCCCGGCCACGTGGACTTCACGGTCGAGGTCGAGCGCTCCCTGCGCGTGCTCGACGGCGCCGTCGCGGTCTTCGACGGCAAGGAGGGCGTGGAGCCGCAGTCCGAGACGGTGTGGCGCCAGGCGGACAAGTACAACGTTCCGCGCATCTGCTACATCAACAAGATGGACAAGCTGGGCGCCGACTTCGACTTCTCCGTCCAGACCATCCGTGACCGCCTCCACGCCACCCCGATCGTCCTCAACTTCCCGATCGGCGCCGAGAACGAGTTCTCCGGCCTTGTCGACGTCCTGGAGATGCGGGCCATCCGCTTCCCCGAGAAGGACGCCGACGGCAAGGACACCCGCGGTTCCGTCGTCGAGTACGAGGAGATCCCCTCCGAGCTCGTCGCCAAGGCCGAGGAGCTGCGCGGCCAGCTGGTCGAGACGGTCGCCGAGGCCGACGACACCCTCATGGAGAAGTACCTCGAGGGCGAGGAGCTCAGCGTCGCCGAGCTCAAGGCCGGCATCCGCAAGCTCACCGTGGCTGGCGAGGCCTTCCCGGTCCTGGCCGGGTCCGCCTTCAAGAACAAGGGCATCCAGCCCGTGCTCGACGCCGTCCTGGACTACCTGCCCTCCCCGCTCGACGTCCCCGACGTCGAGGGCCACGCCGTCGGCAACGAGGAGGAGGTGCTCACCCGTCCGGCTGACGAGAAGGCCCCCTTCGCCGCCCTGGCCTCCAAGGTGGCCACCCACCCCTTCTACGGCAAGCTCGTCTACGTGCGCGTCTACTCCGGCAAGGTCTCCCAGGGCGACATGGTCCTCAACGCCACCAAGGGCAAGAAGGAGCGCATCGGGAAGCTCTTCCAGATGCACTCCAACAAGGAGAACCCGGTGGAGGAGGCCCACGCCGGCCACATCTACGCCCTCATCGGCCTCAAGGACGTCACCACCGGTGACACCCTGTGCGCCCAGGGCTCCCCGATCATCCTGGAGTCCATGACCTTCCCGGACCCGGTCATCCACGTGGCCATCGAGCCCAAGACCAAGGGCGACCAGGAGAAGCTGGGTGTGGCCATCCAGAAGCTCTCCGAGGAGGACCCCACCTTCACCGTCTCCCTCGACGAGGAGACCGGCCAGACCGTCATCGGCGGTATGGGTGAGCTCCACCTGGACGTGTTCGTGGACCGCATGCGCCGCGAGTTCAAGGTCGAGGCCAACGTGGGCGCCCCGCAGGTCGCCTACCGCGAGACCATCCGCAAGAAGGTGGACAAGGTCGAGTACACCCACAAGAAGCAGACGGGTGGCTCCGGCCAGTTCGCCAAGGTGCAGATGAGCTTCGAGCCCCTCGTGGCCGATGAGGCCGCCGAGGCCGCCGACGGCGAGAAGGCGCACTACGAGTTCGCCAACGCCGTCACCGGTGGTCGCGTGCCCCGCGAGTACATCCCCAGTGTGGACGCCGGGGTCCGGGACGCCATGCTCACCGGTGTCCTGGCCGGCTACCCGATGGTGGACATCAAGGCCACCCTCATCGACGGCGCCTACCACGAGGTCGACTCCTCCGAGATGGCCTTCAAGATCGCCGGCTCCATGGCGTTCAAGGAGGGTGCCAAGAAGGCCTCGCCGGTCCTCCTCGAGCCCGTCATGGCCGTCGAGGTCCGTACTCCCGAGGAGTACATGGGCGACGTCATCGGTGACCTCAACTCCCGTCGCGGCATGATCGCCTCGATGGAGGACGCCGTCGGCGTCAAGGTCATCCGTGCCAACGTCCCCCTGTCCGAGATGTTCGGCTACGTCGGTGACCTGCGCTCCAAGACGCAGGGACGTGCCGTCTACTCCATGACCTTCGACTCCTACGCCGAGGTTCCCAAGAACGTCGCCGACGAGATCATCGCCAAGGTCAGGGGCGCCTGACGCCCGCACACCGGGGGCCCGCTCCGGCTGCGCGCAACCGCAGCAGGCCCCCGGCCCGGTGGCGCCCGCACGCGCCGATCGGGACCCACTTCAGTAAGATTTCCAACATCCACCAGTAGAGACTCTTGACGCCCGGACGGCTAGCATGTGTGCTAGTCGAATCCCGACGAAGAGAACTACCCGAGTCCCAGGAGGACACCAGTGGCCAAGGCCAAGTTCGAGCGGACCAAGCCGCACGTCAACATCGGAACGATCGGTCACGTCGACCACGGTAAGACGACGCTGACCGCTGCGATCTCCAAGGTTCTGCACGACGAGTACCCCGAGCTGAACCCCTTCACCCCCTTCGACGAGATCGACAAGGCTCCTGAGGAGCGTCAGCGCGGTATCACCATCAACATCGCGCACGTCGAGTACGAGACCGACAAGCGCCACTACGCGCACGTCGACGCCCCCGGTCACGCCGACTACATCAAGAACATGATCACCGGTGCCGCCCAGATGGACGGCGCGATCCTCGTGGTCGCCGCCACCGACGGCCCGATGGCCCAGACCCGCGAGCACGTCCTGCTCGCCCGCCAGGTGGGCGTCCCCGCCCTCCTCGTGGCCCTCAACAAGTCCGACATGGTGGACGACGAGGAGCTCCTCGACCTGGTCGAGATGGAGGTGCGCGAGCTGCTCTCCTCCCAGGACTACGACGGCGACGAGGCTCCTGTCATCCGCGTCTCCGCTCTCAAGGCCCTGGAGGGCGACGCCGAGTGGGCCGGCAAGATCAAGGAGCTCATGGACGCGGTGGACGAGTACATCCCCACCCCCGAGCGTGACATGGACAAGCCCTTCCTCATGCCCATCGAGGACGTCTTCACCATCACCGGTCGCGGCACCGTCGTCACCGGTCGTGTGGAGCGCGGCAAGCTCCCGATCAACTCCGAGGTCGAGATCCTGGGTATCCGTGAGGCCCAGAAGACCACGGTCACCGGTATCGAGATGTTCCACAAGCAGATGGACGAGGCCTGGGCCGGCGAGAACTGCGGTCTGCTCCTGCGTGGTACCCGTCGCGAGGACGTCGAGCGCGGCCAGGTCATCTGCAAGCCCGGCTCCATCACCCCGCACACCGAGTTCGAGGGTCACGTCTACATCCTCACCAAGGACGAGGGCGGCCGTCACAACCCCTTCTACTCGAACTACCGTCCGCAGTTCTACTTCCGCACCACGGACGTCACCGGTGTCATCACCCTGCCCGAGGGCACCGAGATGGTCATGCCCGGTGACACCACCGAGATGAGTGTCCAGCTCATCCAGCCCATCGCCATGGAGGAGGGCCTCGGCTTCGCCATCCGCGAGGGTGGCCGCACCGTCGGCTCCGGCCGCGTCACCAAGGTCATCAAGTGACCCACTGACGCTCCGCGCCTCCGCGTAGCACCAGACCTCCCCGGTCAGAACTCGTGTTCTGACCGGGGAGGTCTTTTATGTCCTGTCGGATTGTCACCGGAAAGGCCGACCGAGAATGTGAATAGTCGCGCGAACTACACAATGCGCAAATGCTGTGACGTGAGCGTAATGAATAGCGTCGCAATGAAGTAACGGACGATTTCAGATCCATTACCGACCCGGTTTTTCTCGGTTTCCTGGACTAGTTTATCGACAGTGCCCACATGTGGACGCTAACGCTCTTGAGTGGGCGGTTCCGGCGTTGTTCCGCTGACGCCGTCGGGCAGGACGGAGACTTTCGCCGGAGAACACGCTCCCTATTGATACCCCTGCCATGCGTCTGTCCTCCCCGGCAGCGCACAGTGAAAGGAAATCCCAACCCATGAAGCACAACGCCAGCACGCTGGGGCGTCGGGTTGCGGCCGTAGCCGGTGTCCTGACCCTGGCTGTTCTCGGCCTGGCCCCCGTGGCCCAGGCAGAGGATCCCAACTACGGAGACATCAAGACCGACGCATCAGGCTCCCTTATCATCCACAAGCACCTCACTGGAGACGGGAACCCCATCGGCGCCCCCGACGGCACCGCTCTGAACAACATGGACAAGGGTGAACCTATCCCGGGCGTCGTCTTCACCGCCTACCCGATCACCGACGTCGATCTGAAGGACCCCGCGGGCTGGGAGACGATCAGTGCTCTGTCCCAGAGCGGTGTGCCGGACAGTGCCTGCACAACCCCTACCACTCCCGTGCTGGCAGGGCACACGTTGGGCAGTGGTCTGTCCTCCTCTGAGACCAGTAACCAGGGTGTCGCCACGATCTCCGGCATGCCGGTCAAGGCATATCTCGTGTGTGAGACCAAGACGCCCGGTGACATCGTTCAGAAGGCCAAGCCCTTCGTGGTGACGATTCCTCACCCGAACACCGCCGCTGAGGACGCGGATGGCAGGTGGCTCTACGACGTCCACGTCTATCCCAAGAACGAGGCCATTGACGTTGAGAAGAGCGTTCAGGAACAGAAGGTCAATGGCTACGGCGTCGGCTCCCTCGTCAAGTTCCCGGTGAGTTCTGAGCTGGCGACCCTCGACGCCAAGTCCCACTACAAGTACTTCCAGCTCAAGGACACCCTGGACGCGCGCCTCTCAGAGGTGACCGCCACTGAGGTCACTATCGAGGGGGCGAGTCTTGAGACCACCGACTACACGGTGGCGGTCGACGGGCAGACCGTGACCGTCACCTTCACCGCCTCAGGTCTGGCGAAGCTCAAGGATGCCGCCACCAAGACGGTGTCCGCCACCTTCCAGGGCAAGGTGACCTCCGCGGGTGATGGTTCCATCAAGAATACAGCTCAGGTGTTGGCTGACACCGTCTATGCCGACCAGCCTCCGACACCTGAGACGCCTCCCACCAACCCTGTCAACCCTCCGACCTCCAACGAGGTGGTGACTCATTGGGGTGACCTGGTGATCACGAAGGTGGATGCCAATGACAAGGCTCAGGGGAAGGCTGGTCTGAAGGGTGCTGAGTTCCAGCTGTTCAAGGCCAAGGATGCGTATGCGGGCACCTGCTCCAAGGAGAAGGAGGGGGAGGCCATCTCCGTGGGCGGCGAGACCACGTTGACCACGGGTGACGATGGCACTATCGATGTCAAGGGCCTGTTCGTCTCCGACTCCGTTGACGGGGCGGACCGGGACAACAAGGTCAACGCTGCCGAGCGCTGCTACGTGCTGGTGGAGACCAAGGCTCCTGCCGGGTTCGTTCTTCCCGCCGGGGATGATGCCGTGACTGCTGTGAAGGTCCAGTCCGGTGCTGGTGTCTCGGACAACGTCGTCATTGAGAACACCAAGCAGGCGGTTCCGGGGCTGCCGCTGACCGGTGCCAACGGCATGCTCATCCTGACCGCCTCCGGTGCGGCCCTGCTGATGATCGCCGTCGGATCCGTCCTCGTGGCCCGCTACCGCGAGCGCAAGCAGATCGCGGAGCTCTCCTCCTGATGACAACCGCCGCCGGCTGAGACTCGTGGGCCTCAGCCGGCGGCCACCGCCGAGAAGGCCGAGCCTCACACACGAGGCCGTACCCCAGACAAGACGGAGACGTTCGCCGGAGAACACGCTTCCTCTTGATACCCCTGCCATGCGTCTGTCCTCCCCGACGGCGCACAGTGAAAGGAAATCCCAACCCATGAAGCACAACGCCAGCACGCTGGGGCGTCGGGCCGCGGTCACGGCCGGTGTCCTCACTCTGGCCGTGCTTGGTCTGGCCCCCATGGCCCAGGCCGAGGACGCCAACTACGGAGACATCAAGACCGAAGCGTTAGGCTCCCTCACCATCCACAAGCACCTCAACGGCGGCGGTGAACCGATCGGTCTCCCCGACGGCAGTCCTGTGGCCGGAGGCCCGCCCCTTGGGAGACCGCCCCTCCGTCCTGAGTTTCAGCCTGGGCGAGTTGAGGGACTCGTCCAGGGTGAGCCGTTCACCGTGACTCCCGTCCTGCAGACCGAGAAGGGTGCACCTGTCTCCGGAGTGCAGTTCACCGCCTACCCGATCACCGAGATCAACCTCAAGGACCCCGCGCACTGGAACAAGGTCAGTGCCCTGTCCACACCCGGTGCCATCCCGGACAGCGCTTGCGCCGACCCGGCCAGGCCCGTGCTGGATGATTACTCCTTCGAGGCGGGGATGACGTCCCCGGATACAGACGCCTCCGGTGAGGCGACCATTAACAGCATGCCGGTCAAGGCCTACCTCGTGTGCGAGACCAAGACCCCCGGCAACATCGTTCAGAAGGCCAAGCCCTTCGTCGTGACGATTCCCCACCCCAACACCGCCGATGGACAGGGACAGTGGCTCTACGACGTCCACGTCTACCCCAAGAACGAGAAGATCGAGGTCTCCAAGACCATCCAGGACCAGAAGGTCAACGGCTACGCCGTGGGTTCCAAGGTCCGCTTCCCGGTCACCTCGACCCTGCCGAAGCTGGATGACACCTCTCACTACAAGTACTTCCAGCTCAAGGACACCCTGGACGCGCGCCTCACGGGGCCGACGGCCGCGGACGTCACCCTCGACGGAGCTCCGCTCGATGACACTGACTACCAGGTGGCGGTCGACGGGCAGACCGTGACGGTGACCTTCACCAAGGCCGGCCTGGCCAAGCTCAAGGACCTCCCGGGCAAGAACGTCCAGGTGATCTTCGAAGGAACTGTCTCCGAAGCCGGTGACGGCAGCATCAACAACACGGCGCAGCTCATCTCCGATACCACCTACGCCACCACGCCTCCGGACCCGAGCGACCCACCGGTCGACCCCAATGACCCGCCGACGACCGACACGGTGACCACCAACTGGGGCAACCTGACGATCAAGAAGCTTGACAGCCACGACCGGGCCGGCAGTAAGGCCGGCCTCAAGGGCGCCGAGTTCCAGCTGTTCAAGGCCAAGGAGTCTTACGCAGGCACCTGCACCAAGGAGAAGGTGGGGGATGCGATCTCAGTTGACGGCAAGACCACCCTCACTACCGATGGCAACGGTACCATCGACATCAAGGGCCTGTTCGTCTCCGACTCCATCGACGGGGCGGACCGGGACAACAAGGTCAACGCTGCCGAGCGCTGCTACGTGCTGGTGGAGACCAAGGCGCCCGCCGGCTTCGTCCTGCCCTCCGGCGACGACGCCGTGACTCCCGTCAAGGTCACGGTCGGTGCCGAAACCACGGACGATGTCACCATCGAGAACACCAAGCAGACGGTTCCGGGGCTGCCGCTGACCGGTGCCAACGGCATGCTCATCCTGACCGCCTCCGGTGCGGCCCTGCTGATGATCGCCGTCGGATCCGTCCTCGTGGCCCGCTACCGCGAGCGCAAGCAGAACGCGAACCCCGCGCTCTGATGACTACCGCTGTCGGCCGGGGCCCGTGAGCCCCGGCCGACAGCCACGACCGCAAGAGCCCTCCCTCAACCACGTCTTGACCGGGTTCTGAACCTGTCTCGATCGTGAGGTCGTGGCCCGAGCGGTAACGGTGCAGGCATTCGCCGGACCTCCATCCGTCGAGCGCCTGCGCCGTCATATGCGAACTCGCACCATCCCCACCCACTACACCCGACCCTGGAAGCGCATGAGGCCCCATGATCTCCCGCAACGCACGCACACCCCGCACCGCCCGGACTCCGCGCTCGCGCGCCTCGAGCACCCAGAAGCACCGCCGACCCCGGGCCTGGCGTCTGTCGATCTCCGCTCTCATCACCTCCGTCATGGCGATCGCGGGCATGGGGCTCCTGGCCTACCCAACAGCGGCATCATGGATCGCCCAGTACAACCAGTCGAAGGTGACGGCCGACTACTCCGCTCAGGTCGACGACGCCCGACCCGACGCCAAGACCCAGATCGCCCAGGCGCACGCCTACAACGAGGCGCTCTCCTCCGGTGCCGTCCTGGAGGCCAACAACCACGTCCCCACCGGTGCCGGCTCGAGCTCGGACAGCTCCTTGAGCTACACCTCGATCCTCAAGGCGAATGACGAGGGGCTGATGGCCCGCCTCAAGATCCCCTCGATCTCCCTGGACCTTCCCGTCTACCACGGTACCGCCGACGACACCCTGCTCAAGGGCCTGGGACACCTGGAGGGAACCTCGTTGCCGGTCGGAGGAGCGGGCACGCGCTCGGTCATCACCGGGCACCGTGGCCTGGCCGAGGCCACCATGTTCACCAACCTGGACAAGGTCAAGGACGGCGACAGCCTCATCGTCGAGGTCTTCGGCGAGGTTCTCACCTACCGGGTCGCCAGCACGAAGGTCGTCGAGCCCGAGGAGACCGAGGCCCTGCGCGCCGAGGAGGGCAAGGACCTGCTCACCCTGGTGACCTGTACGCCTTTGGGCATCAACACCCACCGCATCCTGCTGACCGGTGAGCGCATCTACCCCACCCCCGCCGGCGACGTTGCAGCGGCCGGCAAACGGCCCGAGGTCCCCACCTTCCCCTGGTGGATCATTGCGCTGGTGGCGGGGCTGATCGTCGTCGGCCTGCACCTGTGGCGCTCGGGCTACGCAGCCGCTCGGGCCAGGGAGCGCAAGGAACGAGCCTTGGCTCTGAGGCGTGACGAGGAGCAGGAGCCGCGGCCCCAGACCTGGGAGGAGCAGATGCAGAACTGGATGGACAATGACGCCGGCGTGGAGCCCCGGCGCTGGTTCACCGACCTGCCGGTTCCACCGCAGATCTCCGAGGCGGAGAACCTGAAGCTTCTGGAGGAGATCGCGTCTCTGTCGCAGCCGTCTGGTCAATCAGATGTTCAGGAGCTCATCGACACCGCGGAGATCCCGGTAGTGAACGCGACACGCCCGAGTGCGGGTGCCAGTGGGCGGACTCACAGCATCTAGGCCCTGTCTCGGGTTCCGCTGCCCGTGCGAGCCCTGATACCGTAATCCGGCCGGCCAGGGGCGCGCTCGTGCATGCTCCTGGTTGTGCCGCCCCGGGGGTCACCCGGGATTCATTCTGACGGACCCGTTCCTCCTGAACGGGTTTCCGTGTGTCCAGACCGGTTCACCGCCTCCTGACAACGGAGCGGTGTGCGTCGCTCAGCGACACGCCCGAGCGCGTGGACCGGCCAGAAGCAAGTACAAGAGAGGTTAGGCGCCATGGCGGGACAGAAGATCCGCATCCGGCTCAAGTCCTACGACCACGAGGTCATCGACTCCTCGGCGCGCAAGATCGTCGACGTCGTGACCCGCGCTGGTGCGACGGTCGTGGGCCCGGTGCCGCTGCCGACCGAGAAGAACGTGTTCTGCGTGATCCGGTCGCCGCACAAGTACAAGGACAGCCGCGAGCACTTCGAGATGCGCACGCACAAGCGGCTGATCGACATCGTCGACCCGACGCCCAAGGCCGTCGACTCGCTCATGCGTCTCGACCTGCCCGCTGACGTCAACATCGAGATCAAGCTCTGAGGACTGCCATGACAACGCTTAACACGCCGGCTGCCGCCGCGCCTGCCAAGGCGCTGCTCGGCACCAAGCTCGGCATGACGCAGATCTGGGACGAGAACGGGGTCCTGCGCCCTGTGACCGTCGTCCGGGTCGACACCAACGTCGTGACCCAGGTCCGCACCATCGAGACCGATGGCTACGAGGCCGTTCAGCTCGCCTTCGGCGACATCGACGCCCGCAAGGTCACCAAGCCGCTCGCCGGCCACTTCGCCAAGGCCGGGGTCGCCCCCCGTCGCCACGTGGCCGAGGTCCGCACCTCCCTGGCCTCGGAGTTCACCCCCGGCCAGGAGCTGGCCGCCGACACCTTCGAGGTCGGCCAGCTGGTCGACGTCACCGGGACCTCCAAGGGCAAGGGGTTCGCCGGTGTCATGAAGCGCCACGGCTTCGCCGGTGTGGGCGCCTCCCACGGTGCTCACCGCAACCACCGCAAGCCCGGCTCCATCGGTGCCTGCGCCACCCCCGGCCGCATCTTCAAGGGCCTGCGCATGGCCGGTCGCATGGGCCACGCGCGCCGCACCGTCCAGAACCTCAAGATCCGCGGCGTCGACGTTGACAAGGGCGTTCTGCTCGTCAACGGCGCGATCCCCGGCCCCAAGGGCTCGGTCGTCGTCGTCCGCACCGCCGTGAAGGGAGCCTGAGACCATGACTGAGGCACTCACCGTCGACGTCGTCGACTCCACGGGCAAGAAGACCGGTAGCGTCGAGCTGCCCGCCGAGGTCTTCGACACCCCCCTCAACATTCCGCTCATGCACCAGGTCGTCGTCGGCCAGCTGGCCGCGGCCCGCCAGGGCACCCACGCCACCAAGACCCGCGGTGACGTCCGCGGCGGTGGCCGCAAGCCCTACCGTCAGAAGGGCACCGGTCGCGCCCGCCAGGGCTCGACCCGCGCCCCGCAGTTCGTCGGCGGTGGCACTGTCCACGGCCCCCAGCCGCGTGACTACACCCAGCGGACCCCCAAGAAGATGAAGGCCGCCGCCCTGCGCAGCGCCCTGTCCGACCGCGCCCGCAACGGCCGTGTCCACGTCATCACCGAGTTCGTCACCACCACGGTGCCCTCCACCAAGAACGCCCTGGTCGCGCTGCGCAACCTCACCGACCGCAAGGCCCTGGTGATTGTGGACCGTCAGGACGACCTGTCCAGGCTCAGCCTGCGCAACGCCCCCGAGGCGCACGTCCTGTGGGCCGACCAGCTCAACACCTACGACGTCCTCAAGTCCGACGACGTCGTCTTCACGGCCTCTGGCCTGGACGCGTTCCTGGGCAAGGGTGAGGAGGAGTCCAAGTGAGCCTCGAGAAGTCCAAGAACCCCCGCGACGTCATCATCGCGCCGGTGGTCTCCGAGAAGTCCTACGCCTGCATGGACCGTGGCCAGTACACGTTCATCGTGGCGCCGGGATCCAACAAGACCGAGATCAAGCAGGCCGTCGAGGCCATCTTCGACGTCAAGGTCTCCTCGGTGAACACCATCAACCGCAAGGGCAAGACGCACCGCACCCGTACCGGGATCGGCAAGTCCAAGGACACCCGCCGTGCGATCGTCACCCTGCGCGAGGGGACCATCGACATCTTCGGTGATGTGGCCTAGTGCGCCACGGAAGGTAAAGGACCGATATGGGAATCCGTAAGTACAAGCCCACGACCCCGGGTCGTCGCGGCTCCTCCGTGGCCGACTTCGTGGAGATCACGCGTAGCACGCCCGAGAAGTCGCTGGTGCGCCCGCTGAGCAAGTCCGGTGGACGCAACTCCTCCGGCCGCATCACCACCCGCCACAAGGGTGGCGGCCACAAGCGCGCCTACCGTCTCATCGACTTCCGTCGTCACGACAAGGACGGCGTGCCCGCCAAGGTCGCTCACATCGAGTACGACCCCAACCGCACCGCGCGCATCGCCCTGCTGCACTACGTCGACGGCGAGAAGCGCTACATCATCGCTCCGAACAAGCTCCGTCAGGGCGACGTCGTCGAGGCCGGCCCGAGCGCCGACATCAAGCCCGGCAACAACCTGCAGCTGCGTCACATCCCCACCGGTACGGTCGTCCACGCGGTCGAGCTGCGTCCCGGTGGTGGAGCCAAGATCGCCCGCAGCGCCGGTACCTCCGTCCAGCTGGTCGCCAAGGAGGGCAAGTACGCGCAGCTGCGCATGCCCTCCGGGGAGATCCGCAACGTGGAGGCCGCCTGCCGCGCCACCATCGGCGAGGTCGGCAACGCCGAGCAGTCCAACATCAACTGGGGTAAGGCCGGCCGCATGCGCTGGAAGGGCGTGCGCCCGACCGTTCGCGGTGTCGTCATGAACCCGGTGGACCACCCGCACGGTGGTGGTGAGGGCAAGACCTCCGGTGGTCGTCACCCCGTCTCGCCGTGGGGCAAGCCCGAGGGCCGCACCCGCCGTCCCAACAAGTCCAGCGACCGTCTCATCGTGCGTCGTCGTCGGACCGGCAAGAAGCGCTGATAGGAGCCTGAATCATGCCGCGTAGTCTGAAGAAGGGTCCCTTCGTCGACGACCACCTCCTCAAGAAGGTGGACGCTCAGAACGAGAAGGGCACCAAGAACGTCATCAAGACCTGGTCCCGCCGTTCGGTCATCACACCGGACTTCCTGGGGCACACCTTCGCCGTCCACGACGGTCGTAAGCACGTGCCGGTCTTCGTTACCGAGTCCATGGTGGGCCACAAGCTCGGTGAGTTCGCTCCGACCCGCACCTTCCGCGGGCACGTCAAGGACGACCGCAAGTCGCGTCGCTGACGGACGTCGGAAAGTTTGAGAGGCAGAGAACATGGAAGCCAAGGCGCAGGCCAAGTACGTGCGCTGCACGCCGATGAAGGCGCGCCGAGTCGTGGACGTCGTCCGCGGCAAGCGTGCCGTCGAGGCCGTCAACGTGCTCCGATTCGCCCCGCAGGCCGCTGCGGTGCCGGTGCGCAAGGTCCTCGAGTCCGCAATCGCCAACGCCCGGTTCAAGGCTGAGCGTGATGGTGAGCGTTTCGACGAGAACGACCTGTTCATCATCGAGGCGTTCGCCGACGAGGGTCCCACCCTGAAGCGGTTCCGTCCCCGGGCGCAGGGCCGGGCCAGCAGGATCCTGAAGCGCACCAGCCACATCACCGTCATCGTCGGGGACAAGTCCGACGCCGCAACGAAGGAAGGAGCCCGGTAATGGGGCAGAAGGTCAACCCGACCGGGTTCCGCCTGGGCATCACCACGGACCACCGCTCGCGCTGGTTCGCCGACTCCACCAAGCCCGGTCAGCGTTACCGCGACTTCGTGGAGGAGGATGTCAAGATCCGCCGCCTCATGGAGGACGGCATGGAGCGGGCCGGTATCTCCAAGGTCGACATCGAGCGCACCCGTGACCGCGTGCGCGTCGACCTGCACACCGCCCGTCCCGGCATCGTCATCGGTCGCCGCGGAGCCGAGGCCGAGCGCCTGCGCGGTCAGCTCGAGAAGCTGACCGGCAAGCAGGTCCAGCTCAACATCCTCGAGGTCAAGAGCCCCGACCTGGACGCCCAGCTGGTCGCCCAGGGCATCGCCGAGCAGCTCGCCTCCCGCGTGTCCTTCCGCCGCGCGATGCGCAAGGGCATGCAGTCCGCGATGCGTGCCGGCGCCAAGGGCATCCGAGTCCAGTGCTCCGGCCGCCTGGGCGGCGCCGAGATGAGCCGCAGCGAGTTCTACCGCGAGGGGCGCGTGCCGCTGCACACCCTGCGCGCGAACATCGACTACGGCTTCTACGAGGCCAAGACCACCTTCGGCCGCCTCGGCGTCAAGGTGTGGATCTACAAGGGCGACATCACCGAGCGCGAGTTCGCCCGCCAGCAGGCCGAGTCCGGCTCCCGTGGCCGGGGCCGGGGCGAGCGCCGCGGCGGCCGTCGTGGCGACCGCGGCGAGCGCGGTTCGCGTCAGAACACCGAGCAGCAGCAGGCCGCCGAGCAGACGCCGGCCGCCGAGACCGCTGCCGCAGACCAGGGAACGGAGGCCTGAGCCGTGCTCATTCCCCGCCGGACCAAGTTCCGCAAGCAGCACCGCCCGCACCGCACGGGCCTTTCCAAGGGCGGCAACCAGATCGCCTTCGGTGAGTACGGCATCCAGGCTCTCGAGCCCGCCTACATCACCAACCGCCAGATCGAGGCGGCCCGTATCGCCATGACCCGCCACATCAAGCGTGGCGGCAAGGTGTGGATCAACATCTTCCCGGACCGCCCCCTGACCAAGAAGCCCGCCGAGACCCGTATGGGTTCCGGTAAGGGTGCACCCGAGTGGTGGATCGCCAACGTCAAGCCCGGACGCATCCTGTTCGAGCTCGGCGGTGTCGACGAGGCCCTCGCCCGCGAGGCCATGCGCCGCGCACAGCACAAGCTTCCGATGAAGACCCGTTTCGTGACTCGTGAGGGTGGTGACGTCTGATGGCAATCGGTTCCAAGGGCCTGGCCCCCACCGACCTCGACGGCATGGACAATGAGCGCCTCGCCGAGGAGCTCTCCAAGGCCAAGGCCGAGCTGTTCAACCTCCGGTTCGCCTCCGCGACCGGCCAGCTCGAGGACCACGGACGTCTCAAGGCTGTGCGTCGCGACATCGCCCGTATCTACACGATCGTGCGCGAGCGTGAGCTCGGTATTCGCACCGCCCCGAGCACGGAGGAGTCCAAGTGAGCGAGCAGACCAGCACCGAGAACGTCGAGCAGTCCACCGAGCGCCCCCAGCGCAAGGTGCGTCGTGGCTACGTCGTCTCCGACAAGATGGACAAGACGGTTGTCGTCCTCGTCGAGGAGCGCTACAAGCACTCCCTGTACGGCAAGGTCCTCCGTCGCTCCAAGAAGGTCAAGGTCCACGACGAGAACAACGAGGCCGGCGTCGGCGATCTCGTCTCCATCATGGAGACCCGCCCGCTGAGCGCCACCAAGCACTTCCGCCTCCTGGAGATCCTCGAGCGCGCCAAGTGACCCTCGGCTGAACGCCGCCTTCGACGACGTCGAGACGGCATCCGACGCCGCAGCCTCCCGCCCGGGAGGCTGCGGCGTCGTTGTTGTTGACCACAGGCCTTCACGTACGACTGCGACGACTGCCCGCAGAAGACTGGTGGGGCGGGTGCCGTTGGTGCCCAGCGGCTCTCCTCCTGTTCGGTTCTGGCTGCGTACCTTGAAGGAATCGTGTCAGTAGGCGGTGTGGACGCGAGCGACTCGGGACGCGGACGCCCTGTGGTGCCCGACGGCGCCCCGCCGGTACGCGGCTCTACATGAGGTCGGGGTGGTATGTCGTGTCTCCTCACTTCTGAGACATGTGAGTGTCATGGCTTCTGAGGCGCGGGCAGGGAGGGCTGCCGGGGGGTGCGAGGCCTGACCGACGCCCGATGCCACCGCTGGGGCACCGGCAGGTCGGGGCCCTGTGAGTCCCCGATGAAGAGGACATCGCCGCCCCGGCCATCGGGGCCGGCGGCAGGTCGGAGTCTTCGATCTTCTGGCCAGGGTAATGAGCATGTCGAGCCCTGCACCCAGACGCGACTCTGGCCGGCGCAGCGCACTGACCGCAGGCCGGCTGCGGGAGCCTGCATACCCTCGAGGACGTACTTTTGCCTCCAGGACTGCGTTGTCTCGCAAATGACTACGGGTAGATCCCAGTATTCTGCGGGAAAACGCAGTCCCCAAACGGAAAGTACGTCCTCGACGCGAACCGCAGTCACCAACGCATCAGCGGAACAGCCCGAGCCGCTCTCGCCTCATCGGACTCTGTCGACGCCGTCTGCGGCCCGAGCCCCTCTCAGGTCGGCTAATGCACGAGGGTGGGTTTGTACTGGCCAGGGGTTGTCCGTACTGCACGAGACCCCGACCCCCGTGGAGTACACCCACCTGTCGGCCAGTGGCCTCCATACCTCGTGCAGTAGCGTTTAGCCTCCGCTGGGAGCGCTCTGTGGCGTTGCCCTGCTTGCAGGTCGCTGGGTCTGCGACGACGTCGGCCACCACCTTCGGCATCGATGCCGGAGGTCCGGGAAAAGCCGGTGAGCAAAGGCACAGGGCGGGGTGGTCATCTCAGGTACCGCTTGATGCGGCGGCTGGACTAGGCTAATGGAGTTGCGCGCGCCCTCGGTGCGCCCGGCAGAGACCTCGTGCAGCCTGCGCCTGTGTCTGTCGGGGGAGCGTACCGCGGACATCCCCTCATCCCTGGGTCGGCCTCGTGCGGCCTGCGGCCGGGGGAGACGTGTGCAAGACCAGAAGAACGTTCGGCCAGGCTCGGGAGCTTCCTGAGAACCGGCTCGACGACAGGAGAACACTCAATGATCCAGCAGGAGTCGCGACTGAAGGTCGCCGACAACACCGGTGCCAAGGAGATCCTTTGCATCCGTGTTCTCGGTGGATCGGGTCGGCGCTATGCGGGTATCGGCGACACGATCGTCGCCACCGTCAAGGACGCCATTCCCGGCGGCAACGTGAAGAAGGGCGAGGTCGTCAAGGCCGTCGTCGTGCGTGCCCGCAAGGAGCGTCGTCGTCCCGACGGCTCGTACATCCGCTTCGACGAGAACGCCGCCGTCATCCTCAAGAACGACGGGGAGCCGCGCGGTACGCGCATCTTCGGCCCCGTCGGCCGTGAGCTTCGCGAGAAGAAGTTCATGCGCATCGTCTCGCTCGCCCCGGAGGTGATCTGAACATGGCACGCATCAAGAAGGGCGACCAGGTCATCGTCATCGCCGGTAAGGACAAGGGCAAGACCGGCCGCGTCCTGGAGGTCCTCAAAGACACCGACCGTGTCATCGTCGAGGGCGTCCAGCGCGTTACCAAGCACACCAAGGTGGGGCAGTCCCAGCAGGGCGCCCGCACCGGCGGCATCGAGACCGTTGAGGCGCCCATCCACGCCTCCAACGTCATGCTCGTCGACCCCAAGACCAAGAAGCGCACCCGCGTGGGCTTCCGCGTCGAGGAGGGCGTGCGTCCCAACGGCCGCAAGCGCACCGTCCGCGTGCGCTACGCCAAGAAGAGCGGGGAGGACCTGTGACCATGGCTGACAAGACCACCCCCCGTCTCAAGACGAAGTACACCGAGGAGGTGCGCCCCGCCCTGCTCAAGGAGTTCCAGCACAGCAACGTGATGGAGGTCGGGCGCGTCGTCAAGGTCGTCGTCAACATGGGTGTGGGCGAGGCCGCCCACGACTCCAAGATGATCGAGGGCGCCGTGCGCGACCTCGCCGCCATCACGGGTCAGAAGCCCCAGGTCACCCGGGCCCGCAAGTCCATCGCGCAGTTCAAGCTGCGCGAGGGCATGCCGATCGGCGCGCACTCCACGCTGCGCGGCGACCGCATGTGGGAGTTCCTGGACCGTCTGGTGTCGATCTCCCTGCCCCGCATCCGCGACTTCCGCGGTCTGAGCCCCAAGCAGTTCGACGGGAACGGCAACTACACCTTCGGTCTGACCGAGCAGGCCGTCTTCCACGAGATCGACCAGGACCAGATCGACCGCGTCCGCGGCATGGACATCACCGTGGTGACCACGGCCAAGACCGACGAGGAGGCCCGCTCGCTGCTCAAGCAGCTCGGCTTCCCCTTCAAGGAGAAGTGACATGGCGAAGACCGCTCTGATTGAGAAGGCGAACCGCAAGCCCAAGTTCGGTGTCCGTGCCTACACGCGCTGCCAGCGCTGCGGCCGCCCGCACTCGGTGTACCGCAAGTTCGGCCTGTGCCGTATCTGCCTGCGTGAGATGGCCCTTCGCGGCGAGCTCCCGGGCGTGAGCAAGTCCAGCTGGTAAGAACTTACGTCGCAGGTCCGGTAAGGAAACCACGACGAGGAAGGGCTAAGGCCCACTCATGACAATGACAGACCCCATCGCAGACATGCTGACCCGTCTGCGCAACGCAAACAGCGCCTACCACGACACCGTGTCGATGCCGTCGAGCAAGCTCAAGGTGAACATCGCTGAGATGCTCAAGTCCGAGGGCTACATCGCCGGCTACGAGGTCACGGACGCCGAGGTCGGCAAGACGCTCACGCTGAGCCTCAAGTACGGAGCCAACCGCCAGCGGGCCATCCAGGGCCTGCGCCGGATCTCCAAGCCCGGCCTGCGCGTCTACGCCAAGTCCACCAACCTGCCCAAGGTCCTCGGCGGCCTGGGAGTGGCGATCCTGTCCACCTCCTCCGGCCTCCTGACCGACAAGCAGGCCGAGTCGCGTGGCGTGGGCGGCGAAGTCCTCGCCTACGTCTGGTAAGAGAAGGAACGGAGGAAAACCATGTCTCGTATTGGACGGCTCCCCGTTCCGGTTCCCGCCGGAGTGGACGTCACCATCGACGGCCAGGACGTGACGGTCAAGGGCCCCAAGGGCACCCTGTCCCGCACGATCAGCGAGCCCCTGAGCGTCACCCGCCAGGAGGACGGCTCCATTCTGGTCACGCGTCCCGACGACGAGCGCCGCTCGCGCTCGCTGCACGGACTGTCGCGCACCCTCATCAACAACATGGTGATCGGCGTCACCGAGGGCTACTCCAGGCAGCTCGAGATCGTCGGCACCGGTTACCGCGTCGCCGCCAAGGGCCAGGGCATCGAGCTCTCCCTCGGCTTCTCCCACACCGTGACCGTCGAGCCCCCCGAGGGCATCACCTTCACGGTCGACGGCAACCTGAAGATCACCGTCTCCGGTATCTCCAAGGAGCAGGTCGGCGAGGTCGCGGCGAACATCCGCAAGATCCGCCCGCCGGAGCCTTACAAGGGCAAGGGCGTGCGCTACGCCGGCGAGAACGTGCGCCGCAAGGTCGGAAAGGCTGGTAAGTGACCATGGCTTACTCGATCAAGAGGGGCAAGGGCAACCCCCGCGCCATCGCCCGCAAGATCCGCCACCAGCGCGTGCGCAAGCACATCTCCGGCACGCCCGAGCGTCCCCGCCTGGTGGTCACCCGGTCCAACCGCCACATGGTGGCTCAGGTCGTGGACGACACCATCGGCCACACGCTGTGCGCTGCCTCCACTCTGGAGGAGGCCGCCAAGGGCGTCGAGGGCCACAAGGTGGGCGCCGCCCGCAAGGTCGGCGAGCTCATCGCCGAGCGCGCCAAGGCGCTGGGCATCGAGACAGTCGTGTTCGACCGCGGCGGCAACAAGTACCACGGCCGTGTCGCGGCCGTCGCCGAGGGCGCCCGCGAGGGCGGCCTGAAGCTGTGAGCACTAAGACGACGAGAAAGCAGAGGAACATCTGATGGCTGCACCGCAGCGAGACAGGTCCGCGTCGTCCGACGGCTCGGCCCAGCGCGAGAACGACGAGCGCCGGGGCGAGGGCCGCGGCCGCCGCGACCGCAACAACGACCGCCGCGACCGTGGTCGCGGCAACGACGACAAGTACATCGAGCGCGTCGTCACCATCAACCGCGTGTCCAAGGTCGTCAAGGGCGGCCGCCGCTTCACCTTCACGGCCCTCGTGGTCGTCGGTGACGGTGAGGGCACCGTCGGCGTGGGCTACGGCAAGGCGAAGGAGGTTCCCGCCGCCATTGCCAAGGCCGTCGAGATCGCGAAGAAGAACTTCTTCCACGTCCCGATGATCCGCCGCACCATCCCGCACCTGGTCCAGGGCGAGGACTCCGCCGGAGTCGTCCTCCTGCGTCCGGCTTCCCCCGGTACCGGTGTTATCGCCGGCGGTCCGGTGCGCGCCGTGCTGGACTGCGCCGGTGTCCACGACATCCTGTCCAAGTCACTGGGCTCCTCCAACGCGATCAACATCGTGCACGCCACGGTGGACGCTCTCAAGCAGCTTGAGCAGCCCGAGGCCGTCGCGGCCCGTCGTGGCCTGCCTCTGGAGGACGTCGCCCCGCAGTCCATGCTGCGGGCCCGCGCCGAGGGCGAGGCCGACAAGCGCGCCCAGGCCGAGAAGCAGGAGGCCGAGAAGGCCGCTGAAGGAGTGGGTGCGTGATGGCTGAGTCCGCATCGAAGCAGATGACCAAGCAGCTCAAGGTCACTCAGATTCGCTCTGGCATCGGGGGCACCCACCGCCAGCGCGAGTCCCTCAAGACCCTGGGTCTGCGCAAGATCCGCCAGTCCGTCGTGCGTGAGGACACCCCCAGCGTGCGCGGCCTGATTGCCACGGTGCACCACCTGGTCACCGTTGAGGAGGTCTGAGATGGCTGACACCGAGAACACGCAGGAGGAGAAGGTGCGCGTCGTCAAGCTGCACCACCTGCGTCCCGCCCCCGGCGCCAAGAAGGCCAAGACCCGTGTGGGTCGTGGTGAGGCGTCCAAGGGTAAGACCGCCGGTCGCGGTACCAAGGGCACCAAGGCTCGTTACCAGGTCCGCCCTGGTTTCGAGGGTGGCCAGATGCCGCTGCACATGCGTCTTCCCAAGCTGCGCGGCTTCCGTAACCCCAACCGTGTCGAGTACCAGCCCGTGAACGTCGGCCGCATCGCCGAGCTGTTCCCCGAGGGCGGCACGGTGACCGTGGAGGACCTCGTCGCCAAGGGCGCGGTTCGCAAGAACCAGCTCGTCAAGGTCCTCGGCGGCGGCGACGTCACCGTGGCCCTGACGCTCATGGCCGACGCCTGGTCCAGCTCCGCCAAGGAGAAGATCGAGGCCGCCGGCGGCACTATCGCCACGCGCTGAGCATCCGGCGTTCCGGTGGGGGAATGAACCCCGCTGAGAAACGACGCCGGCGAGTAGCGAGCAGCTGCAGACCCCGGTGGTCCAGGGAAACCTGGACTGCCGGGGTTTGTCGTGCCCCGACGTCGAGCTCCAGGGGAGATGACCTCCTTCCGGCATGGAGGTGCGCTGAGTCACCCGACGACGCAGAACAGGGGAGGGACGTGATAAAACCCGCACCCCATCGGCGTTGCAAGGCTGTCTCAGCGCCCAGGCCGGGGCCTCGGCGGGGTACTCTGGACCGGGCGCAGTCCCCCTGCGCTCCTCCTTGCTGCGTGCAAGACCGAACCCAACCCCGAGTCCACAGGAGATCGAGTGCTCAGCGCGTTCACCCAGGCGTTCAGAACGCCAGACCTCAGGGCGAAGCTGCTCTTTACCCTTGGCATCATGGCCCTCTTCCGGCTCGGGTCGATCCTGCCGGCCCCCGGTGTCAACCTGGCCAATGTCAAGGCCTGCATCGGCGAGTCCCAGGACCAGGGCCTGCTCAGCCTCGTCAACGTCTTCTCCGGTGGTGCGCTGCTCCAGCTGAGCGTCTTCGCGCTCGGGATCATGCCCTACATCACCGCCTCCATCATCATCCAGCTCCTGCGGGTGGTCATCCCCCGCTTCGAGGAGCTCCACAAGGAGGGGCAGGCGGGCACCGCCAAGCTCACCGAGTACACCCGCTACCTCACCATCGGCCTGGGGCTCCTCCAGTCCAGCACCATCGTGGCCACGGCCTCCAGCGGCCGCCTCTTCCCCGGCTGCACCCACGAGATCATTCCCGGCGGCTCGGTCCTCACGATGCTGCTCATGGTCATCACCATGACCGCCGGTACCGGCCTCATCATGTGGCTGGGCGAGCTCATCACCGAGCGCGGCATCGGCAACGGCATGTCGCTGCTGATCTTCACCTCGATCGTGGCCCAGTTCCCCTCCAACATGTTCTCCATCGCCGGCGGCAACGGCGGCGCGGCCAAGTTCCTCATCGTCGTGGGCGTCGTCCTGGCGGCGACCCTCGCCGTCGTGTACATCGAGCAGGCCCAGCGACGCATCCCCGTGCAGTACGCCAAGCGGATGATCGGGCGCCGTCAGTACGGCGGCTCGACCACTTACATCCCGGTCAAGATCAACACCGCCGGCGTCATCCCGGTCATCTTCGCCTCCTCGATCCTGGCCATGCCTCAGCTCGTCTCCAGCTTCGCCAGCCCCACGAGCAAGTGGGTGCAGTGGATCATGACCCACCTGCAGCAGACGCACCCGATCTACCTGACCGCCTATGGGATCCTCATCCTGTGCTTCGCCTTCTTCTACACGGCCATCACCTTCGACGCCGAGGAGATCGCGGACAACATGAAGCGCTACGGCGGCTTCATCCCGGGCATTCGTGCCGGCGAGCCCACCGTGCGCTACCTGTCCTACGTCATCAACCGCATCACGACGGCGGGCTCCATCTACCTGGTGGTCCTCGCCCTCATCCCGACACTTGCCGTGATCTGGCTGGACCTGTCCCAGCACCTGCCCTTCGGCGGAACCACGATCCTCATCATGGTGGGTGTGGGCCTCCAGACGGTCAAGGAAGTCAACTCCCAGCTGCAGCAGCGCCACTACGAAGGGTTCTTGTCATGAGCGCACGCATGGTTCTCCTCGGTCCCCCCGGAGCGGGCAAGGGCACTCAGGCCGCACGGATCGCCGAGCGCCTCGGCATCCCGGCCATCTCCACCGGTGACATCTTCCGCGCCAACGTCGCCGGCGCCACCGAGCTCGGTACTCAGGCCAAGGCCTACATGGACAAGGGAGAGTACGTTCCCGACTCCATCACCAACGCCATGGTGGCCGACCGCATCGCCCAGAACGACTGCGTGGCCGGCTTCCTCCTGGACGGCTATCCGCGTACCACCGCCCAGGTCGGCGAGCTCGACTCCATGCTGGAGGCCTCCGGTCTCGCCCTCGACGTCGTCGTCGAGATCACGGCCGACGCCGAGGCCGTCATCGCCCGGCTGCTCAAGCGGGCCGGCGAGCAGGGGCGCGCCGACGACACCGAGCCCGTCATCCGCCACCGCCTCGAGGTCTACGCCGAGTCCACCGCGCCTTTGGCGGGCATCTACGCCGAGCGCGGCCTGCTCGTCCAGGTCGACGGCATGGGCGAGATCGACGTCGTCACCGGCCGCATCCTCGAGGCCCTCGCCGCACGCGGCATCACCGGCTCCTGAGGCCCGGCCTCACCGGCGGGTCGTCTGCTCACGCGGACGGCCCGCCTCCGCATGCTCCGACCCGTCCCGGTGCTCGCCGGCCTCTGCCGGCGCTCCCCGGAACCCGCCGGCAGTCTCATTTCCCTCCACGCGACCACAGGAGGCAGCGTGCTCTCACGCGAGCAGATTCAGATCAAGACGCCCGAGCAGGTCCGCCTCATGCGCCAGGCCGGACTCGTCGTCGCCGACATCCACTCCGCCCTGCGCGAGGCGGTGCGCGCCGGGATCACCACCGGTGAGCTCGATGCCGTCTCAGCCGGCGTCATCGAGGCCGCCGGCGCCCACTCGAACTTCCTGGGCTATCACGACTACCCGGCCACCGTGTGCATCTCCGTCAACGACGAGGTGGTCCATGGCATCCCCGGCGAACGTGTCCTGGCCGACGGCGACCTCGTCACCTTCGACTGCGGCGCCTACGTCGTCGACGACGACGGCACCCAGTGGCACGGGGACGCCGCCTTCACCACCGTCGTCGGCGGGACGTACCGCAGTGAGACCGACCGACTCGTGGACACCACCACCCGTGAGGCCCTGTGGGCGGCCATCGCCGCCGTCGCCCGCGCCGCCGCGGAGAAGGGAAGTGGACGCGAGCTGCGCCTCAACGCCGTCGGCGACGCCGTCGAGGCCGTGGTGGCCGCGGCCGCCGAGCGCGAGGGGCACAAGCTGGGGATCCTCCAGGAGTACGTCGGCCACGGCATCGGCACGAGCATGCACATGGCCCCCGACGTCCTCAACTACTCGGTCAAGCGACGCGGGCCGCGGCTGCGGCCTGGCATGGTGCTGGCCATCGAGCCCATGCTCACCGCCGGTAGCCCGGTCACGCGCGAGCTCGACGACGGCTGGACCGTCGTCACCCAGGACGGCTCCCACGCCGCCCAGTGGGAGCACACCGTGGCGATCGTCCCCGGCGGCGTCTGGGTCCTCACCGCGCCGGACGGCGGTGCCGAGGGGCTGGCCGCCCACGGCATAGAGCCCAGGCCACTGAGCTGACCGGCGGCCAAGACGCCGGTGTGTCGGGAAACACCGCGTCATCTCGCTATCTGGCATGGTGAAGCCCAGGCCGCCTGCCGTAAAGTTATCCGCTGGACGCGCGTCCGTCGATGACGTATGCCCTCATGTCGCAACCGAGCTCCTGGCCTCAGGGGCTCACCTGTGGTAGGGCCCCTGCAACGGCGAGCGCGACCGCCCGTCGACGTCGTCGTCGGGATGAACTCGAGCGAGAAAGCACCGATGGAGGAACATGGCTAAGAAGGACGGAGTCATCGAGGTCGAGGGATCGGTCGTCGAGGCCCTTCCGAACGCGATGTTCCGGGTGGAGCTGAGCAACGGGCACGTCGTGCTCGCGCACATCTCCGGAAAGATGCGGCAGCACTACATCCGCATCCTCCCCGAGGACCGGGTGGTCGTGGAGCTGAGCCCCTACGACCTCTCCCGCGGCCGAATCGTCTACCGGTACAAGTGACATGTCGGCTCCTAGAGCCGGCGGAGGAACATCATGAAGGTCAAGCCGAGCGTCAAGAAGATCTGTGACAGCTGCAAGGTGATTCGTCGCCACGGCCGCGTCATGGTCATCTGCGAGAACCCGCGGCACAAGCAGCGTCAGGGCTGAGGCCCCGGCGCAGGGCCGCCCAGAGAGCTGGACGGTCCTTTCCAGCACCCATCCCAGCGCACCCGCACCGCGGGTCCACAACCCCCGGTTCTCGGAGGCCGGGGCCACCAGGCGAGGTGGGGGAGATGGGTGACGACCTCCGGGAGCACACAGGAGAACCACACCGTGGCACGCATTTCCGGTGTCGACCTGCCTCGCGAGAAGCGAGTCGAGGTCGCACTCACCTACATCTTCGGGATCGGACGCACCCGCGCGGACGAGACCCTGAAGGCGACGGGCGTCAACCCCGACACCCGCGTCAAGGACCTCACCGAGGAGGAGCTGGTCAAGCTCCGCACCCACATCGACGGCAATTACCAGGTTGAGGGTGATCTGCGTCGTGAGGTTCAGGCGGACATCCGCCGCAAGATCGAGATCGGCTGCTACCAGGGCCTGCGCCACCGCCGTCACCTGCCGGTGCACGGCCAGCGCACCAAGACCAACGCGCGTACTCGCAAGGGCCCCAAGCGCACCGTGGCCGGTAAGAAGAAGGCCAAGTAAGCAGCAGCTCGCCCCCCGCACAGCTCGGGGTGCAGTGACGACCTCATCACGAAGAAGGAAGAATGCCTCCCAAGACCCGCGCCGCCGCGCGCAAGACGCGCCGCAAGGACCGCAAGAACGTTACCCACGGTCACGCCTACATCAAGTCCACCTTCAACAACACCATCGTCTCCCTGACGGACCCGCAGGGTGCCGTCATCGCCTGGTGCTCCTCCGGCCAGGTCGGCTTCAAGGGCTCGCGCAAGTCGACCCCCTACGCCGCCCAGCTGGCCGCCGAGTCCGCTGCCCGGCGCGCCCAGGAGCACGGCATGAAGAAGGTTGACGTCTTCGTCAAGGGCCCCGGCTCCGGCCGCGAGACCGCGATCCGCTCCCTCCAGGCCGCCGGCCTCGAGGTCGGCTCGATCACCGACGTCACCCCCCAGGCCTTCAACGGCTGCCGCCCGCCCAAGCGCCGCCGCGTCTGAGGCTTCACGGGACGACGGCGCAGCCGGTGCTGCGTCGTCGTCTCACCACGTCCCGCCCGACCGGCGGGGCACGGAGTAGGACCGGCCCGGGCGGGCCGGCGGCTCCACCCATGAGGAACGGCGTCATATAGCGGGCGCCGCGACGAAAGGAAACCACGTGCTCATTGCACAGCGACCCACGCTCACCGAGGAGGTCGTGGTCGAGGACCGCCGCTCGCGCTTCGTGCTCGAGCCCCTCGAGCCCGGCTTCGGCTACACGCTCGGCAACTCCCTGCGCCGCACACTGCTGTCCTCCATCCCGGGGGCGGCCGTGACCAGCGTCCGCATCGACGGGGTGCCCCATGAGTTCCGCACGATCCCCGGGGTCAAGGAGGATGTCGCCCAGATCATCCTCAACATCAAGGAGATCGTCCTGTCCTCGGAGAATGACGAGCCGGTCGTCATGTACCTGCGCAAGTCCGGTCCGAGCGAGGTCACCGCCGGTGACATCACCCCGCCGGCCGGCGTCGAGATCCACAACCCCGAGCTGGTCATCGCCACTCTCAACGAGAAGGGCAAGCTGGAGATCGAGCTGACGGTCGAGCGCGGCCGCGGCTACGTCTCCGCCAACCAGAACAAGGACCCCAACGCGGAGATCTCCCGCATTCCGGTGGACTCGATCTACTCGCCGGTCAAGAAGGTCTCCTACTCCGTCGAGGCCACCCGTGTGGAGCAGCGCACCGACTTCGACCGTCTCATCGTCGACGTCGAGACCAAGGCCTCCATCACTCCGCGCGACGCCCTGGCCTCCGCCGGCAAGACGCTCGTGGAGCTCTTCGGCCTGGCCCGTGAGCTCAACGTCGAGGCCGAGGGCATCGAGGTCGGCCCCTCGCCGATCGACGAGGCCTTCCAGCAGGACCTCGCCCTCATGATCGACGAGCTCGACCTGCAGGCCCGTTCCTCCAACGCCCTCAAGCGTGAGGGCATCCACACCGTCGGTGAGCTCGTCTCGCGCAGCGAGGCCGACCTGCTCGACATCCGTAACTTCGGTGCCAAGTCCATCTCCGAGATCAAGGACAAGCTGGCCGAGCTGGGGCTCTCCCTCAAGGGCTCCCCGGTCGACTACGTCTCGGACGACGACTACGCCAACCCCACCTTCAGCGACGAGACCCAGGCCTGAGCCGGCTCGTTATTCATCTAGGAGACAACCATGCCTCGCCCCACCAAGGGTCCCCGCCTGGGCGGTAGTGCCCAGCACGAGCGCCACCTGCTCGCCAACCTGGCCACGCAGCTCATCGTCCACGAGTCGATCAAGACCACGGAGGCTCGCGCCCGCCGCCTGCGTCCCTACGTCGAGAAGCTCATCACCAAGGGCAAACGCGGCGACCTGCACGCCCGCCGCACCGTGCTGAAGAAGGTGACGGACAAGTACGCCGTCTACCGCCTCTTCGAGGAACTCGCCCCCCAGTTCGAGGGCCGCGAGGGCGGTTACACCCGCATCATCAAGACCACCCCCCGCAAGGGCGACAACGCCCCCATGGCGGTCATCTCCCTGGTGCTGGAGCCGGTTGCCCGCAAGGAGGTCGTGGACGACGCGATCGCCACCGCCAAGAAGGCCGCTCAGAAGGCCGTCGCCGACGAGGACAAGGCCGCGAAGAAGGCCGACGCCGAGAAGGCCGAGGAGAAGACGGACAAGGCCGACAAGGCCGACAAGGCCGAGTACGCCGGCGCGGTTCGCCTCGAGGAGGGCGCCACCGATGCTCCCGACGACGACCACCTGGTCAAGGGCAACGAGGACTCCATGAAGTACCACGTTCCCGGCTCGCGCTGGTACGACGCCACGGTCGCCGAGGTCTGGTTCGCCAGCGCCGAGGAGGCAGAGGCCGCGGGCTTCGCCCCCGCCGGCGGCGCCGCCGCCCAGAAGGTCGAGAAGTGAGCCAGGGCTGACGCACTGAGTTAGAACTCCAGGGAGGGCCGGACACCTGTTGGTGACCGGCCCTCCCCGTGTTTTGGAGGTGGGGGCGGGGGGCCGTCTCGGGCACGTCAATCGTCGCCCGCGTCCATCTCCTCAATCTGCGTGAGGACCTCCTCGCGTTCCTGGCGGACGTGGGCGGAATCGGTCTCCTCGCCCGCCCACCGGAGGACTGAGGCGTAGGTGCCGAGGGTGTCGGCCAGCCCCTGACTGAAGGCCTCCGGGTACCTGCGGGCCAGACCCCGGTAGAGGTCGACCGCCTCCCGCGCGGTCTCCAGGGCCTCGCCTTGGTGACCGGCCTCCGCCAGACGCTTGGCGAGCCGGTGCAGGCACGGAGCCAGTGCCGGGGCGTGAGTCGCCGGATCGCGCTCGGCCAGCTCGCGGCGGATCGTCGCCGTCTCCCGGATCGCGGCCAGGGCGGCGGAGCGGTGCCCCGTGTCGCCCAGGCACGTGGCGACATTGTGCAGGCAGGCGGCCAGGTCCGACTTGTAGGCGGCGGCATCGATCTGCACCAGGCTGCGGTAGATGGTGACCGCCTCCTGAACGGCGGCCAGTGCCTCCTGCGAGCGGCCTGCCCGATTGAGGTTCAAGGTGAGGATATTGAGCGCCCGAGCGAGGTCGGCGGTATAGGAGGCAGGATTGGCCCGGACCAGGCGCCGGTAGATATCGATGGACTCCCTGGCCGCCGTGAAGGACTCGGGCAGCTGCCTGGCCGTGTACAGGCCGACAGCGAGGATGTACAGGGACTCGGCAAGATCCGGGGTGTAGGTGGTGGGGCTGCTCCTCACCAGGGTGCGCCGGATGCTGACCACCTCACGAGCCGCGGCCAGAGCCCGGTCCAGCCTGTCGGCGTCGCGCAGACAGGCGGCGTGCGCCTGGAGGGCACTGGCCAAGTCGGGCAGATGGGTGTCAGGGGCGCTGTGGGCCAGAGCCCGAGCGATACTGACCGCCTCCTGGGTCGCGGCGAGTGCCTCATGGTGCCTTCCTGCATCGCTCAGGCGCCGGGCCAGTGTCCCCAAGGAGCCGATGACCTCGGGGGAGTAGAGGGCGGGCGCGCTTCGGGCCAGCCCCCGGTAGAGCGCGGCTGCCTCCTCGGCCGCGTTCAGGGCCTCGTCGCGACGCCCGACGGCGGCCCCGCAGACGGCCAGCACCTCCAGCGCACCGGCGAATTCACCGGTGCAGGAACCGGGCTCGTCCTCATCGCGCCTCCGGTAGAGACCGACAGCCTCCCGGGCCTGGTCCAGGGCCTCATCGGCGTACCCGACTGTGCACAGACGCGGCGCCAGACTGCTCAAGGTCGCTGCCAGCTCGGGAACCTGGGTGTCCGGATCGGACTGGGCCAGACGCCGTCGGACGCTGATGGCCTGCTGGGCGGTGACGAAGGCGTCGCTCGGGTGCCCGGACTCGCCCAGACGGCAGGCGAGCGTGGTCAGGGCCTGAGCCAGGCCGGCGTCGTAGGCGGAGGGATTGTCCTGGCTCAGGTTCCGGTAGAGGTCGACGGACTCCTGTGCAGTGGCCAGGGCGTCGCGCAGCTCGCCGGCCGCGCTCAGATCGGCGGCGAGCCGACTCAGCGACCCGGCCAGGCCAGGAGCGTGCGCGTCGTAGTCCTGCTGGGTCAGGTGCCGTCGGATCCGGGCCGTCTCCCGCGAGATGCCGACGCCCTCGCGGATGCGGCGGGCCTTGCGCAGGCGGACGGCCAGGACCGACAGGCCCTCGGCGAAATCGTTCAGGTAGTGATCCGGGTTGACCCGTGCCAGGCCCCGGAGGATCTCACTCGCCTCCCGCGCGGCGTCCAGAGCCTCCCCCCGGCGTCCCGAGTCCGCCAGGCGCTCACTGAGCTCCAGCAGCCGGGTGGCGTGAGCCACGCCCTCAGGGGTGGCATAGGGGGAGAGCGACACGTCTGAAGGCCTCAGGATAGGAAGAACGGTGGTGATGGCACGGTAATCGGCGCTCCCGAGCACCGCGATGGGGAGTCGTCACCGGGGACGCACCCCCGCCGCTGCTCCTTTAGAATCAGCGGTGGGCCGGTATCGGGATCGCAAGGAAGGGAGCCGGTGTGGGCGCGCTGTTCAGCCTGGACCACGTGGGTATCCAGGTTGTCGCCATGGCGGCGACCTTCATCCTGTGCCTGACCCTGGGCGCCGAACGCCACCTGCGCCACAAGGACGCCGGGGTCAAGACGCACGTCCTGGTGGGACTGGGCTCGTGCCTGTTCACCCTCGTGTCCGCCTACGGGTTCGCCCCGATCACCGGCTCCGACGTCTCCGTGGACCCCAGCCGTGTGGCTGCGCAGATCGTCTCCGGCATCGGCTTCCTGGGCGCCGGGGTCATCTTCGTCAACAACGACACCGTTCGCGGCCTGACCACCGCCGCCACCGTCTGGCTCAGTGCCGCCATCGGCATGGCCTGCGGCGCGGGCATGATCCCCCTGGCCGCCACCGCCGTCGCGCTCGACTACGTCGTCGTCCTGCTGCTGGGGCCCCTCACCTCGCGCCTGCAGCGTCGCCGCGGCGAGGTGACGGTGCGCATCGACTACGAGGTCGGCCGCGCCATCATGCCCGAAATCCTCCAGGCCGCCACCGCCTCCGGCTTCACGGCGACCCTGGAGGAGACCGAGATGATCCGCGGCGAGCGCGGGCGCACCATGAACGCCGTCATGCGCTTCCACGGGCAGCGGCCCGCCGCCAACCTCATCGAGTCCCTGTCCGGTCTTGACGGTGTCGACGGTGTCGAGTGCCTTGAGGGCGGCCGGCTCGACTGAATCGGCTGGATGCCGGCGCCTCCTACTCCAGGGCCCGGATGATGGCCTCGACGGTGTTCTTGGCGTCGCCGAAGAGCATCGAGGTGTTCTCCCGGAAGAACAGCGGGTTGTCCACCCCAGCGTAGCCGATGGCCATGGACCGCTTGAAGACAATGACCCGGCTCGCCTCCCACACGCGCAGCACCGGCATGCCCGCGATCGGCGAGCCCGGCTCCTGGGCGGCCGGGTTGACGGTGTCGTTGGCGCCGATGATGAGGACGACGTCGACGTCGTTGAAGGAGTCGTTGATCTCGTCCATCTCCAGGACGATGTCGTAGGGGACCTTCGCCTCGGCCAGCAGCACGTTCATGTGCCCGGGCAGGCGGCCCGCCACCGGGTGGATGCCGAAGGTGACCTCCACTCCCTCCGAGCGCAGCATCTCGGTGAGGGTGGCCACCGGGTACTGGGCCTGAGCGACGGCCATCCCGTAGCCGGGGGTGATGACCACGCGTTGGGCGTTCTGCAGCAGGTGAGCCACCTCGCCGGCGCTGATCTCCTCCACCGAGCCCTCGTGCTGAGGACCACCCGCGGCGGCGCTGGTGGAGTCGGTTCCGTAGCCGCCCAGCAGTACGGAGGTGAAGGAGCGGTTCATGGCCTGGCACATGAGGTAGGACAGATAGGCCCCCGAGGAGCCCACCAGCGCCCCGGTGATGATGAGCAGGTCGTTGTCCACCATGAAGCCGGTGAAGGCGGAGGCCCACCCCGAGTAGGAGTTCATGATCGAGACGACCACCGGCATGTCGCCGCCGCCGATCGCCAGCACCAGGTGAGCGCCCAGGACCAGCGCGATGACGGTCATCACCGTGAGGAAGGCCCAGCCGGCACCGGAGCCGGCCGGCACCACCATGAACCCCACCATGAGGAGCAGGGAGACGATGAGCGACCCGAGGTTGAGCAGGTTGCGGCCCGGTAGCGTCAGCGGGCGCCCCGGTACGCGGCCGGCCAGCTTGAGGGCCGCCAGGACCGAGCCGGTGAAGGTCACCCCACCGACGAACACGCCCAGGAAGACCTCTCCCAGGTGGAAGGCACCCAGCGAGGCGGACAGGGCGTCGGGGGAGACGTAGGAGTTGTATCCCACCAGGACGGCCGCCAGCCCCACCAGGCCGTTGAGCACGGCGATGAGCTGGGGCATCCCGGTCATGGCCACGCGCCTGGCCACCACCAGTCCGATGACCGATCCCAGGGCCAGGCCCATGGCGATGAGAAGCAGGGTGGGCAGCACGCCCCGCGCGGGCCGGCTGCTCAAGACCAGGCCGATGGCGGCGAGCACCGCCACCCCCATGCCGACGGCGCCCGCCACATTGCCGGCCACCGCGGTCTCATGGCGTGACAGGCCGGCTGCGGCCAGGATGAACAGGATCGCGGCGGCGATGTAGGCCAGGACCACCGGGGAGGGCAGTGACGGCGCGGCGGTCAGCGTGTCCGACGACGCAGCCGGCATCAGCACGTGAGTCATCATCTGGTCCTCACCTCAGTCCTTCGTGAACATGGCCAGCATGCGGTGGGTGACCGCGAAGCCGCCGACGATGTTGATCGTTGCCAGGACCACCGCCGCCAGGCTGATGGCGCTGATGACGGGGTGGGGATGGCCCACCTGCGAGATCGCCCCGACCAGGATGATCCCGGAGATCGCGTTGGTCACCGACATGAGCGGTGTGTGCAGGGCGGGGGTCACGTTGGAGATGACGTGGAAGCCCAGGATCACCGAGAGCATGAGCACGATGTAGTGGCTCGTGGCGGCCGGCGGCGTCACCAGGACCAGGGCGGCGGCCACCAGGCTCGCCGCCGCCAGCCCCAGCCACTGCCGGGAGCGGGAGCGCGCCTGCGCCGCTCGGGCCGCCTCCTGGGCGGCTGCGTCGTCGGTAGTCGACTCCGCCGGGCGCCCCGGGGCCGGAGCGGCCGAGACCTGGATCGGGGGCGGGGGCCACAACAGCTCGCCGTCGTGGGTGACCGTGATGGCCCGCACCACCTCGTCGTCCAGGTCCAGGGTGAGGGTCCCGTCCTTGGCCGGGGTGAGGAGGTCCAGTAGGTTGACGATGTTGCGCCCGTAGAGCTGGGAGGCCTGCGAGGGCAGCAGGCCCGCCAGGTCGGTGTGCCCCACGATGGTGACGCCGCTGTCGGTGGTGACCACCTCGCCGGGCAACGTCAGCTCGGTGTTGCCGCCGGTGGCTGCCGCCATATCGATGATGACCGAGCCGGGGCGCATGGCCTCGATCGAGGCCCGGTCCAGGAGCACAGGCGCGCGGCGGCCGGGGATGCTCGCCGTGGTGATGACGATGTCGGACTCGGCTGCCTGCCGGGCGTAGAGCGTGTTGGCCGCGGCCGCCTGGTCGGCACTCATCTCCTTGGCGTAGCCGTCGGATGAGACCTCCTGGGCGTTGGGCAGCGGCACGAACTGCGCCCCCATGGAGCGGACCTGGTCGGCGACCTCGGGGCGCACGTCGGAGCCGCGCACCTGTGCGCCCAGGGAGTAGGCGGTGCCGATCGCGGACAGCCCCGCCACGCCCGCGCCGATGACGTAGACGGTTGCGGGCGGGAACTTGCCCGCAGCGGTCACCTGCCCGCTGAACAGCCTGCCGAAGTGCGAGGCCGCCTCGATGACGGCACGGTAGCCGGCGAGGTTTGCTTGCGATGAGAGCACGTCCAGCGACTGCGCCCGCGAGATCCTCGGGACGACGTCCAGGGCCAGACAGGTGATGCCCCGCTCCCGCAGCGCCTCGAGGAGCTCGGGCCGGCGCGTCGGGTCCAGCCGGCAGATGAGGACCGCGCCCCGGCTCATGAGCGCCAGCTGCTCCTCGGCCGGGGACGAGGCGCTCACCACGACCTCGCAGCCCCAGACCTGGGCGCCACCGGCCGGTTGGGCCCCGGCGGCCTGGTAGGCGTCGTCGTGGAACTGCGCCCGCGCTCCGGCGCCGCGCTCGACCAGCACCTCGTAGCCCAGGCGGATCATCCGCTCCACCGTCTGCGGACTCGCAGCGGCGCGCGGCTGATCCACCGGCTCGCGGGGGACTCCGATACGCATAGTGCCTCCTTGCAGGATACGGGTGCCGTCGCTGGCACTTCACAAGAAACTATCGGCAAGATAGAAGGTTCCGTAGTCCGCGGCAAGGGACTGTTGGTGCCAGTCCAGCGGGAGATGAGGCCGAGAATCGCTGCCGAGGCGGGAGAGCGGCAACGAGACGTAGTCGACGACGGAGGGGGTCAGGGCCGGGCCATGTCCCAGCAACGGGCGCCACCGGTCATGCCGGCCTCGTTGGGGACCACGACGACGTCGTCGCCGGTCTTGGCCAGCTGGGCCGCCGTGATCCGGCGCGAGTTGCCGCCGCCCAGGTAAAGGCGGTCCCACAGGTACATGGGGCGCAGGGCTTCGACGACCCGGCGCACGCGGCGCGACCAGTGGGCGTCGCCCAGGCGTAGGCGCTCGTGCTCACCGATGTAGTCGTCGTAGGTCAGGCCCCAGCGCACCGGCCCCTGAGAGACCTCCACGTGCGGGGCCAGGATGCCGTTGTCGAAGACGGCGTTGCCCAGGCCCGTGCCCAGGGTCACGATCATCTCCAGGCCGCGGCCCGTGACGACGCCGGCCCCGGCGACCTCGGCGTCGTTGAGCACCAGGGAGGGGATGCCCAGGGCCCGCGAGACGCCGGCGCCCATGTCGAAGCGGGCCCAGGCCTCCACCAGCTCGGGCAGCACCTTGGAGCGGGGGCCGTCCTTGGTGATGTAGTGCGGCGTGGCAATGACGACCCCGTGGCGGATCATGCCCGGCATCCCCACCGTCGCCCGGTCCGCGCCCGGCAGCTGGGAGGCCAGCGAGGTAATGGTCTCCACCAGCTTCGTCGGCGGCAGCGGGTAGGGGGTCGGGGTGCGCACGGCGCGGGAGATGATATTGCCCTCGAAGTCCAGCACCGAGGCCTTGATACCGCCGCCGCCGCAGTCCACGGACAGAGTCGTTGTACTCACGGCTGCGAGCCTAGTGGAAGCGCATAGTCCTTTGTGGGAAAGCGGCAAAGGGCCGGGCGGGACAGGAGTCCCCGGCAACCGTCCGCGCCGCTCGTTCCTCGCGGAGCCCCCGCCGTACCCGCAGAGACAGTCGACTGCCTTCGAGCACCTGTCCCGCCCGACCCGCAATGGCCTGCTGCATCATACGAAACCAGTGCGGTTCAATGGGGCCATGCCACGCATCCGCCTCGACCTGGCCTACGACGGCACCTTCTTCTCCGGGTGGGCCGCCCAGCCCGGGCTGCGCACCGTCGAGGGGGTCCTGACCTCCGCCCTGGCCACCGTCCTGCGCGAGCCCGTCCGCCTCACGGTGGCCGGTCGCACCGACGCCGGCGTCCACGCCGCCGCCCAGGTGGTCCACCTCGACGTGAGCTCCCAGGCCTGGGGGGCGCTGCCCGGGCGCTCCGAGCGCAGCCCCGAGACCGCCCTGCTCACCCGGCTCGCGGGCGTCCTGGCGCGCGAGGCGCAGGACAGCCTGCCGCCCACCCCGCGAGGAGCCAGTGACGTCGTCGTCACCGGGGTGCGCATCGTGCCGGAGGCCTTCGACGCCCGCTTCGGCGCACTGACCCGCCGCTACACCTATCGGATCGCCGACGACGCCGCCCCACGCGACCCTGCCCGGCGCGCCACCGTCCTGTGGCTGCCGGGTCGGCTCGACGTCGAGGCCATGGCCGCCTCGGCGGCGCCTCTGCTGGGCGAGCACGACTTCCTGTCCTACTGCAAGCCCCGCGAGGGCGCCACGACCATCCGCACCCTGCGGGCCCTTGACTGGCGCAGGGCCTCCGCCGGGCCGGACGCCGGGCTTGTCACCCTGGGCGTCGTCGCCGATGCCTTCTGCCACTCCATGGTCCGCTCCCTGGTGGGAGCCGGTCTCGCCGTCGGGCAGGGGCGGAAACCCGCCACCTGGCCCGGAGAGGTTCTGGCGGCCCGTACCCGCAACGGCGCCGCCCCCGTCGCCCCGCCGCACGGGCTGACCCTGGAGGAGGTCACCTACCCGGGCGACGACGAGCTCGCCGCCCAGGCCGAGCGCGCCCGCACCACCCGCCGCCTGACCTGCTGACCACCCCGACGATGGCCTGCCGGCAAGCCCGCTGGCAACCCGCCGACGACCTCGCCGATCATTCCGGCGGGCCGCGTGGTGCGATTCACGGAACTGGAAAGCCGCACCTTTTGACCCTCCTGCGGGCAGCCCGGTACTGTTGGCAATCGTCGTGCAGCACGCGTGTGCGTGTCCGCGGTGCCGTCCCACTCGCCCCGGATCGCCTGTGCTCCGACCACTCACCTGACCATGGTGGTCTCGCCGAACCGCGAATGCTTCACCGCGCTTCGGCGTGCCCACTCGCCAAGAGAAACGAAGGCAACGCCCGTGCGCACGTATACACCGAAGCCCGGCGACGTCGAGAAGAGCTGGTACGTCATCGACGCCACCGACGTCGTCCTGGGTCGACTCGCGGCCCAGGCCGCCACCCTGCTCCGTGGGAAGCACAAGCCCCAGTTCGCGCCCAACGAGGACTGCGGCGACTACGTCGTCATCATCAACGCCGACAAGGTGGCCCTCACCAACGGCAAGGCCGACAGGAAGTTCGCCTACCGCCACTCCGGCCACCCGGGCGGCCTGACCGCCGTCTCCTACCGCGACCTGCTGGCCACCCGCCCCGAGCGCGCCGTCGAGAAGGCCGTCAAGGGCATGGTGCCCCACACCAAGCTCGGTCGCGCCCAGCTCAAGAAGCTCAGGGTCTACGCAGGTGCCGAGCACCCGCACGCCTCCCAGAACCCGAAGACGTTCGAGATCACCCAGGTCGCCCAGTAAGCGCTCCAGCGCTCGGCACCCCGCGACAAGCAAAGGACACATCGTGGCTGAGACCACTGTCGACATCGACGCGCTGGACGAGGAGAACGCCCCCTCCAGCTACACCACCGAGACCGAGGAGTCCGCTCCCGGCCGCGGCCAGTCCATCACCGCCCCCGGCTCCGGCCTGGGCCGCCGCAAGGAGGCCGTCGCCCGCGTGCGCCTCGTGCCCGGCACCGGCCAGTGGAAGCTGAACGGCCGCACCCTGGAGGACTACTTCCCCAACAAGCTGCACCAGCAGCTCGTGCGCGCCCCCTTCACCATCCTGGACCTCGAGGGCCGTTTCGACGTCGTCGCCCGCATCAACGGCGGCGGCGTCTCCGGCCAGGCCGGCGCCCTGCGCCTGGGCATCGCCCGCGCCCTCAACGAGATCGACCGTGAGGCCAACCGCGCCACTCTCAAGAAGGCCGGCTTCCTCACCCGCGACTCGCGCATCGTGGAGCGCAAGAAGGCCGGTCTGCACAAGGCCCGCCGCGCCCCCCAGTACTCCAAGCGCTGATCCAGCGCGGTTGCGGCCAGGCTGGCCGGAACCGCCCGCACGCTTTGTACGACGGCGGCCGTCCCCTCATCGGGACGGCCGCCGTCGCCATGTGTCAGGGGCGGCCGCAATCGGCTCTGACTGAGCCGGGCAAGGCCAACCGCGCGGCAGATTGGGCGGCATCTCGGGCAGGACTCGCCGCGGAGGAACCCCTCAAGGACATCAGACCTTGCTCGTGCCTCGGCCGTCATCTCCCCACGTCGGGGCGCCCATGGCAGGATGGTGCTGTTTCGTCACCCCTCAGGAGGAATTCCATGGCTCGTCTCTTCGGAACCGACGGCGTACGCGGCCTGGCCAACGACCTGCTCACGCCCACCCTGGCCGTACAGCTCGGTGAGGCCGCGGCCCGTGTTCTGACCAAGGACTCGAACGCCACCCGGCGCTCGCGCAGCATCCGCCCCCGCGCCATCGTGGGCCGCGACACCCGCGCCTCCGGAGAGTTCCTCGACCACGCCATCAGCGCGGGCCTGGCCTCCTCCGGGATCGACGTCACCCGTGTGGGCGTCCTGCCCACCCCTGCGATCGCACACCTGACGGCCACCCAGGACATCGAGCTGGGCGTCATGATCTCCGCCTCCCACAACCCCTTCCCCGACAACGGCATCAAGTTCATCGCCCGCGGTGGCTATAAGCTCGCCGACGCCGTCGAGGACGAGATCGAGGCCCTCCTGGGCAAGGTCAGTGACCGGCCCACCGGATCCGACGTCGGCCGCGTCATCAAGGGCGAGACCGTCGCCGACCAGAACTACATCAACCACCTCGTCGACTCCGCCGCCACCGACCTGTCCGGGCTGCGCATCGTCGTCGACGCCTCCAACGGCGCCGCCTCCGTCGTCGGGCCGGCCGCGCTGCGCGCCTCCGGCGCCGAGGTCATCGTCATCAACGCCTCCCCGGACGGCCTCAACATCAACGACAACTGCGGCTCCACCCACCCCGAGCAGCTGCAGAACTACGTCAGGGCCGTCGGCGCGGACATGGGAGTGGCCTACGACGGCGACGCCGACCGCTGCCTGGCCGTGGACGCCGACGGCCAGCTTGTCGACGGCGACCAGATCATGGGCATGCTCGCCATCGGTATGAAAGCCGACGGCACCCTCGGCTCCGACACGCTCGTCGTCACCGTCATGAGCAACCTCGGACTCATCCTGGCCATGCGCGAGCACGGCATCCGCACCGTTCAGACCGGTGTGGGCGACCGCTACGTGCTCGAGCGGATGCTCCAGGGCGGCTACACCCTGGGGGGCGAGCAGTCCGGGCACGTCATCGACACCCTCCACGCCACCACCGGTGACGGCGTGCTCACCTCCCTGCGTGTGGCCGCGCGCGTCAAGCGCACCGGCAAGACGCTGGCCGAGCTCGCCAGCGTCGTGACCCGTCTGCCCCAGACACTCATCAACGTCAAGAACGTCGACAAGGCGGCGGCCAGCACCAACCAGTCCGTTCAGGACGCCGTCGCCTCCGCGGAGAAGGAGCTGGGGGACACCGGCCGCGTCCTGCTGCGCCAGTCGGGCACCGAGCCGCTCGTGCGCGTCATGGTCGAGGCCGCCACCCAGGAGGAGGCCGACCGCGTGGCCCGCTCCCTGGCGGACACCGTCAAGAACAACCTCGGCCTGTGACCTGACGGCAGGTTCCTCCCGGGGCCGGTCGCGGACGCAGCCACCAGCGCGGTGGCCGGTGCCGCGGCCGGTCCCTGGTCGTGTGGGGCCATCGGCTCCAACGGATCGGCGCGATGAGGGAGGATATGCCTGTGACGCCCTCGTACCCCCTGGCCCTCCTCACGGCTCCGCCGACCTGGTGCGGCCAGGTCCTGAGCGGGCGGACCCTTGACCTGCTGTCCGCGCTCGCCGGCAGCCAGGAGGCCCGGTTGAGCGACGGCGCCCTCATCGGGGCCCTGTGGCCCGACGACGCCCCGGCCCGGCCGCTGCGGGCCCTGCACGTCGTCGTCTCGCGGGTGCGGGCGGCGGTGGGGGAGGACGTCGTCGAACGTGTCGGCGACGGGTACCGGCTGGCGCTGCCAGCGGCGGATGTTGACGCTCTCGACCTGTCGGACCGGGCGACCCGGGCCCGCGCCTGCGCCGCCGAGGGCCAGTGGGACCAGGTCCTGGACCTCACCGGTGACCTACCTCGGGCGTCTGTTCCCGGGCAGACCGATGTCGTCGGAGCAGAAGCCTCTCCTTTCGCACAACTGCGAGAGCGCGCCGCCGCCCACGCCGAGGCGGCCCGACGAGACCGGGCCCTCGCCCTGGAGGCCACCGGCGAGCACGAGCAGGCCGCGGAGCTGCTGCGCGAGGCCGCCCAGCGAGACGCTGGAGACGAGACCGTCCTGGCCGCCCTCATGCGAGCCGAGTCCTGGGCCCGCTCACCCGCCGCCGCCCTGGAGATCTACGAGCAGCACCGCCGCCGGCTGCGCGAGCTGGGAGCCGTGCCGGGCCCGGCCCTGCGCGCCGCCCACGAGGCCGTCCTGGCCGCCGAGAGCCCCGTGAGCCGCGGCCTGGAGCCCGCACCCGAGCACTTCCTGGGACGGAAGACGGATGTGGCCGGTGTCCTCAAGGCCCTGAGCAGCCATCAGCTGGTGACGCTCACCGGGCCCGGCGGGGTCGGCAAGACGACCCTGGCGCAGGTGGTGGCGGCTCGCAGCCGCCGCCCCGCCGTCTACGTCGCCTCCCTCGCCGAGGTCCCACCCGGCGCCGATCTGGTCAGGGTCCTCCTCGACGCCGTCGGGAACCCCGGGGCGGCCAACGGCGACCCGCGCCGGTCCCTGGCCGCGGCCCTCGCCCTGCCGGGGACCGTCCTCGTCATCGACAACTGCGAGCACCTGGCCGACGAGGTCGCCGACCTCATCGGACCGCTGCTGGCCACCTGTCCGGACCTGCACATCCTGGCGACCTCGCGCCGCCCTCTCGACCTGGGTGCGGAGCATGTCCACCGCCTCGAGCCGCTCGACGCCGCCTCAGCGGCACAGCTCTTCCGCGCCCGCGCTCTGACAGCCCGCCCCGACCAGGTCATTGATGACGACGACCTGGACGACCTTCTCTCCCGGTTGGAGGGCATCCCCCTGGCCATTGAGCTGGCCGCCGCGCGCACTCGCAGCCTGTCGGTCGGCCAGATCGCCGAGCGGCTGCCCGGCAGGCCCGAGCTGCTCACCGCGGCCCGCGACGCCCCCGCCCGCCAGCGCACCCTGACAGCGGTCATCGAGTGGTCCTGGAACCTGCTCGGCGCCGCTGAGCGCCGGGCCATGGCGCGTGTGGCGCTGCTCCCAGACGGATTCACCCTCGCCGCCGCGGAGGCGCTCACCGGTGCCGACGCCGCCGAGCTCCTCGACGCCCTGGTCTCCCACTCCCTGCTCGTGGTGCGCGACCGCGGCCTGCCCCGCTTCCATATGCTCGTCACCGTCCGCGACTTCTCCCTGGAGCAGCTGGCCGCCTCCGGTGACGGGACGGCGGCCCGGGCGGCCCTGCACGAGTGGGTGGTGGACCTGTGCTCCCAGATCCACTTCCCCATCAACGCCGGCGACTTCGGCGACGCCGGCCACCCTCAGGCTCCCCGGCACAACCGCGTCTTCCAGCAGGTCGCCCACGACGAGGCCGTCATCCTCCAGGAGCTCGACCGGCTCCTGGCACAGGCCGAGAGCCAGGACGCGGACCCCCTGCCTGCGGACCTGCGTGACGCGATCTGCCTCATCGGTGCCGCGCTCATGCGCCTGTGGAGCGTCACCTGGAGCTATGAGCGCATCGCGGACTACGGCTCGCGCCTCATCGGCCCTGCCACCCAGCCGGCCGGGACCCTGCGCGGCAATGAGGCGGGGATGAGCGTCCTGGCCCTGTGCGTCACCCTGTTCGGGCTCCTGAGCCACATGCCCACCCGGGTCCGCTCCCTGCTACCTGCCTCCTTCGACGGCGAGGGGCCGTTCTCCCGGGTCAGGCGCTTCCTGCGTGCCGGTGACGAGCAGTGGGCCGAGCTGGCGGGCGACGCCGACCCCTGGGTCGCCTGGGCGGCGACCCGCTGCCTGGCCGCCCAGCAGGAGGACGACGGAGACCCTCATGCCTCCCTGGAGACCATCGAGACCCTCCTGGAGCGACTCCACGGCACCGAACTGGCCGGTATCAACCTGCTCGAGCTGCACCTCCATCGGCTGCAGGTGCTCATGTCCCTGGGACGGTACAGCCAGGTCGTCGACGCCTGCACGCGCGCTCAGGTGCTCCTGGACCGGGTCCTGCCCAGCTGGGGCGAGTTCTTCCGCATGACGCTGCGGCTGGAGGGAGCCTACTGCGCGGTCTACCTCGATCCCCGTCCGGAGACCGCCGTCAATCTCCTGGAGACCCTGGAGCCCGTTGACCTGCCGGGAACCATGCGCTTCATCGCCCGCTCCGTGCGCGGCGAGCTGGAGCTCACCCGTGGGCGTGTGCGCGCCGCCGCCCTCACACAGCGCGTGAGCCTGCGCTACGCCGGGCACTGGCGCTCCATCCTGGGGGCGGGATCCCAGTGGGAGCTCTACATCCTGAGCATGTGCCTGGTCACCGACGTCGAGCTCAGCGCGGATGACGCCGTCGAGCTCGACGCCGGGGCCATCCGCGCCCGGGCCGTGCCCCTGCTGCGCGATACCCTCTCCGATCCTGCTGCGCGGCAGGGCGCTGCTCCGCGGCAGCGCGATATCCCCACCATCATGGCCTTCGCCGCGGCCGTCGGCCTGTCCACCATGGCCGCCGCACCGACGGGCTCTGACCGGCGGGCAGCGGGCGCCGAGCTGGTCGCCACCGCCCTGGCCGTGGGGACCAACCAGACCTGCCGACTGCTCTCCCACGACTACCTGCGCACCCGCACCGAGCAGCTCGACGCCCAGGCGCTGGCGACGGCCGAGGGACGCATCCGGTCCCTGAGCCGCCTCCAGCTGGTCGCGCACGCGGCCGGCCTCGCCCGCCGTCTGGCGAGCGAGGCCGGTTGGAACCGCTGACCGGCAGGTCGATCAACCGCTGCGTCAGAGGCCCGATCGACCGTGTGCTCAGGCGTTGCGCCGCTGGTAGCGGAGGATCGTCAGCGGGGCCATGACGGCCAGGACCAGGAGAGAGCCGATGATCGCGGCGCGCACGTCCTCGGCCGAGCCCGTCGTCCCGTCCAGCAGGTAGCGGCAACCGTCAACGATGTGCGAGACCGGGTTGTTGCGCACGAAGGCCTTGAGCCAGCCCGGCAGCGTCGCGGTGGGCACCATCGCGTTGGACAGGAAGGTCAGTGGGAACAGGACGATGACGGTGAAGGAGGTGACTGCCTGGGCCGAGGAGAAGACTGTCCCCAGCAGCAGGAAGGTCCAGGCGATCGCCCAGGCGCAGCCCGCCGCCAGGGCGATGGCTCCGATGGTCCCCGACCAGCCGTTCTCAGGCCGGTACCCCAGGACGTAGCCGGTGAGCACCGTCAGGGAGGTGCAGATGAGGTATCGCAGCACGTCGGAGACCATGGGGCCCAGGACGGGCGCGATCCTCGACATCGGCATGGTGCGGAAGCGGTCGAAGACGCCCTTGTCCATGTCCTCGCGCAGGTCCACGCCCACGCTCTGGCTCGTGGTCAGTGCGTTGATGATGATGAGGCCCGGCACGATCGTGGGCAGGTAGGCCTTGACGTCGCCGGCGATGGCGCCGCCGAAGATCTCACCGAACATGACGGTGAACATGATCGGTTGGATGAGGATGTCGTAGAACTCGCCCGGGTTGCGCACCATGGTGATGAGCGAGCGCCAGGCCATGGCCAGGGTGTCCGGGACCAGCCGCGTCTCGCTGAAGCGGGTCAGGCTCGGGTGCGAACCGGCGCCGGTCGACAGGGTGGGTGCTGTTGCTGCGGGGGAGGTCATGACTGCTCCTTGATATCCGAAGGACGGGCGGATGGGGACGTGGGCGAGGGCGCCGACGACGTAGCGGAGTCGGGGGAGGCTGCGTCGTCGGCCCTATGGGGATGGGGCTGGCCGGTGAGGGCCATGAAGACCGAGTCCATGCTGGGACGATCCACGGAGACGGTCTTGGGGGACAGCCCGGCGTCGCGCAGGGCCACGAGCACCTCGGTGGCCACCGACGCCTCGCTCAACGGCGTCTGCAGGTGAGCGCCGTGGTCGATGACGGCCGGAGCGTGACCGGTGACCCGCTCGATGATCGCGGCGGTGGCGCCCTGGTCCGCGGGTCTCGCCGGGGCCAGGATGAGCGAGCTGCTGCCCACCCGGTCCTTGAGCTCGTCGGGAGTGCCCTCGGCGATGAGCCGCCCGGTGTCGATGATGCCGACCTGGTGAGCCAGACGGTCGGCCTCCTCCAGGTACTGGGTGGTCAGCAGGATCGTGGAGCCGCCCTCCACCAGGGATCGGATGACGTCCCACATCTGCTCGCGCGTGCGCGGGTCCAGGCCGGTGGTGGGCTCGTCCAGGAAGACGAGCGGGGGCCGGGAGATGAGCGAGACGGCCAGGTCCAGCCGACGCCGCATCCCACCGGAGTAGCTGCTCACCCGCTTGCCGCCGGCCTCGGTGAGGCTGAAGGCGGCCAGCAGCTCGTCGGCCCGATCACGCGCCCGACGTCGGCTAAGACCCAGCAGTCGTCCGAAGAGCCGCAGGTTCTCCGCCCCGGTGAGCATCTCATCGACGCTGGCGTACTGGCCCGTCACCCCGATGAGGCTGCGTACGGCATGGCGCTCGCGGACGACGTCGTGCCCCAGGACCGTTGCCCGACCGCGGGTGGGTGCCAACAGGGTGGTGATCATGCGCAGCGCCGTCGACTTACCGGCTCCGTTGGGGCCGAGCAGGCCGTACACGATGCCCGCGGGGATCTCCAGGTCGAGGCCGTCGACGGCGGTGAAGGAGCCGAAGGTCCGGGTCAGGCCGTCGGTCCTGATGGCCGCGGGCTCGCTCGGAGCGGGTGATCTGCTTACTGTTCGTGTGGTCATGCCGGTAAGGCTGGACCCCGGCGGTTTCAGAGCGGCTTCACCGCGAGGCCACTCGGTTTCACTCCGTTTCGTTCCGTCCACGGACCATGCCAGGTGGGTGCTGATCGTGGCGGGCGGTAGGGCTACTATCCTCATGAGTCACTCCACAGCACCCCGAGGAGTCCCTATGACAACGTTTTTGTTGCGAGTGTGGTCATGATGACCGCCCTTCTCCATCACAAGGTCTACGGCTATGGAGCTCGTTCGTGTCGTTGTGGCGGGTACTGGAAGCATACGGCGGACAGTCGCGGACGTCCCTATCTGACCAAAGAGATGAGCAAGCTGCGGGCGTGCGGCATCAGTAACGACGAGTGGCAGATGCTCTTGGCGGAGGTTGGCAAACTCATCAGCGATGCAGAGTCCGGCCGTCTCAACTTCGACACCACCTATAGCAAGGGCATCGTCTGCAAGGCTCAGAGTGCGCATGACGTACTCGAGGCGCGCCTGGAACTGACCGTCAACCTCGACGGAGAGCAGCGCCATCTACGGCTGTACTTCACTGAACCGGATGACGAGGATCGTCTGCTGCTCTCGCTCAGCCTCCGCCACAAGCGAGACGGAATGATCGGACTGGAGGAGCAGGACGAGCACATCGCCGCGGCTCAGGGGCGTTTCGAGTCCTGGGTGCAGACGCGGAGAGCGAAGTGATGTGAGATGCGACGATCCGCTCCCTGCAGGATCGAAGCAGAGGCTAGTATATCGCCACCGATATATCCCACAAGGTGGTGAGTGAACATGGACATCTACGAGCTTCTTGGTGAGGACCCGGACGCCCCTGGTCACAAGCATGCGCGCAGCCTGGTCGCTGCTGACCATGCGCTGTTCCGTGATCTCGTCGCCGTGCGCGATCGCAGCGGGATGACTCAGGCTGACGTTGCGCGCATCATGGGCACCAGTCAGGCATCCGTCTCCCGGTTCGAGTCGGGCCACTCGGATGCTCACCTGTCCACGGTGCGCCGCTATGCCAAGGCGGTGGGTGCGCTTATCCGACATGAGGTGATTGCTGTCGGAGAGCATGACGTTCATCGTGCCGCCCGCAACGCTGGTATGCCTGACTACAGGTGGGAGCCGTCCTCTACGGAAGCGGCGCGACGAGTCTCCACGGGCAAGCTGGTGGGGGCATGATGTCCGCGCCGAGTTCTGATGAGACGAGCGATCAGCACTTCTCGCTGCGATCAGCCACCGTCCTACAACTTCAGACCTTCCGTGTCATCTGTCAGCCGCAGGACATAGAGAAGGACTTCGTTCAGTGGCGCATCAGCCCGATTGAAGTGCAGATGGCGCCGGAAGAGACGGCTCCGATCCACGCTCTCGTCGGCGATCTTGCCATCGGTGCCGGTGAATGGTTCGTCGGCGCTACCGCCAGCATGGTGTTCGCTGCTTCTGACGACGAAGCTGACGAGACCGCGATGCAAGAAGATCTCGCTGCTGTCACGCAGCGCTACGGCCCCTGGGCCGCACGTGTCCTGTGGGATCACGTCTCAGCGGCTGCACGTACAGTGTCGGCGCTTTGTCCTGGGAGCGTGGGGTGCATCGATATCCCTGGGGATATGCCGGATGTCACCTACCCGTCTCCCGCCGGGCAGACCGGTCGTACCGCGAACGATGAGTAGCGAGGCGACGCACGCTCGGCGCCGCTTCCGGTCGGATCTGTTCAGTTCGGCTACTCCACGAGGGTGGGGAGCTCCTGGCCAGCGGTTGTGCACACTGCACGAAGGTCCCGCCTACCTGGAGTGCACCCGACCCTCGTGCAGTGCACGCCCAGGGCCAGCAGGGCGGCTGCGGGCGACCCGGCCCGTCCCCTTCCGGTGAACCTGCTGACGACTTCCCACTCCGGGCGGCTCACCCCACGGGAGCCTCGCGCGCGAGGACGAGGAACTAGGACTTGCGCAGCAGGACCCGGCTCATACGGTGCTCTGAGTCCTTGGTCAGGACCAGGGTGGCCCGGCCCCGGGTGGGGGCGATGTTCTCGCGCAGGTTGACCAGGTTGACGCTCTCCCAGATCTCGCCGGCCCCGGCCAGGGCGACGTCGTCGGGGATCTCGGCGAAGCGCCGGAAGTAGGATCCCGGCTGGGTGAAGGCCGTGTGCTTGAGGGTGAGGAACCGGTCCAGGTACCAGCGGCGGATGTCGGCGGGATCGGCGTCGACGTAGATCGAGAAGTCGATGAAGTCGCTCACCGCCAGGGCCGAGGCCCCCGGCCGCGTCCCCCGCGGGGCGGGCTGGAGGACGTTGAGCCCCTCCAGGACCAGGATGTCGGGGCTCTCCACCGTCACGTGCCGGCCCGGGATGATGTCGTAGACCGTGTGGGAGTAGACCGGCGCCTGGACGTGCTCGCTGCCTGACTTCACGGCCGCCACGAAGTCCAGCAGTCCCCGGCGGTCGTAGGACTCGGGGAAGCCCTTGCGGGCCATGAGCCCGCGCTCCTCGAGGACCCGGTTGGGCAGCAGGAATCCGTCGGTGGTCACCAGGTCCACCCGGGGCGTGTCCGGGAAGCGGGCGAGCAGGTGGGCGATGAGCCGCGCCGTCGTGGACTTACCGACGGCGACCGATCCGGCCACCGCGACGACGAAGGGCGTGGGCGGCTCGTTCACCCCCAGGAAGGCGCCGGTTCGGTGCGCGCGCTCGCGCGAGGTGGCGATGTAGTCCTCCAGCAGCGCGGTCAGGGGCCGGTAGACGGCGTCCACCTCGGCCAGGTCGATGGGGTCGCCCAGACCCCGCAGCTTCTCGACGTCGGCCTGGGTCAGCGGCAGCGGCGCCGAGGACGCCAGGGCGGACCACTGGTCACGGTCCAGCTCGATATAGGGCGAGGCGCCTGCGGTGCCCAGGTCGTTCGGGTCACTCAGCTTGGAGTTCACCGGCACAGTGTCGCAAAAAGACGGACTCGGCGGACAATCCCCGGGAATCGAAGCGGAATCAGTGAGGTATCAACCGGAATACCGGCCAAGGGGTCGGGAGGGGGCGGTGAAGGGATCAACCGAGGCGTTGCTTGGGTGGCTCCAGGATCATGTCGACATCACACCGAGGTGGCCCTGCGCTCGTTGTCAATGCCGCGTCAGCATGATTCGATCGGAGCATGTGTGGAATTGTCGGCCACGTCGGCCCCCTGACTGATACTGGTTCTTCCCGTTCCCTTGCTGTTCTGATGGATGGCCTCGGCCGTTTGGAGTACCGCGGCTACGACTCCGCGGGCGTTGCCCTGGTCGGCCCCTCCGGCCTGGACGTCGTCAAGGAGGCGGGCAAGCTCTCCGGCCTGCGCACGCTCCTGGAGGCCACTCCGCCGGCCCCCGCCACCGCGGGCATCGGACACACCCGCTGGGCCACTCACGGCGGCCCGACGACGGTCAACGCCCACCCCCACCGCGCCGGCCACCTCGCCGTGGTCCACAACGGCATCATCGAGAACTTCCGCCCACTGCGCGAGGAGGTCGAGGCCGCCGGGCGCGAGCTCATCTCCGACACCGACACGGAGGTCGTCGCCCACGTCCTGGACATCGACTTCACCGAACGCCTGCGCCAGGACCCGGCCGCCGCCTCCGATCCGGCCAGGGTCGCCGAGCTTCTGGTCGCCTCGATGCAGGCCGTCACCGCTCGCCTCGAGGGCACCTTCGCGCTCCTGGCCGTCAGCGACCTCGCCCCCGCGGCCATCGTCGCTGCCCGCCGCTCCAGCCCGCTGGTCATCGGCCTGGGCGAGGGCGAGAACTTCCTGGGCAGTGACGTCGCCGCCTTCGTCGCCTTCACCAAGAAGGCCGCCGAGGTCGACGACGACCAGGTGCTCCTCCTGACCGCCGACGCCGTCCACGTCTGGGACAAGGACGGCAATGACGTCGAGCCCAAGACCTGGGAGGTCACCTGGGACGCCTCCGCCGCCGTCAAGGGCGGCTACGACACCTTCATGGACAAGGAGATCCACGAGCAGCCCACCGCCGTGGCCGACACCCTGCGCGGCCGCGTCGACGAGCGCGGCGAGCTCCAGCTCGACGAGATGCGCATCGACCCGGCCGTCCTGCGCAGCGTCGACAAGATCATCGTCATCGCCTGCGGCACGGCCTCCTACGCCGGGCACGTCGCCAAGTACGCCATCGAGCACTGGTGCCGCATCCCTGTGGAGGTCGAGCTCGCCCACGAGTTCCGCTACCGCGACCCGGTCGTCAGTGAGAAGACCCTCACCGTAGCGATCTCCCAGTCCGGAGAGACCATGGACACCATCCAGGCCGTGCGCCACGCCCGAGAGCAGGGCAGCAAGGTCCTGGCCATCGTCAACACCTACGGCTCGACCATCGCCCGCGAGGCCGACGCCGTCCTCTACACCCACGCCGGCCCCGAGGTCGCCGTGGCCTCCACCAAGGCCTTCCTCGCCCAGATCACCGCCTGCTACCTGCTGGGGCTCTACCTGGCTCAGCTGCGCGGCAACAAGTGGCCCGACGAGGTCGCCGACTACCTGGACAACCTCGCCGCCATGCCGGACCGGATCCAGCACGTCCTGGACAGCCAGGAGGCGAAGGTGCGTGATCTGGGCGCCGAGCTGGCGGACAGGTCCTCCTTCCTGTTCCTGGGCCGCCACGTCGGCTTCCCGGTGGCGTTGGAGGGCGCGCTCAAGCTCAAGGAGCTCGCCTACGTCCACGCCGAGGGCTTCGCCGCCGGCGAGCTCAAGCACGGCCCGATCGCGCTCATCGAGGAGGGCCTGCCGGTCTTCGTCATCGTGCCCACCCCGCGCCGCCCCGTCCTGCACGACAAGGTCATTTCCAACATCCAGGAGATCCGGGCCCGCGGCGCGCGCACCATCGTCATCGCCGAGGAGGGTGACGGCGACGTCGAGCCCTTCGCCGACCACATCATCCGGGTCCCCGCCACCCCCACGATCCTGTGGCCGCTGCTGACCGTGGTGCCGCTGCAGGTCTTCGCCGCCGCCCTGGCCGGGGCCAAGGGTCTGGACATCGACCAGCCGCGCAACCTGGCCAAGTCCGTGACCGTCGAGTAGGACCGACGGGGCCACATCGACCCGACCCCCAACGGAGCCGAGCCCGAATCCGCGGGCTCGGCTCCTACAGGGCCGGGCGCAGCGACTTGACCTGCGGCTTGACGCGGGCCTCGGAGCGCTGGGAGGACAGGGCCAGGTCGTCATCGTTGTCGACGTGGTCGGCCTGGGCGACGACGAAGGCCTGCGCCATGCCGCCGTCGTGGGCCAGCGAGAGGTGCCAGTGGCCGATGCCCGCCTGGCGCGCGGCCATGGCGGCGGCCCCGGTCAACCGCAGACGCGGCGGTGTGCCGGGAGTCGAGGTCACCTCGATGTCCTTGTAGGCCCACCCCTCGGGTGCATCCAGCCCGAGCTCGGCGTAGGCCGACCCCAGGGCCTTGAGAACCGCCTCCTTGGCCGCCAGGCGCGCCCCCAGGGAGGCGGCTCGCTGCCGGCAGGCGGCCAGCTCGACAGGGGTGAAGAGGCGCTCGCGCAGGCCGGGTACCCGGTCCATATAGCCTTCGAGGCGGGTGACGTCGACCAGGTCAGTCCCTACTGCGCGGATCACTCGGCCATTGTGCCGGGTGGACGGGAAGGGCGCGGGGTGAACGCGCCGCCTGAATCCTGGAAACGACAACTTTCCGTGCCCGTGAGGGTCGGGACCGACTCACGGCACGTCTCATTTTCTGAAATCGCACGTCTCAGAACTTCGCTGGAGAAGCGAGCAGTGACGAGCGGAGGACAATGGGACAGGTGAGTGACCTCAATGACTTCACGCGTTCCGAGGACGTCATCGACCCCACCGCCTGCGCTTGGCCGGCCCGGGAGATCGCGGCGGCGGAGGCTCCTGTCACCGCGGGCACCGACCGCTATATGAGGGCCGCCGCTCACGCGGTGGCCCGGGCCGCCCTGCGCGAGCTGCGACAGGGCCCCATATCTCCCGGCGCTGCGGTTGCCCCCGCTCGGCCCGCCTACGCGCCCGCTGTCCCGGCGAGTCCCGCCGGAGCGCCGGCGTCTCCCGTCTCACCGGGATCACCGGGCTCACCGGCAACGCCGGCGGGGGCGTCGGCCGACGGGGGAGGAGTCTACGTGAACCCGGGGTGGATCTCAGGGGCGCCGGTGCTCCTCCTGGTCGGCGGCGGGCACAACGGGGCCGACACCCTCCTGGCCGGAGGCCTGCTGGCACACAGCGGCTGCGCGGTCACCGCCGTCCTGGCCACGGAGCACCCCCACCCCGTCGCCCTGGAGGAGGCCCGCAGCCACGGGGTCATGGTCTACGGCGCCGGCTACCGCAGCGACGGCGAAGACGACCAGGACGGCGCCGATGCCGCCGCTGCCGTCGAGGCCTTCCTCGTCCATGGCGGACTCGTCCTCGACGGCCTCACCGGCATCGGGGCCACCGGGCCGCTGCGTCCCGACGCCGTCGCCCTCATCGCTCCGCTCGTCGCGGTCGGACCACCGGGGCGGCGTCCGCTGCGCGTCATCGCCGTCGACCTGCCCAGTGGGACCGGCGTCGACGACGGTGCCGTCGACGGCCCGGTGCTGGCCGCCGACCGCACCATCACCTTCACCTGTCTCAAGGGATGCCTGTGCCTGCCCCCGGCCCGGCACCTGTGCGGCTCCGTGGAGGTCGTCCCCCTCGGACTGCCGGCGCCCTTGGGCCCGCCCATCGCCCGCCGCCCCGTCGACGGCAGCCTGGGTGACTACCTGGCGCGATCCGTCCCCGAGCCCGGTACCGGCGACCACAAGTACACCCGCGGTGTCGTAGGCCTGTGTGCCGGCAGCCAGTCCTACCCCGGTGCCGCTGTCCTGGCCGCCAGCGGCGCGGTGCGCGCCGGAGCCGGCATGGTGCGCCTGGCCGCGCCCAGACGCGTGGAGGACCTCGTCCTGGCGGCCAGGCCCGAGGTCGTCCCCACCGCCGGACGCAGCCAGGCACTTGTCCTGGGACCGGGCATCGACCCCACCGACACCGCCAGGGCCGACGAGCTGCGGGACATCCTGAGCCCCACCCTCGTCGCCGCGAGCCACCGGCAGGGTCATGTCGACGATGGTGCCGCTGGGACTGCCGGCACCACTCCTGGCAGAACTGCCGAGGCGGCTCCGAGCGGGCCGCCCACCGTCGTCGACGCCGGCGCGCTGAGCGTCCTGACCGACCTCCTCGCCGAGAACCTGACCTGCACCCCCCTCCACGTCCTGACCCCGCACGCCGGGGAAGCCGCTGCCCTCCTGATGACACTGGCGGGCACGGCGGCGTCGGCGGACCCGCCCCGTGACTGGGATCGCGAACGCGTTGAGGCCCATCCGGCGCTCGCAGCCCGCGAGCTCTCCCGTCTCACCGGTGCCACCATTCTGCTCAAGGGCGCCACGACGCTCATCGCCGCACCGGACCATCCCCTGGTCAGCGTGGACTGCGGACCCGGTTGGATGGCGACCGCCGGAAGTGGGGACGTGCTCGCCGGGGTCGTCGGCGCCGTCCTGGCCGGAGCCGCGGTCCGCTGGGAGCAGGGGGCGGCAGACCCAGCCGCGCACGCGGCAGCGGTCCTCGATGCGGTGGCCGCCGGGGTCAGGCTGCACGCGCTCGCGGGTGCCTACGCGGCCGCGGTGCCCCAGGGCGTCGGTGGCGGTACTGCCGGCGGGCACCCGATCGCCGCTCTCGACATCGCCGCGGCCCTCGGGCCGGCCCGCCTCGAGCTGAACTGGCTTCAAGCGGTCCCGCACCACTGATCTGTGTCAGCCTGCTGGGGAGTGCGCAAGGGAACAACCTCGGAGGCTCTCCACGGGTGCGACAATCGCGCCGTGACCTCTACCGCGGACTCAGCAGCAAGGACAGCGACGTCGGTGACGATGGCGATGACAACGACGGCACCGTCGGCCCCGTCCAATGCCTCGGCCACCTCAGCGAGCCCCTCGTCGCTGCCCGGCGCGGCCACGTCGCGCGCCGTCGTCGACCTGGAAGCAGTCGCCCACAACGGCCGTCGTCTGGCGCAGGTGGCCGGCGTGCCGTGGATGGCGGTGGTCAAGGCCGACGCCTACGGCCACGGCCTGGGACCGATCGCCCTGACGGCCCTGTCCGCGGGGGCCTCATGGCTGGGAGTGGCTCAGCTCGCCGAGGCCCTGACGCTGCGCACGCTTCTTGATGAGGCCGGTGTGGCCCGCCCCGCGGGGAAGCCCACGAGCGAGGCGCCCCGGGTCCTCACCTGGCTTGTGCCCGTCATGGATCCCGCCGGGGCGGCGGCCGATGACTCGCCCCTGCGCGCCGCCCTGGCGGCTGACCTGGACCTGTCGGTCTCCACCCTTCCCCAGCTCGAGGCCCTGGTGGCCGCGGCCCGGGCGCAGGGGGTGCCGGCTCGCCTCCATCTCAAGGTCGACACCGGCATGTCGCGCGGTGGCGCTGTGGAGGAGGACCTGCCCGCCCTGGTCGCCGCGCTGAGACGGGCAGCGGACGAGGGAGCGGTCGACGTCGTCGGCCTGTGGTCACACCTGTCCCGCGCCGACGAGCCCACCAGTGGCTCCACCGAGGAGCACCTCGCGCGCTACCGACAGGCCGAGCAAATCGTCCGGGGAGCCGGCCTGAACCCGCCCCTTCACCACGTGGCCGCCACCGGCGGGCTCCTGTGGCACCCGGCCGCCCGCATGGACCTGGTCCGGGTGGGAATCGGCCTGTACGGGCTGAGTCCCGACCCATCGGTTGCCACCAGTGCCGAGCTGGGCCTGCGTCCCGTCATGCGTCTGGAGTCCGCCCTGGTGCAGGTCAAGCGCATCGACGCCGGGCAGGCCGTCTCCTACGGGGGCACCTGGAGCGCCCCCACCGATCGCTGGGTGGGGCTCGTCCCCCTGGGCTACTCCGACGGCGTCCCGCGCGCCGCCAGCTCGGCGGGGCCCGTGAGCGTGGGCGGTCTGCGGACCTCCGTCGTGGGCCGGGTGTGTATGGACCAGGTGGTCATCGACCTCGGCCCGGCTCTCGACGAGTCCGGCGAGCCCCTTGCGGCGCCGGCCGCGGTCGGGGACACCGCCGTGCTCTGGGGCTCGCCCGAGTCTTCAGGGCAGGAGGCCGTCCCGACGGTGGACGAGTGGGCGCAGGCCTGCGGCACCATCAACTACGAGATCGTGACCCGGCTCGGGGCCCGTATCCCGCGCTGCTACGTCGGTGGGGAGGCCTGAGGCGACTACCCTCGGCCCTAGAGAACAGCAGACGTCGGATCTCGGCAGCCTGGTGTCCAGGTGCTCACCGGGCCGGGTGCCGGCTCCACGTACGGATGAGGAGGACACATGAGCGGTGCGCCGCACATATCTGAGGCAGTTCCCGAGATCACCGTCGCCACCGGCGACGCCGATGAGACCCGGGCCCTCGGCGCTCGTCTGGCCCCTCTGCTGCGTGCCGGCGACCTCGTCATGCTCTCCGGCGGCCTGGGGGCCGGCAAGACCACGCTGGCCCAGGGCATCGGCGCGGCCCTGGGGGTGCGCGGCCGTGTCTCCTCGCCCACCTTCATCATTGCTCGCGTGCACCCCTCACTCGCGGACGGTCCCGACCTCATTCACGTCGACGCCTACCGGATCACCTCCCTGGAGGAGGTCGACGCCCTCGACCTGGACTCCACCCTGGAGGACTCGGTCACCCTGGTCGAGTGGGGTGAGGACAAGGTGGAGGCCCTGAGCCCCGACCGCCTGGAGATCGAGGTCCGCCGCCCCCACGGCGCCGTACGCACCGGCGCCCCGCAGTCCGACGACGCCCCAGCCGTCCCGTCGGTGAAGGAACCCGTCGTTGACCTGGGTGAGGTCGACGACGGCAGCCGGCGGATCACCGTGCGTGCTCTCGGTCCGCGATGGGCCCAAGCCGATCTGGACCCCCTTGCCGCCGGAACGTCCTCCCAGCCTGGAGCGTCACAGTGAACACTCCCTCTCCCGTCGCCCCCGTCCGCGACGCCATCCCCATCCGCCCCGCCGGCCATCGCGGCCCCCTACGAGCCCTGGCAGGCCTCGTTCTCGCCGCCGCCCTGACCATCTCACTCCTGAGCGCCGGGGCGGCCCACGCCGCCACCGAAGCGCCGTCGGCCGGTGCAGGAGGCTCGGTCGCCTCGGAGGGGACGGACGACTCGGCCACGTCCGAGCCGGCGACCACCACCAACCCGAGCGCGCAGGCCACGCCGGCCGACCCGGCACCGGTCACACCCGCAAGCAGTGCGGCGGACGCGGACTCACGCGGCGCGGCCAAGGCCCTCATGGAGAGCGACTGCGTGGCCCAGGTGCGTCAGAGCACCGGTGAGCAGGGGGAGATCACGGTTGGGGATCTGAGAAACGTCTACACCTGGGCGCCTGAGTTCCTCGATGGCTCCCAGCCCTCCGCCCTGCCCGTCGACGCCGGGGACTGGGCCGCAACCGTCACCGCCGCCGGCAAACCCATCGGTGTGCTCGAGGTGGTGGAGGACAAGGGACGCACCACATGCGCCCCCGTGTTCGACGACGATCTGGCCACCGACATCGACCAGATGGGCGACGCCCGTCTCATCCACGACCGCAACGCCAACGCCTGGTACTCGCTGCGGGGCACCACGGTGACAGCGCTGGGGGAGGCCGCCACCCGACGTCTGGCCGGCCCCATCGAGCTGAGCGACTACGGGGAGATCCTGCGTGAGCGCGCCGGCTCCAAGCCCAAGACCTCCGCCACGCAGAGCGAGGCGCGCTCCACCGCGGGCGGCTGGGCGGTCTGGGGGCCGGTGCTGGCGGTCATCGTTGTCGGGGTCATCACCGTTATCATCACGGTCCGCCACGAGCGCAAGGTGACGGCGCCGCTGCGCCAGGCCCGCAACCGGGCCGACATGGCCGAGCGGGCCGACCGTCTCAGTCGCGATCAGTCCGACACCGAGGGCGTCGCCGTTCGCCGGGGAATCCCGCGTGCGGCCATCGACCTGTCCCTCCTCGGTGAGGGCGGCGATGACACCGCCGGCACAACGGGCGGCGAGGCCCTGGGAGACACGATCCCCGAGAGCCGCGTCGACGACCCCCGTGATCCGAGGGCATAGGCTGGGACCGTGCGAATCCTCTCCATCGACTCCTCCCTGGGGACACAGGTCGCGGTCGTTGAAAGCGCCGGGACGGCGGAGGCCGTCGACCGGCCCGGCGGGAGCGCGGCCACCGGCGGGCTCGCCCTGCGAGTGCTGACCCAGGTCGAGCAGACTGATACCCGCCGGCACGCCGAGTCCCTGGGGCAGATGCTCTCCGAGTCGCTGTCCGCCCCCGACGTGGCCGACTGTCCACTGGACGCCGTCGTCGCGGCCATCGGGCCGGCCCCCTTCACCGGGCTGCGGGCCGGGCTGGTGACGGCCAGGGTCGTCGGGCGCACCCGCGGCGTGCCCGTCCACGGCGTCTCCAGCCTCGACGCCGTCGCCCGACGCGCCCTCGACGAGCTGTCCGCTCGTGACGGCGAGCAGACAGCCGCACAGGATCCTGTCGTCCTGGTCGCCACCGACGCTCGTAGGCGAGAGGTGTACGCGGCGCTCTTCCGCGCCAACGGGCCCGACGACGTCATCCGTCTGACCGAGATCGGTGTCTGCCCCCCGGCCCAGGTCGGCGAGCAGCTCAGTGTGCGGGTCGCCGGGCGCGCCGGCGAGGTCGGGGCAGCCGACGTCGTGGCCGGCTCCGGCGCCGCCCTCTACCCGGAGCTGGTGGACCTGGCCTCCTCCCGCGAGGTGCTCGCTCCGGTTTCCGGTGACGCCCTGACCCAGGTGCGGATCGCCCTGGCCCGCCTGGAGCGCGGCGAGGAGCTGAGCTCGGACCCGCTGTACCTGCGCCACGCCGACGTGCAGATGCCCGCTGCCCGCAAGCGCGTGCGCTGATACCGGTGTCCCGGGTGACCTCAGTGCCGCGAGCCGAAGAAGGTCTCAGGCTGCGGGAGATGACCGAGGACGACCTCGACGCCATCGCCCGCCTCGAGAGCGCGCTGTTCGGGGCCGAGGCCTGGAGCCGGAACCTGCTGGTCGCAGAGCTGGAGGCCTCCCAAGGTCCCCTGGCCGACCGTCGCTACGTCGTCGTCGAGTCCGATGATGACGATGTCGCTGTGGGGGACGGCGCAGGCACTGGAACGAAGCGGCCACGGCTCCTGGGCTATGCCGGTCTCTACCACGCCGGCGGCCTGACCAGTGCCGATCTGCTGACCATCGCCACGATCCCGGCGGCGCGCGGTCGAGGCCTGGCCTCCCGCATGCTCACCGAGCTCGTGGGCACCGCCCGGCGAGCGGGCTGCCCCGATGTCCTGCTGGAGGTGCGCCAGTCCAATGAGGCGGCCCAGCGGCTCTACGCCAGGCACGGATTCACTCCCATCGGGCGGCGCCGCCGCTACTACCAGGCGCCGCCCGAGGACGCCGTGGTCATGCGCCTGACGCTGCGCCCGCGCCCGGGACCGGTCGGGGCGAGCGAGGCCAATGAGGCCAATGAGGCCAGCGAGGCGAGCTCGGAGTGATCCGGAACAGACGGATGGGCCGAACCGGACGGGCCGCCGTTTTTGACCAGGAGGATTGCAACGGTCATGAAGGTCACATAGCCACGGCAGGTACCGGCCTTAAACACGGCCCCTCGCCTCGAATGGCTCGATTGTCTGAGACCTCACAGATTTGTTTGACGCCCTTATGACGAAAAGATGCCTGTCGACGGTGCCGTCAGCATATTCAGTGGTGTTCAGCGCGAAGTTGAGGCCTTGCGAAATCCTCGTGATTCTGCGGATTGGTGGCGTATCTGCGCTGGTGGGGGCCTAGATGGGACCAACGGGGGTCCGAGCCCGGCTAGCCTTTTGCCGTGGCCAAAACATCTGCTCCTTCCCAGAAGAGGCGGACCGCCTTCTCCACGACCGTCTTCATGAAGCGCATGATGGCGATCTCGGGGCTGGTGTTCCTGTTCTTCGTCCTCTTCCACGCCTACGGCAACCTTCACTACTTCGAGGGTGAGATTGCCTACGATCACTACGCGCACTTCCTGCGTACACTCCTCCAGCCGATTCTTCCCTACAGCGGCGTCCTGTGGATCCTGCGCGTGACCCTCATGGCATGCCTCCTGGCTCACGCCGGCAGTGCCTTCCACCTGTGGGTGCGCAACAAGCGGGCCCGCGGCAACGACAAGTACGCGGTCAAGAAGCCCGGCGCGGACTACTTCGCCTCCCGTTACGCCATGCGCACCATGCGCTGGGGCGGCGTCATCCTGCTGCTGTTCATCATCTGGCACATCCTGCAGTTCACCACCCTGACACTGACGCCCGGGGGGCACTACGAGCATGGACGCGCCTACATGAACATGTGGTACGGCTTCCAGTTGTGGTGGGTGTGGCTCATCTACGCGATCGCGCTGGCGGCCCTGTGCCTGCACGTCTGGCACGGCGTGTGGTCGGCCCTGCAGACGCTGGGCGCGGTGCGAGGAAGCACCATCCCCTTCATCCGGCTGATCGCGTTCGTGGTGGCCTTCGGCCTGTTCGCCGCCTTCATGATCGTTCCGACGGCGATCCTCTTCAACATGGTGCCCGAGCCCATGACTGGCGCCCAGTACGCGATCGAGGCTGCCAAGGCCGGCATCCTTTCCCACTGAGAGTGAACGACTATGACTGAACTCATCGACGGCCTGTACTACGAGGGCGAGAAGATCGCCGACACCAAGGCCCCCCACTCCGTCCCGATCGACCGGCGCTGGGAGCAGCGCAAGTTCGAGGCCAAGCTCGTCAACCCCGCCAACCGCCGCAAGCTGGACATCATCGTCGTCGGCTCCGGCCTGGCCGGCGGCGCCGCTGCCGCATCCCTGGGCGAGCAGGGCTACAACGTCAAGGTCTTCTTCTATCAGGACTCCGCTCGCCGGGCGCACTCCATCGCCGCGCAGGGCGGTATCAACGCCGCGAAGAACTACCGCAACGACGGCGACTCGACCTATCGCCTCTTCTACGACACGGTCAAGGGCGGTGACTACCGCGCCCGCGAGGACAACGTCTACCGCCTGGCGGAGGTCTCCGCCAACATCATCGACCAGTGCGTGGCCCAGGGCGTTCCCTTCGCCCGCGAGTACGGCGGCCTGCTGGACAACCGCTCCTTCGGTGGTGTCCAGGTCTCCCGCACCTTCTACGCCCGCGGCCAGACCGGCCAGCAGCTCCTCATCGGGGCCTATCAAGCCCTGGAGCGTCAGGTGCACGCCGGGACGGTCAAGGAGTTCCGCCGCCACGAGATGGTCGAGCTCATCGTCGTCGACGGCCGCGCCCGCGGCATCGTCACCCGTGACATGGTCTCCGGGGAGATCGAGACCCATCTGGCCGATGCCGTCGTCCTGGCCAGCGGCGGCTACGGCAACGTGTTCTTCCTGTCCACCAACGCGATGGGCTGCAACGCCACCGCCATCTGGCGTGCGCACCGCAAGGGCGCCTACTTCGCCAACCCCTGCTACACGCAGATCCACCCCACCTGCATCCCGCAGTCCGGGGACTTCCAGTCCAAGCTCACCCTCATGAGTGAGTCGCTGCGCAACGACGGCCGCATCTGGGTGCCCAAGAAGGCCGAGGACTGCGACAAGGACCCGCGTGACATCCCTGAGGAGGCGCGCGACTACTACCTCGAGCGCATCTACCCGGCCTTCGGAAACCTCGTGCCGCGTGACATCGCCTCGCGCCAGGCCAAGAACATGTGCGACGAGGGCCGCGGCGTGGGGCCGGCCATCAAGGAACGGGACCCCAACGGCAACGAGCGGATGATGCGCCGCGGCGTCTACCTGGACTTCTCCGAGGCCATCGGCCGTCTGGGCAAGGACGCCGTCTCCGCCCGCTACGGCAACCTGTTCGAGATGTACCAGCGCATCACCGGGGACGATCCTTACGAGGTCCCCATGCGCATCTACCCCGCCGTGCACTACACGATGGGCGGCCTGTGGGTGGACTACGACCTGGAGTCCAACGTCCCCGGCCTCTACATCGCCGGAGAGGCCAACTTCTCCGATCACGGCGCCAACCGCCTGGGTGCCTCCGCCCTCATGCAGGGCCTGGCCGACGGCTACTTCGTCCTGCCCGACACCATGAACGACTACCTGGCGGACATGCTGCGCCTGGGCAAGGTCGACCCGAACGCCCCGGAGATCATCGAGGCCAAGCGCTCCGTCGAGGAGCGCGTCGCCCGCCTCATGGCGCTGCGTGGAACCCGCAGCGTGGACGACTTCCATATGGCCCTGGGACGCATCATGTGGGAGTACTGCGGCATGGAGCGGCGCGATGCCGGTCTGCGCGACGCCATCAAGCAGATCCGGGCCCTCAAGGAGGAGTTCTGGCGCGATGCCCGCATCACGGGCCAGGCCGACGAGCTCAACCAGGCCCTGGAGAAGGCCGGCCGACTGCTGGACTTCTTCGAGCTGGCCGAGCTCATGTGCATCGACGCCCTGCACCGGCGTGAGTCCTGCGGTGGTCACTTCCGGGCGGAGTCCCAGACGCCCGAGGGTGAGGCCATGCGGCATGACGACGAGTTCCTCTACGTCGCCGCCTGGGAGTGGGGCGGGGAGAACCGTCCGCCGATCCTCCACAAGGAGGCCCTCGTCTACAAGGACATCGAGCTCAAGCAGCGGAGTTACAAGTGAACATCAAGCTCAAGATCTGGCGCCAGAAGAACAAGGACTCGAAGGGGCACTTCGAGGAGTACGCCATGAGTGGGATCGAGGAGCACATGAGCTTCCTCGAGGTCCTCGACCTGCTCAACGAGCAGCTCTTCGCCGAGGGCAAGGAGCCGGTGGCCTTCGACTCCGACTGCCGCGAGGGCATCTGCGGTCAGTGCGGCGTGGTCATCAACGGGCAGGCCCATGGTCCGATCCGCTCCACCACCTGCCAGCTGCACATGCGTCACCTGGCGGAGGACCCCTCCTTCAAGGACGGTTCCACCATCACGATCGAGCCCTGGCGCTCGACCGGTTTCCCGGTGCTGCGCGACCTCATCGTGGACCGCTCCGCCCTGGACCGCATCGTCCAGGCCGGCGGCTACATCTCGGTCAACACCGGTGGAGCCCCCGAGGCCCACTCGGTGCCCGTGCAGAAGGAGAAGGCCGACGCCGCCTTCGAGGCCGCCGCCTGCATCGGCTGCGGCGCCTGCGTGGCCGCCTGCCCCAACGCCTCGGCCATGCTGTTCACGGGTGCGAAGATCTCGCACCTGGGCCTGCTGCCGCAGGGTCAGCCCGAGCGCCTCGCCCGTGTGGTGAGCATGCTCAACCAGCACGACGCCGAGGGCTTCGGTGGCTGCACGAACATCGGTGAGTGCGCGGCCGTGTGCCCCAAGTCGGTGCCGCTCGAGGTCATCTCGCGCCTCAACCGCGACCTGGGCCACGCCCTGTGGAAGGGCCAGCACGCCCACTGACCTCTGACCTGCCTCATACATCGAGCCGGGCATTCTTCGCGTACCCCAACAGAAATTCTGTAGGGCTACGCGAAGAATGCCCGGCTCGGTGGTGTTCCAGCGGTGTCCGGTTCTGCCGGTTCTACCAGCGCACCCCGGTGGGGTGGATGCCGTGGCGGGCGAGCTCGCGGCACATGGTGGGGGCGTCGTTGGGCCAGGCGTCCTTCCAGGTCCAGCGGGCGACGTCGTATCCGGCGCGGATGAGGGCGAGCTCGCGCTGGCGCTCGTCCCAGACGGTGTCGTCGGCGTCCTTGCCGAAGCTGTTCTTGGTGTACTTGATGCGACCGTCGAACTCGCCTCCGACCATGGTGTGGGGCCAGAGGAAGTCGAGGCGGTAGAGCTCGCCGTCGATGCGGACCTCGTGCTGGAGGGCGGGTCGGGGCAGGGTGGCCTGCCACATGCGGATGCGGGAGACGGACTCGCCGGGGGACTCGGCGCTCTCGTCGGCCAGGTGAGCGGCGGTGCGGGCGCTGCGGATGCCGCGGGCGCCGGTGGGGAGGCGGTCGACGGCGTCGGCCAGCTCGGCGTGGGTGCACCGGCGGCCGGCCAGGGCGGCGTCCATGGCGCACACGCCCTGGGTGAGCCCACCCCACCGGGCCAGATCAACGACCGTGTCGGAGGCGTTGGACACCAAGACTCCTCTGACCGTTTCCAATGCGCCGAGCCCGGTTCTCTCCCGACGTTGCAGAAGAGCGGTGCTCGATCGATCCGTGCGACGTCCGAGGCACTGAACCCGCCTCGGGATGCGGCCCACCAGCGGGAGCCCGAGCCACACGGCCGCCGATGGGCCGAGCAGGACCAGGTCCCCGCGGGCCTTGGCCACCGCGGCCCGGATGAGGGTCAGATGCCGCAGGTCCGGCCTGGCTGCCTTCCACTCCCGCTGCGGGGTATAGACACCAGGACCGATCCGGAACAGACCCGGCGCGGTGCACAAGTGGGAAGCCCCCGCTGCAACGGCATCGGAGGACAGAAGGAATGACGGGGCGCTGTGAGATGGACTTCTGGGGGCAATGCCGGTGGTCATGCCTACCAGCGTGAGGGTTGAGCTCAAGACGTGAGAACTGGCATCAGATGCTCTGTGGACTGGCGGTGTCGATGCCCGTCTGTGGAAACCGGCGCGTACCAGAATCACGCCGCCCGGTGCCCAACCGCGAAGAGGGCATTCTTCGCGTACACCAACAGAAATTCCGTAGGGCTACGCGAAGAATGCTCGGCTCGACGTCGGGCGCTAGCCGTCGATGGTGACACTGACCCCGGTGAAGTCGGGGATCCGGGGAGTACTCGGATCGGCCTCGGGGACGCCGTCGCCCACGAGGAGGATCTGGGCGCCGGCGCGCTGGGCGGCGATGTAACCGGAGGCGGCATCCTCCAGCACCAGGCAGGAGGCAATCGGCATCCCCAGGAGCTCGGCGGCCATGAGGTAGGCGTCGGGGTCCGGCTTACCGCGCTCGACGTCGTCAGCGGAGACGACGACGGAGGGAATGGGGACCCCGGCCTCCTCCATGCGCACCCGCATGAGCTCAATCGGAGCAGAGGTCACCAGGGCCAGAGGAACACCGACCTCGATGAGTGCGGTCACCAGAGCCGCAGCGCCGGGGATCTCCGCCATCCTCCCCGCCGTGCGCACGATCTCCTCCCGGGCGAAGCGCTCGTAGATGGCGTCGCGCTCCTCCGCCGCCAGGGTCGGCAGGAACCGGCGGATCGTGTCGAGGCCGGTACGGCCGGGGGAGTAGGCCATGATCTCGTCGAAGCGCTCACTCATGCCGTAATCGCGGGCGAAGGAGCTCCACATCGACTCCACGACCGCCGAGGAGTCCACGAGCGTGCCGTCCATGTCGCACAGGACCGCCTCGGCCCGGGCCAGAGGCACCGGCTCCTCAGTGGAGCCGCCCGATGACGACAACAGTTGAACGGACACGGTGCCTCCTGAGACGAAGCCGACGGAAGGGTGCGGAAACGCGGACACGAGTGTGATTCAGCGTATCAACGAAGGAGGCAGCCAGGCTGGGCTATGCCCACACCCCGGAGGCGCCGCGACGGTGGGAGCCGACCAGGTGGGTGTCAACGATCCCGATCGCCTCCATGAGGGCGTACATCGTCGTCGGACCGACGAAGCGGAAACCGCGGCGCTTGAGCTCGCGGGACAGGGCCGCCGACCGCGGTGACTGGGTGGGGATGTCCGCGAGTCGGTGCGGTCGTGGGGTCGTCTCCGGCTGGTAGGACCACACGAGGCCCGCCAGGCCGCCGTCGACGTCATCGGCCTGTCTCAGACGCAAGGCTGCGCGGGCGTTGGTGATGGTGGCCAGGATCTTGGCCCGGTTGCGCACGATCCGCGCGTCCCCCAGCAACCGGTCCACGTCCTCCTCCCCGAAGCCGGCCACCGCCTCCGGGACGAATCCGGCGAAGGTCTCACGGAAGGCCGGCCGCTTGCGCAGGATCGTCGCCCAGGACAGGCCCGACTGGAAGGCCTCGAGGCTCAGCCGCTCGAACACGCCCCGCTCATCGCGCACCGGCATGCCCCACTCGGTGTCGTAGTACTCGCGCAGCAACGGGTCGGCGGCGGCCCAGACCGGCCGGGCCAGGCCGTCGTCACCCACCACCAGGTCCGGGTTGTCGGGCTCCGTCACGAGTGCCTCCTCGTCGGTGATGCGTGAGAGTCGTCCGGCCAATGTCGCATCCCGGTCGACTCGTACCAACGGTAGCGGTGACGACGGCCTCGTGGTCCGTGCCCGCCTCACCCAGGCCCTGTCCGTCACCTGCGTCGGCAAGCGATAGGCTGTGGACTTGTGAGTGACCCCCTCATCCTCGGCATCGAGTCCACCTGCGACGAGACCGGCGTGGCCCTTGTGCGCGGCCGTGAGCTCCTCGCCGACGTCACCGCCACCTCCATGGACCAGTACGCGCGCTTCGGCGGGATCATCCCCGAGATCGCCTCGCGAGCCCACCTGGAGTCCTTCCTGCCCACCCTCGATACCGCGCTGGAGAAGGCCGACGTCGACCTGAGCGAGATCGACGCCGTCGCTGTGTGCGCCGGTCCCGGACTCATCGGCTCCCTGACCGTCGGCATCTCCGCCGCCAAGGCCCTGGCCGCGAGCCTGGGCAGACCGATCTACGGCGTCAACCACGTCATTGGGCACCTGGCGGTCGATGAGCTGGTCGACGGCCCCCTGCCCGAGCAGTTCATCGGCCTCATCGTCTCCGGCGGGCACTCCAACCTCCTGAGCATCCGGGACATCGCCACTGACGTCGTCGAGCTCGGGGGCACCCTCGACGACGCCGCGGGAGAGGCCTTCGACAAGGTCGGCCGGCTCCTGGGGCTTCCCTACCCCGGCGGCCCGCACGTGGACCGCCTCGCCCAGGAGGGCGACCGCGCCGCCATCCGCTTCCCCCGGGGGCTGGCCGCCGGCAAGGACAAGGAACGTCACCGTTACGACTTCTCCTTCTCCGGGCTCAAGACCGCGGTGGCCCGCTACGTCGAGTCCCTGGAGGACGCCGGCCAGGAGGTGCCCAGCGCCGACGTGTGCGCCGCCTTCTCCGAGGCCGTCAACGACTCCCTGACGGCCAAGGCGGTCCAGGCCTGCCTGGATACCGGCTGCGACACGCTCGTCGTCGGAGGCGGCTACTCCGCCAACTCCCGCCTGCGCTCCCTGGCGGCCGGGCGCTGCGAGGCCGCCGGCATCACCCTGCGCCTGCCGCCTCTGCGCTTCTGCACCGACAACGGAGCCCAGATCGCGGCCCTGGGGTCGGCGGCAGCGCGCGCCGGCGTCGCCCCCAGCCCCATGGACTTCGCCCCGGACTCAGGGATGCCGCTGGACGTCAGCGTCGCCCGCTGACGTCCTGGCCGGCAGCCCGTCCACCGTCCCGTCACCGCCCGCAGGCAGGCCGGCGGCAACGCCCCGGATGATGATCTCGATCTTGCGGTCCAGCCCGCCTCGGTCCAACCAGCTCTCGTTCGGGGTCAGTGCCTCGGGCAGGGCCGGTGCACTGCTGGTCGCCGCGAACCGGCTCGCCTCCTCCAGACCCGTGGAGTCGCCCCGTCCGGCGCGGGCGACGGGGGAGCGCATGACCTCGATCTGCGCGTGCGTGGAGATGACGGTGTCGCCCACGAAGTCCAGGACCACGCCGGCCTCCTCGGTTCTCAGTCCGCCGTCGACCAGGATCTGACAGGCCCTGGCCACGGGGACGGCGAAGACCTGGTGCGCCCACGGCACACCCATGATGACTCCGGCCAGGCCCGGGTGGCGCTCCAGCATCCCCCAGATGGTCTCGACGTGCGCCCTGACCGCATCGGGCCAGCTTCCCCCGGCGGGTGGGGTATCGGCCTCGGCGGCGATCCTCTCCAGGCAGGCGGCCAGCAGGTCCTCGCGCGAGGAGATCGTGCGGTACAGCCCGGAGACGGCCACTCCCATCCGCTTGGCCACCGCGGTGAGCGTGAAGTCCGCGATGCCGAGCTCGAGAGCGGCGTCGACGACGTCGTCGCGCGAGAAACCGGGTCTCGGCCCGGTCGGTCTGCCCAGTCGTGCCGGTGATGTCATGACAGAACCGTAATGCTCCTCGACGACGGTTGCCCCCGGTTCAGCGGCAAGAGTAAGGTGCACCTTATCAAGTTCTGAAAGTCATTCAGAATTAGAGTCGACGGAAGGATGAGGCACCTGATGAGCACGCAGACACAGCAGTCGGCGCCAGGGGCGTCGCCGCAGGCGGCACCGCAGTCGTCCCCACAGCCGTCACAGCCTTCAACAGGGCCCAGAAGGTCCGGGGAATCAGATGAGCAGGCGCAGCAGAGCAACACCCAGCGCTCTCGAGCGGGACAGGCCGCCATCACCCGCCTCGGCGCCCCCGTGCGCACACGTCTGCGGATCGGTCAGGCCCTCGTCCTGATCTCCGCGGTCCTGGCGGTGGCGCCCTACATCGCCCTGGTCCAGCTCGGCGACATCCTCCTGCGCTCCTACCGAGTAGGGGTGAGCCCCGATCCGCAGCAGGTGCGCTCGGCCGTCATGATGCTCGTGGGCGCCTACTCCACCCGCCTGCTCCTGTACTTCCTGGCGCTGCTCATCACCCACCTGGCCGATCTCTCCCTGCGGGACCGACTGCGCCGCGACATCGTCGATCGCATCTCCCACGCCCCACTGGCGTGGTTCACAGCCTCCACCTCCGGACGCATCCGCAAAGCCGTCCAGGACGACACGACCCTGGTCCACACCGTCATCGCCCACGGTCCTGTCGAGCGACTCAACGCGGTTGTCACCCCACTGGCGCTGCTGGTCTGCGCCTTCTGGATCGACTGGCGCCTGGCCCTCCTGGCGGTCTCCACGCTCGTCCTCTACGTACTCACCTACTCGGTATCCATGCGCGGTATGAAGGAGAAGACCGTCGAGATGGATCGCAAGCTGGCAGCCGTCTCCTCGACCATGGTCGAGTTCGTCTCCGGCATCGGCGTGGTCAAGGCCTTCGGCCGCGTCGGGCGCGCCCACTCGGCCTACCTCACCGCCTCCGACGAGTTCTCAGCCTTCTATCGCGCCTGGGCGATGCCCCTGGTGACCGTCACCTGCCTGTCCTTCACCTGGGTCTCGATCCCCGTGCTGCTCCTGGTCAACCTCGGGGGAGGGGCGCTGCTCATCCATGCCGGCACCGTCACCCTGCCCCAGGTCCTGGCCACGACCCTCGTCGCCCTGGTCCTGCCCGCCGCACTGATCACCATCGCCTCGATCTCCTGGTCCTACCAGCTGGCCGGCGCAGCGGCCCTGCGCCTGTGCGAGGTCCTGGACACCCCCGTCCTGCCCGCCGCCAGCCGGTCCGCGCGGCCCCGCACGGCGCGAGTCGAGATCGATCGTGTCTCCTTCTCCTACGGGGACACCCTCGCCGTCGACGGCGCCTGCCTCACTCTGGAGCCCGGCACCGTCACCGCTCTGCTGGGGCCCTCCGGCTCGGGCAAGTCGACACTGGCCACCCTCATCGCCCGCTTCGCCGACCCCGACACCGGGGGCGTGCGCATCGGAGGCGTGGACCTGCGCGACATGGACGAGTCCACCCTGTACTCCACGGTCTCCTTCGTCCTCCAGGACGCCCAGCTGCTCGGCACCACCGTGCGGGAGAACATCGCGCTCGGACACCCCGACGCCGACCTGGACCAGGTACGTGCCGCTGCCCGCGTCGCCCGGATTGATGAGGAGATCATGGCCCTGCCGGACGGCTACGACACCGTCCTGGGACGGGACACGGCCCTGTCCGGCGGACAGGAGCAGCGCATCGCCATCGCCCGCGCCATCCTGCTGGACACCCCCGTCATCCTGCTCGACGAGGCCACCGCCATGGCCGATCCCGAGTCCGAGGCCGAGATCCAGCAGGCGCTGAGCGCCCTGGCCAAGGATCGAACCGTCCTGGTCATCGCCCACCGCCCGGCGGCCGTGCGCGGCGCCGACCGCATCGCCGTCATGGAACGCGGACGCATTGTCGCCAGCGGTACCCACGACGACCTGGTGGACGAACCCCACTACCGGGCGCTTCTGCGCCAGACGGGTGAGCGTGACGAGGTCTCCGTGCCGGCGAGCCACGCAACCGCGAACGGTCCGGACGGCCCCGACCGGGCAGGGAGCAGGCCGTGCGAGGAGGTCTTCGCGGTTTCGTCCCCGGACGCCGTCGAGAAGGTCGATCACCCCCGGCCTGCACCCCCGGTTCCGCCACCACCAGCCGGCTCTCCGGTGGTGGCGCGTTCCCTGCTGGCCCGCTTTCACAGGCTCATGGCCGAGTCCTCCTGGCGGCAGACCCGAGGCTGCATCATCCTGGCAGGCGTCAACGGCGTCCTGGTGGGACTGGCGCTTCTGGTGCTTCTGCCCGCCTCGGTCGCGCTGGGGACCGGAGCGCCCCGATGGGGACTGTCCTTCGGCGGCTGGCTCATCGCGCTGGTCGTTCTCGGCGTCGCTACGGCCATCACTGAGTTCCAGGGGCAGCGCAGGGGCATGTCCGGAGCTCTGGGCTTCATGCACGACGTCCACCACGCGGTCGGCGACCAGATCGCGCGCCTGCCCCTGCGCTGGTTCACCTCCGACTCCGCCGGCACACTGTCGCGGGCCGTCAGCCAGGAGATGGTGTCCCTGGGGGAGTCCGCCGCCCACTTCATGTACAAGCTCACCTCCACGACCGCTGCCTGCGTGGTCGTCTGGGCCGGGTCGTGGGCCTGGGACCGGCGCCTGGGCCTCCTGCTCACGGTGGCCGCGCCCCTGTTCGCCGGACTGGTGCGCGCTGCGCGCCGTCTGCTGGATCATGGCAAGTCCATCTCCGAGCCCGCTGAGCGCGAGCTCGCCACCCGCGTCGTCGAGATCGCCCGTTGCCAGGGCGCCCTGCGCTCGTGCCGGGCCGCCACCGGCTACAGCCGCCTGACCGCCGCCTTCGACGACGGAGCCCGCGCCTCGAGGCGCTCCCTGTGGTGGGAGTCCGCCGGCAACCTCGTCAATGGTGCGCTGAGTCAGGTCATCGTCGTCGCCATGATCGTCCTGACATCCTCGCTCGCCGTCTCCGGCACCATGGAGCCGCTCGTGGCGGTCGCCGTCATCGGTATGTGTCTGCGCTTCACCACCATGCTCGACGACATCGGCGCCGCAGTCATGGGCATGGAGGAGCGGCGCCAGATGATGAACCACCTTGACGCCGTCATGGACGCCGAGCTCATGGCCGAGCCTGAGGCTCGTGCCACACTGCCCGATCCTGGCGCCGTCGAGCTCGACGACGTCGTCTTCGGCTACCGCACCGATGAGCCCGTCCTGGCCGGGGTGTCGATGAGCGTGCCCGCGCGCAGCATGTGCGCGATCGTGGGCCCCTCCGGTAGCGGCAAGACCACTATCGCCCGCCTCATCGCCCGCTTCTGGGACACCGGCTCCGGCTCCGTGCGCGTGGGCGGCACCGATGTGCGCGACATGCCGACCTCCCAGCTCATGGAACAGCTCTCCATGGTCTTCCAGGACGTCTACCTCTTCGACGACACCCTGGACGCCAACATCCGTATCGGCAATCCTGCCGCCGACGACGACCAGGTGCGCTGGGCCGCCGACCTCGCCGGCGTCACCGAGATCGTCGACCGTCTGCCCCACGGGTGGGACACCCGCGTGGGAGAGGGCGGCCGGGCCCTGTCCGGCGGCGAGCGCCAACGCGTCTCCATCGCCCGGGCCCTGCTCAAGCGCGCACCGGTCGTTCTGCTCGACGAGGCCACCAGCGCCCTGGACGCGGAGAACGAGGCCAATATCGTCGCTGCGATGCAGGAGCTGCGGCGCACCTCGACACTCATCGTCATCGCCCACAAGCTCGAGACGATAGCCGCCGCCGACCAGGTCATCGTCCTCGACGACGCCGGGCACGTCGCCCAGCGCGGGAGCCACGAGAGTCTTGTGGAGATGGAAGGCCCCTACCGGAGTTTCTGGGAGCAGCGCACCCGGGCGCGCGGCTGGGCGCTTGTGTGAGCGGAAAGGGCCTGGGACCTCACCTCCTTCGGATCTCCGCCCGTGTTCTCACCGCCGCCTCAGCAGTGCTTCGAGGAGGAGGGCTCGGAGCGCTGACCATCCTCGTGATCGTCGGGCTTGCGAGCATGTGCCTGTGGGCGGGATACCCGGTGGACCTGACGTCGCAGTCCCGCAGGCCGCCGTCGGGCAGCCGTCAGGACCTGGCCGCCAGCGAGAGCACCTCGGTGGGGCGCAGGGGCCTGCCGGCGCGAGTCTCGGCCAGTAGCAGCCTGACGGCCGCCTCCCGCTGCCCCCCGTAGGCTCCGACAGCGGCGATCTGGCGCTGGTAGGAGGCTCCGGCCTCCAGGGTGGCGCGTACGGAGTCCAGCTCTGCGGCGCAGCCGAGGTCCTCGGCGACGGGTGCGAGCTCGGTGAGCATCCGTTCGACCGTGTTCCCCACCAGCTCCTCCTCGCCGGCGGAGTTGACGATGAGGATGGCGTCCATGCCGTAGCGCGCCGAACGCCACTTGTTCTCGGCGACGTACCAGTCCGGCATCGTGTCGAGATCCTCACCCCGGTCCAGGGTACGGGAGAATGACTCCACGAGGCACTGGGTCAGTGCCGCGATCCCGGCCAGCTCGGTGAGGTTCGTTGCGGCGTCGCAGGCCCGCACCTCGATGGTCCCCAGGCGCGGCGAGGGGCGCACGTCCCAACGGATCTCGGTGAAGTCCTCGATGACGCCGGTGTGGACCAGGTCCCCGGTGTAGCTCTCCAGCTGCTCCCAGGTACTGAACTGCTCCGGAGCGCCGGCGGTGGGCAGCTGCTGGAACATCATGGCCCGGTTGTCCGCGTAACCCGTGTCCTCACCCGCCCAGAATGGCGAGGAGGCGCTCAGGCACTGCAGGTGAGCGGTACGGGTGAGCAGGGCCTTGAGGATCGGCAGGACCTTGGCGCGGTCCTCGACCCCGACATGCACGTGGGTGCCGAAGATGAGCATCTGGTGACCCCATAGGCGGGTGCGGTCCACCAGGCGGGCGTAGCGCTCGGCGTTGGTCACCTTCTGTACCAGCGGGTCGGCGAAGGGATGGGTCCCGGCCGAGGCCAGGTCCACGCGCAGCGGGTCGGTGACCGGAAGGACGCGGTCGAAGGCGAGCGCGATGTCCTCCATGCACTCGGCCACGGTGCGGCGCGCCCCGGAGACCAGCTCGATGGTGTTGAGCATCATCTCACCGTGCACGTGCGGGTCCGGGCCCACCTTCTGAAGGATCTCCTCGGCGCACTGGCGCAGGTCGAGGCTGTCGCGGTCGATGAGCGCCAGCTCCCACTCCACCCCCAGCGTGGAGCGGGCCGAGCTGGCGAAGGGCAAGGACTGGGGCCGGTGGGCCGGCGGCAGCTGTGTCCCCGCGGGGGTGGCGCTCGGATTCGGGGTCGTGTCCTGCATGTCCTGGTCGTCTCCTCGGGTTCCTCAGGTCCCTGACGGGTGCTGGCAGGTGGTGTTGGTGCTAGTCGCCGGAAGAGGCGCCGTCGTCTGGGGGCGTCGGTGAGTCGGTCGGCGAATCGCTGACGATGGGTTCGACGACAAGGACGACGCCCTTGGCCTTCTCTCCTGCGCGGGTCAGGACCCAGGTCTCCGACTCCCGGCCGCTGAGCCTCAGTGAGGAGCGCAGCGCATCGGGGGAGACATCGACTCCTCGCTTGAGGATCTCCAGGCTTCCGACCCCCAGCTCGCGGGCCCGGCCCCGCAGGGTCTTGAGCCGCAGCGGCAGGACCTCGGTGAGGCGGAAGGAGCGCACAAAGGGGGCGGTCGCCTCGTTGGCAAGATCCTCGCCGGTGAGGTAACCGATCCGCGGCCCCACCGGTCGGGCGGACAGCGCCTGGCAGAGGTGGGAGATGAGCCCCGCGCGGACGGCGGCACCGTCGGGCACGTGAATGATGCTGCCCAGATCGTCGGGCGATGCGATCGGGTCGACCTGCACCGGCGGCTGGGAGGGGTCGGCGGCGTCGGTGTCGACCAGCGTGTGGGCACTCGCGCCTCCGGCTTCGGAGCGCAGGACCAGTGCGGAGCGGCCGGGGCCCTCCGGCGCCAGCGGGCCGCACCAGATGGCGGCCTCGACGACGTCGCCGTCCACACTCACCCACTGGGTGTGGGAGTCGGTGGGCAGGGCGGCATGGTCGATACCGGGGGCGACCTTGACGCCGAGAGCGGGCACGGTCTCCCGTAGCGCGAGCACCTGCGACAGGGCCGGCGACCACTGCTCGGGATCGGCGATCCGCCGTCCCTCGGCGCGGCGGGCGGGGTCGGCGAAGACGGCGTCGACACCACGCTCGACCAGGTCGATCTCTAGGGCGTCGGCGCACTCGACGCTCGCGTGGGGGAAGGGCATGAGGTTGATGGTGGCCAGGGCTGCTGTGGCCTCATCGCGGTCGACGGCGAGCACCGGCAGGTCGAGCCCGGCCAGGGCGACGGCGTCGCCACCGATTCCACAGCCCAGGTCCGCGACCTTCGCCACGCCCGCGGCCACGTACCGGGCGGCGTGGTGGGCTGAGACCGTTAGCCGAGTGGCCTGCTCCAGGCTTTCGGCGGTGAAGAGCATCTGCTGGGCGAAGGGGCCGAACTTGGCGGTGGCCCGGGCGCGCAGACGCTGCTGGGTCAGGGCGGCCGCCACCAGGGCGGGGGAATGGCCCTCCTCGCGTAGGGAGCGCCCCAGGGACAGGGCCTCGGCCGGGTCGTAAGGGGGCAGGGAGGACAGAAGCTCCCAGCCCTCGGGCGTCAGAAGGAGCGCGACGTGGTTCTCAGCCATCAGCACAGATCATTCCATGGCGAACCTGTCAACGCGTGTGATGTCCGCTGGGTGGAGCACGATTGGGGCTCTGGCGGGACTCCGGTGAGCGGGCAGGTATCGGGGTGGGTAGTGTTGTGCGTCGACGCCCCGCATGCCGCTGGGGCAGGCCGGCGATGGGCGGGGGCCTGATGACTGACGAGGATCCGACGTGCAGCGCTACCGGCGCGCCCGACGTCGTCGCATCCCGTAGGGGTGGCGCCAAGGACGATCCGAAGCCTGCTTCTCCTGTTGCGGGCGGCCGCAGGGTTCTTCTGCGCCGCCTGGTACGGGCCTCACTCGCCGTCGTGGGCGTCCTGGTCGTCATCGCGGCCGGGGCCAGTATCTGGGCCTGGACCGTCAGCGCCGGGCACATTGAGACTGCCGGTGACGACGACACGACGCGAGCCCCGGTGGCGATCGTGCTGGGGGCCGCCGTGCACGCCGATGGCCGGCCCTCGCCCTGGCTCGCCCACCGTCTCGACACCGCCGCCGACCTCTACACCAGTGGCCGCGTCGAGGCGATCCTGGTCTCCGGGGACAACCGGCGCGTCGGCTATGACGAGCCCACCGTCATGCGCGACTACCTCACCTCCAAGGGGATCCCCCGCCAGGCGGTCGCCCTGGACTACGCGGGCTTCGACACCTATGACACCTGCGTGCGGGCGCGCAGGATCTTCGGGATCGAACGCGCCCTGCTCGTGACCCAGGACTTCCACGAGCCGCGTGCGGTCGCCATCTGCCGTTCGGTCGGTGTCAGCGTCGACGGCGTCGGTGACCCGCGGGCACGTGCTGACCGCATCGGCTGGGCCGTCAGCTGGACGCGCGAGCGCCTGGCCACGATCAAGGCCGTCACCGACGTCCTCTCCCGGCGTGACCCGACCCTGGGACGCCGTGAGACGAGCGTTGCGGAGGCCATCATGTGGACTCAGGAGCACCGGCGCTGACGAGGGCTGACGCCCACGGCGAAACCACCGCCACGCTTTGGCACTCGCATTGACTGAGTGCTAACGCCGTCGTAGATTCTCCGTCAGGCGCAGCGGAGTGCTCGCCCCGGTCCTGGGACGCAGGCGGGCACCTTCTGCGACTCGAACTCCTGCATCGTGCCGGACCGGCCCCCGCGACGGCGGTCGGGCGCGCCTCGGGAGGGCGATCAAGCCGTTCTACTGCACGTTGAAGAGAAGGAGGAGGTCTCCGATGTCGATCTCCATCAAGCCGCTCGAGGACCGCATCGTCGTCCAGGCCGTTGAGGCCGAGCAGACCACCGCATCCGGCCTGTACATCCCCGACACCGCCAAGGAGAAGCCCCAGGAGGGCAAGGTCGTGGCCGTGGGCCCGGGCCGCGTCGACGACTCCGGCAACCGCGTTCCGGTTGACGTCGCCGAGGGTGACGTCGTCATCTACTCCAAGTACGGGGGCACCGAGGTCAGCTACGCCGGTGAGGACTACCTCATCCTGTCGGCCCGCGACGTCCTGGCGGTCGTCACCAAGTGACCCGCTGAGACCGTGTGCGCCACTCGGCGCCACGACGTGTTGAGGGGGAGGCGCCATATGGCGCCTCCCCCTCAACACGTCTGCAGCTAAATGTCAGCTGCATCGACGTGCTGTATCCGGGTGATTGTCTGGACGTTGAGTTGGGAACGTCTGTGCTGTCGATTCCCTGAAACAGGGCGGAGCGTCAGGCCGGTTCGTTGGCGAAACGGCGTGCTAGCTGTTCGTAGTAAGCGCGCCGCTCCTCCTCACTCATGCCTCCCCAGACGCCATAGGGCTCGCGAGTGCTGAGGGCGTGCTCTCGGCACTCTTCCAGGACGGGGCAGTCCTGACAGATGGCCTTTGCTCGTTCGTCCCGTCGTCGACGGGAACCGCCTCTCTCTCCTTCGGGGTGGAAGAAAACCGAGGAGTCCATACCGAGGCAGGCCCCGCGGTACTGCCACTCCCAGAGGGTGGAGATCGGGCCGGGCAGACGTGATGAGTCGTGCATTGCCATCCTCCCCTCCTTTGGATGTGGCGGTCGGGCACACCGAACTTGATGCGCTATACGTAACGATAAGATCGCCCGGTGCGTTAATCAAGAAAAATCATTCTATCTCACAACGAAATTATCTCCAAATTTCCTGGGTGTCTGCGTCTTGGTTATCTGGAAACGTGCGTCATATTGTGGCGCTCGAATAGCAGAAACGTTTTGTGAATGATGTATGCATGTGGGACATCCTTTTTCTGAAACGTTCCGCATTTATCGTTGCTTTATTTTTGGGGTGCAACTCACGTCGTCGTGGTGGTTTCAGCCCGGGTGTCGGTGCGGCCTGCGAGACTGCTCGGTTCTTGGTGGGCGGGTGAGATGGGGCGGTCGGTGCCAGCGGATATGCACGGGATGGTCAGGTCGTCCTACGATGTCCCTGTGAGCGACTCGATCACCAGCCCTGACGCCTTTGCCCCCACCGGACTCACCTACGACGACGTGCTCCTACTGCCCAGGCTGACCGACGTCATCCCCTCTGAGGTCGATACGACCTCCAGGCTGACTCCGAGGATCAGCCTGGCCACCCCACTGCTCTCGGCCGCCATGGACACCGTCACTGAGTCGGAGATGGCCATCGCCATGGCCCGTCAAGGGGGGATCGGCATCCTCCACCGCAACCTGTCCATCGAGGAGCAGGCCCAGCAGGTGCGGCGCGTCAAGCGCTCGGAGTCCGGCATGGTCAGCGACCCGGTGACCGTCGGACCGGACGCCACCATCGCCCAGCTCGACGAGCTCTGCGGTCACTACAAGGTCTCCGGCCTGCCGGTCGTCGACGAGGCCGGCAACCTCCTGGGGATCATCACCAACCGCGACCTGCGCTTCGTCCCGTCGGAGCGCTGGGCGAGCCTGACCGTGCGCGAGTGCATGACGCCGCGCGAGCGCCTCATCACCGGCTCCACCGGTATTTCTCGGGAGGACGCCAAGGCGCTCCTGGCTGAGCACCGCATCGAGAAGCTCCCCCTTGTCGACGCCGAGGGACGTATCACCGGCCTCATCACCGTCAAGGACTTCGTCAAGACCGAGCAGTACCCCAACGCCACCAAGGACACCGAGGGGCGTCTTGTGGTGGGCGCGGCCGTCGGGTACTGGGGGGACACCTGGGACCGAGCCGGAGCCCTGGCCGATGCCGGTGTGGACGTCCTCATCGTTGACACCGCCAACGGCGGCGCCAGGCTGGCGCTGGAGATGATCTCCCGCCTCAAGTCCGACTCCGCCTTCAGCGGCATCGAGGTCATCGGCGGCAACGTCGCGACCCGGGAGGGTGCCCAGGCGCTCATCGACGCCGGGGTCGACGCCGTCAAGGTCGGAGTGGGGCCCGGCTCCATCTGCACCACCCGCGTCGTGGCCGGCGTGGGTGTTCCCCAGGTGACGGCCATCTACGAGGCCGCGCGCGCCTGCAGCCCCGCCGGGGTCCCGCTCATCGCCGACGGTGGCCTGCAGTACTCCGGTGACATCGCCAAGGCGCTCGTGGCCGGGGCGGAGACGGTCATGCTCGGTTCCCTCCTGGCCGGTTGCACGGAGTCGCCCGGCGACCTCGTCTTCGTCAACGGCAAGCAGTGGAAGCGCTACCGCGGCATGGGGTCGCTGGGCGCCATGAGCTCGCGCGGACGCACCTCCTACTCCAAGGACCGCTACTTCCAGGCCGATGTCTCCTCCGACTCCAAGATCGTCCCCGAGGGCATCGAGGGTCAGGTTCCCTACTCCGGGGTGCTGGGCGACGTCGTCTACCAGCTCATGGGCGGGCTGCACCAGTCCATGTTCTACGTGGGTGCCCGCACGATCCCCGAGCTCAAGGAGCGCGGGCAGTTCGTGCGTATCACGAGTGCCGGCCTCAAGGAGTCCCACCCCCACGACGTCAAGATGACCGTCGAGGCTCCCAACTACACCGGGCGCGACAGCGCCTGAGCCCGCGGGGCACGCCGTCGCAGGCGAGGTATCCCGCGGGCCGATCCTCCGCGAGTTCTGCAGCTCAGCAGGCTGGGGAGTCCGGCAGGGGCCAGGCGGTCTGGGCCGGCGTGCGCGAGGGGTTCTTGCGCGCCAGCCACTCGTTGAAGGACTCCGCCCAGGTGCGGTGGGCCCGGGCCTGGAAGGCCACGAGCTGCTCGAGGTCGAGCTCTGAGACCTGCGGGTGGGCCGTGGCCAGCGCCTCGAGCACGTCGAGCGTGGCGGCCACGTCCACCTCCGCGGTGTGCAGGGCCTCATCGACCTGCACGCCGTAGATCTCGCAGAGATCGCTCAAACGGCGCTTGCCCTTGCGGTAGCGATCCACGGCTCGGTCCAGGACCAGGGGATCGGCGATGGGCCCCAGCTGGCGTCCTAGGCGCGAGCGCATTGTGGGCAGGCCGTGACGGGTGAGCTCGGCCTCCATGAGGGTCAGGTCGTAGGAGGCGTTGAAGGCGACGACCGGGGTCCCGGCCGCCATCGCCGTCACCAGCTGGTCGCTCACCTCTGCCAGCACCTCGGCCACCGGCCGGCCCTCGGCCCGGGCCTGTTCGGTGGTCACGCCGTGGACCGCTGAGGCCGCCTCGGGGATCTCCACCCCAGGATCCGCCAGCCAGGTGGTCACCGACTGCTGGCGATCTCCGAAGACCGGGCGTTCGGTGCGCCGGACCAGTGCAGCAGTGACAAGACGGTCCCGAGAGGGATTCACGCCGGTGGTCTCGGTGTCGAAGCCGAGCAGCGGGCCGAAGGGCCAGGAGCGGGCGGTGGTGGAGGCGGTGTTGGACGAGGAGGAGTGCGGGGTGCTCATGGGCCCAGCATGCCACCGGGGCATGACATCAATGGCGGCTGCCCACGTTCCTCGTCCAGCGTCGCTGCGCGGTCATGCGCGCCGGCTGCTCCGCCGGTCGCTCCGGTAGATATCGGCCGGGCCCACTAGGATCGGGACATGAGCACAGAGGTCGAGATCGGACGCTCCAAGCGCGCTCTGCGCGCTTACTCCTTCGACGACATCGCCTTGGTGCCGGCGCGCCGCACTCGTGACACCTCCGAGGTGCGCGTGGGCTGGCAGATCGACGCCTATCACGTGGACCTGCCGGTCATGGCCTCACCCATGGACTCGGTGATGAGCCCCGAGACGGCCATCATGGTGGGACGCCTGGGTGGGATCGGTGTGCTGGACCTGGAGGGGCTGTGGACCCGCTACGAGGATCCCACCGATGCCCTCGAGCGCATCCGTCGGGCCGCCCCGTCCCAGGCCACGAGCGTCCTGCAGGAGGTCTACCGCGCCCCTGTCAGGCCCGAGCTCATCACCGAGCGGTTGACCCAGATCCGTGCCTCCGGCGTCGTCGTCGCCGGGCGCCTCAGTCCTGCCCAGACCCAGCGGCACTGGCGCACCGTGGTCGAGGCGGGCGTGGACCTCATGGTCATCCGCGGCTCCGTCGTGTCGGCCGAGCACGTCTCCGGAGCCGTCGAGCCCCTCAACCTCAAGCGGTTCATCTACGAGCTCGACGTGCCCGTCGTCGTCGGCGGGGTGACCACCTACACCGCCGCCCTCCATCTCATGCGCACCGGCGCTGCCGGGGTCCTCGTGGGACAGGGCGGCGGCGCCTCATCCTCGGTGCGTCAGGTCCTGGGCCTGCACATGCCCATGGCCACCGCCGTGGCCGATGTCGCCGGCGCCCGCCGCGACTACCTCGACGAGTCCGGCGGCCGCTACGTCCACGTCATCGCCGACGGCTCAGTGGGCAACTCCGGCGACGTCGTCAAGGCCATCGCCTGCGGCGCCGACGCCGTCATGCTCGGTGCCGCTCTCGCCCGCGCCGAGGAGGCTCCCGGAGGCGGTTACCACTGGGGCGCCGAGGCCCGCCATGAGAGCCTGCCGCGGGGCTTCCGCAGCTACGTGGGCACAGTCGGCTCCATGGCCGAGATCCTCAACGGGCCCTCCGACCGCGCCGACGGCACCCTCAACATCATGGGCGCCCTGCGCCGAACCCTGGCCACTACCGGCTATGCCGACGTCAAGGAGCTCCAGCGGGTCGAGGTCGTCCTGTCCCCCTATGCAGGCTCTGCAGGTTCCTGAGTGTCATGAGTGAGCCCCGCCACGTACAACAGCCTTTTTGAGGCTCGGAACAGTGCAACTGAGCCGTGATCTCGGGTAGTCTCGGCCGGGACGCAGTCATCGCGCTGCTCACACCAATGCGGGGGCATGATCCGGTCCTCGCGCCGTTAGCCCCCACATGTCACAAGGAGCTTCATATGGCCCAGGTCACCGCCACTATCGCTTCCAAGGTCGGTCTGCACGCCCGTCCCGCCGCCACCTTCGTCAAGGCCGTCGCCGAGAAGGGCATCCCGGTCACCATTGCCAAGGAGGGCGGCGCTGCGGTTGACGCCTCTTCCATCCTCGGTGTGATGACCCTGGGCGCCGGCTTCGGTGACGTCGTCACCCTGGCCTCCGACGCCGACGGCGCCGACGCCGCCCTCGAGGAGCTCAAGGTGCTCCTGGAGACCGACCTGGACGCCTGAGAACAGGCCCAGCCGACGGGGCGCGCTCCACTGCGGGGCGCGCCCCGTTCGTGTTGAGGCGCTCGTGAGAATGAGAAACCAGCACGGACATCACTCACGGACATCACTGTGGATATCGCTGTCGCCCTCGTGCCCTCCCTGCTGTTCGGGGCACTGTCACTTCTGCTCGGGGCCTTCCCCACCGACACCCGCCGTCAGAACACCGCGGTCATGGTGGGGGCTGGAGCCGTCTCGCTAGGATGCGCCGCCCTTCTCGGCGCGCCCTGGTCCCTGAGTGCCACCATGTGGGGCGCGGCCTGCGGGCTCATGTGGACCGGTGGTCAGGTCTTCGTCCTACGGGCCTTTCGCGCCTGGGGTGTCAGCCGCACCATGCCACTGACCACTGCCCTCCAGCTCCTGCTCAACGCCACCCTGGGCGTGAGCCTCTTCGGCGAGTGGCGCGCTCCTGGCTCCCTCGCCCTGGGAGCAGGGGCGCTCGCGCTCATCATGCTCGGCGCCGCTGGTTGCTCCTGGCAGGAGCGCACCGGGCCGGGCCCCACGGCCGCCCAGCGGCGCGACGGCCTGCTGGCCACTGCCGCCTCCGCCGTCCTCTACGGCTCCTACCCATCGCTGCTGCGCGCCGTTCACGTGCCCTCGGCCCACGCCGTCGGCCCCATGGGACTGGGGCTGCTGGCCGGTGCGATCCTGTGCGCCCTTATCCTGCCGCGGCGCGCATCCCTGCGGGGCCCACGGATCGCACCGGCGCTGCTTGCCGGCGGGCTGTGGGCGATCGGCAACGTTCTCATGCTGCGCTCAACGGCGGCCGTGGGCGTGGCCTCCGGCTTCACCCTCTCCCAGCTCGGCTTCGTCCTGGCCACCGTCGGAGGCCTGACCATCCTGGGAGAGAAGCGCACCGGCCGGGAACGTGCGGTGGTTGCCGTCGGGATCGTGGCGGCCGTCGTCGGGCTGGTCCTGATGGGCACGGCAACCAGCATGGACGCGGGCATGAGCCCCTCGCGCCAGACCGTGCCGGGGAAAGTGCCTGAAGCCGTGTGATGCGGAGCCTCTGCCCCCGGGAATGCGTACTTCACGGCGCGGATTCTGAGCCCCCGGGGCGGTGCGTGAACCGCAAGGTGCGGCGACGACGGCGTCGCCGCAGTGGGGGCTGCGGCGACGCCGTCGATCGGGTTCGACCCAGGGGTCCTGATGCTGACTCAGCCGGACTCAGTCCTGCTCGCCACCGGAGGGGTTCGGCTTGATCCACCACCACAGGCCCATACCCGCTGCGATGGACAGCAGGCCCAGGCCCGACCACAGGTTGGCGTTGATGCCGCCGGTCTTGCTCATCTCCTCGGCGCTGTTGAACAGGACCGAGCACACCACCAGGTAGAGGCCGATGAGCCCTAGAGCACCGGTGATGACCGCCCGGATGTCCGTGAGTGAACGATTGCTCATGAGTGTTCTCCTTCGTGTGTCCGAGCGGGTCTAGTGGAAGATGCAGTTGAGCGTGATGACCAGGGCCCCGGCGATGATCCCCAGCGGGATCGGACGGCGGTACCAGGGCAGTTCGTGCAGGTGCGGGTCGGTGCGCTCGCTCTTGGGGGTCAGGGCGTAGACGAAGCCCTTGAGCTCAGAGTCGGGCTTCGGCTCAGTGACCAGGGAGACCAGCACCGTGATGACGACGTCGACCGTGAATGCCACTCCCGCCGCGAGGAAGGCGCCGCCCTGCCCCGGCAGGACCAGGAACTCGTACTTGACGAGGATGTTGACCGCCAGGGAACCCAGGGTTCCGCCGACGAGGCCGATCCAACCGGCCTGCGAGGTGGCCCGCTTCCAGAACATCCCGATGATGAAGGTCGCGAACAGCGGCGCGTTGAACATCGAGAACAGTATCTGGAGATAGTCCATGAGGTTGGGGTAGCTCGCGGCGATGACCGCGGTGAAGATCGCGACCACGGAGGCCGTCAGGGTCGAAAGCTTGCCGACCTTGAGGTAGTGGGCGTCATCGGCGTCCTTCTTGAGGTAGTGCTGGTAGATGTCCACGCCCCATACGGTGTTGAAGGCGGAGATATTCGCCGCCATACCCGCCATGAAGGAGGCCAGCAGACCCGTGATCGCCAGACCCAGCAGACCGTTGGGCAGCAGGTCGCGCATGAGGTAGAGGACCGCGTCGTTGTACTGGTAGCTCGTGTTGGCCCCGGACTTGAGCTGCTGGACCTCCGTGACCATGACGCCGGCGACCATGCCCGGGACGATGACGAGGAAGGGCACGAACATCTTGACGAAGGTGCCGATGATCGGGGTCGACTGGGCCGAGGAGATCGAGTCCGAGGCCATGGCCCGCTGCACCTCGACGAAGTTCGTCGTCCAGTAGCCGAAGGACAGCACGAAGCCCAGGCCGAAGACCAGGCCGATCACCGACATGATGTTGGAGTCGAAGCCGGAGATCGAGTTGCCGGGCCAGGAGTGCAGCTGCTGAGCCGGGTCGGCTCCGATCTTGGTGGCGGCGTCGGTGATCTTGTCGGTCAGACCGTGCCAGCCGCCCACGCGGTGCAGGCCGATGAGGGTCAGGGGCAGCAGCGCCGCCACAATGACGAAGAACTGGAGGACCTCGTTGTAGATCGCCGCGGAGAGTCCTCCCATGGTGATGTAGGAGAAGACGATGACGGCGGCCACGATGAGTCCCACCCACAGGGGCCAGCCCAGCAGCCAATTCATGATCTTGCCCAGCAGGTACAGGTTGATACCGGCGATGAGCAGCTGGGCCAGGGCGAAGCTGATCGCGTTGACCAGGTGCGCGGCGGTGCCGTAGCGCTTGAGCATGAACTCGGGCACTGAGCGCACCTTGGAGCCGTAGTAGAAGGGCATCATGACTAGCCCCAGGAAGATCATGGCCGGGACCGCGCCGATCCAGAAGTAGTGGAAGGTCGGCATGCCGTACTCGGCGCCGTTGGCGGACATTCCCATGATCTCGACGGCACCGAGGTTCGCCGAGACGAAGGCGATACCGGTCACCCAGGCCGGCAGGGACCGACCCGAGGTGAGGAAGCCGTCGGCCGTGGCGGCCTTGGACCGGGCGATGAGTCCGACGCCGATGACGAAGGCGAAGTAGATCGCGATAGGGATGTAGTCGTACCAGCGTGCGGCAATGAGTGTGCCGGATGACGCTGACGAGGCTGACAGGGCGTGCAGCGTGGAGGACATCGGTGTACCTCTCAGGAATTTGTTTCAGTGAGCAAGACCATCCTTGCTGTCGGGCAGATTAGCACGGCGATGATACGGGCAAGGGAGGTTGCGCCTGTCCGGGGCCGCCGGCGTCGCTGGGTAGAGTGCCCTTATGACGATCACTGCTGCTGCCGACGGCTCCTCCCTGGGCAACCCGGGACCGGCCGGCTGGGCCTGGTACGTGGATGATGACTGCTGGGCGGCCGGCGGCTGGGAGAGCTCGACCAACAACCGCGGCGAGCTCACCGCCGTCCTCGAGCTCCTGAGAGCCACCGAGGCCGCCGGCCTCGCCGGCGAGGAGCTCCTCATCCAGTGCGACTCCCAGTACGTCATCAACTCCCTGACCAAGTGGCGCCACGGCTGGAAGAAGCGCGGCTGGCGCAAGGCCGATGGCAAGCCCGTCCTCAACGCCGATCTCGTCAAAGATCTCGACGCCGCGCTCACGGGCCGCACAGTGCGCTTCGAGTGGGTGCGCGGGCATGTCGGCCACCCCATGAACGAGGCCGCCGACTCCCGGGCCCGCGGCGCGGCCACCGCCTTCCAGCAGGGCCGCCCGGTGCCCGCGGGACCGGGCTGGACCCGGGGCGGCCAAACACAGGGGATGGCGCAGTCCTCCGACTCGCCGTCGTCGGGCGCTCCTGCGACCGGACCGCAGACCGACGCCCTGTTCTGAGGCGGGAATTCGGGGCGGCACGTCCGCAGAATCCCAACAACCGGCTCTCACAGGAACGGCACAGGCGCTTCAAACAGGCGGCATAAGGCCTCAGGAGAGGCTGAAGCCATGACGACGAGCCCCGCTCTCCCCGCACTGGCCACCCTCCCTGCCTCCCAGCCCACCATCCTGGACCAGCTGGCCCGTATGCGCCGCCGCGTCCCGACGGTCTTCCTCTTCGCCGCCGTGTCCTTCACTGGCTGGACGGTCGACTACGTCCTGGTCCTCATCCTCAACTCGCTGACCGGATCGGTGCTCTACGCCATCGCCGGGGCCCGGATCGTCTCCTGCAACCTGGGCTTCCTGCTCAACCGGCGCCTGTTCCGCGCCTCCCCGGAGACCTTCTGGCGCTCCGCCGGCGGCTACGCAGCCGTCCAGGGCGGGGTTGCGGCGACCTCGTACGCCGGCATTGCGGTCCTCACCGGCGCCGGGGCGCCCCTGTGGCTGGCCAAGATGCTGGTGGACTCCACGCTCTTCATCGTCAGCTACCTGGCCCAGTCCCGCCTCGTCTACCGGGCTCGGACGCAACAGCCCGCACTGGCGCCCGCGATGGTGGCGGCGGTCTGACGCCCCCTTATGGCCCCGCCCTTCGTCAACGGAGACCGAGGGCGGGGCCGTGTGCGCCGGCAGTGAGGGGAGGGTGGACGACGCGGGGTCAGGACTGAGCGTCGCGCATGAGGATGACGAGCTGGACCCGGTCGCGCAGGTCCAGCTTGGTCAGGATCCGGGTGACGTTCTTCTTGACCGAGTCCGGGGCCAGGACGAGTCTTTGGGCGATCTCCGCATTCGTCAGTCCCTCGGCCACCAGCTCGGCCACCTCGCGCTCACGGGGGCTAAGACGTTCGAGGCGTCGTTGTGCCGCGTGCTGCTGGGGTGAGACGGGGCTGAGCATGTGGCGGTTGAGCAGCTCGCGGGTGATGCGCGGAGTGAGGATCGCGTCCCCGGAGTTGACCGCCCGCAGCGCCTGGTGGAGCTGGGGTGTGCGGGTGTCCTTGAGCAAAAAGCCCGAGGCGCCCGCGGAGAGCGCTCCGAAGGCGAACTCGTCCTGGTCGTAGGTGGTCAGCACCAGGGTTCGGATCGAGGGGTAGAGCTGGGTGATGCGTGCCGTGGCGTCGATCCCGTTGAGGACGGGCATGCGCACGTCCATGAGGATGACGTCGGGAAGCGACCGCCGCTCCTGAAACAGCTCGGCGAGCTGATCAAGAGCGTCCTGGCCATGGGCGGCCTCGGCCACGACCTTGAGGTCATCGGCCCGGTTGATGATAAGGGACAGGCCCATGCGGGTGGCCCTCTGGTCATCGACGATCATGACTGTGATCGGGGTAGGACGCTCCAGGGGGAGTGGGCAGGACGGGAGGGAGGCAGGGGTCATGCTTTCTCCAGATCCGGAATGTAGACCGGGACGACGGCGCGCAGCACCCAGCCGCCGGATCCCGGGGCGATGCTGGGGCCGACGTCAAGCGCACCGCCGCGCTCGTGGATCACGGAGGCCAGGTTGGTCAGTCCGTGACCGGTGGACAGCTCGTGGGAGTCCTGCGAGGAGTCGGCATGGATCGTGACGTGTCCGTCGTCGGACACGGTGATCCGGGTGGATGAGCCGGTGTGGTCCAGGGAGACGACGACGCGCGTGGCGCCCTCGGCGTGCCGCATGACGTTGGTGAGGGCCTCCCGGACGACGATGTAGACGAGTTCCCCGAGTGCCCGGCCCACGGCGGTGTCTCTGGGGCGTCGACCGGTCTCGGTGAGGGCCGCACTGATGCCGGTCGCCCGTACCGTGGTCAGCAGGTCCTCCAGCTGGTCCCAGCCGCGTGCGCCCGTGGCGATCATCGGGCGCGAACTGGTCAAGGCGCCGGAACCGAAGTCGTCGAGGATGGCGGGTGAGGACTGCAACGAGGCGACCGCGTTCCTCGTATCGGCCAGGCCGTCGCGGGCCAAGGAGTTGACCAGGTCGATGGCCTCGTCGACATCCGGGATGCCGCTGGCGCCGTGGAGCCCCTCGGACAGGGCGATGATCGCGGTGAGGGAGTGGCCCACGGAGTCGTGGAGCTCGGCGGCCACTCGGGCCTGGTACCGGGCGGCATCGCGTTGCACTACGAGCTGCTGCTCAGCCGTGTGGGAGGCGAGCTGGGCGTCCCCGTGCTCCAGGGACTCCCGACGTGACCGGGTGATCGACGCCACGGTGACGACGACAATGAGAAACCCGGCCTCCTGCATGAAGTCCGACAGCGGCACCCTCTCCTTCATGAGCCCCGGCAGTGGTCCGTTGATCGACGCGAGATAGGGGATGAACATGAAGGCGATGGTGGCGGCAATGCCCAGGAGCCGCTGTCGGACGCTCGCGATGGCGATCAGGGTGTAGACCGCCACCAGTAGCGGCAGGAGGAACTCTGCGGAGTCGCTCTTGATCATCTTGATCATGAGGGCCACGTTGTTGACGATGACGATCCCCAGAGGCCAGCGCCGTCGCCAGATCAGGGACAGGCCGGTCACCGCGGTGAGCACGAACTTGATCATGGGGACGTTGAAGCCGAGAGAAAAGGCGAGCACGATGCCGGCGCCCTGGAGCACGGCGTTGATGACAACCATGCCCCATGTCCCCACGGGGCTGGATCGGTACCACTCGGCGATGCGGTCCAGGCGCGTGCGCGGGACCCTGGGCCCGGCCTCGGGAAGCTGTTCGATGGACGTGCTGCTCATGGCTGGCGTCTCACTGTCACTCTCACCGTCGACTCACCACCGTCTCACCGTCCGCAGCAGAACAAGGGCGAGGACTGCTACCCATGCCAGACAGATGAGGCCGTCGGTGGCGGCCGAGCTCGGTGAGGTCATGGCCTCGGGGTTCAGTGACGCGGTCGCCCGGGTCAATGCGGTCATGGGATTGAGGATGCTCAGCGGCTGGGCCACCAGGAGCATCGCCGTCCCAGCGACCGCTCCCAGGAGCGCAGTGGTCATCGTGCTGGCGAAGGACCTCATGATCGTGCCTAGCCAGGTGACGAAGGTGAGGATGACCCACATCCCCAGCGCCACGGCGCCGAACCGGGGCAGGTAGGCGGCCAGGCCCGGCAGATGGAAGCCGGCGACAAGACCGGTGAGAGCAACGGTCAGGATCAGGATCGCGGTGGTCGTCACCGCCACCTGCAGCCCGTGGAGCAGCTTGCCCGCAATGATGGCGCTCTCCACGTGATCGGCGCTCATCCGCTGCCAGTTGCGTCCCTGATGCTCACCGGCGGCGATCTGCGCCGCGAAGCCGCTCAAAGCCAGGGGAAGGATCAGCATCGAGAGCAGGAGCGTGGACTGGGGCCAGATGATGTCCCAGGTGGCGCCCAGCGCCTGGAACTCGTCTCGGTAGGTCCTGTACTGCAGGTAACCGGACAGGGACGCCAGGGCGCACAGGACGGTGACAGCACCCCAGTACCAGCGGTTGGGGGCCTTACGGTTCTCCCAGTACCAGGCGTCGCGTACCAGGGGGCGACGACGGCGTGCCGCCGACGGCGTTCTTGCCGTGAGGTCGTCGGTAGAGGTTGGCGTCGTCGGGGGGCCAGGAGTGGTGAGGGATGAAGACATGGCGTGCCTTGGGGCTGAGAACGTGGATGATGCGGCGCTGCTCATCGGTAATTCACCCTATGGACAATAGCGGTATGGGCGATGACGGTCCACCCTGTGGCGGCCAGCGCGGCGAACACCGCCAGGATCCACGGCTGAGTAGCCAGCGTCATGTCGCCGGTGGCATGTATGGACGCGTAGGAGGCTACTGTGTCGATGGGGGTGGCGGAGGGAATGATTCCCCAGGGCAGCAGCCAGGTGAAGGACCCGAGGTAGGCGTGGGGCAGGCTCCCGGCGATCAGGCCGCCGACGGCCGCTGTCCCCAGGCCGATGGCCTGCCTGTCGAAGCACATGGACAGCATGAGCTGGACCGAGGCGACGGCCAGTGCCGAGCACGCCATCACCACAAGTGCGGGTGGGAGTGCTCTCCAGTAGGAGGTGGTCACGGTCAGGCCCAGAGGGGCGGCCGCAGCGGCGAGCAGCACCAGGACGGCGGTCTCCATCGCACTCGCCGTGAGAAAGACAATGACGAGCTTGCCCCTGTACCGGGTGAGAGGCCTCTGCCCCAGTGCCGTCATCAACTGTCCCATCCGCTCCTCGGTGTCCGCGGTAACGATGCGCGAGGCCAGTAGTGCCGTCACAACCGGCATGAGGACAGTGATGACCTGGAGGAGCTCATCGAGCGCGAGGGTAGTGTCGTGCGCCTTGGCGGGGCCCGTGACCCGGGAGGCCACGCGCATACTGCTCCAGAGCAGGCACAGGGCGGACGCGCTCGCAGCCAGGAGCCAGTAGTGCCTGCGACGCAGTTTGCCCAGCTCGAGGATCACGGTTGTCCGCGCATGCCGAACCCATGAGGCGGACAGCAGCGTCGGCTCCGCGAGCGAGTCGGATGCGGTGCCAGCGGCACTCGGCGGAGTGCTCATCGGGCTATGCCCCGGGACGTGGCCGCCGGCTGAGCGGTAAGGACGGGGTCGGTCAGTTCGAGGAAGGCCTGCTCCAGGGTCTTGCGCACGGTCTGGACGCGGTAGACGGTCGTGCCCGAGGTGACGATGCTGGTGATGAGATCGCCGACGTCGTCGTCGGGCATCATCGCCGTGCGCACCACGGCGTCGTGGACCTCATGCGGCACCCCGAGGGAGGTCAGAAGGGTGGAGACGGCCGTGGGGGCGGAGACGGTCATCTCGATGACACCGTCGTCGTGCAGGCCGGACAGAGTGCCCTGGTAGCGCAGGCGCCCGGCACAGATGATGCCAACAGTGTCGGCCAGCTGCTCGATCTCGGACAGGGTGGGAGAGGAGACCATGATCGTTACCCCCTCCTGGCGGGAGAGGGTCATGATGAGCTGGCGGATCTCGGCCACGTCGACCGGGTCGAGCCCCTTGGTGGGCTCGTCCAGCAGCAGGAGAGGAGAGTCCGCCAGGAGCGCCATGGCCAGTCCGAGCCGCTGCTTCAGGCTCGTTGAGTAGTGCCTGACCTGCCTGCCCTCCTGCCCGTCCAGGTCGACGGTGGCCAGAGCGTGCTCGATGCGGTTGGACGAGAGTCCCAGGTAGGAGGCCACCATGACGAGGTTCTCCCGGCCGGTCAGGGTCGGGTAGTAGGAGGGGCCCTCGATGAGGGATCCGATCGCTCCCGGGGGCAGAGGCCGGCGGGAGCTGACCGCACGTCCCAGGACACTTATGTGTCCCGACGTCGGGCGGGCCAGTCCCAGCAGGAGCTTCATGGTGGTGGACTTGCCGGCTCCGTTGGGTCCCAGGAGCCCGTAGATACCGCCGGCGGGTACTCGCAGGTTCACCCCGTCGACGACGTTGACGCCGTTGTAGGAGCGGGTCAGGCCGTCGGTGGCCACCGCGAGCTCTCCGACCGGGGCCGGGAAGGCCTCGGCAACGGTGGGGGCGACGAGGCGCGGGCTGGTAGGGGAGGAGGGTGCGGGGTCCGAGACGGGACTGGCGACAGGGCGACCGGTCGTGATGTCCTGATCGGGGAAGGAGATGGTGGGAGGTGCAGGCGCCGTGGCTGTCATCGGGGAGCTCAGCGAGGCAGTCAGGGGTGCGATGCTCATGAAACCATGTAAGCGCTTAAAATATTATGGGCGCACCAACTTCAGCCTATTTGTCCCCCTCGGGGGGCGAACGCGGTGCCGCAGCCGTTCCCTGGTCGGGTGGCTGCGGCACCGCGCGGTATTCTCCTGGTCTGTCCCGTCACTCGAAGGCTCGACGGCGGGCTCTCCCAGGGGCTTGAGAGGTCCTTAGATGAGGGTGAGCGACTGTCGCGCGATGGCGAGCTCCTCGTTGGTGGGGACCACGAGCACCGTGACCTTTGAGCCCGGTGTGGAGATGACGCGCGGCTCGTCGGAGCGGGTCTCGTTGAGCGCGGGGTCGATCTCCACACCCATGTAGACCAGGCGCTCGCACAGCTCGCGGCGCAGGTTCGCGTCGTTCTCGCCGATACCGGCGGTGAAGGTCAGCGCGTCCAGGCCACCCATGACGGCGGTGTAGGCGCCCACGTACTTCACAAGGCGGTGCAGGTAGATGTCCATGGCCTCACGGGCCTCCTGCTCGCCGGCGCCGATGCGCTTCCACACCTCGCGCATGTCGTTGTCGCCAGCCAGCCCCTTCATTCCCGAGCTGCGGTTGAACAGGTGGTCGATCTCCTCGATCGACATGCCCGCCACGCGCGCCAGGTGGAAGACGGCGGCCGGGTCGATGTCACCGGTGCGCCCGCCCATGACCAGGCCCTCCAGCGGGGTCAGTCCCATGGAGGTGTCCACGGCGTGCCCGGCCACGACCGCCGAGGCCGAGGCCCCATTGCCCAGGTGCAGGACGATCTGCTTGAGGTCGTCGCGCCCCAGGAACTCGGAGACCGCCCCGGAGACGAACTGGTGGCTGGTGCCGTGGGCGCCGTAACGGCGGATGGAGTAGGTGTCGGCCACCTCGCGGTTCAGGGCGTAGCGAGCGGCCTCCTCGGGCAGGTCCTGGAAGAAGGCGGTGTCGAACACGGCCACGTGCGGCACGTCGGACAGCAGGCGGCGTCCCACCTCGATGCCCTTGAGGTGGGCGGGGTTGTGCAGCGGGCCCAGCGGCACGAGCTGCTCGATGCGGGTCACGATCTCGTCGTCGATGAGGGCCGGACCGGAGAAGTAGTGCCCGCCCTGGACGACGCGGTGACCCACGGCCACGATGTGGGCGTCGGCCAGCGAGGGGCCCTGCTCCTCGAACAGGCGCAGCACCTCGGCCAGGCCGAAGCCGTGGTCGGGGACCGGCTCGGTGATCTCGGTGCGCTCCTCGCCGTGCTTGTGCGTGATGGCACCGGTCTCCTCGCCGATGCGCTCCACCAGGCCGGAGGCGAGCGAGGCTCCGGAGTCGGGGTCGACCAGCTGGTACTTGATGGAGGAGGAGCCGGAGTTGATAACGAGGACGGTGCGCTGAGTCACGGGGTGCCTTTCAAGAACGGTATGGGACGGACTGCGGGGATGGCTGGCAAGGACTGACCGGGATCCGGCGGCGCGGGGCCGGGACCAGAGAGCGAACTGGCAGCTGGTCCCGGCCCCGGGCCGGTGAGAACCTCAGCCCTGGGCCTGGACGGCGGTGATGGCGACGGTGTTGATGATGTCCTCCACCAGGGCGCCGCGCGAGAGGTCGTTGACCGGCTTGTTGAGGCCCTGGAGGACGGGGCCGATGGCGATGGCGCCAGAGGAGCGCTGGACCGCCTTGTAACCGATGTTGCCGCTGGACAGGTCCGGGAAGATGAAGACGTTGGCCCGTCCGGCCACGAGAGAATCGGGGGCCTTCTTGGCGGCCACGGTCGGGTCGATGGCGGCGTCGTACTGGATGGGGCCCTCGACGGCGAGGTCGGGCTCCTTGGACCGCACCAGCTCGGTGGCCTCGCGGACCTTGTCGACGTCCGCACCCTTTCCGGAGGTCCCGGTGGAGAAGGACAGCATCGCCACGCGCGGCTCGACGCCGAACTGGCGGGCCGTGGCGGCCGAGGAGATGGCGATGTCGGCCAGCTCGGCGGCGTTGGGCTCGGGGTTGACGGCGCAGTCACCGTAGACGAGCACCCGGTCCTCCAGGAGCATGAGGAAGACGGAGGAGACGATCGAGGTCCCCGGCTTGGTCTTGATGATCTGGAAGGAGGGGACGATCGTGTGGGCGGTGGTGTGAGCCGCACCCGAGACCATGCCGTCGGCGTCGCCCATGTGGACCATCATCGTGCCGAAGTAGGACACGTCCTGGACCTTCTCCCGGGCCTGCTCCAGGGTGACGCCCTTCTTGGCGCGCAGGCGGGCGAACTCCTCAGCGTACTTCTCCAGCAGCTCGGGGTCCCTGGTGGAGATGACCCGGGCGGCGGCGATGTCCAGACCCAGCTCGGTGGCGCGGGCGCGCACGGTGGTCTCGTCACCCAGCAGCACCAGGTCGGCGATGCCCCGGCGCAGGATGGCGTCGGCGGCCCGCAGGACCCGGTCGTCGTCGGGCTCGGGCAGGACGATCGTCCTGCGGTCGGTGCGCGAGCGCTCCACCAGCTCGGCCTGGAACATGATCGGAGTGACGACCTCGGAGGGCTCGACCTCCAGTGCGGACAGAAGGGCGTCGACGTCGGCCTCATGCTCGAAGGTGGTCACGGCCACGTCGATCTTGCGCTCGGAGCCGTGGGCGAGCAGGCCCTGCAGGGAGCCGGCCCTCGAGGCGGCGGTGAAGGTATCCAGCGGGGAGGTGATGACCGGGATATTGACGTCCAGACCCTCCAGGAGGCGCAGCGCGTGGGGCGCCACCTCGAAGCCCCCGTTGAGGATGAGGCCGGACAGGATCGGGAAGCTGGAGGATGCCTGGGCCGCCATGAGCGAGATGAGCATGGCGGACCGGTCGGCCGGCACAATGGCGACCTGGCCGGCGGTCAGGCGCTCCAGGACGTGGGAGACGTCCATGGCGCACACGAGGACGGACTCGGCCTCGCGGTCCAGCAGGGTCTCGTCGCCGGCGATGAGTGTGCCCTCGACGGCGTCCAGCACCTCATGCACCGCTGGGGCGGCCAGGAGAGGCACCTCGGGCAGCGTGGTGGAGGTGATGCCCTCGACGGCCGCCAGCGCGTCGGCGACGGCCTGGCGGGTGTCCGGGCGGCACTTGTTGGCCACCGCCGCGACGGTGCGGGCGTGGTTGTCGGCGATCTCTGCCATGGAGACCTCCACGGAACCGACGACGTCCTCGGGGTCGTACTGCCCGGAGACCACCAGCAGGATCGGAACGCCGATGTTGGCGGCGACCCGTGCGTTGAGGGCCAGCTCGGGGTTGCCGGCGACGTCGGTGAAGTCCGAGCCGTCGATGATGACGACGTCGTGCTCGCGCGCCAGGGCCCGGTAGGCGTCGACGATGCGGGCCAGGGCCTCCTCGGGGTCGGTGTGGAACTCGTCCCAGGTCGCGCCGACGCACTGCTCGGCGGGCGTGGTGGAGCCGGCACGGGCCAGCAGGAGACTGAGGAAGGCGTCGCCCTCACGGCTCTCCACGAAGGGGCGGAAGACGCCGACCTTGGCAACTACCTTCGTCAGGCAGGAGACCAGCCCGAGGGCCACCGTTGACTTCCCGGTTCCGGCATTGGGTGAGGCGATGTAGATACTGCGCGCCACGTTGGGTCCTTCTCGCGTTGTCTTGGAGTCAGGGGCGCCGGCTCATTCCGGTGCCGTACGGGTCCGATTGTGCCCCTACCTACGGGTCGTCTGCGACCAAAGGCCCGGACTCAGGCTGTCTTGTGATGTGGGAACGGGCACATGCAACGGCTGCTGCGGGACCTAATCGGCTCGAGCGCGCGGATCCCGGTAGGGCGTGGGTGGGACCGTGGTCCGCCCGGTGCCGGGGTCGACGCTCACCGCGACGCTGCCGAGGGCTCGGCTGTAGGGGCTGGACGCATTCTGGGAGAGCCAGACCGTGTAGGTCGACGTCGGATTCCCCGGCTCGGGGAGGAACAGGGCGACTGGTTTGCCCGGACGTGTCTCCTGGGCCGCTGCCACAGCGCGGTGCGGACCGATGTCCTGGACCCTGTCCTGCTCCTGTGAGGTGCCGGCCTGCGCAGCCGGCGTCTCGGCTCCCGCGGTGGAGGCGGTGGACGCCTGCCGGGTGGGGTGAGGATCGAGGGCAGTGGCGTAGTAGCCCCACAGGAACAGCAGGGGAAGCAGAACCAGGCCCGCCGCCTTGAGCAGGTCGGTGTCCCTCGACAGGCGCGTCGTGCGCCAGCGGGCGGACAAGACGGTTCGTCGGTAGCGCTGCAGCGGCCACCACACCCTCAGCGCGCTCACAGTGAGGGCCAGCAGCACTATGCCCACGGTTCCAACAACGACGTCGCCGACGGTGAGTCCCTGCTCCGCCAGCCAGCGGGTGCGGGGGACCTCCTGGGACATCCAGCGGACATGGCCGGGGCCCTGGCAGGACAGGAGACAGCGGTGGAGGTTGTCCAGGGTGGCGAGCCAGGACGGGGGAGCGGCGACCCGGCCGATCTCGTCTCCGGTGGAGGGGTCGACCGTGTAGGCCGACTGCCGGGTCCGGACCTCGATGACATCGTTGATCCAGGTGGCGGAGGCCGCGGTCTCGTCTGGGTGATGGCTCTCGATCGTCGCGATGGCCTGGGGTAGTGAGAGCCGCTCGGGGCCGGCGCTGCGGGAGTACGCGGCCGGACTCAATGAACGCATGATCTCGCCCTGGTGCGGTAGGAGGGCGCCGCTGAGAGTGACGGTCAGCAGAAGCACCCCGGCCATCACCGACATCCACCGGTGCGTGAGCGTCATCGCCCGGGAGGTCCAGGAGGGTGGGGTCCAGGAGGGTGGGGTGGGGAGGGGGCCGGCCGCGGGGTGCATGATGAGGCTGGAGGGCTAGAACCCGGCGGGGGCCAGCAAGGCCACGAGGGTACACAGGCAGGTCAGCGTCGCAATGAGAGCGTAGGCACGGCGGCCGCGGTGGTGCTGCACCCACAGAGAGCGGGCGCCGCTGACGCTCACAGCTGCACCCACCACCTGGATGACCAGGGCTGCTCCGACGGCCAGAGGGCCGAGGGGACCGACAGCAGGAGCCAGGGCGTAGACGATGATGCACCTGAGTCCCGAGGCCCACAGTCCCAGCGTGACCGCGTGGACGTCGGCGCTGACCAGCGCGGCTGTCTCCGGGGTGGACTCAGGAGGGTCTTCAGGAGCATCCAGGGCCTCGGGAGCGTTGGGGCTCTCGTTTCCGGAGGTGTCACGGGAGGTTGCGAGTCCAGGGGCGGATGAGGCGGCGGGTGCGGAAACGTCGTCGACGTCGCCGGCATCTCCGCCTGGTGAAACGTCAACATAATCAATACCGGCCGCACTCTTCATACTGATGAATACGGTAACGGTCAGGATAAATCGCGTCAACGCTCCAGCGTAAGGCGATGATGTGATGTCAGACAGGCTGTCTTGAGGGAAATAATCGCTAGTAGGTGCCGGTTCTGCGTGCCGGAGAAATAGTGAGTCGCCAGGTATGGGCCCTCCTGGTGGCTACCGCAGTAGGGGCAGTGCGGAGACGATGGTCAGCACGATGATGATCGGCTCGAAGACCCGCTGGTCCATGTGCTCGGCAAGCCGCCGCCCCGCCAGCGCGGCGCCGACGACGATCGGTGCGCAGATCGCGGTCAGCGACAATGTGGTGGTGTTGACCAGGCCGGCCGACAGTGAGAATGGCAGCTTGACGAGGTTGACCAGGAAGAAGAACCAGGCCGTCGTTCCCAGGAAGGCCTTGACCGGATAGCGACAGGCCAGGAAGTACATGGAGGTCACCGGTCCACCGGCGTTGGCGACCATCGTGGTGAATCCGGCGAGGCTGCCGTAGACCAGGCGGGCGAGCCTGCTGCCGGCCACGGGCGTCGTAGGTGCCCCGGGGACCGTGGTCGCCTCCAGGGGCACCGGGCTCGGAGTGGGCTCGACCTGGATCCGTGTCGCGGGGGCGTCGTCGGGCCTGCCTCTGCCTGCCGCGCGCCGCTGAAGCAGGGTGATGGCGACCAGGAGCAGCAGGACGGCGCCGATGAGGCGCCTGGTGGAGTCATTGGAGGCCAGGTGCAGGAACAGGGCACCGGCGCCGACTCCCGCCAGGACCGCCGGGACGAGTCTGCGCAGCATGTGGAAGTCGGCGTCTCGGCGGTAGCTCCACACGGCCAGCAGGTCACCGGTCATGAGCATGAGCAGGATGGCGCCGGTGGACTCCTTGGCCGGCAGTGCCATGGTGCACAGGGCGACGGCGATCGTGGCCGCCCCGGGCAGGGCGGTCTTGGCGATGCCGCACAAGGCTGCCACGACCATGAGCAGGATCCAGGCGGTGGCGGTCAGGGTGGGAAGCACAGGCCGGCCTCTCGGCGGTGAGAAGGGTGAGTGGAGCGAGCAGGAACGGACTTTGTCAGGACTTTTACTCAGTCTAACGGACGGGCGCCGACGGCGAGGACCGGGTGGGCAGGGATCCTCGCCGTCGGCGCGATGTCGGTTGTCGGAGCCGGCTCAGAGTCTGGCGGCGGCCTCCAGCAGGTTGCGCGCTGAGATCTGGAGACCCTCGACGTTGCCGTACTCGGCGTCCTCGTGCTCGATGTTGACGTTCATCTCCGGGTCGATCTCGGTGATGGCGGTCAGGAACCGCGCCCAGTAGTCGACGTCGTGCCCCAGGCCGAAGGCCACGAATCGCCAGGCCGGGTCCTCGGGCCAGGCGTTGCACCAGTATCCGTAGGCCACCGGGACCTTGCCCTCGGCCTCAGCGGGGACATGGCCGAAGTCGGTGTCCAGGACCCCGCGATAGGCGGCGCCGGGGAAGATCTTGGTGTCCTTGGCGTGGACGTGTCCCACGAGGGGGCCCAGGCGCTTGGTGGCCGCGATCGGGTCCATCTGCTGCCAGAACAGGTGGGAGGGGTCCATGTTGACCTTGATGTTGGTCGCCCCGGTCTCCTCAATGAGTCTCTCGAAGGAGGGGACGTTGAAGACCAGGTTGCGCGGGTGCAGCTCGAGGCACACCTGGACGTCGTTGTCGCGGGCCAGGGCGTCGATCTCCTTGAAGAAGGGCACGACGACGCTCCACTGGTAGTCCAGGATCTCCATGTCGATCCCGTTCCACGGGTTGACGACCCAGGTGGGGTACCTCGCGCTCGGGTCGGTGCCGGGGGTGCCGGACATGGTGACGATCTCCTTGACGCCGAGCAGGCCCGCCAGGCGGATGGCCGCCCGGATGTCCTCGGCGTGCTTGAGGCCCTCGTTGGGCAGGGGGGAGGTGGGGTTGCCCGAGGTGTTGAGGCCGGACAGCCGCATCCCCTTGTCCTCGAAGAGGCCCAGGTACTCGTCGCGGGCGGTGGATGAGGTCAGGAGCGCGTCGACGGGGCAGTGCGGGGAGGGGATGAATCCTCCGACATTGACCTCCGCCCCGGTGAGCCCTGCGTCCTTGAGGACATCGAGGGCCTCGGGCAGGGAACGGTCCTGGAGGCAGGCGGTGTAGGCGCCGTAGGTCAGTGGCATGAGAGGTCTCCTTGTGTGTCTTGTCTGTCTGAGCGGGTTGTCTCGGTGGGGCGGGTGACGGCGGGCGGGCCTCACAGGCTCGCGAGCTCGGGCAGGTCCGTGACGTCGACGGCTACCGCGAGATGCTCCTGGCCGACGCCGTGGCCCGATCGGCCGCGACTCGCGAGCTCGGGCAGGTCCGTGACGTCGACGGCGGCGCCCCCGGTCGCGGCCGATCGGGCCACGGCGTCGGCCAGGAGCATCTCGCGGTAGCCGTCGGCGAAGCTGGCGCAGGGCGGCAGCGCCCCCTGCTCGGGCGTCACGCCCGCGACCTGCTGGAGGAAGGCGTGGGCCTGGTAGGTGAACTGCTCGATCTGGGTCAGTCCGACCCCGCCGAAGGCCATGGAGGAGCCGCGGGCGAAGTAGGGGAAGTCGGGGTTGACCAGGACGCGGCGGGCCCCGCCCAGGCCGGCCGGCGAGTTGACGTCGTCGATCTTGATCTCACCGCAGCGGGCCAGGTCCCAGGAGGCGCGGCCCTTGGTGCCCAGCACGTCGACCATGAGGGAGTTGGGCAGTCCCCAGGCCACGCGCGAGCAGGAGAAGGTGCCCACGGCGCCGCTGGCGAAGTGCGCGGTGAAGGTGGCGACGTCGTCGTTCTCCACCGGTTCGTAGGTGACGTTGTCGGAGTCGCCGGTGTCGAGGGCGGTGCCGCGGGTGACGTGGCCGGTGGCCACGGGGCGCTCCTTGATGGAGGTCATCATGGCGGCGCCGGAGACCGAGACGATGGGTCCGCAGATGACCTCGGCGGTGTCGATGAGGTGGCTGCCGACGTCGCCCAGGGCCCCCGAGCCCATGGGGCCCTTGTAGCGCCAGGCCATGGGCGTGGCCGGGTCGACGCCGTAGTCGCACCAGTAGCGGCCGTCGAAGTGGTTGACCTCGCCCAGGTGGCCCTCGGCGACGAGCTTGGCGAGCTCGGCCACGGCGGCGTTGCGGCGGTAGGTGAAGCCCACGCCGGTGACGACGCCGGCCTCCTTCTCCGCCTGCGCCATGGCGCGGGCGGACTCGAGCGTGTCCGCCAGGGGCTTCTCGCACAGGACGTGCTTGCCTGCCCTGATGAGGGCCTCGGCGATCTCGCGGTGCAGGGCGTTGCCCACCACGATGGAGACGATGTCGATGTCCGGGTCCTCGGCCACGGTGCGCCAGTCGTCCACGGCGCGCTCGTAGCCGTAGCGCTGGGCGGCGTCCTCGGCGAAGGGGAGGTAGGCGTCGGCGATGGTGTGCAGGCGGACCCGCGGCAGGCCCAGGTCGAAGACGGTGCCGACCTGTCGCCAGGCGTTGGCGTGGGTGGTGCCGGCCATTCCGGCACCGATGACGGCGACTGACAGGGGAGTGGTGCTCATGGTTGCCTCGGGTGTCCTCATTGACGAGCGGGTGACTGGTTGAAGCATGTGCTCACATGAATTCACGCGCGTGAACTCATGACTTCAGTCTGCGTTCGTGTGGTGGTGATGTCAACCGTTGAGGAGAACTTCATCCTGACAAAGGAGGCCGTTCTGAGGGGCGGGCGGAGAGGCTGGGACCGTGGTCCCCGGTCGGGGAGACGACTCATGGTGCCCTCGCTGTCCGACGTCGGGCGGCGCGGGAGCCGGTTCCGCGCTGGGTGGGGTGGTCGTCACCGATGAAACGTGCGATGCCAGGCTTGCCGCCGGTTCCTCGCTGGGGGCGGTCGTCAGCGTCCCAAGGAGGAGGCTCGGGTGACCAGCTCGGGCTCCAGGATCACACTGCGGGCCTCGGTTCCGGTGTCCGGTCCGTCGTCGGGCGCGAGCCCGGCGCGGCGGCACACCAGGTCCACTGCGTGCTCGCCCAGGAGGTCCTCGGGCTGGTCGATGCTGGTCAGGGAGAACTCCTCGCGCAGGGCCAGGTAGGTGTTGTCGTAGGAGGCCAGGGCGACGTCGGCCCCGGGCTCACGGCGGCTCTCGCGCAGGACGGGCACGGCGTCGATGGCCAGGACGTCGTTGTGCACGACCAGACCCAGCGGCTCGGGATGATCGTGCAGCGCGGCCCGGGTGGCGGGGCCGGCGTCCTCGCCGCAGCTGCGCACCTCGAAGGCCAGCCCGGCGGTCTCAGCCGCCCGGACCAGCGAGTGCTCACGGTCGTGACGGGAGGCCGCGTCGGTCAGGCGCGGGCCGATGTAGCAGATGGTGCGCATACCCAGGTCCGCCAGGTGGTCGACGAGGAGGCGGGCGGCGGCCTGCTCGTCGACCCGCACGGAGTCGACCCGCCCGCCGGGACTGCGCCGCCCGACGACGCACACGGGCACCTCCTCGCCGATGGCCAGCAGGTCCTCACCGGGCAGCCAGGGCGAGACGAGCACGATGCCCGCAACACGGACGCCGAGCAGGCTCTCGATGGCCTGGTGCAGGACCTCCGGCTGGTCGGAGCCGACCGTGACGAACAGGGTGAGGCCGCGCTGCGCGGCCGCCCGGCCCAGGCAGGCCGCGACCTGCTCGAAGAAGGCGTTGCGCAGGTTGGGCAGCACCAGGCCGATGATGCTCGAGCGCTTGCGGGCCAGCGAGGAGGCCGAGACGTTGACCCGGTAGCCGAGGGAGGCGGCCACCTCCTCGATGCGCTCGCGGGTGCCGGCGGCGACCTTGGGGGAGCCGCTCAGGGCCAGGGAGACCAGGCTGCGCGAGACCCCGGCGGCGCGTGCGACGTCGCTCTGGGTGGCGGCATGAGCCTTGGTCACCGTCTCCTCCTGCTTCCTCCAGTGCCGGGCCGTCTACTGCGGGGCGTGCTCACGTACGCGCCCGAGTACTGCGCAGGCTACAGGCTGACGGGCCGCGTCAAGGGTGAGCCGGAGCGGTGTGCAGCAGTGCCGCGAGCCCGGAGATACCGAGGATGATGAGCCCCGCCGTGGGCAAGGTCGTGGTGAGCGGGTAGACCTGAAGAGCGGCGCGCTGGGTCCCGATCCCGTGAAGCAGCCCAGAACCGCTGCTCCTGCGCGGGGATGATCTCGATCGGGAACGTACTTTTCGCGTGAGGACTGCGTTCTGCCGCAGATGACTGTGGTCGTGTCGTCGCCGTTTGGGGTGAAGGTACGTCCTCAAGGCGAAACGCAGTCCCCAGGACGCAACGTCTCAGCACGACGACGCTCCCGACCGCTGGTGGTCGGGAGCGTCGAGGTGAGGCGTCAGCCGGTGGGGTCCGCCCGGAGGGGGAGCCCGTGCGAACCCCGCGACGTCTCAGGCCTTGAAGAGCGTGCCCTCAAGGTAGGCGCGCGCCTTGCGGGCGTACTCCAGGGGGTTGGCGATGGCCGGGTCCTGCTCGGCCTCCACCAGGATCCAGTCGCGGTAGCCGTGGTCCACCAGGAACGTGTAGGGCACGGTGAAGTCGATGGTGCCGTCACCGGGGACGGTGAACATGCCCGCCAGGAAGGAGTCGAGGAAGGAGCGCTCGGCGGCCCTGGACTCCTCCATCTTCTCGGGGCGCACGTCCTTGAAGTGGACGTGCTTGATGCGGTCGATGGTGGCCTCCAGCAGGCCCATGACGTCGCCGTCGCCCACGTAGGCGTGGCCGGTGTCGAACAGGAGCGAGACCTTGGCCGGGTCGGTCAGCTCCATGAGGCGGATGGTCTCCTCCTTGGTCTGGATGACCGTGCCCAGGTGGTGGTGGTAGACGAGCTCGAGGCCGTGGGCGTGGGCGACGTCGCCCAGGCGGTTGAGGCCCTTGGCCAGAACCGGCCACTGCTCCTCGGTGAGCACCGGCTTGTTGGTGAAGATGCAGACGTCGCGGATGCCCTGGACCGAGCCGGTCTGCTCGGAGACGACGACGCGGGAGGCACCCAGGTACTCCAGGTAGGCGCAGGTGGCCTCGAAGTCGGGGATGACGGCCTCGACGCCGTCGCGCAGGATGAAGGAGGAGAACCACTGGGCGACGATCTTGATGCCGCGGGCCTCGGCGGCGGCCTTGACCTCTTCCTTGGGCGGGAAGAAGCCGGCGCACTCGGTGCCCGCGAAGCCGGTGTCGGCCAGGTCGAGGAGCATGTCCTCCAGGGTGTTGAAGGCGCCGACCTCGGGGATGTCGTCATTGCGCCAGGTGATCGGGTGCATGCCCCAGGAGATGCCGTGAGGGTCGGAGATGGCGGTTGCGGGGTCGAGGGTGAAGGACATCGTTGCTCCGTGTCTGGTTGTGGGTCTAGCCGGGTGTCTTGCTGGTGTGGTGATGGTCAGTGGGCGAGTGGTGGGCCATGAGCCGGTGGCTGGTGCGCCATTGGATCGTGGTCGCGGACGGGGTGCTCCCGGGAGGCGGGTGCCGGCGCCGGTGCCGGGCGTTTGGCCCGTGCAACGAACCTAGCAACAGGACTTTGTCCTGACAAGCCTCAAAATCGCCTCCCGGGAGCGCGTGTCGCTGGGGTGAGGTCAGGAGTAGAGCTTCTCCATCTCGACCTCGATCTCCTCCAGGGACTTGTCCTTGGTCTCCGGCATGATCTTGAACAGGATGACGGCCACGACCAGGTTGAGCACACCGTAGATGGTGTAGGTGATGCCGCCGCCCAGGGTCTCCATCATCGGCGGGAAGGTCCAGGTGATGATGGCGTTGGCGGTCCACATGCAGAAGATCGCCGTGCCGTTCATGATGCCGCGGACGTTGGCCGGGAAGATCTCGCCCATCATCGTCCACACGATCGTGCCGTTGGAGGACTGCACGATGAGCATGAAGACGGACATGAGCCCCAGGATGAGGTAGGCGGCCCAGGTGGGCGGGGTGGTGTGGTTCGCCATGTGCGGGGCGATGAAGAACTGGAAGGTCGCGGCGATGCCCAGCAGGGTGATGCCCACGCCGATGACGTCGCCGATGAGCACCTGGCGGCGCCGGAACTTCAGGATGAGCCAGATACCGATGGCCGAGCCGATGACCGACATGACGCCGTTGGCCACCTGCGCGGTGATGGAGGCCGAGGTGGACATGCCGGCGTACTCCAGCACCTTGGGGGCGTAGTACATGACGGTGTTGACGCCGGTGGTCTGGTTGACCACGGCCAGGAAGATGCCGACCAGGAGCAGCTTGCGCAGCCAGGGCGTGGCCATGACATGGCTGAAGCCCTTGCGCTGGGACTCCTCCTCCTTCTCGTGCTGGCGGGCCTCGACCATCTCCATGATCTCGTCCTCGATGGGGCCGTCCTTCTCAGGAACGCGTACGCGCTTGAGGGAGCCGATGGCGTCGTAGAGGCGCTCCTTGGCCAGGTACCAGCGCGAGGACTCCGGCATGAGACGGATGCCGATCCACAGGGCCACGGCCGGGATGGAGCACAGGACGAGCATGTAGCGCCAGGCCTCGCCGTTACCGGCGCTGATGCTGAGCTGGTCGAGGAAGGCGTGGTACTCGGCGCCGGTCATCGGGCCGCCCTTGGAGGCCTGGAGCTTGGTGATCTCGTCGAAGACGTAGGTGCCGGGGGAGAAGTGCCCGCTGGGGTCGTTGGCGATGGTGATCTTCGGGCCGCCCTGGAGGGAGTTGATGATGGCGTTCATCGAGAAGGCGAGCAGCTGGCCGGTGACGATCATGAGCTGGTCGATGGCCACGATGGAGCCGCGGATGCGTTTGGGGGCGGTCTCCGCCAGGTAGACGGGGACGGTTGCGGAGGCGGCTCCGACGGCGAAGCCCAGGACGACGCGGAAGGGGTACATGACCCACACGTTGGGGGCGACGGTGGTTCCGATCGCGCCGACGAAGAACAGGATGGCCAGGACGGTGATGTTGTGGCGCCTGCCCCAGCGGTCCGACATGAGTCCGCCGAGCAGTGCGCCCAGAGCGGCCCCGACCAGCAGGGTGCCTCCGATGGCACCTTCCTCGAAGGAGGTCAGCTGGAGCCCCTTGGCGGCGAAGGGCATGTACATGTACGGCAGGGCGCCGGAGATGACGCCGGTGTCGTAGCCGAAGAGCAGTGAGCCGAGCGTGGCCACGGCGGCGATGGCGACAACGCCGCGGTGCTTGCCCGAGGCCGGGGTCTTGGCCACCGCCTTATCGAGCTCTTCTCTGGTGAGTCCGCGCAGGGACGTCGTGACTCCCTCTAGCATGGGGGGTCTCCTCTCGGGCCTGCGGCGACGGTGCCGCAGGATTGTTGTGGTGGATGTGATGTGTGTTGGTGTATGGGGGGTACGGAGAGGTCGTCTCAGGCGTCGAAAGTGGTCCGGCCCTCGACGCGGGGAATCTCATGCCACTGGCCGTCGGCGGCCGAGGCGACGACGGCCTCGTCGACCTCCGCGGCGCACCAGGCGTCGGCGGCCGAGGGGGCGAGCTGCTCTCCGGTGATGATCGACTCGATGAACTGCGCCGCCTCGATGGCCTTCATGTCGTCGAAACCCATGGAGGTGCCGATGGCCGGCTGGAAGCGCTGCCACTGACCCCACTGGGGACCGGCCATGGCGCGGGTGTAGCCGTGGGAGGCTCCGCCGTCGAGCACGGGGCAGATCTCCAGCTCGTTGAGGCGCTCGAAGTTCCACCGGGCTGAGCCCTTCGTGCCGTAGACCTCGACGACGTACTCGGCGCGCGGGCCGACGCTGACGCGGGAGGACTCCATGGTGCCCACGGTGCCGTCCTCGAAGCGCACCAGCATGGAGACGTAGTCCTCGTTCTCCACTGGGCCAACCTCATCGCCGATCTCGAAGCCGGAGTGTCCGATGCCCATCTTGGTGGGGATGGGGCGCTCGGTGATGAAGGTGTCGGTGACCGCCGTGACCGAGGCGATGCGTCCCACGATGTACTGGGCCAGGTCCGCCCCGTGGCTCATGAGGTCGGGGACGACGCCGGCCCCGGCCTTCTCCCTCGAGGCCCGCCAGGTCAGGGGGCCCAGGGGTGAGGAGTTGTAGTCGGCGATGAACCAGACGCGCACGTTGGTGATGCGGCCGAGCTCGCCGCCCCGCACCAGGGAGCGCATGTACTCGATCGCCGGGGTGTGGCGGTAATTGAAGCCGACGGCGGTGACGAGGTCCGCCTTCTCGGCGGCCTGGGCGATCTCGCGGGACTGCGCGGCGCTGACCCCCATGGGCTTCTCGATCCAGAAGGGCTTGCCGGCCTTGACGGCCTCCAGGGCCATCTCGTGGTGGAGGAAGTTGGGGGCGCAGATGGAGACGGCCTCCACCTCGGGGTCGGCCAGCAGCTCGCGGTAGTCGGCGTAGGCGCGTTCGAAACCCAGGTTGTCCACCGCCTCCTGGCGCACCTGGTCCACCGGGTCTGCGGCTGCGACCAGACGTGGGACCACACCCAGCTCGGGGAAGCGCTCGGCGATGGCGCGGTAGCTGCGGGCATGAAGCCGTCCCATCCACCCCAGGGAGATGACTCCGATGCCCAGTATTCTCTTGTTGGTCATAACGTTCCTTTCCGACAACACTGTCGGCTGCTGCGTGTATGGAGGTGCGCCTGGAAGGCCCGGGAAGCACCCGTCGTTAATGACGTCACCGGAAGATATCAGACCGCCTTTGTCCTGACAAGCTGAAATATAGATGTGAATCCCGTCAGTGTGACTCAGGGCCTTGTCGGGCCCTGCTCGAATGCCCTCCATCCGCATGTCGTTGCGGGTCGTGTGCCACTCGACCAGGTCCCGGATGTGGTCGACAGGCGAGATAGCGCGGACCTATGAGTGGTCATCTACCTGCTGAAACGGCGTTGTCGGCTACGATGGGGCGAACGGTGCCCGATGTCGGGCGCCGGGGCTCGCGCAATGTGCGGGATCGGTAGACACAACGGTGTGGGAAGGGAGGTGTCTGCGGTGAAAGGGCCTCGAGGACGCGACGGCCGAGTCACGATCAGGACTGTGGCCGAGCGCGCCGGACGCTCCATCTCCACCGTCTCGGCGGCTCTCAACGGTTCCGACGGCGTCGCCAGGAAGACCCGCCAGGAGATCCTGCGCATCGCCGCCGAGCTCGGCTACCAGGCGGACCCGCGCGCCCAGTTCCTGCGCCGCAGCCACACCGGGCTCATCGGTGCCAGCTTCGCCGTCGGGCAGGCCTACCAGGGACTCGTCGTGGACGGGCTCTATCAGGCGGCCTCCTCTCTGGGGCACGCACTGGTCCTGGCCACCTCCACCCCGCACCGCGACGTGGCCGATGGGCTGCGCTCCCTGCTGCTGGAGCGCTGCGAGGGCATCATCCTCATTGACCCCGACATCTCCGTGGACGCCCTGGCCCGCATCGTGAACCGCACCCCGGCGGTGCTCATCGGCAGCAGCACCGAGCTGAGCGACGTCGACGAGATCCACTCACGCGACGACGTCGGCATCCAGCTACTCGTCGATCATCTGGTCGACACCGGGCGCCGTCGCATCAGCCATGTGGACGGCGGCCAGGAGACCGCTGCGAAACGACGGGTGAGGCGCTTCGGTGAGGCCATGGAGCAGCGCGGCCTGGGGGGCAGTGCACGGGTGGTGCCCGGGGGAGGCGACGAGGACAGCGGCGCGATGGCGGCCCGCCGCCTCATTGAGGCCGGTGAGCTGCCCGAGGCGCTGCTGTGCTTCAACGACCACTGCGCCGTCGGGGCTCTCATGGAGCTGCGTCGCCAGGGCGTGCGAGTGCCGCAGGACGTGGCCGTGACCGGATACGACGGCATCCCGGTGACGGCGGCCTCGGCCTTCTCCCTGACCACGGTGCGCCAGGACGCCGGTCTCATCGCCGAGGTGGCGGTGCGGGCGCTGCTGGCCCGCATGCACCTCGACCAGGACGGCCAGATCCCGGCAGAGGTGGCCGGTGAGAACCGGCGCCTGGGAGGGCGCCTCTATCGGGTGGTACCCGACCTGGTCGTTCGGGACACGACGGCCCGCGCTGCGTGAGTCGTGGGAGTCGACGTGTGGGTGTCGGGGCCAGGCCCGTGCTGCAGTCCGTATCTGACACCGTACGACTAAGCGCCTGTGGCGTACCGTAAGGCCAACCATCATGCCAATACTGTGGGGTCAAGGCCCCCGCACACTGGGACAGGAACCATGATCAACGGAGAACTCATCGACCTGGTTGCCGGCGACTACGAGGCGCGCATCGCCTCGTCGGGTGCCATGCTCGTCCACCTGCGCCGTCAGGGACGCGACCTCATCATGCCCTTCGACGCCGAGGCCACGCTGCCCGCCGGCTGGCAGGGCAAGACTCTCCTGCCATGGGCCAACCGCATCGCCGGGGCCCGCTACAGCTACGGAGGAGCCGAGTTCCTCGTGGCCTGCAACGAGCCAGCCAGCGGCTCGGCCTTGCACGGTCTGGCCGGATGGATGGACTGGCAGGTCACCGATGACGACCCCTCCGGCCCCGATGACGGCGCGCCCCGCAGCCAGGTCGTCCTCGAGCTGAGCCTGCTCGCCTCCTACGGCTACCCGTGGAGCCTGGAGGCCAGCGCCCGCTTCCAGCTCGATGCCGAACAGGGCCTGAGCGTCACGGTGACCGCCACCAACGTCGGCGCGGCCCACCCCGCCCCACCGGTTCCCGGAGCCCCTGAGGTCGACGGCGAGCCCGCCCCCGCCCCCTACGGCGTCTCCTGCCACCCCTACCTGACCCGCTCGGTGCCCTTGGACGACTGTGTCCTGACCATCCCGGCGGCCGAGGTCCTCGACGTCGACGAGCACATGGCGCCCACGCACCGGCGCGGCGTGGAGGGCACCGACTGGGACTGGCGCCAGGGCCGGCTCGTCGGTGCCACCCGGACGGACAACGCCTATACCTCCCTGCCCGAGGGGACCTGGGAGGTGAGTCTGCGCGGCGGGCAGGGAAACCGCGCCGTCGTCATGAGCTCGGACACCCCTTGGGTGCAGGCCTACACCGCTGACGAGCTCTCCCGCCCAGGGGTGGCCATCGAGCCCATGACCTGCCCGCCCAACGCCTTCAACAGCGGTGAGGACCTCATCACCCTGGCGGTGGGGCAGTCCCACTCCTTCACCTACTGCCTGCGCGAGGAGGACTGAGCCGCAAGCAGCCTGCTGATCCCGCAAACACCGAGAATGCGCGGTGGGCGCCGTCGAGACGGATCGCTCGACGACGCCCACCGGCGACTACAGGCGCGCGCTTCGCCCGAGTGTCAGCTCAGGCGCACCGGCTGACCGGAGTGGGCCGACTCCGTGGCGGCCTCGGCCAGGCGCAGGGCGGCGACGGCGTCCCCGATACCGGTGGGAGGCGTGGTGCCGGCCTCGACGGCCTCGATGAAGGCGCTCAGCTCGATGCGGTAGGCGTCGGCGTAGCGCTCCAGGAAGAAGTCGAGGTAGGGCTCCTGGGCGTCGGTGACCTCGCCGTTGGACAGCCGCACCGTGGTGGCCCGGATGTTCTCGGCGAACAGGGCGCCCTCGCGCCCGGATGCCTCCAGGCGCTGGTCGTAGCCGGAGGAGCAGTGGCGGTTGTTGATGATGGTGGCCACGGCGCCCGAGGCGGCCTTGAGGGTGACGACGGCGGCGTCGAAGTCGCCGGTGTCCTTCAGGGCGGGGTCGAGGTTCTGCCCGGCGGCATAGACCTCCTCGATCTCGCCCAGGAAGAAGCGGGCGGTGTCGAAGTCGTGGATGGTCATGTCGCGGAAGATGCCGCCGGAGACCTTGATGTACTCCGCCGGCGGGGCGGCCGGGTCGCGGCTGATGATGGTCAGCTGCTCGATGTCACCGATCCTGCCGGCCTCGACCGCGGCGCGGGCAGCGGCGAAGCTGGGGTCGAAACGGCGGTTGAAGCCGAACATGACGGGCACCGTGACAGCGTCGAGCTCGGCCTGAGCCGCCTCGACGTCCTTCATGTCCAGGGCGATCGGCTTCTCGCACAGGACCGCCTTGCCGTTCTTGGCGGCGGCCAGCAGGTGGGGGATGTGCAGCGGCGTGGGCGAGCCGACGATGACGGCGTCGATCTCGGGGTCGGCGAAGACCTCCTCGGCGTCCTTGCAGGACCGGGCCCCGTAGGAGGCGGCGAGCTTCTCGGCGGCGTCCTCGAAGGGGTCGCAGACCAGCGCGAGCTCGGCCTGGGGGTGGGCGGCGATGGTCTTGGCGTGGACGTGGCCGATGCGGCCGGCGCCGATGACGGCGATGGAGAGCATCCTTGCTCCTTCTGCGTGTGAGGGTGTGTCTGAGCTGGTGAGTTGATGGTGAACGTGGTGGGGGAGGGGCGACGACGCGGAACGTGTCTGGGCGTGTCGTCGACCCGCCTGGTGCGGCGGGCGCCGCCGGTGGCCGACCGGGCTCCCACCGGGGCCCGGCCGAGCCGGATCGGGGCCGCTCAGGGCTGGGGCATGATGACGTCGCGCACCAGGGCGTCCAGGTCGGCGTCTGCCTGGAGGAACCCGCGCAGGGTGCGGCGGGTGGCACCGAAGGAGTCGAACTCCTCGGGCGTCATGCCGTCGGGCTCGTAGGCGCGCACGAACTCGGGGATGGACAGGAGCGTCTCCATGATCTCGGGGGCGACGGGCTCGTCGATGCGCTCGACGACCTTGTAGCCGGAGTCGTTGATGAGCTTCTGCCAGGCGAAGGGCGGGGAGACGACCAGGTCGCCGCCGACCAGCTCGGACCACTGCAGCACGTTGCGGAAGGCGGCCGACAGAACGCGGGCGCGCAGGCCACGGGCCTGGAACTCCTGGTAGGCGCGCTTGAGGGCGGCCACGCCGCCCCACTCCAAGTGGCCGGGGTCGAGGAAGAGCTTGTCCCGCTTGGCCACGATCTTGAGCCAGTCGTCCAGGCGGCCACCCATGAGAGTGACGACCGGCCCCATGGTGGAGACGTCCTTGCCCTCGGCCTCGCGGCGCTTGAGACCGCGCTCGATGGCCTCACCGGTGGCCACGGCCTGGGGCACCGAGAAGGAGACCGTCACGTTGACCGACACGCCCCGGTAGGTGGCGTCCTCGATGGCCTTGACGCCCACGGAGGTGGCGGGGATCTTGACGATGATGTTCTTGGCCAGGTTCGAGAACTCCTCGGCCTGGTCGGCCAGGGCCTTGGCGCTGCGGGCCAGCCGCGGGTCGGTCTGCATGGACAGACGGCCGTTGCGCCCCTTGTGCTCCTCGAAGATGGGCTCGAGCAGCTTGGCGGCCTCGATGCTCATCTCACGCACGACCTGCCAGCCGATCTCGGACTCGGTGGCCTCGGGCATCTCCTCGGCGAGCTCGGTGATGCGGGGGAGCCACACCTCCTTGCGCTGGTTGATGCAGGTGTAGGCGATGGTGGGGTTGCAGGTGGCGCCCACGCCACCGAAGGAGATCGACTGGCGCAGCTCGTCGGGGTCGGCCGAGTCGTTCCACAGCGCGGTGGGCGTGTTGCGAGCAGCGTCGAGAAGGGGGCCGGCAGTGTATTCGATACTCATCTGTTCTGTGCTCTCTTTCGGGTTCGTCCGCGCAGGCGTCCTTGCAGCCGCGGTCCGGTAGCCCCTATTGAAGTGTGTCCGACGTCGTCTGTCAACAAATTGTCAGGACAAAGATTTCTGGGAGGGGTGCACGGTGCCGCCACCGGCGGGAGAGCTAGCTCGAGAACAGGGAGGTTTCGAAGGTGTAGCGCGAGGCGCGGTAGATGTGCTGGCCGTACTCAATGACGCGACCCGACTGGTCGTAAGTGGTGCGGGTGGCGGTCAGCAGGGCGGCGCGACGACGCTCGTTGAGCAGGTCTGCCTCGCGGGTGGTGGCGTTGCGGGCGCCGATGACCTGCTTGGCGGTGGTGGGAATGATGTCCTGGGCGCGCAGGAGGTCGTAGAGCCCTCCGGCCTCCAGCTCCTCGAGGGTGGGGGCGATGGAGGCCGGTATGAGGTTGGACAGGACCGCGATCGGCTCGCCGTCGGCGCAGCGGATACGGGTGCAGGAGATGACGGCGGTGCCCTCCTCCACCTCGAGGTGCTCGGCGTCCTCGGCGTCGGCCTCGTGCTCGGTGTAGTCCAGGACGGTGGTGGAGGTCGTGTGGCCGGCCGCGGACAGGTCCGACAGGAGGCTGGTCAGCTGCATCGGCCGGTGTACGTGCATGGGGGAGACGATCGTGCCCACGCCCCGACGGCGCTTGACCAGGCCGCGGTCCACCAGGTGCTGGAGGGCCTGACGTGCCGTGGGGCGGGAGACCTCCAGGCGCTTGGCCATGGAGAGCTCATCCTCAAGCCGGGTGCCGGCAGGCAGTGTGCCATCGAGGATGAGTGAGGCCAAAGGCTCGGAAATTTGCGTGTGCAGCGGCGTCTTGGAGCCGCGGTCGATCGTGATGTCAAGGGCAAAAGGGGGTGCTGAATCGGACATGAGATAAGCCTGTGCGTCAGACGTGATAATGCCTTGAGCATACGGATGGCGCGCGCCGATGTCACGCACCGTCGTCATGATGGCTGTGGTGGGGGCGGCTGTCGCCGTCGTCGTCGTCGGGTCTGCCGGGGGAGTGTCGTGCGGCAGGTGAGGTCCGGCTGATCTCAGGATTATCTGACGTCAAATGTTCTGACAAATGCTTGACCTGGAGTCTCTCTGTGAGGCAGGCTTCGCAGTGACGCCTGGCGCAGGCCCCACTCCTGGAGTCCTGCGGGCCCCAAGGATGTGGAGACGCGATCACCGTGACGACAGCAACGACTGCAACCAGCGAGACGACCCGAGCGGCTGTGCCCGAGATGCGGTCCGGGAATCAGGAACCGCTTGACGTCCTGACCATCGGACGTTGCGGTATTGACATCTACCCGCTCCAGGTCGGTGTGGGCCTGGAGGACGTGGAGAGTTTCGGTAAGTTCCTCGGAGGCAGTCCCACCAACGTGGCCGTGGCCGTCGCCCGCTACGGGCACAGCTCCGCTGTCGTCACCGGCGTGGGCAACGACCCCTTCGGGCGCTTCGTGCACACCGAGATGCGCCGTCTGGGAGTTGACGATCGCCATGTCGTCACCAAGGCCGCCTACAACACCCCGGTCACCTTCTGCGAGATCTTCCCGCCGGACAACTTTCCCCTCTACTTCTACCGCGAGCCCTCGGCCCCCGACCTGGAGCTGAGCTGGGAGGACCTGCCGCTCGACGCCATTCGCGACGCCTCCATCTTCTGGATCTCGGTGACCGGACTGAGCAAGGAGCCCTCGCGCTCGGCCCATCACGCGGCCCTGGGGGCCCGCGACCGGCGGCGCTTCACCATCGCCGACCTCGACTACCGCCCCATGTTCTGGAAGGACGAGGAGACCGCTCACCGCGAGGTCTCCAAGATCCTGCCCAAGGTCACCGTCGCCATCGGTAACCGTGAGGAGTGCGAGGTCGCTGTCGGCGAGCGCGACCCCGAGCGCGCCGCCGACGCCCTCCTGGAGGCCGGTGTCGAGCTGGCCATCGTCAAGCAGGGGCGGGAGGGGACACTGGCCAAGACCCGCGACGAGCGGGTGGAGATGCCCGTGACCTCGGTGACCACGAAGAACGGCCTGGGCGCCGGGGACGCCTTCGGCGGGGCCATCTGCCACGGACTGCTGTCGGGCTGGTCGCTGGAGAAGACCATCTTCGCCGCCTCCACCGCCGGAGCCATCGTCTCCTCGCGCCTGGAGTGCTCCACTGCCATGCCCACCGAGCCTGAGCTGCTCGAGCTCATGCGCGCCCGCCGCGACGAGGTCGCCCCGGGGCTGACGGACCTGTGAGGAGACCCCGATGAGCACGACCCCCACTCCCTCCGCCTCCGGCGGCGGTCCCAGGCCACTGACGGACGCTGTCACCGAGATCCGAGCCACCGACCCCGGCCGTATCGGGCGGGTACTTGCCCAGCGCCCCCGCGCCGACCTGGCCGGGGCCGGACGCCTCATGGTCATCGCCTGCGACCACCCCGCCCGCGGGGCCCTGGGAGCTGGCGAGCGGCCTCTGGCGATGGCCGACCGCGAGGACCTCCTCCAGCGCTGCGTGGCGGCGCTGTCTCGCCCCGGTGTCAACGGCTTCCTCGGAACCGCTGAGATCATCGAGGACCTGGCGCTCCTGGGCGCTCTGGACGGCAAGCTCGTGTGGGGCTCGATGAACCGGATCGGCCTCCAGGGCTCCTCCTTCGAGATGGACGATCGCTTCGGCGCCTATGACGCCGAGGGCATCGAGGCCTCACACCTCGATGGCGGCAAGATGCTCACCCGCATCAACTACGCCGACCCGGCCAGCGCCGCGACCTTGAAGGCCAGCGCCAAGGCCATCGACTCTCTGTCCGCACGGGGGCTGAACGCCATGATCGAGCCCTTCATCTCCCGGTGGGAGGACGGACGCATCGTCAACGACCTCAGCGAGCAGGCGGTCATCCGCTCCATCTGCATCGCCCAGGCGCTGGGACGCAGCTCGGCCCGCACCTGGCTCAAGCTGCCCTGCGTGAGCGAGCCCGCCTCAATGCGGCGGGTCATGGCCTCCACCTCCCTGCCCAGCCTCATTCTGGGCGGCGAGGTCTCAGCCGACCCCGAGGCCATTCGGGCATCCTGGGCCGCGGCCCTCGAGCTGCCCAACGTCAGGGGGCTGGTCGTGGGCCGCTCCCTGCTGTACCCCCGCAACGACGACGTCGAGGCCGCCGTCGACGCCGCCGTCGCCCTGCTGTGAGCGCCTGACGCACCCGCACGCGGACCGCCGCCCCGGCCCGCAGCCACCGTCAATCGGCCCCGGCCGGGCCGCACATACGAGACAATCCGCACGAGTACCACCCAGGAGCCAAAGGAGCACCGCCATGGGTCACACCCACCGCCCCGACCAGCCCGAGACGTCGGGCAACTCCCGCTACGTCATCCGCGCCGGCGATCTCGCCCACGACAGCTACGAGCTCGACCTCACCCCCGAACGGGCCGGCTGGGAGTGGTCCTCCCTGCGAGTGGTGGCACTCGCCCCCGGAGGCAGCCTGACCGTGCCCGCTGGCGAGCACGAGTACCTCGTCCTGCCCCTGTCGGGAGGCTGCAGCGTCCAGGCCGGCGGCGAGCGCTTCGAGGTCGCTGGACGTGACTCGGTCTTCACCGACATCACCGACTACGTCTACGTACCCCGCCGCACCGAGGTGACCCTCACCAGTGCCGGTGGCGCCCGCATCGCCCTGCCCGGCTCCAAGGCGACCACCGACAAGCCGCTGCGCTACTGCCCGCGCTCCGAGGTCGGCACCGGCCTGCGCGGCGCCGGCCCCTCCTCGCGTCAGGTCAACAACTACGCCCTGGGCAACGACGTCGAGACCTCGCACCTGCTGGCCTGCGAGGTCCTCACCCCCGGGGGCAACTGGTCCTCCTACCCGCCCCACAAGCACGACGAGCACTCCGAGGTCGAGCGGGTTCTTGAGGAGATCTACTACTACGAGGTCCGCTCCGGCGAGGGCGATGCCGAGGGCTTCGCGCTCCAGCGCATCTACCCCTCACCCGGCCACGACATCGACGTGTGCACCGAGGTTCGCGGCGGCGACGTCGTCGTCATGCCCTACGGGTACCACGGGCCCTCCGTGGCCGCCCCCGGCTACGACCTCTACTACCTCAACGTCATGGCCGGCCCCGCCGAGGACTCCGTGTGGCTCATGACCGACGACCCCCACCACACCTGGGTGCGCCAGACCTGGGAGGGGCAGGAGGTCGACCCGCGCCTGCCCATGACCCCCATGAACGACTAGCCGCTCCGCCGTATCGCCCCCATCACAACCCGAGAAGAGCAGAGAAGAAAAACGATGAGCAACGAAGCCTACGCCGGCACGATCCGCCTGACGGTTGCGCAGGCCACCATCCGTTTCCTGTCCAACCAGTACTCCGAGCGCGACGGCGTCGAGCAGCGCCTCATCGCCGGAGCCTTCGGTATCTTCGGCCACGGCAACGTGGCCGGCATCGGTCAGGCCCTCCTGCAGAACGAGATCGCCCGCGCCGACGGCGAGCAGGAGATGCCCTACATCATGCCCCGCAACGAGCAGGGGCAGGTGCACGCGGCCGCCGCCTTCGCCAAGACCACCAACCGCCTCCAGACCTACATGTGCACGGCCTCCATCGGCCCGGGCTCCCTCAACATGGTCACCGGTGCAGCCCTGGCCACCACCAACCGCCTGCCGGTGCTGCTGTTCCCCTCCGACCAGTTCGCCACCCGCGTTCCCGACCCCGTGCTTCAGCAGCTGGAGGACCCCACCAGCCTGGATGTCTCGGTCAATGACGCCTTCAGGCCCGTCTCGCGCTTCTTCGACCGCATCAACCGCCCCGAGCAGCTCATCCCCTCGCTCCTGAACGCCATGCGCGTGCTCACCGACCCCGCCGAGACCGGTGCGGTCACCATCGCCATGCCCCAGGACGTCCAGGCCGAGGCCTTCGACTGGCCCGTGGAGTTCTTCCGCAAGCGCGTGTGGCACGTGCGCCGCCCGGTGCCCGAGCCCGCCGCGCTGGAACGTGCCGTCGCGCTCATCAAGGCCGCCAAGCGGCCCCTCATCATCGCCGGCGGAGGCACCATCTACGCCGGTGCCAGTGAGGAGCTGCGTGCCCTGGCCACCGCCACCGGCATCCCGGTGGGCGACACCCAGGCCGGCAAGGGCGCCATCAACTTCGACCACCCCAGCGCCGTGGGCGGCGTGGGCTCCACCGGGTGCGACTCCGGCAACCACATCGCCGACAAGGCCGACCTCATCATCGGCGTGGGCACCCGCTACTCCGACTTCACCACCGCCTCCAAGACGCAGTTCAAGAACCCCGACGTGAAGTTCGTGAACATCAACGTCGCCCCCTTCGACGCCGCCAAGGAGAGCGCCGAGATGGTCGTGGCCGACGCCCGCGAGGCCCTGGCCGCCCTGACCGAGGCGCTCGCGGACTACCGCGTTGAGGCGGCCTACTCCGATGAGATCACCGCGGAGAAGGAGGCCTGGCTCAAGGCCACCGAGCGCTGCTACCACCTGGACCACGGGCCCCTGCCCGCCCAGACCGAGGTCTTCGGCGCGCTCAACGAGCTCATGGGCGAGGAGGACGTGGTCATCAACGCCGCCGGCTCCATGCCCGGCGACCTCCAGGCCCTGTGGCAGGCCCGCAGCCCGCTGCAGTACCACGTGGAGTACGCCTTCTCCTGCATGGGCTACGAGGTGCCCGCCGCGATGGGTGTCAAGCTCGCCCGGCCCGACGCCGAGGTGGTCTCCATCGTGGGTGACGGCACCTACCAGATGCTTCCCATGGAGTTGGCCACCGTGGTCCAGGAGAACATCAAGGTCATCTACGTCCTGCTGCAGAACTACGGCTTCTGCTCCATCGGGGCCCTGTCGGAGTCCCGCGGCTCCCAGCGCTTCGGCACCAAGTACCGCCAGCGCGGCGAGGGCAGCCACCTGGCCGACGAGCAGGTCATCGACGGCGTCGACATCGCCGCCAACGCACGCTCCTGGGGGCTGGACGTCCTCGAGGTCCACACCATCGAGGAGTTCAAGGAGGCCTACCGCAAGGCCGAGGCCTCCGAGCGTCCCACGATGATCCACATCGAGACCGACCTCTACGGCCCCAACCCGCCCGGGTCGAGCTGGTGGGACGTCCCGGTCTCGGGTGTCTCCGCCCTGGAGTCCACCCAGCGCGCCTATGAGGACTACCAGCGCGACCGCAAGCCCCAGCGTCACTACCTGTAAGCCACTACCTGGAGGGATCGCAGGTAGGACGCGGAACGGCGCGCAGCTCCTGCGCCAACCGCGACGGCGGGGTCCACGGCGGTCAAGGCCGTGGATCCCGTCGTCTGCCCTGGTCCGTGTACGTGGGCCTTTGGCGTGGGCACTCGCGGCGTCGTCGGGGACGCAGGGGAGACCCGGGAAGATCACGATGTGGTCAACGCCCCCATTATGTTCTGACAAAATGACGTCATCCGCCGTCTAGGACGTTAGGCTGGGGGCACATGCAAGGCGCTGGGCGCCCGGCCGGTCCGCCTCTGAGACCTTGGTCGGGGTTGTGTCCGGTCGACCCCATAGGCGGGGACGGGCCCGCGAAACCGACAATCAGGAGTCGATAACGATGAGAACGATTGCGCACTGGATCGATGGAAAGCCGTATGAGGGCACTCCGATCGGCCGCTTCGCCGTCGAGAACCCTGGAACCGGTGAGGTTGAGGCAGAGCTGCTTCAGGCCTCCGACGCCGACCTCGACCACGCCGTCGAGGTCGCCCGCCGTGCCCAGAAGGAGTGGGCCAAGGTCTCGCTGGCCAAGCGCACGGCGATCATGTTCCGAATGCGTCAGCTGGTCCTGGACCACCAGGACGAGATGGCCAGGATGATCGTGGCCGAGCACGGCAAGAACTACTCCGACGCGGTCGGCGAGATCCAGCGCGGCCGCGAGACCCTTGACTTCGCCACCGCCATCAACGTGGCTCTCAAGGGCGAGTACTCCTCCGACATCTCCACCGGCGTGGACATCCACACCCTGCGCCAGCCGGTCGGCGTCGTCGCCGGCATCTGCCCCTTCAACTTCCCGGCCATGGTGCCCATGTGGATGCACCCCGTCGCCATCGCCACCGGCAACGCCTTCATCCTCAAGCCGGCCTCGGCCACGCCCTCGGCGGCGCTGCTGACGGCCGAGCTCTACAAGGAGGCCGGTCTGCCCGACGGCGTCTTCAACGTCGTCTCCGGCAACCGCACCATGGTCTCCAAGGTCCTCGAGCATCCCGGCATCGACGCGATCTCCTTCGTGGGCTCCACCCCGGTGGCTCACATCGTCCAGAACACCGGCGTCACCCACGGCAAGCGCGTCCAGGCCCTGGGCGGGGCGAACAACCACGCGATCGTCATGCCCGACTCCGACCTGGACTTCGCCGCCCAGCACATCTCCGCCGCCGCCTTCGGGGCCGCCGGCGAGCGCTGCATGGCCCTGCCCGTCGTCGTGGCCGTGGGCGGCTGCGGCCCGGACCTGGCCCGCCGCGTCAAGGCTCACGCCGAGAAGATCAAGGTCGGCTACGGCATGGATGAGGGCGTCGAGATGGGCCCGGTCATCGATGCCAAGTCCAAGGAGTTCATCACCGGCCTCATCGACGACGCCGAGTCCCGCGGCGCCGAGATCGTCCTCGATGGCCGCCCGCTGGTGATTCCCGGTCACGAGAAGGGCCACTTCCTCGGCCCGACCATCGTGGACAACGTCCCCCTGGAGTCCTCGCTCTACACCGAGGAGGTCTTCGGACCGGTGCTCGCGATCGTCCACGCCGACACCTACGAGGAGGCCATCAAGCAGGTCAACTCCTCGCCCTTCGGAAACGGTGCGGCCATCTTCACCAACGACGGCGGCGTGGCCCGCCGCTTCGAGCTCGACGTCGAGGCCGGCATGGTCGGCATCAACGTGCCGATCCCGACGCCGGTGGCCTACTACTCCTTCGGCGGCTGGAAGGAGTCGCTCCTGGGCGACACCCACATCCACGGCCCCGAGGGCGTGCGGTTCTACACCCGTGCCAAGGCGGTCACCAGCCGCTGGCCCTCGGAGAAGACCTACTCCGCGACCATGTCCTTCCAGCGCGAGGAGTAAGCGCGGCCGCTCCGCCACCCACCGTCGCGGACGCACCATAGGCCTCAAAGACTGATCCTGCAGGATGAGTCCGCGAGCCCTACGGTGCGTCCGCGTGCTCGTGTTGGGGACTGCGATTCGTGCTGGGGACGTACTTTCATGCAGGACGGCGACAACCTGACCGCAGTCATCCTGGACAAAACGCAGTCGTCATGCGAAAGGTACGTCCCCAATCGGAGTCGGCGCAGTGCGTCCTGGGGGCGGAAGGAGGGGGGCTCCGAGGCTCCGGCGAGTGGTGGGGTCGCCAAAGATCAGACGTCTTTGTTAGTACAAAGCCCTAGATTCTTGGTCGGCGGGAGAGTACAGTGGATGTCACATCCGAAACGATTCGGAGAACGCCTCACGAAGGAGACAACGATGTCCAAAGCCGTCAACACCAACGACCCCAAGTACTCCAAGCTCACCATCGGTGTCTGCCCCGACCAGTGGGGCGTCTGGTTCCCCGAGGACCCCAAGCAGATGGACCCCCGTCAGGCCTGGGAGGAGATGGCCGAGGCCGGCTTCGAGGTCATCGAGACCGGCCCCTTCGGCTACTTCCCGACCGACCCCAAGGAGCTCCAGAAGTGGTGTGACGAGTTCGGTATGAGGGTGGTCGCCGGTACCGGCTGGGGCATCCTGCACAAGCAGGAGGCCTGGGAGACCACGCTCAAGACCTTCCGCGCCATCGCCGAGACCCACGCCGCCGTCGGCGCCGAGTACATCGTCCACCTGCCCCCGCTCTATCGGGACGACAAGACCTGGGAGTGGACCGACGACCGCGTCCTGTCCGACGACGCCTGGAAGCTCTACGTCGAGCATGCCAACGCCCTGGGGCAGATGCTCCTGGACGAGTACGGCCTCAAGATGGTCCTCCACCCCCACGGCGACTCCCACATCGAGACCCCCGAGGAGATCGCCCGCATCTTCGACGCCACCGACCCGACCTACGTCAACCTGTGTCTGGACTCCGGGCACGTCGTCTACGGCGGCGGCGACCCGGTCGAGCTGTGTCGGAAGTACCCCGAGCGCATCACCTACGTCCACATCAAGGCCTTCGACGAGGACATCACCCGCGAGGCCCACGAGAAGGACTGGCCCTTCGGCGAGGCCGTCACCAAGGGCGCCTCGGTCTGCCCGCCCGCCGGCCTGCCCGAGATGCACGAGTTCGTCGACGCCCTGGCGGCCCTGGACAAGCCGATCTACGCGATCTGCGAGCAGGACTGCTACCCCTGCGACCCCTCCTTCCCCAAGCAGAATGCCATCAACATGCGCAAGTACTTGGCCGAGTGCGGCCTGGGACTGGCCTGAGACGCTTCAGTCGTCCGGTATGCCACTGATTCATCACTGACTCACCACTGACACCACCTCAACGAGGAGACAGATCATGACTGTACGCATCGGACTCATCGGCGCCGGCGGCATGGGTCGTGCCCACGTCGAGCGCATTGAGAACGAGCTGGCCGGCGGCAGGATCGTCGCCGTGGCCGACCTCAATCTCGAGGGCGCCAGGGCCGTGGCCGAGCCCCTGGGGGCCAAGGCCTACGGCAGCGGGGCTGAGCTCATCGCCGACCCCGACGTCGACGCCGTCCTCATCGCCACCTTCGGCAAGGTTCATGCCCCCGACGTCATCGCCGCCATCGAGGCCGGCAAGTACGTTCTATGTGAGAAGCCCCTGGCCACCACGTCCGAGGACTGCATCGCCATCATCGAGGCTGAGCAGAAGGCCGGCAAGAAGCTCGTCACCGTGGGCTTCATGCGCCGCTTCGACGCCGCCTACAACGAGATGAAGAAGGTCCTCGACGACGGCGAGAACGGCCAGGCCCTCCTGGTTCACAACCGTCACCGCAACCCCACCGTGCCGGAGTCCTACACCTCCCGCATGGCCATCGACGACACGGCGATCCACGAGATCGACACGATGCGCTGGCTCCTGGGTGAGGAGATCGTCAAGGTGCGCGTCGAGCGCCCCAAGTCGACCACTCACCGCTTCGACCACCTCATCGACCCGGTCGTCGTCGTGATGTACACCGAGTCCGGCGTGCGCATCGATGACGAGGTCAACGTCAACCTGCAGTACGCCTACTCCATCGAGTGCGAGCTCGTGCTCGAGACCGCCGCGGTGCGGCTGGGCGACCAGGAGCGGATCCACATCCGCGATATCCACGGCAACCGCAACGCCATGTGCCAGTCGCACATCGACCGTTTCGAGGACGCCTTCAACCGTGAGGTGCAGGAGTGGATCAATGCCGTGGCCCGCGATGATCACACCGGCTCGACCTCCTGGGACGGCTACGCGGCCACCTCCGTGGTCGACGCGGCGGTCGCCTCGCTGGAGGACGAGTCCTCGCCGATGGTCGACGTCAAGCTCATCGCCAAGCCCGCCTTCTACTCCTGACAAGCCCCCGTCGTCGTCCTCTCCGATGTAGTCGGCTGCCGGTGCGTTCGCGATTGCTGCGTGTTCGCCAGTGCCCCAGTGGCCTCATCTGGTGGACGACGACGGGTTCCACCCGCCGCGTTCGTCCTGGGAGGTGTCCGTCCCCGCCTCCCAGGATGACGACTTTTCGGCGGTAGGACGGCATGAGTCTGCGACGCCGTCGAAGGATTTAAAAATACTGGCCTCAACTACTTCCCACGACGCTATTGTCATGACATTATGGGGGTGTCGACACGGCTGTCGGCGCCCGAGAGGAGACCTCCTTGGTAGACATCGCCCTTGATCCGAACATGTACTACCGCACCATGCCCACGGTGCGTACGCTCTACAAGGCCGCAGAGCTGGGCTTCGAGTACGTTGAGCTCTCACCCAACGCGGACTTCCACTTCTGGCACCACCGCCCCGCCGCCGACGACGCTTTTGTCGCCGAGCTCAATAAGGCCCAGAAGGAGACGGGCGTCAAGGTGCGCACTCTCAATCCCGTCTTCAACTGGTCCTCGCCCGACGAGGAGGAACGGCGCGCCCAGGTGTCCAACTGGCGCCGTCTGCTCGAGCTCGCCGACCAGATCGACGTCCGGGAGATCACCTCGGAGTTCTCCGGGGACCGCAACCAGGCCCGCCGCAGCGAGGAACAGTGGTTCCGCTCCATCGAGGAGCTCATCCCCGACTTCGAGCGCTACGGCATCCGGCTCAACATGGAGGCCCACCCCTACGATTTCGTCGAGCTGCACGATCCGGCCCTGGGGCTGGTGCGCGCGGTCAACAAGGACTGGATCGGCTACGAGTTCTGCTGCCCGCACGCCTTCCACCTCTCCGACGGCGCCGGCGACGTCGAGCGTATGATCCGCACCGCCCACGAGGCCGGCAAGCTGCGCGAGGTCCACATCGCCGACGGCTTCAACCACCGTGCCAACGACGGCAACCGGTACATCGTCAACCCGCCCGGCGCCGACGTTACCGTCCACCAGCACAACGAGGTCGGCAACGGCGAGGTCGACTGGGACGCCGTCTTCTCCACGCTGCGTGACATCGGTTTCGACGGCGTGCTCTCCGTCTGCGTCTTCGGCTGGCACGAGCACGCCGACGACATCAATCGCCGAGTGCTGGCCCGGCTGACCGAGGAGCTGGGCGCCTGAGCCCTGGTGGGGTCGGTCGCCCTGTGAGCTGCGAGGCGACTGACTCGCGTCCCGTCCTCTGAGAGCCCTGAATCCGACACTTCCATTTATTAATAGCGAAAAGTGGGACGAATCATCCAGCATAATTTGTCCTGTCATTTGCTCGCTGAACGCGTTAGCGTTGGCGCCATCTCTTGAACCGACAAAGGAGTCACTGTGTCACACAGCCCAACTGCCGCCGCACAAGGCGGTGCTGTCAAGTTGCCCCCGCTCACGCCGGGTCCCTATCGCGCCCGTCTGACCGTCGTCGCCCTGATCGCTACGCTGGGCGGTTTGCTCTTCGGCTACGACACCAGCGTCATCAACGGTGCCCAGAGTTTTATGGTCCGGCCCGACCAGCTGGATCTCACTGACTTCGGCCTTGGCATCGCGGTCAGCTCACTGCTGTTTGCCAGCGCAGTCGGTGCCCTGACCGGGGGACGGATCTCCGACAGGATCGGACGTAAGGCCACGATCACTGTCATGGCCTCCATGTTCATCGTGGGCGTGGTCATCGTCGTCGTTTCCGGCAATCTGCTCATGCTGGCGGTCGGTCGTATTGTCCTGGGGCTCGCCGTTGGCGCGGCCTCTGTTGTCGTACCGGTCTTCCTGGCCGAGCTCGCCCCCTATGAGATTCGTGGATCACTGGCTGGCCGCAACGAGATGATGATCGTGACCGGCCAGCTCCTGGCCATCATCATGAACGCCATCATCGGCAATGTCTGGGGCCAGCAGTACCCCTGGGTGTGGCGTGTCATGTTTGCGTTGGCGGCTGTCCCCGCGATCCTTCTTCTGCTGGGGGTGACCCGACTGCCGGAGTCACCGCGGTGGCTGGCTGACAAGGGGCGCGAGGAGGAGGCCCTCAAGATCCTCGACAGCCTCAGGCCTGAGGGGCGGGCCAAGCCCGAGCTGGCAGAGATCGAGGCCATCAGCAAGGAGGAGGCCGGCCGGCAGAACATGTCGGTCTCGGAGATCTTCTCCAATAAGAATCTGGTGTGCATCGTCCTCGTCGGCTGTGGTATCGGCTTCTTCCAGCAGACCACGGGTATCAACTCCATCCTCTACTACGGTGAGAGGGTGCTGGAGGAGTCCGGGTTCAGCACGGGCGCGGCCCTGATTGCGAATATCGCCCCCGCCGCCATCTCGGTGCTCGCCGCAATCGTCGCCCTGCAGATGATGGACCGGTTCTCCCGCCGCAAGACCTTCCTGTGGGGCTACGGCCTGGTCGCGTTCACGCACGTGCTCATCGCCTCCGCAGCTGGCTTGCTGCCGGAGAGCGGCGCGAAGCCCTTTGTGCTGCTGGCACTCATCGTGTTCTTCGTCGGCTCAATGCAGCTGTGCCTTAACGTGGCCACTTGGGTGACGCTCTCGGAGATCTTCCCGCTTAAGATGCGCGCCTTCGGTATGGGGCTGTCGGTCTTCGTGCTGTGGATGACCAACTCCTTCCTGGGCCTGTTCTTCGCCAGCGTCATCGCGAGCATCGGGCTGTCCATGTCCTTCGTCGTCTTTGCTGTTCTCAACGCCATCGCCTTCTTCTTCGTCTTCGCCTGCGTGCCCGAGACCAAGGGCCGTACTCTGGAGCAGCTGGAGACTGACGTCATGAGCGGCGAGATCTTCAAGCGCGGCAAGTAGCTCGGAGCCGCTATCGCCTCGACCTGGGGTGCGTGGTGTTTCTCGGACTGGGGGAGTTCTTCTTCCTGTGAGCCGGTAGGATGGAGGCCGTGCCAGCAGCGACGTACTCGGAGGAGCTGTTAGGCCCAAGTCGTGCGTGAGATCACCTGTGAAGGAACGATCGTGACCGAGCGCTACGAGCTGATCAACCGCCAAGAAGGCCGTTATCCCATCTCCTCGATGTGCCGTTGGTCAGGAGTGTCGAAGTCCGGTTACTAGTCCTGGCGCGACCGGCCTCAGTCGCAGACGGCCATCAGGAGGGAGGAGCTGAGGGTGATGATCAAGAATATTATTGAGGACTCCGACGGCACCTATGGATGCCGCAGAATCCAATCGCTCCTGGGTAGGAAGGCGGTGCGAGCTGACTGACAGGGCGGCCATCCGCTCCGTCATGCCTGCCCTGGGTATTCAAGCCGCCCAGCCGCGGCCGAAGGTGACCACCGCCGCCCCGGTCGAGGACCTCGACCGGGGCCCGGACCTCGTCAATCGGGACTCCCGTCGCCGAGGCGCCGGGGCGTAAGTGGTGTAGGGACATCACCTATATCAGTGCGTGGGCCGGGGTTATCCATCTTGCGATCGTTCTGGACTCCTGCACTAAGAAGGTTGTGGGTCATGCGATGGCCTGTCATGTGCGTACATCGTTAGTGTTCGAGGCTGTTGACATGACCGCCACGCCCACATGCCACACTCAGCCCCACAACACCGGCAACGACGCCGCCCCGCCCACTCAACTACCCCATAGGATCGAGGCTGGTCTATGAACCTGCATTCACTGCGCAGCGCGCCGTCCGCCCCGGTTCGCCTCCTCCTGTACGCATGGGCGGCAGGTCTGTTGCTTGGGTCCCTCGAGGGGGCTCTTGCCATTGTCGTGGCGGACGCCCGTAGCGGCGCGCTGGCGCCGGTCTGCGTCGTCGGTGTGGCCATGGTTCTGGGGACCCTCGGTGGCCGGCCGCTCGTCCGGCACCTGGGTCGACGGCGAACCGGTCTGATCGTGGCCGTGCTGGCCTCGGCGGGGGCGGGACTCGCGGCCGGGCTCGACGGCATCCCCGCCCTCATCGGTGCCGGGCTGGTGGGCCTGGCGGCGGGCGGGGTGCTCGTCGTCGCCCCGTTGGTGTGCCACGAGCTCTCCTTGAAGGGGCACAAGCGTCTCATGCCGCAGGCCATGGCCCTCGGTCCTGCCGGGGCGGGCATCGTGGTGCTGGCGTCCTGGTGGAGCCCGGCTCGGACCCCTACCGCCTGGGTGATGGTTGTGGGTGTCGCACTGGCCTACCTGGTCTGCGCCCTGCGTCTGCCCGAGAGCCCGGTCTGGCTCGTGCGGCAGGACCGCGACGTCGAGGCCTTCGAGGTGCTGCGCCGCCTGCACGGAATCCTGGAGGCCTCCGTGGCCATCGACTGGACCCGCCTGGATGCCGAGATGATGGAGGAGCAGCAGGCTCTGACCCCCGCCGACCTACGGGTGCCCCAGGTACGTGCCGCCGTACTGACCGGAGCCGTCCTCATCGTCGCCCAGGAGGCTCCTCTGGGTGCGGCGGCCCTGGTCCTCGCGCCGCTGATCGTGGCCGAGCTCGGGCTCGGAGCCGGTGCGATCGCCACCGGCGCCGCGATCTGGGTGGGGCTGGGCCTCCTCGCCCTGGCACTGGTGACCCGGACCGACCAACTGCGCTTCCTTCGTGTGGTGCTGGGCGCCGTCGTCGCCGTCATGGGAGCGACCTTCCTGGTCACCGGCCTGACTCTCGGGGGAGTGGGAGGAGCCTGGACCGTCGTCGTGTCGCTGACGATCCTCGTGGCCAGCCAGTCGGTGCTGGTCCTGCCGGCCTGTCAGGGGGCGATCGACCCACGGATCCCGCCGTGGCTGGTCGAGGCCCAGCGGCGGGCCTCGGCGACCGGAGGCGCCCTGGCGCGCGCCGGCGTCCTCATTTCAGCACTGCTCGTCGTGATCCACTTCGGGACGTCCGTCCTGTACTGGGTGGCCTTCACACTGTCACTGGTCAGCGTCGTCGTTGTGCTCCTGCGGCTGCCGCGGGAGCTGAAGGTCTGAGATGAGTGGAGCGCGCGGGCACGCACACACACGAGAGAAATCGCCGCATCCGACTTCGGACCTATGATTTGTCAGGACAAATATCGTATGGTGGGGGTGTGGCCGCAGGAGGCCGCCCGACGGTCCGACGCCGTCGACACCTGACAGAGAGGTACCTGAGCATGACGAGCAACGAGGCAGTCCAGGCCTCAGAGACAACCGAGTCCATCCCCGAGACCATGAAGGCCGCGGTCCTGCGGGACCACGAAGTCGGTCTGGAGATGGAGACTCTGCGCACTCCTCGCCCCAAGAGCGGAGAGGTCCTCATCAAGGTGGCCGCCTGCGGGCTGTGCCACTCCGACCTCCACGTCATCGGAGGCGCCATCGCCTTCCCGCTGCCGGCGGTACTCGGCCACGAGGTCTCCGGCACCATCGTGGAGCTCGGCCCCGGCAACGAGCACACCGGCCTGGAGATCGGGCAGAAGGTGGCCGGGGGCTTCCTCATGCCCTGCGGTCAGTGCGACGCCTGCGCCTCAGGGCGCGACGAGCTGTGCGGCCCCTTCTTCGACCTCAACCGCCTCAAGGGCGTCCTCTACGACGGCACCACCCGCCTGGCCACCCCCGACGGTGAGTCGGTGGCCATGTACTCCATGGGCGGTCTGGCCGAGTACGCGGTCGTCCCCTCCACCGCCGTGGCCCCCGTGCCCGACTCCATCGACATGGTGCCGGCGGCCATCCTGGGCTGCGCCGCGATGACCGGTTACGGGGCCGTGCGCCGCGGCGCCGACCTGCGCTACGGGGAGACCGTCGCCGTGGTCGCCACCGGCGGCGTGGGCACGAACATCGTCCAGATCGCCCGCGCCTTCGGGGCCAGCCAGGTCATCGCCATCGACGTCGACGACGATAAGCTCGCCCCCATGCTCGACTACGGGGCCACCGCCGTGGTCAACTCCGTCACCCAGGACGCCCGCGAGGAGGTTTTCCGGCTCACCGGCGGCAAGGGCGTCGACGTCTCCTTCGAGGCGCTGGGCATCCCGGCCACCTGGACCACCGCCCTGGACGTCCTGGCCGACGGCGGCCGCATGGTTCCGATCGGCCTGGGGGCCGGCGTGCAGACGGCCGGTGTGGAGATCAACCGCACCGTGCGTCGCTCGCAGTCGATCCTCGGCTCCTACGGGGCGCGCACCCGTCAGGACCTGCCCGCCGTCGTCGACCTGGCCGACAAGGGGGTCATCAACTACCGCGACGTCGTCTCGCGCCGCCTGCCGCTTGAGGAGGCCGGTGCCGGCTACACCGCCCTGCGTAACCGCGAGATTCAGGGGCGCGCCGTCGTCGACATGGCGCTGTAGTCCCTGGCGGTAGGCCCCGACCGTCGGGGTGCTCGCACCTCCTCAGCATTGCGCCTCCTGCTCGGGCCTTGCGGCTTGAGCAGGAGGCGCAATGTCTTTTCCGAGCCGAGGTCGGACGCGCTCCGTGTCCAAATCGGTGACGAAGGAGCCCGTGGCCCGATCAGGCCGTCAACGGAACCGCGGAGTCATGCGGTTTCTTTCTGGCAGTGTGAACCTGGAACCCGCCTTTGTATCCGATTTGGACATCTCGGTCGTTCTTTCCCTCATTCGGCTAGGGGTGACTTCCTCGTCGCGAGGAGGGGCGGGTATGAGAAGAGGGGCGCCGCCTCTGTGCGGTGCCCCTCGGGTTGCCATGGCTGCGCGGGCTTCCTTGGCCGCGCAGCCTCGTTGTTCTGTGCCCTGCTGGGCTGGATCCTGGGCCTGTGTTGCTCGTGATGCGTGGTCCGGACCCGGTGGTGAGCTCAGGCGAGCTCGTTAGAGACTTCTACGCTCAGCGGGCCTCGAGGAGGTTGATGCCGGTGTAGATGCCCACGCCCATGGTGATCGCGGCCAGGATGGCGGCGGCGAACATGAGGGTCGGGATGCCGGTGACGGCGCCGACGACGGCCATGACCATGACCGCGACCATGACGGCGATCATGGCGACGGCGAAGGTGAGGCGGTTGGCCTCGGCCTGCATGGAGGTGGCAGTCGCCTGGGTGGTGGTGGCCGCATCGGTGGTCTCGACGGTCTCGGTGGGGCGCTCGGTGATGGTAGTGGTCATGTGAGTGTTCCTCTCGATGTGTGTCGAGCAGGTCCGCCTGACTACCAGTCGTGCGTCCCTGCACGACGGTGTGCAGCCCGTGGGCCGGACGGAGGTTTCTCCGTCGAGTAGAACTCTAGGAACGCTCCATCCGATTGTCTAGACAAAGGGTCGTGACGTGTGTTGCGTTGGCGACTTGTGGATCACAGGGGATCACTGGGAGGGCTGCGGTTCTGTCGCAGATGCGTATGGTCGGATATGGCGTCATGGAGGGCATTGCTGGCCCCGATGGGAACTCGGAGAGGCTATGCGTTATGGTGGTTTTGATCTGGGAACGTGACCTGTGATGCAGGAGTGCGACGTACCCCACTGGTCTAGTCCTGTTGTGAGTAGCGTCGACTGCACGACATTGCCGGGCGTGGTCGCATGACTGTCCGGTCGTCTTCGTGGGCGGCCTCAGTTGGGTGCAACGGCAGGGCAGAAGGCGACTCGCTGCCGCCCCGGCTATCCTGTTCGGGTGACGACCAGCCAGACTTCTTCCAGCGCCGTCGGCCCTGTCCTCGTGGTGGACTTCGGTGCGCAGTACGCCCAGCTCATCGCCCGCCGTGTGCGCGAGGCCGGCGTCTACTCCGAGATCGTGCCCCACTCCATGGATGCTGCCGCCATGCTGGACAGGCGGCCGGCGGCCATCATCCTTTCCGGCGGTCCGTCGTCGGTCTACGCCGACGGCGCCCCGTCCGTCGATCCGGCCGTCTTCGACGCCGGGGTCCCGGTCCTGGGCATCTGCTACGGCTTCCAGGCCATGGCCCAGGCGCTGGGTGGAACGGTCGGGCGCACGGGCACTCGCGAGTACGGGCACACCCCTGCCCGCGTGGAGGAGGGGTCCTGCCTGTTCGACGGCACCCCGGACGATCAGGTGGTGTGGATGAGTCACGGCGACGCGGTCCAGGCCGCCCCCGAGGGCTTCACCGTCACCGCCTCCACCTCCCAGACGCCGGTAGCCGCCTTCGAGAACCCGAAGCGACGCCTCTATGGGCTGCAGTGGCACCCCGAGGTGCTCCATTCCGAGCACGGGCAGGCCGCGCTGGTCAACTTCCTGCACAAGGAGGCGGGGCTGCCGGCCACGTGGACCCCGGACAACATCATCGACGAGCAGGTGGCCCGCATCCGCGAGCAGGTGGGCGACGCCCACGTCATCTGCGGCCTGAGCGGGGGAGTGGACTCATCCGTGGCCGCCGCCCTCGTCCACCGCGCCGTCGGCGACCAGCTCACCTGCATCTTCGTCGACCACGGCCTGCTGCGCGCCGGCGAGCGCGAGCAGGTGGAGCACGACTACGCCGAGGGCATGGGCATCCGGGTCATCACGGTCGACGAGACCGAGCGCTTCCTGAGCGCCCTGGCCGGCGTCACCGAGCCGGAGGCCAAGCGCAAGATCATCGGCCGGGAGTTCATCCGCTCCTTCGAGGCCGCCCAGCGCCGCGTCGTCGAGGCCGTCGGCGCCGAGGGCGGCGAGATCCGCTTCCTGGTCCAGGGGACTCTGTATCCCGACGTCGTCGAGTCCGGCGGGGGAGAGGGCGCCGCCAATATCAAGAGCCACCACAACGTCGGCGGCCTGCCCGAGGACCTCGACTTCCAACTCATCGAGCCGCTGCGCGAGCTGTTCAAGGACGAGGTGCGCACCATCGGCCGCGAGCTGGGCGTGCCGGAGAAGATCGTCGCCCGCCAGCCCTTCCCCGGGCCGGGGCTCGGCATCCGCGTCATCGGCGAGGTGACGGCCGAGAACCTGCGCGTCCTGCGGGCCGCTGACGCCATCGCCCGCGAGGAGCTCACCGCCGCCGGGCTCGACGGCGAGATCTGGCAGTGCCCGGTGGTGCTGCTGGCCGACGTGCGCTCCGTGGGCGTCCAGGGTGACGGGCGCACCTACGGTCACCCCATTGTTCTGCGGCCGGTCAGCAGTGAGGACGCCATGACGGCCGACTGGACCCGACTGCCCTACGACGTCCTGGCGCGCATCTCCAACCGGATCACCAACTCCGTACCAGAGGTCAACCGGGTGGTGCTCGACTGCACGAGCAAGCCCCCGGGCACCATCGAGTGGGAGTGACGGGAAACGTTGTCCGAGCGGTTCGCGTCGACGGTGCGCAGGACGGAGTCCTGGCGGTTCGCCCCGGGCTGCTTGGCAACAAGGCCTTCGTTGCCGTGAAGTATCGTTCGGGTTTGCCTTCCGTGTCGGGGGCGGTTGCCGCAGTGGCGGCCGACCCCGACGTCGCTTGCTCCGGGACCTTGGGAGTGGGCCTGCCGGGTTGTGGCCACAGAGGTAGGTGGGAGCAGTTGCACGGCTGGGCCGAGGCCCGCAGCGGTGGCACCCAGTGCTGAAACCGGCCCCTGTTCCACGCCCTCCCTCGCCCGTACCAGGTTCTTATTGGGCCACCCTGCTGAAAGGCTGTGGGGACAACGCCGTGGTAGCGTCGCAATCGAGCGCCCGGTGAGGCAGATCATTCATAGCTCATCGACGGTCGTCTCCTTGCCGTCGTCGAGACCCGCGAGACGCTGGAATCCGAAAGGACAGACGATGGACTACACCCGACTCGGCACCACGGACATCACCATCCCCCGGCTGTGCATCGGAGGGATGAGCTTCGGGAAGGTCTTCCCGGACTTCCACCAGTGGGTCATCGACCAGGAGGCCACCCAGGCGGTCATCGCCCGCGCCCTGGAGCTGGGCGTCAACTTCATCGACACCGCCAACGTCTACGCCCACGGCACGAGCGAGGAGTTCATCGGCGCCTCGCTGAAGAACCTCGGCGTCAAGCGCGACGACGTGGTGCTGGCCTCCAAGGTCTATTTCAACGAGGGGCACCTGTCGCGCGCGGCCATCGAGCGAGAGATCGACGCCACCCTCCGGCGCCTGGGAACCGACTACCTCGACCTCTACATCATCCACCGCTTCGACTACGTCACCCCGATCGAGGAGACCATGGAGGCCCTCGACTCCCTCGTGCGCTCCGGGAGGGTGCGGGCCCTGGGGGCATCAGCCATGTACGCCTACCAGCTGCACAACATGCAGGCGGTGGCCGACGCTCACGGCTGGACCCGGTTCTCCTCCATGCAGAACCACTACAACCTGCTCTACCGCGAGGACGAGCGGGAGATGATTCCCGTCTGCCGCCAGTACGGCATGTCCTTGACCCCCTACAGCCCGCTGGCCTCCGGGCACCTGACGCGCCCCACCTGGGACTCCGACTCCGTGCGCTCCACCACCGACTCCACCATGCGCAGCAAGTACGACCGCGAGCGCGAGACCGATATGCCCATCATCGAGCGCGTCGCCGAGCTTGCCGGGCGCCGTGGGGTGGCCATGTCCGACGTCGCCCTGGCCTGGCTGTGGGCCAAGGGCGTGGCCGCGCCCATCGTCGGCTGCTCGCGTCCGAGCCGGGTTGACGATGCCGTGCGGGCCCTGGACCTGAGTCTCACCGAGGAGGAGGTCGCCTTCCTCGAGGAGCCGTACCGGGCCCACGAGCTCGTAGGCCCGATCGCCCGGCCGGGGGACACCGTGCTGCCCGGCTCCACCACCGATCGGGTGACGGACGCCGGGCAGGGCGCCTTACAGCGATGACCTCGCCCGAGTGCGGCCAACGGCCATGGCCACGGAGAGGACCGCGACGGCGAACAGGGCGCAGATCCCGCAGTCGACGAGCAGCGGGCGAATGACGTCGGCGGACATGGAGGTCGCGTCGTACGCACCGGAGATCGCCTGGGCCGCCCAGTAGCCGGGGGTGAACTTGGCGACCTGGACGACGGCGTCGGGCAGCCACTCGGTGGACACCCACGCCCCCGACAGGAAGGACATGGCCAAGCCACCGATGTTGGCGACCGCGCTGGCCGCGTTCTGCCCCAGGCCGACCTGACCCAGGAGGAAGCCGAGCGAGACCGCCACGAGCATGTAGGCGCCCAAGGCCGCACCGACGACTCCCAGCAGCGGGGCCGACGTCATCACGGCACTGGTCCCGAGGTTCGCGACTCCCAGCCCGAAGATCCACAGCCACCCGACCAGGCCGATCATGAGGCAGGCCCCTATGGTCCCGAGGCTGCGGGATCTGCTGCTCACCGGTGCCGCGATGAGACGGGAATGGACTGACCGGCGCCCCAGCGACGTCATGAGCGTTGAGATCGCGACGATCGCAAAGGCCATGATCGGGTAGAAGGAGAACATGGTGTAGACGACGAGGCTGTGCGGCAGCGGCGTCGCGTCCTGGGCGATCCGCTTGGCGGGGGCGGAGTGGTTCATCGTTTCCTTGGCCAGGGCGACGGCACGGGCAGGGTCGTCGGTGAGCGTTGAGAGATAGCCAGTGACCTGTCCCAGGTAGGAGTCGGTGCGCGCGTTCATCAGTGACCCCGCGGCCGATTCGTATCCGATGACCGTGTCCATCCGGGGAGGCTCGGTGCCTTGGCGAGCGGCCTCCTGGAGCCGCTGCCCGTATCCGGCCGGAATGATGAGGATGCAGCTGATGCGGTTCTGCGCGGTGGCGTCCTGAATAGCCTGCCTGGAGTCCTCCAGCGGCTGAACCTCGCCGACGGACTCGACGTAGTCCTTGACCCCCCGGGAGATCGTGGATCCGTCGCGGTCGATGACGGCCACACTCGCCGTGGCTTCCTTGACCTGGTTGGACGTGTCCTCGGTCCGAGCGGCTCCCACATTCAGGCCGAACAGAGACAGCACCACCAGGTAGACCAGGACGTAGATCCGATGGGCCGCCACGATCTTCAGCGACGTCTTAAAGGTGCTCATGGTTCATCCTCCTGGCACGGATCAGGGCGATGGTGAGGAACAGACATGTCATGCCCAGCAGGACTGAGCAGCTGCGGGTGAAGGGTTCCAGGGAGTCGTAGTAGAGCAGCCCGTAGAAGCAACGGGCTGCCTGCCACAGGGGATTGGCCTGTACCAGTAGTGGGGCATGGAGCTCAACGGCGTTGGCCAGGGATAGGGCTGAGGGTCCGTAGAAGCCGGTGAACAGCGACAGGAAGCAGCTGATCGCGGAGACCATCCCGACCCCCATCTTGCTGAAGGCGCCCAGTGCGGCGCCCGCAGCGCTCGACATGAGGCTGGCCACCCCGACCGCTACCAGGCACAGCAACACATGAGGCCCGAAGTCCACACCCACCACCGTGGCGATGAAGGCGAAGGCGATGAGCAGACAGGCCAGGACGCACACCCAGGAGGCCGCGAGCGTGGAGGTGAGGACCTTCCACCGCGGCAGACCCGCCAGGGTTCGGCGGGCTCCCAGAGGAGAGGAGGCCATGATGCTCTGCACCGTGGTCATGGTGACGGTCATGCCCATGCCGCTGGCGAAGGCCAGCAGCGCGAAGTAGTAGCGGGTTGCGGGCTTGACGGGACTCGGCGTTACCGAGATCGAGTGGGTGAAGGAGTGGTCGACCTGAAGGGCGGCTGTCTGCTCCGGCGGAACCCCGGCCTTGATGACGGCCTCGAGCTCGGCCCGCTTTTGGGTGTAGGAGTCCATGACCACCCGGAGTACCTGAGTCGTCTCGGCCTCATTGCCCTTCTGGGTCACGTGCAGCACGGGATCGCCGTCCTCGACGGCGAGGTAGCCGTTCGTGTCCCCGCGTGTCGCGGCGGCCTGGGCCTCAGATGCGGTGGAGTGGGTGACCTTGGTGATAAGGCGGGGATCGGCGTCGTCGGCGGAGATCTGTTCGATGACGGCGTCCAGGCCGGGAGCCGCCCGGTAGGCCTCGTCCTGGACGACGCCGAAGCTGATGGGGGTGGCCTCGAAGTCCTTGTCCAGGTTGGAGAACATCGCCATGAACATGAGGGACATGACGATCGGGAAGCCGAGCGTCCACACGAGCAGGACGCGATCACGCAGGAGCCTGAGCACCTGGTAAAAGAAGACGGTCAGCATGTCAGGCCGCCTCGTCGCGCAGGGCCCGCCCGGTGATCTCCAGGAAGACGTCGTTGAGGGTCGGGGGCTCGGAGGTCACTCGGCCGCAGGTCGCTCCCGCCGCATTCAGTGCCCTCATGACGTCGGAGAGGTTGTGCGCCCCGGAGGTGCACTCGATGAGGACCTCGCCGTCCTGGTAGGTGACTGTGCGCACGTGCTCCAGGCGGCGCAGACCCTCCAGAGTCTCCTCACCCGGGGGAGCGGGGTCGACGACCTCCACCCGGATGCGCTCACCGGTTCCGATCATGGCCTTGAGCTCGTCGGAGGTTCCGGAGGCCACCTGACGGCCGCGGTCCATAATGACGATTCGGTGGCACAGCTGCTCCACCTCCTCCATGTAGTGGCTCGTGTAGATGATGGTGGCGCCGTGCTCGTTGAGACGCTTGATGCCGTCGAGGATCGCGTTGCGGCTCTGCGGGTCGACGGCGACCGTGGGCTCGTCCAGGATGATGAGGTCGGGGCCGTGGGCGATGCCGCAGGCGATGTTGAGACGGCGCAGCAGGCCGCCGGAGAGCTTCTTGGGCTTGAACTTCACGAACTTCTCCAGGCCAACGAAGGCGATCGCCTCGGCCACCAGGCGGCGCCGCTCGGCGCGGTCGCGCACGTAGAGGGCGCAGAAGGCGTCGACGTTCTCCGCCACGGTGAGCTCGTCGAAGACGGCCACTTCCTGAGGCACCACGCCGATACGGCGCTTGAGCCCGTAGGCAGTGGGCGTCATCGGCTCGCCGAACACGCGGATCGAGCCCTTGTCGTAGGTGAGCAGCTGGAGGATGCAGCTGATCGTGGTCGTCTTGCCCGATCCGTTGGGCCCGAGCAGCCCCAGCACCTGACCGCGCGGAATCCTCAGGGAGAGGCCATCCACCGCCACCAGCTCCCCGTAGCGCTTGACCAGGGATCCGACCTCCACAGCCGGGCCGGTATCCCTGGCCCCGTCCTTGACTTCCATCTCGGTTCCTCTCTTCCCGCCGGTGTCCCCCGGCTCATGACTCCCATGTTCCTGCGGGGACGGTGGCGACCAGAAGTGCCTGCCGTCATGACCTGGGCGGGCAGCCATGACTTCTGTCATGAGATCCGTCAACAGGGCCACCGGATCGGCCTGACGGGTTTGAAAGCGCCGGTGATCGTCGATAATCGAGGTGTGAAGGTCCTGGTCGACAACGGCGTGCTGCTGTGCGGCTGTGTCTTGCTGGCCCTGCTCACCGTGGAGACGGACACGGTCGTCGTGGTCTGGCTGCTCGGTGCCGTGGCTGTCAGTGGGATGGGCATGTTTGCCGACCGGAGCCGCTGGGCGATCGTGATGCCCGCCGCCTACCTCCTGCTCGGAACCCTCACGACGGCGTCCGTGGTCGGGGCCCCGCTGGTCGTCTACGGCCTGGCCCGCCTCGGCGTGCTCGGTACCCGGCACGCACGGGTGGTGGCTGCGATCAGTGGCCTTCTGTTCACTGCCGTTGTTGCCAGACAGGTGCCGAGGACACCGGTACTGGCCCTCGCTCTGGTGTTCTGTGCGCTCGCGGCCCTCCTCGCGTTGCGCACCCTCCAGGAGGAGACGGTGCGGATGAGCCTGCACTCAGTGCGTGATGATCTGCGCGAGAAGGTCCTCACCCTGCAGGACACGAACGCCCAGCTGCTTCAGGCCCAGGACCACGAGCTGCGCGCCGCCGCCCTGTCCGAGCGCACCAGGATCGCGCGCGATATCCACGACGGCGTCGGGCACCTCCTCACCCGTCTCCTGCTGCAGGTCAAGGCCCTCCAGGTCGTCCACCGGGACGCGCCGGGCGTCGTCGCCGACCTCACTACCCTGGACGGTGGCCTGGATGAGGCCCTGGACTCCATGCGCCGCTCCGTCCACGCCCTGTCCGACGAGGGCGAGGAGCTGGCCACCTCCCTCAACCTGCTGGGTTCGCGCTGCGGCATCGACTCCGTGAGCGTCGACTGCTCCACCGACGTCGAGCCCCCACCGGCGGTGGCGCGCTGCGTCGTTGCCGTCGTGCGCGAGGCCCTGACCAACGCCGCCCGCCACGGTAGGGCCCACTCGGCCCGAGTGGCGGTCACCGACTACCCTGCGTTCTGGCAGGTCACGGTCGACAATGACGGCGTCGTCCCCGCGGCGGGCGGGCCGGCCGTGGATGGTGGCGAGGGTGCCGGCCTCGGCCTGCGCTCCATGACCGAGCGGGTCGAGGCCCTGGGCGGCAGGGTGCGGATCACCCCGCGGCCGCGGTTCACGGTCTTCGCCACGATCCCCAAGAACGGACAAGGGAGAGAAGGAGCATCATGAGGGTCCTCATCGTCGATGACGACGCGCTCGTCGCCCAGGCCCTGTCCACGATCCTGTCGGTCGAGGACGACGTCGATGTCGTCGGCCTGGGCGGGTCGGGACCTGAGGCCATCGAGCGCTACCGGGAGCTGGCTCCCGACATCCTCCTCATGGACATCCAGATGCCCGGCGGCGACGGACTCAGCGCGGCCGAGCGGATCCTGGCCGAGGATCCGACGGCGCGCATCGTCTTCCTGACCACCTTCTCCGACGACGAGTACATCGTGCGTGCCCTCAAGATGGGCTCGCGCGGCTACCTCATCAAGCAGGACGTCGCCCAGGTCGCCCCGGCGCTGCGGTCCGTCATGGCCGGGGTGTGCGTCCTGGAGGGGGAGGTGCTCGAGCGCAGCGCCACCATGGGGCTCAACGCCCGGCCACCGGTGACTGGGGCGGACCGAGGCCGGGGGCATCAGGACCCGCGGAGCACGGCCTTCGCGGCCCTGACCGACCGCGAGTACGAGGTGGTCGAGGCCGTGGCCGAGGGACTGGACAACGCCGAGGCCGCGGCGCGGCTGTTCATGAGTGAGGGCACGGTGCGCAACCACATCAGCGCGATCCTGGCCAAGCTAGGCCTGCGCAACCGCACCCAGGTCGCAGTCATGTACTACCGCTCCGCTCAGGCCCACTAAGGGTGATCGGTAGCCGGACGCCATGTGGACGGCTGGAATGGGGTGGCCCACCGGCCTGGCAGGCGTGCCTCAGTCCCACCACAGGTCGAGGACCGGGCTGGAGCCGGCGCGCGCCGCGTTCGTTAGAGCGCCTCCTCCACTGCTGGCGACAATGCGCCACATCACCGCGCAGGCATTCACTACTTCACTTCAAGGTTGTGCCAGTAGGTGTTCGGGCAGGGTGCGGTGGTAGGTCGTGTGCCGGATCCGTCGCACTGCGCGAACCCTCATCGGGAACGCACTTGTTGATCGGGAACTCCATGGGGCGTCTCTGACCCCGTCCGGGTCTTTACTCCACCAGGTCAGGGTGCTAATAGGGGAGGCGTGGGGGTACTCCACAGGGTTCGGGGTCTCGTGCAGTACGGACAACCCCTGGCCAGTACAACCCCAACCCCGTGCAGTAGCCGACGTGAACAGGCTCCGGCCGGAAGCGGCCCGCTGATCGAGGGTCACCAGGAGCCCAGCGGGCACCACCGGGAGCCAGAAGAGGGGCCGATTCCCCCGATGTCCTGAGACATCGCTCCGCCAGGACCGACGCCGCACCGTCGGCGACGTGCGCTCCAGCGAGTGGACAGTGCGCATCCATCTGGTCGACAGACGCCGTATGCCGAATCGAAATGGCGCCAACCGCCGGGCTGGCGGGGTGCTACATGGGTGAGCAACGTCGTCAGTGTGACGGCCATGACCGCCACAGCTCGCCGCCAGTGGCGGTCATCGGGGGTGGGCGTGGTTGGGTTAGGCGAGCTCTCCGGTGACGAGGCGGACGAGGTCTCGGCGCGCCCGGTGACCCTCGGGGGTGGGGAACATCGGGTAGACGTGGTTGAGGTTCTCGCCGACGTGCAGCGTCGAGTCGGCTCCAGCCTCCAGGAGCTTGGCGTGGAAGAGCGCGTTGTCCGGTAGGAAGATCTCCCGGGTCCCCACGAAGGTCGTCACCTTCTTCAGGCCCGACAGGTCGCCGTAGATGGGAGAAAGGTGCCAGTCGGTCAACGGGGTGTCGCCCGCCCAGGAACGGCCGATCTCGGCGAGGGGCTCGGGAGCCATGAGCGGGTCGGCGTCGACGTAGTCCGCGATATCCGGGTTGGCGTTGGTGATATCGACCCACGGCGAGATGAGGGCGAGCTCGTCGGGCTGGGCGTCGCCGGCCTCGGCCAGGGATAGGGCGATGACTGCCGCCAGGCCCCCGCCCGCGCTGTCCCCCATGAGGATGATCCGCTTACCCGGGTTCTCCGCGACCGTGCGCCGGTAGAGGTCCAGCACCAGCCGATGCGCCTCCTGCCAGGTGTGGTGGGGCGTCAGCGGGTAGAGCGGCATGACGACGTCGGCCCCGGTCCTGCGGGCCAGATGATCGACCAGCCAGGCGTGCACTGAGACCGCCGTCGAGATGTAACCGCCGCCGTGGAGATAGACGATGACGGCGTGCGACGGCGTATGCGGGCGAAGGTGGTAGACGGGCATGCCCTCGTCCTCGCGCCGCTCCAGGTCGTAGAAGAAGCGCCCCCAGGCAGGGAAGGGGACGGCTCGGCGAGGCTCGGGGCGGCCGGCCAGGCGGGCGATCCGCTCGGAGATCGACATGCGGGCATGCGCCATCTTGACCGGCCGGGTGGTGTACTCCGTCAGGCTCGCCGCGGCCGAGCGCCGATAGCGCTTGCGGGAGTAGAAGCTGAAGGCCCCCACCGTCAGGCCGACACTGGCCACGCCGACGGCGATCCTGCTCCCGCTGACTCTCCTGGGTGCCTTCATGATTCCTCCACTCCGCAGAGCCCCAAACGCTCTCCGACAACATCTCCGGATCCGGTGTCTGCTCCGTTATCGTAGGCATCACAGCACCGCGATGATGGGGTGAATCCAGTTCGTTCACTCAGTGCGGAGGCCTGCACGTGGCGCTGCCGTCGGCATGACAAGAGGAGATCGCGATATGGAAACCTACGAGATCGACCACCTCAACGCCGTCCGCGCCCTGGCCCCCGAGTGCATGGTGCTGCTGCGCTCCGACGGCGCCTTTCCCCTGGCTGAGCCGGGCGAGATCGCCCTGTTCGGCTCCGGCGCCCGCGGCACCATCAAGGGTGGAACCGGCAGCGGTGACGTCAACTCCCGCCACGTCACCACCATCGAGGAGGGCCTGGAGTCGGCCGGCTTCACCATCGTCACCAGGCCCTGGCTGGAGGCCTACGACCGCGTCCGCGCTCAGGCCCACCAGGACTTCATCTCCGATATCAGGGCCGAGGCCGCCGAGCGCGGCGTCCCCGCCATCATGATCGGCATGGGCTCTGTCATGGCCGAGCCGGAGTACACGATCCCCCTCGACATCGAAACCGACTCCGACCCGCGCACGGCCGTCTACGTCCTGGCCCGAACCTCCGGTGAGGGCAGCGACCGCACCCCCGAGGCCGGGGACCTGAGGCTCACCGACACCGAGATCCGCGACATCCGTTGTCTGAACGAGTGCTTCGAGACGTTCCTCCTCGTCCTCAACGTGGGCGGCGTCGTCGACCTCAGCCCGCTCGATGACATCACTAACATCCTCCTGCTCTCCCAGCTCGGCGCGGCCATCGGCAACGCCTTCGCCGATGTCCTCCTGGGCGGGGCCTATCCCTCCGGCAAGCTCGCCACCACCTGGGCCGCCTGGGACGAGTGCGACCAGATCGGCGACTTCGGAGACCCGGACGACACCCACTACCGCGAGGGCGTTTACGTCGGTTACCGCTTCTACGACTCGGTCGGCAAGGAGCCGCTCTTCCCCTTCGGATTCGGACTGGGCTACACGACCTTCGACGTCGAAACCCGCCGGGCGAGCCTCGACGGGGCTCGCGTGAGCATCGGCGTCGACGTCACCAACACCGGTGAGCATCCGGGCAAGGAGACCGTCCAGGTCTACGCCAGTGTGCCGGCCGGTCGCCTCGACCAGCCGCTTCAGGCGCTCGCCGGCCTCGCCAAGACCGACGAGATCACCCCCGGCGCCACGGTACACATCACCATCGACATCGACCTGACCGACTTGGCCTCCTACGACGAGGCCACCCGCGCCACGGTCCTGGAGGCCGGCCGTTACCTGCTGCGGGTGGGAACCTCCAGCCGGCACCTGAGCCCCGTCGCCGTCGTCGAGCTCGCCCAGGACGCAACCGTGCGACTCCTGACCGGCGACCTGGGTGATCCCGGCTTCACGGACTGGAGGCCCGAGGCTCCGGTGGTCCTCGACATTCCAGCAGACCTGCCGGTGCTCGTCGTTGACCCGGCCCACCTGCGTCGGCCGGACGGTGCCGCACCCGATGAGCGGACGGCCCCGGAGGGTTTCAGTGAGGCCCTCGCCCTGGCCCGGGACCTGTCCGACGACGACCTCATGCACGCTGTGCTGGGTGACTACCTCAGCGGTGAGGAATCGGGCTCCATCGTCGGAGCGGCCTCCACCACTGTCATCGGCGCGGCCGGCCAGACCACCACCCGAATCCCCGGCCTGCCCAGCCTCATCATGGCCGACGGGCCCGCCGGACTGCGCCTGGCCCCCACCTACGGCGTCGACGCCGAGGGCCCCTTCTCCCTGGGCGACTCCAGCCTGCCCGCCACCTTCCTCGAGCTCATGGATGACGCCGGACGTGAGGCTCTCGGCATCGCCGACGAGCCCGAGCCTCGAGAGCCCGCCGAGATCCGCGAGCAGTACACCACCGCCATCCCCATCGGCACCGCGCTCGCGCAGTCCTGGAACCCGGGCCTGGCGCAGCGGTTCGGCGACGTCGTCGGAGCCGAGATGGAGCGCTTCGGCGTCGACCTCTGGCTCGCCCCCGCCTTCAACCTGCACCGCTCCGTCCTGTGCGGACGAAACTTCGAGTACCTCTCCGAGGACCCGCTGCTGGCCGGGCACATCGCCGCCGCCATCACCCGTGGCGTCCAGTCCCATCCGGGGCGGGGTGTGACCATCAAGCACCTGGCCTGCAACAACCAGGAGATCAACCGCCTCAACTCCAACAGCCGGGTCAGTCCCCGAGCCCTGCGCGACCTCTACCTGCGCGCCTTCGAGACCTGCGTGCGCCGGGCCCGGCCCGCCGCCGTCATGACCTCCTACAACCTCATCAACGGTGTCCACACCTCGGAGTCGACCGACCTGCTCGAGGTCATCCTGCGTCAGGAGTGGGGCTTCGACGGCCTGGTCATGACCGACTGGGTGGTTGCCGGCATGACCCACAGCGACATGAAGCATCCGCGCGCCACCGCCGCGGCGAGCGTCAAGGCCGGCAACGAGCTCTTCATGCCCGGAGGCGAATCGGACCGGGAGGATCTCCTGGCCGCGCTCAGGCGGGGGCGCGACGCTCGGCTGTCGGACGGGCAGACCGAATCGGACGACGGCGGGGTGAGCCTGACGCGCACCGAGCTCGAGAAGCAGGCCGCCCGGGTCATCCGCATGATTTGGAGGCTCGCCGGTTCCGGACGGTGACTGTTCGCGGGGGTTGAGACCGGTCACCTCTGACGTGAGGAGCGAGGAGGGTTCAACGCAGCTGACGTGCGTGCTCGCCGTCGCGCGGAGAGCCGATGATGAGGCGTGAGAGAACCTGTCACCCGGACGGCGGACGTGACATGCTCAGGTCGAGCTGACCGCGAATCATAAGGAGCCCCCATGGCGCTGACACCTCAGGCACGTGAGACCTTCAACCGACTGTTCGGGGTGGAGCCCCAGCCCCACCCCACGGACCCCGAACTGTTCGACATCCTCCAGAACGGGATCTTCGACGAGGCCTTCTCCACGGGTGTCCTCACCGACGTCGAGCGCGAGCTGCTCACCGTCACCGTCCTGACCGCCATGCAGACCCTTCCCCAGCTCAGGGCCCACGTGGGCGCCGCCCTCAACATCGGCGCCAGTCCGCTCCAGGTGCGCGAGACCATCTACCAGTGCGCCCCCTACATCGGCTTCCCCAAGACGCTCAACGCCATCGACATCGCCAACGGGGTCTTCGAGGCGCACGGCGTCTCCCTGCCCCTGGAGAACGCCGGCACCGTCGACGCCGCCGACCCCAGCGCCCGGGAGCAGGCGGGCGCCGCCATCCAGGTTCCGCTGTACGGTCACGAGGTCAAGGAGGTCTTCTCCTCGCTGCCCGAGCCCTTCGATAAGTTCGTGCCCCACCTGCTGACCTCCTCGACCTTCGGCGACTTCGCCACCCGCGGCGGGCTCGACGTCGCCCTGCGCGAGCTCATCAGTCTCGTGGCCATCGCCGCCATCGGCGCCTCCACCCAGCTGCGTCCGCACGTGGCCGGGGCCATCCGGGCCGGCTCCTCCCGCCAGAAGGTGACCGCGGCACTGGTCCAGGTCATGCCCTACATCGGTGGCCCCTACGCCCTATCCGGCCTGGTCCTCGTGGCTAACTACGACGAGAACGCTCCCTCGGAGGCCTACCGCTGAGAGGCGCTGAACCACGAGTCTCAGGGTGCCTCTCGTCGTCGAGATGATGCGGTGTGATGAGTGGCACTCTCTCGACTTGACCTCATCTGTCCCAGGGCGACCACTGATTTATCATATATACTAATAACACTTTTCCTTGTAAGTTATATTACTCGGCATTGCGTGCAGCCCTCACGCCTGCACCCCTCGGCCAGCGGGCCGGGGAACAACTCAAGGAAGAGAGATGACCATGGACCGCAACTACTTCGACCTGACCGGCCAGGTGGCCCTCGTCACCGGCTGCTCATCTGGCATCGGTATCCAGATGGCCAAGGCGCTGGCCAGTGCCGGAGCCAACATCGTCGCCGTGGCGCGTCGCGTCGAGCGCGTCGAGGCCGTGGCCAAGGAGATCACCGAGGAGTTCGGGGTCAAGACCCTTGCCCTGCACTGCGATGTGCGCGATACGGCCAGCGTCGACAGCGTCGTCGACGCCACTCTGAAGACCTTCGGCCGGCTCGACATCGTCATCAACAACGCCGGAACGGGAAGCTTCGGCCCCGCCGAGGATCTGACCGACGAGCAGTTCGACACCGAGGTCGACATCGACCTGTACGGCATCTTCCGCGTCTCGCGCGCCGCCGCGAAGAAAGCCATGATCCCCGCTGGCTACGGACGCATCATCAACGTCGCCTCCATGTACGGCATGGTCGGCTCCAACGTCGCCGGCATGGCCGCCTACCACGCGGCCAAGGGCGGCGCCGTGAACCTCACGCGCGCTCTGGCCGCGGAGTGGGCCAAGTACGGCATCACCGTCAACGCCCTGTGTCCCGGCTACTTCTACTCCGAGCTGACCACCGATGTCCTGGACGCCGAGGACACCGGATCGGCCTTCCGTGCCATGATCCCGCTGGGCCGCTTCGGCAAGGAGGGTGAGCTCGACACCGCCATCCTGTTCCTGGCCTCCAAGGCCTCCGGCTACGTCGTCGGCTCTCCCATCCTCGTCGACGGCGGCTACAGCGCCATCTGAGGGTGCGCTTCTCCGCCCTCCTGCTTGCGGTGGAGGCAAACCCGGCCCGGCGGCCCGTCTACGATGGCCGCCGGGCCGGACTCCCGTTGCCGGCCCAGCGCAGCAAGGAGAGCACGTGACGACGACGCAGCCCTACCTGTCCCGGCAGGTCACCTTCACCGCCCAGGGGCAGAGGATCGGGGGACTGGCCTACGTCCCGCGCACCGCGTCCTCGGTCCCCGCACCCCTGGTCATCTGCTGTCACGGCATGGAGGGCTCCCATACCCGCGTGGCCCCCATGGCTCGGCGCTTCGCCGCCGCCGGGGCCGTGTCCATCTGCTTCGACTTCCGCGGAGGCGGCGGTAGCGCCAGCCAGGGTGAGACCACCGCGATGTCGGCCCTCACCGAGCTGGCCGACCTCGAGGCCGTCCTCACCGCGGCCTGCGCGTGGCCGGAGGCGGACGCCTCCCGGGTCGCCCTGTTCGGGTTGAGCCTGGGAGGGGCGGTCGCGGCGCTCGCGGCTGCACGCCACCCGCAGCGGATCGCTGCCCTGGCTCTGTGGTACCCGGCGCTGAGGCTGGGGGAGAACCTGCGTGCTGCCTTCCGCACGCTGGCCGCTGTGCCCGAGGAGTTCGACTGGGCGGGCACCCGCCTGGGACGCAGCTATGCCGTTGACGGCTGGAACCTGGAGGTCGGGGCCGAGCTGGCCACCTATCGACGCCCGGTCATCATCGTCCACGGGGAGCAGGACCGCTCCGTGCCCATCGAGGTCTCCCGGGCCGCCGTGCGGACCCTGCCCGACGCCGAGCTCGTCACGATTCCCGGCGCCGCGCACGGCTTCGGTGACGCCAACTGGGAGGAGGCCATGCGTCGCACCACCGCCTTCCTGGCCTGGAACGGGGTCCTCGAGGAGGGCTGAGTCGCGCGGCTGACCGCAGAGCCCGCACGGCGCATCCCGTTTTCTGACGGTGCTGGTGCTCCAATCGCCGGCATCGCAGAATTGACTGCATGAGCGCATACGAGACAGCGGACCTGACTGGTGTCAGCAAGACGATGCTGCTGACCCTCCATGCCAGGGCGGAGCACACGCTCTCCGACCGGCCGCGCTTCACGGACCCTGCTGCCGTCGAGCTCGTCTCCCGGCTCGACTACGACTTCACCATGGCGAGACAGGACCGCCTCATGGCCGACGGCGTCGTGCTGCGCACCCTCACGCTCGACCCGCTCGTCGCCGGTTACCTCGCCACCCACCCCGGCTGCACGGTGGTCAACATCGCCTGCGGGCTCGACACCCGTTTCCAGCGCCTCGACGACGGGCGCGTCACCTGGTTCGACCTCGACCTGCCCGACGTCATCGCGCTGCGGCGCCGGCTGCTGGAGGACGGTGAGCGCCACCGCACGATCGCCACCTCCGCCCTCGACCCCGCCTGGCCCGACCAGCTGGGGGAGGGTGAGACGAGCGGCAAAGTGGGCAACGATGTGCTCGTCATCGTCGAGGGACTGAGCATGTACCTCGAGCAGGATGAGGTGCGCTCTCTCATGGACATCATCGCTGCTCGGTTGCCCGGTGCAACGGTTCTCATCGAGGTCATGCCCCGCCTGTTCCAGAAGTACGGCCGGGAGCGCTCGGTCGAGGACGCGGGGGCGCGCTACACCTACGGCTGCTCCAGCGCCGCCGAGTTCCATCGGACGATCGCCCCCGGATTCACGCTGCTTCACGACGTCCCCTTCATCGACACGATTGCGCGCTACCACCCCGTGCTCGCGCCCCTGATGCGGCTTCCGCTGGTGGGCAGACTCGCCGAGCGCATCGTGGTGCTGCGGGCGCCGGCCGCCTGATGACTCATTCTCGACGGGGACGTTTCTGGCGTAGGGGGCACAATCCTCCGGCCGGGGACATCCTGCGCGTACGGGAACAGGAATCCCGTCCCCGACGGCGTCGAATGTCCCCGCCCGGAGCAGTATGCACCCGGCTGCGTGGAATGTCCCCGGCTGCAACCGCGTGCCGAGAATCAAGTGGCGCGGGGTGAGTGCCGACGGCGCAGGTATCCACAGGGATGGCTGACCTGTTGCGGGATCCCCGTGCTGTGGAAACGCGGGATGGGTGTTGGCTCCCGTTGGCATGATGGATGACGCCTCACGTCGGCACCTTCCCCCGGAACACCTATGTCCTTGCCGGGGAGGAAGGAGCTGGGAAGGAGGTGAGGGCCGTGTCCAAGCCGAGAGGCCGACGCAGAAAAGTTCGTAAGGACAAGGTAACGGCCCGGAAGGTGAGCGACGTGTTAACCGCAATCGCTCGCCTGGTCCGGGCCGTCGGTGTCCTTGTGGATGCCCTCGGCAAGTGGTTCGGCTGAGCCGGCCTCTTGCTAGGGGAGTCATCCGGTTGCAGCCGGGTGGTTCCCCACCATTATGGGGCCGCCGTTCCGCTCTGTCCATATTGCGTCCTTCCTCTCCCGTCTGTGGGGACATCCTGCGCGTAGGGGGGCACAATCCTTCGGCCGGGGACATCCTGCGCGTACGGGAACAGCAATCCCGTCCTCGACGGCGTCGAATGTCCCCGCCGAGGAAGCGACCGCACCCAGCTGGTACTGATGAGGCAAGCCGGCACTACTCTTCTCCCTGGACGTGCTCGCAGCGCTGCGGGTACGGGCAATGAGGAGGAACTATGAGGGAGCCGATGACGGCGTCGGTCGAGGGCGCTGAGAGCGCCCAGGAACAGGAGCGCGGGTACTGGCTCTACGTTCCCGGCGAGGGCGCCGGGAAGTGGGAGGAATTTCGAACGGCCGGGATCATGGCGCTCAACTGGGATCGGATCGGCGACCCCACGATCTACCCGAACGAGGAGGCTGTGATCGAGGCGCTGGAGGCTGGCTACGGGGACTGGGGAGGCAGGCCGACAGGCGCGGCAAGAATGATCCGGGACTTCACCCACACGATGCGTCCCGGCGACGTCGTCTACGCCCGGCGCGGTCCGACCGAGATCATAGGGCGTGGCATCGTCCGCTCAGAGTTCCGTTACGACGACGCCCGGCCTGCCTACCGCTGCGTGCGCGACATCGAGTGGACACATGCTGGCTCCTGGCCGCTCGACCGGCGTGTGGGTGCATTGACCCTGCAACGAGTCACGGAGAACACGAGCTACAACCCGGCCCAGCTCGAGTCACCGTTCCGGGACCGGAACGACCCTCTCTCGTCCACGACCCCCGACCCTGCCGCGAGCCCCCAGAACGCTGACGAGTCCGACGTCGCAGACGTCTACACGCGGGAGAACTTCCTGGCAGAGGTGTTCGTCGATCTCGAGGACCTGGAGCAGATGCTCGGGCTGCTGCGACGTAAGAAGAACCTCATCCTCCAGGGAGCTCCGGGGACGGGGAAGACTTTCGCCGCCAAGCGCCTGGCGTACGCGCTCATGGGTGAGACGGATGACTCACGGGTGGAGGTGGTGCAGTTCCACCAGTCGACTGCCTACGAGGACGTCGTCGTCGGGCTGCGCCCCACGGCCGAGGGCGGGTTCGCGGCCGCCGAGGGCGTCTTCGCCAGGTTCTGCCGGCGTGCTGCCGCCGACCCGGGACGGGACTACGTGTTCATCATCGACGAGATCAACCGCGCCAACATCTCCAAGGCCTTCGGCGAGCTGCTCATGCTCATTGAGGCCGAGCATCGTGGGGAGGCGCTGCGCCTGCCCGTGTCCGGGGAGCTGCTGTCCGTTCCGAAGCGGCTCCACCTCATCGGCATGATGAACACCGCCGACCGGGGCCTGGCCCTCATCGACTACGCGCTGCGGCGCCGCTTCGCCTTCTTCGAGATGAGGCCGGCCCTCGATCACCCCGGGTTCCTCAGGCACGTCGAGACTGTGGGCAGTTCGAGGCTGGAGGCACTGGTCGACGTCGTGCGCCGTCTCAACCAGCGGATCGCCGAGGACGAGGCCCTCGGGCCCGGGTTCCAGATCGGCCACTCCTACCTGTGCCTGCCTGCAGGCAGCCCCGAGAACCCTGCGGGCACGGATGCGGATGTGACCTCGGTGGTGTGCTACGAGCTCGAGCCGCTGGTACGCGAGTACTGGTTCGACAATCCCGCCGCGATGGACGAGAGCATTCACGAGCTGGAGAGTGTCCTGCCATGACGGCCACCGCCTTGCCCGGACGGGCGTTGGACGGGTCTCCCGGCCGACCGCACCGGCGTGGCCCTAGCACGGTGCTGCTCAAGAACGTCTACTACATGCTCGCCTACGCCTTCAAGGCGCTGGAGACCGGTGAGCACCGGCGCCTGGCGGCCGAGGACTTCGAGCACGTCCACGACATGCTCGCCGCTATCCTGGCCGGTGGGCTGGACAACCAGCGTCGACGCGGTTTCGAGCGGGACTATCAGCCCTTCACCGAGGACCTGTCGGTTGTGCGGGGACGCATCGACCCGGTCGCCACGATGCGGCTCAGGGCCCGCCGCAGGAGCCTGGTGCACTGCGGTTATGACGAGCGCACCGAGAACACCCTCATGAACCGGCTCCTCAAGACCGCCGCCCTGCGCCTGATCCTGCACGGCGACATCGCCCCGGCCCGCAGGGCGCGCCTGAAGTCCACGCTGCTCGCCATGGGCGACGTCGAGGTGATGAGCGTCTGCGATCTCAGGCACCTGCACTGGGAGAGGCTGCGCTTCCACCGCGGTAACCGCTCCTACCGACTGCTTATGGGGGTGTGCCGGCTCGTCGTGGACGAGCGGCTGCTCAGCGGCGCCGATGGCGCAGTCAGCCTCGCGGACTTCCTCGACGCCCAGGAGCTGAGCGCCCTGTACGAGCGCTTCGTCCTGGCCTACTTCCGCCGCCACCACCCCCACCTACGTGCCGGCGCTCCTTGGGTGAGCGGCGGCATCGAGGACGCCCCGGTCTTCCTTCCGGGGCTGCACACCGACATCGTTCTGACCGGGCCGGAGCGGACCCTCATCATCGACACCAAGTGCTACGGGCGGATCCTCGGCTCCCGTTACGACAGGCAGATCCTGTCCCCGGCCAACCGCAACCAGATCTACAGCTACGTCATGCATGAGGCCAGCGACCCCCGACAGGGCGGACGCGAGGTCGCCGGCATGCTGCTCTACGCCCAGACCGCCGTCGACCCGCCGATTTGCGAGACCTGGACCGAGACCGGGCACCGCTTTCACGTGCGCACCCTCGACCTGGACCGGGACTTCACCGAGATCGCCGCCCAGCTCGACGACGTCGCCGCCCTGCTCGCACCCGCCTGAGCCGGCCCCATCAATGCAGGCGTCTTGCGTGTAGAGGTGCGGTACTCCTGTCCCTGCTGCCGGAGTCCCTACTCCGGCTCACAGCGCCATTGCGAGAGGGCCAAAGCTATCTCCTCAAGGGATAGTTCTCCAGCCGCGACGGCGATCACCAGCTGATACGCGTCGTCGTCGGGAGCCTCGATCCAATGGCCGTTGATGTCCAGGAACACCAGCGTGGCCAACCACCCCAGGCGCTTGTTTCCATCCACCAGGGGATGATTGCGGACCAGGGAATCGAGTAGGGCCGCAGCCTTCTCATCGATCGTGGTGTACGCGTCGCGTCCCCAGAGAGTGACTGCAGGCCGGTGCAGCGCCGAGTCGACCAGGCCGAGATCCCGCACCGGCCCGACGGCGAGCTCCTCAATGAGCAACAGGGCGTCCTCAAGCGTCAGATACTCGATCATCTGTGTCCGATCAGCGACCGAGGCGTTCCAGGACCTCGGCATACCGGATGCGGACACGGGCGGACGCTTCTTTCACTCGCTGCTCATGTCCGCGGCGTGCGGCCACCTCGTGGATCGCCCGGATCGTCGCCTCCTGGCGACTGACCCCGTCCTCCTGGGCAAGAAGTGTCAGGAGACGCTCATCCTCTTTACTTAAACGCAGTGTCATCGCCATGCGCCCACAGTAGCAGGTGATACCAAACTGGTATCACGTGTGGTGCGCTCGGAGGATCGACCGGAGTCCTCAGCTCGCCCGGGGCATTCTGTGCGTGGGGGTGCACCATCTTCCGGCCGGGGACATCCTGCGCGTTCGGCTTTCGCCGTCGGGGTGGGGCTGGCAGCATCGGTGCCGTGACCGAGAACCACGCCCAGCCCAGCCCCACCGACTCGGATGACGTCGTCAACCCTCTCCTGCTCCAGGCCTTCGCCTGGGACCTGCCCGCCGACTCCAGCCACTGGCGCCTCCTGGCGGACAATGCAGCCCTCCTGGCCGACTGCGGGGTGAGCTCGGCCTGGCTGCCGCCCGCCTACAAGGGGCAGGCCGGGGTGGAGGACGTCGGCTACGGCGTCTACGACACCTACGACCTGGGTGAGTTCGACCAGAAGGGCACCGTCCCCACCAAGTACGGCACCAAGGAGGACTATCTCGCTGCCATCGAGGCCCTGCACGCGGCCGGCATCGGCGTCGTGGCGGACATCGTTCTCAACCACCGTATGGGCGGTGACGACACTGAGGTCGTGCGCGCCACCCCGGTGGACCCCCACGACCGCCTGCGCCCCATCGGTGATGCCGAGGAGATCACCGCCTGGACCCGCTACACCTTCCCGGGACGCGCCGGTGCTCACTCGGACTTCACCTGGGACTGGACCTGCTTCCACGGCACCGACTGGGACGAGGCCCGCCGGCTCAAGGGCGTGTGGCTCTTCGAGGGCAAGCAGTGGAACGAGAACGTCAACGACGAGCTCGGCAACTACGACTACCTCATGGGCTCGGACGTCCACGTCACCGACCCCGCCGTCAGTGACGAGCTGGACCGCTGGGGACGCTGGTACGTGGAGACCACCGGCGTCGACGGCCTGCGACTGGATGCCCTCAAGCACGTCGGCGCCGACTTCTTCGCCCGCTGGCTGCCCGAGCTGCGCCGCGCCACCGGGCGCGCCCTGCCGGCCGTCGGCGAGTACTGGTCCCGCGACGTCGCCGAGCTGGAGGGCTACCTGGAGGCCGTTCCCTCCACGAGCCTGTTCGACGTCCCCCTCCACTTCCACCTGCACGCCGCCTCCGCCTCCAACGGCGACGTCGACCTGTCCCGTCTCTTCGAGGGCACCCTCGTGGCCGCTGACCCGGCCCGCGCCGTCACCTTCGTGGAGAACCATGACACTCAGCCGGGTCAGTCGCTGGCCTCCACCATCGAGCCCTGGTTCAAGCCCTCGGCCTACGCCCTCATCCTGCTGCGCGAGGCCGGAACCCCCTGCGTCTTCTGGGGCGACCTGTTCGGCACCCCCGAGACCGGCGACCTGCCGGCCGTCACCGAGCTTCCGCTGCTGATGACCATGCGGCGTTCCCTGGCCCACGGACCTCAGCACGACGCCCTCGACGAGCCCGACATCGTCGGATTCGCGCGTGAGGGCGACGACGCCCACCCCGGCTCCGGGCTCGCCGTCGTCCTGTCCGACCGTCGGGCCGGTACCAAGCGCCTCCACGTCGGGGCCGGGCACGCCGGCGAGCAGTGGCTCTGCGTCCTGGGCGGGCACGAGCCGGTCACCGTCGGTGACGATGGCGACGTCGAGCTGCCCGTGTCCGACGGCGGCCTGAGCGTCTACGCGCCCGAGACCGCCCGACCGGTTCTCGACAGCGCCACCCAGCACCTCCTGCGCCAGCGCTGAGTGTCCCGAACGGCTCGGGACACTCAGCGCTGGTGGGCGTGGTCGAAAAGGCTAGGCCGGTGCGTTCGCTTCTGCGGGCAGCAGCCACGCCTTGCTGGACTCGATGGAGACACGAACGGCCTGTCCCTCCTGGAAGAACTCGTCCTCGTGCGGATCGGCGACGACGCAGACGATGGACCCGTACTCGGTCTCGACCTCGTACTCGACAGTCTCCCCGTAGAAGACGCGAGTGATGATCTGGCCCAGAGATCCCGAGATCGTCTGAGCCGGCTCGTGGGCGGCGGTCAGGCGCACGGACTCGGGCCGCACCATGAGCACGACATCCCGGCCATCGTCCAGCGCATCGGGGTGAGCGGGAACCGTCGCCTCGGAACCGAGCACCCTCACCGTCGCGCACTTCTGCGTTCCTGATGCCGTGTCCGGTCTCCCGGTGACCGTAGCCACAAGGAAATTGGCGCGCCCCACGAAGTCGGCCACGAAGACCGATGCCGGGTGCAGGTAGATCTCTGCGGGAGTATCGACCTGCTCGATATGGCCGGAGTTCATGACGACGATCCTGTCTGACATCGCCATCGCCTCGGACTGGTCATGCGTGACGTAAACGGAGGTGATCCCCAGGCGCTTTTGCATGTGGCGGATCTCCAGGCGCATCTTGATCCGCAGTTTGGCGTCGAGATTCGACAACGGCTCATCGAAGAGCAGCACCTTGGGGCGTACCACCATGGCGCGGGCCAGGGCGACGCGCTGCTGCTGGCCGCCGGAGAGCTGGGAGGGTGCCCGTTTGGCCATCGCCGTCAGATTCATCGAGGTCAGGGCCACCTCGATTGCCTCGTCCATCTGCGCCGCCGACATCTTTTGCAGCTTGAGTCCGTAGGCGACATTGTCTCGCACTGACAGGTGGGGGAAGAGAGCGTAGGACTGGAAGACCATGGACATCGGGCGTCGGTTAGGTGGAACAACTGCCATGTTGTCGCCGTCGAGCATCACCTTTCCGGATGATGCGTCCTCGAATCCGGCTATCATCCGCAAGGTCGTGGTTTTACCGCAACCTGAAGGTCCCAGGAGGGTGATGAATTCTCCGGGCTTGATGTCAAGGTTGATGTGGTCGACGGCCGTCACCTTTCCGGCGCCTTCGCCGAAGGTCTTGGTGAGCTCCACCAGGGAGAGGTGGCCGCTCTTGCCTGCGGCATTATTATCCTGGGAGATCGGCTGAATATCAGCGTCGGAGTTAAGGGTCATGGTGGAGTCCTTTCTGGTCGGTCTCACATGCCTGTGCGAGCCTGTGATGTGACCGAGGTGTCGCGGACGAGAAGATTGGTCATGCCGATGACGAGCATGACGATGACAATGAGAATGGTGCAGAAGGCGAAGGCGTTTCCGAATCTCCCCGCATCAACCTCTGCGAGGATCTGGGAGGTCATGATCTTCGTTTTCGGAGTGGTAATGAAAATAATTGGAGAAAGTGTTGTCATGGAGCGGGCGAAGGCGTATGTGAGGCCGGCGATGAATGCCGGTCTGATGAGTGGCATCGTCACCTTCATGAAGGTTTGGAGGCCTGATGCGCCTAGTGATGTGGACGCCTCGTCGATCGATTTATCAATCTGCTGGAGGCTGGCGATCCCCGAGCGCTGTCCCGAGGGCATGGAACGGGCTACGTAAACCATGATGATCGCGATGGCTCCCCCGAAGACAGCGCTGCCTCCGGCCAGGGCAGGCATAAACATGAGATTGTTGTAGATGATCGGTTGATTGAAGGTGATGAGGTATCCGATTCCCAGGACTGTGCCCGGCACCGACAGTCCGAGCATGCCTAGGAAGTCCATGACTCCGGCGCTGGCCTTGAGTCTCACAACAACGAGCCATGCCACGATCATTCCCAGGATGCCTGCGATCGGAGTGGCGATGAGGGCTAAGATAGTTGTGTCGATCATGGCATCGTTGCCAATTCCGGAAAGCACGTACTGGAAGTTCTTGAGCGTGAAGGTGTTGTCCACTCCCAGGATCTTGACGAAGGATCCCAGGATGACGGTTGCGTAGATCGAGACGATGAACAGCGCCAGGGCCACCGTCGTAACAGACAGGATGATTCGGGGTAGTAGAGCGCGGATTGGGCGGACTCTTCCGGTGGGCTTACCGGTGACGGTGACCGCCGAGCTGCGGGAGGCCCAATAGCGTTGGAGGATGAACACCAGCAGTGCCGGTACGAGCAGCGCCAGGGAGTACGCGCTCCCGGCTGCTGTGTTGTACTCACCGTTGACGGCGATGTAGGCACGGGAGGCTAGAACAGTGAAGTCACCTCCAATGACCAATGGATTCGCCAGGTCGGCAATCGCCTCGACGAAGAGCAGCAGGAAGGAGGAGGCGAAACCGGGGATGAGCATCGGCAGGGTTACCGTGCGGAAGATCGTCCAGGGGGAGGCGCCCAGTGATGCAGCGGCCTCCTCCGTAGCCGGATCCAGGTTGCGGAGCATGCCGAGCATGTTCATGTAGGCGACGGGGAAAAAGGAGAGGGAGAGCACCAGCGTGAGGCCTGGTAGGCCGTAGATGTTCCACTGCTGGCCCAGCAGCTGGGTGGAGATGATCCCATTGCGTCCAAACAGTGTGATCGAGGCCGTGGCCACTGCGAAGGGCGGGGAGACGATCGGAATGAGGCAGATGAGATGAAGCAGACGCTTACCGGGGATGTCTACGCGGGCCTGCACGTAGGCGAAGAAGAAACCGACGAGCGTGCCCACGGACCCGACGACGACGCCCAGCACGACGGTGTTGAGAGCGATTGTTCGGTTCGTCGTCGAGCTCAGCAAACTGGCAAGCACCTCTGAGCCGCTGGCGGAGAAGGCTTGAGAGAGGATGGTAACCAGCGGAAGGAGGATGAGGCAGGTGAGGATGAGAGCGACGATGGTGACGATGCCGATGGTCACCGGGTCTCGTCGAACCTTCGTGGACCGCCCTGCCTTTGCCGGCGTTGACCCGGGAGCGTGGGAAGAGGGCAGCGTTGAGGCCACAGAAGACATGGAGGACTCCGTTCGGGACAGGGGCCGCCCGCGTGCGGGCAACCGTCGAGGATGAAGGGTGTTCTGGGGCCGCAGGGCCCCAGAACACGGGGAGCGAGGATCCGTCACTCCTTCGGCTGCGCGGCGATCTCCTCGTCGAAGCGTTTGGTCAGCTCGGGCTTCGCCTCCGCCGCGGCCTTGAAGTCGTAGTCGATCAGGGTGACGTCGTCGAGCTTGACCATCTTGTCGCTGATCTTGGCGTCGGGATTGGTGGGAATCTGGTAGGAGCCCACGGTCTGTCCAACGTTCTGGGCATCGGCCGAGAGCGCCCAGTCGATGTACTTCTTGGCGGCATCGGAATGGGAGGACTTGGCCACCAGCGCTACTCCACCGACTTCGTAGCCGGTGCCCTCCTTGGGGAAGGAGACCTGTAGATCGGACATCCCCTCATCCTGATACTTCACGCAGTCGTGGGAGAAAACCAGGCCGACTCCCACCTCGCCGCGGCCGGCGATCTGGCCGGGGGCGGTGCCGGACTTGGTGTACTGCAGAACGTTGCCGTGCAGCTTCTTCATGTAGTCGAAGGCCTGGTCCTGGCCGCCCAAGCGAACATTCTGGGTCCACAAGGTGGTGAAGGCGGTTCCGGAGGTTGAGGGGTGCGCGGTGGAGACCTGCCCCTTGAGTGCAGGATTGAGCAGGTCGTCCCACGATGCCGGGGTATCCACACCCAGCTTGCTCAAAACGCTCTTGTTGGAGCAGAAGCCCAGGACCCCGACGTAGACGCCGGTCCACTTGTGGTCGGCGTCCTTGTACTTGTCGGGGATCTTGGCGGCGTTCGGGGAGTCGTAGGCCTCGATGAGGCCCTTGGCGGCGGCGGTGCCGTACCCGTCGGCCGGGCCACCGTGCCAGACGTCGAACTCCGGGGCGTTCTTCGCCGAGTCCAGACGGGCGACGGCCTCCCCGGAGGACAGTCGTACGTAGGTGGCCTGGATGCCGGTCTGCTCAGTGAAGGTCTGGGTCCATTTCTGGCACAGGTCCTCCATGGCGCCGCAGGCGACGGTGATCGATTGACTCTTCGTCTTGTCGACGGCGCAACCGGTCAAGGCCAGAGCGCTCGCGGTGGCGACGGCGAGCAGAGCGGGGAATAACCGCTTCCTCATGGGATTCTCCTTTGAATCAAGTGGGATCGAGAGACGGGAGGTCATCGGGCTCTCGCACGACACCCCACCGATCGCCTCATCATTCCTGGTGGTGGAGGCCGGCGGGGTGATGGTCAGTAACGGTTGGTAACGTCTCCGTTACCGTGGTGGGTCACTGCGGTGGGGGGGGGACGGTGCGACTCCGCTCCGGGGTCCGCGCTCGTGCTCGGCGTGCTGCCCAGAGCGCTCCGCTCCAGGCGGGGCATGGTGTATCCCTCTCCACGCACCGAGTGGATGTAGCGCCGCCCCTCCTCGCCCAGGGCTCGGCGCACCCGGTAGGCGGTCGTCTTGATCATGTCCTTGCCGCCGCTGCGGTCCTCGGTGCCCCACACCTGGCTGAGCAGATCCCGATAGGTGACGACCCGACCGATGTTGCGCGCCATGACCTCCAAAAACCTGACCTCGGTGTCGGTGATGTCCAGGGTCGAGCCGCGCAGGTGGACCCGGTGCGAAGCGGTGTCGATGACCAGATCCCCGTTGGACAGGGCCTGGGCGCGCCGACCGCGCCACCGACGTACGAGCGCCTGAGCCCTCAACGTGAGCTCCCGAGGACTGAATGGCTTGGTGACGTAGTCGTCGGCCCCGGCCTCAAGGCCCCGGATCCGGTCCGGCTCATCCGACAGGGCGGTGATCATCATGATGGGCACCTCCGAGACGGTCCGGATCCGCTCGGTCACGGTCACCCCGGAGACGGCCGGGATCATGAGATCCAGGATCACGAGGTCGAAGGACTGCTGCTTGAACAAGGACCAGGCCTGAGCGCCGTCGGCCGCGCAGACGACGACGAAGCCCGCGGTCTCCAGGGCGAAACGCATGATCATGAGGATCTGCGGCTCATCGTCGACGACGAGGACCCGGGGAGCCTCTGGTGCCTCCATGACGTCACTCACCTGTAGTCGCCTCCTCGCGATCGGGTTCCCGCCATGTGCGTGGAAGAGTGAGAAACACGGTCGTCCCTTTTCGGGAGATGGTATCGACCAGGATCTTCCCGCCATGGAGCTCGACGATGCGCTGGGTGATCATCATCCCCAGGCCGGTTCCCGGGCGCCGGGAGCCGCCGGTGGCGAAGGGAGTGAACAGTAGGGCCCGGTCCTGCGGGGGCATACCCGTGCCGTCGTCGGAGACGGACACGGTGACGGTCTCCTCGGACTCGGTGACGCGCACAAGAATGGACACGCCTTCGCCCGCGTGCCGGGCGGCGTTGTTCACAACATTGGTGACGGCCTGCCCCATCAGGCGGGGGTCGACCTGAATGCGCAGCGGTGCCCCGTGGTTATCCATGCGGATGGAGGCGGTGTGCACCCGGCGCAGCTGGGCGACGCACCTGCGCACGAGCTGGCGCATCTCGGTCCACTCCAGGCGCAGGTTGAACAGATCGGATTCCAAACTGGCCTCGGCCAGGAGATCGGAGGCCATCTCGATGACCTGATTGGAGTTCTCCGCAATCGTTTGGACAAAGCGCCTCTGATCGGGATTGAGCGGGCCTGCGCTCTCGTCGAGGAGCAGCTCGGCGGCACCGCGTACCACGGTCAGGGGGGTGCGCAGCTCATGGGACAGCACGTTGGGGCGGCGCATCCGCTCCTCATGAAAGGCTCGCAGACGGGCGAGCTCCCCGCGGGTGCGCTGAAGGGAGCACTGGGAACGGGCGAGAAGAACCGCGCAGACGATCAGGGCGAGAGCAACTGAGCAGAGGGCCACAGTCCACCACATCATCCCTCGCTCGCCTCCCAGTGCTTCAGGCGTTGTCCGCGCGGATATGGTCAACAAGACTACTACCGGCGTCGGGCACTCAGGACGGTGCAGACGGACCGGTACGGTTCCGGTGGGCTGTGGCAGGCGCGTAAGGTGAGTAGAGCCAGTCGCACGCACCTGAGATGACCTTCCTGGAGGAGACATGCCCGCTTTCCACGCTCCCACCGACCAGAAGACCGACAAGGCGGTCGCCGTCTTCATCGCGCCGGGACTGGAGGAGGTCGAGGCGCTGGCGACCGTGGACATCCTCTTCCGCGCCGGCGTCCCGACGACGATGATCTCGGTGACCCCCGAGCGGGCCGTCACCTCCTCCCACAACATCGTCGTCACCTGCGACCTCACCCTGGCCGAGGCGAACCTGGCCGACTACGACATGCTCGTCCTGCCCGGCGGCCTCCCCGGCACCCCTAACCTCAAGGCCGTTGAGCCGCTCATGGCCGCGGTCTCCGAGCGGGTGCGCGCCGGCAGGCCGGTGGCCGCGATCTGCGCCGCCCCCTCGATCCTGGCCGAGCTGGGCCTGCTCGAGGGCCGCCGGGCGACGTCGAACCCCGGCTTCGTAGGCGTGCTCGCCGATCACGGGGCGCAGGTCAGCCAGGCCGCCGTCGTGACCGACGGCCCTGTCATCACCTCCCGCGGCATGGGCACCGCCATCGACTTCGGCCTGGAGATCGTGCGCCACTACCTCGGCGAGGAGGCCGTCGACGACGTCAAGGCCAAGATCGTCTACCAGGGCTGAGCGCTCCGACCCTGACGCTGATGACCTCTGACCGGCTCCCTCGCCTGGGTCTGAGGGGCCGGTTCATGCATTCCTCGTCAGGGTCGCGGCGCACTTGCGGGCCTGAACATGAAGGATCGCGATGCCGGCTGCCGTCTGAATCAGCATGACGATCATGGGGACCAGGATCGAGATCGTCTCAGGCAGGGCCGCCTGAACGGCGAACAGGAGAGCCGAGTCGATGAAGACCACGCCCAATCCCTTAGTCGCCGCTGCGCACCGGGCCTGCATCGTGTACCAGTTCTCCTCGGATCGGAGAGCGATCTCGTAACGCACTCCCGTCCACGAGCTCGGCGGGAGCCTGTGCTGCGACATCCGGCGCCCCAACAGTACGAGCACGACTCCGGCCGAGCACAGGATCAGGCTCATGAGTACGGAAAAAACTGTCTCAACCATCGATGTCCCTCGTTGTCCGTCGGGGCGGTGAAGGCTCTCGGTTCCAGTGAGTTCTCCCGCAATGCTAGCCCCACGCGGACGCGCCTGAGGTCTCGCGTGCCCGCCTGGTGGGGGGGAGGTGGCGAGTTTTCAGATGCGTCCGCGTGCGGCGCAGGCGGTGGCATCAGGGCTTGATACCGCTCCGCCTCTTAGGAATGAGGGCGACGATGACGAGCAGGATCCCCAGGCCCGCCAGGCAGGCGATCGCCGTCGTCGTGAAGTCGAAGCGCAGTCCCAGGCCCGCCGCAATGAGCAGTCCGCCCACGGGGAGCAGGAACGCCCCCCACAGGAGTGTGGAGCCCTTGATGTCCCGGGGCGCTGGCGGCTGCTGATCCTTGCCGGCCACCATCCCGGCACTCCATACGGGACTGGACGCCGATGGCGCGGGAGCCGAGTCCGCCGATGTGCTGCTGTCCTCGCCGTTCTTGCCACCCCGACCGAGGGGATCGGCACCGAAGGGGGCGGAGAAACCGTCATGGTTCGAGGGTGAGCTCGAGGCCGGAGAGGGGAGGACATCGGTTTGCGCTACTGCCCCGCCTTCAGCATCGGCATCGCGCGGGCGAGCGGCCTGGTCGGTGCCGCCCGGCGCCCCCTTTGTGCTCAGGACGTCGGTGGAGGCGTCGTTGGACGCGGGACGCGGCGTGGTCGGTGACTGGGGCAGTGGCTGAGTCAGCGGTTGCGTCAGCGGCCGGGTGTCGTCCGAGGCCGGGAAGGGCCTCGTGGCGTCCTCGGTGGTCTCCTCAACGGCGTTTCCGCCTGCGTCCTCAGGTGATGTGGTGGACGAGGTGCTGCTCATGGGGGTCTCCTTGCGTGAATGCCGGGGAATGCCCGGGAAGAGGTCTGGGTGTCTCGAACGAGTGCGGGTGACCGAGCCGATCAGCCGGCGTCTGCCGGGGCCTCGGCGGGAGCCTGCTGCTCGGTGGGTGTCTGGGACGGCGCCGGCGTGGCTGCTCCTGAGGGGGCCGGACTCGTGATCGGTCGGGCGGCGCTCTGCCCGGCCAGGGCCTTCTGCACGCAGGCGTCGTAGGAGGCGCGCTCCTTGGAGGTGAGGTCGGACAGATCCCGCCAGTTGGCGCTCCCACTGCGATCATCGGCGTCCACGCTCTCGTGGGCGGAGCGGATGCAGGCCTCGGCGTCGTCGACCGTGATGGCCTGGTGGTTCATGCCCGGGATCGGCAGCGAACCGCGATGAACGTCTCCGTGCTCATCGGACCAGTAGTTGACGATCCACACGGACTCATCGGCGTTGCCGTGCCAGGAGATGTTGTCGCCCTGGTCGGTGACCTCGATCGTCCCGGTGTCCACAGAGGCGTTGATCGTGATCGCCTGCCGCCCGTCCCCGCCGCCGGGGGACGTCAGGGTGGACGTGATGTTCAGGCCACCGTGGTCGTTCTTGTAGGAGGAGACGGTCTTGCCGTTCACGTCGTAGGTGGTCGCCCCCTCCTCATCGGGCGCCATCTGCTTGCCGTTGACGGTCCAGGCCCGGGAGACCCTTGACTCCACCGAGCCCATGTCGACCTTGGTCTTGATCGTCACCGGCTGGTCCGCATCGGTTTTAATGCGCAGGCGCCCGACGTCGAGGTGGGCGTTGATCGTCGAGAGTCGGCCGGCCTCATCCGCGGGCATGCCACGCAGGTCCAGGGTGAGGTCGCCGATGTCCTTGCTGCGGGTGACGCTGCCCCCACTGGCCGACGACGACAGCTCCTTCCAGGTGACCGTGGTCGAGTCGAACGTGGCCGAGTCCGTGATGACTGCGAAGGGCATGTGGGCCAGGCTCGGGGGTGTGACCGAGGCGGCCACGAGAGCGGGGATCGCCATGACGAACAGAGCCGGCCAGCCCAGCACCGTCATCCAGCCGCCGTGCCGACGGCGCAGGCCGCTGATGAAGATACCCGCGCCCAGGAGCGCCACCAGGGTACCGATGAGGATGAACTGGCCCTGGAGCAGGCCGACGTGGTGGGTCGCCGTGGCGTACCAGACTCCCGCTCCGGCCAGAAGCCCCAGGCCCAGGACGGCCAACGACACCGAGGAACCGGGGCCGGGGCGACGCGGGCGCGGCGGACGGACCGGCGCGGGGGCCGGCTGGTAGGGCTGGTACTGCCGGTAGGAGCGGTTCTGCCAGGTCGGGCCGTTGGCAGGCCGGCCGAAGGCTGAGGCACTGGGGCCGGAGCCGGGCGCGGAGGAGATGGAGGAGTCTGAGGCTGCCGATGACCCGGCCGCCGAGGAGGAGCCCGTGGGCGCGGCCTGACTGGTCTGGTCACCAGGGCGGCTCCCCGATGACGGCGTGGCGCCGTGCTGAGTGGTCTGCCAGGGCTGGGGCCCCTGAGGGTCACGCCGACGTCCGCGACGGTTCTGAGCGAAACGAACGGCGAGGATGACAGCCAGGACGGTCAGCCCCAGCCAGAAGAGTGACCACACGGGGGCCGCCACCCCTGGGATACCCCACAGCTCGACGTACCAGCTGGGGATGAAACCGTTGTCGAGCGTCGACATGCCAACGATCGTCGTGCCGATGGCACCCGCCAGACCTGCGCTGAAACGGCCGGCGAAAGCCTCCTCCAGATGAATGCGCCCGTCGGACTCCTCGGGAAGGAGCGCCCAGGCCACGCCGTAGAGAACCAGTCCGACGCCGGAGAAGATCGAGAGCACCACCCATACACAGCGCACCAGGATGGGGTCCAGGCCGAAGCGGTAGGCCACGCCGCCGGCCACGCCGGCGATCCAGCGCTCGTTCGTGCGCATGAGGCCCGAGCCGCGCAGGGAGTCGAAGAAGCGGCGGGTCGAGCTGTTCCGGGGCTCGGGCTGGGGACCCCCGTACTGCTGGTAGGAGGAGGCGGGTCCGTACTGTGGTCCGTACTGCGGCCCATACTGCGGGCCCGCTTGGGAGCTGTGCTGGGCGCCGTCGGCGCCGTGGGGGGAGGAAGGGGATGAGGAATTGGAGCCGGCGGGAGAGTCGCCGTCAGGCGGTGGAGTGGGCGTGTCGTTCATGCCATCAATTCTTCGTGTCGGCGCCTCGAGCCACGATCAGGGGACCCCCTGAATGATCCCCGATTGTCCCCCGAATCCCCCGGGGCACAATCGGATCGGGAACCCTGGCGTGCCACGATGGTGTCATGACGACGTCTCAGCAGTGGGCCGCGCAGCCCGGGTCCGCGCCCACCGGGCCGAGGTACCCGTGGAGCCCCCCGCCGCCCCCGCAGGTCCGAGGAGGCCGCCCGGCTGCGCAGGCCCGCCCGCATCGCCGGGGTCTGCGCGGGACTGGGCCTTCACCTGGGTATCCCCGTGCGCTACGTCCGCGCGATGGTGGCAGTTCTCGCGCTCGGGGGCGGCGCGGGAGCCTTCCTCTACGCCCTGCTGTGGGCGACGCTGCCCGGGGAGAGCTCTCCGACAGGATCCGAGTCCGCGTCACCGCTCTCCCGGGCCCGCCTGGCCACCCGCCCCGGGGGCGGCGGAGGCGCTGAGGGAGCGAGGGGCAGCGAGGACGGCGGTTCCGTCTCCGGCCTGTCGCAGACGGTCATCGACGGCGGCTCCCTCATCCTGGCGGCCCTCTTCCTGGCCGCATGGCGCTTCGGACTGCTGGACCGGGTGGGCGCGGTGGGAATCGTCGTCGTCATCATCGCCGGTGCGGCTCTGGCCTGGTCCCAGATGGACAACCTCGTCGGCCCGGACCGCAATCTGGGCGCCATCCTGCGGGTCGCGGGCGGGGTGTGCCTGGCCGTCGTCGGCATCCTGGTGTGGGTGGCCGCGGACAGCTCTCCGTACAAGCTCATCTCCGGTCTTGTCACCGGAGGGGCGCTCGTGGCGGGGATCGGCGTGGTCCTGGCGCCCCTGTGGCTGCGGACCAACCGAGCCCTGGCCGATACCCGAGCCGCTGAGATCCGCGAGGCCGAGCGCGCCGACATCGCCGCCCACCTGCACGACTCCGTCCTCCAGACCCTCACCCTCATCCGCAAGCGCGCCGACGAACCCGAGACGGTCGCCCGCCTGGCCCGTTCCCAGGAGCGCGAGCTGCGAGCCTGGCTCTACACCGACCGCCCCGCACCGGGCACCTCCGTGGCCGACGCCTTCACCGACCTGGCCGGAGAGATCGAGGACCGCCACGGCGTGGCCGTCGACGTCGTCTGCGTCGGAGACCGCGCCCCCGACCGCGACACCGAGGTCATCGTCGCCGCCACCCGCGAGGCCCTGTCCAACGCCGTGCGCCACGGCGCCCCGCCGGTCTCCCTCTACGTCGAGGCCGGTGACCAGCGTCTCGAGGTGTTCGTACGCGACCGCGGCCCCGGATTCGATCTGGACTCCATCGCCGAGGACCGCCACGGCGTGCGCGAGTCCATCATCGCCCGCATGGAGCGCCACGGCGGCAGCGCCCGAGTACGCCGCATGGCCACGGGCACGGAGGTGGCCCTGTCGCTTCCCGCCTGATCCCGCCGCCCGTCTATCGTTGGTTCCGTCACATCCTGTCCTGTACGGCCCACCCCGTCCTTTCCCCCATCTTTTCGCTGCTTCGCAGTCCCATCACATCATCGACGTCACCAGCAGGAAGACCCATGGCTGATTCACCCGCCGACATCCCATCAGATAACCGCCCGCCCGCCCCGGCGACCGCGCCCCTGCGGGTCCTGGTCGTCGACGACCACGCCCTGGTCCGCTCCGGGGTGCGCTCCGAGCTGACCGCTCACGCCCCCGACCTGGACGTCGTCGCCGAGGCCGACGACGTCGAGGGCGCCATCGCAGCCGTCCACGCACTGCGGCCCGACGTCGTCCTGCTCGACGTCCACCTGCCCGGCGGCAATGGCGGGGGAGGGGCCGAGGTCGTCGTCTCCTGCCACGACGTCCCCGAGACGCGCTTCCTGGCTCTGAGCGTCTCCGACGCCAGCGACGACGTCGTCGCCGTCATCCGGGCCGGCGCTCGCGGCTACGTCACCAAGGCCATCTCGACGGAGGACCTGGCCCAGGCCGTGCGGCGCGTGGCCGCCGGCGACGCCGCCTTCTCCCCGCGCCTGGCAGGCTTCGTCCTGGACGCCTTCGGCGCCGGGGCGGGCGAGGTGGCCGTAGCCGATAGCGAGCTCGACCGCCTCTCGGTGCGTGAGCGGGAGGTCATGCGCCTCATCGCCCGCGGCTACACCTACAAGGAGTGCGCTTCCGAGCTGTTCATCTCGGTCAAGACCGTCGAGACCCATGTCTCCGCCGTCCTGCGCAAGCTCCAGCTGTCCAACCGCAACGAGCTCACCCGCTGGGCCATGGCCCGCCGCATCGTGTAGCCCGATGACGAGGCGGGGACGGATGCGGGCAAGTATGGCAAGTATGGGCAGGTGCGGGTCACTGTCCGGCATCGCGGCCCGGCCCACACCGTCTCACTGTCCCGCAGCCGGCCCGATCCGTGGCAGGATGCGGGACGTGAGCCAACCCCCGCAGCCCTTCGCGAGCACCGGCGGGGGCATCTGGCGTCCGCGCCCCTTGGCGGCCAGCAGCCGCTCGACCGCCCCGGCGTCGTCGCCCAGGTGCCGGAGACCGCCCGTGCCCTCATGGAGGCCTTCTGGCGCCAGATGCCCCCGCCGGTGCTCGTGGCCGACCCTGCCGACCTGACCGGCGTCGTCGCCCAGGTGCCGGAGACCGCCCGTGCCCTCATGGAGGCCTTCTGGCCGGGGCCGCTCACCCTCATCCTCGATGCCGATGCGGCCCTGACCTGGGACCTGGGGGAGACCCGCGGCACCATTGCCGTGCGCATGCCCGACCACGAGCTCGCCCTGGGCCTCCTGCGCCGCAGCGGCCCGCTGGCGGTGACCTCCGCCAACCCCACCGGCGCACCGCCCGCGACCGACGCCGCCTCCGCCCGGGACGCCTTCCCCGGACGGGTCCGGACCATCGATGCGGGTTTCAGGACCGCCCAGGACACCGACGGCATCTCGGCCGGAGACATCCTGCTGCTCGACGGCGGAGCCACCCCAGGGCCCGTCCCCTCCACCATCGTCTCGCTCGCCGGGGCGCACGCCCGCGCCCCCCGCATCCTGCGCCAGGGGGTCCTGTCGCCCGCGGACCTGGAGCGAGCGGCCGGCATCGACCTGTCCGAACAGACGGCAGACGCAACGGGAGACGGAGCGGAGGCGGGCGCGTGAGGGTCTACCTGCTGGTCATGGCCATCGCCACCGTGACCACCTACGTGGCCGTGCCGATCATCCGGCACGTCGCCTTAGTGGGCAACGCGCTCACCCCCGTGCGGGCCCGCGACGTCCACTCCACCCCCATTCCGCGCCTGGGCGGGGTGGCCATGTTCTTCGGCCTGTTCTCCGCCGTCGCCGTGGCCTCCCAGATCCCCTACCTCTCCGACGTCATCGACTCCAGCGCCTGGGCCGTGGTCCTGGGGGCGGGGTTGGTGTGCCTGCTCGGTGTCGTCGACGACCTGTGGGAGCTGGACTGGATGACCAAGCTCGCCGGTCAGATCCTGGCCGCCGGCGTCATGGCCTGGCAGGGTGTCCAGCTCCTCACCTTCCCGGTGGCGGGGCTGACGATCGGCTCCTCGCGCCTGTCCCTCATCTCCACCGTCATCGTCGTGGTGGCCGCCATCAACGCCGTCAACTTCGTCGACGGGCTCGACGGGCTGGCGGCGGGCATCATCGGGATCGGCTCGACCGCCTTCTTCCTGTACACCTACGTCCTCACCCGCGCCACCAGCCCGGGCTCCTACAGCTCCCTGGCCGCCACGATCGTGGCCGCGCTCATCGGCGTGTGCCTGGGCTTCCTGCCCCATAATTTCAACCCGGCCACCATCTTCATGGGCGACTCCGGGGCGATGCAGCTGGGGCTGGTCTCGGCCGCCTCCACCATCATCGTCACCGGGCAGATCGACCCCGGCAGCTTCGACGGCTCGCGTGCCCTGCCGGCCTTCATGCCGATCCTCCTGCCGCTGGCCGTCCTCCTGCTGCCCCTGACCGACATGATCATGGCGATCGTGCGCCGCGCACGGAAGGGGCTCAGCCCCACCCACCCCGACCGCATGCACATGCACCACCGGCTCCTGGCGGCCGGGCACTCCCACCGCCGCGCCGTCCTGGTCATGTACCTGTGGGCCGCCGTCGCCTCCTTCCCCGTGGCCGCCATGGCCTTCTTCCCCCTGCCCTGGGTCACGGTGGGGGCAGCTATCGCGATCCTGTTCGCCTTCGTCGTCACCGTCGACCTCATGCCCGGGGTGCGCCACGGCCTGCGCTCGGCGCTGCGACGGCGCCAGGACCGCCAGGAGCAGCGGATCGTCATCTCCCGCAACGTCTCGGGAACCGGCGAGGTGACGCGCCCGGCCGAGGGGCAGGCGCCGCTCGGGACCGCCGTGCCGGCTCAGTCCGGACCGTCTGAAGGGACGCGCCAGTGAGTGAAGCGACGCGCACGAACGCCCGCACCCTGCACGAGGCCTCCACCCGCCTGCGCCGGATCCTCACCGTGGCCACCGTGGTCCTGGTGGTCGGAGAGGCCCTGTGGTGCCTCATCGGCGGCTCCCGCGGCTCCGTGGCCCGTCCGATGTGGACGCTGCTGGCCGCAGCGGGCTCGACGACGGTGCTGCTGGCAGCGACCTGGTGGTTCTTGGACCGCATGGTCCGCTCCGGCATGGGGGTCCTCGTGGCCTGGATAGTCTGTGGATACCTTGCGAAGGTGGTGGTCTTGGCCGTGGTCCTCCTGGGCGGACGGCCCCTGGGACTCGACAGCAGAGTGATTGGAGTCTCACTCATCGCTGTGATCCTGGTGGGGATGCTCGCCGAGGTGACCGTCCTGTCACAGGCACGAATCCTTGCGGTGGAGCCGATGACGGACGACTCGACTGACGCCTCCTGACTCGGGTGAGGCGTCGTGCGCAGGGTGCGGTGAGCACGGGGGCAGCGGGAAGCCATGCGGTTCGCTTCGTTGAAACAGTCTTAGGCGCTAGCATTAACAGCAGTTAACATGCCTGTCAGGGCAGACATCGAAGCGTGAGAGACATCGGGAGGATCTCCTGTCCACCAACACCGTCATCGAGAACGGCACGGCAGACGACGACGTCGCCGTGCCGCGGGCGGCTGACGCCGAGCCGTTCGTCAAACCGCTGTGGTACTGGGTGCTCCTGGTCCTCCTGGTCGCCGTCATCGCGCTGACCGCTGTACCCGCCTTCACTCAGCACCCTCACTCGCCCGGTGTCGGGGACTTCTTTCCCGAGGCGTTCTTCGGCCAGGGCACGCTCCTGGAGTTCAATCGGCTCACCTTTGTGCGCGTCATCATGGGGCTGCTGCTGTGCCTGACGGTGGGAGTGGTCGCCAGTCGGATCAAGATCGTTCCCGGGCGAGGCCAGGCGCTGCTGGAGATCATCGCCGACTTCGTGCGCAGCAACGTCGCCCTCATGCTCCTGGGCAACAAGAACGGCCGCCGCTTCGCCCCTCTGCTGGGCACCCTCTTCCTGGGCGTGCTCGCCATGAACCTCTCGGGCATCATTCCGGGCCTCAACATCGCCGCCTCCTCCGTGGTGGCCGTCCCCATGGTGTTCGCGGCCCTGACCTACATCACCTTCATCGGCGCCGGGATCAAGGAGCAGGGAGCCGGGCACTTCCTCTCCTCCCAGCTCTTCCCGCCCGGCCTGCCCAAGGTGATGTACCTGCTCATCACCCCCATCGAGTTCCTCTCGAACTTCGTCGTGCGGCCGGTGACGCTCACCCTGCGTCTGCTGTGCAACATGGTCTCCGGGCACATGCTGCTCGCCATGACCTTCTTCGGCACCACCAGCCTGCTCCTGCACCTCCAGGCCTCCTCGACGATCAGCCTCCTGACCGGCGCGGCCATGATCATGGTGACCCTGTTCGAGGTCTTCGTCGCGGTCCTGCAGGCCTACATCTTCACTATCCTCAGCGCCGTCTACATCAAGCTCTCCATCGAGGCTCACTAGACATCGCTGATACGTCGCACGCGACTCTTCCACCGACCCCACCCGCGCCACCCGGCGCCAGAAAGAAGGAACCACATATGTCCCTCACCGCGCTCGCATACGTCGGCTACGGCCTTGCCACGCTCGGCCCGGGCGTCGGCATCGGCCTGCTGGTCGGCAAGACCCAGGAGGCCACCGCCCGTCAGCCCGAGGTGGCCGGACGCCTGTTCACCAACATGATCATCGGCGCGGGCATGGTCGAGGCCCTGGCCCTCATCGGCTTCGTCATGCCGCTCGTCGTCAAGTGATGATTCCGCTGGCTGCCGAGGGCGGGCAGGGAGGAGGCACAGCCTTCATCCTGCCCCCGCTCTATGAGATCTTCTGGGCGGCGGTCGTCCTCCTGCTCATCCTCCTGGTGGTGGGCCGCTTCGCTCTGCCCCGGCTCTACGCCGTCCTGGACGAGCGCGCCCGGCGCATCCAGGAGGGCCTCGACCTGGCCGACAAGGCCGAGCAGGACCAGTCCGACGCCGAGAAGCGCGCCGCCCGGCTCGTGGATGAGGCTCGCCGTGAGGCCGCCCGCATCCGCGACAACGCACAGAGCGAGGCCAAGGAGATCATCTCCCAGGCCCGTGCCGAAGCCCAGACAGAGGCCGCCGGCATCCTGGAGGGTGCTCAGCGCCAGATCCTGGCCGATAAGCAGGCCGCGCAGATCTCGCTTCGCACCGATGTCGGCATGCTCGCCTCCACCTTGGCCGAGCGCATCGTCGGCGAGCAGCTCAAGGACACCGCCCTGTCCGAGCGCGTCATCGACCGATTCCTCGACGAGCTCGAGGCCATGCCCCCGGTCGAGGGTGTTGACACACCGGTGACCACCGGTTCCGCCTCCGAGCCCACCCCGGAGGAGAAGCCGTGAGAACCGGGACCGGAGCCACCCGTGAGACGGTGAGTCAGGCCTGGAGCCCGGTTCTCGCGGCGGCGGGAGTCGAGGGACAGGAGCTGGGGCGCCAGATCCTTGCCCTGGCACACCAGGTCGCCGTCCACTCGCTGTCCGGCCCCTTGACCGACCCGGGCCGCGAGCCCGAGGAGAAGGCGGTGCTGGCTCGCAGGCTCTTCGAGGGGACCGTGGACGGGCGCGTCGTCGACCTGCTCAGCGCCATGGTCCGCGGCCGCTGGTCCAAGCCGGTCGACCTCATCACCGCCCTCCACGACCTGGGCATTGAGGCGATCCTCGCCGGCGCCCACGCCGACGGCGCGGTCGGTGAGATCGAGCAGCAGCTCTTCGAGGTCCACGAGCAGATCGCCGGCGACCGCGAGCTGCGCGAGGCCTTGGCGCCTTCGCGCCGCACCCGTACCGAGGCCCGCGTCCGCCTGGCCGAGGCCGTCTTCGGCGTCCACATCAGTGCCCCGGCCATGAGCCTGCTGCGCTGGTGCGTGCGTCACCGCGCCGAGGGAGGGCCGCTGCGCAACTTGCGCCGCGTCGTCGAACTGGCCGCCGCCATGCGCCACCGCACCATCGCCGACGTCGTCACGGCCATCCCCATGACCACGGCCCAGGAGTCGCGCCTGCGCACCATCCTGGAGCGCCGACTGGGCACCAGCATCGACCTCAACTGCGAGGTCGACCCCGAGGTCATTGGCGGGGCGCGCGTCATGATCCGCAACCACGTCCTGGACCACACCGTGCGCGGCGCCGTCGCCGAGCTGCGCACCCGCCTGGCCGGATAGCGGGCAACGCGCCCAGCACCGCCTTCCTGCACCGGCCCCCACAACTTCACCACCCACCCCGCCGACGCCGCCCACGCCTCGCGCCGCCGGCCCCAGAACGCAACCAGCAAGGAGACGAGATGGCAGAGCTGACCATCAGGCCCGAGGAGATCCGCTCGGCCCTGAACGAGTTCGCCGAGTCCTACAAGCCCGCCGAGGTCGCGGCCGAGGAGGTCGGGCACGTCGTCTTCGCCGCTGACGGCATCGCGCACGTCGAGGGCCTGCCCGGCGTCATGGCCAACGAGCTGCTCACCTTCGAGGACGGCACCGCGGGCCTGGCCATGAACCTCGAGGAGCGCAAGGTCGGCGTCGTCGTCCTGGGCTCCTTCGACGGCATCGACGAGGGCCAGGTCGTGCGCCGTACCGGTGAGGTCCTCTCCGTGCCCGTGGGCGACGCCTACCTGGGCCGCGTCGTCGACCCGCTGGGCCGGCCCATCGACGGCCTGGGCGAGATCGACGCCGAGGGTCGCCGCGCCCTGGAGCTCCAGGCCCCCGGCGTCATGTCCCGCAAGTCCGTCCACGAGCCCCTTCAGACCGGGCTCAAGGCCATCGACTCGATGATCCCGATCGGCCGCGGCCAGCGCCAGCTCATCATCGGCGACCGCCAGACCGGTAAGACCGCCATCGCCCTGGACACGATCCTCAACCAGAAGGCCGCCTGGGAGACCGGCGACCCGGACAAGCAGGTGCGCTGCATCTACGTGGCCACCGGTCAGAAGGGCTCCACCATCGCCTCGGTGCGCGCCACCCTGGAGGAGCGCGGCGCCCTGGAGTACACCACCATCGTGGCCTCCCCGGCCTCCGACCCGGCCGGCTTCAAGTACCTGTCGCCCTACACGGGCTCGGCCATCGGCCAGCACTGGATGTACCAGGGCAAGCACGTCCTCATCGTCTTCGACGACCTGTCCAAGCAGGCCGAGGCCTACCGTGCCGTCTCCCTGCTGCTGCGCCGCCCGCCGGGCCGTGAGGCCTACCCCGGTGACGTCTTCTACCTGCACTCGCGCCTGCTGGAGCGCTGCTCCAAGCTCTGCGACGACCTGGGTGCCGGCTCCATGACCGGGCTGCCGATCATCGAGACCAAGGCCAACGACGTCTCGGCCTACATCCCCACCAACGTCATCTCGATCACCGACGGGCAGATCTTCCTCCAGTCCGACCTGTTCAACGCCGACCAGCGCCCGGCCGTCGACGTGGGCATCTCCGTGTCCCGCGTGGGCGGCGCCGCTCAGGTCAAGGCCATGAAGAAGGTCGCCGGAACCCTCAAGATCACGCTGGCCCAGTACCGCTCCATGCAGGCCTTCGCCATGTTCGCCTCCGACCTGGACGCCGCCACCCGCGCCCAGCTGACCCGCGGCGAGCGCCTCATGGAGCTGCTCAAGCAGCCCCAGCACACGCCCTACCCAGTGGCTGAGCAGGTCGCCAGCGTCTGGGCCGGCACCAAGGGCTACCTCGATGATCTCGACGTCGCCGACGTCCTCCCCTTCGAGGCGGCCTTCCTGGACCACCTGCGGCGCAACACCGACATCCTGGATACCATCGAGTCCACCGGGGAGCTGAGCGACGAGACCGACGCCGCCCTGGTCAAGGCCATCGAGTCCTTCCGGCGCACCTTCGCCTCCGGCGAGCAGATGCTGGGTGCCCAGGTCGCCGAGCCCGAGGAGGAGCCCACCGCCGAGAGGACCACCGAGCAGCTCGTGGTCAAGAGGGGCTGACGTGGCAGGAAACCAGCGCGTCTACAAGCAGCGCATTCGATCGACCCAGACCCTCCAGAAGGTGTTCCGGGCGATGGAGCTCATCGCCTCGTCCCGGATCGGGCAGGCGCGCCGCAACGCGCAGGAGGCCTCGCCCTACGACCACGCCCTGAGCCAGGCGGTGGCCGCCCTGGGCTCCTACTCCCGCTTCGAGCACCCCATTACCCAGGAGCGCAAGGACACCAATCGCGTGGCGATCCTCGTGGTCACCTCCGATCGTGGCATGGCCGGCGCCTACTCGGCCACCATCCTGCGTGAGACCGGCCGCCTCATTGAGGAGCTGGTCAAGGACGGCAAGGAGCCGGTGATCTTCACCTTCGGCCGGCGCGCCCAGAGCTACTTCAGCTTCCGCGGTACGCCGATCGAGTTCTCCTGGACCGGGCAGTCCGACCGTCCCAGTGACGAGGCCATCGAGGAGGTCGCCACCACTCTCCTGGACTACTTCCTCCAGCCGGCCGAGGCCGGCGGCGTGGCCGAGGTCCACATCGTCTTCACCCGCTACGTCTCGATGGTCTCCCAGGTCCCCGAGGTGCGCCGGATGCTGCCGCTCAAAGTGGTCGATGTCGCCGGGGCCGGTGAGCTCGACGAGGCCGGCAACGAGGCCCTGGAGAAGGAGCTGGCGGAAAAGCACGGTAGCTCCATGCCCCTGTACGAGTTCGAGCCCGGCCCCTCCGAGGTGCTCGACGCCCTCCTGACCCGCTATATGGGCACCCGCATCCGCAATGCCCTGCTGCAGTCGGCCGCCTCCGAGCTGGCCAGCCGTCAGCAGGCCATGCACACGGCCACGGACAACGCCGAGGACCTCATCATCACCTACACCCGCCTGGCCAACGCGGCGCGCCAGGGCGACATCACCCAGGAGATCTCCGAGATCGTCTCGGGTGCCGACGCCCTGGGGGCCGAGTAGACCGAGAAGCCCCCGACGTCGTCGAGACCCCACACAGACTCACCTCACCGAGCAGGACCCCCTCTCAGCTCTGGAAGATACGGAAGAACGCACATGGCTGACACCACCACCCCCGGGACGGGACGCATCACCCGCATCATCGGCGCCGTTGTCGACGTCGAGTTCCCGCCTGATGCGATCCCGGCGATGTACAACGCCCTCAAGGTGACCGTTCAGGCCACCAGTGCCGGCGAGGAGCCCCACGAGATCACCCTGGAGGTCGCCCAGCACCTGGGTGACAACATCGTGCGCACGATCTCGCTCAAGCCCACCGACGGCCTCGTGCGCGGCTCACTGGTGCGCGACACCGGCGCGCCGATCTCCGTGCCCGTGGGCGACGTGACCAAGGGCCACGTCTTCAACGTCACCGGTGACGTCCTCAACCTCGCCCCCGGCGAGCAGCTGGAGATCGCCGAGCGCTGGCCCATCCACCGCCAGCCCCCGGCCTTCGACCAGCTCGAGTCCAAGGAGCAGATGTTCGAGACCGGCATCAAGGTCATCGACCTGCTCACCCCCTACGTCCAGGGCGGCAAGATCGGCCTGTTCGGCGGCGCAGGCGTGGGCAAGACCGTCCTCATCCAGGAGATGATCCAGCGCGTGGCCCAGAACCACGGCGGCGTCTCCGTGTTCGCCGGGGTGGGGGAGCGTACCCGCGAGGGCAACGACCTCATCGTCGAGATGGACGAGGCCGGCGTCTTCGACAAGACCGCCCTGGTCTTCGGCCAGATGGACGAGCCGCCGGGCACACGTCTGCGCGTGGCCCTGTCCGCCCTGACGATGGCCGAGTACTTCCGCGACGTCCAGCACCAGGACGTGCTGCTGTTCATCGACAACATCTTCCGCTTCACCCAGGCCGGTTCCGAGGTCTCCACGCTGCTGGGCCGCATGCCCTCGGCCGTGGGCTACCAGCCCAACCTGGCCGACGAGATGGGCCAGCTCCAGGAGCGCATCACCTCGGCCGGCGGCCACTCCATCACCTCCCTGCAGGCGATCTACGTGCCCGCCGACGACTACACCGACCCGGCGCCGGCCACGACCTTCGCCCACCTGGACGCCACCACCGAGCTCAGCCGTGAGATCGCCTCGCGCGGCATCTACCCGGCCGTGGACCCGCTGACCTCCACCTCGCGCCTGCTGGCCCCCGGCTACGTGGGCCAGGAGCACTACGACGTCGCCACGCGCGTGAAGTCCATCCTCCAGAAGAACAAGGAGCTCCAGGACATCATCGCGATCCTCGGCGTCGATGAGCTCGGCGAGGAGGACAAGGTGACGGTCGCCCGCGCCCGCCGTATCGAGCAGTTCCTGTCACAGAACACCTACATGGCGGAGAAGTTCACCGGCGTGCCCGGCTCCACCGTGCCGCTGTCGGAGACCATCGAGGCGTTCCGCCGCATCTGCGACGGCGATTACGATGACCTGCCGGAGCAGGCCTTCTTCAACATCGGTGGCATTGAGGATCTGGAGCGTCGCGCCGCCGAGCTCAAGGACTGAGACGTAGGATCCGGGTAGAGCCGGGTGCAGGAAGCAGGAAAGGAGGGGACATGGCCTTACATGTTGAGGTGGTCTCGCCGGCGGGCGAGGCCTGGACCGGTGAGGCGACGCAGGTCTCCGTGCCCCTGATCAACGGGGAGCTGGGTGTCCTGCCGGGCCGTCAGCCCCTCGTGGCGGTCCTGGGAACAGGGCCGGTGCGCCTGAGTTCCGTCGACGGTGAGATGCACAGGATCGAGGTGTCCGGCGGGTTCTGTTCCGTGGACCACGACGCCATCACGATCGCCGCCGACCATGTGAAGCAGGACGCGGAGGTCTGAGACATGGGGCAGCACGTGTGGATGATCGTGGCGATCGTCGCCATCGCCCTCGTGCTGCTGACAGGCGGGTTCCTGGTGCGCCTGCGCTACCTGGCCGGACAGGTCGGCTCCTTCGAGTGCGCCATGCGGCCGCCCGGGGCGCAGCGCTGGCTGAGCGGGGTCGCCTCCTTCCGCCTCGACTCCCTGGAGTGGTACCGGCTGATGTCCCTGTCCACGCGGCCCTCACGGGTGTGGAGGCGCCTGGACCTGGAGCTCTCCGCGGCCAGGCGGCGCCGCGAGCAGGGACGCGTCGTTGAGGTCCACTGCGTGGACGCCACCGCCGCCCCCGACAGCTTCGACCTGGCGATGATGGAGGAGTCCCACTCGGCGCTGGTCGCCTGGGTGGAGTCCGCGTCGCCCGAACAGCCCCGCCTCTACTGAGACCTGACCCCGCCGATGACTTGTGCCGACCTCTGCTGACTCACTCGAGTCCGGGACGGGGTTCCTTCCGGGGCCGGGCGGGCATGAGACGTTCTTGCGGGCCGCTCCTGGGCCGGGGTGTTCCTGAGTTGGGTTGCGCTGAGTCGGTTTGCGCCTGAGCCGGGTCGACGACGTACTTTCCGCTTGGGGACTGCGTTTTCTCAAAGACGACGACGTCCAGAACCCAGTCGTTGACAACGAATCGCAGTCCTCACGGCAGAAGTACGTCCTCGACGACGCACACGGCGGCGGTCGCCCCGGTTTCACGAGCCTCGGCAGCGTCGTCACCCGGTCGCCCCCGGATCACGCCTGAGAAACAGGCCCTGATCTGGCGCGGGTACCGTGCCCGGATGGCGGAGAAACCGCGGGCGGGTGACGCGATGCTCAGGCGTGCCGGCCCCGGCGTCGCGCCGCCCTGGGCCCGGCCCCGCTAGGGTGGATGGGTGCGCCTCGTCATTGCCTCCTGCTCCGTCGACTACTCCGGCCGCCTGGACGCCCACCTGCCCCGGGCCACCCGCGTGCTCATGCTCAAGGCCGACGGCTCGGTCCTCGTCCACTCCGACGGCGGCTCCTACAAGCCCCTGAACTGGATGAGCGCCCCGGCCCGCCTCGCGGTCACCGAGCCCGACGAGGAGGCCGCCGCCGACGGCGTGCGCGAGGTCTGGGAGGTGAGCGCCGCCAAGACCGACGACCGCCTCGTCATCCGCGTCTTTGAGACCATCTCCGACGTCAGCCACGAGCTGGGGGTGGACCCAGGGCTCACCAAGGACGGCGTCGAGGCCCACCTCCAGGAGCTCCTGGCCGAGCAGATCGAGGTCCTGGGCACCGGCTACCGCCTGGTGCGCCGCGAGTTTCCCACCGCCATCGGCCCGGTCGACATCATGGCCAAGGACGCCGAGGGCCGCTCCGTGGCCGTGGAGATCAAGCGCGTCGGCGGGATCGACGGCGTCGAGCAGCTCACCCGCTACCTCGAGCTCCTGGACCGCGACCCGCTGCTGGCCCCCGTCCAGGGCGTCTTCGCCGCCCAGACGATCAAGCCCCAGGCCCGCGTCCTGGCCGAGGACCGCGGCATCCGCTGCGTCACCCTCGACTACGATGCCATGCGCGGCATGGACGACCCGACCTCCCGCCTGTTCTGAGGGGAGAGCCGTGCCCGCTGCTGCCCGCGAGTCCTCCGCGCCGCTGCCGCGCGAGGTGAGCCTGGCCCGCATCATCTCCCAGGGCCTCGTCCCGGCCACCGCAGCGCCCGACGCCGTCACGGCAGTGTCCCGCCGGCTCGCCATCCAGGGCCAGCAGGTCTCCGCCGTCCCGCACGCCCTGCTCGTGCGCGCCCCGGACGCCACCCCGTCCGACGTCGATGCCGCCTTCGCGCGAGGCGACCTGGTGCGCTCCTGGCCCATGCGCGGCACCGTCCACATCACCACCGCCGCCGACCACCACTGGCTGCGGGCCGTCCTCATGCACCGCACGGACGCCTGGGTCCGGCGCAGCGAGGCGGACTACGGCGTCGATACCGCCCTGTGCGAGCGCGCCGCCGAGGTGGCCCTGGACCTCATCGGTGACCAGGGCCCGCTGACGCGCGCTGTGCTCCTGGCGGCCTGGCAGGAGGCCGGCCTCATGGAGGCCTTCCGCGGCGAGGACGTTTCCTCCTACCGGCGTCGTCACCTCCTCGTGCGACTCCAGCGCGAGGGAATCCTCGTTCAGGGGCCGCGGGCCGGCAACGAGCACCTCGTCGTGGACGCGCGTACCCTGCCCGACGCCGACTCCGGGCCCGCCGGCGCAGGCGTCGCCCACGGCGGGGCGGGCCACCGTGCCGCGTGCGCGCACATCGCCTACCGCTACGCGGCCGGCCACGGTCCGGTCAGCGCCGAGGACCTGGCTCGCTGGACCACGCTGCCCAAGACGCAGGCCGCCCGCGCCCTGGAGGACGCCGTCGAGCTGGGGGAGGAGCAGGACGCCGCCTCGCCCGATGGCGCCGGGGAGCTGGCCGGGAGCCGCCTCCCGCTCGTGCGGGCGGTCGCCGAGGCCGGGGCGCGCGGCAGCCTGCGCGTGCTCGGCCCCGGCGAGTCGGCCCCGAAGGCAGGCCTGCTCTACATGCGTGCCGACCTGCCCGATCTCCTGTCCGCCCACCGCGCCGCCGCGCAGGCCACGCACTTCCTGGGCTCCTTCGACGAGCTGCACGTGGGCTACAAGGACCGCTCCTGCCTGACCGACGACGCCGGCGAGCGCCTCATCTGCCCGGCGAGCAACGGCATGTTCCGCCCGATCCTGGTGGACCGCGGCCGACTCGTCGCCGTGCGGCCGGTCGGCGAGGGCCTGTTGTGGAAGGGCGGGGCGGCGCCGTCGGCCCGCGTGGAGCGCGACGTCATCCGGGTCGTGTCTCGCATGGAGCAGCGCCTGGCCGGGTGAGTGGAGCGGAGCCGGATCCCACCTGCGCAGTGTGGGGGAGAAGACGCCCCGAAGGAGGTTGTCTGATGTCTGGAGTGGTGACAGAATCCGACTCATGAGCAACGAAGCCATGCAGGTCCGCGCACTGCGGGGGCGCGTCGTCACCCCCGACCACATCATCGATGACGGGGCGGTAGTCCTGTCCGGAGCCCACATCGCGTGGGTCGGAGCGGCTGACCAGGTCACCAGAGCTGGCTTCGGAGACGTCGTCGAGCAGGCGCAGGCCGCACCCGAGGGAGGCTACCTCCTGCCGGGACTGGTGGACGTCCACTGCCACGGCGGCGGCGGTGAGTCCTTCCCCAACGCTGAGACCGCCGAGCAGGCGATGGTCTCCGTGCTCGAGCACCGCCGCTTCGGCACCACCTCACTCGTGGCCTCCTGCGTGACGGCCGCTCCCGACGTCCTGCGCGCGCGCACCCGGGTCCTGGCCGGGCTGTGCGAGGACGGCGAGCTCGCCGGCATCCACTTCGAGGGGCCCTTCGTCTCGGTCGAGCGCTGCGGCGCCCAGGACCCCACCTACATCATCGATCCCGACGCCGCCCTGACCCGTGAGCTCATCGAGCTCGGCGGCGGGCACGTCGTCACCATGACGATCGCCCCGGAGAAGCCCGGCATCACCGGCGATGACGGCGTCAACGCGGCCCTCATCGAGGGAGGGGCGCTACCCTCCTTCGGACACACCGACTCCGAGGCCGCCCCCGTGCGCGCCGCCCTGGCCGACGCCGCCACCCGCATCGCCGAGCGCCTCGAGGCCGGGAAGGCGGTTCGTGCCCCGCGTTCGACCGCCACCCACCTGTTCAACGGCATGCGTCCCATGCACCACCGCAAGCCCGGGCCCGTGCCCGAGTTCCTGGCGGCCGCCCAGCGCGGCGAGTGCGTCCTGGAGATGATCGGCGACGGCGTGCACCTGAACCCCGCCATCGTCCTGGACATGTTCGAGACCCTGGGGCGCGACAACGTCGTCCTGGTCACCGACGCCATGGCCGCGGCCGGCATGGCCGACGGTGACTACGTGCTCGGCTCCCAGCCGGTCACCGTGGCCGACGGCGTCGCCCGCCTCACCGAGGGCGGCGCGATCGCCGGGGGAACCGCCCACCTCATCGACGTCGTGCGCACCACCTGGCACGGGGGAGTCGACCTGGTCGACGCCGTCTACGCCGCCAGCGTCCAGGGCGCGCGGATCCTCGGCGACCCATCCGTGGGAGCACTGCGGGCGGGGCTGTGGGGTGACGTCGTCGTCACCGACGCGGACCTGCGGCCCGTCACCGTGCTGCGCCGCGGTGAGGTGGTGGGGCCCGCCGCCTGAGGACCGCGGCCCAGAACCTCGGTCTGATCCTCCTGCGCCTTTGATCCTCCCGCACCACCGGCCCGCACGGGCCCCAGCAGACTCTTGTCATGTGGGAGGCGTTCGCTCCGACCTGGACCTCCAGGTCGGGGCGAACGTTTTGTGTTGCGGCGGCTGAGCCGTGCGCGCCGGTCGGCCGGATGAAGTGATGCGGGCGGCTAGCCCGGCAGGCCCAGGAGGCGGCGGGTGTAGACGGCCTGTCCGGAGTGCTGGGCGGAGTCGTCGATCACCGAGGCCAAGCGCACGCCCCGGGTGACGGGCGGGTCCCAGGACTCGTCGACGACGTCGTCGAGCGACTCCGGCGTGAGGGAACGCAGGTAGCTGTACACCAGGGCGTAGGCGTCATCCAGGTAGGCGAAAAGGATGCTGAGATCGCCGACGACGACCTGGGCGGCCTGCTCGGGCGTGTGGTGCCAGTCCTCGGTGTCGTCGGGCAGGGGCAGGGCGAAGCGTTCCCGGTGGCCGCCGGTGACCCAGACGGGCTCGACGCCCGCCAGGGGCGCGACCTGGATGTCGAGCTCACGAGCGGTGTGCCAGGCCAGCCAGGTCAGGGAGTCGATGCGGGGCGCCAGGTCCGGGGCGGGCCGGGTGTTGGCCTGCTCCAGCGTGACGCCGTCGAAGGCGCGGTCGAAGCGCTCGCGGGACCGGGACAGGACGTCAATGAGCATCTCAAGAGTCGTCATGATGTCAGGCTACGCGTCAGATCCGGGCCTGCGGCCGGTGTTTCACGGGACTTATGTGCTGTCGCCCGGCTCCGGGTACGGGGATGGTGTGTTGTGTCGTGTTGTTTGTTCGTCTTGTGTGGGTTGAGGTTGTGGGATGTAAGGTGAAGGTGGATGGTTGGTTGGGGTTTTGTTGGTCTTTGGGTGGTTTTTGGGTTTGTCTTCTTCTTGGTGTTCTCGGTGTCCTGTGTCTGTGATGCCCGTCCTTGGCGGGCGTGTTCGTGCCTGATGTCTGGGGTGCGTGGTGTTTCTCGGACTGGGGGAGTTTTTCTTCCCTTGAGTCGATGGGATAGATCCCATGCCAGCAGCGAAATACTCGGAGGAGTTCAAGGCGCAGGTCGTGCGTGAAGTCGTCGAGAAGGAACGCACGATAGCGTCAGTGGCCGCCTCATACGACCTTGTTGCCCAAACGGTAGGTAACTGGGTCGCAAGATACAAGAAGGAGCACGCCACCGACCAGGACTGCAAGAAGGCCTCCGAGTCGACTGAGATAGCGAAACTGAGAGCGGAGGTCCGTGAGCTGCGTCAGGAGAATGAGTTCCTGAAAAAAGCAGCCGCCTTCTTCGCCAAGGAACGACCGTGACCGAGCGCTACGAGCTGATCAACCGCGAAGAAGGCTCCTACCCATCTCCTTGATTTGCCGGTGGTCCAGGGTATCAAAATCAGGGTACTACTCTTGGCGCGACCGGCCCCAGTCGCAGACGGCCGTCAGGCGGGAGGAGCTGGCCATCCTGATTAAGGACGTTTTTGGGGACTCCGATGGTACCTACGGGTATCGGCGAATCCAGGTGATTCTGGAGCGGCGCGGTGTGCGGGCCGACGGGGCCACGATTCGGTTCATCATGCGTGACCTGGGGCTACAGGCTGCGCAGCCACGGGCGAAAGTCCGAACCACCGTGCCGGCCCAGGACCTGGATGAGCGGCCGGACCTGTTCAAACGGGACTTCACTGCAGATGAGCCCGGCAAGAAGCTGTGTGGGGATATCACCTATGTCAGGACGTGGGCTGGGTTTATCTATCTTGCGACCGTTCTGGACTGCTGTACCAAGAAGGTCGTGGGTTATGCGATGGCCGACCGCATGCGTACCTCCCTGGTGTGCCAGGCCATTGACATGGCGGTCAGGAGATGCCCGATTGACAGGGGCGTGACGATCTTTCATTCGGACCGAGGTAGTCAGTACATGTCTCAAAGATTCCTGGACCATCTCAGGTCCTATGGCATTCGTCCCTCGGTGGGGCGTGCGGGGGTGTGCTGGGACAATGCGTGGGCGGAGTCGTTCAATGCCACGCTCAAGAATGAAAGGGTCCACCGAATGGTGTATCCCACGAAGGATAAGGCGATCAAGGATATTGCCTCGTGGATCGAGCTGACATGCAATCATGTTCGCCTTCACTCAGCCCTGGGATAGCGCGCCCCGAACGAGGTCGAACGCGATTTCCTGGACTTAACGAAGGCAGCCTGAAACACAAACAAGCACTGTCCGAAAAACACCTGGCAGTCCAACCAAGGCGTTCCACAAGCGTTTGGCGCTGCTGGAAGTGATCGGCAAAGCGACCTGAACAGGCCGCCCATCACCGAAATCGAGCTCGTCTTGGATGGCGACCAACCGTTGACGGTCAACCGTCTTCAGCAACTCAACATCCACCTCTGTGTGAGCAGGCCTAATTATGTTCCTGTAAGGCACAGTCCACGCAACCGATTGAGAGCAGCGTGTAACTCGTAATGTCGAGGCCTTGCCAAATGACCTGGGTGTCCGTTGAACGGTGACAACCAGTCGAGCCCATCTGTGTCGATGCGGCCCTCAACTGCGAGTATCAGATCTCTGATGGACATCCGACCGTCGGCGAGTGCCGTGATCCTGTCGAGGGCTCGGGCGATGGCCTGATTCTGTGCTGGGTCGACGAGCTGGGACACAGCGCTGAGGTTGATCGTCTCACCCGCGAATAGGATTGTCGTACCTCTCGATTTTGCTGGCTTCTGGTTCACCTCTCGCACTAGGGAGTTCGGAGTCGGGACCCGGGAGGCCCAATCGTAGGAGAATACTGGAGAACTGGAATTCCTTCCAGCCTCCCAGGCCTCTGGGGCGATCTTGCGTGCCTCGTTCGTGACGTCGTGCGCTACGTAGTGGTCGAGCGAGATGATCCGATCAGCGGCGCTGAAAAACGCTCCAGAACCCCCGGCCACGAGGATTGTCGAGACTCCAAGCTCGGTGAATATCGGCTGGACACGGTCCACGAACGGCGTAATGGGCTCCCTGTCCGCTGGGATCATGGTGCGCATAGGTTCGTCTCGGATCATAAAGTTCGTTGCTGATGTGTCCTCGTCGATTAACAGTGTCGACGCACCAGCATCGATGGCCTCGACTAGGTTCGTAGCTTGAGAGGTCGAACCGCTGGCATTTGTGGTGCTGAAGGACCGAGTATCGATACCAGAGGGAAGGTTCGAGATAAATGGTGAAATATTGACGCCGGTGACGGCACGGCCGTCCTCGGCTCTGATGCTGACTGCATCGGCGCGGCTGATAACCCATTCCCGGCCGTCGCCGGCGACATGAGGATAGACGCCGCGTTCGATCGCGCGGAGAAGAGTCGACTTGCCGTGGTAGCCACCTCCAACGATGATAGTCACGCCTTCAGGGATGCCCATCCCTGCAATCCGTTTTCCACTGGGCAGTTGAAAGTTGACGCGCAGACTATCCGGGCTGCTGAAAGGAACTGCAACTTTGTCGGACAGGGGGAGGTCCGAGTCTCCAGAACGACGAGGCAGGATTGCACCATCGCCAACAAAGGCGACTAGACCCCTGGGAGACAGCTGGGATCGCAGCCATTCTTGATCTCGGTGCAGGACCACGTGCTCTCGAAGAGCGCGCTGGTCGAGATTCGCGAACACGAGCGACGCCTCGGTAACCTTCGGCAAGAGAGAGGTCAGGAGCTTCGAGGCTTTAAGGCCACGGGCTCTGCGTCCCGATGCAGGCAGTCCAACATCGATGCGTGCTTCGATACGGTCTGAGGCGATGACGACGCTGGTGCGTTCGAGGATTTCCTGGCCTGGCTGGCCGATGCTGACTAACCCACTATTGCCAGTTCCGGAGGGGGATGGCAGCACATGGTGGGCGATCTCGGAGAACCGGCGTGTGAGGAAGTCGGCGACCGCTCGCCGTCCGGTCACGTCATTGGTCAGGTCAGCAGGAAGCTTTGCTGTGTTAGGGTCGAGGATAACTCGCATACGTGATGGTGGAGCGTAGGGATCGACCTGAACGTGGTCAATGGCTAGTTGGATGGTGCCGAGCTGGTAGGTGCCTATGAGCTGTTTGTACGAGGCATACCCCCGCCCGTCGATTTGGGTGAGGGTACGCTCGAGGGTCCTGCGATTAGGCATGACTGTCCTCGGGGATAGCGATGTTCTGGAGGCTGGGCAGCCTAATAAGGGCTACGCCGCCAAGTATTGAAAGCACGACAGCAGCGATTACCATCGCGGTGATGAATCCGGTCTTCTGGACTCCAAACCCGGTCATTAGCGGTCCGATAGTCAGACCTGCTGCGTATGCGAGGTTGTAGAGCGCGAATGAGCCGCCGAGTGTCGGAGGGGTCGATCGGAATCCTTGTTCGCTGATGAGTGTGGTGGCCGGGGCGAGCAACATTGCCGACGACAGGCCTAGAATGCCCATGCCGACAGCGACCTGCCAGATGCTGGTCGACCAGCCGAGAACAAGCAGTGCGGTAACGACGGCCACGATACCGATGCCGATAAGCAGTCGAGGCGATACTGAGGCGACGAATCTGCCCACGATTGGGTTCGCGATGATACTCACGAGCGCGGAGACGCCGAAGAGCACGCCGATCGTAGTGCTCGTCGCCTGTGCTCCCAGGTGGCCGGGAAGTACTGGTTGCACCGCAGCGAGGACCGCGGCCCCGATCGCGATCGCGGCAACGATGGAGGCAGATCCCGGTACCCGAAGCACGGTGAAGGGCCCAGCTGTGTCATCGGTTTGTCGGGGCGACCCTGGAATGAAGGCCACTAGCAGGATGAGATCAACGATGGCGACGACCGTTGCCACCAAGAATGGCGAGGCCGGCCCAAACGCGTCAACGAGGAAACCAGCCAACGGCGGACCGACAAGTACGCCTAGGGTCACGGTGGACATTGCGATACCCATCATCTGACCACGTTTATCAAATCCTGTTGTGGCTGCGATGAGTGACAAGGCCGCGACCCATGCGACGCCGCCAGCTATCCCCTGGACGAAGCGGGCGACTAAGAGGAGCCAATAGGGACCGCCGGTGGCAAACAGTAGGGTTGCAATCGCTAGAACGATCAGGCCGGTCACGAGCAGACCCTTTGGACCGCGGCGATCGACGAGACGTCCGGCGAAGAGCGTGGCAACCACCATGGCCACCGCATACGAAGCGAAGAGGATACCGGTTGCGGCTTCACCTTGTTCGACGACTGCGGGTAACAGTGGCAGCACCGGGATGGCGAGTCCCTGGAGAAGCATGTCAGTGAAGAGAATGGCTCCGGCCACAGCGGTGGCGCGAGCTGGAGTCGCACTCGCTGCGCGAGAGGTAGGGGTGGTAGTCATTGAGAAGTGAGTCCTTAGGTATCGAGCAACCCCCTCACCAGTGCCGCGATAGCGGCGTCGAGTTCGTCGGGTTGCGGAATGTCTTGCGGTCGGTTCACTGCAGTCACGGTGAACCCTTGAAGAAGTACAAGCACGAGGTTGGCGATCTCTCCCGATGTGGGGAAGGCGCTGTCTCCCTCGGGCTTGGATATGAGGCCTTCGATGCGGTCGTGCCATTCGTCGAGGGCGCTGTTATGTTCGGAATACTCAAGGGCTTGTGGGGCAACGAGGACTGTCGTTGATGCCAGGGCGCGGAATCGCGCGTCGCCAGTGAGGAGTCGAGTGAACTCAGTCAGCAGCGCCTTCAGTGCATCGTGGGCCGATGTGTCTGCCGCGCCATTGTCCTGAGCAAACAAACGCTGTCCATAATCGCTCCAGCCCCATTCAAGCGCCTCGGTCAGTAGGGCCTGCTTGTCGCGGAAATGGTGGTTCAGTGCGCCGCGCGTGACGCCTGCGCGCTCTGCGACATACTCGAATGTTGCCCCCCGCCACCCCTTCTCTTCGAAGGATTTTAGTGCTGCTTTCAGCAGCGCGACGCGGGTTTTTGCCGCGTCTTCAGCGGTTCGTCTCATATATACAAGTTAGCACGTATCTCAGTTTGGGGTCAACAACTCCCAGCCGTTCACGAGGATGCTTCGGTCGTGGGTCGCTGTTGACTCATATGCCCTGCCTCGACGGCTGTGCTCGCGGCGAGTGCTTTAAACCGCCCTCGTGCAGCAGGGTGATGTAGCCCACGATGAAGCTGCGGACCTGGTGTGTCGGGGTACCGGTCTGATCAACGCGGTCGAGAAGCCTCTCGCTCTAGATCCGCCATCCGAGTTCGAGAGCTTCTTGCAGCAAGTTGGTTCTGCTCTTGAAGTGGCGGTGGACCCAGTCTCGAGTCACTCCCGCTGCGGAGTCGCTCTGCTTGTATCTCGCCTCTTGTAAGCCTTCTCGGGCAAACGAGTCCAGTGCTGCGAGCAGGATGTGTGTGCGGGTTGCTCAGGCCTCTTCCTCGGTATGCCGCACCCCAGTTCTCCTTTCTACGCGAGTGAGTGTCGGTACGTCTGGCTAGACCTGGGTGCGTGATGGTCCTACGTCCTGTAGTGAGGTGACCGGCCGTCGTCGTGATGGGCCAGTGGTGGGAAGACCGCGGGTTGGTGGCGGGCCCGTGCCGTGCTCAGGCGAAGACGACGGTGCGGTGCCCGTTGAGCAGTACCCGGTGCTCGGTGTGCCAGCGCACCGCCTGCGCCAGCACCCGGCGCTCGACGTCCTGGCCCTTGGCCTGGAGCATGGCCACCGGGTCCTCGTGGCTGGCCCGCGTCACGTCCTGCTCGATGATCGGGCCCTCATCGAGGTCCGCCGTCACGTAGTGCGCCGTCGCCCCGATGAGCTTGACCCCGCGTTCGTGCGCCTGGGCGTAGGGGCGCGCCCCCTTGAAGGACGGCAGGAACGAGTGGTGGATGTTGATGACGCCCCCGTGCAGTCGCTCGCACAGGGCGGGGGAGAGGATCTGCATGTAGCGGGCCAGTACCACCAGCTCGACGTCGAGGGAGTCCACCAGCCTCAGCAGCTCGGCCTCGGCGGCCTCCTTGGTCTCCTTGGTGACCGGAATGTGGTGGAAGGGCACCCCGTAGAACTCGGCGACGTCCCGCAGCGTCTCGTGGTTGCCCACCACGCCGACGACGTCGACCGGCAGCCCCTGGCTGCGCTCCCTGAAGAGCAGGTCGGTCAGACAGTGCCCCTCCTTGGAGACCATGATGAGGGTGCGCATGGCGCGCCCCACCTCATCGAGGCTCCACTCCATCGTGTACTCGCCGGCCAACTCGGCCAGATCCTTCTCCAGCTCCTCGCGCGGCACGGTGGTGAGCACCTGGACCCGCATGAAGAACAGACCGGTGGAGGAGTCCCCGAACTGCTTGGACTCGGTGATGTTCCCACCGCGGCGCGCCAGCGTGCCGGTGACCGCGTGGACGATGCCCGGACGGTCGGGGCAGGACAGGGACAGGACCAAGTGGGCGGCGGAGTCGGGTTGCGCCGTGGAGAGAGCCATGGTCTCAGCCTAACCGGGACCGGCCTCGGCCGTAGAAACGGCTCAGGTGCCGGTCCCGGATGGGCGGCGTCTCATGGTCCGGCTCAGCCCTGGCGGGCCTTGAGGCGAGGGTTCTTCTTGTTGATGACGTAGGTGTGACCGCGGCGTCGGACCACCTTGGACCCCGGCTGCTTGGCCAGGGATCGGATCGAGGCACGAACCTTCATGGCTACTCCTTCTCTTTTCTTCCTGTGCTGTGATGCCTGAGCGCGGGGCGCCCCGCCTGTGCGATTAGCGCTTCCGCTTGCCGTAGCGGCGCTCGAACTTCTCCACCCGGCCGGCTGTGTCCAGGATCTTGCCCTGGCCGGTCCAGAACGGGTGCGAGGCGCTGGAGACCTCGACGTCGTAGACCGGGTAGGTGTTGCCGTCCTCCCACACGATGGTTTCTGACGACGTCAGGGTCGAACGGGTCAGGAAGGCGAAGTCGGCGGACTTGTCGCGAAAGACGATGGGTTGGTAGCTGGGGTGGATCCCAGGGCGCATACGAGCTCCTTGGATGGGGGTGAATGTGAATGCTGACGTGGTGAACGGGTGCCTGCGGCGGGGCTGCGAGGGGGTGGCTGCAAGTGCGGCGCGCCGTGAGGCTCTGGCGGGAGTGGACTCAAGAGGCCGCGCCCACGCCCGCCTACCAGGAGGACTTGACGATGCCCGGCAGCTCGCCGCGCAGCGCCATCTGGCGGAAGCGCACCCGCGAGGTCCCGGTGACGCGCAGGTGCCCGCGCGGGCGGCCGTCGACCGCGTCGCGCCGACGCAGGCGGGTGGGGGAGGCGTCCCGGGGCAGCGCGTGCAGTGCCGCCATCGCCTCATCGCGCTCGGCCCGACTCAGGTGAGGGTTGACCGAGGCCCGCTTGAGCTCGGCCCGGCGCTCGGCGTAGCGCGCCACCACCTGCTGGCGCCGCAGCTCGGCGGCGATCTTGGACTTCTTGGCCATCAGCGCGACTCCTTGTACTCCACGTGCCGGCGCACCACCGGATCGAACTTGCGCAGCACCAGACGGTCGGGGGTGTTGCGGCGGTTTTTGCGCGTCACGTAGGTGTGGCCCGTGCCCGCGGTGGAGACCATCTTGATGATCGGCCGCAGGTCCTTGCCTCCCTTGGCACCGCTCATGACAGCTTCTCCCCTCGGGCGAGCATCTGGGCCACGACGACGTCGATGCCCAGCTTGTCGATCGTACGGATGCCCTTGGCGGACACCGTCAGGCGCACGGTGCGCCCCAGCGACGGCACCCAGTAGCGCTTGCGCTGCAGATTGGGGTCCCAGCGCCGAGACGTGCGCTTGTGCGAGTGGGAGACGGACCGGCCGAAGACCGGCCGGGCTCCCGTGACTTGGCAGTAGGTGGTCATGACAAGCATGATATAAGAATGATTCTCAGTTTCGTCAACTCTTCTGGAGGCCCCTCGTGACCGATACCTCGGATGACTTCTCCTCTGATCTCTCCGATGACCTCGCCACCCTTGCCGATACCCCGGCTGCCGACACCGGAGCTGACGGCCGGCACGCCCTGACCGTCATCGGCGCCGTCGACCCCGCCCTGCTGGACCTGGTCGACCTCGCCCTGGCCGGACAGGACGCCGTCGTCATCCGCGCCGGTCTGCACTTCGGCGCCGACGACGAGACCGCGAGCAGCGATGGAGACGACGACGATCTGGTGCGGCTCGTCAGCCACAGCTCGGCTGACGGCTTCGACGACGACCCGGTCAGGCTCGACGTCCCCATGCCCTACACCTGCCCCACCTGCTCCCTGCGCGAGGTCCTGGTCGCCGTTGCCGAGGACCGCGCCACCCAGGACCCGGGCGGCACCACCGTTATCCTCCTGCCGGCGGCCATCGAGCTCGCTCACCTCCTGCCCCGCCTGGCCGAGGACCTCGCCGACACCGGTGTGAGACTGGCCGGAGCCGCCCACGTCCTGGACGCCACCACCGCCTTGGACGAGCTCCTCGAGCACCGCCTGCTGGCCGCCTTCCCCGGTGACTGCCGCTGCACGGGCGCCGTCCACCTGGCCAACCTCGGCTACGCCGACGTCGTCCTGGCCCTCGGGCGCGACGAGGATCTCGCCGGCGCCGACCTCATCGAGCACCTGCGCCCCCACGACGCCCTCCTGCTCCCCGGCCTGGACGCGCCCCTCCTGGAGACCCTCACCGGCCTCACCCACGACTCCGCCGCCTCCCTGAGCCGCATCCACCCCGCCACCACCAGCGCCTGGGGCGGCCCCGACGACCACGGTGTGTGGACCCTCGACCTCAGCGCCTCCCTGCCCTTCCACCCCGAGCGCCTGCGTTCCCTCGTCGTCGACCTCGCCGGCCAGGGCCTGTGCGCTCGCGGCTGCTTCTGGCTGCCCAGCCGACCCGGCCGGGTCTGCATGTGGGAGGTCGCCGGAGGCGCCCTCAGCGTCGGCGACGCCGGAACCTGGGCCGAGGTCCCAGGCGCTCCGTCCGGTGCCGGCGATGACGCAGCCGCCGAGCCCCGCTGCCACCTCGTGGTCACCGGCGTCGGCGATGAGGAGATGCGCGAGCAGGTGCGCCGCGCCTTCGCCCGGATCCTCCTGCGTCCTGAGGAGATGGCCCAGGCCCTGGCCTGGATCGGCGCCGACGACGGCCTGGGCGACTGGTTCGGCCAGGAGAGCTGACCGCCCGTCCCGAGGCGGGAGACTCGCGTGACGCATCCCCGCCCCGGCGCGATAGGGTATGTCCGTCGCGACTGGCGCCGGGTGGATCACCACCGGGGAGCGGCACGAACACGACTCCGGGGTCGCCCGCCTGGGCCACGGATCGCCACCAGTGCGCGCACAGCCGCCTGCCACGGCGCAGCGTGCGCCCCCACACCTGAGGAGAGACATGACCGCGCAAGCCGTCACCCCGTCCCTGAACCAGCCTCTGGCCGAGCTCGACCCCGATATCGCCGAGGTCCTCACCGGAGAGCTCGCCCGCCAGCGTGAGACCCTGGAGATGATCGCCTCGGAGAACTTCGTTCCCCGGGCCGTCCTGGAGTGTCAGGGCTCGGTCCTGACCAACAAGTACGCGGAGGGCTACCCCGGGCGCCGCTACTACGGCGGCTGCGAGGTCGTCGACGTCGCCGAGTCCCTGGCCATCGAGCGCGCCAAGGCCGTCTTCGACGCCGAGTGGGCCAACGTCCAGCCCCACTCCGGGGCCCAGGCCAACGCCGCCGTCCTCCACGCCCTGGCCACCCCCGGTGACACCCTCCTGGGTCTGTCCCTGGCCCACGGCGGCCACCTCACCCACGGCATGAAGATCAACTTCTCCGGCAAGAACTACAACGCCACCGCCTACGGCGTGGACGAGACCACCATGCGCATCGAGATGGACCAGGTGCGTGAGGCCGCCCTGCGCGAGCGCCCCACGGTCATCATCGCCGGATGGTCGGCCTACCCCCGTCACCTCGACTTCGCCGCCTTCCGCGCCATCGCCGACGAGGTCGGCGCCGCCCTGTGGGTGGACATGGCCCACTTCGCCGGGCTCGTCGCCGCCGGCCTGCACCCCAACCCCGTCCCGCACGCCGACGTCGTGTCCACCACCGTCCACAAGACCCTGGGCGGCCCCCGCTCCGGCATGCTCCTGTCCAGCCGCGCAGAGCAGTGGGGCAAGAAGCTCAACTCCGCCGTCTTCCCCGGCCAGCAGGGCGGCCCCCTCATGCACGTCATCGCCGCCAAGGCCGTGGCCATGAAGATCGCCGGCACCGAGGAGTTCCGTGAGCGCCAGGAGCGCACCGTGCGCGGCGCCGCCATCATCGCTGAGCGTCTCGGGGCCGACGACGTGCGCGCCGCCGGCGTCAGCCTCGTCACCGGCGGCACCGACGTCCATCTGGTGCTGGTCGACCTGCGCGACTCCTCCCTGGACGGCCAGCAGGCCGAGGACCTCCTGCACACCGCCGGCATCACGGTCAACCGCAACGCCGTCCCCTTCGACCCGCGTCCCCCGCGCGTGACCTCCGGCCTGCGCATCGGCACCCCCGCCCTGGCCACCCGCGGCTTCGGCGACGCCGAGTTCACCGAGGTCGCCGACATCATCGCTTCCACCCTCATTCACGGTGCCGCCGGCACCGCCGACGACGAGACCCTGGCCGCCCTGCGCGGCCGTGTGCGCGCCCTGACCGACGCCTTCCCCCTCTACCCGGGACTGGACCAGTGAGGGCCCCCTGGAACGGGCCCGCCCAGGTCCTGGACGGCAAGGCCACGGCCGCCGCCCTCAAGGCAGAGCTCAAGGAACGCGTCGCGGCGCTGCGTGGGCGCGGCGTCACCCCCGGCCTGGGCACGGTCCTGGTGGGGGAGGACCCCGGCAGCGTCAAGTACGTCGCCGGCAAGCACACCGACTGTGCCGAGGTCGGCATCCTCTCCATCCGCGAGGACCTGCCCGCCACCGCCACCCAGGCCGAGGTGGAGGCCGCCGTCGACCGCCTCAACGCGGATCCCACCTGCACCGGCTACATCGTTCAGCTCCCGCTGCCGGCGGGCGTGGACACCAATGCGATCCTGGAGCGCGTCGACCCGGCCAAGGACGCCGACGGTCTACACCCCACCAACCTGGGGCGTCTGGTGCTGCGGGCCTCGGGGCCCATCGACTCGCCCCTGCCCTGCACGCCGCGCGGCTGCATCGAGCTCATGGAGCGCCATGGCATCGACCTGGCCGGTCGCAACGTGTGCGTCGTCGGCCGAGGCGTCACGGTGGGCCGCTCCATCGGCCTGCTCCTGGGGCGCAAGGACGTCAACGCCACCGTCGACATCTGCCACACCGGCACCACGGACCTGGCCGACCATGTGCGCCGGGCCGACGTCGTCATCTCGGCGGCCGGCAGCCCCGGCATCATCACCCCGGAGATGGTGACTCCTGGTGCCGTCGTCCTGGATGTGGGCGTCTCGCGCGTCGTCGACCCAGCCACCGGCAAGGGACGTATCGCCGGTGATGTCGCCGACGGCGTGGACGAGGTCGCCTCCTGGCTCTCACCCAATCCCGGCGGCGTGGGGCCCATGACCCGTGCCCTGCTGCTGGCCAACGTGGTCGAGACCGCGGAGCGCTCACTCTAAAGGGGCGCCGTTCGCCTGACCGGTCGATAACCTTGGGACCATGACGGACGAGTCCCACGGCGCCCACCCCTCCCAGTCCCACCAGCCCGTCGACCCGGCTGAGTCGCCTGATTCCGCGAAGGCCTCGGAGTCCGAGCCGACTCAGCCGGATGCGGGTCCTCTGGAGCCTCAGGACGCACCGGACATGAACGGCTCTCAGAACCCGCATCCGCAGAAGGCCGGCCTGCGGCGTCGGACCCTGATCCTGGGCGCCGCCGGGGCAGGTGTCCTCATCGTGGGAGTAGCCCTCCAGGCGCTCTCGCTCTTCTCAGACCGGCGCTGCTGCGTCGACTGGTTCCCCACCTCCACGGACACGGAGGACTCGCCGGCCTCGGCCGCCTACCGCCCCGCCTACCACTACAGCCCCACCAAGGGGAACCTCGCCGACCCCAACGGCCTGGTCCTCCACGAGGGCGAGTACCACCTCTTCCACCAGCAGGACGGTACCTGGGGCCACGCGATCAGCTCGGACATGGTGCACTGGAAGCGCACGTACACGGCCCTGGAGCACGACTCGCAGGGGCTGGCCATGTCCGGCAGCTGCGTCGTCGACGGCGCCGACACCTCCGGCCTGGTCAAGGGCGGCGGCATGGTGGCCGTCTACACCTCCACCGAGGGCGGTGAGGCCCAGTCCCTGGCCTACTCCAGCGACCGGGGCCGCACCTGGCAGCGCTTCTCCGGCAACCCCGTCATCCCCAACGACGGGCGCAAGGACTTCCGCGATCCCAAGGTCTTCTGGCACGAGGGCTCCCAGGCCTGGGTCATGATCGTCTCCGTCGGCGACCACGTCTCCCTGTTCCGCTCCAGAGACCTCAAGGCCTGGACCCACGCCAGTGACTTCGGCCAGGGCATCGGCTCCCACGCCGCCGTGTGGGAGTGCCCCGACCTCTTCCCCCTGACCGACACCAGCGACGGCAGCACCCGCTGGGTCATGACCCTCTCGGTAGGTGCCAACGAGGAGACGGCCGGTTCCACCGCCCAGTACTTCATCGGGGACTTCGACGGCTCCGTCTTCTTCCCCGAGGACCACGAGACCCGGTTCACCGACGCCGGCCAGGACTTCTACGCCGCACAGAGCTTCGAGAACATCGAGGGCCGCCGTGTGTGGATGGCCTGGCTGGGCAACTGGAACTACCCCTACTCGCTCCCCACTGGCGACTGGCGTGGCGAGATGAGCATCCCGCGCGAGCTGTCCCTGACCACCCTCAACGGTCAACGCGTCCTCGTCCAGAAGCCCATCCCCGAGCTCGACGCGCTGCGCGGCAAGGCCACCGACCTCGCCGGTCTCACGGCCACCGACACCGCCGACGCCGCAGTGACGCAGCTGGGCAAGGGGCGCACGGTCGAGATCGACCTGACCCTGGACGTCTCCCAGGCCTCCGAGGCCTGGCTGGGACTCGCCCGCGGAGAGGTCGACGGCTCGGTCCAGGAGGTGCGTGTCGGCGTCAACGTCTCGGCCGGCACCCTCTACCTGGACCGTACCAACGGGGGTCTCACACAGATCGACGGCAAGGACGAGGGAACCACCACCGACTTCGCTCTGCGCCGCGAGGTCAGCTACCGCCCCACCGGCTCCACGGTGCGCCTGCACCTCTACCTCGATCGTTCCAGCCTCGAGGTCTTCGTCGACGACGGCGCCACGGTCGGCAGCCTCCTGGTCTTCACCGATCCCGGCTGTCAGGAGATCGTCCTGGGTGCCGCGGGCACGGCCACCATCGCCTCGGGCAGCCTCACCCCGCTGGCGGGGGCCCTGTAGGCAACACGCTCAAGAGGCGGGGTCGCCGGAACAGATGTTCCGGCGACCCCGCCATGATCTCTGGGTGATGCTGGCCAGCGGCGCCTACTTCAGGCGCTGCGGGCGGGTGTCACCGCCGTTGGTCCGGGCCCGGTCCGCGGGAACGTCGCCGAACCCTCCCAGGCCGTTGGTGCCGTAGGTGCGGTCCACCGAGGTGGTGTCCCCGGAGATGTTGATCTTCACCGTCGGGGCCAGTGAGCCCCCGCGCACCGGGTTGCCATCCTTGTTGCCGCCGATGGAGTCGATGAAGGACTCCACCAGGCCGCCGGGCATCACATAGTGCGAGTAGGACTGGTAGGTGTAGGGACTCTGGTTGAAGTCCGGCGAGTAGGGCTTACCCGGGTTGAAGTTGAGGTTGATCGGGTTGCCCAGCGCGATACCCGTGCTCTGGTTGAGCGGCTTGTAGTCCGATCGCAGCCCGTCGCCCACGAACCCGTAGACGCCCTCGGGGCCCTGGAGCCCGTCGGCGTAGGTCTCCCGGTGCGAGATCGTGAACAGGTAGTACTTGCCGTCCTGGAAGTAGATCTGGGGCCGCTCGGTCTGGTCGTTGACGCAGTTACCGCTCAGCAGCGGTGGCAGGTACTCCCACTGGGTCATCGCCTTGTTCTTGGCGCGGGCCAGCCCCACGTTGGCCAGCTGATAGTAGGCGCCGCGCTGGTTGACCGACTCGACCGTCTCCGCCTTGGGATCGCCCTTCTCATAGCCGAGATCCGCCTCGGTGCACGTGGCCAGGGTCGTGTTCTGACCGGCCTTGGCCGCGGCGTCGACGTACTGCTGCTCACGCACGAACGCCGAGTTGCCCTCGAAGACCATGTACTCGGTGGGGTCGGAGGGGTTGTTCTGGTCGCGGAAGGTGAAGGGGTCGCGGAAGTTCACGCCCGGGTTCTGCTCGCGGGTCTGGTAGTACTTGCCGTCCGGGACGAGCAGCTGGTGCTGGGTGCGGAATCCGGTGAGCCACACACCGTTCTCATCGGCGTGGATGCGTCCCTCGGACTGCACGATCCGCGGGTCGTAGGGCTTGGAGGAACCGTTGTTCTCCTGGCCTCCGTCGTTGTTCCCACTGCCGCCGGTGGTGCCGTTGTAGAAGGCCACCGAGGTGTAGAACATGCGGATCTTGTTGCCCTCCATGAGGCGGGCCGAACCGGACCACTCGGTCTGCGCCGTGAAGCTCTGATCCTCGAAGATCGAGCCGGAGGCACCGTCGGGGAAGACGTGCCCGCCGTAGATCCAGCCGCCGTTGGAGCTGTTCGCGCCGTCGGCCGAGGAGGTCTGCGTGCCGGCCTTGCGGTAGAAGAAGCCCAAGCGCGCGTGGGTGTGGCGGTCGTCAAAGGTGTAGCCGGCGTGCCGGTCGGCCACCAGGGAGAAGGCGATCTCCCATCCGTTGTAGGAGATCTGGTGGGCCGCCTCATCGGTCAGCGTCCAGGTGTCCCATACCCATACGTCGTCGCTCGTGGCCGGGAAGCCGTTGGAGATCTCCGGCATCGTGTACTGCTCGGGCATCGAATTGGTGCCCGACGGCGCATTGGGATTGGAGACCCGCTGGATCTGCATGGCGTCGGCGCGGGTCCACTTGGCCGTGTAGTTCTCATCGACCCCGTGGGCCTCGCCGGTGTGCTTGGTGGCGTTGGCCCAGCCGGGGTTGTCGGCCTTGAATCCGTTCGCTTCCTGCGCGGCGGCGCCCGGCGCGGCCTGCTGGTCCGCCTGACCGGCCTGTCCCTGCCCGGCCGGGGCCTGTCCGGCCTGCTGGCCGGCACCCGCCTCGGGGGAGGCCTCGGCGGAGGCGCTGGGCTCTGGGGATGGGGTCTCGTCGGCGAGGGCGGTGGTTCCGGTCCCGGCGACCAGGAACCCGATCGCCAGCGCCGCGGCCAGTCGTCTGCGACGGGCGCGGAACGAAGTATGTGTCACGGTCATTGTCCGTACTGTCCTTACTCATGAGGGATGAGGGTGTCAGTGCGCCGTGAGCCGATATTGCTTGATCTCCCAGCTGCTACCTTAGGGGAGCCTGGAGGTCAATGGGCAGGTCTTTAGGCCGACCGGTCAGTCCCGCCCGACTCCTACCAAAGGCGCATGCCCTGCGCTTTCAGGGATTATTGAGGATTCCTGCATGTTTGGTGACATACGCCACATGACTCTATGTTATTGGCCGGTTAGTCTTGAACGCGTTCTCCGTGAGCTGTCTGGTCTCCCATGCCTGTCGGTTCAGGTGGTCACCCGAAGCTGGGTGGCCCTGCATCTAACGGAGATCCTGTGAGTATCTTTCCCATCCGTCTGCGACGGCTAACCGCACCAACAACTGCCTTCATGGCTGCACTCGCCCTCGGCGCCGCCAGTTCGGCCATGGCCGCTCCGACGCCGAACACGGCAGGGCAGTCCACCACCTCCCTGCGTGACGCCTCCACTGTGAGCCCTCAGTCCCTCGCCCAGATGGTGGCCGGCCCGAACGCCACCGTGACCAATGCGACCGTCTCCGGCAAGGACGTCCAGATCGGCACGGTCAAGGGCCTGCCGAGCGACGGCAACGCCATCACCGAGGGGGTGGCCCTGTCCACCGGCTCCCTCATCGACCCCGACCCCACCGCCGACTCCGACGTCGACTTCACCCGTTCCGCGGTCCTGGGGCCCAACAACGCACTCGACACCACTGGTGACTTCGGTGCCATCGAGGATCCGGCCGGTCTGATGCAGGTGGCCGGTACAGACGTTTACGACGAGGCCATCCTCGAGTTCGACGTCACCGCCACCAGCTCCAACGTCGTCCTCTACTACAGCCTCGGCTCCGAGGAGTACGCCGGTGCCACCGAGGGCACTCCGGCCTCCTGGCAGTCCCGCGGCTACAAGGACCCGCTGAGCATCCAGGTCAACGGCACCGAGTGCGCCTACGTGCCCGGCTCCCAGACGGCCGTGAGCGCAGCCACCGTCAACGAGTCCTCGAACGCCGACTACTACACCGCCAATGTCTCGGGGCATACGCCGGGCCAGATCCCGGTGGAGTTCAACGGCTACACCTCGGCTCTTCCCTGCCAGGCCGCTGTCACTCCGGGGCAGGCGGTGCACGTGCGCGTGGCCATCGCCGACGCCCAGGACGGTCAGCTCGACTCCACGGTCCTTCTGCGCACCCAGGGGCTGGGCTTCACCGACAAGCAGATCACCGAGCCCTGCACCGCCAAGGCCGGCACCTGCGATATCCCCGGCGTCGGCAACGGATCCAACGGATCCAATGGGTCCAACGGCTCGAACGGGTCGAACAGCAACGGCTCGACCACTCCTGTCGGCCAAGGCAAGCCGGGCGTCACCGACTACAGTGCCGCCACACCCACCTCGGGAACCTCGGCCAGGACGATCGCCGGTCTGCCCCTGACCGGAACCCAGGCGCTCTTCATGGGTGTCGTCGCCCTGCTGCTCCTGACCGCCGGTGGCGTGGCGCTCAGGCTGCGCCGTCGTCGCCTGGCCGGTTCCGAGGTCGACTGACAGCGAGACTCTGGCCCACAGACGGCTGACGGGGCGGATGAAGCTCTCTTCATCCGCCCCGTCAGTGTGTGGCTGTGGTTCACCGCTGTTGGATGCTCAGTCCCGGTCGTGCCTGGAGGCGTGGCGCGCCGCCGCCTCCTTGGCCAGCATCGCGCAGCCCAGTAAGCACAACGGCATCGAGGCCAGCCACAGTCCCGTGGCGAAACGGGACAGAACCGGTGCCTGAGCCAGGACGGGCAAGATGGCGGCGAGAACGACGACCATCATCCAGAAAGCGATGTGGCGCCCGCTGCGCGACTCCGAGTTGTTGTTGTCACTCATGGCCTGCTCCTCTTCATCCGGTGATCTCGAACCGGCGGTCCTCCAGGCAACCGGCGCGCAGGTCGGTGACGGTGATGGTGCGCACCGAGGCCCACCGCGGGCCGCGTTTCAGCCACGATATCAGCCGGGCTACCGCGTCCGGATCACCCTGGGCCATGACCTCGACGTCGCCGTCGGGCAGGTTGCGGACCTGCCCCACCACGCCCAGCTCCTGAGCGGTGTAGGCGCAGTGGTAGCGGAAGCCCACCCCCTGGACGGTGCCGTGGACCAGGACGTGAACGGTTCTTAATCGCGTGCCGGCCTCGCTCATGGTCCTATCGTCTCAGACTCAGGACCGGCCGGGGACTGCTGTGGACGGTTCAGGTCCGGTTCAGGACTGACCGCGTAGTCTTGCCGCCATGCGTATCGCCACCGTCAACGTCAATGGCATCCGGGCCGCCGCCCGTAAAGGCATGGGGGAGTGGCTCGCGTCCTCGGCCCCCGACATCCTCCTGCTCCAGGAGGTCCGCGCCGACGAGCAGATCGCGGCCGATCTCCTGTCCGGCTACGAGGCCGCCATCTGGCCCTGCCGCGTCAAGGGGCGCGCCGGCGTGGGCGTCGCCGTACGCGAGGGCGGCCCCGCCGTCCTCGGCGAGCTGCGCTACGGCGTGGCGGCGCCCGGGACCGAGGAGCCCGACGTCGACTCCGGCCGCTGGCTCGAGGCCGACCTGACGCTCACCGGGCTCGACGGCGTCGAGCAGCTCACCGTCATCTCCGCCTACCTCCACTCCGGACAGCTCGGCACCGAGAAGATGGACCAGAAGTACGCCCACCTCGCGCTCGTCGATGCCCGCATGGCCGACCTCCTGGCCGCCAGCCGTGATGGCGGGCCCCAGGTCCTCATGGCCGGCGACCTCAACGTGGTGCGCTCCGAGCGCGACATCAAGAACTGGAAGCCCAACCACAACAAGATCGCCGGCGTCATGGATGAGGAGATCGCCCACCTGGAGGGCTGGTTCGCCTCCGGCTGGGTGGACGCCTCGCGCCACCTCGTGGGGGACGAGGAGCAGGGGCCCTACACGTGGTGGTCCCAGCGCGGCAAGGCCTTCGACAACAACGCCGGCTGGAGGATCGACTACCAGGTCCTTACCCCCGCCCTGGCTGAGCGGGCCCGCAGCGTGTCCGTGGACCGGGCACCCGACTACGCCTCGCGCTGGTCCGACCACGCCCCGCTCATCATCGAGTACAGCTGATCTCACTGAGTACGGCTGAGTACCTGTGAGTACCACTGAATAGGGGCGGGCGCGCTGTGAGCGCCCGCCCCCGTGATCAGTAGCGGATGGCGTCGATCGGCCGGATGCGCGTGGCCACGATCGCCGGGATGATCCCTGCCAGGGCACCGACGGCGGTGGCCGCGACTAGGCCGATGACGGCGGCCACCATGGGGAAGGGCGGCGTGTTGGTGACCGGGATGCCCAGGTACGCGGCCCAAGGCAGGGTGCGTATCCCGATGATCGCGATCCCGATGCCGACGATTCCGGCCACCACCGTGGCCACCACGGACTCCATCATGATGGAGAAGAAGATGCGCCGGCTCGTGGCTCCGAAGGAGCGCCGTACCCCGATCTCGTGGATGCGCTGGCGCACCGTCACCAGCGCGATGTTGACCAGGCTCAGGGCGCCCAGGAGCATGACGAACACGCCCGCGGCCGTGACCACCTTGGTGAAGGTGCTCGCGCTGGAGCTCAGGCTGCCGCCGGAGAGGTTGTCGGAGGCCTGGGTCGAGCCCTGGCCGAAGCGCGCGTCCAGGTCCTTCTTGGCCAGGCTCGCCATCTGCTTGGCGCCGCTCTTGCCGGCCCAGACCTCCAGGGTTGGGGCCGGGCGATCGGCGTCCTTGGGCAGCCAGGTCTCGTAGGGCGTGTTGAGGGCGAAGGCGGTGACCGGCTGCGTGCACGGCAGGCCCGCGTCCTGCTCAGGGTCGCCGCTGCATCCGATGAGGGCGAGGTCCTCCGCCTCCAGCACGCCGACGATCGTGAAGGAGGTCTGCACGGGGGAGAAGGAGGTGATGGTGATCGGCTCGGTGAACTGCTGGATCCCCATCGCGTCGAGGAATCCCTGGGTGACGACCAGGCTCGGGGAGAGGTCGTCCTCGTCCTGCGCGGTGAACCAGCGTCCCTGGGCCACGGTCTTGTGGTGCAGCAGCCCGTAGCTCAGGCTCACTGTCTGGGTGGAAACGGAGCGGGCGCCGTCGGGGAAGGAGAAACGCACGTTGGAGGTGTAGGTGGTGGCCCAGGACGTCACCTCGTAGCGCTCGACGAAGTTGCTCATCGCCGCCGAGATCCTCGCGGAGGTGGCGGCGCTGGTGGTGCTGGTGTCCGAGCTGCCCCCACCGCTGCCTGCACCGCCGCCCGAGCCCGACGAGCCGCTACTGCCCCCGGCGCCACCGGTGCTGCTGCCGCTGCTCGCGTCCGCGCTCGCCCCGGGAGCGTCGTCGGCCTGGAGCGCCTGACTCAGACCCTTGCCGGTGGGGTTGACGTTGATCGTCACCGTGCCCAGCCGGCCGTTGTACTTCTCGCCGGCCTTGTTGATCGCGCTGACGGAGACCTGCCCCATGGCGATGACGAAGGTCATGGCGGCCACCGCGGCCGCCACGCCCACCAGGGACAGCAGGACTCGCAGCTTGCCGATGCGCAGCTGGGCCCAGGCCTCGACGATGGCACCGAAGAATCCGGTGAGAATCCCGTTCATGAGGCTCCTTCATGGCTGATGGGGGCGGTTGGGTCGGGAGAGACCGGAGGGGCGATGACCTCTCTGAACTCCTCGAGGCTGCCGACCTTTTGGCGCTTGACCGAGATCGGGGTGAGGACGCCGTGATCGAGGCGGTACTGCGTATGGGCGCGGCCGGCCACGGCCAGGTCGTGGGTGATGATGATGAGGGCGGCGCCGTTCTCGGCGCACTGGCGCTCCAGGAGCGTCATGACCGAGTTGCCGGTGTCGACGTCGAGGGCACCGGTGGGCTCATCGGCCAGGATGACGCTGGGACGCCGGGACAGGGCCCGGGCAATGGCGACCCTCTGCTGCTCACCGCCCGAGAGGCGTGAGATGGGCGAGTCCACCTTGTCTCCCAGGCCCACGGCCTCCAGCAGCTCGGCCGCACGCGAGCTGCGGGTCCAGAAGGCCGTTCCGGTGTCGTACAGGAGCGGGGCGGCCACGTTCTCGGTGGTGCTCAGTCCCGGGATGAGGTTGAAGGACTGGAAGACGAAGCCGAAGGTCCGGCCCCGCAGGTGGGCCCGCCGGCTCTCGCCGAGCCGGGAGGTGTCGGTGCCGCTGAGCGTGTAGTGACCCGACGTCGGCTTGTCGATGAGCCCCAGGATGTTGAGCAGGGTGGACTTGCCCGTTCCCGAGCGCCCCACGATGGCCACGTGCTCGCCGGGGGAGACGCTCAGGTCGACGCCGGTGAGGATCTCCAGCGGCGCGGAGTCGGGCACGGCGAAGGTACGGGTGATCCCCCGCAGCTCCAGCAGCCCGCTCACAGGATCTCCTTGCCGTCGGAGTCGTAGCAGGCGGAGTTGTCCTGCTCGCAGGTGTCCGGCGTCCCGGTGCGGCGCGTGTCCTTGTTGGGCACGAACTGCAGAATCTTCTGGTCAGCCTTGAGGCCGGCGGTGACCTGGATGTTCGTGCCGTCGGTGATTCCCAGGGTCACGGCGGTCTTGACGGCCTGGGAGGCGTCCCCGGAGTCGGGAACCAGCCAGACGAAGCCCGAGCCGACCTTGCCCTCCACGGCGGTGACCGGAACCAGCAGGGTGTCGGAGGCGCTGCCCGCGTCGACGCTGATGGTGGCCGGCATGCCGGCGAAGACCTTCTGGTCTGCGGGCACCGAGCAACGCATCTCCACGCTGGTGCCGTCCCCGGAGGTGGTCGTCGTCGAGCCGTCCCCGCCGGTGGTCGTGGAGGTGGTGGACTTCGTGCCGACCTTGAGATTGCTGCACTGGAAGGGGGCCGGACCTCCCTCCAGCGTCAGGGTCGCGGCGGTGGGGGCGTTGGTGAGCCGGTACTGCTGGGAGGCGTTGACGGTGCCGGTGGCCGAGTAGGTGGAGGGCGTGATCGTGGCCACGACCACGCCGACGCCGGTCTCCTGCTGCTTGATGACCTTGGGGGTCACCGTGCCGCTGACGGGCGCGTAGATCGTGGACCAGGTGACCTTGTCCGCCACCGGTGTCTGGGTGACGTTGCCCTCCTCATCGGTCCTGGTCACCGGGCTCTGGGACTCGGAGTGCTTGATGTAGAGCAGCGGCTCTCCGGCGCTGACCAGCGTGTCCTTTTCCACGGCCACGGAGTCCACCACCCCGGCCAGGTCGGCCTGGACGTCGACGGCGGCGTCCTGGACGATGCGGCCCTTGACCTCGACCGTGTTGGAGATGCTGCCGGTGGTCACGGCGACGGTCTTGACGTTGGCGGCGTAACCGGGGGAGATGTCGGCTGTGGCGCCCTCGTTCTGCGAGGGGAAGAAGGCGATCTTCACCAGGGCGACGGCGACGATCACCGCGATGAGGGTCTTGAGGGCGGGCCAGACGAAGCGCTTCACGGCGTCCTCCATGATGACAACGGAACCAGAACCGGGGGTAGGGAGCCCCGTGTCCCGGGTTAATACGGTTAGAGGCTATGGCAGAGGCGCTTGTCTGACCTCATCCTGGAGGAGGAATGGCTGAAAACCCTCTCCAACCTTGGTTGGAGAGGGCTGAGTACCGTCAGGTACGCGTGTGAGTCAGCGGTGATGCGCGGTTCAGGCGAGTCGACCAGCTGGGGCGGCGGGAACCGCGTCGAGGAAGGCCGGCGGGTTGAATCCCTCGCGCTCGTAGGCGTCCGCGACGGCCGCGGCCACGTCGTGGACGGCATCGGCGTCCACCAGGGCGATCGCCGAGCCGCCGAATCCTCCGCCGGTCATGCGGGCTCCGTGGGCGCGGGCGGCGCGAGCCGCCTCCACGGCCACGTCCAGCTCGGGGCAGGTGCACTCGTAGTCCACGCGCAGCGACTCGTGCGAGGCGTCCATGAGCTCGCCCACCGCGGCGAGCTTCTGGCCGCGCAGGGGGCGCCCGTCCTGGAGGAGCTCGACCAGCCTGCGGGTGCGGTCGATCTCGGTGACCACGTGGCGGGTGCGCTTGACCAGCTCTTCGGCCTCTCCGGCGTCCTGGACGTCGGCGCTTGCGGCCAGGCGCTCCAGGGCGGCTGGCAGGTCCTCGATCGCGATGTCCGCCAAGAGGTCGACGCCGAGGACCTGGGCGGCGCGCTCGCAGGCGGCCCTTCTGGCCCCGTACTGGCCGTCGTCCAGGGAGTGCTTGGCCTTGGTGTCGATGACCAGCAGGGCCAGGTCGTCGGCGGCCAGGTCGAAGGGGACGTGGGTCACCGAGCCGTCGCGGCAGTCCAGCTCCAGGGCGTGGCCCTCGCGGCAGCGCAGGGAGGCCGACTGGTCCATGCCGCCGGTGGGGGCCCCGGCCATCTCGTTCTCGGTGCGCACGCAGTTGGTCACCAGGCGGGCGCGCCCGGCGTCGTTGGGCTCCTCGGGCGTGCCGGCCAGGCCCAGGGCCGCGACCTCGTCGATGGCGACGGCCGCCGAGCACTCCAGGGCCGCCGAGGAGGACAGTCCGCCTCCCAGGGGCACGCAGGAGACGAGGGCGGCGTCGAAGCCGGGCAGGTTCTCGAACCCGTCGCGCTCCAGGGCCCAGGCGACGCCGGCGATGTAGGAGGCCCAGTGCGCCACCTCGCCGGGGGTCCCCTTGGGACCGATCGTGTCGAGGTCCGTGACATCGACCTTCTCCCGGGTCTGGGGGGAGACCAGGCGCACGACGCGGTCATCGCGGCGTCGCAGCGCCAGGTGCGCCCGGTGGGGCAGAGCGATCGGCAGGGCCAGGCCGCCGTTGTAGTCGGTGTGCTCGCCGATGATGTTGACGCGCCCGGGGGCGTACCAGACGCCGTCGGGCTCGGCCTCGAAAACCTCGCGGAACAGGGCGGTTGCGGCCTCGACGCCCTCCTGAGGGCTCATGGCAGGGGCGAAGACGGGAGCATCGTTGGTCATCGTGGTCTCCTGTAGTGAGTTGTGCGTTGGGTGAGTGGTGGAGTGCTGTCGAGGACTGTCGAGGACTAAGGAGTGGCTGGGATCAGGTCGCGATCGTCAGCCGGGTGCCGGCCTGCTGGAGGGCGGCGACGGTGTCGTCGTCGGGCTCGGCGTCGGTCACCAGGACCCCGATGTCCCGGGTGGCGCAGAAGGACCGCAGCCCCAGGACCCCCCACTTGGAGGAGTCCAGGGTGGCCACCACCGTGCGCCCGGCGGCGACGAGCGCCTGGTTGGCGGAGGCCTCCAGGAGGTTGGGGGTCATGAGCCCGCCCTCGGGGGTGAAGCCGTGGGCGCCCAGGAAGACCCACTCCACGCGCATCGTGCGCAGCGCGTCGACGGCCACCAGTCCCACCAGGGCGTTCGACGGCGTGCGCTCGCCCCCGGTGACCACCACCGTGGGGGCGTCGCGGTTCTCTGCGCGGGCGACGTCGGCGGCGTCGAAGAGCACCTGCGCGGCGGGCAGCGAGTTCGTGATGACGGTCAGGGTGGGGAAGTGCTCCAGCTCGGTCAGGGCCTGGGCGAGCGCCAGGGTGGTGGTCCCGGCCGACAGTGCCAGGGAGTCCCCGGGTCGCACCATGGCGGCCGCAGCCTGGCCGATGCGGCGCTTGGCGTCCAGGTTGAGGGTGGACTTGGCGGTGAAGCGGGGCTCGAGGGTGGTGGGGCCGGCCGCCACCGCCCCGCCGTGGACGCGCTCGACCAGGCCCTGGGTGACGAGCTCGGTGATGTCGCGGCGCACGGTCATCTCCGAGATCCCCAGCTCCTCGACGACGTCGGCCACGCGGACGCCGCCGGTGGTCGCGACTCGCTCCAGGATGTGCTCCTGACGCTGGCGGGCGAGCATCGGGGCCGGACGGGAGGATCCGGCGGCGGAGGCTGAGAGGCCGGGCTGCATGGGGCCAGTCTGCCAGACCTCGCCACCGAAAACACCATGTCCGCACGTTCCCGCACAGAGTCGCACAGACCGGATGGTGGTAGTTCACATTTCAGCCAGTCGGTCGGCCATGGCAGACTTGTCCTGCTCGCGCGGCGCCCCCGGCTGGGACGTGGGCGGTGCGGCGCGGTAGTGTGTCCAGGTAGCCCTCAGGACACTCGTTCGTCCTGACGGGATCACCTATCAGCCATCCGTCCCGTAGGAGCTCAGGAGCCATGCAGATCCCCGCACCCGACGCGCACCAGTGCGTCATCGGTGTGGCCATCGCCCTGCCCCCTCACTATGCCGCTCAGGTGCGGGCGGTGCGGGAGGCTGCCGGAGACCCTCTGGCCGAGGTCGTCCCACCCCATATCACTCTGCTGCCCCCCACGGCCGTCGACGTCGACTCACTCGACGATGTCATGCGTCACCTGCGTCACGTGGCCGCCGCGACGCAGCCCTTCGACGTGCACCTCGACGAGGTCGGAACCTTCCGGCCCGTCAGTCCGGTGGTCTACCTCGATCTGCGCAGCGGCGCCGAGGAGTGCGACCGCCTCCAGGAGCGTGTACGCGACCGCCGGGGCCCCCTGGCCCGGTCGCTCAGCTTCCCCTTCCATCCGCACGTGACGCTGGCCCACGAGGTGGCCGATGAAGGCCTCGACACGGCCGCCAGGAAGGGGGTGGAGCTGACCATGGACTTCACCGTCACCAAGCTCCACCTCTACCGCCACCTCGGCCGGCCCGGCCAGTCCAGTCAGCCCGGGCGGTTCACTCATCGCGACCGGAACGACGGGCCCGATGCCGCCGGAGGCTGGGAGGTTGCCGCCGTCTTCGCCTTCGGAGGCTCGCTTGTGCCCACCGTCCCTGAGGCGGCTGACGCCAATGGGGCGACTGAGGTACCCGCTGCCTCGGCGCCTGAGACGACTCCCGTGGTCTCGTTGTGATCGAGCGGGTCAAGGCGCTGCTGGCGGCCGGGCGGCGCACGCGTGTGGGACGGGCCCTGATCCGTTACGGCACGGCGCGCGGTGCTCTCATGGCCGGCGGGATCGCTTACACCGCCATGTTCTCGGTCTTCGCGGTGCTGGTCATCGGCGTGACCCTGCTCATGACGATGCTCGGCAATCACCCCACCATCCGCGCGGCTGTTGTCGACTCGATCAACTCCATGCTGCCCGGCGTCGTCGACGCCGGTAACGGCCGGGGGCTGGTGTCGGTGGACCAGCTGACACTCACCTCCGCGCTCAACCTGGGGTCCGTGGTGGCGGCGGGAGCGCTCATCTACTCGGTCATCAGCCTCATGGGCACTCTCAAGATCGCGCTGCGCGCCATGTTCGGGCTGGTCAACCCCGTGATGAGGCCGGTGTTCGGGCAACTGGCGAATGCCGCCGGCTTCCTCGTCATCGTGGCCGGAGTGCTGGTGACGGCCGTCGCCTCGGTGGTGACGACGACGCTGTCGGGCAGTGTGGGGCGGGCCCTGGGCATGCCGGAGTCCCTGACCGGGACCGGGGCCTGGTTGGTGACGCTCCTCATCTCCTTCCTCATCGATACCGGTGTCCTGGCACTCCTCATCACCATCTGTGGGATCCGTCCGCCCCGACGTGATCTGGCGCTGGGCTGCATGCTGGGGGCCTTCGCGCTCGGTGTGCTGCGTCAGGTGGGCACCGGTGCGGTCGGCTCGGTGGCGCGTAACCCGGTCCTGGCCTCCTTCGCCGCCATCGCCGTCCTCGTCCTGTGGCTGCACCTGACCAGCCGCATCGTGCTGCTCATGGCGGCCTGGATGGCCAACCCGCCGCTGCCTCGCGACGTCGACCACCCCGACGAGGTCCACGCCCACGAGCGCCCCAACTACGTGACGCTCTCCGTACCCGAGACCCTGGCCTGGCCCCGCCAGTCCATCACCGGCAGCCTCGAGGCGGATCCGACGGCGCACCCCGACTACGTCCCCCCGGTGCCGATCCCCTGAAGAACTGGCTAGGACTCTTCGCGGGCGGGTTGCGTTCTCGCATATTTGCCGGAACTTCCGCAAAACGTCCTCGGTGCTGAGCGGGTGCAGCGCCTGCGGATTCTCCTGACGAACGCCAGAACGCCTGGGAGGGGATAGCGGTCCTCTCGGTGTGCGTGCAAAGGCAGAGGCCGTGATCGCCTGATTCCTTCGCCGATGTCTTCTCAATCTACGGCCGCGAAGTAACACGTGCGCACTCATGTCTGAAACTGGTGATGCTGACGAAGAATCGAGCCGTCGATCGGGTGAGGGCGCTCCGGGTCGCGGCGCGTTCGGGGAGGGCCGGGACGATAGCCTGTTCCGGTGACTGACACTCCTGGTAACCCCGGCGGCTCCACTCAGGCCGCGCATCCCTGCGGCTCGGGTCCCTCCGATGGCTCGGTCCCGGCCATTCACGCCATCATCCCCGCCGGCGGCGCGGGCACCCGGCTGTGGCCGCTCAGCCGCCGCCACCGCCCCAAGTTCCTCCTCGACCTCACCGGGGCCGGCCATAGCCTCCTGCAGGACACCGTCGAGCGCCTGGCCCCAGTGACCGCGACCACGACGGTCGTCACCGGCGTCGCCCACATCGCCGCCGTCGCCGACCAGCTCCCGCAGGTCCCGCGCGAGAACCTCCTGGCCGAGCCGTCCCCGCGCGACTCCATGGCGGCCATCGGCCTGGCCGCCGCCGTCATCGCCCACCGCCACGGGCGTGACGCCGTCGTCGGCTCCTTCGCCGCCGACCACACGGTGGCCGACCGGACCGCCTTCGCCGGTGCCGTGCGCCAGGCCGCCCTCCTGGCCGAGCAGGGCTGGGTGGTCACCATCGGGATCGAGGCCACCGGACCCTCGACCGCCTTCGGTTACATCCACGCCGGAGACCCCACCGACGTGCCCGGAGCCCCCGACGGGCGCAGGGTCCTGGGCTTCACCGAGAAGCCCGACGCCGACACCGCCGCCGCCTATCTGGCCACCGGCGACTACCGATGGAACGCCGGCATGTTCGTGGTCCGTGCGGGCGTGCTCCTGGACCATCTGGCCGAGCTCAGGCCGCAGCTGGCGGCCGGCATCGAGGCCATCGCCGCGGCCTGGGACGTCCCCGAGCGCGAGGAGGTCCTGGCCGAGCGCTGGCCGGCCCTGGAGAAGATCGCCATCGACCACGCCATCGCCGAGCCAGTGGCCGCCGCCGGGGGAGTGGCCACCGTGCCGGTCTCCATGGGGTGGAACGACGTCGGCGGCTTCGACGCTCTCACCGAGCTCGTCGCCCCCCGCAGCGAGGGCCCGGCGGCCGGGGCCGGCGTGCTCGACAGCGTCGACAGTGCTGATGGTGCTGATGGTGCTGATGGTGCTGATGGTGCTGATGGTGCTGATGGTGCTGAAACCGTTGACGGCTCAGCTCCCGAGGCCCCTCGGGCCGATGTCCGGGTGGTCGGCTCCGACGGTGCTCTCATCGCCTCCACGTCCGGACGCACGGTGGTGCTGCTGGGCGTGCCGGGTGCCGTCGTCGTCGACACACCTGACGCCCTCCTGGTCACCACGCCCGAGCACGCCCAGGGCGTCAAGGGCGTCGTCGACGCCCTGAGAGCGGCCGGGCGCGAGGACCTGCTCTAGCGATCCCCATCGGCCTGAGAGTCACAGGCCCGCGGCCTCCGAAGGGCCCGGCGCCGGGAGAAGAGAACCTCCGGTGCCGGGCCCAACGTCGCGGAACCGGGACGGTCGCGAGCCGGCCCTGGTGGATCGTATGGTGTTAAAATCACATTTTTTCGCATATGCTTGAAAACTGGTCGTGCCACCTGCCGCACGCGAGAACCACGGAGGTTTCCATGAAGAAGGCTTGCTCCGCGATGACGCTCGGCGCAGCTCTGGCCCTGGTCCTGGCCGCCTGCGGGACGCCGCCGGCGCAGCGGCCCACCCGCAACCTGGAGGGCGCCAAGGACTTCACCGCCTGCATGCTCTCCGACGAGGGCGGATTCGACGACCACTCCTTCAACGAGTCCGGCAAGAAAGGCCTTGACCGGGCCGGCAAGGAGCTGGGGGTCAAGACCGTCGCCGTGCAGTCGGAGAACTCGGCCGACTACGCCACCAACATCTACGCGCTCATCCAGCAGAACTGCAAGCTCGTCATCGGCGTCGGCTTCAACATCGCCGCCGACCTGACCGAGTCGGCCAAGGCCAACCCCGACATCCAGTTCGCCCTCATCGACGCCTCCTTCATCGGAGCCGATGGGCAGCCGGCCACCCTGCCCAACGCCAAGCCGCTGCTGTTCAAGACGGCCGAGGCCGCCTACCTGGCCGGATACGCCGCCGCCGGCACCTCCCAGACCGGGGTGGTGGGCACCTACGGCGGCAAGCCCCTGCCCACCGTCCAGATCTTCATGGACGGCTTCGCCAAAGGCGTGGCCCGCTACAACGAGGACACCGGCGCCTTCGTCCAGGTCAAGGGCTGGGACACCACCACCGGCAAGGGCGGGTCCTTCGTCGGCAACTTCTCCGACGCAGCCAAGGGCCAGGCCATTACCGAGCAGTTCATCTCCCAGGGGGCCGACGTCATCATGCCCGTGGCCGGTCCTGTCGGCCAGGGCACGCTGTCCACCGTCAAGCAGAGGAACGCCGCCGGCGGCGCCAACGCCGTCATCTGGGTCGACTCCGACGGCTACATCTCCACCAGCGAAGGCTCCATCATCATGACCTCCGTGGTCAAGGAGATCGGCAACTCGGTCTACGACACCGTTAAGGGCGCCTCCGAGGGCAGGTTCTCCGCCGAGCCCTACATCGGCACCCTCAAGAACCAAGGAGTGGCCGCCGCCCCCTTCCACGACTTCGACTCCCGGGTGCCCGAGCCGGTCAAGGCACGGATCGAGGAGCTGCGCACCCAGATCATCGACGGAACTCTCGACGTCTCGACCCCCTACGACCCCTCCTGAGCGCCCCACCGGGGCCTTGTCCTAGAGTCTCCACCGCCACCCGGAAGCGAGTCTGTTGTGAAGCTTGAGCTGCGCGGGATCACGAAGGCCTTCGGGCCGCTCGTGGCCAACGACCGCATCGACCTGACCGTCGAGCCCGGCCAGATCCACGCCCTCCTGGGCGAGAACGGCGCGGGCAAGTCCACACTCATGAACGTCCTCTACGGCCTCTACCAGCCCGACGCCGGACAGATCCTCATCGACGACGAGCCCGTGGCCTTCTCCGGGCCGGGCGACGCCGTGGCCGCCGGCATCGGCATGGTCCACCAGCACTTCATGCTCGTGCCCGTCTTCACCGTGGCCGAGTCCGTCGCCCTGGGCTACGAGCCGGTCGGGCCGCTGGGCATCATCGACGCCGGCGCCGCCGCGGTCAAGGTCACCGAGATCTCCCGCCGCTTCGGCTTCGACGTCGACCCGAACGCCCTCATCGAGGACCTGCCCGTCGGCGTCCAGCAGCGTGTGGAGATCATCAAGGCCCTGGCCCGCGACGCCAAGGTCCTCATCCTCGACGAGCCCACCGCCGTACTCACCCCGCAGGAGACCGACGAGCTCATCGCTATCATGCGCGAGCTCAAGGCCGCCGGCACCTCGATCGTCTTCATCACCCACAAGCTGCGCGAGATCCGCGAAGTGGCCGACACCATCACCGTCATCCGTCGCGGCCGCGTCGTCGGCACCGCTGAGCCCACCGCCTCGGCCGCCGAGCTCGCCGGCCTCATGGTCGGCCACGACGTCTCCCTCACCGTGGACAAGCCCCCGGCCGAGGCCGGCCCGGAGGCCCTGACCCTGAGCGGCGTCAGCTTTATCGAGGACGGCACCGTCCTGCTCGACGACGTCGACCTGCACGTGCGCGCCGGTGAGATCCTCGCCATCGCGGGCGTCCAGGGCAACGGGCAGACCGAGCTGAGCGAGGTCATCCTCGGGCTGTGCCCGCCGACCACCGGCAGCATCGCCTTCGACGGCCACGACGTCACCCGCCACGGGGTGCGCCGCCGACTGCGCTCCGGACTCGGCTTCGTCCCCGAGGACCGCTCCACCGACGGCATGATCGCCGAGCTCTCCGTCGCCGAGAACATGGTCCTGGACCGCTACGACGACCCCGCCCTGGGCCGGGGCCCGTCACTGTCCCCAACGCGCGTGCGCGAGGCCGCCCACCGGATGTGCGAGGAGTTCGATGTTCGCGTCACCGACGTCGGCGACGCCATCTCGACCCTCTCGGGAGGCAACCAGCAGAAGGCCATCCTCGCCCGTGAGCTCTCCCGGCCCCTCAAGGTCCTCGTCGCCTCCCAGCCCACCCGCGGCCTGGACGTCGGCTCCATCGAGTTCGTCCACCAGCGCATCGTCGCCGAGCGGGACACCGGCACCGCCGTCGTCATCATCTCCTCCGAGCTCGACGAGATCTACGCCCTGGCCGACCGGATCGCCGTCATGTACCGCGGACGGATCGTCGGCACCGTCCCCGCCGACACCGCCCGCGACGCCCTGGGACTCATGATGGCCGGCGCCCCCGCAGAGCAGGCCCTCGACCCTCAGGAGCAGCCACGATGAGTACACCTTCCACCGGCTCCGGCCCTGCAGCGACGTCCGCGTCAGCGGACCCGCCCACCGACCACCCCACTGACCGCACGAGCAGCCAGTCGGCCGGCCAGGCCGCCCTGCTGCGGCAGGTCGCCTCCTCACCCGCCATCGTCGGGCTGCTCGCGATCCTGACCGCCCTCATCCTGTCCTCGATCCTCATCCTCGCGGCCGACTCCGAGGTGCGCTACACGGCCGGCTACCTCCTCAACCGTCCCGGCGACTTCCTCCATGCCACCGGATCCACTCTGAGCGAGGCCTACAGCTCCCTGCTGCGCGGCGCCATCTTCGACTGGCGTGCCACCACAGGCGTGCGCATGATCCGCCCCATCACCGACACCCTCACCAACGCCACCCCGCTCATCATCGCGGGGCTCGGCATGGCGGTTGCCTTCCGCGCCGGCCTGTTCAACATCGGTGGCCAGGGGCAGATGATCCTCGGGGCGATCACCGCCTGCTACGTGGGCATCGCCTGGAACCTGCCGCCGGTGGCCCACCTGCTCGTGGCCGTTGTCGGAGCGGCCCTGGGAGGACTGGTGTGGGGCGGCATCGCCGGCGTCCTCAAGGCTCGCACCGGGGCCAACGAGGTCATCGTGACGATCATGCTCAACTCGATCGCCGCCCACCTGCTGTCCCAGGTGCTCAGCCTCAAGGCCTTCAACGGGGAGGGGGAGACCGCCAACCGCAAGTCCCTGACCGTGGCCGACTCCGCCCAGTACCCCTCGCTTGCCGGCAGCTCCTTCCGCCTCCACGCCGGCTTCCTCCTGGCCCTGCTGGTGGCCGTGGTCGTGTGGTGGCTCATGGAGCGCTCCCGCCTCGGTTTCCAGCTGCGGGCCACCGGCCTCAACGCCGAGGCCGCTCGCACTGCCGGTATGAGCGTGCCCTGGGTGACGAGCCTGGTCATGATGATCTCCGGCGCCCTGTGCGGGCTGGCCGCCACGGCGCCGGTCCTGGGCACCCAGAAGAGCATGGACGAGTCCGTCGTGGGAACTATCGGCTTCGACGCCATCACGGTGGCGCTGCTGGGCCGCTCCCGGCCGGTGGGGACCGTACTGGCCGGCCTGCTCTTCGGGGCGCTGCGCGCCGGCGGCACCGCCATGCAGGCCGCACCGGGAACCCACATCAAGATCGTCCTGGTCCTGCAGTCCACGATCGTGCTGTTCATCGCTGCGCCGCCTCTGGTCCGGGCCATCTTCCGGCTCCCGGAGCGCCGAAAGTCTCGGGGTGGCGGCGCCGGTCCGTCCCCCGCCTCAGTCCCGGCCGCAGCTCCGGCTACGGCGCCCGCCCCGGCCGCTCCCGCCGCGAAGGAGGCCTGAGCCATGACCGTCTCCACCACTTCAGCCGCGTCAACCGAGCCAACCGCTTCAGCCTCCTCCGCCTCCACGGCAGTGGAGCCCATGAACCTCAAGATCCCGCTCACCGGCGTTGTTGCGCTCCTCCTCCAGGGACTCATGGCAGTGGGCGCCCACGGCTCGACCACCTTCAACCTCACCGCCTCCTCCGACCTCTTCCGGCTCGGGGCCCCCACGCTCAACGCGCGCCTGGTCATCCTCGTTGCGGCCGGGATCGTCGTCGCGGCCACAGCCGTCGCCTTCCACCGGGCCCGGAGTCGCAGCAGGATCCCGACCTGGGTCACCGTCCTCATCGGTATCGGATTCGTCATCGCCTTCCTGGCGTGGGCCGGTGCCGGGCGCAACGGCGTCATCCCCCTGGTGACCATCCTGTCCTCCGCGCTGGGACTGAGCGTCCCCCTCGTCTACGGGTCGCTCGCCGGGATCATCGGGGAGCGCTCGGGCACCATCAACATCGCCATCGAGGGACAGCTCCTGGGCGGGGCCTTCCTGGGCGCTGTCGTCGCCTCGGCCTGCTCCAGCCCGTGGGTGGGACTCGTGTCCGCACCCGTGGCCGGAGTCCTCGTGGCGCTCCTGCTGGCCCTGTTCGGCCTGCGCTACCGGGTCAACCAGATCGTCGTCGGCGTCGTCCTCAACGTCCTGGTCTCAGGACTGACCGGATTCCTGTTCTCCACCTTCCTGTCCTCCAGCCCCAGCCTCAACCGGGCCCTGCGCCTGCCCACCCTGGCGGTGCCGGTCCTGTCCCGGATCCCTCTCATCGGGCCGGTCCTCTTCCAGCAGACGATCCTCGTCTACCTCATGTACGCCGCCGTGGCGATCCTGTCCTACATGCTCTTCCGCTCCCGCTGGGGGCTGCGGCTGCGAGCCTGCGGCGAGCACCCCAAGGCCGCCGATACCGTCGGCATCAAGGTGATGCGCACCCGCGTGGCCAACCTCGCCCTGGCCGGGGCGCTGGCGGGACTGGGCGGCGCCTTCTTCACCGTCGGCTCGGGCCTGTCCTTCGACAATGACATGACCGCCGGCAACGGATACATCGCCCTGGCCGCCATGATCCTGGGCGCCTGGCGGCCCCTGGGATCACTGGGCGCGGCGGTGCTCTTCGGCTTCGCCACCTCCGTGGCCCAGACCTTGCCGGTCATCGGCAGCTCCGTCTCACCCGACATCATCTCCATGATCCCTTACATCGTCACGATCCTGGCGGTGGCCGGCTTCGTGGGCAAGGTACGCGCGCCCGCCGCCGAGGGAGTGCCCTACCCGTGACCAGTCCCGCCGGCGCCCCGGAGAGCGGGGCAGTGAATCCAGCCGTGGCCCCATCTGTCGCCCCCGCCGCCCTGACCGACGTCGACTGGCAGAACCTGCACGACCTCGCCGTCGAGGCCATGACTCACGCCTACGCCCCCTATTCCCGCTTCAAGGTCGGTGCCGCCGCCCTGGTCGATGACGGCCGTCTCGTCTCGGGCTGCAACGTGGAGAACGCCGGCTACGGCGTCACGCTGTGCGCCGAGTGCGGGCTCGTCTCCGAGCTCATCCGCACCGGGGGCGGGCGCCTGGTTGCCTTCGCCTGCGTGGACGCCCACGGCCGGGCCTGTGCACCGTGCGGGCGCTGCCGCCAGCTCCTGGGCGAGCACGCCGCCGACGGTATGGTGCTGGCCATGCCCTCGGGAATGATGTCCATCGACGAGGTCCTGCCCGACCGCTTCACCGCCGCCGACGTCGAACGCGTCGTCGGTCAGCACAGCTGACGAGCAGCCGGCTCATGAAGCAGCCGACGAGCACAGATGAGGAGAGCCCCGTGACCGTTCCCGCCACCCCGCTGGCCGTCGAGCCCTTCGACGCCGTCGATGTCATCGCTTCCAAGCGCGATGGCGCCGCCCTGACCGACGCCCAGATCGACTGGGTCGTGGACGCCTACACCCGCGGCGTCGTCGCCGAGGAGCAGATGAGCTCCCTGGCCATGGCCATCTACCTGCGCGGCATGAGCCGGGCCGAGATCGCCCGCTGGACCAGTGCAATGATCGACTCCGGGGAACGCATGGACTTCTCCGGACTCGGCCGCCCGACGGCTGACAAGCACTCCACCGGGGGAGTGGGGGACAAGATCACCCTGCCGCTGGCGCCCCTCGTGGCCGTCTTCGGTGTGAGCGTCCCCCAGCTTTCCGGGCGCGGGCTAGGGCACACCGGCGGGACCCTGGACAAGATGGAGTCCATTCCCGGCTGGCGGGCCGACCTCAGCAACGAGGAGATCCTGGCGATGCTCGACGCCGGCGGCCCCGGTGCCGTCATCTGCGCTGCCGGGGCGGGCCTCGCCCCCGCCGACAAGCGCCTCTACGCCCTGCGCGACACCACCGCCACCGTTTCCTGCGTCCCGCTCATCGCCTCGTCGATCATGTCCAAGAAGATCGCCGAGGGCACCGGAGCGCTCGTCCTGGACGTCAAGGTCGGTTCGGGCGCCTTCATGAAGGAGCTCGACCAGGCCCGCGAGCTCGCCTCCACCATGGTGGCCCTGGGCACCGATGCCGGCGTCACCACCCGGGCCCTGCTCACCGATATGTCCACCCCGCTCGGGCTCACCGCCGGCAACGCCCTCGAGGTCGCCGAGACCCTCGAGGTACTCGCAGGCGGGGGACCGTCCGACGTCGTCGATCTCACCGTCGCCCTGGCACTGGAGATGTGCGCCGCCGCCGGTAGGCCCGTGGGGGAGGACCAGGCCCGCGATGCCCTTGCCGACGGGCGCGCCATGGACGTCTGGCGAGACATGGTCAGCCGCCAGGGAGGGGACCCGGACGCGCCCCTGCCCCAGGCGCCCGAGACCGAGGCCGTCACCGCCCCGGCCGACGGCGTCCTCACCACCCTGGACGCCCTCGCCGTCGGGGTGGCGGCCTGGCGCCTCGGGGCCGGGCGCGCCCGCAAGGAGGACCCGGTCCAGGCCGTCGCCGGCGTCACCATGCACGCCAAGCCCGGGGACCCGGTTCGCGCTGGCCAGCCGCTGCTCACTCTGCACACCGCAACCCCCGAGCGCTTCGCCCGTGCTCGGGAGGCGCTCGCGGGCGGCATCGTCATCTCCCAGGACGGATCCCCGGAGGCCGCCGACGCCGCCGCCCGCCGTGAGCGCGGCGTCGTCCTGGAGCGGATCGGATGACCTGGAAGACAGGGGCCCACTCGACCGGGCCCGGGATCGTGGCGCGTGTCGTCAACTCCCGGCTACGGGTGGGGCGCCCGATCCGGGCAGGCCAAGCCGTCACCTTGACCCAGACGGACGGAACCACCTGCGGGCCCACCTGCCTCCTGGCCGCCCGTCTGCTCCTGGCACCCTCAGAGCGCTGGGCCCTCACGGGCGAGTTCACCTGGGAGGAGGCTGCGTCGTCGGAGCCCGGCCGGGAGGGAAAGAGACTGGATGCTCTTCTGTCTCGCCAGCAGCTGCGTATCCAACGGGCCATGAATGTCCGTGGCCTGGGCCCCATGCCCTGGCCGAGGGCGCTCGGCTCCACGCCCTGGTCCGTGGCCCGGCAGATGACCGGGATCGCGAGCGCCTGCGCACCGGGCAGCGGGTGTCATCGCTACATCGTGAGGTGGGTGAGCGACCACGGCCCCGCCTGGGGGCGTGAGGTCGCCTCGATCCGTGAGGCGTTGGCCGGTGGGCTCCCGGTCCTCCTGGTCACCAGCGGTCCGCTCGTCCTCGATCGCGACGCTGCAACTGGGACTGCTCGGGGAACTCGGCTGCGTACCGCCTTGGCCCAGGCCCCGGCCGTTCCCCGCCACTACGTCCTGGCCCTGCCCTGGCAGACCGTCGAGCAGGACGACCCCGGTGAGGGAAACGCGCACATCTACGAGCCCTCCAGCGGATCGGTGCGGGCCCTCGACCTGACCGCCCCGCGCGATCCGCACCGCCCCGGCCCCCGCGAGCTCGGTGGCTGGCCCCGCGTCCTCGCCGTCATCGCGCCCGAAAACTGACCAGCAAGAGTATTATCCTGACTCAAGGGGTGGGAAAAGGTTCCGCGTCCTGAAAGGTGGGTGCGTGTTCTCTTTATCCGCGCCGGAAGCGGCGCTTGTCCTGCTGTATGTTGCAGGTGTGGTCTCAGCGCTGTACGTCTTTGTCGGTGCAAGAGGAGTTCGTAGCGCTGTGGTGCTATTGTGCGCCTTCTCCCTTCCAGTTCTGGGGTCGGTGATTGCCGTAGTGCTCGCGGTTGCAAGGGTGCGAAACGGGCGCGCCAGCTCGCGTTCTGGTGAAGGCAGTCCATGACGAGAACCAGTGATGTGGAGTGATATCTATGTCGATACAACGAGCCGTGCCGCTCATCACTGTGAGCGATCTCGATGCCGCCATCGAGGCATACCGTCGCATCACCGGTATGGAGGTGATCATGAATCATGGTTGGATTGCAACCCTGTCTCCGCCAGGAGATCGTTCTGTTCAAATCAGTTTGATCACTTCTGATCCCACTGCTTCTGTCAATCCGTCTGTCTCCGTTGAGGTGGATGATCTGGATGGCGCGTATAGGATTGCTCGGGAGAGCGGGTGGGAGATCGTGCATGATCTCGCTGTGGAAGAGTGGGGGGTGCGTCGTTTCTTCTTTCGGGATGCTGATGGAAACATCATCAACGTCCTTTCTCATCTGTGATTCCAGCGTCGATGGTGTGTCGCGTGGTTGGTTATTGCCGACATAAGGCAGGTCGGTCCATGATGGGGTGAACGCTCTCGAAAGGAACCCCATGATTACGCGCGCCCAGATCGCCTCCCTTATCGACCACACCCTTCTCAAGCCCGAGGCCACCGCTGCTCAGGTCGACGCGCTCGTCGCCGAGGCCGCCGCCCTGGGCGCCTACAGCGTGTGCATCTCCCCGAGCCTCCTCCCGCTGAACCTGCCTGCCGGTCTGCACCTGGCCACGGTCTGCGGCTTCCCCTCAGGTGCTCACGCCACCTCCGTCAAGGCCGCTGAGGCCGCCGACGCCGTTGCCAAGGGGGCCGAGGAGGTCGACATGGTCGTCAACCTCCGCCTCGTCAAGGAAGGTGACTTCGACGCTGTCGAGGCTGACATCCGCGGCGTGCGAGAGGCCTGCCAGGGCGCCCTCCTCAAGGTCATCATCGAGTCCGCCGCTCTCACCGATGATGAGATCGTCGCCACCTGCCGCGCCGCGGAGGTCGCCGGAGCCGACTTCGTCAAGACCTCCACCGGCTTCCACCCCGCCGGCGGGGCCTCCACCCACGCCGTCGCCCTCATGCGCGCCACCGTCGGAGACCGTCTCGGCGTCAAGGCCTCCGGCGGCATCCGCACTGCCGCCGACGCTCTCGCCATGGTCGAGGCCGGTGCCAATCGTCTGGGGCTGTCCGCCACTGCCGCTGTCCTGGAGGGGCTGGACGACTGAGGAGTCCGTGTCTCGCTGAGAACCACTGACGGGCCCGGCGTCACCGCCGGGCCCGTGCTTGTGCGCGCAAGGAGTGCGTCAGGAAGAGTGCCTCAACTTGCAAGGTTTCGGGTACCCGAAACTATACTCGGCGCTATGAGAACCGCCCCCACTATGAGTCGCCGCAGCGCCGCGGCGCTCGCCTGCCTCGCCCTGTCCCTTCCGACCCTGGTGGCCTGCGGTCGCAGTTCCACCTCGTCCGATGAGTCAGGTACGGTCAAGGCTGTCGCCTCCACCACCCAGATCTGCGACTACATCACCCAGCTCGCCACCGGAGACGCTTCCAGCGACCTCTCCTTCGACCGCACTGGAGCCGATGGCAAGACCCAGCACTTCGGCGCCGACGCCGCCAAGGCCAAGTCCCGCCTCAAGCTCACCTGCCTGCTCGCCCCCAACGCCTCGGCGCACGAGCACGATATGACTACGGCCCAGTCCAAGGCCCTGTCCAAGGCGGACCTCTTCTTCGTCTCCGGCGTCGACCTGGAGCACTTCCTCGACTCCGCCGTCGACTCCACCGGTTTCAAGGGCACCATGGTGGTGACCTCCGGTGTGGCCGGAGCGGCCGACGTCGATGACCTCGCCGCTCAGAAGAAGAAGGAGGAGGCCAAGCCCTACAAGGTCGATCGGGGCAGCGCCAAGGTCGAGGTGGCCAAGTGGCCCTTCCCCCCTGAGGAGGGGGAGAGTGAGCCCGAGTTCCGCTTCGACCCCCACGTGTGGACCTCTCCGAAGAACGCCATCGTCCAGGTCACCAACATCGGCGCTGCCCTCGAGAAGGCCGCACCCGACCAGGCCGGTGTCTTCCACAGTCACGTGGACGCCTACGTCGCCAAGCTCAAGGCTCTCGATGAGTGGGCGGCCAGCTCCCTGAACTCGGTGCCACAGGACAAGCGGGTCCTGTTCACCAGCCACGACGCCTTCGGTTACTTCAGCAACGAGTTCGGAGTGAAGTTCGAGGGCGCTGCCCTGTCCGACTTCAACGCCCAGCAGGACGCCACCGCCGACAAGATCCAGCAGACCGCTGACAAGGTCAAGGCCTCCGGCGCCGTGGCCATCTTCGCCGAGAACTCCAACAACCCCAAGTCAGTCCAGAAGGTCGCCGAGGTCGCCGGGGTCAAGCCCGTCATTGGCGACGAGGCCCTCTACGGCGACTCCCTGGGCACCCCCGGCTCCGACGGCGAGACCTACATCGGCTCCATCCTCCACAACGTCTCCAACCTCACCAAGGCCTGGGGTGGAACGGTGACTGAGATCCCCGCCGACCTCGCCCAGTGGACCCCCAAGGCATCCGACGTCAAGTGAGGCAACACATGACAGACCCCCGCGATCCCGCACCCGCCTCGGCCGAGCCGGTCGTCAGCCTGGAGGACGCCTCCTTCTCCTACGGCCCCTCCACGGTGCTTACCGGCGTCACCGGGCAGGTCCCGGCCGGACAGGCCCTGGCCCTCGTCGGCCCTAACGGCTCGGGCAAGACCACCCTCATGCGGGCCCTGCTCGGCATGGTGGTCGTCAGTTCCGGACGGGTGCGGGTCAACGGGGCGGCGCCGGGACGTGCGCCGCGCGGGTCCGTCGGATACGTTCCCCAGGTCAGCGACCTCGACCCCACCTTCCCCGTCACCGTGCGGGAGGTGGTCCAGATGGGCATGTACTCCCAGCTCGGCATCCTGCGGCGCCCCGGAGCCCAGACCCGTCGTCGGGCGCTGGAGGCCCTTGAGAGCGTCGGTCTGGCCGACCGGGCCGAGCGGCGTTTCGGAACCCTGTCCGGAGGCCAGCAGCAGCGGGTCCTCGTCGCCCGCTGCGTGGCCGCCCGGCCCCGTCTCATCCTCCTCGACGAGCCCTTCAACGGCCTGGACCAGCCCAACCGCGAGGCCCTGCTGTCCATCATCACCGACCTTAAGGAGCATGGCATCTCACTGATCGTCTCCACCCACGACCTCGTCCTGGCCCAGGAGACCTGCGAGCAGGCTGCACTCCTGGCCGGTCGACAGATCGCCTTCGGGCCGCGTGACGAGGTCCTCGTGGCCCGCTACATCGATGAGGCCTACGGCGGCCACGGCACCACCCGGTTGCTGGGCCTGCGGTCTGGAGCAGGGGAGGGGGAGTCGCAGTGAACGGCTTCATGATGCTCTTCAGCCAGATCCTCGAGCAGCTGCGTCTGGCGGCTGAGAACGTCCCCGGCCTCACGCCTCTGGCCGACGCCCCCTTTCTCTTCCGGCCCCTGGTCATGGTGGTGCTCCTGGGCGTCGTCGCCGGCGTCATCGGCGTCATCATCAACCTGCGCAGCGCTGAGTTCAGTGCTGAGGCCATGGTCCACGCCGTCTTCCCCGGGATCGTCGCCGGCGCCGTCTACTGGGGGATCAATGCGATTATCCCGGCCGCTTCCGTCGTTGCCGTTGCCGCGGCCCTGGTGCTGACGATCGTCTCTCACCGCGCGCGTCACCATGAGGCCTCCGAGGCCGGCACCGCCGTCGTCCTCACCAGCTTCTTCTCCATCGGGCTCATCCTGTCCCTGGCCAAGGGCGACATGTCCGGTCAGCTTGAGGCCCTCATGTTCGGTCGACTCCTGGAGGTCACCGATGAGCGCCTGGCCCAGGCGCTCATCGTGTGCGCCGTCGCGCTCCTGCTCATCATGGCGACCTGGAAGGAGCAGGTCGCTTACGCCTTCGACCGCACCGGCGCCCGCGCTTCGGGTCTGCGTCTCCTCGCGCTCGATCTGGTCCTCAACACCGCCATCGCGGCCGCGGTCGTCTCGGCCTCGACGGCGGTGGGGACCCTCCTCGTCATCGGCTACCTCGTTATCCCCGGAGCGACGGCGCGCATTCTCTCCTCCCGGGTGCGCACCATGGTCCTCATCGCCGTTGTCGTTGGCGTGGGTGGCGGCTACCTCGGCATGCTGCTCATGGCCCTGCCCGCGACCCTTGACAAACCGGTCTCCCCGCAGGCTGCCGTGGCCCTGGTGATGACCGCGATCTTCCTCCTCGCCGTGGGTGCCGTCGGCCTGCGCGAGCGGCTCCGCCGGATGCGTGGGGGGACCGGGGGCAGGACAACGACGTTCAGCACAGCGCAGATTCGCGAGACGACGCCGAAAGACATGGTCTCGCAGGAGGAGCCGGCATGAGCATCGGGCTCGACATCCTTCTCCTGCCCATCATCGAGGTCATCCTCATGGGGTTGCTCGCCGGGCTCGTGGGCGCGATCGCCCTCGTCCACCGGCGGATCTTCTTCACCGAGTCACTCACGCACGCCACCTTCCCGGGTGCGATCGTCGGCGTCGTCGTTGCTGCCTGGTTCTCGCAGGCGGTCCTCGGTCAGCGTGCCGACTTCAACCTCCTGTCCGCCCTGGTGCTGGTAGGAGCCGGGTTCATGTGCCTGCCGATGATCTGGCACATGCGCCGGCTCTCACAGGTTCCGGGCATGACATCGCAGTCGGCGGCCGGCGTGGTCCTCACCTTCGGCTTCGCCCTGGGCTACTTCCTCTCCAAGTGGTTCTCCCCGCTGCCCCTCAAGGTGGACTCCTTCCTGGCCGGATCCGTCCTCAACGTCAGCCGTGTGGACGTCATCGCCGTCGGTGCTGTCCTGGTACTGACGGTGCTCGTGCTCCTGGTGGCTGGGCGGTTCCTCACCTTCTACAGCTTCGATCCGCTGGGCTACCGCGCTAGCGGGCTGCGCCCCGCCTGGCCGGAAGCCACCGTCATGGTGATGATCACCCTGACCATCGTCATGCTGGTACCGGCCGTCGGCACGATCCTGCCCATCGCGCTCATCGCCGCACCTGCGGCCGCGCTGGCTCCCTGGACCCGCACGATGCGTCAGCTGCTGCTGACGGCGCCGGTCCTCGGGGCGGTGACATCCCTTGCCGGTTTATGGGTCGCCGTACGGATGGGCCTGTCTGCCGGTGGTGTTATCGCCGTGGTCTCGGGGCTGGTGTACGTCATCTCCGCCGTCGCCCACTGGGTTGTGATGAGCAGGACCCGGGTGAGGATCCTGGAACGAGTCACGTCAGGAGGCGCGGCGCGAGCGCATGGCTCTCAGCTGGGTGAGTGAGGAGTCCTCCGAAAGCTCCTGGTAGCGCGTCGAGCCGAGAGGGACCAGCGCCACCCGGCCCTGGCCGTCATGATGGAAACCCCAGCCGTAGCGCTTGGCCAGCGGTGAGGAGCGCAGACAGGCCTGGGGCTTGGCGAAGAAGGCCTCCCGCTGTGCGGTCCGCCCCGGGGGCTCGATGTTCTGACGGATGGCGTGCACCTCGAACAGCAGGTCGTCGGAGGTCAGTTCGTAGGGGCGCTCACTGAGGAGCCGGTACTGGAGGAGGGCGATCGTCGGGGGTCTGCTTGCCGGGCCAGCAGGAGGCACCTGCGCGCTCTGCGCCGGGCAGTCCTCGGCAACCTGGATGAATGTCTCAGTGTAGTTGGTGCTGCTCATGGCCAGAACGCTAAGGGGGCCGGCAGTGCTGGCATAGGAGAAAGGCGACAGGTGCGGTGGTGATCGCGACGGCCACGGCGAGGCACGGGCGCGTGCCACACTAGGGGCCATGTCAGTCGATCTGGACTGTGGTCCACGGGAGTCTCCGATCCGTCCACAGGAGCGCACCGGGGTGCTGGCGCCGGATAACCTCAGCCGCTACCACGCGCACTGGGTGACGCCCGATCCTGCGGTGGCCGACGTCGTCGACCAGTACTGGCACGTCTCATGGAACCTGGGTGACCGGAGCATCGACCAGCGGATCATTGATGCCCCGGCCGTGACCCTGACGGTGGAGGAGGGTGATGTGCCCGCGCCCCTGGTGATCACCGGAGTCCAGGCCCGCGCCTGGCGCCGCACGATCCACGGCCATGGGAGGGTCTTCGCCATACGGCTGCGACCCGCGGGACTCGCCGTCCTCGGTGCGCTCTCGCCCCAGCGCCTGGCCAACACCACACTCCCCCTGACCGAGGAGCTGGACGCTGGACTGCACGCACTTATGCGCAGGGTCGCGGCCCACCCCACGCCCCAGGCCCGCACTCAGGCCGCCGATGAGGCGATCCGGGCACGGCTGGCCGACCGTCCGCTCTCGGAGGGTGGACTCCTGGCCAACCAGGTGGTCGATGAGCTGCGCTCCCGGCTTCACCGGCGCACAGGCGACTCCCTGCCTGCGGCTCTGCACGTCAGCGAGCGCACGATCCAGCGCTGCCTGCGCGCCACCCTGGGACGCGGACCAAGATGGGTGGGGCACCGCATCAGGCTCCAGGAGGTGGTTCTGGCACTCACGGCGCGCCCTGACGCCGACCTTGCCACGATCGCCGCCGATCTCGGCTTCGCCGACCAGTCCCACCTGGCGGGCGCCTTCAGGGCCGCCTGCGGGATGAGCCCCAGCGCCTATCGGCGCAGCCTTGAGGTCCTCATCAACGGATGATCAACGGGATGATGCGGTGGAGGGCTCTCGGCTCAGGCGGCGATCCCCAGGACGCCGCGCAGGTCCTCCTTGATGACCTCCAGTCGCTCGGCGGCCGCTTCACGCACCTCGGCCACCGGAGTGTCACCCACCGGCAGGATCACCTCGCAGTAGCACTTGAGCTTGGGCTCGGTCCCGGAAGGACGCACGACCACACGGTCATCCGAGGCCGTCACCCACACCAGGCCGTTCGTGGGAGGCAGTGTGCCGCCGTTGCCGTCCGAGACGCCGTCGAGCAGGTCCACCGTCGTGGTGACCGGGGAGCCGGCGAGCTTGGCCGGAGCCCCGCCCGAACGCAGGCGCTCCATGGTCTTGGTGATGATGTCGAGGTCCTCCACTCTCATGCTCAACGGGCTCGTGGCGTGCAGACCGTGCTCACGGGCCAGTCGGTCGAGCAGGTCCTGCAGCGTGCGCCCCTGCTGCTTGAGCACTGAAGTCAGCACCGCCAGCCTCACCGAGGCCGAGATGCCGTCCTTGTCCCGCACCGCAGCGGGATCCACGCAGTAACCCAGCGCCTCCTCGTAGCCGAAGACCAGGCCCGGCTCCCGACTGATCCACTTGAAGCCCGTCAGGGTGCGGCGGAACCCCAGCCCATGGGACTGGGCGATCCGGCGCAGCAGCCGGGAGGAGACCACCGAGCAGGCCAGGACCCCATTGCCTGCGAAAGCGGCCAGCTCAGCGGCCTGCTCACCCAGGAGCGCACCGACCTCATCACCGGTCAGCTGACGCCAGCCGCCAGGGGCGTCCGCGTCCGGGACGGCGGCCGAGCAGCGGTCGGCGTCGGGGTCGTTGGCGATCACCAGGTCCGCCTCGACCTCTCGCGCCCTGGCAAGCGCCAGGTCCAGGGCCCCGGGCTCCTCCGGGTTGGGGAAGGCGACCGTCGGGAAGTCCGGGTCGGGCTCGAACTGCTCGGCCACCTCGACGACGTCGGTGAATCCGACCCGGGCAAGCACCTCCCGGCAGGTGGCCCCGCCCACGCCGTGCATCGCAGTCAGCACGATCCGTACCGGGGCGGGGGCCTTCATCCGGGCCGCCTGGGCGGCCCGCTCGATGTACTCCTCCCGGATGGCCGGGTCGATCGTCTCCCAGCCCGACTGCGGGCGCGGTACGGACTCGACCGGTCCGACGGCGTCGATCGCCGCAGCGATCTCAGTGTCATAGGGGGGAACGATCTGGGCTCCCTGGCCCGAGTCGTTCACGGCCCGTCCACCCAGGTAGACCTTGTAGCCGTTGTCCTGGGGAGGGTTGTGCGAGGCGGTCACCATGACGCCGGCGTCGGCCTCCAGGCGCCGCAGCGCGAAGGCGAGCACCGGGGTGGGGCAGTGCGACTCGAAGAGAATGGCTCGCCCGCCCGCGCCCGTGACCACTGCCGCTGTGTCGCGCGCGAACTGCTCGGAGTTGTGGCGGGCGTCGTAACCGATGACGACGCTGAAACCCTCGCCAAGGCGGTCCTTGAGGTAAGCGGACAGGCCCGCAGCGGCCCGAATGACGACGACCCGGTTCATCCGGTTGGGGCCTCCGCCCAGGCGACCGCGCAAGCCGGCCGTACCGAAGGCGAGCGTGCCGCTGAAGGCGTCGTTCAGGGCCGCCTGAGCCACTGCGGCCTGCTCGCCTTGAGAGCGGGCCGCCGCCAGAAGCTCGGTGAGCTCGGCGCGGGTGGCGGGGTCCGGATCGTCGTGGATCCAGGCATTCACGGCGTCGTCGTCTACGTGTGTGTGGCCTCGGGTCATGTCGGTGACGGTACCGCGCTAAAAGTTCTGGAAGCGCTCACAATGATTCTCCTCACGGGTGTTTCCAGACACAAGAAGAATTTAGGTGAGATGTCCTCGGATCATGCGTAAAATAAGTAATCTTGAACTAAATTTGGATTGCAATTCGAGTTCATTTTAGAAAGGTGAGATGTCCGGTGTGATGAAGGCCTGGAGGAGGCGAGGCCGAGCGCTCGATGTGGTGGGCCGGCGCCCAGAAGGCGGCCGACGTAAACCGGTGAAGCGGCCGCGGGCGGGCCGGTATGTCCTCGTCTCCGTTAGCCTCGGGGCATGGCCTCCTCCACTTCGCCGGAACCGTTCTCAGACCAGTCCGCCACCGTCGCCCTGCCCCCATTGACGGGGCCGGACGCCGCGAGCCCGGCCGAGCTGGCCCTGGCCCTGGTGAATGCCCGCAGCGTCTCCGGGACCGAGGCCCCGTTGGCCGACGCCGTCGAGGCCGCCTTGGGCGAGCTGGAGCACCTGGAGATCCTTCGCCACGGCAACACCGTGATCGCCCGCACCCATCTGAGTCGACCCGAGCGGGTCGTCATCGCCGGTCACCTCGACACCGTCCCCGTCTCCCTGCACACCGACAACGTCCCCGGACGCCTCGAGCGCAGAGAGGGCACCGAGGTCATCTGGGGGCGCGGCAGCGTCGACATGAAGGGCGGGGTGGCCGCCGCTCTCCACCTGGCCGCCACCATGAGTGCGCCGCGCCGCGACGTCACCTGGGTCTTCTACGACAACGAGGAGGTCACCAGCGACCTCAACGGCCTGGGTCGCACCCTCCGGGCCCACCCCGACTGGCTGGAGGCCGACTTCGCCGTCCTGGGCGAACCCACCGGTGCCCAGGTCGAGGGCGGCTGCAACGGCACCCTGCGCGTTTCCCTCACCGTCCACGGCACTGCCGCCCACTCCGGGCGCGCCTGGCGCGGCGTCAACGCCGTCCATGCCGCCGCTCCCATCATCGACCGCGCTGCCGAGGCGCCGGTGCGCGAGGTCGAGGTCGAGGGCCTGACCTACCGGGAGAGCTTCTCCGTGGTGAGCATCGAGGCCGGCGTCGCCTCCAACACGGTCCCCGACCGCTGTCGCATCGGCGTCAACTACCGCTTCGCCCCCGACCTGACCGCCGAGCAGGCCCTCGCTCGGACCCTACGCATCCTGGCCGGACTGCCCGCCGAGGGCGCCGACGGGGCCATTGATGCCGATGACCTCGAGTTACCCGTCATCACCGCGGGAACCGGGCGGGTTGACGTCGTCGTCGACGACTTCTGCCCGGCGGCCCGACCCGGCCTGGACTCGCCTCTGGCCGCCGAGCTCGTCTCGGCCGTTCGCGCCCGCGGGGGAGGGGTCGGCCCCAAGTACGGGTGGACCGACGTCGCCCGCTTCTCGGCGGCCGGGGTCCCCGCGGTCAACCTCGGCCCCGGTGACCCGATGCTCTGCCACACCGACGACGAGCACTGCCCCGTCGAGCAGATCGACGCCGTCACCTCCATCCTGCGCGACTGGTTGGCCTGAACGGCGAGTGCTCACCCGCTCGCCCTCGGCCGTTGTCGCTGTCGACACCGACCGGCTCTTCTCCGTACCCGGCTGGTTTGGGGAATCATGGTCGTATGAGTACACGCGAGTCCTACCGCAAGGGGCCAGTGGTGCTGCGCGGCACCCAGATCCCCACCCAGACCACCGACGCACGACTGCTGAGCAGCGCCGCCGACGCCGATTGGCTTCACTCCGACCCATGGCGGGCCATGCGCATTCAGGCCGAGTTCATCGAGGGTTTCGGAGCCCTGGCCGAGCTGGGGCAGGCCATCAGCGTCTTCGGCTCGGCCCGCATCAGGCCCGAGGACCCCGCCTACCAGGTAGCGGTGGAGGTCGGGGCTGGGCTGGCCCGCGCCAACTATGCCGTCATCACCGGAGGCGGCCCGGGCGTGATGGAGGCCGCCAACCGCGGGTGTCACGAGGCCGGAGGTACCTCGGTGGGGCTCGGCATCGAGCTGCCCTACGAGCAGGGGATGAACGAGTACGTCGACCTCGGGGTCAACTTCCGCTACTTCTTCGCCCGCAAGACCATGTTCGTCAAGTACTCCGACGGCTTCGTCGTCATGCCCGGCGGCATGGGAACCCTCGATGAGCTCTTCGAGGCCCTCACCCTGGTCCAGACCCAGAAGATCTCCTCCTTCCCCATCGTCCTGGTGGACAGCGGATACTGGGGCGGGCTGCTGGAGTGGGTGCGCACCGCCATGATCGAGCGCGGAATGATCTCGCCGGCCGATCCCGACCTGCTTCATGTCGTCGATGACGCCGGGGAGGCTGTGGACTACGTGGTCGGTGCCGCCCGTCGGCTGCGCAACGGCCAGGGCGGGGCGTGAGTTGTGTTATCGCGGACGCATCCTCGAACGTTGCACCTTTGATGTCGTAGAATATGACAGGTCGCGCGGCGATGTGCCCGCGCAGCACTGACGAAAGGTGAGCACATGGCTGCCATGAAGCCCCGGACCGGAGACGGCCCTCTCGAAGTCGTCAAGGAAGGCCGCGCCATCATCATGCGGGTTCCGCTTGAAGGCGGCGGTCGACTCGTCCTCGAGATCACGGCCGACGAGGTCAAGGAGCTTGGGGAGGCTCTGGCCAACGCCAAGATCTGATTGATCCCGATGGTCTGGGGACAGACCGGTTTCGCTCGGTTCTCGGCGTCGAGGAACTGACAGCAGGGCCATCCAGCCTAAGAAAGAGAGGGTCGGACCCACGAGGGGTCCGACCCTCCTTCTTCTCTATCCTCTGACGTTGCGCCGTCAGGTCTGGCGCACGGAGACGAGCAGCCCGTCACCGACGGGAAGCAGCGTCGTCAGCAGCGCCCGGGAGGCGCGCAGTGCCTTGCCGAGCTCGCGGGCGGCCACCGTGGTGACGTCGCGGCGGGCAGGATCGGCCACGTGGTCGTTCCACAGGGCCCGGGTGACGGCCAGGACCCCGCCTCGGCGCAGCATCCGCAGCGCGTTGGAGGCCAGCAGGATCGCCTCCTCCGGGGCGACGTCGAGCACAACCATGTCGTAGGAGCGGGCTGCCATCCTAGGCATGACGTCGGAGGCCCGACCCTGGATGATGCGGGTACGTGAGGAGGGGTAGCCGGCGCCGTCGAAGGCGCGGCGGGCCTCACGCTGGAGCTCGGGCTCGACGTCGATGGTGGTGAGGACCCCGTCGGAGCCCATGCCGCCCAGCAGCCACAGGCCGGAGACGCCGGTGCCGGTGCCCACCTCGGCCACGGACTTGGCCCCCACAGAGGCGGCCAGCATCCGCAACGCTGCACCGGTCCCCGAGGACACCGGGGTGATGCCGAGCTCGAGCCCGCGTATACGGGCCTGGGCGGTGGCCTCGTCCTCCGCGGTGAAGTCCTCCGTGTAGGACCAGCTCAGCGTCTTGTCCGCACTCACTGTGAGCCTTTCTTCTGCTGCGGGGCGCCAGGCGCGGCCCCTCAAGCCACATTGTTCCAGGTGTTCGGCCGGATAGGGGGAAGGGCGGATGCCCGGGTGAGTCCGCCGGTAGGCGAACCGATGCGGAGCCGACCTGTGAGGACTCCTTATACTGAGCGGCGTGTTCGGCATCTCTGGATCTGAGTTCCTCGTCATCGTCCTGGTGGCGGTGGTTGTGGTGGGGCCGCAGCGCCTGCCCGAGTACACCCGCAAGCTCACGCAGATGGTGCGTCAGCTCAGGGTGTTCCTGGACAACGCGCGCAGCCAGATCGCCGAGGAGGTCGACCCCGAGATGGCCGACCTGGACCTGTCCAGCCTCGATCCGCGCCAGTACGACCCGCGCAAGATCGTGCGCGACGCCCTGGGGGAGGACATCGACGCCATCCGTGAGGACCTCGCCCACCCCTTCAGGTCCGTCGGCTCGGCCGCCAAGGAGGTCTCCGATGACGCCGCCCAGGTCGTCAACGACGTCGTCAAGCAGGACCGGGCCAAGTCGCTGAGCAAGCAGATCGAGGCGAAGCGGGCCGAGCAGCTGGCTGAGAAGAACAGTGCGAGCAACGCTGACGACGACGCGGAGAACAACACCGAGGCAGACGCTGAGACGGACACTGAGACGAGCACTGAGGCCGACATCGAGGCCGACGCCATCCAGGCGGAGGCGAGGGCGGACAACGCCTCCACCGAGTCTCAGGACGCGGCGGAGGGAATCGAGGCGGCCGACCTGACCGATGCGGCGGAGAACACTGAGGCCTCTGTGATCTCTGAGTCTCCCGCCCCTCCGCAGGGCGTGCTCCAGAAGGCGGATGGTGCTGAGCCCGACGTCGAGCAGCCGGAGGAGACCGAATCGCCGGAGTCCGGTGAGCAGCCGGCTGAGCCTGCGTCGGTGAAGGTCCCGGCGAGCCTGGTCGAACCGGGCGTTGATACCTCTGACGAGTACCAGCAGGACGCCTCGGAGGCGACCGACGACTCCGGCACCCGAGCGCGTCCTCTGTCTCCGCGTGACATTGTGCGCGCCGCCAACGCCGCCGCCCGCACCCGGGCTGAGGCCGCACGCGTCGCCGTCGACTTCTAGAGACGTTCCAGAGTTGGAGGCGTCGAGCCAGACGGATTTCGCGTAGCCGGACAGAAAAACCGTCGGGCTACGCGAAACGTGTCGGTCTCGGTGGGGCTCGGCCAGAACTGGGGCCGGTAGGGCCGGCTCAGGTCGGGGTGACTCCCAGGCTCTTGCCGGCCAGGCCGCGAGCGCGGTGGGACAGACGCTGGGCGACGGCGGACAGCTCCAAAGCTGCGGGGGCCTCGGCGACGGGCTTGCCGTCGTCGGCCACGGTAGCCGGGTTGCCGGTGTCGGAGCCCTCGCGCAGACGGATGTCCAGCGGCAGCTGGGCCAGCAGCGGCACCTCGTAACCGAGTGTCTCGCTCAGGGAGGTGCTGACGATCGTGCCCCCGCCGGAGCCGAAGATCTCCAGGCGCGAGCCGTCGGGCTGAGGCATGTAGGACATGTTCTCGATGACGCCCACCACCTTCTGGTGCGTCTGGGCGGCGATGAGGCCCGTTCGCTCGGCCACCTCGGCCGCGGCCGTCTGCGGGGTGGTGACCACAAGGATCTCGGCACTCGGCAGCAGCTGGGCCACCGAGATGGTCACGTCGCCGGTTCCGGGCGGCAGGTCCAGCAGAAGGACGTCCAGGTCTCCCCAGAAGACGTCGGAGAGGAACTGCTGGACGGCACGGTGCAGCATGGGGCCGCGCCAGACCACGGGCTGCTTGTCCTCGACGAACATTCCGATGGAGATGACCTTCACCCCGTGGGCCACGGGGGGCACGATCATGCCGTCGAGCTGGGTGGGGACCCGGTCCACCCCGAGCATACGGGGGATGGAGAAGCCGTAGATGTCGGCGTCGACGACGCCCACGCTCAGCCCCTGGGCGGCCATGGCGGCGGCCAGGTTCGCGGTCACCGAGGACTTGCCGACGCCGCCCTTGCCCGAGGTGATGGCGTAGACCCGGGTGAGGTTGCCCGGCTGGGTGAAGGGCACGACCGGCTCGGCGGCCCCCCCGCGCAGTCGGCGGCGCAGCTCGGCCTTCTGCTCGTCGTTCATGACGCCCAGGCTCACCTGCACATCCGTGACGCCCTCGACGGAGCCGACCTCGCGCCGGGTGTCAGCGGTGATCGTGTCCTTCAGCGGGCATCCGGCCACGGTCAGGAGCACCTCGACACTGACCACGCCGTCTTCGGCGATGTCAACGGAGGAGACCATTCCCAGGTCGGTGACGGGGCGGCGCAGCTCGGGGTCGATGACCCGATCCAGCGCCTCCATGACGGCGTCATGAGTCGGTAGCGGCATGGCCCCATCCTAGGGGTGGTACTCGGCGCCTCGACAGGTGGCGCGTCCCACGTGAGACGGGGCGGTCGTTCTCAGCGCGAGGGGGGATGACCAGGATGGTTGCCGGTCTCGTCGTCGACCCCCTCCTGGAACTCCGCGATCTCGGTGATCTCCTCGCGGGTGAGGCGCTCCTCGGCGAGGATCTCGCTGAGCATGTCACGTAGTTCGCTGCGCACGAAGTCGCGGGTGGCGACGTCGTTCATGGCCAGGCGCAGGGCAGCGATCTCCCGGGTGAGGAACTCAGTGTCCTCCAGGTTGCGCTGGGCGCGCTGGCGGTCCTGCTCGGCGGTGACCCGGTCGCGGTCGTCCTGGCGGTTCTGGGCCAGCATGATGAGGGGGGCCGAGTAGGAGGCCTGGGTGGAGAAGGCCAGGTTGAGCAGGATGAAGGGGTATGGGTCCCACGCCCGCTGCACCTTGGCCAGGACGAGGTTCGCCACGATCCAGGCGATGACGAAGACCGACATGTAGAGCACGAACTGGGGCGAGCCCATGAATCGGGCGGTCGCCTCGGCGAAGCGGCCGAACCCGTCCGAGCGGGAGGCCCGTGCCGGATGGGTTCGGCGTAGCCACCGCAGGCGGTTGTCGGGCAGCGGCTGGTCGAGCTGGTCAGGCATTGGCTCCCCTCTCGATCGTCTCGTCGGTGACGGCCTCGTCGGCCACGCGCCAGTCGTCGGGCATGAGGTGGTCCAGGACGTCGTCAACGCTGACGGCGCCCAGCAGACGTCCGGCGTCGTCGAGGACCGGCAGGGCTGTCAGGTTGTAGGTGGCCAGCAGGCGCGTGACGGTTCCGATGGAGTCCTCGGCTCGCACGGAGTCGACGTCGGTGTCCACGATCGATCCGACCAGTCGCTGGGGGCGTTCGCGCAGGGCTCGCTGGAAGTGGACCATGCCCACGAACTTGCCGGTGGGCGACTCCAGGGGAGGTCGGCACACGAAGCCGATGGCGGCCAGGGCCGGGGGGATCTCGGCCTTGCGGGACTGGGCCAGGAAGGTCGCCACCGTCGCCTCGGGCGGCAGGATGATCGGCTCGGTGGTCATGAGGCCACCGGCGGTGTAGTCGTCGTAGGCCATGAGGCGGCGTACGTCCTCGGCCTCCTCGGGCTCCATGAGGCCCAGGAGCTCGGCGGCCTTGAGCTGGGGGAGGTCGGCCACCAGGTCGGCGGCGTCGTCGGGCTGCATGGCGTCCAGCACGTCGGCGGCGCGCCCGGCCTCCAGGCGGGACAGGAGCGCGACGGCGTCCTCGTTGCCGAGCTCCTCCAGGACGTCGGCCAGGCGCTCGTCGGTCAGCTCGGCGGCCACGCGCATCTGGCTGTCCTGCGGCAGATCGCGCATGACGTCGGCCAGGTCGGCGGCCTTGAGGTCCTCCAAGGTGGCCAGCAGCGCGGTGGCGCCCTGCTGGTCGGCGCTGGCGGCCAGGCCTGTGACCTCGTCGGGGCGCACCGTGAAGGTCTCCCCGCGGCGCAGGCCCAGCGGTCCGGTGGAGGCTCGCTGGACGAACAGGCGGGTCACCTTCCAGTCCAGGCCGCGGTCGCGCTCGATGGCCACGTCCCGAACGGTGACGGTCCCCGACCCGTCGCGCATCGTGACCACCCGGTCCAGCAGCTCGCCGACGACGAGGGTCTCCACGTGGCGCTGGGTGAAGCGGCGGATGTTCATCAGACCCGTGGTGATGACGGCGCCGGGCTCGATCGCGGTGACTCGGGACAGCGGCAGGAAGACGCGGCGTCTGCTGGAGACCTCGATGACGAACCCGACCGCTCGCGGCTCCCCGCGCATCTGCAGCAGGACGACGACGTCATGGACCTTGCCCACCGCGTCGCCCAGGGGGTCGAAGACGGAGGTGCCGATGAGGCGGGCCACAAAGACCCTGCTGGTCGTGCGCGTCCTGGTGTTCTCCACAAGCCAAGCCTATGCGCCTGAGGCGTGAATGCCTGCTGATGGGTCTGTACCGCGTGCCCGCGCGTGCGACGATAGCCTCTATGAGTGCCAATCCGAGCCCGCTGTCCTCCCTGACGTCACCCGGTGGTGGTGTCATGCCCCAGGGGGAGGAGGTGGCCTCCTTCGCGACCTACCCCGAGGCGCAGAGGGCCGTTGACGCCCTGTCCGACCAGGGGTTCCCGGTTCAGCACCTGGCGATCATCGGCACCGACCTGCGTCAGGTCGAGCGCATCACCGGACGCATGAGCTGGGGGCGCGCGGCTATGTCGGGGGCCATGAGCGGCCTGTGGATCGGGATGTTCTTCGGCATCATCATGTCGGTGGCCGGCAGCAACGGGCCCCGGCTCAGCTTCTGGGCCTGCGTCCTGCTGGGGGTGCTGTGGGGCATTGTCTTCCAGCTCTTCAGCTACGCCCTGACCCGAGGGCGGCGCGACTTCACCTCGATCAGCCAGGTTGTGGCCTCGCGCTACTCGATCATCGCCGCCCGCGAGGTCCGTGAGGCGGCCCAGGCCCTGGCTGACGTCCCGGGCAACCTCTCACGCGGGGGAGAGGCTCTGCGGCGGACCCAGGAGCGCCGTCGGGCGCGGGAGGATGCCTCCGGGCCGACGGCCTTCGGCTCCCGGCCCGATGAGCAGCCCCGCTTCGGGGTGCGTCTGCCGCAGGCGGGGACCACCACCCCCGACGTGACGTCCAGCGCGGCCCCGGGGGCGCAGCCCGAGGCTCCCGCCGTCCCCGAGGACTACGACCCGTTCCGACGCCCGTCGCGGCGGGAGGGGCGGGAGGATCCGGGCGGCTCGACGTCGTCGCAGGGCTCCGGCACCGGGGCCGGAGCCGGCGATGAGGACTGACGAGGACCGAGGGGCAAGGGACACCAGGGACAAAGGGACATCGAGGACATGAGTATTCCGGTGGGGCTGTCGACCGCCTGCGTGGTTCCCGGCAGCGTTCCCGACACCTTTGCGATCGCTCAGGAGCTGGGCTACGACGGCGTCGAGGTCATGGTTTGGAGCGAGAAGGCATCCCAGGACGCCACCCGTCTGGCGGCCCTGGTGGACAAGTACGAGCAGCCGGTGCTGGCGGTCCACGCCCCCACACTGTTGGTGACCCGCGGAGTGTTCGGAGTGGACCCGTGGGACAAGGTGGACCGCTCCATCGAGCTGGCCCACTACCTCAAGGCCCCCACCGTGGTGCTGCACCCGCCCTTCTTCTGGCAGACCCGTTACGCGCGGTCCTTCATCGCCGGGGTGGCGCAGCGTGAGGCCGCCACGGGGATCCACCTGGCGGTGGAGAACATGTTCACCTGGAGGCCCCGCCACGCCCACTCCACACGCGACTTCCAGGCCTACTCGCCCACCTGGGACCCGGTGGGGCAGGGCTACAAGTCGGTGACGCTGGACATCTCCCACGCGGCCACCTCCGGTTCCGACGCCCTGGCGATGGCCCGCTCCCTGGGGCCGACCCTGCGCCACCTCCACCTGACCGACGGCGTGCCCGGTCCTCTGGACGACCATCTGCTTCCCGGGCAGGGCAACCAGGACTGCGCCGGGGTCCTCCGGCACCTGGTCGCCACCGGCTTCGAGGCCGGTGGGGGGCAGGTGGTCGTCGAGGTGACCACCCGGTCCATGACAACCGCTCAGCGTCTGGAGGGGCTCGCCAGCGCTCTCGCCTTCGCCCGCGAGCACCTGGAGGGCGGGGAGCCGGCCCGCATCCCCGAGCCGACCCGCAAGCGCTACCGCCGTACCTGAGCCCGCTGCTAGCAGTAGGCCGCCTCGTGCTCCAGGTGCGAGACGGGCTCGAGCTGCAGGGTCGCGTGCTGGATCCTGACCGGGAAGTGCTCGGCCACGCAGCCCTGGAGCCGGTCGAGGATCTCCTCGGTGTGACCGTCGCGCAGGCACTCGTCACGGACGACGACGTGCGCGGTCAGCACCGGCATCCCCGAGGCGACCGTCCAGGCGTGCAGGTCGTGGACCTCCTCGACGTGGTCGACCCCGAGCATGTGGGTGCGCACCTGTGCCAGGTCCAGCTCCTCGGGTGTGAAGTCCATGAGGACGGCCAGCGCTGAGCGCAGCAGTACCACGGCCCGCGGCAGAATGAGCACGGCGATGACGAGGGAGGCCACGGCGTCGGCCCGGGTCCAGCCGGTGCGGGCCACGACGGCCGCCGCGATGATGACGCCCACCGATCCCAGGGCGTCGTTGAGGACCTCCAGGAAGGCTGCTCTCATGTTGAGACTGTCACCGTGTCCACCGGACAGGACGAGCAGCGCGACGACGTTGGCGGTCAGTCCGATGGCGCCCATGACGAGCATGCCGGAGGCCTCGACCTGCGGGGGCGCCACGAGGTTGTGAACCGCCTTGAAGGCCACGAAGACGCCGACGACGGCGAGCATGCCGGCCTGGAGCGCCGCCCCGATGACCTCGGCCCGGCGCATGCCCCAGGTGGAGCGGTCCGTGGCAGGCCGCACCGACAGGTGCGCGGCCGTCAGGGCTATGACCAGGCCGACGACGTCGGTGAGCATGTGCCCGGCGTCGGCCAGCAGGGCCAGCGATCCGGTGAGGAAGGCCGTGACGATCTCGGCCACCAGGACAGTGGTCGACAGGCACAGGGCGACCAGGAGCCGGCCGCGTGAGGCTCCTGCGCCGTGGTTGTGCGAGTGCCCGAGGGAGTGGTCGCGGTGCTCGTGGCTGTCCGAGGCGCTCACAGAGGCTCCTTGTCCTGGCTCGAGGGGGCCGCGGAGATGATGGCGGCCAGGGCCTCGGTGGCGGACAGGACCTGTTCAATGGCCTCGGGGTGCTCAATCCGGCTGACGTTGGCCCGTCCGTGGGAGTGGCTGGAGATGAGGCCTGCGCTGCGCAGGATCGCCAGGTGCTGGGAGACGGTCGACTGGGCCAGGCCCAGGTGCTCGGTCAGCTCCACCACTCGGTGCTCGCCGCCGTGCAGGTGGCGCAGGATCGCCAGGCGGGTGGCATCCCCCAGAACGTCGAGCAGGGAGGCCACGGTGGAGGCCTCGTGCACGGCGCCGTGGTCCTGTGAGCGGTCCTCGGGCAGCAGCCCATGTTTCATCGTCATACAGCGATGGTATCCGTGCTAAACGATGATGTGCAAGGTGTGACGGGCGACCGACTGACGATACGCCGCACGTTGCGGACCGGGCCGATCGCCTCAGTGACGACCGGCCCGGTCCGTTCTGTCCTTGCGGCCGAAAAAAGGCGCAGGAAGCAGTCAGGCGATGAGCCCGCTGACCCAGGCCTCGACCTCCTCCACGGTGCGGGGCACGTCCTGGGTGAGGCGCTCCACGCTGCCGTCCTCGCGCACGACGACGTCGTCCTCGATGCGCACGCCGGTGCCCCGCATCTCGGCGGGCACCAGCAGGTCGTCCTGGCGGAAGTACAGGCCCGGCTCGATGGTGAAGCACATGCCCGGCTTGAGCTCCGCGTCCATGTACATCTCGCGGCGCGCCTGGGCGCAGTCGTGGACGTCCAGACCCAGGTGGTGGCTCGTCCCGTGGACCATCCAGCGCCGGTGGTACTGGCCCTCGGGTGCCAGCGAGTCAGCGGCGCTCGCGCCCTCGGGCAGCATCCCCCACTCCTCCAGGCGGGCGGCGATCACCTCCATGGCGGCGGCATGGACGTCCTTGAAACGGCAGCCAGGCGTGCCCGCGCGGGCGAAGGCGGCGTCGGCGGCGTCGAGGACGGCCTGGTAGATCCGGCGCTGGGCCTCGGTGAAGCGGCCATCGACCGGGATCGTGCGGGTCACGTCAGCGGTGTAGAGGGAGTCGACCTCGACACCGGCGTCCACCAGGACCAGCTGGCCGGGCTCGACGGCGCCGTCATTGTTGATCCAGTGCAGCGTGTTGGCGTGGTTGCCGGCCGCGGCGATCGTGTCGTACCCCAGACCGTTGCCCTCCTCACGAGCCTTGGCCCCGAAAGCCCCCTCCAGGACCCGCTCGCCGCGCCAGTGGCCGCAGGCCCTCGGGATGGCGCGGATGAGATCGTCGAAGCCGGCCTTGGTGGCGGCGACGGCGGCGCGCAGCTGGTCGATCTCCCACGGGTCCTTGATCAGGCGCAGCTCACTGGCGGCCTCGGCCAGGCCGGCGTCGACCTCGGCGGCGGCCTGGCCGGTCTCCAGCCCGACCTGCTGGCGGGCGGTGGTCACCAGGGCGGTCACGGACTCATCGGCCTCCGCGACGACGCGCAGCTGGACCGCGCCGGGACCCGCGTCCTTGGCCAGGGCGTCAGGCAGGGAGTCGATGTGGGCGCAGCGCATGCCGGTGGAGGCCTCGACCTCCTCCAGGGAGGGGCGCACTCCCACCCACAGCTCGCCGTAGCGAGGGTCGCCGTAGAACTCCCGGCTGGAGCGCGAGGCCCGAGGCCGGAAGTAGAGGACCGCCTCGTGGGTCGGGGCGGCCCCGTCCGGACCGTCTGAGGTCGCCGGTGCGCCTGGGGCACCCACGTCCCGACCGGGCGACGTGAGCGGATCCAGGACGAGCACGGCGTCGGGCTCGAAGTCCGTGCCGGTCCCGGCCAGGTGGGCGAAGGCGCTGTGCGGGCGGAAGCGATAGTCGCAGTCGTTGTTGCGTACCTTGAGCGTGCCTGCGGGCAGCACTAGGCGCTCGCCGGGGAAGATTCTTCCGAGGGCCTCGCGGCGGGCCGCCGCCCACGGAGCCGCCTCGCTGCGGGAGGGCAGGCCCTCGGGGCGAGGGCCCCAGCCCGAGCCGATGAAGTCTCTGAAGGCCTGGTTGTCGGGCTGCCGGGACCGGTTGGAGCCGCGTGCCGCCAGGGACTGGGGAGCCTCCTGCGAGGAGCTGGAGGCTTCGTCGGACGGGCTGCCGTTAGCTGGGGAGGTCGATGTCATAGCAGCATCATCCCACCGTCGAGCCCCTACCGGTGTGGAGGAGGGAGCGCCGAGACCGCCGACGCGGATCAGTCCTGTTCGTCGACCGGGAAGCGCACCCCCACCTGACGGCGAGCCTCCTCCAGTACAGCTATCGCCGCCACCGAGCTGCTCAGCGGGTGAAGATCGGACTCGCGCGCTCCGGCGCGCACCAGGCGGCAGACCTCGGCCAACTCGTAGGCGAGCTGGTGGCCGGGCCGCTGCGCCGTGCGCTCAACCGACAGGTCCTCATGCGCCTGCCTATCCTCACCTGCGCTCCTGTCTGCCGCCGGCCCGCGCAGCTCGATGCGCTCGGGCCACTGGCAGTCGTCGATGCTCAGCACGTCGTGGTCCGCAGCAAAGGTCGACTCCGTCCCCGGGGAGGTCTTGGAGTGCAGGCAGACGACCTCCAGCCCTTCGTACTCACCGGAGTCGTAGGACAGGACGACCGTGCCCCGCACGTCGACGCCGGAGTCGAGGAGCACTCCCGTGGCCGTCACCCGGTCCGGCTTCCCGAAGAGGTGAATAGCCAGGCTGACGGGGTAGATCCCCAGGTCCATGAGGGAGCCGCCGCCCAGCGCCGGATCGAAGGCCGGTGGCAGGGAGCCGGCCCGGTAGGTCTCCATCCGGGAGGAGAACTGCTCCTTGGACAGCACCACCCGATGCAGCCGGTCCAGGCGCCCCAGTGCCTCGCGCACCTGCGCCACCCCGGGCTCGAAGGCGGAGAGCCACCCCTCCATGAGGAAGCGATCGGCCCGCCCGGCTGCGTCCACCATTGCGCGAGCCTGGCCAGTCGTCAGCGCGAAGGGCTTCTCCACCAGGACGTGGAAACCGGCCTCCAGCGCCGTGATCGCATGCTCCGCGTGCAGGGAGTTGGGGGAGCCCACGTAGACGACGTCGATCGGGTTCGCCGAGCCCGGGCCGTGGGCGGCGAGCATCTCCTCGAGCGATGCGCGGGAATGTGGGATTCGGTGCTCCTCGGCGAAGGCGACGGCGCGCTCGCGGCGAGCGGAGGTGACGGCCACGATCTGGGCGGCCGGCTCGCGGGCGACCGCCTCGGCGAACCAGCGCGCGATGAAACCGGCCCCGATCACCCCGAAACGGACCGGGGCGTCGTCAGGACCAGGCGCGGTGTCTGTCGTGTGGCTCAGGTCGCTCATGTCGTCCAGTCTCGCACGCCTCCCTACACTGTCCCAGTGCGCATCGACCCCCACACCCACTCGGCCCGCTCCGACGGCACCGACTCACCCGCCGAGCTCATGGCCCAGGCTGCCAGGGCCGGTCTTGACGTTGTCGGGCTGACCGACCACGACACCATGGCCGGCTGGGACGAGGCGGCCTCGGCGGTCTCCGCCACCGGTGTCGCCCTCCTGCGCGGAACCGAGATCTCCTGCGCCGCCAACGGCATCACCCTCCACCTGCTGTCCTACCTGCACCGGGGTGATGACCCGGCCCTGGGTGAGGCCTTCGCCCGCACCCGCACCTCGCGGGACACCCGCGCCCAGCGGATGGTCGAGCGCCTCAGCGAGGACTACCCGATCACCTGGGAGGACGTCGTCACCCAGTCCTCCGGCGCCCACACGATCGGTCGGCCCCACATCGCTGACGCCCTCGTCGCTGCCGGGTCATTCCCCGAGCGCAACGCGGTCTTCGCCGGGCCGCTGGCCACCGGCTCCCCCTACTACGTCGTTCACTGGGCGCTGGACCCGGTCGAGGCCTGCCGCTTGGTTCGCGCTGCCGGCGGGGTCCCCGTGGCCGCGCACCCGCGCGCCTCCTCCCGCCAGCGCCGCCTCGTGCCCGACGAGGTCTTCGCCGAGATGGCCGAGGCCGGACTGGCGGCCCTCGAGATGAACCACCGTGACCACGGGTCCGAGCAGCGCGAGCAGGTCCGCCTCCTGGCCCGCAACCTGGGCCTGGGGCTGTCGGGGGCCTCGGACTACCACGGCGCCGGAAAGCCCAACCGGCTGGGGGAGAACCTCATGCCTCCCGAGCTCCTGGAGCGGATCGTCGACGAGGGAGCCCTCGACCTCATCACTGCCTGACTCCCGGTGATAGAAAGACGCTATGCAGTCCGTCTTCGAGCCCACGGTCTTCGCCACGACCTTCATGACGCTCCTGGTCATCCAGGACCCCCTGGGCGCCATCCCGATCTTTCTGTCCCTGACCTCGAGGCAGACTCCCCCCGAGCGCGCCGCCTCCGCCCGCCAGGCCACATTCGTCTCCTTCGGCGTCATCGTCCTGTTCGCGGTCTTCGGTCGCTACATCCTCAAGTTCCTGGGCATCTCCGTGCCCGCCCTTCAGGTGGCCGGTGGGCTGCTCCTACTTCTGGTGGCCCTCGAGCTGCTGACCGACAAGGCCGATGAGAGCCCCGACCCCGACGCTGTCACCTCCAACGCGGCCCTCGTCCCCCTGGGCACGCCCCTGCTGGCGGGCCCGGGAGCGATCGTCGCGGCCATGGTCGCGGTGGACGCCACCGGCGGCGGCGTGGCCGGATGGGTCTCCGTGACGGCGGCGATCATCGCCACACACATCGCCATCTGGGTCGCGCTGCGCTTCTCCCTGGGGCTCAACCGGGTGCTGGGGACCTCCGGCATCCGGATCCTCACTCGGGTCATGGGACTGCTGCTGGCGGCGATCGCCGTCCAGATCATGGCCGACGGCGTCTTCGCCTTCCTGGCGACCCGCCTCTAGCCCCGGCTCGCCGTCGCCGGTCCGACCTACTCGCCGGTCGCCCCGTCGACAGGGCGACCACCTCGAGTGCGCTTGCGGGTGCGCTTACGACGCGGTGCCGCCTCGCCCTCGGCCGAGCGTCGGGAGCGGGAGCGCTCGCCGCGCTTGGTGTCCCTGCCGCCGCGACCCCGACCGCGGTCATCGCGTCCACCGCGCCCGCCCTGCCGCCCGGACTGTTTGCGGGCGCGCTTGCCGGTCTCGCCCAGGTCCTCGATCTCCTCGGCGTCCAGGCCCTCCAGGGTGCGCTTGTGGCGGGGGAGGCGGCCGGTGACTCTCTCGGGGATGGACAGGTCGGCGAAGAGGTGCTCGCTGGTGTGGTAGGTCTCCACCGGCTCCTCGATGGGTAGGCCCAGGGCCTTGGCGATGATCCGCCAGCGCGGCACGTCGTCCCAGTCCACGAAGGTGACCGCCGTACCTGAGTTGCCCGCGCGGCCGGTGCGCCCGATGCGGTGGACGTAGATCTTCTCGTCCTCCGGGCACTGGTAGTTGATGACGTGGGTGACGTCATCGACGTCGATACCGCGGGCGGCCACATCGGTGGCCACGAGCACGTCCACCTTGCCGTTGCGGAAGGCGCGCAGTGCCTGCTCCCGTGCCCCCTGGCCGAGGTCTCCGTGGAGAGCCGCGGTGGCGAAGCCGCGTGCGCGCAGGTCGTCGGCCACCCGGGCCGCGGTGCGCTTGGTACGCGCGAAGATGATCGTGCGTCCGCGCCCCTCGGCCTGCAGGATCCGGGCGACGACCTCCACCTTGTTCATCGAGTGGGTGCGGTAGACGACCTGCTGAACGGTCTGGACGGTCATACCCTCATCACCCGGGTCCTGGGCGCGGATGTGGGTCGGGCGGGTCATGTAGCGGCGCGCCAGGGCGACCACGGCGCCGGGCATCGTGGCGCTGAACAGCATCGTGTGCCGGTCTCCCCGGGTGCGGGCCAGGATCTTCTCCACGTCCGGAAGGAAGCCCAGGTCCAGCATCTCGTCGGCCTCGTCCAGGACGACGGTGGTCACGTGGGCCAGGTCCAGCACGCCGCGGTCCATGAGATCGATGAGGCGGCCGGGGGTTCCCACGACCACCTCGGCGCCCCGCTCGAGGTCCTCGATCTGGGGCTCGTAGGCGCGTCCCCCGTAGACCTGGACGATGCGCACGGTGCGCTTGGCGGCTGCGGTGGACAGCTCCTCGGCGACCTGCTTGGCGAGCTCGCGGGTGGGCAGGATGACCAAGCCCTGCGGACTGCCGGAGGCGGGGTCCTCGTCCCATCCCTCCTCCCCGGGGCCCAGGGTGTCCATGAGCAGCGGGATGCCGAAGCCCAGGGTCTTGCCGGTACCGGTCTTGGCCTGACCGATGATGTCCTGCCCCTCCAGGGCCACCGGCAGGGTGAGCGCCTGGATGGGGAAGGGGTGGGTGATGCCTGTGGCGGCCAGGGCCTCACAGATCTCCGGCTCGACGCCGAAGTCGGCGAAGGTCTTGCGGGTCAGGTCGGTCCGGTCCCCCTCATCGGTGATGTCGGGAGTGGCCTCGTCCAGGACGGGGGCGTGGGCGCCGGCCGTCTCGATGATCCCGGACGTGGCGGTAGGGGTGGAGTCGGCGCCGTGGGTGGTGGTCTGCTCATTTGTGGAGTTGCTGGTGGGCTCGACGTCGTCGGCCCCGTGCTGCTCGTTGGTCACGAGGTTCCTTGTCTTCTGGTCAGGTTGTTCCGGTCCGGCGCGGTTGTCGCTCGCGCGCACAGCGAAGTGCGCTGCGTGGGCGCTGGCGCCGTCGGGGTGGCAGCCGATCGCGAGTCATATCTGAGTCCATCTGACGACCGGGCAACCGTGGACGCCGTCAGCGTAGCGGGAAAACGCTCCGATGGCGTCCCTGGGCGGTGAAAACGTGCCATGGGCGTGGCTGATGTCACGGCGTCGCGTCGTGGCGGGGAGGACCTGGCTACGATTGGGGCCATGACCCAGATGCCGACGCCGTCACCGCAACCCAGCGCCCCCACGCCGATGCAGGTCGGTCCCCACGAGCTCTCCGTCGTCGGCGTTGTCGCCATCTCCCGGACGGCGGCATGCACGCGCTACGCCAAGGACGCCGACCGTGCCCCGCAGATGCGCGCCCGGGTCGAGCTGCTGCGCATGAGCGCCTGGCAGGTGTCTTCCTTCGACCGGGTTGTGGCTCTGGCGTCGGCGCACGGCATCGACGCGGCCGGGGCGGCTGAGCGATTCACGGACGTCCTCGGCGACTTCGACGAGCGCCTGCGCCCCCTGGACTGGGCCGAGCGCCTGGTCAAGACCTATATCGCCTTTGGACTGCTCATCGACTTCGGCATGGCGCTGAGTGACTCGCTGGCCGAGCCTCTGCGCAGCGGACTCATCGACGAGCTGAGTCAGGACCCGATCGGTTCCTACGCCATCGCCGAGATGGAGGGCGTCATCGCCGCTGACCCGCAGCTGGCCGCGCGTCTGGGCCTGTGGGGAAGGCGCGTCGTCGGGGAGGAGATCGGAACTTTCAAGAGGCTGCTCGCCCAGTTCCCCGAGCTGCTCGGAACCACCGCCCCCGAGATCCTTCACACGGTCCTGTCCCAGGGGGCTGTGTCGCGAATGAAGGGGCTGGGTCTGAGGGTTTAGCGACAGCGGGTTTTTAGGTGAGGTATCTAACACCAAAAGTGCTGCCCGTGTCGGCGGCGTGACATGACCGGGGTGCTGCCGGGTAAAGTATCGGCAACCAAGCCCTATGACCCGCCTCGAGAACCCGCGGTTCTTGACGCTGAAGGAGTTCCCATGAAGCGAAGCGTGTGGATGGCCGCGTCCGCTGCAGTTGCCCTGTCCGTTGTTCCCGTTGGAGCGGCTGCCGCCGAGTCGGACCCCGCGCCGGCGGCCGAGCAGGCGGCGCCGCAGGCCGGTGACGCCAAGGCCGAGTCTCCCGCGAACCCGGAGCCCAAGACACCTGCCCCCGCCGTCCCTGACCCCGCAGGTGACAAGCCCGCTCCCGCTCCGGCCCCTGCTCCGGTCTCGGCTCCCGGTGACGATGCCGGCAAGGCTGACAAGGCTGACCAGCAGGCGCCGGGCGCCGACAACGCCGCCGCGCAGCAGAACAAGCCGGCGGCTCCGGCCGAGCAGGGCCAGGAGGAGCAGGGCGACCCCACCGGCTCGGCCGGCTCTGAAAGCGCTCCTGAGCAGCAGGCGCTGCAGGCTGAGGCGCCCCAGGAGTCATCCGAGGAGGCTCCCGCCGCGCCCGAGGTCTCTGCCGATCAGGGGTCTGCCTCGGCGCCGCGTGAGCAGGCCGCCGCTCCCCGCCAGGGCGGCACGTCCAGCGCTGGCCGCCCCGCTCTGGCGCAGACCGGTGCGGGTACGACCGCGGCCTGGGTGGCTCTAGGGACTGGTGCCACGGGTGCAGCCATGCTCATGGCACGCCGTCGGCTGAGCTACTGACGCATATTCGTTTCTTCACGTTGAGAAGAGGTCTGGCTCATGGATGACCGGATGCTCGACGGGGACAGGGTGCTGTGGTTCATCGGCGGCAGTCCCGAACGTGCTCGGGAGGCGCTCGCCGCCGGACGCGCCTGGACGCCCGAGCAGCGTGCACAGCTCGAGCAGATCGCTTCGTCAGCCGGGTACCCCCCTCAGTCCGCTGACTACTCTCCGCCTGTGCAGGCACAGTCCCCTGCCCAGTCGTACGGGGTCCCGGGAGGCGTCTTCGCCCCGGACGGCGGCTACGGCGGCTACTCCACTGACTCTGGTGCTGACTACGGTGCTCCCCAGGCTCCTCAGACTCCCCAGGTCCAGGCTCAGCCGTATGTCGAAGAGCCGCCTCAGCCGCAGATGGTCACCCCGACACAGCCCCAGCCGCAGGGCTTCCGCCTCCAGCCGCTGCCTGCCGTGACCGAGACGCAGCCGGACCAGGGCGTCGTCCAGCGCTCGGACGGCGTCCCGCGCCGTGGTTGGGTCCTGCCGGTGGTCGCCGTCGGCGTTCTTGTGGTCGGCCTGGTTGGAGGCGCTCTAGGAGGGCACTGGCTCTGGCCCGGCAAGGAGTCGGCGGCCCACGCCCCGTCGGCCGCCGCCCCTGCCGCCACGACGCCGACGTCGCTGCGCGCTGGTAGCGGTTCCTTCGTATGCTCCTCGAACGGCACCGGAGTCTCGTGCTGGGGCGCCGATGCGCAGGCCAACACCCAGGGGGCGCGCGTCTCGCCGACTGCGGTTCCGGGGCTCGAGAAGGTCAAGATCTCCGCGCTGAGCGTGGGCAAGGGCTTCGCCGTGGCCGTGGACGACTCGGGCACCGTATATGCCTGGGGGGCCAATGAGGTCGGACAGCTCGGCAAGAAGACCGACGAGGCGCTCGTCAACCAGGCTCTCCAGGTCGGTAAGCTCCCGGCCGCTCCCAGTGAGCTCGTCTCCGGCTACGAGCACACCTGTGCGCTGACCCAGGGAACTGTGTGGTGCTTCGGCTCCAATCGCTACGGCCAGGTCGACGGCACCGTCTCCGACACCCCGTCCGGACTGGTGCAGGTTGACAAGGTCGAGGGCGCGAACCGAATCGGGACGTCGGGCTATGACACCTGGGCCACGGTCGACAAGGGGACCTGGACCTGGGGGAACAACTCCTGGGGTCAGGCCGACCCTTCGCAGAGCGTCGTCAACGTGGCCCCGACTCTCATTCCTGCGGACAGCTGATGCCGGCTCGCCAGGGCTGAACCACATCCCAGAGGCATTCCGCCGGTCGCGGCAGGAGCTCAGCCCCTTCTGAAGGGGCTGGGCTCCTGCCGGTTCTCAGTGGCGAGATGTTCTACTTGTCGCCCTTGAGGCGGTCGACCGCGCCCTTGATGGCGTCCTTGGCGTCCTCTGCGACCTCCTTGACCTTGCCCTCGGCGTGCTGAAGCTTGCCCTCGGTCTCGGTCTCCTTGTTGCCAGTGACCTTGCCTGCGGTCTCCTTGGCCTTGCCGGCGATCCTGTCGAAGGTTCCGTTGTCGCTCATGAGAGTTCCTTTCCGTGGTGAGTCTCCTGAGGTGGAGACATGGTGGACATCCCGACCATACAGGCTGTCGCCTGGGACGCCACTCAATATCTAATGCGAACTACTATGGAAGTCCTGTGTAATGTATGACTTTCTTATTTTCTGAGGTGGGGCTTCGCAGCAAGACTCTTGACTGAGACTGCTGGGCTGTCGGGGCCGTACACTCCACCGTGAACGCCTGACCATGTCCAGTGCCGTTCCCCCGTTCAGTGCCTCATCTCCTCCCGAAGGCGCCCCGATTCCGACACCGAGGTCGATTAACCATGAGCAGTACATCTAGTACATCTGCGGAGACTTCCTCCGCCGCCCGCGTTGAGAACGCCGGTCTTGACGTCATCGCCGAGTCCGATCGCAAAGGTCGGCCCAGTGACCTGTTCATGCCCTGGTTCGCCGCCAACATCTCCGTCCTGGGACTGTCCTGGGGAGCCTGGGTCCTCGGATTCGGCCTGTCCTTTTGGCAGGCCGTGGTGGCCGGCAGTGTCGGTGTCGTCCTGTCGTTCTTCCTGTGCGGCGTCATTGCCGTCCTGGGCAAACGGGGAAGCGCCCCGACCCTGGCCCTGTCCCGAGCCGCCTTCGGGTACAACGGCAACCGACTGTCGGCAGCGCTGTCGTGGATCCTCACTGTTGGCTGGGAGACCGTCCTGTGCGTCTCGGCCACCCTCGCCTCGGCGACGGTGCTCCAGGCCCTGGGCTGGCACAACCAGGTCGGTGCCCAGATCCTCGGATTCCTGCTCACCGTCGGTCTGGCGGCCAGTGCCGGCATCCTCGGCTTCGAGGCCATCATGAAGGTGCAGACCTGGATCACCTGGGCCACCGGCATCCTCACGATCGTCTACCTCGTCCTCGTAGCGCCCCAGATCAGCTTCCGCACGCTCCTGGCGCTGCCATCCGGTGGTCCCGCGGCCTTCATCGGCGCCCTGGTCATGGTGGCCACCGGCTTCGGCCTGGGCTGGGTGAATGCCGCCGCCGACTACTCCCGTTACCTGCCCCGCAAGGCCTCGACGGCCGGTGTCATCGGCTGGACCACGCTGGGCTCGGCGCTGCCCTGCGTCGTCCTCGTCTTCTTCGGCGTCCTCCTGGTGGGCTCCGACGCCGCCCTGGGTGAGGCCATCAACGCCGACCCGATCGGCGCCCTCACCACCATCCTGCCCACCTGGTTCCTGGTCCCCTTCGCGCTCGTCGCCATCCTGGGGCTGGCCGGCGGCATCATCCTGGACCTGTACTCATCGGGCCTGTCCCTGTTGGCCACCGGCCTTCCCGTACGCCGGCACGTGGCCACCTCGATCGACGCCGTCATCATGACCGTGGGCACCATCGCCGTCATCTTCGGCGCAGACGACTTCCTCGGCCCCTTCCAGGGCTTTCTCACCACCCTGGGGGTCGCCATCGCCGCCTGGGCCGGCGTCATGGTCGCCGAGGTCATCCTGCGCCGCCGCGACTACGACGAGGAGGCCCTCTTCACGCCCGACGGCGTTTACGGCTCAGTCAACTGGGAGGCGATCGGCTTGGTGGCCGTCGGCTCCGTCGTCGGTTGGGGACTGGTCGTCAACTCGGCCGCATCCTGGCTGTCCTGGCAGGGCTACCTGCTCGGTCCGCTGGGCGGCCGTGAAGGCGCCTGGGCCGGAGCCAACCTCGGTGTGCTGGTGGCCCTGCTCATCGGCATGGTCGGGCACCTCGTCCTGGGGCGGGGCCGGGTGTCCCGGCAGGAGGCCAGCTCGTGAACGACGACACCGCCGGCTTCGCCCTCGAGCCTGAGCGCATGGCGGCTCTGAGTGCCTCCGCCGGAGCGGAAGGCCCTGGTGCGGCCATGGAAGGCGCCCATCAGATTGCCCGACGCACCGGCGCGCCTTGCCACGACCTCCTGGTGGTTCTGGGGTCCGGCGCCGCCGGCGCCCTGGACGCCTGGGGTGAGCCGGCGGCGAGCCTGCCCCTGTCCGATCTTCCCGGCGTCCTCGCCCCGGTCGCACCGGGACACGAGGATCGCCTCGACTCCTACGTCGTCGGTCCCGGTGGGCCGGAGTCCGGAGCGGGGCAACGCGTGCTCGTGGCACGGGGACGCACCCACCTCTACGAGGGTCAAGGCCCTGGGCCAGTGGTCGCCCTGGCCCGTATCGCGGCTGCCGCCGGCGTGCGCGGCGCCGTGCTGGTCAATGCCGGAGGCTGCCTGCGCAGCTGGAGGATCGGCGAGGTCATGACGATCACCGACCACCTCAACCTCACCGGCTCCTCACCCCTGACCGGTCCGGTCTTCGTCGACGTGCGCGGGGTCTGGGATGCCGAACTTGCCCAGACGTTGGGGGCGGTGACCGAGAGGTCCGGTGTCTACGCCGCCCTGCGCGGTCCGGAGTACCAGACCATGGCGGAGACCCGGATGCTGGAGGCCGTCGGCGCCGACTGCGTGGGCATGTCCACGGTCATGGAGGCTATTGCCCTGCACCAGCTCGGTGTGCGCGTGGCCGGCATGAGCATCGTCTCCGACCTGTCCTTCGCGGATGAGCCCACCGATCCCGACGAGGTCGTCCGCCTCGCGGCCGCCGCACACACGACGATCGCCGCCGGCATCGAGTCGGTGCTGGCGGCAGTGTTGTGAGCAGCTGGCGTGGAATCGTGATGCTGTGATGTCTCCTCACGTCTGAGAGGTTTGGGTGTCAGGGCTTCTGAGGCACGGGGTGGGGTGGGGGTGCGAGACTTGACCGAGGCTCGGTTCCACTGCTGGGGTGCTGGCAGGTCGGAGTCCTGTGGGTTCCCGGTGAAGCGGGCATTGCCTCCCTGGCCGCCGGGGTCCCGGTAGGTCGGAGCCCTGTGAGCATCCCCCGGGACCGGAACGATGAGTGGGATCCGTCTCTGCCGCCCGCTCCGGTGGGGGTCCTGGTCGGCCTCGTCCCAGATGCGGTGGCGCGTTGATCGCGGCGCCCCCGTGGATCTGCTGGACCGGACTCTTCGGGGACTCGGCCCGATGGTGTCCAGATCGGTGACAAAGGACCTCCGGGCCTCGGAGCGCATGAGCGAGAGCCTTGGAATCGTGCGGTTGCGCTCCGTGTGGATGGCAGCGATCTGAGCTTTTATCACCGATCCGGATACCCCTGCCCCTCTTCCGGCTCCCGGTGGTGCCCGCTTGGCTGCTGGTGACGCTCCCTCAGCGGGCCACTTCCGGCCGGAGCCCCTTTAAGCCGGTTACTGCACGAGGGTGGGGGTGTACTGGCCAGGGATTGTCCGTACTGCACGGTACTGGGGCCTTCGTGGAGTACACCCATCTGTCGGCCAGTAGCACCCCAACCTCGTGCAGTACACGCCGAGCACCTTGCGTACCTGCTCGACCTGGCTCTGGAACAGCTCCGGCCGTCATGAGCCGCCGTGCCGACGCCGTCGGCCGGTAGCGATCTGAGACGTGTCTGGGACGCCCGTCCTCGCACGGCAGGGACCATGAGCGCCTAACCTTGCACCTATGACAACTGATGCAAAGACGCCAGACCAGGCTGTCACGACTCGTACCGAATCCGACTCCATGGGCACCATCGAGGTGGACTCCAACCGTTACTGGGGGGCCCAGACCGAGCGGAGTCTGCACAACTTCGACATCGGCCGTGAGACCTTCGTGTGGGGCCGCCCCATGATCAAGGCCCTGGGAATCCTCAAGAAGTCCGCCGCCTTGGCCAACGCCGAGCTGGGTGAGCTGCCCACCGACATCGCTGACCTCATCGCCGAGGCCGGCGACGAGGTCATCGCCGGTGACCTCGACGCCGAGTTCCCGCTCGTGGTCTTCCAGACCGGCTCGGGCACCCAGTCCAATATGAACTCCAACGAGGTCATCTCCAACCGCGCCATCGAGCTGGCCGGCGGCGAGCGCGGCTCCAAGACCCCGGTCCACCCCAACGACCACGTCAACCGCGGCCAGTCCTCCAACGACACCTTCCCCACGGCCATGCACATCGCCGTCGTCAACGAGCTCACCGCCATGTACCCACGCGTCCAGCAGCTGCGCGACACCCTGGACGCCAAGGCCAAGGCCTACGCCGACGTCGTCATGGTGGGACGCACCCACCTGCAGGACGCCACCCCCATCACCCTGGGCCAGGTCTTCTCCGGCTGGGTCGCCCAGATCGACTTCGCCCTCGACGGCATCCGCTACGCCGACTCCCGCGCCCGCGAGCTCGCCATCGGCGGCACCGCCGTGGGCACCGGCCTCAATGCCCACCCGGACTTCGGCGTGCTGTGCGCCAAGAAGATCTCCGAGGAGACCGGCATCGAGTTCACCCAGGCGGACAACCTCTTCGCCGCCCTGGGCGCCCACGACGCCCTGGTCCTGGTCTCCGGGGCGCTGCGGGTCCTGGCCGACGCCCTCATGAAGATCGCCAACGACGTGCGCTGGTACGCCTCCGGCCCCCGCAACGGCATCGGCGAGCTCATCATCCCGGAGAACGAGCCCGGCAGCTCGATCATGCCCGGCAAGGTCAACCCCACCCAGTGCGAGGCCATGACCATGGTGTCCACGAAGGTCTTCGGCAACGACGCCACCGTCGGCTTCGCTGGCTCCCAGGGCAACTTCCAGCTCAACGTCTTCAAGCCGGTCATGGCCTGGTGCGTCCTGGAGTCCATCCAGCTCCTGGGTGACGCCTGCGTCTCCTTCGACACCAACTGCGCCTACGGCATTGAGCCCAACACCGAGCGGATCGAGGCCAACCTGGAGACCAACCTCATGCAGGTCACCGCCCTCAACCGCCACATCGGCTACGACAAGGCCTCCAAGATCGCCAAGAACGCGCACCACAAGGGCCTGTCCCTGCGCGAGTCCGCCCTCGAGCTCGGCTTCGTCACCGCCGAGGAGTTCGACAAGTGGGTCGTCCCCATGGACATGACGCACCCCAGCGCCGCTGAGGACTGAGCCTCAGTCCTGTCCGCCCGCTGACGACGGCGCTGCCGGCCTCCGTATGAGGCCGGCAGCGCCGTCCGTCCTACGGGCAGTGGAGCCGGTGCCCTTTCACGCCATCATCAGCCAGGTGCCGACTCACAGGAATGCCACAGGTGCGCCTTGGGGTCCGCCTGGCCTTACAGTGATGTGCTAGCCGCGTACGACGACGCATGAACGAGGCACGCGACTGACTGTGCCGGAGGGAACCGCCATGAACCTGCCACGACGCACCATTCTGACCGCCCTGCCCGCTGCAGCGGGACTCCTGGGCCTGGGAGCCTGCTCCGCCGGAGGATCCACCTCGCAGGCCTCCGCCACGACGTCGTCGCAGGCCCCCACCGACCCGAAGCTGGCCCTGGATAACGCCGCCTGGCGCTACGACGCCACTGGTGATGTCTACTACCAGCTGGGCCTGAGCTACGTGTCCACGCCCCAGGCCTCCGACTACGAGACCATGGGCATCTACGTGCCCGGCGCCTACCTCACCGGAACCGACAACGGCAACGGCACCTACACCGCCACCGTCAACGCCTCCGGCGCCGTCGGCGGCTTCACCGCCGCCACCGCACCGACCGTCCTCCCGGTCAACACCCCGGGCTACTCCGCCCAGAAGCCGCCCACCGAGTACTCCTACGACACCATCAAGGCCTACATGGAGGCCGGATTCATCTACATCCATGCGGGTCTTCGCGGCAAGGACTCCAACTCCCAGACCTACTCCGGCAACGCGCCCTGGGGTGTCACCGACCTCAAGGCCGCCGTGCGCTACCGGCGCTACAACGCGTCCTCCGTCCCCGGCGACGCCGCCAAGGTCTACGTCTTCGGGCACAGCGGGGGAGGGGCCCAGAGCGCCGTTGCCGGGGCCTCGGGCGACAGCGGGCTCTTCGCCCCCTACCTGGCGGCCCTGGGTGCCGCCACCACCGACGCCGACGGCAAGGCCCTGTCCGACGCCGTCGCCGGAGCCATGTGCTGGTGCCCCATCACCACCCTGGACAGCGCCAACGCCGCCTACGAGTGGAACATGGGGCAGTTCGCCTCCTCAGGTACCCGTGCCGAGGGCACCTGGACGAAGGCCTACTCCCAGGACCTCGCGGCCGCCTTCCCCGCCTACCTCAACGCACTGAAGCTGACCGACTCCAGCGGCAAGCCCCTGACCCTGGAGTCCTCCTCGAAGGGCACCTACCTGGCCGGTTCCTACTACGACCACCTCGTGGCAGTCATCCAGAAGTCCCTCAACGACTTCCTGGCGGCCACGACCTTCCCCTACACGCCCTCGTCCACCGAGATGGCCGGCATGGGGCCCGGTGGCGGTGGCGCACCTTCAGGCGGCGCCCCCAGTGATGCCGGTGGCACGCCCCCCGAGGGCGGTGCGCCTGGAGGCGGAAGCCAGGGTGGCGAGACCACCACCTACAACATGGTGGAGGAGTACATCGCCTCCCTCAACTCCTCCTCGCAGTGGGTCACCTACGATGCCTCCGCCAACACCGCGACGATCACCGGCCTCGAGGGCTTCGTCACCTCCCAGAAGAACGCCTCCAAGGACGTAGGGGCCTTCGACGGCGTCGACCGAGCCCAGACCGAGAACCTCGTCATGGGGTCGGGGGAGAGCGGGCTGCACTTCTCCTCCTCAAGCCGCGAGGTCATCTCCAAGGGACAGTCGAAGTACTCCGCCCTCGGTGGCTGGAGCGAGGACTACGGCACTGCTGCCTACGAGAAGGATCTGGCCACGAAGGACTCGCTCGGCACCGATCTGGCCACGCGAGTATCGATGTATGACCCCCTCTACTACCTCACCCAGGATTCCCAGGGACGCGGCACCTCGACCGTCGCCCCGGCCTGGCGCATCCGCACCGGGATCACCCAGGGCGACACCGCCTCCACCGTGGAGGTCAACCTCGCCCTGGCGCTTCAGCAGGCCGGAGCCGGCAGCGTCGACTTCGCCACCGTCTGGGGGCAGGGGCACACGATGGCCGAGCTGACCGGCACCGGGGAGGAGAACTTCATCGCCTGGGTGACTCAGCAGACCGCCTGAGTACTTGGGGCGCGGTGGAGGAGCCCGTGGCGATCGGGGTCGTCCTCGTGCTAGCGGCAACCGGGGCGATGCTGGCGGCCTTGATCGTTCTGGCCTTGGCATCGGCGTCCCACCGCGGTGCGGCCACCAAGCAGGGAGCCCTCCCGCTGCTGGCCGTCACCTGCACCATCATGGCGCTCCTGGGCTGAGCCGGCCGGCTGCGAGCAGCCGGCCGCTGCTGCTCACGGTCAGTCGCACAGTACGACGTCGACCCCGGCGTCCCGCAGCTCCTCGAGGGTGTCGGGGTCGATCTGGCTCGTTGTCAGCAGCGCGTCGAGGTCCTCGATGCGCCCGAACCGGTAGGTGTTGGTCTGGGTGATCTTGCTCGGCGCGGTCGGCAGGATGCGTCGGGTGGAGGAGGCCATGATGGCGCGCTTGACCATGGCGTCGTCGGACTCCATGACGGTCAGGCCCTCACGGGTGGACACGGCGCAGGTGGATAGGACCGCGACGTCGGCCCGGAAAGCGCGAACAGAGTCGACCGCCTCGGCGGAGAATAGGGAGAGGGACTCCGGGTCCACCGGGCCGCCAGCGATGGTCACCGCGGCTCCGCGCACAGAGGCCACTGCCGCGCCGGCGCCCAGCGACAGGCACAGGACCCTGATGTCGCGGCCGGCGAGCTGCTCGGCCACCATCTCGCAGGTGGTCCCGGAGTCGATGATGACCGCCTCCCCGTCCTCTATGAGCTCGGCGGTGGCATGTGCCAGACGGCGCTTGATCTCCACGTCTTGACCGCGACGCATGGCAGCCGGGCGGGCGGCTCCACGCCGCGGTGCGCGCAGGGCACCGCCGTGGACCCGGGTCACCAGGCCCTCGCGTGCCAGCTCGGTCAAGTCCCGGCGAATGGTGATGACCGAGACCCCGGTGAGCCGGGACAGCGTCTGCACGCTGTGGACCGTCGTGGGGCTGAGGGCACGCAAGATGGTGCGGCGCCTCTCGTGGGGGCTGTCGGGCATGTTTCCTCCGCATCAACAGCGATGAGGTGATCGTTTTGCTGGAGAACGAACAATGACAATGATCGTATGGTCTTCTATTGTTGAAGTCAACGGCGAAATGATTAGACAAGCTGTTGATTCAACGGCGGAAAATCGCTGTCACGACAGATGATCGTACGATCAACTCTGGTTGTCGACAGTGATTTCGCCTCGTCAGGAAAGGAACGATCATGCCGCACCTCGACCACGTTGCCATCTGGGTCGCCGACCTCGATAACGCCCGCGATTTCTACTCCCACTGGTTCGATGGGCACGCCAACGGCCTCTACGAGAACCCGGAGACCGGGCTGCGCACCCACATCCTCCATTTCGCCGAGACGCCCGCGGACGAGCGGGGGACCCGCCTGGAGATCATGACTCGACCGGATCTGACCAAGGGTCGCCAGGCCGTCGGGCTGGGCTGGGCGCATGTGTCCTTCGGCCTGCCGGGGCGAGACGACGTCGACCGTCTGGCTTCCAACATGTCCGAGGCCGGTGTGCCGGTCATCGACGGACCTCGCGAGACCGGCGACGGCTACTACGAGGCCACCGTGCTCGACCCTGAGGGCAACCGTGTCGAGCTCGTCGCCTCCGACTACTCCGACGACGTCGCCCTGCGTCCGGACTTCTAGGCCCAGGGCAGACCGACGAGCTTGCCCACGTGGCGTCCCGAGGTCATGTCCTCGTGCGCCTGGACGATGTCGGCAAGCCGATAGGTGTGGATGGGCAGGAGATCGAGATCGCCCGACTCGATCCGGTCCAGGGTCCGCTGAAGCACCTCCGCCGGCAGGTCCTGGGCCTGGCCGGAGTAGGTGGTCAGGCGCACCCCGTTGGGGATCCAGTCCATCGGGTAGAAGTTGGGAATCGTCCACGAGTCCGACAGCATCCCGCAGAAGCAGACCGTTCCGTGAACCGCCGTCGCCGCCAGCGAGTCGCGCAGCGTCGGCACCCCGACCAGCTCAAGGACGGCATGAACCCCACTCGGCTCTGCCTCGCGCAGCCGCGGAGCGACCTTCCCGTCGTCCAGGAGCGTTGTGGCGCCTCGTGAGCGCAGCAGCTCCAGCCCGGCCTCGCGGCGAGAGGTCGCATAGACCTGGCAGCCCATGTCGGCTGCGAGCGCAGCCGTGGCCAGCCCGAGTGCTGAGGTCCCCCCGCGTACGAGCAGGCTCTGCCCCGGCTGGAGATCCAGCCCCGTGGTGAGAGCCCCGTAGGCCGTCTGCAGCGTCTCCGGCACGGAGCCGATGACCTCCCACGGCAGGCTGGAGTGGAAGGTAATGATCTGCGTGCGCGGTACGACGACGTACTGGGCGTAGCCGCCGTCGAAGAGCCGTCCCATCCCGCCCATCATCGTGACAGCCTGGGTGCCAGGCGCCAGTGTGCCCTCCGGATCGAGGTCGATGACCCCGGAGGCCTCGATCCCCAGGACCCGGGGGAAGGTCATCCCCTCGGCCATGCCGTGCACGGAGTGGTACTCACTGCGGTTGAGACCGAAGGCCATCACCTTCAGACGCACCCAGCCCTCGGGCGGAGTCGGCACCGAGAGCTCGACGAGGTGAAGGTTGTCGATGCTCCGCGGTTCGCTGAGTCGGGCCGCCAGCATGGTCGGGGGAGCGGCAGGCGTAGCAGTGGTGATCGGGCTCGGCATGTCCGTACCTCCGGTGAACAGATGGTAGCTACCTGGGTGTTTGCTCTCAATCCTGCACCAATCGCCTTGGTAGAGCCTGCCTTCCGTCGGTTCAGCCGGTGACGGCTGATACGGTTGCGGGACGCCACACGGTCGTGCTGTCAGCGGCCAGGAGAGGACATCCGGCACCTTCTATGAGCAGCACCATTACCTTCGACGCCGTCACCAAGCTGTACCCGGCCGGGAGGAGTGCCGGATCCGGCACCCCCGCCGTCGACTCCTTCTCGGCCCGGATCGAGGCCGGTACCACCACGGTCCTGCTGGGCTCGTCGGGCTGCGGCAAGACCACCCTCCTGCGCATGGTCAACCGCATGGTCGAGCCCTCCAGCGGTGCGGTGCTCATCGACGACGAGGACGTCGCCACCCGCGACGCCGTGACCCTGCGCCGCTCCATCGGCTACGTCATGCAGAACGCAGGGCTGCTGCCGCACCGACGCGTCATCGACAACATCACCCTGGTACCTCGCCTGCAGGGCGTGGGACGGCGCGAGTCCCGGCAGCGGGCCCTCGAGCTCATGGACATGCTCGACCTCGACCGCGACCTGGCCGGGCGCTACCCCCACCAGCTCTCCGGAGGCCAGGCCCAGCGGGTCGGAGTGGCCCGGGCCCTGGCGGCTGATCCGGAGGTGCTTCTCATGGATGAGCCCTTCGGCGCCGTCGATCCCCTGGTGCGCCGCGAGCTCCAGCGCGAGATGGTCCGGATCCAGGCCGAGCTGGGCAAGACGATCATCTTCGTCACCCACGACGTCGACGAGGCCCTGGCCCTGGGTGACGAGATCATCCTCCTGCGCGAGGGCGCCCAGGTCGCTCAGAGAGGCAGCGGAGCAGAGTTACTCGCCGAGCCCGCCGATGACTTCGTGGCCCGTTTCCTCGGGCTCGACGACGCAGCCCGCCAGCTGCGGCTCAAGGAGGACGCCGACACCCGGATCGTCCTGGACCGGGCCGGCCGCGCCGTCGGGCGCCTGACCGACGATCCGACGGCGCGGACAGGCGCTGAACGGACTGTGCAGGCAGCGGAAGCCGTGGGGTCCGTGCAGTCTGCGGAGAAACGGGCATGAGCTGGGTCCTGGCCAACCTGCCCACCATCGCCGGGCACCTGCTGGCCCACCTGCTCCAGGCGGTCCCCGCTATCCTCGCCGCCTTTGTCCTGGCAATTCCTATCGCCAGGCTGGCCCGCGCCGCCCGTCCACTGCGTGCCGTGCTGGTGACCGGTTCCTCCCTGCTTTACGCCATCCCGTCGCTGGCGCTGTTCGTCATCCTTCCCATCATCCTGGCCACCGGCATCCGCGACCCTCTCAACGTCATCGTGGCCCTGACCCTCTACGGGCTGGCGCTCCTGGTGCCGGCCACCGCCGACGCCCTCGACGCCGTCGACGCCCGCGTCCTGGACGCCGCCACCGCCATGGGCATGGGACGCCTGCGCTGCTTCCTCACCGTCGAGCTACCGCTGGCGGGACCCGCTATTCTCACGGGCCTGCGTGTGGTGACGGTTTCGACGATCTCGCTGACCACCGTCGGAGCGGTGCTCGGTGTGCGCAGCCTGGGCTGGCTCTTCACCGACGGGTTCCAGCGCGGCATCACCGCGGAGATCGTCACCGGCCTCGTCGCCACTGCGGTCCTGGCCCTCGTTCTGGACGGGATCGTTCTCGCTCTGGGACGCCTGTGCCTGCCGTGGACGTGGAAACGTGCTGGCGACGGACAAGTGCGCCAGGTGGCCGAGGCGTCCGTAGCCGGTGGCCATGAGGATGCCGGTCCGCAGGATCAGGAGGGCGAGGCATGAGGTTCGTCCTGGCCGCACTGGCCTACATCGCCGACCCCGCCCACTGGAGCGGCGCCATGGGGATCGGCTCGCTGATGATCCAGCACGTCCTGTACTCGCTGACCGGCGTCCTCATCGCCGCCCTCATCGGGGTCCCCACCGGCTGGTGGGTGGGGCACACCGGCCACGGGCGCACCTGGGTGCAGCCGCTCAGCGGTGCCGCCCGCTCCCTGCCCACCCTGGGCCTCATCACCCTGTTCGGCCTCGCGCTCGGTGTCGGTCTGAGCGCCCCCATGATCGCCTTCGTCATCCTGGCCCTGCCCAGCGTCCTGGCCGGAGCCATGAGCGGGGTGAGGGCTGCCTCCGCCATCGCCGTGGACGGGGCCCGGGCCAGTGGCATGAGCGAGCTCCAGGTTCTGGGGCGGGTCGAGATCCCCCTCGGCGCGCCACTGCTCGTCGGCGGGCTGCGTTCGGCCAGCCTCCAGATCATCTCCACCGCCACGCTGGCCGCCTATACCGGCGCCGGTGGGCTCGGCCGGCTCATGTTCCTGGGCCTCAAGACCCAGGACTACGTCATGATGCTCGCCTCAGCGTTCCTGGTCATCGCCCTCGCCCTGGCCTCCGAGGCCCTCTTCGCTCTCGTCCAATGGGTCGTCACGCCCCAGGGCGCCCGGCAGCACCGGAAGGAACCAGTATGACCGCACACCCCAGCCCTCGTTCCGGCCATCTGCTGACGCGACGCGGCCTACTGGCCGGCGTCGGCACGACGGTCGGCCTCCTGTCTCTCAGCGCATGCTCCGACACCGATCCTTTCGCCATCGACCGGGCCTCGGGAGGCTACTCCGGTGGACCGATCATCATCGGCAGTCAGCAGTACTACTCCAACGAGATCATCGCCGAGCTCTACGCCCAGATGATGGAGAAGGCGGACCTCACCGTCACCCGCGAGTACCAGATCGGCCAGCGTGAGGTCTACCTGCCCGAGCTCGAGGCCGGGAAGATCCATGTCATCCCCGAGTACGGCGGCAACCTGCTGGAGTACTACAGCAAGACCTCGGGCTCAGCCGGCCCCTCCACCGCTGAAGAAACCGTCGCACCCTCCCGCACGGCCAGCGATACCGCCTCGGTCCAGGAATCCCTGCTGGGGATCCTGCCGCGTTCCCTGACCACCCTGAACCCGGCCGAGGCCACGGATCAGGACTCCCTGACCGTCACCCGGGCCACTGCCCAGGCCCACTCCCTGACCTCGATCGCAGACCTGACGTCGCTGGGACGGCCCATCACGATCGCCGCGAATTCCGAGTTCACCACCCGCCCCTACGGTCCCGATGGGCTCAAGGCCGTCTACGGCGTCGATGCCTCCGTCACGCCGGTGGAGGACTCCGGCGGTCCACTGACCGTCAAGGCGCTCACCGACGGCACCGTCGACGTCGCTGACATCTACTCCTCGGATCCCGCCATCCAGGCGCAGGACCTCGTTGTCCTGTCCGATCCTCAGATGCTCATCCTTCCGCAGAACGTCACCCCGTTGGTGTCGGCCTCGCTGCCGGCCATCGCAGTGACCGCCATCAACCGGGTCTCGGCCCTGCTGACGCCCGACGAGCTGCGCGCCCTCAACCAGCGCTCCACCGGCGAGAAGCTCAGCTCCAAGGTCATCGCCACCGACTGGCTCAACTCCAAGAAGCTCCTCTAAGCGGCGAGAGGCCGCGTTGCTGAGCGTGTCAGCGATGGCGGAGAGCCACACGTGATGACAGCAAGTGATCTCTCACACACACTCACTCTCTTTTGGAAAGTGAATGTGTGTGAGAGAGTTGAGGCGTTCGTTCACAAACTAACGCTCAAGGAGCTCTTATGTCTGTCCCCTCCGTCTCCATCATCGGCGCCGGCGCCATTGGATCAGCCGTCGCAGGCCTGGCAGTCAAGGCCGGCGCCAGCACTCAGGTCCTGATGCGCGACACCTCCAAGGTCTCAGGCCTTTCGGGCGTCGACGTCGCCGAGATCGGCTCGCCCCTGAGCGGTGACATCGTCGTTCTCGCCCTGCCGTACGCCGCCATCGACGACGTCATCGCCACTTATGGTGCGCAAGCCTTCGCCGGCAAGGTCGTCGTCGACCCGACCAACCCCCTGGACTTCACCACTCTTGACTCCGTCGTACCGGCTGGTAGCTCTGCGGCCGCCGAGCTCGCCGTGAGGCTCCCGGACGCCCAGGTGGTCAAGGCCTTCAACACCGTCTTCGCCGCCGTCCTGGCTACCGGCACCGTCGGCGCTCGCCCGGCAACCGTCTTGGCCGCCTCCGACTCCGCGGACGCCAAGGCGAGCCTGCGCTCGCTCGTCGAGGCTGCCGGGCTGGAGTGGGCAGACGCCGGAGAGCTCAAGCGGGCAGAGCGTCTGGAGGCGCTCGGGGCACTGGGCATCGCCCTGGCCGTCACTGAGCAGATCGGTTGGACCGGGGGCCTTGCCGTCGTAGCCGAGTGAGGTGCGCGGTCCGCGGGTAGCCTGTCACCCATGTCCGTCGTCGGCCGCTCATACTCATGGGCGCCCGACGACGGATCGGCGACCAAGCACACGAGGAGACAACGTGGCCGATACTGAGCAGCCGACCGGCATGGAGATGGCACCCGACCCCTATAGCCGCAGCTGCCCCTCACGCCGTCTACTCAAGTCACTCGGTGACCTGTGGACCGTGCTCGTCGTCGGGGCGCTCCATCATGCGGACCAGCCGCAACGCTTCAAGGAGATATCGGCCCGAGTCGACGGTATCTCCACCAAAATGCTCACCCAGACACTACGGGGTCTTGAACGCGATGGTCTTATCGAGCGCCATCAGTACCCTGAGATCCCGCCGCGAGTGACCTATGAGCTCACCGACTCGGGGAGAGGACTGGCGGAGGCGCTCGCTCAGGTTGAGGCTTGGGCCACCGACCACCTCGGCACTGTCAGTGAGGCCCGGGCGCGCTATGACGCAGCCCATTGAGTACCCATTGTGCCCACTGAGCGCGTCTAGAGGTGCCGCCAGGTCTCCACTCGCCAGCGCGCGTCTCCGGAGACGGGGCGCCACTGACCCTCCGGGTCGGACAGGGCCGGGTCGATGGTCCACTCCTGGCTGCTGATGCCCGGTGCACGTACGAGTGCCGAGTCGGGCAGGCCGCGCTCGCGGGCCCGTTCGGTGGCATCCAGGTCCAGGACGCTGACGACGAGCACATCGGGCAGGCCTTCGGCCAGCGCCTGCTCGTAGACGCTGCCGCCACCGATGACCCATAGACGGGGGAGCCCAGCAGCACCCCCCTCGCGAGGATCTTGCCCCAGTTCCGCGGCCAGCCCCCGCGCCGCCACCGAGAGCCCCTCGCGCAGCGAGCCGGCGCGGATCGCACCCTCGGCCCGCCAGGACCGGTCACGGGTGAGGACCACGTTGCGCCGCCCGGGCAGGGCGCCCCCCAATGACTCCCAGGTGGTGCGTCCCATGACCAGCCCGCAGCCCATGGTCGTGGCCTTGAAGTGGGCGAAGTCCGCCGGCACGCGCCACAGCATGTCGCCGTCGGCCCCCAGGAGGCCGGTGATGTCCTGGGCCCATATCATCCCCAGGCCGCTCATACCGCGACCGGGGCCTTGATCGTGGGATGGTGCTCGTAGCCTGAGGAGGCGTCGATGTCGTCCATGTCGTAGGCGTCGATCGAACCGGCCTGCCGCAGATGCAACCGGGGGAAGGGATGGGCCCGAGGAACCCGGGAGAGCTGGGTGCGGACCTGCTCGACGTGGTTGTCGTAGATGTGACAGTCGCCGCCGGTCCAGATGAGCTCACCGGGATCCAGGTCCGCCTGCTGGGCGAGCATGTGGGTGAGCAGCGCGTAGGAGGCGATGTTGAAGGGCACGCCCAGGAACAGGTCGGCGCTGCGCTGGTAGATCTGCAGGCTCAACCGTCCATCGACCACGTAGCACTGGAAGAAGGCATGACAGGGTGCCAGCGCCATGGAACCAAGCTCGGAGACGTTCCAGGCCGAGACCAGCATGCGCCGCGAGTCCGGGTCGGTGCGCAGCGTGTCGATGAGTCCGGCGATCTGGTCGATCGCACCCCCGTCCCGGGTGGGCCAGGAGCGCCACTGCGAGCCGTAGACCGGCCCCAGCTCGCCGGATTCATCGGCCCACTCGTCCCAGATCGTGATGCCCCGCTCCTGGAGCCAGCGCACGTTCGTGTCCCCGCGCAGGAACCACAGTAGCTCGCCCTTGACGGCCTTCATGGCCACGAACTTCGTGGTGATGCGCGGAAAGCCCCGTGCCAGGTCGTAGCGCAGCTGACGGGCGAAGAGCGAACGGGTCCCAGTACCGGTGCGGTCCGACTTCTCAGCACCGTTGGTCAGGACGTCGGCCAGGAGGTTCTCGTAGGAGACATCAACGCCGGCCGGATGGGTGAGCCCCATCTGCGCCAGGGCTGGGTACCGGGCTTCCGGCAACGGCTGCTCGGTCGCGCTGCCGACGCTGCTCATGTGTCGATCACCTCGACACGGGAGTCGTCGACGTAGCCGTCCAGAACGAGCTGGGGCCCCAGTGCGGCCTGCGCCCCCTCGATGACCTGGTTGGCCAGTGCCCGGCCCCCGGACCAGCCGATGGCGGCCCCGATCCCGAAGGGGAGAAGGCGCCCCAGTGCCAGCGCCCCGCCCTTGGCGGCCGAGCGCTTGGCCACCCGCTTGATGAGGTGGGCATTGATCGACTTCACCGATGGCAGGGGCATCTGCATAAGCACCTGTGCCGCCCAGAACATCGAGGACAGGCCCAGCTGGCCCTGAACCGCCTCAGAGCCCTCCTTGCCCAGGAGGGCGGAGAGGACCAGGGCCCGACGGCGCTCGGTGTCGACGACGTGGAGGCCCTGAATCTCTGCGACGGTCAGAACGTAGGTGACGGCCGAGGCGATGAAGGCGGCGCTCTGGCCGACTGTCAGAGCGGCGGCCGCACCAGTACTGATGGCCGGTAGGGCTGCGGAGGCCCCGACCGCCCCCGATGACAGCCCCGCGTCCCGCCGGAAGCGGGAGGCAGCCATCTCGACGAGCTCAGCGGCGTCGGCCCCGGGACGGTCCCGGCGCATCCGTGCTACGCGCTCCTCGATGCGGGCGGCCGGGATGGCGATGGCCTTGTCGAGGGCGCGTTCCAGTGCGGTGGAGCGCCCAGAGCGGGAGGTGTTCACGGTTGTCTCCTTACCTGAGTGACGGGGACTGCGGCCGGCTCAGCGGATGGAGCGCTGGGCGCTCAGTCCTCGTTGGGGTCGACGATCGTCGTCGTGTAGGGAGCGCCGTGCTCGATGGTGTGGCCCACGGTGCAGTGTCGGTCGACCGCGGCTGCGACCCGCTGGCTGAGCAGCTCGCGCTGATCGGCGTCGAGCGAGGACAGGTCGGTGACGATCTCGACCTGGAAGGACTCGTAACGCTCCTCGGCGTCGTTCTTGACCGACGAGCAGCCTACCGTGGCCTCGAAGTCCTCACCCAGGGCCTTGGCCAGGCGATGGTCGGCGGACAGGGTGTTGCAGGTTGCCAGGGCGATCTTCATCAGTTCGCCGGGGGAGAACTCTCCCGGGCCCATACCGATGCGCACCTCGGCGCCGGCGGAGTTACGACCAATGTACTGACGTGTGCCCGTGCGCTCGGCCCACACGGCACTGGCCGTGCTGGCGGTGTTGGCGGTTGCGGGGGTGCTTGATGTACTCATGGCGAGATCGTGCCACGAAATGGGACGCGAGCAGTGGTCAGCGTCCCCTGAATCGCCTGTGCTGCGCGCCTGGCGGACAGGAGCCCCTCACGGGAATAACAACGCTTGGCGACGATGCTCACAGTGGGTGATCGAGGCGTGATCCAGGTACGGCTCAGTGCTCGGCGAGCCAGGCGGCGGCGCGGCGCTCCTCGTCGGCCACGACCCGGCCCACCATGCCCATGGCCTTCTCCTCGATGCTTTTGCCCACCAGGGGGACACTCACCTTGAGGTCGACGTCGACGGTGACCGTGGTGGCCTGCGTCGAGACAGAGGTCTCAGTGCTCTCAGCAGTCGGAGCCATGGTGGAGGTGGCGCTGACCTTGACCGGGGCGCCCTTGACAGTCACCTCGTAGCCGCCCGAGCGCGATCCGTCCTCCTTCGGCTCGCCCCAGGACTCGGTCACGGTGAAGGACACCGCCGAGCGCACCAGTCGTGAGGCGACCGAGGGCAGCTGGGAGGGCTGGACGCTCCCGGAGATGGTCGAGACGAATCCCTGACCGCGTTGGGCGACGTCGACCGAGGCATCATCGAGTCCGGCTCGAGCGACCCGCTCCTCCTGGTAGGCAGGGGTGGCGAGCATCTGGGCGGTGCGAGCGGGATCGGCAGGGTAGGTGATGGTGATGGTCTTCCTCATGGCGCGATCCTGCCACGTCATGCTGGTTCAGAGCACAGTTGGGTCACGTCCGGTTCAGGCACGACGACGGGTTAACCCGGGGCCGACCATGGGGATGACCGCCGGGCTGAGCCCGGACTCGGATACTGCTCGTCGATGTGTCTTGCTTGGCAAATAGCCGGCTCAACGAGCCGGGTTCGCTCACTGCCGATAACCTTGAGAGGTGCCTAATCTTCTGCCCAGCGCCCTCAGAGACGCAGTCGACCTCGCCGAGGCCGACCTCGACTGGATCCACCAGCTGGTGGCCGACTGGCAGCTGATCGCGGACCTGTCCACCTCCGACCTGGTCCTGTGGGTGCGTACCCGGGCAGGGCGTTTCATCGCCGCCGGGCACACTCGTCCCTCGGGCGGCACCACCGTGCACCTGGAGGACGTCGTCGGGCGCCGCATGCCGGCCTCGCGCGAGGCCATGGCCATGGAGTCCCTGTCCACGGCCCAGATCCAGGACGCCGCCGAGCCCTACTGGACCGGGACCGCCGCGGTCCAGGAGGAGTACATCCCGGTCGTCCACGCGGGTACACCGATCGCCGTCGTCACCCGGGAGACCTCGGTGGGCGTCATTCGTGGCGGGCGCATCGTCGAGCGGGAGATGGAGGAGATCGCCGAGGTTCTCTGCCAGATGACCGCTGCGGGCGACTTTCCCATCCAGGGGGCCGGTACCACGATCCGGCATGGCACTCCGCGTGTGGCCGACGGCGTCCTGCGACTGGACGAGGACGGGCGGATCGTCTATGTCAGCCCTAACGGTCGCTCCTGCTTCCACCGTCTGGGTATTGAGGGCGAGCTGGAGGGGGTCCTGCTGGCCGAGGCCGTCACCTCGATCATTCCCGCCCGCACCCCCGTGGACGAGACTCTGGCCGTGGTTCTCATGGGACGGCAGGCCTGGCTCACCGAGGTCGAGGTCGGAGGAGTGTTTCTGTCGCTTCGCTCCATCCCCCTGACTCGGGCCGGGCGCCGCTCCGGGGCGGCGCTCCTGGTCCGTGACGTCACCGAGGTGCGTCGGCGTGAGCAGGTTCTGCTCAACAAGGACGCCACCATCCGTGAGGTCCACCACCGAGTCAAGAACAACCTGCAGACCGTCTCGGCGCTGTTGCGCATGCAGGCCCGCCGAGCCTCGAACGAGGAGACCCGCCAGGCGCTGTCAGAGGCCGAACGACGGGTGACGACGATCGCCACCGTCCACGACGCGCTGAGTCACAACGTCAACGAGCGGGTGGACTTCGATGACGTCTTCTCCTCCATCCTGCGCATGGCGGCGGTCGTGGCCTCGCCAACGGGTCAGGTCAGCACCAAGCTGGAAGGCTCTTTCGGCGTGGTCGATGCCGACACGGCCCAGGCGCTGGCCACGGTTCTGGCCGAGCTGGTGACCAACGCCGTCGAGCACGGGCTCGACGGACGTGACGGTCGGGTGACAGTGAGCGCCCGCCGTGACAAGGACCAGCTCGAGGTCCATGTCACGGACAATGGGGCCGGTCTGGCTCCGGGCGCTCTCATGACCGGTCTGGGGACGCGTATTGTGACCACGCTCGTGCGCGGAGAGCTGCGTGGAAGCATCGACTGGCAGCCTCTGAGCGGGGGAGGAACCGACGTCGTCATTCACGCTCGCCTCAACCAGGGTGCGGTCGGGAGCGAGTCCTGAGTTTTCGGCGTCAAGCGATTGAAGGCAGTGGAATAAAAGAAAACGGCGTTCGCACGAATAACCGTGCGAACGCCGTGACGTTCATGCCTCGACCGGCTCTCAGGACGATCTGCGGGCGCGAGCCGCACGACGCTTGAGGGAGCGCCGTTCATCCTCGCTCATGCCTCCCCAGACGCCGGCGTCCTGGCCGTTCTCCAGTGCCCACTTCAGGCAGGTGTCCACCACCTCGCAACGGCTGCAGACCTCTTTCGCCTTAGCGATCTGAGCGATGGCCGGACCGGTGTTTCCTACAGGGAAGAAGAGCTCCGGGTCGACGGTGAGACATGCGGCTTGGCTGCGCCAGTCCATAAGGGCCCCCTTCAAGGTCATCGGTCATGCGGCTATCGCCGGTCCGGTTTGTCAGGGGACGGCGGCCACGTCTGAGAACAACTTTCACACGACGGGGGGCGACGGGCAAGACTTCGATCGTGAGACCTGCGCCGATACCCTGTCGTGATCCTCACAGGTTGTCAGAGCGTTGAGATAACGCAACTTCCCGCCATTGAGAATGCCTGTTAAACAGGCTGTTCAATAGGATTATTGTGGTTGTCGTCCCCAGGCCTTGGCAGCACGATCTGAATCGGTAGACACGTTCCGCGATAGACGAGGGCTCCACGCCCCGGGAGCGTCAGCGCCCGTGGATCGGTGGCAGCTCTCAGTGACATTCCCGCGGCCTGGTCGGCATGTCGCATACCGGGCCACAGCACAACGATCGCTCCTCGCTCGCGCAGTGTCGATATCGCACCGCGGAAGGTGGCTGCGACCTTCTCCGTCGACGCCGATGCCAGGACCACCTCCGATCGTGCCAAGGCGGTCTCCACCCGACTGGTAGTTGCCGGATCTGCCGTGTCCAGGTCGTCGACGACGAGGTTTCCTGAAGGGAGCGCCTGAGCCAGGGCCCGCAGTGCCGTGGAGCGTCCCGAGCCAGGTGGTCCTACGACCAGGACACTGGTTCCCGGAGGCAGAAGGACAGGCAAAGCCGTGTCGCCTCCTACGGCCCAGGTTCCCTCCGGGACGTCGGCCCAGGTGATTCGCTCTGGCAGAGGCTCGAGCCGGAGTGCTGGGCGGCGACGGCCCGACTCCGGCAGGGGTTCGTGACGGAGCACGATCTGACACGCGGTTGTCACCGCCCCGTCCAGGATGACGCCCCGCCCCGGGACGCCGCCGGTGACGACCCCGCGTGGAAGACCGGCGAGCGCGGCCTGGGTGCTGGTGGCTGCGCCCAGGACCAGCCTGAGTCCTACGGATCCGGCCCACCGGGAGGTGGAGGCAGCCAGTGGGGCGGTCAGCAGCAGAGACATGCTCGTCGCCGACGCGGTACGGATGATGGCCTCCAGCATGGCATTGCCCTGTCCGGGACCCAGCACCTCGTCAACGGCTGGGATGAGCGCGTCGACGTTGTCGAGGCACAACAGATCGCCGTTCAGACGCCCACTGGCCGCAAGGCCCCACAACCGGACCAGGCGCCGTGGGTCCTCCGCTCCGACAACGGTCCCCACCGCGGGATGCGTCAGAAGCCTCTGCACGCCTGAGGCGGATCCTGCGCCGGAGCCTTCCGCCGTCGGGGAAGTGAGTCCGCACAGGTGCACTCCTCGTTCCGAGCGCAGCGCCCCCATCGATGCCGACGCCACGAGCGTTGAACGCCCCGACCCCGGTGTCCCGAGCGCCAGCAGCGGGCGCGCGATCGGCCAGCGCCACAGCCCCAGGCTCTGCTGGTGAGGAAGATCGGTCAGGGCGAGAAGGACCTGTTCTTCCGCCTCGTCCCGACCAGAGCGCATCTGCCCGACGCGGTCGTCCTCCGAGCGCTCCCCGTGGGCGCCCGGGACGCGTCGTCGTCCCATCTCCAGCGCCCCGGCCTCGTCGACGACGGCGGGCAGGGCGGGCGCCCACGGACGCCATGGGGAGGCGTGGCCCTTGGCGGCGCGCGAGACGAGGTCGACGATCTGCTGGACATCACGGTCGTTGCCGCACCAAGGAGCCTGAAGCACCTGGGTGCCGAGTGAGTCATCAGGATCGTGGGAGTCTGGTTCGGTTCCGCTGACCAGGACACGTCCGGGATGACGACCGAGTCGGGCGGCGCCGTCGTGCCCCAGGACGTCCCTGGAATCGGCGGCGTCGAGCACCCGCAGACACATCCGTAGGGAGGTGTTGGCTCGGATCGCGGGGGAGACGGCGCCCTGGGGGCGCTGGGTGGCCAGAATGAGGTGGATCCCCAGGCTGCGTCCCTGGGCGGCGATGCGTACCAGCGCCTCCAGCACGTCGGCGTGCTCCCCGGCCAGCGTGGCGAACTCGTCAACCGCCACCACCAGGTGAGGGATGACCACCTGAGGCGGGAGAGAAATGATGTCCTTGGCGCCGTGTTTGGTCAGGATCCTCTCGCGCCGGTGCACCTCGGTCTCCAATGAGGACAGCGCCCGCCTGGTGCCGGCCGGGTCCAGGTCGGTGAGGACCCCGGCCGTGTGCGGTAGGCCGGCAAGAGATCTGAAGGCGGCCCCTCCCTTGTAGTCGACGAGGACCATGGTGAGACGGTCCGGTGGGCACCCCAGAGCCAGCTGCACCAGCCAGGAGATGAGCAGCTCGGACTTCCCCGATCCCGTCGTCCCTGCCAGCAGAGCGTGCGGACCGTCCGCCACCAGGTCGGCGCTGACCGGTCCGTGCGATCCCACTCCGAGGATCGCCGGCAGTGGCAACGTCCCGGAGGTGTGCGAACGGGTCTGCTCCTTCCACCGCGCCCGAAGCTCGTGAGCGTCGAGGTCTTCCACGACCTCGCTGAGACGGACCATGTCGGGAACGCCTTCATGCGCCGCCGATGTCTCTGCCTCCGTGGTGATCCTGGACCGGCACAGGTGGCGGACCGCATCCCACCAGGCGGGTGAGCACGACGGCGCCCCGGTCGGAGCCGGGCGCACCCGCAGCGCCTGAGGCGCAACCCGATCGTCTGGACAGGTCAGCACCTGAGCGACGTGAGGGCGAGCTCGCGGTCCCCAGGTGAGACGAACCCCGTGGGAGCCCCTGGCGCGCGTGCTGAACCGGTCCTCCACCCGGCCGTCCCACGGGTTGTCCAGCTCGGTCAACCGGACCTCATCGCGGGCCAGAAGCTGCGCGCACCACCACATCAGGACGTTGCCGGCCTCCTTGCCCTCTAAAGCCAGGCTCTCCCCGTCCTCAAGTGAGAGGATGCGCCTCCGTCGGCGCTCAGCGGTCCAGGCGGTCAGGGGGCCGCGTGCGCCTGACGCCGTCGCCGAGCCCTCGGATCCTGCTTCCTGGGCGGGCTCCAGCGCGCTGGAGCGAGCCGCCAGAGCCAGCAACATCGTGGAGGGGTCCGGGTGTCCGCGTCTCCAGCCCGGATGGAGCCCCTTGAGACGCGGGCGGCCGCGGCGCCATCGAGATCCGCCGCTACCGCGGCTGCCCCGACGCCGTTGCAGGAACGGCACCAGGCGCATGATCGTCATCGCGAGCATCGGTGCCACCATGACCATGCCCATGGCGCCGCGGCTTCCGGTCGTGATCGCTATCGCCGCCGAGCCGGCCATGACCAGGATGCAGACCAGTGAGCCCACCATCGACCAGACCAACGAGGACGCCGACGGGGGAGCCGGAACCACCAGGTTGGTGGGACGTCTGCGCAGCTCGAGCACGCTGTCTCCCAGGCGCAGCAGCGTCCCCTCCCTCAACCCGACCTCCCTGCGAAGACGCAGCCACAGACCCAGGTGCCAGTAGCGGTAGGTCCCGTTGACCGAGCCGCAGTCCCGGGCCCGGACCCGGCGACCGTGCAGTCGCAGGCGCAGGTGGCGGCGCGAGACCAGCGGGTCGCTCAGCACCTCGTCCCGGCCCAGGACGGTTCCGTCTTGGGCGGCCATGACCAGTCCGCGGTCGGGCCCGTCCAGGATCGCGAGGTGCCAGGGGCCCGTCAGGGCGTCAACCGCCGCTCGGGCCGCGGCCCTGCCGGCCGACTGCGAGCAGAAGGCCGTGGAGCGGCCGCTCACCGAGCAGAGGGCGTGCGGGTCAGAGGCATCAGACGTGGAGCTCACACACCCAGAATCGCGGGTTGGACCAGTCGCGTCTCCGGCAGAGGAAGCGGGGTGTGGACAACCTCGCAGTTCCCGGCTGAATCGGCTCGCTGTGGACGCCTGGAAGGCCGAGATTCTGCGGTCCACTACCAAGGACACGTGCCAGGCAGCCCGTTCGGGGACGCCTGAAGCCGTTTCGAGCCGGGGTGAGGAAGGATAGCCCCATGACTGACACCGATGCTCCCCGCGGCACTGCTCCCAGGCCGGCCGGACCGACACCGTCGGTCCCCGGCTCGGACGACTCCCACCGTCAGAGCCCTACCGCGCTGACCGTCGTCCCGGCCCGTGCTCGGGAACGCTGGGGCGAGCTGGTACGCGACATCGAGGCCGCCCGAGACGCCTACTACAACGCGATCGATGCCGAGAGCCCCCTGTCCGATGCCGACTACGACGTCCTCTACCGTGAGCTGGAGGACCTGGAGTCCGCCCATCCAGCCCTGGCCCGGGCCGGATCACCGACCCGTAGCGTGGGGGGCCGCGCGATCACCGACTTCGCCCCGGCGCTCCACCACGAGCGCATGTACTCCCTCCAGGACGTCTTCTCCCTCGACGAGGTCCAGGAATGGGCCGAGCGCATGGTTGCCGAGACCGGTGTCGCCGACGACGAGCTCGCCATGACCGCCGAGGTCAAGATCGACGGCCTGGCCGTGGCCCTGACCTACGAGAACGGGTTCCTCACCCGAGCCGCGACCCGTGGTGACGGAACGACCGGTGAGGACGTCACCGGCAACGTGCGCACCATCGCCAGCGTCCCCCTGGTACTGGCCGGCGACTCCCACCCCTCCCTGCTCGAGGTACGCGGCGAGGTCTACTTCCCCACCCAGGAGTTCGAGGCCTTCAACGAGGACCGTCGCACCCGCAACGTGCAACGGCAGGCCGACGGCGCCGCCCTCCTGCAGGTCTTCGCCAACCCCCGCAACGCGGCCGCGGGCTCACTGCGCCAGAAGAACCCCGCCATCACCGCCTCCCGGCCACTGGCGATGATCGCCCACGGGGTCGGCGCCATCACCCCCGCACCGGGAGAGAAGCTTCCCACCCGCCAGCACGAGTGGTACGAGCTCCTGGCCGGCTGGGGGCTACCGATGTCCCCCTACAACACCGTGGTGCGGGGGCGGGCCGAGCGCGAGGCCTACATCGAGCGCTACGCCACCCACCGCCACGACCTTCTTCACGAGATCGACGGCATCGTCTTCAAGCTCGACGACCACTCGCTCCAGCGCCGACTCGGCCACACCTCCCGGGTCCCGCGCTGGGCCACGGCCTACAAGTACCCGCCCGAGGAGGTCCGCACCCGCCTGCTGGACATCGCCGTCCAGGTGGGTCGCACCGGACGCGTCACCCCCTTCGGCATGATGGAACCGGTCCTCGTCGCCGGCTCGACAGTGGCCCGGGCCACCCTCCACAACGCCACCGAGGTGGCGCGCAAGGGCGTTCGCATCGGGGACATGGTCATCGTGCGCAAGGCCGGTGACGTCATCCCCGAGATCCTGGGGCCGGTGGCCGACCTGCGCGACGGCAGCGAGCGGGCCTTCGTCATGCCGATGCACTGCCCCTCCTGCGGCACCGCGCTGGCGCCGGCCAAGGACGGCGATGTCGACCTGCGCTGTCCCAACACCCGCTCCTGTCCCGCCCAGCTGACCGAGCGGATCGCGCACATCGGCTCCCGAGGCGCGCTCGATGTCGAGGGACTGGGCGACGAGGCCGCCGGCGCCCTGACTCGACCCGACGCCGGACGCCGTGAGGCGCTGGCCGCGCTCGCGGCCGGGCAGAGTCTGGAGACGGAAAGCGGGCGACTCAGCCTGCCGGCGGGCGAGCGCGACTCGCTGCACGCCTCCCAAAGGGTGGAGGCTGTCGAGGAGCTCCTGAGGCGGGCAGGGGTCACTGAGCAGACCCCGGTGCTCACCGGTGAGGCCGCCCTGTTCGACCTGACCGGGGAGGACTTGCGCGAGGTCTTCGTGTGGCGTCCCGTCTCACGCCGCGGGGTCCCCACCGGCGACTGGCGCCTGAGCCGGTTCTTCTGGACCAAGCAGACCTATGACGCAGACGGTCGGGTCAAGAAGGCGACGGCGCCCGGCAAGAACGCCATCGCCATGCTCTCCCAGCTCCGCGAGGCTCGCACCCGACCGCTGTGGCGCATCCTGGTGGCCCTGTCCGTGCGGCACGTCGGTCCGACCGCCGCCCGGGCCCTGGCGGCGCGTTTCAGGTCCTTGGAGGCTCTGTGCCAGGCCGACGTCGCCGAGCTGGCCGAGACCGACGGCGTGGGCCCGACCATCGCTGAGTCCTGGGTGCGGTGGCGTGATGTCGACTGGCACCGCGAGATCCTCAGCAGCTGGGAGGCAGCCGGGGTCCGTACCCGGGAGGAGACCTCGGATCAGCAGGTGGAGCCTGAGCGGACCCTGGAGGGACTGACCATCGTCGTCACCGGTTCGTTGGAGGGCTTCACCAGGGACAGCGCCAAGGAGGCCATCGTCTCGCGAGGCGGTAAGGCCTCGGGCAGCGTCTCGAGGAAGACGAGCTTCGTCGTCGTCGGTGACAAGGCCGGCTCCAAGGAGGTCAAGGCCCGTGAGCTGGGACTGACGATCCTCGACGAGGACGGCTTCGTGACGCTCCTGGAGAAGGGGCCGCAGGCAGTGTCCTGAGGTGTCGTCAAAACTGGGGCGGGGCAGCTCCTGAAAAGGAGGTGCCCCGCCCCAGCTGCGGCTGGACCGATTTCCGGCTCAGTAGTGGCTCTGGACCACGGTGTTCGTGTCGACCCAGTTGTAGATCCACTGCGCCTCGGGGATCGGCATGTTGACGCAGCCGTGGGAGCCGGAGTACCCGAAGCTCGAGCGCCATCCCGCGCCGTGGAAGGCATAGCCGCTGTGGAAATAGCTCACCCACGGGACGTCCTCAGCGACGTAGGGCGAGCCGTCAGCGTTCTCGCCCCGCATCGTCTGGATCTCGTGCTGCAGGTAGACCTTGTAGGTGCCGGTCACCGTCGGGGTCTCGGGGGCGCCGTCGACGATGGAGACCGGGCCGCGCACTGCGGTTGCGCCCTCGTAGGCGGTCACCGTCTTGCTCGACAGGTTGAGGTCGACCCACTTCTCACCCGGAGCGGCCTGGTAGGGAAGGTTCTCCGCGCCGTCGGCGATGGTGCGCTCCTTCCACTCCGCCTTGACCGTCGTCGTCTCGAAGGAACCGGCATAGGCCTTGTCACTGCCGAAGGACTGGGTGATCGAGGTGGCGACCGCGTCGGCGTTGTTGACGGTCTTGCCGTCCTTGGCCTCCGTGGGGGTGGAGACCACCTTCCCACTGGCGTTGACGTTGCGCTGACCGGTGACGGGGTCAACCTTGGCCTCCTCGGCCTGTGCCTGGACCCACTGCGAGACCTTCGCGGAGTCCACGGCGATAGTGGGGGCGGAGTCGGCCGAGTTGGTCACCGTGATCCACGAGGCCTTGTCCGTGTCCTCCGCCGTGTAGGAGTCGTCATCCAGGGTGATGGTCACGTCCTGCGAGACCCAGTTGTTGGCCTTGTCGGCAACCTTCTGGGCGTCGTCGTCGGAGACCTTCGGGTCGGCGTTCGTCATTGTCAGGGAGACCGATGACGAGCCCAGGGACGTGGCGGACTTCTGTGCGGCCTGCGCCAGGGCGTCCGCATCCAGGGAGGCGCCCTTAGAGGCGCTCGTGGTGGAGAAGGTGGTGCCGTCGTCGCTGAGGACCACGGTGGCGTTGCGTGCCTTGGCACGGTCCTCGGGGATGAGGGATGTGGAATAGGCGTCCACCGTGGTCTTGTCGGTGGAGCTGACCACCGGGACCTCTCCCTTGGAGACCAGGGCCTGGAACTTCTCACCGAGCGTGTCGCCGCGGGCCATAACGGCATCGGCGGTGGCCTGAGCATCCACGGTTGTCCCCAGGTCAGTCAGAGAGGCGCTGGCGGTGACATCACCCGAGATGTCCACCTTGGCGTTCTTCGCACGGTTCTCAATGGTGGCGACCACCTCCTCGCGGCTCTGGCCGGAGACGTCGGTACCGGCGACCGTCGTCCCGGGCACGGCACGACCGTCGTAGTGCGCGGCATAGGCGTAGCCACCCGCCCCGACGACACCGAGCAGGAGGAGCGCTGCGGCGGCAACGCCCAGCGGCCAGCGGCGACGGCGCCTGGGCTCATCCAGGTAGGAGGCCTCGTCCGGGTGCTTGGGTGACGCGAATGCGGATGCTGACGGAGTGCCGTCGAAGACCGCGGCAGTGGTGACAGGGGAGATGAAGGAGTCATCAGAGGAACCGACGGGGGGCTGGGCCGTGCCGCCCTCAGGGACCGCTGGGTCCGGAGCCGTCTCAACGGTCCCGTCCGAGGTCGCCACCTCCGGCCCAGCGGGCTCGGAGGACTCCGGGGCGCCATCGGTAACGGCCGTGCCGGTGGTGCTGTCACTGCTCGGCTGGGCGTGCAGCTCGTTGTCGGCTCCGGGCGCGGCGGCTGCCGCCGGGGCGACCACCTCGAGCTCCTCGGTGTTGCCCAGGTCCTTGTTCATATCGTTCGCGGTGGTGCTGTTGGAGCGTGCGTGCGGTGCCGTGTCGTTCGCAGCCGCCTGGAAGACAGACTGACGACGCACACCCGTGGGCTCTCCGTAAGGTGTGCTGAGCACAGGGGTCTTGCTCGGTGAGGCTTCTCCCTGATGCTGAGCACCGGTGGGGGAAGTGTTGCTGCTCATGCGTCCTCGTCCCTCGATCTGTTGCTCCGCACCGTGCGGAGCCCGGTCGAATCCAGTTGTCCATCCGACCCCCGGTGGCCCGAAGTCCTGGAGGCCCGATCCAAGGGCTGCCCCGGACCGTCGCGGGATCACTGCTCCCGGAGGTCCTCAACAACCCAGTGCGCACCATGACATCCGTGAAACGATGGGATGTCAATCATCCTCGGGGATGAAGTGCTGTGAGATCGCACGAATCCGGTCTCGGTTTCGTTTCTGTTGGAATCCGGGGGTTTGAGAACCATGATCCATCCGCCTGCCTCAGATCGTCCACGGGGAGCTGTCCCCGTCTTGAGACCCGCGGGACATGGCACTCTTGCGCTTGTCGTGACGGCAGCCGGCCCGGCCCGGCTAGACTCCACTCCATGTCTGCTATTTCCACTGATGAGGTCGCACGGGTTGCGGCGCTGGCTCGGGTGGAGCTGAGCGAGGAGGAGGTGACGCGCCTGGCCGGTGAGCTGGACGCGGTTGCCTCCTCCTTCGCCCGGGTCACGAGCGTGGTGTCGCCCGACCTGCCGGCCACCTCCCACCCCGTTCCGCTGACCAACGTACTGCGTGAGGACGTCCCGGCTAGCACGCTCGACGTCGATGAGCTCCTGGCCGGTGCGCCGGCCTCCGAGGACTCCATGTTCCTCGTGCCGCAGATCCTGGGGGAGGACTCCGCCTCATGAGCAGTGCTGACAAGACCGGGCTGGCCGGCCTCATCAGGAGCAGCGCCGCCGATCAGGCGGCGGTACTCGCGGCAGGGGAGGTCTCCTCCCGCGAGCTCACACAGGCTCACCTGGACCGTATCGCCGCCGTCGACGGCACCGTGGGGGCCTTCCTCAACGTGGATGCCGAGCGCGCCCTGGATCAGGCCGACGCCGCCGACATCGCCCGTCGGGAAGGACAGGCGACCAGCGAGCTGACCGGTGTTCCGGTGGCCGTCAAGGACCTCATCGTCACCCGCGGACAGGTCACCACTGCCGCCTCACGAATCCTTGAGGGATGGGTGCCGCCCTACGACGCCACCCTCGTGCGCAACCTGCGTGCCGCCCGCACCCCGATCCTGGGTAAGACCAATCTCGATGAGTTCGCCATGGGCGGCTCCACCGAGCACTCAGCCTTCGGGCGCACCGCCAACCCGTGGGACCTCGGGCGCATCCCCGGAGGCTCCTCGGGCGGCTCCGCGGCCGCCGTCGGCGCCTACGAGGCCCCCGTGGCCGTCGGCACCGACACCGGAGGCTCGATCCGCCAGCCCGCGGCCGTCACCGGGACAGTCGGCGTCAAGCCCACCTACGGCACGGTCTCGCGCTTCGGCGTCATCGCCATGGCCTCCTCGCTCGACACGCCCGGTCCCATGGCCCGCACGGTGCTGGACACGGCACTGCTCCACGACGTCATCGCCTCCCACGACCCGCTGGACTCGACCTCGTTGTCGGACGCCCCGCGCGGCATGGCCGCCGTCGTGCGGGCCGCTCAGGAGGGACGGGACCTGACCGACCTGCGGGTAGGTGTCATCTCCGAGCTCGACGGCGGTGAGGGCTACCACGATGGCGTCGTGGCCTCCTTCCACGCCGCCCTGGAGCTGCTTGAGGCGGCGGGCGCGCAGGTGGAGACCGTTTCCCTGCCGCACCTGGAGTACGCGCTGGACGCTTATTACCTCATCATGCCCGCCGAGGCGTCCTCCAACCTGGCCCGGTACGACGGGATGCGCTACGGCCTGCGGGTCGAGCCGGCCTCGGGCCCCGTCACCGCCGAGACCGTCATGGCGGCCACCCGCGGGGCGGGCTTCGGCGATGAGGTCAAGCGTCGCATCATCCTGGGCACTCACGTACTGTCGGCCGGCTACTACGACGCCTATTACGGCTCGGCCCAGAAGGTGCGCACCTTGGTGCAGCGTGACTTCGCCGCCGCCTGGGACAAAGCGGACATCCTCGTCTCGCCCACGGCCCCGGTCACGGCCTACCGCTTCGGGGAGAAGGATGACCCGTTGGCGATGTACAAGCTGGACGTCACCACCATCCCGGCCAACCTCGCCGGAGTTCCCGGCATGAGCCTGCCCTCGGGCCTGAGTGATGACGGGCTGCCGGTGGGCTTCCAGATCCTTGCGCCTCAGCGAGCCGACGACCGGCTCTACCGCGCCGGAGCCGTGCTGGAGGCAGCGCTGGAGGAGACATGGGGGGCGCCGCTGCTGTCTCGCGCGCCCGAGCTGGAGGAGACACGATGAGTGACACGCTGATGGACTTCGACGAGGCCGTTCGCCGCTACGACCCGGTCCTGGGACTGGAGGTGCACGTCGAGCTGGGGACCGCGACCAAGATGTTCGACGCTGCTCCCAACGTGTTCGGCGCCCAGCCCAATACGATGGTGACCCCTACATCGGTGGGACTCCCCGGCGCGCTGCCGGTGGTCAACGCCCGCGGTGTGGAGTACGCCATCCGCATCGGGCTGGCCCTGGGGTGCGAGATCGCCGAGTCCTGCCGCTTTGCCCGGAAGAACTACTTCTACCCGGACCTGGCCAAGGACTTCCAGACCTCACAGTCCGATGAGCCCATCGCCCACGACGGTGCCCTGGAGATCGAGCTGGAGGACGGATCCTTCTTCACCATCCCGATCGAGCGGGCCCACATGGAGGAGGACGCCGGTAAGAACACCCACATCGGAGGCGCCGACGGCCGCATCGAGGGCGCCAGCCACTCCCTGGTGGACTACAACCGCGCCGGTGTGCCGCTGGTGGAGATCGTCACCCGCCCCATCGAGGGTGCCGGCGCCAAGGCCCCTCAGGTCGCTGCCGCTTACGTGCGCACCCTGCGCGACATCTTCCGGGCCCTGGGCGTCTCCGAGGCGCGCATGGAGCGAGGCAACGTGCGCGCCGATGTCAACGTCTCCCTGCGCGAGTCGCCCGACGCGCCGCTGGGCACCCGTACCGAGACCAAGAATGTCAACACCTTCCGCGGTATCGAGCAGGTCGTTCGCTACGAGATCCAGCGCCAGGCAGCCATCCTGGCCGCCGGGGGAGAGGTGATCCAGGAGACCCGCCACGGTCAGGCCGACGGCACCACCCGCGCCGGACGCGTCAAGTCCGACGCCGATGACTACCGCTACTTCCCCGAGCCGGACCTCGTTCCGGTGGCGCCCAGCCGGGAGTGGGTCGAGCAGATTCGAGAGCGCCTGCCGGAGATGCCCGCGGCCAAGCGCCGCAGACTCAAGGCCGAGTGGGGCCTGAGTGACACTGAGATGCGCGACGTCGTCAACGCCGGGGCCCTGGAGCTCATTGAGGCCACGGCTGCGGCGGGAACCACCGGGCAAGCCGCCCGCAAGTGGTGGATGGGCGAGCTCTCCCGCACGGCCAAGGAGCAGGAGACCGCCCTGGAGGACATGGCCGTCACGCCCGCTCAGATCGCCGAGCTGCAGGGGCTGGTGGACTCCGGCCGGCTCACCGACAAGCTGGCCCGGCAGGTTCTCGAGGGGGTCCTGGCCGGAGAGGGTGACCCTGAGGCCGTGGCCGCTGCTCGCGGACTGGAGGTTGTCTCGGACGACTCCGCCCTCCTGGAGGCTGTGGACGAGGCCCTGGCGGCGAACCCGGACGTGGCTGACAAGATTCGTGGCGGCAAGGTTCAGGCGGCCGGCGCCATTGTCGGCGCCGTCATGAAGGCGACCCGTGGCCAGGCCGACGCCAAGCGCGTGCGCGAGCTGGTCATGGAGCGTGTCCAGGGCTGAGACGAGCTCTACTGGTCATCACCGCTGCTTGTTCCCTCGTGCTGAGGGTCGCTCGAACATGTCCGGTCCGTCTTCACTGCTCGTTACGAGTGGGGACGGACCGGACTGTTCGTCGTCGACGGTCCCTGAACGATCTATGTCAACGGTGCCTTGTCTGTGTGAGACCCCTACCACAGGTGGTCTGAATCCTGACCAAAGCCTGTGGGTATCTCAGTATTCGGTCGCCGTAGGACCGTCATCCGATTAGGAGACGGCCGGCTGGGGATAGGCTCAGAGCGCTTATCTCAAGACCCCGCCTGTCCCACAAGGAGTGCCCATGGTTCAGCCCAGTCCCAGTTACACCGTCGCCTTGTACCTCGAGGTGCCCGCCTCCCAGAAGGCGGTAGCCCGTCTGGTCGACACCGCCACTGCGACTGGCGCCATCGTCACCGGCGTCGACGTGGCCGACGCCGATGGCGACAAGCTCACCGTCAACCTCACCGCCGACACCCGCGACTCCAAGCACCGCAACGAACTGGTCGCCAAGCTGGAGGAGATCGACGGCGTCGTCGTTCGCAATGTCGGTGACTCGACCTTCCTGACCCATGTTGGCGGCAAGATCGAGGTGGCCGGCAAGTACCCGATCCACAACCGTCGTGACCTGGCCCGCGTCTACACCCCCGGAGTGGCCCGCGTCTGCAAGGCCATCTACGACCACCCCGAGCGCGCCCGGATGCTCACCATCAAGAAGAACACCGTCGCCGTCGTCACCGACGGCACCGCGGTCCTGGGCATGGGGGACATCGGCCCGTCCGCCGCCATGCCCGTCATGGAGGGCAAGGCCGTCCTGTTCAAGCAGTTCGGCAACGTCGACGCCTGGCCGGTGGCCTTGGACACCAAGGATCCAGAGGAGATCATCTCCATCGTCAAGGCCATCGCCCCGGCCTACGGAGGCATCAACCTGGAGGACATCGCCGCCCCCAAGTGCTTCGACATCGAGGCCCGCCTGCGCGAGGAGCTCGACATCCCCGTCTTCCACGACGACCAGCACGGTACTGCCATCGTGACCCTGGCCGCTCTCATCAACGCCCTGAAGATCGTGGGCAAGAAGATCGAGGACGTGCGCATCGTCCTGTCCGGTGTCGGTGCGGCCGGCAACGCCATCGCCAAGCTGCTCATGGCGCACGGCGCCACCGACATCGTCGGTTATGGACGCACCGGGGCCCTGTCGTCGGTGGACACCGAGGGGATGAACGAGCACCGCAGGTGGCTCGCGGAGAACACCAACCCGCGTCAGGTGACCGGCTCCCTCAAGGAGGGCCTCAAGGGGGCCGACGTCTTCATCGGCGTCTCATCGGGTAACCTGCTTGAGCCCGAGGACCTGGCGGTCATGAACGATGGCGCCATCGTCTTCGCCATGGCGAACCCGATCCCCGAGGTCGACCCGATCCGCGCTGCGGACTACGCCACCGTCGTGGCGACTGGACGCTCGGACTTCCCCAACCAGATCAACAACGTCCTGGCCTTCCCCGGACTCTTCCGTGGTCTGCTGGACACTGGCATCACCGACATCTCCACCGAGCTGCTGCGAGCCGCCTCCACCGGTATCGCCTCGGTGATCGCCGACGACGAGATCAGTCCCGTGTACATCATCCCCGGCGCCTTCGACACCCGCGTCGCCGACGCCGTGGCCAAGGCCGTGCGCAAATTCGCCGAAGCGGAGTAAAGAACCAGAACGTTCTGTCTGGCGTGAGCAGGGGCGTGTAGCACCGGCCGGTGCTACACGCCCCTGCCGTACTCGGATGCTTGGCGCCACGGGTGGAGGCTGGCACGGGATGCGCTCCTTGTGAGAGCTGAGAGCGGATCCCCGACACCGGAAAGTTGACAACTAACTGATTGATCGATGATGGCGTGCGGATCGTTGCGGATCGTTCGGTGAAAATTGATCAACGGGAGGGAGGTCGCCACCGCGTTCCGAGCGTATCGACGAAAACGCTGGAATAGCAGCGAAAAGTCGGTGTGTTCTGGATCATGGGCGTTTGGTTTGACGTCGAGGGGGTGGGGCTGCCTAGAGTACAGCCCGCTGCCGAAAGGGCCGAGCCTCCGGTGAGACCCATGCGGCGGCGATCCGCAACAGAGGATCGCCAGCAGATGTGATCGAGGGCAAAGTTCTTCGACTTGACGTTGGAACGGTAGGTCCTCTATAGTAGCGGAGTTGCTCGCCAGGGCGAGTTGAAGCCGTAAGGCTTCGGTGAATTCTGGCTGGGTGTGTTGTTTGAGAACTCGATAGTGTGTCATGTTTTTTATGCCATGGGTCCTGGGGGGCTGCGCGTTTTGTGTGGTTTTTTGGGGCTTGTTTTGTTTTGGTTTGCCTGGCTTCTGTTGTGGGGGTTGGGTGGGGCCATGTGGTCTGGTTTTCTGGGCTTTTTCTGATTGGAACCTTTGTGGTTTTGTTGGTTTTGTTTGGAGAGTTTGATCCTGGCTCAGGACGAACGCTGGCGGCGTGCTTAACACATGCAAGTCGAACGGTGAAGCGCCTTCCTTTGTGGTGGGTGTGGATGAGTGGCGAACGGGTGAGTAACACGTGAGTAACCTGCCCCCTTCTTCTGGATAACCGCATGAAAGTGTGGCTAATACGGGATATTCTGGGTCTGTCGCATGGTGGGCCTGGGAAAGATTGCGCCTTTTGGGTGTTTTTGGTGGGGGATGGGCTCGCGGCCTATCAGCTTGTTGGTGGGGTGATGGCCTACCAAGGCGGTGACGGGTAGCCGGCCTGAGAGGGTGGACGGTCACACTGGGACTGAGACACGGCCCAGACTCCTACGGGAGGCAGCAGTGGGGAATATTGCACAATGGGCGCAAGCCTGATGCAGCGACGCCGCGTGAGGGATGGAGGCCTTCGGGTTGTGAACCTCTTTCGCCAGTGAAGCAGGCCTGCTCCTGTGTGGGTGGGTTGACGGTAGCTGGATAAGAAGCGCCGGCTAACTACGTGCCAGCAGCCGCGGTAATACGTAGGGCGCGAGCGTTGTCCGGAATTATTGGGCGTAAAGAGCTCGTAGGCGGCTGGTCGCGTCTGTCGTGAAATCCTCTGGCTTAACTGGGGGCTTGCGGTGGGTACGGGCCGGCTTGAGTGCGGTAGGGGAGGCTGGAACTCCTGGTGTAGCGGTGGAATGCGCAGATATCAGGAAGAACACCGGTGGCGAAGGCGGGTCTCTGGGCCGTTACTGACGCTGAGGAGCGAAAGCGTGGGGAGCGAACAGGATTAGATACCCTGGTAGTCCACGCCGTAAACGTTGGGCACTAGGTGTGGGGGGCCTTTTCCGGGTTTTCCGCGCCGTAGCTAACGCATTAAGTGCCCCGCCTGGGGAGTACGGCCGCAAGGCTAAAACTCAAAGGAATTGACGGGGGCCCGCACAAGCGGCGGAGCATGCGGATTAATTCGATGCAACGCGAAGAACCTTACCAAGGCTTGACATGTGCCGGATGGCTCCGGAGACGGGGTTTCCTCTCCTTTGTGGGGGGCTGGTTCACAGGTGGTGCATGGTTGTCGTCAGCTCGTGTCGTGAGATGTTGGGTTAAGTCCCGCAACGAGCGCAACCCTTGTCTCGTGTTGCCAGCACGTTGTGGTGGGGACTCGCGGGAGACTGCCGGGGTCAACTCGGAGGAAGGTGGGGATGACGTCAAATCATCATGCCCCTTATGTCTTGGGCTTCACGCATGCTACAATGGCCGGTACAGAGGGCTGCGATGCCGTGAGGTGGAGCGAATCCCTTAAAGCCGGTCTCAGTTCGGATCGGTGTCTGCAACTCGACACCGTGAAGTTGGAGTCGCTAGTAATCGCAGATCAGCAACGCTGCGGTGAATACGTTCTCGGGCCTTGTACACACCGCCCGTCACGTCATGAAAGTCGGCAACACCCGAAGCCCGTGGCCCTACGGGGAGCGGTCGAAGGTGGGGCTGGTGATTGGGACGAAGTCGTAACAAGGTAGCCGTACCGGAAGGTGCGGCTGGATCACCTCCTTTCTAAGGATAGGTTTGTGTGGGGCGGTTTGCCTCCTCCTTCTTTTTTGGTTGTTTGTTTTGTCTGGGCCAGTGTGGTCTGGGCCGGCCTGGAGGGGGTGTCTCGCACGGAAGCTGCGGCTGGCTGGCCTTGCGCTGTTGTGTGGGGTTGGTTGGTTGTGGTGTTGTGTGGTGTAGGAAACACGCCTGCTTGTGGTGGGCTGCTGCGGCTGTTGTGGTCGTGGTGGTCTGTTGTGGTGGGTGCCCCTGGTGTGCGCGGTTGTGTGCGTGTGTGGGGGTGGCATGCTGTCGGGGTTCTGGGGCAGTGCGCCCTGGTTGCCTGGCCTGTGCTTCTGCTGCCTGTTGGTGGTGGGGTGTGGGTGTGGGTGGGTTGGTTGTGAACTGTATAGTGGACGCGAGCATCTTACTGTAAGATTTCTGTGACATTTCTTTTGTTTTGTCGTGTGTTGTGTTGTTTGTTTTTTTGAGCGTTCGGTGGATGCCTTGGCATCAGGGGCCGATGAAGGACGTGGTGGCCTGCGATATTCCTCGGGGAGCCGGCTGGCGGGCTGTGATCCGAGGGTTTCCGAATGGGGGGACCCGGCACGAGTTATGTCGTGTCACCTGCATCTGAATTGTATAGGGTGTGGGGGGTGACGCGGGGAAGTGAAACATCTTAGTACCCGTAGGAGAAGATATTCCGTGAGTAGTGGCGAGCGAAAGCGGATGATGGTGAAACCGTGTGCGTGTGATACTCGGCAGGGGTTGCGTGTGCGGGGTTGTGGGGCTGTCCTGTTGGTCTTCTGCCGGAGACCGGGCGCGTGTGCTGATCTGTAGCTGAATCGTCTGGGAAGGCGTGGCGTAGTGGGTGATACCCCCGTAGGCGGAACTGGTTGGTGCGTGTCTGGGGTGGTGCCCGAGTAGCACGGGGCTCGTGGAATCCTGTGTGAATCTGCCAAGACCACTTGGCTGCCTGAATACCTCCTGATGACCGATAGTGGATAGTACCGTGAGGGAATGGTGAAAAGTACCCCGGGAGGGGAGTGAAATAGTACCTGAAACCGGGCGCTTGCAAGCCGTCAGAGCCTCCCATGCTTGTTGTGTGTGGGGGTGGTGGCGTGCCTTTTGAAGAATGAGCCTGCGAGTCAGTGGCGTGTCGCGAGGTTAACCCGTGTGGGGTAGCCGTAGCGAGAGCGAGTCCGAACAGGGCGAGTGTAGTGGCGCGTTCTGGACCCGAAGCGGGGTGATCTACCCATGGCCAGGTTGAAGCACGTGTAAGAGCGTGTGGAGGACCGAACCCACCTAGGTTGAAAACTGGGGGGATGAGCTGTGGGTAGGGGTGAAAGGCCAATCAAACTCCGTGATAGCTGGTTCTCCCCGAAATGCATTTAGGTGCAGCGTCGCGTGTTGCCCGGCGGAGGTAGAGCTACTGGGTGGCTGATGGGCCCCACAGGGTTACTGACGTCAACCAAACTCCGAATGCCGTGCGGGTTGTAGCGTGGCAGTGAGACTGCGGGGGATAAGCTCCGTGGTCGAGAGGGAAACAGCCCAGATCGCCGGCTAAGGCCCCTAAGCGTGTGCTAAGTGGGAAAGGATGTGCGGTCGCGCAGACAACCAGGAGGTTGGCTTAGAAGCAGCCATCCTTGAAAGAGTGCGTAATAGCTCACTGGTCAAGTGATCGTGCGCCGACAATGTAGCGGGGCTCAAGCACACCGCCGAAGCCGCGGACCCACAGCGTTTGTTCCCTTCATCGTCCCACGTTGCTGGGGTGGTGGCAGGGGCTGTGGGTGGTAGGGGAGCGTCCTGCACCGGGGGAAGCCTGTGGGTGACTGCTGGTGGACGGTGCGGGAGTGAGAATGCAGGCATGAGTAGCGATACTAGGGTGAGAAGCCCTAGCGCCGAATGACCAAGGGTTCCAGGGCCAGGCTAGTCCGCCCTGGGTGAGTCGGGACCTAAGGCGAGGCCGACAGGCGTAGTCGATGGATGACGGGTTGATATTCCCGTACCGGCGAAGCACCGCCCATGCTGACGCGCGGGTGCTAACCCACGCCGTGCTGCCATATCGGCCCTCAGCTCAGGTCTTCGGGCCTGGTGGGGGTTGTGGTGGTGGGGTCTGGGGACCCTCCGTGCAGGTAGGCAAGCGTGTTAACAGGGGTGACGCACAGTGGTAGCCCGGCGGACCTGATGGCTTGGTCCGTTCAAGCGCGCAGCCCGTTGCCCAGGTAAATCCGGGGGACTGTCTTGGATGACGGGGGTGAGGCGTGATGGTGACCCCACGCTGGTGGGGGATAACAGGGTGATCCTGGGGTGCCGAGAAAAGCCTCGACGCGATGGTGCCAGCCGCCCGTACCCTAAACCGACACAGGTGGTCGGGCAGAGTATGCCTAGGCGCACGAGTGAATCATGGTTAAGGAACTCGGCAAAATGCCCCCGTAACTTCGGGAGAAGGGGGGCCTGATCCCTGAAACAGCTGGCCTGTTAGGGGGGAGGGTCGCAGAGACCAGGGGGAAGCGACTGTTTACTAAAAACACAGGTCCGTGCGAAGCCGTAAGGCGATGTATACGGACTGACGCCTGCCCGGTGCTGGAAGGTTAAGAGGAACCATTAACCCTCGGGTGACGTGGTGAATTTAAGCCCCAGTAAACGGCGGTGGTAACTATAACCATCCTAAGGTAGCGAAATTCCTTGTCGGGTAAGTTCCGACCTGCACGAATGGCGTAACGACTTCCCCGCTGTCTCAACCATGAGCTCGGCGAAATTGCAGTACGAGTAAAGATGCTCGTTTCGCGCAGAAGGACGGAAAGACCCCGGGACCTTTACTACAGCTTGGTATTGGCGCCCGCTATAGCTTGTGCAGGATAGGTGGGAGACGTTGAAGCCGTTACGCCAGTAGCGGTGGAGTCGTCCTTGAAATACCACTCTGGTTATGGCGTGCGCCTGAACCTGGGCCCGTGATCCGGGTTAGGGACAGTGCCTGGTGGGTAGTTTAACTGGGGCGGTTGCCTCCTAAAGTGTAACGGAGGCGCTCAAAGGTTCCCTCAGCCTGGTCGGCAACCAGGTGTTGAGTGCAAGTGCACAAGGGAGCTTGACTGTGAGACCGACGGGTCGAGCAGGTACGAAAGTAGGAACTAGTGATCCGGCGATCCCGTGTGGGTGGGTCGTCGCTCAACGGATAAAAGGTACCCCGGGGATAACAGGCTGATCCTGCCCAAGAGTCCATATCGACGGCATGGTTTGGCACCTCGATGTCGGCTCGTCGCATCCTGGGGCTGGAGCAGGTCCCAAGGGTTGGGCTGTTCGCCCATTAAAGCGGTACGCGAGCTGGGTTTAGAACGTCGTGAGACAGTTCGGTCCCTATCCTCTGCGCGCGCAGGAGACTTGAGAAGGCCTGTCCCTAGTACGAGAGGACCGGGACGGACGAACCTCTGGTGTGCCAGTTGTCCCGCCCGGGGCACGGCTGGTTGGCTACGTTCGGGACGGGTAACCGCTGAAAGCATCTAAGCGGGAAACCATCTTCAAGACAAGGTCTCCGCAGGAAGGACTCGTCCTTCCTGGTAGGCCCCCAGCAGACTACTGGGTTGATAGGCCAGAGGTGGAAGACCGGTAACGGTTGGAGCTGACTGGTACTAATAGGCCAACACAAACAACACCCCCCACCCGCCACAACACGGTGCGTGGGACGAGGGGAACAACGGTAAGCACGAAAGCGTCCACTATACGGTCCACACCCAACCCACCACCAACCACACACACACGCACGCGCGTGAGCGTGAGCGTGTGGGGTGCGGGGGCAACCACCACACAAGTGAATCAACGCACCGCACTACCCACCCAGACGTCTCGGTGGTCACAGCGACAGGGACACGCCCGGACCCATCCCGAACCCGGAAGCTAAGCCTGACAGCGCCGATGGTACTGCACCCGCCAGGGTGCGGGAGAGTAGGACACCACCGAGCACACACTTGATCAACCGGCTCGGAACCGCCTCACAACGGTTCCGAGCCGGTTGCTTGTCACGCGCGAACTGCCCTGATGGACAGTGTTCCAGCCGACACTGTCTTGTATCCACAAAGGATCTGACACGACACCATCAAACAGGGCACCATTGTCCTCGTGTCTGGAACCGACCTCCCCTCTGCCAACCCGCACAGCCATGAACCGAGCCTCGACTCCGACCGACTCATGCAGCAGTCGGACGTCGTGCTGCATCTAGGGCGCCTCATGCTCGCTGCGGGTGCAGGCTCTTACCGCATCAAATCCTCAATGGCCAGAGCCGCTGCCGCCGTCGGCCTTGACCGCCATGAGGCCACAGTGACCATGACGGAGATCGTCACCTCGTCATACGTTGGCAACCGATTCCGTACCGAGGCCTGCGAAGTGCGTCGTGTCGGTGTCAACGTGGCCCGTCTGGAGGCTCTGCGCAGGATCGTCCATGATCTGCGCGCTCATGAGACCGTCGAGCACCTCGAGGCCAAGCTGGCCGAGGTTGAGAAGATGCGCGCTCGGTACAACGCCTTTACCAACGCCGCGGCTTCCGGCGTGGCCTGCGCAGGATTCTGTTTCCTCAACAAGGGCGGATGGGTCGAGTGCCTGACGGTGCTCGTGGCCGCCTTTCTTGGGCAGTTCATTCGCCGGCAGATGCTTGAGCGTCACTATCAGCACTTCTTCACCTGGATTGTCTGTGGAGTGGCGGCGTCCGGTACATACATGGGGATCGTGACGGCACTCGATGCGGCCGGTGCGGTGACAGGCAACCATCAGGGCGGCATTATCTCGGCCATCTTGTTCCTCATTCCCGGTTTCCCCATGGTCACGGCGATGCTGGATCTGTTCCGGCAGGACTTCTCCTCAGCGCTCTCGCGTGGTGCCTATGTACTCATGGTGATGGCGGCCGCCGGCATCGCCGTCTGGACCGTCACCTTCATCTTCCGCTGGGACGTCGAGTCAGCCAGCGGTGTGCCGCTTGACGGACCGCTCCTCTACGTCCTGCGATGCTTCTGCTCATTCATTGCGGCCTACGGCTTCGCCATGCTGTTCAATGCCGGCACCAAGGCCAGCACACTCGCCGCCGTGGTCGGTGCGTTGGCTAATACCGGGCGGCTTCTGCTCATTGACGTCTTCCATGTGCCGTGGCAGCTCGCGGTCGGACTGGCGGCGGTAACGATTGGACTGCTGGCTCAGCTCTTCGTCTCCCGGGCCTCCTTGTCTCGAGTGGCGCTTTCCGTTCCCGCCGTCGTCATCATGATCCCCGGCGTGCCCTTCTATCGCGCGATCTCGGCGCTCAACACGCTGTCGATCGACAAGGGCGTCGACGTCGGCGACGCCGCCACGAACCTGTTTGAGGTCTTCTTCGTCATCACGGCAATCGGTGTCGGACTCGCACTGGCACGAATCATCACCGACCACAACTGGCGTCACGATGTCGCCACCTCTGGACACATCACGCTCCCTCGCACTCAGGCCGAGGCGGCTGCACAGCCGAAGGAGGACTGATCCGCCAGGTCTTCTGCGTGCCTCCCGGATAATGGTGGTCCGCCGCTCCTCTCAGCGGCGGACCACCATGTGCTCAACAGGACGCGCAAGGCGCGGGGGAGGGACTTAGAGTCCGCCGAGAATCTGGGCGATGAAGATCTTGACGATCATCGCCACGGGATAAACCATGGCGTAGCCCAGGGCCACCCGAGGGTCGGCACCGGTGCGTTCGTTGGCGAACGCCAGGATCGCCGGCTGAGTCTGAACGCCACCGATCAGGCCGGACAGGCGGGTCCCGCCCATCTTGACCACCCATCGCATGGAGGCGTAGATCCCCAGTCCCACAATGGTGGTGACAACGAAGCCGGTGACAAAGATCCGCCACCAGTCACCGCCGGTGAAGGCGTGTGCGATTTCTCCGCCCGCCCTGGTGCCCGCCTGGGCCAGGAAGACCAGGAGCCCGAATTCCGAGAGCACTGCCGTCGCTGTGAAGGGCATGGCAGTCACAAACTTTCCAATACGGCCGATACGACCGAAAATGAGCCCGACCAGTAGCGTGCCGGCAGCCGAACCGATGGAGAAGGTGGCCCCGGTGGGAGTGAGGAACTTCCACTCACCGATGACGATGCCCAGGGCCATTCCCAGGCCCAGGGCCACCGGGTTGATGGAGGACAACCCGCGCGACGAGTCACCGAAGTACGTCGAGATCTCCTTCATGCGCCCGGTCGGGCCGACGACGCGAACCCGGTCACCCAGCTGTAGCACCAGGTCCGGGGTGCCCACCATGTCGACGTCGCCGCGGCGCACCCGTGAGATCGTCGCCCCGAAACGGTTGTCGATATCGAGCTCGTCGACGGTGCGACCGGCAAGCTTCGGATCGGAGACCGTGATGCGGCGGAAGTCGAGGTATTTGCGGTCCTCAATGAGAGAGTGCGACGATCCGTGGCCCACCGCCTTGATCGCTTGGTTGACGGCCTCCTGCGTTCCGACGACGGTGATGAGGTCATCCTTGAAGATGCGGTCGTCATTGGTCGGTCGGGTGATGGGGCCCTGCTCACCGCGGCGCAGACGAGAGAATCTTAGCTGTCCCGAGATGGTCTCGACGATATTGCCCAGAAGCGGGCCGTCCTCGCGTTCCACACGAATGGTGCGGTTGATGAGCGGAGAGGGCGTGTCCTTGTCACTGCGGCGGTAGCGCAGCGCCAGCAGGCAGAAGAACAGCATGCCGATGACACCGTAGAGGTAGGTAACGGCGTAGGCGACGGTGGCGTCTCCCGGTCCTGCCTTGTCACCGGCCATGGCCGCGGCGTTGCCGGCTGCCGCCAGGGCAGGCGTGTTCGTGACGGCGCCGGCGAAGGCACCCGCGATCATTGACGCCTTGAGTCCCAGGAGACGTCCTACACCCACGGCAGCCAGGGCCGCCACGCCCAGAACACCCAGGAGGATGGCCAACGGACCACCGGCGGTGCGGATCACGTGGAAGAAGTTCGGCCCGGACTGGATCCCGATGGCGAAGGTGAAGATCGCCAGCCCCAGCGTTCCCAGCTCTCTGGGAACCTCGATCGGCGTTGCGGCAGACGTTCCCCAGGCCGCCAATGCGATGCCGCAGAACAGGACCGCCGCCGCCCCAAGGCTCACACCCTTGATCCTGATGTGTCCCAGCAGCATCCCGGTGCCGACCAGGAGGAACAGGACGAGAACCACGTTCTCGGACAAGTGGTGGAGGATATTGGCGTGCGCCACCTTCCAGCCCAGGAGAGCCGTGCTGGCAGCCAGGAGGACCGTCGCCGGGATGCGTATGCTTCTGCGTCTGGCGCGCCAGAGCAGCAGCCCGGCGCCAACCATGAGGAGCACGATGACAACCGGGTTGTCTAACAGATAGTGCAGGACCGTGGTGACCACGTCGCTGTGCCGCCTTCCGTCTCGCCGCTGACAGTGACGCGGCGGATGCTTGTCGTGAGTAACAGGGGCATTGTGTCATCTCTGGCGGGGCCCATGACGTACCAAGGTCCGGGGCTCGTCGGCCGGAAGCCGTCCCGACAGGGGCAGTGAGGGACGGGGCGGGGTGCTCACAGGGATGCACATGTCCGTGATTCCATAATGTGAGACAACTGGTGTCTCGATATGACTCTCTGCGATCACTGATCTAACGTTCATTACCCGGCAGGTCGCCGGACGGTAAGCACGGAGAAGGAGAGCGAGCGATGACCCGCGACGACGCTCCTGCATGTCAGGACCAACAGGTCATGACGGGCGCCCAGGCTCTGGTACGCGCACTGGAAGAGCTTGGTGTCACTGACATCTTCGGGATGCCGGGCGGTGCCATTCTGCCCTTCTATGACCCACTACTCGCCTCGACGAGGATTAGGCACGTTCTGGTGCGCCACGAGCAGGGTGCCGGCCACGCCGCCGAGGGCTACGCCATGGTCACAGGCCGGGTCGGAGTCTGCGTGGCGACATCCGGCCCCGGTGCTACCAACCTCATCACCGCCATCGCTGACGCGCATATGGACTCGGTGCCGATACTGGCCATCACCGGCCAGGTCGGAAGTCGTGGAATCGGGACGGATGCCTTCCAGGAGGCCGACATCGTCGGTGCCACGATGCCCTTCGTCAAGCATTCCTTCCTCATTACCCGTCCCGAGGACATCGTTCCGCGTGTGGCCGAGGCCTTCCACATCGCCTCAACCGGACGTCCTGGCCCCGTCCTCATCGACATCTCCAAGGACGCCCAGGAAGGGCCTACCGAGTTCGTGTGGCCCCCGGTCCGGGACCTGCCCGGCTACCGTCTGCCCGGCAAGCCCAACCAGCGGCGCCTGGCTCAGGCCGCCGAGGTGATCGCCGCTGCCGACCGCCCCGTCCTCTACCTCGGCGGTGGCCTGAACCGTGCGCAGGTGCCCTCCAACGACCTGACCGAGCTCATCGAGCTCATTGGGGCGCCATTCGTCACCACGCTGACCGCGTTGGACGTCATGCCCAGTGATCACCCGCTCAACCTGCGGATGCCCGGAATGCACGGTACCGTCGCCGCCGTCGGAGCCCTTCAGCGGGCCGATGTCATCGTCTGCCTGGGGGCCCGCTTCGATGACCGGGTCACCGGTAGGCCAGACACCTTCGCCACGAAGGCCTCGGTCATCCACGTCGATGTCGACCCCGCTGAGATCTCCAAGATCCGCACTGCCGACGTCCCGATCGTCGGTGATCTGACCGACGTCGTCCCCGCCCTGAGCGCCGAGTTCCGCGACCACGTCTCCGCTGAGGGTCGGGTGGATATCGCACCGTGGCTGCGCGAGGTCGAGCGCATCCAGGCCACCTACCCCACGGACTGGAGCGACACCGACGATGGACTGCTTCAGCCCCAGGAGGTCATTACCCACCTCAACCGGGCCGCGTCCGAGGACACCATCTGGGTCACGGGCGTGGGGCAGCACCAGATGTGGTCGGCGCACTACCTCACCTTCCGCCGCCCCCACTCCTGGCTCACCTCCGCCGGCGCCGGAACTATGGGATACGGTCTGCCCGCGGCCATGGGCGCCAAGGAGGCATGCCCGGACCGCCCGGTGTGGCTCATCGATGGAGACGGCTGCTTCCAGATGACCAACCAGGAGCTGGCCACCTGCACCCTCAACAACATCCCCATCAAGGTCGCTGTCATCAACAACTCCTCGCTGGGAATGGTGCGGCAGTGGCAGACCCTGTTCTACGGGCAGCGCTACTCCAACACCGATCTGCATACCGGGGCCGGAACGGCTCGGGTCCCCGACTTCGTCAAGATGGCCGAGGCCTACGGGGCCGTGGGGCTGCGATGCGAGCGCCTGGAGGACCTGGACGACGTCATCGCCCAGGCCAACGCCATCAACGACCGCCCCGTCGTCGTCGACTTCATCGTCTCTGCGGACGCCCAGGTCTGGCCCATGGTCGCCGCCGGGGTTTCCAATGACGAGATCCAGCACGCCCGGGGCATGAGCCCGGTGTGGGAAGAGGAGTGAGCGCCGTGAGCGAGAAGCACACGCTGTCCGTCCTGGTGGAGAACAAGCCCGGCGTCCTGACCCGGGTGTCAGCGCTGTTCACGCGTCGGGGCTTCAACATCCACTCCCTGGCCGTCGGACCCACCGAGCACGAGGACATCTCGCGCATCACGGTGATCGCCGACGCCGAGGGGCTGGCCATGGAGCAGGTCACCAAACAGCTCAACAAGCTGGTCAACGTCCTTAAAATCGTCGAGCTGGATCCCGACACCTCCGTCGAGCGCGAGCTCTACCTCATCAAGGTGCACGCGGATGACGCCAACCGTACTGCGGTGCTCCAGGTCGTCGACCTGTTCCGCGCCCACGTCGTCGACGTCGCCCCGACGTCGGTGGTCATCGAGACCATCGGCTCAGAATCCAAGGTCAAGGCTCTGCTGACGGCTCTCCAGCCGTACGGCGTCAAAGAGATTGTCCAGTCCGGTGCCGTGGCGATCACGCGCGGCCCACGATCCATCACCGATCAACTCAAGGAGAAGTGAGAAGCAATATGGCAGCTGAGAAGTTCTACGACGACGATGCCGATCTGTCCGTCATCCAGTCCAAGAAGGTTGCCGTCATCGGCTACGGTTCCCAGGGGCATGCTCACGCTCTGAACCTGCGCGACTCCGGCGTGGAGGTCGTTGTCGGCCTGCGCGAGGGCTCGTCCTCTGCAGCCAAGGCCGAGGAGGCTGGCCTGCCCGTCAAGCCGATCGCCGAGGCGGTCGCCTGGGCCGACGTCATCACTGTCCTGGCCCCTGACCAGGTGCAGGCCGCTCTCTACCGCGATGAGATCGAGCCGAACATCAAGGCGGGCTCCGCCCTCCTGTTCTCCCACGGCTTCAACATCCACTTCGACTACATCAAGCCGGCTGCGGACATCGACGTCGTCATGGTGGCCCCCAAGGGCCCCGGCCACACGGTGCGCCGTGAGTTCGAGGCCGGCCGAGGCGTGCCCGTGCTCGTCTGCGTGGAGCAGGACGCCACTGGCGCCGCCTGGGACCTCGTGCTGTCCTATGCCAAGGCTATCGGCGGTACGCGCGCCGGTGCCATCAAGACCACCTTCCGCGAGGAGACCGAGACCGACCTCTTCGGTGAGCAGTCCGTCCTGTGCGGTGGCGTCTCCAAGCTCATCCAGTACGGCTTCGAGACCCTGGTCGAGGCCGGCTACCAGCCCGAGATGGCCTACTTCGAGGTCTGCCACGAGATGAAGCTCATCGTTGACCTCATTAATGAGGGTGGTATCTCCAAGCAGCGCTGGTCCTGCTCCGACACCGCCGAGTACGGCGACTACGTCTCCGGCCCGCGCATCATCACGCCCGAGGCCAAGGAGCACATGAAGGAGGTCCTTGCCGACATTCAGGACGGAACCTTCGCCAAGCGCTTCATGGAGGACCAGGCCGCCGGCGCCCCGGAGTTCAAGAAGCTCCGGGCCGAGGGCGAGGCGCACCCCATCGAGGCCACCGGCCGTGAGGTGCGTTCCATGTTCGCCTGGCGCGCCGACGTCGACAAGGACTACACCGAGGGATCCGTGGCCCGCTGAGGCCCGCTGAGGCTACCCACGGCGGTGTCCCCCGACGATCTGAGTCGTCGGGGGACACCGCCTTTTGCCTCCGTGTCGCTCAGATTCAGGCGAGCTGGTGGCGCCGGAGGTGGACGCCGAGGGCCACCATGGCCATGACCAGTCCCATGAGGCCCACGAGCAGCGCTGCGCCGCGTCCTGGGCCGGTGCCGACAATTGTTCCGAGACTTGTCGACAGTAGTCTCCCCGGACTCAGGAGAGGCTGGAGCACGTGGTCGACCATCACCCCTGAGCATAGGTAGGCCACCAAGTAGCCCATCTGGGTCACCAGACTGATGGTGCCCCAGGTTCGTGCCTGCCGGGCGTTATCGACACGGGTGCGCACCAGGACCTCGGCCCCGGCCTGGGACAGGGGCAGGCTGGCGAAGGTGAGGAAGCCGCAGGCGGCTACCCACCAGGCGCCCGGCCCCAGAGGCACCAGAGCCATCGCGGCACCGGTGGCGGCCAGACCCGCAGCCAGCAGCGTCGTCGGCCGTGCACTCTTCCAGGCGGTGACCAGTGCCGCGCCCACGAGCATACCGGTGGCGGCGATCGTCTCGATCATCCCCATCTGCGAGGTGCTCACGGTGGGCAGAAGGATCGGCTTGATGAGGACCTGGATGACCCCGATCGCGAGGGTCGCCAGGGTCATGAGGACCACGAGGGTACGCAGGCCTGATGAGGAGATGATGGTCCGCCAGCCCGCCATGACGTCCCGATCGGGTTCCTGCTGAGACGTGGTTTGAGGGACTGTCTGTCGAACCAGGGACCGACGCACCGTGGCGGTGCAGGCCACGGTGACGATGCAGGTGCTGGCGTCGAGCAGGACGAGTCCTCTCACGCCGACGACAGGCATGAGGAGCCCTGCCGCGGCGGGAGCCAGCAGGTACTTGGCCGCCGAGGCCAGTTGGAGGAGACCGGAGGAGCGCACATAGTCCTCCTCGTTCACGAGGTCGGTGACGCTGGCCCGCAGCGCAGGCTCGGTGAGGGCGGCCAGGCAGGAGGAGACGACTGCTCCTGTGCAGACCCAGGCCAGGGAGGGGCGGGGCGAGGACAGAGCCATCAGGATGATTCCCAGTCCCAGCACCGAGCCGGCATCTCCGATCATCATCATCAGCCTGCGGTCGTAGCGGTCCGCCAGCACGCCTGCCGCAGGAGCCAGAAGTACAACAGGGGCGAAGGAGCTCAGCTGAACGGCTGCCACCGAGGAGGCCGTCCCATAGGTGCGTAGCATGATGATGGCCAGCCCGAATGCGGTCAGTCCCGTTCCCAGTGAGTTGATGAACGAGCCCAGGACGAGCAGGCCGACACGTCTCATGAGCCGGCCTCCAACAAGTTGGCCAGGCTCCCGGGACGGGCACCCAGAAGTGTCTCGCTCGCCCAGATGAGGCTCTCGCGGCGGCGGGCGAGCTCAGCCGGGTTGGCATCCATGATGTCGTGGTCCAAGAGGATGCTGGAGGCACTCAGGACAAGTTCGATGGCGTCATAGGGCCGGTCCGTGCTGAAGGTCCCCTCGCTCACCCCCTGGGCCACGACGTCGGCGAGGATAGGTGTCAGGTGCTCGATCATCGCCGTGATGGACAGCAGGTGGAACTCGGCGTTGCCCGGCGCGTGGAACTGCTCAACGAGCTCGGTCTCGGTGTCCTCGACCTGCATCGCCGCCATGATCGCCGCAAACTTCTCCATCGCAGGAGCCTGGGAGTCGGCGATCTCACGGGCCTGATGCTCGACCTGGCCGACAATGCGCAGGACGAGGGCCTTGAGGATCTGCTCCTTGCTGGGGAAGTGGTAGTACAGCGTCCCCTTGGCGATGCCTACGACCCTCAGGATGTCCTCCATGGTGGTGGGCTGAAAACCCTTGGTAGTGAACAGTGTGTGCGCGGCGTTCAGGATCTCCTCGCGGCGCTGCGCGGCGGGGCGGTGGGTGCGCGGCATGTCTCCTCCTCAGAAGTGGCTGGAACAAGACTAACCGACCGTCGGTCGAAACGCGAGTTCGAGGGGCCGCCACCATGCGGACCGAGCGTCTCGCATCATGGCCATGCCCTAAGGTGGCCTCATGACGCAGACCATCAAACTGGCAGTAATCCCGGGTGACGGCATCGGCAAGGAGGTCGTCCCTGAGGGGCTCAAGGTTCTCGATCGGGCACTGGAGGGGACGGGAATCGCCGTCCTGCCGACCACCTTCGATCTGGGGGCCGAGCGTTGGCACCGAACCGGGCAGACCCTCACCGATGAGGATCTTGAGGCCATCAAGGCTCACGACGCCATCCTGCTGGGTGCTGTCGGCGATCCCTCCGTCCCCTCCGGTGTGCTTGAGCGCGGCCTGCTCCTGCGTCTGCGCTTCGCCCTGGACCACTACGTCAACCTGCGCCCCTCGGTCTACTACCCGGGCGTGCCGACGCCACTGGCTGACCCCGGCGACATCGACTTCGTCGTGGTGCGTGAGGGCACGGAGGGACTTTACTGCGGGAACGGGGGAGTGGTGCGTCAGGGTACGGCGCACGAGATCGCCACCGAGGTCAGTGTCAACACAGCTTATGGAGTGGAGCGCCTGGTCCGCTACGCCTTCGCCAAGGCGCAGGCCAGGACGGCCAAGCACCTCACGCTCGTCCATAAGCACAATGTGCTCGTCCACGCCGGTGACCTGTGGCGCCGCACCGTCGAGACCGTTGGTGCTGAGTACCCCGAGGTCGTCGTCGACTACTGCCACGTGGACGCTGCCACCATCTACATGGTGACCGACCCGGGCCGTTTCGACGTCATTGTCACCGACAACCTCTTCGGTGACATTCTCACCGATGAGGCCGGTGCCGTCACCGGCGGCATCGGCCTGTCCGCCTCGGGCAACATCAATCCGGAGAGGGAGTTCCCTTCCATGTTCGAACCCGTGCACGGCTCGGCCCCGGACATCGCCGGGCAGGGCAAGGCCGACCCGACCGCCACGATCAGTGCCGTCGCCCTCATGCTCGACCATCTGGGACTGCCTGAGGCAGCGGCGCGGGTCGAGGCAGCGGTCATGGCCGACATGGCCACGCGTGGTGATGGCGTTGAGCGTACGACCAGTCAGATCGGTGACGCCATCGCCGTCGCCGTGGCCCAGGGGTGAACGCATCGCCGCATTGAGACGCCCCGGCCGTCGTCGTCGATGAAGCATGACGGCCCGATGAGGATGCACGAGGCGCCCGAGGTGGTAGGCCTGGCCGGAATCCAACCGCAGGCCTAAATCCAGCCGTAGGCCTATCAGGGGGGCCAGGATATGGGAAGGTTGTGTCCGGGTGGTGGCCTCGGCGGTAGGGTGGTTCTATGCCCGAGACAGACGCCACCTCAACCGACTTCGCATCCACCTCCTTGGCTCGTGCGGCCGAGGTTCCCGTCCCGGAGGCCGACGCGATTGCCGGTCGCTTCCCTCTGACCGCCAACTCCTCGCCGGTCACCGAGGACGAGCGCGCGGAGGTGTTGACCAACCTTCACTTCGGCGACTGCTTCACCGACCACATGGCTCATGCTCGCTGGACGCAGGGTGAGGGCTGGGGAGACTACGGCGTCGTTCCTTACGGCAATCTCAGTCTGTCCCCGGCCACCGCCGTGCTCCACTACGGCCAGGAGATCTTCGAGGGCATCAAGGCCTACCGGCACGATGATGGCTCGGTGTGGACCTTCCGGCCCCGCTACAATGCGGCCCGGCTCAATGCCTCCGCTCGTCGCCTGGCCCTGCCGGAGCTGCCTGAGGAGGACTTCGTCGCCTCCCTGGTGGACCTGGTGCGAGCCGACGCCGCCTGGGTGCCCTCAGGCGAGGGGGAGTCCCTCTACCTGCGTCCCTTCGCCTTCGCCTCCGAGGCCTTCCTCGGTGTACGCCCCTCCGCGGTGGTCGACTACTACGTCATCGCCTCTCCCTCGGGTTCTTACTTCACCAACGGTCTTGAGCCCATCTCCATCTGGGTGACGACCGACTACCACCGCGCCGGGCGCGGAGGGACGGGTGCGGCCAAGACCGGCGGCAACTACGCCTCCTCTCTGCTTCCCCAGCAGGAGGCCCACGCTCAGGGGTGTGACCAGGTCTGCTTCCTGGATGACGTCTCACAGAGGAACCTTGAAGAGCTCGGCGGCATGAACATCATGGTCGTCGACGCTGACGGGGCTGTGCGCACCCCGCGCCTGACTGGGACGATCCTGGAAGGCTCCACCCGCAGCGCGATCATCCGTCTGCTGCGCGACTCCGGCCGGAGCGTTGTGGAGGACACCATCAGCCTGGAGGGGCTGCTCGCAGACATCGAGTCGGGTCGGGTCAGCGAGGTCTTTGCCTGCGGCACCGCGGCTGTTGTCGTGCCCCTCGGCCACCTCAAGGGAGAGGGGTTCGACGCTCGGATCGAGGGCAGTGAGGTCACTCGGCAGATCCATGACCGGCTCACCTCTATTCAAGCCGGTCACGCCGAGGACCCCTACGGGTGGATGTACCAGCTCGTGCCGCCTGGTTTGTGACATAACCGGACGACACTCGTCTGATCGTGCGGAAAGATGCCGCGAACATGAGGTAGCGATGATGGGGAGATAGCCTCAGTCACATCTCATTTCTCAAGGTTCTTGGCCGGAATTCCTATTTGCTAGGAATTCCGGCCAAAGCGTTCTAAAAAGACATGATGCCATTACTCCATGACGAAGACTCCCTTGTCAGATCCTGGAGGCGTCCTGGCTGAAAAGGTCGACTCCGATGGGGGTGGCTCCGAGTGTTCACGGTGCCGACGGCGCCAACAGTGATGTCGAAGCCTCCTCCGGCACCGGGGCAGTCCCGCAGAGCGCACTTGGGAGCAGCTGGCTGAGGCTGGAGAATCGCGTTCCTCAGTGTCCTGGCGATCTTCCTGGTCCTGACCCTGGCCGCGGGATGCCTCGCTCTGTGGGCGCGTCACTCCATCACCTCCGGTATTGAGATGATTGCCGTTCCTTTCGCCGGTAGCGCCATATGAGCACTGCAGCAGCCTGTACCGGCCGGCCAGGAACCAGTCGCCAACATCCTGGTCCTGGGGAACGACTCCCGCACCAGGACCTCCTATCCCTCCCAGTGGGAGGAGGGTGCGCAGTGCACGGACGCGCTCCTGTTCAAGGGTTTAGCCGAGGACCGAGTCGGTGCCTACCTCACCGAGCATCCCGGTGTCGTCGAGCTGCTCCCCACTGCGGTGAACTGACATCAGAATGAGGTGCTGCCCGAGGTGGATCCCTTGCTGATCCTTGACGGCCCGGCTTCGGATCGAGTTCGGGTCACACGTTTCTGGGCTGACGGACATCGCCCCACGGAGTACTGGCCATGGGAGGAGCCAATATATCAACCATATATCAGTATCGCATCGTTTCTGTGACACCTTCGAGATCGGCTCGCGACTAGGTAATACTCATGGCGGTTTGTCATGTATGTCGTCATGTGGGTGGTCCTTGAACGCCCAGTCAAGGAGTAAGTCGATGAAGCGTGTGATCACTTATGGCACTTATGACCTGCTCCACTATGGTCATATTGCGATGCTGAAGCGCGCACGAGCTCTGGGGGACTTCCTGGTGGTAGCGCTCTCCAGCGACGAGTTCAATGCTGGAAAGGGGAAGCGGGCGTACTTCTCCTACGAGGAGCGCAAAGCGATGCTTGAGGCTATTCGATATGTTGATCTTGTGGTGCCCGAGCTGACTTGGGGGCAGAAGGTCGAGGACATTGACAGGTACGGTATCGATGTGTTCGCCATGGGTGATGACTGGAGGGGCGAGTTCGACGGCCAGCTCAAGGGGCTGTGTGAGATCGTCTACCTTCCCCGTACTCCTGAGGTCTCGACGGCCCGGATCAAGAATGACATGCGCCTGCGATGAGGGGTGTTGTCCTCAGGAGAATCAGGTGCGCCATCTCTGGTCGGTGGGAGCTGTCGGCGGTCACGGGGCTCGTGCGCTACGCCGCCGCTATAGCGCTTGAGGGCGGCAACCTGACCGAGGCCAGGTGCTTGTGCGAGAAGCTGCTCGACGTCAATCTGGACTGCGCCGCGGTCGCCGGCTCTGCTGGGTCAGGCGTCTCGCTGGTGCTGCCGTGCTTCGCTGGGTGGAGGTGTCGCTATGCGACCTTCGTCTTGGGGTTCACGTTGGTGGCTCGCAGGGACCTGGTGAGTGACATCAATTGTCCCAAATTTAACCTTGGAATTGACGTTGGTTTTCTCAATGACTGCCTACGTTTCTGGGCCCGTATCTATGTGGTCTCCCGGTGCGGGCTCGCCCAGCGGCGTGGGACGACTTTCGGACACACCTGGGACATCTCCAACACAGAGGTGCTGGCGACGTCCACCATTAGTCATTGGGGACCACCCCACGAAATGGAGATGCCCACCTCATGAACGCCCGCAGCACCGAGACCTTGCATGTCATCATCATCGGTTCCGCAGGTGGTCAGGACACGCTCGACTCTCTTGAGCAGGATCCGCCCGAGACCGGGATCGTCCCCATCGCCTGCCCCGATCCGGTGTCGGTGGCCCAAGCCCTCAGCGCACTACCGGCCGGAAGCCGAGTCCTGTTCCTGCGAGCCGGTGATCGGGTCGAACCCGGCTACCTCTCCTCGCTGGCTCAGCGCGGCTCGGGAGACGGGATCGGTACTCTTCTCACCCCGACCGTGATCGTCCGCCCCGACGACGGCAGCCGGGACGACCGGCTTCAGTGGCGCTTCAGCCACGGTAGCCGTAGCGCGGACCTGACTGCCGAGCCCTACATCTTCCCCGACACCATCAGTGGCGTGGTCCTGACCGTCCCCCGTCGAGGCCTACCGGACTGGGGCGGTGCGAGCCCCCTCCGCGGCGTCGATGATGCCGACGGTGCCGGCGGCCATGATGAGAACGTCGGCCTGAGCGGGCTCATTGCCCATATCCTCGCCACCGGCAACCGCCTCGGCCTCCACGATGGCCCAGCCGTCATCCGTCATGCTCCGTCGCCCCCCGGCGCCTGGGGGGACGTCAGCCACTACCGCCATCTGCTGGGCACCCTCATCCCGGCATGGCTGGAGGCTGATAATCCGCCTCCCGACTGGATCTATCAGCTCATCATCCACCGTCTGATCCAGGTCACCGACGCCGATCGAGGGCTGCGCTATCCATCGGCCCGGTTGGCGACTGATGAGCGCACTGAGGTCGCCCGACTTCTGCGCGCAGTCACCCAGCGCGTTCCCGCTTTCCAGATCGAGGCGTACTGCTCCACATCGCTGGCCGTGGGGCGCCGTACCGCCCTGGTTGCCATGGCGGGAGGCCGCATGCCGGCACCGATCCTGTCCTCAGCACGCAGGTTCCGCAGCGACCAGAAGGCCACCTACTTCTACACCGGGGCCATGCCAACGGAGCAGTGGAAGGTAGACGGCGCCTGGGCTGATCCCACCAGTACCAAGACGGTTGACCATCGCTACTTCGACGAGGTGGTGCTCCACGAGCGCATCGTCTGGCTGCCCAAGGGAGAGATCACCGCCGTCATCAACGGCCAGGAGATCGCGGTAGCGCCTTACCGGGGTAACCCCAAGCCGCCTGAGACAGTGCCCGGCAGGCGCCGTCACGGCTCATCCTCGCCAGGACTGCGCCAGCGCCTGACCCAGATCCTTACCCGCGGCAGCACTCAGGACCAGGGGCTGCAGACCGGTGCATCGTCGAGGTCGGCAGTGTCATCGTCCTCTTCTTCGTCGTCCTCGGTGTCGACCGCGCCGCCCTCGCCCTACACGGCCTCCTCCCCGAGCGACTGGCCCCGTACCTGGCTCTACATGGATCGTCACGACAGCGCCGGGGACAACGCCGAGCCGCTCTACCGCTACGCCCGCACCCACGCCCCCAGTGTCCGGCACATTTTCGTCATCGAACGCTCATCTCCTGACTGGGACCGGCTTGCGCAGGATGGCTTCGTCCTCATGGATCCCACCGGACCCGGCTTCGACGCGGCCTGGGTCGGTGCTGAGACCATTCTCCTGTCCGACATCGGCGACCCCCTTATCAAGCACCGGCTCACCGGTGCGGGCACCGGAGACGACCAGCGCGTCGTCTTCCTCCAGAACGGTGTGACCATGCGCGACATGTGGCGCTGGTTCAACGGCGTCCGCCTGGACGTCGTCATCTGTGCCACCGCTCCCGAGCAGGCGGGACTGACCGCCAACCACACCTCCTACACTCTCACCGACCGAGAGGTCTGGCGTACTGGCTTTCCCCGGCATGACCACCTCTACAGCCTCCTGGGACGCGAACGCGACCGTATCCTGCTCGCCCCCACCTGGGACCCGGAGGTTTCACGCGCTTTGAACGCCGATCCCGCCGCCGTCGGGCTTCTCAACGACCTTTACCGCCCTTGGCTCGAACTGGCCGCCGGCCTGACCCAGGCCGGCCACCGCCCCGTCCTCTTCGCCCACCCCACGATGGCGCTGAGTGCCCCCGAGTGGTTCAAGGCCTTGGGAATCCCCGTGATCACCGGCCGTGACCTGCCTGAGGTACTCGCTCGCTCCTGGGCCGTCGTCTCCGACCGTTCCTCCGTCCTCGACGAGGGAATGGTCGCCGGATGCGTCGGCATCGTCTGGGATCCGCACGGCCGACCGGACACGGACCACTACCGTGCTCGGCACGAGGCCATCGGTGCGGTCGGGGCCGATACTCCCTCACAGGTGCACCAGGCGGTGGAAGACGTCGTCTCGGGCCGTCTCGTCGCTCCCGAGAACTTCATACTGCTCGACGCCGGAGCCTGTGCCCGCCTCACCAAGCAGCTCCAGCGCGACACCATCTGACACATCAGTCTGAGGACAGGTGTGCACAGGGCCCTTCGGCGCCCGTCCCGCGTTAGCCTCATCGGTCCCGTCTGCGGAGTGAATGCCTACCTACTACGCTTCCTGGACTCGGTCGGCGCCCAGCGCTATCCCCGCGACCGAATTCGCCGGGGCAGCGGCGACAGACACCGCCCCCTGGATTTCCTTCGGTAGCAGGACGGCGCAGCCAGGTCGACGTTGCCGGCCAGCCACAGGTCATCCAGTTCTCCGTTCATGAGTGCCTCATCGGTAAGGACCGGGCGGTGGAGGCGCTGAGGGCGGCTGGGTATGTCGGTCGGCTTGTGGGGCTTGGTGGGGGTGTGAGGGCCTGGGCGGCTCGTTGAGGAGGGGTGTGCTGCCCTTGTGCTCCTCGGGTGTGGGGGTTGGAGGGGTGTCTGGCGTGAACTCGACGTCGATGGTGGTGCCCAGGATGGTGGTGGTCTGGTGGCGGGGGGTGGGGTTGGTGTAGACGATGAAGGCTTTGGTGATGATGACTTGGGGTCCGGGTGGTTGGCGGGTGATGCCTGATCCGGTGGCGATGAGGGTGGCTGCTTCGCGGGTGGTGATGGTGACGACCCGGGGCCCGCCACCGCCTCCTCCGGTGGGTTGGTCGGGTTGGGAGGGGCGGCCCAGCATGTTGACCGCGCAATCCATGTCGGGGATCTGGCCGCCATTGCTGACACAGTCCTGATGAGGCTGCTCATCCCACATCGACGGATCCGACGCCGACACAACCGGACGAGGTGGCGCCGCTGATTCGCCAGATTCCGAAGGGCCTTCCTGGGTGACGGTCTCGCTTTTTTCTCCGCGAATAGTTGGGGTATTATCCTGATTTTCGACAGTGAAGTTTCCTTTAGTTTCAGGAAGCAAGGCCAGGGAGTCGCTTCCAGTAACTAGTAGAAAGGCGGGCAGTAAGGCGGCACCTAAAGCAATAATGTAACGACTCATTGCTGTTCAACCCTCACCCCGCCAATCATCCAGCGACCATTGGTGTGACGTACAGCAAAGTCAAGTAGCTCATTCTTGGTTGGACTTGATGTTTCGGTATCCACCCCTCCTCCTGGGTGAGACGTAATCATTTGGTGACTCACGGAAGCTTCGACTCTATTGTAATCATAGCCTTCAAGTTTTTCGTAGTACCTGACGTTCGTGACCTCTTGCTCCCATTTATCGTTCCACCCTCCTGCGTTGTGCAGATTCGTTGCGTTGTCGATTGTTGAGCGACAGAATTTGCATCCGTTTTCGCTCATGGCTTCAAGCTCGGTGGTGTTGCCGGTCATGTAGGCGTAGCGGTAGAGGTCGAGGAAGTAGTAGACGCTGGCTGCAGCGCCTTCGGCGGTCTCCTCGTCCATGTGCAGGGGTTTGACGGGGGCGGGTTCGGCCAGGGCAGTGTCGCGCTTGGCCTTGAGGTCGGGGGTCAGGGCGGCCTCGCGGGAGGCAGTTGCGGAGGCGTTGGCGTCAGCGATCCCCTTCTCGGCGCGGGCGACGGCCGCCGAGGCGCTGGAGCTGGCGCTCGCGCTGGCTACGGCCTTAGCGTCCTTCAACGAGCAGGCGGCCACCCCCAGGGCCAGTGCACACACCGCCGCCAAGCCGGCGGCCACCCGACGCCGCTTGAGGCGCGAACCGTACCGGCCACGACCGGTTGCTGACTGTCGCGCACTCCCGGGCGCAGGGGATCGTAGGGACGCACTCATCACGGAAGCCTCCTCGCCACCGAAACAACTCCTCACGCCACTGGGACGGGCAACGCTGCCCGTCCGGGCGGTGTATTGACATTACCCGCCCACACACCTCCACCGCCAGACCTTGACACCACCCTGTGGAAAACTCGGGCCAGTTTCCTCAGGGCATGGATGAGCTCCTGGAGTGGGCAAGGTGCGGTGGGACCTACGCCAATGGCACGAGACTGCGTGCCGAATGGATCGCCTCGAGCTCGTCGGCAAGCCAGACATACAGGGCGGCAACGTAGTGGAAGGGGGCTGGGCCCCGTCGGTGGGCGTCGTCGGCGATAACGAGCTCATCGGGTGCCTGGAGGATCCGCACACCAGTTTCCTGACGGACAAGGTCGATGTAGCGGGTCATGACCCAATTGGTCTCCGTCGCAGTCTGCCCCCAGCTCGAAATCGTTGGCTCATCGGAGGCGGTTCTCATCGCCCACGGCACATGGATGAGAACCGTCCTGTCCATGAGGTCCAGCTGCTTCAGGAAAGTGCTGAAGTGATGAAGCGCGGGTCGCCACAGGTGCAGGTGCTCCGTCGTGCCCAGCTCAACATGCCTGCCGGTGATGTCGTCGTAGAGACCGGCCGTCATGGCCTCCGTCGAACAGGTCAGGAACGCCCCGGGGGCCGTCTCCAGAACACCGAGACGCTCATCGGTCAAGTCCCACAGCAGCAGATCAGTACGAGCGGCGACGGCCGTCAGCTGCGCCTCCAGGTTACCCACCATGTCTGACAGGAAGGAGCGGCGAGCAAAGGGTGACGTCAGCACCGACAGGTCGAGGTCGCCGGCGTCCGCCGGCCGGCCCGCGCTGATGAGTGACTGGCGGGCCACGTAACGCTGGACGTTCCAGCCCCTCTTTTCCAGCTCCCTGGCCGAGTCCCTGGCCACGCAGGAGCCGTAGACAGTGATCCGCCCCCCGAACGTGGATTCCGTATCGTGCATTGTCATACTCCTTGAGCGTGTCGGTAAGGGGACATGCGTCCCTCAGAGCGTTGGATCCGCACCCCTGCCGGCTTCCACTTCTCCCGGCACGTGGCCAGAATCTGTACGGCCTTCTCCGGCTTGTCTTTGGTGATGCTCCAGGACCACCACCGGTAGTCATGAGCGATCTGCGGCCCGGGACCATCCCCGATGAGCTCGTCATCCATGAGACACAGCGCCCGGGCGCATATCTCCTCAACGACCTGCGCGGCATGGTTGACGATGAGCGCCGTTCCTGCACCACGCCGCAGTTGCGTCATCTTGTTCTCGCTGCGCTTCTTGAATGCGGCGTCACCGGTGGAAGGCGCCTCATCAATGAGAAGAATGTGCAGGTTTGCCGCAGCAGCGATCGCAAAGCGCAGACGCGACGACATCCCGGATGAAGAGGTCCTCATCGGACGGTAGATGGCTTTCCAGATCCCGGTCGGCTCGATCGCCTCGGGGAGGATCTCCTCGATCGCCCGAGGCTCCAGCCCCATGGCCAGGCATCCCAGGCGCACGTTGCGCTCCCCGGACAGCTCTGGGACGAGAACCGCGTTCACCCCCAGAAGTGCCGGTGTGGAGAGAGCGCTCACCGTCCCGGCCTCATTGTGCCCCAGGATGCCGATCGACTCTCCAACGCGCGCCACAAGGGAGACGTCCTTGAGGGCGTCGACCCGGTCCGGGACGGAGCGCCGGAGATGGCGCGAGAGGCTCCTGTGAAGGTGCAGGCAGGAGCTACTGCGACCACGGGCGACCTCCAAGACGCTGGGATGAGTGAGGCCCGGGAAGAAGGCCTTCTTTACTCGCTTTCTTATAACGGTAGTTGTGTGGGACAACTGGAAAAGCGGCCACCGTCATGATTGGGTGGTCTGCAATCAGAATGTGACGTTCAAGGCCAGTCGTGACGACGTTGAAACTCCTCGTAATCGTTGCGATACCGGGAAATACGGGGGTTCGGTCACATGATGGCCTCAGCTGGTTATGGCGCACGTCAAGGGTCGGAGCGCAGTTCGGCGCATACATTGGGTGAAGTGATGACGGGTGACGGCCGCCATGGTCGAATGCCTGCTTCGGAGGGATAACAGAGGGTTTTGGGGGGATGGGAACTGCCTAGACTTAACGGCAAGCGCGTTCTACCGCCATACGCGCAATCAACGACGACACATTCAGTTCTTGTGTGATTCGCACAAAAACTGAATGCTCCGACCCTGAGGACAATGCTGATGAAACGTGTGATCACCTACGGCTCCTTCGACCTGCTCCACTACGGGCATATCGAGCTGCTGCGTCGAGCCAAGGCGATGGGTGACTATCTCATTGTCGCTCTGTCCAGCGATGAGTTCAGTGCCTCCAAGGGAAAGCGTGCCTACTTCTCCTACGATCAGCGCAAGGCGATGCTCGAGGCCATCCGGTACGTTGACCTAGTGATCCCCGAGCAGACCTGGGGCCAGAAGAGTCAGGACATCGATGAGTACGGCATCGATGTCTTCGTCATCGGCGACGACTGGGTCGACACCTTTAACGAGCAGCTCGAAGGCCGCTGCGAGATCGTCTACCTCCCACGGACCCCGGAGATCGATGCCTCCCGGATGCAGGAGTGCTGCGAGGTCCAGGAGGCTCAGGCGCTGTGAGCCGCCTCAGGCGTGACGATTGTGTCCGGGGCCGAAGTAGACGTCGTCGAGCGTGGCGGTCAGCAGGGAACGCTGTCGCAGGATGTCGATGATCTGGCCGTAGAGCTGAGTGATCGTGGGGAAGTTCGCGTGACCGATGACGATGTGCTGCGCCAGTAGCCACTTCTGGGCCTCGCCGAGGAGCACGTCCTGCGTCAGTAGCCCGGAGTCCCCGAACGATCCGTACCACAGGGCTGCGGTCGTGTAGCCCGCTTTGGTACAGACCGAGTCGGTGAAGGAGCTGCGGCTGCCGTAGGGAGGCCGAATGAAGGGCGCCCCGGTGACGCCGTAGGTATTGCGCAGCAGGTTCTCGCACCGGGTGAGCTCGTCGATGATCGCGCCTTCTGACAACGTCGTCAGATCCGGGTGCGTCCAGGTGTGGTTGGCCAGCTGAACCTGCCCCGACTCCACGAGGGGCATCATCTTGTCCCGGTTATCGGTCCAGCTCGGGTAGACGCCTGTGACGAAGAAGGTCAGTCGGACTCCCGAGTCCTTGGCGAAGTCCAGGTAGGCGTCCACGACCGAGGAGTCAACGCCGTCATCGACCGTGATGGCCACGACATTGCCGACGTTCTCCGGCAGACCGGTGATGAGTGAGTCCGCCGGAGTGGGGGCCGGTAGTGGAGGCGGACCGTCCTGCAGGTGAAGCGGACTGAGCGACGGCGTCGGGGACGGTGCTGGTGAGGGGGATGACGAAGGCGAGGCGGGCGGATGTGCCTGGGGTGAGCCGGTTACGGCGCGTCGGGGTGCCTGCACCCCGGTGCAGGCAGTGAGGCAGCCGGCCGTTCCGGCGGCCAGCGCAAGCAGGAAGTCGCGTCGTTGCATGGGAGGGACTTTCTCAAGCACGAGGTTGCGAGAGCATCAAGCAACCTGCGTGCCGAACATCGTGAAGGAAACAAGGAGAAGGGCAGTCGTGGAGTGACCAGCTGCTCCAGGGCCGGCATGGACCCCTTCAGGGGTTGGACGCGGGCTCCCGGCGTCACGTGCGTCGAGCTCTCAGGTGAGCCTTTGCGGCAACGGGGAGTGGGAGCTACCGAAACCGGTGGATGGGGTGGCTGACGGGGCTTGAACCCGCGACCTCCTGGACCACAACCAGGCGCTCTGCCGACTGAGCTACAGCCACCATGTGCGGCACTACCGCAACGAATCGGTACTGTATCCGCTCATCTCCTCGCCTACCAAACTGAACTCGGTGCACTACGTCACTTCAGCGGAGTTGGCGGGAGTCTGTGGCCTGTCGTCGGCTCGGACAGGACGCGCTCGGCGACCTCCTTGCACTCCTGAGAGCTCGGCCCCTCGCCATCGGGGAACAGGACCGCGCGGTAGTAGCGCAGCTCGTCGATGGACTCCAGGATGTCCGCCAGTGCGCGGTGGCCGCCGGCCTTCTTCGGAGCGTGGAAGAAGGTCCTGGGGTACCAGCGCTTGGCCAGCTCCTTGAGCGAGGAGACGTCCACGATCCGGTAGTGGAGGTGCTCGATGAGCTCGGGCATGTCGCGGGCCAGGAACGCCTTGTCGGTACCTACGGAGTTTCCGGCGAGCTGAGCGGATCGGGCCTCGGGGACGAGGGAGGTCACGTAGTCCAGAACCGTCTCGCGGGCCTCCTCCATGGTCAGTCCGCTCTCCAGGTCATCGAGAAGCCCCGAGGAAGTGTGCATGTTCCGCACGTAGTCGCCCATCTGCTCCAGCGCGGCGGTGGAAGGCTTGATGAGCACATCGATACCGTCGGCCAGGGGCTTGAGCTCGTAGTCGGTGACGACGACGGCGACCTCGATGAGTGCGTCAGCGCTCAGGTCCAGGCCCGTCATCTCACAGTCGATCCACACCAGTGGGTCGGAGGTTGTCATCTGCTTGCTCACGCGCCCCACTCTAGTCGCCTCTGTCGGCCTTCCGGTCGCAGGGATGCCTGCGAACGCGGCGCGATTCACGACCATCTCCCGGCCGAGCGGACTGGTTACCGCGCATATCGCGATAAGGTCTCGGTAACGCCTGCAAGCCCTTGAGCGACACGGAGCCCTCATGACCCAAAGCCCCGCCCCCCGACACCTCGGAAGCTCTTACCTGATGGAGTCCCGGATCGGTGCAGGTGCTCAGGGAGAGGTCTGGCGCGGTCGGCGCATCGACGCCCGCGAGGTCCTGGCCTTCAAGGTGCTACGCGCCGATCTGGTGGAGAACCCCGACGTCGTGGAGCGCTTCATCAAGGAGCGCTCCACACTGCTTCGAGTGCGCAGCCCCTATGTCGTGGCAATTCGGGATGTCGTCATCGAGGGCTCCACCTTCGCCATCGTCATGGACTACGTCAATGGCGGGGACCTGCGCGATCTCCTGCGGGCTCGCGGGTCACTGCCGCCTGCGCAGGTAGCGTCCCTGGGAACACGCATCGCGCAAGGGCTGTCCGCTGTTCATCGCGCCGGAGTCATTCACCGGGACATCAAGCCGGCCAACGTCCTGCTCAGCTCGCACCCGAGCAGAGGCGGCGATCCCGCCGAGACGGTTGCCACCGGTGTCGCCCCGGGAGGGGCCCTGCCAGAGGCGGTCGTCCCTCGGCTGGCGGATTTTGGGGTCGCGCGCATCTGTGACACCTTTTCCGCCTCCCACCTCACCGGGGCCATCGGCACCCCGCTGTACATGGCTCCGGAGATCCTGTCGATGCAGGCGCCGACGTCTGCTGCAGACATCTACTCGCTGGGGATCATGCTCTACGAGATGAGCTGCGGGACCACGCCGTTTGTGGGAGGACCGACCCAGCTGCTCAGCCAGCACGCCCGACGTGACGCTGGTCGCCCTGCCGGTGTGCCCGATGCCCTGTGGGAGCTCATCGCCTCGATGACGGCCAAGCAGCCCGATATGCGTCCCCCGATCGACTATGTCGCTCAGCGCCTTGACGTGCTGCAGACCGCGTTGGTGGGCCTGCCCGCGGCGCCGAGGCTCGTCTCACCCCCGCAGTCGACGGCCTCGGCCGTCCCCTATGACTGGGACGCTCCATCGTCGGGGCAGATGCCGGGGCGGGCCCCGGATTCGGTGACGGATCCGACCATGCTGTCCGGCTCCTCCTCAACCCCGGTCACGACGCCGATGGCGCCCATGACGCCAACCCTGGTGGCAGGGCACTACGCTCACAGTCCTGGCCAGGTGCCGGTCGCCGGCGGTGCTCCAGGGGCCGGCGGTGTCGCCGGGCCGGTGACGGCGAGCATGCCCGGCGGCGTGCTCCCAGGTAACGGCGCCTACCAGGCCCCCTTCTTCTCACCGCCGGGCACTCAGGGCACGGGCCACCTGGCGGTCGGGCAGACTGATGGGGCCCGGAAGCGGTGGTGGCGTCGTCGATGGGTGATGGCGGCAGCTGTGGTCACCGTCCTGGCAGTCGTGGGAGCGGGGACCACCTGGTGGTACTTCTTCTCCGGGCCGAGTGTCGGCAACGCCTGGCCGGCGGCACTCCCCGCGGGCAACAGCGTCCACGAGGACCAGCGCTACTCCGACGCCTATGACTCCGCTGTGTCCGAGGACAGGACCATGCTCGTCTACAAGCATTCGTCGAAGACACAATTTGTTGACCTCACGAAGAGCTCTACCAAGCCGGTATGGACCGGTGACTGCGACAAGGCCACGTTCTGGGCCGACCGATCCTTGCTCTGCAGCAGGCTCAGTGGTGAGTCTTCTCTCGTCAGTGCCGCGGGGAAGACGTCCAAGGTTCCCTTCCCCAAGGATTCCAAGTACGTCGGCACCACCGAGGACCTTGGCATCGCGGCCCTCAAGGGAGATTCCTTCGACGGGGGCCCTCTGGTCGGGTATGACGCAGCCGGCAAGGAGAAATGGCGCGCTTCCGGCGGCTACCAGGAAGGACGGGTCCGCAACGGCTTCATCCTCACCTATGAGAACAAGTCCCGGCAGGTCCAGGTCCTCTCGGCCGAGACCGGTGAAGTGCTCGTGTCGGAGTCGGGCGAGGATCCAGACTTCGGCGAGGACTCACGGTTCCCAGGTGGATTCAACATCGAGACCGGCTCTGAGGCCTTCTCACGGATGACGTCGTCGGGTGCCACGGTTTACAAGGCTGATGGCAGCGAGGCCGGTACCGTCTCGGGCACGTTCTCAGAGTCCCGCAGGTGGGCCTCATCGGTGCCACTGGACGCCTCGGCGCTCAAGGAGGCATACACCTCGTTGGCGAAAGCCTCATCCTCGACCACTCCGGTCATCGGCCCCAGTGGCACGACCAATGTTGTCATCGACACGAGTGCGTGCACGGCCAAGGTCGGTAGCAAGAAGCTCGCGCTCCCTGAACCCGCCGAAGGTGAGGACTGCCATATCGGGCCCATCGGTGTGCTCGGCGACGGACAGCTGCTTTTCCAGGTCGGGGAGTACAGCTCCTCGGCCAGTGACACGGGCAACCTCGTGGTCGCGGTCTCACCGGAGTCGGGCAAGGTCGGCTGGAAGGTACCGGGCACCTACAGCGCAACTGTGGCGCCCCAGACGAGCCAGAGCACCGCCCGACTCATGGTCGCCCAAGGAGGCTCCTACAACTTCGACCTGGTGGTATCCAGCATCACCAGCAGATAGCCGGGGAACGGAGAAGTATGACGCGTCGGGGTGCCCACCGCATGGCGGGCACCCCGACGTCTGCATCAGATCGATCAGAGGGGCGGAGCGAAGATCAGCGCCGCCCGCGACGGGCCAAAGCGATGTAACAGGCCACCATGCAGGTCAGGCCGATGGCCGAGAGCAACCCGTAGTTCGTCAGCCACTGTGCGGTCTCATGCTTCCACAGCGCGTCGTCGCGGTTGGGCATGATGGCGAGCATCTTGAGGGTGGAGGCGGCCATCGCATATCCCCATCGGGACGGCATGAACCACGCCAACTGCTCGAAAACCGCACGGCCCGAGATCGGAATGATGCCCCCGGACAGGACCAGCTGAGCCATGATGACCACCACCAGCACCGGCATGACCTGCTCCGAGGAGGAGACCATTGCCGAGACCGCCAGCCCCAGAAGTCCGGCGACGAAGGCCACCGCCCAGCAACAGAAGGCCAGTTCCAGCCCCGGCCACCCGTTCAGGATGACGGCATCGCTGGGGCCCTTGTTGAGAGCCAGGGCGATTCCCATCATCAGCGCGGTCTGAACGGTAGTGATGAGGGCCAGGATGACCGCCTTGGAGAAGAGGTAGGCGCCCGACCTCAGTCCGACGGCCTTCTCCCGCAGGAAGACGTCCCGTTCGCCGATGAGGTCGCGAATGGTGGCGGACATCCCGGAGAAGGCCGCTCCGGTGATGAGGATGACCAGCAGCTGCATGGCCTGGCTGGAGTACTTGATGATCGTAGGGTTGGGATTCTCGGGCGTCGGCGGCGATGGCTCCGGATAGTGAGGAACCGCGAAACCGTCGCTTCCCTCGATCGCCTTGGTCAGCAGTCCCATGATGATGGGTAGCAGCAGCATGAAGGCGAGGTAGGAGGGGTCCGCTGCGACGATCCTCAGCTGACGTCGCACGAGGGTCGAGACCTGTCGGAGCACGGACTGCTGCTTGGGCGGTTTCTCCTGAGTGTCCGGTCCAGCGGCCGCTGCGGGGGCTCCGCCGCGGCGCGTCGAGGGGACCGTGGCCTCCATGTACTGGCGCAGCTCTGCGGTGTGGTTGCGGATGAGGGCGTAGACGTCGGCATAGCCGTCCACCGCGGGCGGGTCGGGCAGCGTGCCCTTGGGGGTGTTGAGCAGGAGGCGGCCTTGGGAGGCGATCTCGTTGAGCCGCTGACGGAAGTAGGGGAGTACCTCGCGGGGGGAGCCGTAGTAGACGGGCTTTCCTCCGGCGGCCAGGATGAGGACCTTGTCCGCCCGGTCGATGTGGTTCTCGTTGTGGGTGACCACGACGACGGTGCGGCCGCTGTCACCGGGGCGGGTGCCGTGGGCCAGCGACGCCAGCAGGTCCATGACGTCGCGGTCGAGCTGGGGATCCAGCCCGGAGGTGGGCTCGTCCAGGAACAGCAGGCTGGGGCGAGTGAGCAGCTCGATGGCGGTGGAGACCCGCTTGCGCTGGCCGCCGGAGAGCTTCTTGATGCGCTTGTCCACGTGCGCAGTCAGGTCGAGGTCCTCCAGGACCTCGGCAATGCGTTGACGCCGCTCGGCCTTGGTGACGTCCTTGGCGAAGCGCAGCTCGGCGGCGTACTCCAGGGTCTTGCGGACGGTGAGCGCGGAGTGGATGACGTCGCTCTGGGGGACCACGCCGATCTTGTTGCGCATGACCGGGTAGTGCTCGTAGACGTCCAGCCCGTTGAAGAGCACCTGGCCCTCCTGAGCCTTCTGCTCGCCGGTGAGGGCCTTGAGCAGCGTCGACTTTCCCGCTCCCGATGGGCCGACGACGGCCAGCAGCTCGTTGCCCGGCAGGGAGAAGGAGATGCCGTCGAGCAGGGTCAGGTTGCCGTTGTTGACGCGGAAGGTCAGGTCCTTACCCACCAGCTCGCCGCCGGTGCCTCCGACGACCTGGACCTCGCACAGCCCGTCGGGGCTCAGCGCGATGAAGGTCGAGCCCAGGCCGAGGAGCACGGGCTGGGTCACCTGGACCTGGGAGACTCGCTGACCGGCGACGTAGACGCCGTTGGTGGATCCCAGGTCGGTGACGACCATGCCGTTGGCCGAGACGTCGATACGGGCGTGGTGCTTGGAGATGAGTGGGTCGTCCAGGACCAGGGTGTTGTCAGGTGCTCGACCAATGGTGCCTGAGGAGGTGATGCGGAAGGACTTGAGAGTGTGCCTGGATGAGGGGAACGCGCCCGAGTTCGCCGAGGTTGACGATGGCGCTGCGTGCGGGCTGCCGGAGGCGACGTAGGTGGCGGCTGAGGAGGCCGAGCTCATGGCCGGCGGCATGGTGCGGGCCTGCGTGGAGACGGCCGTGGTGGGAGGCAGGCCCGAGGGTGACTGCGCGGGCGCGGGGGCAGCGGGTGCGTAGCCGGAGCCCTGGGGCTGGGTTCCGAACTGCGGGGCGGAGGCAGCGCTTGGCTGGGACGGCATGAAAGGAGCGCTCGGCGCCGACCCGGTGGGCTGTCTCATCGGTTGCGGCTGCACGGGGGCTCCGGTCGGAGTAGCCGGGCCCGACACGACCGGGGTCAGTCCCAGTGCCGGTCCGGAGGCGTCACCCAGCTGGATGCGCGTTCCCTGGGTGATCAGCGCCTCGCGAGTGACCGATCCGTTGACGAGCATGCCGTTGCGTCCCTGGCAGCTCACCGTCCATCCCGCTGGGGTGGGGGTGACCAGCAGGTGCGTCCGGGATACGAGGGGATGGACGATCTGCACATCGCTGTCGGGTGACCTCCCCACGGTGAAAGACGCGGTGAACGTGTGAGGCTCGAGTGATGCCTGCGCGGAGAGGGAGCGCACGATGAGTGCGGAAGTAGGCAAGGCGCGGTCCTTCCAGGGTGTCGCTGTGGGGCTCGGGTCACGATACTGGTGTTTCGCCGTCATCGCTAAGAGTGAGCGCTCCCCTTGTGATGTTGCGTACATCCACGTCGCTCCTCGACGGAGTCGGAGGGCGGCTCCCCAGTGCCATTCCATACGGTCACAGAGTGGTTGCAGTGCCGTCACGGTCGAGTTTCGATGTGGGCGCCAAGCGGCTCGAGAGCCACTCGCAGCGACCTCGTGGAATCGTCCGCCTGCCCGTTTTGATCTGCTCTCGTGACGATGGCGTCATCCCGCCGTGACCGCCTTCCGGTGTCGAGGCGAGCGTCGATGAGGGCGAGAGTCTCGAAGGTGATGGCGTAGGCTGGTCGAGCGCTTGCGCACGCCTCCGTAGCTCAATGGATAGAGCATCGGCCTTCTAATCCGCAGGTTGCCGGTTCGAGTCCGGCCGGGGGCACTCAGGAGAGGTCCGAAAGAAGGTTGAAATTCTGCCGATTATCGACCGCTCGGGCCGCAGGGCTGAACCGGTCGGGCGATGCTGCCGCACCGGTGGGCGGTCGACCCTCCCGTCCCGGGAGTCAGTGACAACGGCTCCGCCTTTCCCTCCTCCGGGAGGTGCTGATTCGTCTCCTTCGGCTGGTGAGTGCCTCGTTCCGCTCGTCACAGCGGAGTAACAGGAGATTCTCACTGGGCACACGACACCCGTGGGGTGGACTGTCGAGATCAATCGTCGACTCTGCTGCGCTGTGCTCATAGTGTTGGCACATGCCCGCTCCTGTCCCCTCGCGCCGCTCCGAGGACGATGCCCCCGTCTCCTCGCTGAGTCGCGCTCAGCTCCTCGATGTCCTCACCGACCTGGTCAGGGACCTCGAGCGTCTCGACCTGACTCTGAGCGCCGACGGCGTCGAGGCTGCACGTGCGCTGCGTGACGGTCTCATTGGACAGGTCCGCGATCAGGTGATTCCCCGTCTGCAGGATGCCGACATCCCCTCCATCGTGGTAGTCGGGGGGTCCACGGGTGCCGGAAAGTCCACCCTCGTCAACTCCGTGCTCGGCCAGGAGGTCTCGGACGCGGGGGTATTGCGGCCCACCACGCGGATACCGGTCCTAGTGGCCAATCCTGAGGACATGGAGTCTCTGGGCGAGCACCCTCTGATGGAGGTCTGCCGCCAGGAGGTCTCCGCCGCCATACCGGCGGGCCTGGCCCTCATTGATGCCTCTGACTTGGACTCGGTCCAAGAGGCCAACCGGGCGCTGGCCGGCAGGCTGCTGGAGGCCGCCGACCTGTGGCTCTTCGTCACCACCGCAGCGCGCTACGGCGACCAGACGCCGTGGGCGACCCTGGAAGACGCCGCTCGGCGTGAGACCCCTATCGGTGTGGTCCTCAACCGTGTACCGGCGACGATCCTGTCCGAGGTGCGTCGGGACCTCATCACCCGCCTGCAGGGGCTGGGACTGTCGGAGGCGCCGTTCTTCGTCATCCCGGACGCGGGGCCGCACGAGGGGCTTCTGTCGGGCGACGGTGTGACCGAGCTGCGTGACTGGTTGCAGCTCCTCGCAGGCCGTCACCGTGCGGCCGGACTCGTGCGCCGTACAGGTAGAGGCGTATGGAGCACGTTACGTGCGAACCTGGAGCAGCTGGCCGACGACGTCGACGCCCAGGAGGCGGCGGCGCAGGACCTGGAGAGAGAGTGTCAGGCGCTGAGGGAGGCGGCAATCGAGTCGTTGAGTCGCGATATCAAGGCCGGTTCCGCGGGCCAGGGCGCCACCGCCACCCGGTGGATCACTCTGGCCTCCTCCGGCGGTCCCTTGGCCTCGCTGGCTCAAGGCGGCAGGCTGCGCCGAGGATTCCTGGGGCGGGCGGACAAGGCTCGTGCCGAAGGGCTCGCCCAGCTGGCCGCTGACGCCCGCCAGGCACTGGCCAACCAGCTCGAGGCCGCGATCGTGTCCCTGCGTGCCACGACGGAGCGTGCCTGGACCGAGGCGGGAGCCGGCGATCGTGCACGTAAGATCCTGGGACAGGGTGACGAGGCGGCAGCGACCGTGGATGCCTGGGTCGGTTACCTCGAGGCCAATATCGAGATTCCGCACTCGATTCGTAGACTGGCCCCCGCCAGCGTCGTCGACCTCCTCATCTCCGCGGCCGCCGGTGTCGACGGAGCCGTCCTGGCCTCCAGGCGTCTGGGCCTGGAGGAGCAGACCGCCCAGGCAGGCACGCTCCTGGTGGAGGCGGTCACGGAGGCGCTGACCGCAACAGTCCCCAAGGGGACGGCAACCTCACTCGCCCCCGCCCCCGGGTTCGCCGCCGCGCTACGTCTGCGCTCAGGCGAGCTCAAGCCCTTCACCCGTCCCGGAGCCACAGCATGAGCCAGTCCGACACACCCCTCACCTCCTCCGCGCCCACTGCGCAGACGGACTTCGAGGTGCTCGACGCCGAGCACCTCGATGCCCGCCTGAACGCGGTTCGCGAGGCCCTGCGCATGTGTCCCACCGAGGTACCTGCCTCGCTGTCGATCCCTGCTCACAAGGCGCTCGACGCCGTGGCGCAGCGTCTCGCGCTGGGGGTGGATCACACCGTCGTGGCGCTGTTCGGCGGCACCGGCTCGGGCAAGTCGTCCCTGTTCAACGCCTTGACCCAGCTGGACTTCGCCGATGTCGGTGCCCGACGGCCCACGACGTCTCGGGCGGCTGCCTGCTCCTGGGGCGACGCAGCCGGGCCGCTCCTGGACTTCCTGGGGGTCTCCACAGAGAGGCGTATTCGACGAGACTCGATTCTGGACGCCGAGGATCAGGGGAGCATGGCGGGCCTGGTCCTGCTCGACGTGCCCGACTACGACTCGGTGACCACGGAGCACTCGTTGCAGGTGGACCGGCTCGTGCCGCTGGCCGACATCCTCGTGTGGGTCGTGGATCCTCAGAAGTATGCCGACGCAGCCCTGCACGACGGCTACCTGCGCGGGCTCGGCGCCCGCCAGGAGGACATGCTCGTCCTGGTCAACCAGGTGGACACCCTCCCCGAGAGCGGGTTGGCGAGCCTGCTCGACGACGTCGGCTCCCTCCTCAAGGAGGACGGTCTCAGCCGGGTCCAGGTGCTGCCGGTATCGGCGGTGCGCGGCGACAACCTCGATATCGTGCGCGATCTTCTGCGCCAGCGCGTCGCGCGGGAGTCCAACGCGGCTCGTACGGCCTCGGCCGAGCTCGACGCGATCACGCGACGCCTGCGTCCCACGGTCGCCAAGAACAAGGTGGAGCTCAACACCGACCTCACCGAGGACGCCACCAAGGTGCTGCTGCAGGCATCCGGTGCCCAGGCCGTGGAGGACTCGGTGAGAGCCGGCCTGTCCAAGGTCATGCCCAGGGCACTGGCCCGCCCCGAGCCTCCTTCGCGTACCGCGGTGGCCTCGGCGCACTCCACCTGGGTGCACCGCACCTCCCAGGGGCTGCCGCCGGCCTGGGCGCGAAGCGTCGAGTCCTCCGTCTTTCCGCCCGAGACCTTGGCGGGGCAGACGGCCGAGGCGGTCGGCTCCGTCCCGCTTCCGGGGCATCGTCAACCGGTGATCGACCTGCTGTGGTGGGGTGGTCTGCTTTTGGTGATCGGCGGGGTGGCGTGGCTGACCACTGCCGTAGTCCGGGACGGGATCGAGGCGCTGCGCCACAGCATCGAGATCGTCCCGGTCTGCCTCATCGTGCTCGGGGTGGTGGCAGCACTGCTGGCCACGGTACGTCGGCGGATCAGGGCGCGCCGCGAGGCCGAACGGTATGGGCAGCAGGTGCGTGCCCGACTGGAGGCGGTGGTGGAGCGAGGACTGAGCCAGCCCGCCGCCAGAGTCCTGGAGAAGCACCGGGTGCTGCAGACCGCCCTGGGGCTGTAAGCCGCCTCTTGCCGAGGCCTGCCAGTGGCCACAGGCAACGGTTCCGTACTTGCCCATGCCCGGTACGGGGAGGCGGGCCGGCTTCCGCTGGGCAACTGAGGAACGCGACGAGCACGGTGGTGGTGCAGGGGCGGCAGAGCGTCGCCCGCCCACAACCAAGGAGCTTCCTCATGACTCGTCAGCTCGACCTCACCGTCCAGGGCGTCGTCGGAACGAATCCGGTCCTGTCCCGTGTGGGGGACAAGGCCCGTCCCTACTGCCGTTTCCGAGTCGCCGTCACGCCGACCTACCGCACCGATCAGGGCTGGAGCAATGCCGAGACCATCTGGTTCACCGCCAAGGCGTGGGGCCAGCTCGCCGCCAACCTGAGCCACTCGGTGCGTAAGGGCGACGCGGTTCTGCTCACCGGACGCTTCTCTCAGGAGTCCTGGGAGAGCGACGGCAGGAAGCACGAGACCAACGTCATCACGCTGCAGGCCGCCGGCCATGACCTGACCAGGGGAGAGTCTCGCTTCGCTCGAGTCAGGAGCTCGGAGACGGCGCCGTCGGCCCCCTCGGGAGCCGGCACCGATCCGACCGCGCCCGAGTCTGGCGCTGAGTGCGCCGAGTACCACGTCTCATCCGATCACTGGGACACTGCGGTGACGGCAGGCGACGTCACGTCCTCGGAGGCCCAGGGGGCTGAGCCGCCTGCGAGCTCGCCCGAGTCCTGCGGGGATCCGGCTGAGAGCGCTGAGCCCGTCGTCATCGGTCCGGCGTCCTCGGAGCCCGAGGCGCAGTGGCCCTCCTATGAGCTCGCCGACGATCTCGCGCAAGAGGCTGCACAGATCAGCTGACGTCGGAATGTGCACGAAGGAGGTAGTCGAGGTCTGCGGGATGGGCGACTTCGAGCACCTCGATGAGGATGCGTGTCACCATCTCGGCGGTCTCATCGCCGTCGGGCAGCAGACGCGTGAAGACATGGCCGGTCTCCTGCCAGCCGATCCTGTCCAGGATCCCTCGCTCGGTAGGTCCCAGCAGCACTCGCCCTCGCGCATCGAGCCCCGGAAGAGACACCTCGATCCCCTCCTCGCGTCCCATAAGGACAACACCCGGCAGATCGGGGGAGGGGACGGGCGGAGCGCCTCGCGTCAGCCTCGACAGGAGTCGTGACCACCGCCCCTCCTGGGTCAGCTCCTCGACCTTGACGATGGGGGTCGGAGCAGTCAGGAGCAGGGTCGCCCCGGACGGATCAATGACGGGCCCGGCGGCAGAGTCGGGTGCCTCCGCTCGCTGCGTGGCAGGCCTCGGCGCCGGCAGGCACGCCTGCTCCAGGAACCGGGCCAGAGACGGGGTGAAACGTGCCCAGGACCCCAGGTCCACACGATCCTCGAAAGTCCGTGACAACACGTGGGACAAGGAGATCTCACTCATGCGCTCAAGCCTAGGATGTGCGGCCGGCGAGCTGTAGGAGCGCAGGAGCTCACGAGTCGTTCGATCACAAGAGGATCACACCTTGTCGTTGCCGGAACAAGCCACATCCCTGGTGGGCGTGTCACGGACGGAAATTGGCGTGTTGACGCATACCGTGGCCATAACGCCATGAACCCGGGTGCCGTGCTCGGGGCACAGCAGGGGAGCAACGAGCAGATGATCCGCTTCGACCACGTCTCGAAGGTCTACAAGCGAGGGGCGCGTCCAGCGCTTGACGATGTCGACATCAAGGTCAACCGCGACGAGTTCGTGTTCCTCGTGGGCGCCTCGGGGTCGGGAAAGTCGACCTTCCTGCGCCTGGTCCTGCGAGAGGAGCGTCCCACCAAGGGGCGTATCCACGTCCTGGGACGTGATCTGTCGCAGATCTCCTCGTGGAAGGTGCCCCAGCTGCGGCGGGAGATCGGCTTCGTCTTCCAGGACTTCCGGCTCCTGGAGAACAAGAACGTTCTGGAGAACGTGGCTCTGGCCTCTCAGGTCATTGGTAAGCCCCGCCACTACATCCTCTCCGCTGTGCCGGAGGCCCTTGACCTGGTGGGGCTGGCCGGCAAGGAGAAGCGCCTCCCGCACGAGCTCTCCGGAGGTGAGCAGCAGCGCGTCGCGATCGCCCGCGCCATGGTCAACCGCCCCAAGCTGCTCCTGGCCGACGAGCCCACGGGAAACCTGGACCCCTCGACCTCGGTGGGCATCATGCGCCTGCTCGACCGCATCAACCGGCAGGGGACCACGGTCGTGATGGCCACCCACGACGACGAGATCGTCGACCAGATGCGCAAACGTGTCATCGAGCTCAAGGGCGGTGAGGTCGTGCGTGACCAGGACCGCGGTGTCTACGGCTCGGACCGCTGAAGGAGAAGAGAAGAACTGTGAGACTGCGTTTCATCCTCTCGGAGACCGCCAAGGGCATGTCCCGCAATCTGGCGATGACGGTGTCCGTCATTCTCGTCGCCTTCGTGTCCCTGCTCTTCGTAGGGGCCTCGTCCCTCCTGCAGAGCCAGATCTCGACCATGAAGGGCGATTGGTACGACAAGGTCGAGGTCTCGGTCTACATGTGCCCCAAGTCATCGGCCTCCTCCAACTGCGCCAACGGCGAGGCCACCGCGGCCCAGATCAGCGACGTCGAGAAGCTCATCACCAGCGGCGCCCCCTCCGGCTACGTCAAGTCCTACCAGATGGAGACCAAGGCCGAGGCCTACAAGAACTTCATGAAGGCCTATGCCAAGTCAGCCGTGGGGCGAAACGCCACCGAGGACATGATGCCCGTCTCCTTCCGCATCAAGCTCAAGGACGCGGAGAACTACAAGCTGGTGGCCGAGCAGTTCGAGGGACACAGTGGCGTTGAGCGGGTGGTTGACCAACGCTCCACCCTGGAGCCTCTCTTCCTCGTGATGAACCGGGCCTCCTGGATCACCGGAGGGCTGGCAACCATCATGGCGGTGGCCGCGGTCCTGCTCATCTCAACGACCATCAGGCTGTCTGCCATGTCCCGATCTCGACAGACGGGCATCATGCGCCTGGTGGGCGCCTCGAACCTCTTCATCCAGCTGCCCTTCATTCTTGAAGGAGTGATTGCGGCCCTCACCGGAGCTGTCCTGGCCGTGGTCACCCTGTGGGTGGGGGTCCGCTATGTCGTGGAGGGGTGGCTGGCCTCCTCGATCTCCTTCACGAGTGCCTTCATCACCACCAAGGACGTTCTCTTCCTGTCTCCTTGGCTCATTCTGGCGGCCATCGCCTTGGCCGCCGTCTCATCCGCCTTCTCCTTGTCCAAGTACACGAGGGTCTGATCTCACATGCTGTCTCGTCCGTTCCTCCGCCACTCACGTCGACGTGCCGCGGTCTGCGCGCTCGCCGCCGTCAGCCTCGCCTTCTTCTACTCGAGTGACATCTCCCTGGCCGATGAGCGTGATGACGCAGTCGCGAACCAGAATGAGGCCGAGCGCAAGCAGCAGGAGGTCATCTCCTCCCTCGAGGGAGTCAGCGCCGACCTGGGGCAGGCGTACATCTCACTGCAGAATGCCCAGAACTCCTTGACTGCAGCAGAGACGGAGCTGACCAGTGCCGAGACGACCCTGTCTGAGAAGGAGCGCGAGAAGCAGATCGCCAGCGACCGCCTGACCACGGCGCAGACCAGTCTCGACACGGTCAAGCAGGAGTCCGACGCCTCGAAGAAGACCGCCTCAGAGACCTCTGACTCCGTGGCGGAGATCGTGGTATCCACCTACCAGGGAGACAACTCGGTCACCTCGTGGAGCTACGTCCTCGCCTCGCAGGACGTCGAGGACCTCAACCAGCGTGCCTCCGCCGTTGAGATCGGATCCGGGGTTCAGGAGGCCGTGCTCTCCGCCGCTGAGGTCGAGCGCGCCCAGAACGCCAACCGCGAGGCTCGGCAGAACGCCGCCACGACACGGGTCAGCACCCTCAAGACGGAGGCCGACGCCGCTGAGGCGGATGCCAAGACTGCTCGGGATACCGCGCAGACCAAGCGGGACGAGGTCGCCAAGCTGGCCGCTGACAAGCAGACAGCCGCTTCAGCGCTGGAGAGCCGAAAGAGCGATCTGCAGGCGCAGCTCGACCAGGCCAATGCGGACGCAGCCGCCGCCGCTGCTCGCGTCTCGGAGATCGACGCCGCCAACCGTGCCGCGGCCAGCGCGGGAACGATGCCATCGGTTCCCTCCAGCTCCATCGCCGCGGACTCCTTGGGAGACGGGTACATCGGTCACCCGATCACCGGCCGTCTGGAGGTGACCTCTCCCTTCGGCTACCGCGTCCACCCGGTGACCGGCACTGGAACCGGGCACCAGGGCGTCGACTTCGCCGCGAGCGAGGGCACACCGCAGTACGCCGCGGTCTCCGGAGTGGCCACCTACTGGAACTCCGAGTCCTGCGGTACCGGCATCGACATCAACGGTGGCATCATCGACGGCCACTCCTACGTCGTCACCCTGTGCCACCTCTCGGGACGGACCATCGCCGACGGCCAGTACGTCAACCGTGGCGACGTCGTGGGGTCCACCGGATCGACCGGCTACGCCACCGGGCCGCACGTCCACTTCCAGGTGGCTCAGGACGGGGCCTACATCGACCCGATGTCGCTGCCCGGCTTCTAGCGAGTCGTCCTTGACGGGCACCGTAGACTCCTGATCCTGCGCGTCATCGTTCCGCAGCGCGGCGCCGCGATCCGGCTGTGAGGCTGACTCGGGGCATGCCGGGGCACGCTCCGGGGAATCCTTATGCGGGCGCGCTCACACTCCGTACTCGTGAAAGGACAGGCCGATGACTCCCGCCGGAAGATCTGCTCGGGCCACCAAGCCCACCGCCGGGCAGAAGGCCAAGGCCGCCTCCGACGCCCGCAAGACGGTGGCTCGTAACCGTAAGGCGGCTCACGACTACTTCATCGAGGACCGATATGAGGCAGGGCTGGTCCTCACCGGCACCGAGGTCAAGGCGTTGCGCATGGGACGCGCCTCGCTCACCGAGGCCTGGATCGAGATCGACCGCTATGGCGAGGCCTGGCTTCACGGCGCTCACATCCCCGAGTACCTGCAGGGCACGTGGAACAACCACTCCCCACGTCGCAAGCGCAAGCTGCTCCTGCACCGCAGCGAGCTCGAGCGTCTTAAGACCAGGGTGCAGGCCAAGGGCTACACCGTGGTCCCGCTGGAGCTGTACTTCATCGGTGGCCGCGCCAAGCTGGAGATCGCCCTTGCCCGAGGCAAGCAGGACTGGGACAAGCGCCAGGCCCTGCGCGAGGCGCAGGACAAGAGGGAGGCTGCCCGGGCCATGGCCGCCGCCAACCGACGTCGGGGCTGAGGCCGCCGTGATCATCCGCACGGCTTGTATAGCCTGCGCGGCCCTCACTCGTGTCGTCCGGTCCTACCAGTGCTGGTGTACGTAGGGCCTGATGAGACGGTCGTAGAGCTCTCTCACCGCAGTGTGCATCTCCTGACTCAGCGGTGGCAGCTCGGCTGCACGGGCGTTGGAGCGTACCTGATTGAGACTATGAGCGTCAGGCAGGATGCAGGTGATGCCCTCCTGATCCAGGAGCCACCGCAGGGCGACCTGGACCGGTGGAACATGCTCGGGGCCGAGCCGGCGGCACAGGCCGGAGAACTCGTGGGCGGCTTGCATTCCCACCTCGTCGGGGACCACGGAGTAGATCCAGCCGGCGTCGAGGGCCGCCACTGATCCGGGCGGTGCGGGTGTACTACCACGACGACGGTTATGGGACAGCAGCCCATCAGGTAGCGGAACCCTCGCGATCATTGCGGTCCCGGACTCGCGCGCAGCGGGGAGAACTTCCTCCAGGGGCTTGTGCCGGAAGACGTTCACGATGATCTCCACGCTCGCGCAACCCAGGTGCCGGATCGCCTCGAGAGCCTCGGCGCAGGTGAGGACGCTCACTCCGTAGCAGCGTATCCGCTCGGTCTCGACCAGCTCGTCGAGGAGCTCCCACAGGTGCTGGCGTTGAAGTAGCTCGATGGGAGGAGCATGCAGATGGACAATGTCGATGGTCTCGGTGCCGAGATTTTTCCGGGAGCGGTCGTTCCAGTGAAGAACAAGGTCTCGACTGAAGCCGTCGGTGGGATACGTCCTCTCTCCACTGCTCCTCCCCATCTTCGTGGCCACCGTGAGTCCGGTGCGAGGACGAGCGGAGAAGAACTCGCCGAGGAACCTCTCTGAGGCGCCGTTGTCATAGGCGTCGGCCGTATCGATGAAGGTGACCCCCGAGGCGCATGCTGCATCGAGATTGCTGAAGGCACGAGAAGGATCGACTTCGCTCAGATCAATGCCCAGTTGCCACGTACCAGTGCCGATGACTGGGATCTCGCGGCCCAGGGCGGGAAACAGGCGTGTGTCCATGACACTCTCCTTGACGCTGTGCAGAGGAGGACCGAGGCCACCACGAGGTAACCGGCCTGTTCTGTCATGATATTCGTTCAAGTCGCTGACCCGCCATCGCCGCAGTTGAGCAGCTCGCCGAGACGCCGTGTGGCGCAGTCCTCCGACACTGGTCGTCCTCTTCCTGCTAGACTTGTGTGGCCCGTTGAGGGCGTGTTCCGGGAGGCCTCAGGGCTGCCGGTGACAACTGCACAGGGGATGATCGGTTTCGACGACGGTCGTAGGTTCAGGAGAAGCGGGTCGAGGATGCGCAGTCATCTCGTCAACGCTCTGCGCGAACCAATAGGTGCCGATAACACTCGCACCGACTTCGCCCTCGCCGCCTGAGCGAGCCTCGAAGTCCGTCAGCCCGGGGAGCGCTTCCGCCCCGGTTCCTGGCGTCATCTAGGGAGCCACTGCTGAGATCCCGTGTCGGTAGGGTTCTTGGGACTTTTCATCGACTGAGCCCGTCGGCGTCCTTGCTCGCGTGAGATGCCGGGGCTGAGAAAAACGCTAGCGAGCTGCACCCGGAGAAGTCCTGTTGTGCGCCCGTCGGACGGGGGTTCGATTCCCCCCATCTCCACTTGAGGGGGAAGTGTCGAACTCGTGCTTTCGGGCATACATTCGCACTTCCTCCGCTCTGTCACCGCTGAGAAGGGCCTCTTCCAGGTCCTCGAGCTCGATGTGCTTCTCGCTGTCGTAGTAGTAGGACACGATGATGATCTGGTTCGGCCCGACGAAGACCTTGTCGACGAAGTAGTCGAACAGCTGATCGCGTGTGTCGACGGTGTCGATCGTAGCTTCGGCGAACCTCTTGTAGAACGATCCGATTGAGACCTCGTCCTCGAAGAGGGTTGCCTTGACACGCTCGGTCTGGATCGCGGCGTCGAGTTCTTGTTTCTGGGCCTCCAGGGCGTTCATGGCCTCAGCGGTCGACGCGTTGAAGATCCCCTGGGCGATCGCCTTGACGAAGTTGGCGAGCTTGGCCTCGATGTCCCTCCTGCGGGCCTCCAGCGCATTGAGGACCTCATCGCCGCGTTCGTGGGTCTTGCGGTAGTGGTCGGCTAGGTCGACAGCCAGCGAGGCCAGCATTTCAGGCTGATGGAGGAAGGACTCGATGATCTCTATGACGCGGGTCTCGATCTCGTCCTTGCGCAACGTCTTGGCTGAGCACTTCTTCTTGCGCTGATTGAGGCAGTAGTAGTAGCGGTAGGTTCGGCCTGTCTTGGATGTGCCGCTCACGCCCTCCATCGATTCGCCGCACGTCAGACAGTACATGCGCCCCGTGAGCCAGTAGACGGGCGCTTCCTCGCCCTGGGCGGCCAGTTCGGCCTTTGTCTTGGCCCCGCAACGCTTGTTGATTGCGAACCTGCGCTGGACCTGCTCGAAGACGTCGTCGGCGACGAGGCGGGGCATGCCGTCCTCGATGACGTGCTCCCCGAAGGAGTACTCGCCGATGTAGGCGCGGTTCTTCAGAAGCTTGTTCAGGTTCTTGGGTGTGAACTGGTATCCACGGATCGTGCGGATGCCCTGGGCGTTCAGACGATCCGCGATCTTCTGCATTGAGACGCCGTGGGCGTAGTCGTCGAAGATCTGGGTGACGATGGGCGCGGTCTCCGGGTCCGCTACGTACCGTTTGTCGGAGCCCACGGAGAAGCCGAAGATCTTGTGGCCGTTGCTCAGCGCCCGCTCGGCGTTATACCGCTGGCCTCGTCGGATGTTGGCTGAGAGCTGGAGCGAGTAGTACTCGGCGAAGGCGTCCGCTACTCCCTCCATGAGAACCGAGTCGGGTGAGTCGGTGGGGGAGATTCCCTCGATGTAGTGCACACGGGCACCGGCCTTGCGGATTGTCTGCTTGACCAGGATCAGCTCGGTGCGTTTGCGTGCCAGACGGTCGTTCTTCCACACCGCGACGTAGGCGGGCTTGATCTTCGGGAGCTCGCGCAGCATGAGCTGGTAGCCGGGCCGGTCGGCGTTGGTGCCGGTCTTGGCTGCGTCTTCGTACTCGTTCACGACGACGAGACTCTGTGACTTCGCCCACTGGTGGACCATCTCGCGCTGCTGCTCGATAGAGGCCTCGTTCTGGGAAGAGGAGGAGTACCGGTAGTACGCAACGACCATCTGATTGTCGTTGTACGGGGGCATAGGCCTCACGATTTTCCTCCTCGTCCAGTCTCATCAACGATCCTACGGCGTGATCGTCACACTGAAGGTCAGGCCGGCCATGGGGTGGGAGCAGGGGGCTGTCGCGACGGCCCGAGGTTGGCAATAGAGGTGGTCGGGCTGTTCCCGTGAGTGTTCTTACCGAGACTGGAGTATCGCAGCCCGGCCTCCCCTTACTTGGGAGGTTCCAATGTCAATGAAAACCGATGCTCAGCCCGCTGTGTGGCTCGGATGCTTGAGCTGCAACAACAGCGGCCACCTGGTCGGCCGCTGGTTCCCCTGCGACATGATCGAAGAGGTTACCCTCGCCGAGGTCCACGGAGGCCAGGAGTATGTATACCCAGGCTGCGAAGAGGTGCTCGCGCTCGACTCTGAGTACCTCCCACGTGGCGTCAGTAAGATCTCGCAGCCGCGGGCGGCTGCCTGGGGTGAGATCTTCGTCGACGTCGGAAGTGACCGCTGGGAGGAGCTTCTCGCCTGGTACGAGAACTGCTCACCTTCCCTGGACGTTAACGGCGTGCCGTCGGCCAGCGAGTTCGAGGAGAGGCCGATCAGGGCTGCTGGGACTCATTCCGTGAGTTCGTGGAGTCCCGGGCCGACGACTGCGGCGTGTTCTACCAGTGGCCGGAGGACGCTGTCCGGCACTTCGACTGGGACAAGTACGAGCGCGACTGCCGGCACGACTTCACCGTTGTCGATGCCCCTTGCGGCGGGGTCTTCGTCTTCCACAACCTGTAGAGGAGGGGTGTCGTTGTGAGTGTGGAGTCGAATGCGTGCGACCATGTCGCACGGTTCAGATGGCACGTGGGTGACCCCAGCATGTCGCTGGGGGAGGCGGAGCTGCGCGACTTGGCGGCACTGCGTGACGCTGTGGATGTGGCGATCGCTGTCCGCGTGCGTGAGCTTGTCCAGTTCGGGGCAATGAGCTGGAGCGCCGTGGCCTCATCACTGAGTCCGGGTCCGGCAGTCCTTCAGCGTCTCTACGGGCGCTGAGCCAGCCCTTCGGAGGGCGTGCTGGCCAGCAGGTCCAGGGCGTCGATCCCAAGTTCCTGGGCCAAGGCGTCAACGGAGTCGAGCGTCATGTTGCGCTCCGCCCGCTCGATGCCGCCCAGGTATCGGGCTGTCACCCCAAGCTGCTCAGCCAGGTCCTCCTGCGTGAGCCGACGGCGACGACGCTCGGCGCGCAGATTTGCACCAAGCCGTTGCCTCAACGATGTCGCCACGTCCCCATCGTGAGAGGCGGAATCCATCGATTCCAGGAACTCATCGCTTCCACTGGAAGCGATGAGTTCCGTATGATCGTGCTGAACCACCAACCGAATCGAGGTATCCCTGTGTCCTGCCCCTCCAGAACCGTCCTGGCGTTTGTCCTGCTTGCAGGCGCTGTGTCACTCGCCGGGTGCTCAGCCGCCACCGCCCCGTCCGGCAGTGCCTCAGGCGGTGCGAGTAGTCCGTCAGCCCAGGTTTACGAGTTCGCCTCGTTGAGCAACTTCGTCTCCAAGGGCGCAGCGACCGCCCAGGTGCCTCAGGGACTTATCGACGTCGTCACCAAGGACGGCAATCAGGTCCCAGTCACCGGCGTCACCTTCACCGCACACAAGCTCGACTCATCGAGTATGTGCGCTGTCGATGGCGCGGTTACCTACGCGAGCGGCGGCGAGGCCGTCGCATCAGTGCCCGAGCAGACCAAGGAGCAGCAGGCGACGAAGAGGGCCAAGAACGTCGACGAACAGCTGCGCGAGGAGTTCGGAGGCGCCACCGAGGACGAGATCCGTAAGGATGTCAAGGAGGAACTCGGAGATGCTGCCAGTGAGGCAGATATCGATCGAGAGACCAAGGACCGCGCCTCTGATCTCAGCACCCGTCGGGCCGAGCTCGAGCAGGAAGGCACGGGAAGCAGCGAGGAGAAGACGCCCGCCCAGAACGTGGCCGCCTTCCTGTTCCCAGGGAAGACGGACTCCTTTGACAACAAAGAGCTTAACGAATCCAACCCCGAGAAGGGCCTGTACATGACTTCCACGAGCAGCTTCACCATCGTGAAGTCCTGCGCTTCGAGTTTCGATGACGCATCGGCATCCACCGATATGACTTTCCAGATGTACGACGGCAAGCACCGCGACGGTATCGCCGAGGTCGGCATCACCGTGATGCAGGACGGCACCATCGGATTTGTCAACAACAAGACCAAGAAGTACGAGCGAGACACCTCAGGCAACTGGCTCAAGAAGAAGTAGGCTCAACTGGCCCTCGAGGCGCCCGCGAGGAGAGACGTAGATGAGAAGTGCACAATCCTGCTCATGGACGCTCGGCCGCGTGCTACGTAAGCGGTGGTGGGCTCTGTTGCTCGTGTGGATCGCGCTGGTCATCGTGGAGTTCAGGGCAATAGACGTGATCTCCACGAATATCGTCTCCACTGGCAAGCCCGTGATGGGGGTCGCCCCCGATCGCGACGTCATCTTCCCAGTCGCGTTCGCGGTGATAGTCATGTTGGCGGTGGCTTTCGTTCCCGTGTCGCTGATCATTACCAAGGCTGCTTGCAACAGCCGGTTCTGGGGGTGGCTACGCTCTCAATGGGACAGCCCAGCGGGACGACAGGCTAGAGAACTCGCGCCCGGCCTAGTAGCTGTAGGTGCCTTCTGCCTGACCCTAGCCACAGTGGCCGACGTGCTTGGGCTCGACATGATGATCGAAGTTCTCAAGGGTGCCACTACCGAAGAAGTACTCGAGGACAACCCCCTGTTCCTCGCGGGCTTCCTCTTCTCCTTCATCAACCCCACCCTGGTATGGGCCATTCCCGCTGTACTGCTTGGCTTCATCGCCACGAAGCTCGACCTGCCGCTACGAACCCTGGCGAAGAGAAGCGCCGTCACAGCAGGCATCATGATCGTCATCTCGTTTACACCTCTAGGAGGATTCCTTCCCCTGATCTCCCTGGCCGCCGGCCAGACAATCCACCTGCTCACAACAATGTGACCTGGTTCCGCGGAGGTGCCAGTGGGGCCCTGAGGCCGTCGCAACGGTCTCAGGGCCCCACTGTTTCGGTACGTCGTGATTGCTACCAGCGCGCGTACTCATCGGCGAGCCGGTGCGAGATCCACCAGACGAGCCAGGCGAAGGCCGCAACGCAGCTGAGCGTCCCCAGTGCGATCAGTGCCTTGGCCCACCATGCCTGAGCCGCTGCGAACGATGCCCACGCCCACCCCAGAAGGGGGCCCATGCCGAGCGCGTGGAAGGCCCCCATGGTCAGGCTTCCAACCACCAGAAGCACTACAGCAAGTGGAAGTAGCGCAAGGCACATGCGTCCTGCGCTCACCCAAGTCACTCGGGCTGAGAGCCTGTCAATACGAAGCTCGGCGTCTCGCATCGCTTCCGTCAGTTCGTCGGTTTTGGTGGTTAACCGCTCAACCTCACCGACGGCACGAGAGATCTCCTTGGCTCCCAGAGATGACACACGTCCCTCAAGGCCGTCCAATCTGTGCTCGACACTCTGTAAAGGGCCCTCGACGGCCACAGCTAGTCGTCTATCGAGGACGTCAAGGCAATGCTGGGTGAGTTTGTCGGTATTGATGCGAACAGTGCCGCGTTGACGGACTTCCTTAGCGAGATGGTCACAGCTCGAAACCATCGTCTTGAGCTGGTTGTTGATCCTCTGTGTCAAGTTGTAGGCCTGAAAGTCTGCTGATCGTACGGTCGTACCGTCGGGGAGTGTCACGTGTCGTGATGCGGTGAGCGTTTCGGCGACGGCGGCGATCGTCTTCTCGATCTCGCTCAGCCTGTTCCGCATCTCGACGAACTCGGTCGAGTGCTGCTCGCCTGGATGCGAGATCAACAGGCTCTCCAACTGTGCTGCCGTGTTCTCGTCGATGCTCTTTATGTAGGCTGTCTGATCTGAGATGTGCTTTGTGAGCTTGGACAGATGCTGCTCTACGCTGTCGAGTCTCGAGATCAAGTCGGGCAAGATCTCCGTAGTTGTGTTCCGTTCGTCTTGCTCCTGTATCTGTTTGAGAATCCCCATCGCTGTTTCCTTTCACGTGTGGGTTATGTTTCATCTTCTTGGCGTGGTACTCGAAGATCTCCTGAGCGCCTTCAGAGGTGAATTCTGGGGTAAGGGAGGAGGCCTTGCGTCTGCCTAACTTTCCGCTGTCTTTTCTGCGCATCTTGTAGCTCCAGCCGTCTCGTTTGGTCACCGCAAGGCGGACGCCGTTATTTGCAAGAATGCTTTCGAAAGCTGCTTGGTCAACGCATCGAGGATCGGAGAGGGCGTCAGCGACGATGTCGCCTATCACCTGCTCGAACCCGCCTGCCTCAAAGTCCTCGCGACGCTGGTCCCAGTCGGGCTTAGGCCTACCTGGATCCGGTAACACCTGAAGGCCAAGCTCCTGCATGAGTTCATCGTTGAGTTGGCGTACCCCGTGTGCCCAGCTCGTGTTGCGATTTAGGCACCTTCCCGTCAGATTGTCGTGGTTAGCGACGACAATGTGAGCGTGAAGATGATGCCCCTTAGCGTCGCTATGCACAGCGATGAGATAGTCAGCACTGTGCATCCGGTTCGTGAGCATCTCAGCGATGTCGCAGACCCGCTGGGCGTCTTCGGAACTGTGCACATCGAACTCGTCAGGGCTGAAGGCGAGGATGTAGGTATAGGCCTCCACCTTTCGACTGCAAGCGTCGTTGTGAGCCTGAGTCATTCGTACGAACTCACTCGGGTCAGTACTCCCGTTGGCCACGGATACGGAAAGCGCCGCCGCCCGGTGCTGCTTGGCAGCAGCACGCTGCCTGCCCTGCTTGCCTGACCCGTAGAGCACGTAGTGAACCGTGCTCGCGACACACCTCGAGCTCTTGACATTCACTATCGACATCTCACAGCACCGTCCTGTCACCAAGCGACCCACGCAGGGCGTTGACCGCATCCCGCAACTCACACAACAGATCTGCATCAACAACATCCCCTCGACGGAGCACCTGATTGAGGTTCACACCTACTCGCCGCAACTGCTCAACAGCTTCGGATACCTCGGGAGCGGGCCGAGGCGCCACAGCGTGAGCCGCAAGATCCCTGACCTCATGGCGTCGGGTATCCAGCGCATCGCGCAGGACCGCCCGTGCCCATGCGCTGGGCTTAACGCCCAGCCCACGAGCTCGGCGCCTGACGGCGTCGAGCTCAGAGAGGGAGACGCGCACAGCGATGCGAGCATCGAGCGTCTCCCTGTCCTCCACCACGCGCAGTGCTTCCCGATGACGCCGCGTGGTGGAGACAGAACCGGCACGGTGATCCTCCTTCTGAGCCGGTTCTGAAGAGAGGCCAGCAGGGGATTTGTCGAACAATCGGGCTCCGCCCTCGTTCCCCAAACCCCGCTGGCCCTCGTCCTCGCTCGCTTCGCTCCCTGTGGGCGAGGGGGACGCCACCTCTGCATGCCTGGCGCCCGGGGCGGGGACAGACATTGCAGTGTTTGCGACGCCCAGCCGGTTCAGACATGTGTCACTCATACCGGCCACCGCCCTCACTGGCAGACTCAGTCTGCTTCCGAGCACGCGAGGCAGCCGCACGCTCTGATCGCGCCTGGCGATCGGCCTCGCGCTGCCGATTGACGTGCTCGGCATACCGTTCGAAGCGCTCAGGGTCCTGAGAGCGCAGGAGGCGCGCGACCTCCTGGAGCAGGGTCTTCTCCTGCTTGTCGGCCTGCGCGCGTAGGCGCTTGAGACGCTCAGCGTGCTTGAGCTGCTCATTGGCGATGAGCAGCTCAAGATTGGTGGTGCTCATGGTGATTTTCCTTCCGGTTGCTGGTTGGTCTGTTTCCTCGGTTTGCTCACTTGACGAGCGGGTACTGCGGGTTCATACGGCCACCTCCTTACCCGTCTCAGCGAGCAACTGCGCCAGGGGGCTCGGCAGGCTCTCTCCAGCGGGGGAGTCAGAAGGGGCGAGCGCCTCCATGACCCGATCCCTGGCCTCAAGGATCGGCGCGACCTGCCGCCGGGTGGCGTCGCGTTCAACGGCACGACGCTGCTTCTCAGGAAGACCACGGGCGTAGGCGAGAACCTGGTGGAGGTTCATCCGAAAACGTCCCAGGGTGAGGTACTGGTCCAACGTGCCTTTACCGAGGAGTCTCGCGTTCACCTGGACCTCCAGCTGGTCGGCGCTTACAGAGACGACAACCGGCAGGTGTGCTGGTGCTAAGTGGTCCATCCACGCTTCCAAGAACTCACGAAAACCGCCTAGGAGCGACTCCGGACTGCGGTACGGTCTTGTACCGCTAATGACAGTGAACTCGTGGACGAGCTGGGTGTGTCCGAACCTCGTGTTGACCGACGTCCTGCTTGGGAACACGTCAAGTGCCGCCACCAGTGCAGCACCTTGCAGGCCGTCCCCTAGGACCAGTTGAGACATCGACGTGTTCCAGTAGAGGACGCGCTCCCCGTCGTACTCGTCAACGCCGTTCCTGGTGACGAACACCCCATCATGACCCCCTGCCAGTGCTTCGGCGAGCCCCTGGCCGATCGCGTCCACGAGAAGGGCGTCGTTGCCATACATGTAGAACGCGAGTCGAAACAGTGGCGGCTCCTGCGCCAAGAGGTAGCGCGCCCGAGCGCGACGCAGACGGGCCTCCGTCGTCGTCGAGCGCGTGAGCGCAGACCTCACCGAAAGACCTCTGCTCATGGCCTGCTCGACGTTGCGGGAACGCTGCCGACCGCTACCCGACAGGGTGCGGCGTTCATCCATCTCCCGGTCGAAGGCCAACCAGTCCCAGCCAGGGATGGCGTGGATCGCTGAGTCGGGATAGCGGACCTTGCCGAGATCCTGCGAGCTGCGGTCCTGGTGCCGCATGTAGTCGAGCTCGTCCTTGATCGCGGCCTTGCCGCCGCGCACCTTCTGGACCTGCGGGCCGGGTAACGCAAACCACGAGGCGAGAATCTCCGGGCTGACCTCCTTGTGGGTCCATAGCAGGACGTGGACGTGATCGGTGCCGACGTCCTGGTCCTGGAGAATCCAGGCCCAGCCCTTGATGGTGCGGTGGCTGAAGCCCTTTTCCAGAGCGTCGAGAGTCCAGTCCGTCCCATCGAGGTGCTGGACGAACTTGTAGACGCGTACTGGGTGCTTGTCCTCCAGGAGGTCGATCATGTTGCTGTCGCTCATGGCATGTTCCTTTCTGTTGAGCAGGGGACACGTGGCAGCCCATCGACCGTGTTATATGAGGACCCAGCCGTCGGAAACGCATCGGTGCTTCTGTCTCCGGAAGAGGTACAGATGTACAGATTCGCGCAACGCGTTCTGTACCTGAACCCCACCGAATTGCGCCTGTGCGCGTAAGCCGTTTTCCCTGGTAGGACATGGTTCTAGGTTCAGGGGCAGGCGAAGAGGTACAGAAGGTACAAAGATGTACGCGTTCTACGTGAGAACATCTCTGTGCCATTGAGCTCCCGAAAACTGCTACATCTGCTACAAGGGACTGTTTCGGTTGGTACGTCAGGGGGAACGCTGTAGCAGCTCTTGCAGCGGCTCTGCTACGAACTGCTACCGTTTCTGCTGCTTCGCGACGGTTCGCCTGGTACACGAGGGGAAACGGTGTAGCGCGACGTGTAGCAGAACCAGTGCGCGAGTGGCTATCAAAACTGCTACAGGGGCCAGCGGGGGAGAAATCGGTGGAGGTCATCGTGCCACCGCCTTCGAGGCAGACGTCTCGACCCGGTTGGCGTCGAGCCAGGTTCGCAGGTCATCGAGACGGTAGAGCGTGCGCGAGTGGGGCGTACCGACGCGAACGAAGGCCGGGCCGATACCCTGTGTGCGCCAGTTAGAGAGTGTGCGCGGGCTGACACCGATGAGGGCTGCGGCCTCCGTGGCCGGGACCGAGAGTGTGGATAAATCGTTGATCGTCTGGGTAGTAGACATAGTTCACCCCGTGGGTGAACCTCGCCAGAACGGTCTTACGTCTCCTATGCAACGGCCATATCGGTTCGTCGTGCTTCTGTGCCTGCCGGTCCGATGAGTTCCGCCCTGCGAGATTCGGCGGCAGCTGGGATTTCGTCGTACATCGGGTGACCTGACACCTTGGCGCTTCGTGATAAATCTTGTGCGCCAATCCTACCAAGCATGTCAACTGCGGGTCAACTGAGTGGTGCTCCAGTCTGTTTCTGCCGCATCGCCACCTTACGCAGACAGCGCCACCAGCAGTAGGTGGTCTTGCGCCGGGATGAGTTCGACACGTGCACCCTGAGCCCCACAAATTCCCATGAGAGGTGCCCGCTGAATCGCCGGTTCAGCGGGCACCTCTGTTTTTGCCGCCGGCTCCCGGACTGGTGGAACATCCCCGGACCACTACGTAGCCTGACTCCATGGCGACGACGAACGACACGGCTCGCAGCTGCACTGTGAGCACTCCTGACGGTCCCTTCACCATCGTCACGGGCCACGGCAGTGCCGATGGCGCCGACGACGGCGTCGACCGGGCCGAGTACGTGCTCGCCTCAGGATGGACCGCCGACACCAAGGAGCTGGTCGGGCTCATCCACCCGAGTCTGAGGCCATCCCGCACCGAGGTGCTTTCAGAGGGGGAGTGCGACGGAGTCCTGGCACGCGCTGTTGCCGCCATGCGCTCCTACTACCGCGGCGAGGGCGATGCTCCCGGTGAGATTCCTGTTCTCCAGGTCGGCGGCCCGTTCATCGAGCAGGCCTGGTCCAGGCTCCGAGAGGTCGCCGCAGGCACCACACTGACCTACACCGAACTCGCCCAGGCCAGTGGGAGCCCGGCGGCCTCACGGGCCGCCGCCTCAGCGTGTGCACGCAATGCCGCGGCGCTGTTCGTCCCCTGCCACCGCATACGGCGTTCCGACGGAAGCGTCGGGGGATTCCGCTACGGAACCGCCGTCAAGATCTCTTTGCTGCGCCGCGAAGGGGCTACGGGACTCGGATAAGAGGACTGCTGCCGCTCGGTTCAGGTGAGGGCGGCCAGGAGTGGGGCGTAGTGGTCGGTGATGGCCTCGCGGTAGGCCTGGGTGTCTCCGGCGCGTGCGGCCTGGAGCATGGTCCGGTGAGCTCTGGCGGTTGTCAGCATGTCCTCGGGTCTGGGTGCGCCCAGGAGGGGGACGGTCAGGGTGTGGACGGCCCAGAAGGCCTCGGTGAGGTGCAAGAAGAGGTGGTTGTCCAAGGGCTCGAGCAGCCTGATGTGGAAGCGGCGGTCCTGCTCGGTGAACAGCTCGCCTTTTTGGGCATGGACGTCCATCTGCGCCACGATCTGGTCGATTTCGGTGTCCTGGCGGTTCTTCCAGGTCTGGGTGACGGGTTCGGCCAGGGCCTTGTCGAGGGTGATGCGGACCTCGACGATGTCGCGTAGTCCGCGGTGGTCGTCTCCGGGGTTGAGTAGGCCTCTGAAGACGAGGGACTCGACCATGGGGCGCATGGAGACCTTGCCGACGAACATGCCGTGTCCGTGGCGGACCTCGACGATGTCGAGGGCGACCAGGGTGCGTACGGCCTCGCGCACGGAGGAGCGCGACACTCCCAGGTCCGAGCACAGCTGCGACTCCGTCGGCAACGCATCACCCGGCTGAAGTCCCTTGGCAAGAATGTAGTTCTTGATCTCGGCGATCGCTGTGGAGGACTGAGTCATGGGGGTGGTGGTGAGGCCGGACATGACACCGCGGGACGTTTGCATAGCCCCATTGTCCGACTACTGGCGCGTTTACGCTGGTGAATGCCGATCGGTACATATCCTCTTATTCCTAGGAACTGAGGAGACCATGACGCGTCTTGAGCCGATACGGTCAGACGTCAGCCAGCTCCGGCAGCATGAATCCGTGTTTGTGAGTGATTATGAGCGATTTGCTCCCGTACCGCTCATGGTGTAACAGTTACAGCATGCCCGACGCGTATGAGGCGTTCCCCGCCCGTCCTCCCTACGACAGTGCCACGGCTGCTCTGCTCGAACGCATCGAACCGCTTGGCATCTTACGCGCCATGACGGTGCAGAACATTCCGAGCTGGCGCGCTCCCGCCGAGGAGGTCCGGGCGGAGTTCCTGAGACGGCATCCCGATGTCGTGGCGAGTGATGCCGATGTCATCCGTGGGGACGGAACAAGGCTTCCCGTGGCGATCGTTCGGACCTCACAGGATGCCGCCGGTGGTCGGCCCGGTCCGCTGTTCCTCTCGCTGCACGGGGGAGGACTCATCATGGGGTGCCGTTTCAATGGACTGTTGACGGTCGTTCCGTGGCTGCGACGTTACGGGGGAGTCATTGTCAGTCCTGAGTACCGTCTGGCGCCGGAGAGTCCTGCTCCCGCCGGCGTTGAGGACTGCTACGCCACATTGTGCTGGGCGGTCGAGCACGCTGAGGACCTCGGCGCCGACCCGAACCGCGTCGTCGTCGTCGGACCGAGTGCCGGCGGGGGACTGAGCGCCGGCACACTGCTCATGGCTCGTGACAGGCGGGGGCCGACTGTCCTCGGCGGGCTGCTGGACTATCCCATGCTGGATGACCGTACCGGCCTGCTGGGGTGGGAGGGCTCGGTCTCAGCGCGTCAGTATCCCGACGACGGGACCTGGCCGGCGGCGTACAACAACGTTGCCTGGGACGCGGCGCTGGGGGAGCGGCGCGGTACGGACCGGGTCACCCCTTACGAGGCCCCGGCCCGTGCCGGCTGGCTGGGTGGTCTGCCTCCGCTGTTCATCTCGGTGGCATCTGCCGAGGTCTTCCGGGATGAGGACGTCGCCTTCGCCTCCAGAGTCTGGTGCGACGGCGGGGACGCCGAGTTGCACGTCTACCCCGGAGGCACCCACGCCATGGAGTTCGTCAATGCCCGCTGGTTGGCTCAAGGGCTCACTGCGGCACGCGACCTGTGGATGGAAAGGCTGCTGCGCCCTGAGGACCCGCGGCTCAATGTGGTGGCCGTGGCGCAGGCCGGAACCTACTCGGCTCTCACGGAGGAGGTCGCTGCGGCTCGGTTCAGGTGAGGGCGGCCAGGAGTGGGGCGTAGTGGTCGGTGATGGCCTCGCGGTAGGCCTGGGTGTCTCCGGCGCGTGCGGCCTGGAGCATGGTCCGGTGAGCTCTGGCGGCGCTGAGCATGTCCTCGGGTCTGGGGGCGCCCAGGAGGGGGACGGTCAGGGTGTGGACGGCCCAGAAGGCCTCGGTGAGGTGCAAGAAGAGGTGGTTGTCCAAGGGCTCGAGCAGCCTGATGTGGAAGCGGCGGTCCTGCTCGGTGAACAGCTCGCCTTTTTGGGCATGGACGTCCATCTGCGCCACGATCTGGTCGATTTCGGTGTCCTGGCGGTTCTTCCAGGTCTGGGTGACGGGTTCGGCCAGGGCCTTGTCGAGGGTGATGCGGACCTCGACGATGTCGCGTAGTCCGCGGTGGTCGTCTCCGGGGTTGAGTAGGCCTCTGAAGACGAGGGACTCGACCATGGGGCGCATGGAGACCTTGCCGACGAACATGCCGTGTCCGTGGCGGACCTCGACGATGTCGAGGGCGACCAGGGTGCGTACGGCCTCGCGCACGGAGGAGCGCGACACTCCCAGGTCCGAGCACAGCTGCGACTCCGTCGGCAACGCATCACCCACCTGAAGGCCGGTTCTCAGGATGTAGTTCTTGATCGCGGTGATCGTGGTCTCAGCCTGGGTGGCCGGGGACGCCAGCAAGGTGGAGTAGGCGCCGTGGGGGATCACCGCCTCACCCAGATCAAGTGTGATGCTCATCTCGTTTTTCGGTGAAGTGTCTGTGGCGGTGGGTGTGGATGATCTGCTCATGGTGCTGCTCTTCTCGGTGTCGGCCATGCTTCTTGCCCTGTCAATCATTGTGATCACTGCGCTGTGAATCTGCTCGTCGAAAGGTCCCGCTTCTTGGCTGAACTGTGATGATCGAACGTGCCAGCCTGCGAGGTGGTGAGTGGTTTGGACGTCCCAACCTCTGCTACAGTCATCCTACCAACGTCAGACATAAGACGTCAGACTTCAGGAGAGAATCAATGGCGATCACAACTCCGGCTGGCTCCAGCCGCCGGGACTTCATCAGGCTGACCGGTACCCTCGGAATGGCTGCCGGTCTGGCTGTCAGCCTGGCGGCCTGCGGTGGTAAGGCCAAGACTGCGGGTGGCGCGAAGGGCAGTGCCATGGCCACCGATCAGGAGGTCACCCACAAGGACGGTGTCATCACCGCGGGCATTTCCTATGAGCTGGGTACCAATGGCTACGACCCGATGACGACGTCGTCGGCTCTGACCGTCGCTGCCAACTGGCACACCCTGGAAGGGTTGACCGAGCTCCACCCGGCGACCCGGGAGGTCTATGCGGCCCTGGCCTCCGATATGCCCAAGAAGGTTGATGACACCACCTATGAGGTCGCGCTGCGCAAGGATGCGAAGTTCACCGACGGCTCGGCGGTGACCGCGGATGATGTCGTCTTCTCCTTCACGCGCGTGCTCGACCCGGCCAACAAGTCGCTCTACTCGCAGTTCCTGCCCTTCATCGACAAGGTTGAGGCCAAGGACGCGAGCACGGTGACGATCAAGCTCAAGTACGCCTTCTCGCTCGTGGCTGAGCGTCTCAGCGTCGTCAAGATCGTTCCCAAGGCGATCGTCGAGGCCGACGCCAAGGCCTTCGACATGAACCCCACCGGCTCCGGCCCCTACAAGATGACCGACAACGGCGCCGCCAGCCAGAAGGTCGTCTTCGAGCGCAACGACACCTACAACGGCCCTCGCCCGGCACTGGCCAAGTCCATGACCTGGCAGGTCCTGCCCGACGACACCACCCGCACCAACGCCATGAGCTCCGGGTCGGTGCAGGCCATCGACGCTGTCCCGGCGGCCAACCTCTCGACCCTCAAGGAGCCGGTCAAGGTGGCGGCGCAGCAGGGCTTCGGTCTGCTCTTCGCGATGTTCAACAACACCACCTTCTCCGATGTCAAGGCGCGTCAGGCCGTGCTCTACGCTCTGGACTACGCCAAGATCTGCGACACCAGCATGGCGGGCCTGGCGACGCCGGCGACCTGCTTCGTCCAGGAGGGTCACCCGGCCTACAAGAAGGCCAAGACGGTCTACTCCATGGACGCCGCCAAGGCCAAGTCCCTCCTGACGGAGGCCGGCATCACGACCATCAACGTGCTGTGCACGGACCACGGCTGGTTCTCGGCGGTGCGCCCCGTCATTCGCGAGAACCTCGAGGCCCTGGGCGTGACTGTCAACTACGACGAGAAGAAGTCCGCCGACGCCTACTCCTTCATCGACTCCTCCCAGGGTGCATGGGATGTCCTCATCGCCCCCGGAGACCCCTCGGTCTTCGGTAATGACGCCGATCTGCTCATGCGCTGGTGGTACGGCGGAGATGTATGGACCGAGACCCGCATGCACTGGAAGGGCTCGGAGAGCCAGGTGGCGGTTCAGGCTCTGCTCGACGAGGCGGTCAAGCTGGAGGGCGACAAGCAGATCGCCAAGTGGCAGGAGGCCTTCGATAAGATCTCCGAGGATGTTCCGCTGTACCCGATCTTCCACCGCAAGACTCCCACGGCCTACGACTCCGCGACGTTGGAGAACTTCAAGCCGATCTCGCTGACTGGTCTGTCCTTCGTGGGGACAGGGTCGTCCAAGTCCTGAGGTCTGTGCGTGGGCGGTGCGGCAAGCCGGTGATGGCTGGCCGCACCGCCCACGCCGTTCCTGTGCAGCATGGGATGCTGTGAAACAGACAAACGGACTTGCTATCTGACATCAGACATCAGACAATTGGAGTGGCGGTTGGCCTTCCCGACCGCCAAGCCACCCAGCCGCCCGCACCGGCGGCAGGACGCTAACGCAAAGGAGCATTTCAGTGTCCAACCTCATCCGCCTGATCGGACGGCGCCTGGTCGCGCTGCCGGTCATGGTGCTGGGCGTGACGCTGCTCGTCTTCATCGTCATGTCGTTCTCCTCGGCAGACCCGGCGCGCCTGGCGCTGGGCGAGTCGGCAACGCCAGACGCCCTCGAGCAGTACCGAGTCGTCCACCACCTCAATGATCCCCTCCTCAAGCGGTTCTGGGACTACCTCCTGGGCCTGACCCACGGTGACCTCGGCACGTCCTTCACCGGAGTCAAGATCTCCGACATGGTCGCCGCGGCCTTCCCGATCACGCTCCAGCTGACCTTCATCGGAATCTTCGTGGCCGTCATCTTCGCCACGATCCTGGGCATCGTTGCCGCACTGTACCGCGACAAGTGGCAGGACCAGGTTATTCGCGTCATCTCCATCGCCTGCCTGGCCACGCCATCCTTCTGGCTCGCCCTGCTGCTCATCCAGTGGTTCTCCGACATCCCGGGTGGAACGGGAACCTTCCCGGCGCTGGTGTCCGAGTGGGTTCCCTTCAGCGAGGACCCGGGCGCGTACCTCAATCAGATCTTCCTGCCGGCACTGGCCATCGCGGTTCCCAACACCGGGTCCCTGACTCGCGTGGTTCGTACTGCCATGGTCGAGGAGCTTGACCGTGACTATGTGCGCACCGCCATCGGTGGTGGTATCCCCAAGAACATCGTGGTGGCCCGTAACGTGCTGCGTAACGCGCTCATCACCCCGCTGACCGTGCTGGGACTGCGCATCGGCTACGCCATGGGAGGCGCTGTCGTCATCGAGATGATCTTCAACATCAAGGGGATGGGGCAGCTCATCTTCCAGGGCATCACCCGCAACGACGTCAATATCGTCCAGGGTGTGTCCATCACGGTGGCACTGGCATTCATCCTCATCAACATCGTCGTCGACATGCTCTACGTCCTCGTCAACCCACGAATCAGGAGCATCTGATGCTGCACCGTTCCACACTGGATAAGGCCTCGCGGCCCGGGCTGCGCTTCCAGGGCTGGAAGGCACTGCCTCTCGGCTCCAAGATCGCCGTCATCGTGCTGGGCCTCATCGCCCTGATCGCCATCCTGGCCCCCGTCATCGCCCCCTACTCGCCCGGTGCCACCGGACTCGCGGAGGCCAAGACGACCTCCTACATCGAGGGCGTCGGCGAGGTCACCGCCAGCGACCCCGTGGTAGCCCCCTCGATGTCCCACCTGTTCGGTACCGATGGCACTGGACGTGACATCTTCTCCCGGGCCGTCTACGGCGCCAGGGTCTCGCTGGTCGTGGGCCTGACGGCCACCGGCCTGGCCCTCCTCGTCGCCTCCGTTCTCGGGGCCATCGCCGCCACGTCCCGCAAGTGGATCGCAGAGACCCTCATGCGCGTCCTCGACGTCATCATGTCCTTCCCGGGCATCGCGCTGGCCGCCGTGCTCGTCTCGGCGATGTCGACCCGCTTGCCGATGCTGCCGGTCATCATCATCTCCATCGCCATCCTCTACATCCCCCAGCTCACCCGCGTGGTGCGCGCCAACATCATCTCCCAGTTCGGAGAGGACTACGTCGCCGCGTCCAAGGTGATGGGGGCGCCGGTGCCCTGGATCCTTCTCAAGCACGTTGCACGCAACTGCATCGCACCGATCATGGTCTTCGCGACCGTCCTGGTGGCGGACGCGATCGTCTTCGAGGCCTCACTGTCCTTCATCGGCGCGGGCATCAAGTCCGTCAACACCCCGACCTGGGGCAACATGCTCTCCGAGGGCAAGGAGCTGCTGCTGTCGGGCCACTGGTGGCCGACCTTCTTCCCCGGTCTGCTCATCCTCATCACCACCCTGTGCCTCAACGTGCTGTCCGAGGGACTGACCGATGCGATGGCCTCGCCCCGCATCAAGGCCAAGCCCGATGTCCAGGCCGATGAGGAGGCCATGGAGACCCAGGAGACGCTGGACGCCTGGGACGACGCAGCCGACGCGGTGACCGCCAACGCCACCGTCGCCAAGGGGGACGAGGCCGCCAACGGACTGAGCTCCCTGACCGGCGTGGTCGCTCCGGCTGCTGAGGACGTCCCCCTGGCCGAGCGGCTCACCTCCCTTCGGGTGGCGGAGCTCGCCCGAGGCGACCGGCTCGTCTACAAGGACACGGGGGAGGACCCCGTCCTGGAGGTCAAGAACCTCTCGATCGCCTTCCCCGAGCAGCATGGCGACGTCAACATCGTCGACGGCGTCTCCTTCTCCGTGCGTCCCGGCGAGACCATGGGGCTGGTGGGGGAGTCCGGTTGCGGTAAGTCCATCAGCTCGATGGCCGTCATGGGGCTGCTGCCGCCGTCGGCTCGGCTCTCCGGCGAGATCCTGTTCAAGGGGCGCAATATCCTCGAGATGACGCCGACCGAGCACAACGCGCTGCGTGGTCACGAGATGAGCATGGTCTATCAGGACGCTCTGTCGTCGCTGAACCCCTCCATGCTCATCCGCACCCAGATGGCTCAGCTGACCTCGCGTGGAGGCACCCGTAGTGCGGAGGAGCTCCTCGAGCTGGTGGGACTCGACCCCAAGCGCACGCTGCGCAGCTACCCGCACGAGCTCTCCGGGGGGCAGCGCCAGCGCGTTCTCATCGCTATGGCGCTGACTCGCGATCCCTCGCTGGTCCTGGCCGACGAGCCGACGACGGCGCTGGACGTGACCGTCCAGAAGCAGGTGATCGACCTGCTCAATGAGCTGCGCGAGAAGCTCGGCTTCGCGATGGTCTTCGTCTCGCACGACCTGGCGCTGGTGGCCAAGCTGGCTCACCGCATCACCGTCATGTACGCGGGCCAGGTGGTTGAGCAGGCTCCCACCAGCGAGCTGCTGTCCAACCCCGTTCACGAGTACACCCGTGGCCTTCTGGGAGCCGTGCTCTCCATCGAGGCCGGTTCCAAGCGGCTCCACCAGGTGCGCGGCGTGGTCCCCTCGCCCAGCGAGTTCGTCAAGGGCGACCGTTTCGCCCCGCGATCGGCCCACCCGACGGTCGGTCTGGACACTCGGCCCGTGCTCAAGCCTGTGCCCGGCACGACCGAGCACAGCTACGCCATCACCCCCGAGCTCGAGGCTCTGCTCGCGAAGGAGAAGCACTGATGCCGTCCAACACCTCTGCATCGACCTCATGGAGCGAGGACCAGCCGGTCGTCGAGCTCAAGGGCGTCAACGTCATCCACAAGTCCCGTACCGGCGGCCTGTTCAACCCGGACACGGTCCATGCGGTCAACGACGTCTCGCTGTCCGTCAAGCGCGGGGAGACGCTGGGACTCGTGGGGGAGTCGGGCTGCGGCAAGTCCACGACCGCCAGGGTCATGGTGGGGCTGCAGTCGGTCACCTCCGGCCAGGTCATCTTCAAAGGTCGCCCGCTGGGACACTCGGCCTCGGACCGTCGTGAGCTGGGACGCAGCATCTCGGTGGTCTTCCAGGACCCGGCAACGGCTCTCAACCCACGCATGATCGTGCACGACACGCTCATCGACCCGCTCAACGTCCACGGAGTCGGCTCTCCCAAGGAGCGCGAGGCGCGCGTGCGCGACCTGCTCCACCTGGTCGGTCTGCCTCCCAGTGCCCTCAACGTGCTGCCTCGGCAGATCTCGGGTGGTCAACGGCAGCGTGTCGCCATCGCCCGCGCGCTCGCGCTGGACCCGGACATCATCGTGGCCGACGAGCCCACCTCCGCTCTGGACGTCTCCGTGCGTGCCCAGGTGCTCAACCTCCTCCAGGATCTCAAGGCCTCTTTGGGCCTGGGGCTGGTGTTCATCAGTCACGACATCAACACGGTGCGTTACGTCTCGGACCGGATCGCCGTCATGTACTTCGGCAAGATCCTCGAGCTCAACACCACTGAGGAGATCTTCAACAATCCGCAGGAGGAGTACACCCGCACGCTCCTGGCGGCGGTGCCCTCGCTGCTCGAGGTCTGAGCAGACGGCCCCGGCTGCGGCCGGTGGCGCAGGCACCTCCTTGTGAGGGGCGGACCCACATGGGTCCGCCCCTCACCCGTCTATCGGTCCCGCTCGAGTGACCATGTCGTTCCCGATATCGCCGATGTCGGAGCGTTGATGCCGGTTTGATGATTGCGAGAAAACGAATCATTAATCTCGTGTGAACTCGGTGTTCGTGAGCATTGACTCCCAGGTCACATGTCGAGTAGATTACTCATATCGGTTCAGTGAGGAGCCGACCGCGGTATCTACGGCCGCCAACAAAGATGTTGATTGTGGAGGAGGGTCCTATGTATGTCACAGCGCCATGGCGCGTGACCACGACTGCTCGTCGCCAGTCCGTCGTGCGTGAGGGGCGGGGCCCTTCTGTCGTTTGCCTCTGACAGCTGGTGGAGAGCCGTATCCCGCTTGAGAGGCGGACAAGGTCGCGGTGTGCGGCCTTCCATGGCTCCTGTGTCGCTCTCGATCCTGGAATGGTGAGAGCTTGACGGCGTGCTTGATCCGCTGAGGTGAAGTATGCCTGTTACCGGGCGCATTCTTGATGATCCTGTCTCACTGTGATGAGTGTGAGCGGGTTGAATGGCGGTCGAATTATCCATTGACAGGGACCTCTGTGTCTTTTTTAGGAATAGGTGAAGAGCTAATGGGATCAGTGTGCGCAACGATGCGCCTTGATGAAGAAGTTCTCAGGAGTGAAACGGGCAGCATCTCCTTCGAGTTCAGGTCAAGATCGGACGGCAACCTGTTCGCGCTACGAGGGGCCGATGGAGCCTGCCTCGACATGCGCATCGTGGGATCGTCGCTCGTGTACGAGGCGACGGTTCCAGACGGGTGGAACAAGCTGGAGGCCGAGGACGTCCGTTCGCTCGATGACGGGCGCTGGCACAGCGCCGCAGTCACCGTCAGTCCCGCCGGTACCCGTCTCTACCTCGACGGCTACCAGGTCTTCTGCGGAACGACGACGGCGTTTCTCAAGGACCTTCCCGGGCTGACGGAGGTAGTGCTCGGGCAGGGGGACAGTCCTGAGGTTGCCTCGTTCACGGTGCACCCCGAGGTACTGACCTCACGGCAGGTCATGGCACTGTCACGGCGTGCCGAGCCGCTGGTCGAGTTCGCCGCGAACCGACTGAGCCCCTACGACGTCGCCAGCTTCGCTGATGCGCGGCACGGTTCCCTCTGGCTGCGCTTCCGGGTGCGAGGCCGTATGCAGCAAGGAGCCCTCCTGGCAGCCGGCGGGCTCGGACGCGAGCAGCTCGTCGTGACGGTCGGGCCGGAGGGGATCACCTACGCCGGCGTGAGCAGGACGGGTGTGCGCCGGGAGGTCAAGGCCGCCGGCGCATGGAGTGACGGCGGCTGGCACGAGGTCGTGGTCACCGTGGGGCACGGTGCCGTCGATCTTTACGTTGACGGCTTCCGGGAGCAGCACGCTCCCGGCGAGTTCTTCCTCGGTGAGGTCGAAGGACTCGACGAGATCGTCGTCGGGCAGGACTGCGACGGCGTGCGCCTGTCCGGCGAGGTGCAACGAGCGGGGATCTACGACTACGTCCTCAGCGACGCGCAGATCAAGCGTCTGCGCGAGGTCGAGCCGATCGAGACTGATGCCCTGTTCGACCGGGGATACCGAGGTTCGGCGTCCTACCGTATCCCGTCCCTCCTCGCGCTGGCCTCCGGCACCATCCTGGCCGGGGCCGACCAGCGCGTCTCCAACGCCAACGACTCTCCCAACGACATCAACTTCGTCGTACGTCGCTCCCTCGACGGCGGGCAGAGCTGGGAACCGGCGCGCACCGTCATCGACTGCCCGGGTAGCGGAGAGGACGCCTCATCGGTGATCGACTCCTGCATGGTCCAGGACCCGCACACGGGGAGGATTCACGTCCTCATCGATCACTTCCCCGGTGGAATCGGGCAGCCCAACTGCTGGGCGGCCACCGGATTCGACGAGCAGGGACGAAGGCTCTTGCGGGACCTCGACGACGGACGCTACGTCGTCGAGGAGGATGGTGCAGTCACGACGATCGACGGGCAGGCAACCGAGTTCCGGGTCGAGGACGACGGCACCGTGCTCCGTGACGGCCAGCCGGCCGGGAACTTCGAGCTCGCCCCTGGGGCGGACCCGGCTGAGAGTCTCCTGGCCATCCCGACCAGCTACCTGCAGATCGCCCATTCCGACGACGACGGCGTCACCTGGAGCAGGCCGCGAGACCTCAACCCCCAGCTGAAGCAGCCGTGGATGAGGTTCCTGGGCACCTGCCCAGGCAACGGCATCACCCTGCGGCACGGCCCCCATGCTGGACGCCTCGTGGTACCCCTCTACTTCAACAACGACCGCAACTGGCTGGCGATGTGCGCCACCGTCGCCTACTCCGACGATCACGGGCAGACCTGGCGGCTCAGTCACGGTCCCAACGAGGGCAGAGAGACCTCCGACGGCCGGCTCGACCCGCAGACATTCGTCGATGAGACCTGGTCCCTGCACGAGGCGGCCGTCGTTGAGCGGCAGGACGGGGTGCTCCTGCTGTTCATGCGCAACCAGCACCCTCATGGCCGTGTCGCGGTCAGCGAGTCCCACGACGCGGGACAGACCTGGGGGGCTATCCGCTTCGACGACAACCTTCCCGAGATCTGGTGCCAACCCAACGCGATCTGCCTGCCCTCGGCCGAGGGCGAGGACCGCATCGTCTTCGCCAACGCCTCGCTCATGCTCCCGTTCCGGGGCTGCGGAGTCATTCGGCTCAGCCTTGACGGGGGACGCACATGGAAACGCTCACGGACCTTCAACCCCGGTCACTACGTCTACCAGTGCATGTGCGTCCTACCCGACGGAAGGATCGGGCTGCTCTGGGAGAACGAGTGCCAGGGGCTCTACTTCTCTCGCCTTCCCCTGAGCTGGTTCGACGCAGGCATCGAAGCCATCGAGCCGCACACCACCGCGGATCAGGACGGGTGCTCATGAAGCCAACGCCTCGATCCGTCTCACACCGCTCAACCATTCCCGTTTCATCGCCCGTTCAAAGGAGAACCGATATGACCCCGTCCACCCCCGTCCCGTCTCACCCATCGCCCGCCTTCAACCGTCGCAGCTTCATGATCCTCGGAGGCGTCGGCATCTGCGGGGCGCTCGCCGCATGCGGCGCTCAGAGCTCCTCCGAGGATGAGGAGACCGGGCCTCTGCGCGGCACCGTCACCATGTGGTCGTCCTTCACCCAGGGGCCGCGTGCCGACTGGATGAAGAAGATGGCCGAGGAGTTCCACACCAAGAATCCCGATGTCACCGTCAAGATCGAGCAGTTCTCCTGGTCCGAGTTCAACACCAAGTGGACCACCGGACTGACCGCCGGACAGGTGCCGGACATCTCCACCGCGCTGCCCAATAACGTCGTGGAGATGATCAACTCCGAGGCCCTGGTCCCTCTTGACAAGGTGATCGACTCCATTGGCCGCGACCGGTTCCCCAAGCCGGCACTGGCCGAGGGGCAGTCGGGCGGAAAGTCCTACTCCGTGCCCATCTACTCCCACGCTCAGGTGATGTGGTACCGCACGGACGTGCTGCAGTCCAAGGGGCTGTCGGTACCGACAACCTGGGATGAACTGGCCGCAGCGGCCAAGGCGGTTGGACGGTCTGATGATCTCTACGGGTTGTCCGTACCCCTGGGGACCGGGGACATGCTGGGGGCTCGCTACCTCAATTTCTACGTTCGTTCCGCAGGCCAAAGACTGCTCAAGGACGACGGAACGGCCAACCTCACCTCGGAGACCGCCCTGAGCGGCATCAAGTACTGGACCGACCTCTACAAGTCCGTCTCCCCGGAGGGGGCCTTGGATTACGCCGTTCTCGACCAGGCGACGCTCTTCTACCAGGGCAAGACCGCGTTCGACTTCAACTCCGGATTCCACATCTCCGGAGTGTCCACCAACCGCCCCGATCTGGTCGACTCCATCGCCGCGGCGCCGCTTCCCAGGATGAAGGCGTCCGACCCGGTCAACTACCCGGCCGAGGTGTCGAACGTGCCCCTGGTGGTGTGGGAGGCCTCCAAGGTGAAGCGAGAGGCCAAGGCCTTCCTGGAGTTCCTGTTCACCAAGGACAAGTACATCGAGTTCCTCCACTCGGTCCCCGGCGGGATGCTGCCCGTCCTCAGTGACATCTCGCAGGACTCGAGCTACCTGGGCAATGAGACCATCCAGAAGTACGCGGACTCGATCAAGGTGATCCAGGACCAGGTTGGCGTCGGCAGCGCCATCGGCATGGAGAAGGGGCCACTCGTCCAGGCCGGTGTGCTCACCAGCCAGGGGCTGATCGAGAAGATGTACCACTCGATCATCATCGACGGCACCGATGTCGAGACTGCCGCCAAGGACTGCGAGAAGAAGCTCAACGAGGCGTTCAAGGCCGCAGGAGCCAGCCTCAAGTGAGTCGGCGCGGTGGCGGGGCCGGCGTCTCGTCCCCGCCACCCAGTCCGAAAGGTGAACTCATGACACGCATCAAACGAATGAACTGGACGGGCGTGTGCTTCGTCGCGCCCTCAATGATTGTCGTTCTCGCCCTCCTGATCTACCCCGTATTCTCCAGTATCTGGTACTCCTTCACGGACAAGAACCTGTTACGCACCAGCTACCACGTGGTCGGGATCTCCAACTACACGGACCTGCTCGGCTCCTCGAGCTTCTGGAACGCATTCGGGGTATCGATCAAGTGGACCGCAGCCTCTCTTGCCGGTCAGCTCGCGATAGGCATGGTGCTGGCTCTCGCACTGGACCGGGTTCCGCGCGGATCAGGGGTGTTCCGTACGCTCCTGATCGTCCCCTGGGCCTTCCCCGCCATCATTACCGCCTTTGCCTGGAAGTGGATCCTCAATGATGTCTATGGATTCCTCCCCAATCTCCTGACCTCTCTTGGGGTGACTGATAAGAACATGGCATTGCTGGGTAACCCCGACACGACCTTCTGGGTTGCGCTGCTGATCAACATCTGGTTCGGTGCCCCGATGTTCATGGTGAACATCCTCTCCGCTCTCAAGACGATCCCTCAGGAGCAGTACGAGGCCGCGATGATGGATGGTGCCTCCGGATGGCAGAGGTTCAGGTTCATCACACTGACACATATTCGTGAGGTCATTGGTCTGCTGGTCATCCTGCGCACCATCTGGGTCTTCAACAACTTCGACATGCTCTTCCTCCTGACCGGCGGTGGCCCGGGGGAGAGGACCACGACGCTGCCGATCTTCGCCTACCAGGAGGGCTGGAACCTGCGGCAGCTCGGTGTCGCATCCACCGTCACGATCCTGTTACTGATCTTCCTGCTGCTTCTGGCCTTCGGGGCATTCAGGATGCTCAACCGCTGGGAAAAGGAAAGGGGCTGAACCATGCGACGTGCTGGTCGTAGTCCGTGGGGTACGGTGTGCGTGTACCTTATTCTCATCGTTGCCGCCTTTATTGCGGTGTTTCCGCTCGTGTGGGTCGTCTCCTCGTCCTTCAAGACCTCGCATGAGCTCTCGCAGAATCCGTTGCAGCTGTTCTCCAGCTCGCCGACACTTGATCACTACCGCAAGGTGGTCGAGGAGATCGGGTTCCTGACGAACCTGAAGAACTCGCTGCTGATCGCCGGATGCTCCACAGTCATCGCCGTCCTGGTCTCGCTGCTCGGGGCCTACGGGATCGTGCGCTTCTTTCCGCGCGTCGGGCGACAGCTCACCAAGATTCTTATCGGGACCTATATGTTCCCGCCGATCCTGCTCGCCATCCCGTACACCATCACCATGGTCAAGCTCGGGCTCATGAATAGTTATATTGGGTTGATCATCGCATACCTGTCGTTCTCGATACCCTATGCGATTTGGATGCTCATCGGGTTCTTCCAGACCGTCCCCGTCGGGATTGAGGAGGCTGCAGCAGTCGATGGGGCCAGCCGGTTCCGGGTGTTCTGGCAGATCTCGGTACCCATTATTCTCCCGGGAATCGTGGCGACTGCCGTTTACACCTTTATCAATACCTTCAACGAGTTCCTCTACGCGCTCCTGTTCATTACCGAGTCGGACAGGATGCCCGTCGCAGTCGGCCTCTACTCTCTCCAGGGGTCGGAGGTTCTCGACTGGGGAGCCATGATGGCTGCTTCCGTGATCGTGATCGTCCCGTCGGTCGTTTTCTTCATGGTCATCCAGAAGCACATCTCAGGCGGGCTCTCAGAGGGCTCCGTCAAGTAGCCCTTCTGGGGGAGCGTCCCCAGTCCTGCCCTCCTGCCGCTCCGGCGTGCGCGACGAGAGTGATCGTTCGATCGCGCGCGCCGGGGTGGCGCCGAGCGGGAACATCTGCAACAATGACTCCTGACGTCAGATGTCAGACGTCCGATAAACTTTCAATGAAGAGAGACACCACATGGACAACCGTTTCACCGGCGTCATCCCGCCGGTTGTCACCCCTTTTACCGCTGAGGGCGAGGTTGACCTCGACAGCCTGGACAAGGTCGTCGAGCACCTTATCGCCGGAGGCGTCGATGGCCTGTTCGCCCTGGGGTCCTCCGGAGAGGTCGCCTACCTCACCGACGCCCAGCGCGAGGCTGTTATCGAGCGCGTCGTCAAGACGGCCGCGGGTCGTGTACCGGTGCTCGCCGGCGCCATCGACACCACGGCCCACCGCGTCATCGACCAGGCCCGCCGGGCCGTCGCCCTTGGGGCCGAGGCGATCGTGGCGACCTGCCCCTTCTACGCCCTCAACGACACCGAGGAGATCAAGGCCCACTTCCGCGCCATCGCCGAGGCCATCGACGTTCCGGTGTTCGCCTACGACGTCCCCGTGCGCCTGGGAGGCGCCAAGCTCGGCCGAGACCTTCTCGTCGAGCTGGGAAAGGAGGGCGTCATCGCCGGTGTCAAGGACTCCTCCGGCAACGACGTCGCTTTCCGCAGGCTGGTTGCCGCCAACGAGGCCGCAGGTCACCCGCTGGCTCTTCTGACGGGGCATGAGTGCGTCGTCGACGGCATGCTCCTGCTGGGTGCGGACGGGCTCGTCCCCGGCTACGGCAACGTGGACCCGGTCCGCTACGCCCAGATGTGGAAGGCCTCTCGCGAGGGCCAGTGGGACGAGGTGCGTCGTATCCAGGACGAGATCTGCGCCGGCTTCGAGATCGTCTTCGTGCCCCAGGGGCGTTCGGCCGATGCCACGGGTATCGGCGCGTTCAAGACCGCGATGGAGGCGATCGGAATCATCGCCACCAACGAGATGGCGTTCCCGGTCAAGGCGCTTCAGGGCGAGACCAAGGATGCTGTTCTGGAGATCGTCAAGGCACAGGGCCTCATCTGACGCCATCCGACAACCTGCTGGTTACGCGCCCGACCGTTCCCGACGTTCTGATATCTCGGTCAGACATCTGAACGAGTCGGGCGCGCAGCAGCCGCCGGCGGCATCCCGGCCCCGTCGCGTCCCCACTTCCGTGTGCGAGCGGACCCAGGTGCATCGCCGCGTTCGTTGTCTTGTCGGCCATCCGCCTCCGTCCCTCAGATCACTGCACCCGCACGCACCCGTACTGCACACCGAGTACCACTTTGGAGAGTGCCATGAGCCAGGATGTCCTCCCATCCGCCCCCACGACCCCATCACCGTCCGGCGAGGCGCCGCTCGTCGTCGGACTCGACCTCGGCGGCACCAAGATGGCCGCGGCCCTGGTGGACGTCCACGGGACCCTGCGAGGTCCGGTGGCCTCCTGCCCGACTCCGGCTCACGACGGCCCTGCCGCCATGCTCGACTCCATCAGTGCGCTGGTGCAGCAGGTCGTGACTGCCGGAACCCATGAGGCTCCAGGGCTGCCAGCCTCCGTCGCAGCGGTCGGCATCGGCACCGCCGGCGTCGTCGACGTCGAGACCGGGACGATCCTGTCCGCCACCGACGCCATCACCGGCTGGGCCGGCACGCAGGTCGCCGCCGGCGTGCGGGAACGGCTCGTCTCCGCGGGACTGGGGGCGCTTCCAGTCCACGTCGAGAATGACGTCGACGCCTACGCCGCGGGGGAGGCGTGGCTCGGTGCCGGCGCCGGTTCAGAGGTCGTCCTCATGGTGGCCGTGGGTACCGGTGTCGGCGGCGCCCTCGTCATCGAGGGGCGAACCCGCCGGGGCGCCCACCACGTCGCGGGGGAGATCGGCCACATGCCCGTGCCCGGCGCGCAGGGCGAGCCCTGTACCTGCGGCAGGCCGGGACACCTCGAGGGCATCTCCGCCGGTCCCCAGATCTACCGTCGCTACCTGGCCAAGGGGGGAGATCCCGACGTACCCGACGCCCGCGAGGTGGAGAGGCGCGCCGACTCAGGGGACGGCATCGCCCAGGAGGTCTACCGCGACTCGGCGGTCTGCCTGGGCAGGGCGCTGGCCGGCCTGGTCGCCGTCATCGACCCCGACGTCGTCGTCGTCTCCGGGGGCCTGGCCCGAGCCGGCGAGCTGTGGTGGGGGCCCCTGCGGCAGGCCTTCGCCTCGGAGATCATCGACCCGCTGGCGCCCATCAAGATCGTTCCGGCCACATTGGGGACCACCGCTCCGATCGTCGGCGCGGCCCGCGGCGCCCTTGTCCTGGCCGAAACCCGGAACGGGCCCGCGTAAGCAGTCGCGAGTCCTCCCGGCCACCGACAATCACAGCCATCAGGCACCATCAGACAGGACCGTACCCATGACCGAGCAGACAGCATCACACCCGTCCGCGGAGCAGCAGTCGGCGGACGCGCACCTCCATCCCGTCCTGGAGCGCCTGAGAGGAGGGCTCATCGCCTCCGCCCAGGCGTATCCGGGTGAACCCATGCGCGACCCTCGCACCATGGACGAGGTGGCCCAGGCCTGTGTCGCCGGCGGTGCCGTCGGCATCCGTGCTCAGGGCCTGGCGGATCTGGCCCTCATCTGCCAGCACGTCGACGTGCCTGTCATCGGCCTGTGGAAAGAGGGGCACGACGGCGTCTTCATCACCCCCACCCTCACTCACGCCATCGCCGTGGCCGCCACCGGCAGCCAGATCGTGGCCCTGGACGGCACGCGCCGTCCCCGTCCCGACGGACTAAGTCTCGCCCAGACCGTCGAGGGCCTCCGACAGGCTCGCCCCGAGGTCCTCATCATGGCCGACTGCGGGTCCCTGGATGACGCCAGGGCCGCGCAGGACGCCGGGGTCGACATCCTGGGGACCACCTTGGCCGGCTACACCGGGGAGCGTCCCAAGACCGACGGCCCCGACCTCGAGCTCGTCGACCAGATCGCCGGTGTGGCGGAGGTCCCGCTCGTCGTCGAGGGACGGGTTCACACCCCCGCGCAGGCCGCCGCCGCCATGGAGCACGGGGCCTTCGCCGTCGTCGTCGGTACCGCGATCACCCATCCGACCACCATCACGTCGTGGTTCGCGAACGCCCTACCGGGTGCCCTCTGGAAGGGCTGAGCAGAAACGGCGTCGTTCCGCGACTTGCTCCGCATGTGACGGGTGTGACTGCTGGGGTGCAAATGTGCGAATTGTTACTCGCTATCCAGCGCGACACTCCGGTCTGACCTGACAAACCCAAGGTTTTATGCGTAGCGTTGCCAGAAGTGGCACCACATAAGGGTGTCCGTCCACGATCGAGAGGGAAGACATGTCCGTCAACCGCACCGAGCTCATCGCCGCCATCGCCGAGAAGGCCGGCCTGACCAAGACCGACGCCGACGCCTTCCTGGGAGCCTTCCAGGATGTCCTCGTTGAGAACGTCGCCAAGGGTGAGGCTGTCAAGATCACCGGTCTCATGGGCATCGAGCGCGTCGAGCGTGCCGCACGTACTGGCCGTAACCCCCGCACCGGTGAGGAGATTCAGATCCCCGCCGGCTACGGCGTCAAGGTCACCGTCGGCTCCTCGCTGAAGAAGGCTGTCGCCGAGTGATACGTGGGGCCGTGCCCCTGATGTCCTGATTCCGGTCCGTCGCTGCAAGGTGCAGCTGACGGACCGGAATCGTTCTCATGCGACGACGTGCACGGGCCTGGGTATCGCAGTGTGCCGCTGACGATACTCAGGGGGCGGTTCTGAGGGAAGAAGGCGACGACCTTCGATCTCCTCCTACGATCTCCTCCTATCGACGGAGGACCGAGTGGGCAGTCGCTCCTACAGTGGAAGCATGCCTGCCTCCACCTCTCCAGCGAGTCAACTCGACAGTTCTCACGCGTCTCACACGGTTGCGGCACTGGCGGGGACTCCGCCCAGATCCGCGTCCGCATCGGTGCCCGCACTCCGCCTAGTCGGCCTGGTCAAGGCCTTCGACCGCAAGGTCGCGGTAGACCGGCTGAACCTCGATATCCCGGTCTCCAGCTTCTACGGCATCGTCGGCCCCAACGGCGCCGGCAAGACGACCAGCCTGTCGATGGCCACCGGACTGCTGCGCCCCGACGCAGGCCAGGCGCTGGTCCACGGTGTTGACGTGTGGGCCGAGCCTCTGCGGGCCAAGGCGCTCCTGGGAGTCCTGCCCGACGGGCTGCGGACCTTCGACCGCCTCAACGGTCTTGAGCTCGTCACCTACTCCGGCCTTCTGCGCGGGCTCGAGCGCGACGTCGTCGTGCCCCGTGCCACCGAGCTGGTCAAGGTCCTGGGACTGTGGGACGCCGGCACCACTTTGGTGGCCGACTACTCGGCAGGCATGCGCAAGAAGATCCATCTGGCCTGCGCCATGGTGCACTCGCCCTCCATCCTGGTCCTGGACGAGCCCTTCGAGGCCGTCGACCCGATCTCGGCGCAGACGATCCAGGCGATTCTGAAGGACTATGCCGCTGCCGGCGGCACCGTGGTCATCTCCAGTCATGTCATGTCCACCGTGCAGCGCCTGTGCGATCACGTGGCCATCATCAACACCGGTCGAGTCGTGGCCGCAGGGACGACGGAGCAGGTCGCCGCAGGAGCCGATCTCGAGCAGCGCTTCACCGAGCTGGTGGGGGCCCAGGTACGGACGGAGGGGCTGTCGTGGTTGCGACCCTCATCAAGCTGAAGTGGCGCCTGACCCTCAACGCCCTGAGCAGGAACGTCTGGGCCATCGTCGGTACCGTGATCGGAGCCCTGTACGGGCTGGGGGTACTGGGCATGGTGCTGGCAGGGGCCGTTGGTCTGGGACTGAGCTCAGATCCCCAGGTCACAGCACTGGTACTAGGCTCCCTCGGGGCGCTGCTGGTAGCTGGCTGGGCCGTGGTGCCCCTGCTCGTCACCGGGGTCGACTCCACCCTGGACCCCCGAGCCATGGCCGCCTGGACTGCTCCGTCGCGAGGACTGGCCGTTGGACTGCTAGCCGCCGGCGCCCTCGGCATTCCCGGCTGCCTGACAGCCGTCATCTGCCTCATCCCGGCTCTCACCTGGTTGGTAGCCGGGCAGACCCTGGCGGCGTTCCTGGCGTTGCTGTGCGCTCCGGCGGCCCTGGCCACCTGCGTCATCCTCTCCCGGATCGTGGTGACGGCCGCGGGAATCTCCTCGTCGCGCCGAGGACGCGAGACGACGGCGATCATCGCCTTCCTGGCCGTTCTGGCGGTCACGCAGCTGCCCAATCTGATCTCCAGGCTCATCGGGGACGACGTCTCCGGCTTCGTCGAGCACATCAGGGCGGCGGCCAGGATCCTGGGACTGACTCCCTTCGGCTGGGCCTTCGCCGCCCCCGGGCTGGTGGCCAATGGCTCGGTGCTTGCAGCGCTGGCACTGACGATCGGCGCCTGGATCATCCCCCTGGCCCTGCTTCCCCTGTGGCAACGAGTCGTGGGCGGGGTGATGGCCTCCCCGGGGACCGCACAGGTCCGCGCCCGCGCCTACGCCGCGCGAGGCGCGAGCGCTGACCCGCATCATGAGAGCCAACCCGATGTACTGCCGTGGGCACGCAGGCTCGGTGCTCTTCTGCCGGAACCGGCGGCCGCTGTGGCTGCTCGGTGCCTGCGCTACTGGCGCACGGATCCCAGGTACCTGGTCCAGTTTCTGAGCATTTTGCTCATGCCGGTCGTCCTTGTCCTGGTCCCCACTCTCAACTCCAGCACGCACACCTTCTATGTCAACGGGCAGCGGCTGGAGACCAGCCTCGCCATCGGGCACGCTCCAGTACTCCTGCTGTTCATGGCGCCGGCGCTGGCAATGTTCATGGGCTGGGCGATCCATGACGACCTCGGCCTGGACTCCACCGCCCTGTGGAGCCACATCAGTGCCGGTGTCAGAGGAGCGCACGACCGTCTGGGACGTGTCGTCGGCGCAGCGCTGTGGCAGGTCCCCCTGCTGCTGGCCGTCGATCTGCTCATGAGCCTGTGGACCGGTCAGTGGGCGGCCCTCCCAGCTGTGACCGGTGCCTGCCTGGCGCTCCACGGCTGTGCGCTGGCGTGGTCCTGCCTCACCAGCGTCCTGCTGCCCTATGAGACACTCGCCCCCGGAGACAGCCCCATGCGCTCGCGGACCTCGGGAACGGCTTTCCTCGCCGCGGTCATCCAGATGGTGGCGATGCTTCTCCTCCTCGGCATCTGCTCGCCCGTGCTGGGGGTGGCGATCTACGGCGTCGCCCAGGGCTCGCTGCTGTGGGAGTGGGGGGCCCTCGCTCTTGGGGGCGTGTGGTGCTCTCTGGCGCTCTGGGTCGGGGTCGTCATCGGGGGGCGGCTGCTGGACCGGCGCGGCCCCCAGGTACTCGCCACGATCCGCACCTGGCCGGGACACGCTCAGCCTGTCTGAGAACACATCCACAGACTGATCGATTCTGACGAATTGGGGTAGGATTGCTGTAAAGCCGCTCAAGATCGTGGCGGCTCACAGACGTCGCCAAACCTAGTAGTCATGTCAGAGAGGACATCATCGTGCAGCTTGTCATTCTGGACTCCGCGCAGGCGCTCGCCCAGCGGGCGGCAGATGAGATCGAGTCGCTGCTCACTGCCAAGCCGGCAGCCGTGCTGGGCACTGCCACCGGCTCCTCGCCCCTGCCCCTGTACGACGAGCTCGCCGCGCGCTGCGCCGCCGGCCGCATCAGCTTCGCCGAGGTCACCGGCTTCATGCTCGACGAGTACGTAGGCCTGCCCGCAGGGCACCCGGAGCGCTATGCCACCTTCATGGAGACCAATCTGCGTTCCCGCGTCGACATGCGCCCCGGTGCCCTCCACGGTCCGGACGCGCTGAGCAAGGACCTTGAGGCCGCCTGCCGCGACTACGAGGCGCAGATGGCGGCGGCCGGCTACTGCGACCTGCAGATCCTCGGCATCGGATCCGACGGGCACATCGGATTCAACGAGCCCGGCGGCGACCTCGACTCGCGAACGCATGTCGGCGAGCTCCACGAGCAGACCCGCCGCGACAACGCCCGGTTCTTCGATGGTGACGTCGATGCGGTGCCCACCCACTGCATCACCCAGGGGCTGGCCACCATCATGGAGGCCCGCAAGCTCGTCCTCATCGCAACCGGGGAGGGCAAGGCCGAAGCCATCGCCCAGCTCGTCGAGGGCGAGGTGAGCCCCGAGTGGCCGGCAACCGTCATGCAGCGCCACGATGACGCCCTGGTGCTCGTCGACCCCGCGGCCGCCAGCCGGCTCACCTCGAAACCCTGACAGAGGCGTCGCCCATCTCAGGGAGAGCCTCGCCACAGGGGCAGGGTGGGGTGGGCGACTGCCGGTGCGCACTGTGCGACCTAGACTGGGCGGCATGACAGATGTCCTCGCCAGCGCTGATCCAGGATCGCCCGGAGCCCCCACCGACCCGGCCGCCGAGCCCACGCAAGGTGTTGGTACGGCCGTCCTGGAGCGCGAGGAGCTCCAGTCGACCGACGACGGCGACGCGGACCGCTTCGCCCACTACGTCCGCAAGGACAAGATCGCCGCGGCCGCCGTGACCGGACGTCCCGTTGTGGCACTGTGCGGCAAGGTCTGGACGCCCGGGCGCGACCCGTCGAAGTACCCGGTGTGCCCCACCTGCAAGTCCATCTATGAGGAGATGCGCAGCGGCGACGACTCCGGCAGCGGCAAGGGGCCTCGTTTCCCCCGCCTCCCCTTCGGGCGAGGCGGTCGGTGAACGCCGCTCGCGGCGGCCAGGCGACCCACGCAGTCCCGACTCGGGCCTCGACGTCGGCGGCCCAGAACCTCTCCCCGGCCTACCCGCGCCGCGCGGCCTGGGGAACGGCCGGGTCGCTGCGCGCCTGGCAGGCCGCGGCCCTGCGACAGTACCTGGAGGCGATGCCCCAGGACTTCCTGGCCGTGGCCACGCCCGGAGCCGGTAAGACGACCTTTGCGCTGCGGGTGGCCACCGAGCTGCTCAGCGCCGGTGACGTCCACAAGGTGACCATCGTCTGCCCCACCGAGCACCTCAAGTACCAGTGGGCCGAGGCCGCCGCCCGCGTCGGTATCCACATCGACCCCTCCTACTCCAACTCCCAGGGCGCGCTCGGCTCGCGCTTCGACGGCGTCGCCCTGACCTACGCGCAGGTGGCCGCCAACGCCAACCTGCACCGCGCCCGCACGGACCAGGCCCGTACCCTCGTGATCCTCGATGAGATCCACCACGGCGGAGACGCCCTGAGCTGGGGGGACGCGATCCGCGAAGCCTTCACCCCGGCGCGCCGGAGGCTGGCCCTGACCGGAACACCCTTCCGCTCCGACACCTCCCCGATCCCGTTCGTGCGGTACCAGGAGGACGCCTCCGGCTCGAAGCGATCCCAGGCGGACTACTCCTACGGCTACTCCGACGCGCTGCGCGACGGCGTTGTGCGCCCGGTGATGTTCATGTCCTACTCGGGGCAGATGCGGTGGCGCACCAAAGCCGGCGATGAGGTCGCGGCCCGCTTGGGCGAGCCCCTCACCAAGGACCTGGAGGCCCAGGCCTGGCGCACCGCACTCGACCCGGCGGGGGAGTGGATCCCCGCGGTCCTGGCCGCCGCCGACCAGCGCCTGACCGAGGTGCGCCGCCAGGTGCCCGACGCCGGGGCCCTCGTCATCGCCTCCGATCAGGCCAAGGCCCGTGCCTATGCCAAGCAGCTGCGCGCCATCACTGGCGAGGCTCCCACTGTAGTCCTCTCCGACGACAACGGCGCCTCCAGCCGCATCGAGGCCTTCTCCGCCTCCACAGACCGCTGGCTCGTGGCCGTGCGCATGGTCTCTGAGGGCGTGGACGTCCCCCGGCTCGCCGTGGGCGTCTACGCCACCTCCACCTCCACCCCGCTCTTCTTCGCCCAGGCGGTGGGGCGGTTCGTGCGCTCGCGGGCCCGCGGCGAGACCGCCTCGGTCTTCCTCCCCTCGGTGACGCCCCTGCTGGCCCTGGCCGGCGAGATGGAAGTGGCCCGTGACCATGTCCTGAACCGTCCCGACTCGGCGGCGCAGGAGGATGCCCTGTTCAGCCCCGAGGACCGGCTGCTCGCTGAGGCCAACAAGACCGAGAACGCCTCGGCCGATCTCCTGCCCGGCTTCGAGGCCATGGACAGCCAGGCCGAGTTCGACCGGGTGCTCTTCGACGGCGGCGAGTTCGGAACCGGCGCCATGGTGGGCAGCATCGAGGAGCAGGAGTACCTGGGTCTGCCGGGGCTGCTGGAGCCCGCGCAGGTGACCGCCCTGCTGCGTCAGCGCCAGGACAAGCAGATCGCCTCCCAGAAGCAGCAGGCCGCGGCCGAGGCGCAGAGGCGGAAGAACTCAGGCGTCGACGACGCTAGGCGCCGGGCGGCGGCCCGCAAGGAGCTCTCCCAGCTGGTCGCCGCCTGGGCGCGCCGCTCCAGCCAGCCGCACGGCGTCGTCCACACCGAGCTCCGACGCGTGTGCGGGGGCCCGGAGGTGGCGGCCGCCTCCACCGAGGAGATCGAGAAGCGCATCCAGACCCTGCGGCGCTGGTTCGTCGGCAGGCGCTGACCCGTCGGGCTCGGATCTGGACGCGATGGGGCTGCCACGGCCGGCTCAGCGCCGGGTGGCGCTTCGACTGTCGAGGTCGACGTGGCGGGTCGGCAGCGCCGATTCCCCGTAGCTCAGGCGCCAGGCGTCGTAGGGCAGCTCGGCGCGGGACGCCCGGTGCCGCTTCGCCGCCGCGCTCAAGGCCTCCTTGCCGCGGTGCTCCTCGATGATCCGGCCCTCATCGACCAGGAGCACCTGGAGCGGCCTGGCGCCGGCCTCGTCCAGTGCGGCCAGCCCCTGATCCTGCGAGCCGGAGGAGACCACCAGCTCCTCGGCCGCCGTGCCCTCAGCAGTGAGGATGCGGCCGGCCCACTTGCGGCCGCCCACGGTGGATTTGCCTCCCGAGGAGAACTTGGCGACCTCCTCCATGGTGCCGTCGGCTCCCTCGCGCTCCACCAGTTTGTAGACGAGTGCTGCGGTCGGGCGCCCCGATCCGGTGACGAGCTTGGTTCCCACGCCGTAGGAGTCCACTGGGGCGGCTCCCAGCGCGGCGATGGCGTGTTCGTCAAGGTCGTTGGTCACGGTGATCTTCGTCGACGTCGCTCCCAGGGCATCGAGCTGAGCCCGTACCTTGAAGGCCTCGGCCACCAGGTCACCGGAGTCCAGCCGTACTGCCCCGAGCTCGCCCCCGGCTGCCCTGGCCGCCTTGACGGCCCGCTCCACTCCGGTGGCGATGTCGTAGGTGTCCACCAGGATGGTGGTGCCCGGGCCGAGGCTGGCCACCTGCGCGGCGAAGGCCTCCTCCTCGGTGTCGTGCAGAAGAGTGAATGAATGAGCCGAGGTCCCCACCGTTGGGATCCCGTAGAGCAGTCCCGCCTCCAGGTTGCTCGTCCCCACGAAACCGCCGACAACCGAGGCGCGTGCTGCTGCGACGGCCGCCAGCTCGTGGGCACGGCGGGCGCCGAAGTCCACGCACGGACGCCTGTGGGCGGCGATCGTCATGCGGGAGGCGGCTGCGGCGACAGCGCAGTCGTAGTTGTAGATCGACAGGGCCAGGGTCTCCAGGATGCAGGCCTCGGCGAAGGTGCCTTCGACAGTCAGGAGAGGGGAGCCGGCGAAGTAGCACTCGCCCTCGGCGTAGCCCCGGATCGTGCCGGTGAAGCGGTAGTCGCGCAGGAAGTCCAGGGTCTCGTCGTTGACGACCCCGGTGCGGTGCAGGAAGTCGATCTGGTCGGGGGTGAAGGTGAAGGCCTCGATGGCGTCCAGCAGCCGGCCGGTGCCCGCAACGACGCCGAAGCGGCGCGATCCTGGAAGCCTGCGGCCGAAGAGCTCGAAGACACTGCGTCTCGTGGCGGTCCCCGACTCCAGCGCACCCTGAAGCATGGTGAGCTCATACATGTCAGTCAGAAGTGAGGTGGAGGCAGTGGGCACGTCGATCGAAGTAGCGGCGGATTCGGCAGTCAATGCGGTGGTGGGCACATAGTCGTTCACGGGAACAACCTATCGCGGGTTGCCGCAGGGCTGAGCCATCAACCGCCCCACCCCTGGCTTTCAACACTGGCTTACGATCACCAGGTCGCCGTTACCCTGGTGGTATGAGCGCCTCATTGCCCGTCGCGGAACCGGAGATCCTGGAGGAGTCGCGTGCCCGCGCTCAGCGCCTGTGGTGCACCGTGGTGCACGACGACCCGGTCAACACGATGAGCTACGTGACCTGGGTCTTCCACTCCTACTTCGGCTTCTCCCTACCCGTGGCCGAGGCACGCATGATGCAGGTGCACACCACCGGCCGCGCCGTGGTCTCCCGGGGAGCCCGTGAGCGCATGGAGGTCGATGTGACCGCGATGCACGGCTACGGTCTGCGCGCCACGATCGAGCCCCTGGGCGAGGACGGCGACACTCCCGCGAGCGATTCTGCAGGAGGCGACTGATGCAAGCCTTCCGCCGTGTCTCCGAGGGACTGGCCTGCGGTCTCGACGACTGGGAGCGAGAGCTCCTCGCCCGCCTGGCCCTCGAGGTCAGAGCCCTCCTCCAGGCCGACGACCCCGCTCATGATGGCGCTCGTGACGTTGGTGGGGGCGCGAGTGAACCGGAGGCCTCAGAAGCTGCTTCGCCGTCGTCCTGGCGCGACCCGGGGCGCCCAGGGGAGAGCGAGCGCGACCGCGAGGTCCTGGCGGCTCTGGACTTCGATGTCGACCCGCCGGCCAACCGCATCCACACCGGCCGGGCGACCACGAATCCCGTCGTCGGGATCCTGCTCCCGGAGGCGTCGGAGGATCCCATCACCGCGATGGAGGTGAGCAGCCTGACGCGCGGGCGACTGCGCGATGAGAAGTCCGACCGCCTGGTGCGGCTGGTCGCCGAGCTGCGTGCGCCGTCGGGTCCTGAGGGAACGGTGCTGGTGGCGCTCGGCCAGGAGACCGACTGGCTGGGTGCGATCAACGACATCCGGCTCGTTCTGGCCCAGCGCCTGGGCATCGAGTCGGCTCAGGACGCCAGGCACGTTCACAACGTCGCCTTTCAGGAGGCTCCTGACAGCGAGACTCCTCACGAGCAGTGGTACCGGGGTACTGCGCTCGTCTACGACATGGTCACCTGGTGGCAGGAATCACTGGTATCCGTGCTGTTCGGGGGCACAGGGCCCGCATAGTCTCGCCGTGTGAACGATGCACCGATCGGGATGTTCGACTCTGGGGTCGGTGGCCTCACCGTCGCCCGTTCTGTCCTCGACCAGCTGCCTCATGAGCAGGTGCTCTACATCGGGGACACCGCCAACGGTCCCTACGGTCCCCGCGACATCGCCGAGGTCCGCTCCCTGGCCCTGAGCATCATGGACGAGCTCGTGGACCGCGGGGTCAAGCTGCTCGTCATCGCCTGCAACACCGCCTCCGCAGCCGTTCTGCATGATGCTCGAGAGCGCTACACCCTGGGACAGGGGGTCCCGGTCATCGAGGTGATCCACCCGGCTGCGCGCACTGCGGCCCGGGTGACCCGCAATGGCCGGGTGGGGCTGATCGCCACCCAGGGGACAGTCGACTCGCGCGCCTACGACGACGCGCTCCAGGCCGTCCCCGGCGTCGAGCTCTTCTCGCAGGCCTGCCCGCGATTCGTCGAGCTCGCCGAGCGGGGTGTGACCACCGGACCCGAGGTGCTCGACGTCGCCGAGGAGTACCTGGCTCCCATCAAGGCCGCCGACGTCGACACCCTCATCCTGGGGTGCACCCACTACCCCCTGCTGGTGGGGCCGATCTCCTACGTGATGGGGGAGGACGTGGCCCTGGTGACCTCCTCGGACGAGACCGCCAAGGACGTCTACCGGGCACTGGCCCGCAAGAACCTCCTGCGCGGACCGGAGGCCTCCCAGCCGCGCCACGAGTTCCGCTCCACCGGTGATCCAGAGGCCTTCTCCGTCCTGGCCAGACGGTTCCTCGGGCCCGAGGTCGCCGTTGTCGAGCGCATCACGCCGGCCGCCGGCGCCGCGGGCGGCCTCCTGTCTCTCGACGCCCCCTCTCTTCCCGTCGTCCCCCAAGGATTTGCATGAGACTCACGATTATCGGCTGCACCGGATCCATGTCCGGTCCCCAGTCCTCGGCCTCCTCCTACCTGGTTCAGGCCGACGGAGTTGATGCCGACGGCGCGCTGCGCACCTACTCGATCGTGCTGGACCTCGGGCCGGGCTCGATGGGCCAGCTGCTGCGCCACTTGGATCCCGCCGAGCTCGACGCCATCGCGATCTCCCACTGCCACGCCGACCACATGGTCGACCTGGTGGGGATGCACGTCTATCGCCGCTGGCTGCCCACCGGGGCGCTCGGGCCGGTCGCCTGCCTCGGCCCCTCGGAGCTGCTGGAGCGCCTCCAGGGCGTCGACGGCGTCCCGCCCACCGAGCGCTACGCCACGGAGTTCGGCTTCGTCACCGCCGTTCCCGGCAGGTCCTACAGCGTGGGCCCCATGGTGATCTCGCCCTTCGAGGCGCTCCACCCGGTGGAGGCCTACGGCTACCGGATCGAGGGGCCGAGCGAGGAGGATCCCTCACGGCGGGTAGGCCTGGCCTTCACCGGTGACACCGACTTGTGCCAGGGCATGAAGGACATGGCTCAGGGCGTGGATCTTCTCCTGGCCGAGGCCGCCTTCGTCGAGGGCCGAGACACCGTGAGCGGGATGCACATGACGGGTCGCCGCGCCGGCGAGCTCGCCGCTCAGGCGGGTGCGGGCCACCTGGTTCTCACCCACATCCAGCCCTGGACGGATCCGGCCGTGCCCCTCAAGGAGGCTGCAGGCGTCTACTCGGGCCCCTTGGAGGCTGCGACGGCGGACGCCGTCTGGGAGCTGTGAGCGCCGACGGGCGAGAACGCCCCCGTCAGCAGCGGAGGATCGCCTTCACCCCGGCGCTTCCCGACGGGGCGGACTGCCCCTGGACCCGGGACCGGCGGACGCGCTGGTGGCTGGTGGTGCCCGCGGACCTGGCGGCGGTGGCACTCGTGGCCCTGTTCGGCGCCACCTCCACCCACAGCCTTGAGCAGGTCCTCGACCCCCTGTGGCAGGCGAGCGCAGCCGTCGTCGTCGCCTGGGGCGCTACCTGGTTCCTACGACGTCGCCACCCCGATCATCTGGAGATGGCATTGCCTGAGGGGCTCGTCGTCGTGGGACTCACCTGGGTGACCTGGACCGCGCTGCGCTACCTGACAGCAGCGTTCGACGACGTCGCATCCGTGGTTTCCTGGGCAGTGATGACAGGGACTTTCCTCCTGGTGTTCCTGGGAGGATGGCGATGGCTCTACGGCTACGTTCGCGCCCATGACTCCCTGACCCCTAAGGCGTTAGAACGTCGCCTCGCTGAGCAGGAGCAGGACATGGGGCGCACCCCTGAGTGACCCACTGCGAACGAGGCGCCCTGGATGAGCTACTGCCACAAGGGCTGCGCCCTCCACGGGGCTCACCGGATCAGGGCCTCCGCCAGGACCGGCGCGAGGTCGCGGAAGGTCTGGCCCCGGTGGGAGAGGGCGTGCTTCTCCTCAGGTGCCATCTGGGCTGTGGTGCGGCCCCGCCCCTCCGGCTCGTCCTCCTGGACGGGCACGAAGATCGGGTCGTAGCCGAATCCGCCCTCGCCCAGAGGGGAGTGGGCCAGGCGCCCCTCCATGGACCGCTCAATCGTGGTGACCTGCTCCGGTTGCCCTCCGGTTGCGGGCCGGACCAGGACCGCAGCGCAGGTGAAGCGCGCCGTCCGGTGAGGATCGGCGACGTCGACCAGCTGGTTCAGAAGCAGCCGAAGGTTCGCATCATCGTCACCGTGCCGACCGCTCCAGCGCGCCGAGAAGATCCCCGGTGCCCCGCCCAGAACATCGACGCACAGCCCCGAGTCGTCCGCGACTGCGGGCAGGCCCGTGGCCCGGGCCAGCGCTCGGGCCTTGAGGAGGGCGTTGTCGGTGAAGGACAGTCCGTCCTCCACCGGTTCGATGGCCTTGAGCGAGGCGGCTGAGATGACGGCCCCGGGATCCAGGCCCGGAACGAGCGGCTCAAGGATCTGCCGCAGCTCGGCCAGTTTGCCGGCGTTGTGGGTGGCCAGGACGAGTCGAGCCCCGGCAGGAGCCACAACCCGGCACTCGATCTGATTGACGTCGGCGCTGGCGGAAGAGGTGCTCACGGTTCAGGCCTCCGTGAGTCCCGAGGCCCAGGAGTCGTCAGGGGCTGTGGAGGACGAGCTGGAGGACACGGTGAAGGGCTCGCCACCGGGGCCGGCCAGGGCACGGCGCTGGAGCGCGGCGAGCTGGGCGTTGCCGGAGGCGGCCAGGTCGAGCAGCGCTCCCAGCTCGGAGCGGTCGAAGGGGGCGTGCTCGGCGGTGCCCTGGACCTCGATGAACCGGCCGTCCCCGGTCTGGACGACGTTCATGTCGGTCTGGGCGCGTACGTCCTCCTCGTAGGGCAGGTCGAGGCAGGGCGCGCCGTCGATGATCCCCACCGAGATGGCGGACAAGGAGTCCGATAGCACCGGTTTGCCGGGGCGGGCCTTGATGAGCCCCTGCTCCGTGCCCCAGGCGACGGCGTCGGCCAGGGCCACGTAGGCGCCGGTGATGGCTGCGGTGCGGGTGCCGCCGTCGGCCTGCAGGACGTCACAGTCGAGCGCGATCGTGTTCTCGCCCAGTGCGGCCACATCGATGATGCCGCGCAGGCTGCGGCCGATGAGCCGGGAGATCTCGTGGGTGCGGCCACCGACCTTGCCACGCACTGACTCGCGGCCCGAGCGCTCCGATCCGGCCCGGGGGAGCATCGCGTACTCGGCGGTCACCCAGCCCTCGCCACTGCCCTTGCGCCAGCGCGGAACGCCCTCGGTGAAGGAGGCGGCGCACAGGACACGGGTGCGTCCGAATGTCACGAGGACCGAGCCCTCGGCGTGGTCGAGCCAGTGACGGGTCAGGGTCACGGGGCGAAGCTCGTCGACGGCGCGGCCGTCCTTGCGGGTGAACGGGGCAGTTGTCATGGGCTCAGGCTACCCGGCGGCCAGCCGGCCTCGGGGCGGCCTGGGCATCTTGGGACACCGGTGGCTGTGGTCCGAGGCCGTGGTCAGGCGGTACCGTTCATCGCGATGTCTGTTCCGGCATGGAGCTAACGCAGAGACCAAGGAGAACGTTATGACCTATGTCAACATCACCGCGCTGACCTTCCCCGAGGGCGCCGAGGCCGAGATCGAGAAGCGCTTCGCCGCACGCAAGCGGGGTGTTGACACCTCGCGAGGCTTCCAGAGCTTCGAGCTGCTGCGCCCGGTCGTCGGCGAGGACCGCTACTTCGTGGTGACCAGGTGGGAGACGCGTGAGGACTATGAGCGCTGGCAGGCGGCGCGGCCCGCCGGCGGGCATGAGGACGACAAGCGCCGCGGCATGAGCGTGGAGGTTCTTGGCTTCGAGGTCGTCCAGCACGAGCAGTAGGCCCATCGGCAAGAACAGGCGTCGTGGGGTTTATGCCCTGCTCGCAGTTGCCGTGTTGGTGCGGGCGGTGCTGAAGTGTCGCTCATGGGGAGTCGTCTCATCGTGCCCTGTTGCAGCTCGTCGTAGGGTGAGGTTGGACGTAGACGGTCTGGAGTAACACAGGAGTGGACAGGCCAAGGGTGTCGACTTCGGACGAGTGCGTCAGCAGAGCAAGCAGCTGTGTGGTGCCGGGATGATGGTGTTCCCAGAGTCGTCCGCCCGTCGGTGGGGAATACTCCTGGGATGCGTCGCCTTCACCGTGCTGAGTGTCGGTCTGCTGGTACTCGCCAACCAGTCGGACTCCCTATTCCAAGTCATGCTCGGCGTGATCGCAGGTGTCGTCTTCTTCGGCTTCATCGGTACCCCCGCCATGGTGAGGAGGATCGTTCATCGTAGCCGGCTGGTTGTCGCTCCTCAGGGCGTGCGCCGGGAACGGTGATCCGGTCAGTCCTACGTTGGCAACGAGTCCCGTGTTGCCTCATGATTTCTGAGGGTTTCGGTTGTCATGGCATCTGGGATACCGGTGGGGTGGGGCGATCGGGTACTGGGATCGTTTGATCGCGTCGCCGAAGGGGTGCGCTTGGTTGCTGTGGTGGTGCTGGGCATGTACTGCATGAGGTCTGGGTGCTACTGACCGATAGATGGGTGTACTCCACGGGCGTCGGGGTCTCGTGTAGTACGGATAGCCCCTGGCCAGTGTCACCCGACCCTTGTGCAATGGCTGGCCTGAACAGGCCCCGACCGGAAGCGGTCTTGAGTGAGCGCCAGCAGGAGCCAGGCGGGCACCGCCGGGAGCCAGAAGAGAGGCCAAGGATGTCCGGATCGGTGACAAAGGCTCGGATCGTTCTCATCCACACGGAGCGCAACCGCATCATTCCAAGGTTCTCGTTCATGCGGTTCGGGGGCTGGGGAGTCCTTTGTCACCGATCTGGACACCAATGGGCCGACTCCCCTCGAAGAGTCCGGCGCAGCGGACCGACCAGGCCGCCCCGATCAGCACGCCGAGGTCTCGGTGACGACAAGGCCTACCTGGACCCCCTCCGGAGCGGGAGGCAGAGGTGGATCGTACTCATCGTTCCAATCCCGAGGGCTCACAGGACTCCGATCTGCCAGCACCCCGGCAGTGGAACCGAGCCTCAGTCAAGTCTCGTGCCCCCGGACAGGCTGAAAGGTGGCAAAAAATACTTGCTCGCAGTTCTCCAGCAGTCTTGCCAGTATCACGGCGGCCCTCAGGCAGATAGCGGCTGGATGAGCAAACGGCGTTAGCCCCTCCACGCATCAGCCCTGCGGAGGCCCAACGACGTCGGGATCCGAGATCTGTACGCGAGAAGGGACTCGAACCCTCACGCCCGAAGGCACCAGGACCTAAACCTGGGGCGTCTACCAATTCCGCCACTCGCGCTATGCCGTGCCCACTCTACCGACTTGAGCGCTGATAGCCGAATGCGGCGTCCTTGTCCGTCAGAGCTGTCAGTCCACGCCCAGCGCAGCTCGCAGCCGCTTGACGTGTCCCGTCGCCCGGACGTTGTACTGGGCCAGCGTCACGGTTCCGTCGGGAGCCACCACCACGGTCGAGCGGATGACACCAGTGTAGACCTTGCCGTAGTTCTTCTTCTCTCCCCACACGCCCCAGGCATCCATGACGGAGTGGTCGGCGTCCGACAGCAACGGGAAGGGCAGGTCGTGACGGTTGGAGAACTTGGCCTGCGCGGTCACGGAGTCGGGAGAGATGCCGACGACGGCGTAGCCGGCGGCCTTGAGCTCCTCCACGGAGTCGCGGAAGTCGCAGGCCTCCTTAGTGCAACCAGGTGTACAGGCCTTGGGATAGAAGTAGACGATGACGCCCTTGTCCGTGCTGGTGCACAGGTCGTGAAGAGTCACGGTGCGTCCGTCCTGGTCGGGCAGGGCGAACTCCGGGGCGCGGTCACCGGTGGTGAGCTGGGGCATGGGTCCTCCTCGGGATCCTGGGCGTATGCGCTCATCCTCGCATCGCCTCCGGTACCTGCGGCAGTGGATTCGGCGACTTACTTTCGTGATCTGGCGAACGTTGACCGCGACGGCAGCACGGTCCTCCTCTGTCGGGGCTGCCGCCGATCAGGCAGCCCGGGGGATCGGCCGTCGTGATGCCCTCTGTGCCGCTTCCAGACGCTCCAGCGCGCGCTCGAGACGAGAGGGGGAGACTGCTGCTCCCAGAGAGGCGAGCTCGGCACGTGCGGCGGAGAGCTCGCGATCAGCCTTTTCGCGGGCCTCGGCACCGATGGCTGCGGGCTCGGTGCTCGGCGCGGTCGTGATGTGGATGATGTGTGTCATACGTATTCCCTCAACTTCCTTCGACGTCGTCGGCCCGTGTGGGCCGGGCAGCGGTGGACGACGCGGCAGGCGATTGCCTGTGAGTCGACGCACCGCATGAGAAGACTTCTGCCGCCGTGGCGGCCTCGTCGGGCCGCGGGCGGTACTCACGAAGAGGAGCGAAAACCTGTGAAAAACAGGATCCCGATCATCTCTCAGGCTCATGCCGGAGGTGGAGGCTGTCTGTGCCGCCAACGTGCTCCCGCCGCAGTGCCTCCGGGATCTTTCCGGAGTGTGCACCTGCTCCTCGTGGTACACCGCCAGGGACTTGAACCCTGAACCCGCTGATTAAGAGTCAGCTGCTCTGCCAATTGAGCTAGCGGTGCTCGGCCTCGCTGGCCGGTGGTTCCCGGCCCGTTGGGCTGGGATTCCGTACACCGCCAGGGACTTGAACCCTGAACCCGCTGATTAAGAGTCAGCTGCTCTGCCAATTGAGCTAGCGGTGCTTCACCACAACGATGTCATTTGACGTGCTTCGCCGGGCGACGGAGGAATACTTTACGGATGGAGGATGGGTCCGTCCAGCCAGAATCCACGAAACCGCCTCATTGTGTGGCAAGTCTCAGGGACGTCTGGTGGTCTGGCCTGATGGGTGGCATCACTCCACGTCGGTCATGGTCAGTGCGACGACCGGTTCTCGGGGTCCTCGATGCTGCCGGTGCGCGACCACTGTCGGTACTGCTTCAAAGTGGCTGCCTGCTTCTCATCGAGCCGCCGCCATAGGGGGAGGTCCAGCTTCTTGCGATCCCGCACACGAGCTGCGAGGGTCCAGCCCGCCAGCATGACCAGGGCCATCACCACCCCTCCCCACAGGCTGCTGCGACCCGCACGAGCATCGGTGAGCAGCGTGACCGTTCCTCCCAGCAGGCCCGCGACGAGAATCGTCGCGACGGCGATGGCGATCATTGATGCCCAGTAGCGCTGATTGGCGGTTCCGAGAGGCTTGCGGGGCTTGGCGGTCATCTCAGCATTGTGCCACCCGCGCGTGCGCAATGATGCGGGCGCGTCCGGCTCGGAGGACCGGTGCAGTGCGGCTGTGACGGGCCGAGCGTCAGCGCCCCTCGTGTCCCTCCCGGGTGAGAGGTACTTCTTTGTTGCCGGTACGGTTCAGCGTCACACGTCTGTGGCTCTCTTCGTGACGCTGGGCGCGGTAGCGTGGGCCGCATGAGCGACCCGATCGTGACGCTGGCGACCTGCGCAGACTTCCCGGACCTTGACGACGATGACCACGGCTTGCCCGACGCTCTGCGTGCGCGTGGCATCGAGCCGAGGGTCGCCGTGTGGAACGATCCCGACGTCGACTGGGACCAGTCCGGCACCGTCGTCCTGCGCAGCGTCCGCGACTACGCCACCAAGGGCAACCACTCCGGCTTCCTTCAGTGGGCTCGTTCGGTTCCCAGGCTGGCCAACCACCCCGACGTCGTCGCCTGGAACTCTGACAAGCACTACCTCACTCGACTGAGCGAGTGGGGAGTCCCCATGATCCCGACGACCTGGCTGGAGCCGGAGGCCGGCTACTCCAAGCACCAGGTCCACACGCGCTTCCCGGCCCACGGCGACTTCGTGGTCAAGCCGGCCGTCTCCTCGGGCGGGCGCGGCACGGGGCGCTACACGGCCACGGACGCCTCCTCCCGGTCGGCGGCGATCAACGACGCCATGCACCACCTGCGCCGCGGACGCACCGTCATGGTCCAGCGCTACCTCGAGGAGGTGGATCGCAAGGGCGAGGTCTCACTGGTCTATTTCAACGGTGTGCTCTCCCACGCGGTGGAGAAGGCCCCGATGCTTCACCCCTCCTTCAAGTCGACCGACCAGGTCCACGAGGAGATCGTCACCGCGCGGGAGCCCAGCGAGCAGGAGTGGCTGTGGGGCGAGCGAGTGCGTAAGGCCATCCACACACTTATCAAGGAGGTCTCCGGTCGTGACATCCAGCTCCTGTTCAACCGTGTCGACGTCGTCGGAGACGGACAGGGTGGCTTCTACCTCATGGAGGTCTCGCTGATCGATGCGGGCCTCTACCTGGGGGCGGCCCCGGAGGCGTTGAACAACTTCGCTGACGCCATCGCTCAGCGCGTCTTCTGGTGACCGGAGATAAACGCAGAGACGCAGAGACCTTGCCCCGTGTGTGGTAGATAGGTGTCATGCGCACGCTACTCAACATCATCTGGGTCGTCTTCGGCGGGTTCTGGCTCTTCCTCGGCTACATCTTCTTCGGTCTGATCGCCTGCCTGCTCATCGTCACGATCCCCGCCGGCGTCGCATCCTTCCGCATCGCCGCCTACGTGCTGTGGCCCTTCGGGCGTGAGGCGGTTCCCGCGCCCGGAGCCGGTGCCATGAGTGGGATCAGCAACATCATCTGGTTCCTCGTCGCCGGGCTCTGGCTTGCGATCGGCCACGTCGCCACCGCCGCCGCACAGGCCATCACCATCGTTGGGATCCCGCTGGCGGTGGCCAACATCAAGCTCATCCCCGTCACCTGCTTCCCCTTCGGCAAGCAGATCGTCGAGACCCGTTAAGGCCATCTATGCGGTCCATGCGGTGGTCCTCGTTTCTGCTCCTCGCTCCTAAAGACTGATCCGGCGGTTGACTCCCCAGTAACCGACGTAGCAGATCACCAGAAAGACGATGGTGATCCCCAGGGCCGCACGCTGCTCGGGGTCGAAGACGATGAGGAGACAGGAGGCGGCTGACAGCGTGAGCGCCGCAATCGACACCCACGGGTACCCGGGAGCCCTATAGTCCAGCTCCGTCAGACTGCGGTCATCGGCGAGCCAACGACGTCGGAAGGACAAGTGACAGGCGGCGATGACCACCCACACCAGGACCACGGCGAGTCCGGAGATGGACACGAGGACCAGGTACACCGTGGAGGCGGCATAGGTCGATGTCAGCAGGGCCGCCAGCCCACCGACCATGGACAGGCCCATGGCCAGCGCCGGTACCCCGAACCGGTTGGAACGGGCCAGGACCTTGGGCAACGTGCCCTCGTTGGCCAGCGACCACAGCATACGGGTCGAGGCATAGAGCCCTGAGTTGGCCGCCGACAGGATGGCGGCAAGAATGACGATGTTCATGAGATCCCCGGCGTAGGGCACGCCGATCCTCGACAGGACCGTCACAAAAGGACTCTCCTCGACTCCGGCGTCCTTCCAGGGGATCAGTGCCGCGATGATGACGATCGAGCCGATGAAGAAGATGACCAGGCGGGCCAGCGTGGCACGGATCGCGCGAGGGATGGTGGTACCCGGATCCTCCACCTCTCCCGCCGTGATACCGATGAGTTCGGTACCGGAGAAGGCGAAGTTGACTGCAAGGATCGTGGTGAACACGGCGCCGAGGCCGTTGGGGAAGAGGCCGTCCTTGTACAGATTCGTCAGCCCCGGGGCCGAGCTGTAGCCCTCATAGGACAGCAGCCCGATTGCCGCTGTCGCGCCCAGGATGATGAACAGGATGATCGCGGCCACCTTGATCCCCGACAGCAGGGTCTCAGCCTCGGCGAAGACCCTGACTGAGACCATGTTGAGCACCAGGATCAGGACGATGAAGATGGCCGCCCACACCCATACGGGAACGCCCGGGAACCAGCCGTACATGATCATGGCGGCGCCGGTGAACTCGCTTCCCAGGGCCACCGTCCACGTGAGCCAGTACAGGACGGCCGTCACGAAGCCGGTGGCGGGTCCCAGGTACTGGCGGGCGTAGACGTGGAAGGCCCCGGTGAAGGGCATCGCGACGCTCAGCTCGCCCAGGCACATCATGACCAGGTAGACGATGAGGGCGCCGATCGAGTAGGCCAGCACGGTTCCCAAGGGGCCTGCCTGGTTGATCGTGTAGCCAGTGGACAGAAACAGCCCCGTCCCGATGACCCCGCCGAAGCTGATCATCATGAGGTGACGTCGGTTCATGCGGCGTTCCAGTGCGGTGACATGGCCAGGGCTGTCAGGAGCGTCGCGCTCAGACAACAGAGGGGGAGGAGTGGACGAGACCGCCGACGCGTCGGCGGCCCCATGAGGATCCGCAACGGGTGCCATGAGCGAGACGCTACCGGCACTTCTCGGAGCCATCCGATACCGTGTCGCAATGCGAACGTCCCCGGTGCCTGCCTCGCCCTGCTTGCAGCAGACGGCGAGGTTATCCGATCTTCTGTCGTTGGGGCCGGTCGTTCTGGACGGGGCGATGGGCACCGAGCTGGACTCTCGTGGTGTCGACACCCGTCACGCGCTGTGGTCGGCGCTCGCACTTACCGCGGCACCCGAGACCGTGCGTGCGGTCCATTCCGACTACCTGGATGCTGGAGCCCGTGTCGTCACGACCAACACCTATCAGGCGACGCTCCCGGCACTGCTGCGGGCCGGGCATGACGCGGCTGCCGCTCGGGAGATCATCGCGGCCGGGGTCCGCCTTGCCGATGAGGCCGCCCGTCGCTTCGAGGCGAAGCATCCTGAGACGCAGGTTCTCATTGCCGGAGGGCTGGGACCCTATGGCGCCTACCTGGCCGACGGCAGTGAGTACACCGGTGCTTACGACGTCGGTATCCCTGAGGACTCCGGCTTCCGGGAGGTCCACCGGCCTCGCATCGAGGTGCTGGCTGAGGAGGGAGTCGATCTGTTCGCCCTGGAGACCATCCCGCGTCTGGACGAGGCGCAGGCACTCGTCGCCATGGTGAAGGACCTCACTCCCCAGGCCGAGTGCTGGGTCTCCTTCCAGGTGCGGTCCGACGGCGCTCATCTGGCCGGCGGACACCCACTCGCCGAGGCGGCCGGCTGGGCCGAGGGGGAGGAGACGGTCGTCGCCGTCGGCGTTAACTGTGTGGCCCCCGACGTCGTCGGCCGGGCGCTTCCCGTGCTGCGTGCGGCCACCGCCAAGCCACTGGTGGCCTATCCCAATGCCGGTGATCTCTACGACCCGGTGACCAAGACCTGGCAGTCCGCAGGCGAAGGGATCGGAATCCCGGAGCTGGCGCCCTCCTGGATCGCCGCCGGGGCCCGGCTCGTCGGCGGCTGCTGCCGCACCCGTCCGGCCCAGATCCGCGAGCTCGCCCACGCGGTCTGTCCGTAGTCACGCAGCCCTTCGACGTCGAGCAGCCCGGTGAATCAGTCCGGTGGATGTCTTACATGCCGTTACTCTAGCGCTAGAGTAACGGCATGCTTTCCGACGCCGACATCGTTGTCCTCTCGCTCCTTGCCGAGCAGTCTCGTCACGGCTACGACCTCGACCGGGTCATCGAGCAGCGCGGCTACCGGCAGTGGACCTCTTTGGCCTTCTCCTCCGTCTACTACGTCCTCAAACGCCTGGCGGAACGGGGGCTCGCCGAGCCCGACAATGGCCCCACGGGGCGCCGCACCGTCTTCCGTATCACCGACGCTGGGCGCCGTGAGCTGAGCGAGGCCGCCGGTGAGCGCGTCCTCACCCCGGCGCCGCCCACCGCGGGCGTGCTTCCGGCGCTCAACGCCTATGCCCGGCTCGACGACCCCGGGCTCATGGCCGCGCTGGTACGGCGCGCCGAGGCGCTCCAGGAGAGGCTCGATGAGCTGTGCCGGCTGCGCGCTCAGGTCGATGAGGAGCACGCCCTGGCCATCTTCGACTACGAGATCCTGCGCCAGGAAGCGGATCTCACTTGGACCCGCACCCTTCTCGAGGAAAACAGACAATGATGAGGACTGATATCAAGAAGGAACACAAGGACCTGTACCAGCCGACAGCGGCCGACTTCACGGAGGTGGACGTGCCGGCCATGACCTACCTGGCCATTGACGGTCACGGCGACCCCAACACCTCACCCGCCTACGCCACCGCGATCCAGGCGCTGTACGCAGGCGCCTACGCGATCCGCTCCGCCTTCAAGAAGCGCACCGGTGACGACTTCGTCGTCGGTCCCCTCGAGGGACTGTGGACGAGCGCCGACAACTCCGCCTTCGTCACCCGCGACAAGGGAGAGTGGGACTGGACCATGATGATCCCTCTGCCTGACGCGGTCTCGTCGCAGGACATCGTCGACGGTCTTGGGCGAGCCGCGCGCAAGAAGCCCGAGCTTCCCATCGATGCTCTCAAGGAGCTCCCTCTGAGCGAGGGCAGGTCGCTGCAGATTCTCCACGTGGGCACCTACAACGACGAGGCCCCCACCCTGGCCCGCCTCCACGACGAGGTCATGCCACGCCTCGGACTCACCTGGAACGGTCCCCATCACGAGATCTACCTCAGTGACCCCCGGCGAGTGGCGCCGGAGAAGATGAAGACCGTCCTGCGCCAGCCGGTGAGGCCCGAATCGGAATGAGCCGAGGTGAGCCACACTGGTTTGTGCCGTCGTGGCTCAAAAGGCCAGGAGCCTGAAGAGCAGCGCGAGCACGACGACGATGAGCACGGCGCGGACGAAACGAGGACCGAGCCATGTTGCCGTCCTGGCCCCAAGGTGGCCACCCAGCATATTCATGCCTCCCATGAAGAGGCCCAGTCGCCACTGGACGGTACCGGCCAGGGAGAACAGGAGCAGTGCTCCGGTGCTCGTCGCCAGGTTGACGGCATCGATCCAGCCCGCGAGCAGAGCCATCATGAGGAGAAGCGTCAGCATTCCCCCGGTCAGGTCTCCCAGCCCGGCAGGAGCAGTGAGGTCCACGACCGTCTCAGCCCTGCGGCCCCACGGACAGCAGGTGGATGACCGCGCGCTTGTCCCTGTCGCACTCGGCCAGGTCCACCAGGGCCGTCAGGCGCCAGTCGTGGTCGCCGTCGGGGTCCTCCAGGACCTGGGTGGCCAGCCACACCTGCCTCCCGGAGGTCTCCAGGGCCTCGCGCAGGCGCTCACTGACCCCGGCGGCTGCCAGGGCCGTCTCATCGGGGGCCTCATCAAGCGGTGCCAGCGAGATCGCCCGGGCCGAGGTGTCCGTGCCGATCCAGTCGTACTCGTCCCAGTAGCGCCCCAGCGCCTCGTCCCAACGATCCTCACCCCAGCCGGAGGAGGCGTCCAGACGGCCCAGGGCCTCGACGTCGTCACGCGCCATGAGCTCAACGCGGCGGAACATCTCCCGACGCACCGCCACCCGGAAGGCGTGACGGTTGCGGGTGAAGGCCACCGAGCCGTCCTCGCCCGCGCCGAAGGCCCGCTCCACCCCGGCCGAGTCGTCCGCACCGGGACGGTCCCCCTCCAGCAGGCCGGCGACCTCGCCCGCCCTGCCCGCCTGGGCCTGACCGAGCGCCTCCCACTCATCGAGCAGGGAGGAGTCGACGGCGCGCACGAGCGCCCCCAGCCAGTCGATGAGCTCGGTGACCTCGGGCGTGCGGTGCTCATCGGGCACGACCTGGCGCAGCGCCCGGTAGGCATCGGTGAGGTAGCGCAGCACCACGCCCTCGCTGCGCCCCAGCTCGTAGCGGGAGATGAGGTCGGAGAAGGTCATCGCGTTCTCCACCATCTCGCGCACCACCGACTTCGGCGCCAGCTCGTGCTCGGCGATCCACGGGTTGGCCTGCTTGTACATCTCCAAGGCGGGGGTGAGCAGCTCGGCCAGAGGCTGGGGCCAGGTGATCTCCTCCAGGGCGGCCATACGCTCCTCGTAGTCCATCCCCTCGGCCTTCATCGCGGCGATCGCCTCGCCGCGGGCGGCGCGCTGCTGGGCGTAGAGCAGCGGGCGCGGGTCGTCCAGGGTGGCCTCGACGACGCTGACGACGTCGACCGTGTGCTCCGGGGCCTCCACGTTCAGCAGGTCCATGGCCGCCAGGGCGAAGGGTGCCAGGGGCTGGTTGAGGGCGAAGTCGGCCGGCAGGTCCACGGCCAGGCGGAGCCGAGGGCGCCCGTCGGCGGCGGCCTGGGCGCTGGAGACGTGCGTGAGGACGCCCGCCGTGCGCAGGGACAGGTAGATCTCCAGGGCGCGGCGCACGTGCCGGCGCCGCTGGGCCTCGGGCTCGTGGGCGCGCTCCAGCAGATCGGCCATCGCCGCCACCGGGTCGCCGGTACGTTCCATGAGGTTCAGCACCATGGTGGTGGTGACCTGGAACTGGCTGGTCAGCGTCTCCGGGGCCGCATCGCGCAGCCGCTCGAAGGTCTTGTCCGTCCAGTTGACGCGCCCCTCGGGGGCCTTCTTGCGCACGATCTTGCGGCGCTTGCGCTCGTCGTCGCCGGCCTTGGCCAGCGCCTTGGCGTTCTCGATGACGTGCTCGGGGGCCTGGACGACGACGTAGCCGCGGGTGTCGAAGCCGGCGCGCCCGGCCCGTCCGGCGATCTGGTGGAACTCGCGCGCGGTGAGGTGGCGCTCCTTGGAACCGTCGAACTTCACCAGCGAGGTCATGACCACCGAGCGGATCGGCACGTTGATCCCCACCCCGAGCGTGTCCGTGCCGCAGATGACGGACAGCAGCCCTTCGCGGGCCAGGCGCTCCACCAGTCGCCGGTATCGTGGCAGCATGCCCGCGTGGTGCACGCCGATCCCGGCGCGCAGCAGTCGTGAGAGCGTGGCCCCGAAACCGCCGCCGAAGCGGAAGTCGCCCAGCGCCCGCACCACCTCCGCCTTGCGGGACTTGGGCACCAGGTCGACGCTCAGCAGGGAGGTCGCCCGCTCCACCGCCTCCTTCTGGGAGAAGTGGACGACGTAGACCGGAGCCTTGTCCTGCCCCACCAGGCGCTGAAGCAGCTCACCGATCGGCTCGACGACGTACTCCATCTCCAGGGGAACTGGCCGAACGGCGTCGTCGACGACGGCGACCTCGCGGCCCGTGCGCTCGCGCAGGTCCCGAACGAAGAATGAGACATCGCCCAGCGTCGCCGACAGCAGCACCATCTGCGCCTGGGGCAGCTCCAGGAGGGGGACCTGCCAGGCCCAGCCGCGCTGAGGGTCCGCGTAGTAGTGGAACTCGTCCATGACGACGCAGTCCACGTCCATGTCCTCGCCCTCGCGCAGGGACTGGTTGGCCAGGATCTCCGCGGTGCAGCAGATGATCGGGGCGGCGGCGTTGATGGAGGTGTCCCCGGTGACCATGCCGACGTTGTCGGCCCCGAACAGGCGCACCAGCTCGAAGAACTTCTCACTGACCAGGGCCTTGAGGGGGGCCGTGTAGTAGGAGCGACCCCCACGGGCCAGCGAGACGGTGTGGGCGGCCAACGCGATCATCGACTTGCCCGAACCTGTCGGTGTGGCGGCGATGACGTGGCGGCCCTCAAGAATCTCCGACAGCGCCTCGTCCTGGTGCGGGTAGAGCGGGCGGCCCGTCGTCTCCGCCCAGTCCGAGAATGCCAGGTAGACCTCCTCGGGCTCGGGGACGCGCTCAGGATCGTCAGCCGGGATGAGGGCGTCGAGCATCGCGTTGAGGGCCGGAGCAGTCTGGGTGGTCACGGCGTCATCGTCTCACGGGGGCCGTATCGAACGGTCTGGGCTGGCTCGTGGGAGAGCCACAGAGACCGTGGCGCGTCCTGAGGAGCGACCGCACTATGTTCCGGGTGCCGATTCATGAGAGCATGCGGGCCGTCCCCACCTGCTGCGACACCGTGAAAGGCCGAATCTCCCATGGAAGCCCTCGCCGCTCAGCTTGAGGCAGTCTCGGACTGGATCACGCTCCACATCACCATGTGGGTGCTCGTCGGTACCGGGATTCTGCTGACCGTCCTCACTCGAGGTGTCCAGCTGCGTCGTCTGCCGGACATGCTCCACCAGGTGGCCGGATCACGTTCCGGCGCACAGGGAGGCATCTCCTCCTTCCAGGCCTTCACGATCTCCCTGGCCGCCCGTGTGGGCATCGGTAACGTCTTCGGGGTGGCTGCGGCCCTCATCCTGGGCGGTCCCGGCGCGATCTTCTGGATGTGGATCGTGGCCCTGGTCGGTATGGCCACCGCCTTCTTCGAGGCGACCCTGGCCCAGATGTTCAAGGTCCGCCACACCGACGGCTCCTTCCGCGGCGGCCCCGCCTACTACATGGCGCGAGGACTGCGCAGCCGGGCCCTGGGCGTCGTCTTCGCAGGGCTGACGATCTTCACCTGCGGCTTCTCCATCATCATGGTCCAGTCCAATGCCGTCGCCGGCGTCATCGGCCCAGGCTCTCCACTGAACCTGAGCCCCGTCGTTGCCGCCACGGTGCTGGTGGCGCTGTCCGCCCTCGTCATCCTCGGCGGGGTGCGGCGGGTCGCCCGCGTCACCGAGTGGATGGCGCCGATCATGGCCCTGGTCTACGTGGTCATGGCCATCATCATCGTCGGCCTCCACATCAGCCAGCTCCCGGGCATCCTGGCCACCATCGTGGGCTCGGCCTTCGGCCCCTATCCCTTCGCCGGAGGGGTGACCGGAGGCATCATCGCCGCCCTGACCAACGGAACCCGCCGCGGCCTGTTCTCCAACGAGGCCGGACAGGGAACCGCGCCCTTCGCAGCCGCCACCGCGACCGTCGCTCACCCGGTCCAGCAGGGACTCATCCAGTCCCTCGGCGTGTTCGTCGACACCATCATCGTGTGCACCGCAACCGCCTTCATCATCCTGGTCTCCGGCGTCTACAGCCCCGCCCTCGTCGAGGCCGGCACCCTGACCCCCGACGCCGCGGGAACCTTGACCTCCGACGCCGTCGCCGCCACCCTCGGCGGCTGGACCGCCGTGCCCATGACCATCGTCATCTTCGTCCTGGCCTTCTCCTCCATCATCGCCGCGGCCACCTACTCCGAGGTCTCCATGACCTTCATCTCCGAGCGGCCCGCATGGCGATGGCTGCCCCGACTGGTCTCGGTGGCCTCCACCGGCCTGGGCGCGCTCGCCACCCTGACCGTTGTGTGGAACACCGTCGACATCACCATGGCCGTCATGACCCTGACCAACCTGGTCGCCCTCGTCTGGCTCGCCCGCTGGGGCGTGGGCGCCCTGAGGGACTGGGACGTCCAGCGCGCGGCGGGACGAACCGCCCCCCTGTTCGTCGGCGTGGGCAACCCGTACCTGCCCGGCGACCTCCCCGGAGACGTTTGGACCGCTGAGAGAGCCAGCCTGGCCGAGGCGGACGAGACCGCCGACAACGTTGTTCCTGCAGCCACCCCCGCCAGCAGCCAGCCGGCCGCCTCGACAGGAGCCGACGCATGAACCTCACCAGCATCGAGAGCCTGCTCAACTCCGTTGACGACTTCTTCTACACCTACCTCCTCGCCGCCCTCCTCATCCTTGCCGGCGTCTACCTGGCTGCGCGCACCTCCCTGGTGCAGCTGCGCCACTTCGGTACCATGGTCAACTCGTTGTCCGGGTCGCGCTCAGGTGCACAAGGAGGCATCTCCTCCTTCCAGGCCTTCGCTGTGGGGTTGGCCGCACGCGTCGGCATCGGCAACATCGCCGGGGTTGCCCTGGCCGTCGTCGCCGGTGGTCCCGGTGCCCTGTTCTGGATGTGGGTCGTCGCCCTCATCGGCATGGCCACCAGCTTCGTGGAGTCCACGCTTGCGCAGATCTTCAAGGAGCGCGGCCGGGACTTCACCTTCCGCGGGGGCCCGGCCTACTACATCAAGAACGGCTTGGGATCGGCCTTGTGGGGCAAGGTCTTCGCGGTCCTGTGCATCGTCTCGGTGGGAGTCACCGTGGTCATGGTGCAGACGAACTCACTGGCCGAGGTGATGACGGCCACTGTCCCCAGCCTGTCGGGCTGGATGGTCGGGGTGTTCCTCGTCCTGCTGACCGCTCCCGTGGTCCTGGGCGGAGTGCACCTCGTGGCCCGGGTCGCGGAGTGGCTGGCACCCATCATGGCGCTGGCCTACGTGCTGGTTGCCGTAGTCGTCATCGTCCTCCACATCAACAGGCTGCCGGAGGTCCTCGTCAGCATCCTCCAGGGGGCCTTCGGCCTCAATGAGGCTCTGTTCGGTACCGCAGGAGGAGTCGTCGCGGCGCTGCTCAACGGGGTGCGCCGTGGCCTGTTCTCCAACGAGGCCGGTCTGGGAACCGTCCCCAACGCCGCCGGTACCGCCACGGTCGCACACCCCGTGAGACAGGGACTCATCCAGTCCTTCGGCGTGTTCGTCGACACGATCCTCGTGTGCACGGCCACCGGCCTGCTCATCCTGCTGGCCACCGACACCTACCGCCCCGGCGACAGCTCCTTGGTCGGGGCGATCCTCACCCAGCAGGCCGTCGCCGAGCACCTGGGCTCCTGGACCACCTGGCCCATGGTGATCCTCATCTTCGTCCTGGTCTTCTCCACGGTGCTGGGCTGCTACTCCTACGCGCAGGTCAACGTCAACTTCCTGGGAGGGGAGCGCCGGGCCGAGCAGGTCTTCGGGATCATCCTGACCGCCGCAGCCTTCGGCGGCACCGTCCTGACCCTGCCCGTCGTGTGGGCCCTGTCCGACATCGCCCTGGGACTGCTGGGCGTCCTCAACCTCGTCGTCGTGATCCGGCTCGCCCCGTGGGTCATCGGGGCCCTGCGTGACTTCGAGGCCCAGCGCGCTCAGGGCCTCACCGAGCCGTCCTTCGTGGGTCACGGTAACGCCCTCCTTCCCGGAGACGTGGTCCCCGGGGTCTGGGAGCCCGACGACGCAGCGAGGCGGGGGTGATCGTGATGTCGCCGATGGCGCACGCCTCATGGATGGACCAGATCGACGCCGCCTTGTCCTCCGTCTCCGACCTGCTCTTCTCCTGGGTCCTCATGTGGCTGCTGGTTGGAGCCGGCATCTTCTTCACGATCAGGACCCGGGGGGTTCAGCTGAGGCACACCGGTGCGATCGCCTCCTCGGTGGCAGGATCCCGTGACGGGCGCCATGGCGGGATCACCTCCTTCCAGGCCTTCGCCGTCGGACTGGCCTGCAGGGTGGGAACCGGCAACATCGTCGGGGTGGCGCTAGCACTCATCATGGGCGGGCCGGGCGCCGTGCTGTGGATGTGGCTCGTCGCGATCCTGGGAACCGCCACCGCCTTCAGCGAGGCGACCCTCGCCCAGCTGTTCAAGGTCCGTCGTCAGGACGGCACCTTCCGCGGAGGTCCCGCCTACTACATCTCCCGTGGACTGAGACTGCCGATCCTGGGCGGGCTGTTCGCCGTCGTCTTCCTCATCGCCAACGGCCTGGTCATGCCCATGGTCCAGGCCAATGCCATCACCGCCTCCCTTGAGGGCGCCAGCGGACTGCCTCCGGGCCTGGGGGCCATCCTCGTCGTGGCCCTGACCGCACCGGTTCTCCTCGGGGGCCTGCGAGCCATGGCCCGGGTGGCCGAGTACCTGGCCCCGCTCATGGCTCTGGCCTATCTGGTACTGGTCCTGGCCATCCTCCTCACCCACCCGGTCCAGGCCTGGGAGGCTCTTCGCTCCATCGTCGAGGGCGCCCTCGGTCTGCGCCAGGGGCTGGGCGGCCTTGCTGGGGGAGTGACCGCCGCATTGCTCAACGGCGTGCGCCGCGGGCTGTTCTCCAACGAGGCGGGGCTGGGCGGAGCGGCCTGCGCAGCGGGCTCAGCCACCGTGGAGCACCCGGTCCAGCAGGGCTTCATCCAGGCCTTCGGCGTCGTGGTCGACACCCTGTTCGTGTGCACCGCAACGGCGCTGGCGATCCTGGTCGCCGGAGCAGACGTCTTCCGGCCCGGAGCCACCGCCAAGGAGACCGCGGGAACCCTGACCCAGGATGCCATCGCCCACCTCGTGGGGGAGTGGAGCCGCTGGCCCATGGCCCTGCTCGTCGTGGTCCTGGCCTACACCACCATCATCGGGGCCTTCTCCTACGCCCAGGTCTGCCTGGACTACCTCACCGACCGCCCCTGGGTCTCACGGGCACTCCAGATCGGAGCCGTCGTCTGCGCCGGTGTCGGCAGCGTGCAGCAGCTGACCACCGTCTGGACCCTGGCTGACGTGCTCCTTGGCGTCGGCGCCATCATCAACCTCATCGCGCTCGTGGCTCTGAGCCGATGGGTTGCCTGCGCCCTCCGTGACTGGGAGGCGCTCCAACGCGATCCGAGGCCGGACGGGAGTCGGCCGGCCTTCCGAGCTGATTCCGACCACCTGCCCGCAGCTCTGCCCTCGGGCGCCTGGGAGAAGTCGATCCCCTCGTAGGCCGACGGCGTCACCGGATCGAAACACTGTGTCCGTAGCCTTCGAAAACAGGGTGCACCACCTCTCCCCCAAGAGGGGTGGATGAGGCAATGACGCGTGTCCCTAGACATACACGCACATCGCCCGCCTTGCCTGCGTCGTCGTCCCACTCCATGGAGGTTCTCACGTGCAACCGGTTCTGGCTCCCTTGAACAGTGCCGCATCCAGCGGAGGCAACAGCTGGACCGACTCTCTGGAGTCCTTCTTCACCGCCGGCGCAGACATCCTGGACAAGGCGTCCGGCTACCTGTTCCTCTACCTGCTCGCTTGGCTGCTCGTCCTGGGCGGGTTGTACTTCACCATACGGACCGGCGCGGTACAGCTGCGTCTCTTCCCCCACATGGTGCGGGCCATCACCTCCTCCCGGGACAGCAACGAGGGCGGGATCTCCTCCTTCCAGGCCTTCGCGGTCGGCCTGGCCTCCCGGGTCGGCACCGGCAACATCGTGGGCGTGGCCATCGCCATCACAATGGGCGGCCCCGGCGCCGTGTTCTGGATGTGGATCGTGGCTCTGGTGGGTATGGCCACCGGGTTCATCGAGGCGACCCTCGCCCAGATGTACAAGGTCACCCACCCCGACGGCTCCTTCCGCGGTGGTCCGGCCTACTACATCATGCGGGGTCTGGGCTCCAAGCCAGCCGCCCGGGTCTTCGCCGTCGTCATCACCTTCGTCTTCGGCTTCGCCTACGAGGCCACCCAGGCCAACACCATCGCGGCGACCATGAAGAGCACCTTCCACATCGAGCCGTGGATGACCGCCGTCGGCCTGGTCGTCATCACCACGCCGATCGTCTTCAAGGGCATCAAGTCGGTGGCTGCCGTCTCCGAGTGGCTCGTGCCGATCATGACGGTGGTCTACGCCTTCATCGCCCTGGCGATCCTGGTGCTTCACGCCAGCGCGATCCCGGGAGCCATCGTCTCCATCTTCGAGGGCGCCTTCGGGCTCAACCAGGCCTTCGCCGGAACCGCCGGCGGGCTCTTCGCCGCCGCGCTCAACGGCGTCAAGCGCGGCCTGTTCTCCAACGAGGCCGGTGAGGGATCGGTTCCCAACATCGCCGCCACGGCGACCGTCTCCCACCCCGTGCAGCAGGGCTTCGTGCAGTCCCTGGGCGTGTTCGTCGACACGATCGTGGTGTGCACCGTCACCGCCCTCATCGTCCTGCTCTCCGGGGTCTACGACCCGATGGCCGCTCAAGCCAACCCGGATACCGCGAATGCAGCCGCCAATACCCTGACCTCCGCCTCGGTCACCCACGTGCTCGGCGGATGGGCGCAGTACCTCATGGCCATCATCATCTTCGTCTTCGCCTACTCCTCACTCCTGGGCAACTACACCTACGCCCAGGTCAACATGGACTTCCTCCAGGGCAAGCAGCACAAGCACTACGCCCTGCGGGCCATGATCATCGTGGCCACCGCCGTCGGCTCCCTGTCCACCCTCACCTTCGTGTGGAACCTCTCCGACCTGGTCATGGGCGCGATGACCGTCATCAACATGGTCTCCATCCTCCTGCTGGGAGGCTGGGCCTTCGGCGCCCTGCGCGACTGGGAGGCCCAGCGCCGAGCCGTCCAGACCGGCGAGAAGGAGGAGATCCGGTTCATCGCCACCGACAATCCCTACCTGCCCGGCAAGCTCCCCGGAGAGATCTGGGCCGCCGACGGCCCCGCCCACGCCGCCGTCATGGAGCGTCGCGCCGCACTGGAGGAGGCATCGGGCAGCTGACCCAGACCGCGTTAGGCTGGCACCCATGAAGATCGCACGATTCTCCACCGGTGACGAGCCCCGCTACGGCATCGTCCAGGGGCTGCCCGACGGCGAGGTCGCCTCGGGCGAGTCCGAGGGGCACCTCCTGGTTCTCAAGGGGGACCCCCTCTACTCCCTGCCCGAGGCCACCGGAGAGGTCGTCGAGCTGCGCGAGGCCCGGCTCCTGTCCCCGGTCATCCCTCGCTCCAAGGTCGTGGGGATCGGGAAGAACTACACGGACCACATCACCGAGATGGGGGAGTGCGGGCCCTCGCGCGAGCCGATCGTCTTCCTCAAGCCCAATACCTCCGTCATCGGCCCGGATGCTCCGATCGTCCTGCCACCGTGGAGCGATGAGGTCCACTACGAGGCCGAGCTGGCCGTCGTCATCAAGACCCTTGCCAAGGACGTCCCCGCTGACCACGCCGAGGACGTCATCCTGGGATACACGGTCGCCAACGATGTCTCGGCCCGCGACCGCCAGCGCGCCGAACCGCAGTGGGTGCGGGCCAAGGCATTCGACACCTCCTGCCCCCTAGGACCGTGGATCGAGGTTCCCGAGCCCGGCCGTCCCCCCGTCTTCTCACCCGACGACGCTGCAGTACGCACCCGGGTCGACGGCCGCCTGGTCCAGGAGGGCCGCACCGGAGACATGATCCGTTCCGTCCCCGAGCTGGTCTCCTACATCTCGACGATCTTCACCCTCCTCCCCGGCGACGTCATCCTCACCGGTACACCTGCCGGAGTCGGCGAGATCCGGGCCGGCCAGCGCGTCGAGGTCGAGATCGCGGGCATCGGCTCCTTCTCCAACCCGGTGGTACGTCGCTGAGCCGACGGCGTCGGCCCCGGAACGTCCCGGCTCAGGATGCCGCTTGGGACAGGCGGCGGACCGCGTCGCCGATGCGGCGCACGGTCTCCTCCTCGATGCCTCGGCCCGTGGCCAGGTTGAGGCGGCAGAATCCCGACCAGGCCCTCCCGAAGGTCACGCCCTCATTCATCGCGACTCCGGCCTCCTTGCGGAAGAAGCGCGCCGGCCGCTCCATACCCAGGTCCCGGCAGTCCAGCCAGGCCAGATAGGTCGCCTCCGGCAGAGTTGGCTCGACGCCCTCGAGGCCGTTCAGGGCGTCGCTCACCATGTCCCTGTTGGCGCGGATGTAGGCACGAACCTCGCCCAGCCAGTCCTGCCCCTCACGCAGGGCCGCAATAGTGGCCAGGGCCCCGACGACGGAGGCCCCAGCCGTGAGATGAGCGCTGCCGGCATCGGTCTCCCACCGCGTACGGGCCTGGCCCGAGGCGATGAGCTGGGCGCACTTCAGACCCGGGATGTTCCACCCCTTGGATGCGGCCGTCGCCGTGAAGGTCAGATCCGGGTCTGCGCCCGGACGGGAGGCGTAGGGGGTGTGCGCCAAGGAGTCTTCGAGCACCAGGGGAGCATGGATCTCGTCGGCGAAGACCGGTACCCCATAGGTCGAGGACAGTGCCGCGACGGCGTCGAGCTCAGCGGCTGAGAGGACTCGCCCCACCGGGTTCCACGGGTTGCACAGGACGAGCAGCCCGGCTCCTGCCGCCATGGCGGACTCGATGCCGTCAAGATCCAGTACCCAGTGAGGCGAACCGTCCCGTGCTCCGCGCGCGACAGAGGGGACCTCGACGCAGCTCCGACCGTTGCGTCCCGGGATCTCCAGAAAGGGCATATAGGCAGGGGTGGGGACGATGACAGCAGAGTCCTCGCGGGTGTGAGAGGCGATCACCGCGCTCAGTGACGAGAGTACGTCGGGCAGCAGACTCACCTGCTCGGCCTCCACCTGCCAGCCGAAGGCCTCACGCTGATAGTGTGCCATCTCCTCGCGCGCCGCCTGCGAGACCGAGGGCGGCATGTACCCCAGGAGGCCGTCGTGCGTCGCCTGGCGAATCGCCGCCTCGACCGCGGGGGCGGTCCCCAGGTCCATCTCAGCGACCCAGGCCCCGATGACGTCACCGGGGTACTGGGACCATTTGAGCGACCCCCGCTCGCGCATCTGCTGCGGGGTCAGGGAGTCGAAGATCTGAGCCAGAGAACCGGAACCGTTGTCGGAGGAGACAGCCATGGGTGGGATTCTACGGGTGCCGTCCGGGGTCACCCGCTGCGGGACGCATCCTGCCCTGGCGTATCGCAATGGTCTGGAGCCGCGGCTCAGGTCCGGTTGGAAGACCTGTCAGAGCCCTTCCCATCGTTCTTGTCGCTGGGGGCGGTGGCCTTGTCTCCGTCGGTCCCGCTCTTCTTGTCGTTGTCCTTCTCGCCCTTGCCGCTGCCAGAGGCGCTACCGGAATCGCCCTCATCCATGTCCGCAGGCCCTGGGTCGGTGACAGTCGTGTACTTCATGAGGTCGTCAAGATCCGCGGTGGAGTACTTGTCACTGGGGCAGATGAGTGTCGCGGTGAGGAAGGTCGGTTTCTTGATGGTCGTGAACGCCCTGAGATACTCCGTGGCCTGATAGTCCTTACCATCCTTACCGGTGTAGGTCCAGTCCAGTCTCTTGGTCTCAATGGGATTTCCGGAGGAGTCCTTGACGGAGGTCGCGTCATCCTGAGCGGGTTTAAAACTCACATTGGTGACGCCTTGAGAGAATTTCTGTATTTCGTTCTGCGCCTGGATGTCGGTTTCCTCCCGGTCGCTGGAGGGCTGCCCTTCGAAGAGGTTCTGCGTCGTCACAAACTGGCAACCTTCATCACTGACCAGCTCATTGACTCCCCCGGTGTCGTGCTTCGTGTTGGTCCATCCCGGTGCCGACACAAGAAGGGACCATCCAGCTGCTCCGCCGTTGACCTCCGTGCTCTCTGCGCTGCTGGAGGAGGGTGCCTCAGAGGCGTGGGGGCTTGCGCTCGATGCGCTGGAGGAGGACGAGGTGGAGACTTCCCCCTCCTCCTGGCACGCGGTGAGCGCCGGGACCGTGAGAGCGACACTGAGCCCCACCATGAGAGGGATCCTGAGCACCGGCAGGCGACGAGAACCGGAACGTGATGCAGCGCAATGGGTCAGGGACATGGAAGAACCTCCAAGATGAGTGGGGAATCCGTCGGTCCGGTCGAGTCGGGAACCGTCGTCGTCACGTGTGTGGAAAGTCCGCCGCTACGATGAGGTAACGGACTCACGGGGATCACGGTAACCGTCACCACGTTGTGCGGCCATGGGGAGAATGGTCCGTCGGGATACGCTGTCCCCATCATGCCTGAACTCAGCGACCACTCATCCACACTCCGTTCTGATCCCGCCGCCACGGCCGATGTCCCGGAGCAGGGCTCGTCATCTGTTCGTGTGCGCTTCTGCCCCTCACCGACGGGAACCCCCCACGTCGGCATGGTGCGCACCTGCCTGTTCAACTGGGCCTACGCCCGTCACACCGGAGGCACCTTCGTCTTCCGGATCGAGGACACCGACGCCGCCCGCGACTCCGAGGAGTCCTTCGACGCCATCCTCGACTCCCTGACCTGGCTGGGCCTGGACTGGGACGAGGGCGTGGGCAGGGGCGGCCCTCATGAGCCCTACCGCCAGTCCCAGCGGATGGACCTGTACAAGCAGGTGGCGGCGGAGCTGCTGGAGGCGGGCTACCTGTACGAGTCCTTCTCCACCCCCGAGGAGATCGAGGCCCGTCACCGTGAGCGCGGCGAGGACCCCAAGCTCGGCTACGACGGCTTCGACCGCAACCTGACCCAGGAGCAGAAGGACGCCTTCCGCGCCGAGGGACGCCTCCCCGTCCTGCGGATGCGGATGCCGGACGAGGACATCACCTTCACCGACCTGGTCCGCGGCCCCATCACCTTCAAGGCGGGCAGCGTGCCGGACTACGTCGTCGTGCGCGCGGGTGGGGAGCCTCTCTACACGCTGGTCAACCCCGTTGACGATGCCGCCATGGGCATCACCCACGTCCTGCGCGGCGAGGACCTGCTGTCCTCCACCCCGCGGCAGGTGGCGCTCTACCGGGCACTCGTTGAGATCGGCCGGGCCCAGGTGATGCCCGAGTTCGGGCACCTGCCCTACGTCATGGGGGAGGGCAACCGGAAGCTGTCCAAACGCGACCCCCAGTCCAACCTCCTCATCCACCGCTACCGCGGCATGATCCCCGAGGGACTGCTCAACTACCTGGCCCTGCTGGGATGGTCGCTCAGTGCTGACCGGGACGTCTTCTCCGCCGCAGAGATGATCGAGGCCTTCGACGTCCATGACGTCAACCCCAACCCGGCCCGTTTCGACCCCAAGAAGTGCGAGGCGATCAACGCCGAGCAGGTGCGAGCGCTGGAGGAGAAGGACTTCCGCGACCGCCTGGTGCCCTACCTCGCCGACGCCTACCCTGACCCGACCGACGAGGTCACGCAGGTGCCGCTGGTCTCGGCGGCCTCCTTCGACGAGCTCTCTGCGCGCGAGCAGGAGATCCTCAGCGCAGCGGCGCCCCTCATCCAGACCCGGATCCAGTTACTGCGCGAGTGCCGTGACATGCTCGGCTTCCTCTTCGTTGCCGACGACGACCTCACCATTGACGACAGGGCCAGGACCAAGCTCAAGGACTCGGCGAGTGATGTCCTGGACGCCGGTATCCGCGCCCTGGAGGGGCTGGGCGTCGAGCAGTGGGACAGAGACCATGTGGAGGAGGCCCTCAGGGCCGCCATCGTCGAGGGACGGGGCATGCCCGACGGCGAGGGGATCAAACCGCGTCTTGCGTACGGTCCTCTGCGCGTTGCCGTCACCGGACGACAGGTCTCCCCGCCGCTGTTCGAGTCCATGGAGATCATGGGTGCCGACTCGACCCTCACCAGGCTGCGGGCCCTGAGAGCACGACTCGAGTGACTACTGCCGGTTGAGCTGATCGAGGTGGGGCCAGGAGCACAATGCTCCTGGCCCCACCCCATCCGCTCACGGAGACTCTCGTGAGCCACCGGGGAGAACGCTCAGTGACTCCACGAGACGATCACATGGCGCCGGCGTCGAAGCCGCTGATCCGTGTCCCGCTCAGCAGATCGTGCCAGGTCTGAAGGTCGGGGAGATTACCCGGAAGGCACTGCATGAGGATGTCGAGTGTGGCCCCCTGCTCTCCGACCTGCCTGAAGAAGCGGTATCCACTGACCTCGCTGTCTCCTGAGTTGCTGAAGGTGACTGTTCCTGTGTAGGCAACCTCGTAACCCGCGAGCGTGCCGCTGTCATCAGGCATGACGTCAACGGCCGTGGGTCCCGAGGTCACTGTGTAGGCGGGATAGTTCGAGGGTTGTTCCTGCACCTTGGCGGAGGAGGCGGCGTTATCACCCGTCGTGTTTCTGCTGTTGTACGTGTCCTGGGAGGACTGGTAGCGGAGAACGCCCTGGCAGGTCTGATCATTGAAGAGGTATCCCCGGTTAATGAGGAAGGAGGTCTCCATCGGGAGGCTGAGAAGGTCATCTTTCTGCTGCCAGATGTCGGTTCTCTCGTTGGTGATCGTCACGCTGGGCATCGTCCATGATGCGGAGGGCGTGGCCGATGGTGTCGGAGTGGACGACTTGGAGGGAGACGGCTTGGTGGAGGATCCCCTCGTGCTGCTGGCCTCGGCGGAGGCACTGACGGGCTCAACGGTGAGCTGGCCCTTGTGGGCGGGGCCGCAGGCGCTCAGTGCCAGACCAGCGGTCAGACACAGCCCAAGAGCGAGGCAGCGAGTCCTGTGAGAGCCACGACCGGCGTGGTTGTGACGCAGTGGATGGGTGCGCATACGGCCTCCCAGAGGGTAACGGGGCGAGCAGGAACTCCGGCGAGTCTAAGGGATGTCATTGTCGTTGCGCTTGGCTGCGAGGCTGTCTGAGGCTGATATGGGATGTACCGGCTCGTGCTCCATGGGCGGCTCGAGGCTGCTCAACGGCCTGTTTCGGGGAAGTGACGGGGAGTCGACGCTTGTCCGGATCGGCGTGTGTCTGTCGTCACCCCCTGATGATTTGGTGGGGGCGGGGTGGGCGTGTAGATTACTGCCCGCTGCCTCGGCCGCGAGACGACTGAGGTGGAACCCATTGGGGTATGGTGTAATTGGCAACACGACTGATTCTGGTTCAGTTATTCTAGGTTCGAGTCCTGGTACCCCAGCGGATCTGCTTGATATCTGCTGATCTATAGCCCCCATCGTTTAGTGGCCTAGGACACCGCCCTCTCACGGCGGCGGCGCCGGTTCGAATCCGGCTGGGGGTACGAGGGTCTGGCTGTCGCGTGCGGCGACCAGACTGTCATGGCCCCCATCGTTTAGCGGCCTAGGACACCGCCCTCTCACGGCGGCGGCGCCGGTTCGAATCCGGCTGGGGGTACGGATCAGCTGAGGACCTCGCGGTCCGAGTGATCCACAACCACATATATCGCCCCCATCGTTTAGCGGCCTAGGACACCGCCCTCTCACGGCGGCGGCGCCGGTTCGAATCCGGCTGGGGGTACTTGGCAGGGGTCCGCGCTATCAATGAATGGCGCGGGCCTCGTCTGTTGTGGGATACCTCTTCTCAGCCCGTGCGCTTCTGGAACCTGCCTGGGTGCTCAGGCGGGGTGAGACAGGATCGAGTGGGATCAAATCGGATCAGACCAGATCAATCGATTATCGCGGTATCCTCGGTAGGATGCCCGCGTGACGAACTTTCCTGCGCTGAAGACCCCCGGCCCCCTCACCGATGGCGCAATGCGCATCACCCCCCTGGGAGGACTGGGAGAGGTCGGCCGCAACATGACCGTCTTCGAGCTCGACGGGAAGCTGCTCATCGTCGACTGCGGCGTGCTCTTCCCCGAGGAGGACCAGCCCGGCGTCGACCTCATCCTCCCCGACTTCTCCTCCGTCGAGGACCGCATCGACGACGTCGTCGCCCTGGTGCTGACTCATGGGCACGAGGACCATATCGGAGGCGTGCCCTACCTGTTGCGCCTGCGCGATGACATCCCCCTGGTGGGCAGTGAGCTCACCCTGGCCTTCGTGGAGGCCAAGCTCAAGGAGCACCGCATCCACCCGGTGCTGCGTCAGGTCGTCGAGTACGAGGAGGTCTCCTACGGCCCCTTCGACCTGGAGTTCGTGGCCGTCAACCACTCCATCCCCGACGCCATGGCTGTCATGATCCGCACCGACGCCGGCAATGTGCTCGTCACCGGAGACTTCAAGATGGACTCCCTGCCCATCGACGGGCGCATCACCGACCTGCGCTCCTTCGCACGCTTCGGTGAGGAGGGGGTGGATCTGTTCTGCGTGGACTCCACCAACGCCGAGGTTCCCGGAATGGTCGGCCACGAGGGCGAGATCGGCCAGGTCCTGGACAACGTCTTCGCCGACTCCGATGGACAGATCATCGTGGCCTCCTTCGCCAGCCACGTCCACCGGGTCCAGCAGGTCCTCGACGCCGCCGCTCTGCACGGCAGACGCGTAGCGCTCGTGGGGCGCTCCATGGTGCGCAACATGGGCATCGCCGCCGAGCGCGGCTACCTCAAGGTCCCAGACGGCGTCCTCATCGACGCCCGTGACATCACCTCGTTGCCCCCGCAGGAGCAGGTCCTCATGGTCACCGGCTCGCAGGGCGAGCCGATGGCGGCACTGTCCCGGATGGCGCACTCCGAGCACCGCAGCGTCACCATCGAGCCCGGAGACACCGTCATCTTCGCCTCCTCCCTCATCCCGGGCAATGAGAACTCCGTCTTCCGGGTCATCAACCAGCTCATGCGGCTGGGGGCCCGTGTCGTTCACCAGGGCAACGCGAAGGTCCACGTCTCCGGGCACGCCTCCTCCGAGGAGCTTCTCCACGTCTACAACATCGTCCAGCCCCGCAACGTCATGCCCATCCACGGCGAGATCCGCCATCTGGTGGCCAACGGCGGGCTCGCCGTCAAGACCGGGGTCGCCCCCGAGCGGGTCATGCTGTGCGAGGACGGGGTGGCCGTCGATCTGGACAAGGGGATCGCCCGTATCGCCGGCCAGGTCCCCTGCGGCTACATCTACGTCGACGGCTCCTCCGTGGGGGAGATTGACGAGGCCGAGCTCAAGGACCGCCGCATCCTTGCCGAGGAGGGATTCGTCTCCGTCTATGCCGTGGTGGAGACCACGACCGGCACGATCCTGGCCGGCCCGCACATTCAGGCCCGGGGCATGGCCGAGGACGACTCCGTCTTCGAGGAGATACTGCCCGATGTCACCGAGGCGCTGTCCGCCGCGCTGGAGACGGGGAAGGCCGACGCCTACTCCCTCCAGCAGGTCATGCGCCGCACCCTGGGACGGTGGATCGGGCGCCGCCTCAAGCGCCGCCCCATGATCGTCCCGGTTGTCATCGAGGCCTAGGAGGTCGCTTACTGCATGACTCTGTTCCGGCCCGCATGCTTCATATCCACCGGATCCATCCTCATTGACATCCCCCTCCACGTCAGCCGAGTGCCGATGCCGGGAGGGGCGATCACCGGGGCATCATCGGGCCCGGTCGTGGGGGGCGGGTACACGGTGGTCTCAGCCGCTGCCCGACAGGGCGTCCCCGCCGCTCTGGCGGCGACCCTGGGAACCGGCCCCAACTCCGCACGGGTGCGCGAGTCGATGCGCCTGGACCAGGTCGAGCTGCTCGTTGAGGAGCTCGTCGGCGATATCGGCACCTGCACCACGCTCATCGAGCCGTCGGGCCGGCGAACCTTCATCACCACTGCGGGCGTCGAGGGCGAGCCCCAGCGCGAGGACCTCGAGAGCCTCGACCTTCGGGAGGGGGACTGGGTCTATGCCACCGGCTACGACCTGGCCCACTACACGAGCAGGGGCATCCTGGCCGACTGGCTCCTGTCGATCCCCGACGGCGTCGGACTGGTCATCGACCTGGGCCCGGCCCAGCCCGATATCCCCGACCAGGTGCTACTGCCGCTGCTGTCCCGCGCGACGATGCTGACCGGCAACGACCTGGAGATGAGCCGGCTCGAGGGACGGCTGGGGAGCCCGGACGCGGTGCGTCGGAGCTGCTCACAGGCACTGATCGTCCGGCGTACCGGAGCCCACGGATGCATCCTCCACCCGGTCGGTGGCGGACCGATCGAGGTTCCCGGTTTCGTGCGCGCTGTCGTCGACACGACGGGGGCGGGAGACACTCACACCGGTGTCCTCGTCGCCGGACTCCTCGACGGGCTCGACGTCGTCGAGGCCGCCCGACGCGCCAACGCGGCTGCCGCCCACGCCGTGGCCCGCAGCGGGCCGGCTCAGGCTCCGCGCCGTGAGGAGATCGACGCCATCCTCCTTGAGAGCACCGAGGACGGTACCGAAGACGATGAGGGACCCGACGGTAGCGCTCGCTGACGGTGGCGGCTGCCCGGATGGTTCCAGAGGGAGCCCTCGGTGAGAAGGTGACGTTTTCCCACCCGCCCAAGGCGGCGTGGCAGGGCCGCCGGCGCCAAGAATCCGATAGTTTCTAGAACATCATGGCCAATCGTCGCACCACGAGAACTGCTACGCCTCCGTCCGGATCCGGCAGGGGGCGCGCTCGAGGAGCATCCCCTCAAGGACCCGCTCCTTTCACCGCCTCCGGAACCCAGTCCGCCGGCGGACGCTACCGCCGCACGGGGTGGGCCTTCCTCATCCTGGCTCTCGCGGCGGTCCTGGCTCTGCGCGAGTGGTTCGGGATCTCGGGAGCCGCCGGAAACCTTCTCCACCACATCGCCGCAGGTCCCGTCGGTGTGCTCGGTATCTTCGTGCCCCTGCTCCTGGGGGCGCTGGGCGTCGCCATGCTCAGGGCCCACAGTCTGGGAGCGGTTCACGCCCGGATCTCGGTGGGCTGCCTCGGACTGCTGACCGCACTGACCGGAATGATCCAGGTGGGCAGTGGCAACCCGGTCCTCAGGGACAATGTCGGCGGCCTGGAGAGCGCCGGGGGGCTGTTGGGATGGCTGGTGGGCTACCCGCTGGCGGCGCTGTTCTCCTCAGTGGGCGCCTTCATCCTGTTCTTCCTCCTGGCCGCGTTCTCCGCCCTGGTCCTGTCCGGCAAGACCGTCGCCGAGATCCGGGAGCTGCTGGCACAGCGCCGGTCTCAGGGCGCCGACGGAGCCGGCGACCCGTCCGGAGCCGACGGCTCCGGTGACTCCCTGGCCCGGCGCCTGCTGGGACGGGTCCGTGGAGGCTCCGGCGCGGCAGGAGCAGCAGGCGATGACTCCGAGCAGACCACGCTCCTGGACTCCTACGACGGAGACGAGCCCTTCCGCTCCGCGCTGGAGGTGGAGGAGACGGCCCCGCGTAAGCGTGGCAGCGGCCGGCGCAAGCGCTCCACCGACAGGGAGGCTCAGCAGACCTCGATCACCGAGCTCTTCGAACCCGGCCATGATCAGAGTGACCAGGCCGACGATGCTACCTTCGTCGTCCCGGAGGTGGGCAGCGAGGACGATGCGGTCACGTCGTCGACCCCCTCTGCCGCCTCTCCTTCCAAGGACAGAGCCGCCGGAGGGCCCAGGACGGTCGGAGCACCCGCAGGCGCGCAGCGCAGGCCCTCACCCGCGAAGCGCCCGGCCTCGCCGGTACCGTCCGAGCTCGACACCGTCACCGAGGAGACCCCCGGGGTCGCGCTCGAGGAGCCCGACCTCGCCGACCAGATCGCCATGAGCGACATGGGCAACATGGCCCTCCCCGACGGCTCCACCTACGCCCTGCCCGAGGACGCCCTGCTCGGGCCCGGCCCTGGGCACGCCACCCGCACCCCCGCCAACGACGCGATCGTCGAGGCGTTGCAGAACGTCTTCGCCGAGTTCAACGTCGACGCCACCGTCACCGGCTACACACGCGGCCCCCAGGTCACCCGCTACGAGGTCCACCGCGGCCGGGGGGTCAACGTCTCCCGCATCACGGGGCTGGAGAAGAACATCGCCTACGCGGTGGCCTCGGACGAGATCCGCCTGCTCACCCCGATCCCCGGCAAGAGCGCCATCGGCATCGAGATCCCCAACACTGACCGCGAGATGGTCAAGCTCGGCGACGTCCTGCGCTCCCAGGCCGCCCGTAAGCAGGCCCACCCGCTGGTCGTGGGGCTGGGCAAGAACGTCGAGGGCGACTACGTCGTCACCAACCTGGCCAAGACCCCGCACCTGCTGGTGGCCGGCCAGACCGGCTCGGGTAAGTCCTCCTTCGTCAACTCCATGATCACCTCGATCATGATGCGTGCCACCCCCGAGGAGGTGCGCATGGTGCTGGTCGACCCCAAGCGCGTGGAGTTGACCATCTACGAGGGCATCCCGCACCTCATCACCCCGATCATCACCTCCCCGAAGAAGGCCGCCGAGGCCCTGGAGTGGGTGGTCCGCGAGATGGACACCCGCTACGACGACCTGGCCTCCTTCGGCTTCAAGCACATCGATGACTTCAACAAGGCGGTGCGCGCCGGAGAGGTCCAGCCCCTTCCCGGTTCCCAGCGCGAGCTGAGACCCTACCCCTACCTCCTCGTTGTCGTCGACGAGCTCGCCGACCTCATGATGACGGCCCCCAAGGACGTCGAGGCCTCCATCCAGCGCATCACGCAGCTGGCCCGAGCCGCCGGGATCCACCTGGTCCTGGCCACCCAACGGCCCGTCGCCCAGGTGGTCACCGGCCTCATCAAGTCCAACGTGCCCTCGCGCCTGGCCTTCGCCACCGCCTCCCAGCTCGACTCCCGCGTCATCCTCGATCAGAACGGGGCCGAGACACTCACCGGCCAGGGCGACGCCCTCTACCTCGGCCCCGGGGCCTCCACGCCGGTGCGTATCCAGGGCTCCTGGGTCACCGAGACCGAGATCCGCTCCGTCGTCGAGCACGTCAAGGCCCAGCTGACCCCCGAGTACCGCGAGGACGTCGTCGTCCCGGAGGTCAAGAAGCAGATCGATGAGGAGATCGGCGACGACATGGACCTGCTCCTGCAGGCCGCCGAGCTCATCATCTCCAGCCAGTTCGGCTCCACCTCGATGCTCCAGCGCAAGCTGCGCGTCGGATTCGCCAAAGCCGGCCGCCTCATGGACCTGCTCGAGTCCCGTGAGGTCGTCGGCCCCTCAGAGGGGTCCAAGGCCCGTGACGTCCTCGTCCAGCCCGAGCAGCTGGAGGAGACCCTGGCCTGGATCAAGGGCGAGGGGAACGCGCCGGGAAGCGCCGATACCCCCGCAGTCTCTGAGGACTCCCAGGCCGGCGAGCCCGCCACCGACGGCCCGCCGGCCCCCGTGGCAGGTGAGCCCCGCACAGTGGCTCTGCCGTCGAACCGCTACAGCACGGACCCGCTGGAGGCCGACCCGAACCTGCCGGAGTCGGAATCCTGGGACGATGCCTCCGCCGAGGAGGACTCGGAGGACGCATGGTCACTCACCGGCCGCGGCTCATCGTGGTGACGCGGTTCCTCCACGCCGACAGCTCCCGATAGCCCTTCGTCAGGTCACGTCAACCCTTCTCATCATCGTCCTCCAGCGACCCCCGTGGCTCGGCGGAGCCCGGCTCCGGATCCGCCGTTCCTGAGGCCGACGGTGTAGGACGGGGTGACTGTCACGACTGATCCGACGAGGTGGACGACTCTCGATCCGGTTCCTGACTCGGACGGGACCCGGATCTGGTGGAAGGCGAGGGCGATGCCGCGTCCGACGGGGCCGGGTGGGTCCCCACTCGTTTGATCACCTCGTCACGACTGAGGACCGTCGGAGCCTGCCCGGTAGGTTCCGGAGGCTTCGTGGCCATCGTCGAGGTGTCCTTGACGTCCGAGCCAAGCAGGCTCCAACGTCGGTCGATCTCCTGCTCGCTCAGACCCAGGTCGGCGGGACGCTCTCCGTTGTGGAGCGCCGCCAGGTCCCTGACCTTGTAGCCCCCCTCCTGATCCACCGTGAACGGGTGCCAGTTCAGTTTGTCCACGCTCACCGAGCCGTCGGCATGGGAGGTGACGTCGGCCCAGACCAGCTGACCGACGTCGGACAGCGGGCCGCAGTACGACTCGTTCTGGCTGGAGATGTAGTTGCCGGCCGAGTACGACACCCACATCCCCCTGCCCTTGACGCCCCCGGAGAGCTTCTCGGCGGGCTGGGGTACGTGGGGGTGGGCGCCGAAGAAGATGTCGACCTCACCGCTGTCGGCGAGGTCCTGGGCGTAGGAGACCTGCTCGTTGTCGGGCGTGGTCTCGTATTCCTGGCCGATCTGCGAGTGGACGACGACAAGGTCGGCTCCCGCCGCCCGAGCCGACTTCGCGGCCTTCGTGATGGCATTGACGTCATTGAGCGACACCGAGTACCCGGTGGGGTCCTCCAAGCCGTTGAGCCCCATAGTCGTGGATATCTGGGCCACGGTCACCGTGCGGTCCCCGCGCTTGAGCTCGTAGAGCGCGAAGGGTACGGAGGCGTCCTTGGCACTGCGGTGGGTGCCGGCGTGCCCCAGGCCGTGCGAGTCCAAGGCGTCCAGCGTGGCGATGACTCCCGCCTCCCCCCGGTCCGCGGAGTGGTTGGACGCGGTCGCGCAGCCGTCCCACCCGGATCTCGCCAAGGCGCCGACGACCTCGGAGGGGGCGCCGAAGGAGGGGAAGCCCGAGTAGACCCCGTCCGGAGCGACAGGAACCTCCATCCCGCACAGGGCCAGATCCAGGCCCTCGACCCAGGGAGTCTCAGCGGCGACGTTGCCGGTGATGTCCCCTGAGGCTTCCGGAGTGGAGTTCAGAACCGGCATGTGCATGAGGACGTCGCCGGCGTAACCCACGGTGAAGTGCACGTCCTGCGAGCCGCCGGCGCTGGCGGAGGCCGCCGCACCGGGAGCACTCGCATCCTGCCCGCCTTGGCTCTGCTGCTCGCGGGTGCTGCCCGCCCCGCAACCTGCGACTGCGATCACTGCGGCAAGAGTGGTGGCCATGAGCAGCCCCGGACCTCGCGACCGGTGAGGAATGCGCGCGATGCCCACGTGCCGTCGATCTCCTGACCGCCGTTCGCCCGGGCATCCGGCGGCTCGGCGCCCGCATCCGTCATTGTCGATATCTTCCAGGAAAAGTGGTGAGAATATGGAGGAAAACATATTTATGAACGTAAGAACCAAACCTTAATGAAGTGTGTGCGACCTGTGGCCTCTCGGTGGATGTCGGGCAGGATGGCAGGATTTCCGCGGAAAACAGCCGATGGGGATAGATCCCCCGTGGTGTGTTGCGTGCGGTGAATGGTGCCGGGCGCCGGAGGCGGCGTGCGCCCCCGATGTTTTTCGAACACGTTTCGAGGTTTCTCCGGCGGTGTGAGGGCGTGCACTATTAGGCTGGACTCGATGAACTCCTCGACCGCCCCGGACGGCGCCGCACAGCCAGAGCGTGCGCCGCTGCTCAACATCGCCAACGCCTTGACGGTGCTGCGACTGCTGCTCGTCCCCGTCTTCATCTGGCTCTCGCTGCTGCCGGGGGACCGGGCCAGGCTCGCGGCCGTCGTGGTGTTCGTCGTAGCGGCCTTCACCGACCGTCTCGATGGTCAGCTGGCGCGCTCGTGGGGGCTGGTGACCTCCTTCGGCAAGATCGCCGACCCGATCGCGGACAAGGCGCTGACCCTGTCCGCCTTCGTCCTGCTCAGCATCAACGGCAGGCTGTGGTGGTGGGTCACGATCCTGATCGTCGTGCGCGAGCTCGGTATCACGATCATGCGCTTCTTCATGCTGCGCCGCGCGGTCATGGCGGCCTCGCGGGGCGGCAAGATCAAGACGGCTCTCCAGATGGTGGGGCTGGTGGGGCTGCTGACGCCGTGGTCCTTCCTCTTCCTGCCCGCCGGCGTGGCCGGCCTTCTGGTCAAGGCGGCCTATGCCGTTGTGGCTGCGGCGCTGGTCGTCACCGTGGTCACGGGGCTGGACTACGTGCGAGAGGCTGTGCGCCTGAGCCGTCGGAGTGTGCGTGCCGGCCGATGAGCACCCTGGGGGCGCGAGTGCCGGTCAGGGGTGAGGGGTGCGATGAGGAGCGTTGCGCCCGTGCGGCGGCTGAGCTCTTGCGAGCAGCTGAGCATCGCGGAGTGACGGTGGCGATCGCCGAGTCGCTGACGGGCGGGCAGGTGTCCTCGACCCTGGTCGGGGTCCCTGGAGCGTCGCACGTGCTGACCGGTGCCGTGGTCGCCTACGCCACCCGTGTCAAGGCGCAGGTACTCGGTGTGGATCCCACTCACCTGGAACGGACCGGGCCGGTGGACCGCGACGTCTCTCTTCAGATGGCGCGCGGCGTTCGTCGGCTCCTCGGTGCTGATGTGGGGATGGCCACCACCGGGGTGGCGGGGCCGGGGCCGGCCGACGGTCATCCGGCGGGAACGGTCCATGTCGCCGTCGTCGCCCCCTGGGGTGAGGCGCACTGTGAGCTGCACCTGAGCGGGGAACGCGCGCAGATCCGACGTCGCACCGTGCTGAACGTGATCGAGCTGGCCGTTGCGCTTCTGAACGAGAATGCCCGCAGGGAGCGGATCTGAATACTCCTCATCACCTACAGACCGCAGACTAAGACGTGTTTCAGGTTTCTCTCAGGAATGCCGGTAGAGTTAGGTGCAACGCCAGCGGAGCCGGAGAACTGGCCTCGCACGGCGGGAATGAATCCACGACGTGAATGGTTGTGCCAGATGATGAACAACACGACTCACCCCCGCACCACTCGCCCGATCAACAACCGGATGCCGATGCGCCAGGGACCCGGGGCAGGGTACGGTGTGTCCGTGGACACCCCGAAGCATGAGAATGTCGTCCTGCGTCGCGAGATCGGAGAGGTTCTGCGCGGCGTTCGACAGCACCAGGGGCGCACGCTGCGCGAGGTCTCCTCGCAGGCCCGCGTCTCCCTGGGATACCTCTCCGAGGTTGAGCGCGGCCAGAAGGAGGCATCCTCCGAGCTGCTGGCCTCTATCTGCCAGGCGCTTGACGCCCCCCTGTCCATGGTGCTGCGCGAGGTCTCGGACCGCATTGCCCTGACCGAAGGGGTCATGATTCCGGACACAGTTCCTGACGAGCTTGTGCGTCAGCAGGGCATCGCCCTGAGGTGATCATCCGCTGACACCCTCGGCGCGGTGCTCTCGAGGTGCCGCTGACAGCGGCCGATGGGTTGACCGGCCCCGGCGGTGGGTCCACGATGAGTGGGCCCACCGCCGGGGTGTCTGTTGAGGAAGGGAGGGGTGGTGAAGCACTCGGAGTTCTGGAGTGCCGTCGAGGCGGTCTTCGGCTCGGCCTACGGTCGGTCGTTGACGCAGGACATGGTCCTGCCCGAGCTGGGCGCGACCTGCGTGCAGGCACTCGATGACGGAGTGGCGCCGGAGCGAGTGTGGGCCCTTCTGTGCGACGAGACCGAGCGCTCGGAGACTGAGCGCTGGATCTTCCGCACCGACACCCACCGCTGAGGCGGGGTGATGGGGTCGGGGTCGGAGTGATCGACACGCGCGCGACAATGGTGTCGCGATCGAACAGGTGTTCGGGTACTGTTCTCCACGAACGACGGCGACGCACCCTGGGTCCACAGGGCCGAGAAGGGGCGGAGATAGATGTCAGTGGTCAGGCATACCGTCGTTGGTGAGCCCCGGAGAGGGAACCTCGCCGAAGTTGACCAGCCATGTCCACCGCGGCTGCGAGCCGCCCCGAGAACCGAGGTAGAACAATGCCTGCTGCCAGCCAGACCCAGGACCGCTCCAAGGCCCTGGCCACCGCCCTCGCCCAGATCGACAAGAACTTCGGTAAGGGCTCCGTCATGCGCCTGGGGGACGATACCCGTCCGCCGGTCTCCGTCATCCCTACGGGGTCGGTCGCTCTTGACGTGGCCCTGGGGGTCGGAGGACTTCCACGAGGCCGCATCATCGAGGTCTACGGACCGGAGTCCTCCGGAAAGACCACCGTCGCCCTGCACGCCGTGGCCAGTGCGCAGCGGGCCGGCGGCAACGCGGCCTTCATCGACGCCGAGCACGCCCTCGACCCGGTCTATGCCAAGGCTCTGGGCGTTGACATCGACAACCTCCTGGTCTCCCAGCCGGACACCGGTGAGCAGGCCCTGGAGATCACCGACATGCTCGTGCGCTCGGGCGGCCTGGACATCATCGTCATCGACTCCGTGGCGGCCCTGGTTCCCAAGGCTGAGATCGAGGGGGAGATGGGGGACTCCCACGTCGGTCTCCAGGCGCGTCTCATGAGCCAGGCGCTGCGCAAGATCACCGGGGCCCTGTCCTCCACCGGCACCACCGCCATCTTCATCAACCAGCTGCGCGAGAAGATCGGCGTGTTCTTCGGCAACCCGGAGACCACCACCGGTGGGAAGGCCCTGAAGTTCTACGCCTCGGTGCGTCTGGACGTGCGCCGTATCGGCGGGCTCAAGGACGGTGATCAGTCCGTGGGCAACCGTACCCGGGTCAAGGTCGTCAAGAACAAGATGGCGCCGCCCTTCAAGCAGGCCGAGTTCGACATCCTCTACGGCCAGGGCATCTCCCGCGAGGGCAGTCTGCTCGATCTGGGTGTGGACAACGGCGTGGTGCGCAAGTCCGGAGCCTGGTTCACCTACGGGGAGGACCAGCTCGGTCAGGGCAAGGAGAACGCGCGCAACTTCCTCAAGGACAACCCGCAACTGGCCGCTGAGATCGAGGAGAAGATCCTCGCGGCCCTGGGGATCGGCGAGCCCGGCCGCAAGGCTCGGGAGGCTGAGGAGCTCGCTGCCGCCGAGGCCGCCGTGGCCGCGGCCGCGGTCCCGGTTGAGAACGATGACGCCGCCGCCACGAGCGCGGTCAAGACCGCTCGCGGACGTGGGAAGAAGGCCGCTGGCTCCACCAAGGCATCCAAGACCACCAAGCCTGCTAAGGAGTCCGCGACAGACGAGCCGGACACCATTTTCGGTGAGGACGCCGGCGGGTTCTGATGCCCTGGATCACTCCCGATGCCCACGCTCAGGCCGTCGAGGCGGCGCGGGAGATCGTCCTGCGTCGCCTCGACCGCAGTGCGGCCCCACGTGCTGCCCTGGTGGAGCTGCTCGAGCGCAAGGAGGTGGACCCCCGCATCGCCACCGAGGTCCTCGACCGCTTGGAAGTGGCCGGGGTGATCGATGACGCCGCCTATGCGGCGCGCCTGGCCCGCACCCGCTTCGCGGAGAAGGGAGCGGCCAGACGCGCCATCGCCGATGAGCTGTGGCGCAAGGGCCTCAGGGAGCGAGATGTCGCTGCCGCCCTGGACCAGATCGACTCCGATGACGAGGACGCGGCGGCCCTGGCACTGGCTCGCAAGAAGCTGATCTCCACCCGCCACCTGCCCTGGGAGGTGCGTCGACGCCGTACCGCGGCCATGCTGGGCCGCAAGGGCTACAGCCGGGACGTGACCATGCGGGCCATTGAGGACGCCCTCGCCGAGGAGCAGGGCGGAGAGACGGTCCCGTAAGGCAGGCTCCCGAGGGCGTGAGGCTCTTCTCGCCGACCTACTAGGCTTGCCTCATGACCCAGGTGATTCCGGCCGATGGTGGCCTTCAAACCCCGGTTGACCTCGATGCCTTGGCTGCCTCGGCGGGAATCGCCGCCGAGCACGTCATCCCCTACGGCCGCGACGTGGCCAAGATCGACCTGCGCGCTTTAGACCCGGACGACCAGGCCAACGACGGCGCTAGCGGCGCCCACTACGTCGTCGTCACCGCGATCACCCCGACTCCTTTCGGAGAGGGCAAGACCACCACCGCTATCGGTTTGGCCCAGGGGCTGACGCGTCTGGGGGAGCGGGCCGTCCTCACCCTGCGCCAGTCGGCCATGGGCCCCACCTTCGGCATCAAGGGCGGGGCCGGCGGCTCCGGGCGGGCCCGCATCCTGCCGGCCGAGCGGATGAACCTGCACCTGACCGGCGACTTCCACACCATCACCGCCGCCCACAACCTCTTGTCGGCGATGATCGACAACCACCTGCACCACGGCAACGATCTCGACATCGACGAGCGCACCATCACCTGGCCCCGGGTCCTGGACGTCAACGACCGCGCCCTGCGCCACATCGTCACCGGCCTGGGAGCCAAGATCGACGGCGTCACCAGGCAGGCCTCCTTCGACATCACCCCAGCAAGCGAGCTCATGGTCATCATGTCGCTGGCCACTGACCTGGCTGACCTGCGCGATCGCCTGGGGCGCATCGTGATCGGTCGCAACCGCAGTGGGGAGTGGATCAGTGCCGAGGACCTGAAGGCTGCTGGGGCCATGTGCGCCGTCCTGCGCGATGCGCTCGAGCCCAATCTCCTGCGCACCGGTGAGGGCACTCCCGTCCTGGTTCATACCGGCCCCTTCGGGAACATCGCCACCGGCTGCTCATCGGTGATCGCCGACCGCGTCGCCGCGGCAGGCACGAGAAGCGGCGGGTACGTCCTCACTGAGGCCGGCTTCGGGGCGGACATGGGCCTGGAGCGCTTCGTGGACCTCAAGTGCGCCGTCTCCGGGATGCATCCGCACGTGGCCGTCGTTGTGGTCACCGTCAGGGCGCTCAAGGTCCACTCCGGGCGCTACCGGATTGTCAGCGGCAAGGACCTGCCCGAGGAGATGCTCCGGGAGAGCGCCGAGGACGTGCACGCCGGTGCCGCCAATCTGCTCAAGCACCTGGATATCGTGCGGGGTTTCGGCATCACACCGGTCGTGGCCGTCAATGTCTTCCCCACCGACCACGACAGCGAGATCGAGGCGGTGGAGCGCATCGCGCGCGACGCCGGGGCCCGAGTAGCCGTCTGCCATCCCGTGACCGAGGGCGGCGAGGGCTGTCTCGACCTGGCGAGTGCCGTCGTCGAGGCCTGCCAGGAAGGATACGACGCCGCCTCCACCCGAACCGTCTACGAGACGGAGGACGACCTGCGCACCAAGATCGCCAAAGTGGCGGCCCTCTACGGAGCCGATGGTGTGGACTACACCTCTGCCACGAGCAGGCTGCTGGACGACTATGAGCGCGGCGGCTTCGGAAACCTGCCAGTCATCGTCGCCAAGACCCCGCTGTCCCTGTCCGCCGAGCCCGGTCTCAAGGGCACTCCCACCAGATGGAGGCTCCCGGTGCGCGAGGTGCGCCTGGCCGCCGGGGCGGGTTACGTCTGCGCGATCTGCGGGGGCCTATCCACCATGCCGGGGCTGCCGAGTCATCCCGCGGCCGAGCGCATCGACGTCGACGTCGCCACCGGGGAGATCGTGGGTCTGCGCTGAGCGCTGCGGCCGCACGGGTGGTGGGGGATCGTCATCACCCCCTTGAGAGGGCCTTGAGCGAGTCGACCTCCTGGTGCAGAACACGCGCGGCCTCCTCCACGGTCACCGCTCCCACCATGGCGGACTGGGCCAGGCCATTGCTCAGGGCGATCAGGCGCTCCGCCTCCTGCTCCGGCGCTCCGGCCTGTTCGAGCAGGCGGGCCGCGTAATCCAGTGTTCCGCGGGATGCCTTGGCGAGGATCTCCCTGATCTGCGGATCCGCAGTGGCCCGGGCCAGGTAGGCGTACCAGACCGAGATACCCAGCCGAAGCGCCTCGGTGCGGGGGAGAGGTTGGAGGAGCAGCTCAGTCAGGGCGTCGAGCGGCTCCAGTGCCTCGGTGCGCCCGAGGTGGACGGACTCCGCGGTGTCCACGATGGCCTGGCAGCCTGCGCTCACCAGGTCCTGCTTGGAGGCGAAGTAGTGCTGGATCCTCCCGACCGAGATCCCGGCGGCCCGCGCCACCGCCTGGTAGGAGGCCGCATGGATGCCCTGTTCGTAGATGACCTGCCACAGGGCGTGGATGATCTCGGTTCGGCGCTGCTCGTGGTCGACGATCTTGGGCATCCCTTTACAATACATGCGTATCGTATTACTCTTGCAATATGAACGTACTGCAAAAAGGGATCTCCCAGGTCTGGCGGCTGCATTCCCTCCGGCGGAGCCGTCCTCCGTGTTCCCGCAGGTCCGCGGTTCGGCGTGCGGTGAGGCTGCTCGTCGTCGCGCTTGCGCTGGTCGGCGCGGTGAGCATCGGCCGAACCGCCACGGGGTCGGCCGACGTCGGGCACTTCAGGACGGTTCAAGGACGCGAGGAGTACATCGGCTACTACCGGCAGGCCATGGGGGCCATGCCGACGCCCAGCTCGGTGCAGGACGTTGCCACCGACTTCGGAACCGTGCGGGTCTACATCTGGGACGCCGAGAACAGGGCAGCCGATCTCGACTCATCCCCCGTTGTCCTGCTGCCCGGACGTTCGTCGGGAGTGCCCATGTGGTCCGCGAACGTCCCCATCCTGACGCGCTCGCGGCAGGTCATCGCCTTCGACGCGCTCGGAGACGCGGGACTGTCCGTCCAGTCCGCTCCGCTGACGTCAATGGAGGACCAGGGCGCCTGGATCGATCAGGTGGTCACCGCCGTCGCGCCCCGGGGAGCCCACCTCGTCGGGCACTCCTTCAGCGGGGCCACCGCCACGGCCTATGCGCGGCTCCATCCCCACCGGGTCCGATCCCTGACTCTGCTGGAGCCGGTCTTCACCTTCGCCTACCCGCCGGTGGGAAAGCTCGGCTGGGTGATGGTCGCCTCCTTACCGGGGCTTCCCGAGAGTCTGCGGAATAAGGCGCTGGGGCGGATCGGGGGCGAGGACTTCGCCGGATCGGATCCCCTGGCTCTCATGATCAAGGCCGGCTCGGAGCACTTCGACGCGAATCTGCCCACCCCCTCACCGCTGATGAAGGAGGAGGCCGAATCCTTGACCATGCCCGTCTACGTCGCGATCGCCGGGAAAGACTCCCTGGCGGGAGGGAGGAAGGCCTCCGAGCGCGCCGAGGAGCTGCTGCCGGGTGCGCGGGTGCAGACCTGGAAGGACGCCACCCACTCCCTGCCGATGCAGGAGGCGGAGCCGTTGGCGCAGGTGCTTGAGCCGTTCTGGCGCCAGGCCGAGTCGGCGTGATGATTGGTCAGGTGAACGGGCTCGCCGGGGTGCGGGTGGGCCGGTGGCCGGCATCTGCCGGCCACCGGCCCCTGGGTGCTGAGAGCGCCCCGCTGTCAGTCCTTCTCGTGCTTGGAGGTCTCGAACAGGAGGTTGACCTGCTCGTTGTACTTCGTCAGCGTCGAGGCGGGTACCCGGTTCGCCCACAGGTCGTCCGTCGCGGGCTTCATGATGGCCGCCACGTCCGCGCCGAAGTAGGTCAGCGGGAAGAAGAACGTGGACCTGTCCTCCAGGTGCTGGGTGAAGGGCCTGGTAGGAAGGCCAGTTTCCTCGAAGACCTGCACGGCCTTCTCAGTGGAGGAGGAGATCGCCGGGAAGACGATCCCGTGAGAGGCCACGATGTCCTGCGCCTCGGCGGTTCCCAGGAAGGCCACCCACTTGGAGGCGTTGTCGATGTTGGCCGACTGCTTGGAGATCGAGTCGCCCAGCCCGTTGAACAGGGAGACCGACTTGCCGTTGGGGCCCACGGGATTCGCCGCGATCCCGACCTTGATGTCGAGCTTGGCGTAGGTGCCGAACATCCACGAGCCGTTGAAGCACATGGCGATCTTGCCGCTGCCGAGCTGATCTTCGGTGCCAGTCGTGGAGGAGAAGGTGCCGCGAGGGGTCATGTAGCCCTTGTCCACCAGACCGAAGTACCAGTCCATGGCGTCCTGGAAGACCTTCTCGTCGTAGCGGTAGTGATTCCCCCACGTCTCCTTGTTCGTGTAGAACCACTCGCCGGCCGATCCGGTGAAGGGACTCCACTGGGTCTGGCCGTCCCCGGTGCCGGCGTCTTTGATACCCAGTCCGTAGACGGCCACGCGGCTCCTGTCGAAGCCGGGTTCGTCCCCGCGCACGCCGTTCTTGTCCACGGTCAGGCGGGCGAGGACCTTCTCGAAGTTGCCGCCGTCGGTGGGGTTCCAGGACCAGCCGGCCAGGTCGGCCTCGGTCAGACCGGCCTGGGTGAGCATGTCCCGGTTGTAGAAGACCGCCACGGTGTCCCAGTCCTTGGGGCAGCCGTACTGGTGCCCGTCTTCCCCCTTCCACAGGTTGATGAGGCCCTCCTGGAAGGCCGACTCGTCGATGTCCGCCCAGGCGGCCTGTTTCTCCAACGGGACCAGGACCTCCAGGTCGGCGAACTGGGCGAACTTGGTGATGTGGTCGGTGAAGGCGTCCGGTCCGGTTCCGGCGATGAAACCGGCCGTCAGCTTGGTCCAGTAGTCGTCCCAGGCGATCTGGGTGATATTGACCTTGATGCCGGTCTTGGCCTCGAAGGCCTTGGCGCAGGCCTCGTAGGCGGGCAGCTGGCTGGCGTCCCACATCCAGTACTCCACGGCGCCGGATCCCGACTTCCTGGAGCCGCCGGAGCAGGCGGCCAGGGTCAGGGCGGCCGCGCCCGAGGCCAGGCCGCACAGGAGGCCGCGGCGCGACAGTGAGGAGCGAAGAGGGCTGATCGGTTGAGTCGTCATCTGGTGCCTCACTTGATTCCGGTAAAGCCGATGGAGTTGACGATGCGCCGGGCGAAGGCCATGAACAGCAGGAGCATCGGGAGGGCGGCCACGAGCGTGGCGGCCATGAGCCCGGCCCAGTCGGGACCGGTCTGCGGGGCCTGGGAGCGGAAGACCGCCAGAGCCACCGTGAGCACCCGTGAGGAGTCCGTGTAGGAGACCAGCAGAGGCCAGAAGTAGTCGTTCCAGGCCGTGATGTAGGTCAGGATCGCCAGCGTCGAGATCGGGGCCTTGGCCATGGGCAGGATGAGGGTGAAGAACACCCGGACCTTCGAGGCTCCGTCGAGCAGCGCGGCCTCCTCCAGCTCACGCGGTATGTTCATGAAGAACTGCTTGAGGAAGAACACCGCGAAGGGCGTCATGAACATGGTCGGCAGCGCTACCCCGAGGAAGGTGTCGATGAGGTGGAGCTGCTTGACCAGCACGAAGTTGGGCAGGAGCGTGAAGATCGAGGGGACCATGAGGGCGCCCAGGAACACGGCGAAGACCATGTCGCGTCCCTTCCAGCGCAGGCGGGAGAAGGAGTAGGCGGCCATCGCCGAGAAGAAGACCTGCCCAACGGTGACCAGTGTGGAGATGATGACCGAGTTGCGCAGGTAGACCCAGAAGTTGATGGCTGCGCCGCTGCCGCCGTCGGCCAGGGCCTCTTCAGTGGACTGCATGCCGAAGACGCGGGCGAAGCCGCGCAGGTTGATGTCCACCGGCAGCAGGCTGGTGGGGTTGGCCGTGATGCCCGCGTTGGAGGACAGAGCCGTGCGCAGGACCCAGTAGAAGGGCAGGAGCGTGAACAGCATGATGAGGATCATCGCCGCCCAGGCCAGGACCTTGCCGACGGTGAACCGGCGGCTGGGGGCCTCGGAGGGCGCCGCAGTGGCTGCCTTGGGGGACTTTGCGGAGGACACGGATGCGGTTGTCGTTGTCATGGGTGGTCCTCCTCAGTCCAGGTCCGTCTCGCCCGCACGGGTCATGCGGTACTGCAGGATCGTGATCGCTGCCAGGACGAACAGCAGCCCCACCGCCATGGCGGAGGCATATCCGAACTGGAAACGTCCGAAGGCCATGTCGTAGATGTAGTACTGCAGCACGCGGGTGGCGTTGACGGGGCCGCCCTGGGTGGCCACGGAGACGGTGTCGAAGACCTGGAAGGAACCGATCATCGTCATGATGAGTACCAGCGCCAGGATGGGACGCAGCAGCGGGACGGTGATCCTCCAGAACATCCGCCACTCGCTGGCGCCGTCCATCTTGCCGGCCTCGTAGACCGTGCTCGGGATCGACTGCAGGCCCGCGAAGATGAGCAGGGCCGTGTAGCCCACGTGCCGCCACACGTTGATGATGGCGATGGTGGGGATGGCCATCGATGAGGAGAAGAAGTCGACGGCGGAGCCCGTCAGGGACTCCAGGAGCTGGTTGGTGATGCCCAGCGTGTTGTCCAGGATCCACAGCCACAGCATGGCGGCGACCACGTTGGAGACCAGGTAGGGCGTCAGCACGATGGATCGCACGAAGGTGGACTGGGTCAGGCGCTGCATGAGGACGGCGATGAGGAGCGCCAGGATCGTCTGCAGACCGATGTTGATGACCACGTACTCCACGGTGACGACGACGGCGTTCCAGAAGGTGTCGTCCTGGACCATGCGCTTGTAGTTGTCCAGGCCGGTGAACTCCTCGGGGGTCAGGAGGTTGTACTCGGTGAAGGACAGCCAGATGCCTCGGATGAGGGGCCAGATGTAGAAGGCGACGAGGCCGATCGTCGCCGGGAGGATGAAGGCGAGGCCGAGCTTGAGGTCGGAGCGTGGCTTGCGTTGCCGACGCGATGGTCGTGCGACCAGGGTCGAAGTTGACATCGGGTCTCCAAATCGACGGTGATGTGGGAAGTGTGAGAGCAGGTCGAAGGCGGGTGGGCGGACAGAGGAGAAGTCGGATCAGAACGGTGAAGACGGACAGGGCCGTCAGTCGACGGCGCTCACGCGCAGCAGGACGAGGTGGTCGGGGTGCAGCACCGGCAGTGCCAGACCCGTGGTGGTCAGGTAGGAGCCGGGCAGGGTGACGCCCTGGGCCATCCAGCCCGCTGTGAGGCTCAGCTCGGGGTAGGTCGGCGCCGCCAGGCGCACGTGGTACCGGCGCGAGGGGTCCAGGCCGGGAAGTGGGCGCGGCGCCGTGGGCCAGGCCAGGAGCTGGCCCAGCGAGGCGATCTCGAACAGCGCATCGGAGCGGTCGGGGGCGACGACGCCCTCGATGCGCAGCATGTCGTCGTCGGGCAGGTCCGCGTGGACCGTCACGCCCGAGTGCAGAAGACCGCGCAGCTCCTTGTGCAGCGCGATGATGGAGGCCAGGCGCTCGCGGGTGGCGGCGTCGGCCTCGGTGAGGTCCCACTCCACGCCCATGTGGCCCCACAGGGCGGTTCCGGCCCGGAAGTCGAGGTCGAGGTCGCGCAGGGTGGTGTGGGCCCGTCCGGAGCCGACGTGGGTGCCCACGAGCTCGGGGGGAAGCAGCAGCATGGTGCCGCGCTGGATGTTCTGGCGGTCGTGGGCGTCGATGCAGTCCGAGGCCCACACCCGCTGGGTGCGCTCCATGATCCCCAGGTCGACGCGGCCGCCGCCGCCGGCGCAGGACTCGATCTCCAGGGCGGGGAAGCGCTCATGGAGCGCGTCCAGGAGCCGGTAGAGGGCCAGGGTCTGGTCGTGGACGGCCGCCGCCCCCCGGCGCCCCGCCGTGGGGGCGGCGACCTCGTGGCCCGTGGCCAGCAGGGGTGAGTTGTGGTCCCACTTGAGGTAGGCGATGTCCAGGCGCTCCACGAGGGAGGAGACGGCGTCGAACAGGTACTCCCAGGCCCCGGGGGCGCTCAGGTCCAGGACCCGCTGGTGGCGGTGCTCGGGTGCCCCGCCGGCGCCGTCGGACAGGATCCACTCCGGGTGGGCGCGGGCCAGCTCGGAGTCGACGTTGATCATCTCCGGCTCGAACCACAGGCCGAACTCCATGCCCAGGGCGTGGACGTGCTCCACGAGCGGTTCGAGGCCGTCGGGCCAGGCCTCGGGGGAGACCTGCCAGTCGCCCAGGCCCGAGGTGTCGTCGCGTCGGGAGCCGAACCAGCCGTCGTCCAGGACGTAGCGCTCGATGCCGATCTGGGCCGCGGCGTCGGCCAGGGCCTTGAGCTTGTCGAGGTCGTGGTCGAAGTAGACGGCCTCCCAGGTGTTGAGCAGTACCGGGCGGGGGCGCTCGGGATGGGCGGGCAGCGAGCGCAGCCAGGCGTGGCTGCGGTGGGCCAGGGCGTCGAGTCCCTCACCCCAGGAGAAGACGGTCCACGGCGAGGTGTAGGTCTGGCCGGGGGCCAGCGAGACCTCGCCCGGCAGGAGCAGCTCCCCGGCTCCCAGGAGCTTGCGCCCCGAGGCCGGGTTCATCGCCAGGTGGCGGACGTTGCCGGACCAGGCGACGTGGACTGCGTGGACGCGTCCGCTGCGCCAGCCGAAGCCGGTGGGACCGGCGGCCAGCCAGGTGACGGCGTCGTGCCCCGGGCGCCCCTCCCAGGACTCGCGCAGGCGGGTGCCGGGGGGGAAGGGAGTGCGCACGAGCCTGCGCTCCTGGACGTGGTGGCCGGTGGTGTCGAGCAGCTCGTCGGCGCTGTCGGGTACGGGCAGCACCGGGGTCAGCTCGCCGACGACGAGGTCGGCTCCCTGCTCGCTGCCGGACTCGGGGCGGTCGTCGCGGACCCAGGCGCGCACGCGCACCAGTCCGCAGGGCTCCAGGCGCAGCTCGGTTCCCAGGGTGAGCTCGTGGGCGGGGTCGGTTCCGCTGGAGCGGACCACGCGGGTGGTACCGGCAGGAGTGTCCTCGGCGCCCTCCTCGTGGGTGAAGGCGGTGGGGTGGGGCGAGAAGGCGGAGCCGTCGGTGCGCGAGAGCGCCACGGCGGGGCGCGCGTTCCAGCCCAGGTGGGCCAGGGGCAGGATCGGCAGGTCGTTGGTGATCCAGGCGGTGTTGGTGCCCAGAGAGGTCGCTGCGGCCTGGCCCGCGTCGGCCAGGTCCTCGCCGCTGACATCGCCCAGGTCGGGGCCCCAGTGGCGCACCACCGGGAAGCGGTCGTCGGGCAGGTCGAGGACCACGGAGGTGTCGGCGCATCGCAGATGGAGGGTCATCATCGTCCTTCCGGGAGGGGGGAGTCCGGAGCCAAGGTGATTCCTTGTAGAATGAAAATAATTGATGATGCCAGATTTCGCAAGGGTTTGCCCTACAGTGTCGGTACAAAGCGGATGGCGCCTGGCGTCGTCCCAGGTCACGGGCCCTGCGGCCCGTCATGAAGATGGCAACGGCAGGAACAGGAGCCGGCGATGGATGGTGGTGGACGCAGCCTCGGAGCCCGGGCGCTGCTCTCCCTGATCTCTGTCGGCGCTATGAGTCGCGGTGACCTCGGGGAGCGTTTGGGCTTGTCCCCTGCGACGACGACGCGCACGGTGCGCCCGCTCATCGAGGCCGGTCTCATCGAGGAGCAACCGCCGGTGGAGGTGGGCGGGCCGGGGCGGCCCACCCGTCTCCTGGCCGTCGCTCCGAACAGCGCCACCGTCGCAGGTATCAAGCTCACTGCCGACCGCCTCTACGCCGTCCTGACCGACCCGCTGGGCGAGGTCCTGATCGATGACTCCCTGCCGCTGATCGAGACCGACGCCGAGTCCGTCACCTCCCTCATCGCGTCGGTGGTGATGCGCCTGGCCGAGCGCAGCGGCCGACGGCCGGACGCCATCGGGATCTCCCTGGGGGCGGCCGTCGTCGGAAGGCGGACCGTGGTGGTGGCCGCCTTCCTGGGGTGGCGCGATGTTCCCCTGGCCGCCATGATCACCGAGGCCACCGGGCTGCCCTGCGCCGTGGCCAACGACGTGCGCGCCTTCGCCTACGCCGAGGCCTGGTTCGGGGCGGGGCGGGGAAAGAGTCCCTTCGCCCTGGTCACCCTGGGGGCCGGTATCGGCTGCGGCATCGTGGTGGGCGGCGAGATCCTCTCCGGGGCGAAGGGAGCGGCCGGAAGCGTCGGTCACCTCCCGGTGGATCCGACCGGACCGAGCTGCGAGATCGGGCACCCGGGGTGCGCTCGGGCCCTGGCCTCGACAGCGGGGATCCTTCGGGCGTCAGCCGAGCATCTGGGGTGCGCGGTGGAGGAGCTGAGCCTTGAGCGGCTCCTGAGTCCCGGAATGCGTCGGGGCAGTGGTGTCGACGACGTTCTGCGGCGTGCGGCACTGGCGGCCGGGAGGGTCGTGGGGACCCTTATCGCCTACGTCGACCCTGAGCTCGTCGTCGTCTCGGGGGAGGGGATCGCCTTGGTGGAGGCCTACCGGGAGACCTTCGAGAAGGAGGTGGACGGCCTGCGGCACTGGGCGGCCGCCCCGGTCCCCGTCCTGCTGCGCCCCTTCGAGTTCGACGAGTGGGCGCGGGGCGCAGCCGCGCTGGCGCTGGAGCAGTGGACGGTGGTGGCGGGCGACAGGTGAGGGCCGCTCGCGGGCGCGCAGAGGCGCACTGTGATGGGAACCATGCCTGGGAACTAGGTCCTAGCGTGGTCTTGGAATAAGGGTGCCCTTAGATTGTGCGCATGAGTCGCCGCACCACCATTGCCCTGTCGACCGCCGGCCTCCTGGCCGCCGGAGCCGCCCTCGCACTGGCCGTACGTCCGGCCCGCCACGACGTCCCCGACGTCGCCGCCGGCACGGACAGCCGCCGTCCGCCCCGCGTCGTCATCGCCGGCGGCGGCTACGTCGGCTTCTGCGTCGCCCGGGCCCTGCGCGCCCAGCTCAACCTCGACCAGGTCGAGATCGCGATCATCGACTCGCGCGCCTACATGACCTACCAGCCCTTCCTTCCGGAGGTCGCGGCCGGCTCCATCCAGCCGCGCCACGTCATCGCCCCCCACCGCCGTAACCTCGACGGCGTCACCATCATCACCGGCGCCGTCACCGCCATCGACCACGCGGGCCGCACCGTCACCGTGCGTCCTCCGACCCCCCAGTCCACGCACGAGCGGGTCGAGCCCTACACCTTGACCTACGACCACCTCGTCATCGCCCTGGGCGCCGAGGCCCGCACCCTGCCGATCCCCGGCCTGGCGGAGCAGGCCATGGGCTTCAAGCAGGTCGAGGAGGCCACCGCCCTGCGCAACCGGGTCCTGACCCGTATCGAGGACGCCGCCTCCACGTGGGACACCGAGCGCCGCAGGCGCCTGCTCACCTTCGTCTTCGTCGGAGGAGGCTTCGCGGGCGTCGAGGCCATCGCCGAGCTCGAGGACATGGCGCGCGCGACCGTGCGCACCATCCCCTCCATCGAGCAGCGCGACGTCCGCTTCGTCCTCGTCGAGGGCTCGCGCCGCATCCTGCCCGAGCTCACTGAGGAGCTCTCCGGCTACGGGCTGCAGCAGCTGCTTGAGCGCGGCATCGATGTGCGGCTCAACACCTTCCTCAGCTCCTGCGTCGACGGTCACGTCGTCCTGTCCGACGGCACCGAGTTCGACGCCGACACCATCGTGTGGACCGCCGGCGTCAAGGCCGCCCCGGTGCTGCAGACCGCCTCCGACCTGCCCATCGACGCCCGCGGCCGTGTCACCGCGCTGCCCACCCTCCAGGTCGCGCGCGACGGAGCGCCGGTCGAGGGCGCCTGGGCCGCCGGCGACTGCGCCGCCGTCCCGGACCTGACCTCCGAGGACCCCGAGGCCACCTGCGCCCCCACCGCCCAGCACGCGGTGCGTCAGGCCAAGCTGCTGGCCGACAACCTCGTGGCCGTCCTCGCCGCCGGGGACGAGAACGGTGTGCCTCTGAAGTCCTACGCGCACGCGAACCTGGGCACCGTGGCCTCCCTGGGCATCGGCAAGGGCGTCGCACGCATCATGGGTCGGGACCTGCGCGGCTTCACCGCCTGGACCGCTCATCGCGGCTACCACGTCTACGCGATGCCGACCCTCAACCGGAAGGTACGCATCATGATGGACTGGTTCGCCGCCGTCGTCTTTCGTCGCGACCTGGCCTCCTTCGGCTCCATCGCCGAGCCCGGCGCGGCCTTCGCCACGGCGGCCCGTCACGACGCCGACCTCGCCGCCCGCCGCAAGGCCACCGAGAGCGGGGCCTGAGCACTCAGCCGTCGACGACGGCGTCGAACCTGTCTGCGTAGTCCTGGGCGCTGAGCAGATCTCCCTCAGCGCTGACCGTCACCGTGAACAGCCAGCCGGCGCCGTACGGGTCCTCGTTGACGGTGCCCGGCTCGTCGACGACCGCCTCGTTGACGTCGACGACGGTGCCGCTCACGGGTGAGACGAGGTCCGAGACGGACTTGGTCGACTCGAGCTCGCCGCAGGGCTCGCCCGCCTCGACCTGGGCGCCGACCTCGGGCAGGTCGACGAAGACGACCTCACCGAGAGCATCGGCGGCGACTGTGGTGATGCCCACGCGTGCGGGCTCACCGTCCTCCAGCCACTCGTGGTCGATGCTGTAGCGCAGGTGAGCGCGCACGCTCTGAGCCATGATGGGGTCCTTCCTGTCAGGAGGTGGTGGGTGGTGCGGGATGCCTTATCGGGTCCGCTTGTAGAAGGGGGAGTCGACGACCGTGACCTCCAGCGGCCTGCCGCGCACGTCGGCGACGAGCGCCGTGCCCACGGGCCAGGCGGGGGCGTCCTCACGCCAGGGACGCAGGAGCGCCAGGGCCACGGGGTGACCCAGCGTGGGTGACAGCAGGCCGGAGGTCACCGCACCGAGCACCTCGCCGTTGTCGCCCAGCACCGGCGCACCGGCCCGGGCAGCACGCCGACCCTCAGCGGTCAGGGGAACCAGCACCGAGGTGCCCTCGGTGCCCTCCTGCTCGGCCCGGGCGGCCAGGGCGTCACGTCCGACGAAAGCGCCCTTGTTGAGCCGCACCACCGCGCCCAGGCCGGCGTCGTAGGGCGTCATCCCCTCGTGGAGCTCGTGCCCGTACAGGGGCATCCCGGCCTCCAGCCGCAGGGAGTCGCGCGCCGCCAGTCCGCAGGGGGTCAGCGCCGGCACCGGCTCGCCGTCGATGACGGTGGGCCCCAGGGCCGCCGCGGCACTGGTGATGACCGTCCACAGGTCCACGGCGTCCTCCGCGCCGCAGAACAGCTCGAAGCCGTCCTCACCCGTGTAGCCGGTACGGGCCAGCAGCACCGAGTGCCCCGCCGTCGTCGCCCTGACGGCCGCGTAGAAGCGCAGGCGCTCCAAGAGCGTGGGACCGCACAGCACGTCCGGTCCGCAGTCGTCCTTCTCCGAGCCCTCAAGGGGCCTGAGAGCGCCGGGCATGGCGGCACCGGACTCGATGACGCCGACGAGCACCTCTTGCGCCCGCGGCCCCTGGACGGCGATGAGGCAGGTGGGCAGGGAGATGTCCTCGACCGTGCAGTCGAATCCCGCGCAGCGGGCGACCAGCTCGGCGGCGACGCGCTCGCGGTTGCCGGCGTTGGGCACCACGAGGTACTCCTCGTCGCCCACGTGGTAGACGATGAGGTCGTCGATGACCCCGCCGGAGGGAGAGACGATCATCGTGTAGCGGGCGCGCCCCACCGCCACGGCGGACAGGGCCCCCACGAGCGCGTGGTCCAGGGCGGCCCCCGCCTCGGGGCCGGTGACCTTGACCTCACCCATGTGGGACAAATCGAAGATCCCCGCGCTACGGCGCACCGCGTGGTGCTCGGCCAGGTCAGAGGTGTAGCGCAACGGCATCTGCCAGCCGCCGAAGTCGGTGAAGGACGCGCCCAGGGCCGTGTGCACGCGGTGCAGGGGCGTGGTGCGCAGGACGGCTGCGCTGGTCTCGGTGTGCTTGCTCATCGCTGTCTCCTCGTCAGACGTGGTCTCGGCTCAGGCCTCGTGCGCCTCGAAGGCATCGGGTGGCGGGCAGGTGCACATCAGGTGGCGGTCGCCCCACGCGTTGTCCACCCGCGAGACCGGGGGGAAGTACTTGTCCGTCTCCATGCCCGCCAGCGGGAAGGCCGCGGTGGCGCGCGAGTAGGGCCGCTGCCACGGCTCGGCCGTGACGGCCGCCAGCGTGTGCGGCGAGCGGCGCAGCACTGAGTCCTCCAGCGCCACGGCCCCTGAGGCGACCTCGTCGATCTCGGCACGGATCGAGCGCATGGCCGCGATGAATCGGTCCAGCTCGGCCAGGGGCTCGGACTCGGTGGGCTCGACCATGAGCGTGCCGGCCACGGGGAAGGAGAGGGTCGGTGCGTGGAACCCGTAGTCGATGAGCCTCTTGGCCACGTCCTCGGCGCTGACACCGGTGGCGGCGGTGAGCGCACGCAGGTCGAGGACGCACTCGTGCGCCACGTGCCCGCGGTGGGTGTACAGGGTGGGGAAGACGTCGGCGAGCGCCTGCGAGAGGTAGCTCGCGTGGGCCAGCGCCGTGAGGGTGACCCGGCGCAGATCGGCGTCGGTGAGCGTGGCCAGGTACGTCCAGGCCAGCGGCATGACTCCCGCCGAGCCGAAGCGGGCCCCCATGGCCGCAGCCCCGCCGAAGCTCCGGTCATGGTCCTCGTCCGTCGGGACGGCCGATCCGCCGGGACCGGCCGGAAGGTAGGGGGCCAGGTGCTCCTTGACGACGACGGGGCCCACGCCCGGACCGCCGCCGCCGTGAGGGATGGCGAAGGTCTTGTGCAGGTTGAGGTGGGACACATCGCCACCGAGGTCACCCGGGCGCAGTAGCCCCGTGAGGGCGTTGAGGTTGGCGCCGTCGATGTAGACCTGGCCGCCGGCGTCGTGGACGAGGGCGGTGACCTCAGTGACCTGCGGCTCGAAGACGCCGTGGGTGGACGGGTACGTGAGCATGATGGCCGCGACGCGTTCACCGTGCTCGGCCAGGAGCCCGCGCAGATGGTCGACGTCGATGGAGCCGTCCTCGGCGGTGGCGACCACCTTGACGCTGAAGCCGGCGCCGGCGGCCGAGGCGGCGTTCGTGCCGTGGGCGCTGGCGGGTACCAGGACGAGGTCGCGCTGCTGCTGCCCGGTGGCCCTGAGGTAGCCGCGCACCGCCAGCAGGCCGGCGAGCTCGCCCTGGGCGCCGGAGGCCGGCTGCAGGCTGCACCGGTCGTAGCCGGTCAGCTGCGCCAACCGGTCGGCGAGACCGTCCAGCAGCAGGCGCCAGCCGCGTGTCTGGGTCGCGGGGGCGTAGGGGTGGGTGCCGGCGAGCCCGGGGCTGAGCCACACGGCCGACTGCGCGGCCGCGTTGAGCTTGAGGGTGCACGAGCCCAGCGGGATCATCGTCCGGTCGAGGGCGAGGTCACGGTCCGCCAGCCGCCGGATGTAGCGCACGAGGGCGGTCTCGCTGCGGTGACGGTGGAAGCTCGGGTGGGTCAGGAAGTTGCTCATGCGCGCCAGTGACGCGGGCAGAGGGAACCGAGGGGCACCGTCGTTGCCCGGGGCGGGGGGGCGTCGGCGAGCGCCCGCAGGACCGTGGTGACGTCGTCGTCCGTGGTGGTCTCGTTGACACTCACACCCACGTGGTCGGTGTCGAGCAGGCGCAGGTTGTAGCCCAGCGCCTCAGCGCGCTCGACGGCGTGGCGGGCGGCGCCGGGCAGACGCACGCTCACCGTGTCGAAGAACTCCTCGTGCTCGAGGGCGAGCCCGAGCGCGCAGGCGCCGACGGCCAGCTGCTCGGCCTGGCGGTGCACGTGCTCGGCGATGGACACCAGGCCCTCGGGGCCGTGGTAGACCGCGTAGAAGGCCGCGACGACCGCCAGCAGGGCCTGCGCGGTGCAGATATTCGAGGTGGCCTTCTCCCGGCGGATGTGCTGCTCGCGGGTCTGCAGGGCCAGGCGGTAGGCCTCACGGCCCTCGGTGTCCCGGGAGACGCCGACGACGCGTCCCGGCAGTTGGCGCCGCAGCGCCTCGGTGACGGACATGAAGCCCGGGTGGGGGCCGCCGAAGAACAGGGGCACTCCCAGGCGCTGCGCGGTGCCGACGGCGATGTCCGCGCCGACGGCGCCCGGCTCGGTCAGCAGCGTCAGGGCCAGCGGGTCGGCGTCGACTGCCACCAGGCCGCCGCGGGCGTGGACGGCCGCGACGGCACCGGCGAGGTCCTGGACGAGTCCGCGGCTGGTGGTGTGGGCCAGAACCGCCCCGGTCAGGGGCGCGCCGTCGGCGGTGATCGCGGAGGTGCAGACGACCTCGACGTCGATGCCCAGGGCCTCGGCCCGGGCCGAGGCCACCTCGATGAGCTGGGGGTGCAGGCCGGAGTCGAGGAGCACGGGGGCGTCGGGGCCGCGGTGCGCGCGCGCCATGAGCAGGACGGCCTCGGCCACGGCCGTGGCCTCGTCCAGCAGGGAGGTGCAGGCCACCGGCAGGCCGGTGAGATCGGCCACGACGGTCTGGAACAGCAGCTGGGCCTCCAGGCGCCCCTGGCTGATCTCCGCCTGGTAGGGGGTGTAGGCGGTGGTCCAGGCGGGGTTGGACAGGACGTCGCGCACGATGACGGCGGGGGTGACGGTGGGGTGGTAGCCGCGCCCGATCATCTCGGTGTGCGGGTCGTTGAGGGCGGCCAGGGACCTGAGCGCGCTGACGGCCTCGTCCTCGCTCAGCCCGCCGACGACGGCATCGGGTCGCTCGGGCTGCTGCGGGAGGTCGAGGACGGGCAGGGTGGCGGGGACCACCCGGGCGGCCAGGTCCTCCAGGCTCCGAGCACCGATGCTGGTCAGGACCGTGTCCAGGTCCGCTCCCGTCGTGCCCAGGTGCCGGTCCGGGAAGCGCGTGGGTGTGTGGGGCGCCGTCATGACCCTCCCTCTCGTCGTGTGGCGCGTCACATCCTAGTGAAGGAGCCTGCATCCGCGCAGCAGAATGGAAGCGGCGCTCCGTGAGGCTCAGGTCGAGGACGATCAGCCGTGCATCTGGTCACGACGGTCCGTCAGGACTGGGGCGGGGCCCCACCGCCACCTACACTGCTCGGCGATGACCACGCTCGCCACCACCGCCCCCGCTCTTGACGCCCGCGGAGCCCTGCCGCGCACCTACCACGTGCGCACGCTGGGCTGCCAGATGAACGTCCACGACTCCGAGCACATGGCGGGTCTGCTGGAGGGGGCCGGCTACCTGCGCGTCGAGGACGTGCCCGAAGCGGCCGCCCGAGCCACCGACGCCGGTGACGGCGGGGCCGACGTCGTCATTATCAACACCTGCTCCGTGCGTGAGAACGCCGCCACCAGGCTCTTCGGCAACCTGGGCCAGCTCGCCGCCGTCAAGCGCGAGCGCCCCGGCATGCAGATCGCCGTGGCCGGGTGTCTGGCCCAGCAGATGGGGGAGGGGATCGTCGAGCGCGCCCCCTGGGTCGACGTCGTCTTCGGCACCCACAACCTCGACGTCCTGCCCGCCCTGCTTGAGCGCGCCCGGCACAACTCGGCGGCCGCCGTCGAGCTCGAGGAGTCCCTCAAGGTCTTCCCCTCCACCCTGCCCACCCGCCGCGAGTCCGCCTACGCCGCCTGGGTCTCCATCGCCGTGGGCTGCAACAACACCTGCACCTTCTGCATCGTGCCCTCCCTGCGCGGTAAGCAGCGCGACCGCCGTCCCGGTGATGTCCTGGCCGAGGTCGAGGCTGTCGCCGCCCAGGGGGCCATCGAAGTGACCCTCCTGGGGCAGAACGTCAACTCCTACGGAGTCGGCTTCGGCGACCGCGGCGCCTTCGCCAAGCTGCTGCGAGCGGCCGGGGGAGTCGAGGGCATCGAGCGCGTGCGCTTCACCAGCCCCCACCCCGCCGCCTTCACCGACGACGTCATTGAGGCCATGGCCACCACCGAGGCGGTCATGCCCAGCCTGCACATGCCCCTGCAGTCGGGATCCGACCGGGTTCTGCGGGCCATGCGGCGCTCCTACCGCACCCAGCGCTTCCTGGGCATCCTGGACAAGGTCCGCGATGTCATGCCCGACGCGGCCATCACCACCGACATCATCGTCGGCTTCCCCGGCGAGACCGAGGAGGACTTCCAGGCCACGCTCGACGTCGTCGAACGCGCCCGCTTCGCCTCGGCCTACACCTTCGAGTACTCCCCGCGCCCGGGCACGCCCGCCGCCGACCGCGACGACCAGGTCCCCGCCGAGGTCGTCAAGGACCGCTACCGGCGGCTCGATGCACTCGTGCGCCGCATCGCCCGTGAGGAGAACGAGGGGCAGGAGGGGCGCGTCGTGGAGGTGCTCGTCGCCGAGGGCGAGGGGCGTCGTGACTCGGTGACCGCGCGTATCTCCGGGCGCGCAGCCGACAACCGGCTCGTCCATGTGGCCCTGCCCGAGGGCCTGGCCGAGGACGACTACGCCGGTGGGGCCCCGCGTCCCGGCGACATGGTGAGTGTGCGCGTCACCCACGGCGCCCCCCACAACCTCATCGCCGACTCGGCCCGCTGCGGGCGGGAGCCGGACCCGGTTGCCGCGGCCGCCAACGAGGCGCTCAAGCCCGGTGACCGCCTCTGGCTCGACGACGGACCCGTTCTGTTCCAGGTGCGGCGCACCCGCGCCGGCGAAGCCTGGGAGCGCCGTCAGGCCGAGGCCTGCGCCGCGCCTGAACCCGACACCGCCCCGGTGAGCCTGGGCCTGCCCACTCTGCGGGTGGGCGCCCCCGCCTGAGCGGTCCCCGCCTGGAACCCGCACCAACCTGCACCGCGAGACGTGACGGAGCTTGACACTTGCCTACTGTACCTAGAGGTATGTACAGTGCTGGTGTGGACTCGAGAGAGAAGCTGGTTGAGGCGATGGCCGAGCTGATGTGGGAGCGTGGCTACAGTGCCACGAGCCCGCGAGCGGTTCGCGAGCTCTCCGGCGTCGGCCAGGGGAGCATGTATCACTATTTCCCCACCAAGCGGGACCTCGGGCTGGCGGCCCTGGATCACAACTGCCGGGTCCAGCTGGATTCCTGGAAGGCTGCGATCAAGGACCTCGAGGATCCGCTCGAGATCCTCAGCGCCTACCTCACCCTTCCCCGTGACCCGCTCAAGGGTTGTCGAGTCGGTCGGATGGCCCAGGACAAGGCGGTGGTGGCCGACGACGGTCTTCGTGAGCCGGTCGCCGAGGCCTTCGCCCGGCTTCGCGAGATGCTGGTCGTTGTCATCGGTGCGGCCAGGTCGCAGGGCCGTCTGCCGGCGGACCTTGAGCCGGACCATCTTGCTCGCACGATGGTCGCCGTTGTTCAGGGCGGTTACGTCCTGGCCATGGCCGAGCAGGACAGGGCCCCGTACGACGCGGCCTGTCAGGGCGCCCTCGAGCTGCTCCGTGCCGCAGCCGGGGCCGCTGGTGGGGCTCCCGGTGACGACGGGTCCGCTTCCTCCTGAGCCTTGCACGTCGGCGTCGGTGTCCTCCGGCGCCTCCCTTGACCGAAGGAGAAGGAACATGACTATTCGTATCGGTATCAACGGCTTCGGACGTATCGGGCGCACGTACCTGCGTGCCGCGCTGGCAAGTGGGGCGGACGTCGAGGTCGTCGCCGTCAACGACCTGACCGACTCGGGCACGCTGGCCACGCTCCTGGAGTGGGACTCGGTGGCCGGGCATCTCGACGGCGTCCTTGCCGACGGCGGCGACCTCGAGGTCGGCGGGCGGACCATCAAGGTCTTCTCCGAGCCGGATCCGGCCAAGATCCCCTGGGGCGAGGTCGGGGCCGACGTCGTCATCGAGTCCACCGGGTTCTTCGTCGACCGGGACAAGGCCGCCCAGCATCTCGAGGGCGGTGCCAAGAAGGTCATCGTCTCCGCGCCCGCCAAGGGCGACGTCCCCACCTTCGTCCTGGGGGTCAACGACAACCGGCTGGATGTCTCCGCCGCCGACGTGTTCTCCAACGGGTCGTGCACCACGAACTCCCTGGCCCCGCTGGCCAAGGTGCTCAACGACTCCTTCGGGGTCGAGAGCGGTCTCATGACGACGATCCACGCCTACACCGGTGACCAGCGGCTTCACGACGCGCCCCACAAGGACCTGCGTCGGGCGCGCGCTGCCGCCGTCTCCATCGTTCCCACCTCCTCGGGGGCCGCCCGGGCCATCGGTCTGGTCATCCCCGAGCTCGACGGGCGTCTGACCGGCGCTTCCATGAGGGTGCCGGTCCCGGTCGGCTCGATCACCGACCTCACCGTGGTCACCTCCCGCCCGGCAACGGTCGAGGACGTCAACGCGGCCTTCCGCGAGGCTGCCGATCATGGGCCGCTGGCCGGCTACCTGCAGTACTCCCAGGCGCCGATCGTCTCCCACGACATTGTCGGCAACCCGCACTCCTCGATCTTCGATGCGCCTCTGACCGAGGTGATTGGCGGCCAGGTCAAGGTCTTCGGCTGGTACGACAACGAGTGGGGATTCTCCAACCGCCTCGTGGAGTTCTCCCAGAGGATCGGCGAACAGCTCTAACACATGAATCGGCCTCCCCAGGGCGCAGCGCTCGTGACGGCGGTGCGGGCTCAGTGACGGTTCCGGTCTCAGAGCCCGCACCCGTTGCGTCCGGCGGTGAGTGATGGGAAAGGGCCGGGACGCCGTTCGAGGGTCCTGCCCGTTTTGCGCTGACGGTGGAGCGGGCCGAATGCGGTGGGGAGGAGGCCGCTCACCCCGCTAGGCTGGGAAGCATGCCCAGTTCCGACGCCAGCTCTGCTGCCGCCGCCACGGTCCCCAGGCCCGTGGACGTCGACCGTATCCACGAGTGCGTCAAGCGCCTGGGGCTGCGCTACTTCATCGATGACGAGGGCGACATCGGCATCCCGTGGCGATACGTCACCGTCCACGCCATCTTCCAGGACACCAGGGCCGTCCAGATGCGCGGGATCTGGCACCGCATCGCCGATACCGAGCACCTGACCCAGCTACGCGCCCTGGTCGAGGACTGGAACACCACCCGGATCGGCCCCAAGGCCTACCTCACCGTCGCCGACGGCGGCGTGGTGCGCCTTCACGGCGAGTACACCTACCCCCTCGAGGCAGGGATGACGGACAGGCAGCTCGAGGACTTCGTCTTCGGCGGCTGCCGGCTCATCGTCGCCCTCATGCACGAGGCCGAGGAGCAGTTTCCCGACGAGCTGCGAGGAAGCCTGGAGCCCTGATGCCGCGACTGCAACGCCTCACCGACTTCATCGCGCGGCTCCTGGGCAAGGAGTGGGACGTGCGGGCGCTGGACCATCAGCGAGGGATCCAGCAGAGCCACCGTCAGAGCCCTCAGCAGGAGTCCCCGACCGTTCCCGGCGACGCCGGGACCCCCGGCCGCACCGAGGAGTCGGGAGCGCCGCGTGCTTCCGGGGCATCAGCCGGCTCACCGGACCCAACGAGCTCGGCGGACTCAGCCGACTCGACGGCTCCAGCGGTCACCGAGGACTCGGCGAGCCCATCGGGTCGAATATCGGATCGGGCCAAGGCAGCCGCCTCGACAGAGGCCTTCGACGCCTCGCGCACCTGGCCGAGCCGATCAGGCCGACCGGATGAGCACGCCTCAGGGGAGTGCGACGTCGCCGGTCGCTCTCTGGGTGCAGAGCCGACCGATGAGGCCACCGATCCGCTCACCCTGGCCAGGATCGAGTCCATGCTCACCGGCCCCATGGATTACAACGTCCAGCTGGCCGACGACCGCGAGCACCCCTGCCTCCTGGGCACCTGGGACTCCTTCCCCTTCGTCATCGAGATCCCCGAGGGCCACGACGGCTGGCTCCTGGTCTCCGGTGACTGGGAGGAGGCCGCCCCCGCCTCCCAGCGCGACGAGATCGCCGCCAGCGTCAACGACTGGAACCGAGACAAGTTCTTCCCCACCGTCGGCGTCGTCGACACCCCCGTCGGACCACTGGTGCGAGCCACCTACCTCACCGACCTGTCCGCCGGGGTCTCCGACGCCCAGCTCCGCCTCCACCTGGACACGGCGCTGTCCTCCTGCACCCAGGCCCTCAGCCTGGTGGGCCCCCTCCTGCCGGAGATCTGAGCCCCGTGATCCCAACGGGCCCAAGCACCCGCCGGCTTCCGCGGGTGGCGGTGATCGGCCCCACCGCCACCGGAAAGTCCGACCTCGCCCTCGACCTGGCCGAGCAGGCCCAGGTGAGCGGGCCGGCCGCCCGTGCCGAGATCATCAACGCCGACGCCTCCCTGCTCTACCGAGGCATGGACATCGGCACCGCCAAGCCCAGCCCGGCCGAGAGGGTCCGCGTCCCCCACCACCAGATCGACGTCCTCACCGTCAGGGACCGGGCCAGTGTGGCCGCCTTCCAGCGCTCGGCCCGCAGTGACATCGACGCCGTCGAGTCCCGAGGGCACCTGGCGATCATCGCCGGAGGCTCGGGCCTGTACGTGCGGGCCCTCACCGACGGGCTCGACTTCCCCGGCACCGACCCGGCCGTGCGCACCCGCCTGACCGAGCGCGCTGAGCGCGAGGGGACCCCCGCCCTCTACGCCGAGCTGGTCCGGCTCGACCCAGTGGCCGCCGAGCGGATCGAGGCCTCCAACACCCGCAGGATCGTGCGCGCCCTGGAGGTCATCGAGATCACGGGGCGTCCCTTCTCCGCCTCACTGCCCCGCTACGAGGACGTGGCCCCCACCGTCCACATCGCTCTGCGCTGCGAGCGCCGGCTCCTGGACACCCGCATCAATGCCCGCGCCCACGCCATGTTCGAGCGAGGCCTCGTGGAGGAGGTCGAGACCCTCATCGACCAGGGCCTCAGACAGGGGGAGACCGCCTCGCGCGCCATCGGCTACTCCCAGGCGCTCGCGGTCATCGACGGAACCATGAGCGTGCCTGAGGCCATCGCCTCCACCGCCCTGGCCACCCGCCAGCTCGCCTCCCGCCAGATCAAGTGGTTCCGCCGCGACCCGCGGGTGCAGTGGATCGACGTCGCCCTCACCGAGGAGGGCCGCTGCACCGACGCCGAGCGCTCCCGGGTGACCAGGCAGGCATGGGAGCACGTTCTCGCATCTCACGGCGTCGCTTAGGCTAGGGGCCATGCCGCACTCGACAGGTCTTCGTGGCCGTGAGCTCATCAAGGGCCACGCGACCCTCAACGACTTCCTCATGCTGGTCGACCCCAGCTGCGAGGTCGCTGTCAGCGGCGCCGATATCGCTGCGGTCTGCGACCGTCACGGAGGTATCGGCGCCGACGGATTCGTGCGCGTCGTGCGGACCACCGCTCTGCCCGGTGCCGGGGCCTTCACCGCGGCCGTCCCCGAGGCCGAGTGGTTCATGGACTACTACAACGCAGACGGTTCCGTGGCCGAGATGTGCGGCAACGCCACCCGCCTGTTCGCCCACGTGCTGGACAGCGAGGGCCTGCGACCCATCGCCGACGGCGAGTCCGTCACCATCGGTACCCGTGGCGGGGCGCGCACCGTCACCCGCCTGGGAGACCTGTGGACCGTGGACATGGGGCCTGCGCGTCTCACACGCCCCCGTCAGGCGCAGGAGGAGGGCTGGGACATGACCGTCGTCGTGCCCGGCCTCATGGGGGAGCGAGCAGCCTTGAGCGTCGAGATGCCCAACCCTCACGCCGTCGTCGCCCTGGGGGAGGAGAGCGAGCTCGAGGCGGCCTCGTTCGCCGGGCTCACCGACTCCGCAGCCCCGGTCGTCTACAACCCTCCCCTCGAGACCGGTACCAACCTCGAGCTGGTCGTGCCACTGGGGGAGGAGATCGACCCCGACACCCAGGCACCGGTCGGCATCGCCCGCATGCGCGTCCTGGAGCGCGGAGTGGGGGAGACGCTCTCCTGCGGAACGGGGTGCTGCGCCGTCGCCGTCGCCCTGCACACCTGGACCGGACCGGGTGCCCCCGAGGACTACCGGATCCTTGTTCCCGGCGGACAGATCGGGGTGCACGTGGGCGCCGATCCCCTGGCTGAGGACAGCACCGTGCTGCTGACCGGACCGGCCACGATCACTGGACGGGTCACCATCGCCTGACAGCCCCAGACCCGCCCCGACCAGTTCCCGGACGTCGCACCGACGCCGCATCCGAGAAGAGAAACCAACCACCATGACCCAACCATCCAGTCGCACCACCGTCGGCACCATCCTGCCGACCGGCCTGATGCTTTTCGCCCTGTTCTTCGGGGCCGGCAACCTCATCTTCCCTCCCCTGCTGGGGGCGGCCTCGGGCAGGTCCTTCATTCCGGTCATGGTGGGCTTCATCGCCACCGGGGTCCTCATGCCCCTCATCACCGTGGTGGCCGTCTCCACCTCCGGTGAGGGCATCCTCGGCCTGGCTCGCAGGGTGGGGCCCCGATTCGGTCTGGTCATGCCGCTGGCGGTCTACCTGGCCATCGGCCCGCTCTACGCCATCGCCCGCGTCACCACGGTCGCCTACGAGCTGGCGACCCGCCCCATTCTTGAGCTGTGGGGCTTCCACGACTCCCGCCTGGCCCTCCTGGTGCACGTGACGGTCTTCATGGGAGTCGCCTTCGGCATCGCCCGCAGCCCGAGTCGCCTGGCGGACCGCGTCGGCCGCTGGCTGACACCCGCATTGCTGGCTCTGCTGGCCCTCCTGTGCGGGGTCACCGTGCTGATGGCCCCCGGGGTGGAGCGCGAGGCGATCGAACCCTACGCGAGCGCGCCCCTGACCACCGGGCTGACCCAGGGTTACCTCACGATGGACGTCCTGGCAGCCAGCGTCTTCGGAATCGTGGTCATCACCTCCCTGCGCGAGCGGGGCCTGACATCCTCCAAGGGGCTGGTGCGCGGCACGATCCTGTCCGGCTGCATCGCCGCGGCGCTGCTGGGGCTGGTCTACATCGGCCTGGCCGTGCTGGGAACCCGCACCAGCGGAGAGATCACCACCGACACCAAGGACGGCACCGAGCTGCTGCGCAACGCCGCCTCCTCCACTCTGGGGACCTCCGGCGTCGTCATCTTCGCCGCCATCGTCATCCTGGCCTGCCTGACCACGGCGGTGGGGCTACTGGCCTCCTGGGCCGGCTACGCCTACACGGCCTGGCCCTCGGTCTCCTTCAACCGGCAGCTCGCCGCCTGCGCCATCGTCTCCTTCACCTTGGCCAACCTGGGACTGAGTGCCATCCTCAAGATCGCGGGACCGCTGCTGAACCTCCTCTACCCCTTCGCCATCGCCCTGGTCGCCGTGACGCTCGTCGACGCCCTGGCCCCCGGACGGCTCAGGGCCGCCTACCAGTGGTGCGTCATCACGGCCGGAGCCTTCGGATCCGTCTCCGCGATCACCGCCGCCGGCTGGGAGGGACCCAGCGGGCTGCTGGCGCGCACCGGGCTGTGGAACGACTCCACCGGCTGGATCCCGCCGGCCCTCATCGCCCTGGGCATCGGCATCGTCCTCGACATCCGGTCCGGAGCCTGGTCCACGCCGGCACCGGAGGAGCCCAGTCAGGTCCAGCACGACGTCGAGCACGCCGCGGCCTCACAGCTCTGAACCGCTCCGAGCAACGGAGCGCGGTAGCCTCTCGGGGTGCCCAGCTCACGACCCTCAGCCTCCGACGCGCCAGAGGCCCCGGAATACCACAGCAGGCTTCTGCCGACGCTGCTCATCCCCGCCTTCGTCTCACTGCTGGCCGTCTCCTCGGTCAACGTCATCCTGCCGGCCGTCTCCCACGACCTCGCCGCCGGCACCGCCGGCCTCCAGTTCGTCGTCTCCGGCTACGCCCTCGTCTTCGGGGTCGTCCTCGTACCGGCCGGCAGAGCCGGCGACGTCATGGGACGGGGACGGATCTTCGTCATCGGCATGCTCCTGTTCGGAGCCGGGGCGTTGGCCTCGGGCCTCGCCCCCGATGTCGTCACCCTCAACCTGGCCCGAGTGATCATGGGAGTCGGGTCAGGGCTGCTCAACCCGCAGGTGGCCGGCATGATCCAGCAGTACTACTCCGGTGAGGCCAGAGGGCGGGCCTTTGGCCTCTTCGGCGCCGTCATCGGGGTCTCAGTGGCAGTCGGCCCGGTGATCAGCGGTGGTCTCATCGGCTGGCTCGGAGGTGACTGGGGCTGGCGAGCCTCCTTCCTCATCAACGTCCCCTTCGTACTGCTCGGAATCTGGGCCGCGCGCCGCTACCTGCCGGACTCCGCCTGGCGCCATCAGGACGACGAGGGCCATAACGGTCGGCTTGGCGGGATGGACGCGGGCACGGGCGGGGTGCCCCGCCGGAGCAGGATCGACCTTGACCCGGTGGGGATGGGGCTGCTCGCCATGGGCACGCTCCTGGTCATGATCCCCTTCATGGAGGCGTCGGCCGGTGCCTGGGTCTGGAGCCTGGAGGTGGCCGGCATCGGCGTCATCGGCGCCTGGGTGGCCTGGGAGAGGCGTTACCAGGCCCGGGGCGGCGCCCCCATGGTGGACCTCGGCCTCTTGACCATCCCCTCCTTCGCCTACGGGAGCCTGGCCATCGCCATCTACTTCCTGGGTTACACCTCCGTGTGGATCATCGTGGCCCAGTACGTCCAGGCGGGACTGGGCTCCACCGCACTGGCCAGCGGACTCATCGGCGTACCCGCCGCCCTGGCGGGATCGGTCGCGGCCGCCGTCGCCGGCCGCCGCGTCATCCGGGTGGGGCGCGCCATGGTGCTCGGGGGCATGGCGGCCGGCATGGCCGGGTTGCTGGCGAGCGTGGGCATCATCCACATGCACGCGCACGCCGGCTGGAGCCCCTGGTGGCTGACACTGACGCTCCTCGTGCTCGGCGTGGGTCAGGGTCTCGTGGTCTCCCCGAACCAGACCCTCTCCCTGGCCGACGTCCCACTGCAGTACGCCGGAGCCGCGGGCGGCATCCTCCAGACCGGCGAGCGCATCGGCGCCTCCATCGGCATCGCAGCCATCACGGGCCTGACCTTCCGCGTCTCACACTCCTCGGGCTGGGACGCCGCCGCCCAGGCGGGTCTGCTGGCCGTCGTGGCCGCCATCGCCGTGGCTGCCGGGGTCGCCGTCATCGACCTGCGCCTGGCGGCCCGACGACGGCGGTAGACGCTGGTAGACGGTGATAACCGTCCGCGTCGCGAGCGGGCGGTTCAGGCTTCGGCCGACTCGTTCTGCCCGCGGCGCACCCGCAGCACCCGGAAGCCCTTCGACGACGCCTGCCGGCTCACGTCCCAGTTCTGATCGGTCAGCCACCTCGCCAGCGAGTCGGCCCCCAGGTTCTTGAGGACCACCAGCCAGGCCTCGCCGTCGGCTGACAGGTGCGGCAGCCAGGTGAGCAGCAGCTCGTGCAGGGCCTCCTTGCCGATGCGCACCGGCGGGTTGGACCAGATGAGGTCCACCGTTCTGGAGGTCTCTCGCAGCTCGGTCAACAGCGCCTCGGCCGGGGATGTGCGCACGTTGTCCAGGCCTGCGGCCTCGGCGTTGCGGGCGGTCAGGGCCAGCGAGCGCTCATTGACATCGACCGCCAGAACCGTGGCCCCGGGGGCGGCCTCGGCCAGGGCCAGCGTGATCGGTCCCCAGCCGCAACCCAGGTCGAGGAAGGTCCCGGCCTCGGGCGGATCGGGGACATGGTCGAGGAGGGCCTGGGTGCCCTTGTCGAGGCGGTCGGCGCTGAAGACGCCCGAGGCCGTGACCACCGTGCGCTCGACGCCGCGGATCGAGAACCGGTGAGTGCGTTCCTCGGCCTCGACGGCGGGGGAGGCGGTGAAGTAGTGCTCGCTCACGCCCGCCAGGCTACCCGCGTACTCTGACGGGCATGACCGCCCCGCCCAGCTCCTCGACCAGTCCGTCGATCAGGGCGCTCCTGGGCTCACGGGCGGGGCACCTGGCGATGGCGGTGCTCGTCGTCGAGCTGCTGGCGGGCATGCAGGTCTACCTCAACCAAACGGTCCTGCCGCTGCTGGCCACCGAGATGGACGCCCGCAACACCTACGGTCTGGTGACCGCCGCGGCCCAGGTTCCCGCCTTCCTCACGATGCCGCTGGGCGGGGCCATGCTCACCCGGTGGCGGCCGGCCCGCCTCATGACCGCGCTCACCGTCCTGCTGGTGGGCGGCGCCGTCGTCGGAGCCCTCGCCCCGAACGTCTGGGTGTACGTCCTCGGGGAGATCCTGCGGGGTCTGGCCGCCGGGGCCCTGGCGACCGCGACCATGGGGGTCATGGTTGCCGGCCTGCCCGACGCCTGGAGACGACTGTGCCTGGCGGCGGGCTCGGGCATGTGGGTCGTGGCGGCCCTGGCCGGCCCCGTCTACGCCTCCGGTATCAGCGCCTCCTGGGGCTGGCGCTGGGCCCTCGTGGCCTACCTGCCCGTGCTCGTCGCTGCCCGGGCCGTCATGGCCACTCAGATCCGCGACCTCAGCCTGGATGAGGAGACGGGGCACGACGAGGCGGTGCCATGGCTGCCCGCCCTGGCCATGGCCGCGGGCGTGGCGCTCATCGGGGCGCTGCGCGCCTCCAGCCCCTGGTTCTGGCCCGGCGTCGTCGTCGGCACCGCGTTGGTGATCTGGTCATGCTCACGCGTCCTGCCGGATGGGACCCTGCGCCTGGTACCCGGCCGGCGCGCGGGCATCGCCACCCTGATGTGGGTGTGCGCCTTCTTCCTGACCCTGGACTACCTGGTGGCCCCCAGCGCCCACGACGTCCTGGGCATGACCCCGACCCAGACCGGCTGGGCGCTGACCGCAGGCGGCATCGGCTGGTCGGTCGTCGCGATCGCCTGCGGGACCCGCCCGGCCCGTGAGCCGGAGGCCTATCGGCGCCGCACCACGCTGGCCGCGGTCTTCTTCATGGTCGGAACCACGCTCATGGTGGTCACGGTTCTGGGTCGACCGGACTGGTGGGGGCTGTCCGTGGGATACGGCGTGGCCAGCATCGGCATGGGCCTGACCCACCTGGACACCATGAACCGAGTCGTCACCGATCCCGCCCGGCCCGACGGCATCACCCACGCCCAGGCCGCCACCGCCGTGACGATCGCCGGTGCGGCCGGCGGCGCCGTCCTGGGGACGGCCGCCACGGCCTTCGTCGCCCCCACAGCATCCGGCGTCGAGACGGACCGGCTGTGGCCGACACTCGTCGTGCTCGCCGCGGGGCTCCTCCTCACCCCGCTGCTGGCCCGACGCGCCGCCTGAGCGCGCGGGTGGCCTCGCAGGCCCGCGGGCAGTAGCATCGCCCCCATGTGGATCCTTCGTATGCGCTGAACCGGTAGCCGACGTCGCTCCCGGAAGAACCACCGCGCCCCATCGAGGGGGCGCAGGCATACGATGAAGGACTTCTTGTGACCCAGTACCACTCCAGCACTCCCTCGGCCCCCGACGACGCAGACGTCAGTGACGCTCCCAACGGCCGCGATATCCATGACGTCGTCGCCCGAGTCCTCTCCCGGACCGGAACCGCCCTGGCCTCCACGGCCGCCCAGCACGAGCAGGCGGACGGCCACCAGGACGGCGCCGACGACGGCGCCCTCGAGCGCGAGGCCCGCGCCGCCCGCCGTCGCGTGGCCGGACTGTCCACCGAGCTCGAGGACGTCAGCGAGGTCGAGTACCGCCAGGTCCGCCTGGAGAAGGTCGTCCTGGTCGGCCTGGAGCTGCCCCGCCCTCACGCCTCCTCGCCGGGCGGCAGCGGCCTTCAGGTGCGCGACTTCCAGGACGCCGACACCTCCCTGCGCGAGCTGGCCGCCCTGGCCGAGACCGCCGGCAGCCAGGTCCTCGACGCCCTCATCCAGAGGCGCGACCACCCCGACCCGGCCACCTACCTGGGCAGCGGCAAGGCTCGCGAGCTGGCCGACGTGGTGGCCGCCGCCGGAGCCGACACTGTCATCGTCGACGGCGAGCTCGCTCCCTCCCAGCGCCGTGCCCTGGAGGACGTCGTCGGCGTCAAGGTCGTCGACCGCACCGCCCTCATCCTGGACATCTTCGCCCAGCACGCCAAGTCCCGTGAGGGCAAGGCCCAGGTCGAGCTCGCCCAGCTCGAGTACCTCCTGCCGCGCCTGCGCGGATGGGGCGAGTCCATGTCCCGTCAGGCCGGAGGTCGCGTGGCCGCCGGCCAGGGCATCGGATCACGCGGCCCCGGAGAGACCAAGATCGAGCTCGACCGGCGCCGCATCCGCCAGCGCATGGCCCGGCTGCGCCGCGAGATCCAGGCCATGGCTCCCTCCCGTGAGACCAAGCGCGGTTCGCGCCGACGCGGCGCCATCCCCTCGGTGGCGATCGCCGGCTACACCAACGCCGGCAAATCCTCCCTCATGAACCGGCTCACCGAGGCCGGCATCATGGTCGAGGACGCCCTGTTCGCGACCCTCGACCCCACCGTGCGGCGGGCCGAGACCCCCGAGGGGCGCACCTACACGCTCACCGACACCGTCGGCTTCGTGCGCAACCTGCCCCACGAGCTCATCGAGGCCTTCCGCTCCACCCTGGAGGAGGTGGCCGGAGCCGACCTCGTGCTCCACGTCGTCGACGCCGCCCACCCCGACCCTCTCAGCCAGGTGGCGGCCGTGCGCACCGTCCTGTCCGAGATCCCCGGCGCCCTGGACGTGCCCGAGCTCATCGTCCTCAACAAGATCGACCTCGCCGACGCCGTCACGCTGGCGGCGCTGCGCACCCGCCTTCCCGGAGCGGTGGCCGTCTCGGCCCGTACGGGGGAGGGGATCGAGGAGCTCCGGGCCCGCATCGAGCAGATGCTGCCCCGACCTCAGGTGAGTATCGACGTCGTCGTGCCCTACTCGCGCGGTGACCTCGTCTCCCGGGTCCATGCCGAGGGCGAGATCGACACCGTCGACTACGTGGAGACGGGGACCCGGCTCGTGGCGCGCGTCGGCGCCGCCCTGGCAGCCGAGATCGAGGACGCCGCCGGCGCCCCCGTCGGCTGAGCCCACCGTGACCCGAACCGAGCTGAGCCAGCCGAGCCGGCCTGCCGCTGACGGATCCGGTGACCGGAGCGTCCTGGACGTCCTGGACGCCGCGGTCCGCGCCATGGGCGGCAGCCCCCGCCAGGGCCAGATCACCATGGCGAGCGAGGTCGCCCGGTCGGTGGCCGATGGCACCCATCTCCTGGTACAGGCCGGTACCGGAACGGGAAAGTCCCTCGGCTACCTGGTGCCCGCCATGGTCCACGCCGTGGAGACCGGCGGCCGGGTCGTGGTCTCCACCGCCACCCTGGCCCTCCAGCGGCAGGTCCTCACCAAGGATGCGCCCCTGGCTGCCGACGCCGTCGAGCGGGTCACCGGCACCCGCCCCGGGGTGACCCTGCTCAAGGGATGGCAGAACTACCTGTGCCGCCACCGCCTGGCCGGCGGCTACCCGCAGGACGAGGACGAGTCCGCGCTCTTCGGCGTCGGCGACGCCATCGCCCAGCCGGCCGCAGGTCACGGGGCCGATGCGGGCCTGGGGGAGCAGGTGGTGCGCCTGCGCGAGTGGGCGGCCAGAACGGACACCGGCGACCGTGACGACCTCGTCCCCGGCGTCTCCCAGCGCGCCTGGGCGCAGGTCTCCGTCTCCCGTGCGGAGTGCCTGGGGCAGTCCTGCCCCCTGAAGGCCGAGTGCTTCCCCGAGCTGGCCCGCGCCGCCGCGTCCCGGGCCGACCTCGTGGTCACCAACCACGCCATGCTCGGCGTGGTCGTCGCCGGTAACCCCGGGGTCCTGCCCGACCACCAGGTCCTCATCGTCGATGAGGCCCATGAGCTGGCCGACCGGGTCCGCTCCCAGGGAACCATCGCCCTGTCGGCGTCCGCCGTGGCGCGCACCGCCGCCACCGCTCGTAAGCACGCCTCCGTTCTGGTCAGCGAGCTGGAGGCCGCCGGGCAGACCCTTCAGCTCGTCCTGGCCGAGCTGCCCGACGGCCGGCTGGAGGCGCCCCTGCCCGCCGCCCTGCACGACGCGCTCGTGGTCCTGGGCGGCGCCGCCCGCCAGGTCGCCTCCGACGTACGCGACCGGGCCCGCACCCTGGGCCGCGAACGCTCCAGCGAGGCGGCCGGGGGACTCGCGATCGCTCGCACCGCCGTCGGCGATCTGGTCGACGCGCTGGACCGCATGACCTCGGACTCGGTGGCCCAGGGACGCGATGTCGCCTGGATCGAGCGTCCCCGCATGGGCGCTGAGCCCCCGAGGCTCCTCCTGGCCCCCATCGAGGTGGCCGGCTCGGTGGCGGGCCACCTGCTGAACGGGCGCACCAGTGTCATGACGTCGGCTACCCTCGCCCTGGGGGAAAGCTTCGACCCCATGGCCCGGGCCCTGGGACTGACCTTGGCCGAGGAGACCTGGAAGGGAATCGACGTCGGGTCGCCCTTCGACTACCCCCGCCAGGGCATCCTCTACGTGGCAGCCCACCTGCCCCGCCCCGGCGCCGGTATCTCCGAGGCCGCCCTGGACGAGATGCTCGCCCTGGTCGAGGCCTCCGGCGGCGGCATGCTGGGCCTGTTCTCCTCCCGGCGCGCCGCCCAGGAGGCCGCCGAGGTGCTGCGCGGAGCCACCGACCTGCCCGTCTACGCCCAGGGGGACGACCAGCTGCCCACCCTGGTGCAGGCCTTCGCCGACGACGAGGCAGCCTGCCTGGTGGGTACCCTCTCGCTGTGGCAGGGCGTGGACGTACCCGGACGCACCTGCCGGCTCGTCGTCATCGATCGCATTCCCTTCCCCCGCCCCGACGACCCGGTCGCCCAGGCCCGCACCGACGCCGTCGTGGCCGCCGGAGGCAACGGCTTCATGAGCGTGGCCGCCACCCACGCCGCCCTGCTCCTGGCCCAGGGAGCGGGGCGGCTCATTCGCCGCAGCCAGGACCGCGGCGTCGTCGCCGTCCTGGACTCCCGTCTGCGCACCGCCCGCTACTCAGGGTTCCTCACCCGTTCCATGCCCGCCCTGTGGCCGACGACGAAGCCCGACGTGGTCCGCGCCGCCCTCAGGCGCCTGTCCACCAGCTCCGTGGTCCCCAGGGGGTAGCGAGCCTGCCGAGTGGGCCCTTAGGTATGTGCCACTCAGTTGGATCTGCACGTAGGCTTGCGCAAGCGGGTGCTCTCGCCCCTGCGGTCCTGCCCAGCAGATCCCTCTGAGGAGAAGAACGTGTCAGACCCCATCACCACTACCGCTGAAGGCTCCTACCCCACCAACCGTTCCGGCCGTCCCTCCAAGGTCGCTGTCATCGGCGCCGGTGCTGTCGGCTCCACCCTCGCCTACGCCTGCGTGACCAAGGGCGTTGCCCGCGAGGTCGTTCTGCAGGACATCGTCAAGGAGAAGGTCGAGGCCGAGGCCCTCGACATCGCCCAGGGAATCCAGTTCACCTCCGCCGGCTCCGTCTCAGGATCCGACGACCCCGAGATCTGCCGCGACGCGGATGTCATCGCCATCACCGCCGGCGCCAAGCAGAAGCCCGGCCAGTCCCGCCTCGAGCTCGCCGGCGCCACCGTTGGCATCATGGAGAAGATCCTCCCCAAGCTCGTGGAGGTCGCCCCCAATGCCATCTTCGTCCTCGTGGCCAACCCGGTGGACGTGGTGACCTACTGCGCCAAGAAGATCACCGGCCTGCCCGAGAACCAGGTCTTCGGCTCCGGCACGGTGCTGGACACGGCCCGTATGCGGTACCTCATCTCTCTGGAGACCGGCACTGCCGTCCAGAACATCCACGGTTACATCGCCGGTGAGCACGGCGACTCCGAGGTGCCCCTGTGGTCCTCCACCGAGATCGGCGGTGTGCCGATCACCCAGTGGGGCACCACCCTCGACGGCGGCGTGTTCGACGAGACCAAGCGCGAGCGCATCGCCCACGACGTCGTCCGCTCCGCTTACCGCATCATCGAGGGCAAGGGTGCGACCAACTACGCCGTCGGCCTGGCCGTCCAGCGCATCATCAGCGCCGTCCTCAACGACGAGCAGCGGGTGCTCACCATCTCCCCGCTGCTGGACGACTGGCACGGCATCTCCGACGTGTGCATGGCCGTCCCCACGATCGTGGGCCGCGAGGGTGCTGGGCGCCGCCTCGAGCTGCCCCTGACCTCGGATGAGAAGGAGCGCCTGACCGCCTCCGCCGACCACCTGCGTGGGGTTGCCCGCGGTCTGGGCTACTGAGCCCGATCCGAGCCCGACCTGAATCGTTGAGGGCCCGCCCCGGTCACCGGGGCGGGCCCTCAACCGTGTGTCTGTGGAACCGGGTTCGGTCGCGAACGGGGCTGACAGTGAGTTCTGCAACGAGCCCTACAACGACCGCAGCACCGTGACCACCTTGCCCATGATCGTGGCATGGTCGCCGTCGATCGGTGCGTAGCTGGAGTTGCGGGGGAGCAACCACTGGTGACCGTCCCGGCGCGAGAGCACCTTGACCGTTGCCGAGGCGCCGTCGACGTCCTCCACCATAGCTGCCACGATCTCGCCGTTGGTCGCGTCGGGCTGGGAGCGGACCACCACCCAGTCTCCGTCACAGATCGCCGCCTCGATCATCGAGTCCCCGTGCACCTCCAGCATGAAGAGCTCACCCTCACCGGTCAGACGGCGGGGCAGGGCCATGACGTCAGTCACGTCCTGCTCCGCCAGGATCGGGGTTCCCGCGGCGATCCGTCCCACCAGTGGTACGGCGACGGCATCCCCGTCCTCGATACCCGCCAGCCGAGGGAGCTCGCTCGGGACGGGCCGGCCGGTGTGCGAGGGCGGGTTCATACCGCTGCCGGCGTCGACGACCTCCATCGCCCGAGGGCGCTTGGGATCCCGGCGTACCAGGCCGAGGCGCTCGAGCTTGTCCAGCTGGTGCTTGACGGAGGAGGGGCTGGTCAGGCCCACCTGCTCACCGATCTCCCGCAGCGAGGGGGGGTAGCCGTGCGTGGCGACCGCCTCCCGGACCGCCTCGTAGACCGCTCGGGCACGCCTGTCGAGACCGTCGACGGCCTCAGTGATCGCCTCGGAGACGCCGGTGCCGGCGCGGAGGCCCGGCATCGGTGAGGCGCCCTGGTCTGCTGTGGTGCTCATGATCCTGGCCCTCCTTACCGGGCCGCCCGCACGCCTGAAGGCGTGTAAGGGGGCGACATAGATGTCGGTGGCCCGTGATTGTCTCGGATGCAGCAAGCCTAGCGGCGAAACGAGCACGATTCAAACACACGTTCGAAGAAGTGGTGGACGTGTTGCCGTCGAGGCGCTACTGTATCGAACAAGCGTTCGTCGAACATACGTTCAGGAGGAAGCTATGAGCGCCATCGCCGTCCCGCCCTCACCCCGCCCGGCGTCTCGTACCCAGGTTCGCGAGCGCACCGCCGAGCCGGCTGCCGAGCAGACCGGTGTGCGGCGTATCGGACGTGCCGCCGGGCAGGTGCCTCCTCGGCCTCGGCTGCGGCTGGTCACTGATGACTTCGTCCCCGAGGTTCCGTCGTGCCGTGCGGCCGATGCCGTCGCACGACGCCCCGCAGCAGCGTCGGCCCTCACGATGCCGGCGCCGCCGATGCGTCGCCCCGCCCGGCCGGCTGCCCTGCGCGGTCGTCGGGCCGAGCTGGAGAAGCTGGCGCCTCAGCACCCGGCTGTGCGGGCGTCCAGGCTGCGTGAGGGGGGTCAACGTGGCGGCGCTCCGCAGGAAGAGGGGCGAGAGGACTTCGTCGCCGGCCCGGCCCGGGAGCCTCAGGAACGCACCGTCCGTTCCGGTGCCGGTCCTCGTCTCCTCCGTGGCGGGTCCCGGGTCGTCATCGCCGCGATCGTGCTCACCTGCTGCGGGCTCATGCTGGGAGGCCTGGTGGGCCTGACCTCTCCGACCTCCAGCGCATCAGCCGCCCAGGGGGCCGTGAGGACAACCACCACCGTGGTTCGTCCCGGTGAGTCCCTGTGGGAGATCGCCGCAGCCAGTGGGACCTCGGACGTCTCCGCGATGGTGACTCGGATCGTCGAGCTCAACGATCTGGAGAGCGCCACCGTCCATGCCGGGCAGCCCCTCGAGGTTCCGGTCGGCTGAGGATCTATCGACGGAACAGTCACTCTGCGAGGCAGGCTTGCGGGGTGGCCTGCCGGGCGTTTAGTCTCCGATGGACGAGCAGGTAGTTCAGTGAGATCGGAGGTCGGAGGCGTGCACTGCCCCTTCTGCCGTCACGACGGCTCGCGTGTCGTCGACTCCCGGACCGCGGAGGATGGCACCTCGATCCGTCGTCGTCGCGAGTGCCAGCAGTGCGGGCGTCGTTTCACCACCCTGGAGACCGCCAGCCTGTCGGTCCGCAAGCGCTCCGGCGTCGTTGAGCCCTTCAGCCGGGACAAGGTGATGGTCGGGGTGCGGCGCGCCTGTCAGGGCCGCCCCGTCTCCGATGACGACCTCGCGCTCCTGGCCCACAGGGTCGAGGAGGCCATCCGTGCCAGCGGTCAGGCGCTCGTCGACTCCCATGACGTCGGCCTGGCGATCCTCGGTCCTCTGCGCGAGCTTGACCAGATCGCCTACCTGCGCTTCGCCTCGGTCTACTCCTCCTTCGATTCCCTGGAGGATTTCGAGACGGCCATCGCCGAGCTGCGCGGCGCCGGGGTCGCCTCCTAGCCGAGGCTGCGCCCGGCCCCGCGAGGAAACGGACGTGGCAGACTTGAGGTCATGCGCGTCCTCATCGTCTCCGACTGCTATGCGCCGCGACTGGGCGGCATCGAGACCCAGGTGCGGGACCTCGCCCGCAACCTGAGGCTGGCGGGGCACAGGCCCGCCGTCGTCACCGCGACGCCGGTCGGTGAGCATCGCGGCCGCAGCGTTGAGCGGGTCGATGGCTTCCCGGTCTACCGCACGACCGCGCACTTGCCCAGCGAGCTGCCCGTTCATCCACGAGCCGGGCGTGAGCTGCACGATCTCATGTCCCGTCTGCGTCCAGACGTCATCCATGCCCATGTCGGCATCGTCTCGCCCTTTGCCTGGTCCGGTATCGGTGCGGCCCGGCGGGCGGGACTCCCGCTGGCCGTCACCTTCCACTGCGTGCTGGGTCCCTGGGCGTCGGTGGCCGGGGCACTCGGTCCCGTCAGTCCCGTACGAGGGTGGCAGCGCGGCGGTGCCGACCTGACGGCGGTGTCCTCCATGCTCGCCGCCGAGGTCCGGCGTGCCGGCGCCCATGATCCGGTGACCGTCCTGCCCAACGGCATCACCATCGCCGACTGGCGCCTGGCGAGACCGGGCGCCCGGGAGTGCAGGCCTCACCGGCCGGTCACGGTGGTCGCCTCCCTGCGGTGGATCGAGCGCAAGCGCCCCCTGCAAGTCGTGCGCGCCTTCGCCCAGGCGGTCAGGAGCACGCCCGGAACCGATGCCGTCCTCAAGATCTACGGGGACGGTCCGCTGCGTGACCGGCTCACCCGGGAGGTTGCCGACTCCGGCCTGGCTGACCGCATCGCCCTCGTGGGGCGCGTTGAGCGCAGCGAGCTCGCCCAGGCCTTCACCCGGGCCGACATCTACCTGCAGACTTCTCCCGCCGACTCCTTCGGCATCTCCACCCTCGAGGCCCGCAGTGCGGGGCTGGCAGTCGTCGCCCTGCGCTCCAGCGGGGTCAGTGACTTCGTCACCGACGGCATCGACGGTCTCCTGGCCGACGACGACGCCGGCCTGACCCGCGAGCTGGCCGCGCTCCTGGGGGACGACGAGCTGCTCGAGCGGATCAAGGCGCACAACTACGAGGTCGACCCGCTGCCCGAGTGGGGCACGGTGGTGCAGATGAACGTCGAGGCCTACCGGCGCGCCATCGCCCTGGCGGGCGCGCACCGGCTCAGGAGACGGGGCCTGAGTCGCTGAGCACCTCGGACAGGCGACGCGCCGCCGCCATGACCACGTGACCGTGGACGCGGCCGGGCTGGCGGCCCATGCGCTCGATGGGCCCGGAGATCGAGATCGCGGCCACCACCTTTCCCCCCGGTCCGCGCACCGGCGCTGAGACCGAGGCGACCCCTGGCTCGCGCTCTCCGACCGACTGGGCCCAGCCCCGGCGTCGGACCGCCGAAAGCATGGTGGCGGTGAAGCGGGCGCCCACCAGACCGCGGTGCAGGCGGTCGGGCTCCTCCCAGGCGAGGAGCACCTGTGCCGCGGATCCCCCTTGCATGGACATGGTGGCGCCCACGGGAATGGAGTCGCGCAGGCCGATGGGGCGCTCGGCGTTGGCCACGCAGATGCGCACGTCGCCCTGACGGCGGTAGAGTTGCGCGGACTCATGGGTCTTGTCGCGCAGCGCCGCCAGCACCGGTCCGGCGGCGGCCAGGAGGTGGTCCTCGCCCGCGGCGCTGGCCAGCTCGGAGAGCCTGGGGCCCAGGACGAAACGTCCTTGGGAGTCCCGGGTCACCAAGCGGTGGAACTCCAGCGCGACCGCGATGCGGTGCGCCGTGGGGCGGGCCAGGTGGGTGGCGGACACGAGCTGGGCCAGGGTTGCCGGGCCCGACTCCAACGCGCTCATCACCAAGGCCGCCTTGTCGATCACGCCGACGCCGCTGCTGTCGTTCTCAAAGGAGCTGTCCATACTCTGATACTGGCATTTCAAGGTATGAGATTTCAAGTTAAGGTCGACGTCGGAAGCGGCACTGTGTCAGCATCCCGAGGTCGAGGCTCGAGTCGGCGACCTCAGGAGTGGCGCGGCCGCCTCTCGTGGTCTGTGCGGGGCAGCGGTGACGCCCGTGAGCCCGGCGCGGTCGCGATCAGCTGTTTCTGAGAGGATGAAGTCGATGGGAATGACTCTCGCCGAGAAGGTCTGGCGTGATCATGTGGTGTCCAAGGGTACTGACGGTGCGCCTGACCTGCTGTACATCGACCTTCACCTGGTTCACGAGGTCACCAGTCCCCAGGCCTTCGAGGGACTGCGTCTGGCTGGACGCACGGTCCGCCGCACCGACCTGACCATCGCCACCGAGGACCACAACACCCCCACCCTCGACATCGATCTGCCGATCGCCGACGTCACCAGCCGCGCCCAGATCGAGACCCTGCGCGCCAACTGCGCCGAGTTCGGGGTGCGCCTCCACCCGCTGGGCGATGCCGACCAGGGAATCGTCCACGCCGTCGGCCCGCAGCTGGGCCTGACCCAGCCCGGCATGACCGTGGTCTGCGGCGACTCCCACACCTCCACCCACGGCGCCTTCGGGGCCCTCGCCTTCGGCATCGGCACCTCCCAGGTCGAGCACGTCCTGGCCACCCAGACCCTGCCCATCGCCCCCTTCAAGACGATGAGTGTCACCATTGACGGCGACCTGCCCTCGGGCAGCGGGGCCAAGGACATCATCCTGGCCATCATCGCCAAGATCGGCACCAATGGAGCTCAGGGCCACGTCATCGAGTACCGCGGCCGCGCTATCGAGCAGCTCTCGATGGAGGCCCGCATGACGATCTGCAACATGAGCATCGAGGGCGGGGCGCGGGCCGGCATGATCGCCCCCGACCAGATCACCTTCGACTACCTCGCCGACCGTCCCCACGCGCCGGTCGGCGAGGACTGGGACGCGGCCGTGGAGTACTGGTCCAGCCTGCGCACCGACCCCGACGCCGTCTTCGACACCGAGGTGGTCCTCGAGGCCAAGGACATCGAGCCCTTCGTCACCTGGGGCACCAACCCCGGGCAGGGTCTGCCGTTGTCCGCCACGGTCCCCGACCCCGAGGACATCGCCGACGCCACCGAGCGGCTCGCCGCCGAGCGCGCCCTGGAGTACATGGACCTCGCTCCAGGAACGCCTCTGCGCGACATCAAGGTGGACACCGTCTTCATCGGCTCGTGCACCAACGGCCGTATCGAGGACCTGCGGGCCGCCGCCGAGGTGGTGCGCGGACGCAAGAAGGCCGAGGGGCTGCGCATGCTCGTGGTGCCGGCCTCCGCCCGGGTGCGCCTGCAGGCCGAGGCCGAGGGACTGGACCAGGTCTTCAAGAGCTTCGGGGCCGAGTGGCGCAACGCCGGCTGCTCCATGTGCCTGGCCATGAACCCGGACAAGCTCTCGGCCGGGGAGCGCGCCGCCTCCACCTCCAACCGTAACTTCGAGGGGCGTCAGGGCAAAGGGGGACGCACCCACCTCGTCTCGCCCGTCGTGGCCGCAGCGACCGCCGTGCGCGGGGCCCTGTCGGCTCCGGGCGACCTGCCTCCGCGCCCTGCCGACTCCGAGGGCGTCGACGCTCTTGGTGATGCTGACGGTCAAGGCCCGGGCGCCGGTGACATCCCGGTGGTCACGGTGGTTCCGCCGGTACCGCAGCCCGCGGCCACCATTCCTCCGATGACGGTCCTGTAGGGGCCGGGCGCTGCGCAGGAAGACGAAGAGACGTAAGGCAAGGAGCTGAAAGAGGCTGTGGACAAGTTCATCCGGCACACGGGTATTGGCGCCCCGCTGCGGCGCAGCGCCGTTGACACCGACCAGATCATCCCGGCGGTCTACCTCAAGCGCATCACGCGCACGGGCTTCGACGACGCACTGTTCGCCTCCTGGCGGGCCGGTGAGCCCGACTTCATCCTCAACCAGGAGGCCTACAAGCGGGCCTCCGTGCTCGTGGCGGGACCCGACTTCGGCACGGGCTCCTCGCGCGAGCACGCCGTGTGGGCTCTCAAGGACTACGGGTTCAAGGTGGTGCTCGCCCCCCGGTTCGCCGACATCTTCCGCGGCAACGCGGGCAAGCAGGGGCTGGTGGCCGGGGTCGTGTCCCAGGAGGACTGCGAGCAGCTGTGGAAGATCCTCGAGACCGAACCGGGCACCGAGGTGACGGTGGACCTGGAGAACCGCACGGTCGAGGTCGGATCCTTCCGCTGCACCTTCTCCATCGACGACTATGTGCGCTGGATCCTCATGGAGGGACTCGACGACATCTCCCTGACCCTCACCCAGGAGGACGCCATCCGCGACTACGAGGAGGCTCGGCCCGCCTTCAAGCCGCGTACCCAGCCGGCCAAGCACCTGCCCGCCCAGGAGGTTGTCCCGGCCCGGGCTGCGGACATGCCCCGGCCTTAAGGGCGGCTGGGGCGGCCGAGTTGGGGCAGGTCCCGGCCGTATTCATCGGCTTTCATCGGGTTTGGTGCGGCGTCGTCGGATATTGATCGGGACTTACTGTGAGTCGAAGGCCACCTGATACGGGCCTGAAAACGGCACTGGGAGCCCCTCCGCTGCGCTTATGCTGGGACGGCCTCGCGCACCCGCGTGAGGATGGGTACCCGGCTCACGCGTACGGCATGCCCAGATGACGTCATGGAGGTGCGCATGGTCGACGGTCTGCTCCAGGTCGAGGGTGGTCGCCCGCTGACTGGTGAGATCACCGTCCGCGGAGCCAAGAACCTGGTTCCCAAGGCGATGGTGGCGGCCCTGCTGGGATCGTCCCCCTCGGTTCTGCGCAACGTTCCCCTCATCCGGGACGTCGACGTGGTCTCAGGGCTGCTGAGCCTGCACGGCGTGAGCATCGACTACGACCAGCGCGAGGGCGTCCTTCAGCTGGACTCCTCCAAGGTCGAGTCCGCGCACATGGCCGACATCGACGCGCACGCCGGATCCTCCCGGATCCCGATCCTGTTCTGCGGCCCGCTCCTGCATCGCCTGGGGGAGGCCTTCATCCCCGACCTGGGTGGGTGCCGTATCGGCGACCGCCCCATCGACTTCCACCTGGAGATCCTGCGCCAGTTCGGCGCCACCGTCGACAAGCAGGCCCAGGGCATCCGGTTGACCGCCCCCGCCGGCCTCAACGGCACGGTCATCGAGCTGCCCTATCCCTCAGTCGGTGCCACCGAGCAGACCCTGCTCACCGCCGTGCGCGCTCACGGACTGACCGAGCTGCGCAACGCCGCCGTCGAGCCGGAGATCATGGACCTCGTCGACGTCCTGCAGAAGATGGGCGCCATCATCTCGGTGGACACCGACCGCACCATCCATGTCGAGGGCGTCGACGAGCTGTGCGGCTACACCCACTCGGCCCTGCCCGACCGCATCGAAGCCGCCTCATGGGCCTCGGCCGCCCTGGCCACTCGCGGCGACGTGTTCGTGCGTGGCGCCCACCAGAGCCACATGACCACCTTCCTCAACACCTTCCGCAAGGTGGGGGGCGCCTTCGACGTCACTGACGAGGGCATCCGCTTCTACCACCTCGGCGGGGACCTGAACTCGATCGTGGTGGAGACCAACGTCCACCCCGGCTTCATGACCGACTGGCAGCAGCCCCTCGTCGTGGCGCTCACACAGGCCCAGGGCCTGTCCATCGTCCACGAGACCGTCTACGAGAACCGCTTCGGATTCACCGGCGCGCTGCGCAAGATGGGCGCCACCATCCAGGTCTACCGCGAGTGCCTGGGCGGGACCGAGTGCCGCTTCGGGCAGCGCAACTTCTACCACTCCGCGGTCGTCTCCGGACCCACGCCCCTGACCGGGGCCGACATCGTCGTGCCCGACCTGCGCGGCGGCTTCTCCCACCTCATCGCGGCCCTGACCGCCGAGGGCACCAGCCGGGTCGAGGGCGTCAACCTCATCGATCGCGGCTACGAGCACTTCATGTCCAAGCTGGAGTCCCTCAACGCCGCCGTCACCCGCCTGGCCTGATCGAGATCCCGACCCGGTCGGCCGCGTGTGGGCGATGTCGGGGTGCGCGAGTGGGACTCGGGTACGGCCCGGAGAACCTCGCCCAGCTATGAGAGCGGATAGAGTTCACCCGTGCCTGCAACACGCCCTATGACTCCGTTCTACCGCTTCGCCGCGCGCGGGGCGATCATCCCGTTCCTCAAGATGGTTTCCCGGCAGAAGGTGACCGGCCTGGAGAACATCCCCCGTCAGGGCGGCTTCATCGCTGTGGCCAACCACCTGACCGACCTTGACTCGCTCACGGCCATGCGCGCGCTGGTGGACGCCGATGTCCCCGTCTACTCCCTGGCCAAGTCCACCCTGTTCAAGGTGCCAGTCCTCGGCTCCATCCTGCGTGCCGGCGGCCAGATCCCGGTGCAGCGGGGTACCCAGAACGCGGCCACGGCTCTCAAGGCCGCCAGTGACGTCCTGGCCGACGGCGGGGCCATCATGATCTTCCCCGAGGGCACGCTCTCCCGTGACCCCCTCAAGTGGCCGATGGTTGCCAAGACCGGAGCGGCCCGGCTGGCCATGACCAGCGGGGCGCCTGTTCTGCCCATGGGGCAGTGGGGAGCCCACGAGATCCTGGACACCTACGGTCGCTCCTTCCGGCCCTTCCCGCGCAAGGATGTGCGCGTCACCATCGGCGAGCTCATGGACCTGTCCCGCTTCGGGCAGGACATCCAGGACCGCGAGACCGTGCGTGCCTGCACCGGGGAGATCATGCGGGCCATCACCGCCCTGGTGGAGGGGCTCAGGGGAGAGAAGGCCCCCCGTCCCTTCGACATGCACTACGACGGTGATCCGGGCAAGGGCAGGATCGGTGTGCGACGTCCCGATCCGCTGCCCGAGGTCGACGGTCGGGCGGCCGGCCCTGAGGCGCCTGGGGGGACCGAGCAGCCCGAAGTGGCGGGGGAGAACGAGCAGTGAGCGGAACGGACAGCGCGGTGGGCACTGGAGTGAGCATGGAGTCAGTACGGCGCGCGGCCGTCATCGGCTCGGGCGCCTGGGGCACCACCTTTGCGAGCCTCCTGGCCCAGGCCGGTACCCCGACGACGGTCTGGGCCAGGCGTCAGGAGATCGCCGATGAGATCAACGCCGGCACCAATGAGCGCTACGTTCCCGGTCACCGCCTGCCGTCGGGCGTGACAGCCACCACCGGCCTGGGCGAAGCCGTCGAGGGGGCGGGCGTCGTCGTGGTGGCCGTCCCCTCCCAGGAGGCCCGGAGGGTCCTGGAGCCCGCCCGCGGCGCTCTGGCCCACGACGCCGTGGCCGTCTCCCTCATGAAGGGGGTCGAGCTGGGAACCGGGCTGCGGATGAGCGAGGTCCTGGCCGAGGTCCTGGACATCGACCGCTCCCGCGTCGTCGTCGTCTCCGGGCCCAACCTCGCCGACGAGATCGCCGCGGGCCAGCCCACCGCCACCGTGGTGGCCGCCGACGACGAGCAGGTCGCTGCCCGGATCGCCGCCATGTGCGCCACCGGCACCTTCCGCCCTTACACGAATACCGATGTCCTGGGCGTCGAGCTGTGCGGGGCGGTCAAGAATGTCATCGCCCTGGCCGTCGGCGCCGCCTCGGGCCGGGGTCTGGGGGACAATTCCAAAGCCACGATCATCACCCGGGGACTGGTGGAGATCACCCGCCTGGGCCTGAAGCTCGGCGCCCGCCCCGAGACCTTCTCCGGACTGGCGGGCATGGGGGACCTGGTGGCCACCTGCTCCTCGCCCCTGAGCCGCAACCAGACCTTCGGCCGCCACCTCGGTGAGGGGATGAGCGTGGCCGAGGCCGCTGCCGCATCCCGGGGCGTGGCCGAGGGCGCCAAGTCCGCCCGCGCCGTCCTCGAACTGGCCCGGGCCCACGGCGTGGACATGCCGATCACCGCCGGAGTCGTCACCGTCGTTGAGGGCGCTGCCAGCGTCGCCCAGGTGACGGATGCGCTGCTGGCCCGCCCCCGCAAGGCCGAGGGCGTGCACGCGGCCCCGTCTCAGACGTAGCCGGGGCGCTGTCGGGCCGCCCTGCGGACAGCGGGCGCCCGGTCTGACGCCGGGCCGGCGCTCAGTCGTGGGCGATGTCGACGACCAGGCGCGTGGGACTGGAGAGGCTGAAGACTCGGTAGGTCTGGGAGTCGGTGCCCAGCACCACCTGGAACTCTCCCTCGAAGCCGGGGTCGATATAGGCCGAGTCGATGCTCCGGTCATCGGTGGTGGAGTTGTCGAGCTCGATCTGCCGGTGGCCGCTGACCCTCTGCCCGTCCGGGGGAACGCTGGCCACGCCGCTGCCCCGGATCACCATCGTGTGCTCGCCCTCAACCTCGATCGGGTCGCCCTTGCCCATGGTGGAGGCCGGGATGTTCCACTGCGGCTGGCTCCAGCCGGGCGTCCCCTGGCCGTCGAACTCCACCACGAACCGGCTGTAGCCCTCCTCCGGGTGGTTGCCGACCCTGACATCGGCGACCGTGAGGGTACTGCCCTCGGCTGCCTGCTGTCCCTGGGAGCCGGTACCCCAGTCCGGAGCGTCCGAGCTGTTCTGGTGCGGGTGGGTGGGCACCGCCGCACCCGTCGCATTCGACGCCGCTCCCTGTGCCCCGGCCCCGCTGCCGGCAGTGGAGGCCGAGGGCGTGGAGGAGGCGGAGGAGGATGACGTGCTCAGTGAGCAGGCGCCCAGTGTCAAGACTGCACTGAGCATCAGGGTGAGCGGTGTGACGGAGCGGTGGTGCATCGTTGCCTCACTTCCACGGGGCGCACGTGGGCGCCCGCTTTGTTCTGATATCTCTGTGTGTTAACAGGATAAGGGGCCTTGCGCGGTAGCGTGGGACCTATGACAGACCTCCAGGAAACCGGCCCCTCCGTTCCCAGTCCTGACAACTCCAAAGTGCGTGTCGCCGTCGTCTTCGGCGGCCGCAGCGGTGAGCACACGATCTCCTGCGCTACCGCCGCCGGGGTCCTGTCGGCCATCGACCGTGATCGCTACGAGGTCCTTCCCGTCGGCATCACCCCCGAGGGGCAGTGGGTGCTTGTCGATGACGACCCCGCCGCCCTCGAGCTCAGCGACAGCCGACCGCCGGTGCGGATCACCACGGACGGGCTGGGGCGGGGGACCCTCACCGCCCCGCTGGGAGGCGGCGACCTCACGGTGGCCGCACCCACGGGCCCCCAGGTGCTCGGCCAGGTCGACGTCGTCCTGCCGCTGCTGCACGGGCCCTACGGGGAGGACGGAACCATTCAGGGAATGCTGGAGATGATGGGCGTGCCCTACGTCGGCTGCGGGGTACTGGCCAGTGCCGCGGGCATGGACAAGCAGGTCACCAAGGTGCTCCTGGGCGCAGCCGGCATCGCCACGGCGCCGTACGTCGTCGTCGGCCCCCACGCCTGGAAGCGGGATCCTGAGGCGATCCTGGAGGCCTGCCGGTCCCTGAGCTACCCCCTGTTCGTCAAGCCCGCTCGCGCCGGCTCCTCCCTGGGCATCAGCAAGGTCGAGCGCCCCGAGGACCTGCCCGGCGCCATTGAGGCGGCCCGTGCCGTCGACCCCAAGGTCCTCGTGGAGACCGGCATCGTCGGACGCGAGGTCGAGGTCGCCGTCCTTGAGGGCCGTGACGACGACGCCCCCCGCGTGGCCGAGCCCGGCGAGATCGCCATGGATACCTCCCAGGGCGCCGGTGAGTTCTACGACTTCGAAACCAAGTACCTGGCCCACGACGCCGTCGCCATGGTCTGCCCGGCGCGCATCGGCCCCGAGGAGAGGTCCCTCATCATGGACACCGCCGCACGGGCCTTCGAGGCCGTCGGCTGCGAGGGCCTGGCCCGAGTCGACTTCTTCCTCACCGATTCCGGCGAGGCGGTGGTCAATGAGATCAACACGATGCCCGGCTTCACCCCCTTCTCCATGTACCCCTACATGTGGCAGGTCTCCGGCCTGGAGTACACCGACCTGGTCTCCGAGCTCATTGAGCTGGCCCTGTCCCGCCCCACCGATGTCAATCGCTGAGTCTCCCAGACCCGACCCTGGCGTCCAGAGGGTCGGTGACCTCAGCGAGGAGGAGCTTCTCGCCATCATCACGCCTCTCCTGCCGCGTGCTACGCAGGCGCCGGTCGGAACCGGGGACGACTGCGCGGTCCTGTCCTTCCCCGATGCGCGCACGGCGGTGAGCACTGACGTCCTGGTTGAGGGGCACCACTTCCGCACCGAGTGGTCCACGGGCCGCGACGTCGGCGCAAGGGCCGCAGCCCAGAACCTCGCCGACGCCGCAGCCATGGGAGCCCGACCGGTCGCCCTCGTCGTCGGCCTCGTCATGCCGCCGACCACGCCGGTGAGCTGGGTGCGGGACCTCGCCCTGGGGCTGGCTCAGGGCTGTGAGTCCTGTGGGGCCGGTGTCGTCGGCGGTGACCTCAGTGCTGGCGACTCGTTGGTCGTGGCCGTCACGGTCCTGGGTGACCTCGAGGGCAGGACGCCGGTGCTGCGCAGCGGTGCCCGCCCCGGCGACCTCGTCGTCCACGCCGGAGACCTGGGGCGCAGCGCGGCCGGACTCGCCCTGCTCAGCGCCGGTGAGCAGGTCATGGCGGAGCAGCATCGGGAGCTGCCGCAGGCCCAGGCCTGCCTGGCCGCATTCCGCGCCCCCGTGCCCGCGCTGGCGGCCGGCCCCGCCCTGGCCGACGCCGGAGCCACGTCCATGATGGATGTCTCGGACGGCCTGCTGCGCGACGCCGGACGGATCGCCCGGGCCAGCGGTGTCGTCATCGACCTGAATGATCCGGACGACCTGCCCGAGCTGTCTGTCCTCGAACCGGTCGCTGGACTCGTGGTCGGTCACGGACCTGCTGCACGGGCCCTGGCTCGCAACTGGCTGCTCAACGGGGGAGAGGACCATGGGATGCTCGCCACCATCGCGGCCGATGCCTCAGGAAGTCTCCCGGCGGGTGCCAGGGTGATCGGTCGTGTGCTTGATCCTCATGACCCGCAGGCCCACGCCCTGGGCAACCGGCCGGGTGTCCTCCTGGCAGGAGAGCCGGCCCAGGAACGGGCCGGGTGGGACCACTTCGCGGGAACCTGAGCCTCTGCCTCCCCAGCAGGAACTGAGCACGACAAAGGCCGCCGACTGCGGGTGCGCAGTGGCGGCCTCGTGCTCGAAGGACTCGAGGTGGCGCGCTCAGATGTTGCGCGTCACCTTGCCGGCCTTGAGGCAGGACGTGCACACGTTGAGGCGCTTGGGGGCGCCGCCCACGAGAGCACGCACACGCTGGATGTTGGGGTTCCACCGGCGGTTGGTCCGCACGTGGGAGTGCGAGACGTTCTTGCCGAAGATGGGGCCCTTGCCGCAAACGTCGCACACAGCAGCCACGGTCTCACTCCTGATCTTCAATGCTTCAACGCTCAGGCCGATGCCTGGCGCCAGGTCTTACCGCCCAGGCGCAGATCGCTGGGCAACCCGAACACAATAGCGGACCCCATGACCGCCTCCCAAGCGGCGGAGGCGTGGGTTCGGGCACACGTCGGGGTGAGCCGATGAGAGGAAACCTACGATCGTTAGGTTGCAAACGTGCCGGATCTCACCAAGTGGCGAATGCTTGCCCCAACCGGGTGCCGTGTTAAGCGGTCTGACCAGCGTGTCAGTGGTTCGGGTGCCCAATCGGCTCTGCCGGCGTCCAGAACGGGATATTCCGCGGCACCTTCGCTCCGGTGGGAGGAATGTGGCTGGGCAGGTACCCTGAAACCATATATCAGCCCACAGGCTCGGCCCAGCCGTGAACCAGGCTCGCTGAACGCCAGCACATATGCAGGTCATGCAGTGAAACAGAAGGTGTTCGCAGCGTGAGACACATGGTGTGGTGGTCGCAGCCAGGACGCAGGGGAGGCGAACTATGGCGCAGTCACAAGGACACCGCCCCGCTCCCCCTGTCCCTGAGGCCCAGGTGCTGCGGGGAGCCGCAGTGCGACGCTGGATCGCACTGGCTGAGATCGTCGCCGATCAGACCCGAGACCTCGTTGACGTCCTCAACGTCTTTCCCGTTCCGGACGCCGACACGGGAACCAATGTCCTGCTCACCCTGCGCTCGGCCTCCGACGCTCTCCACCGCCTTGGCCGAGCCGCGGATGCCGCCCAGGTGGCCCGCGCGGCGGCGGACGGTGCCGTCCGCGGTGCTCGCGGTAACTCGGGACTGCTGGTCTCCCAGGCACTGGCAGCCTTCGCCGACGTCTGCGCCGACACGCCCGATCCCAACGGCCTGCGGCCGGTCGAGCTCGTCCACGCCTACGAGGCCATGGCCGACACCACCTGGGCCGCGGTCTCCCGCCCGGTGACGGGAACCCTGCTGTCCGTGGCCAGGGACGCTGCCACGGCCGCTCGGGCCGCTCTGGAGGAGGCGACCGCCAGCTCGCCGGCGACCCTGAGCGCCATCGCCGCTGCGGCGGCCTTCGGCTCCCAGGAGTCCGTCGTGGAGACCGCCGGTCTGGGGCACGGCCCGGTGGATGCCGGGGGCGCCGCCTTCATGCTGCTGCTCACCTGCCTGTCGGACACCATCGATGCGATCCAGGACGCCGGCAGCGGGGCGGATGAGGCGCCGGAGCTGCGCCAAGGGCACCGGGACGCTGATGAGCACGCTCCCTACACGGCCGTCGCCCGCCAGATGCTCGCCGACCTGGCAGAGGGCGGGGTGCCCCACGGCGTCGGCCCCGATCCCCTGGGCATGTCCACCGGCGAGTTCGAGGTCATGTACCTGCTGGAGGCGACCGCGGTCCAGGCCGGGCAGCTGCGCCGGGACCTGGAGCACATCGGTGACTCCGTGGGCGTCGTCGGTACCCCGGATGCCCTGGGCGTGGGGCTCTACCAGGTCCACGTCCACACCGACACCCCGCGCGCCGTCCTGCCTCGCGTGGGTCGCGCCCGCCAGATCTGCATCCACCACCTCCACCCCACCGCCCTGGTGACCTCCACCGACGAGCCTCCCTCCCCATGGGGGCCGATCGGCTCCGACCCCACCGGTCACGTGGTCTCCTTCGAGCGCCTGGCCGCCCGACGGGCCGAGCGCAAGGCCAAGTCGGTGCGCATGCACCCCTCCCAGGCGTCCGCGCTGCGCCCCGCCCCGGCAGAGGGACAACGCCTGACCAAGCGCTCCCGGCAGGCCGGGGTCGGCGTCATCGCCTGCACCCGCGCTCCGGGGCTCATCGAGCAGCTTGCCCGCTCCGACGCCGCGGTCGTCCTCCATCCCGATCGGGAGGGAATCGCCCGTGCTGCCGCGGACCTAGGCTCCTCGCAGGTCATCGTGCTGCCCTGCGACGCCGCCTGCACCGAGGCGGCCCACGACGCCGCCCGCTTCCTGGCGGCCCGGTCCGCCGTCTCCACCGTCCGTCCCCCGGTCGGGGCCTCGAGGGGTGCAGGTGGCAGCGCGCGTGAGACCGCCCAGGCCGGAACGCAGTCGGGCCGGCAATCCTCCCAGGGCATCCAGCTCCTCGTGTGCGACACCGACGACGAGGCCCGGGTCCTGGCGGCCACTGTCGCGCTGGCGGGCCGGAGCGAGGATGCCGAGCTGGCTGACCTGGCCCGTCGCGCCTGGAGCTCCGCCGCGGGCCTGCGCACCTTCGCCCTCAACGGCGCCCAGGCCGACGCCGATGCCGTGGCCCGGGCCGTAGCCGCGGCGCTGCGCCCCTCCGACGAGCTCCTCACCGTCATCATCGGCCGCAACGCCGGGCGCGACGTCGGTGCCCTGGCAGCCAGCGCGGCGGTGGGAGTCCGAGGACAGGTGGTCGGCGAGGACGTCGAGGTCGCCGTCCACGCCGGAGGGCAGGAGCGCCCCGACGTCCTCATCGCCATCGAGTAGCCGTCGGATGGCCATATCACCACTGAATCGCCACACTGATCGGCTACCGGGCGGTGGTGACCGGACCGGGTTGTGAAGGGATCTGCGGCGTCTTCGTCATAGGGTGGGGACCGTGCCCAGCTCGCCAGATCGCTCAACCCGCGCGCCGCGTCCCGGCAGCGTCGGCATCCTGCAGCGCCCCCTGAGCCGGCTCCTGGGCAGGCGCACCGCCGCCCAGCTCGCCAAGCAGGGAGTGGAGACCGGCGGCGACCTGCTGCGCCTCCTGCCTCGGCGCTACGACACCTGGGGGGACCTGACCGATATGCGCACGCTGTCCAAGGACGAGCAGGCCACCGTCCAAGCCCAGATCGTCCGAGCCTCCTCCCGGCGCACCCGCTCCGGCCGGGCGCCGGCCCTCATGGAGGCCACCGTCACCGACGGCGTCTCGACCATGGACGTCGTCCAGTTCGGCGCGGCGGGCCAGATGCGCGCCCGTGCCGCCCAGCTGGCCCCAGGAACCACCGTCCTCATGAGCGGCAAGGTCGGGATCCACCGCGGACGCAAGCAGCTGTCCAACCCGCGCCTGTACGTCCTCGACGATCTCGACGAGGACGAGCGCGAGGCCCTCCTGGCCCGTCCCATGCCCATCTACCCAGGCACGGAGGCCCTCCCCTCCTGGTCGGTGGGCAAGGCGGTGCGGACCGTCCTGGACCAGGTGGGGCCCGACGACGTCCCCGACCCCCTGCCCGATGACCTGCGGCGCGCGGCCGGTCTGATCGACGCCTACACCGCCTACCGCTGGGTGCACCGGCCCGACGACGCCCAGCAGTGGAAGGCCGCCCGGAGCCGGCTTCGCCACGAGGAGGCCCTCATCCTCCAGGTGGCCCTGGCCCAGCGCCGGGCCCATCACGAGGCCACCCGCACCGCGGTGGCCTGGCCCGAGCCGCAGGAGACCGGCACCCTGAGAGCCGACCTCGACGCGGCCCTGCCCTACAACCTCACCGCCGGACAGGTACGTGTCGGCCGGGAGATCGCCGCCGACCTGACCCGCACCGTCCCCATGCAGCGCCTCCTCCAGGGCGACGTGGGCAGCGGCAAGACCCTTGTGGCCCTGCGCGCCATGCTCCAGGTGGTAGGCGGTGGCGGTCAGGCGGCCCTGCTGGCCCCCACCGAGGTGCTTGCGGCCCAGCACCGGGCCTCCCTCGAGATGCTTCTCGGCCCCCTGGGCCGCTCCGGGACGCTCGGTAGCGCCGAGCGTTCCACCCGGGTCCACCTGTTGACCGGCTCCACCTCGGCCGTCCAGCGCCGTCAGATCCTGGCCGACCTGGCCGCCGGCGAGCCGGCCATCGTCGTGGGGACCCACGCCCTGCTGTCGGATACGGTGCAGATCCCCTTCCTGGGACTGGTCGTCGTTGACGAGCAGCATCGCTTCGGCGTCGCCCAGCGCGACGCCCTGCGCGAGCGCGGCGGCGTCACCGACCCGGACACCGGCCAGCGCCACACCCCCCACCTGCTGGTCATGACCGCCACCCCGATCCCACGCACCATCGCCATGACGGTCTTCGGCGACCTGGCGACCTCCGTCCTGGACGAGCTTCCCGCCGGGCGCAGCCCCGTCCGCACGCACCTGGTCCCCTGGTCGCGCACCTCCTGGGTGGAGGGCATCTGGCGGCGCGCCGCGAAGGAGGTCGCCGCCGGGGGACGTGTCTACGTTGTCTGCCCACGGATCGAGGTCGGTGACGATGAGCCCCAGGAAGAGGCTGCGGTGGCCTCCGACGCCGACACCGATCGGGCCGTGGACCTGCTCGAGCTCGAGGAGTCCGGCCCGCGCCCCGACCGCCCGCTGGCCGCCGTCGAGGAGTGGAGGCAACGACTGGACGCCGAGCCGGCCCTGGAGGGCATCGACATCGCAGTCCTCACCGGGCGCATGAGCAGCGAGGACAAGGCCGCCGCCATGGCGGGCTTCGCCTCCGGAGCCACCCCGGTCCTGGTGTCCACCACCGTCATCGAGGTGGGGGTGGATGTGCCCGAGGCCTCCATGATGGTCATCCTGGACGCCGACCGTTTTGGTCTGTCTCAGCTCCACCAGCTGCGCGGCCGGGTCGGACGCGGGGACCGTGAGTCGGTCTGCGTGGCGGTCACCGGCGTGGAGGTCGGATCCACCGCCTTCCACCGGCTCAAGGCCTTCGCCTCAACCATGGACGGCTTCGCCCTGGCCGAGGCCGACCTCGACCTGCGCAGCGAGGGCGATGTCCTGGGGGCCTCGCAGTCGGGGCGCGCCTCCGGCCTGGACCTGCTTCGCGTGACCCGCGATGCGCGTCTTATCGCAACCGTGAGGCGCGAGGCCGAGCGGATCGTGGCCGCCGATCCACAGCTGCGCGAGCACCGGGCCCTGGCGTCGACGATCGTCGAGCGCCTCGATGAGGAGTCCCAGGCCTTCCTCGAAAGAGCATGATGGACCGGGCTCAAGCCGGCTCGACGGACTCAGTGGCCAGCTCGGCGAACCAGATCGTGGTCTCCCCGTACCGCTTGTCCGCGAAGCGTCTCATCCCCTCCGGCCAGGTGGGCTCCGGTGAGCGCGTCGAGCGCTCGACGACGACAACGGCGCTCGCGGTCAGCCATGGGTCCTCGCCGCGGGCCAGAGGGGTGAGGATCGCAGTCAGTCCCTCCTCGCTCAGCTCGTAGGGCGGGTCGAGCAGCACCAGGTCCACCGGCGCTCCCGCCGCGCCGGCCAGGAAGATGGCCGCCTTCGCTGTCACCGCCCGGACCCCGCGTAGGCCCAGCGCCCGGATATTGCGCAGGCAGGTGTCGGTGGCCGCGCGCGAGGAGTCCACGAGCGTGACGTCGCCGGCTCCTCGGCTCGCCGCCTCCAGACCCAGGGCGCCCGAGCCCGCACACAGGTCCACCACCCGGGCGCTGTCGAGCACCCCGTAGTGGTCCAGCCGGGCGAAGAGGGCCTCTCGCACTCGCTCGGAGGTGGGGCGCGTCCCGGACCGGGGCACCTCGATCCTGCGCCCGCCCACGGTTCCGGCCACGATCCTTGTCATGGTCCGAACCATACGTGAGGCCCCGGCCCCAGGGCGCATCTCGAGCATCCTTCGCGGGATCGGTCAGTCCTCCTGGGCCGGGGCGTGCTGGCCGTAACCGGTGTCCCGGATCTTGCAGTCCACCGCCTCGATCTGCTCGTCGGAGAGGATCTTGGGGGTTCCCACGGCACGCGTGCGCAGGTAGAGCTCGCAGACCCACTCCAGTTCCTGGGCCAGGACGTAGGTGGCGGCCAGGTCCGGGCCGGTGACCACCGAGCCGTGGTTGCTCATGAGGGCCGCCGTACGCCCCTCGAGGGCCCGTTCAACGTTGGCCGCCAGCTCGGGGGACCCGTAGATCGCGTAGTCCGCCACCCGCACGTCGCTGCCGCCGAACATGCAGATGTAGTAGTGCACGGCCGGAAGCGCGCTGACGCCCTCGAGGCTGGCGACGGTGGTGGCCGCGTAGGAGTGGGTGTGCACCACCGACATCTGGCCGGTCGCCCGCAGCGCGGTCAGGTGCAGGTCCAGCTCACTGGCGGGCTTGAGGGGACCCTCGACCTGCTTGCCCGTGGCGTAGTCGACCACGGCGACCAGGTCGGGGCGCATGTCCTGGTAGGGCAGCCCCGAGGGAGTGATGGCGACCAGGTCGCCCTCCCTGACGGACAGGTTGCCGGCGGTGCCGACGACCAGGCCGTCGTCGGCGAGGTGGAAGCAGGCCTCGGTGATCTGCTGGCGGGCGTCGTGGAGAAGCATCATGGGCTCTTTCCTCGGGACGTACCGCAGCGCGCCCCGTTGCGTCTGAAATGGTACCCGCGCATCATTTCATGTTTGCGCTCTCATGTCTATGGTTACGCTTTTTTGTTTTCATGCTTGACACTACCGAGTGGTTGGGGTCATGATTTGTTTGCGCTCACATTCCTGTGGGTCCTGGTCATCGTCGCCCAGTGAAAGGAACCTGTCATGCCCACTGCGTCCTACCCCGCCATCGGAATCCGCCCACTCATCGACGGCCGCCGTCGTGGCGTGAGGGAGTCCCTCGAGGACAAGACCGCTCAGCTGGCCAAGGATGTCGCCGAGCTCATCTCCACCCACCTGACCTACCCCGATGGCAGCCCGGTGCGCTGCGTCGTCTCCGAGACCGCGATCGGGGGAGTGGCAGAGGCCAACCGCTGCAAGGAGCAGTTCCGCACCGAGAACGTGTGCGCCGACCTGACCGTCACCGCCTCCTGGAACTACATCACCGAGGTCCTCGACCTCGACCCCTCGATCCCGCACGCCATCTGGGGCTTCAACGGCACCGAGCGCCCCGGGGCCGTGACCCTGGCCGCCGCGGCCGCCGCCTACAACATGCTGGGCATCCCCTGCTTCGGCATCTACGGCCACGACGTCCAGGACGCCGACGACTCCGGCCTGACCGACGACGTCGTCGAGAACATCCTGCGCTACGCTCGCGCAGCCCTGGGGGTCGGCCTCATGAAGGGACGCAGCTACCTCTCGATCGGGACCGTCTCGATGGGGATCGCGGGCTGCCGCGTCCCCGAGCAGTTCTTCGTCGACTACCTGGGAATGCGCGCCGAGTACATCGACATGATCGAGATCGACCGCCGCATCGCCAACGGCATCTACGACCACAAGGAGTACGAGACCGCACTGGCCTGGGCCCGCGAGCACCTCACCATCGGGCAGAACCGCAACCCCGAGGCCAACCGCTTCACTCAGGAGGAGTACGACGAGCAGTTCGACTACTGCATCAAGATGCTCCTCATCGGCCGCGACCTCATGGAGGGCAACCCCGCCCTGGCCGAGCTCGGCTTCGTCGAGGAGGCCGACGGCCACGACGCCATCGCGGCCGGCTTCCAGGGGCAGCGCCAGTGGACGGACTACAAGCCCAACGGCGACATCCTCGAGACCTTCCTCAACACCACCTTCGACTGGAACGGCAAGCGGCCCGAGAAGGTCTTCGCCACGGAGGGCGACGCCGGCAACGCCGTCGCCATGCTCTTCAACTCCGTCCTGACCCACCGCCCCCAGCTCTTCAGCGATGTGCGCACCTACTGGAGCCCCGAGGCCGTTGAGCGGGTCACCGGGTACAGGCTCGAGGGGCGCGCTGAGCACGGGTTCATCGACCTGCGCAACTCCGGGGCGACGACCCTCAACGCCACCGGCGAGGAGAAGGACGCCGAGGGCAACCCGATCATCAAGCACTGGTGGGAGATCACCGAGGCGGACATCGAGGCGGACCTGAAGGCCTCCACCTTCCACGCCGCCACCCGCGAGTACTTCCCCGGAGGCGGGTTCTCCACCCACTTCACCACCGCCGGCGGCATGCCCGTGACCGCGACCCGACTCAACTTCGTGGCCGGCCAGGGCCCGGTCCTCCAGATCTCCGAGGGCTGGACCGTGGAGCTGCCCGACGACGTGCGCGACCAGATCGTCAACCGCACCGACCCGACCTGGCCGACGACCTTCTTCGTTCCGCGGCTGACCGGACAGGGCGCCTTCACCTCCGTCTACGACTGGATGGCCAACTGGGGCGCCAACCACACGGCCACGGGCTACGGACACTTCGGCGCCGACCTCATCACCCTGGCCTCGATGCTGCGCATCCCCGTCTACATGCACAACGTCGAGCGCGAGAGGATCCTGCGCCCCAAGGCGTGGGTGCCCTTCGGCACCGCTGAGCCCGAGAGCGCCGACTTCAGGGCCTGCGCCACCTTCGGGCCGCTCTACCGCTGAAGGACCGTGTCATGACGAGCACCGACGAGCACCACGCACTCGCACTCGATCTCGGATCCAGCTCCGTACGAGCGGTTCTGGGAAGCTACCGTCAGGGAGCCATCAGCACTGAGGAGGTCTTCCGGCTTCACCACCAGGTGGTGGATGACCACGGCACCCTTACCTGGGACCTCGAGCGCATCATGGACGGTGCTCGTCGGAGCATCGTCGAGGCGACCGAGCGCCTGGGGCGGGCTCCCGACTCCATCGGCATCGACACCTGGGGCGTCGACTACGGCCTCCTTGATGCTCAGGGCGCTCTGCTGCGCGCTCCTCGGGCCTATCGCGACGGGCGCATGGCCCGGTGGGCCGCGGACCTGGATCGGGCCATCTCCCCGGAGGCGGCCTGGCGGGAGACCGGCATCCTGCCCCAGCAGATCAACACGGTCTACCAGCTCTACGCGGACTTGAGGGAGGAGCCCGGCCTCGTTGATCGGGTCGACCGCGTCCTGCCGCTGCCCGACCTGGTGTCGTACCTGCTCGGTGCCCCGGCCGAGGCGGGGCGGGCGATCGCCTCGACCACCGGGCTCGCCTCGCCCGGGGCGCAATGCTGGTCCGCGCACGTGCTGGAGGCCGCCGGAATCCCCGAGCGGTGGATGCCCCCGCTCGTCGACGACGCCACCGTGGCCGGCAAGACGCCGGAGGGGATCACCATCGTGCGCCCCGGCGGACATGACACCGCCTGCGCTGTCCACGCACTCGGGCTGGCGAACGACGACGTGCACCTGTTCATCTCCTCAGGATCTTGGAGCCTCATCGGGGTCACCGTTCCCGATCCGGTCCTGGACGAGGCGACGCTGCGTTCCGGACTGACCAACGAGGTCCGTACCGACGGCGGTATCCGGCTCCTGCGCAACCTCACCGGGTTCTGGCTGCTCCAGGAGTGCCAGCGCTCCTGGAACGAGCCCGACACCGGGGCGCTGGTCAAGGCGGCGGGGGAGTGCGCCTCGCTCGGCGTGGTGATCGACCCCGATGACGCCCTCTTCGCCACTCCCGGGGATATGCCGGGCAAGATCGCCCAATGGTGCCGCGACCACTACAAGGTGGCCCCCGAGGGGCCTGCGCAGACCGTCCGGCTCATCCTCGAGTCTCTCGCCTGCGCGCACGCCGCCTACGCCCAGGGGCTGCAGAACGTCGTCGGCGACCTGCTGGACCCAGCTTCGCCGATCCACCTGGTGGGGGGCGGGGCGCGTAACAGCCTCCTTCCGGCGATGACGGCGGCGGCCTGCAACCGGCGCGTCGTCGTGGGCACACCGGAGGCCAGCGCCCTGGGCAACATCCTCGCCCAGCTCGAGGCCACCGGCACCGTCGACCCGGATTCACGCGGCGAGGTGCTGCGCCGCAGCGTCCGCCTGGTCGACGTCGAGCCCTCCGACTCCATCGTGGACCCCAGCACTTTCGACGCCATGCGGGAGCGGCTGCTCAACGTCACCGCCGGCTGACCAATGGCCTCATCGACTGAAACCGATCATCAATCCGAACACACACCTCATGAAAGGAGCAACGATGCTCCGCAACATTCCCGCCAACCTGTCCCCCGACCTTGTCAAGATCCTGCTCGAGATGGGCCATGGGGATGAGATCCTCCTGGCCGATGCCAACTTCCCCGGGCACCACCTCCACCCCACCACGGTGCGAGCAGATGGTCTGGGTATCCCCGACCTGCTCACATCCATCCTCACCCTCATGCCTCTGGACCGGTACAGCAGCTACCAGGTGGCCCTCATGGAGACAGTGGGCGACGACCCTCGGCCTCCGGTGTGGGACGTCTACGAGCAGATCTGGAACGAGGCGGAGAAGGACGCCGGTCCTGTGAGCGTGAAGACGATCGAGCGCATGGCCTTCTACGACTACACCCCGAGCGTCTACGCCGTCGTCGTCACCGGGGAGACCGCCCTGTACGGGAACCTCATCCTCAAGAAGGGCGTGCTGTGATGACTGTGGTCCAAGACTCCGTGGCTGAGGCGGACCTCGTCCAGAAGGCCCCATCCAATCGAGGGTTCCTGTACCCCGGCATGCTCGTCCCCTTCATCCTCCTCGTCTCTTGCTTCGCAGCGTGGGGAATGGCTGGGGACATGACCGCACCACTGGTCAAGGTCTTCCGCTCGGTGTTCTCCATGAACAACGTCCAGTCCTCCTTGGTGCAGTCCGCCTACTACGGCGCCTACTTCTGTCTGGCGATTCCTGCCGCCTTCATCAACAGCCGTCTGGGATATAAGGGTGGGGTCCTCATCGGCCTCGGCCTGGCCGCTGCGGGAGGACTCCTGTTCATCCCGGCCTCCCACGTGATGACCTACTCGATGTTCCTGGCCGCGCTGTTCACCCTAGCCTCAGGGCTGTCCATTCTCGAGACGAGTGCCAACCCCTTCGTCATGTCGATGGGACCAGAACACAACGCCACTCGGCGCCTTAACTTCGCTCAGGCCTTCAATCCCATCGGCTCCAACCTCGGGGTACTGATCGCGGCGACGCTCATCCTGCCCCACATCAGTCCCGCAACGGCGGAGCAGCGGGCGTCCATGAGTGAGGCCGAGCTGCTCTCCACCCGCTCTTCCGAGCTGCAGGCCGTCATGGGACCCTTCGTGGCACTCAGTCTGTTCTATATCGCTCTGGCGGTGTCGATCGCCTTCGTCAAGGTTACTGAGACGCCTGTGGTCTCCACGGGGCAGCCGGCCCCATCGGAGGGGCGGCTCAGGCGCCTGCTGGGTAACAAGCGCTACAGCTTCGGGGTTGTTGCTCAGTACTTCAACATTGCGGCTCAAACCTGTATCTGGACCTTCACCCTTCACTACGTCACAGATGCCCTAGGGGTGTCGGACAAGGTCGCCGGATACTGGCTGCAGGCGAGTCTGCTGGTGTTCCTGGTCTTCCGTTTTCTCATGGTCGGGCTCATGGGGCGATTCGATGCTCGCAAACTTATGATCATCATGTGCCTGTTCGGCGTCGGGCTATCACTGTTCGCCATGGTGAGCGTCAATATCGCTGGAGCTGTCGCGGTGGCCCTGATGTCGGCCAGTATCTCGCTGCTGTTCCCAACCATCTACGGCGAGGCCCTCAAGGGGCTGGGCGAGGACACCAAGTTCGGAGCTGCTGGTCTGGTGATGTCTATCATCGGTGGAGCCACAATGCCACTGGTTCAAGGGTGGGTCATGGACCGTACCTCAGCGGCATTCTCCTACGTGACGGTGGGTGTCTGCCTGAGTATCGTCGCCGCCTACGGGTTCTACACGCTGCGCGCGGACCACGAGGATACCGTGACGGTCGCCTCGTCTGCGGCCTGAGCGCTCGGTCTGAGCAGGTTGACGTCGAGGGGATCCGCACTGTCCGACCCTGCTCACACGGGTGGGGGCTGCCTGGAGCACGGGGAGCCTCCACCCTCACTCATGACGACGTCACCCGGGACCGACTGGGCGTGGAGTCCCGAACCACCAGTTGCGGGGTCAAGGTGACGCTGCGAGGGGTGCCGCCCTCCACGAGCTCGTCGGACAGGCGCAGCGCAACTCGTCCCAAGGCGTCGAAGTCCTGCGTGATACTGGACAACGACGGAGTGGCCCAACGCGCCAGAGGGATGTCATCGAAGCCGATGACGGCGACGTCGTCGGGGATCCTCACGCCGGCGGCGAGGAGCTCGTGACACAGTCCCAGGGCGATGTCGTCGTTACCGGCAAAGATGGCATCTGGCAGGCTGCTGTCGAGCAGGCGTCGAGCAACCTTGGCTCCCGCTTCTCCTGTCCAGGCGTCTGTGCCCACCCAACGACCAGGAACCCCTGCCTCGGCGCAGACCGACTGGTAGGCGGCGAGTCGCTCAGAGGCGTCCTGCCAGGACAGATCCCCAGTGACATGGAGTGGCCGCGTTCGGCCCTGGGAGAGGAGGTGCTCCGTCGCCAGTCTGGCTCCCAGGGCCTGGTTGATGGAGACGGTCGACAGCGTGGAGAAGTCGTACTGGCCGGAGATGATCGCAACGATGGGGCCGGGGCGTCGTTGGGAGGACAGTACGGCGAGGACATCGGCGCGTTGGGCGAGGACAACGGTGGCGGCCACGCGGTGGCCGTGCAGGTGAGCGAGTGCTTGTCTCACAGATTCCGAGTCGCTGCCGTCGGCGGTGGCAAGGACGAAGGTGCCACCACGCTCACGAACAGCCCGGGCAATCGCGGAGAAGGTGGAGGCCATGCCGTGCGACAGCCCGGCGGTCAGCAGAATCCCCACAGCGCCGGAGGATCCTGAGGCCAGTGAACGGGCGGCGAGGTTCGGCTCGTAACCCAGCGCTCGGACGGCGGCTAGTACCTTCTGTCGCGTCTCGGGGCGGACCGACGGGTGGTTGTTGAGCACGCGAGAGACGGTCTGAGACGAGACTCCGACCGCGTCAGCCACGTCACTGAGGGTCACGCGTGTGGACACAAGAAGAATATAGCAGCGCCTGTGCACCGCTCCCGGATGCTGGCGGATAGCGTGCTCGGGAGATGATGCGTGCTGCGGAGCGCGAAAGCGGGGGAGATGCTCTCTGTCGGCCTGCGCCGGTCCTGAAGGAGACCGGCGCGGCGCGCGTCCCGCACGGCGACACGCCCAGCCAGTAGCGTGGCCGCATGAGCCTGGCCGTCTACCCCGGAAGCTTCGACCCCCTCACTCTGGGGCACGTCGATATCGCCGCCCGCGCGACCACGCTCTTCGACGTCGTCGTCATCGGGATCGCCCACAACGCCACCAAGGCCGGGCGCCACCTGCTCGATGTCGAGGAACGCCTGTCCCTGGCCAGGGCCTCCATCTCCCGCCTGCCCGGTGTCGAGGTGGACCTCGTTCCCGGCCTGCTGGCCGACTACTGCCGTCAGCGCGGTGCGACCGCCATCATCAAGGGGCTGCGCAACGGCAGCGACCTAGATGCCGAGCTGCCCATGGCGCTGCTCAATCGGGACCTGGGTGCCCCCGAGACGGTCTTCCTGACCGCTTCTCCCGCCCACGTCCACATCTCCTCCTCCCTCGTCAAGGATGTTGCCGGCTACGGCCGGGACGTCTCCACGCTCGTTCCACCCGCCGTCGCCCGTGCCCTGGAGTCCCGACTGACCGAGATCAGCCGGCCGTCCAGCCAGACCAACGACTCTCCAGGACCCACCCCGACCGGGACCCAGCCAGGCCGCTTCGTCGGCGCCGACCAGACACGAGAGGACCTACCGTGACGACCAGCCGCGATGCCGGAGACGACCTGCTGCGCATCCTCGACGAGCTCGATGAGCTCATCACCAACGCACGTTCCATGCCCATGAGCGCGTCCGTGATCGTCAACCGGGAAACCGCCCATCAACTCATCGATCGGGCCCGTGACGCGGTCCCCACCGCCGTCCACCGAGCTGAGAAGATCGTTGCCGACGCCGACGCCGTCCTGGCCGAAGGACGCGCCGAGTCCGAGCGGCTTGTCCAGTACGCCCAGGAGGAGTCCGAGCGCCTGGTGGCCGGGGAGAACATCGTGCGCATGGCCAACGACCGGGCCGACAGCATCGTGGCCGCTGCCGAGGACAAGGCCACCTCCCTGCGCCACGGGGCGGACGAGTACTCAGACCGAACCCTGGCCTCCCTGGAGGCCGAGGTCGCCAAGGTCGCCGAGCAGATCCGCGCCGGCCGTGAGGTCCTGGCCGGCCGCCTGGGTGGCGGCCTGGACCAGGAGGTGGAGGTCCAGGAGCCCGTCCGCCGTCGCTCCGGCTGGTCCGTGGACCCCTCCGCCCGCTGAACCGGTGGTACCGGGACCTCGGGGTACGCTCGCGCCAGACACCTCATCCATCACCTCGCCGACGACGGTCACCGTCTCCAGACGGCGGGGTCAACCAGTTGTGGAGGCAACCATGCCAGGACTCGTCGTCGACATCGTCGACCTGCCCCGAGCCACCGGCTCGGTCAAGAACCTGCGGATCCGCACCCCCGCCCCCGCCGACCTGGGCACCGAGGTCATCGGTGTGCCCGAGGACAGCGACCTCGTCCTTGACGTCACCCTGACCTCCATGGACGACGGCGTCCTGGCCCACGCCGACGCCGACCTCCACGTCCACGGCGAGTGCGTGCGCTGCCTGCGCGACCTCGACGAGGACCGCACCGTGAGGATCGACGAGCTCTACCTCTTCCCCGAGGTCATAGAGACCCAGCGGGCCGAGGGCGACGAGGAGGCCGATGAGCTCCTCGCTGTCGGGGAGACCACCTTGGACCTCGAGCCGGCCCTGCGCGACGCCCTGGTGCCCACACTGCCGTTCCAGCCCCTGTGCCGCCCCGACTGCCCCGGGCTGTGCCCGGACTGCGGGCAGCGGCTCGAGGACCTGCCCGCCGACCACCACCACGAGGTCCTCGACCCGCGCTGGTCCGCGCTGGCCGGCCTGCTGGAGTCCGAGACCGACCAGCAGGACGAGGACTCCGAAGAGGGTCGGCCCTGATGGCCCGGCGCCGCAGCGCCCCGCCCGCGCGCACCGACACCGATGCGCTCGTCTACCGCTGGGGTCCCAGCATTGACGCCGAGCTGCTCGACCTGGCCCTGACCCACCGCTCCTACGCCCATGAGAACGGTGGTCTGCCCACCAACGAGCGCCTCGAGTTCCTGGGCGACTCCGTCCTGGGCATCATCGTCACCGAGTACCTCTACCGCACCCACGCGGCCGTCCCCGAGGGACAGCTCGCCAAGATGCGCGCGGCCACGGTCTCCGAGCCGGCCCTGGCCGCCGTCGCCCGCGACCTGGGGCTGGGGGAGTTCATCAAGCTCGGCAAGGGCGAGGCTCTATCGGGCGGGCGCGACAAGGACTCCATCCTGTCCGACACGGTCGAGGCCCTCATCGGCGCCACCTACCTCACCCACGGCCTGGAGGAGACCCGTACGGTCGTCACCCGGCTCGTCTCGCGCTTCCTGGACTCCGCCCGTACCCGTGGCGCGGGACTGGACTGGAAGACCAGCCTCCAGGAGCTCACCGCCGCCCACCAGCTCGGCAACCCAGGCTACGAGGTGGCCGGCACCGGCCCCGACCACCAGCGGATCTTCACCGCCAGCGCCATCATCGACGGCGAGATCCTGGGACAGGGCACGGGTACCTCGAAGAAGATCGCCGAGCACGACGCCGCCGAGGCCGCCTACGCCGCCATCCTGGCCGCTCGGGGTGACGGCGGACTGGACCTGCCCGGCGTCAACGAGGCCCTGCGCGCTGACCTGCTCACTCAGCAGGACTCCCAGCACTCCCAGCAGAGCTGATGCCCGAGCTCTCAGAGGTCGAGGTCGTGCGCGCCGGGCTCGCCCGGCACGTCGTCGGACGCACGGTCACCGGTGTCGAGGTCCTCGACCCGCGTCCCCTGCGCCGCCAGGACGGGGGAGCACAGGCCTTCGTCGACCGGATCACCGGACGCACCGTCACCGCGGCCGTCCGGCGGGGGAAGTTCCTGTGGCTGCCGCTGGATGACGGCCGCGCCCTGTCGGCCCACCTGGGTATGAGCGGCCAGCTGCTCGTACGCGGCACCACCACCGCGGCCGCCTCCGAACCGGATCCGGAGCCTGTGAGTGCCGCGGCCTTCCTGACGGATCCGAGTGCACAGCACGGAGGGCGCCCGGTGGACCTGAGCGCCACCGAGCAGCCCCGCTACGTGCGGGACATCTCGACCTCGCCGCGCCACCTGCGCGTGCGGCTCCATCTCAGCACCTATCCGAGCGCCGACCCGAGTGCCGGCGAAGGACCCGTCCCGGGGGCGGGCTCCGGCGACGGCGCGGTTCTCGACCTGGTCGACCAGCGCATGCTCGGTGGCCTGCACGTCGTCGACCTGGTCCCCACCGCCGACGGAGCCCCCGGCGGCATGGGCAGCCCCGAACCGCTGCTGCCGGCCGATGCCACCCACATCGCCCGTGACCTGCTCGATCCCTCCCTGGAGCGCACCGGTCCCGGTGGGGTCGTTACCCGGGTGCGCGCCTCGAAACGAGCCATCAAGACCCTCTTGCTCGATCAGGGGCTCGTCTCCGGCATCGGCAACATCTACGCCGACGAGGGCCTGTGGGAGGCCGGGGTGCACGGTCTGAGGCCGGGGGCGGCGATCGGTCCCCGGGGCGTGGCCCGGATCCTTGAGTCCACGGCCGAGGTCATGCGCCGGGCCCTGGAGGCCGGCGGCACGAGCTTCGACGCCCTCTACGTCGACGTCGAGGGCGCCTCCGGCTTCTTCGCCCGTGAGCTTCGGGCCTACGGGCGCCAGGGGCAGGACTGCCGCCGCTGCGGGACCAGCATGCTCCGCGAGGTCCTGGGCGGACGCTCCCACACATACTGCCCCCGCTGCCAGACCCGGCCGCGCCGCTCCAGGTGAGGAAGTGCCCGACGTGCGCCGGCTGTGTGCTGCGCACCCCATGACAACGGCGCCACGACGCAGCAGTCCGTGTGACGTAGGTCCCCGGCCCCTGGTAATGTCATGAGCATGGCATACACCCCCTCCTCGGAGATCGTCCGCGTCATGATCGTGGACGACCACGAGATCGTCCGCCGCGGCATCGCCGAGATCATCGACCGCGCTGACGGGCTCGACGTCGTTGCCGAGGCGGGCTCCCGAGCGGAGGCGGTACGTCGGGCCGAGCTGGTTCGCCCCGACGTCATCCTCGTGGACCTCCAGCTGCCCGACGGCACGGGCATCGAGCTCATGCAGGAGCTGCGCGAGTCGGTGCCCCAGGCCCTGCCCATCGTGCTGACCTCCTTCGACGACGATGAGGCTCTGGCCGAGGCCCTGGCCGCCGGGGCCCGGGCCTACCTGCTCAAGACCGTCCACGGCGCCGAGATCAGCGACGTCGTGCGGGCCGTCGCCTCCGGGCGCGTCCTGCTCGACGAGCGCACCGTCACGCGCCGCAGGGCCGACCACGACGATCCCACCGCCGACCTGACCAACGCCGAGCGCAAGGTGCTCGACCTCATCGGCGACGGTCTATCCAATCGGGAGATCGGTGAACGCCTCGGGGTCGCCGAGAAGACGGTCAAGAACCACATCACCTCCCTGCTGGCCAAGATGGGCTTGCAGCGGCGCACCCAGGTCGCCGCCTGGGTGGCCGGCCAGCGCGCCTCGGGCTGGCGCAACGGCTGACCGCTCGTTCTTCGGCGGACGGAGCCGCAGGGGACGGAGGCCTCAGCGCAGCCGGCCCCCCTCGCTCAGCGGCACCCGCCACGTGAAGCAGGTGCCTCGTCTCTCGCCGTCGGAGCGGGCCCGCGGGCCGATGACGAAACTGCCGCCGTGACGACGGGCCCGCTCGGCCATGTTGGCCGTCCCCGAACGGCGCGTCACGGACGGGTTCACCCCGACGCCGTCGTCGCGGCAGACGATCTCCACCACCGGGCTTCCCCGGAACGGCTCGGCATCGCCCGAGGCGTGGCCCTCGTCGTCCCCCGGCCCGCAGCACAGCTCTGAACCGGGCAGCACCCCCTCGATCTTGACGTCCACCGTCACCGAGGAGGCATGGGCGTGCCGGGCCACGTTGCTCAGGCCCTCGCGCACCACGGCCACCATGTCGTCGGCGATGTTCGGGTCCACGACGGCGTCGACCGAGGTGATGAGCCGGTCCTCCTCGTCGCGGTCCACCTGGGCCAGGCCCCGGCCATCGACGCTCAGCAGCAGCGAGGGGGCGTAGCCCAGGGCGTTGCGGGCCAGGGACGCCTCCCGTCGCAGGCGCTCGACGACGCTGACCTCCTCGTCGCGGTCGCGCAGGGAACGCACAATGGAGCGGATCTGGCCCACGGAGTCGTCCACCGCCTCCAGCGCGGTGCTCAGGACGGAGCACACGGTATCCAGGTCCGTCTCCGCACCGGCCGTCGCATCACTGCCCCGCGCAGTGGCCAGCCGCTCCCGGGCCGCCGAGATCTGCATCCCGGTGGCGAAGAGCTGCTGGATGGCCAGGTCGTGCAGGTCCCGGCCGATCCGGGCCCGCTCGTCCAGGAGCGTGGCCATCTCCTCGGCGTGCTGGGCGTCGGCCAGCTCGAAGGCCATCGTGGCCTGGCCCGCCACGAGTTCGGCGATCTCCAGGTCCTGGGCGGTGAACGGGGCGGCACCGGGGGAGCGCAGCAGCAGCATGACGCCCACGCCCCGACCCCGGTGGATCATCGGGGCGTAGAGTGCCGGCCCGAACCGGGCCAGTTGAGGCACCATCAGCTCACCGTCCCGCCAGGACTCCTCCAATGAGTTCACCACGAGGCCGGTCTGGTGCGCCAGAGTGGTCAGCGCCCGGCCCTCGGGCGGGAAGAAGGTGCCGACCAGGTCGTCTGCATGGTCGCCGTCGGCGATCTCGCAGATCCACCTCTCCCCGATGCTGGGCAGGACGAGCGCGGCGGTATCGGCGTGGGCGACCTGGCGGACCCGGTGGGCGATGAGGGTCAGGGCGTCGTCCTCCTCGGCACCGGAGAGCAGCAGGGTCGTCAGCTCCTGGGAGACGGCCATCCACTGCTCGCGGTCACGGGCCTCGCGGTACAGGCGTGCGTTCTCCACGGCCACGGCCGCGGCCTGCGCCAGGGTCAGGACGGCGTCGGCGTCGGAACGGGTGAAGCCCCCCGGTTTGTCGCACAGGTAGAGGTGCCCGTAGACCTGGCCGTGCAGTCGCAGCGGGGCCGAGAGCAGGCTGCCGGTCTCCTCGCCCTCGATGGCTCCGGTGAAGGCCGAGGCGCGACCCAGGTCGTTGTCGATGACCAGGCCCGTGCCCTGCAGCCCGTTGAGCAGAGCGTTGCCGGAGGTGTCGGGGGCACTGGAGACGCCGGTAGCGCCGGGGACGCCTGCAGTCTGGGTATTGCCTGCGGCGCAGGGGGCGCTCTCGGCCATCTGGGCCAGCTCGTCGAGGGTCGCCCTGGGCACGCCGCTGCTCAGCCCGGTGCCCGAGGCCTCGAGGGAGGTTCCTGCATCGATGGCGTTGATGTCCATGTCCGCGTGGCTGAGCACGGCGATGGTGCCCCAGGAGGCACCCGTGATGGAGCAGGCGGACTCCACCAGTCGACGCAGCGCGTCGGGAACTCGCAGGGAGCTGGTCAGCTGCAGGGCCGCCTGAATGAGGTCGACGGTGGCCTCGTCCAGGCTCGGTTGGAGGGAGGCGGCCTGACGGCCGCGGGTGGAGGCGAGCTGGTCGGCGTGGACGGCGTAGGCCAGGCGTCCCGCCGGGGATGGCTCTTCCGACGGCGGCGTCACTGTCTCCTCGGTCTCCTGGGCGGCCTGCTCCTGGAGCTCCTGCGGACCGTCCTCGGGCACACCGGGGAAGAGGGGGCCCTGCGGGAGTGCCTCTGCTGCGTCATGCGGGTCGTGTGTTGTCATCGTGCTCAGCTTGTCCGGCTCATGTAGGACGCATCCCGCGGCCTGTCCTGATCCTCCTGGGAGAGCGACCACCGGTAGGCCTCGGAGGTGTCCTTGAGCTCATGGTGGCGTCCCCGGTGCAGGATAGTCGCTGGTGCCTGCTCCTCGGTTGCCTGCGGGGGACGCCCCATGACCAGGACCTCGTCGGCGTGCGCCAGCGCGCTGAGCCGATGAGTGACCAGCAGTGTGCCGCGGCCCTCGCGGGTCCCCACCTCCAGCAGGTCGGCCACGAGCCGGTCGGCGGTCGCGGGGTCGAGGTGCTCGCCGGGCTCGTCCAGGAGCATCAGCGGTGCAGGGGCCGCCAGCGCCCGGGCCAGGAGCAGCCGACGCCGCTCCCCGCCCGACAGCGTCGTGGCGTCAGTCCCGATGATGGTGTCGACGCCGTCGGGCAGCGCCTCGAGCCAGTCACCGAGCCCAGCCTGCCGTAGCAGCTCGGCCGCCTCGGCCTGGGTGACGTCTCCGCGCGCCACGCGCAGGTTCTCCAGGACGCTCGTGTGGAAGACGTGCGCGTCCTCAGCGGTCAGGCAGACCCTGGCCGCCGCCTCGGGACGGGTGACCTGCCACGGCGGAACGGCATCGAGCGTGAGACTGCCGCCCCTGGGCTCCAGGAGCCCGGCCAGCGTGGCCAGCAGGGTCGATTTCCCGATCCCCGACGGCCCCACGATCGCCACCCGCGTGCCGACTTGAAGGTCGAGATCGATGCCCTCGGCCACGACGGGGCCGCCGGGCCAGCCCACCGCCAGGTTCCTGGCCCGCAGGCGCGGGCCCCGGGTGGAGGGAGCCGGCAGATCCCGGGAGGCGGGAGAGGCTTGAGTGCCGGACTCAGCAGTCTCGATGAGGTCCACGATCCGGCAGGCGGCGCCCGCTGAGCGCACCAGCTGCACGCTCGCCGGGCCGAGCATGGAGGTGGCCTCGAACGCGGCCAACGGCACCAGGACGATGACCGCCAGCCAGACGGCCCCCAGCCGCCCGGAGGCCACGGCATCCACCCCGACCACGAGGTTGCCCACGACCGCGATCCCCATGGCCGCCACATCCAGCGCCGCCGCGACCGCGGCGGGGATCGCGGCCCGGTCGCGCAGGCGGGCCAGACTCTCCTCTCGGGAGGCGACCTGGCGCATGGAGTCCGGTAGGCGTCCGGAGATGGTCAGTTCCGGCGCGGCCTCCAGGACCGCGAGCACCTCGGCGGACAGCCCGGCGGCCTGCCGCTGACGGGCCTGCTCGGAGATCCGAGCGGAGCGGATCGTGGCCAACGGGGCCCCCAGCCCCGACAGCAGCAGACAGGCCGCCAGGATGAGGCCGGCCGGCCAGTACACGATTCCTACCCCCAGAGAGGTGGCTGCGCCCAGGACGGCCGCAACAGCCGCGGGCAGGTAGGCGCGCACCACGAGGTCGCCGACCGCGTCGATGTCGCCACCAACCCGGGCCAGGACATCGCCGCGACGCAGCCCCGCGACCGTGTCCGTACGGGCCGAGGCCAGGGACTCATAGAGACGGGTGCGCAGGGCGCCCATGCCCCGCAGGGCGGTGTCGTGGGAGATGAGGCGCTCGCAGTAGCGCAGCACCGAGCGCGAGATGCCGAAGAGTCGCACCGCCACCGGCGCCACCCCCAGCGCTACGACGTCGGGCATCTGGGAGGCGCGGGCGATGAGCCAGGCCGCCACCCCGGACAGAGCCACGGCCGAGGCGGTCCCGGCCGTGCCTGCCAGGACCGCCAGGGCGAAGCGCGAGCGGTCCAGGTGCAGCAGACCCACGGCCCGGCGCAGTACCCGGCGCTCATGGGCGGACAGAACAGGGGAGAGGACGCTGGTCACCGGGCTCACTGGGCCTCCTCCTGCGACATCGGCAGATCGTGGACTGATGACTGGTCGGGCGAGGCGTGTGCCTGTTGTGCCGGTTGCATCGGCTCACTCGTCACGGCAATGGTCTGCTCGGCCAGGGCGATGAGCGTCGGACGGTGCGCGATGACCACCACCGTGCGCCCCGAGGCGTGCAGCGCGCGCACGCTGGCGAGGACATGGGCCTCGCTGGCGGCATCGAGATGTGCGGTCGGCTCGTCCATGAACACCAGCGGCGCTGTCGAGCACAGGGCCCGGGTGAGGGCGAGCCGCTGTCGCTGACCCACGGACAACCCCACACCGCCGCTGCCCACAACTGTTTCCCAGCCCTGCGGCAGGTCCGCCACGACCTCATCGAAGCCGGTGGCCCGGGCCGCCTCCTCCAGCTCGTCGGGGACGCCCCCGGCCGCGGATCCGTTCGGCGCGTCGACCAGCACATTGGACAGCACGGTGCCGGGAGTGATGGTGGGACGCTGGGGGACCCAGGCGATCTGCTCCCACCAGGTGGCCGGGGCGATCTCACCGAGGTTGACGGCTTCCTGCGAGGCGGTGCCGGGGCCCGGTACGACCCGCACCTGCCCCCGGTCCGCGGGCAGCAGGCCGAGGAGGACCTGCGTCGTCGTGGTCTTGCCCGCACCCGAGGGCCCGGTCAGGGCCACGAGGCTGCCAGGGCGGATCGTGGTGCTCAGATCCGCCGGGGCCCACGTTCCGCGGGCGGCCACCGAGATGGCGTCGAGCTCGATCGTAGCCGTGCGCAGGTCAGGGGCCGGCAGGGTGCCGCGCTCGGGGACGGGAGTCTCAAGGACCTCGAAGACCGCCTCGGCGGCGGCCACTCCGTTGGCGGAGGCGTGGAACTGGAAACCCACTTGCCGCAGCGGCTGGTAGACCTCCGGCGCCACCATGAGCACGAGGAGGCCGGTGAACAGGTCCATACGGCCGGCCACCAGCCGGAACCCGACCTCGACGGCGATGATCGCCACCGACAGCGTCGTGATGAACTCCAGGACCGCTCCCGACAGGAAGGCGATCCGCAAGGTCGACATGGTGGTGCGGCGATAGGCGCGCCCCAGGGACCGCACCTTCTTGGCCGGTCCCTGCTCGCGCCCCAGCGCCTTGAGCGTGGGCAACCCCGAGATGAGGTCGAGCACCTGGTCTCCCAGGACCTGCATCGCCTCCAGCCGCTCCTGCGAGACTGACTGCGTCATCCGTCCGATGAGGATCATAAAGATCGGGATGAGGGGCAGTGTGCACACCACGGCCACTGCGGCTGGCCAGTCCTGGGTGATGAGAACCAGTACCGTCGCCGGGGTGACCGTGGCGGCCAGCACCAGCTGGGGCAGGTACCGGGTGAAGTAGGGCTCGAGGTCGTCCAGGCCGCGGGTCAGGAGGGTGGCGGTCCCGGCGCCGTGCAGCGCCTGCCACCGGGGTCCCAGCCGAGCAGCGTGCTCCAGGACCAGGCGGCGCAGCTCGATGATCGTGCCGGTGGCGGAGCGGTGGGCGTGGAGCTCCTGAAGGAGGACCACCAGCGCCCGGGCGGCCATGACACCGCCCAGGGCCACCACCAGCCTCCTGACCGATGCCGGGCCGGCGCCGTCGGAGATGACCGAGGATACCGGGCCCGAGACAAGGAAGGCCTGCGCCACCACCAGCGCTGCGGTGACCATTCCGGCCACGGCCGTGGCGGCGATGTATCGGCGGGCTGAGCGGGCGTAGCGCATCAGCCGGGGGTCGAGAGGCTTCACCCGTTCAAGGATAGGGGACTAGGTCCAAAGGCCCGGAACCCCTGGCCGATACGTGGTGCGGCTGGTCAGTACCCGAAGTGCGCCTCTGGCTGGGCGGAGTCGCGCACCAGCGTGGGGTGCAGCCCGCCCTGGTCGGGGTTGATGCTCTCGGCGCTGATACGGAAGGCGAACACCTTGTAGCTCCAGACCGTGTAGGCCAGGACCCCGGGGACGAACACGGCCGCGGCGACGGTCATGATGAGCAGCGTCGTGTCGGTGCTCGCTGCCTGCTGGATCGTCAGCGAGTAGGCCGGGTCCACCGAGGATCGCATGACGTTGGGGGCCATAGCGGCGAAGATGAAGACGACCGCGAAGGCGATCCCCACGAAGTGCAGGGCGAAGGCCCGCCCCTCGCTCCCGGTGCGTCCCATGAGCAGTGAGCCGATGAGCCCGGCTGCGGCGACGGCCAGTGGGATCCAGGACAGGGCGCTGTCCGAGTAGGCCAGCTGGGCCCACAGCGCCCAGGCCGCGGTGACGACGGTCGCAACCGGAGCGAGCCTGCGAGACAGGGCCAGGGACCGCCGCGAGAGCTCGCCGGTGGTCTTGAGAGCCACGAAGAGCGCACCGTGGTTGAGGAAGAGCAGACAGGTGACCGCGCCCCCCAGTAGAGTGAAGGGCGTCACCATGCTGAGCAACCCGCCGGTGATCTGGTGGGCGGCGCCGGGCACGAGCGAGTCGGCCCGTACCTGGCCGGCCGGGACCGCGGCGCCGGTGGAGATCTTGACGACCTCGATGTGCATGCCCTGAACCAGGTTCGCAAAGGCCACGCCCCACAGGATGGAGGGCAGCCAGGCGCTGATCGTGTGGACCCAGTCCCAGCGGTCGCGCCAGGTCTGGCAGTTGACCTTGGGGCGCCACTCGATGGCGCACACGCGCACGATGAGGCACAGCAGGATGATGAACAGGACGATGTAGGCCCCCGAGAACAGGGTGGAGTACCACTCGGGGAAGGCCGCGAAGGTGGCTCCGCCGGCGGTGAGCAGCCACACCTCGTTGCCGTCCCAGTGGGGGCCGATGGTGGACAGCGTCGCACGCCGCTCGCGCTCATCTCGCCCCAGGATCTTCAGAAGCATCCCGACGCCGAAGTCGAATCCCTCCAGGGTGAGGTAGCCGATCCACAGGACGGCGATGAGGATGAACCAGAGGATGCTCAGTGTCATGGGTGTCTACCTTCCTCGGTTCAGTAGGCGAAGGACAGGGCGGGGGCGGCCTCGGACGAGTCATGGGACTCGTCGTCGGAGCCGTCTGAGGGCTCCGCGGCCTTGGCGGGCACCGGAGTGCGTACGCCCTCACGGATGTACCGGCGCAGCAGGACGAACCAGACCACGCCGAGTGCGGCGTACAGCAGGGTGAAGATGACCATCGAGGCCAGCACCGTGCCCGAGGAGACCACGGAGGAGACGCCGTCGGCAGTGAGCATGTAGACCTGGGAGACCGGGTCGGACAGGTTGGGCGCGATGACCCAGGGCTGGCGTCCCATCTCGCGGAAGATCCAGCCGAAGGAGCAGGCGATGAAGGGCAGCCACATGGTGGCCAGTGCCACTTTGCCCAGGATCGGCCGGGAGATGAGCCGTCCGGAGCGGGTCAGCCACAGGGCCAGGACCCCCAGTCCCATCGAGGCCATGCCCAGCCCGATCATGAGGCGGAAGGACCAGAAATTGACCATGATGTTGGGGCTGTAGTCGACGGCGTTGCCGCGGGCGTCGGTGGTGCCGTAGTGCTGTGCGTAGGTGTCACCGGACTCCTTGAGCCCGGTGAGCTCGGCGTTGAAGTCGTTGGTGGCCATGAAGGAGTAGACGCCGGGAACCGAGATGAACCGGACCATGCCGTCCTCGCTCTTGCAGTCCCCGAAAGCGGCCACGGTGAAGGGTGCTTTGGACTCGGAGTGGCACAGGCCCTCGGCGGCGGCCATCTTGGCCGGCTGGTACTCGGCGACCAGCTGCCCCTGCATGTGCCCGGTGCCGGCGGTGACCAGACCCGCCGCCACCATGACGATGGCGCCGAAGCGGGTGACCCGCCGCCACAGCTCACGGGCCTCGAAGTCCTGCTCGGCGCGGGCGGCCTTGACCATCCACCACACCGAGACGCCCATGACGACGGCGCCGGCCACCAGCAGCGCCGAGGAGATGACGTGCAAAACCGTGGCCCACACCAGCTCATTGGACAGCAGCTTGAGGAAACCGCTCACGCCGTCGAGCTCGGCACGTCCCGTCCTGGGGTTGACGACGGCGCCCACCGGGTGCTGCATCCAGGAGTTCGCGGTGAGGATGAAGAAGGCGGAGAAGTTCGTGCCCGCGGCCACGGCCCACATGCACAGGTTGTGGAGTCTGGGGGACAAGCGGTCCCATCCGAAGATCCACATACCCAGGAAGACCGATTCCATGAAGAAGGCCAGCAGGGCCTCGAAGGCGAGCGGGGCGCCGAAGATGTTGCCCACGAATCGCGAGTACTCGGACCAGTTCATGCCGAACTGGAACTCCTGGACGATTCCGGTGGCCACACCCAGCGCGAAGTTGATCAGCAGGATCTTGCCGAAGAACTTGGTGGCCACCAGCCACTGCTCGTTGCCGGTCCGACGCCACAGCGTCTCCATGAGAGCCACCAGCGGCGAGAGCCCGATGGTCAGCGGGACCAGGATGAAGTGGTAGACGGTGGTGATGCCGAACTGCCAGCGCGCCAGATCCAGAGAGTCCAGCGCCATAGGAGAGATGGCCATCCGTGCCACCTTTCGGAGATGACGATGAGGTCGATAAGGTGTTCTGTAGAACGTCCTACAGGTCGATAGGGGGATTGTAGGCCATCTATGACGTGATGTCATGAAACAGCTGGGTTTCGATGCGATGTCGATGGTCGCGGCTGCCCCTTTTCGCCTTGTAAACCCTATCGTCCAGGGCGGTTCTTCCGGGGGTTTTCGATGCGATTGTTGAAGGGCGGCAATCGTGGATGTGGGACTGAAGGCCCGTGAGTAACGTTCTGAGGTCGACTGAAAACTGACTATTTTCTAGGTGTTCACTGGTTGTGCGGTGGGATTGGGGTGGACTCGAGGCGGAGCGAGAGATGAGCCACCATGAGCATGACGAGTCGCGCAGGCGCTTATCGCTGTATGTGTGGGATACTTCGACCCGGCTCCGGGTACTCCGTACCGGTACCAGGAGCCACGCCTTCCGACCGACCCTGTCCGAGGACCTTGCGCCGCCCGAGCTGCGCCGCTGCGAGCCCGGTCTGTGTGGACGTCAGGTAAGGCATGCGCCCTCAGGGCGCTCGTAGACTTTTTCGCTGCTCCCGCCTGGGAGCACAACCGCGCTGACGCGTCGAGGGTACGACGACGGCGCCGGCCCCGGAGAGTGCAAGCCCCATGGCACGTCGCACCACATCAGAATCAACAGAATCGCACGAGCACGAGCAGGACCAGGCAGTCGGTGATGCCGTGAGCGCCCCGGCCCCGCGCCGTCGTCGCAAGGTCACCGCCGCTGCCGCCGCGCCGGCTCAGGCTCCCGCTGCCGAGCAGCCGGGCGCGACGGACCCCGCGGACGTCATCACCTCCTCAGCTGCCGACGATCCCGACCCTGAACAGCCCGAGCCCTCGGCCGCCTCGGTCGCTCCAGTAGTCCCGTCGCGTCGTCGTCGCAAGGTCGTCGCGGCCTCGGCCGCTCCCGAGGCGGCCCCGGCCGCCGAGCCGCACGTCGCCGGTACGGAGGTCGGCGAGCTCGATGAGCCGGAGAGCGCGCCGGTCACGGACGCAGCGGAGGCTGAGGCGGAGTCGCGGGTTGAGGACGAGCAGGCTGACGGTGCCAACGACGCCCACGACGCCGACGATGAGGGACCTGACGCACAGGGCGGACCGGACGAGGAGACCCTCCGGGAGGACCAGGGGGAGCCCGAGGCTCCGCGCCTGCCCGCCGCCTCGCTCCTGTTCCAGGCCCCCGACCCCAGCCGGGCCCGCCGGCGTCGGCGGGTCACCGCCGCCACCGCCGCGCCCCAGGAGGCCCCGACGGCCGCGCGCCATCAGGGCGCAAGCGGCTGGGGGGAGGAGCCTGAGGACCCTGAAGCGGACTCCCCGGCCGGTGCAGAGGGCCGGGTGCCCGATGATGAGGATGACGCCGGGACCTCGTCGCCCCGGGGGGAGCGGGCCGGTGGACGCAGCCGTCGCCGTCGTCGGGCGGTCGCCGGTGCGGGAGCGTCGCAGAAGGGGCGCAGCGCCTCCGCCTCCCCGGTCGAGGAGCGCGACGACGATGCCGAGTCCGCCGCTGGGTCTCCCGAGATCGACGCCGCCGGTGGCTCCCAGGACGACTCTCAGGACGAGGCGCGCGATGGCGGGGCCCGCCGCAAGCGCCGCCGAGGCGGGCGAGGCCGGCGCTCACGCTCGCGTAGCGAGGACTCCGCACCCAACGAGGCCGACGACGAGTCCCGAACCACCGAGGACCCGTCCCGCTCCGGCGGAGAGGGCACGGGTTCCGCAGCGACCTCGGCCCGCGAGACCTCTGCGGACGCTGCCGTCGAGGCGACCGCGGGGGCCGTGTCAGGATCGCGCCGGCGCCGGCGCCGTTCCCGTACCCGCTCCGAGGGAGGCGACCCGCGTGACGAGGTCACCGCCCTCAAGGGCTCCACCCGGCTGGAGGCCAAGCGCCAGCGCCGTCGCGAGGGGCGGGCGGCCGGACGCCGTCGGCCCATCGTCACTGAGGCCGAGTTCCTGGCCCGCCGCGAGTCCGTGGACCGCCAGATGATCGTGCGCGAGTCCGACGGCCTCAACCAGATCGCCGTCCTGGAGGACGGGCTCCTCGTGGAGCACTACGTCTCCCGGCACACTCAGACCTCCATGGTCGGAAACGTCTACGTCGGTCGGGTCCAGAACGTCCTGCCCTCCATGGAGGCCGCCTTCGTGGACCTGGGCAAGGGGCGCAACGCCGTGCTCTACGCCGGCGAGGTCAACTGGGACGCCGCCGGCCTGGAGGGCCGGCCCCGCCGGATCGAGGACGCGCTCTCCAGCGGGGACACCGTCCTGGTCCAGGTCACCAAGGACCCCATCGGGCATAAGGGCGCCCGCCTCACCAGTCAGATCACCTTGGCGGGCCGCTACCTGGTTCTCGTCCCCGGCGGCACCATGACGGGGATCTCGCGCAAGCTGCCCGACACCGAGCGCAGCCGCCTGAAGAAGATCCTCAAGCGGATCGTGCCCGATTCCGCCGGAGTCATCGTGCGCACCGCCGCCGAGGGGGCCAGCCAGGAGCAGCTGACCGCCGACGTCGAGAGGCTCGTGGCCCAGTGGGAGTCCATCGAGAAGAAGGCCTCCTCCGTCATGAAGGGCAGCGGCAAGGCCCCGGTCCTCCTCAAGGGGGAGCCGGAGCTCGCCGTGAGGGTCATCCGCGACGTCTTCAACGAGGACTTCCGCAAGCTCATCGTCTCCGGCGACAAGACCTGGTCGACGATCTCCCAGTACATCGACGACGTCAGTCCGGACCTGGCCGAGCGCCTCGAGCACTGGACCGGCCCCGAGGACGTCTTCGCCGCCCATCGCGTGGACGAGCAGCTCGCCAAGGGCTTCGACCGCAAGGTCTGGTTGCCCAGCGGCGGCACCCTGGTCATCGATCGCACCGAGGCGATGACCGTCATCGACGTCAACACCGGCCGCTTCACCGGGGCGGGCGGCACCCTGGAGGAGACCGTCACCCGCAACAACCTCGAGGCGGCCGAGGAGATCGTGCGCCAGCTGCGCCTGCGTGACATCGGAGGCATGGTCGTCATCGACTTCGTCGACATGGTCCTGGAGTCCAACCGGGACCTCGTTCTGCGTCGGCTCGTGGAGTGCCTGGGGCGCGATCGGACCCGCCACCAGGTCACGGAGGTCACCTCGCTCGGCCTGGTCCAGATGACCCGCAAACGGGTGGGACAGGGACTGGTCGAGGCCTTCTCCACCACCTGCGAGCACTGCAAGGGCCGCGGCTTCATCGTCCACGACGAGCCCGTGGAGAACCAGCAGGTCGACATGTCGACCTCGGCCTCCCGCGGCGGAGGGCGCTCGCGCGGGCGCAAGAACCGTGAGGAGCAGGCCGGATCCGGCAAGAAGGATGCTCAGGAGGTCAAGGGTAAGAGCGGAAAGGGGGCCGGCGGCACCAAGGGCTCGGCGAGGCACGACGCCGTTGCCTCGCCCGAGTCCGGGGCCGACGACGAGGCCCGGGCGGCGGTTCGCGGTGCCCTGGCCCAGATCGCGGCGGCTGCCGAGCAGGCCCACAAGGATGCGCAGGAGGCGGCTCAGGACGCTCAAGGGCTCGAGGGCTCGCAGGGGTCCGGCCAGGAGCAGGACGGGGACCGCGAGGGCGGCATCGACGAGACCGCCGACAAGAAGGGCGGCGTGAAGGAGGAGCAGAGCCCTCAGTCCGCGGACAAGCAGACGAAGACCAGGGCCAGGAAATCGACTGAGAGGAAGTCGACGAAGAAGGCCGGTAGGAAGTCCGAGAAGAGCACTGAGAAGAAGACCGAGAAGAAGTCGGCTAAGAAGAGCGCTGAGGACAAGGCTGAGGAGCCGGTCGGCGAGACGGTTGAGAAGCCGGCGGACAGCAGGCCCGTCAGGAGGACGAGGAGAAGGGCCTCCGCGAAGAGCGCCGCACCATCGACTGAGAACTCTCAGGCCGACAGCGGTGGCGGCGCGGATCCCGCGGGTGACTCCGAGCAGCCCGCCACTGCCTCGCCGACGCCGGAGAATTCTTCAGACGACCCGACGATGTCGGCCTAGCCTCCGTACGACCTTCGTGCCCAAGAACACAGGGGGCAGAACGGGGAGGAGGTTGGTGCTGGGAGCAGGATCGCCTAAAGTTATCCGTCGGTGCGTCTTGCGCCATTGCCCAGGACAGGGCCCTCCCGGTGAGGCTCACGGAAGCCTTTCCGTGCGTGAGAGCCTTTCGAAGAATCTACAGAGATGAGCATTCAAGTGGTCTACGCGATCGTCAAGGCCGGCGGCCGTCAGGAGAAGGTCTCCGTCGGCGACGTCGTGGTTGTCGACAAGCTTGCTGGTGAGATCGGCGACGAGGTCACCCTCGCCCCCGTCATGCTGGTGGACGGCGACAAGGTGACCACCTCTGCCGCCGACCTGGCCAAGTCCTCCGTCACCGCCGAGATCATCGGTGACGAGAAGGGCCCCAAGATCAACATCCTCAAGTTCAAGAACAAGACCGGCTTCCGCAAGCGCCAGGGCCACCGCGCTCAGCTGACGGCCGTCAAGGTCACCGCCATCAAGTGACCGCCCCGGCGTCAGCCAGCGCGCGGGCATCCTGAACGCACACGCTCGAGAAGAAAGAAGCCTTAAACCATGGCACACAAGAAGGGTCTTGGTTCCTCCCGTAACGGCCGTGACTCCAACGCGCAGCGCCTCGGCGTCAAGCGCTTCGGCGGTCAGTTCGTCAAGGCCGGCGAGATCATCGTCCGCCAGCGCGGCACCCACTTCCACCCCGGCCGCAACGTCGGCCGCGGCAACGACGACACCCTGTTCGCCACCGCAGCCGGCAACGTCGAGTTCGGCACCTTCCGTGGCCGCCGGGTCGTCAACGTCGTGCTCCCCGAGGCCTGAGCCCCGAGCACATCGCACGTCGCATGAGGGCGGACGGCAGCTGCCGTCCGCCCTCGCGCTATCCCCGGACTCACAGGAGACCCCATGCCCAGCTTCATTGACCGAGTGGTCCTCCACGTGGCCGGCGGCGACGGCGGCAACGGCTGCACCTCCGTGCACCGTGAGAAGTTCAAGCCCCTGGCCGGGCCCGACGGCGGCGACGGCGGTCACGGCGGGGACGTCGTCCTGAGCGTCGACCCCCGGGTGACGACCCTGCTGAGCTACCACCGCTCCCCGCACCAGCGGGCCGGTAGCGGCACCCCCGGTATGGGCGACTGGCGCCGCGGCACCGACGGCAAGGACCTCGTCCTGCCCGTGCCCGAGGGCACCGTCGTCAAGTATGCCGGAGGTCAGGTCATCGCCGACCTCGTGGGGGAGGGTGCCAGCATCGTCGTCGCCGAGGGCGGCACCGGCGGGCGCGGCAACTTCTCCCTGGCCTCCTCCAAGCGCAAGGCCCCCGGCTTCCACCTCCTGGGCGAGCCCGGCCAGGCCAGGGACATCACCTTGGAGCTCAAGACCATCGCCGACGTCGCTCTGGTGGGCTATCCCAGCGCCGGCAAGTCCTCCCTCATCGCCGCCATGAGCGCGGCCCGCCCCAAGATCGCCGACTACCCCTTCACGACCCTTGTGCCCAACCTCGGGGTCGTCGAGGCCGGCGACGTCCGCTTCACGATCGCCGACGTCCCCGGACTCATCCCCGGCGCCTCCCAGGGCAAGGGGCTGGGACTGGACTTCCTGCGGCACATCGAGCGCTGCGCCGTCATCGTCCACGTCCTGGACTGCGCCACCCTCGAGCCTGGCCGTGACCCCCTGTCCGACCTGGACACCATCGAGGCCGAGCTCGCCGCCTACTCCGAGCGCCTCGGGGACCAGGAGGACGATCCCGCCCTCACCGGCCGTGTCCCCCTCATGGAGCGGCCCCGCATCGTGGTGCTCAACAAGGTCGACGTCCCCGACGCCGCCGAGCTCGCCGAATTCGTGCGCGCCGACATCGAGGCCCGGGGCCTGCCCGTCCACATCGTCTCGGCGGTAGCCCACACAGGGCTGCGGCCCCTGTCCTTCGCCCTGGCCGGTGAGGTCGAGCGGGCCCGCGAGATGGCCCCGGCGGCGGCCCCCCAGGGCGATGGCGAGTTGAGCGTGCCCGACGGGTCGCGTCCGGTCATCCGCCCCGCCGCGGTCGGGCGCCGTGAGAAGGAGCCCGTCGCCCGGGTGCGCCTGCTGGCCCACCCCAGCGAGGGGCAGGTCTACCAGGTCCGCGGTCAGCGCCCCGAGCGATGGGTGCGTCAGACCGACTTCTCCAACGATGAGGCGGTCGGCTACCTCGCCGACCGGCTGGCCGCGGCCGGGGTTGAGGACGAGCTCGTCAAGGCCGGCGCCCACGCCGGTGACACCGTCCTCATCGGCGAGGTCGACGGGGGAGTGCTCTTCACCTGGGAGCCCTCGATGACCACCGGCCCTGAGCTGCTGGGCGCCCGCGGCACCGACCTGCGCCTGGAGGGCAGCCGGCGTCGGACCAACGTGGAGCGGCGCAGCCAGTACCACGAGATGATGGATGCCAAGGAGGCCGCGCGCCAGCAGCTGCGCGACGAGGCCGCCGAGGGCCTGTGGACCGACGCCACCACCTGGCACGAGGGCGATGAGGACTGACGGGCGGGCACCGGTGACTCAATCAGAGACTGTCAGCAACGCCGGCGGCCGCTGCGCGGGTAGGCGCCCGGACCGCCTGCCCGAAGGCTCCCGCGTGGTGGTCAAGATCGGCTCCTCCTCGCTGACGCGCGCCGACGGCGGGCTCGACCTCAACCGCATCGACATCCTGGCCGGCCTCATCGCCGGCATGCGGCGACGCGGACACGACGTCGTCCTCGTCTCCTCCGGGGCCGTCGCCTCTGGCCTGGCACCCCTGGGGCTGGACCGGCGCCCCGACGAGCTGCGCCTCCTGCAGGCCGCCGCCTCGGTGGGGCAGGGGCGGCTCGCTGCCCGCTGGGAGACCGCGATGAGCGCCTACGGACTCGTGACCGCCCAGGTCCTCCTGACCGCCCACGACGTCGCCATCCGCAGCCACTACCGCACGGTACGCGCCACCTTCGACTCCCTGCTCTCACTGGGGGCCGTCCCCATCATCAACGAGAACGACGCGGTGGCCACCAGCGAGTTCAGCCTCGGCGACAACGACCGCCTCGCGGCCCTCGTGGCCCACCTGGTGACCGCCGACGTCCTCGTGCTGCTCACCGACGTCGACGGCCTGTGGACCGCGCGGCCCGGGACACCCGGCGCCGAGCCCATCCGACACGTGCGTACAGCCGACGACCTGGAGGGGGTCAGTGTCTCCGGGCGCGGTTCCTTCGTGGGGACCGGCGGCATGACCACCAAGCTCCAAGCCGCCACCATCGCCTGCGCCTCGGGCACCACCACCCTCATCGCCCGCGCCGACGACGCCGCCCTCCTCCTCGGGGAGATCCAGGTTCCAGCAGCCCTGGGCACCTGGTTCGAACCCACCGGGCCGCACCGTCCCAGCCGCCGGCTGTGGATGGCCCACGCCTCCCAGCCCGAGGGGCGCCTCCTCATCGACGCCGGCGCCGCCCGGGCCCTGACAGTCGGTAAGAAGTCTCTTCTGCTGCCCGGCCTGACTGGCGTCGACGGCGACTTCGAGTCCGGGGCCGTGGTCGACGTCGTCGGCCCGGAGCGCACACTGGCCCGCGGGATCTGCCGCTACGCCGCTGCCGAGCTGCGCGAGGTCCTGACCGCCCGGGCCGCAGGTGCGCCGGCGCCCGACCATGTGGCTCCCGTCGTCCACCGCGACGACCTCGCCGAGCTGCCCCGTACTGCCGGAGTCTGAGGATGTCACCTCAGGAACAGGAGTGAACTGCGGCGATTCGAGCGATCGGTAGGACACGATGGGTGGGTGAGCCACTCGCTCCCGCAGCAGCCCTCTGGTCAGCCTCCCGCCGGGCCGTGAATGCAGTCGCCGCCTTCCCGCCAGTGGTTTGCCCGGTCCGCTGGGACTCCTCCTGACGAGGGGATTCTTCTATGGTGGTCCCATGAACGACGTCGACGCCCACGAGCTCGTCACCGCAGCCGCCCGCGCCGCCCGCACCGCGCAACGAAGCCTGGCCAGAGCCCCGCGCGCCGTCAAGGACGCCGCCCTGGAGGCCATGGCCCACAGCCTCACCGAGCACACCGAGGCCATCCTGAGCGCCAACGCCGCCGACCTGGAGCGCGGACACGACTCCGGGATGAAGCCCGGACTCCTGGACCGCCTGGCTCTTGACGCCGGCCGCCTGGCAGGCATCGCCGACTCCCTGCGGGAGGTCGCGGCCCTGCCCGACCCCGTGGGGCAGGTCGTCGACGGCTCGGTCATGCCCAACGGGCTGCGGGTGCGCCGGGTGCGGGTGCCCCTGGGCGTCGTCGGCATGATCTACGAGGCCCGCCCCAACGTCACCGTCGACACCGCCGCCCTGGCCGTCAAGTCCGGCAACGCCATCATCCTGCGTGGAGGCAGCGCCGCCCAGGACTCCAACGCCGCCATCGTGGCGGCCCTGCGCAGTGCCCTGGACTCTCAGGGACTGCCCGCGGACCTCGTCACGAGCGTGGACGCCGCCGGACGGGACGGGGCCCGCGCCCTCATGCGGGCCCACGGCCTGGTCGACGCCCTCGTGCCTCGCGGCGGGGCCGGTCTCATTCGCACCGTCGTCGAGCAGTCCACCGTTCCGGTCATCGAGACCGGCTCGGGGAACTGCCACGTCTACGTGGACGCCAGCGCCGATCTCCAGGCCGCGATGGACATCATCGTCAATGCCAAGACCCAGCGCGTCGGCGTGTGCAACGCTGCCGAGACTCTCCTGGTCCACGCCGACGTGGCCGCCGCCTACCTGCCGGACGCGGCCACAGCCCTGTGGGACCGGAACACCGCGTTGCACGCCGACCCCGTCGCCCACCGGATCCTGACCGAAACCGCCACCGGCAGCGGATGCGAGGCCCTCCTGACCGAGGCCACCGAGGAGGATTGGGACACCGAGTACGGCTCGCTGGACCTGGCCGTGCGCGTTGTCGAGAGCCTGGATGAGGCCATCGACCATATCCGGGCCCACACCACCGGGCACACCGAGGCGATTCTCGCCCAGGACGTGAGCGTTATCAACGACTTCATCGCGGGCATGGACTCAGCAGCCATCATGGTCAACGCCTCGACCCGCTTCACCGACGGCGGCCAGCTCGGGCTGGGGGCGGAGCTGGGCATCTCCACCCAGAAGCTCCACGCCCGCGGACCCATGGGGCTGACCGAGCTGACCACGACCACCTGGATCGTCGAGGGCGACGGGCACACCCGACCCTGAGCCGCTCCGTGTTGGCTTCATTCCCTCTCTGCGATCGTTCCGAGCCTCTCTCGTACCTCGTACCCACGCTTTAATGTGTCGTTTGTGTTACGGTTGATGACGGCCTCACGAATTCAGGTAAAATTGTGGGGCTGGGGGAACACGTGCAGGGAAGTCAGACAGAAGCCGGACAAGGGGGCACTGTATGCGTAACCTGATTCGCCGGGTCGGCCGCGGGCGCGTCATCGCTACGGCGGTCGTGGTCGTCACTGCGGGGCTCCTGGTCGGGGTCACCCGTATGGTGTTCTTCCACCCCACCGAGTCCGCGAGTGAGCCGGGCATCGTCCTGAACGGTACCCCCGGGGAGACCTCGTCGCAGTCCTCGACCTCCGTGTCACCGGGCCAGGTCGGCGGTGCCAGCAGCACCCAGTATGAGCAGCACGATGTCGAGGCGGAGTCCTCCGGGGCTCCGGGCCACTCGCCCCAGCAGGTTGAGCCCGAGCCGCCGGTCGCCGTCGACCATGGCGTCCGTCAGGTGGCGCCCGCCGCCCCTGCCGTCCCCGCCACGAACGAGAGATCCGGTAACGGCAACTCGAACGTCAGCGACGATGACGACGACGCGAAGGGCTCGGTGCCCGACGTCGACACTGACGACCATGACAACGACATCGACGACTGACGCGCATGACGCACTGACCAGCCGCCCCGGATGCTCGAGGGGCCGGAGTCAGACGAGCCGGTAGCCCATGCCGCGCACCGTCTCCACCCGGTCCTTGCCCAGCTTGTTGCGCAGGTAGGAGACATAGACCTCCACCACATTGGACCCCGGGTCGAAGTCCAGCCCCCACACGGCGCTCAGGAGCTGTTCGCGGCTGAGAACCTGACCGGGGTGACGCATGAAGGTCTCGGCCAGGGCGAACTCCCTGGCGGAGAGCTCCACCTTCCGACCCTCCAGTTCCAGGGTGCGGGTGCGCAGGTCGAGGACCATGTCGCGGTGGGTCAACCGCATCTGGTCGGTTCCTGTGACCTCCGGACGCAGCCGTACCCGGATACGGGCCAGGAGCTCCTCGAAGGAGAACGGTTTGGGTATGTAGTCGTCGGCGCCGCCCTCGAGGCCGGCGACGCGGTCGGCCACCGAGGAGCGCGCCGTGAGCATGATGACCGGCGCCGCTACCCCCTGACCGCGAAGCCGCTGGAGCACCTCGAAGCCGTCGATGTCGGGAAGGCCCACGTCCAGGATGATGAGGTCGAAGCTCTCCTGGAGCGCGAGCGTCACGGCCTCCAGGCCCGCAGAGGTGGTGTGCGTGGTGAACCCGGCCGCCTTGAGTCCCTTGGTGAGGAAGGCGACGATCCGGGGCTCGTCCTCAACGATCAGGATGCTGCTCATAGCGGATTCACTCCTTGAGGGTGTGCGGATCGGGGGCGCCCGACTCGGACGAGATCTTGGCGCCTGGAACAGGTGCCAGGGGGATCCTCATGGTAAACACCGAGCCCTCTCCCACCTGGGAGTGTATGTCCAGCCGTCCGCCGTGCGCTGCGACGATCGTCTCCACGATACTCAGTCCCAGACCTGTTCCCGAGGCCAGTTCCTGAGCGCTGGTGGTGCGTTTGAACCGCTGGCGTACGACGTCGACTTCCTCGGGGGGAATCCCGATGCCCTCGTCACCCACCCACATCCGCAGGTGTTTGTCCCGGACAGCGGAGCCCAGACGGACGGTGCTGCAGTTCTCGGAGTACTTCACGGCGTTGGCCACCAGCTGGAGCCAGGCCTGGGTGATTCGGGTGGGGTCGATCATGGCCCGGGTGAAGGCCACCGACTCCAGCTGCCAGCGGCGCTCACCCAGGGCGAGGGACTTGTCGAAGACCAGTTCGGTGAGCTCGGCGACGTCGGTGTCCACCGGTGTGACGAAGTCGCTCTGGGCGCTCTTGGCCAGCAGGATCAGATCATCGATGAGCACTCCCATCCGGTCGAGCTCGTCAATGGCCAGCAGCTGGGTCTGGTGCACCTCCTCGGAGTCGGCCGGGTCGGTGAGCTCAAGGTGCCCACGGACCACGGCGATGGGCGTACGCAGCTCGTGGCCGACGTCGTCGAGCAGGTTGCGCTGCGCCTCCACCGAGGTCTGGACCCGGTCGAGCATCCGGTTGACGGTCGCGGCCAGGGCGGTCAGGTCGTCTCGGCCCTTGACCGGGACCCGGGTGGTCAGGTCGTCCTCGCCGATGGACTCGGTGGCGCGCCGCAGCTGCTCGATGGGGCGCAGGAGCCGCTCGACGGCGAACCAGGCCAGGCCCGTCACCAGGGCGACGGTGAAAACGGCCGCCGCGGCGTAGAAGGCCATGGTGCGCTGAAGCTGGGACTCGGCAACCTTGAGGTCGATGACGTGCACGAGCGCCCCGTGTTGGGAACCGCCCTGGACCGGGACGACGAGAACCCGGTAGTTCGATGAGGGGGTGCGTACCGTCTCGATGACTGACTCCGATGCTGCGGCCTGGGAGGTCACTCGCTTGAGCAGGTCGGTGTCCTCCTCCGGGCGGAAGGAGACGTTGTCCGAGGACACCCAGGTCAGTACCGTGTTGGAGTTGGTCCCCACGAATCCGAGCTCGGCCTCACCCGGCCCCTCCGCGGTGCGCTGGATGTGGACGCGAAGAACAGAGGAGACGTCCTCCAGGGGCCGGCCGCTGGAGGGATCGACGCGGTCGGCGGCCAGCTGGCGGATCCGGTCGCGGCTGTGCTCAAGCCGGTTCGTGGCGTCGGCCGACACGCTCGAGTGTCCCAGTGCCCACACGATCGCCCCGCAGGTGACCAGTGCGATACTGGCGACCAGCACGATCGCCCACATGACGCGGGTACCTATGGTGAAGGTACGGGTGGGCATCAGTGAGGTCACGTCGCCATTGTGCCCGGACTCACCAGGCTCCGCCCGGTGAGTCCGGGCACGGGCGGAGCCGCCAGTTGTAATGCTCAGCGTCCCACCCCCGCGTAGGTCCACCCCGCTCGGCGCCAGGCCACCGGGTCCAGGGCATTGCGTCCGTCGATGATGATGCGGTCGGCGACCACGGTGGCGGCGTCGGTGGGGTCGAGGGACACGAACTGGTCCCACTCAGTCAGCAGCAGCACGAGCTCGGCGCCCTTGAGCGCGGCACGGGGGTCTTCCACCGCAGTGAGGTGGGGATGGGACCGGGACACGACGGGCAGGGCCTGCGGGTCGCAGACGGTGACCTTCGCCCCAAGATCGACCAGGCGGGAGGCGACGTCCAGGGCGGGGGAGTCGCGTACGTCGTCGCTCATGGGCTTGAAGGCGGCCCCCAAGATGGTGATCGCCCTGCCGGAGAGGTCGCCTCCCAGGTGGGTGCGGGCCAGGTCGACGATCCGGTCGCGCTGCTCGCGGTTGATGGAGTCGACCTGCCCCAGCAGGTCCGCCAGGTGCGTGGCGCCGTGCAGTGCGGCGCTGGCCTGCAGCGCCCGGATGTCCTTGGGCAGACAGCCTCCGCCGAACCCGACCCCGGCCTGGAGGAAGCGCCTGCCGATGCGCGGGTCGTGACCGATCGCGTCGGCCAGGACGGTGACGTCGGCACCAGCCGTGTCGCACAGGTGGGCCATGGCGTTGATGAAGCTGATCTTGGTGGCCAGGAAGGAGTTCGCCGCGGTCTTGACCAGCTCCGCGGTGGGGTAGTCGGTGACGATCCGGGGGATGCCCTCCTCCAGCAGGGGCTGGTAGACGGCGTCGAGAGCGGCCTGGGCCTCCTGGGCGTCGCGGGAGTCGGTGGGCACCCCGTAGACGATGCGGTCGGGGTGGAGGGTGTCGGCCACGGCGAAGCCCTCACGCAGGAACTCGGGGTTCCACAGCACCAGGGCGCGGCCGGCCAGGCGCTCGGCCACCTGCTGGGCGGTGCCGACCGGAACAGTCGACTTGCCCACCACGACGCTGCGCCCGCCCTCGGGCAGGGCGTCATGAAGCATGTCGACTACGCTCCACAGCTGGCTCAGATCCGCCTCACCGCCGGTGGCGGACTGCGGGGTGCCCACAGCGATGAAGTGGACATCGGCCTCGGCCAGTTCTGCCGCCGTCGGCGCTGAGGTGAAGCGCAGGTCGCCCTGCTGGGCGCCGGTGATCAGCAGCTCGGGCAGGCCCGGCTCGTAGAAGGGGGCGCGGCCCTGGGAGAGGGCCTCGACCTGCTCGGTCCGGGTATCGATTCCCAGAACATGGTGTCCCAGGTGGGCCATGGCGGCGGCGTGGACGGCACCGAGGTATCCGCAGCCGATGACAGTGAGCTTGAGAGGGGTCATGAGTTGTTCCAATCGTTGCTGAGGTTGAGGGGGGCGAAAGGCGAGGCGTTCCCCAGGCAGTGGTGCACCCAGACGGGCAGCCACTGGTGGGCAGCGGGCCGGAAGGCGTGGACGAAGACGAGTCGCAGCGCCGACGAGCGGTAGTAGGTCTCCAGACGATCCGCCGTCGTGGGCAGCGTGCGGGCCATGTTGTCGAGCAGCCCGCGGACCTGTGCGTGGGCCTCGGGACCGAGCCGGCCCCGAACCGCCATGAGGTCCGCATGGGCCCAGAGGTTGCCCAGGTCGAGGGCCGCCTCGGCCGTGGCCGCGGTGTCCAGGTCGAGCAGGGACAGCTCGATTCCGTCCCACAGAAGCTGACCGTCGTGGAGGTCGCGGTGGGCGATGATGCGCACTCCGTCGTCCTCCCGCAGGCTCAGGCAGGTGTCCACCACCTGCTCGTGCAGGAGAGCCGGCTGGTCGATGACGCCGTGGCGTTGGGCGGAGGCACACCATCGGCGCAGCACCTCGGCCTCCTGACGCGGCCCGTGGACGGGCAGGTCCGCCTCGCCGTGGGCCAGGTGGGCCCAGGAGTCCGCCAGGCGCCTCCACGCGGGCAGACCGGTGTCGCCGAGCGCGTCAAGGCTGCGGCCGGGCAACAGCTCGAGGTCGATGACGTCGTCGATGTCGTCACTGCTATCCAGGATCCGGGGGGTGCGCAGGCCAGTGATCCTCAGGAGCGAGGCGGCTGTCGTGTGCGCTCGCACCAGTGCTGCGGCCCGGTGCGGCCGCACGATCTTGCGGACCCGCGTCTCCTCCATCACCACTGCGCGGCGGCCGGCGCGGTGGACGACGAGCGCTCCGGTCAGGCGCGCGGATAGGGCCGGCAGGGCCGGGTCAGTGGCATAGGGCAGCAGGTCGGGAGCCGCTCCGGCGGTGACGTGCCCGGCGCGCAGACGGCCCTTGCCGTCGACGCACTCGATGCTCACGCTCGTGGAGCCCGAGTCCCGGTGCTCGGGCCAGGCGCGGCGCAGCCCTGGGATCGCGCGCAGCGTGCTCAGCATGCCGTTCATCTCTGGTTTCTGTGTCATCTCAGTCATCTGTGTCGTAGTCGAGACTTCTGTCATGCCCAGGCGGTCTCCTTCTCAGGTGACCGGGCGATGCTCTCAATGGCGGCCAGCTCCATTCCGATGCGCTCTCGCCAGGACGGATCGGCATGGCGCAGAGGATCGGCCAGCCGCGCCAGGCGCGAGCGGGCGACCGCCACCCCCAGCTGTTCGGCAGCGGGCACCGGTCGGTGCTCGGCGTAGCCCTCCAGCAGGGCACGCCCCTGGGAGGTCGGGGCCATCGCGAGGTAGGAGCCCAGATCGGTGGCCGCTGGGGCTAGGCGCACCCGGTCGAAGTCGGTCAGCCAGATCTGCCCGGTGGAGCGCTCGTACAGCACCTGGTCGGGGGAGGCATCGCCGTGGGTGAGGACCGGCTCGCCAGACGACCGGGTGGGCAGCATGCCGCCCACCGCCCGCACGCGGCGGGCCAGCTCGGGATCGAGGACATCGAGCTGACGGGCGTGAACCTCGGCCAGGTCCCGAGGATCGGGATGCTGGTGAGGCAGCCTGTAGACGAGGTCCGGCCTCAGGGCTTCTACGCAGGAGTGCAGCTCGGCCAGCAGCGCCCCCACGCGCCGCGTGGCATCGGCTGCGGACTCGGTGACGGCCTCGGATGTGGCGTGCTCAGCGGTACGGTCGTCGGAGAGCTCGGCCAAGTTCGTGTCGCCGCACCACTGCTGGAGGCTGACATGTCCCTCGCACCGGGCCACGGCCTCAGAATCGAGCAGACGCGGGACCGGGAGGAACTCGGACAGGGCGCGATGGACGTCGTCGGCCGGGCTGCCGGCCTGAGCACGCATCCGCAGCACCGTGGAGCCGTCTCGCAGTACGAGGCGCCGTGAGGGGTTGTAGCGTAGAACGTCCCTAGCCTCCCAGGATCTCAGTACCCCCTGGCGGGCGGCGCCCGCCATCGGCTCGGCCAGCTTGGGGTCGGTGCGGACCGGACCGCTCTGCAGCAGCAGGTCGCCGCCTGTGGACCGGGTGACCGGAGCTTGGTCGAGCCCCAGGGAGGTGGCCAGGCGCTCGGCCTGGGCGGCCTTGGAGTGCGAGACCGGCCAGAGCAGCCGCGCCCACCCGGACGTGAGCCCAGTGGAGCGCTCCGTCAAGGACACCAGGACCGAGACGTTCGGCTTGATGCGCAGCCGGTCTGCCCGCACTGGTTGGCCGAGGAGCTCACTGAGCCGGTCGGCATCGAGAACCGCGCAGACGGCGTCGGCTGTGGTCGCTGTGGAGATCGTTGGCAGGTTCACGATCCGCTCCCCTCCAGGGCGAATAAGTCCGACAGGGGGCTGTTCGCCCACCGGCGGAACTCGGCCGAGGTGTCCATGAGGCGCTGAGGACTCCCATCCAGCCGGATCCGCCCGTCCTGGATCCACACCACCCGGTCGGCGCGCATGGCGGCCTGCGGGTCGTGGGTGACGGTCAGGGTCGTGCGTCCGGCCACCAGCTCGTCGATCGCCTCGAGCACCGCCGACGTCGAGGCCGGGTCCAGCCCGGTGGTCGCCTCGTCCAGAATGACGATCGGCGAGTCTCGCAGCAGCGCCCGGGCGATGGCGATGCGCTGACGCTGCCCCCCGGAGAGGGTGCCGCCCCGCTCGCCCACGGCCGTGTCGTAGCCGTCGGGCATCTGGGTGATGAAGTCGTGGGCGTGGGCGGCGCGTGCGGCCGCCTCCACCTCATCGTCGGAGGCGTCGGGCCGCCCCAGACGGATGTTCTCGCGGATCGTGCCGGTCAGCAGCACCGCCTCCTGGTGCAGGACCGAGACCTGCGAGCGCAGGAACTTCAGGTCCAGCTCGTTCAGGCTGTGCCCGTCGAGGCTGACCGTGCCCGACGTCGGATCCAGTGCCCGCACCACCAGGGACACCAGGGTGGACTTGCCCGAGCCCGACGGCCCCACGAGGGCCACGTGCTCACCGGGGACCACCGTCAGGCTCACGCCGTGAAGCACCTGCCGGCCGTCGTAAGCGGCGTGGACGTGGTCGAAGTGGACCATGCCGTGAACCCGGTCCAGGACAGTGGCGTCGCAAGGCGAGACGATCTCGGGCTCGACCGCCATGAGGTCGGCCACCCGTTCACCCGAGGCCGCCGCCCGAGCGATGCGGCCGGTGTACTTGGCCATGTCCCGAAGCGGCTTCATGGTGGTGCGCAGGTAGGTCGTGAAGAGCACCAGGTCTCCGGGAGACATGGCACCGTTCAGAACTCGGATGCCCCCGCCGACCATGACCACGGCGGTGGCCACGCCGACGATGACGTCCGTGGAACGCTCCAGGCGCGCGGCGATGCGGCGCGAACGCACTCCCTCGCTCAGAGAGATAGTGTTGGCCCCCGTGAAGCGCTCGTGCAGCAGGGGCTCCAGACCGTAGGCCTGGACCACCTTGATGGCACCGAGCGCCTCCTGGGCAGTGTTGGCCAGGTTCCCCTCCGACTTGCGGCTGCGCAGGGAGGCCGCGGAGATCCGCCGCGAGTTGCCGGAGGAAGCGATCGCGAAGGCCACCACCGCCACGACCACGATCATGGCCAGTAGCGGGTCCAGGAACACCATGACCACGACCATGACCAGCAGGGTCAAGGTATTGGCGGCCATCGGCAGGCCGGCGGTGACGGCCACCTCCTGCATGCGGTTGACGTCGGCGATGAGCCGCTGAACCGTGTCCGCGCTGCGGTTGCGGGCGTGGAACTGCTGGGAGAGCCCCTGCACGTGGTGGAAGGCCCGGCTGCGCAGGGAGGCCGCCGTGCGTGAGCCGACCAGGGCGAAGGCCACGGTGGCCAGGTAGCTGCACAACGCCCGACCGGCCACGATCACCAGGAGGACCACGCCCAGACCCACCAAGGAGGAGACCGTGGCGGGCGCGATGCCCGTGTGCTTACCCAGCGCCGCCACCAACGAGTCGATGGCGATCTTCAGGGGCCAGGGCTCCAGCACCCGGAAGACCACCTCTGCCAGAAGCACCACCGTGCCCCCGGCCATGAGGCGCCACTGCGGCGCGGCATCGGGCCCCACCAGGCGCAGGGTCTGGCGCATGGGGGAGCGGTGCGGCCGGGCAGTCTGCCGACACGCAGGAGCACCCATCACCGCTCACCATCCTGAGCGAGCCCGGCCAGCTCCAGGATCCGGTCGACGGTCCGACGCCAGGAGTGGCGCTCCTCGGCCAGAAGGCGCCCGCCGCGGCCCATGCGGGCGCGCCGATCCGGACATGCCGCCAGATCATCCAGGGCTGCGGCCAGGGCCGTGGGGTCCGAGGGGGCCACGAGTACGCCGTGCCGGCCAGAGCCGTCCTCAAGCAGCTGGGGGACCTGCCCGACGTCGGAGGCCACGACCGCGAGCCCCGCGGCTAGGTACTCCAGGACCTTCATGGGGGAGAAGTACTGCTGCTCGCCCCCGCCCAGATCCGGGTAAGGGGCCACTCCGATCGCCGAGCCCGCCAGGTGGGCGGGGATATCCTGCGGAGCGACCGCCCCGCGGAAGTCCACCTCCACCCCGAGGCGCTCGGCCTGAGCACGCAGCGACTCCATCTCGGGGCCGTCACCAATGATCCGCAGGCTCCAGCTCTCACGCGCCAGGGCCGCCGACGTGATGAGGTCGGCCACCCCGTGCCAGGGCTTCAGAGTCCCCACGAAGGTGACGACCACCCGGCTCGGGTCCTCCGGCTGGGGCTGAATACGGCGCACACTCACACCGTTGGGAACCGTGTGGATCCTGTTGGCGACATCGTCCGCGTCCGCACCGGTATCGGACAGGTCGGCGGTGCGACGACGCACCCAGTCGGCCACCGGGTCCGAGACGCACACTGTGGCCCGGGCGGCCGCCACCTGACGGCGCAGCACCTGCGCCGCGCCGGAGGCGTCCACCAGCGAGCGGTGACGACGCTGCTCATCGATCAGCGGAGCATTGACCTCCAGGATCCCGGGAACACCGGTGGCGGCCGTGATGTCAGCAAGCGCCGTGGAGAACAGGGAGTAGCGCTCGTAGACCAGGTCGGCGCCGTCGGCGATCACCCGGGAGACGATCCGCTCCGCGGCGTGCGCCTGCGCCTGCTCCCGCTCAGCGGGCTCGACGTCGGCCACGGCCTCCAGGTGCAGCTCGAGGTCGGTGAGGTCGTCGGGAACGTGCTTGCCGGAGCGCACGGCGTACAGGGCCACCTCGTGGCCAATGGATCGCAGTTCGCGGACGACCTCCTGGATGTGCACCGAGGCGCCCTTGGTCCCGAACACCGGGATGCCCGGGTCGCAGCAGATGTAGGCGATCCGCATCAGGCGGCTCCTTCTTGATCGGTCAGGGACATGGCGGGAGCGGGGCGGGGGCCCGACTGCCAGGCGGCCAGGACCTCGGCCTGGGCGCGGGAGTCGAAGTGCTCCTCGATCAGTGACCGCGCCCCACGAGACAGGGAGACGGTGTCGACCTCGCCCAGCGCGATCCTGCGCAGGGCAACCGCCAGCTCGGTCGGGTCCCCCGGCGGCAGCAGGAGTCCGGTGACACCGTCGCGAACCACCTCCGGCAGCCCCGAGACCGCCGTGGCCACCACCGGCGTCCCGCAGGCCATCGCCTCCAGGATCACCGTGGGAAGACCGTCGATATTGCCATCGGCCGCCTCGATGCAGGGCGCTGCGAAGACGTCCGAGCGCTCCAGCAGGCCACGCACCTCCGCCTGTGTGAGCGGACCCAGGAGTCGGATCCGGTCCGTCAGACCCAGGCGGTCGATCTGCGCGGTCAGGCGCTCACGTTCGTCGCCGTCACCGGCCAGATCGACCTCGACGTCGACACCGGAGCTCACCAGGATCCGCACCGCCTCGATCAGGTCCGCGAAGCCTTTCTTGGGAACCAGGCGCCCGACGGCGCACACCCGTAGCGGCCGTGAGTTCCCGGCCGGCACGGGTAGCGGAGCGCGGTAGGAGAAGCGGTCGAGCTCAATGGCGTTGTAGCGCAGGGACACCGTGGCCCCCGTGCCCGCCAGCACCTTCCTCAGGTGCTCCTTGTTGTACCGGCTGATGGCGATGACCCGCTGCGCGTCGGCGCAGATGCGACGCAGCCACACGGGGTCCACCGACTCGTGGAAGATGTCCTTGGCGTGGGTGGTCACGGTGTAGGGGATACCGGTCAGGGCCGAGGCGATCCATGCCACCCGGCCCGCCAGAGACGCGAAGTGGGCGTGCAGATGCGTGATGGAGTCCCTGCGCGCCTGACGTGCCAGCTCCACGCCCTGAGCCACCTCGTCACCGGGAAGGTCGGCCAGCACCGGCATGATGGCGGCGAAGCGCTCGCGGTCGTCCTTGCGGGTCAGACCGTCCGTGAACTGGCTCCACAGGTCGATGGCCCGTACCGGCCGGTTCACCCAGTTGACCCGGGCGGCCACCCGGGCGATCTCGGGGTGGAAGCGCGAGTCCGTGGTGGGGCGCAGCGCGTAGATGCTCAGGTCCTCGCCCTGGGCCTCGCGGGCCAGGATCTCGGTGACGATGAAGGTCTCCGAGAAGCGCGGGTAGACCTTGAGGACGTATCCGATGCGGGCACCGTTGTAGCGAATGTCCTGGTGGTTGTCGGCTGCGGGATTCATGCGGGGATCTCCATCCTGGTGAGGCCGGTGGTGTGACTGTTGAGATGGCTGAGTCGGGCGTTGAGACCGTCGCTCCGATCGCCGACGAGCTGGGCGGCGAGCAGGGGGACGGTTTCCAGACCGTCCAGGCGCAGACGACGTCGCCCTGCCAGCTGGCTGCAAGCGCCGGCATCCTGGTCACGCAGCAGCTCGGTGAGCCAGTCCTCGAGTGCTGCGGCACTCAGGTCCGCGACTCTCAGGAGGTCAGTGGCGCCTACGTCCTTCAGAGCGGTGGCCCGGATGAACTGCTCGAGGCGAGGCGTCTCACGGGGGACGAGGAGAGCCGGGGTGTCGGAGGCGAGGATCTCGCTGACCGTGTTGTATCCGGCCATCGAGATGACCGCTGCGGCCCGCTGGATGTGGTGGCTCATCCCCGGCCAGGTCCGGCGCACGATGGTGCGGGGGCCTGCCGCCTGAGCGACCTGGTGGAACCGGGCGGCGTCGAGCTGGGGGCCGGTGACCACGACGTGCCGGTACCCGTCGGGGACACGCGCCGCGGCCGCGGCACGCAGCAGGTTGATGCCGTCGGAGCCGCCACCGGCGGTGGTCAGGATGAAGGCTTCCGCAACCTCGGCGTTACCGGCCAAGGCGCCTGACGTCTCAGAGCCATGAGTGGTTTCTGCGGCGTCGCGGCCATGGGCGAGGTAGCCGGTGTAGCGCATCCGCTCCTCCAGCGCCGCCGGAGCCTCGCCAGTAGCGCTCAGGTCATGGACCGAGGCGTCCCCGTAGACCCAGACCTCGTCGATGAGTCGGCGCAGCGTGTCGGCCTCGCCCAGCTCCTCCCACTCGCGCTGCACGGTCTCGGGCGTGTCCAGGATCTCGCGCAGGCCGAGCACCACGCGAGCGTCGGGGCTCGCCTGACGCAGACGTGCCAGGGGCTCGCGCAGCTCCTGGTGCACCCCGTAGGGATGACGGTCGATGATGAGCAGGTCCGGGGTGAAGGTCGTCAGGACACCGGACAGCAGGGCGCTGCGGACCAGGCCCAGGCCCTCACGGGTGATACGCAGGCGCTGGGGCAGGTAGGTGCCCTCGGCCTTCTTGACCCCCGGCAGCACCAGCCAGTCGAAACCCTCAGGAAGCCGGTGCTCCTGTCCCGGAGCCAGTCCGGTGATGACCAGGCCGGTGACATCGCGGCCGGTGAGTCCCGGCAGTGCCCGGGCCAGGTGATGGGCCAGAGCAAGGTTGCGGCGAAGGTGTCCCAGCCCCTTGGCGTCGTGACTGTAGAGCGCCAGCCGTAGGGGAACGGTTGTCATGGATCGTCTCTTCCCTTGGTGTCAGTTCTGGATCGTTCTGAAACGATTCTGACCAGCCAGGGGAAGACGACGATTAAGGGTGGATGAGAAAGCTCTCAGGTTTGTTGGAGGCTAGACCAGCCGCACCTCGACTCCTGCCCGACGCAGGGCCTCGACCTGGTCGGCTGGGGCACCGTCGTCGGTGATGACCACGTCGATCGAGGCGGTGGGGCAGATGAGGGCGAAGGCGGTGGAGCCGAGCTTGGAGCTGTCGCACACGACGACGACGCGTTGGGCCGCCTCGACCAGGGCGGCATTGACCGCGGCCTCGCCGTCGTGCTGGGCGTAGGCGCCCCTCTCGTCAAGACCCTCGACGCCCAGGAAGAGCGTACCCACGCTGATCGAGGGCAGGATGAGCTCGGCCAGCGGCCCGGTGAGCTCGAAGGACCTGTCCCGCGCGATGCCTCCGGTGACGACGACGCGTACGCACTGGCGCACGGTCATCTCACTGGCGATGTTGACGGCGTTGGTGACCAGGGTGACGGGCACGTCCGGATCGGTGAGGTCCGGCAGGAGCACGATCTCCCGAGCGACCTCGGTGGTGGTGGTGCCGCCGTTGAGACCGATGGAGTCCCCTGGGTGCACCATGGCCGCCGCGGCCTTGGCGATCCGGGTCTTCTCATCGGCCATCCGCGAGGTGCGGTAGCGCAGCGGCAGCTCAGTGGAGACCGGATTGGCGATGGCGCCGCCGCGGGTCCGAGTGACCAGCTGCTGGTCCGCCAGGTGGTCGAGGTCGCGTCGCGCGGTGGCGGCCGAGACGCCGAGACGGGCGATGATGTCATCAATGTGGACGCTGCCCTCGTCCATGATGATGTCGAGGATGGCCGAATGGCGATCATGCCGAGACATCTCGATCCTCCTGGAGCTCAAGGGGTGGTGGGACCGGGGGCCCAGACTGCGCTGGAGCACGGCACATGATTCGTGCCTCAACTACGTGCCCTATCCGGGTTACCGCGCGGCAGGTAGTCGGTGCACTGGCGCCAGCATAGAGCAGCGATACCCGAAGTCGCCCGCCGAGAGTGACTCATGGCGAAACGAACCTTGCTACTGTCGTCGGCGTCCATCACACCGACGTGCGGGGCAGCGGCCCCGTGGCGACATCGCGGTGACCTCCTGTGCGGCCACCGTGGACGCCACGGTCTGCGCGCCTGTCGCCCCGCCCCTGAGAACAGAGAACACATGGGACGTCCCACTGACTCAACCGAGCGCTCCCGCCCCGAGGGGTGTCCGGCCGCACTGGGGATCGATGTCGGAGCCGACGTCATCACCGCGGTCGTTGCCGATGACCTGGGGCACGTCATCCGCTCCCTGGAACGCCCTGTGCAGAAGGACTGTCGTTCAAACGAAGGTCGACTGGTCGAGGAGGTCAGCGCCGTCGTCGCCTCCTTGGGAACCGAGGTGCAGGCCTCGGTCGTGGGGGTCTGTGTGCCGGGGGTCGTTGACGAGAGCCAGGGACGCATCTGCCACAGCGCAGACCTGGGGCTGCAGGACCTCCCGCTGGGGAGCCTTGTGAGTCAGGCCCTGGTGGCCGGGACGGCCGGGTCCGTCACGGGCACTGGGCGTGTTGAGGTGGCGCTCTTTCAGGACGTTCGCTGCGGCGCCTGGGCCGAGAGCCGGTGGGGAGCGGGAGGGGCGAGCTGCCTCTACCTGTCCGTCGGTGCCGGCATCTCCGCGGCTGTTCTGCTCGATGGCGTCCCCGTGCGCGGTGGCGGCTGGGCCGGCCAGGCCGGCCGGATCATGGTCCCCGATCCGGACTGGAGCGGAGAGAGGGCCCGTCTGGAGGACGTTGCCTCCCTGGACGCGATGGTTGGACGCTACACGGCCGGTATCGTCGATGACTCCGGCGGTTCCGAAGACCCCCGCGGTGGACGTGCCGGTTCGCCTGTCCCAGGGCTTGAGGCGCTCCTCGGCGCGATGCGAATGGGTGACCGGGAGGCGCGCCGCGTCTGGGACACGGGTCTGGACGCCCTGGCCGACCTCATCGCGTGCGGTGCTGGCCTGCTCGGTCCTCTCGACGTCGTGATCAGCTCCGACCTGACTCAGGCCGGGGAGGCCGTCTTCCTCGAGCCGCTGCGACTGCGAGTGGCTGACCTCATGGCCGGTCTGCCGGCCCCGACGCTGCTGACCGCCCGGCTCGGGAAACCGTCCCGGGCGCTGGGTGCCGCCGGACGCGCCCTGGAAAACTGGCATTAGCCTGATAATGTTCTGGACGTTACCTTGTGTCTCTGCGCCATTGGCTGACAACTCGCTTATGGCGTTGCGGAGACCCACAATGGGTGCAGGCCGTGGCAGTATGTTCGCCAACTGCAGTCGTCCGTACCGGTTGAGGAGAACCAACGTGTCCCCCAGGAAAGAAGCGAGGCGCAGCGCGTGACTCAGTCTGCTCGTCCGCTTCGCATCGGTATCATGGGTGGAACCTTTGATCCGATCCATCACGGGCACCTCGTTGCGGCCAGTGAGGTCCAGAACGTCTTCGCTCTCGACGAGGTCATCTTCGTGCCCACCTGGGCTCAGCCCTTCAAGAAGGATCGCCGGGTCTCCCCGGCCGAGCACCGCTACCTCATGACGGTCATCGCCACGGCCTCCAACCCGAGGTTCACGGTCTCCCGGGTCGACATCGACCGGGGCGGCACGACGTACACGATCGACACTCTTCATGACATCGCGGCCGAGTACCCGGGCGCGGAGCTGTACTTCATCACCGGTGCGGACGCCCTGGCGCAGATCCTCACCTGGAAGGACAGTGAGGAGATCTTCGGCCTGGCACACCTGGTAGGGGTGACGCGCCCCGGGCACGTCCTGAGTGACTCCGGGGTGCCCCGTGACCGGATCTCGCTGGTGGAGGTGCCGGCCATGGCGATCTCGTCGACGGACTGCCGTCAGCGAGTCGGAGAGGGGTTCCCAGTGTGGTACCTCGTCCCTGATGGTGTCGTGCAGTACATACGCAAGTACGGGCTTTATCGTATGGCCTTGCGGTCGGCGTCGGCGACGTCGATGACGGCGAGAGTGGCCCGCGAGCAGTCCCTGAGGAAGGAGAACGACGGTGAGCACTGAGCAGACCGGCGTCAATGCCCCCACGTCCGAGGAGCCGACGCAGGATGAGCACGCTCCACGCGGTAGTCGTCGTGCGATCCGGCAGGCCGAGCGTGCCGCCGAGCGCGAGGCGATCCTGACGGGGCAGCAGCCGCTCCTGACCCGACGCGAGATGAGGCGCCTGCGTGAGGAGGCCAAGGCGCTCAGGGCCGCCGTCGAGGCCGGCGAGATCACCCCCGAGCAGGCTCAGGCCCTCCAGGACCCGCTCGCTGATCCCGCTTCGGTCACCCCTCGTTCCTCCGCCCCGTCGGGTGGCGACACCGAGACCGGACTGGAGGAGTCGGCCGAGTTCCCCGCCGTGAGTGAGAACGAGCCCATCTCCCTCGAGCAGGGCGGGCAGAACCCGCCTCTCAACCTCTCCGTTCCCGAGGTGCCGTCCGCCTCGGCACCGAGCTGGCGTTCACTGTCCGCGGCCGAGGCCGTGGCGATCTCCGAGATCGAGACAGGCCTCATGGAGGCCGTCGACCTGCCGGTGGCGACCCTGGACTATGACGCCCACTGGGCCGCCGACACCAGCTCCGAGCCGGCACCGGTGCCCACCCGCTTCTCACTCAAGGAGCGCATGGAGGGCGGCCCTGTCTCCGAGGCCGACGAGCAGGCGGTCCCCGAGCCGCGGGTCCCCGCCGAGGAGATCGTTGGGCCCGACGCCGAGGAGCCCAGGACCAGCCCCTACGACTACCGTGAGGGCTTTGCGCCGGCGGCCCGGGAGGATGCGGTGTCCGCATCCCGGCCCTCCTCCCAGACGGCGGAAGCCGTCACCGCAGTCTCCGCCGTCTCCGCCTCGGCCTCCGGTGCCGCTGACTTCGCCACCTACGGGCAGCCCGATGCCCCGCAGGCCACCGAGTCCGCCCGTAGTGGACTGAGCGCCGGGTCCGCCTCCTCAACCGGCTCCGTGCGCCGTCCCATCGTGCGCATCCCGGCGGCCGCGCAGGGGGTGCGTACCGTCAACATCTCCACGGGCGAGCTCAGCTCGGTCCAGCCCGTGGACAGCTCCTCGTCCGCCCAGGACGCGGCGGAGGCGCAGGAGACCTACGGCATGGCCTCCATCGAGGAGCCGATGACGCAGGAGGGCGCCGCGGCCGACGTCGAGGTGCAGGCCATGATGCCGTCGGAGCAGGGGCAGCAGGAGGGCGAGTTCGGCTCGGTCGGCGCTCCGCAGTGGAAGTCACTGCACCAGCCCTCCCAGGCGGACAGCTTCCAGGAGACGATCGTGACCGGGGTGAGTGGCGTCGTGGAGACCACCGACGCCACGTCCGGAGAGGCCGTCAGCCCCTACGCCTTCTACACCGAGGAGGCGGAGAACCGTAACGGACCGGTCGGCAGCTCCGAGTGGGACACCGTGGCGGTTCCCGCCGCCAAACCGTCCGAGGAGCCGTACCTGGCTCCTGTCAACGAGGTGACCGGGCGGGTCCCCACCCCCGACCACGTCCCGCCGATGGAGCAGTCCGGCTCCTCCTCGCGCACCGGTAAAGTCCTCCTGGCCTTGCTCATCATCGTCCTCGTGCTGCTCATCATCATGGTGGTGCTCTGGTTCGTCGTCTTCGGCGGGTCCAGCTCCAACGCCATGGGTACCACCGTTGGAGCGGGGGAGTGGGTCCGTCAGCTCGTATGACGGTGGTGCGCACGGTACAGTCGCGGCTGCCGCATGATGTCTGACTGACCTTCCCGAAGGAGATCCGTGCCCGCCACCGAACACGCCATCGGCCTCGCCGTCGCCGCCGCTCGTGCCGCGGCCGACAAGAAGGCCGATCGTCTCACCGCCATCGACGTCTCCGAGCGACTCGGCCTGACCGACGTCTTCCTGCTGGCCTCCGGCTCGAACGACCGCCACGTCCACGCCATCGTCGACGCCGTCGATGAGGCCATGCACCAGGCCGGAGCCAGGCGCAGGACGCGAGAGGGCTTCGCCGACGCGCACTGGGTGCTCGTGGACTACGGCGACGTCATCGTCCACGTCCTGCAGAACGAGGACCGGGAGTTCTACTCACTGGAGCGTCTGTGGAAGGACTGCCCCGCCATCGAGTTGCCGGCCGACCTGACGCAGCCGGGTCACCCGGGGAACGACGAGGAAGATGGCCAGGAGGGGGCCGCATCATGACCGACCTCATCCTGTGGCGCCACGGCCAGACCGACTACAATCTTCAGGGACGCATCCAGGGACAGGTCGACATCCCCCTCAACGACACCGGCCGCCAGCAGGCCCAGCGAGCAGCTGACGGCATCGCGGCCCTGGGGCCCACACGAATCGTCTCCTCCCCGCTGGTGCGGGCACGCGCCACCGCGGAGGTCCTGGCGTCTCTGACCGGGCTGAGCGTTGAGATCGCCCCAGGGCTGGTGGAGAAGTCCTTCGGAACCTGGGAGGGCCTCAAGGCAGCCGATATCAAGAAGCAGTGGCCCGATCACTACGCCACCTGGCGCGCCGGCGGAGATCTTCCTCAATTCCAGATCGAGGGGCGCCGTAAGACCGCTGAGAGGGTGGGGGAGACCCTCAAGGCCATCGCCGCCGACGCCGGGAAGGAAGATGTCATCGTGGTCGTCTCCCACGGGGCGGCCACCAACCTGGGGGCCACGTACCTGCTGGGCATGGATGCCCAGCAGTGGTTCGGTCTGCGTGGCATGAGCAACTGCTGCTACGCGCTCATGCGCACCAACAAGCGCCCTCCGAACTGGTCCGTAGTGAAGTGGAATGCCGGGCCTCCGGTGGAGCCGAGCCCGCTCGGCAAAATCCTCGGCTGAGCGGGTGAGGTAGTACACGCGCCGCGGATTTGCCCTGACCGGGCCGATCTTCATACAGTTATCCGCGTCGCCGAACGCAGGCGACGCCCGAATGGGGCTATGGCGCAGTTGGTAGCGCGCTTCCATGGCATGGAAGAGGTCGGGGGTTCGAATCCCCCTAGCTCCACGAACCACCCGGGTTCCTCCGGGTGGAGCACCCATTTCGGGGCTATGGCGCAGTTGGTAGCGCGCTTCCATGGCATGGAAGAGGTCGGGGGTTCGAATCCCCCTAGCTCCACAATTCTTCATCAGCAGGCCCCGCCGTCAGGCGAGGGCCGTTTTGTTTCTCCGCTCGCCTCTGGCGTGTGCGGCGCACGGGTATGGGCATCGCTGTGCTGGTCAAGACCCTGGGAGCCTGTGTCCATGACGATGCGTACCACCATGGCCTGCCTCGTGGGCATGAATGGGCCTGATCCTGGCATCCATCGCGGTGCGGATGATCGTCGTCGGGATCCAGCACCTCGTCGCGGGATCGGCCCTCTGAGACGCGCTCCACGTGTGGGTTTCCCTGAGGAACTGGCCCCCCAGGGGCTCTGAGGGTAGCCTCACCTTCAGATGTTGCCGGGGGCACCCCGCTCCCACGTGCGGCAACGCGGTAGGAAGGTAAGCGTGTGACGTCCGATCAGGTCCCCGACATCATGCAGCGCGCTCGGCGTTTGGCCAGGCGTCTTCTGGCCGGCAGCGGAAGCGCCGCAGTGACGGCCTACCGCATCGACCCCTCGGCCCCCGCCGCCTACGTCGCCCACGCCATGCGGGCCGACGGCCGGATCCTCGTAGCCGCCTGCCCTCCTGAGGGCACCCCGCTGGCCATCGCGCCCGACGACGTCGCCGTCGACGTCCGACTCGACGTCACCCTCGACGCCGCCGAGCCCGGTGTGCGCATCACGGCCGCCACGGCGCACCTGCTGGGCGACCTGACCTGGGTGGGCGGCGAGGATCGTGCACTCGTCCTGGCCTCGTCCCGCACTCCCGCCTGCCACTGCGCCATCGTTGGTGATGACCCGCTTGAGCGCGTCCGCGAGATCGCCGCGGGGCCCGGAGGGCGTCTGGGCGTCATCTCATGCGAACGCGTCATGCTCCACTGCGTTTCCGGGGTGTCCAGCCACGACATCGAGGAGATCCTCGACGTCGCCTCCGCCGACTCCGGCTCGCTCCCGTCCGTGTCCTGGAACCCGCAGGAGGTCATGGACGCCCATGAGGCGGTCAGCGCGGTCGGCCAGCTGGGCCTGCGCGCCGTGTGCGAGGCCGTACGGGAGGGGCAGATGCCCGGCTGGACCTGCTCCTCCCGTCCTGCAGTCGGCGTGTGCCCCACGCTGTGGGACAGGACGCTGTGCGTCGATGTCGACTCCCACGGAGTGACCCTCATGTCCATCACCGGTGAGGAGGTCACTACCTTGGTGGTCTCCTTCCCGGAGGCTCTGACCAGTGCTGCTGAGGTCGGACCGGTCCTGGAGCGGCTGGCCTCTCAGGCTCTCCCGCAGCGCCTGGCCCGGCCCTGAGACGGCCAGTTCCCGGTCGTGTCGGTCCGGCTACCGACCTGACCGCAGAGACTGAAACGGGGGACGCCACCGTGGTGGAGTCCCCCGTTGGCTCCCAGCCGCTCGAGCTGGAGAGCCTTCCGTTCAGCGAACCTCGTAGGTCTGGCAGGAGGCGGTGTCGCCGCCGACGCTCACGGCGTCAGCCGTGCACATGAGGTCCTTGTTGTGGACGCACTCGAGGCGCTGGCAGGCGCCCACGTGGCCCTCGGCCACGGGCAGGCCTCCGCGGGCGTCGAGGCTGATGAAGGTGTCGCAGGCTGGCGCGCCGCTGTCGCCGCCGACGGTGATGGCGAAGGCGGTGCAGCCCCCGTTGTTGAAGGCGCAGGAGGTGGTGGCGCAGGAGGCGATCTTGGTGACGGACATGGTGCTTTTCCTTTCGAGCGGGTGGACGCTGCGGACATGATTAACGTAAATCCGCTCCAGCGCTCCGGCAACGAAGGGCAGCCTGTCCTGCTTATCCTCGCATGGCACAACGTTGGAATTGCAACGTTTTAACGCTCCTTCTGGGGTGAGTCGAGGGAATGTGTGGTCGTAGAGAGAATATGGGGTTGTGTGCCGTTGATTTTCGTTATTACGAGCAGGTAAGGCACGCCTTGACGGAAAAGGAGGAGAGGAGCTTGTCTCCTCTCCTCCGTTCCCGTGGTGGCAGGCTTCGGTTGTGTCCGCCGTAGAGCTCAGCTGTGGGCGGCCGCCACGGCCAGGCGCAGAGAGTCTGCGAAACGCGTCTCGCGCTCGGCGGCGCTCATGTCGCCGGAGTGGTCGAGCAGGTGGTCGGAGACGGTCAGGACCGCCAGCGCCTGCTTGCCGTACTCGGCGGCAACCCCATAGAGGGCGGCTGCCTCCATCTCCACTCCCAGGACCCCGTGCCGTGCCAGTGCCTCGGTCTGCCCCTCGGGGGTAAAGTAGAAGTGGTCCCGTGACATGACTGTGCCCAGGTGGACGGTTCCGCCGACCTGTGCCTGCTCGAGCAGTGAGGCCTCGTACGCAGCGGCGGCCAGTCGGAAGTCTGCGACCGCGCAGAAGTTGACGCCCGGGATGCGCACCTGGTTCATGGAGGAGTCCGTGTGGGCGCCGGTGGCCACGATGACGTCGCCGATCCCGACCTTCGGGGAGATGCCGCCGGCAGTGCCCACCCGGATGATCCGCTCCACCCCGAACTGACTGAACAGCTCGGTGGCGTAGATCGTGAAGGAAGGCTGTCCCATGCCCGAGCCCATGACGCTCAGCGGCCTGCCGTCAATGGTTCCGGTGAAGCCCAGCATTCCGCGCACGTCGGTGACCAGGCGGGCGTCATCCATGAGGATCTCGGCAATGCGTCGGGCTCGTTTGGGGTCACCTGGCATGAGGACGGCGGGGGCGAAGTCTCCGGGTTCTGCGGCGATGTGCGGGGTGGCCATGGGGGTCCTCTCTGAAAGGGCGTGCGTGAGATGAGAGTATCCAGTGTGTCATAGATCGCGTGAGAAAGAATGAGGGTGGCCTGTGCAAATCGTCCGCATCGTGGACATCGCGCGACACATCGTGGTCGCTAGGACTAGCGTCCAGCGACAAAAGGGCCTGCGACCAATCCGCAGGAAAAGGCGGCCATCGGGCCGCCTTCGTTTGTGACATCACGGAAGGTTGCTCATGACCTCCAGGACAGGGGAGAGCGAGTCTCCTCAGGCGCCTCCGCGCGAGCAGTGGAGCGGTCAGCTCGGATTCCTCATGGCCGCCATCGGCTCGGCGATCGGGCTGGGTAACATCTGGCGCTTCCCGGGCGTGGCCTACACCAACGGCGGCGGGGCCTTCGTCGTCCCCTATGTCATCGCACTGTTGGCGGCCGGTCTGCCGATCCTCTTGCTCGACTACGCCCTGGGCCACCGTTTCCGCGGATCCCCGCCGGCGGCCTTCCGGCGCATGTCCAGCAAGCTGGAGTGGCTGGGATGGTTCCAGGTCTTCATCTGCTTCGTCATCATGACCTACTACGCGGTGGTCGTGGCCTGGTCCCTGCGCTACATGTTCTTCTCCTTCACCATCGCCTGGGGTGACGACGCAGCAGGCTTCTTCCAGCGCTACATCGGGATGGACCGGCTCGGCTCCGAGGTCGGCTACTCACCGACAGTCGTCATGGGCGTGGCCCTCCCGCTGCTGTTCGTGTGGGCCTTCGGTCTGGTGGTGACCGCCCTGGGCGTGAGCGACGGCGTGGAGAAGGCCAACAAGATCTTCCTGCCGCTGCTGGTTCTCATGTTCGCCGCTCTGGTGGTGCGCGCCCTCATGCTCCCGGGTGCGGGGGAGGGGCTCAATGCTCTGTTCACCCCCAAGTGGTCGGCCCTCCTGGATTACCAGGTGTGGATGGCAGCCTTCGGGCAGATCTTCTTATCCCTGTCGGTGGGCTTCGGCGTCATGCTCACCTACGCCTCCTACCTCCAGCGGCGCCGTTCCAACCTGGTGGGCACCGGCCTGGTGGCGGGCTTCGCCAACTCCTCCTTCGAGCTGTTCGCCGGCATCGGCGTCTTCGCCACCCTCGGCTTCATGGCGCACACGCAGCACGTCGGGATCAGCGAGATGAAGATCACCGGGCCCTCCCTGTCCTTCGTCACCTTCCCCACCGTCATCTCGCAGATGCCCGGCGGTGCGCTGTTCGGGGTGCTCTTCTTCGCCTCCTTCGCCATGGCGGGGCTGACGTCCTTCATCTCCATCATCCAGGTGGTGGCCGCCGGCGTGGGGGAGAAGCTCGACCTGACTCCGAAGGCGGCCTCCCTCATCGTCGGTATCCCGGCCGCCGTCCTGTCCTTCGTCCTGTTCGCCACCAGCTCGGGCCTACCGGACCTCGACGTCGTCGACGCCTTCATCAACAACATCGGTGTAGTCGCCTCGGCCATCATCATGTGCGTGGTGGTGGCCTGGGTCCTGCGGCGCACCAGGCTGCTCCAGGACCACCTCAATGCCGTCTCCGAGTCGCGGATGGTCGGCCTGTGGTGGCGGGCCCTCGTCGGTGCCGTCGTCCCCGTCCTGCTGGGCTACATGTTCTTCCAGACCCTGTGGATGTATCTGTCCGAAGGATATGAGTCGGAGTCCTACTCCAGCGACTTCGTCATGGTCTTCGGGTGGGGGATGCTCCTGCTGGTCGCTGTTGCAACCGCGGTCATGACCCTCGTCCCCTGGAAGATCCCGGTGGACGAGTTCGAGCCCATTGAGCTCGAGGCCACCGCTGAGGAGGAGGACTGAGATGACCGGAACCGCCGTACTCATCATGCTCGCAGCCATTATCATCATCTGGGGCGGCCTGGCGGTCTCCATCACCGCGCTCATCTCGCGTGGACGCCGCGAGGACCGCGATGCCAGGGCAGAGGCCTCCGCACGGGCTCGCGAGCACATGCTCCATCCCGAGCAGATCGACTGACCCGCCGTTGTCAAGAGACTGACTCCACCACCCGCCTAGGGCCCGGTTCGGCCGGTTTCCAGGCGGGTGGGCCACAATATGCATATGACTCAGACTGAAGTGAGCTCCCAGGTGCTGCCCCGTCTGGTGGCCTTCGACCTCGATGACACGCTGGCACCCTCGAAGTCGGCCATGCCGCCCGCTATGGCTGCGGCCCTGAGGCGGCTGCTCGACGTCGTCCCCGTCTGCATCATCTCCGGGGGACAGGTAGGGCAGTTCCACGACCAGGTCCTGGCCCACCTCGACGCCGATGCCGACGAGCTCTCCCGGCTCCACCTCATGCCCACCTGCGGCACGCGGTACTACACCTATGACGCCTCCCAGGCCGGTGCGGGCACCGAATCCTGGACTCTGGTCTACGCCAACGACCTCACGCCCGAGCAGATCCGCACCGGCTTCGAGATCGTCGAGGCCCAGGCGCGCCGGCTCGGCCTGTGGGAGGAGCGGACCTGGGGGGAGATCCTGGAGGACCGCGGCAGCCAGATCACCTTCTCCGCCCTGGGGCAGGAAGCCCCTCTGGAGGCCAAACGCGCCTGGGACCCCACGGGGGAGAAGAAGGCCACCTTGCGCGACGCCGTCGCCCCGCTCCTGCCGGAGCTGGAGGTCCGCTCTGGCGGCTCCACGAGCGTGGACATCACCCTCAAGGGAGTCGACAAGGCCTACGGCATGAAGCGCTTGGCCGAGGTCACCGGGATCGCGCTGGAGGAGATGCTCTTCGTCGGCGACCGCCTGGACCCCGAGGGTAACGACTACCCGGTCAAGGCCCTGGGCGTGCCCTGCCAGGCCGTGGGCGGATGGCAGGACACCGTCACCTACGTCACCGCCCTGGCGAGCCTCATCGCAGCCCAGGAGCGCAACGGCGAGGACCACGGGACCCGGGTCTCCCTGGCCGCACGGCTCTAAGGAGGGCCGTGGCACGCACGGATGCTGACACCGTTGCCGACCTGGTCTCCGGTGTGCTGACAGCCGCCCGCCGCTGCGGCGCCCTGGCTCTCACGATGCTGCTGTCGCTGCGCGGCTGGTGGCGCCGGCGTCGTTCTGGTACCCGCACGGTCATCGGTACCTCAGCGATGATTCTGGCCTCCAGCCTGGTCTCCCTTCTCCTGGGCCTGTCCACGGCGACGGCCTCGGCGCCGGTCGGCCCCCACGAGGCGACCTGGTCGACGACCCTGGACTCCACCATCACGCTCGACCTCGGGCCGCTGGGGACCGCCTCGATGGAGTTTCCCGCGGGGGTCTTCGGGGTCAAGGTCGTCCTGGGCGAGATACCCGGTGACCCGGCTCCCAACGCCGCCAACGCCGCCAGTGTGGGGCAGTCGCTGTCCTCCGACGCCGCCTCCTACCTCTCGCTCGTCTCGCACCCCGACCTGACGATCCGACAGGGGCTCTACGGTCTGGCGGGGGACGCCATGCGGCGGGCCGGAGTGATCGAGGCGATCTTCCTGTGCTGCGTGGCCGCCTGGCGCCTGGCTCCGACGAGGCCCTGGCGTGAGACCATCCGTGCAGGAGCATCGCACCGCTGGGCAACGACCGTGGCGGTCTCGGCGACTGTGGCCGCGGTGACCTCCCTGCTGGTCCCGGTGATGCGCACAAACGCCGAGCACGGCTCCACCTTGTCCGTGCTGGAGGGGACCCCCTTGGCTCAGGCCCGTTTCTCTGGGCGCATCGCCGACGTCGTCACCGCCTACGGCCCCAAGGCACGCTCCTTCGTCGAGACCAACAACGACTTCTACGCCCAGGCCGATACCAACCTGCGCGCCGCATGGGAGGCCGCCGAGCAGACCGAGGGGCTGGTGGACGTCACAGCCGCCGACGGCAAGGTGGACACCGCGGACCTTCAGACCCGGTTCAGAGCCTCCTCCGCGAAGACCGTGGCGGAGGCCAGCCCCGCATCGCCGCAGGAGGAGGCACCCCAATCTCCTGAGGGCCCGGCACCCACCGCGACGCCGTCGACCTCTGTGGCCCCGTCGGCCACGGCGCCGCCGGTGACGGGAGCCCGCTCGGTTCCCGAGCGCGGGCGTAGGACGGCCGTGCTCACCACCGATCTGCACTGCAACCTCGACGTCATCGCCTTCTCAGGGATCCTCGACCAGCTCTCCGGCGCGGATGTCCACATGGATGACGGCGACCTGACCATGACCGGCTCCGACCCGGAACGGGTGTGCGTCGACGCGTTGACCCAGGCGGTCCCGAGCTCGACGGCGAAGGTCGCCACGATCGGCAACCACGACTCCGATGCCACCGCCGCCCGCCTGCGCTCCCAGGGGTGGACCGTCACCGATGGCTCGGTCCAGACGGTAGCCGGAATCTCCGTGCTCGGGGACGACGACGCCGACCGTACGACGACGGCGGGCACCAAACCTCGCAGCGGCGAGACCACCGAGCAGATCGCCACCCGGCTGGCCAGGGTCAGCTGCGGGCGCACACCGGTCGACGTCGTTCTCATCCACCAGCCGGCCACCTTCGACCCCCTCATGAAGGAGGGCTGCGCGCCGCTGCTCCTGGCCGGGCACGTCCACGCTGAGCGGGGGATGACCACGGCGATCAGCCCCCAGACCGGCAGAGCCGTGACCGGGATCGTCTCCGGTGCGGGCAAGGGCGGCACCTCGCTGGGGTCGGTCACGGAGGACGCCTTCCTCCACGTCCTGTCCTTCGACTCAGCGGGAGCGCTGGTGGCCTGGCGCGCCGTCATCCTCCACCCCGATGCCTCGGTGACGGTGGGGGCCTGGCGACCGGTACCGGGTATCTCCTCCGGCCAGGAGACGGCGACAATGGCCTCAACGCCCGATTCATCGGCGTCGGCCTCCCCGGAGCAGGCACCGGCCGAGGTCCCCGCGGAGGCGCCGGCCGAGTCCCAGGAGGGCACAGAGCCGCAGGAGGGTGCCGAGTCCCAGGAGCAGGCCGAGTTTTCGGACGGGTAGGGCGCACGCGCCCCTGGTGGCATACGCTCGCATCCTGATGACCACACAACGCCCAGAAGAACTGATGACGCACCACCGGTGAGGAGACTGACGATGTCGCGCATGCCCACAGATGCCGAGATCGATGAGATGAGCGAGGCCGAGCTCGAGGCCTACCTGGGATCATCCCCCGGCCGGGAGCTCGACCGGCGCACCCGCCGCGATCACGACGAAGACTCGGCCGACCGGCCTGCCTGGATGCGCCGCTCCGAGGCCGAGCGAAGCTTCGGCTGGCTGCTCGTCGTGTGCTCCCTCATCGGGCTCGTCGCCTGCTGGGAGCTCATCAGCTCCCAGATCAGGCTGCTGCGCAACCCGGATGCGGCGCTCGTGTGCGATGTCAACCCTCTGGTGTCCTGCGGCGACTCCCTCAACGTGTGGCAGGGCAACCTCCTGGGCGTGCCGAACTCCTTCATCGGGGCCATCGCCTTCGGTGCCCTGGCCGCGATCGGTGCGGCCCTGCTCGGCGGCGCACGCCTGCCGCGGTGGATGTGGTGGGGGCTGAGCGCCGGCAGCCTCGGCGGGATCGCCTTCGTCATCTGGTTCCTGGCCGTCTCCATCATGACCTTCGGCAAGCTCTGCCCCTTCTGCCTGGTCATCTGGTCCGTCACCATCCCGGTGGCCGCCCATTCCTGGGCCTGGGCGGCGGCCGGCGGGCACCTGGGGCTGCGGGACAACCTGGCCCTCGACCTGCTCAAGGCCCGCTGGTGGATCATGGCGGCGATGTACCTGGCCGTGGTCCTCACCATCATCATCGCCTTCGGCGGCCAGCTGGCAAGGTTGTTCGGGTGACGCCGCCCGCGAGCAGGACGGCCTCGGCCGGGCCCGCCTGGAAGCCGTCGGTGGCGGGGGACTCGACCGTCACCCAGGACTACCTCAAGGTCGTGTGGGCCGCCTGCGAGTGGGGCGGGGCGGGTGCCTCCATCACCGGCCTGGCCAAGCGCATGGAGGTGGCGCCGTCGACCGCCTCGGAGAACGTGGCCCGTCTGGTGGAGGAGGGGCTGCTCGTCCATAAGCCCTACAGGGCCGTCACCCTCTCCGAGGAGGGCCGGCGCCGGGCCATGGGCATGATCCGTCGCCACCGCATTCTGGAGACCTACCTGGTCACCCAGCTCGGCTTCGGCTGGGACGAGGTGCACGCCGAGGCCGAGGAGCTCGAGCACGCCGTCTCCGAGCGGCTGCTGGAGCGGCTCGACGCGGTCCTGGGGCACCCCACCCGCGACCCGCACGGGGACCCGATTCCTACGGCGGACGGTCGGCTCGTCGTGCCCGACCTGGTGCGCCTGGAGACCCTGCCGGTGGGAGCCGACGGCGTCGTCGGGCGGATCCAGGACGACACCGAGACGCTGCGTCGCCTCCAGCGGGCCGGTATCGGGCTGGACAGTCGGGTGCGGATCCGTGACCGGGGAACCGTGGCACCTGCCGTGGAGGGCGGCAATCGCCGTCGGGCGACCGTTATCGCCCTGCTGGACCCGGAGGCCCCGCGCGGTGCGGCGCCCGCGGGAGCGCCGGAGGCCATCATCCCCGACGGCTCCCTGTGGCTATTGGCCTGACAAGGGGCGGGGCCTGGACGGAACCGGGCGCGGCTGGGGGACAATGGGGCCATGAGCACGATTTTCACCAAGATCATCAATGGCGAGATCCCCGGCCGTTTCGTGTGGGCGGACGAGGTCTGCGTCGCCTTCGCCACCATTGAGCCGCATACCGACGGGCACGTCCTGGTGGTTCCGCGGGCCGAGGTCGACTCCTACGTGGATGCTCCCGACGACGTGGTGGCGCACCTGGCCGTGGTGGCCAAGCGCATCGGGGCCGCGCAGGTGCGCGTCTTCGGGGCGCCGAGGGCCGGGCTCATCGTGGCCGGCTACGGGGTTGACCACCTGCACCTTCATGTGCTGCCGATCCGCTCGGAGGAGGACCTGTCCTTCTCCTCGGCCCGCCACCCCGAGGGGGGCGAGCTCGACGCCGCCATGGAGCACCTGCGGAGCGGCCTCGTCGAGGACGGCTGGGGGGAGTTCGTTCCCGCGAGACTGGACAGTCCGGCAGTGTAACGGCGCACCGACCGACCTTTTCTTCAAAGCCGACGCGGATACGCGTCATCTTTGAAGAAAAGGTCGGTTTGCCATCAAAGCAGCCACGACTTGCGGAAGCGACGTGACGCCGTCGGAGGCCAGGAAATGTCCCGCGCCTGGAACGGTGACGATATCGGCACTGAGTGCGGCGGCGAATCTCCGCGAAGCCTCTTGGGGGACGAGCGGGTCATTGTCGGAGTGAATGACTGTGGTGGGTCCCAGAAACGGGCGCAGCTCATCGGGGCTCACGCCGTCGAGAAAGCCGTTCAGTCCGGTGACGAGGAAATGGTCGAGCTCCGCCTCTCCCGTCGGAGGGAGCTGCTGCGCGAAGGGCGCGACGGCGATGAAGGCCGCCAGGTGCCGACCGTCGCCGTTCACCGGCGAGCCGCACGCGATGACTCGCCCGATCGCCCGCAGTGCGGTCAGGCCGCCAAGACTGTGCGTCACGATTGCGAGCCCCGCCAGCCCGTCTGGCGACGTCCCGATTCTCTCGGCGATGGTCGACGCCCAGGCCGAGGCATCCGGAGTCTCCGGATGAGGGAGCTGCGGCACCTCAACATGGGGGACGGTCCGCGCGAGCCAGGGAAACCAGTGGTCGTGGGGCCCCGCCCCGAAACCGTGAACGAGGATGACTCTGTCGAACCCGTGGAGTCTGTCGGAGGAACAGTGTTCTGTAACGTGGTCCATGCCCCTGGACGGTAGACATTCACGCCAGTGGCAAGGTCAAGCGGAAATGTTCGCCGGAAAGGAGCTCCTCGTGCGCATCGGAGAGTTTGCCCGACAGGCGGGCGTCAGCCCCCGTTCCCTGAGGCACTACGAAGAGGCCGGTCTGCTCGTCCCTGCCCGGACCTCCGCCGGATACCGGGACTACAGCCCGAAGGACCTCGACGCCGTTGCACGCATCCGGCCGATCCTGGCCACCGGCCTCGGCGTCGCAGCCGCCCGGCGTTACCTGGACTGCGTCGAGGTCGCCGGTGACGATCGAACCGTCTCCATCACCATGTGCCCCAACCTACGTCGCGAGCTTGAGACGGTCGAGGAGCGGATCGCCCGGCACCGCAGTCGCCTGGCTTGCGAGCAGGACGCCCTCAACCGCTTCAGGGCTGCGGCTCGGGAAGAGGAGTGAGGACGACACCGCTCAAACCCCAGTGGGCCCTCCGCCGACGTGACCGGTCTCGCCCGCCCGTGGGGCGGACGCCGACGGGCCCCGCTGCCCCTGGGCGATAGGCTGTGCCCCGGCACCAGGAAGCACGAGTAGGAAAAGAGCACTGCCGCGATGTCAGAGAGAACCGCACCGGGCGAGTCCGACACCCCCTACCGCTACACGGCGGAGCTGGCGGAGTCCATCGAGACCGCCTGGCAGGACCACTGGGAGGCTGAGGGCACCTTCAACGCCGACAACCCCGTCGGCGCCCTGGCCGGGCCCGGCGCGGACAAGGAGAAGTTCTTCCTGCTGGACATGTTCCCCTACCCCTCCGGCAAGGGCCTGCACGTGGGCCACCCGCTGGGCTACATCGCCACCGACGTCGTCGCCCGCTTCACCCGCATGACCGGCAGGAACGTCCTGTACACGATGGGCTACGACGCCTTCGGCCTGCCCGCCGAGCAGTACGCCGTCACCACCGGCCAGCACCCGCGCATCTCCACCGAGGCCAACATCGCCAACATGCGCCGCCAGCTGCGCCGCCTGGGCCTGTCCCACGACCCGCGCCGCTCCCTGGCCACCATCGACGTCAACTACGTGCGCTGGACCCAGTGGATCTTCCTGCAGGTCTTCAACTCCTGGTTCGACCCCGAGGCCCCGCGCCGCGACGGCCGCGGCAAGGGTGCGGCCCGGCCGGTTGCCGAGCTGCGCGACAAGCTCGCCTCCGGACAGGTCCCCGTCCCCGGCGACCACGACTGGAACTCCCTGAGCGCGGCCGAGCAGGCCGAGGTCATCGACTCCTTCCGCCTGGCCTACGTCTCCAACGCCCCCGTCAACTGGTGCCCCGGCCTGGGCACGGTGCTCGCCAACGAGGAGGTCACCGCCGAGGGCCGCTCCGAGCGCGGCAACTACCCGGTCTTCAAGCGCAACCTGCGCCAGTGGATGATGCGCATCACCGCCTACGGCGACCGTCTCGCCGAGGACCTGGACACCGTGGACTGGCCCGAGAAGGTCAAGCTCATGCAGCGCAACTGGATCGGCCGATCCGAGGGCTCCGAGGTGACCTTCGCGGTGCCCGGGGCCGGTCAGGACGCGTCGCTGGGCGTCTACACCACCCGCCCCGACACGCTCTTCGGCGCCACCTTCATGGTCGTGGCCCCCGAGCACCCCATGCTGGGCGGCGTCGACTCCTCCGCCTCCGTGCGCACCGATGCCCAGATCGCCGATGACGCCGCGGCGCTGACCGTTCCGGCCGCCTGGCCGGAGGGCACCAAGGAGGCCTGGACCGGCGGCTACGCGACCCCCGCCGAGGCCGTGGCCGCCTACCGCGCCCGGGCCGCTGCGACGTCGGACGCCGACCGCACCGACGAGGGCCGGGTCAAGACCGGTGTCTTCACCGGCTTCTTCGGCATCAACCCCGTCAACGGCGGACAGGTGCCGGTCTTCGTGGCCGACTACGTCCTCATGGGCTACGGGACCGGCGCCATCATGGCCGTGCCCGCCCACGACGAGCGCGACTACGCCTTCGCCACCAAGTACGACATCGACATCATCCAGACCATCGGCCCGGCCGACGACCCCCACGGCGTCGACCTGAGTGCCCAGGCCTACACGGGCGACGGCGTCGTCGTGAACTCCGCCCAGGGCGACCTGGACATCAACGGCATGAGCAAGGACGAGGCCAAGGCCACCATGATCGGCTGGCTGGAGGCCAAGGGCGCCGGCCGCGGCGCGGTCACCTACCGCCTGCGCGACTGGCTCTTCTCCCGCCAGCGCTACTGGGGCGAGCCCTTCCCGATCGTGTGGGACGAGGACGGCGGCGTCCACGCCCTGCCCGAGTCCATGCTGCCGGTCGAGCTGCCCGAGGTCACCGACTACTCGCCGCGCTCCTACGACCCCGACGACGCCGACTCCTCCCCGGAGCCGCCGCTGGGCAAGGCCACCGAGTGGGTCGAGGTCGAGCTCGACCTGGGCGACGGCCCCCGGACGTACTACCGCGAGACCAACACGATGCCGCAGTGGGCCGGTTCGTGCTGGTACGAGATGCGCTACATCGACCCCACCGATGAGAACGCACTCGTCGACCCGGCCAACGAGGCCTACTGGATGGGGCCGCGCCCCGAGGCCGGTAACGTCTCCGGCGGCACCGACCTGTACGTCGGCGGCGTCGAGCACGCCGTCCTGCACCTGCTCTACTCGCGCTTCTGGCACAAGGTCCTGTTCGACCTGGGCCACGTCTCCTCCTCCGAGCCCTACCACCGCCTCTTCAACCAGGGCTACGTCCAGGCCTACGCCTACACCGACTCCCGGGGCCAGTACGTTCCCGCCGACGAGGTCGAGGAGGTCGCCGCCGAGGACGGCACCACCACCTACCTCTGGCAGGGGAAGCCGGTGCGCCGCGAGTACGGCAAGATGGGCAAGTCCCTGAAGAACATCGTCACCCCCGACGACATGTACGAGGCCTACGGCGCCGACACCTTCCGCGTCTATGAGATGAGCATGGGGCCGCTCGACGCCGATCGTCCGTGGGACACCCGCGCCGTCGCCGGCAGTCAGCGCTTCCTGCAGCGACTGTGGCGCAACGTCGTCGACGAGACCACCGGCGAGCTGACGGTGGTCGACGAGCTCGCCGACGAGCAGACCCGCCGGCTCGTGGCCAAGACGATCGTGGGCGTGCGCGAGGACTACGAGGGGATGCGCCTCAACACGGCCATCGCCAAGCTCATCGTCCTCAACAACCACCTCACTGGACTCAGCGCGGTCCCGCGCGAGGCCGTCGAGGCACTCGTGCTCATGACGGCGCCCGTGGCCCCGCACATCGCCGAGGAGATCTGGAAGCGCCTGGGTCACGAGCACTCGCTGGCCCACGAGGACTTCCCGGTCGTGACCGACGAGTCCCTGCTGGCCGCCGACAAGGTCACCTGTGTCGTCCAGGTCAAGGGCAAGGTCCGCGACCGCATTGAGGTCGACCCCGGCATCTCCGAGGACGAGCTGGAGAGTCTGGCTCTGGCCGCCCCCGGCGTCATCCGCACCCTGGACGGGCGCGGTGTGCGCAAGGTGATCGTCCGCGCCCCCAAGCTGGTGAGCATCGTGCCAGAGTGACCGGGGAGATCGCTCCGACGGCGTGGCTCACGGGCGCGCCGGAGTAGCGGAGGAGCAGCACGCGGGGCTGCACGGACTATTCCGGTCGGTGCAGCCCCGCTGCTGTGCCGGGCTCAGCGGCGCCTCAGGGTGCCGAAGATGGAGCGCGTGATCTCGCGGGTGATCTGGCGACCCACCGAGCCGATGGTCTTCTCAACCTCCCGCTGACGGCGCTCGGCGGCCCTCTCCGCCTCGCGCTGGCGGCGCTGGGCCTCCTTGACGGCCTCGCGCTCCAGGCGCTCGGCCTCCTTCTGACGCTGAGCCGCCTGGCGGGCGGCCTCCTTCTCCGCCGCCTTCTGGGCGGCGGCGTCGGCCTTGGCCTGCTCCTTGGCCGCCTGCTCGGCGGCGCGGGCGGCCTCGGCGGCCTCGGCATCGGCCTGGACCCGCTGGGCCAGCAGCTCGTAGGCGGACTCGTTGTCCACCCCGGTGGCGTACTTGGGCTTGAGCGGGGAGGAGGCCAGCACCTGGTTGACCGTGCCGTCCTGGGCCGGCCCCATGACGGCGGCGGGCACGTTGATGATCACCGGTGCCACCGGGGCCGGGCGTCCCTTCTCATCCAGGACGCTGACGACGGCCTGGCCGGTCCCCAGCGACGTGAGTACCCGGCTGAGGTCCACCGGGCTGACCGGGAAGGTGGAGACCGCCTTCTTGAGGTTGGCGGCGTCGGCCGGGGTGTGGGCGCGCAGGGCGTGCTGGACGCGGCTGCCGAGCTGGGCCAGGACCTCGTCGGGAACGTCCGTGGGGGACTGGGTGATGAAGACGATGCCCACGCCCTTGGAACGGATGAGCCGCACCGTGCGCACCACGGCCTCCAGGAAGGCCTTTGAGACGCCGGAGAACAGCAGGTGGGCCTCGTCGAAGAAGAACACCATGGTGGGCTTGTCCGGGTCGCCGACCTCAGGGAGGGTCTCGAAGAGCTCGGCGAGCAGCCACATGAGGAAGGTGGAGAACAGCGTGCCCTGGGACTGGATGTCCGCCAGCTCCAGTGCCGAGATGACGCCCCGCCCGTCGGGCGAGACCCGCATGAGGTCGCGCACGTCGAGCGCCGGCTCACCGAAGAAGGCCTCACCGCCGGCGGCCTCCAGGGCGGCGATCTCACGCAGGATGACCCCGGCCGTCGCGGCCGAGACCCCACCAATGGTCTTGAGCTCCTCCTTGCCGGCGTCGGTGTTGGTCAGGTAGTCGACGACGGCGCGCAGGTCCTTGAGGTCCAACAGGGTCAGCCCCTGGCTGTCCGCCCAGTGGAAGACGAGCTGGAGGGCGGAGGCCTGCGTGTCGTTGAGGCCCAGGACCCGCGAGAGCAGGATCGGCCCGAACTCGGTGACCGTCGTGCGGATCGGGGTGCCGCTGATACCGCCGCTGGAGTCGCCTCCGCCGAGGTTGAACAGCTCGATGGGGAAGGACTGGCCCTTCCAGTCCTGGCCGGTGGAGCCGATCCGGGAGGCGATCTTGTCATTGGAGGCTCCCGGCTCGGCCAGGCCGGTCAGGTCGCCCTTGACATCGGCGAGAAACACCGGCACGCCAGCGCTGGACAGGCCCTCGGCCAGGAGCTGGAGCGTGCGGGTCTTGCCGGTGCCGGTCGCGCCGGCCACCAGGGCGTGCCGGTTGAGCAGTCCCAGCGGGATGCCGACCGACAGACCCTTGACCGCACCCGGCTCGCCGCCGGAGAGCGTGTCGAGGTAGGTGCCCACCGGCAGGGTGGGGGAGGAGAAGCCGTAGCCGGAACGCACCTGGGCCGTGTAGGCGGCCTCCTCGGCCGGGGGAGTCACCGCTGCCTGATCGATCTGAGGAGCTTCTTCGCTCCGAGGCGCGGTGTCCTCCTGAGCCTGCGCAGCAGCAGGGGCCTCGGAGGCCGCCGGAGCCGCACCAGGATCTGCCGGAGGCATGGCCTCGGCCGGCTCCGCGGGGGCTGTCGCCGGAGCGTTCACAGCGGGTGCTGCAGCCGGCTCTGTACCGGAGTCGCCAACTGATTCGGTCGGGACCGCATCGGCAGCGGCAGGACTGGAGGCGATAGCGGCGTCGAGGGCGGCTTGAGCGGCGGCGGCCTTGGCTGCGGCGGCTTCGGCGGCGGCTTGAGCGGCCTCGGCCTTGAGGCGTGCGATCTCAGCGGAGTCGGTCATGGTGCCATCGTAAACGCCGAACCTGCCAGAGCGCTGCCCCAGGCGTGTCAAAGGCCTGATGTGTCCGAGGAGCCACTCCCCGCTCCTTGTTCGTGGGCGCCTCACCGGCGCGAATGCCATTGACCATGACAAACGGCGAGAACTGTGGTCCTCGCGCAGTTTCAGACGCTGTGGGAGACGGGTACTCGGTAGACTAAGGTAGCCTCTGGGTTCGAGAGTACTGAGACCACGCGTCCAGCTCCGCACTTTCACCCGTCCCCTGTGCCGTGAGGTCTGCCCATCCCCATGTTGCCCCCTGCGTCGTCGTACCCGGATGTGCCGCGACTGCGGAGCCGGTTGCTGCTTCCAGCCCGTAGGATCGGATGAGCGCCATGCGGATCGCCTTCTTCATCGACGACTACCTGCCCTCCGTCCACGGAGTAGCCACCTCCACCGCCACCTTCCGGGCGTCCCTGGAGCGCATGGGCCACGAGGTCTACGTGGTGGCGCCCAAGGCCGAGGGCCACGAGGAGACGGACGACCACATCATCCGCCTGCCCTCCTCGCGCTACTACGTCTTCGACAGTCGCGAGGTCGCCACCATCTACCCCGGTCTGGCCAGGCGCTTCGACGCCTACGACTTCGACATCGTCCACAGTCAGACCCAGTTCAGCCTGGGGGTTCTGGCCCACTGGGTGGCCAAGCGCCAGGACATCCCCCACGTCACCACCATTCACACCCTCTACACCGAGCTCATTGACGACTACCCGCTGGCCGTGGTCTCCGGACTGCTGGCCCTGTCCGTCGCCTTCCCCGTGGCGCTCAAATCGCTGCCGGTCCTGCCCCGACCCCACCGCGACTCCATCAAGCACCTCAACAAGCGCGACATGAAGACGGCGCTGTCCCGGCAGGGATGGCGGCTCACAGCGGCCTTCGCCAACAAGTGCGACGCCTGTCTGTCTCCCTCTCAGCACCTGGCGCAGATCCTCATCGACGACGGCGGCCTGACCGCCCCCTGCATGGTGCTGCCCAACGGACTGGACTCCAGCCGCTACCGGCGGGCCCGCGCCGTCGACTCGCCCGTTGCCAAGGCCCCCGGCGAGAAGATCATCATCTGCGTGGCCCGCCTCAGCCCTGAGAAACGACAGATGACGCTCATCGAGGCCATGCCCCACCTCGCGGGCATGCCGGTCAAGCTGGTGCTGGTGGGGCCCGGCCCCTCCCAGGAGGAGCTGGCTCAGCGCGCCGAGGAGCTCGGAGTCGCCGACCGCGTGGTCCTGGCCGGCAAGCGCTCGCCCGAGGAGGTGGCCGCCCTGCTCAAGCAGGCCGACGTCTTCTCCTTGGCCTCCTACCACTTCGACAACCAGCCCATGGTGTTCCTGGAGGCAGCCGCCTCCGGACTGCCGATCGTCTACTGCGACGAGCGGATGACCGAGTGCCTCACCGAGCGCAACGCGATCCTCACCGACGGGATCGAGGGGGAGGACTTCGCCCGGGTCTTCGCCTCACTGCTGTCCGACGACGACCGGCTCGCCGAGCTGTCCGACGGCGCTGTGGAGGCGGCCCGGCAGTTCGACTCCGAGACGATGACCAAGCGGCTCACCGACCTCTACAGCGACCTCCTCATCTCCCGCAGCGCTCGACAATCTGGCAACGGTTAGCCGTTAGCCAGGGGGCCCGGCCGGCGCCATGACGGCCGGAACCTGTCTGATGAGCGTGAGGGATGCCGATAAGGTAGGCAGCATGTCGCTCGCCCTCGTCACCGACTCCGCCGCCTGCCTGACGGAGTCCTTGGTGCGTGACCGCGCGATTGAGGTGGTCCCGCTCCACGCCGTCCCCGCTGAGGACGGCGGGCACGGCACCACGTCGCGCCCCAGCGTCGAGGAGCTGGCGGAGGCCTACCGCCGTGCGGCTCAGCGAGCCGAGGAGGTCCTTGCTGTCCACATCTCCTCGACCCTGTCCGGAACCCTGGACAACGCCCGCATCGCCGCAGCGCGGCTCACCGATGAGCACGGGAGCACCGGGCAGGGCGGGACAGAGAGGCGCAGGCGTCCGCAGTGGCTGCGCGTCGTCGACTCCGGCACCAGCTCCGGGGCGCTGGGTCTCGCGGTTCTGGCCGCCACTCGTGCCCACGACGCCCGCCGCGGTGCGGCACTGGCTCAGGCCAGCACGGCCCGCTCCTACCAGTACTTCATCGTCGAGGACCTGGGCCGACTGGCCCGCTCGGGACGGATCGACCGCACCACCGCACGCCTGGGCGGGGCGCTCGGAATACGGCCGGTCCTGGCCCTCACCCGCGACGGGATCCGTGCGGTGGAGACCGTGCGCGGAGCGGCCCGCGCCAGACGGCACCTCATCGAGCAGGCCGTTCGTGCCGCAGGCGGGACCGCCCTGTCCGGACCCAGGCACCCCGCCGACCCGGTGCGCCTCGTCATCCAGGGCGACGACGCCGACATGCTCGAGCAGCTCGAGACCGACCTGCAGGAGGCCATGGAGGAGGCGGGAGCCATCGTCACCGAATTGCTCACCCTCCCGATCGACGAGGCGACCCGCACCCATGTGGGACCCGGTGCCCTCGGCATCGCCGTCGCCCCCGACCTCCGATCCCACTGAATGACGAGGGGCACGGACACCTCACCGTGCCCACAGCGCCATACGACGGTCCCACAACGACGCCCGGTTGCCACAGGCGGCCGGACGCGCCCCCTCTCCACAGGGCAGCCGGACCATCCGCGCGGCAGACCCGCTCACCACCTACCGTCACAGTCATGAGCGCCAGGAGAGGTATCGGGAACCGGTCCCTGGACGACCTTGTGCGCATGGCCTGCTCAGCCGATCCCGAGGAGCCCGTTTGCCGGCCGCGACGCCTGGCAATCGCACCACGAGCGGCCATGGTCGCCGGCGCCGTTCTCCTCGTCCTGGCTCTCGTCCTGGCACTGCGGACCGTCCTGTCCTCCACCGGCTCCGGCAGTGAGACGGCCCCGGCCACCGCCGCCGCGGGGACGGCCGCATCGATACGGTCACAGGCCCCGGCCACGGTACCCGTCACTGCACCAGTCACGGCTCGGGGCGGCGCCGTACCAGGCGGTTCCACCGCCGGAGTCGGCAACTTCTTCGTCCACGTCACCGGGGCGGTCGCCAGACCGGGCGTCGTGACGCTGCGGGCGGGAAGCCGTGTCGCCGACGCCGTCGACGCCGCCGGCGGAGCGACCGCGGACGCGGACACCGAGCAGCTCAACCTCGCGCGTGTCCTGAGCGACGGCGAGCAGATCCGGGTGCCGCGCGTCGGCGAGGTCCTGCCCGATCCCGCCCCTCAACTCACCGGGACCGCCGGCCCCGGGGCGGGAGCAGCCTCGGGCAAGCCCGGCGATGGCGGCGCCTCAGGAACGGTCAACATCAACACGGCCTCCGCCTCCGAGCTGGAGAAGCTGCCCGGCATCGGTCCGGCCCTGGCCCAACGGATCGTGGAATACCGTGACTCCCACGGGCCCTTCGCCAACGTCGACGCACTCACCGACGTCCCCGGCATCGGAAAGGCCAAGCTGGAGGCCCTGCGGGAGCAGGCCACCGTATGAGTGAAGGCCACAGCGTGAGTACCTCCCGGGCACCGTGGGACGACCCCGCACTGTATGAGAACCTGCGTCAGGAGCAGGACCGGCACCGACGCCGCAGGCGACATGCGCACGCGACCTCCTCCAAGGTCCCCGAGGCCCTCGACCTGCGCCTGCTCGCCCCAGCAGTCACCTGCTGGGCCAGCGCATGGTGGTCCGTCGGACGCGATGGATCGGCGGCATGGAGACCGGTGCTCCTCCTGGCTGCCGGGTACGCCGCCCTGGCTGCGGCACTCGTCGTGCCCGTGCTGCGCTTCCGGCCACCGCGCCACCGGGCCGACCCGCGTCCCGGAGCCCCGGAGCAGGACCCGCGAACCATCGGAACCATCAGCGCCAGCCTGCTCGTGTGCGCCCTGTGCGCTGCGACGGTCCTGGCCATCAGCGCCGCCCACCTGTGGTCCCGTCAGCGTGACCCGCTGACCATGGCGGTGGCCTCCGGACAACCGGTCACCCTCATCGGCACCGTCGCGCAGGAGCCGAGGGTGTCGGCCACCAGCCGCTCCACCCTGGTCATCACCGCCCTCGACGTCGAGCAGGTGGAGGGGAGACCCTCGTCCCTGCGCGCCACCGTCCTTGGCGACAAGCAGTGGCTGAGCCTGCCCATGGGCACCCGAGTCCAGGTGCGCACGCGCCTGAGGCCCACCGACCCCGGCCGTGCCGAGGCGGCCATCATCCCCAAGCGCGCAGGCCTCAAGGTCCTCAGCCCACCGACCGGGGTGCTCGGAGCCGTCACCAGCATTCGCTCTGGCCTCGCCCAGGCCGTCGGGGCACAGGGAGCCGGAAGGACGCAGGGCGCAGGAGGAATGGGGGAGGAGTCGGGTGTCTGGCCGCCGGGCGCCCGGGCCCTCGTGCCCGGCGTCGCCCTGGGCGACGACCACGCCCTGCCGGCCCAGGTACGCGAGGACATGCGCATCGTCTCCATGACCCACTTGACGGCCGTCTCCGGGCAGCATGTCGCCATCGTCCTGGGCCTGGGCCTGGCAGCCCTCGGGGTGCTGCCCCGGCGGTGGCGGGCACTGCTCGGAGTGGTCCTGCTGACTGCTCTCGTGGTCCTGGTGCGCCCCTCGGGCTCCGTGCTGCGCGCGGCCACCATGGGGGCCGTCATGCTCCTGGGAGTCGTCGCCGGACGGCGTGCCGCTTCCGTGCCCGCCCTGTGCGCGGGCGCCATCGTCCTGCTGCTCATCGACCCCTGGCAGTCCCGGGACTACGGATTTGCCCTGTCGGTGGTGGCCACCGCCGGGATCGTCATCGGCTCCAAGCCCGTCGCGGTCCGCCTCTCCGGCCGCCTGCCCAGGTGGTTGGCTGCCGCCGTATCCCTGCCGCTGGTGGCTCAGGCCGCCTGCGGGCCGATCCTCGTCCTCCTCCAGCCCTCGGTGGGGGTCTGGTCGGTCCCCGCCAATCTGCTCAGTGAGCCGGCCGCCGTCGTCGCCACGGTCAGCGGGCTCCTGGCCGCGCTGATCTTCCCGGTCTGGCCCGCGGCTGCCACCGTCGTCGCCTGGCCGGCGCTCGCGGCCTGCTCCTGGATGGTGCGGGTCGCCGGGTTCTTCGCTCACCTGCCCGGTGCCACGCTGCCCTGGCCGGCCGGCCTCACGGGCGCCCTGGCACTGGGGGCCTGCGAGATCGGGGTCCTGATCCTGGCGGCTCCCCGCGCCCGCCAAGCCCTGATGGAGGGACTGAGACGGTTGACTCGGCCCGCTCATGGCAGGCTTGCCCCATGGCAGCGACCCGAACCTCCCGCTCCCGGGGCCAGCGCAACGCGCCGGCTGGAATCCGCTGGGACCAGGCCCAGCTGGCGCCGATCGTCCTCATCCGTGCCGGCGAGGAGGTCCTCGCCGACCGCGCGGTATCGAGTCTTCTGGCGCAGGCCAAGGCCAAGGACCCGACCACCGAGGTCACGCGCCTCGAGGCCGCCACCTACGAGCCCCACCAGCTCGACACCCTCGTGTCGCCCTCCCTGTTCGGTGAGCCCCGGCTCGTCTACGTCCCCGCCCTGGAGCAGATGACCGACGCCCTCCTGGCCGACCTCCTCGCCTACGTGGGCGCCGCCGACCCCGAGGTCAGCGTCATCCTGCGCCACAACGGAGGCCAGCGGGGCAAGCGCCTGCTCGAGGCCATCAAGGCCTCGCCCTACCCGACCATCCAGTGCGACGCCATCAAGAACGCCAAGGACAAGTCCTCCCTGGTCGTGGCCGACGTGCGCCGCGCGGGGCGGAGCATCGTCCCCGAGGCCGTCGGCGCCCTCGTCGACGCCCTGGGCAGCGACGTGCGCGAGCTGTGCTCCGCCGTCGACCAGCTCCTCGCCGACACCCAGGGCACCATCAGTGCCGACCACGTGCGCACCTACTACGCCGGGCGCATCGAGGCCACCGGCTTCACCGTGGCCGACGCCGCCGCGGCCGGCAACACCCCGGCCGCCATCACCGCCCTGCGCCACGCCGTGGCCACCGGCACCGAGCCGGTGGCCATCGTCGCCGCCCTGGCGATGAAGGTGCGCCAGCTCGCCCGGGTCGCGGCCGCCGGAGGCAGGCGCATGAGCCCGGCCGAGCTGGGCATGGCCCCCTGGCAGGTGGACCGGGCCCGCCGCGAGCTCCAGGGCTGGTCCGACGACGCCCTGGCCACCTCGATCCTGGCAGTCGCCCGGGCCGACGCCGAGGCCAAGGGGGCCAGCCGTGACCCCGTCTACGCCGTCGAGCGGGCGGTGCTCACGATCTGCAACGCCCGCCGCTCCGGTACCCGCCGGCGCTGAGCCGCCTCTCAGACCCGCATGGCGGCCAGGGTGAGCGCCGTGGCCATCGCCGCACAGGCTGCCTCGTACCCCTTGTCCTCGTCCGAGCCAGGCCCGCCGCAGCGGGCCAGCGCCTGGGCCTCGTCGTCGCACGTGAGCACGCCGAAGCCCACCGGTACCCCGGTGTCGAGCGCCACCCGGCTCAGCCCGTCGGTCGCGGCCCGGCACACGTAGTCGAAGTGCGGGGTGCCGCCGCGGATGACGACGCCCAGCGCGACGACCGCCTCGGCACCGCCCCGCGCGGCGGCCGCGGCGAGCACCGGAAGCTCGAAGGAGCCCACCGCCCGCACGACGCTCGCCTGAGCTCCGGCCTCCTCGACGGCGCGCAGCGCCCCGGCGACCAGGCCCTCCATGACGCGCTCGTGCCACTGGGCGGCGACGACCGTCACCCTCATGCCTCGCGCGTGAGGTGCGCTCTGCTCAGGTGCCCCGGATCCGCTCATCGTGTCTCTCCCTCGTTCTCGTCGGTCGTGTGCCAGGGCGCATCGTCGGCCGTCGCCTCACTGGGCGGCACGTCCGTGCGGGACCCGTTGGGCTCGAGCCCGGTGAGCAGATGGCCCATGCGGTCGCGCTTGGCGCGCAGGTAGCTGAGGTTCTCCCCGTTGGCGAAGGTCGGCGTCGGCGTCCTGGAGCGGACGCTCACGCCGTAGTGCTCCAGGCCCGCGACCTTGTCCGGGTTGTTCGTCATGAGCTCGACCGAGCGCACGCCCAGGTGCCGCAGCACCTGGGCGGCGGTGGCGTAGCTGCGGGCGTCGGCCGGCAGCCCCAGCGCGACGTTGGCGTCGAGGGTGTCCATTCCCTCCTCCTGCAGCGCGTAGGCGCGGAGCTTGTCGATGAGCCCGATGCCGCGCCCCTCGTGGTCGGAGGCGTAGACGAGGACCCCGCGGCCGCGGGCGCCGATCGTCTCCATGGCGGCGCGCAGCTGCGGCCCGCAGTCGCAGCGCAGGGAGGACAGGACGTCGCCGGTCAGGCAGGCGGAGTGGACGCGGGTGAGGACGTCCTCACCGTCCGCGACGCGGCCGCACACGAGCGCGAGGTACTCGGTGCCGTCGACCCTGCTGCGCAGGGCGTGGGCGGTGAACTCCCCGTGCGCGGTGGGCAGGTGCGCAGAGACGGCCTCCTCGACGAGATCCTCGTGCAGCCACCGGTGGCGCTCCAGGTCGCCGACCGTGATCATGGGCATGGCGTGGGCGTCGGCGAGCTCTCGCAGCTGGTGTCGGCGCGCCATGGTGCCGTCGTCGTTGACGACCTCCACGAGGACGCCCACGGGCCGGTTGCCCGACAGGCGCATGAGGTCGACGGCGGCCTCCGTGTGACCGCGGCGCGTGAGGATTCCGCCCTCGCATGCACGCAGGGGGAAGACGTGGCCGGGGTGGACGAGGTCGGTCGGTGCTGAGTCCGGGTCCGCCAGGACACGGAGGGTGCGTGCCCGGTCGGCGGCGCTCACGCCCGTGGTGACGCCCGTGCGTGCGTCGGCGCTCAGTGTGAAGGCCGTCCTCTTGGGATCGGTGTTGTGCTCGGTCATCATGGGGATGCCCAGGCGGTCGAGCTCCTGGGCCGTCATGGGTGCGCAGATGATGCCGGTCGAGTGTCGGATCGCGAAGGCCAGTTGCTCGGTTGTGGCGGTCGCCGCGGGGAGGATGAGGTCCCCCTCGTTCTCCCGGCTCTCATCGTCGACGACCACGACCATCCGGCCCTCACGGAGGGCGGTGAGGGCGTCCTCGACGCTGTCCATACGCGTTTCCGGGCGCACGCTCCTCGTGCTCAGCATGCCTGCCGCCCCTCCTCGCTCAGGCGGGCGCCCAGAAGACGCTCGGCGTACTTGGCCATGACGTCGACCTCGAGGTTGACCCGTTCTCCCGGCCGCCTCGTGCCCAGAGTCGTGCGTCGCAGCGTCTCCGGGATGAGGCCGACGCTGAGCGACGCCCCTGCTCCCGGCGTGGGGGAGACGTCGGGGGCGGCGTCGTGCCGGGCTTCGTTGACGTCATCGACGTCGATGACGGTCAGTGACACCCCGTCGAGGGCGACCGATCCCTTGACGGCGACGTAGTGGGCGATCTCCCGCGGCAGGCCGACGCGCAGGAGGTCCCAGTGCTCGCCGTGTTGGCGGCCGAGGACCTCGGCGGTGGCATCGACGTGACCCTGAACGATGTGCCCGCCGAGCCGGTCGGTGGCGCGCAGGGCGCGCTCGAGGTTGACCGGGTCTCCCGGCGCCTGGGAGCCCAGGGTGGTGCGCGTGAGAGTCTCCGCCATGAGGTCGGCGGTGAAGGCGCTCCCGTGCATGGCGGCCACCGTCAGGCAGCACCCGTTGACGCTGATGGAGTCGCCCAGGCTCGCGTCCTGGGTGACGGTGGGCGCCTCGATCGTCAGCCGGGCGCAGTTCTCGACGGTCTCGAGCCGGACGATGCGTCCGAGCTCCTCGACGATTCCGGTGAACATCAGTGACTCTCCTCGGTGTGGCGGCGGATAGGGGGATGAGTGCGGTCCCGGTGGTCCGGGCGCTGAGCGCTGTGCCGCGGCCTCGGGACCGCAGGGGCGTCGGGATGGGCGTCGTCGGCCCCCAGGTCACCGGAGAGGCGGACGGCGAGCCCGTCGCCCGCGCCGAGGACCTCGACGCGGGGATGACGCAGCCGCAGGGCGTCGGTGATCGTCGTCGCCCCGAAGTCGGCGACGGCGGCCGGTCCCGCGCCCAGAAGTGCGGGGGCCGTGTAGGCGACGACCTCGTCGACGACGCCGGCGCGCAGGAAGGCGGTCGCGAGGGTCGGGCCTCCTTCGAGGAGGACGTGGCGGATCTCGCGCTCGGCGAGCACGGCGAGGACGGTGCGCGGGTCGTGGTCGGGCAGGAGGAGGTAGTGGTCGTCGGCGAGCACCCTGGAGGTGGGAGGCAGGCGCCTGGATCCGACGACGACGCGCAGCGGCTGGAGGTGAGCCGGGGCGGGCTCTCCCGTCTCGTCGCGGACTGTGAGGGCCGGGTCATCGGCGAGGGCGGTGCCGGTGCCCACCATGACGGCGTCGCACTGACGGCGCAGGTGGTGGGCGTCGCGGCGGGCCGCCGCCGGGGTGATCCACCGGCTGGTGCCGTCGTCGGCGGCGATACGGCCGTCGAGGGTGGCGGCGAGCTTCCACGTCACCATGGGGCGGCCGCGGGTCACGGTGAGGAGCCACGGGCGGTTGAGACGCGCGGCGTCCTGGGAGCACAGCCCGCGCCGTACCCGCACGCCGGCGGCCTCCAGCGTCGCCGCGCCGCCTCCGGCCGGCTCGGTCGGGTCGTCCTGGGCGTAGATGACCTCGGCCACGCCTGCGGAGAGGAGCGCCTGGACGCACGGGCCGGTGCGGCCCTCGTGGTCGCACGGCTCGAGGGTGACGACGACGGTCGCTCCCTGGGCGGAGGCGCCCGCCGCGGCGAGGTTCGCCAGCGCGTCGACCTCGGCGTGGGCGGTGCCGGCGCCACAGTGGTGGCCCTCGGCGAGGACGTCACCGTCGGCGGAGAGGACCGGATGACCTCGTTCACCCCCGTGCAGACGGCCGCGATGCAGGTCATCCGGTCCTCTCCCTCGGGTGCGCTGGGGAGAGACACCGTCACGCCGGACCCGCCGGGTGCACGGCACCCGGCACGGCATTGTGTGTCCCGTGTGCGCTTCCCATCCGGACTCTCACCGTCGGTCCAGGAGTTTCACCTGGTCAGCCGGTCGCTGGATGCGACCGGGTCGCGGACTGTCACCGCCGGTTCGGACTTTCACCGACCCCAGAGCACACGAGCTCATCTCGTTGGAGAGAATGTACCGCGCGCTAGTGCGCTCGGCCGCCTCCCCGCGCACATGTGACCAGCCCCACCTCGGCAGGGTGTCCGACCCGAGCCTGTTCTCATACGTGCTCGTACGTGATGGTCGCGGACGACGCTCCCAGCTCGGGCGTCCGGATGCGGGCGGCACCGCGGGCAGGCCGCCTGCGCCCGGGCCTCACTTCTTGCGGTACAGGGACTTCGTGGCGAAGACCGGCTCGTTCGTCACCTGAACACCCAGCGCGCGGAAGATGCCCTCGTCCACCGACCCCAGGATCGTTGAGGTGTGGACGTCGCAGCCCCGCAGCGTCTCGAGCTGGTCGAGGGCCTTGCGGGCGTTGTCGTCCCCGTTGGCGGACACGGCCAGGGCGATGAGCACCTCGTCGGTGTGCAGGCGCGGGTTGCGGCTGCCCAGTCCCTGGGTCTTGAGCTTCTGGATGGGTTCGATGGAGGCCGGAGCCAGCAGGTCAACACCGTCATCGATCCCGGCCAGGACCTTGAGGGCGTTGAGCAGCATCGCCGAGGAGCATCCCAGCAGGGCCGAGGTCTTACCCGTCACGATGCGCCCGTCGGGCAGCTCGATCGCCGAGGCCGGCTCGCCGGTGGCCGCCGCCACCTCCAGCGTGGGCGGCACTACCGGACGGTCCTCCTTGCTGACCCCCACCTTGGCCATGAGCAGCGCGATCCGTTGGGACTGGACGGGGGCGATGAGCTCGCGCTTCTCGGTCACCAGGGCGCGGTAGTAGCGGCGGATGATCTCCTGGCTGGCGGCCTGCCGGCAGGCGTCGTCGTCGCTGATGCAGTTGCCGGCCATGTTGACGCCCATGTCCGTGGGGGAGGCGTAGGGCGATGATCCCAGGATCTCCTCGAACAGGCGGCTCAGGACCGGGAAGACCTCGACGTCGCGGTTGTAGTTGACGGTCTGGACGCCGTGGGCCGCCAGGTGGAAGGGGTCGATCATGTTGACGTCGTCGAGGTCTGCGGTGGCGGCCTCGTAGGCGATGTTGACCGGGTGGTCCAGCGGCAGGTTCCAGATCGGGAAGGTCTCGAACTTCGCGTAGCCCGAGGAGATGCCCCGCTGGTGGTCGTGGTAGATCTGGGACAGGCAGGTGGCCATCTTGCCGCTGCCCGGGCCGGGGGCGGTGACCACCACGAGGTCCCGGCTGGTCTCGATGTACTCGTTGCGCCCGTAGCCCTCCTCGGAGACGATGCGGGCGACGTCGCCGGGGTAGCCGGGAATGGGGAAGTGGCGGTAGACAGTGATGTCCAGCGCCTCCAGCTTGCGCTTGAAGTCGTGGGCCTGGCGGTTGTCGTCGGTCCACTGGGTCACCACGACGCTGCCCACGTAGAGCCCGTAGCTGCGGAAGGCGTCGATGTGGCGCAGAAGGTCGTCCTCGTAGGAGATTCCCAGGTCCGCACGGACCTTGTTGCGGGCCAGGTCCTTGGCGTTGACCGCCATGACGATCTCGACCTCGTCGGCCAGCTCGGCGAGCATGACGATCTTGTTGTCCGGGGTGAAGCCGGGCAGTACGCGCGAGGCGTGCATGTCGTCAATGAGCTTGCCGCCGAACTCCAGATAGAGCTTGCCGCTGAACTGGGCGCGGCGCTCCGCGATATGGCTGGACTGCATCCGCAGGTACTTGTCCCGGTCGAATCCGATGCGCAATGGGCTCTCCTTGAGGCGGTCTGATGAACGTGGTGAGGGTCAGGGAACGAGTGCGGGAAAAAAGGGGAGGGCGCCTCCCGGATGGGAGGCGCCCTTCGGATGCTCACTGCTGCGGTGGCCTCAGATGGAGGCGACGCGCTTGGCGAGCTTGGACTTGCGGTTGGCGGCCTGGTTCTTGTGGATGACACCCTTGGAGACGGCCTTGTCCAGCTTGCGGGAGGCGGCCTTGAGGTGCTCGAGCGCGGCGTCCTTGTCACCGGCCTCGACGGCCTCACGCACGCGGCGCACGTAGGTCTTGAGCTCGGACTTGACGGACTTGTTGCGCAGGCGGGCCTTCTCGTTGGTCTTGATGCGCTTGATCTGGGACTTGATGTTCGCCACGGTGAAACTTTCTCGCGTCTGATTGGTCGATGGCCGGAGAGAGGGTTCGCGCCACGGGCTGACATGAGGTGGTGGGGCACCTGGCTGACCCGGTCGCCGGACCCCGCAGCCGGCCAGGCCAGAGGTCCAGTAGGCGACTGTATCATTCGCGATCCCCGCGGCCCCAGGCGCGAACCGGGGCGCAGGCGTGAGGTGCATCGCCCCTCGGGACGGCGTGCTCCGGGGCCCTCAGGCGTGCTGGCGGCGCAGGGCTGCGATGACGCCGTCGAAGACCTCCCGGTCCATCGTGGCCCCCTCTCGGCGCACTGCGGCCGGCTCCACCAGGAGCAGACGGTCGAGGCGCACCTCGCTGGGGCGGCCCTGACGATCCCAGCTGCCGGTGCCGACGTCGTGCCAGAAGCGGCCCCACCTCGCCTCCTGGGCGGCGTCGCGGTCGTGGTCCTTGCTCGTCATCTGGGCCACGACGAGGCGGGCCTCGTGGCGGGCCAGGACCAGCACCGGCCGGTCCTTGCCCTGGGCGGGATCCTCCTCGAAAGGGACCCATGTCCACACGACCTCGCCCGGATCGGCGTCGCCGTCGGGATCGGGGGAGTAACTGAAGGCGGGCAGCCCCAGGGAGGCGACGTCGTAGACGCCGGCCCCCTGTGACGAAGTTGTCGAGGACTCGGAGCGCTGCGAGTGGGACGGAGCCGGCCGCGGACTGGAGGACGGCCGAGAGGACGATGCTTGAGCGCGCTGCTTGGGCCGGACCGCCTCGGCGGAGCCGGCTGCCGTGCCCTCGGAGACGCCCGACGGCGTCGAGGGCTTCTGGGCGAGTGCGTCGCTGACGGCCTTGGAGGCGGTGCGTCCGAGCAGAGTGAGGATCCGGTTGAGCAGGCTGGCCATGGGCGCCACCCTACCGCCGGGCGTCAGGGGAGATTCGCAGGCGACTCGGTGGTCCTCCCCTCCCGGCTTGGTGAGAGGGCCGCCGGTCATGCTGCCGATTACGGCTGGTGCGGTGCGGCGCGCCCGAGAAGCTCAGGGTCGTGGGAATCCTGCGGATAGCGTGTCCTGCGTGAGCAGGGAGATGGAGCCGTTCGGCTGGATCGCGACGTCGTCATCGCTGATCCACCACGGACCGCCGCTGCCCGTGACGCTCTTCAGTGTGAAGCCGGCGGGGAGCCGGAATCGCAGAACGACAGAGGTCGGGTGCATCAAGACTGTCGTGCCCCGACCTCTGTCGTTCTGTTGTCCGCGCTCCTAACGAGGTGCTGCGTTATCAGCGGGCTTCTGCACGGTTGCTGTGATCTTCTGGGGGGTGTTGTCTGCGGAGGTCGTGACGGTCGGTGAGAAGGAGTAGGTGTGCTCGCCCGATCCCGGGGTCACCGTGGTCGTTCCAAAGCTCAGATCGAGGTACGAGCCCTCCGAGCGCACCAGGTAATCGATCTTGTAGGTGATGCTCAGATGCTCCGGGGTGCACGTGATGGCGTCGACCTGTCCGGCGCTGTCCCCGTATATTCCGTAATAGAGGTGCGCGAAGTATCTGAGGTCTGACTCGCTCAGCTTCCTGGTCCCATTTCCGGTCGGGGAGTCGTAGAACGATGCCGTACCGGCGACCCGGTCGCTCGCGAGGCAGTTCCACACCCACTGACCGGGGGCGGAGTCGGCCTCAATGGTGACGGTGAGGTCCTTCTTCGGTGCGATGGTCGAGGGGACGCGCAGGCCCCAGGTGAGGCAGTCGGCGCTGGTGTCCGAACCCTGGCAGCCGGTGCCGCTCGAGTTGTAGATTCCGGAGGCGATGACGCTCTCGGAGGCGGGGGCGGCCTGTGCCGGCGAGGTGAGTAGGCCGGCGACGAGTAGGGGAAGGGCTGCGGCGACGCCGGTGAAGCGTCGCCAGGATGAAGCTGGTCGTCGTTGTCGCAGATGCATGAGCAACCTCTTTTCCGGGGTAGCCGGGACGGAAATGACTGCCCAGTTAATATAACGTGGTGCACGTCACTCGTAAAGAGGGGGTGCTGCCCCTGACTCTCAGCCATCACCCTGCAGGTGACCGTTTCAGTGCCGGCGCGTGGCCTCCTTCATGGCGGCGGTGAAGGCGACGAGCTCGCTGCGCAGCGCCCCGAGCGCGTAGTGGCGGCGCTCCTCGCTGCCGCGCTCGCCGTGCTCTCCGGAGGTAGCGGCCACGATCTCGGGGGCGTAGCGCTCCACGATCTTGACCGTGGCCGAGCCGCTGATCGCGCCGTCGGCGCCTGCGGCGATCGCCTCGGCGACCTGATCCGGCGTGGAGATGCCGAATCCCAGCATGACGGGGGCGGCGGCGTCGGCGCGCAGGCGCTCCACAGACTCAGCCAGCCCCACGGTGGACGAGGCCCTTTCTGTGCCGGTCACGCCAACCCGGGAGACGGCGTAGACGTAGCCCCGGGAAGCCGCTGCCACCGCGTCCAGGGTCTCGGCGGCGGCCGACGGCGGCGCGATGTAGACGGCGTCGACGCCGGCCCCCTCAGCGGCCCGGCTGAAGGGGGCTGATTCACGGATCGGGACGTCGGGCAGCAGCACCGAGTCGATACCGGCCCGCGCGCACTCGGCGTAGAAGCGCTCCAGGCCCATCGCGAAGGGGACGTTGCCGTAGATGAGCATGCCGATGGGCAGCTGCGGGTGGCGTCGGCGCACCCGCGCGACCACCTCCAGGCAGTCGCGGAACCCCGCACCCGCGGCCAGGGCCCGCACGTGGGCCTTCTGGATCGTGGGTCCGTCAGCGACCGGGTCGGTGAAGGGCACGCCCAGCTCCAGGGCGTCGGCCCCGCCGGCGATAAGGGCCTCGATGACGGCCTCGCTGGTGGCCGGGTCGGGGTCGCCGACCATGACGAAGGGGACGAAGGCGCCCTCGCCGCGCTCCTGGAGGGCGGCGAACATCGTGGGATAGCGGCTCATGTCAGAACTCCTCGTCCGGGCCGGTGGTCAGGCCGGTGCTCGCGGCGGTGCTCAGACCGGCGTACTCGGTGCGCTTGCCCATCTGCTCCACCATGCGCGAGGCCCGGGCCACGGCGCCGTCGGTGGAGAAGGAGCCGCCCAGCCGTGCCCGCACCTGGTCGAGGTCCTTGTCCCCGCGGCCGGACAGGCACACCAGCAGGATCGGGGGCTCGTCGCCGTCGGGCACCTCCCGGGCCATGGCCAGGGCCTGGGCCAGGGCGTGCGCCGACTCCACGGCCGGGATGATCCCCTCGTGGCGCGACAGCAGCCGGAAGGCCTCGATCGCGTCGTCGTCGCTGATCCCCACGTAGCGGGCTCTGCCGGTGTCCGACAGCCAGGCGTGCTCGGGACCCACACCGGGGTAGTCCAGGCCCGCCGAGACGGAGAAGGACTCCTCGACCTGGCCCTCGGAGGTGCGCATGAGGTAGCTGCGCGCCCCGTGGAGGATGCCCACCAGGCCCTTGTTGATGGGGGCGCCGTGGCGGGACGTGTCCAGCCCCTCACCGGCGGGCTCGACGCCGACGAGCTCGACGCCGGGGTCGTCGATGAACTCCGCGAACATGCCGATCGCGTTGGAGCCCCCGCCCACGCAGGCGATGACCGAGTTCGGCAGGCGCCCCGTGAGCCCCAGCACCTGGGCGCGGGCCTCCCGGGAGATCACCCGGTGATACTCGCGCACGATCGTGGGGAAGGGGTGGGGGCCGGCGGCCGTGCCCAGCAGGTAGTGGGTGTCGGCGAAGGACGCCGTCCAATCTCGCAGCGCCTCGTTGACGGCGTCCTTGAGCGTGCCGGCGCCGCTGTCCACCGGCACCACCGTGGCACCCATGAGCTCCATGCGCTCGACGTTGGACGCCTGGCGCACGACGTCGGTGGCCCCCATATAGATGGTGCAGTCCAGCCCCAGCAGGGCGCAGACCATGGCGGTGGCCGTCCCGTGCTGTCCGGCGCCGGTCTCGGCGATGATGCGCTGCTTGCCCATCCGCTTGGCCAGGAGGGCCTGGCCCATCACCTGGTTGCCCTTGTGGGCGCCGCCGTGGACCAGGTCCTCGCGCTTGAGCAGGATGCGGGCGTTGCCCTCCAGGGGCAGGTTGCGCAGCTCGGTGACGGCCGTGGGGCGCCCCAGGTAGCGGGTCATGAGCGTGTCCAGCTCGGCGGCGAAGGCGGGGTCCGCCTGGGCATCGATGAAGGCGTCCTCGAGCTGGTCCAGGGCAGGAATGAGCAGCTCGGGCACGAACTGGCCGCCGTAGGGGCCGAAGAACGCGGGGAGGCGCGGGTGGTGCTCCGCCTGCCCGCCCTCGCCCGGCTCCTGGCCCGATGACGCCGCGTCCTGGCTCTGGGGCTGTCCGTCCCGCTGGGGCAGCGGGACCGCGGTGGCCAGATCCCGGGCGGCCTCGGCCGGGTCCGGGGCGCCGGACAGGGACGAGCCCACCAGGAGGGCGTCCACCAGGCCGGACAGGCGCCGCACGTCGTCGGGCGCGCCGACCCCCGACTCGCCGACGAGGACCACCCCGGCCGGAGCCAGCGGGGCCATCTCCTCGGTGCGCGCCAGGTCCGTCTCCAGGGTGCGCAGGTCGCGGTTGTTGATGCCGATGACCTCGGCGCCCAGCGCAGCCGCCCGGTGCATCTCCTCCGGCGTGGAGACCTCCGTGAGCACCTCCATGCCCAAGGAGTGCGCCAGCGCGGCCAGCTCGCGGTAGACGTCGTCGGGCACGACCGAGAGCATGAGCAGGACCGCGTCCGCCCCCAGGCTCCGGGCCGCCAGCACCTGGACCTCATCGACGATGAAGTCCTTGCACAGGACGGGTACGTCCACCACCTCGCGCACGGTCGCCAGGTCGTCGAAGGAGCCGTTGAAGCGGTCGGGCTCAGTGAGCACCGAGACCGCGGCGGCGTAGGGCGCGTACTGCGCGGCCAGTGAGGCCGGGTCGTAGTCGGAGCGGATGGTGCCGCGCGAGGGCGAGGCCGCCTTGCACTCCATGATGAGAGCCGGCTGCGGGCTGCGGCCCTGGCCGCTGCGGGTGCGCAGGGCGGCGGCGAAGGAGCGCTGCGAGCGCGGCAGATCCTCGGCGCTCAGGTGCCCGAAGCGGGCGCGCAGCTCCTCGATGCGCTCACGGCGCGCCTGGACGATCGAGTCCAGGACCGTGCCCGTGGCGATGAGCCGTGCCTCAATCGGCTCACGGTGCGCGCGCTCGCCGGGGCCCGGGAGCGGGGAGCCGGCATCCACGGAGTCAGTGGGGGCGGTGTCGGGGGTGGTCACGGTCTCTCCTCAGGCCCGCTCGGCGGCTGAATCGCCGGCCAGATCACTGGCTTTGGTCATGGACTCCAGGTGGCGGGCCACTTCGCCCGAGCGGATCTGCTCCAGCGCCATGGCGGTCCCGTCGGCCAGGTTGTCGGCAGGGCCGGCCAGATACAGCAGGGCGCCGGCGTTGACGGCGATGGCGTCGCGGTGGGCGGGTCTTCCCTCACCCGAGATGGCCTCACGCAGCAGGCGGGCGTTGTCGGTCGGTTCCCCGCCCAGCAGCTCGGCCAGCTCGTAGGTCTCCACCCCCAGCTCCTCGGGCGTGACCTCGTAGGCCTTGACCCCGCGGGGAGTCGCCTCACGCACGAGGGTCGGCCCGTGGACGGCGATCTCGTCCAGGCCCGAGCCGTGCACGACGAGCGCACGCTTGCGCTCCAGCTGAACCATCGCCTCGGCGATCATGTCCAGCATGTTCGGGTCCCACACGCCCATGAGCTGGAAGGTCAGGTGAGCCGGATTCACCAGCGGACCCAGGACGTTGAAGATCGTGGGGGTCGCCAGTGCCCGGCGCACCGGCGCCACGTGCCGCATGGCCGGGTGGTAAGCCTGGGCGAACAGGAAGGTGAAGTGGTCGCGGGCCAGCAGCTCGACCGCGGTGGCCGGCTCCACGTCCAGGGGCAGCCCCAGCTCGGCGATGACGTCGGCCGCCCCCGTCTTGGAGGAGACGGCCCGGTTGCCGTGCTTGGCCACCGCGATCCCCATCGAGGCGGCCACAAGGCCCGCCCCCGTGGAGATGTTGATGGTGCCCACGCCATCGCCCCCGGTGCCGACGACGTCCACCAGTGGGAAGGTTACCGATGGGAAGGCCCGGGCGGCCTGGCGGAAGGCGCTTGCGGCCCCGGCGACCTCCTGGGGCTCCTCGCCGCGGGCGTGCAGCGCCGCCAGCAGCGCCGCCGTCTCCGCCTCGGACAGGTCCCCGGCGCCCAGGGCAGCGAAGACCGTGGAGGCCTGCTCGCGGGTCAGGCGCCTGCCCTGAACGACTTCGCGCAGCAGCTCGTGGGCCTCCTGCGCCGTGGCAACATGCGTGCCGTCCGCAGCGGCGGGGGCCGCGCTGTTGGTCTCACTCATCGGTCTGTGGCTCCTTCACGGGTGGTTGAGGCTTGGGGCGCTCGGGGATGATTCTGCCCGAGCGGTGCGGCAGCTGTCGGGATCTGCGGGACAGCGCGGGGACGGCGTGGCTCAGGGGGTCCGAGCCAGGTCGGCGGTGATGGCCTTGAGCAGGGCAGGTCCCTGCGGGGTGAGGATCGACTCGGGGTGGAACTGCAGCCCGACCGCCGGTACCGACCGGTGCCGGGCCGCCATGACGATGCCGCCGCTTCCGCCGTCGTCCACCGGTGCGGTGCGGGCCAGGCTGACGAGGGCCTCGGGCAGCGTGCGCGTGCCCAGGGAGTGGTAACGAGCCACGTCCAGTGGTCCGCCGTCGAGCACTGTGAAGGCCGGGTCGGTGCGGCCCGCCTCGGTGACCTCGACGCGGTCGGAGCGGCCGTGGACCGGACCCACCGGGGCGACCCGCCCGCCGCAGGCCTCGACGAGGGCCTGGAAGCCCAGGCAGATGCCCAGCGTGGGAATCGCCTGATCCAGGGCGGTGGCGATGAGCTCCATGAGGCAGCCCGACGTCGCCGGGTAGCCCGGCCCGGGGGACAGGCACAGGACCGGGCGGCGCCCGGCCTCGCGCTCGGCCTCGGTGGGCTCGAGGGCGGCGAGCACCCGAGAGGCCTGCACGTTGTTTCGGTAGACCTCGATCTGGGAGCCGAGCGTGGCGAACTGTTCGACGAGGTTGTAGACGAAGGAGTCGCGATTGTCGAGCAGGACCACGCGGGCCGGGGCCTGGGCCGCTGCGGTGCTGCTGCCCTCGGGGTGCTGGCTCACGTCCTGTCCGTGGTGCTGAGTGCTGGTGATGGCCATGGCTCAGGCCTCCTTGCCGGTCGGGTCGATGACGAGTGTGGCTCCCTGGGCTGCGGCGACCGCCTCCAGGACGGCGCGGGCCTTGTGGACGGTCTCGGCGGCCTCGGCCGCTGGGGAGGATGCCGCCACGATCCCGGCCCCGGCCTGGACCAGAGCGCTCCCGTTCGTCACGAAGCCCGAGCGGATGACGATGCAGGTGTCCAGCTCGCCGTCGCCGCGGATGTAGCCCACAGATCCGCCGTAGGAGCCGCGGCGCACGCCCTCGGCCTGGCGGATGAGCTCGGCAGCCCGCAGCTTGGGAGCGCCGGTGAGGGTTCCCATCGTCATGGAGGCGCGGAAGGCGTCCAGGGCGTCCAGGTCGTCGGCGAGCTCACCGGAGACCTCCGAGACCAGGTGCATCACCCGGCTGTAGCGGTCCACGCGCAGAAGGTCCTGGACGCTGCGGGTACCGGGGCGGCTGACTCGGGCGACGTCGTTGCGGGCCAGGTCCACGAGCATGACGTGCTCGGCGACCTCCTTGGCATCGGTGCGCAGCTCCAGCTCCAGGCGGGTATCACGCTCGTGGTCCACTGAACCGTCGGGGTGCAGCCCGCGCGGCCGGGTCCCGGCGATCGGGCGGATGGCGACCCGACCGGTGCGTGCCGAGTGCAGCAGCGCCGACTCCGGGGAGGCGCCGAAGAGCTCGAAGTCCGGGGCGGCCAGGTAGAACATGTAGGGGCTGGGGTTGGCGTGGCGCAGCACGTGGTAGGCGGCCAGTGTGTCCGGGCAGGCGATGGTGAAGCCGCGCGAGGGCACCACCTGGTAGACATCGCCGTCGGCGATGTAGCCGCGCATCTCCTCCACAACCGCCTCGAAGTCGGCATCCGAGGTGGTGGGCACGGCGCGCAGGACCGGGGAGTCGGCTGCGGCCGTGGGCGAGGCCGGAGCCTGCTCGGCTGCGTCGGCTGCAGTGTCGATGGCGCCGGCCAGCGCGTCCATGCGTCGCTCCAGGCCCGCGGCGTCGACCGAGGCCCCCACCAGGGTCGCCTCCTGCGTGGGGTGGTCCACGACGAGGATGATGCGAGCGTCGTAGAAGAGGTAGTCCGGGCAGGTGTTGGCGCCCTGGGCCACCTCGGGCAGCGACTCGAAGGTGGACAGGTAGTCGAAGGCGAAGGCCCCCGCCTCCAGCGGCAGGTGGGGATGGTCGACCTCAGCCTGGGCCAGCACCCGCAGGGGCTCGATCGTGGACAGGGCCGTCAGGCGCTCGCGCTCCTCGAGGGTGGGGTCGTCGTCGGCGCTGGTGGGCAGGGTGAGGGTGAGCCGGCCGGGGGAGCGGTCGGTGACGTGCTCGCCCAGGTGCTCCTCCAGGCGGGTCAGAGCCGCGAGGCCGTCGGGCCCGGCGTCCTCGCCGTCGACGACGTCCAGGGCCTCGGCGGTCACGGTGCCGCCCCAGCAGGTCAGCCTGGCCGAGGCCTCCAGGATGGCGACCGTGGTGCGCGAGGCCTTCGTCGTGATGTCGGCGCTCTCCAGCAGCACGCAGTCCACGGGGCGTACAGCCGCGTTGTCGTCTGCCGGGTTGCGGGTGGTGCGCAGCAGGCCGGCTCGGGTCAGGTGCTCCAGCAGCGCGCCGCCGTCGGAGGGGTAGCGCACCGGGCGCGTGAGGACAGTGGGTGAGGCTGCGGACGGCGTGGCCTGAGGTGCGGTGTCTGACACGGTGGGTGGCATGGGGCCTCTTTCCTGAGATCGTGGGTCAGGCGGGCCTCTCAGTCATGCGTCGGGCGGGCCCGCTGTGAGCGAGCCGGTACGTCCTAGCGCGTCAGGATGGCGGCTCGCCTCGAGGGGAGCCACCACCAGGTCGTGCGCCGTGTCGTCATGGCGGTCACTCTAACCCTGCCGGCCCCGGGAGACGAAACCGGTCTCACCAGCCGTCTTACCGACCGCCTTGCCGGTTGTTGTTCACAGCCGCCGGCCGACGGTCTGACGGGCACGCTCGCCGGCTTGACGGATGTCGGTCCGGTTCTCGGTGAGCTCTCCGGTGGAATCGTCACTGCGACGACGCCGGTGGCGCATCATGATGAGTGCGGCCAGGACCGCGGCGGCCAGGATGATGATGACGCGGCCGATCGGGCCGGTGAGCCAGGCCGTCACGATCGCCATGCCGATGGTTGTGTAGACGGCCGCCCAGACGATCGCCCCAGCGGCTGTGGCCACCACGTAGCGGCGCAGCGGCATGCGGGCCACGCCCGCGGAGATCTGGATGAAGCTCTGCAGGCCGACGGTCAGGAAGGACATCGGTACGGCCAGCACGCCCCAGCGGGCCGACCACGACTGGGCGCGGGCGTACATGGGCGACTCGAGCAGCGAGGACCACCGGGTGCGCGCAGTTCCCGCCGTGACGCCCCGGCCGATCCAGTACATGGTGTGCGAGCGCATCATGCCCAGGCACCAGAAGAACAGGAACACCCAGGGATAGGGCAGGCTGTGGATCCATTCCAGCATGCGGGGAAGGCTACCCTATGAGACAGTACTGTCCCCTCACTCAATGTGTCAGTAATTGACGTATTTCTGAATGTGACGATACTGTCGCATGGTGGCAATCGTCAGAACAACCGTGAAGGAGCTGGGTGCGGCATTGGTTGACGCGCGGCTGTCGGCCGGGCTGACGCAGGAGGAGTTGGCGCGTCGCAGTGGTGTCTCCCGGAAGTGGATCGGCGCAGTGGAAGCCGGTGGCCGCCCCGGTGCCGAGGTCGGAAAGCTGTTTGCTGTACTTCGAGCGCTGGGGATGGGGGTACAGGTCGCCCCCACTGGGGACCAGCCCGTCCGCCCGGAGAATGAGGAGTAACTGCGAAGTCTGGGGCTGCTGTAAATTGACTGACGACTATACCGGCATTGCTGGTTGAGAGCCTCTGATTGGATGGAGTGTGTCGGTGATGCCTGCTGTCTCAGGTTAGTTTCGCTGGCTTCAGTTCAAGTTGGTGTTCCCAAATTGTAGGCGATTGATCGCTATTCCGTATCGGGATCTCGTGAGAGAATACAAGGTTCGTGTGACAGTATTCCATCTTCAATGGAGGGCTGGGTGTTGAATTAGGGTGTCGTCGGTGTTGATCTTTCATGGAGGTCGCGGTGGGTTATGGTGCAGGGGTAATTTGCTTAGCTTACCCTCTTGAGATTAATTAAAGAACCCAGTTAAAGGAGTATTTCGTTGTTGCGACAGGCTCAGGTCCTCGAATTAGTTAGACATGCATTCCGGGCAGTGTGGGGTCGGGTGAGGCGATTCAAGTTCGTTATTTGCAGGCCTCGGCAATGGAGGTTGTTTGGAACTATTGTTGTTTGGGTGATTTTGACTGTCTGCGCATTCACCATGTTTGGCTGGGTGTGGGGAAGTGGGTCGTATTTATCTCCGCATCGAATTTTTGTCAACTGGACTGGTGATGAACTGCAGACTGAGCCTTTCGAGCGTATTAAGGTTTCCTTGACCATGATTGGCGGTATCGGTGCTGTAGGTTATTTGGTGATCAAATATCGAGAACGTGCCGGTGTGGAACATGATGAGGCTGATGCCAAGCTTTTGTCTGCGGTTCAACAGCTCGGCAGCGATTCGCCTCAGGTTCGGATCGCAGGCGTCTATTCTCTGGCGGATTTGGCTGACACCTATGGTAGTTCTTATCATCAGCGTGTTGTCAACATTCTGTGTGGCTATTTGCGTGTTGAACGAGGGTGCTGGAATTCTCCTGATGGCGCTGAGGTGCGCACTCGTGAGGAAAAAGACACTTTCGGTCTTTACTATGTAACGAATGATGGTCCGGTGGAATCTACTATTTTGAATGTACTTGCGCGCCATCTTCGGAAAGAAAGGATCGATTCAGATTCTCGTCGTCAAGTTAAGCAGGATGTTGCTAACGATCAGTTATGGTGCGACTGTGAGATTGACTTACATGGTGCGCATTTCACTGAACAAGTTCACTTCGAGGGAATCACCTGTCGTCGCCTCAATGCTAGTGACGCATATTTTCATAATTCTCTCAACATGACGATGTCGATGTTTGCCGGAAATGTCTCATTTTATGGTGCAGTTTTTTCTAAATCTACTTGGTTTTCGAGTTCAAAGTTTCGAGCGTTCGCAAATTTCAACAAGGTGACCTTTAGAGACTGTGCAACCTTCTCTAGAGTGTCTTTTGAGGGTGAGGCACGTTTTCGCGGAGTTAGATATGAGGAGGGTGGGCATGGAGTTTTTGGGGGAGCGCGTTTTAATGTCTTATATTGGCATACTGATCCCCCGATTTTTGTAGTGGATCCACCGGGTGGCTTTGTCTCAGAGCTTCCTCCTGGTGCTGGTTGGGCAGATTTTTCTGGTGGATCCACTCTGGAGGTTGATGAGCCAGAGGTGTGGCGTCGCGAAAATAGAATTAGAATATCGGAATAGGTTGCAGAGTTGATGTGTATTAAAAAGTTTGAGTACGTATCACACGGTTGCTGTCCGTCGATTGTTTGTAGTCGTGGGTATATTGGCGAAACAAATAGAGACCTAATTTTCTGTTGCATAGATAGATAAAACGTGCGCGATTAATAGTGTTGCTTGATGCTATCGGCGGGCCCGAGATCTGCTCTGAGCGGCCGCACCTCACACCGTGGGCGGGCCCGGCGGGCTGGGGCGGCGGGCCGCCGTCGTGGGACACTTGGACCAGACCTACGCCAGTTTTGAGGAAGAGCCAGGAACCGATCTCCGTGTCACCGATCCCCACACCAGAGCAGATGACCAGCGTCCAGCCCGCCGCCACCGAGCAGGCGCGGTTGCGCAACTTCTGCATCATCGCGCACATCGACCACGGCAAGTCCACCCTGGCCGACCGCATGCTCCAGGCCACCGGCGTCGTCCAGCCCCGCGATATGCGCGCCCAGTACCTGGACCGCATGGACATCGAGCGCGAGCGCGGCATCACCATCAAGTCCCAGGCCGTGCGCATGCCCTGGGCCATTGAGGACGGCGACGGCGTCACGCGCGCCTACGCCCTCAACATGATCGACACCCCCGGGCACGTCGACTTCTCCTACGAGGTCAACCGCTCCCTGGCGGCCTGCGAGGGCGCGGTCCTCCTGGTCGACGCCGCCCAGGGCATCCAGGCCCAGACCCTGGCCAACCTCTACATGGCCATCGAGGGCGACCTGACCATCATCCCGGTCCTCAACAAGATCGACCTGCCCGCCGCGGAGCCGGAGAAGCACGCCGAGGAGATCGCCTCCCTCATCGGCTGCGACGTCGACGACATCCTCAAGGTCTCCGGCAAGACCGGCCAGGGCGTGCCCGAGCTCCTGGACCGGATCGTCGAGACCGTCCCGCCCCCGCACGGCGACCCCGGCGCCCCGGCCCGCGCCATGATCTTCGACTCCGTCTACGACACCTACCGCGGCGTGGTCACCTACGTGCGCGTCGTCGACGGCGCCCTCAAGCCCCGCGAGCGCATCGAGATGCTCTCCACCGGGGCCGTTCACGACCTGCTGGAGATCGGCGTCATCAGCCCTGAGCCCACGCCGTCGGCCGGCCTGGGGGCCGGCGAGGTCGGCTACCTCATCACCGGGGTCAAGGACGTGCGCCAGTCCAAGGTCGGTGACACGGTCACCTCCGCCGCGGCCCCGGCCGCCGAGCCGCTGTCGGGCTACCAGGACCCCAAGCCCATGGTCTTCTCCGGCCTGTTCCCGGTGGACGGCTCGGACTTCCCGGCCCTGCGTGACGCCCTGGACAAGCTCAAGCTCAACGACGCCGCCCTGACCTACGAGCCGGAGACCTCGGTGGCCCTGGGCTTCGGCTTCCGCTGCGGCTACCTGGGCCTGCTGCACCTGGAGATCATTCGCGAGCGCCTGGAGCGCGAGTTCAACCTGGACATCATCTCCACCGCCCCCTCCGTGGTCTACGAGGTGACCATGGAGGACCGCACCACGCACACGGTGACCAACCCCAGCGAGTTCCCCGAGGGGAAGGTCGCTTCCGTCTCCGAGCCGGTCGTGCGGGCCACGATTCTGACCCCCAGCGAGTTCGTGGGCACGGTCATGGAGCTGTGCCAGTCGCGCCGCGGCACCATGCAGGGCATGGACTACCTCTCCGAGTCCCGCGTGGAGATGCACTACGTGCTGCCGCTGGCGGAGATCGTCTTCGACTTCTTCGACGCCCTGAAGTCGCGCACCCGCGGTTACGCCTCCCTGGACTACGAGATGGACGGCTCCCAGGACGCCAACCTGGTCAAGGTCGACATCCTGCTCAACGGGGACAAGGTGGACGCCTTCAGCGCCATCGTCCACCGCGACTCGGCCTACTCCTACGGCGTCATGATGACCAAGCGTCTCAAGGACCTCATCCCGCGCCAGCAGTTCGAGGTGCCCGTGCAGGCGGCGATCGGCACCCGGGTCATCGCCCGCGAGACCATCCGGGCCCTGCGCAAGGACATGCTCGCCAAGTGCTACGGCGGCGACATCACCCGTAAGCGCAAGCTGTTGGAGAAGCAGAAGGAGGGCAAGAAGCGCATGAAGGCCATCGGTCGGGTCGAGGTCCCCCAGGAGGCCTTCATCGCGGCCCTCGGCGCGGACACGCCCACCGGTGCCAAGCCCGGCAAGTAGCGGCGAGCGGCAGGCAGGTACGGGCACAGGACGACTCAAGGCAAGGACGTGCGGACCAGGGAAGGATGGGTACCGACATGGCTGAGATGGCAGGGAAGAACACGGAGAGCACGGTCGAGTTGGCATTGAGCGACGACGGTTCCGGCCTGGTCCTCACCCGCGAGCTGGCACGGGTCCTGGGCGAGCCGCACGCCGGCGCCGACGGCCGTCACCATGACGAACCCTCCCCGTTCCACGACGGCGACCTGGTGGGAACCGTCAGCGCCGTGTGCGCCGTCCGGCGGCTGCGGCCCGACGCCGGCCCTGCGGGCGTCTCAGCGATCCACAAGGGCGCCGTCGACGGCCCGGTCGAGGTCGGCCGGACCGGGATCGTCACTGATGAGCACGGGGATCGCGCCCACCACGGCGGCACTGACAAGGCCCTCTACGTCATGAGCGCCGCTGAGCAGCGCCACTGGTCGCAGGTCCTGGGCGGTATCGAGCCGGGCTGGCTGGGGGAGAACCTCCTCATCGAGGGTGATATCGACGACGTTGAGATCGGCGCGATCCTGTCCATCGGCGACCCGGCCGCCGGAGGAGTGCGGGTCAGGGTGACCGGTGTGCGCAACCCGTGCGCCACCTTCGCCCGCGGCGTCGGCAGGGCGGACTGGGTGGAGGTCTTCTCCGCGCGCAACCGGGTGGGCGTCTACCTGGCGGTACTCGCCGAGGGCGTGGTGAAGGTCGGCGACGAGGTGCGTGTGGTCGCCTCCCCGGGCCACCGGGTCACCTGCCGGCGCTGGTTCGCCCACCACGACCCGCGCGACGCCCAGGGGCTGCTCAACTCCGAGATCTTCGGCAACTGCGTCATCGCGCCCTTCACCAAGAAGTACGTGCGCGCTGCCGCCCACGAGCAGGTCGGCTGACGGTGCTGCTCAGCACCGGACGGCACCAGGCCGACGGTATCGAGACGTCACAGAAGTAAAGGACCCAAGGCCCGTATGGCTCAGCACCACCCGCCCCGCTCCCACGCCATCCACTCGCGGGTGCGCTCCTTCTCACGCGCCGGCGGCAGGCTGCGCCCCCTCCAGGCCGAGGCCCTGGCCGAGCTTGGCCCCCGCTACGTCGTCAACGTGCCACGCGCCGACGCCGTACGCACCGTGTCCCCGAGCTTCCGCCTCGAGCCGGACCGGCTCTTCGGGCACGTGGGTCAGGTGCGGCCGCTGATCGTCGAGGTCGGCTCGGGCAGCGGCGAGGCGCTGCTGGCTCACGCGGCCGCCCACCCGGGTGCGGACTACCTGGCGGTGGAGGTCTGGGAGACCGCGATCGCCCGGCTGGTGACCTCGATCCACCGTCAGGGCCTGCACAACGTGCGTGTCGTTCCCGCCGACGCCTCCCAGCTGCTGGCCACGGCCCTGCCGGTGTCCTGCGCCAGCGAGGTGTGGGTGTTCTTCCCCGACCCCTGGCGCAAGCCCCGTCACCGCAAGCGCCGCCTGGTGACCACTGCGTTCGCCGATTCGGTGGCGCGGGTACTGCGTCCCGGCGGCGTGTGGCGCCTGGCCACCGACTGGGCCGACTACGCCTGGCAGATGCGCGACGTCATAGAGGACGTGGCGGCGCTGCCCACCGGCCTGCGGCCTGACGCGACCCTGCCCTACTTCCGGCACGACGACGCCGGCGCCCGCCCCGACCTGGGGGTCGAGACCGCCGAGGAGGGGAGCCTGGGCAACGGTCTGGACCCGGGGTCCCCGGCGGGCGTGCGCGGTGGCTGGTCGCCTCGCTACGAGGGACGAGTCATGACCCGCTTCGAGCAGCGGGGGCTGGATGCCGGGCGCACGATCCGTGACCTGACCGCCGTGCGTACCGAGGTGGCCTGGATCCCCGAACGGGGCGCCTCCATGCTGGAGCGGCTGGAGGCGGAGGGGCAGGCCTGGGACCACCTGGAGTCCCAGCCCTGGCGCCTGCAAGAGGGCCGAGGCGACGGCCTGCTCCACCCGGCGGACCGGCCGTGAGCGCAGCCGCCAGGCTGCCCCGCCGTGCCTGGCTCATGCTCATCGTCGTCGGCTTCCTCGGGTTCTGCGCGGTGCTACGGGCGCCGGTCGGCGTCATCCCGCCCTTGTTGACGCGCCTGGGGCGGGACCTGGGCATGGGGGAGGTGGCACGCGGTGCGCTGACCTCGGTGCCCATCCTGTGCTTCGGACTGCTCACCCCGGTGGCCTCGCTCGTAGTGCGTCGTCTCGGCGTTAACACCGCAGGCCTGCTCACCCTCGGAATGGCTCTGGCCGGGGCGCTGCTGCGCTCGGCCGGAACGACCTGGGCGGCCTTCGCCGGAACCGTCATCATCGGGGCGGGTCTGACGGTGGGCAACCTGGTGGCTCCCATGGTCATCGGCCGCGACTTCTGGCACCGCACGGCGCTGATGACCGGCCTGTACTCCTCCACCTGCAACGTCATCGTCACCGCCGCCACCGCCCTGGCCGTGCCTCTCGCACTCGTCATCGGCTGGCAGGGCTCGGCCGCGGCCTGGACCGCGGTCCCGGTCCTGCTGGCCGGCGCCATGTGGCTGTGGGTCTTCCCTCCCGGCAGCCAGACACCCCGGCAGCGCCTGCGGGAGCGATCGGGCATGTCCTCCTGGGTGACGGAGAGAGCCCTGGTCCGTCCGACGTCGTCCGGCCCCGCCGTCTGGAGACGCCCCCTGACCTGGGTGATGGCCGTGGCCTTCGCCGCCCAGACCTTCTCCTACTACGCGATCGCGGGATGGCTGCCCACGGCCCTGGTCGACGAGCTCGCCATGAGCGAGGCCGGCGCGGGCGTGGCCGCCTCCGTGTTCTCCCTGCTGGGAATCGTGGGGCCCCTGCTGGTCCCGGTGATGTTCGAGGCACTGCGGTGGCCGGCCGGCCGGGTACTCGGTGTCATCTGCGCCTGCTGGTTGACGCTGCCGATCTGCCTCGCGGTGGCTCCCGGCTACTGGCTGGTGCCCTGCATGCTCTCCGGCATCGCGCAGGGAGCATTCTTCGCCGCCCTGTTCACCTTGGTCATCCGCCGCTCGGAATCGGTCGACGAGAACCGTCGGACCACCGCTGTCATCCAGACAACCGGCTACTGCGTGGCCGCGGTGGGACCCGTGGTGATGGGCTGGGTCCATGAGCACAGCGGGGGCTGGGTGGCCCCTTTCGCCATGGTGACGGGGGTTCTGGTGCTTATGACCGTGTGCGCCCAGATCGCGGCCCGCACGGGCGAGCCCGCCAGAGGTGAGCGAGTCGTCCCGGCCAGTGTCCTGGAGGACGACGAGCAGACCAGCGCTCAAGGCGGCGCAGCATGAGCCCGGCCCAGCCGGTGGGCGAGCCCCTGCCGGGAGTCGGGGAGCTGCCGCAGCCGGTGGCCGCGCCCGCGCCGGACGGGAGCGAGCGCCCGTTCTCGGTGTACCTGCACGTGCCCTACTGCCGGGTGCGCTGTGGCTACTGCGACTTCAACACTTACACGAACCTGACCATGGGGCAGGGCGCCTCGGCCGAGGACTTCGTGGGCACGCTCACCGGCGAGCTGCGCGCTGCACGCAGCGCCATGGACTCTGCGGGCCTGCCCGTGCGCCCGGCCCAGACCGTCTTCGTGGGTGGGGGAACACCCACCATGCTGCCCGCCTGCGACCTGGCGACCATGCTGGAGCTGGTGCGCGAGTGCTTCGGCCTCGCACCGGACGCGGAGGTGACCACGGAGGCCAATCCGGACTCCGTGGACGAGGCGGGGCTGGCGGCCCTCGCGGAAGGTGGCTTCACCCGGGTCTCCTTCGGGATGCAGTCGGCCGTACCCCACGTGCTGAAGGTCCTGGAGCGCACCCACGAGCCCGCCCGGGTGCCCCGCGTGGTGGAGTGGGCGCGGCGGGCGGGCCTGAGTACCTCCCTGGACCTCATCTACGGGGCACCGGGGGAGTCGCTGGAGGACTGGCAGCGCTCCCTGGACGCGGTCACCCGGATCGGCCCGGACCACGTGAGCGCCTACGCCCTGGTCATCGAGGAGGGCACCAGGATGTGGGGGCAGGTCCGCCGCGGCGAGCTGCCGATGCCCGAGGACGACGACGAGGCCACCAAGTACGAGATGGCCGATGCCGCCCTGCGCCAGGCCGGCTACGAGTGGTACGAGATCTCCAACTGGGCGCGCCCGGGCGCCGAGTGCCGCCACAACCAGGCCTACTGGCTCGACTGGGACTGGTGGGGCGCCGGACCCGGAGCCCACTCCCACCTGGGCGACGTGCGCCTGTGGAACACCAAGCACCCGGTCGCCTGGGCCGGGCAGATCGCCACCGGCCACCTGCCCGTGGCCGGGCACGAGGTCATCGACGCCGACTCCCGTGAGCTGGAGCGGATCATGCTGGGCATCCGTCTGCGCGAGGGCATCGAGCTGGCGAGCCTCAGCGGCCCGTCGGGCGGCGTGCTCGACGACGTCGGAGCCACCCCGCCGCACCTGGTGCCCGTGGTGGCCGGCCTCGTGGCCGATGGGTTGCTCGACGCCGGCGCGGCCATGAGGGGGCGGGCGGCCCTCACCCTGCGCGGCCGCCTCATGGCCGATACCGTCACCCGCGCCCTGACCCAGTGAGCCTGTGCTCGTCGATCCAAGTGCCGGGTGGATTGAAGGACGTTGCATCCACGATCGAAGGAGTCCCTGCCGTGCCGTCCATCTGGCTCAAAAGCAGATGTCGCAGCAGGCGGGGTACTCCCGGCCTCTGTCTCCGTATCAGGATCAGCCCTCGCACAGCGGTGGGAACCGTTGAAGAGATGAAGCCGGACGTCGGATGCCGGCGATGTCCGGCTTGAGCGCCCTGTCATCTACGGCAGCATCAGACGTGTCTGTGAGGGTACAGATGTTTGAGTGCTCTCGTCGTCCGACAGCATGTACTCCTGAATCGCCTGGAACAGCTCAGGCGGCAGCTCCACGTGGCCGAAGCGTAGCTTTGGTGCTACGTCGCTCCAGCCCGGCAGGGTGCGCAGAACATCAAGCGGCACTTCTCGCGCCGGCGTCTGCCACTCGATGTCGCGTCGATACGGGACAAAACCGGGAAACATCTCGTGCTGGTAGACCTCGTCTCCAACGACCACTCCGCAGGCGGTGATCGCCTGGCAGGGCCGGTTCGACCTGAACTCCTGCTTCGGCGAGTAGTAGAGGAGGTAGTCGCCTCGTCGCATACGTTGAAGTGGTGCCTTCTTGCCGTGGCACAGCTGGCAGAACCCGTCAGCCACGCCCAGGGCCACATGATCCTTTGAAGCGATGCCAAGCCAGTATCTCATCGTGCTGTCCTTCCTGTCGTGTCGGGTTCGGCCTGTACGCCGACGAGTGGCCGGTGTGGCCGCCAGGGCTCACTCGGCCACTCGCCGGCGTGAACGGCTCTGGTCATGACGCCTTCTCGTGAACGGTCATGGCGTAGCCGTCCGGATCGACGAAGGTGAACGTCAGGCCGAAGGGGCTGGGAGCGGGATCGGCCAGGATTGCTGTTCCTGAGGCCTCGAGCGAGTCGTGCAGCTCCTGAACCGCGTCGCAGTGCAGCCAGAGTGCCACCCCGAGACCGGGACGGGGAGCCTCAGAGAGATCAACTCCGGGCAGGGGCTCGCGAACCGCGAAGGGGATCGGCGTTGTGGCGAAGAGGACGGCGCCAGGAGGTGAGGCCGGGGCACGGCGCAGCCCCAGGGCGTTCTCGTAGAACTCCGCGGAACGCTCGAGGTCGCTCACCTGCAGGGCGATGAAGTCGGGGCCGGTGACGGTCATGGAGATCTCCTCTCAGACGATGTATGTCAGGTTTCTGACATGTCGAGAGTATGTCAGAATACTGCTATGAGTCAAGACGACCCGAGGGAGCTCCTCGGCTATCAGCTCAAGCACGTTCAGGCTGCGCTTCGAACTCGCATGGATGAGGCACTCCGCCCCCTGGGACTGAGTGCTCCGCAATACCTCTGCCTCGAGTTGCTCAGCCGCGCTCCGGGAGCCTCGACCTCCGACCTCGCCAGGGAGGCCTTCGTGACCCGCCAGACCATGAGCACGCTCCTGCGCGCCTTGGTGGATCGAGGTCTGGCTCAGCGTGCAGCCCAGGCGCCTTCCGGTCGTGCGCTGCCTCTGCAGCTCACCCCCGAGGGGCGGAGCCTTCTCAAGGAGGCGTCGAGGGTGACGGTGGAGATTGAGCGGGTCATGATTTCACCGCTCAGTGAGTCCCAGTTGCGTGCAGTGCAAGAGGCGCTGTCGGCCTGCATCGCTGCACTCGAGGAATGATGCTGACGTCGCGGGATGGTGGGCTGGAGAATATGGCCTGGAGCAGGAGGGAGGTCATTGTGGTCGTCGACCGGCTTCGGGTGGCTCAAGATCTCCCTCAGTCGGAGCGCATCCAGGAGGATCTCAGGGGGCGGTGATATCCTGCCTGAATGACTACTCCGCAGTATCCAGGATATCCAGGCGACGGTTCCCAGTCCGGCCACAACCCTCAAGGTGGAGGTGTCCCGGGCTACGGGGTGCAGCCCGGCTACGGTGGCAATCCGCAGGCGGGTGCCGCTCCGGGGTATGGGCCGCAACCCGGCTACGGAGAACAGCCGGGTAGCAATCAGCAAGCCGGTGATGGCTCCCAGTCAGGAGGTGCTTCGGGTTACGGCCCCCAAGTCGGTGCGGCCCCGGGCTACGGCCCCCAAGTCGGTGCGGCCCCGGGTTACGGCCCTCAGCCCGGCATGGCTGCCGGGGGAGGGATGCCTCCCTACCCGGGGGGTGCCATGGGTGGCGTGCCGATGAGTGTTGGTGACGGCCTGTCCTGGGCCTGTTCCAAGTTCAAGGAGAACGCGCTCATTCTCACTGTTGGGATTGGTCTGTGGACTGTCCTCTCGAGGGCTGGGGTCGATGCCCGATTCACCATCAACGACCAGGAGTATGGTTTCAGTACGGGAATTCCTTTCGGTAACTTCATCTCCTTTGTTGTTGGGCTGTTCGCTCCCATCGTGATCGCCAACATGTCGCTCAAGGTGGCTTCCGGACGGCCTTTGGGATGGAGTGACCTTTTCTCATTCCCGAACTTGGGGGCGGGTGTTTTAGCAGTCTTCCTCAGTACACTCGCCACGATGGTCGGCATACTCCTGTGTGTCGTCCCCGGTGTCATCGTGGCCTTCCTGCTCTACTACTCTGTCTACTTCACCGTGGACAAGGGCGTGGACGGTATCGAGGGGATGAAGGCCTCCTGGGGCGTTCTGTCCAGCCACGTCGGCGAGCTCCTCCCCTTCGCCCTGATAGGTGTCGGTCTCTATATCCTTGGTGGGATCACCCTCATCGGCTGGCTCGTGACGGTGCCGTTGGTGGCGCTGATGACCGCTTACTCCTACGTACGCATCCAGGGCTACGACGTCGTTCGCTGATTCCGCTACGTCCACCCGCTCTGCGCCCCGCGTGCCTTGGCCTGCGGGGCGCAGACTCGTCGTGGGCTGGAGGCTGCGCCGGCTCGGCTAGAGTGAGGGCCGACGACGAGCCTCGCCGTCATCCCCGAGACCTCCTGCACGCCCTAAGGACCTCCGTGCCTCCGAGCTCCTCCGCCCAGACCCCCAGCGTCGCGGATGACCGCCCCGCCCTCATCCTGGCGAACCTCGGCACCCCGGCCGCCCCCACTCCCAGAGCCGTCCGTTCCTTCCTGCGAGAGTTCCTCTCCGACCGCCGCGTCATCGAGATGAACCCCGTCCTGTGGCGCCCCGTCCTGGAAGGCGTGATCCTACGGGTGCGCCCGCGTGCCTCGGCCGCTAAGTACGTCACCGTCTGGCGCCCGGGACAGCAGGCCAGCCGCTCCGGCTCCCCGCTCATGCACTACAGCGAGCGCCAGGGTGAGCTGCTCCAGCGTGAGCTCGGCGAGTCGGTCTAGGTCCGTATCGCCATGCGCTACGGGCAGCCGTCCCTGCGTCGCGTCATGAGTGAGCTCATGGAGACCGGCTGCCGGCGGATCGCCCTCGTCCCCCTCTACCCGCAGTACGCCGCCTCCTCGGCGGGCACCGTCGTCGACGAGGCCGCCCGCTTCATCCTGGAGTCCCGCAACCAGCCCGAGCTGCGCACCATCCGCTCCTTCGAGGCCGCCCCGGCCTATATCGAGGCCCTCGCCACCGCCCTGGAGCAGCACTGGCAGGTCCATGGCCGCCCCGACCCCGCCGCCGGCGAACGCCTCCTACTGTCCTTCCACTCCATTCCTCAGGCCATGCACGACGCCGGAGACCCCTACCGCGGCGAGTGCGAGCGCACCGTTGAGCGCCTCTCCCAGCGGCTCGGCCTGCCCGATGGGCTCGCCCACCTCACCTTCCAGTCCGTCTTCGGGCCCGCCGCCTGGATCGGGCCGGCCACCATCGACACGGTCGGCGAGCTGGGGCGCGCCGGCTGCCCCCGCCTCGACATCATCTGCCCCGGCTTCTTCTCCGACTGCCTGGAGACGCTTGAGGAGATCAACCAGCTCAACCGCGAGACCTTCACCACTGCCGGAGGCGGCAGCTTTCACTACATCCCCTGGGGCAACGACTCCGACGGCGCCGTTGCCACTCTGGTTGAGCAGGCCGGAAACGTCCTGACCGGCTGGATCTGAGCCGGCCGGCCCCTCGCTCCGTCATCGGCCCCACAGCCGGTCTCAGCACGAGAGACCACAGGGCCTCACCGGGGAAACCGCTGCACGGGACGGTATGGTGACGTGAACAGCCCCGATTCTGTAAGGAAGTCGCCGTGCATCTTGAGTGGTGGTCCGTCCTGCCCTTCGCGGGCATGCTCGCCTGTATCGCCGTCCTGCCGCTGATTCCGACCACGGCGCACTGGTGGGAGAAGCACTCCAGCCAGCTGCTCATCGCCGTGAGCCTCGGTGTGCCGGTGGCCGCCTGGATGTGGGTGCTCGGAGGCTGGGAGGTCGTCTTCGCCGCCGTGGCCGAGTACCTCCAGTTCATCTGCCTCTTGTTCTCACTGTTCGTGGTCTCCGGAGGCATCTTCCTCAAGGGCGACATCCGAGCCACGCCCCGCAACAACACGATCTTCCTGGCCATCGGCGGGGTCATCGCCTCCTTCGTGGGCACCACCGGTGCCGCCATGCTCCTCATCCGGCCCCTGCTGGCCACCAATAAGGAGCGCCGCTACCGGGTGCACACGGTGCTGTACACGATCTTCATCGTGGCCAACTGCGGCGGTCTGCTCACGCCCCTGGGCGACCCGCCCCTGTTCCTGGGCTTCCTGCGCGGCGTTCCCTTCACCTGGACCTTCAACCTGCTGCGCGAGTACCTCTTCGTCAACGTCATGCTGCTGGTGAGCTACTTCGCCCTGGACTCCTGCTACTACTCCCGGGAGCCCGCCAAGGCCGTGCACGACGACGACACCGAGATCGAGCCGCTCGGCCTCAAGGGCTCGCTCAACTTCGTCTTCTTCGCCGTCATCATCGCCGCCGTCGCCTTCGCCCCGTCCATTGACGTCCACGCCATCGAGGAAGGGCACGCCGCCCTGGCCGACTGGATCCCCGTGCGCGAGTTCATCATGCTCGCCGCCGCTGCCAGCTCCTACTTCCTGGGAAGCCGCGAGGTCCGTTTCAAGGACAACCAGTTCACCTGGGGCCCGATCGCCGAGGTCGCCATCCTGTTCATCGGCATCTTCCTCACCATGATCCCGGCCCTGCACTACCTCGACGAGGTGGCCGGCTCGCTGCCGCTCAACGAGGTCACCTTCTTCGTGTTCACCGGCGGGCTCTCCTCCGTCCTGGACAACGCCCCCACCTACGCCACCTTCTTCGAGATGGCCGGGCAGGTCGCCCACCCCGGCGGTGACACCGTGGCCGGGGTCCCCGAGCTCTACCTCGTGTCCATCTCGCTGGGGGCCGTCCTGTGCGGCGCCATCACCTACATCGGCAACGGCCCGAACTTCATGGTCAAGTCCGTCGCCGAGTCCGACGGCGTTGAGATGCCCAGCTTCGGCGGCTACGTGGGTCGCGCCATGAAGCACCTGGTGCCGGTCATCGCAGCCATGGTCCTGCTCTTCATCGCCCCGGGGGTCCTGTCGAAGGTCGTGGGCGGGGTGCTCACCGTCGCGCTCCTGGGACTCGACGCCCGCAGACTGGCCCAGTCCCGCCGTCTGGCCCAGTCCCGCCGACCGGTCCTGGCCGAACAGTCCGAAGGCGGGGACGACTGACCCGGCTGCCTGCCTGCTCACTGTCTTGCCACTGCACGGGACGGGGTCACTCAGGCCTCACGTGTGCGTAGCCTGAGTGCGTGCAGGTGGGACATGTGATCCACAAGGTCAACGACCCTTCTCAGGCCGTGACCGATTTCGAGGCCAGGGGAGTCGTCGTCGAGTACAGCACCGTCAAGAAGCCGTACAACGCGCTCATCTACTTCTCCCATGGCCCCTGCCCGGAGCTCTGGCGCGCACGGGAATGCCGCCGCTCCTGGGGCGCCTGCTCTCGTTGTGACCGCGCGGGGGCGCCGCCCGCCGCTTCCTGTTCTGAGATCGTGGCCCCGAGGGCCTGTGCGGCCTGTGCCTGGAGGACGACGACTCCGAGCTCGAGGAGGGGATGACTCGGCTGAACGGCAGGGGCCTGCACATCAAGACCAAGCGTATGGACCCCCGTGCGAGGGAGCTGCGCTATGAGGTCCTCTTCCCTCATGACGTCGACCCGCCGTTCCTCGTGAGCCACGTCAGCACCGGGTCCAGGCCTCAGGACCTCACCCATCCCAAAGGGACCGGCTCCATGACCCGCGTCGCCTATCCGTTGCCCGTGCACAAGCGGGACACCGTCCGAGGACTGAACGACGACCAGCGGCTCGAGCTCGTGAAGCCCAGTCAGGCCATCAAGGTGACCTTCGATGACGACGGCGTCCTATGCAAGCCCCTGTGAGAGGACTGCGGTCAGAGTCTTGAAGGGTCTCAGCGCGTGCCCGGGGCGGTGACGAAGTCGATGAGCTCCTCCATGCGGCCCAGCAGACTCGGCTCCAGGTCCTTGTAGGAGCGCACCGTCGCCAGAATGCGCTGCCAGCCCCTGGCGATGTCGGCCTGAGTGGCGTGCGGCCAGCCCAGGGCATCCAGGGTGCCGTGCTTGATGTCGGTGCCCCGCGGGATGTCCGGCCAGCGCTTCAGCCCCACCCGGGCGGGTTTGACCGCCTGCCACACGTCCACGTACGGGTGGCCGAGGACCAGCACGTTCTCCCCGCCGGGCATCTCGGCCACGCGCTGGGCGATACGCGACTCCTTGGAGCCGGTCACCAGGTGGTCCACGAGGACCCCTGCCCGCCGCTCGGGGGCCGGGCCGAAGTCGGCCATGACCTCCTCAAGGTTGTCGACGCCGTCGAGCATGAGGACGACGACGCCCTCGTGGCGCAGGTCGTCGCCCCACACCTTCTCCACCAGCTCGGCGTCGTGCTTGCCCTCCACCCAGATGCGCGAGGCGCGCGCCACCTTGGCCCGCTCGCCCTCGACGGCGTAGGAGCCCGACGCTGTCAGCCGTCTCCCGGCGGCGCTCACCGGCCCGGTGGGCTCGCGCCTGCGCGCCACCGGCGGGTCCAGGATGACCGGGTGTCCCTCGATCCAGAACCCCGGCCCCAGGGCGAAGCCTCGCCGCGTGCCGTGACGGTCCTCCAGGACCACGACGTGCTGGCCGCCGGATTTCTCCACCGCCACCGCGGCACCGACGAAACCGGTCTGCCGGTCCTCAACCACCAGGCCCGGCGTCACAGGCACGTGCACCGACTCCGGGCGCACGGCGCCGGGCCCCGTGCGGTGGGGATTCACCGACAGGACGTCCCCGCCGTAAGGGTCGCTCGACGACGGCCGCCGGGCAGGAGACTTGTTCGCCTCCGCGGCCGCACCGCGAGCTGCGGGAGCCACGCGGGAGCGCGAGCCGGCCGGGGCGCCCCGCGCCTGCTGCTTCTGCTCGGCCTCGGCGCGCGCCCTCAAGGCGGCACGGCGGGCGGCGGTCGAGCCGGGAACGGGGGAGCGATACGGGGCGGGCGTGTTCACCCTCGGCACGGTAGGGGAAACTCACGGCCCCGGGGCGTTGGACCCGCCGGGTCACGGCGTAGGATGGCACTCACGTGGGGTGAGTGCTAAATCGCTCGCCGGCGCGCACCGGCGTGCGGGCGGCAGCGCACCAGTACTGCATCAGCACTGGACCAGCACTGGACCAGCACTGAAACCACTGAGATCGTGTCCTGGCACTGACGAGAGGAGGAGGACCCATGGCCAACGACCGACGTCTCAAGGTCCTGTCCGCCATCGTCACCGACTACGTGCGCACCCGTGAGCCCGTGGGCTCCAAGGCCCTCGTGGAGCGCTACCGCCTGGGTGTCTCCCCAGCCACCATCCGCAACGACATGGCGGCCCTGGAGGACGAGGGCTACATCCATCAGCCGCACACCTCCGCCGGGCGCGTGCCGACCCAGAAGGGCTACCGGCTCTTCGTCGATGAGGTCGCCCGCATCAAGCCCCTGTCCGCCCCCGAGCGCGCCGCCATCACCGCGCTCCTGTCCGGGGCGGTCGACCTGGAGCAGGTCGTGGCCCGCACCGTGCGGGCCCTGGCGCAGCTGACCGGCCAGCTCGCCGTCGTCGAGTACCCGAGCCTGAGGTATGCGGCCCTCCAGCACCTCGAGCTCGTGGCCCTGGGGCCCGAGCGCGTCCTGCTGGTCATCATCACTGACACCGGTCGCGTCGACCAGCGCACCGTGACCCTCAGGTCCCGGGCCGGGGCGAGCCCCCGCCACGACGGAGGCTTCGAGGTCACCGACGTCGTCGACCCCCTCGCCCTGGAGCGCCTGCGCACCCGCCTCAACGGCGCCCTCGTGGGCCGCCGCGCCGCCGACGTCGCCCCCATCCTGGCAGCCCTGGCCGAGCAGGCTCCCGCCGACGAGCGGTTCCTGCTCGAGGCCGTGGTCGATGAGCTCATCGCCGCGCTGCGCCCCGATGCGGAGGAGCGGCTCGTCGTCGCCGGCACCGCCAACCTGGCCCGCTCCAGGCCGGACTTCTCCGCCCTGGGTCCCCTGCTGGACGCCATCGAGGAGCAGGTCGTCCTGCTGCGCCTGTTCACCGCCGACGACGCCCCGACCGGAGAGAACCGGATGCGCGTGAGCATCGGCTCGGAGAACAAGGACGATGCCCTGGCCGAGGCCTCCGTCGTCACCACCACCTACGGGCCGGGGACCGGTGAGGCGGTCGCCCACCTCGGGGTCATCGGCCCCACCCGCATGGACTACCCGGCCACCATGACCGCCGTACGGGCCGTGGCCCGCTACCTGTCCAGGTTCCTGTCCCCACCGGAGACGTGAGAACCGGCCGGCCCGGGCCGGTCCCAGAGCGATTCAGTCAAGCACGTCACCAGACATCCACCGCAAAGTCGTAGCCGTAAAGGAAGCACGCAGTGACCAACTACTACGAGGTCCTCGGCGTCAGTCGTGACGCCACCCCCGAGGAGATCAAGAGGGCCTACCGCAAGAAGGCCCGCCAGCTGCACCCCGACGTCGCCGGCCCCGGCCACGAGGAGGAGTTCAAGGAGGTCTCCACCGCCTACGAGGTCCTCTCCGACGCCGACAAGCGTCAGATGTACGACCTGGGCGGGGAGGACGCCGTGCGCGGCGGGGCAGGATTCGGCGGCGGGTTCCCCGGCGCCGACTTCGGCGACCTGGGAGGCATCTTCCAGTCCTTCTTCGGTGGGGGAGCGGCCTCCCGCGGGCCGGCCTCCCGGGCCCGGCGCGGTCAGGACTCGCTTGTGGCCGTCGACGTGGAGCTCTCCGACATCGCCTTCGGGGTGACCCGCACCATCCCGATCGACACCTACGTCGCCTGCACAGCCTGCGAGGGCTCCTGCTGCGCCCCCGGCACCGAGCCGGTCACCTGCTCCCAGTGCAACGGCGTCGGCAACGTCCAGCGCATGACCCGCACCCTCCTGGGGCAGGTGATGACCTCCTCGCCGTGCCCGGGCTGCCAGGGCTACGGCACCGTCATCGTCACCCCCTGCAAGGAATGCTCCGGCGAGGGCCGTATCCGCGTGCGCCAGGACCTGGAGGTCTCCATCCCCGCCGGGGTGTCCACCGGGACCCGCATCCGCATGTCGGGGCGCGGCGAGGCCGGCCCGGCCGGCGGCCCCAATGGTGACCTCTACCTGGAGATCCACGAGAAGCCGCACGAGTTCCTCGAGCGCGACGGCGACGACCTCTACACCGAGCTGCGCGTGCCCATGACCGCGGCCGCCCTGGGCGCCGTCTTACCGCTGCAGACGCTCGACGGCGAGCAGAACGTCACCGTCAAGGCCGGCAGCCAGCCCGGCGACGAGGTCGTGCTCGACGGCCTGGGTGTGGGGCGCCTGCGCCGCAAGGGCCGCGGGGACCTGCACGTGTCCATCGTCGTGGAGACCCCCACGCGTCTGGACGACCGTCAGCGCGAGCTGCTGGCCGAGCTGGCCCGCCTGCGCGGGGAGGACGACGTCGAGCCCGTGCGCGACTCCAGCGTCATGGGCAAGCTCAAGGAGCGCTTCTCCGGGCGCTGACGAAGCGGCCCGCGGTCTGCGGCCCGCAGCCCAGTTCCTCGCCTGCGGCTAGTTGGCCTGAGGCGACTCGGGCCAGTAGTGGGAGTCCGGGATCGCCCGCGCCCCGAAGATCGCCTGGCCCACCCGTACGCAGGTGGAGCCGCCCTCGATCGCGGCCTCGAAGTCCCCGCTCATCCCCATGGACAGCAGCCCGTCGCCGACGGTGCCGGCCTGCAGGGCGGCGTCGCGCAGCTGGCGCATGATGCGGAAGCACTCGCGCACGCGCGCCGCGTCGTCGGTGTGGGCGGCCAGGGTCATGAGTCCGCGCACCTGCAGCGAGGAGTAGGCCGGCAGCGCGGCGAGGAAGGCGGCGACGTCGTCCGGCTCCAGCCCGAACTTGCTGGTCTCGCCCGAGGAGTTGACCTGCACGTAGACGTCCAGGCCTCGCCCGGCCGCCTGGAGGCGGCGGTCGAGGGCCTCGGCCAGGCGCAGGGAGTCCAACGCCTGGAACTCGTCGGCGAAGGCGGCCACGTTCTTGGCCTTGTTGGTCTGCAGGTGGCCGATCACCGACCAGGAGATGCCCAGGTCCGCCAGGTTCTCGCTCTTGCGCTGGGCCTCCTGGACCTTGTTCTCACCCATCTGGGTGATGCCCGCGGCGAAAGCGGTGCGCAGGCGCTCCTCGGGGACGGTCTTGGAGACGGGCAGCAGGCGGATCTCGGCGGCGTCCCGGCCGGCGCGCTCGGCGGCGGCGTCGATCCGGGCACGGATGGCGGCCAGGTTGCGGCGGAAGTCCTCCACCGTGACGGCGGTGGCGTAGGCGGGGGCCGCAGACGACTGCGGGGAGCGGGAGGCGGCTGAAGGCTCGGTCATGCTTGCTGACGCTAGCACCGGCGGCCACCGGTTCGACACCGCCCGTAGGCTTGGGGGCGTGACCGCACCCGTCTTCCTCTTCACGCCCGAGACCATCGAGCCCGCCGACGCCGCCGCATCGGCCGAGCCCGGCACCATCCTCATGCTCACCGGGCCCGAGGCCCGCCATGCCGTGACCGTCAAGCGTCTGCGCATGCAGGAGCGTATGGACCTCGTTGACGGGGCCGGCCTGCGCCTGGTGTGCGAGGTGACTGGGGCTGGCGTCGGCGGGGCCAAGGACCGCCTGGCCGTGCGGGTCCTGGAGCGGATTGAGGAGCCGGCGCCACCGCTGCGGCTGACCCTCGTCCAGGCCCTGGCCAAGGGCGGGCGCGACGAGCAGGCCGTTGAGACCGCCACCGAGGTCGGGGCGGAGCTGGTTCTGCCGTGGCAGGCAGAGCGCTGCGTGTCCGTGTGGCAGGGGGCCAAGCAGGCCAAGGGGCGCCAGCGGTGGCAGGCCACGGCGCTCCAGGCCGCCAAGCAGGCCCGGCGCACCCGCGTGCCGGAGGTCGAGGAGGTCCGGGACACCCGGGCGCTGATCGACTGGGTGAGGCGGATGGAACAGAGCGGGGGAGTGGTGCTGGTCCTGCACGAGGAGGCCAGGACTCCGATCAGCACTGCGATGGAGACGGTGCGTCTGCCCGCGCCGGGAGCGGCGCCGCCGGTGCTGGCTGTCGTTGTGGGCCCCGAGGGCGGTATCAGCCCCGAGGAGACGGGCGCCCTGGAGGCAGCCGGAGCGATGACGGTGCGGCTGGGCCACCACGTCATGCGCACCGCCTCAGCCGGCCCTGTCGCCCTGGCCGTCCTTGCCCACACCAGCGGTCTGTGGGAGTGAGGTTCGCGAGCCCGTTGTGAGTTGCGAGCGGTCCGCCCGCCTCTCGATGGGGACGGGGCAACTCCTCTGCTCTCCTACCGGCTTGTGTCGGTCTCTCGGTAGAGGTGTTGTGGCTGCGTGATGGTTGCTGGAATCCTGCGAGGTCAGGTGGCACAGATCCACGAGAGATGGCCACTTCGGCCGCCGCCGTGGCCCAGGGCGCTCATGTCGAGCAGAGATCAATCGGCGTCAGCTCGCATGGCGGGATGCGAGCGACGGTTACGGAGCTGAAGCGGCCCGTATACGGCCTTGAAGGTGGCATCACTGGGGTGCACCGTTGTGGACCGTTCAGCGCCGTGGAAGCGTAGCGCGGCTGCTTCCCAATGGGGCGGATCGCGGGCATGCTCTGTTTATGAACGAGACGAGTGAACGATGAGCCCGCGGGGGCGGCGCCCGGCGGGAAGCCCGGACGCGCGCGAGGCCATCCTGGCGGCGGCTCGCATCGCCTTCGCCCGCGACGGCTACCAGACCTCCCTGCGCGGCATCGCGCGCGACGCGGGCGTCGATCCGGCCCTGGTTCACCACTACTTCCCGGACCGCGCCACGCTCTTCGCCAAGGCCGTCATCGAGTCGACAGCCGGGGTCGACGCCAACCTCATGCATCGCGCCGCAGGTATGACCGAGCTCGAGCCGGAGCAGCTGGGGGAGGGGATCGTGCGCGCCTTCGTCTCCCTGTGGGACGACGCGGGCGCGGACCGCTTCACGGCGGTCATCCATGCCGCCCTCGGCCAGGGGAACGACATCGAGCCCTTCCGCGACTTCATCGCCACCGGGATCCTCTCGCCGATCGTCACCCACTTCTGCTCCGACCGCCCTCAGCTGCGCGCCCAGCTCATCGCCAGCCAGATCATCGGGCTCGGCCTGGCCCGCTGGGTCGCCCGCATGGACCAGATCACCGGTCTCGACGTCGAGGCGGTCGCCGCACTCGTCGGCCCCACCATCCAGCGCTACGCCTTCGACGACCTGCCCGACGTCGCGGATCCCTCCTGATCACTGAGATCGGTTGAGGTCTCCGAGTCGAGTTTTGTCCGTTTGGGACGACTTTGAAGCTGCGTTTCTGGCTTGGGACCCAGCTAAGTCGCCCTGACCTGCACAGATGTGAACTGCTCTGGCTGAAGGGACGTTCAAGGTCGTCCCATGCGGACAGTTTCCAGCTCCAGGCTCTGGACAGCGGGTCGCCGTCGACCTATATTCATCATATGATGAAAAGCGATGAAGGAGACGCGCCCCGGGAGTCGGGGGCCAGCAACCGATCGCACGACTCCAGCCCGAACTCCGCGGCTGCTGCTGCGGCATTGCCGGCCGTCACCGCGACGGACCTGCGCGTGAACCGCGGGCGCAAGGAGATCCTTCACGGCCTGGACCTGAACCTGGAGTCCGGCACCATCACCGGTCTGCTCGGCCCCTCTGGCTGCGGCAAGACCACCCTCATGCGCACCATCGTCGGCGTCCAGCGCTACCGCGGGCAGGTCGAGGTCCTCGGGTACGGCCCCGGCGCCGCCGCCGTACGTGACCGCGTCGGCTACGTCACCCAGGATCAGGCCGTCTACACCGACCTGACGGCCCGCCAGAACCTGCGCTACTTCGCCTCACTGGCCGGCAGCCGGGCCCGCGACCTGGACGAGGTCCTCGACGTTGTCGGGCTCACCGCTCTGGCGGACCGGCCCGTGTCCACCTACTCCGGCGGCGAGGCCGGGCGCGTGAGCCTGGCCTGCGCACTCGTGGCCGACCCCGACCTGCTCGTCATGGACGAGCCCACCGTCGGCCTGGACCCCGTCACCCGCGAGGAGCTGTGGACCACCTTCCACGCCCTGGCCGAGCGCGGCGCCACCCTCCTGGTCTCCAGCCACGTCATGGACGAGGCCTTCCGCTGCGACCAGGTCCTCCTCATGCGCCAGGGCCGCATCCTGGCCACCACCACGGCCAAGGACCTCCTGTCCAGCACCGGGGCGGACACGGTCGACGCCGCCTTCCTGGCCGTCATCGCCGACTCCGAAGGCCGGCCCCAGCAGAAGGGAGGGCAGCGCTGATGCACCTGCGCACCTACCTGGCCACCACCCGCCGCATCCTCACCCAGCTGCGCGCCGACCGGCGCACGGTGGGCCTCATCGCGATCGTGCCCGCCGCGCTGTTGACTCTGCTGTACTTCGTTTACCGCGACTACCCCGGCGCGGACATGCTGTTCAACCACATCGCCGTCTCCATGATGGCGATCCTGCCGACGACGGTCATGTTCCTGGTCACCAGCGTCGCCATGCTGCGCGAGCGTGTGAGCGGCACCCTGGAGCGGCTGTGGACCACCCCGATCCACCGGGCCGACCTCCTGTTCGGCTATGCCACCGCCTTCGCGTTGACCGCCGTCATCCAGTCCCTCATCCTGTGCGCCGTGGCCGCATGGGGACTGGACGTGGACATCTCCGCCGCCTGGGGGTGGGTGGTGCTCACCGCCCTGGTCGACGCCTTCGTCGGGGTGTCCCTGGGGCTACTGGTCTCGGCCTTCGCGCGCACCGAGTTCCAGGCCGTCCAGTTCATGCCGGTGGTCATCGCGCCCCAGCTGTTCCTGTGTGGGCTCCTGGTCAGCCGCGACCAGCTGCCGCGCGCCCTGGAGGTGATTGGCGACGCCCTGCCCATGAGCTGGGCGGTCGACGCCGTCACCGAGCTCACGACGGCCAGCGAGCCCTCCGACGATTTCTTCCGATACCTGGCCTACCTGGTCTGCTTCGGCCTGGTGGTCCTGGGGGTGGCGGCCTCCACCGTGCCGCGCAAGACTCGCTGAGTCGGGAAGAGTCCGCAACGGCGGGCGCGAGGGCGAGGACCTTCGTGCCCGCCGTGCGGTGGTGCGGGGTGGGGTTAGGGTTGCCTTATGTGGATCGTCTTCGCCTGTGGATCAGCACTTTTCGCTGGCATCACCGCCGTCCTGGCCAAGGAGGGGATCCGCACCACCGACTCGACCGTGGCGACGGCGCTGCGCACCTTCGTGGTGCTGGCGGGCGCCTGGGGCATGGTCCTCATCGTCGGCTCGCAGGCAGAACTGGCTCACCTCGACGCCCGTAGCGCCGAGCTGCTGGTGCTCTCAGGGCTGGCGACCGGGGCGTCCTGGCTGTGCTACTTCAAGGCGCTCCAGCTCGGCAACGTCAGCAAGGTGGTTCCCATTGACAAGCTGAGCACGGTGCTCACGGTGCTGCTGGCCCTCATCTTCCTGGGGGAGAGGGTGAGCCTCATTGGGGCGCTCGGGGTTGTGCTCATCACGGCCGGGACACTGTTGATGCTCGACGCCGACGACCTGCGCGGTCTGCCCCGGGCCGTGCGTGACGGTGGAGGCTGGTTGCTCTATGCGCTCGGCTCCGCGTTCTTCGCCGCGCTCACCGCGATCCTCGGTAAGGCCGGCATCACGGGGGTGGAGTCCAACCTCGGTACCGCGATCCGCACCGGGGTGGTCCTGGTGATGGCCTGGGTGATGGTCGTGGTCACCGGAAAACTCCGGGAGGTCCGTACCGTCCCGCGTGGCGAGCTCGGCTTCGTCCTGGCCTCCGGGGCTGCGACGTGTGCCTCGTGGCTCTGCTACTACCGGGCCCTCCAGGACGGTCCTGCCAGCGTGGTGGTCCCCATCGACAAGCTGAGCGTGCTGGTCACCGTTCTCTTCTCAACCCTTGTCCTGCGGGAGGTTGTCGGTAGGAGGCACCTCGTCGGGCTGACTCTGCTCGTTAGTGGGACTCTCGCCATGCTGATGTGAAGGAAGGCCGTGAGGATGATTGACAAGCGTGCTAGCCATCCGTGTTTGCCCAGGTCGGTAGTTACTCTCCTCAGCCCGTGAATAAGCCTCCACGCGCTCCAAAGCACCGGTGGGAAGCGGTTAGTGGGGGCGTGACGTGGCAGCCTCGGCGCGGAACTCACGGGGGCTGAGGCCGTATCGGCTCTTGAATGCGGAGGAGAAGCTGAAAGGACTGGCATACCCCACCCGGTGGGCGATGGCGGACAAGGTGGCATCGCTGCGATCCAGGAGATCGGCAGCCATTGCCAACCTCCACTGGGTCACGTAGGTCATGGGGGAGACGCCGAGCGTGGCATTGAAACGCCTCGTGAGAGAGGCCCGGGAGCCTCCTGCTAGAGCCGCGAGCGACTCCACCGTCCACTTTCGCGAGGGGTCCGCCTGCACCGCCTCCGTGGCCCTGCGTACCACGTCATCCCGGGAGGCGGAGAGGAGACTGACATGGTTCTGCGTCCCAGTGTTGATCCAGGCACGCAGCGTGGTGACCAGCAGGACATCCAGGAGCCTGTCCAGGACACTGGATTGGGCGAACCCGTCATGGACGGTCTCGCGGTTCAGCAGACTGACCAGCTCCGGGTCAGGGGCGCTCACCAGGAACCACGGCGGCAGCGACTGCAGCATCAGTCGCCCCAACTCGGAGTGGTGCCGGTAGGTGCCCACCAGCAGCTGATCCTCGCCCTGCGGATCATTGCCCCAGGTGCGCACCCCGGTGCTCAGCTCGTCGGACAGGTCTCGGCCGTCTGGGCCTGAGCAGACCTGGCCGGCCCCGATCCTGGTACCACCGTCGTGGTCCTGGTCCGAGCTCAGGGTGTAGATAGTAGGAGAGCGCACCACAAGGATTTCACCGGCCTCGAATCGGTGCGGGCGTGATCCGTTCGCAGTGACCCACCCCCCGCCGCTCAGTGCGGGGATGATGGATAGCGGCGCCTTGTCCTCCACTGACAACGACCAGGGACGCCCCATGACCACGCGCAGCAGGAAAGCGTCGCGAGCGTGAGGCTGGGCCAGGAAGTCCTCCAGCAGGTCCATACCTCTGAGTCTAAGTGGTTGATTCCAAGGTGGTGTGGGGCGACCGCACCGTTGCTGTGTATCGATACCGAACGATGTTTCCTGTGCTGCGCCTGCAAGCACCCGGACGGTTGGGCCGGCTCAACGGCACCACCGGCACCCCTGCCCTACGCTCCCTGACCCCCGACGACCACGAGCCACACCCTCTGGATTCAACCATCGAGGGGTGCTTCGAGCCGATGTCGCATGAAGGTGAGCCGCCGGCCCATGGAGCCGTGGACGCCTCGCCGATGGAATGAAGGTATGCAAGCAGCGATCGGAGAAGCGCTGCCTGGCGTCGGTTGTCACCCCGGTTCTTCGGAGGAGAGAGTCATGTCACTGAACAATATTGTGTCCGCATGCGCTGCGGTCGGATCCGCCGTTGTCGGGGGCGTCTACACCAACTTTTCGGCCAGGGTGATGCCTTGGCTGGGTTCGTTGCCGGACGCTGAGGCGATCGAGACCATGCAGAAATTCAACCGCACCGCCGTGCAGGTGCCGTTCACGACCTTCTTCTTTGGCACAGCGATCGCCAGCACGTGGACAGTGGTGCACAACGTGCGTAAGACGGATCGGGGTATCGGAGACCAGTTCTCCGCTGCGGGAGGCGTTCTGTATCTGGCGGGCTGGGTGCTGACCATCGTCTACAACGTTCCGCGCAACAACCGCCTGGCCGACGTGGTAGCGGGAACTGCTGAGGGAGCCCGGGTCTGGCACATGTACCTGGATGAATGGACCTCCGCAAACAGCGTGCGAGCCGTTCTCTCACTCCTGGGTGCTGTGGCACTGGGAGTTGGAACTGCCATGAACATTTTTTCCAAATCGCGATGACCGGCAGGGGCGGCTGACAGGCGCCGGCCTATCGACGTCGAGTAACCAGACCGTGCTGCAACGACGCTCGTGCCAACTGCGTGCCCTTGCTTGAAAAGAATCAGCCATACAGAACAGGAGCCATCATGTACGTCATCTCTGGAGCCAGCGGCCGTATCGGTTCAGTCGTTGCCGACCGCCTGCTCGATTCCGGACTCCCCGTCCGTGCTGTCGTCCGTCGTCCAGAAGCAGCCGCCGATTGGGCCTCCCGAGGGGCTGAAGCGGTCGTCTTGGACCTGCGCGACAGCCAGAAGCTCACCGAGGCCCTGAACGATGCGACGGCCTTTTTCGCCATGCTGCCCTTCGATCTTTTCGTGCCGGACCTGGATCAGTACGCCGTGGAAGTGGTGCAGTCGGTCTCCAACGCGGTCAAGGACGCCGGCGTTCGCCACACGGTGATGCTCTCCTCCGGCGGTGCGGATCTGACCGAAGGCACCGGACCGATTCTGGGCCTGCACCACATGGAACAGGCGCTCGCACGGACGGGCACCGCCTTGACTGCACTGCGCCCGGGACACTTCCAGGAGAAGTTCGGGGATGTCCTCGGAGCCGTTCTGCACGAGGGGGTCTTCCCGGTTTTCGCCTCAAGCGCGGACACGCCGCTGCCTATGGTGGCCACACGTGACATTGCGGAGATCGCGGTCCAGGAGCTGCTGGCGGATACACAGATCAGTGAGGCTGTGGACATCGTGGGTCCGGAGTACACGGAGCGCCAGGTTGCTCAGTCGCTGGGTGACGCCCTGGGCAAGCCGCTTGAGGTCGTACCAATCCCCGAGCCCGGTTGGATGGACGCCCTGGTGGAGGCCGGCTTCGCGCCGCACGTCGCGGAGAGCCTGGCAGACCTGTACCGGGCGGACGAGCACAAGCGGCTAGGGCCGCGCGGTGATCGGCGCATCCGTGTAGCCACTGACATCGACACCACGGTCCGGCACGTGCTCGCACAGGAGGCATGATCCCTCTCCTCACGTTGACAGTTCCCCGGATGACAGCGGCTCGGTCTGGCGGCATCCATCTACATCGGACTGGAGACCTGAACCGGAGAAACGCCGATCGGCCCAGCGGACCCAGATGATGACGACGGCGCCTTGATGTGGTGGCGGCGTGCGATTCGGCCCAGGGCGACATGCCCTCGGCGTCTTTCGGGCCAATCATCTAGGATCGACAGTGATGACGACACCGCCCACCGCAGCAGCCGGTTCGCCGGCGATGACCTCCTCAACCGCCAACTCCTCAGTCCCGGCAGGTTCCGCAACCCCAACCGTCTCATCAGCCAACTCGGCCGCCACCCACCCAGACTCCACTGCCCCCGACGCCGCAATCATCCGCACCCTCACCCTGCCCGAGGACGTCGCCCCCGTGACCCTCCTGGGCGCACGCGACGAGGTCCTGCGCGCCATCGAGAAGGGCTTCACCGACGTCGACATCCACGTGCGCGGCACCGCCGTCACCGTCTCCGGCCCCGCAGCCCGCGTCGACACCGTCGTCGTCCTCCTGTCCGAGCTCATCGACGTCGCCCGCACCGGCACGCCCCTGACCGCGGACGCCGTCGAACGCGCCATCGGCCTGCTGGAGACCGCCACCCGCCCCACCGAGGTCCTCACCGACGACATCCTCACCGCCCACGGCCGCACCATCCGCCCCAAGTCGCTGGGCCAGAAGGCCTACACCGACGCCATCGAGGAATCCACCATCACCTTCGGCATCGGCCCCGCCGGCACCGGCAAGACCTACCTGGCAATGGCCAAGGCCGTCGACGCCCTGGCCCGCAAGCGCGTCTCGCGCATCATCCTCACCCGCCCTGCCGTCGAGGCCGGCGAGAACCTCGGCTTCCTGCCCGGCAGCCTCACCGACAAGATCGACCCCTACCTGCGCCCCCTCTACGACGCCCTCCACGACATGCTCGAGCCCGAGGCCCTGCCCCGCCTCATGGCTGCCGGCACCATCGAGGTCGCGCCCCTGGCCTACATGCGCGGACGCACCCTCAACGACGCCTTCGTCATCCTCGACGAGGCCCAGAACACCAGCCCCGAGCAGATGAAGATGTTCCTCACCCGCCTCGGCTTCGGCTCACGCATGGTCGTCACCGGAGACATCTCCCAGGTCGACCTGCCCGGCGGACGCGAGTCCGGCCTCATCGTCGTGCGCAAGATCCTCGCCGGCGTCGAGGGCATCAGCTTCTGCGAGCTCGGATCGGCCGACGTCGTGCGCCACCGCCTCGTGGGCCGCATCATCGAGGCCTACGCCCGCCACGACGCCGAGACCGCCGCCCAGGCCGCCGCCACCCGACCCGCCGGACCGCCTGGCCGCAGCGGCCGCAACAGCCAGTACCGTCGGGGGAGCAGCAACCGCCCCGCCCGGCCTTACTCGGAGAGGAACCCGCATGACCACTGAGGTCATCAACGAGACCACCACCGTCATTGACGCCGCCGAGTTCGCCGAGCTGGCCGATCACGTCCTGACCGCCATGCACGTCAGCCCCGCCGCCGAGCTCAACATCATGTTCATCGACCCCGAGCCCATGGAAGAGCTCCACGTGCGCTGGCTCGACCTGCCCGGCCCCACCGACGTCATGAGCTTCCCCATGGACGAGCTGCGCCCCGGCTCGCCCGACTCACCCACCCCCGCCGGGACCCTGGGCGACATCGTCCTGTGCCCGCAGGTCGCCGCCAAGCAGGCCCTGGCCGCCGGCCACTCCGCGATCGAGGAGATGCTCCTGCTCACCGTCCACGGCATCCTCCACCTCCTGGGCTACGACCACGCCGAGCCCGAGGAGAAGAAGGAGATGTTCGACCTCCAGCGCCGCCTCCTGCTCACCTTCCTGGCCGAGCGCGGCAAGTGAGACGCGCGTGACCACAGTCCCCACCGCCGCGCTCATCGCCTGCGCGGTGATCGTCCTGGCCCTGGGGGCCCTCCTCTCAGCCGGCGAGTCCGCCCTGCTGGGCTTCACCCGGGCCGCCGCCGACGACCTCATCGAGGAGGGCCGCCGCGGAGCCGCCCGGGTCCGCCGCCTCGCCGAGCACCGCAGCCGGGTCCTGGCCTCCCTCAGCGTCACCCGCGTCGCTGTCGACATGCTCGCCGCCGTCCTCATCACCCTGGCCGCCTCCGGACTCGTGCGCGCCTGGTGGCAGGTCCTGGCCCTGGCCCTCCTGGCCAACATCATCCTGCTGGGCGTCGTCGTCGGCTTCTCCCCACGCACCTACGGCCGGCGCAACCCTGCTAGCACTCTCCTGGCCCTGGGCCGCCTGCTCACCTGGGTGGATATCCTGGGCGCCCCGCAGCGCCGCCTCGTCTCCCGCACCCGCCGCACCGAGGCCGCCCCCACCGACGCCGAGACCCGCGAGGCCGTCAACGAGGACCTGCGCGAGATGATCGACGAGATCGGCGAGACCGACACCATCGAGGACGAGGACCGCGAGATGATGCGCTCGGTCGTCGAGCTCGGCCAGACCCTTGTGCGCGAGGTCATGGTCCCGCGCACCGACATGGTCACCATCGACGCCCACAAGCCCGCCTCCGCCGCCATGCGCCTGTTCATCCGCTCCGGCTACTCTCGCGTGCCCGTCATCGGGGAGGACGCCGACGACGTGCGCGGCATCCTCTACCTCAAGGACGTCCTGCGCCGCCTGGCCGCCCACCCCGAGCACGAGGAGCTCGCCGTGGCCGGGTTCGTTCGCGAGGCCGAGTACGTCCCCGAGATGAAACCCGCCGACGACCTCCTGCGCGAGATGCAGACCGGTCGCTTCCACATGGCCCTGGCCGTCGACGAGTACGGCGGCACCGCCGGGCTCGTCACCATGGAGGACCTCCTGGAGGAGGTCGTCGGCGAGCTCACCGACGAGCACGACCCCGAGCTGCCCGAGGTCGTCGAGGTCGCCCCCGGCACCTACCGCGTCCCCGCCCGGCTCGCCCTGGACGAGCTCGGCGAGCTCTTCGACCTCGAGATCGACGACGACGACGTCGACACCGCCGGCGGTCTGCTCACCAAGGCCATCGGCCGCGTCCCCCTGCCGGGCGCCGCCGGAGACATCCAGGGCGTCCACCTCCAGGCCGAGGAGGCCGCCGGCCGCCGACGCCAGGTCTCCACCATTCTCGCCTCCCGCACACCCGCACCCGAAGAGGACACCGATGACTGACACCGCCGACCACACCGACCCCGCAGCCCGCGACGACCAGCCGCAGGTGCCCACTGACGCCTTCAAGGAGGCCTCAACCGAGCCCCTCGAGATGCCCGAGCCCGGCCCCGCCCCGGCCGGCTTCCGCTTCCCCACGGATGCCGAGCTCATGGACGGCCCCAACCCGTTGACCGATCCTGATGAGGAGGAGGCCGACGACGAGGGCGAGACTGAGAACGATGAGGCCGATGACGAGCCCGACGGCTCCGATGTTGCTGTCCTGCTGGACGCCGACGGCTTCCCGATCCTGAACGAGGACGGCGACGCAGACGAGACTGCCGGCACCGCCGACACTGCCGACTCGACCCGCGTCGAGATCACCGTCCCCGACTTCCCCGAGGACTTCCGCGCCGGCTTCGCCTGCATCGTGGGCCGCCCCAACGCCGGCAAGTCCACCCTCACCAACGCTCTGGTCGGCGCCAAGATCGCCATCACCTCCGGACGTCCACAGACCACCCGCCACAACGTGCGCGGCGTCATCCACAAGGACAAGGCGCAGATCGTCCTGGTCGACACCCCCGGTCTCCACCGCCCCCGCACCCTGCTGGGCAAGCGCCTCAACGACCTGGTGCGCGAGACCCTCACCGACGTCGACGTCGTCGTCTTCTGCATCCCCGCCAACGAGAAGATCGGCCCGGGCGACCGCTTCATCACCCGCGACCTCGCCGAGCTGCGCACCCCCGTGGTCGCCGTGGTCACCAAGGCCGACACCGTCACCCGTGAGGCCCTGGCCGCCCAGCTCCTGGCCGTCAGCGAGCTGGGGGAGTGGGCCGACATCGTCCCGGTCTCAGCCCAGCGCAACGAGCAGATCGACGTCCTCGAGGAGGTCCTGCTGAAGCACATGCCCCTGTCCCCGCCGCTGTACCCCACCGGCGAGATCACCGACGAGCCCCAGCAGGTCATGATCGCCGAGCTCGTGCGCGAGGCCGCCCTGGAGGGCGTGCGCGACGAGCTGCCCCACTCCCTGGCCGTCGTCGTCGACGAGATCGCCGACCCCGACGACGAGCGCGAGGTCGGCCGCATCAAGGGGGTGGGCGGGCGTCTTCAGGTACGCGTGAGCCTCGTCGTCGAGCGCGACTCCCAGAAGGCCATCATCATCGGCAGGGGCGGCCGGCGACTCAAGGAGGTGGGCGTCAACGCCCGCAAGGGCATCGAGGAGCTGCTGGGCCGCAAGGTCTACCTCGACCTGCACGTGCGCACGGCCAAGGACTGGCAGTCCGACCCCAAGGCCCTGGCCCGGCTCGGGTTCTAGGAATCCCGGTCTCCCACAGGGGGCTGAGACCCGCCGCCGCTCCTGCGGGAGCATCGTGGGCGGAGACGGACCGGCATAGGACTCGCCTAGCGCTTGCCGAGGACCTGAGTATCTTGCGAAACGCCGACGGCTCGGGCTGCGAATCGGTCGCGAGCAAGGGGTGTTGTACCGCACACTATGTGTGTCTGATGCCGACTCTAGCCTGGAGGCCTACGCATGACGAACACCGCCGTTCCCAGCCCGCCCCAACCCGACGCAGGCACCGCAAGACGCCGCTGCCCCGATGACCTGTGGGTGTTGGGGGAGCTGGCCGTCGCTCGAGCGCGCCGGTGGACTGACGAGTCGGCCTCCGAGCCGGTACCGCGCTCGGCCAAGCTCCTCTCCCGGATCCTGGCCGACCCCGATGGCCTGACCTTCACCACGCGCTTCGTCGACGATGTCGTGCGCCCCACGGACCTCGACGTCGCCAGTGACGCCCTCAAGCGCCTGTCCTCGGGCCGCACCGACTTCCTGCCACCCGCCCTGGCCGGGGCCATGGGCCTGGGCTCAACCGCCTCCCGCCTCGCCCCGCGCACCGTGACAGCCGTGGCCCGACGGGTCTTCCGCGAGATCGTCGGCGACCTCGTCGTCGACGCCACCGATAAGGGCCTCGGCCCGGCGCTGGCCCGCCTGCGCAAGGGCGGGAACCGCCTCAACGTCAACCTCCTGGGCGAGGCCGTCCTGGGGGAGAAGGAGGCCGCCCGCCGCCTGGCCGAGGTCTCCCGCCTCGTGACCCGCGACGACGTCGACTACGTCTCTGTGAAGGTCTCCGCCGTCACCGGACCGCACAACCCTTGGGGCTTCGAGGAGGTCGTCGCCCACGGCGTCCGGGCTCTCCTACCGTTGTATCGCCTGGCGCGTGACAACGGCACCTTCCTCAACCTGGACATGGAGGACTACAAGGACCTGGACCTGACGATCGCCGTCTTCACCGCGATCCTGGACCAGGAGGACATGCGCGGCTACGAGGCCGGTATCGTCCTGCAGGCCTACCTGCCCGACTCCCTGGGCGCCATGCAGCGCCTCCAGGAATGGGCCTCCCGGCGGGTGGCCGAGGGCGGATCCCGCATCAAGGTCCGCGTCGTCAAGGGAGCCAACCTGTCCATGGAGAAGGTCGATGCGGAGATCCACGGCTGGGAGCTGACCACCTGGCCCTCCAAGCAGGCCACCGACACCAACTACAAGCGCATGCTCTCCTGGGCGATGACGCCGGAGCGCACCCGTGCGATCCGCCTGGGGGTGGCCGGCCAGAACCTGTTCGACATCGCCTTCGCCTACGAGCTGCGTGCCGCGCGCGGTGTCGAGGACAGCGTCGAGTTCGAGATGCTCTCCGGGATGGCCACCGGTCTGCAGGAGGTCGTGCGCCGCGACACCGGCCACCTGCTGCTCTACGTGCCCGTCGTCGACCCCCACGAGTTCGACGTCGCCATCTCCTACCTGGTGCGCCGCCTGGAGGAGAACGCTGCCCCCGAGAACTTCATGTCCGACGTCTTCGACCTGGCCGCCGACGAGGCGGTCTTCGACCGCGAGCGCGACCGCTTCCTTGCCGCCCTGGCCGACCTCGACCCGGACGCCCCGGTGCCCGAGCCCAACCGCCGCCAGGACCGCCTGGCCGAGAGGGGGGCCGGCATCCGGGAGGAGACCGGGACCCTGGAGGAGCGGGCCGGGCGCCCCTTCGTCTCCGAGCCCGACTCCGACCCCGCCCTGGCCGCCAACCGCCAGTGGGCCCGGGACATCGCCGCCGCCATCCCGGACTCCACGCGGGGCGTGGCTGAGGTTCAGGCCGGGGCCGCCCGCCTGACCACGAACGCCGAGGTCGACGCCCTCGTGGCCGCCACCGCCGAGGCAGCCGGGGTCTGGCAGTCCCTGGATCCGGCCGAGCGGGCCTCCGCCCTGCACCGGGTCGGCGACGTCCTGGCCGCCCGGCGCGCCGAGCTCATCGAGGTCGCCGGCTCCGAGGTCGGCAAGACCATCGACCAGTCCGACCCGGAGGTCAGCGAGGCCATCGACTTCTGCCACCACTACGCCGAGTCCTCCCTGCTCCTGCACGACAGCGAGCACATGGTCGGGGCCCGCTTCACGCCCGTGGACGTCACCGTGGTCGCCTCGCCCTGGAACTTCCCGCTGGCGATCCCCACCGGGGGCGTGGCCGCGGCCCTGGCGGCAGGCAGCGCCGTCGTTCTCAAGCCCGCCCCACCGGCCAAGCGTTGCGCCGCCGAGCTCGTGCGCGCCTTCCATGACGCCGGGATCCCCGAGGACCTCGTGGTGCTCGCCCCGCTGGAGGATGGTGACGTCTCCCGCCACCTGGTGACCCACAGGGGAGTCGAGCGTGTGGTCCTCACCGGCTCCTACGACACCGCTCGCCTCTTCCGCTCCTGGAAGCCGGATATGCACCTGCTGGGGGAGACCAGCGGCAAGAACGCCATCATCGTCACCCCTTCTGCCGACCCCGACATCGCCGTGCGCGACGCCGTCTACTCGGCCTTCGCCCACGCCGGCCAGAAGTGCTCGGCCTCCTCGCTGCTGGTCCTGGTCTCCTCGGCCGGCACCTCCGAACGCATCGCCCGCCAGCTCGTGGATGCCACCGCCTCCCTGCGGGTGCGCCTGCCGCGGTCCCTGGACTCGCAGATGGGGCCCGTCGTCGTGCCCGACGATGAGAAGGCCGTGCGCGGCCTGACCACCCTGGGACCCGGCGAGCACTGGGTGCTCAAGCCCCGCTACCTGGGTGACGGGCTGTGGACGCCCGGCATCCGGGCCGGGGTCGTGCCCGGCAGCGAGTTCCACCTCACCGAGTACTTCGCCCCCGTCATCGGGGTGATGCGGGTGGACACGCTTCAGGAGGCCATCGAGGCGGTCAACGCCGTCGACTACGGGCTCACCTCCGGGCTCCAGACCCTGGACGCCACCGATCTGGCGATCTGGCTCGAGGGAGTCCAGGCCGGAAACCTCTACGTCAATCGCGGCATCACCGGGGCGATCGTGCGTCGTCAGCCCTTCGGTGGCTGGAAGCGCTCGGCCATCGGCTTCACCACCAAGGCGGGCGGCCCCTCCTACCTGCTGGGGCTGGGGGAGGTCGAGCCCGCCCGCCACCAGGGTGCGGGGGAGCCCGATGGCCTGGGCGAGCAGGGAACCGTCGCCCTCGACCCGCGCATGGCCAGCCTCTGCGACGCCGTCAGCAGCTGGCTCGACGGCGCCGACCTGGCCGAGCTGCGCCGCGCCCTGGTGGCCGACGCCTCCGCCTGGCGGACCGGCTACGGCGCTAACCGCGACGTGACGGGTCTGGCCTGCGAGCGCAACATCCTGCGCTACCGGGCGGTCGACGTTGTCGTACGCGCGGGGCAGGGAACCGCCCTGGCCGACGTCGTGCGCGTCATGGCGGCCGGGGTGCGCGCCGGCGGATTCATCAGCCTGTCGGTGGCCGACCGTCTGCCCCAGCCGCTGCAGAACGCGCTGCTGGCCGCCGGCGTCCAGGCGGCGGTCGAGGACCAGGGGACCTGGGACGTCCGCCTGGCCGAGCTGGCCGCCTCCGGAGGCCTGGGCACACGCGTGCGGGTCATCGGCCCACGTGAGGAGGCCTCGGCTGCCCGCTGGAGCCACGCCAGCCGGGTGACCGGTGGAAGCCCCGACATCGCCCTGTACACGGGCGCCGTGACGGCCTGCCCGCACTCCGAGCTGCTGCCCTTCCTGCGCGAGCAGGCGGTCGCCATCACCAACCACCGTTTCGGCACCCCGCTGGACCTGGCCGAAGGCCTCCTGTAGGCCGGGCGGCGCATCAGCGCAGGATCGGAACCGAGTGGTAGAGCCAGTCACCGTGCGGCGCCCTCTGCGGAACGGAAGGGGCGCCACACGGCTTCGCTGGACACGTTGCTCTCCGCGCACCGGTGGACTCGCGCCAGCAGACCTCGCAGGATGCCATCACTCATCACGTAGCCAGGACGCTCGTCTCACAAGGGATCAGGTGGACGAGATAGGCGCGGGACTCATGCGTCCTGCGGTAACGCCTTGGTGCGATCGGGCATGGTCACTGAGGCGAGTCCAGCGAGTCCGTATGCCACGATAGGCACCCACAGGGCGGTTGTGACGGCGTCGCGAGCATCGGCCGTGTCCTGAAGGATGCCGAAGAACATTGTCCCGGCAAGAGCGACTCCGAGCACCATGCCGACCTGACCGAAGGTGGTCAGGGTGCCGGATGCCGCTCCGGCGTCCTGGGTGGGCACCGACTCGAGCGTGATGCTCGTGAGCGGCATGATGAGGGTCATCAGCCCGGCACCTGTCAGTGCCAGCGGGGCGGTGAGGTCCCAACCCGTCAGGGACGCTCCGGCGGTCCAGACGGTCCACAAGACCCAGGTCAGCGCAGCCGCCTGCACTATCCCGCCGAGCAGCACGGCCCACTTGCCGATCCGCCTCGTCGCGAGGATCGCCAGCGGCGTGGCCGCCATGGAGCCCAGCGCGAAAGGCAAAAGCGTGAGCCCTGCCGCCAATGCGGTGAAGCCGAGTGCGCTCTGAACGTAGTACAGCAGGATGAGCACGTACCCGCCGTTGCCGATCGACGAGAGCACCTGCACCAGCTGCCCGCTCGCAAAACCTCGATCGCGAAACAGTGGGAGCGGCAGCAGCGGGGATCCGTGAGCTTCGAGCATGCGCCTCTGCTGCCATATGAATGCGGCGATGACGAGGGGAGCCGTCGTCAGCATGGCCCAGATCCACCATGCCCACCCCGCGGCACGGCCGTCGGTGAGCGGGAAGACGACCAGGAAGACACCGAGACCACCCAGCAGCACCCCGACCAGATCGGGCCTGAGCGGATGCTCCGAACGACTCCTCGGTACGAACAGGAGCGCCGCAGCGACAAGCACGACTCCGACCGGCACGTTCACAACGAAGATGCTGCGCCAGCCCATGTCGAGAAGGTCGGCCGTGACGAGCCAGCCGCCGAGGATCAGTCCCCCGATGGCCCCAAGCGAGCTCAGCGCTCCAATGATGCCCAGAACAGGGGCGCGCTCCTCCGGCGCGAACATCACCTGCACGCTGGAGAGCACCTGGGGCACCATGATTCCGGCGAACCCGCCCTGAAGCACGCGGGCGGCGACGAGCAGGTCGCCTGTCTGCGACAGCGCTGCCCCGAGGGAGGCGAGGGTGAATCCCACGATCCCGATCACGAAGATGCGCCGGTGCCCGAAGATGTCGCCCAGTCTCCCGCCCGTGATGAGTAGCGTCGCGAACGCGATGACGTAACCGGCGAGAGTCCACTCCAGCTGCTCCGGTGTCGCATTGAGGTCCTTGCCGATCGTTGGCAGTGCGACGTTGGTGATCGTTGAGTCCATCAGGTCCATGAACGTCGCCACCATGAGCACGGTGGTGGCGACGGTGCGTGACCTTGTGGCGCCTCGGTCCTGGGATCGTTCCTCGTTCTTCATGCTCTTGCCCTCTCATGACTCCAAGATGTGTACGCCGTACACGTCGATCGTGAGTACACTGTACGCATGTGTCGTAGTCGACGCAATCCGGTCCCCGGCGCAACGGCGAGGAGAGAAGAGGAGAGAAAGTGATGCACACCGATCCGGACGCCCCGCCCAAGTGGGTGCGGTGGCTGTGGGAAGTCGATGCCTCCGAGGAGGCCGAGGACTGGGAGGGGGGTAAAGGACTGGGCGTCGGCAAGATCGTCCGCGCGGGTATCGCGCTCGCGGATGACGAGGGACTGGAAGGCGTGTCGGTGCGCAAGCTCGCCCAGCGTCTGAATGTGAGCACGATGGCGGCGTATCGGCACATCAGCTCCCGGGACGAGGTCATCGCCGCCATGGTCGATGTCGCCTTCGGGCCGCCGCCGGTCCTCTCGGATCCTTCCGAGGACTGGGCGGGCGGACTGCGACGCTGGGCGCTCGCCATCCGTGCCCGGTATGACGCGCATCCCTGGCTCCTGGACGCCCCGGTCCACGGCATGCCAACCGGGCCGCATCGTCTGCGATGGTTGGAGGCGGTTCTGCAGCTACTCGCCTGCGCAGGACTTGATCTCCAGGAGCGACTCAATGCGGCGCTGCTCATCGACGGACACGTGCGCACCGTCGCCGCGCTGAAGCGCTCCCTGGCAGTCGAGGCGCACGATGCGCGCCGCTACCCCGCCGCGAACTGGCTCCTGACCCGCCTCGAAGCCGACGGTCTGACAACCATGACGCAGGTGCTCAAGGCCGGGGCGCTCGATGACGGACAAGGGTACGAGCTCGACTACGGCCTCGATCGGATCATCGCCGGGATCGAGGCCGACAGCACCTCAGGTGACGGCCGGTCCATGGAGCGGGATGCGAGGGTGGGGGCGGCGCCTCACCTCAAGCGGGGGAACTCCTCGAGGGAGAAGACCGACTCCACGGGCACGTCGAAGTAGCGGGCGATGCGCAGGGCCAGATGGAGCGAGGGCGCGTACTCCCCGCGCTCGAGGTAGCCCACCGTCTGGTAGTGGACGCCGAGCGCCTCGGCGAGCTCTCGGCGGCTCACCCTGCGGTCGGCGCGCAGGACCGCGATCCGGTTGTGGACGACGTCGTCGGACATGGTCACAGGCCGGACTGGGAGCGAATGGTGGACTGCATGCGCGCCAGACTACCGATCGTCTCCTTGCGGAAACTGTGCTGAACGACGAACGAGGCCCCCGCGAAGCCGAGGACTGTCCAGGCCGCCAGGACCCCGACGGCGAGCACCGGGAAGAAGGCCCTGCCCACCTCCCACGAGGGATCTCCCACCAGCGCCCAGCGGGTCAGGTGCCCCGACCAGTACGTGGGCAGCGCCAGCTGAACCGCCTGCACCCAGGACGGGAGGCGGTCCATGGGCATGAAGAAACCACTCGTCCCCATGAGTGCGAAGATGGGCAGGTAGGAGACCATGAAGCTGTGGAGGCCTCGGACGCAGGCGCCCAGGAGGAAGCCCAGCGGGGCCGTTGCGACGGCCGACAGCACCATGAGCGGCAGGCAGGCCAGCACCTGGGACGTGCGCAGGGCAAGAGCGTCCACGAAGAACGCTGCCCCGAGAAGAATGGCGCCCTGGAACACGAGGGTCTGAGTGATCGAGGACATCGTCTTTCCGATCGCCCACGTCAATGGGCCGTGGGGCAGGACGCGCACCCGCAGCAGGGCGCCGCCGATGCGGTCGGTGTAGGTCTCGCTGGTGATCTGCAGGGTGATGAAGCAGCTGATGGTGCCGATGCTGCTGGCGAGGAACATGGGGCCGAAGGCCGTGTGGGCTTCGGTAGCGGCCTGGGTGCTCCTGCCGGCCAGCACGATGGCGCTCACGGAAGCCAGCAGCGCGACGCTCGATCCGACAATGCCTGCACGCAGATCCATGGCCGCCTGGCGACAGGCTGCGCGCAGAACTGCCAGGAAGGTGCGAATGCTCATGAACGGGACTCCTTGCTGACGAGGGAGAGGTAGGTCTCCTCCAGGGTGGGACGGGTGATGGTGAGCCCGGAGACGGCATCAAGGTCGAGCCCCTTGACGAAGCGCTCGGGGCAGTGGGTGGTGTGGACGTGGCGGGCGCCGTCCTGGACCCAGGTGATCTCAGCGCCGCGGTCGAGGCGCTCGCGCAGCGCCGTGACCGTGCCGTCGGCGATGATCCTTCCCTCGTTCATGATGAGCACGCGGGAGGCAAGGTGCTCGGCCTCGGCCAGGTCGTGGGTGGTCATGACGATGGTGGCGTCGTCATCGACCCGGGCCAGGATGAGATCGTGCAGGCGCGCCTTCGAGGCCGGGTCCAGGCCCGTGGTGGGCTCATCGAGGACGAGGAGCTCGGGCGCGGCCATGAGGGCGGCCGCGAAGTCGATGGTGCGCCGCTGCCCTCCGGAGAGTCTCGACAGTCGGGAATCGGCCTTCTCGCTGAGTCCGACGGCGTCGAGCACCTCTCGGGTGCTGCTCACCCGGCTCGCCGCCGTCAGCTGGACCGAGCGGATCCACTCCAGCTGGTCCCTCACCCGCCACTTGGCGTGGTCGGTCCAGCTCTGCTGCACTAGCCCGACCCTTGCCCAAAAGTCGGCGCCCGCCCGGCGCGGATCGGTACCGAGCACGCGGACCCTGCCGCTCGTCGGGGTGAGGGAACCCAGCAGGTTCTCCACCAGGGTCGTCTTGCCCACGCCGTTGGGGCCGAGCAGGCAGACGACCTCGCCGGCCTCGACCGACAGGTCAATGCCGTGCAGGACCGGGGTGTCCCCGTAGGCGAACTCGAGGTTCTCCGTGGTGATGACTGGAGGCATCACACAAACCCTCCTGAGTAGAAGCACAACTGAATATAGTAGTCATGCTACAGCATGGTGTTGGTCTTCGTCGGATCAAGGGATGTGTTGTGTGGGTGAGCTCCGCTGTGGTCGTCTCACATTGCGGTCCCGCGCGGCCGCCTTACCTGACGACGGGTCGTCATCGGGGTAGGGTCTACACCGTGCGAGCGACTCCAGGCCTCCAGGTGAGCCTCCTGCTTAGTCGCCGCGGCGGGGCCTGACAGGCCGGCACCCCGACCGCGGCTGACTCGTCCTGCTCGGCCACGTTCCCGACCGCGCCTCTCTGCTTCCCAGAGTTCCCCCGAAGCCCTCCGGGCTCTCGCCGGAACCGCCGTCGGAACCACGAAGCACCTGATCCCAGGAGAACCCCGATGCGTAACGCCCGCCCCGCCCCCCAGCAGCCCTCCGGCATGCCGTTTGCCAAGTACCGGCCCTTCCTCAACGTCGTCACCATCGACCTGCCCGACCGCACCTGGCCGGACAAGCGCATCACCACCGCCCCCCGCTGGCTGAGCACGGACCTGCGCGACGGCAACCAGTCCCTCATCGAGCCCATGGGTCCCCAGGCCAAGCGCGCCGTCTTCGACCTCCTGGTGTCCATGGGCTTCAAGGAGATCGAGATCGGCTTCCCCGCCGCCTCCCAGACCGACTACGACTTCGTGCGCTCCCTGGTCGACGATGGCGCAATCCCCGAGGACGTCACCATCTCGGTGCTCACCCAGTCGCGCGGCGAGCTCATCGACCGCACCCTGGACGCCTGCGTCGGCATCCCCCGGGCTACTGTCCACCTCTACAACGCCCTGTCGCCCATCTTCCGTGACGTCGTCTTCCGCATGGACCGTGACCAGATCCGCGAGCTCGCCGTCGACGGCACCCGCCAGATCATGGCCCGCGCCGAGAAGGTCCTGGACGAGGACACGATCTTCGGCTACGAGTACTCCCCGGAGTTCTTCGTGGACACCGAGCTCGACTACAGCCTTGAGGTCTGCCAGGCCGTCATGGACGTGTGGCAGCCCGAGGAGGACCGCGAGATCATCCTCAACCTGCCCTCCACCGTCGAGCGCGCCACCCCCAACGTCTACGCCGACCAGATCGAGTGGATGAGCCGCCACCTGTCTCATCGCGACTCGGTGTGCCTGTCCCTGCACAACCACAACGACCGCGGTTCGGGCGTGGCCACTGCCGAGCTCGGCCTCATGGCCGGCGCCGACCGCGTCGAGGGCTGCCTGTTCGGCCACGGCGAGCGCCCCGGCAACGTGGATCTGGTGACCCTGGCCCTCAACCTCTTCAGCCAGGGCGTCGACCCCATGCTCGACCTGTCCGACATCGACGAGGTCCGCCGCATCGTCGAGCGGGCCACCGGCATGGACGTGCCCCCGCGCACCCCCTACGCCGGCGAGCTCGTCTACACCTCCTTCTCCGGCTCCCACCAGGACGCCATCAAGAAGGGATTCGCCGCGCGCGCCAAGCAGGTCGACGCCAAGAAGGCCGAGGGGCTCTCCGAGGCCGACGCCGAGGTCGCCGTGCCCTGGTCCATGCCCTACCTGCCCATCGACCCCCACGACGTGGGCCGCTCCTACGAGGCGGTCGTGCGCGTCAACTCCCAGTCCGGTAAGGGCGGGGTCGCCTACCTGCTGGGCACCACCCGCAAGCTCGAGCTGCCGCGCCGTCTCCAGATCGAGTTCTCACGCATCGTCCAGCGCCACACCGACACCTACGGCGGCGAGGTCGATGGCGCCCGCCTGTGGTCGATCTTCGCTGACGAGTACCTGCCCGCCGCGGCCGCCCCCGAGGCCGGTCTCAGCCGCTGGGGCCGCTTCGAGCTGCAGGGGGCCACCCTGACCTCCACCGGCGACGACGAGGACTCCACCCTCACCGTCACCCTGGTCGACGGCGGGCAGGAGAAGCACCTGACCGCCACTGGCAATGGGCCCCTGGACGCCTTCGTCACCGCTCTGGAGGGCACGGGCCTGAGTGTGCGGATCCTCGACTATGCTGAGCACGCTCTGAGCGAGGGGCGCGACGCGAAGGCTGCCAGCTACGTCGAGTGCGAGGTGGATGGTCAGATCCTGTGGGGTGTGGGCATCGACCCCTCCATCACGACCTCCTCCTTCAAGGCCGTCATCTCCGCCCTCAATCGTGCCCTGCGCTGATGGGGCGTGAGAGACTGCGCCCGTGACGAGCAGGCTGTACCGGGACGAGGCGATCGTCCTGCGCACCTACAAGCTGGGCGAGGCCGACCGCATCATCGTGCTGCTCACCCGCCACCACGGGCAGGTGCGCGCTGTGGCCAAGGGCGTGCGCCGCACCAGCTCCCGCTTCGGTGCGCGCCTGGAGCCCTTCTCCATGATCGACGTTCAGCTCCACGCCGGACGCAACCTCGACGTCGTCACCCAGGCCGAGATCATCGACCCCTTCGGCCGGGCCATCTGCGCTGACTACGCCATGTTCACCTGCGCCTCGACCATGGTGGAGACCGCCGAGCGCCTCAGCGCCGACGACGGTGACCTGGGCACCGAGGCCAGCCCCCAGCAGTACCTGCTGCTGGCCGGTGCCCTGGCCGCTATGGCGCACCGGCGTCACGCGCCCGGACTCATCCTGGACTCCTACCTGCTGCGAGCCCTGGCCCTGGGGGGCTGGGCGCCGTCGTGCTACGACTGCGCCCTGTGCGGTGCGCCCGGACCCCACCGGGCCTTCCATGTACAGGTCGGCGGCGCGGTGTGCGAGTCCTGCCGCTCGGCCGGCGCCGTCGAGGTCGAGCCGGACACGATGGTGCTCCTGGGCGCCCTGCTCTCCGGCGTCTGGGCCGTGGCCGACGCCTCCGGCCAGCGCGAGCGCTCGCAGGCCTCCGGCCTCGTCTCGGCCTACACGACCTGGTACCTGGAGCGGCGCCTGCGCTCCCTCGCACTGGTGGAAAGGGCATGACCATGACAGACGCCTCGATAGACACGGCGCCGGGCACGACCCGGGACATGACGATCAACGAGGCCCCGCCCCTGCACCGCCCGGGCCTCACGCCCCCGTCGCTGCCGCCGGCCTCCCTGCCCCAGCACGTGGCTGTCGTCATGGACGGCAACGGGCGCTGGGCCAACGCCCGCGGCCTGCCCCGCACCGAGGGGCACCGAGTGGGGGAGTCCAACCTGCTCGACGTCGTCGCCGGCGCCGTCGAGATCGGCGTGAGCGAGCTGAGCGCCTACGCCTTCTCCACTGAGAACTGGCGGCGCTCACCTGGCGAGGTTCGCTTCATCATGGGTTTCGCCCGTAAGGTCCTGCGCGCCCAGCGCGACATCCTTCACTCCTGGAATGTCAAGGTGCGCTGGGTCGGGCGCACCCCGCGCCTGTGGAAGTCCGTGCTGCGCGAGCTGCGCGAGGCCGAGCGCCTCACCGCCCACAACACGGGCCTGGTCCTCAACCTGTGCATCAACTACGGCGGGCGCGCCGAGATCGCCGACGCCACCCGCGCCATCGCCGAGGACGTCGCCGCCGGCCGCCTCAAGGCCTCCTCCATCAACGAGAAGACCATCCAGCGCTACCTGTACTCACCCACCATGCGCGAGGTGGACCTGTTCATCCGCACCGGTGACGAGCAGCGCACCTCCAACTTCCTCATGTGGTCCTCCTCCTACGCCGAGCTCTACTTCTCGCCCCTGCCCTGGCCCGACTTCAACCGCACCGAGCTGTGGAGGGCCTGCGAGGCCTACGCCGGGCGCGAGCGTCGCTACGGCGGCGCCGTCGACAAGGTGCTGCGCGAGGATCCCGGCGAGACCATGGACCCGCAGGACGACGAGCAGTAACGGACCGGCGGAACCGGTTCGCCGGCCGGCTCGGGCTCCGCCCTGCGAGGCGTCTCAGGCGGTTTCCTGAGTCGAGCAGCCGGCGCACAGGCCGAAGAACTCCGCGGTGTGCTCCATCTGGGTGAAGCCCTGCTGGGCCGAGACCCGCCGGATCCACTCCTCCAGCTCGCCGCCGGCGACCTCCACGGTGTAACCGCAACGGCGGCACACGATGTGGTGGTGGTGCTCCTGCTTCTCGCAGGCCCGGTAAAGGACCTCCCCCTCAGCACTGCGCACCTGGTCCACCGCGCCGGCCTCCGCCAGGGTCTGCAGGTTGCGGTAGACGGTGGCCAGCCCCACCTTGGTGCCCTCGGCCTCCAGGGCGGAGTGGATCTGCTGGGCCGAGCGGAACTCGTCGGTACGCGCCAGGATGTCGGCGACGGCGGCGCGCTGGCGCGTGGCGCGGGGACGCTGCGCGGTACTGCGTGCGCTCATGAACTACCTCCTGAGGTGATGCGGTGCCGTCGGGAGCGGCTGATGAGCTGCCACAGGCCGGACAGGAGGGCGACGACGGCGTAGCCCCCTACCAGGAGTACCACGATCATGGCACCGGGGGAGGCCGCAACCAGGTATGTGATCGTCAACCCGGACACGCAGGCCACCACCCCCAGCCCCATCGCCAGGTACATGGTTCGCGAGAACGAGTGCGAGACGAGCTGGGCGATGGCCACCGGCACGATCATGACGGCGGAGACCAGTAGGGCGCCCACCACCCGCATGGACACCGAGACCGTCAGGGCCGCGACCACCGCCACCAGGACGTTGAGGGCACTGGTCGGCAGCCCGCAGGCGCGGGCGAACTCCTCGTCGTTGCACAGGGCGAACAACGGCCCGCGCAGCCCCAGACCCACCAGGAGCACCAGGGTCGCCAGGGCGATGGTGAACCAGGCATCGGAGACCGAGACCGTGGAGATGGAGCCGAACAGGTAGGAGTTGAGATTCGTTGTCGTGCCGCCGGCCAGGCGGATGAGGATGACGCCGCCGGCAATCCCTCCGTAGAACAGGATCGCCAGGGCGACATCACCGCGGGTGCGGCCGCTGGCGCGGATCACCTCGATCGTCACGGCTCCCAGCACACTGACGACGATGGCTCCGGGCACGGCCCAGGCGTCGTGAGGTGTGACGTTGGCGGCTGCTCCGGCCAGCCAGCCCAGGGCGATGCCGGTCAGGGCGATGTGTCCGATCCCGTCGCCCAGCAGCGCCAGGCCCCGTTGAACCAGGTAGGTGCCCACCACCGGCGCCGCCAGCCCCACGAGCACCGCGACGATGAAGGCCCGCTGCATGAGGGGACTGGCGAGCATGTCGGAGATGAACTCGATCATGGACGGATGCTCCTGCCGGTACTGGGCCGCCCCCCGGACAGCCGATGGTCGAGGACGGGGGCGTGGTGCGCCGGAGGGCCGCCGACGTCCGGGTGGTGGTGGTCATGGTCCCAGTGGCCGTCATCACTGACGGGGGCGCCGACCCTGCCGTCACGTAGGCGGGCCACCTCAGCGGCTGGCCCGTCGGCGACGAGGCGCCCGTCCTGAAGCAGGATCGCCCGCTGGACGACGTCGGCCAGCTCTCCCATCTCGTGCAGAACCGTCACCAGGGTCAGCCCCTGGGCGCGCAGCTCCTGCAGGATCATGGCCAGGGACTCGCGGCTGGCACGGTCGATCCCGGCCAGGGGCTCATCGAGGATGAGCAACTCGGGGGAGCGCACCAGGGCACGAGCGATGAGGACCCGCTGGGCCTGCCCGCCGGAGAAGACCTGGACGTGGTCGCCGGCTCGGTGAGCCAGCCCGACGGCGTCGAGCGCGGCCATCGCCTTCCGCTTGGCCGTCCGGCCTCGGTCCGCCCAGGGGCGGCGCGGCCCCAGGAGCCCGGAGCGCACCACCTCCAGGGCCGTGGCCGGAACGCCTGAGCCGGCACCGATCCGCTGCGGGACGTAGCCGATGCGCTCCCAGGTGACCCTGCGGCGTCGAGTGATGGGGGTGCCCAGCACCTCGATGCTGCCGCCGGCCATGGGCACCAGTCCCAGGACGGTCTTGACCAGGGTGGACTTGCCCGAGCCGTTGGCACCCAGAAGCGCCACGGACTCGCCGTCGCCCACCGCGAGGCTCACGTCGTCCAGAACGAGGCAGGCCCCCAGGACGACCCTGAGGTCCTGGACCCTGATGGCGAGCGCGGACGACGCCGCCCGGGGTGATCCGGACGGCGTCGTCGGTGACGATGATGATGAAGATGGTGATGTCATACCGGTGTGATCATGGCGATCTGGTTGGATGTCGGTTGGATGGGTCGCCGGGGCAGCCGCCCTGGACCGCTGCTACTGGCACGCCAGGGCGATCTTGAGCCGATCCAGGTTGGTGGTCATGGCGTCGGTGTAGTCGCCCCGCTCGGGCTTGGACTCCAGGGGACTGAGGACATTGGTCTCCGCCCCGGTCTCCGTGGCGATCGCCTGGGCCGTGGTGGGGGAGACGAGCTCCTCAGTGAAGATCGTTGTCGTCCCTGTGCTCTGGACCACCGACTTGATGTTGGCCAGCTCGGCGGGGCTGGGCTCGGTCTCCGGGTCGATGCCGGAGATGGAGGCCTGGGTCAGCTTGTAGCGGTCGGCCATGTAGCCGAAGGCGGCGTGGGAGGTGACGAAGGTGGTGCGCTGGCAGGTGGACAGGCCCGTGCTGTACTGCGTGTCCAGGTTGGTCAGCGCTGTCTTCAGCTTGTCCAGTCCCGCCTTGTAGTCGTTGGCGTTGGTCGGGTCGACCTTGGAGAAGGAGGCCTCCAGGGTCTCGGCCACCGCGATCATGCGCTGCGGGTCGAGCCAGAAGTGCGGGTCGAGGTCGCTTCCATGCTCCTCCCCCTCGGCGTGGCTGTGCTCATCGTGTCCGTGCTCGTCGTGTCCGGCCTCGCTGGACTCCGTGGTGGCGGCGTCGGTCGCAGCACTGGTCGCGCCGTCGGTTGCGGCATCGGTGGCTCCGCTCGTGGCCGCGTCACCGTGCTCGTGCTCCTCCTCGACCCCCTCGTGGTGGACGAGGTTGGCCGGCTTGCTCAGGTCCACCACCGTGGGGCCGGAGCCGACCTCCTTGACGGCCTTGTCCAGGGACGGCTGGAAGCCGGGGACGTAGGCGATGAGGTCGGCCTTGCCCAGCTCGGCGGTCTCCTTGCCGGAGAGCTCGAAGTCGTGCGGCTCGACGTTGGACGGAGTCACGGTACTGACCTTGACGAGCGGGCCGCCGATGGCCTCTGCCAGGTACTGGATCGGGTAGAAGGACGTCGAGACCGTCAGGGTCTTACCCGGTGCAATCGTGTGGGCGGAGGAGCCCGACGAGCTCTCACTCTTCAGGGCACTGCATGCGCTCATGCCGGCAGCCAGGATCAGGGTGGCTCCGAGCGCCACGATGCGACGGAGATGAAGGGAACGAGTCTGCGAAACACTCATGCGAATCATTCTCATACTGTCGGAGCGATGCGTCAAACTCCGGTGAGTCCCCGTGTGCGCTGATGAGGCCCGGTTTGCGGGACTGCTGGAGAGGGTGCGCCGCCGGGATGCGGTGCGACGGGCCCCTCACCGACATATGACGGCCCTCCGCCTAGACTGTCCCCACTCGTCCCCACCAAACCAGGCGGGACCACGACCACTCCTGAAGGAGCACTCCGTTGGCATCCACCCCTTCACGCCTTGACGCCGTCATCAACCTCGCCAAGCGTCGCGGGTTCGTCTTCCCCTGCGGCGAGATCTACGGCGGTACCCGCTCCGCGTGGGACTACGGCCCGCTCGGCGTCGAGCTCAAGGAGAACATCAAGCGCCAGTGGTGGCAGTACATGGTCCGCTCGCGCGACGATGTCGTCGGACTGGACTCCTCCGTCATCCTGCCGCGTGAGACCTGGGTCGCCTCCGGCCACGTCGGCGCCTTCACCGACCCGCTCGTGGAGTCCCTGCACACCCACAAGCGTTACCGCGCCGACCAGCTCATCGAGGAGTACGCCGCCCGCAAGGGCCTCGACCCCGAGGCCGTCACCCTCGACATGGTTCCCGACCCCGTCACCGGCCAGCCGGGCTCCTGGACCGAGCCGCGCGAGTTCTCCGGCCTGCTCAAGACCTACCTGGGCCCCGTCGACGACGAGTCCGGGCTGCACTACCTGCGACCCGAGACCGCCCAGGGCATCTTCATCAACTTCGCCAACGTCATGAGCGCGGCCCGCAAGAAGCCGCCCTTCGGCATCGGCCAGGTCGGCAAGTCCTTCCGCAACGAGATCACTCCCGGCAACTTCATCTTCCGCACCCGCGAGTTCGAGCAGATGGAGCTCGAGTTCTTCTGCGAACCCGGCACGGACGAGCAGTGGCACCAGTACTGGATCGACTACCGCAAGGCCTGGTACGTGGACCTGGGCATCGACCCCGCCAACCTGCGCGAGTACGAGCACCCCCAGGAGAAGCTCTCCCACTACTCCAAGCGCACCGTCGACCTGGAGTACCGCTTCGGCTTCGCCGGCTCGGAGTGGGGCGAGCTCGAGGGCATCGCCAACCGCACCGACTTCGACCTGTCGACCCACGCCGAGCACTCCGGCAAGGACCTGTCCTACTTCGACCAGACCCGCTCCGAGCGCTGGATCCCCTACGTCATCGAGCCCTCAGCGGGCCTGACCCGCTCGCTCATGGCCTTCCTCGTGGAGGCCTACACCGAGGACGAGGCCCCCAACACCAAGGGCGGGGTGGACAAGCGCATCGTCCTCAGGCTCGACCCGCGCATCGCCCCAGTCAAGGCCGCGGTCCTGCCGCTGAGCCGCAAGGAGGAGCTGACCGGCCCGGCCAAGGAGCTGGCCGCCCGCCTGCGCCGCTCCTGGAACGTGGAGTACGACGACGCCGGCGCGGTGGGCCGCCGCTACCGCCGCCAGGACGAGGTCGGCACGCCCTTCTGCCTCACCTACGACTTCGACTCGCCCGAGGACGGCGCGGTCACCGTGCGCGAGCGCGACACCATGACCCAGGAGCGCATCCCGCTCGAGGGCGTGGAGCGCTACCTGGCTGAGCGCCTCATCGGCTGCTGAGCGCGCAGGAGACGCCGCCGGCTCAGTAGCCACTCGCATCCCGCCCCGTGTCCCTTTCTCACGTCAGGGGCGCGGGGCGGGCATGATGGGACGGTGAGCACCAACTCGACCTCCTCGAGCCATGAGACCGTCCCTCCCGAGGACATCCCCGAGTCGCCGGGTGGAGAGGCCGGCCGTCAAGGCGGCCACAGCCACTCCCACTCCGGGCCTCTCGACCTGGATGAGGGCGAGGTCCGCCGAGTGCGGATCGTGCTCGGCGCCATCGTCGGCGCCCTGGTGGTGGCCACCGTCATTGGGCTGTTCGTGCTGTGGCCGGGCAAGAGCTCGCTGATCGGCTCGCGCTCCTTCACCGCCGAGGGCGGATCGGTGGGCAAGGCCACCATCACCTCCGTGGATCTGTCGAGCTGTCAGGACGCCGTGAGCGCCCTGACGGAGGTCAACGGCGTCAAGCAGGAGGACTTCTCCAAGGGCCACGTGTGCGCCCGCGTCACCGAGGGCGAGGGCAAGGGCCTGGTCATGCCGGTCCAGCTGGTGGGCGAGCCCCGCAAGCTCGCCCACACCGGCGACCGCCTCGTGGTGCTCTACTCGCCCCAGGCGATCCTGTCCGGCTCCCCGTACTCCTTCATCGACTACCAGCGCCAGCTCCCGGTCGGCGCCCTGACGATCGTCTACCTCGTGCTCGTCGTGGCCGTGGCCGGGCGCAAGGGCGTCCTGAGCGTCCTGGGCCTGCTGGTGGCCACCGGCGTGCTCGCCTTCTTCATGATCCCGGCGATCCTGTCCGGCTCCCACCCGCTGGCGGTGACGATGGTCGGCTCGATGGCGATGATGCTGGCGGCCGTCTACGTGGCCCACGGCGTATCCATCCGCACGACGACGGCCCTGCTGGGAACGGTGGCCGGCATCGTGCTCACCGTGCTGCTCGCGCTGTGGGGGACCGACGCCGCCCACCTGACCGGTGACGTCGACGAGACGGCCCGCCTGCTGGCCTCCCGCACGCACATCGACCTGCAGGCCCTGCTGACCTGCGGCATGGTCATTGCCGGGCTCGGTGTCCTCAATGACGTCACCATCACCCAGGCATCCTCCGTGTGGGAGCTGCACGCCGCCAACCCGCTGCTGTCGCGAACGCGCCTGTTCACCGGCGGGATGAGGATCGGCCGGGACCACATCGCCTCGACCGTCTACACCCTGGCCTTCGCCTACGCCGGCACGGCGCTGCCGCTCATCCTGGCTGCGGCCCTCATGGACCGGGCGGTGCTGGACACCATGCTCTCGGGCGAGATCGCCGAGGAGATCGTGCGCACCCTCATCTCCTCCATCGGCCTGGTCCTGGCGATCCCGGCGACGACGGCGATCGCGGCGGTACTGTGCCGCGTCACCCCGGTTCTCGACGACTGAACCTGCTCAGCCGCCGGAGACGTCGGACTCGGCCTGGCTGAGCATCTCGCGGTGGCCCTCGTCCAAGAGGGGGGAGTCCAGCCATCCGTCGGGAAGGCGCGGGGTCTTGGGGCTGCCGGCCCGGCCCCTGGGCCCCTCGACGATGTCACCGGGGTAGTCGACGACCTCCGGCAGGCGTGAGCGCATGAGCCCCAGTCCGGCGTCGAGCTCCGCCAGGGTCCTGATGCCCATGAGGTCGGCGCGCGCGGCGCCACCGACCGGGTAGCCCCTGAGGTACCAGCCCACGTGCTTGCGCAGGTCGCGCACGCCGCGGTCCTCGCCCATCTCGGCGGCCAGCATGCGCCCGTGGCGACGGATCACCTCGATGACGGCGTCCAGATTCGGTCGGGTGCGCGTGCTCGAGCCGTGCATGGCCGCCACGATGTCGGCGAACAGCCAGGGCCGCCCCTGGCAACCGCGCCCCACGACGACGCCGTCGCAGCCGGTGGTCTCCATCATGCGCACCGCGTCGTCGCCCAGCCAGATGTCCCCGTTGCCGAGCACCGGCAGGACGGTCGCCTCCTTGAGCCGGGCGATCTGCTCCCACCGGGCCTGCCCCGAGTAGTGCTGGCGCGCGCTGCGGGCGTGCAGGGCCACGGCCGCGATCCCGGCTTTCTCGGCTGCCCGGGCGGCGTCGAGGAAGGTCTCGTGCTCCTCGTCGATGCCCAGACGCATCTTCATGGTCACCGGCACCTCCCGTGTGCGCCCGGCGGCTTGCGAGGCCGCCTCGCTGGCACGCACCGCCTCGGTGAGGATGGCGGCCAGCAGGTCTCGCTTCCACGGCAGCGCCGCCCCGCCGCCCTTGCGCGTCACCTTGGGCACCGGGCAGCCGAAGTTGAGGTCGATGTGGTCGGCCAGGTCCTCCTCCACCAGGATCCGCACGGCGGCCCCCACCGTGTCCGGGTCCACCCCGTAGAGCTGGATGGAGCGCACCCGCTCGGCCGGGTCGGTGCGCACCATCGCCAGGGTGCGCTCATTGCGCTCCACCAGGGCCCGGGTGGTGACCATCTCGGTGACGTACAGGCCCGCCGGGGCCAGTAGGCCGCCGCCGGGCGCCGCCACCGGACCGGGGGAGGCGGGCGCCAGCGCCTCGGGCAGGGCCGCCTCGGCCATCTCCCGGCACAGACGGCGGAAGGAGGCGTTGGTGACCCCGGCCATGGGCGCGAGCTCGACCGGGGTGGGAACCTCCAGCGGCCCGATGCGCAGCGGCGCGGGCAAGTGCTCGGGGGTGCCGGCGGTGCAGGAGGAGGGGGCGGTCTCGGTCGTCGTCACCCCGCCATGCTGGCACACGGTCGGCACTCGGGTGCCGATCCACACGTGGAGCGAGCCGCGAGGACACCGGGCCCGGGTCGTCTGTGAAAGAAATAACACAGTCGGATAGAGATCGGCGCGTGACGAATTACTGATGATGAATGCTCTCGCGCGTTACCTTGTGTGCTTGTGCTGATGAACGAAGAGACTGAGCCGTCGATATCACGTTCCGTCGTCGTGACCGGAGCCTCCCGAGGAATCGGGGAGGCGGTCGCGAAGGCGTTCCTCGCACAGGGCGACCGGGTCGCCGGCATCTCCCGCACCGGTGCGGCCCCCGACGGCGCCCTCGCGCTGGCGGCCGACGTCACCGACCCCGACGCACTTGCCCAGGCGCTCAGCGCCGCCACCGAGGCGCACGGCCCCATCGAGGTCCTCGTGGCCTCGGCCGGCATCAACCGGGAGTCCCTGGCGGCCCGCACCTCCTCCCAGATGTGGGACGAGGTCATCTCCGCCGATCTGACCGGCACCTTCAACACGGTGCGCGCTGTCACCCCCGCCATGATGCGGGCCCGTAAGGGGCGCATCGTCCTGGTCTCCTCGGCGATCGCCGCCCGCGGAGGCGTGGGCCTGTCCGCCTACGGCGCCGCCAAGGGCGGGGTGGAGGGCCTGACCCGCTCCCTGGCCCGTGAGCTCGCACCACGCGGCATCACCGTCAACGCCGTGGCTCCCGGATTCGTCATCACCGCGATGACCGCCTCCCTGCCCGACCACATCCGCACCGCCTACCTCGAGCAGATCCCCCTGGGCCGCTTCGCCGACGTCGCAGACATCGCCGGCCCCGTCCTGTTCCTGGCCTCCCCAGCGGCCTCCTACGTCACCGGCGCGATCCTCGGAGTCGACGGCGGCATGGGCATGGGACGATAAGGAGCATGAACCCTCCCGAGGGCCTGCTCAGCGCCCGCACGGTACTGGTCACCGGTGCCCTGCGACCCAGCTCGATCGCCACCCGCGTCGCCGAGGTCGCCGTACAGCAGGGTGCCCGCGTCCTGCTGACCGGCCACCCCCGCACCCTGGCGGCCACGCGCTCGGTCGCCCACCGCTTGGGCCTGCCCGATCCGGTGACGGCCCTGGACGCGGCCGAGGCCCACTCCCTGTCCGCCCTGGCGCCGGCCCTGGAGGAGCTGGGCGTGACCCGCCTGGACGGCCTGGTGCACTCCATCGCCCGCGCCGACCTTGACCTGCTGGGGCAGGTCCTGCCTCCCGAGGACACCGGGCACGCGGAGCGGATGCGCAGCCTTGAGCGGGCCTTCACCGTCTCGGCGGCCTCCCTGCCGGCCCTCGTCGACGCCGCCTCCCCGCTCCTGGGGCGGGGCAGCAGCGTCGTGACCCTGACCTTCGACAGTGCCCGCGTCTGGCCCGGCTACGGCTGGATGGGACCCCTCAAGGCGGCGCTGGAGGCGGGCGTGCGCTCTCTCGCCGTCGAGCTCGGGGGCCGCGGCGTGCGGGTCAACGCCATCTCGTCCGGCCCGTTGAGCACCACCGCGGCGGGCGCCATCCCCGACTTCGAGACGCTCAGCCGGCGCTGGAGCGAGACCGCCCCGCTGGGATGGGACACCGGCAACGCCACCGCCGTGGCCCGCAGCGCCGTCGCCCTGCTGTCCACCTGGATGCCCGCCACCACCGGGCAGACCATCCACGTCGACGGCGGGGCGTGCGTCATCGGCTGAGCGCACGCAGGCGGGCCGCGATCAGCCCTGCCAGAGCCGTGTCGGGGCCGCCGCGGTGCCGTAGGGTAGAGCCGTGACAACGGATCCCATGCGCCGGCTCGTGCTCGTCCGACACTCCAAGGCCTCACACGACGCCGTCACCGACCTGGAACGTCCCCTGACCTCCAAGGGCGCCGCCCTGGCGGACCTGCTGGCCAAGGAGCTGCGCAAGCGCCTGGAGAACACCGACCTGCTCCTGGTCTCCCCGGCCGCCCGGGCCCGCGAGACCGCCCGTCCCCTGCGCGACCGCCTCGAGCCCACCGACACCCTGGTGCGCGAGGAGATCTACAACCTGGGACCCAACGGAATCCTGCGCGTCCTGGCCGAGAACGGCGGAGACGCGGGCGCAGTGGTCGTCGTCGGCCACGAGCCCACGATCTCCGTGCTGGCCCACATCCTCCACGACACCGACGACGACATGGCCTCCCAGATCTCCTTCGGCGTGCCCACGGCCACCGCCGTCATCATCGACGTTCCCGGCAGATGGGTGGACCTGGAGCCCAGGAGCGCCCGCATCCGCGAGATCTTCACCGCCCGCAGGCGCGACTGAGCGCAACTGAGCACAGCGGCCTGCGGCAGGCTCCCGATCCGCGCCGCCGGCCCGCGGTCAGCTGCCGATCAGCTCCAGAACGGCCCGCAGGTCACGCACGTGGACGGCGGCGTCGGCCTGCTCGACGACGACCGGCTTGGCGCAGAACGCCACCCCCAGCCCCGCGGCCGCCAGCATCCCCAGGTCGTTGGCCCCGTCCCCGACGGCGATCGTGCGCTCCATGGGTACTCCGTCCTGCTCGGCCCAGGCGCGCAGGCAGCGGACCTTCTCCTGACGGTCCACGATCCTCCCCAGCACCCGGCCGGTGAGCGCCCCGCCGTCCACCTCCAGCCGGTTGGCCGCCACATGGTCGATATCCAGCCGCTCCGCCAAGGGCACCACGACCTCCTCGAAGCCGCCAGAGACGACGCCCACCCGGCATCCGCGCGCGTGCAGCGCCTCGATGAGACCAGTCGCCCCCGGGGTGGGGCGCACCTCGGCGAGGACCTCGGCGAAGACCTCCTCCGAGACCCCGGTCAGCGTTGCCACCCGCTCTCGCAGCGAGGCGGCGAAGTCCAGCTCCCCGCGCATCGCCCGCGCCGTGACCTCGGCGACCTGCTCACGTGTTCCGGCCCGCTCGGCGATGAGCTCGATGACCTCCTGCTCAATGAGGGTGGAGTCCACGTCCATCACCAGCAGGCCGGGGCCCTCGGTCACCAGGGGACCGCCGGTCAGCACGCCACTGACCCGCACAGAAGTGTCAGCAGCCGCTCCGGCGGAGGCATCCTCAGAAACGTTGAAGGCATCGCTCATGGCGTCATGCTAGCCGCGTACACGACTGCGCCGTCGCCCGGAGGGCCCAGACGACGGCGCAGCAGACAGTGGCGCGGCTGGAGGCGGACGGCCAGGAGCCGCCCGGGTCAGCGGGTGACGACCTGCCCCTTGGCCACCACCGTGATGCCGGACTCGGTCACGGTGAAGCCGCGCTCGCGGTCGTGCTCGGGGTCGATGCCCACCATGGCGCCCTCCTCGACCCGGACGTACTTGTCCAGGATCGCGCGGCTGACCACGGTGTTGCGGCCGACCTCGGCCCCGTCCAAGAGGACGGACTCCCGCACCGAGGACCAGGAGTTGACGCGCACACCGGGGGACAGGACCGAGGAGATCACCTCACCGCCGGAGACGATGACACCCGGCGAGACGATCGAGTCGACCGCGTGCCCCAGGCGCTCGTGGTGCCCGTAGACGAATTTGGCCGGCGGCATGGCCGCCTGGTAGCCGGCGAACAGCGGCCAGCGGTCGTTGTACAGGTTGAACACGGGGGTCACCGAGATGAGGTCCTGGTGGGCGTCGAAGAAGGCGTCCACGGTCCCCACGTCACGCCAGTAGTCGCGGTCACGCTCGGAGGAGCCGGGAACGTCGTTGTCCTTGAAGTCGTAGACGCCGGCAGCGCCCTGGTTGACGAACCAGGGCACGATGCTGCCGCCCATGTCGTGCTTGGAGGACTCGTCGGCGGCGTCCACCGTCACTGCCTCCAGAAGCGCGTCGGCGTCCATGATGTAGTTGCCCATCGAGGCCAACACCTCGTCGGGGGAGTCCGGCAGGCCGGGGGTGTCCTTCGGCTTCTCAACGAACGCCTTGATCTTGCCGCGGTCGGACGGGTCGGTCTCGATGACGCCGAACTGGTCCGCCAGGGACCGGGGCTGTCGGATGCCCGCCACGGTGCAGGGCAGCCCGGAGGCGATGTGGTGGTCCAGCATCTGGGAGAAGTCCATCCGGTAGATGTTGTCCGCACCGGTGATGACCACGTAGTCGGGGCGCTCGTCGTCGAGCAGGTTGAGGGACTGGTAGATCGCGTCGGCGCTCCCCAGGAACCAGTGCTTGCCCACTCGCTGCTGGGCCGGCACCGGGGCGATGTAGTTGCCCAGCATGTCGGACATGCGCCACGTCTTGGAGATGTGGCGGTCCAGAGAGTGGGACTTGTACTGGGTGAGCACCACGACCTTGAGGAAGCCGGAGTTGATCATGTTGGACAGCGAGAAGTCGATGAGCCGGTAGATGCCGCCGAAAGGAACGGCGGGCTTCGCGCGGTCGACTGTCAGGGGCATGAGACGCTTGCCCTCGCCGCCGGCGAGGACGATTGCGAGTACGCGAGGTTGAGCCATGTGGCCCACCTTACGTTGCTCGATGGAGTTATGGGGCCAAACAGATCACAATTTGAGCCGATCCCGAGAAGCGCGCCGCAGTCCCCAGGCCCACGCCTGAACGGGTTTGTGCGGGGTGAGGCAGGTCTGAACGGGGTCGGCCGTCACCGCCGGGTCCCGGAGGACTGCCGGCAGCCGACACCCGACACGGACCTTCGATCTAGTTCCAGTCCTGTGCGTCTCCCCAGGCGGCCCGCACACGCGAGTCGGTGGAAACCACCGAGGTCGAACAGTCCCACTGGGAGGCGTGTACGTATACCGTCGGGCGTGGTGCCCGCCCCACCGCGGACGCCCGTCCTGCGCCGAGGAAGGCGCGGTCAGTCCATCCAGCAGACAGAGGAGAGGCACACCCATGAGGGTCGACCTGCTGACCAAGGAGTACCCACCCTTCATCTACGGCGGCGCCGGAGTCCATGTCAATGAGCTCGCCAAGGTCCTGCGCCCCCTGGCCGACGTCCGCGTCCACGCCTTCGGCGGTCCCCGCGAGCCCGGCACCGAGGGGGCCGACGACGGCGTCATCGGCTACCCCGAGATCGCCGAGCTCGAGGGCGCCAACGCTGCCCTGCGCACCTTCGGCGTCGACCTGGAGATGGCCCAGGGCACCGAGGGGACCGACATCGTCCACTCCCACACCTGGTACGCCAACCTCGCCGGTCACCTGTCCGGCCTGCTCCACGGCGTTCCCCACGTCATCAGCGCCCACTCCCTGGAGCCGCTGCGCCCCTGGAAGGCCGAGCAGCTCGGGGGCGGCTACGCCCTGTCCTCCTGGGCGGAGAAGACCGCCTACGAGGCCGCCTCCGGCATCATCGCCGTCTCCAACGGCATGCGCGAGGACATCCTGCGCTCCTACCCGGCCATCGACCCCGAGCGCGTCAAGGTCGTCCACAACGGCATCGACCTCGATGCCTGGAGGCACCCGCAGGGCGAGGGCGCCGATGCCGCGGCCGCCGCAACCCTCAAACGGCTCGGCATCGACCCCGACCGCCCCACCGTCGTGTTCGTCGGACGCATCACCCGTCAGAAGGGCCTGCCCCACCTGCTGCGCGCCTGCGAGCAGCTGCCCGACGACGTCCAGGTCATCCTGTGCGCCGGCGCCCCCGACACCCCCGAGATCAAGGCCGAGGTCGAGGGCCTCGTGGCCCGCCTGCGCGAGAAGCGCACCGGGGTGGTCTGGATCGAGGAGATGCTGCCGCGCCCCGAGCTCATCGCTGTCCTGGCCGCCTCCGACGTCTTCGTGTGCCCCTCGGTGTACGAGCCCCTGGGCATCGTCAACCTCGAGGCCATGGCCGTGGGTCTGCCGGTCGTCGGTTCGGCCACCGGCGGCATCCCCGATGTCATCGTCGACGGCGAGACCGGTCTCCTGGTGCCCATCGAGCAGGTCCAGGACGGCACCGGCACCCCCATCGACCCGACCCGCTTCGAGGCCGACCTGGCCGAGCGCCTGACCACCCTGGTCACCGACACCGAGGCCGCCAAGGCCATGGGACAGGCCGCCCGGCGCCGCGTCGAGGAGCACTTCGCCTGGGAGGCCATCGCCCAGCGCACCATGGACGTCTACAACTGGGTCCTGGCTCAGGGCTGACAGAACACCACGGGCCCTGAGCCCTGCCGCGCTGGCCGGTCCCGGCCCGCGTCGTCGGAAACCGCCGAGTGGCGCGCCCCTACCGGGCCGCCCACCACTCGGTGGCCGCCGCGGCGCCGTGACGGGCCACCGCCAGCAGCGGGCGCAGGACACCGGATCGCCGCTGCGCCTGAAGCGCCGTCGTGGCCGCACCGTCGTCGTCCAGAGCCAGCTCGCAGACGCCCGCCAGCCGCAACGAACGCTCCAGCAGCTCCCGGTTGCGCGCCGGCAGCCAGGGCGGGATGAGGCGCGGGTCCACCACGGCGGTGAGCAGGTCGTTGAGGGCGTCGGCCATCTCCGGGCGCTCGCGGGCCAGGTCCAGCTCGACGAGCGAGTCGATCGCCTCCTCGGTGGCGGAGTGCACCCGTCTGCGGGCATGGGCGGCGTCCAGTGGTGGCAGCGGGCCTGCCACCGGTTCGGTGCGCCAGGTCACGGAGGTGCCGGACTCCTCGGGCACCAGCAGGACCCGCCCGGGCGCGCCCTCGATGACAACGCCCTCCTCGACGTCCGGGGCGATGCCCCAGGTGCCGGCGGCAGCGGAGGGGAGGACCGCCGTCACCCGGGTGAGCGGGCGGGCCCCGGCGAGCCAGTGATCCAGACCGACCCGCTCGGGTTCAGCGGCATCGGCGGCGCCGGTCGACGTGCCGATGACGTCATGGACGCCGTCGGGCCCCTGGACCAGCGACATGCCGTGGGAGGAGGGGACCGGCGCCCACAGGGCCAGCACGATGCTGACGGGCAGGTTGAGGGGATCCATGATGCTCAACCATAGTGAACGGCAGTGCCGCGGCCCGGATCCTCATGGTCGATCCGGATAGTCGGTTCGAATGGTCACTGCCCTGCCGTCCCGCATCTGCCCGGTGTGACGTCTACTGCACGATAGGATCGGCTCATGACCAGTGTCCTCCGTCTCGACGACGTCTCGCTGCACCGCGGCAGCAACCAGATCCTCAACCACGTCAGCTGGACAGTGGAGGAGGGGCAGCACTGGGTGCTGCTGGGACCCAACGGTGCGGGCAAGACCACCATCGCCAGGATCGCCTCGGCCAGGCTCTTCCCCTCCTCGGGGACTGTGGAGGTCCTCTCCGAGAGGCTCGGGCGCGTCGACGTCTCCGAGCTTCACCCTCGCATCGGTCTGTTGTCCTCGGCGTTGGCCGTCAACGTCCAAGATGGTGAGAAGGTCCTGGGCGTGGTCCTGTCGGCCTCCTACGGGCGCATCGGGCGCTGGCGCGAGGAGTACGACGACTTTGACGTCGAGCGCGCCCACGCCCTGCTGGGTGCCCTGGGCGCCGGGCACCTGGCCGACCGCGTCTGGGGGACGCTGTCCTCCGGGGAGCGTAAGCGCGTCGAGCTGGCCCGCGCCCTCATGCCGGACCCGGAGATGCTCTTCCTCGACGAGCCCGCCTCAGGACTGGACCTGGCCAGCCGCGAGCAGCTCCTGGCTGCGCTCACGGAGATCATCTCCTCGCCCGACTCACCCTCCATGGTCATGGTGACCCACCACCTCGAGGAGATCCCGGAGAGCTTCACCCACGCGCTCACGCTGCGAGGGGGAGAGGTGGTGGGCTCCGGCCCGCTCGAGCAGGTCCTCACCGAGGACACCATCAGCTCGACCTTCGGTATGCCGCTGGAGGTCACCCACGACCGTGGCCGCTACACCGCCCGAGGCCGACGCACCGGCCACGGCAGGCGCGTCGCCGAGGCAAGGGGCTGAGCGGATCGGGCGCGACCGGCCGAGCCGGACCGCGCCCTCACCGCGTCCTCATACCAACCGCGTTCATCAGGAGGTTCCTATGGAATGGCTGTTCTGGATCGGAGGGGCCCTGCTCCTCATCGTCGTCGAGACGATGACCGCCGATCTCACCTTCCTCATGATCGCCGGTGGGGCGCTGGGAGGAGGCTTGACGGCCTTCCTCGGAGGCCCCCTGTGGGCCCAGGTGGTTGTCTTCGCCTGCATCTCCACCCTGCTGCTCTTCGCCGTGCGACCCTGGGCCAAGCGTCGCCTGACGGCCACCGCCCCGCAGATGAAGACCAACGTCGATGCCCTCATCGGCAGAGCCGCCACCACCATCACCGCGGTGGATGACGGCGGCGGCCGGGTCCGCCTGGGCGGTGAGGAGTGGAGCGCCCGCCTGGCTCCCGCCGCTCAAGGAGTGACCCGTCTGGAGGCGGGAGCCCGCGTCACCGTCACTCAGATCGACGGGGCCGTGGCCGTCGTCGCCCCGGCGGCGACACCCGCCGACGCCTCCGGGGCCTGACCGCAGGGCTCCCACCGAACCGAGCCCAGCGCCGCCGCCAGGCCGGTGATGTCCTACCGTGTCGGCATTGGTCCGCATCGTCGGCATCACACCCGTCCACCTGCCCCCTCACCCGACACCTTCAGTTCCCACGGCCGGCTCATCGCCGTCCTGACCACCCGTTCAACCCGCAGGAGGAAACTCGTGCCCGTCATCTCCATCATCTTGCTTCTCTTGGCAGCGCTGGTCATCATCGCCATCTTCCGGGCGGTGCGGATCGTCAAGCAGAGCACCGCGATCATCGTCGAGCGCCTGGGCCGATTCCAGGCCGCCTACACCGCCGGTATGCACTTCCTGGTGCCCTTCGTCGACCGGGTGCGTAACGTCATGGACCTGCGTGAACAGGTCGTGTCCTTCCCGCCCCAGCCGGTCATCACCTCCGACAACCTCGTCGTGAGTATCGACTCGGTGGTCTACTACCAGATCACCGACCCGACGCGCGCCACTTACGAGATCTCCAACTACCTGCAGGCCATCGAGCAGCTGACCGTCACCACGCTGCGTAACGTCGTCGGCTCCATGGACCTGGAGCAGACACTGACCAGCCGAGACCAGATCAACGGGCAGCTGCGCGGCGTCCTGGACCAGGCCACCGGCCGCTGGGGCATCCGCGTCAACAGCGTCGAGCTGAAGTCCATCGACCCGCCCGCCTCCATCCAGGGCTCCATGGAGCAGCAGATGCGCGCCGAGCGCGACCGTCGCGCCGCGATCCTGACGGCTGAGGGTGTCAAGCAGTCCCAGATCCTGACGGCCGAGGGTGACAAGCAGTCCGCGATCCTGCGCGCCGAGGGGCAGGCGCAGTCCGCGATTCTCAAGGCCCAGGGTGAGTCCCGCGCCATCCTCCAGGTCTTCGACGCCATCCACCGCGGTAACGCCGACTCCAAGCTGCTGGCCTACCAGTACCTCCAGACCCTGCCCAAGATCGCCAACGGCTCCTCCTCCAAGATGTGGATCGTGCCCACCGAGTTCACCGCGGCTCTCGACGGGATTGCCGGTGCCCTCGGCGGCGGCAAGGACGGCGGCCCCGGCGGCGGCCTGAGCGGCTCCGACGACGATGACGACTCCGGCCCCGGTGTCGACCTGTCGGGCAGCGAGCTCGACCTGGGCATCGCCTCGGACCTGGCCAGCACCAGTCTCCAGGCCCCAGAGGAGGCCCTCGCCCAGGCCCGCGGCGAGGTCGAGTCGGCCTCCCAGGAGGCCAGTGAGGAGCCCGCACCCAGGGGGAGTGGTACCCCGAAGGCTCCCGCTGATGAGGCGGACGGAGGACCGACCGTCACCGTTCCGACCTCCGACGGCGTCGAGGGGACTCACTCCTCGCACGGCAGCCAGGCGGCCGCTCCTGAGGAGCAGCAGACCGGTCAACCCGGCACCGTGCCCCCGAGGGGCGGCGGCTACGGGATCCAGGCCCAGCCCGGTTACGGCACGCCTCCCGGCGCGCCCCAGGGACCCTACGGGGCCTGAGGCGCATCCGCCGACGCCGTCGAACGGCGGTGGAGGAGCGCCACGGCACGCGCTACGGCGGGAAGAATAGGCCGATCCAGGCGGGTCGCCTATTCTTCCCGCCGTACTGCTGTGCTGAGTGGGTTGAGAACCACTCCGGAAGGTGACTGGTGATGATCATTGAGCTGGCCGATGGCGCCGACGAGCGCCTGGCGGACTACACCCGGCTGACGGACGTGGCGCTGCGCCGCCGGCTGGAGACCCGGCGCGGCCTGTACATGGCCGAGTCCTCCAAGGTCATCACGCGGGCCGTCGCCGCGGGGCACGCCCCGCGCTCCTTCCTCATGGCCCCGCGACACCTCGATGAGATGCGTCCGGTCATCGCCTCGGCGACCGGCTGCGCAGGACGCGATGACGGCGGGGACGTGCCTGTCTTCGTCGCCCCCGAGGAGGTGCTGGAGTCCATCACCGGGTTTCACCTGCACCGCGGGGCGCTGGCCGCCATGAACCGGCCCGAGCTCGCCGGCGTCCCCGAGCTGCTTTCGGCCGCGCGCGGGGGAGCGGGTGCCAGGCGGGTCGCCATCCTGGAGGACCTGGTGGACCACACGAATGTGGGGGCCGCCTTCCGCAGCGCAGCGGCCCTGGGGATCGACGCCGTCCTGGTCACCCCGCGCTGCGCGGACCCGCTCTACCGGCGCAGCGTGCGCGTCTCCATGGGCACCGTCTTCCAGGTCCCCTGGACCCGGATCGAGCGCTGGCCCGCCATGGACGAGCTCCACGCGCAGGGCTTCACCGTGGCCGCGCTGGCTCTGTCGGAGAACTCGGTGGCGCTGGACGAGTTCGCGGCCTCACCGGTCTGTACGGACCCGGGCTCGCGGGTCGCCGTCGTCCTGGGAACGGAAGGCGATGGGCTGTCCCACCGGACCATCGTTGCGGCCGACGAGGTGGTGCGCATCCCCATGGCCGGGGCAGTGGACTCCCTCAACGTGGCTGCTGCGGCGGCCGTGGCCTTCTGGGCGCTGCGGCTGACGTGACCCGGCTCTGAGCTGCCACTGGCTCAGCGCCGGCGGTGACGGCCAACAACGCGTCGGGGCCGGGTCCGTAAGCTTACGGACCCGGCCCCGACGTCGTATCAGCGGCCGATCAGGTCGGCGGTGTCATGTGAGGCTCAGGCCTCGGGCGCGGTGACCTTGATGAGGGCCTCACCGGGCTCCACCGCGTCGCCGCCGACGACCTCGACCGAGGCGAAGGAGGCGGTGTTGGTGATGAGCACCGGCGTGGTCAGCGGGTAACCGGCCTGCTCGATGACGGAACGGTCCACGCGGACAAGCTCCTGGCCCTCGCTGACGCGGTCGTCCTGGGAGACCTTGACGTCGAAGCCCTTGCCCTCCAGATTGACGGTGTCCAGACCCACGTGGATGAGGATCTCCACGCCATTGTCCAGGGTGATGCCGAAGGCGTGACCCGAGGAGGGGGCCACGACGACGGTGCCGTCCGCCGGAGCCGTGACGACGATGTCGCCCTCGGGCTCCAGACCCACGCCCTGGCCGACGGCGCCCGAGGAGAACACCGGGTCGGGGACCTTGTCCAGGTCCATGGTCGTGGCCTTGAGCGGCGAGGCGATCTCGGTGACCGCGCCAGGCACGAGGGCCGGCTTGGGCGTGGGGGCCTTGGCGGTCCGGTCGCCCTCCTCAGTAGTAGCAGCAGCCGAGGTGGTGCTGTCGGCCTCGGGCTCCTCGGCGACCTCAGCCGGGGCGGGTGCAGAGACCTCCGCGGCCTCGGTGGCGGCCGCGGCCGCACGGGCCTCGGCCCGCTCCTCCTTGGTGCGGTAGTCCGTGAGAATGATGAGGGACATCGAGGTGGCGAAGGCCGCCGCGATGGCGATGGCGTACAGAGCCATGGGGGTGAAGACCGGGATGCTCAGCAGCGAGCTGAACACGAAGGTAGAGGCCTTGATACCGCCGCCAATACCGGTGATGAGACCGCCCACGAGACAGCCGGCCAGCAGACGCGGGTAGATGCGCTTGAAGCGCAGGTGGATACCGTAGAGGCTCGGCTCGGAGATGCCGCCGAAGAGGCCGGCGGCCAGGGCGCCGGAGGCCGTCTGACGCATGACCTTGTCCTTGTCACGAATGGCCAGGACCAGCACACCGGCGGTGGCGCCGAAGCAGGCGAAGTTCCACGAGCCCATGGGGCCCTGGATGAAGTCGTAGCCCAGCGAGCTGATGTTGGCCAGCATGATGGCGTTGAGCGGCCAGTGCAGACCCAGCGGCACCAGGAACGGGTAGAGCAGGGGGATGACGATCGCGAAGATGATCGGGGCGCTCGTGTTGAGCCACGCCAGTCCGGAACCCAGGCCTGTACCAACCCAGATACCCGCTGGACCGATGATGAAGGCCGTCACCGGCATCATGATGATGAAGGAGAAGAACGGAACGAACACCATCTGCACGTTGGCGGGAATGAGCTTGGCCAGACCCTTGTAGACCAGGGCCAGGATGGCCACCATCATGAGGGGAACGAAGACCTGGCCGCTGTAGTCGTTGAGCTGCATGGGAACGCCCGCGATATGCGCGACACACAGATCCTTGTTCAACGTGGCGTTGTGGGTGCAGGTCGCTCCCATTGCCTTGTTGAGGTCAAGGAATGGAGGCGTCATCAGCGCCGCCATGACCGCGGCGCCGACCCAGGGGTCGATGTTGAGCTTCTTGGCGGCGTTGTAGGCCACCATGATGGGCAGGAAGTGGAACACCGACTTGAACATGGCCTCCGCGAAGACCTGTGCGGCGGGCTTGTCCGCGGCCGTAAGGTTTGGGTCACTGGCATTGATGACGCCGAACGAATCCAGTACCGCAAGGCCGGCGATGATGAGCGAGGCGCCGAGCAGCACCGGCAGCAGGGGGCGGAAGGAGTCCGAGAGGTACTCGAAGAAGGCGTCGACGTAGGCGTTCTTGCCACGGGCCTTGGCGCGGGCAGCGGCCTTGACGTCGGCGTCGGACTGGTCCGAGTCGGAGGAGCCGGCCTGGCTCTTCATGGCCGGGAGGTTGTTGATCTCGTCGTACACGCTCTGTACGGCACCACCGATGACGATCTGGTAGCGGTCCCCGGACTGGGGGACAGCGCCCATGACGCCAGGAATGGCCTCGACGGTCGCCTTGTCGATGCCGGAGGCGTCCTTGAGCTCGAAGCGCAGTCGGGTGGCGCAGTGGGTGAAATGGATGATGTTATCGGCGCCGCCGACGGCGTCGAGGATTGCCTCAGGGGTTGAGGTCGTGGTTGCCATTCGGGCCCTTTCCTACTGAGCGATGTGGACGACGACGGTGGATGCACGCCGGTGCGCTCCGAGTCCTCGATGGGCTCGCTCTTGGTGGTGGGGGATCTGTCACCTTCAGTGCTGCTTAGGCGCAACGGAGGTGCTCGGGGAAGAGGGTACTGCCTCACGGCCCAGAACTGAAAGGCAACAGTCCGTCCGGCTGGTGCCGAGCTCCGGCGCGTCGCCGGCTCAAGGCAGACTTGACCGGTTGAGGGCAGGAGCGCCTTTGAACCGGTGGCCTGTCCCGCCGATGCCATCAATTCCCACGAGCTTGCGGTACCCGGGGCTCCACCGATTCGCGTTCGTGCAGATGAGGCTCCCTTTAGGCACAGCCGTCCGGACCAGCGGGTGCGCCGGCTGAACGGTATTCGCACGCTGGGGACACGACCCGCCTCAAGCGAAGGAGCTCGACATGAACGCACAGACCTCCCTGGCAGCGTCACTGGCACCCATGACTGCGTCGCCCATTCCGGTCCACCCGCCCACAACCACCTTGCCGCCCGCTTCGTCCGCCGACCGCACACCACTGGTCAGGCCCGACTCACAGCGGCTCTACGGCCCGCCGGGGTGGACGGTGCGCATCGGCTTGTGGCACCTGCTCGAGCCGTGGCTCGACGTCCCGCGCTGCCTGCCAGGGGAGACGGCGCTGCACACGGACGCCATCGGCGCCCCGATGAGCGACTACGTACCGTTCCGCGGGATGGACGCCGCCACGGCGGCCGACCTGCTCGCTCGCATCCCAGTGCCGGCGCTGGCCGACCGACAGAACCTCTCCCCGAGTCTGAAGACGATGCTGACCGCCTGTGCCGGCGCGGACGGGCGAGTGCGCCTGTCCGGCTACGGGATCGGCCCCCAGCGCGAGGACGAGCGCCTGAGTGCTGAGGCCCTGTGGGTCGCTGACCCCGACCTGCAGGGCTATGAGGTCTTCGCCGAGCACAGCCGGCTCTGCCAGTGCTCCGCGCTGTGGGAGCGGGTCAGGGAGCGCTACGAGCTCGACGCCCGGTGCATCCCGGACGACATCGTGCGTACCCGGCCCGAGTGGGCCGGCGGAGGAGTCGGCTGGTGGATGTGGTGGGACTGATAGGTCCGTTGCGCTGAGCAGGAGCGGCGGACCCGTACGATGGCGCGCGTGATCAATGTCCAGGACCTCACCATGCGTATCGGTGCCCGCCAGCTCGTCGCCCACGCCGGCTTCCGGGTCGACAAGGGGATGCGCATCGGCCTCGTGGGCCGTAACGGCGCAGGCAAGACCACCATGACCAAGCTGCTCGCCGCCACCTCCGTGGCCCAGGGCGCCGGTCGTGCCGTCAACGACGCCGATGAGCGCCACGGCCTGGAGGCCGTCGAGCACGAGGGAACGATCACCTGCACCAGCTCTGTGGGCTATCTGCCCCAGGACACCAAGGTCGGGGACTTGAACGAGATCGCCCGCGACCGGATCCTGTCCGCCCGAGGCATCGACGCCCTCCTGGCCCGCATCCGCAAGGCCGAGGAGCGCATCGCCGTCACCGAGGGCGAGGCCCAGGCCAAGGCCCTGGACCGCTACACGCGCCTGGACCATGAGTTCACCATGGCCGGCGGCTACGCGGCAGCCTCGGAGGCCGCCCGCATCAGCGCCGCCCTGGGCCTGCCCGACCGCGTCCTCGACCAGCCCGTCGGCACCCTCTCGGGTGGTCAGCGCCGCCGGGTCGAGCTCTCCCGTGTCCTGTTCCAGCAGCCCGACGCCCTCCTGCTCGACGAGCCCACCAACCACCTCGACCACGACTCGATCCTGTGGCTGCGCGACCACCTGCGCACCTACGCCGGGGGCTTCATCGTCATCAGCCACGATGTCGAGCTCCTGCGCGACACCGTCAACCAGGTCATGTACCTCGACGCCGGCCGCGGGGTCCTCGACGTCTACCACCTGGGTTGGGACGCCTACCTCAAGCAGCGTGCCGATGACGAGCACCGGCGTCGTCGCGAGCGCGCCAACGCGGAGAAGAAGGCCGCGGCCCTGCGCGCCCAGGGGGAGAAGATGCGGGCCAAGGCCACCAAGGCCGTCGCCGCCCAGCAGATGCTCAAGCGGGCCGAGCGCCTCATGGCCGATCTGGAGGACGAGGCCGCCGTGGAGAAGGTCGCCCACCTGCGCTTCCCCGACCCCGCCCCCTGCGGCAAGACCCCGCTGCGTGCCGCGGGCCTGTCCAAGGCCTACGGCTCCCTGGAGGTCTTCGCCGGCGTCGACCTGGCCATCGACCGTGGCAGCCGGGTCGTAGTCCTGGGTCTCAACGGCGCCGGCAAGACCACGCTCCTGCGCCTGCTCGGCGGCGTGGAGGAGCCCGATTCCGGCGAGGTCATCCCCGGCCACGGCCTCAAGATCGGCTACTACGCCCAGGAGCACGAGACAATCGACACCGAGGCGACCGTCGTGGAGAACCTGCGCCGCGCCGCACCCGGCATGGACGACACCCAGGTGCGCAGCGTCCTGGGCTCCTTCCTCTTCTCCGGCTCGGACGCCGACAAGCCCGCCCGAGTCCTCTCCGGCGGGGAGAAGACCCGCCTCGCCCTGGCGATGCTCGTGGTCTCCAGCGCCAACGTCCTCCTGCTCGACGAGCCCACGAACAACCTCGACCCGGCCAGCCGCGAGGAGATCCTCGGGGCACTGGGCACCTTCGCAGGAGCAGTTGTCCTGGTCACCCACGACGAGGGCGCCGTCGAGGCCCTGGATCCGGACCGGGTCCTCCTGCTGCCCGACGGCGACGAGGACCTGTGGGGGCCGGAGTACCTCGAGCTGGTGGCACTGGCCTGAGGACGGAGCCGTCCCTCCCATCCTCAGGGGCGACACCGTCGGACACAGTGAGTCCCCTCACTCCGGATCCCGGGCGGGGACCGCGTAGGGTTGTCACCAGGAACAAGGCGTCTGGCTGGAGCGTTGCCTCCGGTGGCACCCGTTGACTCTCGCCAAGAGAGCCGCAGCAGGACCTTCGGCGGCGCCACATGGAGCGCTGCAGACTGAACGCAGACACATCAAGACCAGACCACGAGATGACCAGGAGATGATCATGGCAGAGTCCACCCTGACCAACCCCGCTGACACCGAGACCCCGGAGCACGAGGTCATCCTCACCGCGACCGCCGCTGCGAAGGTCGCCAGCCTCCTGATCCAGGAGGGGCGCGACGACCTGCGCCTGCGCGTGGCTGTCCAGCCCGGCGGCTGCTCCGGCCTGGTCTACCAGCTCTACTTCGACGAGCGTCTTCTGGACGGTGACGCCGTGCGCGCCTTCCCCACCGAAGGCGGCGAGATGGACAGCGTCGAGGTCGTCGTCGACCGCATGAGCGTGCCCTACCTGTCGGGCGCCACCATCGACTTCGCCGACACCATCGAGAAGCAGGGCTTCACCATCGACAACCCCAACGCCGCCGGAAGCTGCGCCTGCGGCGAGTCCTTCCACTGATCCCCACGGATCCCGCCCCGCGGATCCTTCCCTGCAAGCAAGGAGCCCATGTGCGCCGCACACCCCTCAGCCTGACCGCCCTGGCCGCGGTCGCCTGTCTCGCGCTGGCCGGATGCTCGGGGTCGTCTTCCTCCTCGGCGTCCAAGGCCGCCTCCGAGACCCCGGTCCCGGCGGCCACGGCGCCCGTGGACTGCTCGACCCTGACGATCGACTCCGACTCCGAGTCACTGCCGACCATCGGCGGCGACGCCGGCACGCAGCCCACCGTGTCCTGGAAGAAGGGGGCCCAGGCGCCCAAGAACCTCACCGTCAAGACACTGACGCAGGGCACGGGAGCCGAGATCGACGCCGGCGGCGTGGTCAAGGCCAACTACACGGGCTGGCAGTGGGACGGCACCGACCCCTTCGACACCTCCTTCAAGAGCGGCGCCCCGGCGACCTTCCCCTTGGAGAACGTCATTCAGGGATGGAAGTGCGGCCTGACCGGGCACCACGTGGGTGACCGGGTGCTCATGTCGATTCCCCCGGAGCTCGCCTACGGCAACAAGGCGGCCCAGGACGCTCAGGCCGCCCAGGCCGGCGGCGCCCAGAGGCAGCAGAACCCGGCCGGGACACTTGTGTTCGTCGTCGAGATCGTCGACGGCGCCAGCAGCAAGGTCTCCGGCGCCTCGGCCACGGCGACGATGGAGGGCGAGGAGGCAGTCAGCCAGCGCGGTATGACGGTGAGTGGAGAGCTCGGCCAGCCGGCGACGATCTCCATCGGTGCCGATGCCGCCGAGCCGACGCAGGCCGAGGTCATCGTGCTGGCCCGGGGGACCGGTCCCGCCATCACGGAGACCTCCACAATCATGATGAACGTGGCCGGAAGCCACTGGGACGGCTCCCAGCCCTCCAACACCTGGGAGCAGCAGGCCGCCGAGTCGATCAACATGGCGCAGGCACAGCAGTCCGTTCCGGGACTGATTGGTGTGCCGGAAGGCTCCCGGATCGTGGTGCTCATGCCACCGGTGCAGGCTACGGGCCAGCAGCAGGGGGCCCCGGCGTCGGCCTACGTCATGGACATTGAGAAGGTTCTCTAGCGCGAGCCGCACAGGCATCCGCCAGACGCAGCTGTGGCCCGCGCCCTGTGAAGGGTGCGGGCCACAGCATTCGCTCCGCTCTATGAGCGCTGCGTGTCAGCGGACGATGAGGCCCTGGGCCTTGGCGACGGCGTCGGCCAGGCGCTCGGCGACGTCCTGCCAGTTGGCGATGTTCCAGACGGCCTTGACGTAGTCGGCCTTGACATTGAGGTAGTCGAGGTAGAAGGCGTGCTCCCACATGTCCACCATGAACAGCGGGATGGTGCCCACGGGCACGTTGGCCTGCTGGTCGAAGAGCTGGAAGATGACGAGCCCACCGGAGATCGAGTCGTAGGCGAGCACCGCCCAGCCCGAGCCCTGGATGCCCAGGGCGGTGGCGGTGAACTGCGCCTGGAACTTCTCGAAGGAGCCGAAGGAGTCCTTGATGGCCTCGGCCAGCTCGCCCTCGGGCTGACCGCCGCCACTCGGGGAGAGGTTCTTCCAGAAGATGGAGTGGTTGGTGTGGCCGCCCAGGTTGAAGGCGAGGTTCTTCTCCCACAGGTTGATCGCGCCCAGGTCGCCGGCATCGCGGGCGGTGGCCAGGGCCTCCAGGGCGGCATTGGCGCCTGCCACGTAGGCGGCGTGGTGCTTGTCGTGGTGGAGCTCCATGATCTTGCCGGAGATGTGGGGCTCCAGGGCGGCGTAGTCGTAGGGGAGCTCGGGAAGGGTGTACACGGCCATCAAGGACTGCCTTTCGGTGGGTGACGTGGCTCCAGTCCCGTCTCAGCAGGGCCCGTAGGACTGAAGTCCTGAACACGGCTCATGGTAGACGTGGGGTCTGGAAGAGGGATAGTGAGCCTCCATGTGATTACACTGACCGCGGAAACACTGCTGTCCGCACTCGTCCACGAAGGATCCGCCATGACTGATCAGGCTGCTTCCGCCCGCCTCGAGCTCCTCGTCTTCTCCGACGACGCCACCGTGCGCCGGGAGGTCATCGACGGTGTCGGGCGCCGACCGGCCAAGGGCCTGCCGCTGGTGACCTGGACCGAGGCGGCCACCGCCGAGGGTGTGCGCATGGCCATCAAGGACCGCGAGAAGAAGGACCGGCCGCCCTTCGATGCACTCGTCCTGGATGCCGAGGCCAAGAAGCTCGGCGGCATGGGTCTGGCCCACGAGCTGTTCACCGAGCTCGACGAGCGTCCCGCCGTCGTGCTGCTGACGGCCCGGCCTCAGGACGACTGGCTGGCCGCCTGGGCCAAGGCCGAGGTTGTCGTGCCCCGGCCTCTGGACCCGCTGAGCCTCCAGGAGGGTGTCGCCAAGGCCCTCACCGCCCGCCGCGGCACCGTCGCCCCCGCCGGCTGAGCCGGATCCTGCTGCGCCCGCCCAAAGCCGGGGCGGATCCGCCACATCGAGCCATCGCTCCGCTTCGCTTCCGTCCCGCGTGCGCTGAAGCGGCCTTCTAAACCGCGCGGCAGCAGATGCTGCCGTGGTCGCGTGCGCCGGCGACCTTACGGTGCTCCACGTCCAGGACGTTGAATCCGCTGCGCTCCAGAAGCGAGGCCAGGGCCCGTGGCGGCCAGTAGTAGGCCGGCGCAATCGCGTGGGGGAACTCCTCGACCCGGTCCCCGGCGAAGAACCCGACGAGCAGGTCCCCTTGCGGCTCGAGGCTGTCTCTCAAGGACGTCAGTGTTCCCGCCAGGTCCTGAGGCGGGATGTGAATGAGGGAGTACCAGGCCAAGACGGCCCCGTAGGACCCTGCCGGTAACTCGGCGAAGGAACCCTGCCGATACGTCACGTGCGGGTGCTGCGCGCGGGCGATCTTGACGAATCTCTCGACCGGGTCCACCCCTTCGACCTCGAGGCCCAGGTCATGGAGATAGGCGGTCCAGTGCCCAGGGCCGCAACCCAGATCGACGATCCGTCCCCGCACCCCTCGCGCCCATCGGACGATGAGCTCTCTGTCCTTTTCCGCCGTCGCCGCCATGTGGCCAAGGGCCTCTGCATACGCCTCAGCGCGAGCGCTGTACTCCGAACACACGTGACGCGAATTCACCTTGCGGAGCCTACAAGGGGAGGAGTCGTCATTCCTCGGAGGCCAGGACCTTGCGGTGGCGGGCGGCTGAGCCGACCGGCCAGGTCAGGATCGAGGGATCGCCGTCGACCTCCACGATGCGGGCACCGTCCTCCAGGACCCAGTCGGCCAGCAGACTCGTTTCCTCGATGCTGGCCGACTGACCAACGCGGTCGGGTCTGTCGACGACCCGGGCACTGGCACGCAGCAGCTCGACGGCGGGACGCGGGTCGGCCCCCGGGGCGGTCGTCATGGAGCCGGCCAGTACGCCCCAGCGTACCACTACCAGCTCCCAGCCCCCGACCTCGCGCCTGCGGGCCGCCATGAGATGCGGGCAGGCCAGCAGCGGCCGCACCCGCTCGGCTCGCGCCACCCCGCGCAGCAGGCAGCGCAGGCGACTCGTCCAGGCGCCGGCCTCCTCGTAGCGCTCGGCCTGGGACAGAGCCGCGATGCGCTCCAGCAGAGGAGTGGCCACCAGGTCGACCTCGCCCGACAGGCAGGCCACTGCCTTCGAAGGCTCAGCCGGGACGTCGTCGCGGCGCACCCGGCGCAGCTCGCGGCCGTCCCAGTGGCGCAGACGCAGCACCGACTCGGCGGCGCGCAGGGCCTCCTGACCTCGGCTGCGCGAGGCGAAGGGCCCGATCGCGCGGCCGACCTCCTCGGTGGGCAGCACGGTGGTGAGTGCCAACCGGGGCTCGGCATCGGCTCCCGAGCCTTGAGTGAGGTGGAGCCAGGGCCGGCGGCGCGGGGCCCGTGAACGGCGGTTGACCGGAGGGTCGAGCTCGGCGATCATCCGCAGCTCGCGCACCCGCGCCTCAATGAGCGTGGGCGTGGCGATATGGCGCACGCTCACAGTCGTGTCCAGCATCTGCGCCACCTTGCGGCGCTTCTCCGCGGCGGTGAAGTAGGAGCGCACCCGGCGCCTGAGATCCACGGCACTGCCCACATAGAGCACTTGGTCGGCCGCCGAGCGGAACTGGTAGACGCCGGGACTGCTGGGCAGGGCGTCGGCCAGGCGGCACTTGGATCGGCGCTTGGCCGGAACCGGGTCGGAGGCGGTGGTGAGGTCCTCCAGATGCGTGACGCCGAGCGGTGCCATGACCTCCAGGGCCGCGTGCAGCACGTCCACGGTGGCGCGCGCGTCATCCAGCGCCCGGTGCGTGGGGCGGGTCTGGGAGCCCACGAAGGCGGCCAACGTCCCCAGCTTGTGGTTGGGCACCTCGCTGCGGGGCCAGGCCTTGCGGGCCAGCGCCAGCGTGTCCAGCACACGGGGCTCGGGCCATTCCAGGCCCAGGGCCGCCGCAGCACCGCGCAGGTGGCCGACGTCGAAGCGGGCGTTGTGCGCCACGAGGACGACGTCGTCGGCCAGCAGGTCCGCCCAGGACAGGAAGGCCTCCACGCAGGTGCGCACGCCGGGGGCCCCGGCCACCATCGCGTTCGTGATGCCCGTGAGCATCGTGATCTGGGCGGGGATCGCCACCCCGGGGTTGACTAGGGTGGAGAAGTCGGCCAGCACCTGCCCGCCGCGCACCTTGACGGCCCCGATCTCGGTGAGCGCACGCGCGCCCGGCGCCCCGCCGGTGGTCTCCAGGTCCACGACGACGAAGGTCGCCCGCTCCAGGGGCGTACCCATGTCGGCGAAGGACACCTGGGTCCCGGCGCGGCCAGTGCTCGCCGTGCCCGCAGCGCGTGCAGCGCCCCCGGCGCTCATGACGCTCGGGGTCTTGACGGTGCTCACGGTCGCAGGCTAGAGGATGGCAGTGACATGCATCGTCTTCATCAGTCGGGAAGTCGGTGCGAGCAGGGTGGCAAGCACCCTAGAATCATCCCCATACCCGAGCGGCACCGCCGGCTCCGGTGCCGTCCGTCTCCGATGGTGCAGGAACGTGTGGTGGCCGCCCAGCCAGCAGATCACAGGAGGCCCCGCGTGGGATACGGACCCATCAAGGCAACAGTCGGCCCGGCCCTGGAGATGCTCTATCAGCCCTGGATCCGCGGTGAGGAGAACATTCCCATCGAGGGTGCGGCGATCCTGGCCTCCAACCACCTGGCGGTCATTGACTCCTTCTTCCTGCCGCTGCTGGTGGACCGCGAGGTCGCCTTCATCGGCAAGGCCGACTACTTCACCGGCAAGGGCGTCAAGGGCTGGGCGGTGAAGAACTTCATGAAGACCGTGGGCACCATCCCCGTGGACCGCTCCGGCGGCAAGGCCTCCCAGGCGGCGCTTCAGGCCGGCATCGACCGCCTGCGCTCGGGGCAGCTGTTCGGCATCTACCCCGAGGGCACGCGCAGCCCCGACGGGCGCCTCTACCGCGGCAAGACCGGCGTGGCCCGCATCGCCCTGGCCACCGGCGCGCCCGTGGTGCCCGTGGCGATGATCGGCTCCAACCTGGCCCAGCCGATCGGCAAGTCCATCCCCTCCACCCGCCACCGCGTGGGCATCGTCATCGGCGAGCCGCTGGACTTCTCCCGCTACAAGGGCCTGGAGAACGACCGCTTCGTGCTGCGCTCCATCACCGACGAGATCATGTACGCCCTCATGGCCCTCTCCGGCCAGGAGTACGTGGACCTCTACGCCGCCGATGTCAAGAAGGCCATGGACACGGACAAGAAGACCGCCGACGAGGTCGTCACCGAGATGCTCGCCGCCCAGGCGCAGGCCCGGCCCTCGGCCGCCCCCGTGGCCGCGCCCGGTGGCCGCCCCGCCCCCGAGGTCTCCGTTCCCGAACCGCCCGAGGACAAGAGCGGCAAGGACAAGAAGAAGGACAAGACTGCCGACGACGAGGCCGAGCCCGGCGCCGAGTGACGGGTGGACACCGGGCGATTGTCCCGTCTTCCTCAATCCGTCCTCCCGGTCCCTGTCAGCTGCCGCAGATGGCACGTAGACTGGCGCCCGGTGCGGCGCGTGCCGCACGATCCGGCCGGGGCGCTGACCCCGAGTACCCACAACCCGAAAGGTTCCCGATGTCGATTCGTCGCGTCGCCCTGCTCACCGCTGGCGGTTTCGCCCCCTGTCTGTCCGCCGCCGTCGGCGACCTCATCGAGCGCTACACGCAGGTCGCTCCCGAGGTCGAGATCATCGCCTACCAGTACGGTTACCACGGCCTGCTCACCGGCAACTACATCGTCATCGACGACGAGGCCCGCAAGAACGCCGGCATCCTGCGCGACTTCGGCGGGTCCCCGATCGGCAACTCCCGCGTCAAGCTCACCAACGCCAAGAACCTCGTCGAGCGCGGCCTGGTGAAGGAGGGCGTCAACCCCTTGGAGTTCGCCGCCGAGCAGCTGCGCAAGGACGGCGTCGACGTCCTGCACACCATCGGTGGCGACGACACCAACACCACCGCCGCGGACCTTGCCGCCTACCTCCACGAGAACGACTACGAGCTCACCGTCGTCGGCCTGCCCAAGACCATCGACAACGACGTCGTCCCGGTCCGCCAGTCCCTGGGCGCCTGGACCGCGGCCGACGAGGGCGCCGGCTTCGCCTTCAACGTCATCGGCGAGCACCGCTCCAACCCCCGCATGCTCATCGTCCACGAGTGCATGGGCCGCAACTGCGGCTACCTCACGGCTGAGACCGCCCGCCGCTACCACGACCTGCTCCAGACCAAGCAGTGGGCCCCCTCCCTCGGCCTGACCAAGGAGCGCTGGGACGTTCACGCCGTCTTCATCCCCGAGATGAAGCTCGACATTGCCGCTGAGGCCAAGCGCCTCAAGGCCATCATGGACGAGCAGGGCAACGTCAACATCTTCCTGTCCGAGGGCGCCGGTGTCCCCGAGATCATCGCGGAGATGGAGGCCGCCGGCCAGGAGGTCCAGCGCGACCCCTTCGGCCACGTCAAGCTCGACACCATCAACCCCGGCCAGTGGTTCGCCAAGCAGTTCGCCGAGCTCATCGGCGCTGAGAAGGTCATGGTCCAGAAGTCCGGCTACTACTCGCGCGCCGCCCACGCCAACGCCGAGGACCTCGCCCTCATCAAGAAGATGTGCGACCTGGCCGTCGACTGCGCCCTGCGCGGCGAGTCCGGCGTCATCGGCCAGGACGAGGAGAACAACGACGAGCTCACCGCGATCGCCTTCCCGCGCATCGCCGGCGCCAAGCCCTTCGACATCACCCAGGGCTGGTTCACCGACCTCATGGCCGAGCTGGGCCAGAAGGTCGAGCCCGCCGAGGTCGCCCCCGAGCACTGAGGCTGAGCCCGCACCTCTTGCGCCGTGGCCGGTGCCGTCCCCGGGGACGGCACCGGCCACTCTGTTTCGCGATGCGGCGCGGATTCCAGGCCGTACTCCGGCTGGCCTATGCTGACAGGCGTGATGAACGAGCTCTCCGTCGCCCGCACGGACGCCCAGGCCTCCACCTGGCGCCACCTGCCCGCCCTGCAGCAGCCCGCCTACCCCGATGAGGCCGCGCTGGCCGGCGTGGTGGCTGACCTGCGCCGCCGGCCCCCGCTCGTCTTCGCAGGAGAGGTCGACTCCCTGCGCGACCTCATCGCCCAGGCCAGCGCCGGGGACGCCTTCGTCCTGATGGGCGGGGACTGCGCCGAGTCCTTCGTCCACAACACGGCCGACAACATCCGTCTCAAGGTCCAGACCATCCTCCAGATGGCTGCGGTCCTCACTTACGGCGCCTCCACGCCGGTGGTCAAGGTCGGCCGCATGGCCGGCCAGTACGCCAAGCCCCGCAGCTCGGACACCGAGACCCGCGGCGAGGTCACCCTGCCCGCCTTCCGCGGTGACTCCGTCAACAGCCACGAGTTCACCCCCGAGGCCCGCATCCCCGACCCCACGCGCATGCTGGACGCCTACCTGCGCTCGGGCACCACCCTCAACCTCATCCGCGCCTTCACGATGGGCGGCTACGCGGACCTGCGTGAGGTCCACTCCTGGAACCGCGGCTTCACCGCCAACCCCGCCTACAAGCGCTTCGAGTCCTTCGCCGACGAGATCGACCGGGCCATGCGCTTCATGGAGGCCGCAGGCGTCGACTTCGACGCCCTGCGCCAGGTCGACTTCTACGCCGCCCACGAGGCTCTTCTCCTGGAGTACGAGGACGCCATGATCCGTGAGGACTCCCGCACCGGGCGCCTCTACGACACCTCCGCCCACATGCTCTGGGTGGGGGAGCGCACCCGCGAGGCCGACGGCGCTCACGTCGCCATCCTCACCGGCGTCCACAACCCCGTCGGCGTCAAGGTCGGCCCCACCACGTCCCCCGACGACGTCGCCCGGCTCATGGACCGCCTCAACCCCGACGGCGTTCCCGGGCGCCTGTCCCTCATCACCCGCATGGGTGCGGGCCGCATCCGCGAGGCCCTGCCGACGCTGGTCGAGGCGGTGCGCGCCGACGGGCGCCCCGTCACGTGGATTACCGACCCCATGCACGGCAACACCATTACCTCGGACAACGGCTACAAGACCCGCCGATTCGAGACCATCCTCGATGAGATCCGCGGTTTCTTCGAGGTCCACCGCTCCCTGGGCACCGTCCCGGGCGGCATCCACGTCGAGCTCACCGGCGACGACGTCACCGAGGTCCTCGGCGGCGGCGAGCACATCGACGAGGCCGGCCTGGCCGAGCACTACGAGACCCTCGTCGACCCGCGCCTCAACCACCAGCAGTCCCTCGAGGTCGCCTTCGAGATCGCCGAGATGCTCAAGGGCTGAAGGCCCCGCCGGGAGCCGTCCCGCCCCGCCGGGCCGGCGAAGCGAGGCCCGGTCGCGACCTCACCGGACCGGGATGCCGCCGTCAGAAGATGTTGATGGTGACCTTGGAGTCCGACTTGACGCTGGAACCCGGCGCGGGGTCGGTGGAGCGCACGGTCCCGAACGGGCCGCCCAGGCGCCTGTTGACCTCCACCTTGAGGCCGGCGTCCTCCAGGGTCTTCTTGGCCTCGTCCTCGCTCTTGCCCGTCACGTCGGGGACTGCCACCTTCTCCGGCCCCTTGGAGACGGTCAGGTCCACCGAGTCGCCCTTGGAGTAGCCCGAGGCGCCGGCGATGGGGGAGGAGGAGATGACCTTCCCCTTGTCCACGGAGTCGGAGTAGTCCTGACTGACCTTGCCCTTCTTGAGGCCGGCGTCCTCCAGGGTCTTCTTGGCGTCGTCCTCGTTCATGCCGGTGACGTCGGGGATGGTGGCCGGTTCCTTGCCCTTGGAGACCACGATCGAGACCTTCTCGGTGTGCTCGATGACTTTGCCGGCCTTGGGATCGGAGGAGATCACCTTGCCCGACGCGACGCTGGCGGAGTACTCCTCGGTGACGGTCCCCAGGGTCAGGCCCGCACCCTTGATCGCGGCGCCGGCCTGGTCCTTGGTCTTTCCGATGACGTCGGGAACCGTCTTGGTCTCCACACCCCGGGAGATGACGGTGGTGACGGCGCGGCCGAGCCCCACCTTCTGGCCGGCCCTCGGCTGGCAGGAGATGACGTGTCCGGCCGGGACCGTGTCGGAGTAGGCCCGCGCCGGCGTGCCCCAGTTGAGCCCCTGCTTCTCCAGGGCGAGCTGCGCCTCGTCCTGAGACATGCCGACAATGTCGGGGACGGGCACCCGCCGTCCCGGGCCGGCCGTCAGGTACCAGGTGACGCCCGCCCCGGTTCCGGCCACCGCCAGCAGCCCGACGATGACGGCCGTGCGGCGGTTGAGGGTGCCGCCCCGCCCCCGGGTCGGGACGGCAGTGGTCCTCTGGGAGTCGGCCACCAGGGCCCTGCGCGAGAGCGCCCGCGTCCTGCCCTTGACGTCCGGTCCGATGGAGCCGATGGGCAGGGACACGGTGCGCATGCCGGCGTGCGAGGCGGCGGAGTCCTCGCCGGGGGCCTCGTCATCGCCGTCCTGGGGCTCGTTGTCGATGGCGGAGCGGGCGGCCTGGGCATTGGCCGTCATCACCTCCTGGGTCCTGATCGACCCGGTCCCACCACCGCGGCGTACGGAGAGCTCGGAGTCGGTGAGCTCGTCGACGACGTTGCGCAGCAGCGTCAGTGCCTCGTCGGCGTCGGCGGGACGGTCCTGCGGCTCACGGCGGGTCATGGTCGCTACGAGCTCGTCGACGTCCGCGGGCATGTCGGGGACCAGTGCGGAGGGCAGGGGCACGTCCTCGTGGACGTTGCGGAAGGCGATCTGGATGGGGGAGTCCGCAGTGAAGGGCTGCTCGCCGGTGAGGAGCTCGTAGAGAACCACCCCGGCGGAGAAGACGTCGGCGCGGGAGGTGGAGTCCCCCGATGTGATGAGTTCGGGCGCCAGGTAGGCGACCGTGCCCAGCACGTTACCCGTCGTCGTCTGCGTCACCTCCGTGACCGCCCGGGCCAGGCCGAAGTCGGCCACCTTGGCCACCGAGCCGTCCGAGGGCAGCAGCACGTTCTCCGGCTTGATGTCGCGGTGCACCAGCCCGGCCCGATGGGCCGCCCCGAGCGGTCGCAGCAGCTGGGCCACCAGCCCCAGGGCCTCCTTGACCGACAGCGGTCCCGCCGTGATGAGGTCGCGCAGCGTGGGGCCCTCGACGTACTCCATCACGAGGTAGGCCACCCCGTCGAGGCTGCCCTGGTCGTAGACGGCCACCACACCCGGGTTGGACAGCCTGGCCGCTGCCCGGGCCTCACGGCGGAAGCGAGAGACGAAGTCGGGGGAGTCGGCCAGGTGGGCGTGCATGAGTTTGAGCGCCACGGTCCGGTCCAGGCGACGGTCATGGGCGCGGTAGACGGTGGCCATACCGCCGCGCGCAAGATGATCGACGATCTCGTAGCGAGAGTCGACCAGCCGACCAATGAGGGGATCCGTGACCACGAGCGCGATTCTACGGTGCCGACGGCGGGCCGACAGCCGCTCGTCGAGGCGGGTGGGTAGTACTGCCCACCCGCCGGCAGATGCCCGTTTCGCGTGCTATGTCAGGAGCTACGGCGCGTCAGCAGGTCCGCCAGGGCCGCCAGGTCGTCCAACGATGCGGTACTCACCACGCCCTCGGTGCTGAGGCGCTCCAGAGCCTCACGTCCCGCGTCGCGGTGCGTGGCAATGATCGCTTCGTGATCGGCGCGCGCGCCGCAGTCCTCGATGAGTGTCGCCGCCTCGGCGATCTGGTCCTGCGTGGCCTTGGCGTTGGCCAGGACGCTGCCGAGCAGCTGCCGGCCGTCCTCGTCGCAGCGGCCCCAGGCCAGGGCGAGCAGCACCGTGCGCTTGCCCTCCCGCAGGTCGTCTCCCGCGGGCTTGCCGGTGACCTGCGGCGAGCCGAAGACGCCCAGGTCGTCGTCGCGCAGCTGGAAGGCGATGCCGACCTGCTCGCCGAAGGCGGCCAGATGCTCGGCGGTGGGACTGTTCGGATCCAGCCCGGCCAGGAGGGCGCCGATGAGCAGCGGGTGACGCACCGAGTACCGGGCCGACTTGTGGCGCACGACCGACAGGGCATCGTCGTGCATCCGCTGTGCAGCGGCCGCGGGGTCCTGCCCCCAGGGCAGCGGCAGGTTCTCGCTGCGCACGTCCAGGAACTGGCCCAGGGCAACCTCGGTCGTCATGGCGTCGAAGGCCGCCCGGGCGCGCCCGGCCGCGTCGTCCCCGGCCTCGGGCGCGGTACGGGCACCCGCCAGGGTGCTCATCTCCCCTCCGGCCAGGGACAGCAGGAGGTCGCCGAGCAGGATGGCGCCGTTGGCCCCGAAGGTCTGCGCCCGTCCCAGCCAGCCGCGGGCGTCGTGTTCGCGGGCGAAGGCACGGTGCGCCGCGGGCAGTCCTCGACGGGTGTCGGCTCCGTCCATGAGGTCGTCGTGAACCAGGGCGCTGGCCTGGTAGAGCTCGAGCGCCGCACCCAGGTGGACGGCGTCGGCGCTGGTGAGGCGCTCGGCCCGATGGTCCGGGACGGTCAGGAGCGCGCAGCCGACCGCACCCAGCACGGCGCGCATGCGCTTGCCTCCGCCGAGGACGCTCTCGGCGGCCTTGAGCAGTTCCGGTGCGGCCTGCCCCAGGTCCTCCCAGCGCCGGCGGCAGTCGTCCAGGATCTCCCCCAGACGGCGCTCGACGGTGGGACGGACACGGCCCAGGTCCGTAGGCATCTCGCTCATGCCTGCCAGGGTAGACGCAGACGGGGCGGCAGGTGGGCACGGACGCGTCCACTGGTGCGCTTCGAGCGGCGCCTTCGTCCATGGGGAAGGCGGCTGCGGCAAAGGTAAGGTCATGCTAAGTTGCCGGGGCGAAGGTGCTGGGGAATAAACGCTACAATTCTGGGGTTGTCTGCTGTGCCGGGACGGGTCCCCATACCCCGCCGCCGGCTGTCCGCCCGCCCACGCGAAAGGAACTCCGTGGCTTCTTCCACAGTGACGCGCTCCCGCGCCGAGCTCACTGACGACGTCGACGAGACCACGCTCGACGACGAGGACTTCGACCTCGACGACGAAGGAGACGACGACACCGACGACTCCGACTACGACGATGAGGACTTCGACGACTCCGACGAGGACGACGTGGACTCTGATGAGGATGAGGACGAGGAGGACGACGACTCCGAGGCGCAGATCGTCCAGGAGGATGACGGCCCCGCCCCCGAGCTGCGCGACTACTACCTGGACGTGAGCCTGGAGGAGGACGGCGACGGCTCCAAGCGCCGCCCCTTCAACAACCCGGCCTCCCTCAAAGGCGTCCGGCTGGCCCCCGGGGCGACTCTCTTCGTGCGCTCACGCACGATCGTGGAGAACCTGGAGATCGCCGGCCACGGAACCCTGGAGGAGCCCATCACCCTGGCACCCTACGGCCACGGTCCGGTGCCCCGGTTCGTCATCGGTGACTCCGCGCCCATGGTGGCGCGCGACTACCTGGCCCAGAACGGCTACATCTTCCGCGGATGGGTCATCAAGGGCATCAAGATGCAGCCCTCGATCGCGGCCCTGACCGGGGAGCTCGAGCGCATGCGCCGGGAGGAGGCGGAGAAGGCCGCCTCCAAGAAGTCCGGCAAGCGCGGCAAGTCCCAGGACAAGGACGGTTCCTTCACCGTGTCCGACTCTGACGAGGGCGACGAGCCCGCCCAGCGGGTCGTCACCGCCGGAGCCACCGCGGACCCGGTCAAGGACTACCTCAAGCAGATCGGTAAGGTCGCGCTGCTGAACGCCGAGCAGGAGGTCGAGCTCGCCAAGCGCATCGAGGCCGGCCTCTACGCCGAGCATCGCCTGGCCGAGGAGGGCAACGACCTGCAGGCCAAGCTGCGCCGCGAGCTGCACTGGGTGGCCCAGGACGGCCAGCGCGCCAAGAACCACCTGCTGGAGGCCAACCTGCGACTGGTGGTCTCGCTGGCCAAGCGCTACACGGGCCGCGGCATGCTCTTCCTGGACCTCATCCAGGAGGGCAACCTGGGCCTCATTCGCGCCGTGGAGAAGTTCGATTACACCAAGGGCTTCAAGTTCTCCACCTACGCCACCTGGTGGATCCGCCAGGCCATCACCCGCGCCATGGCGGACCAGGCCCGCACCATCCGCATCCCGGTGCACATGGTCGAGGTCATCAACAAGCTCGCCCGCGTGCAGCGCCAGATGCTCCAGGACCTGGGCCGCGAGCCCACCCCTGAGGAGCTGGCCGTCGAGCTGGACATGACCCCGGAGAAGGTGGTCGAGGTTCAGAAGTACGGGCGCGAGCCGATCTCCCTGCACACGCCCCTGGGTGAGGACGGGGACTCCGAGTTCGGCGACCTCATCGAGGACTCCGAGGCCGTGGTCCCGGCAGACGCGGTGAGCTTCACCCTCCTCCAGGAGCAGCTGCACGCCGTGCTCGACACCCTCTCCGAGCGCGAGGCCGGCGTGGTCTCCATGCGCTTCGGACTGACCGACGGCCAGCCCAAGACCCTCGACGAGATCGGCAAGGTCTACGGAGTCACCCGCGAGCGCATCCGCCAGATCGAGTCCAAGACCATGTCCAAGCTGCGCCACCCCTCGCGCAGCCAGGTCCTGCGCGACTACCTCGACTGACCGGATTCACCGGACAAGCGAGGAGCGCCACCAGCTCGCTCATCTCAACGGCGTCGGCCCCGGAACCATCAGGGTTCCGGGGCCGACGCCGTCGGTGCTAGTGTCTCAATCGTGACACGGGGTGCCACATGGCTGAGAACACACCCGTCGAACCTGTCCAGCTAGTACTGACGAAGGGATGTCACATGCACTGGGGCATGTCTGCTCCAGCGGCGTTTGAGGCGGTACGCCGCCACGCCCCGCTGGTCTCCTGCATCACCAACGCGGTGGTCACCAACATCACCGCCAACGTTCTCCTGTCCCTGGGCGCGGCGCCCGCCATGGTGGACATCACGGGGGAGGCGGGCCCCTTTGCCCGCGTCGCCTCCACGCTGCTCATCAACCTCGGTACGCCTCAGCCCGAGCAGCGGGACGCCGCCCGCGAGGCCGTGGCTGCGGCGGCTGACGCGGGCACGCCGTGGGTCCTCGACCCGGTGGCCATCGGCACACTGACGCACCGCACCGCACTGGCCCATGAGCTCCTCAGCCGGGGACCGAGCGTCGTACGGGGCAATGCCTCGGAGATCCTGGCTCTGGCCAGTGACGGCAGCGGTGGGCGGGGCGCCGAGACCGCCGACGACGTCGCCGCGGCACTCGATCCGGCCTGCGACCTGGCCCGCAGCCACGGCTGCGTCGTCGCCGTCTCCGGGCCCGTCGACCTGGTCACCGACGGCGAGAGCGTCGTCCACATTCAGGGCGGCTCCGCGCTACTGACTCGGATGACCGGCGGGGGCTGCGCTCTGGGTGCGGTGGTCGCGGCCTTTCTCGGGGCGGGGCGGAAAGAGGGCCTGGATGACGTGAGCGCCGTCGTCGCTGCGCACGCCGTCTACAGCGCTGCTGCAGAGCGCGCGGAGACCCGATCAACCGGCCCCGGATCCTTTCCACCGGCCTTCCTCGACGCTCTGTACGCCCTCGAGGTGCAGGACCTGCAGAACGTCAGCGTCAGCGCTACCAGCGCGACCGCCGCCGCGCAGGGAGGGCCGGCATGAGGGCCGCACCGGACCTGTCAGTTTACCTCGTCACCGATGAGGGCCAGTGCCGCTCGCGCGGCAGAGATGTCCTGGCCACCGTTGAGGCCGCTGTCGACGGCGGAGTCACCTGCGTCCAGCTGCGCGCCAAGGGTGCCGACGGCGGACTCTTCCTGACTCAGGTGCTGGAGGTGGCCGGGGTTGTCGGTGATCAGGTCCCCGTCATCGTCAACGACCGCGTCGACATCTTCCTGGCGGCGCGCGATCAGGGAGCGCCCGTGGCCGGGGTACACCTCGGCCAGTCGGACCTGCCCGCCCGCATCGCACGTCGTCTCGTCGGGGAGGACGCCTACCTCGGGCTGTCTGTCGCGACTCCCGACGAGCTGCGCACCGCTCAGGAGCAGGGCGCCTGCGACCACGTCAGCATCGGCGTCGTTCACGCCACCGCCACCAAGACCGACGCCCCGAAGAGCCTGGGGGTGAACGGCGTGGCGCGCATGGCTGCCCTGACCGATTTGCCTGCTGTGGCTATTGGCGGCATCACGGCCAGCGACCTGCCGGCCCTCCGGGCGGGTAGTCTGGCCGGTGCCGCCGTCGTATCAGCCATCTGCACGGCCGAGGACCCCAGGAGCGTCGCCGCCGATCTGCACCGTGCCTGGGGCGAAGGAGGTCGGCGATGAGCCAGCAGCGTTCGGCAACCGTGACCGCCTTGACCATCGCCGGCTCAGATCCCAGCGGTGGCGCCGGCATTCAGGCCGATATGAAGGCCATGAGCGCGCTTGGCGCCTACGCGATGAGTGTCATCACGGCGTTGACTGCCCAGTCGACGCGCGGTGTGGCCGGTGTGCACGCCGTGCCGGTCGACTTCGTCCGTCTCCAGATGGACACGCTGCTGGAGGACATCCTCCCCGATGCCACGAAGATCGGGATGCTCGCCACCGCCGAGCTGGCGGACGCGGTGGGGGAGTGCCTGCCCGGACTCGCTCACACGGTGCTCGACCCGGTCATGGTGGCCACCTCCGGGGACCGCCTTCTCGACGAGCAGGCCGTCGGCGCCGTGCGCCGTCTGTGCGCCAAGGTCGATCTCATCACTCCTAACCTCCACGAGGCGGCCGTTCTGCTGGGGGAGGAGCCCGCGGCGACCCTCGGTGAGCTGCGCGGCCAGGCGCGCCGCCTGAGGGATCTGGGCGTACGACGGGTGCTGATCAAAGGCGGCCACCTCACCGGAGGCGCAGATCACTCGGGCGACGTCGGTGACGCCATCGACGTCTACGCCGATGCCGACGTCGTCGAGATCCTGCACGGTCGCAGGGTCGCTACGGGCAACACCCATGGCACGGGCTGCACGCTGTCCTCAGCGATCGCCTCGCTGCGACCGCGCCGGGCGACCTGGCTGGAGGCGGTGCGGGACGCCAAGGACTACCTCACCGGTGCCATCGAGCACGCCGACGCCCTGGGCGTCGGGCACGGGCACGGGCCCGTCCACCATTTTTACCGGGCCCGCATGAGAACCGGATGGTGAATGATGTCGTTGTCGTCGACGACCTGAGCTCACTGCGGTGCACCTGCTGAAACGAGGTACGGACCGAGGGCTGCGACGTCGGCAAGGGCGCTTCGGGAGGCCCCTGGCTCTGCCGCTACGACGAGGCCACCGGACTCGGCTACGTGCGGTCGGTGACGAGGAACGAGGCGGTGCCGGCCGGCTCCACATGCCGGTGCGAGATCAGCCCGGACTCGTACTCCACGAGCCTCAGGTTCCACTTACCCAGCGTGGAGTGCATCGATACGTTCCCCAGTGGCGCCCAAGGTTCGTGCAACTCGACGTACGACTCAGGACTGGGTCAGGTGCCGTACAGCCCGGGCTCGTAAACTATGGACCGAGAGACGCCCTCGCTCAGGAGCACTGAGATGGTTCACGCACGTACCGCCCTTGCCCAGTCCGACACCCTCCGCCTGATATGGCCCCAGTGGCAAGGGGCGGGGGAGTCCTCGGTGCGGAGCCTGCTGCCCGAGCTGCCCTACGGGGAGGCGCGGCGCGTCTACGCGCTGGGGACCCGGGTGCTCACGGCGCTCCTGCCCGAGCACGCCGGCCCCACGGAGGTCGTCCCGGTCAGCGATGAGCCCACCGGTGAGGAGGTGCTTGTCACCAACGGCATGGAGTCACGCGCCCAGGTCCTGGCCGGGATCCGTGACGCCCGCGAGGCGATCTCCCGCCACGAGGCACCCAGGATCCTCACCCTGGGCGGGGACTGTGCCGTCTCCGTCGTTCCCTTCACCGAGCTCGCCGCCCGTTACGGGGAGGATCTGGCCGTCGTCTGGATCGACTCCCACCCGGACATCGGCACCTCGCACTCCCAGTACCCCGGATACCACGCCATGGCGGTCTCCCACATCATCGGTGCCGGTGACGCCGAGGTGATGGAGGAGCTGACGGCCTTCGTCTCTCCGACCCGGGTGGCCCTGGCGGGCCTGCACTCCTGGACCGAGGACGACTACCCGAACATCGCCAGGTGGGGACTGCACGTCTTCAGCCCGGCCAACCTGCGTGACTCGACGACGCCCCTGCTGAGGTGGCTGGAGGCAACCGGGTGCAGCCGCGTGGCCATCCACCTGGACGTCGACACCGTGGACGCCGACGAGGTCCGACTAGGGCTGGGCTACGACCGCGGCGGCTTGAGCGTGGCCCAGACCAATCGTGTGGTCAAGGACCTGGGGCGGGTGGCCGACGTCGTCGGACTGACGATCGCCGAGTACGTGCCCCGGCAGGTTGTTGCCCTCACCCATCTCCTGGAGGGGCTGCCGCTTCTGTGAGCGGGCGAGGCCGTCCGAACCGGCCAGGGGCAGCCGGCGTCAGTCGGTGACGATCTTGGCGCCGGTCGTGTTCTTGGCCGCGTCGATGGCCCCCAGGTCGGTGACGCTGGGGAAGCCGGCATTGCGCATGACGGCGCTGGCCATCTTGGGCTGGTCGTCGGTGCCGTAGACCTGGTACTGGGCGTTGCGGTCCAGTCCCGAGATCTGGCTGGAGAAGTCACCCGATGAGAAGTCGTAGTTGACGGCCCCCTCCAGGTGCCCCTGCTTGTACTCCTCGGCTGAACGCAGGTCGATGATGACGACGGGGCCGGTAGCCTTCGCGTCTGCCGGGGTGGTGTGGGCGGAGGAGGAGGCGCTGGAGTCGGAGGATCCCGAGCAGCCAGTCAGTGCCAGCGCACCGCAGGAGACAAGCAGGGCAGAGGTGACCAGGGCGCGGATGGGACGTTTCACAGACGGTTCCTTCGGGAGTCATGCGGCTTCATCGAGCCTGGGTGGGATGCTGGATCAGCGTAAGGCTCTGTTCCGGGAGACTCGGGGCAGGAACAAGGTCAGGGCCTCAGAGACGAGGATAAACGGGGTCCGGTGAGAACTGGCAGTGATATTCAGCCAACTGTGGCGTAAATATAATGTCCGCGTCACTGACCGCCGGTCAGTGACGCGGTCTCGTCCTGGAAGAGCAAGGCAACCTCTTTGAGCTTCTCACCGTGCTGGCGAGCGTGGTGGGCGCAGAAGAAGAGCTCGCCGGTCAGCATGACGACTCGGACGTATGCCTGCGCGTCGCAGACGTCGCAACGGTCGGCTGTGGTCAGCGGGCGCTCGTTGGAGTCAGCGGCAGAGGGGGTCTGCTCGTCCAGGGTGGTCACCGCCTGTGCGGCGGTCGGGGTTCCGGTTGTGCTCATGGTTCGCATTGCATCATGGCGCGGGCGCTTCCGACCGTCCGAAAGAGTCGTTTCCGCCTGAGGCGCACGCACTTTCGCCCACGGCGCACCGCCGTCATGGCGCACCTCACCGTGGGGCCGACCGATCGGGTGAATGCTGGGGGCGGTATCGGCGGGTTGTCAACGCACAGAAATCGGAAGAGGAGCAGTCGCAATGTCGGTGCAGGAGTTCCGCGACCACGAGATCTCGCGCCTGGAGCGCTCGAGCTGGGCGACCAACACGGCCCTTCGCCAGGCGCTGAAGGCCGCGGGCCTGCGGCCGCCCGCCCAGGTGGTGGCCGAGTGCCTGGATGAGGGCACGGGCGGCAGAGGCAGCGCCGGTAGCCGCTGGGAGCGGGCTGAGCGTGCGGTGGCCCGTCTGCGCGAGCACTTCGCCTCCTTCCGTTTCGCCGATGGCGTCGACTACGGGCTGCTGGCGATCCCAGCAATCGACCGGCTCGACACCCGCGGCGCCATGGACCCTCGCATCCGCCGCGGCCAGCAGCCGGACCTGGTTGAGGACCTCGTCGACCCCGCCCTGGGGGAGGGAGCCGACCTCGCTGACCTCGACGGGCTCACACTGGGCCGGGACGGCTGGACGATACTGGCCGGCGTCGTCGGCCAGTACGGGATCTCAGCAGGAAGCCACGAGGACGTCGTCGCAGCCCCCGCGGAGCGCTTCGAGGTCGACGGCGTCGACACTCGCGCCCTCATGACCCGCCAGGTCTGGGGCGCCCGCCTGCTGCAGTGCCCGCCCGGCCTCGTCCCCGACTCCGACTACGCCGAGCGGTGGACCTTTACCCTCTTCCCGGCCGAAGGGCTGGTGAACGGGCGAGCCGTCTCGGGCACCGTGCTCAAGAGGCGAGTGCGCTTCCGGCTGGGTAAGGCGGGCCGCGGGATCGGCAGCGCCAGAGTGGCTCCCGCCCTCCCGCTTGAGTGGGCGTCTCGATGACGCCATGGGACCCAGCGGTTGCATGACGCATGACGCCACACGCCTCCCGGCGGCGGGGCGCGAGGCGCGGGCGGCGCTGATCGGCTAGATTCCCGGCGTGCCCTCATCCGAGAACAAGACCAGCCGGGGCGACTACTCAGCCCGCCACCTCTCCGTTCTGGAGGGGCTGGAGGCCGTGCGCAAGCGCCCGGGAATGTACATCGGCTCCACCGACCAGCGCGGGCTCATGCACTGCGTGTGGGAGATCATCGACAACGCCGTCGACGAGGCCCTCGAGGGGCACGGCGACGACATCTCAGTGACTGTCCACGACGACGGCTCCATCGAGGTGCGTGACAACGGGCGTGGCGTGCCCGTCGACATCGAGCCCTCCTCCGGCCTGACCGGCGTCGAGCTCGTCTACACCAAGCTGCACGCCGGTGGGAAGTTCGGCGGCGGCTCCTACGGCGCCGCCGGCGGCCTGCACGGCGTGGGCGCCTCCGTCGTCAACGCCCTGGCCGAGCGCATGGACGTGGAGGTGGACCGCGGCGGCAAGACCTACGCCATGAGCTTCCACCGCGGCGAGCCCGGCATCTTCGACGACTCCGCCGGGCGCAGCCCCTCCTCACCCTTCACCGAGTTCACCAAGGCCTCCGAGCTGCGCGTCATCGGCAAGGTGCGCCGCGGCGTGACCGGCACCCGGGTGCGCTACTGGGCAGACCCCCAGATCTTCCCCCGGCCCACCGAGTACGACGCCGCCGCCCTGCGCGCCCGGCTGCGCCAGACCAGCTTCCTCGTCCCCGGACTCACCCTGCGCCTGGAGGACCGGCGCCCCGAGGCCGAGGCCATCGCCGCCTCCAACACGCCCGCCGCCGACGCCGGCGAGACCGACGACGCCGTCCACGAGGTCACCCTGCGGGCAGCAGCCAAGAACGCGACCGAGAACCGCGGCGACCTGTTCGACACCAGCGCCGACAAGGGCATCGAGGTCTTCCAGGCCCTGGGCGGCACTGCCGACTTCGTCGACTTCCTGGCCTCCGACGGCTCGGTGACCGACACCTTCCGTCTCACCGGCGAGGGCACCTACACCGAGACCGTCCAGCAGCTCGACCGCGCCACTGGGCACCTGCGGCCCGTGGAGGTCGAGCGCAACTGCATGGTCGATGTCGCCCTGCGCTGGGGGATCGGGTACGAGACCACCGAGCGCTCCTTCGTCAACATCATCGCCACCCCCATGGGCGGCACCCACCTGACCGGCTTCGAGCAGGCCCTCACCAGGGTGCTGCGCAAGCGCATCGAGGCCGACTCCCGGGCCCTGAAGATCACCTCCAAGGACGGCCGGGTCGAGAAGGACGACATCATGGCGGGCCTGACCGCCGTCATCACCGTGCGCGTTCCCGAGCCCCAGTTCGAGGGTCAGACCAAGGAGGTCCTGGGCACCGGCCCCGTGCGCCAGATCGTCTCCAAGGTGGTCGAGCGCGAGCTCACCGCCCTGCTGACCTCCTCCAAACGGGACCTCAAGACCCAGGCGCGCGCCCTGGAGGAGAAGATCGTCGGCGAGATGCGCGCCCGCGTCTCGGCGCGCCTGCACAAGGAGATCACCCGCCGCAAGACCGCCCTGGAGACCTCCTCCCTGCCCGCCAAGCTCGCCGACTGCCGCAGCGACGACGTCGCCGCCTCCGAGCTGTTCATCGTCGAGGGTGACTCCGCCCTGGGGACCGCCAAGAACGCCCGCAACTCCGAGTTCCAGGCCCTCCTGCCGATCCGCGGCAAGATCCTCAACGTGCAGAAGGCCTCCCAGGCCGACATGCTGCGCAACGTCGAGTGCTCGGCCATCATCCAGGTGGTCGGCGCCGGCAGCGGACGCACCTTCGACCTCGAGGCAGCCCGCTACGGCAAGGTCATCCTCATGACCGACGCCGACGTCGACGGCGCCCACATCCGCACCCTCCTGCTGACCCTCTTCTTCCGCTACATGCGCCCCATGATCGAGGCGGGGCGGGTCTTCGCCGCCGTCCCGCCCCTGCACCGCATCGAGGTCTCCGGCTCGGGACGGCGCAAGAAGGAGATCATCTACACCTACTCCGACGACGAGCTCGTCACCACCCTGCGCCGCCTGGAGCGCTCGGGGCGCAGCTTCAAGGAGCCCCAGCGCTACAAGGGCCTGGGGGAGATGGACGCCCACCAGCTCGCCGAGACCACCATGGAGCCCCAGCACCGTACCCTGCGGCGTATCACGCTGGGGGACGAGGCCCAGGTCATGGAGGCCGAGTCCGTCTTCGAGCTTCTCATGGGCTCGTCGGTCGAGCCCCGCCGCGACTTCATCGTCGAGGGCGCCCGTGACGTTGATCGCGAGCGCATTGACGCCTGACAGAAGCGTCAATTGTTGGCGAATCCTTAAGGTAACCTCGGTAGCCTTCGCGTCACGGTCCCCGGGGCCGAGTCGCAGCACTGTCGGTTCGTACTCATGAGGGAGGTGCGCTTATGCCACCCGGTTACGGCACTCGTCGGGCAGGCTCCTCGCCGTGGCCCATCCTGCGCCCCGGGCCCCGCTCGTCCCTGTCGCGCGAGCTGTCCTGGCGCCCCCTGGGCCCCGAGGACAACCACGAGCTGGCCGAGCTCATCGCTCGGGCCGAGGCTGTCGACAACCCTCCCTACCGCACCAGCGAGCAGGAGACGGCCGAGTACTTCCTCGACCCCACCTACTCCGGGGTCGCCGGCCGCGACGACGACGGCGTCATGCGCGCCTTCGGCCTGGTGCGGCTGCGGCCGGCCGGAGAGATCTACGCCTCCATGACCGGCACCGTGGACCCTGCCGTGCGCAAGCGCGGCATCGGCCGCGCCCTCCTGCACTGGCAGGCCGAGCGGGCCCGTCATCTCGTGGGCGCCGAGCGGGCCGGTTCCGTCCCGGGCAAAGGCTCGACCCAGGTTCCCGCGCACGTGGTCACCACCGTCATGGAGGACGACGAGCGCATGCAGGGACACCTCAAGGACATGGGGTTTAAGCCGATGCGCTGGTACCGCGAGGTGCGCCGCTTCCTGGGCGACGAGATCCCCGAGGTGGACCTGGACGGGTTCATCACCATCGACCCCTGGACCCCGGAGATCGACGACGACGTCCGCCGCGCCTACAACCAGGCCATGGCCGAGACCTGGAAGGCAGAGAACATCACCCCCGAGGACTGGACCGCCGGCAGCGCCTACTTCGCCCCCCAGTGGAGCTTCGTGGCCATGGACCGCTCCGGTGACCGCGCCCGCGTCGCCGGATACCTGCGCTCGGGCCGCTACGAGCAGGACTGGGAGGCCCTGGGCTGGCGCGAGGGATACACCGACGTGCTCGGGGTCTTGAGCGACTACCGCCACCGCCAGATCGGGCCCGCACTCCTGGTGGCCGCCATGCGCGCCTACGCGGCCGACGGCATGGAGTACGCCGCCGCCGGCGTCGACACCGACAACCCCAGCGGCGCCGTCGACCTGTACGAGTCCCTGGGCTACGTGCCCACCCGCGGAACCATCCTCTACGCCCTCGACGTCTGAGCAGCGCCCGGCGAGCGCCTGTGACGGCCAGGGACCGCTCAGGCGCGCTGGTGGGCCACGACACCGGCCACGATCGTGGCCAGGGGGCGAACCCGCGCCAGCTCACCGGCCCCAAGACGCACGGGGTCCTCGGCCAGGAGCACCAGGTCGGCCGGCGAGCCCACCGCCACCGGGCCGGCCCCGTTGACGCTGGCCGCCAGGGCCTCCTCAGCCGTGAGCCGCTGGTCCGGCGACCACACCGATCCGTCCGGCGTCCTGCGACCCACCGCTGCCGACATCGCCAGCCACGGGTCCAGTGGTGCCACTGGCGCGTCCGATCCCAGCTGCAGCAGGGCCCCGGCGGCCACCATGTCCGCGAAGGCGTAGGTGCGCTTCTCCAGTCCCGGCCACACCCTGCCCACGGCGGCCCAGTCGTCAACGAGGTGGGCTGGCTGAACCGACAGCTCGATGCCGCCCCCCACCAGGCGCCTGAGGGCCCCGTCGGGCTCATCGAGGGCGTCGGCCGGCAGCAGCTGGGCGTGCTCCAGGCGCCCGGTGGCCCCCGAGTGCGCGAAGGCGGCGGCGACGTCGTCGACGGCCGCGTCCCCGATGGCGTGGATGGCCATCTCATAGCCCTGCTGCCCGGCCCGGGTCATGAGGTCGGTGAGCTCGGCCCGGTTGATGTTGACTACGCCGTGGGGGTGGTCCAGCCCCAGCTCGGCCGGGTAGGGCTCGCACATGTGTGCGCTGCCCGACCCCATCGACCCGTCGGCGATGACCTTGAGTGGTCCCTGGACCAGCGCCGGGGAGCCGTCGGCCAGGTGCGGTGAGCCCGGCAGCTCGACGCCGGTGCGCAGGCCCCGGGCGATCCAGCGTTCCAGCTTGTCGCGGTAGACCGCGACCCGGATGCGGGGCAGCGCCGCCGGGGGGACGCCCTGGGCCGCCATGGCCTGGAGGCGCCTCGGCCAGTCGTCGGGGTCCTCCGACCAGCTCATGTCGACCACGCCGGTGATGCCCCGGGCCAGCATGTCGCTCAAAACCTGCCGGTAGCCGGACTCGCGCAGCTCACGCGTGCCCGGGACCTCGTCGAGGCGGTCAAGCAGGGCGAACCACGGATCCTCCTTCATCGGCGCCCCTGGATCCTGGACGCTGGCCTCCGGCAGGCCGAAGACGCGCAGCGCCGCCGAGTTCAGCCACCCGGAGTGCACGTCCCCCGAGATGAGCAGCGTGGGGACATCGCCGGTGACGGCATCGAGCTCGGCCACGGTGGGGACCCGGGGCCAGTTGGACAGGCGGTGCCCGAAGCCCTGGATCGTGACCGGCCGCGAACCCGCCGGTAGATCCCGCAGCGCCCGGGCCACCAGCTCCAGGGCCTCCTCGGCGCTGCGGGTGGCCAACGTGTCGATGCGTGCTGAGCGCGCCGCCTCCATGTCCAGGTGGGCGTGGGCATCCCACAGGCCGGGGATCAGGAAGGCGCCACCGGTCTCAAGCGCCTGTGCCCCGGCACCGCCGAGGTCCTGCCCCACCTCGACGACGCGGCCGGCCTCCACGCGCACGTCGACGGGATCACCCGGGCGGGGCGGCGCATCCAGGGAGCCCGGACCTGAACCGCCACAGCGGAGCCCGCTCAGTTCGGTGCGGGAGCGGAAGGGGACGATGCGCACGTCCCTGAGCAGCAGGTCTGCGGACGGTCGATCAGCCATGGGCCACTTTAGGCACATCCAACCTGTTCACGGGCGGGTTTCCGGGGTGCCCCGCCCAGGTCCGACCTACTCAGCCGATTCCGACGATGGGGGAGGGCAGCGGCGAGCCGGAGCCGTCACGACGCTCATCGGCCTCAGGCAGGGTGACCGGTCCGCCTCCCTCGCGCAGCGCCCGCGCCGGGGCCACACCCACCCAGGCGGCCACGAGCCCGTCCTCACCGCGCAGGAAGCGGTGGGACCGAACCCCACCCGTGGCCCGCCCCTTGGCCGGGTAGCGGTCCAACGGCGTCACCTTGACGCTGCCGCCGCCGGTGCCCGGCAGCGAGCCCTCGGACCCGGCCACCGTCACCACCACCGCCTCGGCCAGGAGATCCTCGGGAACCGCCGCACCGGCGATCACCCGGGCGCCCTCGCGCAGCGAGATGCCCGCCATGCCACCGGCGCCCCGGCCCTGGGGGCGCACCTTAGTGGCCTGGAACCGCAGCAGCTGGGCGTCAGAGGCCACCATGGCCAGGAAGTCCGTGTCAGCCGCCGTTCCGGCGAAGACCACCCGGTCGCCGTCGGACAGGGAGATGACCTCCCAGCTCTCGGCGTTCCTGGGCCCATCACCGGGCTTGACCCGCTTCACGACGCCGCCGGCCGTGATCAGGGCGATCGGTGCGTGCTCGGCCGAGTCCACCGGGACCAGGCCCACCACCTTCTCCTCAGGATCGATGTCCACCAGCTGGCGGACCGGGGTGGCGCCGGCCAGGCCCGGGGCGCCCTCGGTGCGGGGCATCTCGGTGGTGGAGACGACGTCGAGCAGCACCAGGCGGCCGGTATCCGTGACCGCGCCGACGCGCCCCCGCGCCGTGGTGGCCACCTGGGAGGTCAGGGCGTCGTGGGGCTGGCGCCCACCGGTGCGGGCGACCGGCTCGGCGCCGGGGGTGCGCGCCACCAGGCCAGTGGCTGACAGCATCACCCGGCACGGGTCGTCGGGGACGGTGAGCGGAACCGGGGACGAGCTCGGCATGAGCGTCATCGGCTGAGCGGACGCGCCGGCCCGCTTCGCCACCCCGCCGGAGGAGGCGGAGGCGTCGTCCGGAGTCGCAGCGCTGGCGGCCGACGACGTCACGCGCTCACCGGAGGCCTCCAGCAGCACCGTGCGTCTCGGCGTGCCGAACTGCTCGGCCACGGCCGCCAGCTCGCGGGAGACCACGCGGCGCAGCAGGACGTCGTCGGCCAGGATCGCCTCGAGGGCCTCAATCTCCCGGGCCAGCTCGTCGCGCTCCTTCTCCAGCTCGATGACCGAGAACTTCGTGAGCCGGCGCAGCTGGAGCTCGAGGATGTAGCTGGCCTGCGGCTCGGTGAGGTCGAAGACCTGCATGAGCCGGGTGCGCGCCGTGGAGGCGTCGTCGGAGGAGCGGATGACGGCGATGACCTCATCGATGTCGAGGATGGCGATGAGCAGACCGTCCACGAGGTGGGCGCGCTCGCGGCGCTTGCCCAGGCGGAACCGGGTGCGCCGGGTCACCACCGTGAGGCGGTGGCTTACGAACACCTCCAGCAGCTCGCGCAGCCCCAGGGTGTGGGGCTGGCCGTCCACGAGGGAGACGTTGTTGATGCCGAAGGAGTCCTCCAGCGGCGTGTGCTTGTAGAGCTGGGCCAGAACGGCCTCGGGGTTGTAGCCGTTCTTGACGCTGATGACCATGCGGGTGCCGTGCCTGCGGTCGGTGAGGTCGGCGACGTCGGTGATGCCCTGGAGCTTCTTGGAGCCCACGGCCTCCTTGATCCGAGTGATGATCTTCTCGGGCCCCACCATGTAGGGCAGCTCGGTGACCACGATGCCCTTGCGGCGCGGTGAGATGGACTCCACGTGGGCGGTGGCGCGCGTGAGGAACTTGCCCCGCCCGGTGCGGTAGGCCTCGCGGATCCCGTCCAGGCCCACGATCATGCCTCCCGCGGGTAGGTCCGGGCCCGGTACGAAGGCCAAGAGGTCCTCCAGGGACGCCTCGGGGTGGGTCAGGAGGTGCCGGGCGGCCGCCACGACCTCCACGAGGTTGTGCGGCGGCATATTCGTGGCCATGCCCACCGCGATTCCGGCCGCGCCGTTGACCAGCAGGTTCGGGAAGGCCGCGGGCAGGACCTCGGGCTCGGTGAGTGTGTAGTCGTAGTTGGGGGCGAAGTCGACCGTGTCCTCGTCCAGGTCCGCCGTCAGTGCCAGCGCCGAGGCGGCCAGACGCGCCTCGGTGTAGCGGGGGGCCGCTGGGCCGTCGTCGAGTGAGCCGAAGTTGCCGTGACCGTCAATGAGCGGCAGACGCATCGTGAAGGGCTGGGCCAGGCGCACCAGCGCCTCGTAGATCGCGGTGTCGCCGTGGGGATGGAGCCGTCCCATGACGTCGCCCACGACTCGTGAGGACTTCACGTGCGGGCGGTCGGGGCGCAGGCCCATGCGGTCCATCTGGAACAGGATGCGGCGCTGAACCGGTTTGAGCCCGTCGCGAGCGTCTGGCAGAGCGCGCGCGTAGATGACGGAGTAGGCGTACTCCAGGAAGCTGGTGCGCATCTCCGTGGACAGGTCGAGGTCGACGATCTCCCCGTCGGTCGGGGGAGGAGTCTGGGTGGAGGCAGACTTCGGCATGGGCGCATTGTCCGAGGAATCGGGCCGAAAACAAACCACGACACCCGGGCGTGACAGGTCAGACGCGCCTGCACGCGGCGGCTGGGCGGCGGCGGAAGGGATCTTCCGCTGACTCATGGCGATGGCACAATGGCGACCATGACGACCCATCCACGCCAGAACTCGGCCGCCAGTCCGGCCGCCGGCTCGACCACCTCTGAGGTGTCGGAGGACGCGGCCGCAGAGCTGGCGCAACAGGTGGAGCTGGCCGGCTACTATCCCGAGCTGGTGCTCGATACACTCCGTCTGGCCGCGGGCGAGGAGGAGATCATCTCCGGCATGGTCCAGGCAGAGACCACGTTCGCCGAGGCCGTCCACCGGCACCTGACTGTCCTGTCCCTGACCCCCACCCGTCTCATCATCGTCCACGTCGACGATGCGCCCCGCGACGACGGCAGTCCCGGCGCCCTGGCCACCAGTGAGGCCGTTCCGCTCAGCCGTATCCGCTCCATGGCCCTGACCCGGGGTGTGTCCGACCCCGCTCAGGACGGCGGCACCTTGACCGAGATGACGATCGCGGTCTCCTGGGGATCGGTGCGTCGCATCGACATGGAGCCGGCCACCTGCGGCGATCCCGACTGTCAGGCCGACCACGGCATGACCGGTGTCTCCGTTCCCGACGACATCGTCATCCGTGTGGCCGCAGGCGTCGAGGGCGCGGCCGCCCTGGCCCGGGCCGAGGCATTCGCCGGTCGGCTCTCGCAGATGACGGCACGCGCCGCCTTCCTGTGACAGCGCCTGCGATGAGCTCCGTCACCTCCGCCGCCGACCCTGCACCGGGCCCTGCCACGGAGCCCGCTCAGGATCCGGCGCTCCGCTATGTCCTGGCGGTCGGAGCGGTCAGCGCCGGGCTGTCCCTGACCGACATCAGCGACACCGGCCTGAGTTCCTCGGTCGTCACCGAGGCTCAGGCCCGTCGCCTCGCCCGCAGCTGGGGGATCGAGCCGGCCGGCGGCCCCGGTGACGGGCCCGGGACCGTCGTCGTCCTCGTGGACGGGCTGGGGCTGGAGATGCTCCGTCAGCGTCGCGGACACACCCCCACCCTGCGCAGATGGCTGGTACAGGGCTACGACGGTGATGGCAGTGATGACAGCAACAGCACGGGGATCCTCACCTGCCGCCCCTCGACGACGGCAGCGGCTCTGACCACGCTGGGGACCTCCGCCCTGCCCGGTACCACCGGAATGGTCGGCTACTCGGTGCTCCGCCCCGGCCTGGGGCCCGCTCTGCCCGCCTCCACGGTCCCCAGCTCCGCACAGGTCCTCAGCCTCATCACCTGGCAGGGCGATGACGCCCCCAGCCCGCGGTCCTGGCAGGACGTGCCCACGATCTTCGAGCGCATCACCGGAGGGAGCGCGGTGAGCATCGGCCCCGCACGTTTCGCCGGCTCGGGCCTGACTGAGGCGGCCCTGCGGGGCGCTGAGCACCGGGGAGCCGACCGCATGGAGGATCGGCCCGGTCTGGCCGCGGGGGCACTGCGCCGCGGAACGCCCTTGGTCTACCTCTATGTCGGCGAGCTGGACCACACCGGTCACAAGCACGGCTGGCGCAGCCCGCAGTGGCTGGCCCAGCTCGAGCGCCTCGACGCCGCCATGGCCGAACTGGCCCGACGGGTCCCCGCCGGCACCCGGATCATCCTGAGTGCCGACCACGGGATGGTCGATACCGACGCCGACCACCGCATCGAGCTGACCGACCACCGTGAGCTTGTGCGCGATGTCGTCGCCGTGGCCGGCGAGCCCCGCCTGACGCACCTGCACGTCGCCGGCGGCAACGCGGACCTGGCCGCTGAGGTGGCGCACCGGTACCGCCAGGTCCTGGGGGAGCGGGCGGCCTGGATCGGGACCCGTGAGCAGGCCGCCGAGCACCTAGGGGCCCTCAGTCCCCGGGCGCACGGGGTCGTCGGCGACGTCGTCGTGGCGATGGCCGGCACCTGGGTGCTCGTCGACCCCCGGGTCCACTCCGAGCCCGCCATCGCCATGCCCGGTGTCCACGGCTCCTTCACGCCCGCCGAGACCCGGGTGCCGCTGCTCGTCACCGAGGCCTGAATGGTCGTCTGACGGGGCTGAGAGAGCTCCCGGGCGCTCAGCTACTCCGGCCTGGCTCCGAAGACGATCTCGTCCCAGGAGGGGACGGACCGGCGTGAGCGACGCCGCGACTTCTTCTTGGTCGGAACCGACCTGGGCATGTCGGGCAGCGCCTCCTGGGTACCCGCCGCCGAGGCCGCCGACGAACCGGGGGAGGCCTTGGCCATGACCTCGGACCGCGAGGGCATGGGAATCTCCGGCACCGGCTCGGTGGGGCTGTCAGCACCCACCGGCGCCTGACGCCCCACCGGTACACGCCCGACGGCGGGACTCGGGGCCGACGGCGCCGCGGACGCAGCGCTCGAGGCCGTCACCAGCCTGGTCCCGGCCGGGTGGTTGCCGGCGTGGCGTCGCCGGCGCTCCGACATGGAGTAGACCTGCGCGCTCAGTTCCGCTGCCTGCTCCAGGGGCTCGTCGGCTGTCTTACTGCCGACCTCGGCACGGCGCTCCTCGATCCCCCGTGCCGGAGGCGAGGGGACCTCGGGGCTCTCCGGGCTGCTGACGTAGTCGATGCCGTGAGGGTCGGTGAAGGCCTCCTTCTCTCCGTGCTCCTCGCCGGAGAAACCACCCACCTCGTCGTCGCGCGGCATCTCGACCTCCACACGTCGGCCCCGGCTGGAGGCCAGGTCGGCCAGCAGCGCGTCGGTGTCGTCCGCAGACATCGCCCCACTGGTGGGACGGGCGTACTCCCGCACGGGCAGCATCCCTGCGGGCATCTCGACGGCCAGGCCGGAATGCTCGCCAGAGGCCGCGGTCGGAGCCGAGACGGCCGACATCGTACCGGTGCCCGGCGAGCCCGCGGTGGCGGGGGAGTGCCCGGAGTGGGCCGACGGTGCCGTGGCCGAGGCTCCGGGCGCCTTCGAGTCCTGATCGAAGACCACCGGGCGTTGGGCCCCGGCTCCGGCCTCCGTGAGCCAGCGCGCCTCATCGTCCAGGGCGTTGACCGCCCGGGCCGTCAGGTCCAGCGACCAGCGGGCCTGCTTCTCCTCGGCGGACTGCACGAAGGTCACCATGATGAGCCAGGGGTCGCGACCCTCGCGCAACGCGTCCCACTCCAGGCTGGAGGGGTCGACGCCGCGCGTGGCCAGCCGGTCCACGACCAGCTCGCCGAGCAGGGGGGAGTCCTTCTCCCAGCCGATACGGCAGGCTTGAGCCTGCGAGACGGCCCACTGGCGTTCCGCGAGCACCGGCCCCTCGAAGCGGCGCACGTGCTCCACGTCCATCCCGGTGCTGATCGCGACCTCGGCGGCGGTGGCGCCGGCGCGCATGTAGGCCTGGAGCTGGCGGGGGCGCAGGGGCGCCGGTCCTTCTGTCGTGGCCCCTGACGGGGGCACGATCGCGCCGCGGTCACGGCGCACCGCGGCGCGTAGGGCGTCGTCGACGACGAGGCTGTAGCGCTCGCCGTCCTCGTCCGTCATGACAATCGTGTCACCGTTGGCACCCAGCAGCTCGAGTTCGACCATGGGCGGGGCCTCCTTCATCCCGACGTCAGCACGATATGCTCCACTGTGCTTCACAGCCTGCCATCCACGGGCGTCAAGCCGTGGGAGGCGCAGCGGTGTGCCACATGTGAAGCACGTGTGAAGACCATTGGATCAAGCACAATCGGGCGCGATGGGGCACACTGCAAGCGAACTGTGTCGTCATGCCGGGCGATTTGGCTTGACGGGCCGCCTGTCGGTGCTATTGTGCGCGTGCCTTTCCGGGACGGATACGCCGATCGTCGTCGCCACGCCAGTGTCTGGACGCGGCTCGACTGCTGTCCCTGGAGGCCACCCGAGAGCCGTCGACAGAAGAGAGTGACGAGGCCATGGCGACCGACTACGACGCCCCGCGCAAGAATGATGACGAGCCCGAGGCTGATTCCATCGAGGAGCTGACCTCGCGGCAGAAGGACCAGTCCTCCGCCGCGATCGAGGAGGACGAGAACGAGGCAGCCGAGGGTTTTGAGCTCCCCGGGGCTGACCTGTCCCGCGAGGAGCTGAGCGTTCACGTCGTTCCTCAGCTCGAGGACGAGTTCACCTGCTCGGAGTGCTTCCTCGTCCACCACCGCAGTCAGCTGGCCTTCGTCGACGAGGCGACCGGCCTGCCGGTGTGCGCCGACTGCGCCGGCTGACGCTGCCACCCAACTCAGGAGATCCCATGGGACTGTTCTCGCGCCGCCGTGACGACGCATCCACTGATTCTGACGAGTTCGCTCTCGAGCGTGACACCGGTGCCGACGTCGACGACCTCGACGAGCCTGCGGCCGCTTCCGGGCCCTGGGACCTGCAGGAACTGCCTGAGGACCAGGAGGACGTGCCCCGCATCGACCTGGGCGCGCTGCAGGTCCCGGCCGTCGACGGCATGCAGCTGCGTATGGAGCAGGCCCCCGACGGCACCATCACCGCCGTCGTCCTCGCGCTGGGCGGCTCTGCGCTCGAGCTGCGGGCCTTCGCCGCACCGCGAACCGCCGGCATCTGGGACGAGCTGCGAGGAGACATCGCCAAGGAGCTCTCCGGAAACGGTGCCCGCTACGAGGAGAGTTACGGCGAATACGGTCCCGAGCTCGTCGCCCACCTGCCCATGCGTGGCCCTGACGGCACGACGACGACCGGCACGATCCGCTTCCTGGGCATCGACGGGCCTCGCTGGTTCCTGCGCGGCGTCCTCCAGGGGCACGCCGCCTCCTCCGAGCAGTCGGCCCAGGCGCTGCGGGAGGTGCTGCGCGGCATCGTCGTCGTGCGCGACGGACAGGCCCGCCCGCCCCGGGAGATCCTGCCTCTTCACGCCCCCGGAGCCGTGGCCGGCCCCGAGGCGGAGGACCTTCCCGGCATCGACCCACTGGCTCCCGGCCCGACCATCGCCGAAGTGCGCTAGATGCCGGCGCTGTCTGCCCGCCTCAAGCGGCTGTCCAAGGTGCTGCGCACCAGCCGCGATCACCTGGACGCCGAGGACGAGGAACGCTCCGCCAGCCGGCGCGGCACTGAACCCATCGGCTCCCTAACGTCCCGCCAGCGCGCCCGCGTCTCCGGCGTCCTGCGAGCGGTCACCTACCGTTCCAGCCAGGACAAGCTCATTCTCGTCGGGCGGCTCTACGACGGCACCGGCAGCATCGACCTGGTGTGGTGGGGTCGACGACGTATCGCAGGCATCACCCCGGGCACCCACCTGATGGTCGAGGGGAGGGTCGCCGACGGCACCCACCGACTGCAGATCCACAACCCCGCCTACCAGCTGCTGGGGCCGGGGCAGTAGCGGCTGGCAGCACGATGCACGGGAAAGGACGCCCAATGAGCACTAACCGGTCCGGTGAGACCGCCCGCACGGGCCTGGGATCGATCGACTCCGAACGCTTCGACGCCATGGCCGCCGTGGGCGGGTGGCGCGGTGTCGTCGAGTCCGTCGTTCCCACCCTCGTGTTCGTCCTCGTCGTGGCCGTGCGGCCCACCGCGCTGGTGCCCGCTCTCGCCGCCTCCCTGACCGTCAGCGCCGTCGGCCTCGCGGCTCGCCTGGTGCAGCGTCAGTCTCTGGCGCAGGTCGTGGGCGGGATCGTGCTGGTCCTCGTATCCGCCCTGTGGGCGTGGCGCAGTGGCGCGGCCTCCAACTTCTACGCCGCCGGCCTCATGATCAACGCGGCCTGGCTGGTCGCCTGCCTGGTCTCCCTGCTCATCGGCTGGCCGATCGTGGGCGCGCTCATGACCCTGTGGCACCGGGTTGCCGACGAGTCCGGCAAGAGCGAGGGCTCTGACGGCTCCGAGGAGCAGGAGGAGACCAACGTTCCCGATGACGTCGGCGCTGCGCGTCCGTCGGCCTGGCGCACCGACCCCGCCCTGCGTCACGTGAAGCTCCGCTACCACGCGGGCACCTGGGTCCTGACGCTGATGTTCGCCCTGCGGCTCGTCGTCGAGGTGCCCCTCTACCTGGCCGGCGAGCAGGCCGTGTCCTACCTGGGGGCCGCCCGTCTCATCCTGGGCGTGCCGCTGTACGCCCTGACCCTGTGGTTCATCTGGCTGCTGGTCGCTCCCAGCCGGATCGCCCGGACCGAGGCGCGCACCGATCAGCGCTGACCAGTGGCCCCGTAACCCCGAGTCCGGTGAACGTGGCCCGGAGTCACACGGTCACGTGAAGATCAGGGGCAGCTCCTCCAGGCCGGACTCGCCCTCGCGTGCCGTGAGGAAGATGAGCTCGTCCCCGCGCTCGAAGCGCTCGTCGCGGTCCGGCGTGATGGGTCGGTAGTCGCGCAGGATCGCCGCCAGCACCGTGTGGGGCGGCAGCTCGATGTCGGTGACGAGCTCACCGATGACCGGTGAGTCCTCCGGCAGAGTCAGTTCGTGCATGGAGGCGCCCGACTGGTGGAAGTGGAAGATGCTCACCAGGCTGCCCACGCTGACGGCCTCCTCCACCAGGGCCGTCATGAAACGCGGGGTCGACACGGCCACGTCCACGCCCCAGGTCTCATCGAAGAGCCACTCGCTCTTGGGGTTGTTGACCCGGGCCACGGTGCGGGGCACCCCGTACTCGGTCTTGGCCAGCAGGGAGATCACCAGGTTGGCCTTGTCGTCCCCGGTGGCGGCCACGATGACGTCGCAGGTCTCGGCTCCGGCGCGTTCCAGCGCATCGATGTCGCAGGCGTCCGCCAGCTGCCAGTCGGCCTCCGGCACCGAGGCGATGCGCATGGCCTCGGCGGACCGGTCGACGAGCGTGACCTCGTGCCCGTGGCTGATGAGCTCGCGGGCGATGGAGCGGCCCACTGATCCGGCTCCGGCAATCACGATCTGCATGGCTCAGGCCTCCTGGGTCGGGGCGTGTGACAGGGCCCGGCGCACCTGGCCGATGCGGTCGGTGCTCACCGCCATGTGCAGGCGGTCGTGCTCCTGGATGACGGTGGTCGCCTCGGGCAGCAGGGCCGTGGCGTCTCGCGAGATCCAAGCGACGCGCACCCCCAGGCGGTACTCGAGCGCCCCGATCGTGGTCCCCACCCACAGCGGGGAGGCGCTGGGTTGGATGAGGGCGACCGTGCCCGAGGGGTCCTCGAGCTCGCGGGCGCTGCTTCCGGGCAGGATGCGGCGCATCATCTGATCGGCTGTCTGACGCACGGTGGCGACCGTGGGGATGCCCAGGCGCTCGTAGACGTCGGCTCGGCGCGAGTCGTAGATGCGGGCCACGACGTTGTCCACCCCGAAGCTCTCCCGCGCCACGCGCGCCGCGACGATGTTCGAGTTGTCCCCGTTGGAGACCGCGACGAAGGCGTAGGCCTCGTCGATGCCGGCCTGCTCCAGTGCGTCGCGGTCGAAGCCGACCCCCTTGACCTTACGGCCGTTGAAGTCCGAGGGCAGACGGCGGAAGGAGTCCGAGGACCGGTCGATGACGGACACCGAGTGCCCCATGCGGTCGAGCTGAACGGCCATGGACGCTCCGACGCGGCCACAGCCCATGATGACGAAGTGCACGAGGAAGACGGTACTCCGTTGTCAGGCCACGGACGTAACATCTGGAGACGTGCGTGACTTCGCAGACCGCATCAAGCGGCTTCTCGTCGGCCGTCCCGTCCCCAGCGGAGCCTTGGGCGAGACGCTCCTGCCCAAGAGGATCGCCCTTCCGGTGTTCGCCTCGGACGCCCTGTCCTCGGTGGGCTACGCTCCCGATGAGGTGCTCATCACCCTGGCCGTGGCCGGAGTCGCCGCTACCTCCCTGTCTCCGTGGGTCGCCCTGGCAGTGGTGGGAGTCCTCGCGGTCGTCATGGCCTCCTACCGTCAGACTGTCCACGCCTACCCGTCGGGAGGCGGCGACTACGAGGTGGTCTCGGCCAACCTCGGCTCCCACGCCGGACTCCTGGTGGCCTCGGCCCTGCTGAGCGATTACGTCCTGACCGTCGCGGTCTCGGTGTCCTCGGGCACCTCCTACCTCGCGGCCGCTCTCCCGGCCCTGGCCCCCTACAAGGTGGAGATCGCCGTCGCCGTCGTCACCGTCCTAGCCGTGCTCAACATGCGCGGCTCGCGCGAGTCGGGCCGAGCCTTCGCCATCCCCACCTACCTGTACATGGGCGTCATCGGCATTATGGCGGTCGTCGGCTTCGTCCAGGAGCTGACCGGGACCCTCGGACAGGCAGAGTCCGCCGGTCTCGACGTCGTCACCCGCGCCGGCTGGGAACAGGGTTTGACCGGCCTGGCGGGAGGGTTCCTGGTCCTGCGGGCCTTCTCCTCGGGGTGTGCGGCCCTGACCGGCGTGGAGGCGATCTCCAACGGCGTCCCCAGCTTCCAGCGCCCCAAGTCCCGCAACGCCGCCACCACGCTGCTGCTCCTGGGCGGGATCGCCACCCTGATGCTCATGAGCGTCATCCACCTGGCAGGTGCTGTGGGTGTGCGCATGGTGGAGGACCCGGCCCACCAGCTCCTGCGCAACGGTGTACCCGTGGGGGACGGATATCACCAGGACCCCGCGATCGGGCAGATCGCCGCCACCGTCTTCTCCGGCTTCCGGCCGATGTTCTATCTGGTCGCCGCCGTCACCGGGCTCATCCTGGTCCTGGCCGCCAACACCGCCTTCAACGGCTTCCCGGTCCTGGCCAGCGTCCTGGCCCGCGACGAGTTCCTGCCCCGCCAGCTCTCCCAGCGCGGCGATCGCCTGGCCTTCTCCAACGGCATCATCGTCCTGTGGTTGGGCGCCGTGGCCTTCCTCATCGGATTCGAGGCCAGTACCACCCGCCTCATTCAGCTCTACATCGTGGGCGTCTTCATCTCCTTCACGCTCTCCCAGGTGGGCATGGTGCGCCACTGGACGCGAGAGCTCACCATCGCCACCGACTCCAAGGCCCGCTCGCGCATGCACCGTGCCCGGGTCATCAACGCCATCGGGGTGCTGGGCACCGGGACGGTCCTGGTCATCGTCCTGCTCACCAAGCTCACCCGCGGGGCCTGGATCACCCTGATGATCATGGCGCTGCTCTACCTGGTGATGAACCGGATCCGCCGCCACTACCGGCGAGTCAGCGAGGAGGTGGCCATCTCCGACCTCCACGACGCCCGTGTGCTGCCGGCCCACGTCCACGCCATCGTCCTGGCCTCCCGTCTCCACCAGCCGACGCTGCGGGCGCTGACCTATGCCCAGTCGACCCACCCGACCGCGCTGGAGGCCCTGACGGTGGACACCGGCGACGGCAGCGCTGAGCGTCTTCTGGATGCCTGGGAGGAGGCCGACATCGCGGTGCCGCTGACGGTCCTTGACTCGCCCTACCGAGACATCACCCGACCGGTCATCAACTACGTGCGTTCGGTGCGCCGGGAGTCCCCCCGTGACCTCGTCGTCGTCTTCCTGCCCGAGTACATCGTGCGCCACTGGTGGGAGCAGATCCTCCACAACCAGACCGCTCTGCGCCTCAAGACCGTTCTGCTGTTCACGCCCGGCGTCGTTGTCGCATCCGTGCCCTGGCAGCTGGGACTTCCCGGCCAGCGCCACTTCCATCACGGCGTACGCGCCCGCACCGCCGAGGGCATCATCGACGCCGACGTCGCCATGCGCCGCCACGTGGACAGTCACCTCAACCACCTCAGCTCCTACGGCGGTACTGGCAGCGTCGGAACACATGATCAGGAGACCAGATGATCCCGCAGTCCAGCCGGCCCGGTCGGCCTGCCCAGTCCGTCCCCGGCCGTGGTCGGTCCCGAGAGCTCACCCTGGCCGTGGGGGCGCCGGCACACGGCGGGCACTGCGTGGCCCGGCCCGCGGACGACCCGGCCGGCCGCGTCATCTTCGTGCGCCATGCCCTGCCCGGTGAGACGGTGCGGGCCCGCCTGACCGAGATGACGTCGCGTACCTGGCGTGCCGACGCCGTCGAGATCCTCCAGGCCTCCCCGGACCGCGTCGAGTCCGTCTGGTCCGAGGCCGGCCCCGCGGGCGTGGGCGGGGGAGAGCTCGCCCACGTGGCCCTGGACGCCCAGCGCACCTGGAAGCGCTGGGTCCTGGCCGACTGCATGCGCCGGATCGGTGGGCAGGAGGTGGCCGACGCCGTCGCCTCCCTGCCCGAGGCTTCCGCCGCAGCCGCCGTGCCGGTCGAGCCGATGCCGACCGACGCCGCGGCCCAGGCCTCCACCAGTGCCCGCCGGCGCGCCCTGGCAGGAACCGCCACCCGCACCCGCGTGAGCCTGACGGTCACCGACGACGGCGAGCCCGGCATGCACGCCTTCCGCTCCGGGACCGTCCTTCCCCTGCACCGACTGCCCCTGGCCGTCCCCGCCATCACCGAGATCGGACTGCTGGAGCGCTCCCGCTGGCGCGCCCACTACCGGCCCGGCATGCGCATCGAGGTCGTCGCCCCCAGCGGGGGCGAGCCCGTTGTCCTGCTCGATGACCGGATCCTGACCGCCCAGGCGCGCAGCACCGGGCGTCGCCGCGTCCAGGAGGTCGTGGACGCCTCCGCCCTGGGGCTGGGGGAGCTGACCTACTCCGTGCACGCGGAGGGCTTCTGGCAGGTGCACGTTGATGCTCCCCGGGTTCTGGTGGAGCGCGTCGTGCGCGCCGCCCTGGGGGAGGATCTTGACCGCGCAGCGGGTAGCCGCGTCCTGGAGCTTTACTCGGGGGCCGGCCTGTTCACCCTGCCCCTGGCCGCCCTTGTGGGCACCAGCGGCCAGGTCCTCTCCCTGGAGGGCAACGAGCAGGCCGTTCGTGACTCCCGCCGTACCCTGCACGACCACCCCGCTGCTCGCCTGGCCGCCGGCCGCGTGAGTTCTCGCTCGGTGCGTGAGCTCGCCGGCTCCTTCACCGGAGACCGCCCCGACGTCGTCGTCCTCGATCCTCCGCGGCAGGGGGCCGGTCGCGAGGTCATCGAGGCCGTCGCCGCTCTGGGAGCAGAGCGGATCGTCCTGGTGGCCTGCGACCCGGCGGCCCTGGCCAGGGACCTGGCAACCCTCCTGCGTGCCGGCTACGAGTTGGGCTCCCTGAGTGCGCTGGACATGTTCCCGCACACGCACCACTTCGAGACGATCGCGGTGCTCGACAGAGCCTGAGGCAATGGCGATGGGCCCCAGTCCGTGAAGGACTGGGGCCCATCTCATGCTCCGGGAAGGAGCCTAGTCAGCCGGTGAGAGGTCACGATGCGCGACGACGAGCTGCCAGGATCATGTATCCCGTTGCCAGGAGGGCGGCAACGGCCGCGACCACCGGCACGGCGTTGGCGCCAGTACTCGCCAGGTTGCTGCCGCCATCGCCCGATGGCGTGCTGGCTGACGCGCTGGGTGCGGGGTCCTCGGTGGGAGTGGGCGTCGGCGCGGGGTCCTCGGTGGGGGTCGGCGTCGGCGCGGGCTCCTCGGTGGGAGTGGGCGTCGGCGTGGGCTCCTCGGTGGGAGTGGGCGTCGGCGTGGGCTTCGGGACCTCCGAGTAGGTGTTGGTCACCGTGACAAGGGTGGCGCTGGCAGGCCCCTCCTTGATCGTGAAGGACCCGTTGTCAACCTTGGTGTCGACCGTGTAGCCCTGGCGCTCGGCGCCGCCGTCAGCCAGCTTCTCCTTCTCGGTGACGACGCACTTGGTGCCCACCGGTAGCGACGGGCCGTCGACGGCGGTGCCGTCGCCCTTCACGTCAAGGGTCCCCTTGGAGTCGTTCTCACACGTGTAGTCGATCCGGAAAGTCTCCTTGGAGAAAGTCTCCTTGTTGCTCCCCTCGACCTTCTTCGAGACGGAGAAGGATCCTGTCTTCTGAATGACATCGTTGTACAGGCCCACGGACTGCACGGAGGAGTCGACCGAGAACGTCGCGGTGTCCTGCGTCTCGGTGCCGTTGACGGAGAAGGTCTGGCTTCCCCAACCAAGGGCTCCGGGAAGGGCCGCTGCGGACGTGTCCTCCGTCAGTGTGACCTTGGTTCCCTTGGGGAACTCGCGCAGGGTGTCGGAGGCCTGCTGCTGCCCCACAGCCACCTCGACGGTGTAGGGGTTCGACGTCGGCTTGTTGGCCCAGGTCGGGTAGTCGGCCTCGGTCGTGCCGTTGGGAAGCTCGTAGGAGACGTTCACACGGACCTTGGTATCCGCGGAGACATCATTCTGGTGTGCGCCGGTGACGTACTTCTTGACCCCGAAGGAGCCGAATCCCTGTGTCAGCTGCACGTCGTAGGAGATCGGGTCCTTGTAGGCCATCTGTGCGGACACCGTGGTGTTCTTACCGCCGTTCAGGGTGGCGCTGTTGGTGTAGACGAGACCCGGGACGATCTTGCCGCCATCGGCCAGGGACTGGTAAACGATCTCGTAGTTCGCGTTCTTGGCGAAATTGCCGTCCGTACGGGACAGGGTGATGGACGCAGTGGTTCCGTCAGCGTTGATGGTCGGCTTCAGGACGAACGTTCCGTGGTCGGTGTTCGTGGCTGTGCCATCGGCCTTGGCGACGTCGAAGTAGCCGTCGGCGCCACCGCCGTACTCCTCGGGGTTGACTCGCACGTACCAGGAGCCGAGATCCGAGTTGAGCTTCTGCCCGCCCCCGGAGACGTCGTTGAAGGTGACGCTGTTGACGCTGCCCGCCTCTACTCCCAGGTGTTTGGCGATGGTCGTACCACTGAACTGGATGTGCCAGGTCAGAGCGCTGGAGTCGCGCTTGAGGGAGTTGGCGTACTTGCCAAGGTCCTTCTCAACCCAGGCGATAGGTAGAATTCGCTCGTTGTTGGGGTGGAAGACCTCAACATCGGTGCCGTTGGCGTTGAAGGTGGTCTTGTTGTCCTGGGTCACCTTCTGGGCCACGATCATCTGGTTGCCCGATCCCTTGAGCTCGGTGGCAGCACTGATCGCGGCGTTGAAGGTGCAGGTGAGGGTCTCAGTGGTCGTGACGCAGTCGCCCACCTTGATGCCGTTCCCGAGAACAAGATCATCTCGTCGACCGATCTCACGGTACCGGTACTCCGCCGGAAGGCCGATGCTGAAGGACTCTCCCGGCTGCGGATTGGCGGTAGATGCGTCCCAGGCGAACTTCATGCGAACCGGGTCCTCGAGGTGCGCAGTCTTACCCGGATACTCCGTACCATCCTTGTCGGCGAGGATGAGAGGACTGAAGGAAACCTTCACCCCGGTATTCTGATCCGCGCTCGCACGAGGCGCTACCAGCGCGGCAAAGCTACCCAGTGCGATCAGCAGTACGCCGGCGAGCAGAGTCGCCACGTGCTTGCGACGCACAGAGAGGTGCTGTAAGTGCATTCTTTATCTCCGTCATTCATGGGGGACATTCCTGAGTTGTGGGGAAGTGCAGGAAATCAACGAGATCCTATGTTGCTGACCCTAATGATGGGCGTACAGTGCACGTTTTGTAACCATTGCGTTGCCGTATTGGTATATTTACTGATCCGATGCCTGGGGTGTGCACACTCTCCTCGGGCCCGTGCGGCCGCTCGAGGGAACCGCCCCCGTTGCGTGCGTCGGGCCTTGCCTAATTGCCGTGCCAGCACCTGCCCCGGCCTTCAGGTTTGGGGCCAGGCATCCCCACGTGTTGACAACGGATGACACGCCGTGGGCTACGGTCCGCACCGGAGCATCCCCCCCGTCCGCGCCGTCCTTGCATGACCACGTCACTGGTCGTGTTGCGACGGTGCAGCAGGGCGGTTCGGTACGACAACTGGAAGTGAGTCCCGGTGACCAGCCTCAACACCTTCGCCTCGCGCAGCACCCTCGACGTCGATGGCCGCGGTTACGAGATCTACCGCCTCGATGCCGTCCCCGGCCTGGAACGCCTGCCCTACAGCCTCAAGGTGCTGGCGGAGAATCTGCTGCGCACTGAGGACGGCGCCAACATCACCGCCGAGCACGTGCGTGCCCTGGCCTCCTGGGACCCCGCCGCCGAGCCCGACACGGAGATCCAGTTCACCCCGGCCCGCGTCGTCATGCAGGACTTCACGGGCGTGCCCTGCATCGTCGACCTGGCCACCATGCGTGAAGCGGTCGCCGATCTCGGTGGTGACCCCGAGGTCATCAACCCCCTGGCTCCCGCAGAGATGGTCATCGACCACTCCGTCCAGATCGACTCCTTCGGCCTTCCCGCCTCCCTGGAGCGCAACAAGGAGCGTGAGTACGAGCGCAACGCCGAGCGCTACCAGTTCCTGCGCTGGGGTCAGGGGGCGCTGTCCAACTTCCGCGTCGTCCCCCCGGGCACCGGAATCGTCCACCAGGTCAACATCGAGTACCTGGCCCGCATCGTCTTCACCCATGAGGCCGACGGCGTCACCCAGGCCTACCCCGACACCTGCGTGGGCACCGACTCCCACACCACCATGGTCAACGGCCTGGGCGTCCTGGGCTGGGGCGTGGGCGGCATCGAGGCCGAGGCCGCCATGCTGGGCCAGCCCGTCTCCATGCTCATCCCCAAGGTCGTGGGCTTCAAGCTCTCCGGTGCCATCCCCGCCGGCGCCACCGCCACCGACGTGGTCCTGACCATCACCGAGATGCTGCGCGCCCACGGGGTGGTGGGCAAGTTCGTCGAGTTCTACGGCGAAGGCGTCGCCGAGGTGCCGTTGGCCAACCGCGCCACCATCGGCAACATGAGCCCCGAGTTCGGCTCCACCGCAGCGATCTTCCCGATCGACGACGTCACCCTGGACTACCTGCGCCTGACGGGCCGCTCCGAGGAGCGTGTCCGCCTCGTGGAGGCCTACACCAAGGCCCAGGGCATGTGGCACGACCCGGCCCGTGAACCCGTCTACTCCGAGTACCTCGAGCTGGACCTGTCCACAGTGGTCCCCTCGATCGCCGGCCCCAAGCGCCCCCAGGACCGCATCGTCCTGTCAGGGGCCAAGGAGTCGTTCAAGGAGGTCCTGCCCACCTACGCGGCCCAGCCCTCAAAGCCGACGTCGGTGACCATGGCCGACGGCACCCTCACCGAGCTCGACCACGGGCACGTCGCCATCGCCTCGATCACGTCGTGCACCAACACCTCCAATCCCTCGGTGATGATGGCGGCCGGACTGCTGGCCCGCAACGCCGTGGCGCGGGGACTGCGCTCCAAGCCCTGGGTGAAGACCTCCACCGCCCCGGGCAGCCAGGTCGTCACCGACTACTACGAGAAGGCCGGGCTGTGGCCCGCCCTCAACGAGCTGGGCTTCAACGTCGTCGGCTACGGCTGCGCCACCTGCATCGGCAACTCCGGGCCCCTGCCGGCCGAGGTCTCCCAGGCGGTCAACGACGCCGACCTCGCCGTGGTCTCGGTGCTCTCGGGCAACCGCAACTTCGAGGGGCGCATCAACCCCGATGTCAAGATGAACTACCTGGCCTCCCCGCCGCTGGTCATCGCTTACGCCCTGGCCGGGACCATGGACATCGACTTCGCCACCGAGCCGCTGGGGCAGGACCCCGAGGGCCGTGACGTCTTCCTGTCCGACATCTGGCCCGACCCCACTGAGGTCCAGGCCGTCATCGACGCCACCATCGACCGGGAGATGTACACGCGGGACTACGCCGACGTCTTCGCCGGTGACGAGCGCTGGCAGGGCCTGGACACCCCCGAGGGGGACACCTTCGCCTGGGACGAGGAGTCCACCTACGTGCGCAAGGCCCCCTTCTTCGAGGGGCTGACCATGGAGCTCACCCCGGTCAGTGACATCGAGAGCGCCCGGGTGCTCGCGCTGCTGGGCGACTCGGTCACCACCGACCACATCTCCCCGGCCGGCGCCATCAAGGCCGACTCCCCGGCCGGCCGCTACCTCGCCGAGCACGGAGTGGCCCGTGCGGACTTCAACTCCTACGGCTCGCGCCGCGGTAATCACGAGGTCATGATCCGTGGCACCTTCGCCAACATCCGCCTGCGCAACCGGTTGCTCGACGGCGTCGAGGGCGGCTACACCCGCAACCTCCTCACCGGTGAGCAGGAGTCGATCTTCGACGCCTCCCAGGCCTACCAGGCCGCCGGCATCCCGCTGGTGGTCCTGGGCGGCAAGGAGTACGGCTCAGGCTCCTCACGCGACTGGGCGGCCAAGGGCACGGCCCTGCTGGGTGTCAAGGCCGTGATCGCCGAGTCCTTCGAGCGCATCCACCGCTCCAACCTCATCGGCATGGGCGTGGTCCCCCTCCAGTTCCCGGAGGGTCAGAGCGCCGACTCCCTGGGCCTGGACGGCACCGAGATCTTCTCCATCACGGGCCTGACGGCGCTCAACGAGGGCACCACCCCGCGCACCGTCGCGGTCAGGGCGCAGAGGGCCGACGGCTCGGCGATCTCCTTCGACGCCGTCGTGCGCATCGACACCCCCGGTGAGGCCGACTACTTCCGCCACGGCGGCATCCTGCAGTACGTGCTGCGCAGCCTCGCTCGGGGTGAATAAGGATGTGAGACGCATCGCGTTTCTACCCGTAGAGGAAGTTTCGGATAGCGCTCCAGGTATCTGCAGGATTTTCCTGTAAGGTGAAATGTCCTGATCCAGGTATGAGGGCACTTTGAATATTGGTCAACCCTGCTTGTTTGAAACCGGCAATGTAGGTGTTGATGTCCCCGTGTTCTTGGTTGCCTCGTAAATAAAGTAATGGAATGTTAATCGCATCACTTGATGTTGCGTTCTCTTGGGCATCATCCCAAAGTGCTCGGTAGAATTCGAATCCCTGGCGCAAAGAGTCAGGGGACTGGTAGGAAGAGACGAACTGCCTGCGTGAGGCTCTGCTGATTCTCTCTGGGGTGGCGCTCGTTGTGTCGTAAAAGTAGTCGAAGTATGCTGGCAGATTATTTACGGTGATCTGCTCTGGTAGGTCTGGGATGGAGTGAAAGGCGAAATGCCATAACCAGGGAATTCTGATGACATCATCCCATGGCGCAATTCCAGGAATCACTGTGTTCATGATGACGGCTTTGGTCAGGTCTCCGAACTCTCGTAGGTAGGAGAAGGTGATCATGCCTCCAACGTCGTGACCGACCATAGCGGCATTCTCCAGGCCTAGGTATTCGAGGAAGTCGTGGATTTGTCGTGCCAGCAAGACCTTACTGCCGCAGGGGCCTGTTGTTTTTGAAGCGCCGATACCAGGTAGGTCCACTGCTATGCATTGATAGTCGTGAGCGGCCAGAAGGAGAATATCTTTCCAGGCTGTACTGTCCTGCGGCCACCCGTGAAGAAAAATTATAGTGGGCGCGCAAGGGTCTCCAGCGCGAAGGATACGGAAGACGCGGTCGTCGAGGGTGACGTCGTGAGTGCTGATCGTGGTAGACATGAAACATGTCTACCACATCGAGTCGTTCGTCGCTTGTCAGTTTTCGTGAAGGGGCCGGGTTCCTGATCTCGCGATTGGGGGGTATGGTTGAGAAGGAGTGGGGGTCTTTGTTGCGAGATGTTGGGCTCACTCAGGCTGAGTTCGCGATTCTTGCAACTCTTGCTGACGGGGCGATGGTTCGACAGCGAGATCTTGCGATCCACGTTGGAAGTGATCCTCGCAACATCGTTCCTGTTGTAGCTTCTCTAACTGATCGAGGTCTCGTTGAGGTGGCGCCTGCGCTGGAGGATCGTCGCGTGAAACAGATTAGATTGAGTGTTGAGGGGGCTGATCTGCTCGACACTGTCCAGATTATGTTAGCTCCGTCTCGGGCGAAATTTTTTCGTGGTCTCTCTGATGCGGAATATGACCAGCTTTGTCATCTCTTGCGGGTGGTCTACTCCTCTGCAGTGTCTGTGTGACCTATTCTATGCCCTTCAAGGCAGGTTTGTGCTGCCAGTGCTGAAAAGTGTGACCACCTAGGGTCGTCGCACATAGGGGTCCTTCGAGCTGTTAGTTGGTCGGGGTTGTCGTGAGAGGCGAGTAACTCAGGAAGTCTAAGGTGTCGCTCATGGGATTCCTTATCGCGGCCACTAGGTCACGCCGCTCTTTCTCGGACTGCTTCGTGGTGTATTTCAAGATGTACTCCGACTTCCTCGCCGGCTGTGGAACCAGGTTCTTCTTGGGTGTGATCAGGGGTGGTCGACGACCGTTTCATCGTCCTCATCGTCGAGTCGCTCGACCGGCTGCGGGCTCAGGCCTGCGGCAATTGTCGCAGTTGTCTCTTGCCAATTGGTCAACTTGGTGACCTCCAGGTGTGGTTGGTGTGTTGAGAAGGGTGCTCGTGCAGTGTCGATGAGGTCTCGAGTGCACTGTTCTTGATCTTGAACGGCTGTGCAAGGAGTCTGCTTGCCCTCGGACGTGAATGTCAGTAACTTAATGGCTATGACTATTAGCCAACTTGGGGTGTCGGGCGGCACCATCGCCTACGAGGTGCATGAGCCTGTCGGTGCAGGTGCTGGATCGGCTGCAGCGAGTCGGCCGCTCGTCGTCTGCTCACCGGCCATGGGGGACGTGCGGGACGTCTACGCACCGCTGGCGCAGTCCCTGAGCGAGGCGGGCTTCCGCGTTGTCACTGCGGACCTGCGCGGTCACGGGGACAGCTCGGCAACCTTCACCGCCTATGGTGACGAGGCCACAGCATCCGACCTCATTGCCCTGATCGAGGCTCTCGACGCCGGCTCCGCCGTCGTCGTAGGAGCCTCCATGTCCGGGGCTGCTGCGGTGATCGCAGCCGGGCGCCGCCCCGACCTGGTGTGCGGGCTCGTGCTCGTCTGCCCCTTTCTGCGTGGGCCGCAGAGTCGAGTCAAGACTCTCGTGCAGCGCACCATGCTTGGGATCGCGCTGATGCGCCCTTGGGGTCCTGCTGTGTGGAACAGCTACTCGGCCAGGTTGTGGCCGGGACTGCCCGACGCTCGGCAGCGAGCCACGAGCCTGGTGGACCTGCTGCGCCGCCCAGGGCGCTGGCGCGCTTTCTGGGCTACGACTCGCACCGATCACCGCGTCGTCACCCCCTGGCTGGACAAGGTGGACTGTCCTGCCCTCGTGGTCATGGGACAGAAGGACCCCGACTGGAAGGATCCCATGGCTGAGGCCTCCTGGGTGGCTCGTGCCGTTGGTGACGGGGTGGGAGAGGTCATGATGGTTCCCGACGCAGGGCACGCCCCGATGCTGGAGTGCTCCGACGTCGTCGGGCCGCGTGTGGTCGACTTTGCTCGGCGTATCGTCGCTGACAATGCTGCGCCGAGGCCGGCGGGGGAGAGGTAAGGAGAACAAGATGCCACGAGCGGGACTGAGTACCGAACGCGTGGTGGAACGGGCGGCGCAGATCGTCGACGAGCATGGTCTTGAGTCGCTGTCCCTGAGCCGTCTGGCCGCTGACCTGGGAGTTGCGCCCCCCAGCCTCTATAAACACGTGGGAGGTCTGGGTGATCTCGCCGAGCGGGTGTCGGTTCGCGCGATCAGCGATCTGGCCGACGCTCTGGCTGCCTCCGTCATGGGGCGGGCGGGGCGAGAAGCCCTGGAGGCCCTGGCTCGGGCTTACCGCTCCTTCGCTCATGCGCACCCCGGTCTCTATCCGCTGACGCAGATGCCTGCCGCTGGCGAGGGATCCTTGCACTCGGACCAGGCTCAACGCACAGTTGACATCGTCGCGGCGTCCTTGGCCGGCTATCGCATCCCTGATGAGCGGATCGTCGACGCCGTGAGGATCATCCGGGCCGCCTTGCACGGTTTCGCGGATATCGAGGTCCACGGGGGCTTTGCCATGGATGCACCCATCGACGTGAGTTTCGCCATGCTTGTTGACTCTTTGGACGTGGCCCTGGCTGCCCTGGGTGGACAACAGGTCGATGCCGCGTATCAGTGAGAATGAAAGGATAAGTCGTCTCAATGGCCAGCTGGGAGGGGTGACGGCTGCGTGAGGTTTCCTCACGTGCAGGCGGTGATCCACTGAGGATTCCCGCAGTCACCCCGGAATAGAGGCCCGTCGCTCCCCGTTGCCCTGGCGTCAAGACCACGCCGACCGGTAACCACCGAAGGAGATGCGCATCCATGTCCCAGCCCACCGTCAACAGCGACGCAACCAATCAGACAGACGTCCCGGTCGAGGAGGTCGACCTGCTCGTCGTCGGAGGAGGGAAGGCCGGCAAGTCCCTGGCGATGCTGCGCGCCAAGTCCGGAGACACGGTCGTCATGGTGGAGCGGGACAAGGTGGGCGGCACCTGCATCAACGTCGCCTGCATCCCCACCAAGACCCTCATCTCCGCCGCCCGGGTCCTCCATGAGGTCCAGGGCTCGGGCACATACGGCGTCACCCTGCCCGAGCAGGACGGTGACGCCGATGCTCTGGCCCAGGCCCGCATCGACCTGGCCTCCTTCCGTGCCCGTAAGGAGGCCGTCGTGGCGGGCATGGTGGCCGCCCACGAGAAGATGTTCCCCGCCTCCGGCATGGACTTCGTCAAGGGCACCGCCCGTTTCGTGGGGGAGCGCACCGTCGAGATCGCCCTGAACGACGGCGGCCTCAGGCGAGTACGCGGCGCCAAGGTCCTCATCAACACTGGCACCACGCCGTCGGTCCCCCCGATCGAGGGCCTGGCCGACGTGCGCTACTGGACCAGCGAGGACCTGCTCACCCTGCCCGAGCTGCCCACCGGCCTCGTGGTCCTGGGCGGCGGCGTCATCGGTGTTGAGATGGCCTCCCTCATGGGGCTCCTCGGCGTGCCGGTCACCATCGTCCATGCCGGAGAGCACATTCTGGATCGGGAGGACGACGACGTCGCCGCCGAGGTGACCGCCGGCCTGGAGGCCCTGGGCGTCACGGTCCTGGCCGGCGCACATGCCTCACAGGTCGCCGCCGCCCCCGACGGGCAGGGCATCGTCGTCACCGCCGCTGACGGGCGCGAGGCGACCGGCTCCCACCTGCTCGTTGCCCTGGGACGCACCCCCGTCACCGCCGGTCTCGGCCTGGAGGCCGCGGGTGTGGAACTGACCGAGCGCGGCTTCGTGCGCGTCGACGACCACCTGCGCACCACCGCCGAGAACGTCTACGCCGCCGGTGACGTGGCCGGGACTCCCCAGTTCACGCACGCCTCCTGGAACGACTTCCGCGTCCTGCGCGACCTCTTCGCAGGCAAGGACGCCTCAACCTCAGGGCGCCTCATTCCGTGGGCCGTCTTCACCACGCCCGAGCTGGGGCACGTGGGCCTGACCGAGACCGAGGCCCGCCAGGCCGGCTACGAGGTGCGCGTCGCCAAGACCCCGACGGCCGCCGTCCCGCGCGCCAAGACCCTGGGCCGCACCGAGGGCTTCTTCAAGATCATCGTCGACGCCCGCACCGACCTCATCCTGGGCGCCGCCATCATCGGTGCCGAGGCCAGCGAGGTCGTCACCAGCATCCAGATGGCGATGCTGGGCGGTCTGAGGTGGCAGCAGGTGCGCGACGCCGTCATCACCCACCCCACCATGAGCGAGGGACTCAACATCGTCCTGGACTCCCTGGGCTGAGAACCTGAGGCCGGGCCTCGCCTGGACGGTCTGAATGACCTGCTCAGGCGGGGCGCACGCCCAGGTTCTCAACGCGTTCGGCCCCCGGCAGTGCCACGAGCAGCGCCCCGGGCACCAGGAGCTTGGAGTGACGCACGCCCGAGCCGATGAGCACCGTGGCCCGGTCCGCCACGGCGCCGTCAATGAAGAGCCTCCAGTCCTCGGGCAGGCCGACCGGTGTGATCCCGCCGTACTCCATGCCACTCATCTCCACGGCCCGTTCCACCGGCAGGAACGAGGCCTTGCGCACGTCAATGCGCTTCTTGACGATGTGGTTGACGTCGGCGAAGTCGGGCGCCCGCACGACGCAGGCGGCGATGCGCTCCTCGCCGGTGCGCTTGCCGGCCACGAGCACGCAGTTCCCGGTCGCCTCGGGGTCCAAGGCGTAGTGGGCGTTGAGGGTGTCGGTGTCGGAGTAGCTCGGGTCGATGGGGATCACCTGTGCCTGGCGGACCAGATCTGCGCCCTCGGGGGAGGAGGTCTCCAGCGCTCGCAGCGCCGCAGCCACGGGCCTGGCGAGCAGGTCACTGTGTTCCAGGGCCGGCTGCCAGCCGATCTCTGCGGCGAAGACCTCAGCCGGATCACGCAGCTCAGTCATTCCTCTCATCCTTTCGACGACGTGGAGCGCTTCCTGATGCGTTTCACCAGACGGGTTCTGACTCCGGGCCACTGCGTCGGGGTGATGGCGAACATGGCCGTGTCGCGCGTACGTCCCTCCTCGCCGGGTGCCAGCGAGGGCTGCCAGGCGTGCAGGACCCCCTCGAAGGTCGCGCCCAGCGCCTCGATCGCGCCGCGAACCACCTCATTGCGCGCGTCGGTCTTGATGTCCACGCGGTCCACGCCCCACTCCTCAAGGGCCTGCGTGAGCAGCAGGAGCTTAGCGGCCGGGTTGACGGCGGTACCGCGAACCGCCGGCGAGAGCCAGGAGGATCCGACCTCGACGGCGAAGAGCCGCCCGTCCGGCATCCACCGCGGCGTCAGGTACGCGGTGTGCCCGACGACGCGGCCGGTGTCGACCTCGACCTGGGCGAACGGTGCGTAGGTGCCCGTGTCGCGGCGGGCCAGACTGCGGGCCACGTAGTTCTCGACCTCGCCAGGCGTCGGCACCGTGGCGAAGGGGCTCGTCGCGGCATCCTCGGCGGCCTGCTGCAGCCCCGGCACGTGCTTGGGTGCAAGGGGCTCTAGACGTACGACATCCCCGGCCAGCACACCGCAGGTCAGGACGGGCGAAGGGGCATGTGACAGGGCGGTGCTCATGCTCCGATCATGGCAGCCGCAGTGCGGTCAGCGTCGGGATGCTTCAGCATGTGGTCTCATTGTCCCCGTGCTGCACGTCATCTTCTTCTCCCCGCGCATCCCCGGCAACACCGGGGCGGCGATCCGCCTGAGCGCCAACACCGGCTCCATGCTCCACCTCGTGGACCCCCTGTTCGACATGGACGACGCCAAGCTGCGCCGTGCCGGCCTGGACTACCACGAGCTGGCCAACACGCGCGTTCACGCCACCTGGCAGGAGTGCCTGGACCAGGTCCCCGGGCGCATCTTCGCCTTCACCTCCCGCACCGAGCGCCTCTACACCCAGGTCGACTGGCGCGGCGACGACGCCCTCCTGTTCGGCCCCGAGCCCACCGGCCTGCCCCAGGAGATCCTCGACCACCCACGGGTGAGCGCCCACCTGCGCATCCCCATGGTGGAGGGCAACCGCTCCCTCAATCTCGCCAACTCCGCCGCCATCGGCCTGTATGAGGCCTGGCGGTCCCTGGGCTTTGCCGGCGGGGCCTGAGGGCCTGTCTTAGACCCCGCCGCCTCAGAGCATGCCGGCGGGGCGGATCGCCAGGTCCTCCACGACCGCGTCCAGCGGGGTGTCGACGGCCAGGCGCACGGCCGCGGCCACTGACTGCGGCGCCATGTGGTCCGCCGCCCGGTACGCGGGGGTCGCCATGATCCCCTCGGTGCGCAGGCGCGCCGCGTTGAAGGCGTGCAACCGCTCCTGCATGGGGGTATCCACCCGGCCCGGGTAGATCGAGGTCACCCGCACCTTGCCCGCCTCCTCCTGGCGCAGTGTGTCGGCCAAGGACTTCAGCCCCGCCTTGGAGGCGGAGTAGAGGACGTTGCCCGAGCGGGGGCTCACTCCGGCACCGGAGTTGATGAACACCGTCAGCCCGCGGGCCTCCCGCAGCGCCGGCAGCAGCAGGCTGGTCAGGTACGCCGCTGCCACCAGGTTGAGGTTGAGCACCGCGCGCCAGCGCGTGGGCGTGATCTTGTCGACCGCTCCGGGAGCCTCCATTCCCGCACTGTGCACCAGCACGTCGAGGCTCTCGATGTCGATCCGGCTGATCAGCCGGGCCAGGGCTGTGTCGTCGGTCAGATCGACCGGGCAGATGAGGACCGCGGTCTGCGACTCCTCCTCCAGGGCGAGCGCCAGCTCCTCAAGGTCATTGGTGGAACGGGCCAGCAGGATGAGGTTGTGGTCCCGAGCCAGGTCCCTGGACACGGCCAGGCCGATCCCGGAGGTCGCCCCGGTGATCAGGGCGATGGGGCGGCGCTGGTGGCGGCCGGAGCCTGGGCGCGTGAAACCGTGGGCGGGAGTGAAGGGGGCGGACTCACCCTGTCGACGACGTCGGCCCGACTTGGAGGCGGCGGCGTCGACCTGGGCGATCTGCGGGCTCACTTGCCGTCCCTGAGGAAGGCTGCGGCCCCGGGCTCGCCGGGCACGGAGTAGGTGGCGGTGAAGGTGGCCCGGGCGATGCAGTGCGGGGCCAGGGTGAAGGCGGCCATGGCGGGGCTGGCCTCGTCATCCAGGCCCAGGGTGTCCACGTCCAGGGCGGAGACGGTGAAGACATAGCGGTGGTCGCCGTCGCCCGCGGGCGGGTAGGGGCCGAACCAGGCGTGGTGGCCAGAGTCCCCGGCCAGGTGGAAGGCGGCGCCGTCGAGCTGGAGGTCACTGGCCCCTGCACCCCGCTCCAGCGAGGTGACCGAGGGGTCCAGGTCCACGATGGTCCAGTGCCACCAGCCGGACATGGTCGGGGCGTCCGGGTCGAAACAGGACACGACGAAGGACTGCGTCTGCTCGGGGAAACCGGACCAGCTCAGAGCCGGGGAGACGTTGTCGTGGACGGCGGTGAAGACATCCGGGATCCGTCCCCCCTCAGTCAGGTCCGCAGAGGTCAGGGTGAAGGTGGGGGCCGAGGGCAGGAAACCGGTGGGGACCGGCGGGCGAGGGCGAGTGAGGTCGACTGTCATAGGTGTACCTCCAGGCAGGTTGTGGACGGAACGGTGGCCTTCCGTTAGGGCACGGCCACCACTGTAGACGCCCCTCAGCGGACCCGTCCCTGTGGATCTCCTGAGGAAAGACTCAGAAGGGTTTGTCACTGCCTTGAGCCGCTTTGTTACTGGTGCTCTCGATTGATGTCACACCGGAGCGCTATCCTGAACGCCAGCCATCGAACGTGTGTTCGATATGAAGGGAGGTGACATGAGAGCCGCGATCACGCGCGCGCCATCAGGCGCCCAGGACCGTCTCGCCCGAGCCCGCCGCGCCCTGAAGGCGGCCGAGGAGCGCGCCGGACTACACCACCCAGGGGCCCTGGAGGTGCAGCGCGCCATGTCCTCTGGGTCTTTCGCGTCTCCTGTGTCCTCTGTGCCTGTCGGTGCGCCCGCCGGATCACCGGCCGCATCCCTCACGGCGCTCCTGGCCTCACCGGACTCGGGGGTGCTCAGCCTGCAGGGATCCGCCACCCTCCTCCTGGTCGTCCTCGCCCTGCGCCAGGGGAGCTCCGGTTGGTGCGGCGTCATCGGAGGAGACGACCTGGGCTGGTGCACAGCCACCGAGGTCGGCCTCGACCTCAACCGGGTCCTGAGCGTTCCAGCGTCGACCCTCGACGACGCCTCCGCCCTGACCGTCGCCTCCACCCTGCTCGACGGCGTCGACGCCCTCCTCATCGGCGCCTCCGCCACTGAACGCCTGCGACCTCAGCACCGCAGACGCCTGCTGGCCCGGGCGCGCGAACGCGGCCGTCTCATCCTGACCCCCGCCCCCTGGGAGGGCGCCCGGGCCAGCAGGCGTCTGCGGTGCTGAGGTCGCAGGCGTTCAGTGGCGGAGGCGCCGATGAGGAGGGCGTCGACGCCGTCGAGCAGGGTGGAGGCGACGGTCAGGGCGGAGGCGTCGTCGAGGGTCGACGCTGGAACGCTCAGGACCCGGTTGAGGTCGAGGCCGACCTCGGTGGCTGTGCACCAGCCCAGGTCGTCTCCTCCGATGACGCCGCACCAACCGGAGCTCCCCTGGCGCAGGGCGAGGACGACCAGGAGGAGGGTGGCGGATCCCTGCAGGCTGAGCACCCCCGAGTCCGGTGAGGCCAGGAGCGCCGTGAGGGATGCGGCCGGTGATCCGGCGGGCGCACCGACAGGCACAGAGGACACAGGAGACGCGAAAGACCCAGAGGACATGGCGCGCTGCACCTCCAGGGCCCCTGGGTGGTGTAGTCCGGCGCGCTCCTCGGCCGCCTTCAGGGCGCGGCGGGCTCGGGCGAGACGGTCCTGGGCGCCTGATGGCGCGCGCGTGATCGCGGCTCTCATGTCACCTCCCTTCATATCGAACACACGTTCGATGGCTGGCGTTCAGGATAGCGCTCCGGTGTGACATCAATCGAGAGCACCAGTAACAAAGCGGCTCAAGGCAGTGACAAACCCTTCTGAGTCTTTCCTCAGGAGATCCACAGGGACGGGTCCGCTGAGGGGCGTCTACAGTGGTGGCCGTGCCCTAACGGAAGGCCACCNCCTCCCTCCTGGCGTCCCCCACCGTGGCCCGCCCCGGACTGGCCCTGTCCGCTGCCAGGGGCCCCGCCACCTGGGCCGGCGGAGAAGAACCGCTCGCCTCAGCCCTCGTCGAGGCCGTCGCCCAGGAGGCCGACGTCGAGTGCCAGGTCGGTATCGCCGACTCCCTGTCCGGAGCCGTCCTGGCCGCCCGTCAGGGTCTCATCGTCGAACCGGGACGGACCCCCGACTTCCTCGCCCCCTGGCCCCTGGACTCGCTCCTGGCCTGCCTGCCCCTCAGGCGCCTGCGACGTGACGCCCGCCCCCTGCTGGAGACCTTCGCCCGACTCGGACTGCGCACTCTGGCAGACCTGGCGGCCCTACCCGGAAAAGATGTCACCGCCCGCTTCGGGCCCCTGGGAGAACGGCTCCACCACCTGGCCGCCGGTACCCACCACGAGGCCCCTGCCATGACCCGGCCGGCCCAGGACATCGCCGTCACCTCCACCCTCGACCCGCCTGTGGAACGTACGGACACCGCCGCCTTCGCCGCCCGGCACCTCGCCGAGACCCTGGCGGCCCGGCTCCTGTCAGAAGGCCTCGCCGTCGGACGCCTCGCCATTGAGGCCCGCTGCGCCGACGGCGCCGAGCTGGTCCGCACCTGGATGCTGGAGACCACTCCCACCACCATGGAGCTCACCGACCGCGTACGTTGGCAGCTCGAGGGCTGGCTCTCCGGACGCTCCGGGCGCCCACCCTCCTCCGGACTGATCCACCTGAGCCTGACGGCCCTCGAGCTGAGCCCCGCAGCAGCAGCCCAGGCAGGGCTGTGGCAGGCACCCGGGCAGCAGGCCGAAGCGCGCGCCCGTCGCGCCGCGGAACGGGTGGAGTCCCTCATCGGGGCCGGCACCGTCCAGGTGCCCAGGATCGTGCCCGGACGCGACCCGCGCTCGCGGGTGCGAATGGTTCCCTGGGGAGAGGGGGAGTGCGCGGATGAGTCCGGCGGTGACGGCTCGGCCCCCTGGAGCGGCGCCCTGCCCGAGCCCTCGCCCTCCGTCGTCCTGCCCCGGCCGCTTCCCGCGCGGCTCACTGACGTCCAAGGGCGCGAGCTCGGTGTCGACATCCACGGCCAGCTCGACGGCGTCCCCGGCTTCCTGAGCATCGGTGATGGCGTGGCCAATAGTGCTGTCGATAATGCTGGCGATGGTGAGGTCGGGATGGAGTCTGTGCTCCTGTGGGCCGGGCCCTGGCCGGTCGACGAGGGCTGGTGGACCCCGCAGGGGGCCTCGCGCCGCGCCTACCTCCAGGTGGTTACCGATACTGGCCCGCCCCGCCTGCTGGTGCGTTCAGGCGGATGGTGGCTCGATGCCGTGTACTCCTGATGATGCGCCCTCAGGGTCCTGGGCCGGGCACCGTCGTCCCTGCAACCACAGCAGCGCCAGCGTGACCAGGCACAGCCAGGCCAGTCCCAGGGACCATCCGGCCAGGACGTCGGTCATCCAGTGATAGCCCAGGTAGACGCGGGAGGCACCCACCAGGAGGGTCGCTCCCGCCGCTGCCATGATCGCTAGCGCCCGGTGCAGGGATGCCGTCGTGGTCATCAGGACCATCCCCGCCAGCAGGCCCGCGAAGACGGCCGTGTTGAAGGAGTGCCCTGAGGGGAAGGAGGTGGTTGAGGCGGGGAGGCCCAGAAGGGTGTCGGTCGAGGGGCGTGTACGCCCGAAAATCTCTTTGAGAACCACCGTCAGCAGGCTGGAGCCGAGCATCGTCGCAGTCAGGACCAGGGCGCGCACGCGGTGTCCCCGCATGAAGAGGAGGGTGGCGCAGAGCGCGGTCAGGACCGTCAGTCCCACGGTGGAGCCCAGGGCTGTGAACACCTGCATGACGATGGTCAGGGCCGGGTGACGTCCGTCTGCGGCCCAGGTGGTGATGCCCTGGTCGTGGGGTGCCAGTCCCGTTCCGGCGCTCGTGGTCAGGGCCAGCCAGGAGAAAAGCGACAGAGTGATGACAGCGGTCACGGCCAGTGCGCAGGCACGTCTGGTGCGCCAGGTGTCGGGCAGGTGGTCGAGTGAGAGCATGAGCGCGAGGTTATCGACGACAGTCAGGGTGAGGCTATGTGTGCGCCGTGGGCCGGCTGAGTGGTGTTGCCCGCGCCCAGGCCGTTCGACGGGTAGCATCCGGCGCGAGTAATCGGATCCGGCTCAGGAGGACCTGCGTGGCCAAGCTCTACTTCCGCTACGGTGCCATGAACTCCGGTAAGTCCACCGGGCTGCTTCAGACCGCCTACAACTATGAGGAGCGAGGTCAGCGCGTCCTGCTCATCAAGGCGGTGGTCGACACCAAGGGGGAGGACTTCGTGGTATCCCGGCTCGGGGTGTCGCGTCGCGTCGACCTCCTCGTTGACGCGGGCGACGACCTGCGCGCCCTGGTGCGCAGGAGGGGCCTGGCCGGTGCGCAAACCGCCCCAGAAGGGGAGTCGGGCCAGCAGAAGTCGGTGACGCTGCGGGAGGTCCTGGACTGTGTACTCATCGACGAGGCCCAGTTCCTCACGCCCCTTCAGGTGGATCAGCTTATGGAGATCGTGCTGGTCGACGACGTTCCCGTCCTGGCCTACGGGATCCGCACCGACTTCCGCACCGTCAGCTTTCCCGGGTCGCGGAGACTGCTGGAGATCGCCCACTCCCTGGAGGAGCTGAAGACCATCTGCCGCTGCGGACGCAAGGCCATCTTCAATGCCCGCAAGGTGGGGGAGTCCTTCGTCTTCGACGGCGACCAGGTAGCCATCGACTCCGGGGACGTCACCTACGAGTCGCTGTGCGGAAAGTGCTACCTCGCCGCTGGCGGGAGGCTTCTCGGGCGGTGAGCTGAGGCTCCGGGATCGCGCTTGTACGGGGAGGAGTACAAGGAAGACCGAGAGGGGTGCGCGAGGAAGAAGTGACAACCACTCCGAGATCTTCCTTGTATTCGAAGCATTACAAGCATTATCGTGAAACTGTGAACGTCTCCTACGCGCTCATCGCAGACATCGTCCGCTCGCGCGAGCTTCCCGATCGCAGGCGCGCTCAGCACGTCATCTACGAGACTCTGGACCGTGCCGCTGAAGGTCTGGCGCTGACGCAGCACCCGTACGCCACGGTCGGCGACGAGCTGCAAGCAGTCTCGGCGACCCTCACCGACGCTCTCGCTCTCACCTTGCGCACGCACCTCCTCCTGCCCGAAGGGCTGGGCCTGCGCTTCGGTATCGGCGCCGGAGCGATCTCCGAGGTCGAGGGTGAGGTGGTCGGCGGCTCTCATGGTGCGGCAGGGCGCCTGATCCAGGACGGCTCGGCATGGTGGGCTGCGCGTGAGGCGATCGAGAGGGCGCATCATCTCCAGGATGAGGGGAGATCGTTCGTTCGAACCTGGCTGCGCATCCACCCGGACTCGGCACGTGGCTCTGGGGGAGCGGGTCGTGAGCGCGAGGGGCTCGTCAATTCGGTGCTGATTCTGCGCGACCAGACAGTATTCCGCTTTCAGCCGCGTCAGCGGCGCATGATGGCCGGGCTCCTTATGGGGCAGACCCAGGTCGGGGTCGCCCGTCAGGAGAAGGTGAGTCAGCAGGCCGTATCTGATTTCGCCCGCGGTATCGGATCCTCCTTGTTGGAGGTTCAAAGAATTCTCGATGGGTTGAGCGAGAAAGGCGAGGGAGAATGACGGCCTTGCTCGTTCTTCTGCTTGCTACCGCCTCCGCGGTTGACAGCTTCGACTGGATGGGTGGGAGGTCGTCCCGGGCGTCCGTGAGGGCGAGGCTGCTGGTGGGAGTGCCGGTTGTTGCTGTTCTTGGCATCCTGGTGGGATGGCCCATCCTTCATCTTGGTGCCGAGGGTGTTGTCGTCGTCATCCTGGTGACCATCGCATGGTTGTGCTGCGGCCTTGTTCCGCGGACGTGGTGGGAAAGGTTGTCGAGGTCCCGTCAGCGGGAGCAGGTGGGGCGGTGCGGCTCCGAGGGTGGTGCGGATCGGGCGATGCGGCTCGCACGCCTTGCCCGTGTGGGCCTACTGCTTCTCGCCGTGGCACTCTGCGTCGTTGTGTGTCAGCCGCTTGGGTCTCGGGCCGCCAAGATGAGCGCCGTCGTCGGAGTCGTCGTCTTCCTGGCCGTTCCCGCCAATCGAATCGTCTCCGACATTCTTGCTGCTGCTCGCCAGTCCCCACAGGCGGATGAACGGCCGAGCGGCTCGGAGCCACCGATGCGTGGCGGTCGCTGGATCGGCCCGCTTGAGCGCATTCTCATCCTCCTGCTCGCCTCTGTCGAGGCTCCCGCTGCTGTTGCCGCAGTCGTTGCCGCCAAGGGTGTTATTCGATTCCCTGAGATCAGTAAGGATGAGGCAGGGCAGAAGGCCGAGGAGTTCCTGATCGGCTCCTTCACCTCCTGGATCCTGGCCGTCCTGGGCGCTGTTGTCATTCATGTCGCTTGAGCTGGAGGGGCGGGAGTCCTCGTTGCGGGCACGCAGCCGCCGGACGTCGTCGAACTGTGGGACTGGGTCCTCGGAGCAGTAGCCCTGCACGGTTATCGCTCATGGTCTTCGATCCGGGGGTGCGCGCAGAACGGGGATCCCGAATGCCTCACCCCATGGGCTCGAGCAACGTCCTCAATGCTCAACGCCTGCGCCATCGAGTCGGCCGTGTCCGAGCTGCGCCCGGACTGCCGAGTCCAGTTGCTCGTCGTCGGCGGGACCGCGTGGCTTCCGGTCGCTGCTGTCGTCCCGTCGGCCGCAAGTTGGTGCGTCGTGGAACGCCGACGGGTCGGGGTGGACTGACAGGGGGAGCGGTTTCGGATTCCTCGATTTTTCGTTGTTATCGCGGTGTTTTCTGGGTTTGGTTCGTCGCGCGGTTGGTGGGGGATGGGTGTATGCTGTACATATGTTCGAAGGTGGTGGGCTTCCTCGTGACCCGGCCGGTGGTGCGGCCGATGGGGTGAGCGCGCCTGCCGGGGAGCCGACGCCGGAGCCTGGGTTCCTGGTGGAGGATGCGGCCGGTTTGCTGGTGTCCCTGGGTGCGGGCAGCGAGCTGGCCGGTGTGGTGGAGGGGTTGCTGGCCCGTCTGCTGGTGACCGTCCGGGACACCGACGACGAGGGCTCCGCTGCTGACGGCGATGCAGCGCCAACCCTGTCCACCAACGAGTCGGGCACTGACGCGGCTCTGGTGGCCGCCGCCGAAGAGCTCAGGACGGTGGGTATGGAGGAGGTCGTCCCGACGGAGCTCATGGCCCTGGGGGCCTCGGGCTTGGGGGAGCTGGCCGCGGCCTGCCGCCGCCTGGCGGCCTGGGCCACCTGGGGCGAGGCCCTGGCGGCGGCCTGCCTGACCGGGTGCGCCGAGCTGTCGAGTCACCCGGGCCAGTGGGGACCGCATGGTGAGGTCTCGCCGGTGGTGGGTTATGAGGAGCGGCGGTTCAATGCCACCTGCCTGCTCTCCGCCCGCCTGGGGGTCTCCCGGACCCGGGCCGGTCAGATCGTCGACCACGGTCGGGCCCTCATGAACATGGGCTTCGCCCCGGTCGAGGCGATGGAGCGCTGCGGGGTTCTGGATTCAGCGAAGGCCTGTCTGGTGACCCGTCGCCTGGAAGCCGTACCCACTCTGGTGGCGCTGGCGGTTCAGGACAAGGTTCTGCCTCAGGCGCCTGGGCGGAGCGTGTCGCAGGTGGGGCGGGATCTGGACCGGGCCCTGATGGAGATCGACCCCGACGGCCACGCTGAACGAGCCCAAGCCAATGCCGAGCGCCGGTGCGTCTCCCGCCCCCGGCCTGCGGGCGAGGGCGTCTCCCAGATCCGCCTGCTGCTGCCGACCATGGACGCCCTGCTGCTGGATGCCACCCTGGATGCGATCGCCGCTTCGGCTCGGGCTGCCGGCGAGCAACGCACTCTGGGGCAACTGCGAGCCGATGCCCTGACCGCGATGACCCTCTCCACGCTGCGCACCAGCCAGATGGCGGCCTTCAGCCGGCCCGCCCAGGGGGTTTCCGGTGATCGAGCCGAGGAGCAGACCGGCGGGGACAGCTCGCAAGCACGGGCATCTTTGCCTGTGATATCAACAAGCTCTTGTGCTTCCCAAGGCGGCTCGGATACCGATGTCACGGCGGGTGCAGGCCCGGGGAGACTGCTGCCCGATGGGGTGCCCCTGGAAGGGCTTCTGAGCAGATTGAGTGGCCTGATGGGATCGACCAGCCCGTGGTGGACCCCCTCAGCCACCGACCACCTCCCCTTACCGGCGGGCATCCACATCAATGTCAACGTCACCGTCCCTCTGAGCAGCCTGGTTGGTCTGGGCCCGCCAGGAGATGGCCCCGCCATCAGCGGCGATCCCGGGGGCGGTGAGCGTACTGACGATTCTGAGCTCGGAGGGAGGACTCTCTCCGCCATCAGCGGCAGGAGTCTGCCCGAATCCGGACAGCCCCTCTCCACCGGGATGTCCGCCCTGGACCCTGCTGAGTCTGCGCAGGTCGCGGACGTCTCCATCGGGTCGCGGCGGGTGGCGGTGCCGGCCATGACTGCCTGGGCGCTGGCCGCCGGCGGGACCTGGAGGCGCCTGGTCACCGATCCGGTGGGCGGCACCGTCCTGGATGTCGGCCGCACCAGGTACCGGCCGCCGGCGGGGCTTGCGGACCTAGCGCGCGCCCGCGATGGGGCCTGCGTCTTCCCCACCTGCCAGGTGCCGGCCTCCCGCTGCGACATCGACCACCTCACCGCCTGGGGTGAGGGCGGGGCCACCAGCCTGGACAACCTCGTCACCTTGTGCGAGGCCCACCACCGGCTCAAGCACACCCCCGGATGGGCCCTCACCAGAGACCAGGCCAGCGGGGTCCTGTCCTGGCACACCCTCGGACTGGCAGCCCTCATCGACCAAGCCCCACCCTTCTAACACTCCAGGTGCCACTGATAGTCATGACCAGCCGACACCGCTATGCCGAGCTGCACGCCCACTCCGCATACTCCTTCCTCGACGGAGCCAACGAACCCGATGACCTGGCATCGGCTGCCGTCGAGCTCGGTCTGGAGGCACTCGCCCTCACCGATCACGATGGTGTTCCCGGCATCGTCAAGCATGCTCAGGCGGGTCGTGCCTACGGTCTGCCCACTGTTCACGGCACCGAGCTCACCCTTGCTGACGGCTCCCACCTGCCCGTCCTGGCCCGCAACCCCGTCGGCTACCACCGACTGGTCTCGGCCATCTCACAGCACAACCTGGACGCCGGAGAACGGCGAGAACCCGCCCATGACCTGCCCACTCTCGCCTCGGCCCTCCGCGCCGCCCCCACCAGCCATACCGGGGGAGCCTGCGGAACCTGCCTCGTCCTCACTGGCACCTCCAACGGCCCTCTGCGCCGAGCCCTGGGCGACCCCCGCCGGCCCGGAACCTGGGACCTGGCGGCGGCAGATGCCTGCCTGGGCCGCCTCGCCGAGCTCTTCGCCGCTCCCGACCGCGGCCGCCCAACCAGCACCACTACCGGTGACACACAGGTGGAGGGAGACGCCACCGTGGGGCTGGCCGTTGAGCTCACCCTGGACGGGGGCCCCACCGACGCCGCCCTCACCGAGACCCTGACCCGACTGGCTCACGCTCACCGGCTTCCCCTCGTGGCCACCGGCGCGGTGCGCTGCGCCCGCCCCACCGACGCCCGCCTCGCCGATGTCCTCACCGCCACCCGGCTGGTCACCGACCTGGAAGGAGCCCGCGGTCACCTGCCCGCCATCGGCCGCTGGCTACGAGGAGCCCGGGACATGGCCAGGCTCCACCGACGCAGTCCCGACGCCGTCGACCTAGCCGCAGACCTCGCCTCCGACCTCGCCTTCGACCTGGCCCTCATCGCCCCGGACCTGCCCGACGTCGACGTCCCCACCGGACACACCCCCACGACGTGGCTGCGCGAGCTCACCTATCAAGGCGCCAGCCGCCGCTACGGCACCCCGCAGGAGCACCCTCGGGCCTGGGAGGTGCTCAACCACGAGCTCGACGTCATCGAGTCCCTGGGCTTCCCCGGCTACTTCCTCATCGTGCACTCCATCGTCGAGTTCTGCAGACAGTCGGGGATCCTGTGCCAGGGAAGAGGATCGGCCGCCAACTCCGCAGTCTGCTATGCCCTGGGGATCACCGCCGTCGACGCCGTCCGGCACAAGATGCTCTTCGAACGCTTTCTGTCCCCGGGGCGAGCCGGCTACCCGGACATCGACCTCGACATCGAGGCCTGCCGCCGCGAGGAGGTCATCCAGCACGTCTACGCCCGCTACGGGCGCGACTGCGCCGCCCAGGTCGCCAACGTCATCGCCTACCGTCCCCGCTCTGCCGTGCGCGACGCAGCCCGAGCCCTCGGCCACCCCTCTGGGCTGCAGGACACTTGGGCCAGGCAGATGGACCGTTGGACCACGGTGCGTCCTGGAGGACTCACAGGGCAGAGCGACGAGGTTCCCGAGCCGGTCCTCGACATTGCTGAGAATCTGCTGCGTCTGCCCCGCCACCTCGGGGTCCACCCCGGAGGCATGGTCCTGTGCGGCCGCCCCGTCACCGAGGTGTGCCCGGTGCGCTGGGCCGCCATGGACAATCGCTCCGTCCTCCAATGGGACAAGGACGACTGCGCTGAGGCCGGCCTGGTCAAGTTCGACCTCCTAGGCCTTGGGGAGCTCACCGCCCTACGCCTGGCTTTCACCACCTTGGCCGAGCGGGGCCAGACCGTCCCCGACGTCATCGAGGAAGGGGAGCTGCGCACGTCCCAAAGCGGCCGCCCCTGGGGGCTGCACACTCTCCCCGAGGAGGACCCGGCCGTCTACAGACTGCTTGCGGCCGCGGACACGGTCGGGGTCTTCCAGGTCGAGTCGCGCGCCCAGATGGCCACCCTGCCCCGACTTCGCCCCCAGGAGTTCTACGACATCGTCGTCGAGGTCGCCCTCATCCGCCCCGGCCCCATCCAGGGCGACGCCGTCAACCCCTACATCCGCCGCAGGCTGGATCGCGAGGAGATCGCCTACCTGCACGACTCCCTCAAGCCCGCCCTGGCCAAGACCCTGGGGGTGCCGCTCTTCCAGGAGCAGCTCATGCAGATCGCCGTCGACGCCGCAGGGTTCAGCCCCGCCGAGGCCGACACCCTGCGCCAGGCCATGGGAGCCAAACGATCCATCGAACGCATGGAGGCCCTCCACGACAGGCTCGTGTCCGGTATGAAGGGGCGAGGCATTGACGAGCCCACCGCCGAGAAGATCTACAGCAAACTGCGGTCCTTCGCCGAGTTCGGCTTCCCCGAGTCCCACGCCTTCTCCTTCGCCTACCTGGTCTACGCCTCGGCCTGGCTCAAGGCTCGCAAGCCCGAGGACTTCTACGCAGGGGTCCTCGCAGCCCAACCCATGGGCTTCTGGTCCCCGCAGTCCCTCGTGGCCGACGCGCGCCGCCACGGTGTGCGCGTCCTGCCCGCAGACGTGAACTACTCGCCGGCCCATGCCACCGTCGAGCAGAGGGAAGACCACCGGCATGCAGACCGATCGGATCAGTGGGAGCCGCTGACACCCCATCCTGCCGTCCTGTCCCCGCTCGATGTCCACGACGACCTTGCGGTGCGCTTGGGCCTGGCCCCGATCAGGGGGCTGGGAGCGCGGGCCGCACAGGCCATCGTCACCGAGAGATGCGCCCACGGCCCCTACCGGAACCTGGCCGACCTCGCCCGACGTGTGCGCCTGAGCCGCTCCCGCCTTGAGGCGCTGGCCGCCTCAGGGGCCCTGGACAGCCTGGGGGTGGAACGCCGTCGGGCCCTGTGGGCAGCCGGCGTCCTGTCCGATGAGCACGGTCAATGCCGCGGTGCCTCCCACCAGGAACGAGGTACATGGTTCCAACCCACGCTTCCGGGCACTGCTGTCGGCGCCGTCGCCCCGGCCCTGCCGGCCATGACCAGTCGCGAGCAGCAAGCAGCCGACCTGAACCTCACCGGAGTATCCACCCACGGCTCGCCTTTGACGTCTCTGCGTCCCGGACTGATGGCCGACGGCGTGCTGACGACCGCCGACCTCTCCAACCAGGAGCACGGAAGCCGGGTTCGGGTTGCGGGCGTCGTCACCCACCGGCAGCGGCCTCACACGGCCTCCGGCATGATCTTCCTCAATCTGGAGGATGAGACCGGCCTGCTCAACGTTGTCTGCCGAGCCGGCATGTGGCGTCGTTACCGCAGCATCGGTAGGCGCGCCGGCGCGCTCATCGTGCGCGGTACGGTCGAGAGGGGAGACGGGGTCATCGCCGTCATGGCCGAGCATCTCCAGCCTCTCCCCGGAGTTCCTGTCACCGGCAGCCGGGACTGGTGCTGAGTGTCGGAGCCGTCACTCCCTGCTGGAGGAGTACGTGGGTAGCTCGCCAGTGACCGGAGCGTCCTTGACGTGCAGCTCGGAGTAGACGGACCAGAGCACGCTGATCAGCGGCACCGCGACGATCGCGCCGAGCAGCCCGGAGGCATAGGTCCCCAGAGCGACGCCGATGATCACCACGACCGGGTGCAGAGAGACCTGGCGGCCCATGATGAGGGGCTGGAGAATGTGCCCCTCGATCTGGCCGATGCCGGCCACCCCCACGCCGACGACGATCATGGTGATGAGGCCACCCGAGGCCAGGGCCACCACCATGGCCACGAGCATCGCCAGGGGGGCGCCGATGATCGGGATGAAGGCGCCGATGAACACGAGTACCGCAAGAGGCGCCGCCAACGGGATTCCCACCAGCTGCAGGAAGACCCCGGCCATGATGGCGTCGGTCAGTGCCACCAGCACGGTGCCGCGCGCGTACCCGGCGAAGGTGTACCAGCCAGCTCCCGCCGCCCGGTGGGTCGACTCGCGCATCGTGGCGGGCAGCTCATTGAGGAACCAGCGCCACATCTTCCCCCCGGAGGCGAGGAAGAAGATCGTCACGAACAGGGCCAGTGCCAGGACCGTGAGGACATCGACGACGGCGCTCGCGTTGGAGACCACCTCTGAAGCCAGGGATGGAGCATTGGACTGCAGGTAGTGCTGCCCCTGGCGCAACCAGACCTGGATCTGGTAGTAGACCTGCTGTTGCGTCAGGTGCAACGGCCCATGCTCCAGGAAGTCCATGATCGTGTCGAGGCCGTCACTGAACTGGGAGGCCAGGGAGTTCCACTGGCTGGTCACGGAGGTCACCACGTAGGTGACTAGTCCCGCAATCGCGCCGATGGCGGTCAACAGTGCCAGGAAGGTCGCCGGGTAGCGGGGCATGACCCTGGCGAAGAGGTTCACCATCGGTTGGAGGATCGAGGTGAACACCAACGCCATGAACAGGCCGATGAACACCGGGATCACTTGCGAGGTGGCGTAGAAAATGAGGCCGATCACGATGATGATGCCCAGCCCGAGCCATGCCCCCATGCCGCCGCGCACCAGCCAGGAGGGCAGGGAGTCCATGACGGAGGAACGGGTCGTCACTGTCTCGGGGAAGGACAGCGAGGGCGCCACCCGGACATGGGTGGTGGACACCGGGGGAGTGGCCGGGGTCGTTGCCGCAGTATCGTCCGGGTCGGGTTCCCAGTGCAGGTGGTAGTCGCGGTCCGCCTGTCTGCGTCTCTCCGCCCAGTCGATCCCTCGGTCCAGTGCCGTGCGAGCGTTCTTGAGCCGCCCCAGGAGGCCACTACTGCTCAGAAGCTGGGACGATCTCCTTTCTGAGCCGGCTGACTGAGCCGGCTCAGGGGAGCCGGGGATCTTGGAGGAGTCGGGAGCCTCAGCAGATGTGCCCTCTGATGGGGAACTGGTGGTTGCCATGGGGTAAGCGTTCAGTCCTTCACTGGTCATCGGGCTGACGAAACACGGACAGCCTACTAGCGTGGCCCCATGACCGTCCCGAATGTCAGCAATCCGACTCACTCCATTGCGACGACGAGCCCGGTGCGTCTACCCCGCACCGCCGCGCTCGGACCGGGGGCGGGAGGGCAGCCGCGGCTCCTCATCGACGCCCCGGCCGGTGCTGCGGAGATCTACCTTCACGGCGCCACCATGACCTCGTGGGTGCCGCGCGGCGGGTCGGAGGTCATCTTCACCTCGCGGCAGGCGGTCTTTGACGGCACGACCGCCATTCGTGGAGGAATTCCTCTGTGCCTGCCCGAGTTCGGAGTGGGCATCAACGGAGACGCCGTTCCGAAGCACGGTTGGGCACGCATCGCCCCCTGGCAGTTGCGAACTGTTACCAGCACTGACGACGGCGGTGTCCGAGCCCTCCTATCCGTCAGTCGTGACCGCCTGACCGCGCTCTACGAGGTGGAGGTCGGCGAGACCCTGCGTGTGGGGCTGAGTCTGCGCAACGAGGGGACCGAACCCCGCACGGTGGAGGCCGCCGCTCACACCTACCTTCTGGTTCAGGATGTCACCGCCAGCCTTATCAGCGGACTCGACGGTGCCTCCTACAGTGACAATCTGGCGCGCACCCCCCAGGAAAGCCGGTGTGTCCAGACGGGCGACGTCAAGATCTCCGGTCCCGTGGACCGCATCTACGACTCCGCCGCACCGGTCACGGTGACCGACCCCGGACACCAGCGCACGATCCACATCGACAAGCGCAACGCCCCCTCCACCATCGTGTGGAACCCCTGGTCCACCTACAGCGTCCCCATGCCGGACATGGCCGACGACGAATTCCCGACCATGGTCTGCGTCGAGGCTGGAGCCGTGCGCGAGCATGCCCCCACCATCGAGCCCGGGGCGAGCTGGTCCATGCAGGTGACCCTCAGCGTTGAGAACAGTGGGATGTGATGGGAAGCACTCAGGGGTAGTTTGGTGGCCTCGGCCGCCGTCGTGCTAAGTTTCTCTGCGTCGCCGGAGCGAGTCTCCAGCGGAGCCGCTGAGAGACGGCGGAGACAACACAAGTCCGAGTGGCGGAATAGGTAGACGCGCTAGCTTGAGGTGCTAGTGCCTTATTAAACGGGCGTGGGGGTTCAAGTCCCCCCTCGGACACCACCGACACATGATCCCCGGAACCTTGAGGTTCCGGGGATCATGTCATTTCCGCGAGGAGGATGAGTCAGCTCCACTCTGGGCGGTAGAGGTCCGGGCGGGACTCGAAGCAGCACAGGATGAGCGGCACGATGTCTAGTCCAAAGAGGACGAAGAGAACCCACAAGCCGGATTTTCCTGTGTCGTGTAGCCGCCGCACCATGACGGCGAGGCGGGGGAGGAGAGTTGCTAGCCCGAAGATACCTATGATTCCTATCGTGAGAATGCCGAAAAATCCTGCTGAGGCATCGGAGGCGTCGTTAGCGATCAGTGCTGCGATGCCAACGCCGAACACGAGATACAGAGCGAAGAGACTGACGACTATGAACAGGAAGGACCACCAGAACTCCGAACGCGAGGCGTAGCCGCGGAACTGGGCGTAGCGCTGGAAGAAGCGCTTGACGGCCTCGCCGAAGCTCGCCCCCGGAAGGGGGCGATGTCAGGGGTCAGGGATGGAGCCCCGAAGCCGAACTGGTTGGGGGCGCCGTAGGGCACCTGGCCGCCATAGGGCGCAGGGCCACTTGCGTAGGACATGAATCCTCCAAGTGAGACTGAGAGGCGGTGAGGAGCAATCCGCGTCCAGCACGCCTCGAGGGAAATACTGATGCCGTGCCTGGGTCAGCGTGGCGGAGAAAGCCTAGAGGCAGAGTTCGCCCCTGTCATCTTGACGGCGCATGCCGATATGGTGAGTTCTTCCTCTTGCCTTCCCGCAATTTCATGGCAGAAACAATGAGTTCTCGTATGCGAGCTATTAAAACGTGATCCCCGCAACCTCAAGGTTGCGGGGATCACGTCATACTCGCTGGAGGTGAAGTCAGTTCCACTCGGGGCGGTAGAGGTCGGGGCGTGACTCTGACGCGAGAAGAACCAACAGCCAGATCGGCCCGATGATCGGCAGCCACCCGATGAAGAACCAGAATCCTGACTTGCCAGTGTCGTGCAGGCGCCGCACCAAGGAAGAGAGGTTCGGCAAGAGAACCGCGAGACCATAAAGCGAGGCGATGCCGGACATGACGTAGAAACTGGCGGGATACACGGGGGTCATCGAGGGGTCGCCGTTCTGGGCTGCTTCGATAGCCTCGGACATGGCGGTCATCATCGGGATCACCGTGAAGAGGGAAAAGATGAAGCCGATGATGGTATTGACCAACCACGGCCACCAGTACTCCGAGCGGGAGGCGTAGCCGCGGAACTGGGCGTAGCGCTGGAAGTAGCGCTTGATGGCCTCGCCGACGGACGCGCCGGGGAGCGGGGCGACATCGGGGCTCAGGGCAGGGGCCCCGAACTGTTGAGGGGCGCCGTAGGGGGCCTGGCCGGTAGGGTTCGGGTTGGGGACGCTTCCGTAAGACATTCATCCTCCATATGAGATGCGGTCGGGGGAATCGTGGGCATGCGTGGCAAGAGCCAACAACTCTTGTGTCGCAAAATCGCTCTGCCTGTGCCAGCCTAGGCGCATGACGTTGCTGACGCCATCCCAGTGCCCACATTTGTCATGGGCAGTACTTCCCGAGATTCTCATGACTCGCCGGTAATCTGGTCCGGTGCTACCCGCCATCCCGCTGCACAGCCGTCTGAGACCGCGGCGCGGTCCCGAGCTGCTTCGAGCCCGAGCCGCGGTGTACCTGGTGTTCCTGGCCAATGGCTTGGGCTTCGCCAACCTGGTTCCGCGATTCCCTGAGATCGTGGAGCAACTGGGCCTGAGCAAGGCGGCCTTCGGGCAGGCCGTGGCCGCGGCCAGTGTCGGTGCCCTCGTGGCGGGGTTGGCTGCATCCTGGCTCATCTCCCGTCTGACCTCGGCGAGGGTCGCCAGCCTGGGCATGCTCGTGGTCGCACTGGCGCTCCTCGGCGCAGGTCTGGCCCGCTCGTGGATCGTTCTGGCGGCCTGTCTCCTGGTCATGGGCGGGACAGACGCCATCGTCGACGTCGCCCAGAATGCGCACGGCCTGCGCGTCCAGCGCCGCTGGGGCGCTTCCATCGTGACGAGCTTCCACGCCTCCTGGTCACTGGGGGCGGTCCTGGGCGCGGCCATGGGGCAAGCCATGGCCGGAGCCGGCGTGGGGTTGGGGACCCATATGACGCTCACGGCGATGGTGCTTCTGGTCATTTCGGTGGGCCCCCTGCTCGTGGGCTGGTTCCTGCCCGGTCATGACTCCGCTGAGCGCGCTCCCGATCAGGTCGGCGCCTTCGACGACTCCCGCGAGGCGCCACCGACTGTCTCGTCGCGTCGCTCGCTCCCAGTGACGATCCTCGTCCTCGGCGTCGTCGGCCTGCTGTGCGCCGACTCTATGTTCCCCGAGGACGTGGCCATGAACTGGTCGTCCCTGCTCCTGTCCGAGCAGGGCGCTACCGCCGGCCGTGTGGGGCTGGGACTCGTGGCGCTCCAGGGGACGATGATCGTGGGGCGTCTGGTAGGGGACCGGATCATCGACGCCGTCGGTCAGCGAGCCGTCATCGCCTGGGGCGGAGCCCTGGTAACCCTTGGCATGAGCATCGCACTCCTGCTCTCCTCCGTCGCCGGAACACTGATCGGGATGGCCATCTCCGGGGCCGGCTGCGCCGTCGCCGTGCCCGTGACCTATTCCGCGGCCGACGACATCGAAGGGCTTCCTCCTGGGCTGGGCCTGACCATCGTGTCCTGGCTCGCCCGCCTCACGGGACTTCTGGCGCCACCGGTTGTCGGCTGGCTCGCCGATGACCACGGGTTGTGGGTAGCCCTGGCCTACGGCCTGCTGGGAGGTCTCGTCATGGTCACCTGCTGGCCGGTCCTGCGACGCCGGCCCGCTGAGGCAAGAGCCTCCTAAGACTCAGAGGAGTCCTGCTCGACGGCGACGTTCAGCATCACGCCGTCGGGCCCAGAGATGCCCGAGGACAACGATCACCAGTGCCAGCGCGATCGTCAGCAACACGATGACGGAGGAAGCGAGAGGTAGCTGCGGCTCTGGGGACGAGGAGTCGAACATCGCCGCCGTCTTGAAGTGGGCGAAGGAGTAGAAGGCAAGCAGGAAACCGACAGTCATCAGTGGCCAGAACGCCGCTGCCGCAACACGCCAATTGTCCTCGCGGCGTCGTGCCGCGCACCAGGGGTCAAGACTCGCCACGTCAATGTCCTCGACCAGCAGGCGGTAGGGCTGCTCCTCTCCGGGAATCGTGGCGGGGTGAGCCAGCAGCATCCGGTCGCACACTCGCATCGATCCGATGATGACGACAGCGGCGATTCCTGAGCCCAGGAGCACGAAGGGAAGAAGAGGTAGTACACCAAGGCGCACGAACGATCCGATGACCAAGGAGCCGAGACCCAGGAAGCAGGCGAAGATGACTGCTCCCTTGGCGGCTCGGCCCCGTGCCTCTCGATGAAGTCTGCTGATGTCTGAGGGATCCGGCCAGGTCGGCCCCATACGGCCGTCACGGGTAGCGCCGCGTGCAACGGTGCCACCGCCCGGATGAGTGATGAGGTCCCGTCGCCGCCCAGCCTCAATGTCCAGAGGACGCGACGAGCCGGGCTCCTGCCCGGACATCTGGGTCAGGACTGTGCGAAGCAGCCCCCACTGCTCCTCTGCGACAAACGGGGGAGTTCGCAGTATCCAGGCCCGGCGGAGGTTGGCACTGGCCAGAAGCACTCCGATCAGCATGAGGATGGTGATCGGGATCAGGAAGATGCTGCGCGGATCGAATCCAGCGGGAGCCGGGGAGCTGGAGAAGGCCAGCCGGAGCTGGAGAAGGCCAGCTGGATCCGCACCGCGATGAAGATGGCGACAGTCACGATGACGAGGCCGAGGAGCCCCTGCACCACGTGGCGGACTGCGCCGGAGCTGACCTGGGCCGAAAGTGCAGCGGATCCAGGATCGTAGGAGCTGATTGCGGTATCGATCACCTGGCGGACGTGCTGCTCGTTAGCGACAGATGCCGGGACGGTGAGACGCTCGCGCACCAGGGGGAGAGTGCTGACCGACGTCAGACCGGACTCGTAGTAGGGGACTCGCCTGGTCCGGTACGGAGAAGGTCTCAGTGGGGAGGAAACCGTGTCGTGAGGCCTTGCCACGCCCGTTTCGCCGGCGTTGTCCACGCCGTAGCTGTGCTGTTCGACTCTGACGACGCGGGCGGGAACTCTCTGCTCGACGGTGATGACGTCACCCTGCCTGCCCACTCGTGCCGAGGGCAGCTTCCAACGGGGGATCGCGGGACCGTGGTGTCGGCTTTCAGGTGCGGGGGCGGTAGTCACTTAGGCTCTTCTCGTCGGGGTACTGCCCTCGAGCATAGGCCCGTGAAATGACCTGGGAGAGGATTGTGAGGGTCTCGTCAAGAGTGAGCCAGGGGAGGGGCGCTAGCATCCTCCTCCATGGACTCCTTTGAGATGACCGTTCCCGCGGATGCTGGTCTGCCCGCACTTGTTCTGTCGGTCCCGACCGGCGACGACATCGACCGCATCGCCGAGATCTGCCAGGAGGCCGACATTCAGGAGTGGACCTTCATCCCCCGCGGCTATCAGCGCAGCGACGCTCAGGCGTTCGTCGAGCAGATCGTGACCAACGGCTGGAGTGAGGGGCGCGAGCTCACGTGGGCGGTTCGTGAGGCCGGCGACGACGGAGCCTCCTCGACCTTCGTGGGAATGCTCGGCATCACCCTGAGTGGCCCTGAGGATGCTCGAACGGGAGAGATCGGCTACTGGCTCACCGCTGCTGCGCGAGGGCGCGGCACTATGACCCGCGCCGTCGCCGCCCTCATTGAAACGGCCTTCGACCCGGACGGCCCCCTGAGCCTGTCCGCGCTGCGGTGGCGCTGCGACATCCATGACTCAAGCCGCGGCCCGGTGCCCAACTGGGCCTCCTGGAAGGTCGCCTGGTCGCTCGGCTTCCAGCGAGAGGGGCAGGTGCGCCGTCTCCTGCTCAATGACGGCCGGCTCCGCGACGGATGGGTCGCCACCCTGCTTCCCGACGACCCTCGCGAGCCGCAAGCGCCCTGGGACGGTCCCGTCAGCGCGGAGGCGGCTTCACTGCCGCTAGTGGCGCACGACGGCGTCGGAGAGCGTGAAGGCGACGACCCCGAGGCCCTCGTGCGGCGCTTCCACCACGTCTACGGACTTCCCGTGCAGACCGACGGCGCCAGCCTTGAGCGCAAGAGCCTGCACATGCGCATGAGCCTCATCGCCGAGGAGTTCGTCGAGCTCGTTGGCGCCGTCTATGGGCAAGCGGCCCGCACCGAGGCCGAGTCGGGCTACCGCCGCGCCGTGGCCGTCGACGACGGTACTCGTGACACCGTCGAGGCTGCTGATGCGCTGGCGGACCTCGTCTACGTCATCTACGGCATGGCCCTGGAGACCGGGATCGACCTGCCGGCCGTGCTCGCAGAGGTTCAGCGCTCCAACATGTCCAAGCTGGGGGCCGACGGCAAGCCGATCTATCGCGAGGACGGCAAGGTCCTCAAAGGTCCGGGTTACTTCGCACCGGACGTGGCCGAGGTGCTCCGCCGCCGGCGTCTGTGCTGAGAAGAGAGCCATCATCGCCGTAACTTGACTGTACGTATAGTACAGTTATGGTCGTGACTCGTTCTCCTGGACTCCGTGCCTGGGCGGCACTGGCCGTCCTGACCCTTGCTGTGACCCTGCTGGCCATCGACTCGACGGTGCTGGCGCTTGCGATTCCCTCGCTGAGCGCGGACCTGGGGCCGACGGCCAGTCAGCTGCTGTGGATCGGTGACATCTACTCCTTCACCCTGGCCGGCCTGCTGGTCACGATGGGCAACGTCGCCGACCGCATCGGTCGGCGACGCCTCCTGCTCATCGGGACCCTCGGTTTCGGGGCGGCCAGCGTCATGGCGGCCTTCGCGCCGAGCGCGGGTGCGCTCATCGCCGCCCGTGCCCTGCTGGGTGTTGGAGGAGCCACGATCATGCCCTCCACCCTGTCCCTCATCCGCAACATCTTCCCCGATGCTCATCATCGTGCCACCGCCATCGCGATCTGGTCGGCCGGCAGCTCCGGCGGCGCCGCCCTGGGGCCATTGGTCGGTGGGGCCCTGCTCGAGCACTTCTGGTGGGGCAGCGTCTTCCTCATCAACGTCCCCGTGATGGCGGCCGTCATCATCACCGGCCTGTGGCTCCTGCCCGAGTCGAAGAACGATCAGGGAGCCCCGGTGGACATGGTCTCCGCGATCCTGTCCGTCCTGGCGATCGTGCCGATCGTCTACGCCGTCAAGTCCTTCGCCCACAACGGTCTGACGGCCCTCGCCGTGGCTGCCCTGCTCGCGGGCCTCGGTGCCGGATGGGTCTTCCTAAGGCGCCAGCGCACGCTGGCCACACCGCTGATCGACGTCGAGCTCTTCAGACGCCCCGCATTCACCTGGGCGATCATCGCCACCGTGCTGGCGATCTTCTCCCTGGCCGGTCTGCTGTACTTCTTCTCCCAGTACCTGCAGCTCGTCCGGGGCTACTCCACGCTCCAAGCGGGTCTGACCGAGCTCCCCACGTCGCTGGCCTCCATCGTCGTTATCGCGGTCGTGGCCGCGGTGGTACGCCGACTCGGAAACGGACGGGCGCTCGGAGGCGGTCTGATTCTGGCAGCAGTGGGCCTCCTTGTCGTTGCCGTGGGAGAGTCCTACGGCGGGATTGTCGTGATATGCATCGGTCTGCTCATCATCGGTGCTGGCGTCGGCCTGGCCTTCACGGTCTCTACCGACGCGGTCCTGGGATCGGTGCCGGCGGACCGGGCCGGAGCAGCCTCCGCCATCTCCGAGACCGGCTTCGAGCTCGGCGTTGCCCTAGGCATCGCGGTGCTGGGAACGATCCAGGACGTCGGCTACCGACTTCTGCTCGGGTCTGCCCCCTCGGGTCTTCCGAGCCAGGTGGTCGACGCCGCTGAGCAGTCGCTGGCGACCCTGTCTGGCGCCATCGATCGTACTGCGCCCGCGCAGGCCCAGCTGATGGCACATGCCCAGACCTCCTTCACTCATGCCATGCAGGCCACGGCCGCTATTGCCGCCGGTATCCTCCTGGTTGCCGGCGTCATGGCCGCACGGCACGTTCCAGCCACGAGTGAAACGAGTGAGGAGGTCTCATGCGAACCTCGAAGCGGGACCGCATTATCACCGGGGCGCTCGAGCTCGCCCATCGCAACGGGTTCGATGCCCTCACCTTCGACGCCCTGGCCGAGCACGTCGGGCTGACCCGTGGCGGGATCATCTACCACTTCCGTACCAAGACCGAGCTCCTGGAGGGTATCGCCGCAGCCTTCCAGGAGCGTTGGTGGGCCGAGGCCCTGGAGGCACTGGGAAAGCCCGTGGAGGAGGCGAGCCGCTCCGAGCGCATTGAGGCTCTGGCCCGCTCCGTCATCGACGGTGCGATCCTGCCTGGTGAGGTCAGCTTCATGCTCTCGACCACGGCGGAGGCCGAGATGATCAAGAATGCCTGGGAAGTGCTGCGTGACGAGTGGGTCGGAGAGGCACCCGAGCTCACCCCGATGCAACGCGTGGCACTGCTGGCCGTGGATGGATGGTGGGCGAACCGCGCCGTCGACAGCCGTAACCAGGACCCCGATGAGCCCGCCATTGCCGATCTCATCGTGTCCCTGGTGGCAGGAAACCGGCCCGACCAGAAGCTCTTCAAGCCGTCCGATAGGGACTAATGACCCACAATTTTCTGCACGTTGTGCTTGAGAAGCCCCCGGCTCGTGGCACGATGGGCCCATGAGCGAGACCACCGACGGCACCGACCTCCCGGAGTCGAACGTCTTCGCCAGGCCATGGCCGCTCGACCTGGGTCTGCCCGGCTTCACGGCCGTGGACCACGCCGATATCGAACCGGCCATCCGTGCCGGGATGGCTGCCGAGCGCCGGGAGTGGGAGGCGATTGCCACCAACGAGGCCGAACCCACGATCGCCAACACCGTCAACGCCCTGGAACGATCCGGTGAGCTGCTGGAGCGGGCGCTGACAGTACTGGACGCCCTGACCTCCGCCACTGACTGCCCGGACCTCGATGAGCTCGAGGAGGTGCTCGCCCCGGAGCTGGCGGCGCACTCCGACGCCTACCATCTCGACTCGCGCCTCTATGAGCGCTTCAAGACGCTCGATGACCTCGTCGCTGCAGCACCCGACGGCGAGGAGACGCGCGACGCCGACGGCGCCGTCATCGACGCCGAGACCGCCCGTCTCATCCGCCTGACCGTTGAGGAGTTCGAACGCAACGGCGTTGGCCTGGACGAGTCGGAGACTGACGCCCTCAAGGAGATCAACGCCCGCGTCAACGCGCTCAAGATGCGTTTCTCCATCCTGGTCACCGAGGCCATGCATGCCGCTGAGGTCTCTAACGTCACGGTGACACCCGCCCTGGCCACCACCCGTCCCCATGCCGCCCGGCTCTCCCTCCTGGACAGGTCCATGAACCGGGGACTGGGCGGACATGACGGCGCCGGCGATACTCGGGACATCGTCCTGGAGCTCGCGGTACTGCGCGCCGAACGAGCTGCCCTCCTGGGCTATCCGCACCACGCCGCCCTCGTGGCGGCGGAGTCGGCGGCCAGGACCACCGACGCGGTCCGCGAGATGCTGGCCCGCCTCACACCGCCCGCCATGGCCAACGCCCGACGCGATGCCCAGATCTATGCCGCCCGTATGGAGAACGACCCTGAGACCCAGGAGGGTGAGACCTTCGGCCCCGCCGACTGGCCCTTTTACGAGGCCGCTGAGCGCAAGGACCGCTTCGGCGTCGACGACGAGGTCCTGGCCCCTTACTTGGAGCTGTGGAGCGTCGTCGTCAACGGAGTCTTCTACGCTGCGAACCGTCTCTATGGCATCACCTTCCACGAGCGTGAGGACCTGGCCGAGCACATGTACGCCCCCGGTGTACGAGTCTGGGAGGTGCATGACGGCGAGGGCCCGGAGGCGCCGGTTCTGGGGCTCTTCGTCGGCGACTACTACGCCAGGGCGGGCAAGTCCGGAGGCGCCTGGATGGACAGTCTCGTCACCGGCTCTACCCTCACCGGTCGCAGGCCGGTCGTCATCAACTGCTGCAACATCGAGCAGCCAACCTCCGGGCCGGCACTGCTGACCTGGGACGAGGTCATCACCTGCTTCCACGAGTTCGGGCACGCCCTGCACGCCCTGCTGTCCGAGACGCGCTACCCCTCTGCCTTCGGGACCGCCGTGCCTCGTGACGTTGTCGAGTTTCCCAGCCAGCTCAACGAGAAGTGGGCACTTCATCCCGAGGTGCTCTCCAGCTACGCCCGTCACGTGGACAGCGGCGGGCCCCTGCCCACTGATCTGGCCAAGCAGCTGCGCGGCCAGGGCTCCTTCGGTCAGGGATACGCCACCACCGAGTACCTGGGGGCGGCCCTGCTCGATCAGGCCTGGCACACCTTGGCACCGGGAGAGGTCCCGGGGGACATCCGCGAGGTGGAGGAGTTTGAGCATCGGGCCCTGGCCGCTGCCGGTGTCAACGACGCGCTCGTCCCCCCACGCTATCGCACCACCTACTTCTCCCACATCTTCGCCGGCGGCTACAGCGCCGCCTACTACGCCTACATCTGGAGCGAGGTCATGGACGCTGATGCCATCGCGTGGTTCACCACCGACGGCGCGATCGGCGGTGACCTCGGCCTGAACCGCAAGGCCGGAGACACGTTCCGCCGAGAGTTCCTCGCTCGCGGCGACTCCCGGGACGCCTCGACCTCCTACCGCGCCTTCACCGGGCGCGACCCCAGCATCCTGCCCCTTCTCAAGCGCCGCGGACTCACCTGACGGACACGGTCCGCGTCTTCACCTCTCATCACCGGAAGGAACACACTATGGCTCGCGTCACCATCGTTGGCGGTGGGTATGGCGGCATCACCGTCGCCAAGGCCCTCGATGACATCGCCGAGGTCACCCTCGTGGAGCAGAAGGACACCTTCGTCAGCCACGCCGCAGCGCTGCGGGCGGTGGTCGACCGGGACTGGGCGGAGAAGATCTTCCTGCCCTACGACCGGCTCCTGACCAACGGGCGCGTCATTCACGGCACGGCGCTGGCCGTTCGCGGCACCACCGTGGAGGTCACCGGGCATGGGCCGATCGAGGCCGACTACCTGGTGCTGGCCACCGGGACCGCCTACCCCTTCCCGGCCAAGCACATGGAGTCCTCCTCCGTCGTCGCCAAGGCCCGCATCGAACGTGTTCACGCCAACCTCGAACAGTCCTCGCGAGTGCTCATCGTGGGAGCCGGCGCGGTCGGCATCGAGCTGGCCGGAGAGATCACCTCGGTCTTCCCGGACATCAAGGTGACCATGCTGGAGGCCGCCGATAGGATCCTGCCCGCCGGTGACTACAAGCCGGAGGTCCGCGAGGCCATCTCCGACCAGCTCACCCAGCGCGGCGTGGAGATCATCACCGGTGACTCCCTCAGCTTCCTGCCCCCGGTCGACGTCGGCGTGCTCTCACCCTTCCGGGTCACCACCCAGGGCGGGCGTCAGCTGGAGGTGGACATGTGGTTCCGCGCCTACGGCTCGGCGGCTGCCACCGGATTCCTCAGCGAGGACTACGACGAGGTGCGCCACTACGACGGCACGATCCGTGTCGACGACTACCTGCGGGTGGTGGACCACCCCGGCGTATGGGCCATCGGCGACATCACCGACGTGCGCGAGTCCAAGCGCGCCGACGCCGCCCGGGCCCACGCCCGAGTCGTGGCCAGCAACATTGCCGACCTCATCGCGGGCCGGGAGCCCAGTACCACCTACACACCCGGGACCGAGCGGATCATCCTGCCCCTTGGGCCCGGCGGTGGAGCCTCCCAGATCCTGCGCGACGGCGTGCGAGTCGTCGTCGGACCTGAGGAGACCAGCAGGATCAAGGGGGAGGATCTCTTCCTGGGCTTCATCCGCAAGGAGCTGGGAGTCGAGCGGGACGCGTGATCACGGCGCAACGCCCTCCCCAGGCATTGCTGCCCACCTGTGCGCCGGGCGGGGGAGAACCGGTAGTGTGTCCCACATGACGAACGACCCGCGGTCCGCGCTCAACCGACTCATTGCCGCCTTCGAGGCGCACCTGGATGCTGCCGCGACCGGTGACGAGCTCTCCCCGGCCGTGGTCGCGGCCGAGAACGCCCTCCAGGACGCCTTCTTCACCTACGACGACTCGCTGTTCACCGCCTACGGCATCGAGCTGCCCTTCGAGGCCTTCGACTCCGACGGCGATGATGAGGATGAGGACTACGACGATGACGGCGAGGACTACGACGACGATAAGGACGAGGACTACGACGATGACGGCGACGATGAGGACGAGGACTACGACGACGAGGACTGACTGAAGTCCTCTCGGTCATTCATCCTTCAGCAGCGGGGTCCGCGCACGATGTGCGCGGACCCCGCGTTGCTTCGCGGTTCAGAAGCGCTCGGGGTAGCCGAGCTGTAACGAGGTGACCTCGTCCAGGGCGTGGCGGATCTGGACCGGAAGCTCCAGGTCAACGGCTGAGAGCACGCCCTGGAGCTGGGCCGGCGTGCGCGCCCCCACGACGGTGGAGGCTATCCCGGCGGCGTCACGGGCCCAGGCCAGCGCCACCTCGGCCGGCTTACGGTCCAGGCCTGAGGCCGCCGTGGCCACGGCCTCGACGACCCCCCGGTGCGGGTCGCCCAGGTAGGGGGACACGTAGGAGCGCAGGTGCGGTGAGGCAGCCCGCGAGTCCGGTGGGATCGTGGCACGGTACTTGCCGGTGAGGACCCCTCGCCCCAGGGGGGCGTACCCCAGGACACCGAATCCCAGGGCCTGGGAAGCGGGCATGAGCTCGCGCTCGATGCCGCGGGAGAGCAGCGAGTGCTCCACCTCGACGGCGGCCAGCCCCGGTCCCCGTCCGCACTCACTGAGCAGGTCGTGCATGCGCACCGACGCCCAGGCCGGGTGGTTGGCAACACCCACGTAGCGGGCGCGCCCGGAGGAGACGGCCAGGCCAAGGGCGTGGGCCGTCTCCTCCAGGGAGGTGGTGGGGTCGGGTACCTGAACCAGCAGCAGGTCGAGGTGGTCGGTGCCCAGGCGGGCCAGGCTGGTGTCGAGCGTGTCCAGCAGCGAGCCGCGGGAGGCGTCGGCCACCGAGGAGCGCTCACCGGTGCGCCAGGTGCGCACCCCGGCCTTGGAGACCAGGACGAGGTCCTGTCGGTCCACGTGCTCGTGCAGGAGCGCACCGATGACCTCCTCACTGACGCCTTCGCCGTAGGAGGCGGCGGTGTCCACGAGGGTGCCCCCGGCATCGAGGAAGATGTCGAGCTGCTCCTTGGCCTCGAGCTCATCGGTGTCCCGGCCCCAGGTCATCGTGCCCAGACCCACGGAGGACACTCGCAGGCCGGTTCGGCCGAGTCTCCTGTGCTCCATAGGCCTAACCGTAGCGGCTCGACCTACTTGCGCACGGTGATGGTCCAGGCCGCGTCGCCGGTGCGCTCGAACTCAGTGACGGTGTAGCCGTTGTCTGCGGCCCAGGCGGGCAGCGTCTGGGTTCCCTGGGTGCAGTCGAATCCGATCACGAGCTCATCTCCGACGTCGAGGTCCTCCATGGCCTCCTCGGCCTCAATGACGGGGAAGGGGCAGACCTGACCGGTGGTCTCCAGAACAGTACGCATGAGTCTCTCCTTGGGGTTGGTGCGGTGTCAGACGGCGGCAGGGACGCGGGCGGCGGCGCGCTTGGCGCGACGGCGCTGCCGGGGGCGGATGAGGATGAACCACGCGGCCGCCCCGACCCCCAGGACCTGGAAGACCAGGGCGGTCCAGCCCTGCCATGACAGAAGGGAGGTCTGCACCAGGGCGTTGCCGATCGAGCAGCCGCCGGCCCACACTGCGCCGATCCCCATGAGGACGCCGCCGATGATGGAGCGCTGGATGACCTGGGCGCTGGGCACACGGACGCGGAACTCGCCGGAGGCCCTGGCAGCGATGTAGGAGCCGAGCAGGATCCCTAGGACCAGGAGCACGCCCCAGTCGAGCCGCTTGGTGTCGCCGGTGACGATGAGCCCTACCAGGTTCGACGACGGCGTCGTGATCCCCAGTCCGTCCAGACGTCCCGAGGCCCAGGAGGCGGGCCAGGCGATGATGGCGACGACTCCCACCAGCAGTCCTGTGACCAGGGGGTTCCACTGCTTCTCCAGCAGCAGGTGGGCCAGGCCCGTGCGCTGTGCGGGCAGCTGGACCTGGGCGGGACGGCTTCGCCCCAGGACGACGAAGCGATGCGCCACCACCGCAGTGACTCCGGCCAGGATGATGACTCCCACCCAGTCCGGTACTCCGATGGTGGCGGGGATGGTGGTCAGGTCGGTGACCCACAGCCCCTTGACCCATTTCGTCACCCCCGACAGGATCCCGGTCTTCGACGCGGCCGCAGTGGTCGCATAGGCCACGAGCGCGAACCAGGATCCGACCAGGCCCTCGCCCGCACGGTAGTAGGTGCCGGTGGCGCAGCCTCCGGCCAGGACGATCCCCACTCCGAAGAGGAAGGATCCGACGACGGTGGCGACCACTGACAATCTGGGGATCTCAGGTGTGATGGAGCCTGCGCCGGTGAGGACGGCGACTCCGACCGCTTGAACGGCGATGGCCAGCAGGAAGGCCGTGAACCAGCGCCAGGAGTGGGAGACCCACAGGTCGCGGAAGGCTCCGGTGATGCAGAAACGGCCTCGTTGAAGGATGAAGCCGAGGACGGCCCCGACGGCGAGACCGGTGAGAATGGTGGGGGATGGCACGGTGTGGTCCTTGTCCGGCTGCTGCTTTCAGGCGCGAGCAGCCTGCGTGAGGACCGGTGACGCAGCACAGGTGAAGGAAGAAGATACAGAGAAGGGCCACGTCATCCGGTGGGGGAGTGAAGTGGGGGCCTGGCTGGACGTGGCTGGCCTGGCACCGCCTCAAGGGTGCCGGGAGCCGGAGAGGACGATCTGTCTGAGACCGCCTCAGAACGCCCGAACCAGGCGGCGCATACACATGCCGGCCCCGCGCGAGGCGGTGCGAGCGGTGTGGGCCTGGGCGACGTTCATGTGCTTCTCCGGTACGAAGTGGTTGGCGACGGTTGTCAACCGCTAGGGACTGTAGCCGAGGGCACGCACCGCAGCAATTCCGGGACGCTGGGTGAGATCAGGCTGCGGCGCGCCGGGCGCTCAGGAGACGGGTGAGCCCGTCGTCGGGGATCTGCGGCGTGGTGCCGCCGAAGAGCGGGCACTGGGCCTGGAAGGAGCACCAGTCGCATAGACGGGAGCGTTGAGGGCGGAAAGAACCGCTGCGGGCGCAGTCCTCGACCTCGTCCCACAGGTGGGCCAGACGGGTCTCGGTCCGCTCCAGCTCGGCCTGTCGAGGATCGTGGGTCAGGACGCGTCCGTCCTTGAGGTAGACCAGCTGGAGCCGGGCCGGTGCTCTCCCGCGCAGCCGCCACAGGACCAGGGCGTAGAAGCGCATCTGGAACAGTGCCTCCTCCATGAAGCGCGTGCCCGGGCTGCGGCCGGTCTTATAGTCGACCACGCGCATGGCGCCGTCGGGCGCCACGTCCAGGCGGTCGACGAAGCCCCGCAGAAGCAGGCCGTCACCGGTCTCGGTCTGGACGAACATCTCACGCTCAGCGGGCTCCAGGCGCTGCGGGTTCTCCAGGGAGAAATAGGTGCGGATGAGTCCGCGAGCCTCCTCCAGCCAGGTCTCCACCTGTGCCGGATCCTCGAACAGCTCCATGACCTCCGGGTTCTTCTCCCGGTGGGACTCCCACTGACCGGGCAGCAGATCAAGGGCCGCATCCGGGCAGCGTTCGGAGGCCGGCAGGTCGTAGAGCCGCTCCAGTACGCCGTGAACGACTGTCCCCTTGTGCGTGGCCAGGGAGCCGGGCTCGGGGAGGCGGTCGACCGTACGCAGGCGGAACATGAGCGGGCACTGCTTGAAGTCCTTGGCCCGCGAGGGAGACAGTGCCGCGCGGCGCCGGTCTCCGTAACCGCGCTGCGGGCCGCCACCGGCGCCTGGGCCGGTGGGCCTGGCGTCTGTGCGGGCGAACGAGCTGGTGACGGTGTGCGACTCACAGGACATAGGGGTGACGCTACCGCGAGGAGGTGACGGGGTGTCGGATATGAAGACGGCTGCTCCACAGCGTGCGCCGTCGGCGGCACAAGAGCCTGCTGTGGCCTCCGAGCAGATGCGGCGAGCCGCCCCCGACGGCGTTAGGCTCACGCCCATGCCTGCCTCCTCATCGACCGGCGAGTGGGTGATCGCCCGCATCGGTGGCGCTCCCGTCGTCATCTCACCGACCTCCCTCCTGCTCGGCCTGCTCATCGCCGGCAGCTGGTACCCACTGGTCTCCGCCGCCCTGGGGGACTTCGGGACCACGACCGTGCTGGCCGTGGTGGTCGCCACGGTCCTGGGCGTGGCCGGCTCGGTCCTCCTGCACGAGCTGGCTCACGGGCTGACCGGCACCCTCATGGGGCGCCGCCCCACTCGCTACGAGCTCTACCTGTGGGGAGGGCGCACGTCCTTCGGGCCGGCGCGCGAGTGGACCGCGTGGAAGGACCTGGCCACCTCCCTGTCCGGCCCGGCCACCAACCTGCTCATCTGGGGCATTGGAACGTTGGTGCAGGACTCCGTCAGTCTGTCGGTTCCCGTCGCCTTCACCATATGGGCCGTGACCCTGGTCAACCTGGCCCTGGCGATCTTCAACGCTCTGCCGGGGCTTCCTCTCGACGGCGGATACGCCCTGGCCGCGCTCGTTGTCCAGGTGACCGGTAATCGCCGGCTCGGTCTCAAAGTGGCCGGCTGGGGAGGGCTCGTCGTGGTCGGCGGTGTCGTGTGGTGGTGGATCCTGCGTCCGCTTCTGCTTCAGGGCCGCCAGCCCGACGCCTTCAACCTCATCCTGGTCGTCATGGTGGGGTGGTCGATCGTGGCCTCCAGCTGGCAGGTCCTCGAGCTCGGAGGAGGTGCCAGGGCCGCCTCGAAACTGGACCTGCGCGAGCTGTCCCGGCCCGTGCACGTCGTCGGACCCGATGCTCCCCTGTCCCAGGCCCGCAAGGCGATTGCCGGTGGAGCCGCCCTGGTTCTGGTGATTGACGGGACCGAGCTCGTGGGTGCGATCGATGAGGCGTCCTTGGACGAGGTCGGGCTGGGTGACACGGCAGACGCCGCCTCCACCGCCGGTGTGACCGCGGGCCAGGTCTGCACGGTGCTGCCGGCAGCGGCGGTGACCACCGAGCTGACCGGGCAGGCGGCCGCCGACGCCATGAAACGGGCCCGGGAGGTCTCTCGTTGGCTGGTCATCGTCGACTCGGGCCACCTGAGCGGAGCCGTGCCCACCGGCGCGCGCTGAGGAGCAACGGCGCCAGCCGGCTCCCCGCTACGCTGGCGGCATGACAGAGCCGGACCCCGGTATCGTGCACCGCACCCACTTCGTCGATAACCGCGCCAACTGGGACGACCGTGCCACCCTCCACGAGGCCTCCGGCTACGGCATCGCCGAGCTTCTCGCCTCGCCCACAGCGCTCACCAAGGACGTCACCGACGACCGGGAGCGCCTGGGGGATCTGGTCGACCTCGACGTCATCCATCTCCAGTGCCACCTGGGGCTCGACACGATCAGCCTGTCCCGGCCGGGGCGGGCCTCGTCCTGGAGGAGGTGAGCGAGACCCGTGTGAGTGCCTGGTGCCGCTGGCCCGACCTCATGGAGCCCTGCGAAGGCGGCTACCGCTTCACAGACCCGGCGATGCGCGACATGCTGCCTCTTCAGCTCGTCGTCGTTGCCCGCCGGCCGGGCGGGCCCCGGCCGTAGGATCTACGCAGGTGCCGCGTCATGGGCCCTGACTACACTGCTCGGTGATGAGCCAGTACGAGTCCGCCCCAGAGCATGATGCCCCCACAGAGCAACCGCCCTCCCGGCGCCCGGACCCTCAGGAGGTCCTGGGGCAGGCGGGCCGTCGCGGCCCCTTCCGCTACGGCGAACGCATCCAGGTCACTGACACCAAGGGCCGCAAGAACACCTTCCTGCTCGACCCCCAGGGCTACTTCCAGTCCGTGCGGGGCTCCTTCTATCACCGGGACGTCGTCGGTCTGGACGAGGGCAGCGTCATCGAGACCGACACCGGCCATGAGCTGCTCCTGCTGCGACCGCTTCTGGCCGACTACGTGCTGTCCATGCCCCGTGGCGCACAGGTGGTCTACCCCAAGGACTCCGGACAGGTCATCGCCATGGGCGACATCTTCCCCGGCGCCCGGGTCCTGGAGGCCGGGGTCGGCTCGGGGGCGCTGACCATGAACCTGCTCTCCGCCATCGGGGAGAGCGGACACCTGCTGTCCATCGAGCGCCGCGAGGACTTCGCCCAGATCGCCGCCTCCAACGTGGACGCCTGGTTCGGCCGTCACCACCCGGCGTGGGAGCTGCGCACCGGGGACTTCGCCGACGTCGTTGCCGCCCGGGTGGAACCGGGCAGCATTGACCGGGTGGTCCTGGACATGCTCGCACCCTGGGAGAACATCGAGGCCGCCTCCTTGGCCCTGGCTCCGGGCGGGCTCTTCCTGACCTATGTCGCCACCGTCACTCAGCTCTCGCGCACCGTGGAGGTCCTGCGTCACAGCGGGCTGTTCACCGAGCCTGAGTCCTGGGAGTCCATGGTCCGCACCTGGAACGTCGACGGGCTGGCCGTGCGTCCCGACCACCGCATGGTGGCGCACACCGGGTTCCTCCTGACCGCCCGTCGCCTGGCCGCCGGATCCCGGCCTCTGACCCGCAAGCGCCCGCCCGCCCGCGGCGCCTACGACGAGGGCGGCTACTGGCTGCCCGACGACGTCAAGGAACGCACCAGCACCGACAAGAAGGTCCGTCGCGTCCTGCGCGACTGCCGGACCAAACAGCCCACTGACGCCACGCCGGTCCAGAGCGGGTGCGCCGATGAAGACCAGGACGGCGATGATGTCTGAGACCCCCGAGGCAGGAGCTGGGAGGTCTCAGTCCCTGGGCATGCCGGCCAAGGACTTCAGCAGCCACCAGCTGCGCGAGGCCCGCGCCCAGGCCGTGAGCCTGGCCACCAAGAACGAGCGTCTCGTCGCCGCCCTGGGCACGGCCCGCGAGCGCATCACCGAGCTCGGCCAGCAGCTCGACGCCGTCACCCGCCCCCCAGTCACCCTGGGGCTGCTTACCGGCCTGCCCGGAGCAAGGAGCGCCGGGGACGAAGCCTCCCAGGAGCGCGAGGTCGCCGTGAGCCTGTCGGGTCGCCAGATGCTCCTGCACGTCCACCCCGCCGTGGACGACGCCGATCTCCAGGTCGGACGGCTCGTGGCCGTCAACGACCAGATGCTCGTCGTCTCCACCCTGCCGGAACCGCAGACCGGCGAGGCCGTCACCCTCGAGGAGACCCTCGATGACGCCCGCGTTCTGGTGACCACCGGTGGGGGAGATACCCGGGTCCTAGCACTGTCCTCCTCACTGCTCCGCCTCACCGGGGCCGGTGAGGGGCTCAAGCCCGGCGATACCCTGGCCGCCGACCTACGAGCCGACATCGCCACAGCTCTCATCGAGCGCACCAGCGTCGAGCAGCTCGTCGTCGCCGAGACCCCTGACGTCTCCTGGGCGGATATCGGGGGACTGGGCCCCCAGATCGAGGAGATCCGCGACGCCCTCGAGCTGCCCTTCACCCACCCGGATCTCTTCCAGGCCTATGGGCTGCGCGCCCCCAAGGGACTCCTGCTCTACGGCCCGCCCGGCTGCGGCAAGACCCTCATCGCCAAGGCCGTCGCCACCTCACTGGCCGGATCCGGAGGTGGTTCCGGCTCAAGGAGCCGCTCGGCCGCGTTCCTCAACATCAAGGGCCCTGAGCTGCTGAGCAAGTTCGTCGGTGAGACCGAGCGGCAGATCCGCGCCATCTTCGACCAGGCACGCAAGGCCGCCGCTGAGGACCGGCCGGTGGTCATCTTCTTCGATGAGATGGAGGCCCTTTTCCGCACCCGCGGCACCGGTGTGTCCTCCGACGTCGAGACCATGATCGTGCCTCAGGTCCTGGCGGAGATCGACGGCGTGGAGTCCCTGCGCAACGTCGTCATCATCGGTGCCTCCAACCGGGAGGACATGATCGACCCCGCGATCCTGCGCCCCGGACGCCTGGATGTGAAGATCCGCGTCGACCGGCCCGATGAGACCGGGGCCGAGGAGATCCTCGCCCGGCACCTGACCGCCGGACTTCCCCTGGCCCCGGCGGAGCTGGCGGCCCATGAGGGAGACCGCGAGGCAACGGCCGCCTCCCTGCGCCGCGTCGTCGTCGAGACCCTCTACGCCCGCAACGAGGCCACCGCGGTCCTGGAGATCACCGAGGAGAACGCGGATGCCATCACCTCCCGTACCCTCCACCTGGCCGATCTGGTCAGTGGCGCCATGCTGGCCGCCGTCGTCTCCCGGGCCAAGACCGCCTCCATCAAGGACGAGCTCGCCGGGGGAGAAGGGGGACTGAGCACGGACAGGCTGCGCTCGGCCGTCGAGGTCGAGGCCCGGCAGAACGAGGAGATCACTGGCGCCACAACGCCCGAGGGCTGGGCCCGACTCATCGGCGCCCGTGCCTCGCAGATCCGCGCCGTGCGCAGGCTCGGGAAGGAGAACGTATGAACAGCGTGGGCTTTCAGCCGGGACCGGTGACACGCCCCGTCGGCCTGGAGACCGAGTTCGGGGTCCTGCGCCCGGGCGACCCTTATGCCAACCCCGTGGTCCTCTCCAGCCAGGTCGTGGAGGCCTACTGCGCCGCTGCGGACGTGTCCGCGGTGCGATGGGACTACGAGGGGGAGGACCCTCTGGCCGATTTGCGCGGTGGAAGGCTTCAGCGGTCGGTTGCCCATCCCAGTCAGCTCACCGACGACCCCACGCGTCCGGCGCCGTCGGGTGACGCCCCACCGCCAGCTCCTTGGGGCTCACGCGCTCGCCCCAGCGCCGCCGAGGCGGCGCTGCCCCAGGCGACAACAGCGGTTCTCGTCAACGGGGCCCGTCTTTACGTGGACCACGCCCACCCCGAGTACTCCTCGCCGGAGGTCCTTACCCCGCACGACGCCCTGGTCTGGGACCGCGCCGGGGAAGTGGTCGCCCGACGCGCCATGGCAGCTGTGGGTGACGGTGGTCTGGGCGTTGGTGAGCCGGCGGAGATCGTCCTGTACAAGAACAATGTCGACGGCAAGGGCGCCGCTTACGGCTCCCATGAGAACTATCTCGTGCGGCGCGAGCTGCCCTTCGAGGAGCTGGCCGCGGTCCTCACCCCCTTCCTCGTCACCCGGCCCGTGCTTGTGGGCGCCGGGAGGGTCGGCATCGGCCAGCGCAGTGAGCGGCCCGGTTTCCAGATCAGTCAGCGAGCCGACTACGTCGAGTCCGAGATCGGTCTGCAGACCACCTTCAACCGCCCCATCGTCAACACCCGGGACGAGCCTCACGCCGACAGCACGCACTGGCGGCGCCTGCACGTCATCAACGGGGACGCCAACCGCTTCGACGTCCCCATCTACCTCAAGGTCGCCACCACCGACCTGCTCCTGTGGTTCCTGGAGCAGGCTCACAGCACCGGGGCGTTCAAGGATGCTCTGACCGAGCTGAGCCGGCTGGCGATCACCGCAGACCCCGTCGAGGAGCACTGGGCCGTCTCCCACGACCCCACCCTCACCTACGAGCTGACCACGCGAGCCGGGGCCATGAGCGCCCTGGCGATCCAGCGCGCCTACCTGGAGGTCATCAGTCCCGCCGTGAGGCGAGCTGGAGACCCGGAGTCGCAATATGCCCTGGACATGTGGCGCCGGAGCCTCGTCGCCCTGGAGCAGTGGAGTCGCGATGGTTCCGGTCCAGCGGCCCATATGGTGGAGTGGGTCGCCAAGTACGAGCTCTGCGAGGGACTGCGCCGCCGGTCGGGAACCGGCTGGGACGATCCTCGCCTGGCCGCTCTCGATATTCAGTGGGCTGACCTGCGTCCGGGATGCTCAGTGGTTGACAAGCTCGACGCGGCAGGTCGGATCCACCGTCTGGTCACCGAGGCCGAGGTCGAGCGAGCCGCCGACAGACCACCCGAGGGCACGCGTGCCACCATCCGCGGAACTGCCATCAACCGTCACCCGCAGATCGTGGGCGCGTCCTGGACCTGTCTGGTTCTTGACGTTCCCGGCCGCCCCGAGCTGTTGCGCCTGCGGCTGCCCGACGACGTCGCCGTCGGCCCGGATGAGACGGCAACCATCCTGGAGGAAATTGGTCGTCGGGCGGCACCTGAGAGACACTGAGGCCCACAGCGCCGTCCAGCGACGCGCTGGATGAAAGGACGAGCAGAAGGAGCAGAGCATGACGCCGCAACACGCCAATCGGTCTCAGGGACAGGTTCGTCGCGCCGGCGTCGAGTCCACTGTCGAGGGCATAGAGGAGCAGAACGGCACCACCATCTCGGCCCGGAGCACGTCGGCGCTCCAGACCAGCGACGTCGACAGCATCCTGGACGAGATCGACTCGGTCATCGAGACCAACGCCGCTGCCTTCGTCCAGGGCTTCGTCCAGAAGGGCGGCCAGTGAGCATGAGCGGCTCCCGCTCCCCGGCACGCCGCATCATCGGGGTGGAGACCGAGTACGGCATCACCTGTGCTCCCGTCGGGGACGGTCCACCACCGCTGGACGCCGACCACGCCGCTCGTGAGCTCTTCGAGCCGGTGGTTCAACGCTCGCGCTCCTCGAACGTCTTCACCCGCGGTGGTGCCCGCCTCTACCTGGACGTCGGCTCCCACCCTGAGTTCGCCACCGCCGAGTGCGACCGTCTTGAGGACCTGCTCGCCCAGGACCGTGCCGGCGAGCTGGTCATGGCTGACCTGGCTCAGCAGGCCAACACCCGCCTGACCGCCGCCGGCGTGCCCGGGCGGATCCACCTGCTGAAGAACAACCGCGATGCCGAGGGCAACGGTTTCGGCTGCCACGAGAACTACCTCGTGCGCCGCCGCGGGGACTTCTGGAATGATGCACGCACCCTCGTCCCGCACCTGGTGACCCGGCAGATCCTCGTCGGCGCCGGCCATATCGTGAGTAGCGACGACGCACGTCCCACCGGCACCAGCCCCGGCGGCTACGTCTTCTCCCAGCGGGCCGACCAGATGTGGGATGCCGTCTCCTCAGCCACGACCCGTGCCAGGCCACTGATCAACACCCGGGACGAGCCCCACGCCGACGCCGAGCGCTACCGGCGCATGCACGTCATCGTCGGAGACTCCAACATCGCCCAGGGATCCACCCTGCTCAAGGTGGCGGCCATGGACCTGCTCCTTGACTACCTGGAAAGCGGCGGAGACCTGAGCGACCTGGCTCTGTCCGACCCCATGCGCGCTATCCGGGACACCTGTCACGACCTGAGCGGACGTGCGCTCCTGGAACGCGTCGACGGCCGTACCATCACGGCGGTGGAGATGCAGGCCGAGCACCTTGAGCGGCTGCGCAACCACGTTGCAGGTGACATGGAGCTGACCGACCTGCACGCCGCCGCGCTGGATCTGTGGGAGCGGGGTCTGGAGGCGGTCCGCCTCCAGGAGCCGGAGCGTGTGGCCACGGAGCTGGACTGGGCGGCCAAGCACCAGCTGGTGACCCGCTACTGTCAGCGCTACGGTGCCGACCTGACAGACCCGAGAGTGACCCGTTTGGCACTGGCCTATCACGATGTCTCACCCGAGCAGGGACTGCGCCAACGCCTCGAGAGTGCGGGCATGCTGCGCCGTTTCGTCGACGATGAGGCCTGCCAGCGGGCAATGAGCACCCCACCCGCCTCGACGCGCGCGCACCTGCGCGGCGCGGTCGTGGCCAGAGCCGAGGACCTGCGCCGCGACCTGACCGTCGACTGGGTGGGAATTCGACTCGATGACGGTGCCTCATCGACTGTTACCCTAAATGACCCCTTCTGCGCTGCGGACGAGCGCATCGACGCGCTCCTGGAGAGCATGGAGCACTCGACGACCGACCTCCCCACCGGGGTCTGAGCGGAAACGTCCACGACACCGGTGAGGCGACAGACGGAAGACGCAACATGAGCAGTACCTCTACACCAGATCCCGGCGCAGGCGCGCCCCTGACCCGGCGCCAGCGTCGTGCGCTCGAACGCGCTCAGGAGATGGCACAGCAGGCTCAGTTGGACGCGAAGACTGAGCATCTGTCAGCACTTCCGCAGTCTCCAGCCGCGGCGCAGACCGTGAGCACGCCGGTGCCGTCGTCGGATGCCGGGCCCGCAGCTCCGCAACCGCCTGTTGCCGTCTCGCCCCTGAAGGAGGGACAGCGTCCATGGCGGCCCACTGACCGCGGCGCAGCGTCTGGGAGGACGGAGACCGGTGACCGCAGCGATCACAGTGAGGACCGTACTGGTGGCCGCGGAGATGATGCCGGTGGGCCTGGCCGGGTAAGTGAGGAATGGGCCGATCTGGCCGACGGCGCCGAGGCCGCGCGACCGCGGCGCACGCTGGGGGGCCCATTCGGCCGTACGCCCAGGGGGCCTCTGGCCGTCGCCCTGGTCGGTGTCGTCATCCTTGCGATGATCCTTGTTCCCCTGGCCGTCAACAAGTTCGTCACCGGCAGGAACGGCTCTGGCGTCAGCACCGTTGCCCAGTCGACGGTGCTGGATGGGAACGCTCCCCTGAACCAGGTGCTGACGATCAGCGGGCGACTCGGTTCGGGATCGGCGCCCTCCGTTGCCCTGACCAATGACGCCTCGTTGTCAGCTCCCGGCTCCGTCATCACCGATGTTGTCGAGACCGGGCAGGGGCGCGTGGTCTCCGAGGGGTCGCCGGTCGTCCTGCAGGTCTCCCAGTTCTCCGGTCTTGACGCGCGCAACACGACCGGCAATCCCGACGGTTACACCCTGTGGAAGGGCACGCTGGGAGTCTCCGAGGTAGGAGCCGACGTCGACGCGGCCGTCTCCGGCCAGCGCGAGGGGACTCGCGTTGTCCTTCGTGCTCCCACCGAGGAGAAGGACGGCTCAAGGACCACCGAGATCACCGTCGTCGACATCCTCCCCACCACGGCGACCGGGGAGACTCAGGAGCCCGCCGCCGGCACACCCACCGTCACCGAGGGAGCGGACGGCGCCATCACCGTGAGCAGCGCCGGCCTGCCGGCCCCCACCCGCGCAGCCACCGCGGTCCTCATCAAGGGCACCGGGCCCCAGATCCGCCCCCAGGACAGGCTCATCGCCCGCAGCACAATGGTCAGCTGGTCCACCGGCCAGACGCTCGGAGAGTCGTACTTCGGCTACCAGAAGGCCCCTGAGACACTCGATATGAGCAACGCGCTGGTGGGTGTCTCCCAGAACCTCGTCGACATCACGGTCGGTTCACGAGTGGTGCTCTCCCTCCCGGCGGAGCAGGCTCAGGGAACGGAACCCGTCGTCGTCGTCATTGACGTCCTGGCCATCGACCCCGCTAAGGCCCCCCGGTCGGCCGGGACGCAGAGCGGCGCGCCAACCGCCTCGCCCCAGCCCTCAGCATCTCCTCAACCCACGACCCAGGACAACTCATGAGTGTCGCCATCCGTATCATCCCCTGCCTGGACGTCAAGGACGGTCGTGTCGTCAAGGGCGTGAACTTCCAAGGGCTGAAGGATGCCGGAGACCCAGTGGAGCTGGCGGCCCGTTACGACGCCCAGGGCGCCGACGAGATCACCTTCCTGGACGTGTCGGCCTCCCACGAGGGGCGATCCACCATGCTGGACGTGGTGTCCCGCACCGCGGAGCAGGTGTTCGTACCACTCACCGTCGGTGGGGGAGTGCGCTCCGTCGAGGACGTCGACCAGCTTCTGCGAGCGGGTGCGGACAAGGTCGGCATCAATACCGCCGCCATCGCTCGTCCTGAGCTGCTGGAGGACGTGGCGCAGCGCTTCGGCAACCAGGTGGTTGTCCTATCTGTGGACGCACGCCGTTGCCCGGCCGGTGTCACCACCGCGTCCGGCTATGAGGTCACCACTCACGGGGGACGGACCTCAACCGGTATCGACGCCGTCGCCTGGGCGGTTCAAGGGGCCGGGCTCGGTGCCGGAGAGATCCTTCTGAATTCCATGGACGCCGACGGCGTCACCAGCGGCTTCGACACCGAGATGATTGACGCCGTGCGCCAACAGGTTCAGGTCCCCCTCATCGCATCCGGTGGTGCCGGGCGCCCCGAGGACTTCGCCGTCGCCGCCGAGCACGGCGCCGACGCCGTTCTGGCCGCCTCGGTCTTCCACTACGGAGCCATGACCATCACTGACGCCAAGAACGCGCTACGGGATGCGGGCCATCCGGTGCGTTGAATGTATCTACCTGGGCAGCCGGACACGTGGTCTTGGAGATGCGGATATTCCCTGACGGGGGATCGTCCTGGAGGCTATATCCAATGTTTCGGGGCCGCAGGCTCGGGCTGCGGTGGATCGAGACGAGGTCGCTAGTAAAGGAAGTTCATTCATAGGGTATGCGATCGGAACTGCCATTTTTCTATAGCGCGTGAGCGGGTCGATGTCCACGTTGTCCACGCTGTCCACACTGCGGGCATGGTCGGCTCCATGGGCGATGTGACTGGCGAACAGCCCTGCGCAAACCCGGTTGAGGTTTGCGCGGCGAAGTGTTGAGTGAGGGGTGTCACGATGGGTCTTTCTCCCCATGGGGAGGTGCGGGGACTCTCGTGATGCGCTGCGCGAAATCTTGTAGCCTGAACGTCGTAGTTGACCCACTCGGAGGAACAGTGAATGGCGTGAACCCGTATCCGGGGAGCCCCTACCAGCAAGGAGGTGCCGGCAGCCAGGATTCTCTGTCTGCTCAAGGGTATCCTTCCTCAGATCAAACTAGCTCACTTGCCGGCCAGTCAGGATATTACAGTGCTGGTTACTCGGGTGGACAGTCAGACCCGTTCCTGAATCCTCCTGAAAGCCAGGTGCTACCTTATTCGGGGCCGCTTCAGCAGTCTTATGGTCAGCCATATAGTCAGCAGCATCCCTACCCCCAGGCTCCTTACGGGCCTTATGTCCCGTACGGTCAAAGTGTGTACGGGGGCGGGGTTTATGATCCGCGTCGCCATGAGGGTGATATGTTGGGCGGCTGGGCGCTCGGGCTCGGTCTTGCGAGCATACTCATGGGTTGTCTGTATTTCGGTGCTCTTTTGGGTGTCCCGGCGATCATCCTGGGTGTCAAAGGCATGCGCGCCGCTGATGAGGGGCGTGCGACAAACAAGGGAATATCCATCGCGGGGGTGGTGCTGGGCAGCATCGGTTCTGCGGTCAGCATCTTCTTTATTCTCTTTTTATTCCTGGCGTACCTCGGTTCGCAGTAGATCCGGAGCTTCCTGTTGAGTATGGATAAGAGCATGTATCGGGACGCTGGGCGTAGCGGTCCCGGCCACCGGATCGGCATGGGGCTCCTCATGGCTCTCTCCGTCGTGCCGGGCGGGCTCATCGTTCTGCGGGCTCTGACTCTGCCTCGTAGCTCTCCGGGGCTTCCGGACCTCTGCCCGCTCCACCGGCTCACAGGAATGTGGTGCCCTTTGTGCGGCGGCACAAGGGCGACTCGGGAGCTCATCCACGGCGACCTGTGGGGTGCGCTCGGCTACAACCCCTTCGCCCTTGTCGTGGAGGCGCTGGCGGTTCTCCTGGTGGCGCGCTGGCTGGTCGCCTCGGCTCACGGTCGTCGCCGGCAGCTCATCACGGGGCGAGAGGGAATAATTCTTGGCGTGGCCTGTGCCGCTTTCGCCGTGGTGCGCAACCTGCCCGGCATGTGGATCTACCTCGGTCCGCTGCTCGGTCCTCCAGGATGAGGAGCCAGCAGCATGCATAATGCAGCCGTGGCTCTCGATTCCGACATCTCCTCGCGTCTCAAGCGAAACGCGGACGGCCTGGTGTGCGCCGTCGTCCAGCAGCACGACTCGCGTGAGGTCCTCATGGTGGGCTGGATGGACGACGAGGCGCTCCGGCGCACCCTGACCGAAGGGCGGGTGACCTTCTGGTCGCGGTCTCGTGGCGAGTACTGGCGCAAAGGGGATACCTCCGGACACGCGCAGTACGTCAAGGCCGTCCACCTGGACTGTGACGGAGACGCCCTGCTGGTGGAGGTCGACCAGGTGGGCGCGGCCTGCCACACCGGTGAGCACACCTGCTTCCTGGCTGGTGGTGACCTCGGGGCCCGGCCCGGTGAGCGCCCCGGCTGATCCGGGCGGGGAGTGCCCTCGGGCGATTTGCAACAGAGGCCCCCGGGCCGTCACGATGGTACAGAAAGGCGTTCTCAGGGAGCGCCCGCAGGCGAGATCGAGGAGGTGAGTGATGACCTCGTTCGAGGCGATGGTGGCTGACGCCAGGATGGCCGCCGACCGTCGCGCCGCGCGTGTTCCCCTCACTCGTCTACGTGAGGCCTCGCGTCTTGCCCCCAGCGCCATCAGTGCTCTGTCCAGCCTGCGTGCCGATGACCGGGCGGTGACGGTCATCGCGGAGGTCAAACGCTCCACCGCCACCTTCGCCGATCTCAGTGGTGTCGGCGCCCCAGGAGTCCTGGCCTGCTTCTATGCCGCAGGAGGAGCTGCCTGTGTCTCGGTGGTCACCGGCCCAAGCAGTACACGAGGCTCTCTGAAGGATCTGGATGCCGTCAGGGCGGCAGTGGATCTCCCGGTCCTCGCCAACGATCTCGTGGTGACCCCGTACCAGGTGCATGAGGCCCGGGCACACGGTGCCGATCTGCTCATGCTCGACGCCCGTCTTGAGGCCCTGGTTCTGGAAGGACTCATCGAGCGGGTCCACTCCCTGGGGATGAGCGCCGTCGTCGAGGCCCGTACCCGTCGTGAGGCGCTGACCGCGGTCGATGCGGGCGCTCGCATCATTGCCATTGACACCCGCGACCCCGACACCCTGGTCGTTGACTGCGGCCTGTTCGACCAGGTCACTGACGTTCTTCCCACCCAGGTCACACGCATCGCAGCTGGGGGAGTGCGAGGACCCCATGACGTCATGAGCTTCGCCCGCTGCGGCGCTGACGTCGTACTCGTCGGTGAGGCGATCATCCGTTCCACCGATCCCCAGCAGTTCGTCGCTGAGCTGGTCGCCGCCGGCGCCCACCCAGCACTGATCCCCTCCGCCCATCGAGAGGTCCTCTGAGTGCCTGTCACTGCGTTCTCCGCCATGATGCCGGTGATGCCGGCGATGTCGGCCTTGTCTGCCGGTCTGCCGAGCCCCTCGTCAGGTGTCTGGCACATCGGCCCCGTCCCGATACGGGCATACGCACTGTGCATCCTTACCGGAGTCTTCGTAGCCGTGTGGTGGTCGGACCGCCGTTACCGGGCTAAGGGAGGCCTGCCTGAGGTCGTCCTCGACATTGCTATCGTGGCGGTTCCGGCAGGCATCGTCGGGGCCCGCCTCTACCACGTCCTGTCCTCACCCGACGACTACTTCGGTCCGAACGGTGACCTGGCCCTGGTACCGCAGGTGTGGCTGGGTGGCCTGGGCATCTGGGGCGGCATTGCGGGCGGTGTGCTGGCCGGTGTGCTTCTGTTGCGTCACCGTGGTCTGCGTGTCGCTCCACTGGCCGACGCCGTCGCCCCGGCGCTGCTGGTAGCGCAGGCCATCGGCCGGCTGGGAAACTGGTTCAATCAGGAGCTCTACGGTGCCCCGACGACGCTGCCCTGGGGACTGCAGATCGATGATGCCCATCTGCCGCCGGGTTCCGCCTACCCGCCCGGCACCCTGTTCCACCCGACCTTCCTTTACGAGGCTCTTTGGAACCTTGCTGGAGCCGCCGTGCTGGTGTGGATCGGACGAAGGATGCTTGCGCGCCGCGGGGTCACCGGAGGCAGGCTGCTGTGGGCCTACCTCATGGTCTACACCGCCGGCCGGGTGTGGATCGAGATGCTGCGCATTGACGAGGCTGAGACGATTCTCGGCCTGCGCCTGAACGTGTGGACCTCCATCGTCATCTTCCTCGTCGGAGCCGTCGGGCTCGCCATCACCTCCAGGCGGACGCTCAGTGACGCCATCGAGAGACCCGGGCGAGGTGCGCAGAAGGGCGACTCGGGACAAGAGCCGTCTGAGAAGGACTCAGAAGGCTCCGCCGAGGACGACTCACCCGCCGAGGGCGGTGCTGCGGCGTCGGCCGTCCACAACGAGGTGGACGCATAGCGTCTCCTCAGACCTCCGGCATGCCACTCGGGCGGTAGGAATGCGGGTGAGGATCGTCGCAACCTGAGGAGTGCTGGGATTCGTCCTCGTGCGCAGGGCCCGGTGTACCGTATCCTGGCTTCATGCGTAGAGCCAAGATCGTATGTACCCTCGGACCCGCCACCGATTCTCCCGAGCAGGTGCAAGCGCTCGTGGACGCCGGCATGAACGTCGCGCGCATCAACCGTTCCCACGGCCGCGCTGAGGACCAGGAAGAGGTCATCGCCCGCATTCGGCAGGCGGCAGCCGCCTCCGGGCGCGCCGTCGCCGTGCTGGTCGACCTCCAGGGTCCCAAGATCCGTCTGGGCCGCTTCGTCGATGACCAGAAGGTCATGCTCAACAAGGGCGACGAGTTCACGATCACGATCGACGACGTGCTGGGGACCGTCAAGCGCGCCTCCACCACCTTCAAGGGGCTGCCCGGGGACTGCCGCCCCGGCGATCGGCTCCTCATCGACGACGGCAACGTTGCGGTGCGCGTTGTGGCAGTCACGGACACCGACGTCGTCACCAAGGTCGAGGTGCCCGGGTACGTATCCAACAACAAGGGCATCAACCTTCCCGGAGTTGCGGTCTCCGTCCCCGCCCTCAGCGAGAAGGACCGCGAGGACCTGCGCTGGGCGCTCAAGATCGGGGCGGATCTCATCGCCCTGTCCTTCGTGCGCGACGCCGATGACATCAAGGACGTCCACGAGATCATGGACGAGGTCGGCGTACGCATCCCGGTCATCGCCAAGATCGAGAAGCCCCAGGCGGTGGAGAACCTCTTCGACATCGTCTCCACCTTCGACGGCATCATGGTGGCCCGCGGTGACCTCGGCGTGGAGATGCCGCTCGAGGCCGTGCCGCTGGTGCAGAAGCGCGCCATCGAGCTGGCTCGTCGGCAGGCGAAGCCGGTCATCGTGGCCACTCAGGTGTTGGAGTCCATGATCCAGAACCCGCGCCCCACCCGCGCCGAGGCGTCGGACTGCGCCAACGCGATCCTCGACGGCGCCGATGCCGTCATGCTCTCCGGAGAGACCTCTGTGGGCGCCTACCCCATCGAGGCCGTGCGCACCATGGCCAGCATCATCGAGAACGTCGAGGAGAACGGTGGCGAGCGCATCCCCGGTCTGGGCTCCTACCCGCAGACACGCGGCGGGGCTCTGACCCGTGCCGCCGCGGAGATGGGGGAGCACCTGGACGTGACCTACCTGGTGACCTTCACCCAGTCCGGTGACACGGCCCGGCGTCTGTCGCGTCTGCGCTCCCCGCTGCCGCTGCTGGCCTTCACCCCGCTGCATGAGACGCGCAACCAGCTGGCGGTTTCCTGGGGCGTGCAGTCCTACGAGGTTCCCGAGGTTCAGCACACCGACGAGATGGTCGCCCAGGTCGACGAGATCCTCCAGGACAAGCACCTGGCCCAGCCGGGGGACACCGTCGTCATCGTGGCCGGTATGCCTCCGGGGACTCCTGGCTCCACCAACTCGATCCGTGTCCACACCGTCGGTGAGACGGGCGACTACAAGGTCTGAGCGTCGCCGCTGAACCGCCGAGGGGCCTCCCACCAACAGGTGGGAGGCCCCTCGGCCGTGAGTACCTCCGGTGGGACTCGAACCCACAACACTCCGATTTTGAGTCGGATGCCTCTGCCAATTGGGCTACGGAGGCACGCCGCCCGCTCTGCGGGGGCGCCATCAGCGAGATCATACTAGGATCACAGCCGTGAGCAATGAGTCCAGCACCACCAGGTCCCGCCGGGTGCTCGTCGCCGAGGACGAGACCCTCATCCGCCTCGACATCGTCGAGACCCTCACCGACGCCGGGTATGAGATCGTCGCTGAGGCCGCAGATGGTGAGGAGGCTGTCCGTCTGGCTGACGAGCACGCCCCTGATCTGTGCGTTCTCGATGTCAAGATGCCGGTGATGGACGGCATTACGGCTGCGGAGCGGATTCTCGAGAAGCACAACTGCGCCGTCGTCATGCTGACGGCCTTCTCCCAGACCGAGCTCGTGGAGCGAGCCAGCGCAGCTGGTGCCATGGCCTACGTCGTCAAGCCCTTCACCCCGGCGGATCTCATCCCGGCACTCGAGATCGCCATGTCCCGGCATGAGGAGATCCTCTCCCTGGAAAGTGAGATCTCTGACCTCACTGAGCGCTTCGAGACCCGCAAGCGCGTCGACCGCGCCAAGGGACTGCTCATGGAGCGCATGGGGCTGAGTGAGCCGGAGGCATTCCGGTGGCTGCAGAAGACCTCCATGAACCGGCGCCTGACCATGCGCGAGGTGGCCGACGCCGTCATCGAGCAGGTCGGTGCCGCCAAGAAGGACTGACTTCCTCCGACCTGCCATCGTTGTCTGTCGTTGTCTGTCAGGTGAACAGGCTGCGAAGCGTCCCGACCGCTATCGTCCGATCATCCTCATCGGTCACCGTTACCTGGTAGACCACGGTACGACGTCCGCGGTGCAAGGGGATGGCGGTGGCCCTCACCCAGCCCTGGGTCACGGACCGTAGATGGCTGACCGACAGTTCTGCTCCCACCGGGATCGCGTCGTCGGACGCTGCCGCGCGCGCCGCTACGGACGCGGCCGTCTCGATGAGCGCAGCAGTGGCTCCGCCGTGAAGGATCCCCACGACCTGACGAGAGCCCTCCACCGGCATCCGGACCTCGGTCTTGTCCGCATCTCGGGTAACGACCTCCATCCCAAGCGTGTCCATGAGGGTGCCCTCCTCACTGTCCTCCAGCACTGCGTGCAGCGCGCTGGAGGCGGAGACGGCTGAGCCGGCGGGTCGAGGATCGGGATAGGGGCGCCGGGCCGGGTCCGGGAAGGCCACGGCTGCGGTGCTTGCCCCGGAGTAGGAGGCGGCGGTGACACGGCCAACGGGGCCCAGTGGGCCCACGATCGCAGGCGAGTCGGAGGACTCTGCGGACTCGACCGACTCGACTGAGGCAGACTCGCCGGACCTGCTGAGCTGTGCCGCCCCGGTGGGGTCAAGAGGCGTGGAAGACACGGAAGAAGCGGGGGAGACGGGGAAAGCCGGGGAGTCGATGGACTCTCCGCCGGTGGCGGGGGAGAGGGGCGCGTCGGACTGTTGAGGGCTCATGGGCCTAGGCTGGCACGGTGAGCACCACCGCGACCAGCCCTGCGACGAGCCCAACACCTCAGAACCCCTCCGACCCGGTTCCCGGACGTCTTCTCCTCATCGACGGCCACTCCATGGCCTTTCGCGCGTTCTACGCGCTGCCGGTAGACAACTTCACGACCTCGACCGGCCAGTCCACCAACGCCGTCCACGGCTTCGTGTCCATGTTCCTCTCGCTGCTGGAGAACGAGAGGCCTACGCACGTGGCGGTCGCCTTCGACCTGCCGGGAGGCACCTTCCGCACCGAGCAGTACGCAGAGTACAAGGGAACTCGCGACGAGACCCCGCAGCCCTTCCTCGGCCAGATCGAGCTCATCCAGGAGGTCCTGGAAGCCATGGGCGTCAAGGCGCTCACCGCTCCGGGCTACGAGGCGGACGACGTTCTGGCCACCTTGGCTGCCTCCGCCCAGACGGAAGGGATGGAGGTGCTCATCTGCTCCGGGGACCGCGACTCCTTCCAGACCGTCACCGAGCGGTGCACGGTGCTCTACCCGGTCAAAGGCGTGTCCACCCTGCGCCGTATGACGCCGGAAGAGGTCGAGGAGCGCTATGGGGTGACGCCCGAGCGCTACCCGCACCTCGCCGCCCTCGTGGGGGAGCCCAGCGACAACCTCCCCGGGGTCCCGGGCGTGGGCCCCAAGACCGCCGCCAAATGGATCAATCTCTATGACGGGCTCGACGGCGTCATCGCTCACGCCGGCCAGATCAAGGGTAAGGCCGGGCAGTCTCTGCGAGACCACCTCGACGACGTCATGCGCAACCGTCGACTCAACCACCTGCTCACCGACCTGGACCTGGGAGTCGCTCCCGGAAAAGACCTGCGCATCACGGGTGCCGACCGTGCCGACCTGGCTCGCGTCTTCGAGGTCCTGGAGTTCCGTACCCTGCACCAGCGAGCCCTGCGCACCCTGACCTTCTCCGACGCCGACCACGCTGAGACCGCAGAAGGAGAGGATTCCGGCCCCCTGGGAGCGTTGAAGAGCCTGGAGACAGTGTCACTGGGTCGGGATCTTCCGGTTGGGGGGCTGTCTCAGTGGCTGGAGGCCAACCTGCCGGCAGCCGGGGGCGGCGCTCCCCGCCTCCTTGGGGTTGATGTCGTGGGGAGCCTCAAACCCGTTGAGGGCGACGCCGAGGTCGTCTCGCTCTCCGACGGCACCCACGCGGTCGCCATCGACCTCGCCACGATCCTGCCCGAGGACGAGGCCGCTCTGGCCGCCCTCCTGGCCGACGTCGATCGCCCCAAGCTGGTCGCCGACGCCAAGGGGAGCTGGCACGCCCTGACCGCTCGCGGACTCACGCTGGACGGCGTCGTCGCCGATCCGTCACTGGCCGGCTACCTGTGCCGGCCCGAGCAGCGCAGCTACGACGTCGACACCCTCGCCCAGCGCTGGCTCGGCATCGACCTGGCAGCCATCGCTGAGGGGGAGTCGGACGCGGGTGACGGCCAGCGCGAGTCTCAGAGCGCCGTCGACCTGGAGGCCCTCGCATCTGACGCAGTGCCCATGGCGCACCTGGCCAGCGCGCGCCGAGCCGCCGTCCTGCTTCCTGTTCAGTCCGTGCTCGACGCGCAGATGGCGGCCCGGGACGCCGTGGGGCTCTTCACCGACCTGGAGATGCCCGTGGCTGCGACCCTCACCGTCATGGAGGACGCGGGTATCGCTGTCGACGATGCGGTGCTCGCAGCCCGTGAGACCGAGCTTGACGGCCGCGTGACTCATGCGGCCGAGGGCGCCTACGCGGCTGCCGGGCGCGAGCTCAACCTCTCCAGCCCCAAGCAGCTCCAGGCCGTTCTGTTCGACGAGCTGAAGATGCCCAAGACCCGGAGGACGAAGACCGGCTACACCACTGATGCCGAGGCTCTGGCCGGGCTGTATGCCAAGACCTCGCACCCCTTCCTGGAGAACCTCCTCGAGCACCGTGACGCCATCAAGCTGAGGCAGACGGTCGAGGGGCTGCGCAAGGCGATCCAGGCCGACGGGCGCATCCACACCACCTTCCAGCAGACGATCGCCGCCACGGGACGCCTGTCATCGACCGATCCCAACCTGCAGAACATCCCGGCCCGTAGCGAGGAGGGGATGCGCATCCGCGAGGCCTTCACCGTCGGCAAGGGGTACGAGTGCCTCATGACCGCCGACTACTCGCAGATCGAGATGCGCATCATGGCGCACCTGTCAGGGGACCACGCCCTGATCGAGGCTTTCCGCAGCGGGGAGGACCTTCACCGCTACGTCGCCGCCCTCGTCCACGGCATCAAGGTCGCCGACGTCACCGCTCAGCAGCGCAGCCACGTCAAGGCCATGAGCTACGGGCTCGCCTACGGCCTGTCCACCTTCGGGCTGGCCCGCCAGCTCGGCATCGACAATGCCGGGGCCGCCGACCTGAGGAACGCCTACTTCGCCAGGTTCGGTCGGGTTCACGACTACCTGGAGTCCGTGGTGGAGCAGGCGCGTCGCGACGGCTACACCCAGACGATGTTCGGCCGCCGCCGCTACCTTCCGGACCTCACCAGCGACAACCGGCAGCGCCGTGAGATGGCCGAGCGGGCCGCCCTCAACGCGCCCATCCAGGGCAGCGCCGCCGACATCGTCAAGAAGGCCATGATCGACGTCGACCGGGCGCTGAGCGAGCAGGGGCTCACCAGCCGCATCCTCCTGCAGATCCACGACGAGCTCCTGGTGGAGGTCGCGCCTGGGGAGACCGAGTCGGTCGAGGCCCTCCTCAAGGAGCAGATGGGAGGGGCGGCCGAGCTCTCCGTCCCTCTGGACGTCGCCGTCGGACGGGGACGGACCTGGCGTGAGGCCGCCCACTAGAACCCTCTCGACGATGTGGAATCCGCCCCTGAAAAACCCGTTGATATGTGAATGAGATCGTCACGTCATCCATCCGAGACCCAGTTGTCAGATGACGTGAGCGATTGCACGTGCCTACGGGAGAATGTTTGAGGATCGTCTAGTTACGGATTCGTCACGTGCTGCTAAGGTTCACTCGTGCGCTTCTGGGCGTCTCCTATGAGAGTAATCCAACCAGGGTGATGAATTGGTCCGGGCCGGTTCGCCGTCTCTGGGGAGCGCGCGGTCTCTATCAACCCGATCCACCTATCCGCATTCGGAGCATCCACTCAATGACAACCACTACGCCCAGCCCCGCCCCGGTCGCCGTCAACGACATCGGTTCGACCGAGGAGATCCTCGCCGCCGTTGACGAGACCATCAAGTACTTCGATGACGGCGATATCGTCGAGGGCACTGTTGTCAAGGTCGACCGTGATGAGGTCCTCCTTGATATCGGCTACAAGACCGAAGGCGTCATCCTCGCTCGCGAGCTGTCCATCAAGCACGACGTCGACCCCGATGAGATCGTCTCCGTCGGCGACGAGATCGAGGCCCTGGTCCTGCAGAAGGAGGACAAGGAAGGCCGTCTGCTTCTGAGCAAGAAGCGTGCGCAGTACGAGCGCGCCTGGGGCACTATCGAGCGCATCAAGGAGGAGGACGGCGTCGTCACCGGCTCCGTCATCGAGGTTGTCAAGGGTGGTCTTATCCTGGACATCGGTCTGCGCGGCTTCCTTCCCGCCTCCCTGGTGGAGATGCGTCGCGTGCGCGACCTTCAGCCCTACGTGGGCCGCGAGCTCGAGGCGAAGATCATCGAGCTGGACAAGAACCGCAACAACGTGGTCCTCTCCCGCCGCGCCTGGCTCGAGCAGACCCAGTCGGAGGTCCGCACCAACTTCCTCCAGACCCTGCAGAAGGGTCAGGTCCGCTCCGGTGTCGTCTCCTCCATCGTCAACTTCGGTGCCTTCGTGGACCTGGGCGGTGTCGACGGCCTCGTCCACGTCTCCGAACTGTCCTGGAAGCACATCGACCACCCCTCCGAGGTCGTCGAGGTCGGCAACGAGGTCACGGTCGAGGTCCTGGACGTCGACTTCGATCGCGAGCGCGTCTCCCTGTCGCTCAAGGCGACCCAGGAGGACCCGTGGCAGGCCTTCGCCCGCACCCACGCCATCGGCCAGGTCGTTCCCGGCAAGGTCACCAAGCTGGTCCCCTTCGGCGCCTTCGTCCGCGTCGAGGACGGCATCGAGGGCCTGGTCCACATCTCCGAGCTGGCCCAGCGCCACGTCGAGGTGCCCGAGCAGGTGGCCAAGGTCGGTGACGAGGTCTTCGTCAAGGTTATCGACATCGACCTGGAGCGTCGTCGTATCTCCCTGTCGCTGAAGCAGGCCAACGAGGGCGTCGACCCAGCCTCCGAGGACTTCGACCCCAGCCTCTACGGCATGGCGGCCGAGTACGACGAGCAGGGCAACTACAAGTATCCCGAGGGCTTCGACCCGGAGACCAACGAGTGGCTCGAGGGCTACGACGCCCAGCGCGAGGCCTGGGAGGCCGAGTACGCAGCGGCTCACGCCCGCTGGGAGGCTCACAAGGCCCAGGTCGCCAAGGCGATGGAGGAGGAGCAGGAGTCGGGCACGCCGGCCCCCGCTGGCAACACCTCCTACTCCTCAGCCCCCTCGGAGGCCTCCGGCACGTTGGCTTCCGACGAGGCCCTGGCCGCCCTGCGCGAGAAGCTCACCGGCAACTGAGGAACATCTCGTCACTGATCAAGACTGATGACTGACGCCCTTGGAGGGCCTCTACCTGCGGTGCAGGCAGAGGCCCTCCAACGCTGGTGCCTTCTACCCATCGCCCGGAGAAGGCCACCGTGCGAGGCTGGGTTTGGTGCGAACGCACCGTGCCGTTCCCACAACGGGACGATCCGTATATGACGACCGATGGAGACAAGATGAGCTGTTGGGACGACATTGTCCGTGCTCTCGAGGATGTCGACCCCGTCTGTCCCAGTCGTGCCAGTGTGGCGGCTCTGCGCAAAACGATCGTGACGGACGGTGCCGACAAGCCCGACCCGGATGAGTCTCCCGATCAGGCGGCGCAGGCTCTGGCCACTGTTGACAGGGCCTGGCTGGTCCAGCTCGGCCAGGACCCCGACACCAGCAGGGAGACGCTCGAGCAGGCGATCTCCTTCTGCCAGCGCCTCAGGGTCGCTCACGGTTACTCCACCCTCCCGCTGCGCTACGCGCGGGTAGAGCTCTCCGCTGCCCTCGGGCAGCGCGACGAGGCCCTCGAACAGCTTCGCGAGGCGAGGCTGTTCTCCTTCGGCGAGGCCGATACTGGCGCAGTACTGGCCACCGCGCGCATGCACGATGACTACTCCGGTGTCATCAGCACGACGACAGCAGCGCCGAACCGTACAGAGGCCGATCCGGTGGAGACGGCGCAGGGACTGGGAGCGGTGCTGATCCCTTACCTGGCCCACAAACGACTCGTCGAGGCCGAGGACGTGTTCGCCTCCCTGAGCCAGCTCCATCTGCCGGACGTTGTTGCGCTCCAGTCCTTCGGAGACAGGCTCGAGTACCTCGGTCTGTCCTCCCAGTGGCAGCGGGCCATCGCACTCATGCGACACACCCGCGTCAGGGGCGTACCGGAGGCCTCCGCCTGGAGGCTGATGAACACCGCCGTCGGGCTGGCGCTCGTCATGCGGGAGGCCAACAGGGCCGACTACGGCAAGCACGCCCTGGGCACCTCGGTGAGCTGGAAGACCCCCTGGGGGAACCTGGAGCTGACCGCGTGGGACACGGTCGCCCACGCCTACGACCTCATGACCAGCTTCGCACGCGGCATCGCCGTCCGTTTCGACACCCGTAACGGCAACAACGGGGTCTCGTACCGGATTGAGATGAGGATGGCAGCCGAGGCCGCGGGTCTGGCCAGCCGCTCCTACGGCACGGTGACGAGCGCAGTTCCGGCTGACCGCTCCCGCTTGCGTCATCAGGGCGCCCTGCTCAAGGACGTGCGTGAGCTGCTCACCCTGTCTCGCGGCTACGGCATGGAGTCGGTGCGTGATCGGGCCATGTCGACGGCGGAGACCGTGAGTGCCTCGCTGTCCGAGGTCGTTGACGACTCGGCCCTGGAGGTGGTCGTTGATCTCCGCCTGGCCTTTGGTCGACTCCTGGCCGCGCTGGGGGCCAACGAGCGTGCGGAGAAGGAGCACCTCGATACGGCGGAGCTGAGTCTGAGCCAGGGGTGGACGGAGACCGCTTGCGCCGCACTGGCTCTGGCGTCGCATGCCGCCCAGGCGCGCGGAGACACCGCCGCCAGCCAGAGGGCCTGGCAGCAGTGCCGCGACGCGATGGTGACCTGGCCGATGAACCGGCCGGGAGAACGCTGCGGGATACTCGTCGACGCCGTCGGTGATCCCCTCATCGCCGTGCAGGTCCTCTCCGCGCTTGCGGAGGTCCTGGTTGAGGGGGTCGAGGAGGACAACTCTCGAGCGCCGATCATCCGAGAGATCATCTCTCGGGCCTCGGCCCAGGTCTCCCGCTGCGTGCGGCCCCCGCGCAAGGCGGCCGAGGCCTTGGCCCGAGTCGAGGAGCGCATTGCGCCCTATGGGCGGGGTCGAGGAGGAAGAAGACGTCCAGGCTCGACGACGACGATCAGGACCAGTGACCAGGACGCCTCGGAGCGGGCCTGAGCCCTCGGGTGGCCTCTGCCGGCGTAGATGGCGAGTTGGCGCTGGCCTGGGTCAGGTAGGTCACGGCATGATGGGGCCATGAGCCACGTACGTGTTGTCCAGGCCCCTCCCCGTCCCGTGGATCGCGCCCTGCGCGTGGGGCTGACGGGGGGCATCGGTGCCGGCAAGTCGACCGTGGCCGCGTTGCTCGAGGCGCACGGTGCGGTGGTGACCAGCGCTGATGAGATCTCTCGCGACGTCGTCAGTCCCGGCAGCGACGGTCTCGCCGCTGTGGTGGCGGAGTTCGGGGACGAAGTTCTCACCCCCGCCGGCACGCTCGACCGTCGGGCCCTGGGGAATCTGGTCTTCGCCGACGACCTGAGCCGTGCGCGCCTGGAGGAGATCCTTCTGCCCCTCATCGCGGCCGAGGCCTGGGCCCGGATGGAGGCGGTTCCGGCCGGACGGGTGGCGGTCTACGACGTCCCTCTGCTCGTCGAGGGCCAGATGCAGGACCTGTTCGACCTCGTCGTCGTCGTTGAGGCGGACCTCGAGCTGCGCCTGGAACGACTCGCTGAGCGCGGCATGGAGCGTGAGAAGGCACTGGCACGTATCGCATCACAGGCGACCGACGATGAGCGCCGGGCCGTGGCCGACATCGTTCTGTCCAACTCCGGCTCGATCGATCAGCTGAGTGCTGATGTCGACAGGCTCTGGAGCACCCGGATCATGGGGTCGGGAACCAACGTCTGACAAAGAGGGAGACGTCCCCATCTGCGTGTGTCGCGCAGATGCCTATAGTGGGACGAGGAGCGGCAGCGCCGCAGCCGCCGGCTTTCTGGAGGAAAAGCCGTCCGTCCTGGGGCTGAGCGAGCGTGAGGCGGCCGAGTGAGTGGGGGCGGAACCGAAAGGTGGAGCCCATGGGTGCGCTCAGCCGGGTCAGCTGCTGCGTCGGGAGGTTGTGCGGGCCGGACCGAGGGCGCCGACGATGGTGGCGGAGACGGCGACGATGAAAGCCATGAAAGCTCCTTGGGCTCAGAGGATGAAGACAGGGTGCAGGGGCTGGACCCCGATGAGGGTGGAGCGGGACGACTTGGCGTCCCGCGGGGACCACCGTAATAGGTGAGTTCGATCAGAAGGTTCCTCCCTGGATACAAAAACGTATCTGTGTGGTGACGGTCGGATCGCAGGACGATGAACGAGACGGCTGTGCGATCGGAGATGGCAATGGTGCTGGAACGACCGCGTAGCCTGGGGGCATGCGTCCCGTTACCGAGCTCCAGCGCGCAGTCAAGCCTTTCGAGGTCATCAGTCCCTACTCGCCCAGCGGTGACCAGCCCACGGCGATCGCCGAGCTGGCCGAGCGCCTCCGGGCGGGGGAGAAGGACATCGTCCTGCTGGGTGCCACCGGCACCGGAAAGTCGGCGACGGCCGCCTGGCTCGTCGAGCAGGTCCAGCGCCCCACCCTCATCCTGGAGCCGAACAAGACGCTGGCCGCGCAGATGGCGGCGGAGTTCCGCGAACTGCTCCCGAACAACGCGGTGGAGTACTTCGTCTCCTACTACGACTACTACCAGCCCGAGGCCTACGTCCCTCAGACGGACACCTTCATCGAGAAGGACTCATCCATCAACGACGAGGTCGAGCGCCTGCGCCACAGCGCCACCAATTCCCTGCTCACGCGCCGCGACGTGGTCGTCGTCTCCTCCGTGTCCTGCATCTACGGACTGGGTACCCCCCAGGAGTACGTGGACCGGATGACGAGCCTTGAGGTGGGTCAGCAGATCGACCGGGACGATCTTCTGCGGCGCTTCGTCTCCATGCAGTACACCCGCAACGACATCGACTTCACCCGTGGCACCTTCCGCGTGCGCGGTGACACGGTGGAGATCATCCCGATGTACGAGGAGCTCGCCATCCGCATCGAGTTCTTCGGAGACGAGATCGAGGCCCTGGCCACCCTCCACCCCGTGACCGGAGACGTTATCGACACCGCCGAGCAGGTCTTCGTCTTCCCCGCCTCCCACTACGTGGCAGGCCCCGAGCGCATGCAGAAAGCCATTGAGGGTATTGAGGCCGAGCTCGCCGAGCGCCTGGGCCAGCTCGAGCACGACGGCAGGCTCCTGGAGGCCCAGCGCCTGCGCATGCGCACCACCTACGACCTGGAGATGCTCCAGCAGATCGGCATGTGCTCGGGGATCGAGAACTACTCGCTGCACATCGACGGACGTGAGGTCGGCACCCCGCCCAACACCCTCCTGGACTACTTCCCTGAGGACTTCCTCCTGGTCATCGACGAGTCCCACGTGACAGTCCCTCAGATCGGGGCCATGCACGAGGGGGACGCCTCTCGCAAACGCACCCTCGTCGACCACGGGTTCCGTCTGCCCTCCGCCCTGGACAACCGGCCCCTGACCTTCGCCGAGTTCGAGGACCGCATCGGCCAGACCGTGTACCTGTCGGCCACCCCCGGCGATTATGAGACCCAGCGCTCCGACGGGGTCGTCGAGCAGATCATTCGGCCCACCGGCCTGGTGGACCCCAAGGTGGTCGTCAAGCCCACCGAGGGGCAGATCGACGACCTGCTCGAGGAGGTGCGCACCCGCGTCGAGCGCCAGGAGCGGATCCTCGTAACCACCCTGACCAAGCGCATGGCCGAGGACCTGACCACCTACCTGGCCGAGCGGGGCGTGCGCGTGGAGTACCTCCACTCCGACGTCGACACCCTGCGGCGCGTCGAGCTCCTGCGCGAACTGCGGCTGGGACGCTTCGACGTGCTCGTCGGAATCAATCTGCTGCGCGAGGGGCTGGATCTGCCGGAGGTCTCGCTGGTGTCGATTCTGGACGCGGACAAGGAGGGATTCCTGCGCTCGACCCGCTCGCTCATCCAGACCATTGGACGGGCCGCCCGCAATGTCTCCGGCGAGGTTCACATGTACGCCGACACCATCACCCCGGCCATGGCCGAGGCCATCGAGGAGACCGAACGGCGCCGCACCAAGCAGCTCGCCTACAACACGGAGCACGGTATCGATCCCCAGCCGCTGCGCAAGAAGATCGCCGACGTCACTGACATGCTCGCCCGTGAGGACGTCGACACCGCCGACCTCCTGGCCGGTGGCTACCGGGGGCACGAGGACTCCGCGGTACGGGCGCGGCGTAAGCACGCGGCCGAGGCAACGGTGCGTGAGAAGCTCTCCGGAGCGGCGCAGGGCGACCTCGTCGAACTCATCAACGAGCTCACCCAGCAGATGCACGCCGCCGCCGAGGACCTTCACTTCGAGCTGGCCGCCCGTCTGCGCGACGAGGTCCAGGACCTCAAGAAGGAGCTGCGCGCCATGCGCGCCGCTCAATGAGAAAACGTTGCGGAATCGACCGATTCTCCTGTTTCAGGTCTTTAGTCCTAAGAAGGGGGGCGGGAGGGCCTGCGGTTCTTTGGGGAGACATGCAGTATCCACCCGTCTTGTTGTGCGCTAATGCGAGACTCGTGTGAGTATACGACGCGTTATGCGTGGTGAAGCGTAGTTATCGATAAGTGGTCGAACCTTGTTGTCGCATGAACGTGACCGTATGGTGGATATGTGTTAGATCGCCGTCATTGCAAGGGATCGTGAGTGGATATGGCTGATCTTAAAACCGAGGTCACCGACTCGGAGAGTGGGCGGCCTACAGCCGGCAAGGTGTCATTGGCCGCACTTGTTGCTCTCGGTATCGGATCGATGATCGGAGGCGGGATATTCGGCCTGCCGCAGCAGATGGCCAGCGCCGCAGCGCCTGGGCCGCTCATCGTCGGATGGTTCGTGACAGGTGCCGGCATGCTCATGCTTGCCTTTGTCTACCAACGGCTGGCCATCAATCTGCCCGAGATCAACGCCGGTGTCTACGGTTACGCTCGTGCCGGCTTCGGCAATCTCGTTGGATTCTCCTCCGCCTGGGGGTACTGGCTGTCGGCCTGGATCGGTAATGTCGGCTACCTCGTGCTGCTCATGGCCTCGCTGGGTGTCTTCCTTCCAGGATTCGGCAACGGCAACACCGCGCTCGCCATCGGGGTGGCCTCGGTCATCATGTGGATGTTCCATGTCCTGATCCTGCGCGGCATCCGCGAGGCCGCCATCATCAACGCCGTGGTGACGATCGGCAAGGTTCTGCCGCTGGTCGTCTTCGTCCTCATCGGCCTGTTCGCTTTCAGGTTCGACATCTTCACTCACGACTTCTGGGGTGCCTCTGTCGGTACGGGGCTCGGTGCGGTTCTGACGCAGGTCAAGAGCATGATGTTGGTGACCGTGTGGGTGTTCATCGGTGTCGAGGGGGCCTCGGTGTTCTCCGAGCGCGCCAAGACTCGAGCTGACGTCGGCAGAGCGACGATTCTGGGCTTCGTCTCCGTTCTCGCTCTGCTCCTAGCCGTCAACATCCTGTCCTACGGCGTCATGCCACGCTCCGAGCTCGCCAAGCTGGGCGATCCCTCGCTCGCCGGAGTGCTTCAGACCGCCGTCGGCCCCTGGGGTGCGAAATTCATCGCCCTGGGACTCATCATCTCCCTGGTGGGTGCCCTGCTGTCCTGGTTCCTCATGCTGGCCGAGATCATGCGCGTGCCCGCCCAGGAGGGTCTCATGCCCTCGTTCCTGGGGCGTGAGAATGCCAGGGCCGTGCCCGCCAACGCGTTATGGCTGACGATGGGACTGGTTCAGATATTCCTCATCTGGACCTACTTCAACGCCTCGACCTACACCCGTCTCATCCACCTGGCCTCTTCTCTTATCCTGCTGCCCTATCTCCTGTCCGCTCTCTTCCAGGTCCTTTTTGCCATCAAAGACAGGTCCCGAACCGGGCTCTTCGATCTCGTTGTCGGCGTTCTAGGCTCGGTCTACGGGCTGTGGCTGCTCTATGCCGCCGGCCTGGTGTACCTCCTGTACACGGCCATCTTCTACCTGGTGGGCCTGCCCTTCTATATCTGGGCGCGTCGTGAGCAGAAGGCCAGGGTCTTCAATGCCGCTGAGTGGGGACTCGTCGTGCTCTTCGCCGCAATGGCTGTCTACGCCGTCTACGGGCTGGCCACCGGTGCACTGAGTCTGTGATCTCCTCTTCGTCATCACTGTTCCTTCTCAGTCGTAGGCGCGGCGGCAGTCGGCGTATGACGTGTCCGATCGATCGCGGCCCGGTCTGACGTCATGCACTCCACACCTGTGCGGCGTTCCACGCCATGTGTCAGCAACCTTCGCCACGTTAGACTCTCACCCGTTACGTACGGAGGGGAGTACTCCCAACCAACGGCGACGTCGTCATCACGGTGGCACAGGCACACACGATCCTGCGTTCCCGGCGTCGCGGCCAGAGCGGCACGAGCCTTGAGCGCCGGCGCTCGTGGCGGGAGGAGACCTCCGGTACCAGTTCCGTACCGGAGGAGAACACGTGGACGTCCACATCCTGGGCTGGATCGGCCTTGCGGCCATCATCCTGACCCTCATCGTGATCGACATCGTCGGTCACGTACGTACGCCGCACGAGCCCACCATGAGGGAGGCCGCCGTGTGGTCGGTGGCCTACATCGCCATGGCCCTGGTCTTCGGCGGCATCGTCTGGCTCGTGTGGGGCGGCGGGTTTGCCCAGGAGTACCTGGCCGGCTACATCACCGAGAAGGCGCTGAGCATCGACAACCTCTTCGTCTTCGTCATCATGATGTCCTCCTTCAAGGTGCCCCGGAAGTACCAGCAGGAGGTGCTGCTCGCGGGCATCGTCATCGCCCTCATTCTGCGGCTCATCTTCATCCTGGCCGGTGCCGCACTCATCGAGAACTTCTCCTGGGTGTTCTACTTCTTCGGCGCCTGGCTCCTGTGGACCGCCTTCTCCCAAGCGCGTGAGGGCGTTGAGGAGCCCGACGACGAGGACGATGAGTACCGGCCCAGCGGCTTCGTCAAGCTCATCGCCCGCGTCGTCCCCATGACCGACGGCTTCGTGGGCGGCAAGGTCATCCACCGCCACGCGGGGCGCACCATGATCACCCCCATGATGCTGTGCATCATCGCCATCGGCACCGCCGACGTCATGTTCGCCGTCGACTCCATTCCCGCGATCTACTCCCTGACCAGTGAGCCCTTCCTGGTCTTCTCCGCCAATGCCTTCTCCCTGCTGGGACTGCGTCAGCTCTACTTCCTCATCGACGGACTGCTCGACCGGCTCGTCTACCTCCACTACGGTCTGGCGGTCATCCTCGGCTTCATCGGCTTCAAGCTCATCGTTCACGCCCTGCACACCAACGAGGTCCCCTTCATCAACGGGGGGCAGGAGTGGCACGGCATCCCCGAGGCCTCGATCGGGGTCTCCTTGGCCGTCATCGTCACCACGATCACCATCACCATCATCGCCTCAGTCCTCAAGTCGCGAGCCGATGTCCGGCGGGCCGAGGTCACGTCCTGATCTCTCAGCCCTTGGGAGGAGGAGCGGCCTTCCACCACTCACTACCCTCTGAGCCGTGAGCACCACGAATCTCCCTGAGGCCCCGGTCACCGGCCTCAGTGCCGTCCAGGTCGCCGAGCGCGTCAGCGCCGGACGCACCAACGAGTACCGCGAGCGGACCTCACGCAGCGCCGCCCAGATCCTGCGGGCCAATGTCTTCACGATCTTCAACGGGATCCTTGGCGTTGCGCTGGTTCTCGTCCTGGCACTGGGGCACTGGGCGGACGCCCTGTTCGGATTCGTCCTGCTGCTCAACACCGCCACCGGCACCCTGGCGGAGATCCGAGCCAAGCGAGCCCTGGACCGCCTGGCCGTCCTGGAGACCCCCCGGGCCGTTGTCCTGCGGGATGGGGCCGAGAAGGAGGTCACCGTCGGTGAGGTCGTCATCGACGACGTCGTGCGTCTCAGTGCCGGCCAGCAGGTGCCTGCCGACGGGGAGGTCATCACCAGTGATGGCCTGGAGATCGACGAGTCGATCCTCACCGGGGAGTCCCGGCCCGTACGCCCTGAGAGCGGCGCCCAGGTCATGTCCGGGACCACCGTGACAGCCGGGACCGGGCTGTTCCGAACCACTGCCGTCGGCGGGGACGCCTACGCCCACCGGCTCGCCAGAGAGGCTCGCAGGTACTCACTCGTCGTCAGCGAGCTGCAGGCCGGGACCAACCGGGTGCTCCACTGGATCAGCTGGGCGATCGTGCCCGTGGCCCTGGTGCTGATGTGGTCCCAGCTGCGTCTGAGCGGGAGCATCAGTGAGGCCTGGAGCAGTGGCGCGTGGCGGCACGCGGTCGTCGCCGGGATCGCGGGCGTGGTCAGCATGGTGCCCCAGGGGCTGGTGCTTCTGACCTCCGTCAACTTCGCCACCGCCTCCCTGGCCCTGGCCAGGCGCAACGTCCTGGTCCAGGAGCTGCCCGCCGTCGAGGTCCTGGCCCGGGTCGACACCCTGTGCCTGGACAAGACCGGTACCATCACCACCGGCCGCATCCGCCTGGGTGAGATCCTGGGGGCCGACGGCGGCCAGGCGCCGCCCGATATGCTCTCAGCACTCGCCGTGCTCAGCACCGTGGGGGACGCCAATACTACCGCCGACGCCATCAGGGAGGGGCTCAGGGAGCCCGAGCATCTCGGTGAGCAGGGCATGAAGAAGGCGCTGACGGCGGCCGGAGAGGGGGATCCTGGCCGCATCGAGTCGGTTCCCTTCTCGTCGCGCCGTAAGTGGTCCGCGTTCAGTGACAACGCCTCTGAGACCACCTGGGTGCTCGGGGCCCCCGAGATCGTCCTGGCGAATCACAGCGAGCCGGTCCTGGAACGTGCTCGCCAGATCGCCGCTCGGGGAGTGCGCGTCGTCGCCCTGGCCCGCTCGAACTCGACCTGGACGCTGGCCCCGGGGGAGGACGAGCCGCAACTGCCTGAGAGTCTGGAGGCCGCCGGGATCATCGTCCTCATCGAGGAGATCCGCCCCGACGCCGAGGAGACCCTCGCCTATTTCCGTCTGCAGGGCGTGGAGGCCAAGGTCATCTCCGGCGACAGTCCCGAGACGGTGGCCGCCGTCGCCCGCCAAGCCGGAGTCACCGCACCCGACGGCGGCGAGCTCGTGGTCCTGGACGCGCGCACCCTCCCGGCGGGGTCGGGCAGCGGACAGGAGACGGACGAGGATCTGGAGCGCCTGGCCGACGCGGTGGAGGGGGCCAGTGTCCTGGGCCGGGTGACGCCCGAGCAGAAGCGGGCACTGGTGCGAGCGCTGAAGTCGCACGGTCACGTCGTCGCGATGACCGGGGACGGTGTCAACGACGCCCTGGCCCTCAAGGACGCCGACCTGGGGATCGCCATGGGCAACGGGGCACCGGCCACGAAGGCAGTGGCCCGTCTTGTGCTGCTCAAGGGGCAGTTCTCCGCCCTGCCCGGGGTCGTGGCCGAGGGGCGCCGCGTCATGGCCAATACCGAGCGCATCGCCTCCCTGTTCCTGGCCAAGACCATCTACGCCTCGCTCATCGCCGTGGTCGTGGCGGCCACGGCGGTCGCCTACCCCTTCCTGCCGCGCCAGCTCACCGTCGTCTCCTCGCTGACGATCGGGATCCCCGCCTTCGTCCTGGCCATGGCTCCGAGCTCGCAGCGCTACCGGAAAGGATTCCTGGGGAGGGTCCTCAGCCTGTGCGTGCCCGCAGGCATCATGGCGGGAACCGTCACCCTGGCCACCTACCTCTGGCTGACCCTCACTCACGCTCCCCGCGCCCAGGTGACGACGGCGACAACCCTGGTCCTCATCACGTGCGGGCTGTGGTTACTCACGCTCACCGCTCGGCCACTGACGAGCTGGCGGCTGGGACTCGTCGTGCTCATGGGGTCGATCGTGCTCCTGGGCGTCGTCGCACCACCGGTGCGCGCCTTCTTCCTCCTAGCCTGGCCCACCCCTGGGGTGTGGTGGGTCATCCTGCTCATGGCCTGTCTGGCCATCGTCGGAATCGAACTGGTTCACTTCGTACGGCGCCGGATCGTGCGAGATCGGAGCTAGGAGACGGCTACCTTGCCGCGACGAGGCGGAGCCAGCCGCTGCGGGGGTGGACGCTGACGTCCACGGTGACGAACCCGGCCTCGTAGGCGAGGCTGGTGAGGGTATCGCCGTCAGGGACGTTCATCCCCAGTCGCTCCGCCCACTGCCCTGCCGCCGACCGGTCGGCGTACTCGTTGGCGATCACCAGCCGTCCGCCATGACCCAGGACACGGTGGACCTCAATGAGGCCGGCCTGCAGGTCCGGCCAGAAGTAGGTGGTCTCAAAGGCCGTCGCCACGTCGAAGAGGCCATCACGGAAGGGCAGGTGATCAGCAGAGCCCTCTACGACCCGTAGGCGTCCGGAGAGGACAGAGGCGCGGTTGACGCGGCGGGTCGTCTCAACCGCCTCGGGGGAGTGGTCGATGCCGGCGACCTCGCGGCGAGTCTCCGCAAGAATCCGGGCAATGGCCCTACCACCCCCGCAGCCGACGTCCAGCACCTTGTCACTGGGCTGGATTCCCGCAGCCCGAAGCCCCCACCGGTGCAGGCGAGCGTGTCCGATGTTCATGCCGCGCAGAAGGAGACGTACTGTCAGGGACGAGGGACGGGAGAACTGGGACTCGGTCGGTGTGGTGGAGGATGTGGGGTGCTCGGAGGAAGACACGGCACCATGCTCACAGCCGAAACGGACGGGAGCAAGGTCCGTCAGCACAGTGTGGACCGTGCGGACGGTCATCAACAGTACGGACTGGCGGAGGAGCGGCTCAGGCCAGGACCCCGATGACCGGGTTCCACTCGCGCGGGAGGCGCTCGGTGATGTAGCCGGCCTGGTGGAAGGGGTCGTCCTCAAGCAGGGCCAGCGCGCCGGCCTCGTCGTCGGCCCGCACGACGATGAGGGCGTCGTGGGTGCCCACGTAGGGGCCGGCGGCCAGCAGCCTGCCCTCATCGGCCAGACGACCGTTGAATGCGCGGTGCGAGGGACGCACGGCGGCCATCTCCTCATCCTTGTCAGTGACGTAGCGGTACTCGACGGCGTAGATCTTGCTCATGGCCTCAGCATAGGGCTGGCAGTGCCAGCCGTGGCCCGAAACACAAACGCGTGGGTATTCTTCCGACGTCCTTTCCGGCATCGTTGCGATGAGACGTGTCGAACACGTGTGCGATCACGCGGTGCCGGCGACAAGCCCCTAGACTCGAATCCCGTGAACGACTCTCTCATCATCCGTGGGGCCCGCGAGCACAATCTCAAGGGCGTGGACCTGGACCTGCCACGAGACACGATGATCGTCTTCACCGGCCTGTCCGGCTCGGGCAAGTCCTCGCTCGCCTTCGACACGATCTTCGCCGAGGGGCAGCGCCGCTACGTGGAGTCCCTGTCCTCCTACGCCCGTCAGTTCCTGGGCCAGATGGACAAACCCGACGTCGAGCTCATCGAGGGCCTGAGCCCGGCTGTGTCCATCGACCAGAAGTCCACCTCGCGCAACCCCCGATCCACGGTGGGTACGGTGACGGAGGTCTACGACTACCTGCGCCTGCTCTACTCTCGCGCGGGCGTCCAGCACTGCCCCGTCTGCGACGCGGTCATCTCCTCCCAGACCCCGCAGCAGATCGTCGACCAGGTCCGCTCCCTGCCCGAGGGCACCCGCTTCCAGGTACTCGCCCCCGTGGTGCGGGGCCGCAAGGGCGAGTACTCCGAGCTCTTCACCGAGCTGCGCGGACGCGGTTTCAACCGGGTGCGCGTCGACGGCGCCTCCGAGCGCCTCGACACCCCACCGACGCTCAACAAGCGTCTCAAGCACGACATCGAGGTCATCGTCGACCGCCTCGTCGTACGTGACGGCATTCGTCAGCGCCTCACCGACTCGGTCGAGACGGCGCTCGGTCTGGCCGAGGGGCTGGTCATCATCGAGCAGGTCGACCTGCCTGACGATGATCCCGACAGGGAACGCCGCTACTCCGAGAAGCGCGCCTGTCCCAACGAGCACCCCCTGGCCCTCGACGAGATGGAGCCACGCACCTTCTCCTTCAACGCCCCCTACGGCGCCTGCCCCGCCTGCACGGGTATCGGGACTCGGCTCGAAGTGGACCCCGAGCTCGTCGTCCCCGATGAGGAGCGCACCCTGGCCGAGGGCGCCGTCGCCCCCTGGTCGAGCCACCAGAAGTACTTCACCCGTCAGCTCGAGGCCCTGGGCAAGGAGCTCTCCTTCGACGTCGACACCCCCTGGCGCGCACTGCCGGCGCGCGCCCGGGAGGCGATCCTGCGAGGCAAGGACTACGAGGTCAAGGTCACCTACCGCAACCGCTGGGGACGCGAACGCATCTACTCCACCGGATTCGAGGGCGTGCTCGACTACGTCATGCGCAAGCACGATGAGACCGAGTCCGACTGGTCCCGCGAGCGCTACCAGGCCTATATGCGCGAGATCCCCTGCCCCGTCTGCGACGGAGCCCGGCTCAAACCTGAGGTACTGGCCGTGCGTGTGGGCGGGCTCTCCATCGCCCAGCTGTGCGAGCTGCCCATCAGTGAGGCCCGAGACTTCCTCGCGGACCTCAACCTGACCGGCCAGGCCGCCCAGATCGCCGGCAGCGTCTTGACCGAGATCAACGCGCGCCTCGGCTTCCTGGTGGATGTGGGCCTGGACTACCTCAGCCTGGCCCGCGGTGCTGCCACGCTCTCCGGAGGCGAGGCCCAGCGCATCCGCCTGGCCACCCAGATCGGCTCAGGCCTGGTAGGCGTCCTCTACGTCCTGGACGAGCCCAGTATCGGCCTGCACCAGCGCGACAACACCCGCCTCATCGAGACCCTCCAGCGACTGCGGGACCTGGGCAACACACTCATCGTCGTCGAGCACGACGAGGACACCATCCGCTCGGCCGACTGGATCGTTGACATCGGCCCCGGAGCCGGCGAGCTGGGCGGTGAGGTCGTCTACTCCGGCGACGTCGCGGGCCTGGTTGGAGCCGAGGGATCCGTCACCGGCGACTACCTGGCCAGGCGGCGCCAGATCGAGATCCCCAGCGAGCGGCGCAAGCGGGACAAGAACCGCGAGGTCACCGTCGTCGGCGCCCGGGAGAACAACCTCAAGGACGTCACCGTTTCCTTCCCACTCGGCGTGCTGACCGCCGTGACGGGTGTGTCCGGCTCGGGCAAGTCCTCCCTGGTCAACTCCATCCTCTACCAGGTGCTCGCCAACCGGCTCAATCGTGCGCGTGGCGTGCCCGGAAGGCATAAGACGGTCCGAGGAGTCGACCACCTCGACAAGGTCGTCCACGTCGACCAGTCGCCGATCGGGCGCACCCCCAGGTCCAATCCCGCCACCTACACCGGGGTATGGGACCACATCCGCAAGATCTTCGCAGCCGTGCCCGAGTCGAAGGTCCGCGGATACGGGCCTGGGCGCTTCTCCTTCAACGTCAAGGGCGGGCGCTGCGAGTCCTGCAAGGGAGACGGCACGCTCAAGATCGAGATGAACTTCCTGCCCGACGTCTACGTGCCCTGCGAGGTCTGCCACGGCGCCCGATACAACCGGGAGACCCTGGAGATCCGCTACAAGGACAAGACGGTTGCCGATGTCCTGGACATGACCATCCACCAGGCCGCGGATTTCTTCTCGGCCTCCTCGGTCATCTCCCGCCACCTCAATACCCTGGTCGAGGTGGGGCTGGGATACGTGCGGCTGGGGCAGTCGGCCACCACGCTCTCCGGTGGTGAGGCCCAGCGCGTCAAGCTCGCCACCGAGCTCCAGCGTCGTTCCACCGGCAGGACCATCTATGTCCTCGATGAGCCGACCACCGGCTTGCACTTCGAGGACATCCGCAAGCTGCTCGGAGTGCTCCAGGGGCTGGTGGACAAGGGCAACTCCGTGGTGGTCATCGAGCACAACCTGGACGTCATCGCCAACTCCGACTGGGTCATCGATATGGGGCCCGAGGGCGGCAAGGGCGGAGGAACCGTCGTCGTCACCGGAACGCCGGAGAAGGTCGCGGCCACGGAGGCGTCCTACACCGGGCAGTTCCTGGCGCCGATGCTTGAGTCCGCCCGCCGCTAACGCTCTGTCCGCACGGATCAGGCTCAGGCGGGTGGCTCAAGGACAGTGGCCCGCTGTTCCCCGGCCTTCTGAGGGCCCTTCAGCGCTCTCAGCGCCGTCGCCGTGCTCACGACGCTGCTCCTGGGCGTAGCGGTTGTAGAGCAGTGAGAGGACGAAGCAGACGATGCCTGCGGCCGCGAGCGAGACGACTCGAACGATCGAGTTCTGCGAGGCCATGTCGATGCCGGCGAGCTTGAGCACGGACAGGAGCACCAAGGTGAGTCCATAGTGGCGCAGGATCGTCAGGCGCGCCTTGAACCCGAAGACGATGCAGGCTCCGCCGGTCAGCAGCACCAGCACCGACACGAGCACCGAGCCCGGTCCGATGCCGGTGGCCACGATGACCGAGAACCACATGAGCAAGGAGTCTCCGATCGCAAGGCTCAGGCACACCTCCGCGCGTCGTCCCCATGGAATCAGGAGCCATGTGGCGGTCGCACCCAGCCCCAGGGCGACAGCAACCAGGACCACCGTCCAGGTTGAGGAGGTCAGGTCCTCAGCCCACGACAGCGTCACGATGGCTGTGACGGTGACAAGCCCCGAGACGATCCAGGACGGTGCCGGCGCCCCAACCAACGAGCTGTGTGGGTCAGGCAGAGCTTCGCCCTGCGGGCCCACCCGGTAACGGGATCCCCGGCACTGACCGCTGAGCACTAGAAGAGGCGTGGCCCGGCTGGAGAAGGCCCCCAGGGCGATGAATGCGATCAGGATCAGACCTGTAACCATGTGGAGGGCCGCCCGGGCACTCTGGGAATGATCGTCCACAAGACCGCTTGCCAGTGTCGGAGTGAGAACTGAGAGGTTGAAGACGATTGCGGCCAGTGCCAGCCGCAGGGCCAGTACCCGAGGCTGTGTGCGTGACGGCGCAGCACTCGCTGCGGGGGCCGGCGTGCTTCGCGCGACTCGATCGCCGAGCCCCTCAGTCACGACCACCATGAGCACGGATATCGCAACGGAGCCAATGAGGGACAGGATCTCGCCTCGGGAGTACGCAGTTGCAGGAAGTGTGAGGATCGGTGCGGTACCGAGGAGGGCCAGGATCGGAGCCGGCTCCACTCGCCCATCCACGATCGCGGGGAGCAAGCAGAGCATCGCGGTGACGACGACGAAGAGATACACCCGGGGATCGTTGATGATCGTCATCCCGACGAGTGCGATGGGGAAGATCGACACCTCGTGTCCGATTGCCATGGCGCTGCGCCACCGGTCCGGACTGCGAGGCGCGAGAACCGCGAGCGCGGCTCCAGCCAGCAGCAGGAGCTGAAGGATGAAGGTCGCGATGACAGTGGAATGTGCCAGATCAAGGCTCATCTGCTTCGTCAGCAGGTTTGAGTACGCGATCAGAAGGACCAGGGCAGCCAGGCCCCAGTCCCAGCCTGCAGCCTTGATACCGATGCTCCACAGTCGCCTGCCGGCGTGCATCATCTGGCTGACCAGCAGCAGGCACAGGGCCAGAACGATACCGGTGCCGCCGACGGAGGAGACGCGCAGCATCGGGCTGATCGGAGCGAAGACAAGCGCCGCCACCGTTGCCACCACTGATGTCGTCGGGTACCAGGCAGCCAACCTCATCCGCTCCGTACCCCGCGACAGGGTTGCGCAGGTCAGAGCCAGGACTGCGACGTAGACGCTGATCATCAGCCACGTCACGATCGCTGTGCTCGGCTGATGAGTCACGTGGCTGAACGCGAAGCCGATGGTCATCAGGGCGCCGATGGTGGAGACGACCGCGGTGAACAGCACCCGCGTCAGGTGGGATACAACGAGGAGCACCAGTCCCCAGCAGGCCATGAGGACCAGAGCGGGCTCTGGGCTGAGCATCCCGTCCAGAAGGACGGCCCCAACGATGGAGACGAATCCGAGTCCGCCGCCGGTTCCCGTGATGGTCGCCGCAGCGACGCGGTAACGGGGCCGGCTGATTCCCAGGCGAGCACCGGCGGTCGTCATTGCCACCGCGATCAGGGCGAGAGTCAGGATCTTGACCGGGTCGGGAATGGAGTTCCACACGAGAGCCAGGAGGCTGACGCCTGCGGATAGGACAAGTACCGCGGCGGCGCCGGAGAGCAGATAGCGCCCGAGGTTGCCCTCCTGCGTCGCTCTGCGCGCCCAGCTGGGAAGCTCTCCGGCATCGGTGGCATGCACGTGACTCGTGTCAGCCACCAGCCCTTGATTCGGTTCACTGGCGCCGCCCCTGTTGGACGGGGCGGCTGCGTAGCCGGTTGATCCGGGGCTGGTCCAGGACTCGGAGTCGTGCTCGGACTGCACATGGCCGGCTGCCTCGTGGCGCCGGACCACAGGCTCCTCGGCGCTGGGCTCGCGGTGAGAGGCAGAGGCCTGGGCCGGAGCGGGCCGGGCGGCTTCTTCGTCCTGCGAGGTCCCGTCCTCGACGGTCTCAGCAAAAGGCCCGTCGAGCATCTCATAAGAAGTCTCGGCGTCGGATCCCGGCGCAGGGGTGCTCACCGGTGGCGTTGGCTTCGCCATGGTTGAGCCGTCGGTGGATAACGGCTCAGCGGCATCATCGTCGATGGCCACGAAGCTCTCAGCAGCCTCCGACAGGGAAGCCTGAGGAATGCTTCCATCTGCTGGGAGCTGCTCGCCTTCTGCCGACGTCGGGGCGGCGCTATAAGTCAGCCAGCTGACACGTTGCGCGACCCAGTCGACCTTCTTCTCGATGAGGTCCAGCCTCTGCAGGAGTAGCGCGACATTAGGACCCACGTTGGGTGGGATGGACATGACGGTTCTCCTAGTTGCTCGGTGCCCGAAGGCAAGCAGCTCGTCACTCGATCGGTTCAAACGAGAATAGGGGAGACACCGACGTCGGCAAAGGGAAAAAACTCCCCTGTGGATAACCTGCTGAACCTGCGAGGGACTGCCCACTGTCGAGCAAACGAACAGAGTCGAACAAACTGCCCCAAGAACGGTCAGGCTGGGTTAGGCTACATGTCATGAGCGAGAACGGACTCACTGCTGCCCAGCACAAAATGCGCGACGCGGGCGTCGCCGAGGAGGCCATCACGGTCTTCACGCACTACTACCAGTCCTTGGAGGCTGGAGCCACGGGGCTCATCCCCGAGGAGACCATTGAGCCACTCACGCAGATCGACTCCCTCTTCGACGTCGAGGTCAGTGAGGAGGAGGCTCGAGAGGCGCTGAGCAAGACGGTCCTCATCCGGCTCAACGGCGGCCTGGGAACCTCGATGGGCTTGGACCGCGCCAAGTCCCTCCTGCCGGTGCGTGACGGCAAGACCTTCCTCGACCTGCTGGTCGACCAGGTGACGGCAGCCCGTCGCCGCTACGGAGTGACTCTGCCGCTCATCCTCATGAACTCCTTCCGCACCCGGGAGGACTCCCTTGAGGCACTGGCCGGGCATCCCGAGATCCAGGTCGATGGCCTGCCTCTGGACTTCCTGCAGAACCGTGAGCCCAAGCTCCGCGCTGACGATCTGACTCCCGTGGAGTGGGAGGCCGACCCCGAGCTCGAGTGGTGCCCGCCGGGACATGGCGACATCTACACCGCTCTGCTGGCCTCCGGACTGCTGGACGCGCTGCTGGACAAGGGGTACCGGTACGCCATGACCGCCAACTCCGACAACCTCGGGGCAGCACCGTCGGCGAGGATCGCGGGCTGGTTCGCAGCCTCGGGCGCCCCCTACGCGCCGGAGATGTGTCGGCGTACGCCGGCTGACGTCAAGGGTGGGCACCTAGCGGTGCGAAAGAGCGACGGACGCATCATCCTGCGCGACACGGCCCAGACGCCGGAGGACCAGATGCACTACTTCACCGACCAGTTCCGCCACCCCTTCTTCCACACCAACAACCTGTGGTTCGACCTCAAGGTTCTGCGCGACACCCTGGCCGAGCGGGGCGGGATCCTCGGGCTGCCGCTCATCAAGAACAGCAAAACGGTTGATCCCGCCGACTCCTCGTCGACCCCGGTCATCCAGCTGGAAACCGCCATGGGGGCGGCGGTGGAGGCCTTCGAGGGGGCGACCGCCATTGAGGTGCCCCGTTCCCGCTTCCTGCCGGTCAAGACCACCAACGACCTGCTGCTGGTGCGTTCGGACGTCTACGAGGTTGACGACGACGGCCTGCTGCAGATGGTCCCGGAGCGGGCCTGCACCGTGAGTCTCGACCCGCGCTTCTACAAGAAGATCCAGGACTTCGAAACCCGGTTCCCGGGTGGTGTGCCCTCCATCCGCCATGCTGAGTCACTAACTGTGGAGGGTGACTGGACCTTCGGTTCCGGCGTCGTCGCCACCGGTGAGGCGCTCGTGAGCCAGGAGGGATCTCCCGGAAAGATCGCCGACGGCGCCCGGATCTGAGATGGATCGCAACGAGGTCAGCGGGACAGTCTCACTGGCTTGTTGATGCGCATGAGCTTGTCGGGGTTGCGGACGATGAGAACCTGCTGAACACCAGCCTCGGAAGCAACCAGGAAGACCACGAACTCTACGTTCTCGGAAATGCTGACCACGGCTGCGAGCTCCCCGTTGATCCACGCCGGTGCCACATCGAACTGCGGCGTCTTCGCGGCGACGCCGATAAGGAAGCGAGCCACGGACTCCGCGCCTCGGACGGGACGGCGTGCCGCCGAGGCTCGGCCTCCACCGTCGGACACGAGTACGGCGTCGGGAGCCAGCAGTCGTACGGTGGCCGCCAGGTCTCCCGAGCGAATGGCGCTGGTCAGCTCGGTCCACAGCTCGGGAGAGGGGCTGGCGCGTCGGTGTGCTCGTCCTTCTTGCAGCCGGGTGCGCGCACGGTGCACCAGCTGGCGCACGGCGGCGTCGGATGCATCGATGATGCGACCGGTCTCCGCCGACGACAGGGAGAAGACCTCTACCAGGAGGAATGCTGCGCGTTCGGCGGGGGAGAGGGTCTCCAGTACCATGAGCGTCGCCTGAGAGACCGTCTCCGCCAGGATCAGGTCGTCGGCCAGATCTGCCTCGGTGGCGACCGGCTCGGGAAGCCACGGTCCCAGGTAGGACTCCTTCCGGTTGGCCTCGGAGCGCAGCGCGTTGAGTGCCAGGCATGTGGCGATGCGGCACAGCAGTGCGCGCTCGTGCCGCACCGGTTCCTCGACGCGTTGGCGGCGCAGCCACGTCTCCTGCACGATGTCCTCGGCCTCTGCCGCGCTGCCGAGCATGCCGTAGGCCAGAGTGAACAGCACGGCACGGTGCTCCTCGAAATCGTGGTCGGATCCGTTGTCTGGGTATGGGGGCTGTTCGGAGGTACTCATTCGGCTGGTCCTCTCACGATGCGGTACGAGCCGGAGCGCTGGGCCTCTTCGATCAACCACTGAGTGGTGTGGTCCATGACCCAGTCCTTGACTCGCCGGGCCATTCTCCCTGTCAGGACAGGACCGTTGGGAACGTCGTCCGGATTTACGTGCTCGACGAGGCCGCGGTTGCGTCCCAGCGAGACGCAGCGCATGACATAACCGACCCCCGTGTTGGACGGTGGTGGGGTCTTCAGTACGTCGGAGATGAGGATGTCAGCGGCGACGGCTCCCAGAGACAGGGCTGAGGCGCAGCTGGGGCGCAGGTGTGGGGCCGGAGGTGCCGCGCAGTCGCCGACCGCGGTGATCCTGGGGTCGTCGGGGGAACGCAGGAACCTGTTGACCACGATGCGCCCGTCGGAAGAGGTCGATACTGGTGGATCGCACGGAACAGTGACCGGTGCAAAACCTGCGGTCCATATGGTGAGCATGCCGGGCTCGGGCTGGCACATATGGTTGTCGGTCACCGTGCAGCCCAGCTGACGCAGTTGGCGAGAGGCCTGCTTGCGGGCTCGTACGCCGAGGTGGGAGCCAACGGTGCCGGAGTCGACGATCTCAACATCGAATCCTTGCTCAGCAAGTTCCGCGGCGGTCTCGATCCCGGTGAGACCACCTCCGACGACGCGAATGCGCGTGTGCGAAGAGCCGACAAGTTCATCTCGAAGCGGCTGCAGATCGGCGATTCCGGAGATCGGCAGGGCTCCAGCAGGTGCTCGGCTGGTGCTGCCGGTCGCCAAGACGACCTGATCGAAGGGAATGGGATCGCCGTCGGAAAGATGGACGACACCCCGTTTGCGATCGATGCTCGTCGCGCGGCCGATGACAACGTCGACGGTCGGGTTGAGCAGCTCGGACAAGGGCCGGATCGGGTCTTCCTCCGCGCGAAGAGCCTCATGAAGACGAATGCGCTCGACAAGGTGCGCCGAGGCACTGATGAGGCGAACACGTGTAAGGGCGGTGGCCTTTGGGTGAGAAGCGATCCGGTTGGCTGCCATGATCCCGGCGTACCCGGCCCCGATGATGACGATGGTGGTGCGATGCGTTGGACTCATACCCATCAGACACATCGGCGCACCGAATCGTGACGGTCGAGCAGAGACTGTGACGGCATCCATATTGAGGGGCCGATTCTGGGTGCGCGTCTGCTGCTGAGCGGGGTGATGCGAAAGTACCCGCCCATGGGGCGGGTACCGTCAACCTGGTGCCAGGATACTGCGGTGGGCGATACTGGAATCGAACCAGTGACCTCCTCGGTGTGAACGAGGCGCTCTAACCCCTGAGCCAATCGCCCGATGCGGCGCTAACCTTAGCCAGCCCAGTACCCCCGGGGCAAATGCCGGCTCGGTGAGGTGAATCACCGCGGTGCTGTTTGCCTGTCGGCGCGACCGTGATGCTATGGTTTTCCAGCACCGAGCGGTTCGGACGAGCCGTTGGTTACTACGCGGATGTGGCTCAGTTGGTAGAGCATCACCTTGCCAAGGTGAGGGTCGCGGGTTCGAGTCCCGTCATCCGCTCCGAGGAGCCGGGAGCGCCCAGCCCCAGCATTCTCATGGTGGGTTGGCCGAGAGGTTAGGCACCGGCCTGCAAAGCCGTTTACACCGGTTCGAATCCGGTACCCACCTCGGGCGATTGGCGCAGCGGGAGCGCGCTTCCCTGACACGGAAGAGGTCACTGGTTCGATCCCAGTATCGCCCACCAGACGGGCCCGGAGCATGCCGCTCCGGGCCTTTGTCACAGATCTGGACACCCGGCCTCACTTCTGACTCCCGGCGCTGCCCGCCTGGCTCCCCGTGGCGCCGGCTTGGCTCCTGGTGGTGCTCGATCAGCGGGCCGCTTCCTGCCGGGACCCCTTCAGGCCGGCTACTGCACGAGGGTGGGGTTTTCCGGTAAGACGAACAGCGACTCCCACCCCGGGCAACCCACCCCACTTAAGCCTCAGACGCCATGCCGCCCGAACCCCTCAGAAGTCATGAGACAACACAGTGGTGGCTGTTTACCCGGTCAGTCCCAGGCGCTCAAAGGCCTTGGCCAGGCCGTCGGCCTCGACGTCGTCGGTCACCAGGTCGGCTGCTTCCTTGACCGCCGGCGAGCCGTTACCCATCGCCACCCCCGTCCCGCAGTACTCCAGCATCTCGACGTCGACGGCCGCATCACCGAAAGCCACCGCATCCCGCCGGGCAGCGCCACGGTGGGTCAGTAGCGCATCAATGGCGTGCCGTTTGGATACGCCCGTGCAGCTCACGTCCCCGAAGAGCGGCTCGTGGCCACTGCCACCCCAGGAGCCGACGACCAGGTCAGGGAGCTCGCGACGAGCCGCCGCCAGATCGTCCTCAGGAGAGGCCAGCAGAAAGCTGATCTTGTTGACGTCATCGCCTACCAACTCGTCAGTGAAGACCATGCCCGGCAAGACGCCGTCGACCTCCATGCTGCTGGCGCCAGCCGCACCCTTGCTAATGGGGTAGGCACGGATCGCTGGCCTGGCCGCGTCACGAAATGCGGGAGAGGCGTACAGGCCCGAGTTCGTCTCCAGATAGGGCTCCAGGCCTCGACGCCTGAGCCACGACACCGCCTGCTCGCACTGGGCAGCCGACAGGTGCTGGTCCAGGAGGACCTCGCCGTCGTCCTCCACGTAGGCGCCGTTCCCGCCGATCATCCCGTCCAACCCGATCGCCCAGATCGCCTCCGGCATCTCTGCGCGGGAGCGCCCCGTGCACGCGTAGACCCGGTGGCCGGCTCTTCTGGCCTCTCTGATCGCCCAGGCCGCGGAGTCCGGCAGGACGTTCTCATACGTGACGAGCGTTCCATCAACGTCAAGGAACACTGTGCGGATACCGGTGGTGGGGACGACTGCGCTGCTCATAGGACGCCTCTTCGCGAACGCCTCAGCCACGGGCGGCGCGCTCGGCTCGACCGGCATGGCCTCGGGGCGTGTCGTGGACAAAGATGGTTGGCGTCTACCCTAGCGGGCATGGCCGACCCCTCGACGTACCGTCCCGCCCCGGGCGAGATCCCCACGTCTCCGGGCGTCTACCGGTTCCTGGACGGGCAGGGTCGCGTCGTCTACGTCGGCAAGGCCAAGAATCTGCGTCAGCGCCTGTCCAGCTACTTCCAGGACCTCGCCGCCTTGCACCCGCGCACCCAGAAGATGGTGACCACCGCCTGCGCCGTGGAGTGGACGGTGGTATCCACCGAGGTGGAGTCCTTGGCCCTGGAGTACTCCTGGATCAAGGAGTTCAACCCCCGCTTCAACGTCATGTACAAGGACGACAAGTCCTACCCCTACCTGGCGGTGACGATGGGGGAGACCTACCCCCGGGTCCAGGTGGTCCGCGGGGCCCGCAAGCCCGCCACCCGCTACTTCGGCCCCTTCGTCCAGGCCTGGTCCATCCGCGAGACCGTCGACCAGCTGCTGCGCGTCTTCCCGGTGCGTTCCTGCTCGACCGGTGTCTTCCGCCGCGCCCAGGCCTCGGGGCGCCCCTGTTTGCTGGGCTACATCGACAAGTGCTCGGCGCCATGCGTGGGGCGCATCAGCCCGGAGGACCACCGGGTGCTGGCTGAGGACTTCTGCGCCTTCATGGCCGGCCGGACCGGCCCCTACCTGCGGCAGGTTGAGTCCGAGATGAAGGCGGCCGCCGCCGCCCTCGACTTCGAGAAGGCCGCACGCCTGCGGGACGATGCCGCCGCGCTGCGCAAGGTCATCGAGGGCAACGCCGTCGTCCTGCCCGACGCCACCGACGCCGACGTCTTCGCCCTGGTCCGCGACGAGCTCGAGGCCGCGGTCCAGGTCTTTCACGTGCGCGGCGGCCGGGTGCGTGGGCAGCGCGGCTGGGTCGTGGACCTCATTGACGACGCCGGAGACGCCGAGCTCATCGAGCGTCTTCTCGAGCAGGTCTACGCCTCCCTCCTCGATCCGGCCGACGACGGGGCCGTCCACCAGAGCGGAGCCCCCACCTCCTCGGGCACCACCACTTCCGTCGGTGTGAGCGACCGCGCGCCCTCCAGCCCGCAGCCCCGTAGCGGACCGAACGGCTCCAGCGGCGACTCCTCGAGGCGCAACGGCGAGTCGGCTGCCACCAGCGTCGACGACGTCGCCCACGCGGCCACCACCGCGGTGCCCCGAGAGATCCTGGTCCCTGAGATGCCCAGCAATGCCGCCACGGTACGCGCCTGGCTGAGCGGACTGCGTGGAGGAAAGGTCGACCTGCGCGTTCCGCGGCGCGGTGACAAGGCCGCTCTCATGGACACGGTGCGCAAGAACGCCGCCGAGGCCCTGCGCCTGCACAAGACTCGCCGAGCCGGAGATCTCACCCAACGCACGCTCGCTCTTGACGAGCTCGCCGAGGCCATCGATCTTCCCGAGGCACCCTTGCGCATCGAGTGCTACGACATCTCCCACACTCAGGGGACCTACCAGGTCGGCTCCATGGTGGTCTTCGAGGACGGTGCGCCCCGCAAGTCCGACTACCGCCGCTTCACCGTTCGCGGCCAGGACGGTACCGGTACCGCCGACGACACCGCCGCCATGCACGAGGTCCTCACCCGGCGGTTCAAACGACTCATCGCCGAGCGGGGCCAGGGGGAGGAAGCAGCTCGAGTAGCCGAGGAGATCGAGGACGCCGAGGGCGTTGCCGTCGCTTCTGGACCCATCGACCCTGAGACCGGGCGGGCCCGGCGCTTCTCCTACGCCCCCGGACTCGTCGTCGTCGACGGCGGCCTGCCGCAGGTCAACGCCGCCCGCACCGTCCTCGATGAACTCGGTATCGACGTACCGCTCATCGGACTGGCCAAGCGCCTGGAGGAGGTGTGGGTTCCCGGGGAGGAGTTCCCCGTCGTTCTCCCGCGCACCTCCCCGGCGCTCTACCTGCTTCAGCACCTGCGCGACGAGTCCCATCGCTTCGCCATCACCCACCACCGTAGGAAGCGCTCGGCCGGCATGACCCGCTCCGTTCTTGACGGTATCCCCGGTCTGGGACCAGCCCGCCAGGCTGCCCTCCTACGGGAGTTCGGCTCCGTCAAACGCATCCGGCAAGCTGATGTGGACGACATCACCCGTGTCAAGGGCATTGGGCCGGCTCTGGCGGGTAGTATTTTGGCTCACCTCAACAGTCCAGATAATGAACAGTAGTGTGATTTCACAACGTGCTGGACTGAGCAGTCATCGACTCGAAAGGAAGCTTGTATGAAGATCTCTGCACGCAACCAGCTGCCCGGCACTGTCGTCTCCATTGAGAAGGGGGCCGTCAACGGCGTCGTCAAGATCGAGATCGCTCCCGGCGTCATCATCACCTCCTCCATCACCAACGCGGCTATCGAGGAGCTCGAGCTGGCAGAGGGTAAGAAGGCGGTTGCCGTCGTCAAGGCGTCCTCCGTCATGCTGGGCCTCCAGGACTGAGACAGGTCTCAACGGGCCGAATACCTGAGCCGAGCCCGGCGCCGGTCCCCGTGCCATGGGCCGTCGTCGTTCCCCACCCGGGAGCCGGATGGCCCGTGGCACAATCGGTTCGTGGAGATACTGCGGGTGCTCAACAACAACGTCGTGCTGGCGCGCGACGAGATCGGGCGCGAGGCGATCCTGACCGGTAGAGGTCTCGTTTTCCAGCGCAAGCGCGGCCAGGACGTCGACACCTCCCTCATCTCCCGCCGCTACATCCCGGCCGACAACGCCCGGTCGGTGGCGGAGGTCATCGCCGGGATCCCGCTGGAGCGCCTGGCACTCGCCGAACGCGTCTTCCGCAAAGCTGCCCGGGAGCTGGGAGCGGATGTTCCCTCCTCGAGCGTCATTGCCGTCGTCGATCACGTCAACCAGGCCATGGAGCGGGTCCGCCAAGGGCTGACCATGGACTATCCGCTGCGCGCCGAGGTCGCCCATCTGCACCCCGAGGAGCTGCGGCTGGCCGAGGCCATGGTTGCGGAGCTCAACGCCGCGCAGGAGATCCAGCTACCGGGTGGAGAAGCCGTGGCCCTGGCCCTTCACCTCTTCACCCCCTTCACCTCTTCACCGCCGCCATTGGCGCCCCCTCGGCTCAGGCTGCAGGCGAGCAGTCGCGACTCATCGGTCAGGTCATGGAGCTGCTGGAGAAGACCTACGGGGAGGCGTTCGACCCGGACTCCGTCAACGCCGCTCGCTTCGCGGTCCACCTGCGCTACTTCCTGGTGCGCGCACGCACCGCGGTACAGATCGAGGACGGCACCGCCTCCCTGGTGGCCCAGGCTCTGCGCAGCTCCGCCCCTGACTCCTACCGGGTGGCTCTGCGCATCCGGGACCTGATGGAGATCCGCCTGGGCGTCGCCGTCACCGAGGACGAGACTGCCTATCTCGCCCTGCACATCGCCCGGTTGATCTCCTCCCTCCCTCGGACTATCCGAAGTGACGCGTAACACAGAACGCTGCCTTGTTCGCTGATCTGATCGTTCATATCATTCGTCACAGAATCCGTTGAGGGATTCACAGGATTGTGACCCGTCCGGGGCAAGACCTGAGACACGTCAGCGTTAAAGCGCTGCCATTGTCTCGGGTCTTTTTTGTTCCCCGGAAGCGGTCACTCACTCAGGAGGACATCAATGGCGAAGGTCGACTATGCGGCGCTGGCGCCGCAGCTGCTGAATAATATCGGAGGCGAGGAGAACATCTCCTCCATGACACACTGCGCAACCCGCATGCGATTCGTTCTCAAGGACGAGTCCAAGGCCTCGACCGAGGCTGTTAAAGCACTCGATGGCGTCGTCACCGTGGTGCAGGCCGGAGGCCAGTACCAGGTGGTCATCGGTAACGATGTACCACTGCTCCACGAGGAGCTGGGCAGGCTCACCGACCTGACTGGCAGTGACGATGAACCGACCGGAAACGACGGCAGTCTGTTCGACCGGTTCATCAAGATGGTCTCGGCCCTCATCAACCCGGTGGTATGGACGCTCGCAGGAGCGGGACTGATCAAGGCCTTCCTCACCCTGACAACCACGCTGGGATGGTTGAAGGAGGACTCCACCACCCATACGATCCTCAACGCCGCAGGCGACTCGGCTCTGTACTTCCTGCCGATCCTGCTGGCCATCACCTCAGCGCGTTATTTCAAGGCCAACGAAATGACGGCCGTCGCCCTGGCCGGAGCCCTGGTGTATCCCGAGATCGTCGCCCTCAACGACGCCGGCAGTCCGGTCACCTTCTTCGGTATCCCGGTGGTCATGGCGTCCTATACGTCCTCTCTCGTTCCGATCATTGTGGCCGTATGGTTCCAGTCCCATCTACAGAGCTGGCTGACCACGATCCTTCCCTCATCCATCCGCAACTTCTCAGTTCCGTTGCTCGTGCTGCTCATCATGGTTCCCCTGACCCTTATCACCGTCGGCCCGGTGACGACCGCGGCGTCGAACGTCATCGCCTCATTGATGAACGCGCTTTTCGAGCACGCGCCCTGGGTGGCGGGGGCCGTCATGGGCGCCTTCTGGCAGGTGTTTGTCATGTTCGGCGTGCACTGGGGACTGGTGCCGGTCATGCTCGCCCAGTACAACGACCCGGGCTTCTCCCTCATGGTGGGACCGATCTTCCCCGCCGTTCTGGCCCAGGCGGCCGCGACCCTCGGTGTCATGATCCGTACGCGCAGCAAGAAGATGCGGGAGCTGGCCGGACCTGCCTCGCTGTCCGGGTTCCTGGCCGGCATCACCGAACCCGGGATCTACGGTGTCAACCTGCCTCTCAAACGTCCCTTCCTCTACGGCTGCATCGGCGGTGCCGTGGGTGGCGTCATCGTCGCAGCAGGAAACGGTGCCTCCACCTCCTTCGTCTTCCCCTCCCTCATTGGTATCCCTGCGCTGATCGACCACGGAAACCTCGTCCTGGTCTTCATCGGCATGGCGGTCGCCGTCGTCGTCTCCCTGGCCCTCACCCTCTTCGTTGGGTTTAAGGACCCGGTCGAGGAGGAATCCTCCCCGGCCGCCTCCTCGGATAACGACGCCGAGCCCACCACTGCGCTCACCGCACCGATGAGCGGATCCGCCATGCCGTTGGAGAACGTCGCCGACCCGGTCTTCTCCTCCGGCGCCCTCGGCAACGGCGTCGGCATCGTTCCCTCCGACGGTCACGTCGTCGCGCCGGCATCGGGCACCGTCGTCACCGCCATGGAGTCCGGCCACGCCTACGGCATCAAGACCGACGACGGCGTCGAGGTCCTCATCCACGTCGGCCTGGACACCGTCAATCTCAAGGGCGAGGGATTCACCCCCAACGTGAGTGCCGGTGAGCGAGTCGTGCGCGGCGAGCCTCTGGTAGACGTGGATCTCAAAGCCGTTCGTGATGCCGGCTACGACCCCACCACGATCCTCGTCGTCACCAACACCGCCTCACTGGGCGCCGTCGTGCCGATCGTTGACGGCGAGGTGACGACCAGCAGCACCGTGGTTGAGATCGACCGCTGAACCGATCACCCACCCGATCACCACCTTCCCCAACGACTAGCAACCGAGCAAAGACACAGGAGATCACCTATGGCCGCCACGTCCACTACTCCCGAGAGCACTCTGCGCTTCCCCGATGGCTTCCTGTGGGGCGGTGCCACCGCCGCCAACCAGATCGAGGGCGCCTACGACGAGGGCGGTAAGGGCCTGTCCGTCCAGGACGTCATGCCCCGAGGCATCATGGCTCCGCCCACCCAGGCCCCCACGCCGGACAACCTCAAGCTCGAGGCGATCGACTTCTACCACCGCTACGCCGAGGACATCGCCCTGTTCGCGGAGATGGGCTTCAAGGTCTTCCGCTTCTCCATCGCCTGGAGTCGGATCTTCCCGCTCGGTGATGAGACCGAGCCCAACGAGGAGGGGCTGGCCTTCTACGACCGGGTTCTCGACGAGCTCGAGAAGCACGGGATCGAGCCGCTGGTCACCATCAGCCACTACGAGCCCCCACTGCACCTGGCCCGTACCTATGACGGTTGGACCGACCGCCGCCTCATCGGCTTCTTCGAGCGCTACGCCCGCACCCTGTTCGAGCGCTACGGCGAGCGGGTGAGGTACTGGCTCACCTTCAACGAGATCAACTCGGTGCTCCACGAGCCCTTCCTGTCCGGAGGTATCGCCACCCCCAAGGCCGAGCTCAGCGAGCAGGACCTCTACCAGGCCATCCACCACGAGCTCGTCGCCTCCGCGGCCGCCACGAAGATCGCCCACGAGATCAACCCCAACATCCAGGTCGGCTGCATGATCCTGGCCGTACCCACCTACCCGCTCACCCCCGATCCCCGTGACGTGTGGGCCGCCAAGCAGGCCGAGCGCGCCAACTACGCCTTCGGGGACCTCCATGTGCGCGGCGAGTACCCCGGCTACCTGCTGCGTACCCTGCGGGACAAGGGCATCGAGCTGGAGGTCACTGAGGAGGACCGCGCGCTGCTGCGGGAGCACACCGTCGACTTCGTGTCCTTCTCCTACTACATGTCTGTGTGCGAGACCGTCACCCAGTCGGCCGAGGCCGGCGAGGGCAACCTCATGGGTGGGGTTCCCAACCCCACTCTCGAGGCCTCCGAGTGGGGCTGGCAGATCGACCCGGCGGGCCTGCGCACCATCCTGAACGACTACTGGGACCGCTGGGGCAAGCCCCTGTTCATCGTCGAGAACGGCCTGGGGGCCAAGGACATCCTCGTGGAGGGAAGTGACGGCCCCACCGTCGAGGACGACTACCGCATCGCCTACATGAACGACCACCTGGTCCAGGTCGCCGAGGCCATCGCCGACGGCGTCCAGGTCCTGGGGTACACCTCCTGGGGCTGCATCGACCTGGTCTCGGCCTCCACCGCCCAGATGTCCAAGCGCTACGGATTCATCTACGTGGACCGCGACGATGACGGCAACGGCACCCTGGCCCGCCACCGCAAGAAGTCCTTCGACTGGTACCGCGACGTCATCGCCTCCAACGGGGCCGCGCTCGCGCCTCCGGTGCAGAACTGACGCCTGGCAACCCCCGCCCGGGCGATCCGACTCAGACGCTGGGACGGATCGCCCGGGCCGCGGCCCGAGCCCGGTCACCGGCGATCGAGGCGTCGTCGGCATAGGCCACGACGACGCCCAGGCGCCGACCCGGGTGGGCCTCGGGCTTGCCGAACAGCCGCAGGTCCACGCCGTCCTGCATGAGCGCCTCGTCAATGCCCGCGAAGCTCACGCCCTCACCGGGCACCGAGTCGCCGGAGGCCTTGATGGTCACCGAGGCGCCAGGGGAGTGCAGCGAGGTGTCCACCGGCAGGCCCAGCAGGGCCCGGGCGTGGAGCTCGAACTCGCTCAGGCGCTGACTGGCCAGGGTCACCAGCCCCGTGTCGTGAGGGCGCGGGGAGACCTCGGAGAACAGGACCTGCTCGCCGCGGATGAACAGCTCCACGCCGAACAGGCCCCAGCCGCCCAGCGCGGCCGTGATTGACCGGGCCACCTGCTGGGCCCTCTCCAGGGCCGCCGGACTCAGTTGCTGCGGCTGCCAGGACTCCACGTAGTCGCCGTCCACCTGACGGTGACCGATCGGCTCGCAGAAGCTCGTGACCGTCTCCCCGGTACGTGGATGGCGCCATCTCACCGTGAGCAAGGTGATCTCGGTATCGAATCGGACGAATCCCTCCACAATGACCCGCCCACGGTCCACGCGCCCGTCGGCGGCCGCGTAGCGCCAGGCCGCCTCCAGGTCCTCCGGACCGCGTACCACGGACTGACCGTGGCCCGACGACGACATGACCGGCTTGACCACGCAGGGGAAGCCCACCTGCTGGGCGCCGGCCGCCAGCTCCTCCAGGGACGAGGCGAAAGCATAAGGGCTGGTCGGCAGGCCCAGCTCTTCGGCCGCCAGGCGACGGATACCCTCACGGTTCATTGTCAGCCGCGTCGCACGGGCCGTCGGCACCACCCGGACCTCACCGGCCTGCTCCAGGGCCACTAGCGCGTCGGTCGCCAGCGCCTCGATCTCCGGGACCACGATGGTGGCGCCGCTGGAGCGGATGGCCGCGGTGAGTGCCTCAGGGTCACTCATATCCACCGTCAGGGCGTTATGGGCCACCTGCTGGGCCGGAGCCCCGTCGTAGCGGTCGATGGCCGTGACCTCCACGCCCAGGCGACTCAGCGCAATCGTCACCTCCTTGCCGATCTCTCCGGCACCCAGCAGCGCCACCTTCGTGGCGCTGCTGGTCCAGGCCGTGCCCAGGACCGGGGCATCGGGCCGCGGAGCGGGAGTCTGCTGGAACATATTGGGGGAGGGACGGGCACTCTGGTCGGAACTGGGCGAGGAGCTCATGGGGCCTCCTGAGGTGCGGATGCCGTGAACCGGCGACAACGAGTACGGGCAACGGTGAAACGCTACCGGTAATCCGGCGTCGGCGACGGGCAGGCATACCCGGACGTGCGATGCTTGGGCCATGCATGACGAGCGCCGCCCCCAGCCCTCCTCCGGCAAGCGCAAGCGGCTCCAGGACACCGTTCCCATCGAGATCCCCGCCCTCGACGAGGCCACTCCGCCGGTGCCGCCCGCCGAGCGGCCCGAGATGATCATCGTCACGGGAATGTCCGGGGCCGGGCGCTCGCGCGCGGCCAACGCCCTGGAGGACCTCGACTGGTACGTCGTGGACAACCTACCGCCCCAGCTGCTGCCCGCCCTGTCCGGCATGATGACCACGGTCGGCGCCGGTGTCCACCGGCTGGCGGCGGTCGTCGACGTGCGCAGCCGCGAGTTCTTCTCCCACTTCATGGACTACCTGCGCAAGGTCCGCGACAACGGCACCGACGTGCGTCTCATCTTCCTGGACGCCTCCGACGCGGTCCTGGTCCGGCGCTTCGAGTCCTCGCGCCGTCCCCACCCGTTGCAGGGCAACGGCTCCGTCCTGGACGGTATCGAGCACGAACGCACCCTCCTGGGGGGCTTGAGGGGCGTCGCCGACATCGTCATCGACACCTCCAACTACTCCGTCCACGACCTGGCCCGGAGGGTGCGCGAGCTCGTGGCCCACGAGTCGGATCTGGCCCTTCGGATCAACGTCATGTCCTTCGGCTTCAAGTACGGCATCCCGCTGGACGCCGACCACGTCCTGGACGTGCGCTTCATCCCCAACCCCTACTGGGTCTCCGAGCTGCGCCACCTCACTGGCCGGGACGCTGCGGTGGCCGACTACGTCTTCGCTCAGAAGGGCGCGGCCGCCTTCGTTGACGGCTACGCGGACCTGCTTGTTCCTGCACTTCCGCAATATGTTGACGAGCTCAAGCCTCACGTTACCCTGGCTGTGGGCTGCACCGGCGGCAAGCACCGTTCCGTGGCGTCGGCGGAGAGGCTCGGGGCCAGACTGCGGCGAGCGGGTTTCGAGGTCGTCGTCCAGCATCGTGACCTTGGACGGGAGTAGACAGTGGGAACGACGATCGACGTGGCGGGCTGGCCCCGTCGCGGTGAGGAAGGGCCCGCCGTCGTCGCCCTGGGAGGAGGCCACGGCCTGTCCGCCACGCTCCGGGCTCTGAGGCATATCAGTCACCGGCTCACCGCCGTCGTCACCGTCGCCGACGACGGAGGCTCCTCCGGGCGTCTGCGCCGGGAGTTCGGCTGCCTGCCGCCGGGAGACCTGCGGATGGCGCTGGCGTCCCTGTGCGATGACTCCGAATGGGGCCTGACCTGGCGTGACGTACTCCAGCACCGCTTCGAGGGCCAGGGCGAGCTCGACAACCACGCCTTGGGGAACCTTCTCATCCTGTCCCTGTGGCAGCTGCTTGGGGACGACGTCGCCGGGCTCGACTGGGTGGGGCGCCTGCTGACGATCCACGGGCGAGTCGTGCCGATGTCCTCCTCACCCCTGGTCATCGAGGCGGACATCGTCTCGGGGGGAACCAGCCGCAGAGTCAGCGGACAGGTGGCAGTAGCCTCTGCCCGAGGACGTCTGGAGAACGTGGGCGTCGTGCCGGAGGACGCCGATGCCCACCCCGAGGCGCTACGCGCCATCGACGAGGCGGACTGGGTGGTCCTGGGGCCGGGCTCCTGGTACACCTCGGTGCTTCCGCACCTCATTCTTCCCTCCATGCGCCAGGCTCTGGTGAGTACCTCCGCCCGCAAGGTCGTGGTCCTCAACCTCTCCGCCCAGCGGGGTGAGACCGACGGCATGACCAGTGCCGACCACCTGCGGGTCCTGAGGCAGTACGCGCCCGACCTGCGCCTGGACGTCGTCCTGGCCGATCCCTCGACCGTTGAGGACGTCGACGACCTTGAGTCGGTGGCCTCAGCCATGGGGGCCATCGTCGTCCTGCGGCAGGTACGCACCGGTGAGGCCCTGTGCCACCATGATCCACTGCGCCTGGCAGCCGCCTTCCGAGACGCTTTCGAGGGCGCGCTGGGGGACGTCACCGACGAGATTCAGACCTGATGCAACCGGCAGTTCGGCCGGACCGCGGCACGTCCCGGTGGATCCCCGTGGATCGTGATAATGGACTCATTGAAGAATCCTGCTGCTCGCCATCGTTCATAATTCCTTGCGTCCCCGCCCAGCCCGCCGCAGGGTGGCACTGCTAAGAATTTTCCTAGATGCGCCTTCGGGCGCCGCACCATGTTGCTATGTTGTCTCATCTGCCCCGGTCGCTGCCCGACTCATGCCCTTTCGAGCGGAACACCGGTTTCACCTGAGTGACGCCAGCAGTATCCATACTCCGCCCGTTTCCATCCACACCGACTACGACCCCCGAGCACGAGGAGCCCACCCATGTCGCTGACGGTCACCGTCAAGGATGAGCTCGCGCTCGTTGTCACCGAGAACGCCGCCCAACGGCGGGCGGAGGTCTCCGCGATGCTGCGCTTTGCCGGAGGGCTGCACATCGTCTCGGGTCACATCGTCGTCGAGGCCGAGCTCGACCACGGCGGGGCAGTGCGACGACTGCACCAGCACCTCAAGGAGCTCTACGGGATGGAGCCCGAGGTCATGGTGGTCCAGGGCGGTTCCCTGCATCGGGGATCGCGCTACGTGCTGCGCGTGACCAAGCGCGGCAAGGACCTCGCTCGCCTCTCCGGACTGGTGGACGACCGGGGCCGGCCCGTGCGCGGGATGCCAGTCGCGGTCGTCCAGGGCGGACGCAACGCCGCTGCTGCCGCCTGGCGTGGAGCCTTCCTCGCCCGCGGATCCCTGACTGAGCCAGGTCGCTCGTCGTCCCTGGAAGTCACCTGCCCCGGGTCCGAGGCGGCGCTTGCCCTTGTGGGGGCGGCGAGACGGTTCGATATTTCAGCCAAGGCCCGAGAGGTGCGCGGGGCCGATCGCGTCGTCGTACGTGACGGAGAGGCCATCGGCGTGCTCCTGGAGAGGATGGGGGCGCCTGAGGCCTTCAAGGTGTGGGCCGAACGACGCTCCCGGCGCGAGTCGAGGGGCACGGCCAACCGCCTGGCCAACTTCGACGACGCGAACCTGCGCCGCTCCGCGCGTGCTGCCGTGGCCTCGGGGGCTCGGGTCGAGCGAGCCTTCGAGATCCTGGGGGACGATGTCCCGGCCCACCTGCTCCAGGCCGGCCGCCTGCGCATCGCCCACAAGCAGGCCTCCTTGGAGGAGCTCGGGCAGCTCTCCGACCCGCAGCTGACCAAGGACGCCGTCGCCGGTCGCATCCGTCGGCTACTGGCCATGGCGGACAAGCATGCGCACGAGCTGGGGATCCCCGACACCGAGTCGGTTCTCACCCAGGAGATGCTCGAGCCCTGAGGACAGATAGGACCTCGGTCCCGGCCCGGGGGACAATCGATGGTCATAGACGCCGTGGAGGCTGGTTCATGCGTCACAGTGTTCGCCCGTGGCGTGGTCGGCGACTCCCAGCGGCTGCCCAGTGTGACTAGACTCAGCCGTGCCGGAACTGAATCGGATCTCATTCTGAAGATGTTCCGGAGCACACGCCATGTGTGAGAAGAGCCCAGCAACCGTGCGCCGCAACCGGCGCACTAGGAGGACACAAAGTGACCACCCGCGTTGGAATTAACGGCTTCGGCCGGATCGGCCGCAACTTCTTCCGCGCCGCCCTCGAGCAGGGCGCCGACATCGAGGTTGTCGCCGTCAACGACCTGACGGACAACAAGACCCTGGCCCACCTGCTCAAGTACGACTCGATCCTCGGTCGGTTCAACGGCGAGGTCTCCTACGACGAGGATGGCATCACCGTCAACGGCAAGCACATCAAGGTGCTCGCGCAGCGCAACCCCGCCGACCTGCCCTGGGGCGACCTGGGCGTTGAGGTCGTCGTGGAGTCCACCGGCTTCTTCACCGACGGCGAGAAGGCCAAGGCCCACCTCGACGGTGGTGCCAAGAAGGTCGTCATCTCCGCTCCCGCCAAGAACGTCGACGGCACCTTCGTCATGGGTGTCAACGAGGGCGACTACGACAACGCCACGATGAACATCGTGTCCAACGCCTCGTGCACCACCAACTGCCTCGCCCCCCTGGCCAAGGTTCTCCACGAGAACTTCGGCATCGAGCGCGGCATCATGACCACCATCCACTCCTACACGGGTGACCAGCGCGTCCTCGACGCCCCGCACAGCGACCTGCGCCGTGCTCGCGCCGCCGCGCTGAACATGATCCCCACCAAGACCGGTGCCGCTCAGGCCGTGGCCCTCGTCCTGCCCGCCCTCAAGGGCAAGTTCGACGGACTGGCCGTGCGCGTCCCCACCCCGACCGGTTCGCTGACCGACCTGACCTTCATCGCCGAGAAGGAGGTCTCCGTCGACGCCGTCAAGGCCGCCGTCAAGGCCGCCGCCGAGGGCGAGCTCAAGGGTGTTCTCGAGTACACCGAGGACCCGATCGTCTCCACCGACATCGTGGGCAACCCGCACACCTCGATCTTCGACGCCACCGAGACCAAGGTCATCGGTAACCTCGTCAAGGTCCTCTCCTGGTACGACAACGAGTGGGGCTACTCCAACGCCCTGGTCCGCCTGACCTCCCTGGTCGGCTCCAAGCTCGCCTGAGACCAGACCGAGAGCATGACTCTCTAGAAGACGGCGCCCGCGCCACGCTATGCGTGCGCGGGCGCCGTCCGTCAGATCCCACACCATCACCCACAACCGATGAGAGGCTTTATGAAGACCATCGAGTCCCTGGGCGACCTCAAGGGCAAGCGAGTCCTGGTCCGCTCCGACTTCAATGTGCCGCTGGACGCCGACAAGAACATCACTGACGACGGCCGCATCCAGGCCGCTCTGCCCACCCTGCGCACCCTGCTCGACGCCGGTGCGAAGGTAATCGTTACCGCCCACCTGGGTCGCCCCAAGGGGCAGGTCAACCCCGACTACTCCCTGGCCCCCGTCGCCAAGCGTCTCGCCGAGGTCACCGGCGCCAAGGTGACCCTCGCCGAGGACACCGTCGGCGAGTCCGCCAAGGCCGCTGTCGCCACCGTCGGCGACGGTGAGATCGTTCTGCTGGAGAACGTGCGCTTCAACGCCGCCGAGACCTCCAAGGACGATGCCGAGCGTGAGGCCTTCGCCGCCGAGCTCGCCGCCCTGGCCGACGTCTTCGTCTCCGATGGCTTCGGCGTCGTGCACCGCAAGCAGGCCTCCGTCTACGACGTCGCCAAGCTCCTGCCCTCGGCCGCCGGCCTCCTGGTGCTCAAGGAGATCGAGTCCCTGGGCCGCGCCGTCAATGACCCCGAGCGCCCCTACACCGTGGTGCTCGGCGGCTCCAAGGTCTCCGACAAGCTCGGCGTCATCTCCAACCTGCTGGGCAAGGCCGACCGCCTCCTCATCGGTGGCGGCATGGCCTACACCTTCCTGGCCGCACAGGGCTACGAGGTGGGCACCTCCCTGCTGGAGAAGGACCAGATCGACACCGTCAAGGGTTACCTGGAGACCGCCAAGGCCAACGGCGTCGAGCTCCTTCTGCCCATCGACACCGTCGTGGCTCCCACCTTCGCCGCGGACGCCCCGGCCACCGTCGTTCCCTCCAGCGAGCTGCCCGCCGACCAGATGGGTCTGGACATCGGCCCTGAGACGCGAGGGCTCTTCGCCGACGCCATCGCCACCTCCAAGACCGTGGTGTGGAACGGCCCCATGGGCGTCTTCGAGTTCCCGGCCTTCGCCGAGGGCACCAAGGCCGTGGCCAAGGCGATCTCCGAGTCCGACGCCTTCTCCGTCATCGGTGGTGGCGACTCCGCCGCGGCCGTGCGCACGCTCGGCTTCGACGAGGACACGTTCTCCCACATCTCCACCGGCGGCGGCGCCTCCCTCGAGCTCCTCGAGGGCAAGACCCTGCCGGGTATCGCAGTGCTCGAAAACTGAAGGAAGGCAACGTAGATGAGCAACCGCACCCCGCTCATGGCGGGCAACTGGAAGATGAACCTCGACCACCTCGAGGCCAACCACCTCGTCCAGGGCCTGGCCATGGAGCTCAAGGACCGCGACCACGACTACGCCAAGTGCGAGGTCGTCGTGATCCCGCCCTTCACGGACATCCGCACCGTGCAGACCGTCGTCGACGCCGACTCCCTGAGCATCAAGTACGGCGCCCAGGACGTCTCCACCCATGACAACGGCGCCTACACCGGTGAGATCTCCACCGAGATGCTCACCAAGCTCGGCGTCAGCTACGTGGTCGTGGGCCACTCCGAGCGCCGTGAGTACCACGGCGAGTCCGACGCCCTCGTGGGTGCCAAGGCCCGCAAGGTGCTCGACGCAGGCATGACCCCCATCCTGTGCTGCGGTGAGGCCCTCGAGATCCGCAAGGCCGGTACTCACGTCGAGTTCGTCCTGGGACAGATTCGCGCCGCCCTGGAGGGGTGGAGCGGCGAGGACGTCGCCAAGATCGTCATCGCCTACGAGCCCATCTGGGCCATCGGCACCGGTGAGACCGCCACCGCTGAGGACGCCCAGGAGGTGTGCGGAGCAATCCGTGAGGCCCTGCGCGCCGACTACGGCGACGCCACCGCCGACGCCACTCGCATCCTCTACGGCGGCTCTGCCAAGCCAGACAACATCAAGGAGCTCATGGCCCAGCCCGACGTCGACGGCGCCCTGGTGGGTGGAGCCTCCCTCAAGGCCGACTCCTTCGCCGCCATGGCCGGCTTCTACGCCTGATCAGCTCTGAGCCGCGAAGGAACCGGACTCATCGGTTCCTCACCGGCTCCAACGCTCATTGTCCGGGTCCCGGACACCTCACACCACGAGGTGTCCGGGACCCGGTGCGTTGCAGGTAGACTGCCAAGCGGACAGGTGGGGGTGCAGAGCCCGTCGACAACCGTGCCGGACCGTAACCGGAGCGTGCCGCCCCCACAGCAAGACGAAATCAACGACGAAGGGAACGCGGCGTGAACGTGGTGCGTATCGTCCTTCAGGTGCTGCTCGTCCTCTCGAGCTTCTTCCTCATCATGTCGATCCTCCTGCACAAGGGCAAGGGAGGCGGTCTGTCGGACATGTTCGGCGGCGGTATCTCCTCCTCAGCGGGGTCCTCCGGCGTGGCCGAGCGCAACCTCGACCGCATCACCGTGGCCGTGGCCATCACCTGGACGATCACGATCGTCGGGCTCGGTCTGGTCGCCAAGCTCGGTTGAGTGCCGGCTGGTCCCGACGAGCACCTCGAAGTCGACGGCTCCGGCCGTCGGAACCGCCCATGACCCGCGCGGCGACGCTCTGGCTCTGGCGCTGCGCGGCTACCTCGCTCATCTGCGTGTCGAGCGCGGACTGAGCCCTCACACCCTGAGCGCCTACGAGCGCGACCTCAGCCGCTACCTGCGTTACCTGAGAAGCAGCGGTATCGCGGCCCCGCAGGAGGTGAGCCGCAACGACGTGGCCGGCTTCCTCGAGGTGCTGCGCACCGGAGCTGACGGCGCGCGCCCGCTGGCCTCGTCGTCAGCCTCCAGAAGCGTGACGGCCGTACGCGGCTGGCACAAGTTCCTGCTGGCCGAGGGCACTACCTCGCAGGACCCCTCGGCCACGGTGCGTCCGCCCCAGCCCGGCAGGCGGCTGCCCAAGGCGCTGAGCATCGAGGAGGTCCGCTGCCTGCTGGAGGCCGCAGGGATCGACGACTCTCCAGTGAGCCTGCGCGACCGGGCACTGCTCGAGGTCCTCTACGCCACCGGCGCCCGCATCTCCGAGGCGGTCGGGCTCGTCGTCGACGACCTCTATGCCGACTCCCGGCTGCTGCGACTGTTCGGCAAGGGCCGCAAGGAGCGTGTGGTCCCCATGGGGACCTACGCCTGGGAGGCGCTGGATGCCTACCTGGTACGAGGCCGGCCGGTCCTGGCGGAGAAGGGCAGGGGAGTACCGCAGGTCTTCCTCAACACCCTGGGACGGCCCCTGAGCCGGCAGAGCGCCTGGGCCGTCCTGCAGCAGGCCGCTGAACGGGCCGGACTCGCCGGGACTAGCACCTCCGACGAGCGCCACATCTCGCCCCACACCCTGCGCCACTCCTTCGCCACCCACCTGCTGGCCGGAGGTGCGGATGTGCGTGTCGTCCAGGAGATGCTCGGGCACGCCTCCGTCACCACGACGCAGATCTACACGAAGGTCACCGTCGACCACCTGCGGGAGGTCTACGCCACCAGTCATCCGCGCGCGCTGGCCTGAGCGCTGCGATGAGTGAAGCCTGGATGAGGGCCGGGGCCGGCCTGAAAGCGGGATGTTCTCGGGCGTGTCCCGTCTGAACTGGGCGAGGTCGGTCGGCTTTCGACTAGGCTGGAGAACGTGAATGACTCCATCCAGCCAGGCCTGATCGACAACCCCGGCACCGAAGAGAGCGAGGAGAAGGACTTCCCCGTTCCCGCGCCGCTGGAGTCGCACGGACCCGCTCGGGTCATCTCCATGTGCAACCAGAAGGGCGGCGTCGGTAAGACGACGACGACGATCAACCTCGGTGCGGCGCTGGCCGAGCTGGGGCGCAAGGTCCTCATCGTCGACTTCGACCCGCAGGGGGCCGCCTCCGCGGGCCTGGGGATCAATGCCCACGAGCTCGACTCCACGATCTACGACCTGCTCGTCGCCAGCCGCCCAGACATCCGCACCATCATCCACGAGACAACAGCGCCGGGCCTGGACATCGTTCCGGCGAACATCGACCTGTCGGCCGCCGAGGTCCAGCTCGTCAACGAGGTAGCCCGTGAACAGGCCCTCAAGCGGGTGCTGCGTCCCGTCCTGGACGAGTACGACGTCATCCTCGTGGACTGCCAGCCCTCGCTCGGGCTGCTCACCATCAACGCCCTGACCGCCTCCCACGGCGTCATCATCCCGCTGGAGACCGAGTTCTTCGCACTGCGAGGCGTGGCGCTCCTGGTCGAGACCGTCGAGCGGGTCAAGGACCGTCTCAACGCCACCCTGGAGATCGACGGTATTCTGGCCACCATGGTGGACTCCCGCACCCTGCACTCGCGAGAGGTGCTCGAGCGTTTGGAGCAGGCCTTCGGTGAGCAGCTCTTCGACACGCGCATCCGACGCACGATCAAGTTCCCGGATGCCTCCGTGGCCAACGAGCCGATCACCAGTTATGCGCCCTCCCACCCCGGCGCGGAGGCCTACCGCAGGCTGGCCCGCGAGGTCATCGCCCGCGGCGATGTCGCCTGAGCTGGAGGTCCAGGAGACCGATTCGGGGCCGGGTACGCAGGATCCGCCTCGTCTCCCCGGCTTCAGTGTCACCCTGCCTCAGTTCGAGGGGCCTTTCGACCTGCTCCTGAGTCTCATCGCCCGTAAGCGGCTCGACGTCACCGAGCTTGCGCTGGCGGAGGTGACCGACGACTTCATCGCCCACATGCGCTCCGACTGGGACCTGGGGCGCGCTTCGGAGTTCATCGTGGTGGCCTCCACCCTCCTGGCCCTCAAGGCCCACCGGCTTCTGCCCCACGACGAGGACGACGAGGAGCCCGACCTCGAGCTGCTCGAGGCCAGAGACCTGCTCTTCGCCCGACTCCTGCAGTACCGGGCCTTCAAGGAGGCGGCAGCCGCCTTCCGCCACCGGGCGGAGATCTCCGCACGTAGCCATCCCCGGATCGTGGCGCTGGAGCCGCACCTGGCGGCCCTCCTGCCCAGGCTCGTGGCCACCATCACCCCTGAGGACCTCACTCGCCTGGCGGTCGGCGCCTTCACCCGCCCCGGGGATCCGGGTGTCCAGACCGTCCACCTTCACGAGCGAGTGCCGGTCGGCGAGCAGCTGAGTCTCATCGCGCTAAGGCTGCGCCGCCACGGGACCCTGACCTTCGCCCAGATCATCGAGGACGCCGAGCGCACGGCAGTCGTCGTCGCCCGGTTCCTGGCTCTGCTCATCCTCCATCGGCAGGGCAGCGCCGAACTGGACCAGATTGAGGCCATGGGCGAGATCACCGTGACCTGGTGCGCCGGGCAGGATGATCTGACCAGCATGATGGCCTCCGAAGACCTGACCGAGCTCGAGGAGGAATTCGCATGAACGATGTCGCCGAGCCCCAGTTGCGCAGCGCCGCCGAGGCGATCCTCATCGTTGCCGACGAACCGGTGACCACCTCCGCGATCGCTGAGGCCCTCGGCCTCGATGAGCGAGCGGCCGAGGAGCTGCTCGATGACCTGGCCGCCGAGTATCGGGGAGAGACTCCCGGCAGCCGTCCCCATGGGTTCCTCCTGCGGCGGGCGGCCGGCGGGTGGCGCTTCGCCTCCGTGCCCGAGCACGCCGACCTCGTCGAGCAGTTCGTCATCGGCGGGGCCACGGCGCGCCTGAGCCAGGCCGCCCTGGAGACCCTCGCCGTCGTCGCCTACCGGCAACCGGTCACCCGTGGACGCGTCGCGATGATCCGCGGCGTCAACGTCGACGGCGTCATGCGTACCCTGCACGCCCGCGGCCTCATCGAGGAGGCCGGGGCTGAGACCTCCGGTGCGATCCTGTACCGGACCACGGGAGAGTTCCTGGAGTACCTGGGAATCAACTCCCTGGACGAGCTGCCGCCCCTGGCCCCGTACCTGCCTCGCGTCGAGGCGCTGGGAGAGATCGTCGAGCAGGCCGAGGAGACGGCCGTAAGGAGGAACCCATGACCCCGAGGAACCGCCACAGCAGAACCGGTCCAGTTCCCTACAGCGACTTCGGCGGCGAGGAGTTCTACGACGAGGACGACCTCGAGGAGCTGGACGAGGCTATCGACGCCGCCGACCTGGCCGCCTTCGACGCCGAGGCCATCGACGAGGACGAGGAGTCCCGTCTGCTCGCGATGCGCGAGCGTGCCTCCAAGGGCGGCCAGGACGACCCGCACGTCGCCTCCGGCCAGCGCCTGCAGAAGGTCCTCGCCCATGCCGGAGTCGCCTCACGCCGGGCGTGCGAGCAGCTCATCGCCGACGGTCGCGTCAGCGTCGACGGCGTCACCGTCACCGAGCCGGGCGTCAGGGTGGATCCGCTGACTCAGGAGATCCGCGTCGACGGCAGCCGGATCCTCACCAACCCCGAGCTCCTCACCCTCATGCTCCACAAGCCGGCCGGCGTCGTCACCACCATGGAGGATCCCGAGGGACGTCCGACCGTGGCCCGGTACGGGCACGACTACCTGGCCCAGCACCCCGAGCTGCCCGGCTCGCTGCGTCTGGTGCACGTCGGCCGCCTGGACACCGAGACCGAGGGGCTGCTCCTGCTGTCCAACGATGGTGAGCTCTCCCATCGGCTCATGCACCCCAGCTTCGAGATCACCAAGACCTACGTCGCCATTGTCGAGGGCCAGGTCGAGCCCTGGGTGCCGCGCAAGCTGCGGCGCGGCATCGAGCTCGAGGACGGCGAGGCCCGCGCGGACCGGGTCACCGTCAAGGACTCCGGTCCGCGGGGCTCCATCATTGAGATCACCCTCCACTCGGGCAAGAACCGCATCGTGCGGCGCATGCTGGACGCCGTCGGCCACCCGGTGACGCGCCTGGCGCGCACCCGGCTGGGACCGCTGCGGCTGGGCAACCTGCGCCCCGGTGAGACCCGAGCCCTGAGCAGTGAGGAGATCGCGGCACTCCAGCAGGAGGTCGGGCTGTGACCGAGTCTCAGCCTCGGGCGTCGATGTCCACACGTGGACCGGTCCTCATCGTCGGTACCGGGCTCCTGGGAACGTCTCTGGCCCTGGCGCTGCGGGTAGCGGACGTCGAGGTCCAGCTCTCCGACACCTCGCCCACGTCCCTGGCCCTGGCCCGTGACATGGGGGCGGGAACGCCCCACGACAAGCACAGCCCGGAGCCGCAGATCGTCGTCGTGGCCACCCCACCCGACGTGACCGCCGACGTCGTCGTCGCGCAGCTGACCGCTCATCCCCATGCCGTGGTCACCGACGTGGCCTCCGTCAAGGAGCGGATCGTCGCGGAGGTTCGGGCCCGGGCGGGAGCGCAGGTGCGCAGGTACGTCGGCTCCCACCCGATGGCGGGCCGCGAGCGCTCGGGTGCCGGCGCCGCCGACTCCGACCTCTTCGCCGGACGTCCCTGGGTGGTCGTCGGCCAAGACTCGGATCCCGAGGCGGAGCTGGTCATCAGGAACCTGGCGGTCGACGTGGGCGCCACCCCGGTGCGCATGGGAGCGTCCGAGCACGACGCCGCCGTCGCCGCCGTGTCCCACATGCCCCAGCTCGTCGCCTCCCTGGTGGCCGCCCGCCTGGAGGAGCTGGGGGAGAGCGCCCTGGCCCTGTCGGGTCAGGGACTTCGCGACGTCACCCGGATCGCGGCCTCGGATCCGCGCTTGTGGTCGGCGATCATCGTGGGCAACGCCGGGCCCGTGGCCGATCTGCTGCGCCAGATCAGTGATGACCTCAGCGCGTTGATCGAGGGCATCGAGGCGGCCGCCTGCAAGCCGGACAGTCCCGAGTACACGGCTCCGGGAGCTGCCCAAGCCATCGCCCCGGGCGCCGTCGGAGCGATCACCGACGTCATGGCCAGGGGAAACGCCGGACGGGCCCGCATCCCCGGAAAACACGGTGGGGCGCCGCGCCGCTACGCCGAGGTCCAGGTCCTCGTGCCCGACGCCGCCGGCGAGCTCGGTCGGCTCTTCTCCGACGTCGGCGCCGCCGGTATCAACATCGAGGACTTCTCCCTGGAGCACTCGGCCGGACAGAGGGCCGGCATTGCGCTCATCTGCGTCCTACCGGCGGCTGCCCAGGGGCTGGAGGAGGCACTGGATGCCAAGGGCTGGCGCGTCGTCGCGGGCTGAAACCAGTTCAATCTGTTCGTGGAAGGTCCCTGTGTCAGTACTCATGGGGGCCTGATCCGCGGTATCGCGCCGGAGTGTGGGACGCTTGGCGCAGTTGTTGACAGGAATCGGACCCAGCTGGAGGACACCATGGGAATCGTCGTCGCGATCGACGGGCCGAGCGGATCGGGCAAGTCCACCGTCTCGCGGCGGGTGGCCGCCACGCTCGGGCTGGCCTACCTCGACACCGGTGCCATGTACCGGGCTGCGGCCTGGTGGTGCGAGCATGAGGACGTCGACCTGGCCGATGAGGCCGCCGTGGCCGAGGCCGTTGCCGCCATGCCCCTGCACATGGGCCTGGACCCCGACCACCCCGCCTTCACCGTGGACGGCGCCGATGTGTCGACCGCGATCCGTGACCCGCACATCGCCACGATCGTCTCGAAGGTCGCCACCAACCTCGAGGTGCGCGCCGAGCTGGCCCGCCGCCAGCGCGAGATCATCCGCTTCGAGGCCACCGGTCACGTCGGGTCCTTCTCAGGGGGAGCCGGCATCGTGGCCGAAGGGCGCGACATCACCACCGTCATCGCCCCCGACGCCGACGCCCGCCTGCTCGTGACCGCCTCAGAGGAGGCCCGTCTGGCGCGGCGCGCCGGAGACCTGGAGGCCGCCGGCAAGCAGGTCGACGCCGCCGCCCTGCGCGACCAGGTCGTGCGCCGCGACCGCGACGACTCCACGGTCTCCCAGTTCCTCACCGCGCCCGAGGGCGTCACCCTGGTGGACACCTCGGAGATGACCCTGGAGCAGTCCGTCGAGCGGGTCCTGGACCTGGTGGAGGAGGCCGCCGATTCCGCCGCCCTGCGCGACGCGGAGGAGGACCTGAGGGCGCAGGCCATGCGTGAGGGCCTGGGTGACTATGAGCTCGATGAGGAGGACCTCGCTCTTCTGGAGGCCCACGGGGAGCTTCCAACCGGTGACCGCACCGAGGCCGGGCTGCCGGTGCTGGCCGTCGTCGGCCGGCCCAACGTGGGTAAGTCGACACTCGTCAACCGGGTTCTGGGCCGCCGCGAGGCTGTCGTCCAGGACACCCCCGGCGTCACCCGTGACCGGGTCTCCTACCCGGCGGAGTGGGCCGGGCGCCGCTTCACCATCGTCGACACCGGCGGCTGGGAGGTGGACGTGGCCGGCCTCGACGCCGCCGTGGCCACCCAGGCCGAGGTCGCCGTCGAGATGGCCGACGCCGTCCTACTGGTCGTCGATGCCCAGGTCGGTATCACCGAGACCGACGCCCGCGTGGTGCGGATGCTGCGCCGCAGCGGCAAGCCCGTGGTCCTGGCCGCCAACAAGGTCGACTCCCCGGCACAGGAGGGGGACGCCGCCGCCCTGTGGAACCTGGGCCTGGGTGAGCCCTTCCCGGTCTCCGCCCTGCACGGCCGGGGCAGTGGTGAGGTCCTCGACGCCGTCATGGAGATCCTCCCGGAGGTATCCTCCGTGGCCACCGCCGCACCCGAGGGGGACCTGCACCGGGTTGCCCTCGTGGGGCGGCCCAATGTCGGCAAGTCCTCTCTGCTGAACTCCATCGCGGGCAGGGAACGCGTCGTCGTCAACGAGACCGCCGGCACCACCCGGGACCCGGTCGACGAGATCATTGAGCTTGACGGGCGCCAGTGGGTCTTCGTCGATACCGCCGGGATCCGCCGGCGCGTCAAGCAGTCGCGGGGCGCCGACTACTACGCGGTCCTGCGCACGCAGGGCGCCATCGACAAGGCCGAGGTCGCCGTCGTCCTCCTGGACGCCTCCGAGCCGATCAGCGAGCAGGACGTGCGCGTCGTCCAGCAGGTCGTTGACGCAGGCCGTGCCCTGGTCCTGGTCAACAACAAGTGGGACCTGGTGGACGAGGAGCGTCAGAAGATGCTCTTGTGGGAGGTCGAGCACGACCTGGCCCACGTCTCTTGGGCTCCTCACATCAATCTGGCCGCCCGGACGGGCTGGCACACCAACCGGCTCGTACGCGCCCTCGACGCCGCCCTGGAGGGCTGGACCACGCGCGTGCCCACAGGGCGCCTCAACGGCTTCCTGGGCCAGCTGCAGTCGGCCACCCCGCACCCGGTGCGCGGCGGCAAGCAGCCCCGTATCCTCTTCGCCACCCAGGTGCAGGTGGCCCCGCCCCGGATCGTCATCTTCACCACTGGCTTCCTCGACGCCGGATACCGGCGCTTCATCGAGCGTCGCCTGCGCGAGGAGTTCGGCTTCACCGGCACCCCCATCCAGATCGGGGTTCGTGTTCGCGAGAAGCGCCGGCGGCGCTGAGCCCTGGACGGGCTCAGCTACCGGCCGCGTCCTGCTCCTTGGCCCATGCCGCTACACGCGCGGTGCTCTCCTCCTCGGACAGATCCTCGACCCGGGTCATGACTGCCCACCGCACGCCGAAGGGGTCGCGGATGGAGGCGAACCTGTCCCCGGACACGAAGGTGTCAGGCGGTTCCAGTAAGGTTGCTCCGGCGGCAGTGGCCCGCTCGACGACGGCGTCGACGTCCGGGCAGTACAGGCCGATCGAGTAGCAGACCCGGTCCTCTGACGGGGTCGCAACCAGACCGGACAGGGCGGACGGCTCACCGATCTGGACCCTGCCGTGACCGAAGTCGAGCTCCGCGTGGACGACCGCCCCCTCGATCTCGACACTGTCCACAATGCGCGCCCCGAAGACGTCTCGATAGAACCGAAGCGCCCGGTCGGCGCCGTCGATGGCCAGAAACGGTGTGATACTGGTGAATCCGTGCGGAGTCCCGTGAGTCGTGTACTGACCAGTGGCTCCGGATACGTTGCGTGTACTCATGTCAACGACTGTAGGAACGGTGAGGTGCCTCCGCTTGAAGATCCGCGACAGATTCGGAACGGTGAGGAGACGTGCCCAGGACGACCGCTGATCAACGGGGGATTCTCTATCCCTCCAGGCTTCCGACCTTTCACCGGGAACCTGTGTCCGAGGCACTGGCCGACCGCGTCCGTTGGATCTGGATCCCGCGCTGGGACCTGCCCGCAGGACAACGGGACCGGCAGGAGGTTCTCCCGTTCCCCGCTTGTAACCTCGTTGTCGAGCCGGATGGGATCACCTTGCACGGCCCGACGACGAGCATCTCCTATCGCGAGCTGGAAGGTCGGGGCTGGGCTGTCGGAGCCCTTCTACGACCGGCGGGGGCCGGCGCACTGTGCTCCCCGTCCCTGATTCGGAATTCCCATCGGCCGCTCGAGGACCCTGATCTGAACGCCGCCGTCGCCGGCGCTATGGCGGACCCGAGCACGACGACGGGTGGCCAGCGTGCCGCCAGCGCACTGGCCGCCTGGGTGGCGCAGCATACTGGGCCGCCACCAGCGATGGCTCTCATGGCCAACAAGATGGAGGACGTCGTCGCCTCCGACAGAAGCATTCTGCGTGTCGATCAGTTGGCGAGACGTCTCGATCTGTCCATCCGAAGCCTGCAACGCCTCTGTGAGAAGTACATCGGTCTGCCACCACTCGCAGTGATCAGACGCTACCGGCTCCAGGAAGCGGCGCAGCGGCTCCGGGAGGATCCGTCTGTCACCGTTGCGTATGTGGCCGCCGAGCTCGACTACGCGGACCACGCCCACCTGACTGCCGACTTCCGGCAAGTCCTGGGCTTCTCACCGAGCCTGTACCGGCAGCAGACCATCAGCGATCGTCAGGCTCTCAGTGACCGGTAGCGGGCTCGGGCCTCGGAGGAGAGTCGCGCAGCCGTCAGAAACCAACAGGACCCCGCAATCCTGAGAACGATTGGCGCCGGACAGTGGCGCGCGGCTGTGACGCCCATAGACTGTAGCCATGCTGAATCCGGTTGACCCCACCACCACGCCCGCCTGGAAGCGCCTCACCGAGCTGCACGACTCCATGACTCCGGACCTGCGCGCCTGGTTCGCCGACGATCCCGAGCGCGCCGAGCGGTTCTCCTACGAGCTGGGGGACCTCTACGTCGACCTGTCCAAGAACCTGCTGACCGACGACGTCCGCGACGCCCTGGCCGAGCTCGCCGTGCAGGTGGACGTCCCGGGCCGCCGCGACGCCATGTACGCCGGCGAGCACATCAACATCACCGAGGACCGCGCCGTCCTCCACACCGCCCTGCGCCGCTCCGCAAACGATTCCCTGACCGTGGACGGGCAGGACGTCGTTGACGACGTCCACGAGGTCCTGGAGAAGATCTACGCCTTCGCCCGCCGCGTGCGCTCGGGGGAGTGGACAGGCATCACCGGCAAGCCCATCAAGACGGTGGTCAACATCGGCATCGGCGGCTCCGACCTCGGCCCCGTCATGGTCTATGAGGCCCTCAAGCCCTACGTGCATAAGGGGCTTCAGTGCCGCTTCATCTCCAACATCGATCCCACCGACTGCGCGGAGAAGGTCGCCGACCTCGACCCGGAGACGACCCTGTTCATCATCGCCTCCAAGACCTTCACCACTCTGGAGACCCTCACCAACGCCCGCATGGCCCGCGACTGGTTCCTGGCCGCCCTGAAGGACAAGGGCATCGAGACCGACGGCGCCATCGCCAAGCACTTCGTAGCGGTGTCCACCGCCCTGGACAAGGTCGCCGAGTTCGGCATCGACCCGGCCAACGCCTTCGGCTTCTGGAACTGGGTGGGCGGGCGTTACTCGGTTGACTCCGCCGTCGGTACGGTCCTGGCCGTGGCCATCGGCCCGGAGAACTTCGCCGACTTCCTCTCCGGCTTCCGCACCGTCGACGAGCACTTCGCCACCAAGGCCCCGGCCGAGAACGTCCCCATGCTCATGGGCCTGCTCAACGTCTGGTATGTCAACTTCTTCAAGGCCGGCTCCCACGCCGTCCTGCCCTACGCCCAGTACCTGCACCGCTTCGCCGCCTACCTCCAGCAGCTCACCATGGAGTCCAACGGCAAGTCCGTGCGCTGGGACGGCAGTCCCGTGACCACTGAGACCGGTGAGGTTTTCTGGGGCGAGCCGGGCACTAACGGCCAGCACGCCTTCTACCAGCTCATCCACCAGGGCACCCAGCTCATCCCCGCGGACTTCATCGCCGTGGCCAACCCCACCCACCCCATCAAGGACGGGGGAGTGGACGTCCACGAGCTGTTCCTGTCCAACTACCTGGCCCAGACCGCGGCACTCGCCTTCGGCAAGAACGCTGCGGAGGTGCGCGCTGAGGGCACCCCCGAGGAGATCGTCCCGGCTCGAGTCTTCGCCGGCAACAGGCCGACGACGTCGATCCTCGCCCCGGCCCTGACGCCCGCAGTCGTCGGGGAGCTCATTGCCCTCTACGAGCACATCACCTTCACCCAGGGCATCGTGTGGGGCATCGACTCCTTCGACCAGTGGGGCGTGGAACTCGGCAAGAAGCTGGCCCTGGAGATCGCCCCCGCCGTCCAGGGGGACGAGGGGGCTCTCGCAGGGCAGGACGCCTCCACCCGGGGCCTCATCACCCGCTACCGCAGTCTGCGTCGTTAGCCCGATGTGGAACGACGGCGACTCAGTCTCGATGGGCCCGCACGAAGACGCTCAGCATGTCCACGTGCGTGTGGCAGGTGCGGCGGATGCGCCATGTGCTGGTCGTCTGCTGTTCGACTTCAACACTGAGTTCGATGCCCCGACGCCCTCGGCGCAGGACCTCGCCTCCGGGTTCCATACGATGCTGGAACGTCAGGACGTCCTGGTGCTGTTGGCCGAGGACAGCAGCGCTGACAACCCACGAGCAGTGGGATTCGCGTACCTGACCTTGCGTCCCACCCCTTATGGCGACGGGCCAGTCGCTGAGCTCGAGGAGCTCTATGTGCGGCCGGAGCTGCGCAACCATGGCATCGGTTCCCGGTTGCTCCTGGAGGCGCTGGAACAGATGAGACGACGGTGTGCGCTTGAGATGCGCATCGGCGTCGATGAGGTCGATAGTGAGGCACGACGGTTCTATGAGCGGCACGGCTTCTCGAACGTGGAGCCCGACGGCGGCAGCCGGATGCTCTGTTACGTCACCGAGCTGGTTGAGCCGGTAGGACCATCAGCAGCCGATTCTTTCCGGCGACAATACGCAACCCTTAAGGAGGACATGATGAAGGATGTCGGCGTCGACGAGCTGCGCGGACGGCTCGAGGCGAAGGAGGACCTTGTTGTTCTCGATGTGCGCGAGCCCGACGAGGTAGCGCAAGCGGCAATCTCCGGCTCGGTCAACATACCGCTGGGACAGGTGATCGACCGGATGAGCGAGCTCGATCCGGCCAGACCCACTGTAGTCATCTGTGCCGGCGGCGTGCGATCCGCCAAAGCGATCGAGGCCTTGACCGCGGCCGGCTACACCGGCGAGCTGGTCAATGTCACTGGCGGCATGAAGGCCTGGCTGAGCCAGTAGCCCGACAGTCAACGCGCTGAGGCGCCCCTGTGACGGTCTCGGACTCTCGGGTTCGAGACCGTCACAGTTTCAGTTCCGATGCCGTGAGCGCCGAAGCAGCTCCTCGACCGTGCGCAGCACGCCGTCCTCGGTGTTGGCCGGTGCCGTATAGGCGGCCGCCGCCTGGATGCCGGGGTGGGCATTGCGCATGGCGAAGCCCAGGTCCGCGTGGTCGTAGAGGTCCAGATCGTTGAGGTAGTCCCCGAAGACGGCCGTCTGCTCCGGAAGGATCCCGAACCTGGCCTGGAGCGCCGCCAGGGCCCGCCCCTTCGAGGCCTGCGGGGACATCATGTCCGTCCAGTGCATCCCGGAGACGACGGTCTGGACACGCGGCACCGCCGCGGTCAGCGCCTGCGAGCTGCCGTCCTCGACGTCGTCGAAGTCGAAGACCGCGACCTTGAGCACCTCATCCAGGGGGATGGTCGTGAGGTCGTCAACGATCTCCAACGCCTCGTAGTACAGCTTGGCCTGGGCCAGGAAAGCAGGGTCGGACCGCTCGATGTAGGCGCGGTGCTTGCACGCGACGACGGCGCCGACGTCGTAGCCGGCTCTTGCAAGATCTCGCGTAGTGGTGATGGCGGCCGCGGTGTCCTCGGCGCAGATGGTGTCGGAGTGGATCTCCTCGCTGCCGAGGACCACGAGGGATCCGTTCTCAGCGATGAGCGGTGAGCCGTCGACGGCCGGTCCCAGGACCGCGCGGAGGTTCGCCAGCTGCCTGCCCGAGGCCGGAGCGAAGATGACCCCGGTACTGCGCATGTCCGCCGCTGCCTCGACCAGACCGACAGGAACCTGCCCGTTGCCGTCGATGAGGGTGCCGTCCATGTCCGAGACGACAAGGCGGAGATCAATCTCGGTGGGCAGTGGTTCAAGGAGCTCTGGTTCAAGAGGAAGACGCTTCACACGATCATCTTCTCAAGGTTGGCACCGTGATGTGGGCAGGACAGGGCGGCAACGACGGGAGCCTGTTCTCCACGAAGGAGAACAGGCGCCCGTCACAGAGATGGCTCGTATTCCTGAAACCCCAGCTCAGTCAGCTGGCCTGGCGGCGACGCATGACGAGGAAGGCTCCGGTGCCGAGCAGACCGGCCGCGACGACGGCGACGGCGATGCTGGGACCAGTGGTGGCCAGAGCGTGCTTCGTCGGTGTGCGACCCGAAGCGGCGACCGCAGGCGTCGAGGACGGCTTGGCCGGCGTACCGGTGCTCGTGGTGGTCTTCGTGGTCACCGTGGTAGCCGGAGCCGACGGGATCGGCGTGGCCTCACTGATGGCGGTCTCGGTGGCCGGGGGAGCGGTCTGGGTGGTAGGAGAAGTCGTCTCGGTAGCGGGCGCCGACGGCGTCTCCGAGGGAGTCGGCGCCGGAGCGGAAACGGTGGTGTCCGTCGTCGGAGGGATGTTGCTGGTCGACGGAGGCGTGTTGCTCGTGGTTGTGGGCGTCAGCGGCGTGTTGCTGGGGTTGTAAGCGGCGAAGTTCTGGGTGGCGTACCACCGACCGTCCGAGGTCTGGGCAAAACCGATGCCGATGGAGTTGACATCCCGGTTGACCATGTTCTGGTAGTGGCCAGGAGAGTTGAGCCACTGGTCGAAGATCAGTGCGCCGACGTCACCACCGTCGGTACGCCAAGCCACGTTCTCAGAGCCCGTGGTCCAGCCCGACGGATAGGCGGAGGTGAAGTCGGGGCGGTGCTCCATGGTGCTGGTGCTGGCCTGGTGCTCGGACCACTCCTGAGCGACGACGTCGAGCTCCTGGTAGCGGGTGACGGGCTGGAGTCCCAGGCTGGCGCGCAGCTCGTTGACCTTGGTCAGGACGGTGTCCGCGTAGGTGGCCCCCTGCTGGGAGACCTGAGCCGGAACCGCTACCGCAGCGGCCTCGGCGCCGTGGGCAGTAGCCGGGGCCGCCAGAGCGGGCGAGGGCACCGTCAGTGGCACGACGGCGAGCGCAGTTGCGGCAATGACGCGCTTGATGTTCATGTGTCGTTCTCTCTGATCGGGGACGCGAGAACACAGTCGGATTTGCAGCAACCGGTTATGAACCGGTGAGCAGGATGCTGTGAGCCATCCTTGATGTCGGCATTCACTCAACCACAGTCCCGAGCGCATCGCATGTTATTGGCCTGTGACTTTTCTGACCGAATTTGGCGTCCGGCTGAATTGGGGGCATGAGAGTGGCCGCCCTACTTTCGTGGTGTTATGTCAGCAAGAAGTAGGTGCGAAAGGTCGGGAGGCGAGGAAAGTGCCGTCATTGCAGCGTTTACTTGAGTGCAACTAACTTGGAAGAAGATTCCAAAAGAAGGAATAGGAATAAATATACCCCATGGTTGTTATGGGAGTTGCGGGTGTGACAAGTATTGATGCGGAAGTGGCTGGGAAAACGAAGCAGCCTTGCTGCAAAAGTGTATCGGCAAATAAAAAATCCGCACCAGCTTTCGGTGCGGATCCTCGTATTGGTCGGGCTGGCGGGATTTGAACCCACGACCCCTTGACCCCCAGTCAAGTGCGCTACCAAACTGCGCCACAGCCCGTTGACTCGCGGCAAACCGCCGCTCGCAACGAGTAGAACCCTAACCCATGGGGCGGCTCCTTCAGAAATCTGTCAGTGGTGAGCCCGCTCACCTCGTCAGTGACGGTCGTCCTGATGCCGACCTCCTCCCATGAGGGCGTCGAGCTGACGTCTCTCCTTCTTGGTGGGGCGCCCAGCGCCTCGATCCCGGGTGATGGCCGCCGGCGCGTCCAGGGGAGAGGGCCGAGGAGGTGAGGAGTCGACGTACGCTGTGCGGGCAAGCGGGGCCCCTACCCGCTTGGTGAGGATCCGGGTGACGGTCAGCAACCGGTCGAAGCCGTCAACGCGGTAGCGGACCTCGTCTCCCACGTAGACGTGCTGGGCCGGCTTGGCGGTCTCCCCGTTGATACGCACGTGCCCCGCCTTGCAGGCGCTCGTGGCGGCTGAACGGGACTTGATCTGCCGGACGCTCCACAACCAGACGTCGATGCGAGCCGACGTCGGTCCGTTCGGGTCGCTGACGCCTCGGGGAGCAGGCTGAGAACGAGCTGCCATGGAAGCATCCTAGACGGAGGAGTCTCAGCGACGTGCCCTGCCCCGACGTCGCCGTGTCCGACGCCCCAGGGCGCGTCCACGCACGATCAGCCCCCATCCCAGCACGAGGGCCCCGAGCGCTGCCAGCGCCGAGTAGACGGGGGTGCGCCATACGGCGGAGCCCATCTCCTTGATGGTGCGGGCGGCCTGCTCAGGAAGGGAGCCCGCCCCGTCTCCACCGGCCAGGCAGTCGGTCAGGGCGGAGCGCAGCGCCTCCCTGTCAGTTCGGGGCAGACCGAGCTGGTAGGCGCCGGCCACGGAGACGAATCGACGTGCGTAAGTGCAGCGGTAGGAGGAGTTGGAGGGCCACCAGCCGCCGGGGCCGGTGGGTCTCCAGCTACCGGTGTCTGTGGATCCGACTGGGCAGCTCGCAGGGCCACAGGCACCCTTGGCCTGATTGGCCTCACCGTCAACGGCGATCAGGTTCAGCGGGTCGTTGGCCACCAGCAGCCTGGTGCGCTCATCCCACTGCCAGGCTCCGTGCGCGTAGAGGTAGTTCAGCGGCACCACGTGGTCGATCTGGACGGCGGCAGAGGTGTCCTGACCGCGCGTGAAGGTGATCGTCCTACCCGTGTACGAGTCCTGGAGCGTGCCCGACCAGACAGTGGCGTCGGGACACACCCCCGCGCCTCGGCCACGCCCCTCCTCACGGTTCTGTACGCCCTCGGCTCGGGAGAAGTCGGTGTCCGTCAGGTCTCGGGCCAGGATCTCATTGCGGGTGTCACAGCCGTCACCGTCGACGTCTGTCCAGGCCTCGCCGAACCAGCCGGTGCGGGAGCCTCCCTCGCTCCAGGACTGTGTGGCGGGGGCGTCGTCGGGCAGAGACGCCAGGGTCTCGAGGGCGCCCTGGGAGGACAGGATGAAGTCTCCGCGCTGGTCCCATGGCGCCTGGTGGAGGGCGGTGAGCTCAGCGGTCGCAGAATCCTCGGTCGTCTCGTGGGAGACGGCGGCGTGGACGGGCGGCACCGTCGCCACGCCCCACATGCCGAGCGCGCCAATCACACTGAGGCGCGTCAGGAACCGGCTGGGGAAGCTCATGAGCCAAAGGTAGCCGCCCGCACCGACACGAAGGACCTCTTCGCATCGGCTTGACCCACAGGAACCAGAGGACCTGGGACGTCAGACGCCGCTGTGGCTCGCGGCAGCCGACTCATCCAGGTACCAGGTGGTCATCCGACCCCGGCAGCACGAAGCGGGTGCCCGGACGACGTCAGGGGCGCCCAGTCCCAGGCGCACCGCCTCCGCCTTCCCTGCGCCGCCGGCCACCACCATGATCTGGTGAGCGCGCTGCAGGACCTCGAAGGTCAGGGAGTAGCGCTGGGCAGGAGGTTTGGGCGAGCTGCGTACCGCCACAGCGGGGACTCCCACCGCGAGCGCTGCCGGGTGCCCCGGGAAGAGTGAGCAGACATGGGCGTCGGGGCCCAGTCCCACGTGGACGACGTCGAAGCCGCGACCGGCCAGGCCCGCCTCCTCGAGCTCGTGGACCATGCGCGCCGTGGCCTCGTCCAGCCCGCTGACCTCATCCGGAGCGGCGAGGCGGTGCACCTGAGACTCCGGTACGCCGGCGGCAATGAGCGGTGCGGCCAGCAGATCGTTGCGCTCCGGGTCACCCGCAGGCACGAAGCGCTCGTCGCCGAACCACAGGTGGATGCCACGGCGCACCGGCTCGGGCTGAGCGGCGAGGAGCGGGGCCAGCGACTCGGCCAGCGCCACCCCGCCGGAGCCCCCGGTCAGTGCCAGGTGGGCGACCCCTCGCTCGGCAGCTGCCTCGGCCAGGATCCGCACCGTGTCCTCGCAGGCCCGCCCGGCGGCATCGGTCAGCGTCGGTGCCACGACGACGGTCGGTGCAGGAACCGCAGCCGCACCCATCTGGATCTCGGTGAGCGCCTGACCGTCAGCGGTGTCGTCAGTCATTCGTGGGCTCCTCAAGCAATGTGGCCAGAACCTCCTGGTAAACGAGGTCGGGGGTAAGACGGCGCAGTTCCTCGTTCAGCGTGCTCACGGGCTCGCGGCGGGCCATGGTCACCGCCTGCGGCTCGGGAGCTCCGGGGCGAGTGATCGTCACCTTCTCCAAGTCGTGGCGGGCGATGACGACGTCGCCGTCAGCAGTCCTGGCGGTGATGGACGAGATGCCCTTGACCCCCTCCTCGTCGACTCGCGTCACAGGCTCGTCCAGACGCAGCCGCAGCCAGGCGATCATGAGGGACAGGGAGGAGTTCCGAGGCTCGCCGGCCACGACCACCTCACGCAGCCCGCCCGAGCGCAGGATCGGGTCCAGGGTGGAGGCCACCATGGCGCGCCACAGGGTGATCCGGGTCCAGGCCAGGTCGATGTCTCCGCGCACACTCACCGGAGCCAGCGCCCGCAGTGCCTTGGCGGGGTGGTCCTGTGCGGGCGTATTGGTGATCCGGGTGCTTCCCAGGCGGCCCAACGGGTCCCGGGAGGGGATCTCCGGGACCGTCGTCGGCCACCACACGACCACCGGGGCCTCGGGCAGAAGAAAGGGCACGACCAGCGTGTCGGTGTGCAGGGCCGCCTCGTCCCAGGGGCGCAGGACCAGCGTCTCACCGGCGCCGGCGTCGTGGCCGACGCGGATCTCGGCGTCCAGGTGCCCACCGGCCTGAGCCGAGACGTGCCCGTCACGGCTGCGCGGTGTTGCGCGGTCGGCGTCGTCCATGGGCGGCTTGACGACGGCGATGATCCGGCTCGGGTGGTCCCGGCTGGCTCCGTGGGCCGCGCACAGCGCCTCCTCCAACCCCTCCTCGTCCGTGGAGATGACGAGCGTCAGGACTCTGGACGAGCCCGAGGTGCCCTCGTGCTCCAGGAGCCGGGAGACGATCCGGGAGGTGGTCGTCGCTGTCAGGGTGGTGATCATGAGCGCCTCCAGGTGCGGCCGTCGTGGGCAAGGAGTTCGTGCGCACTGGCCGGCCCCCAGGAGCCGGGTCGGTAGCCCTCGGGACTCCCACCGGAGGTCCAGTGCTCGATGACGGGATCCAGGATGCGCCAGGACAGGTCGACCTCGCGCTGGTGGGGGAACAGCGGGGCGTCACCCAGGAGGGCGTCGAGGATGAGGCGCTCGTAGGCCTCCGGGGACTCCTCGTTGAAGGTGGCGCCGTATCCGAACTCCATGGAGACGTCGCGCAGCTCCATCTGGGTGCCGGGTACCTTGGAGGCCAGGCGAAGCGTGATGCCCTCGTCGGGCTGGATCCGTAGCACGATCGTGTTGGCCCCCACGGCGGTGGTGGCCGCCGACGCGAAGGGCAGGAACGGGGGGTTCTTGAAGACGACCGCCACCTCGGTCACCCTGCGGGCGAGTCGCTTGCCGGCCCGCAGGTAGAAGGGCACGCCGGCCCAGCGGCGGTTGGTGATCTCCAGGCGCAGCGCGGCGAAGGTCTCGGTGCGAGAGTCGGAGGCGACGCCGTCCTCCTCCAGGTAGCCCCGCACGGGCAGACCCCCCTGGAAGCCGGCGTCGTAACGGCCGCGGGCCGTGGTCATGTCCAGGTCCAGGACGCCGTCGCGCTCCAGGCGCACGCAGTCGAGCACCTTCTCCTTCTCCAGACGCACTGAGGCCGCGTCCATGCTGGTGGGTTCCTCCATGGCAGTCAGTGCCAGGAGCTGGAGCAGGTGGTTCTGGATGACATCGCGCGCCGAGCCGATGGTGTCGTAGTAGCCCGCCCTGGTTCCGATACCGATGTCCTCAGCCATGGTGATCTGGACGTGGTCCACGTAGCGCTGGTTCCACAGCGGCTCGAACATCGTGTTGGCGAATCGTAGCGCCAGGATGTTCTGCACCGTCTCCTTGCCCAGGTAGTGGTCGACCCGGAAGACGTCGTCGGGGCGCACGATCCGGCCCACCAGGGCGTCGAGCTCGCGGGCGCTGGTGCGGTCGTGGCCGAAGGGCTTCTCGATGACCACGCGCCGCCAGGAGTCGGCCGACTCCTCCACGAGTCCGGAACGAGCGATCCGCTCGGTGACGGCCGGGAACCATCCCGGAGGGATCGATAGGTAGAAGGCTCGGTTGCCACGGGTGCCACGGGTGGCGTCGAGGTCGTCCACGACCCGGGTGAGCTGCTCGTAGGCGGTGTCGTCCTCGAAGGAACTGAACTCGACGAAGCGCATCCCCGCTGCCAGCTGCTCCCAGATCGCGGGGCGCCACGGAGTGCGGGCGCCGGCGCGTGCGGCCTTCTCCACATAGTCGCGCAGGTCGTCGTCGGACCAGGAGCGTCGGCCGACTCCCACCAGGGAGAAGCTGGGTGAGAGCAGACCGCGGTTGGCCAGGTCGTAGACGGCGGGCAGGAGCTTGTGCCGCGCGAGGTCACCGGTAATGCCGAACATCACCAGTACGCAGGGGTCGGCGATACGCGGAAGGCGTAGATCGCGGGCGTCGAGAAGCGGGTTGGCTGCTCGCGCGGGCCGTGACAGCGGCAACGGCGTCGCAGAGTCGGAGCTGGACACGTCGGCCTTTCTGAGGATCGACAAACGGTGGATTCAGAGCGGATCAGACTGGCGTCCGCAGATCACAATGGTCTGGTCGGGGCTGCCGCAGGACACCGAGGGTGTCGTACGAGCCTAATGTCAATGTAACGCGTCTACTGGCAACTCACCTGGGAGAGACAGGCCCACCGTGAGCCGTTGCACTATGTCGGAGGAGCACCCGAACCATGGACGATCCTCGTGCCCGAGTGCAGGACGCGGTAGGGTCGCAGTGTCGGCGGGTGACGCCGAGTGCCCGTCGGGGGCCGGACTCAGCTCTCCATCGCACCGGTGTTGTCATCGTCCGGTATCACTCTTGGACTCGCAGGACCCCTACCCACCCTCATCGTCCTGTTGCACAGGAAAGGACCTTCATGAGCAGTTTCACCCCCGCACCAGCCACGGCTGACCTCGGTGTCTTCGGGTTGGGGGTGATGGGGGCGAATCTCGCCCGCAACCTGGCTCGCCACGGGCACGCGGTCGCCGTCCACAACCGCACGTTCGCCCGTACCGAGAGGCTGATCGAGCGCTACGGCTCCGAGGGCGACTTCGTGCCGGCGGCCGACCTCAAGGACTTCGTGGCCTCCCTGCGCACTCCCCGTGTGGCCATCATCATGGTCCAGGCCGGCGCCGCCACCGAGGCGGTCATCGACGAGCTCGCCGCCCTCATGGAGCCCGGCGACATCATCGTCGACGCCGGAAACACCTTCTACACCGACACCCGGCGCCGCGAGGAGTCCCTGCGCGAGCGCGGCCTGCACTTCGTGGGCATGGGTGTCTCCGGCGGCGAGGAGGGGGCGCTCAACGGCCCCTCGATCATGCCCGGAGGTACCGCCGAGTCCTACAAGCGCCTGGGGCCGATGCTGGAGTCCATCTCCGCCCACGTCGACGGCGTTCCCTGCTGCACCCACGTGGGTCCCGACGGCGCCGGCCACTTCGTCAAGATGGTGCACAACGGCATCGAGTACGCCGACATGCAGCTCATCGCCGAGGCCTACGACCTGCTGCGCCACGTCGGTGGGTTCACAGTTCCCGAGATCGCCGAGGTCTTCCGCTCCTGGAAGGACTCCGAGCTCGACTCCTACCTCATCGACATCACCACCGAGGTCCTCTCCCACACCGACGCCGCAACCGGTGGCCCGTTCGTCGACATCGTCGTGGACGCAGCAGGACAGAAGGGCACCGGGGTGTGGACCACCCAGACGGCCCTTGAGCTGGGAGTGGCCGTACCCGCGATCGCCGAGGCCACCTTCGCTCGAGCCGTCTCCTCGGCCAGCGCGGCGCGAGCCGCCGTCCAGGCCGCCGACATCGCCCCGGGAACCTCGGCCCCGACCCTGGACGGCTCCGAGGAACGGCGTGCCTTCGTCGACGCCGTCAGGCAGGCCCTCTACGGCTCCAAGATCGCCGCCTACGCCCAGGGCTTCGACGAGATCGCCACCGCCTCGGTCCAGTTCGGCTGGAACATCGACCTGGGGGCCATGGCTCGTATCTGGCGAGGCGGCTGCATCATTCGAGCCCGGTTCCTGGACGACATCACCCGCGCCTACGACGAGAACCCGAACCTGCCCAGCCTCCTGACGGCGCCGGTCTTCGCCTCGTCCCTGGCCACGGTGCTACCCGCCTGGCGCCAGGTCGTGGCCACCTCCGCCACCACCGGTGTTCCGGCCCCGGCCTTCGCCTCCTCCCTGGCCTACGTCGACCAGCTGCGCTCATCGCGCCTGCCTGCAGCCCTCATCCAGGGGCAGCGCGACTTCTTCGGATCGCACACCTACCACCGCACCGACGACGTCGAGGGCGTCTACCACACGCTGTGGGCCACGCCCGAGCGCACCGAGGAGAAGTGGAGCTGAGGCCGAACGCTCCGTCGCCCGCCCCGTCTGCCGCTAGATCACCGCACATGGCGACTACCGCGCCCGCTCGCTCGGACAGCCCCACGAACCTGCGCCACGAGGAGGCCGCCTGGCGGGCCTCGGTGTGCCAGGTGCCCACCAGCCATGTGGCGATCGACGTCACCACGGCCATCGACCCTCACGAGACGACCTTCAGCGTCCGCTGCCTGATGCACCTGCTCATCAGGCAGCCCGCTGAGGGCCTGTGGGTGGACTTCGTGGGGCACGCGGTCGACTCGCTCAGTATCGACGGTGAACTGGTCCCGGTGACCTGGGACGGAGCCCGCATCGCTCTGCCCGACCTCGAGCCGGGCGAGCACACGGTGGAGGTCCGGGCACGTGGCCTGTACTCCAACTCGGGCCAGGGACTGCACCGCTTCCACGACCCGGTTGACGGCGCCACCTACCTCTACACCCACTTCGAGCCTTCCGACGCGCGTCGCGCCTGGCCGATCATGGAGCAGCCGGACCTCAAGACACGGTTCTCGCTGGAGGTCACCCACCCGCGCGGCTGGACGGTCATGTCCAACACGCGGCCGACGGCGGGCAGCTCGAGCGCCTCGGCCGGCACCGGCAGCGGCTATGAGGTGACGTCCTTCGCCACCTCCATGCCTCTGCCCAGCTACCTCACCGCGCTGGCCGCCGGCCCCTGGCACCGGGTGACGGGCCGGTGGAGCTCCCCGAGTCGCCAGGACCTGACGATTCCACTGTCCTGGTCGTGTCGGGCCAGCCTGGCCGACCACCTCGACGCCGCCGAGCTCCTCGACGTCACCCGCGCAGGCCTGGACCTCTACGACGGCGCCTATGGCTACGGCTTCCCCTGGGACTCCTACGACAGCGTGCTCGTCCCCGAGTACAACCTGGGCGCCATGGAGAACCCCGGCTGTATCACCTTCAATGAGGACCTCTACCTCTTCCGCGGGGCGGTCACCCGCTCCCAGAGGGCGGGGCGGGCCAACACCATCCTCCACGAGATGTGCCACATGTGGTTCGGTTGCCTCGTCACCCCGACCTGGTGGGAGGACACCTGGCTCAAGGAGTCCTTCGCCGACCACCAGGGCACCTGGGCCGAGGCCGAGGCGGCCGGATACACGGAGGCGTGGGTGAGCTTTGCCTCCACCCGCAAGGCCTGGGCCTACCTGGAGGACTCCCGATCGGCCACCACCCACCCCATCGTGGCGCGGGTCGACGACGTCGAGGCCGCTCGCCAGGCCTTCGACGGCATCACCTACGCCAAGGGCGCCGCCGTTCTCAAGCAGCTCGTCGCTTACGTGGGCCAGGAGGCCTTCCTCGAGGCCTCAGGCAGGCTCTTCGAGCGCCGGGCCTACGGTAACGCCACTCTGGAGGACTTCCTGGAGGTGCTCTCGCAGGTCTCGGGCCGCGACATGCACGACTGGGCTCGAGCCTGGCTCCATACCGCGGGCCCCTCCGTCATCAGCGACGAGCTGGTCGTCAACGAGGGGAGGATCGTGTCGCTGACTCTCCGCCAGGAGGGCACCGACCTGGCCACCGGCGAGCCGGTGCTGCGTCCGCACACGCTCGTCGTCGGCCTGTACTCCTTCGACGACAGCGACGCGCTGGTGCGTACCCACCGGCTGCCGGCCACCCTGGAGGTCGAGCAGCTCGAGATCACCGAGGCGGTGGGGCTGCCCGCCCCCGACGTCGTCCTGGTCAACGACGAGGACCTCACCTACGCCGTCGTGCGTCCCGACGACGCCTCCTTGTCGCGTCTGACAGCCTCACTCGGGGCGGTCCGCGACCCCATGGCCCGAGCCCTGGCCTGGTCGATGCTGCACAACCTTCTGCGAGACGCAAGAATCGGTGCACCACTGTTCGTGGAGACCGTCCTGGCGCATGCCGACGACGACACCGAGCCGGGCACCCTGTCCACGCTGCTGAACCAAGCACTGCGCGCCGCCTGCCGGTACACCGGGCCGAGTGCACGGCGGCTGGTCCTGGACCGGCTCGTCGCAGATGACCTGGAGACCCCGGAGGCCTCCGAACCCGTCTCCGGACACGGCGGCTGGGGCAGGCTTCGTGCCGCTGCTCCAGGATCGGACTCCCAGCTCGTGCGCACCCGCGCCTGGCTGGAGGCCGCGGGACAGGCGGGGTTGCTCGGTGAGGAGCCGAAAGCACAGGCCGTCATCCGAATCCGCCGACTCTTGGACGGCGGTCTGCCCGGCCTGGAGCTGGACGCCGACCTGAAATGGCGGGCGCTGACGGCCATGGCACGGCTGGACGCCGTCCGTCCCGGTGAGCTCGACGCCCAACGGAAGGCGGATCCGACAGCCAGCGGCATCACCCACCACCTGAGGGCCTCCAGCTCGCTGCCACTCCCTGAGCTTAAGGCAGAGGTGTTCGATCGGCTCCTGACTGACACGGCTCTGAGCAATGACCATGTCGATGCCCTCATCGCCGGCTTCGCCGTCGACGCGCACCGTGAGCTGACAGCCTCGTTCACCATCCGCTACCTCCAGGAGCTCGAAGGAATCTGGTCCGGTCGCGGGCAGGAGATCGCCACCCGGCTGGTGACGGGGCTGTTCCCCGTGTGCGGGGGCGAGGCCGACGCCCGGGCAGTCGAGGACTGGCTCTCCTCCCACCCCAAGGCTCCGCGGGCTCTGCGGCGGCTCGTCCTCAAGAGTCTCGACGACCTTCACCGAGCCCTCGCCGCTCGTCGCATGTCCTCGGCGCGTCTCCAAGGCCCAAGCCACTGACTGCCTGATCGAGGCCACGGCTGAGACCATGACTGAGACCTTTGTCCTAGCCTGAGCAACATCAGTGAAGCGCCGTCACCCTTCTGAGACCCTCCAGCGGTGCTGCTGATCACCTCACGGAGTTGGCTGAGGGCGGACGCCGGGTAGACTTCTCGCCATTCGAGGCGAGCCACGTCGTGAGGTTGACTCGACGTCGGTGCAACGAACGGTATGGTGGTGCTTGAGGCGGCGCACCGGGCGCCGCAACGAACCGAGGGGCAGGAATAATGTCGAGCAGTCCGATCGAGCCGGATCCCTCCTCCACCCAGACCTTCGGGGTTGCTGATGTTGTCGACTCAGTCGACTCCCCGGTGGTGGGGCTGAGCCAGCAAGACGCTGCCGCGATCGCTGCCCTACCGTCGGGAACAGCGCTTCTCCTCGTCCATCACGGGCCGACCACTGGTGCGCGGTTCCTACTGGACGCCGCCGAGACAACCGTGGGCCGCCATCCGCGTGCCGACATCTTCCTCGATGACGTCACCGTCTCCAGGAAGCATGCCGTCTTCTCCTCCCTGCCCGACGGGGGCTACGGAGTGCGTGACTCCGGTTCACTCAACGGCACCTATGTCAACCGCACGCGCGTGGAGCAGGTGGCTCTGCGCCCCGGTGACGAGGTTCAGATCGGCAAGTACCGGATGACCTACCACCCCGGCCCCCAGGGCGGAGCCGCGTCTCGGTGAGCGCAGCAACTGCACGAAGCAAGAAGCGAGCCGCCCCCTCCTCCTTGCTTGAGGCGTCCGAGCGCCCGGCCGGTGGCAGTTGGCCCCGCGGCATCTCCCGTGAGCCGGTGATGAAGATCGGGCAGGTCGTGGATCTCCTCAAGGTGGAGTTCCCGGCGCTGTCGATCTCCAAGGTCCGTTACCTCGAGGGAGAGGGGCTCATCAGTCCCCATCGTGTCGGTAACGGCTACCGCCGCTACTCGCAGGCGGATCTGGAGCGTCTGCGCTACGCCTTGGCGGTGCAGCGCGACGAGTACCTCCCCCTGCACGTCATTCGCGACCGTCTGGCCAGCCTGGACGCTGACACTGAGGCCCCCGCCCCTCAGCCGGTCGCCCGGGTGGTCGCCCGCGACGGGCAGATCGTCGACGACGGGCCCATGGACCTGGAGGCGCTCCTGACGCATTCAGGGGCCAGCGAGTCTCAGATCGAGGAGCTCGTCGCCGTCGGGCTCATCAGCCCTGACGTTCGGGGACGCTACAGCCAGCAGAACCTGAGGACCGTGCGCCTGGCCATGGAGATCACCCGCAAGGGCGTCCCGCTGCGCAACCTGCGTGCGGTACGGGCCTCCGCCGAGCGTGAGGCGGACACGATCGACCAGGCCGTGGCTCCGCGTCGCTCCCGGTCCCGCACCGCCGGCGAGGAGACGGCTCGAGAGCTGGCCGAGCTCGTCGCCGACCTGCACACGATCCTGCTGCGCCGCGCCGTCGAGGCTCTGGACTGACAGCCCCTGACGGCGGACGCCGGAGCCGGTCTCCGATGTGGCGGGCCGTGCCGACGAAAGTCAGCGCCCGCCGCAGACGCGTTCCTGGGACAGGGGCGTGCGCCTCCCCGTAGGGTTGGAACGTGCCATTGATGCAGTTGGTGGGTGTCAGGTCCACCAATCCTGATGACGGCCTGGTCGCTGTCCTCGTGGAGGACGGAGGACCGGCGATGCTGGCGATTCCGGTCACTGCGCACGAAGGGCTGGTTCTCCACGCGCATGGCTCGGATCGGTCGCCGTCCTGGCCCAGGCTTCTTGACGACGTCATCGAGATCCTGGGCGGGCGTATCGGGCGCACCGAGCTCGACGTCGACGATGACGCACGCATCGTTGCCAGGATCGTTGTGGAATCCTCTGCTCATACGGACAAGGTGACGGCGGTTCCCTGCACTCCGGGGGAGGGGCTTCTCCTGAGTGGTTACCACCGGCTCCCGGTGCACGCCAGCAGCTCACTGACACGGCTGAGGGCCGTCGATCTCAGTGACGACCACGGAGCCGAACAGCTCGAGCAGTGGCGGAGAGGCCTGTCGGCGACCAATGACCTCACCGGCGACACGCGGGACTGATGTGACTCGTGTGACTGAAGTTGTGATCTGTGGCACGACTACTCGCTGGCTGGCAGCTGTCGTCATGGCGTTATGACGGGGAATAGCTGCCGTTTGGGCGGGAATGCTCGACCTCACCTGGAGATTCATGCTTGACGGCACATCGATACGGGGTGTGCCCTTCGTTGAGCATCGCCTCAACTGGCCCTATCGTGGAGTCGTGGCCGCACGAAGCGAGCCGCCGCGCCATCTTCAGGCGCGTTCCCTTCCGGCGACAGGAGCAGCCCGTGAGCATGAATGAAGCCAGCGCGATAGCAAGGCCTCAGCGTACTCAGGGCATGCTGTTCGGCGACCCGCTTCCTCAGCTCGACGCCGACTCGGGTTACCGAGGTCCGGTGGCCTGCCGTGCCGCAGGCATCACCTATCGTCAGCTCGACTACTGGGCCCGTACGGGCCTCGTTGAGCCCTCGATCCGTAGCGCCAAGGGCTCGGGCTCCCAGCGCCTCTACTCGTTCCGCGACATCCTGGTCCTCAAGGTCGTCAAGCGGCTTCTGGACACCGGGGTTTCCCTGCAGCAGATCCGCACGGCGGTCAGCGCCCTGCACGCGCGCGGGGTAGAGGACCTGGCCTCCATTACCCTGATGAGCGACGGTGCCTCGGTCTACGAGTGCACCTCCGCCGATGAGGTCGTGGACCTTGTCGCCGGCGGCCAGGGTGTTTTCGGTATCGCGGTGGGACGGGTGTGGCACGAGGTCGAGGGCGCACTGGCCGACCTGCCGGTCGACCACGCTCAGGCGCTCGGGACGCCTCTCGTTGAGGACGAGCTGGCCAAGCGCCGTGCGGCTAAACGGCAGCAGGCCATCTGAGTTCCTGAACGAATGCCGGAAGAGGCCGTGCTCGTCGAGGCTGGGACCGCCCTGACGGTTCCAGCCTCACGCGTACTCTGAACCTGATAGCCGCATGATCACAGGACAACGTGGTGTTCTGACGCTGCACAGACATCAGGAGGGAACATGACTCCAGTACCGACCCGCACGCTCGCCGATCTCCAGATCAGTCCCATTGGGCTGGGAGGCAACGTCTTCGGCTGGACGGCGGACGACGCCACCTCCTTCGAGGTGCTCGACTCCTACCTGGATGCCGGCGGGAACCTCATCGACACCGCTGACGGGTACTCCTACTGGGCGCCGGGCAACGTCGGAGGAGAGTCGGAGACCGTCATCGGAGACTGGCTGGCCTCGCGGCCCGTACGGGATCGCATCGTGCTGGCGACGAAGGTCTCCACCAAGCCCGACCGGCCCGGCCTGAGCGCAGGCAACATCCGCCTGGCCCTGGAGGAGTCTCTGAATCGGCTGCGCACCAACGTCATCGACATCTACTACGCCCACTTCGACGACGCGTCCACCCCGCTCGAGGAGACCGTGACAGCTTTCGAGGAGGCCCGGCAGTCCAGCAGGATCCGTTACGTAGGACTGTCCAACTACACGCCGGAGCGCATCCGGCAGTGGTTCTCCATCGCCGACGCCCGCGGTTACGCCCGCCCCATCGTCCTGCAGCCTCACTACAACCTTCTCCACCGCGACGACGTCGAGGGTTCCGGCAATCGGGGACAGGTGGCGGCTGAGCTCGGCATGGGGCTCATGCCGTACTTCGCCCTGGCTGCCGGGTTCCTCACGGGGAAGTACCGCAGGGGTGACGTCATTGACGGTGATCGCGCCGGTATGGTCGCTGACTACCGGCGTCCGGAGTGCTACGACGTCGTTGACGTCGTTGCCCGGGTCGCTGAGGCCCATGGGGTGGAGCCGGCCGCTGTGGCGCTGGCCTGGCTGCGTGACCGGCCCGGCGTCACCGCACCGCTGGCTTCAGCGCGCAACCTGACCCAGTTGAGGCCGATCGTGGACGCAATGAGTCTGGAGCTCAGCGACGAGGAGACCCGGGCTCTCACCCGGGTCTCCGATGCCGCGCGCTCCTGACCGCACGGCCTTGCCGTGTCCTGGCCGATTGCGGCCCGAGCGAAACTACTCGGTGCGCCGGCCCAGGACGTAGCGGCGGCTGTACCCGTCGGTGAGGTCGGTGATGGTCACCCGTACCAGACCGGCCTCATCGATGCGGTAGTGCTCCTGGATCCGTGGGCCGTGGTCTCGCCGCTCCACGGAATAGGTACGCAGCTCCTGATCGTCCACGTCCCGCAGGGACGCCTCGAAGGGGAAGACGATGTCCTGGTAAGGGGCGATCTCGCCTCGTGGTTCACCGGAGTCGTCCACGTCGGCGCATTCCACGAAGCGGTACCAGCCGATGTTGTGGGCGGCGTCGTACTCGCGGGTCAGGACCGTGCCCTCCCGGCCACCGGGGGAGGCCTGCACGGACTCCGGGCTGAGGATCGCATCGAAGGTGAGCCTGTGGCCGCCGTCGGCCTCACGGAAGACGCCGAACCCGCGCGAGAGCCGGTCGGTCAGGTCGTAGTCACTGGTGCGGTCCGCCGCGATCGCCAGGCCGATGGCAGTGGATGCTCCGGGGTAGGGGGAGCGGTGGACCCGGCGGCCGAAGCGCTCGCGCAGGAGACGAGGAACCAGCGGAAGACCGGAGGCGCCGCCGACCAGGTAGACGCCCGCGATGTCGGTCAGGTCCGGGCTGCCGTCGTCGAGCCTGCCGACCAGTGGAGCCATCGTGGCCAGGGAGCGATCGATGAGCGGCGTGCAGGCCTGGTACAGGTCGGACACGGGCAGGACGATGTCCTGGCCTCGTAGGACGATGAGTACCCGGCGGCTCTGGGGGGTCAGGTGCTCCTTGGCATCCCGGCACTGGTCCAGCAGCTCATCGAGATCGGAGGGGGAGAGGTCCTCCTCCGCGATACCGGCCTTGTCCAGCGCCATCGTCGCCATGAGTAGGTCAACGTCATCGCCGCCCAGGTCGCCCAGGCCGTGAGAGGCCAGGACCTCGTGCGAGGTCCCGACGACATCGACCAGCGAGGTGTCGAAGGTGCCTCCTCCCAGATCGTAGACCAGGACCCGGGTGCGCTTGGAGGAGACGGTTGTCGCTTTGCGGTGCGTGTACTCGAAACCGGCGGCACTGGGCTCGTTGAGCATCGCGGCGACGCAGAAACCGGCTGCCTGGAAGGCCTTGAGTGTCAGCAGCCGCTGGGCCCCGTAGGCGTGGGCGGGCACGGCGACGACCGCCCGGGCACGACTGATGTCAACCTCCTGGTTCGACAACTCAGCTCGTAGGTGGTGCAGGTAGCTTGTGAGAACCTCCAAGACCGAGAAGTCCTGATCACCCAGGCTCACCGGGGTGGAGGCTGTCAGCGTGGGGGAGGCCAGGACCCGTTTGAGGCTGCGCAGCAACGGTGCGCCCTGGTGAGCAGCCTGTCTCGCCGCGAAGCCGTGGACGAGCTCACCGTCGCGGAGCGCCGTCAGCGATGGGATGAAGTCGTGCTCGTCGCCGTGCTCGTCGGCGAAGCTGAGAACCGGGTAGTTGCCTCGATCGGCACGTGCGACGACGGTACGGGTCGTTCCCAGGTCGATCCCCAGGTCGATGTCCGTTATCGACTCGGTGTCGGCGCTCGTTCCGGGAAGGGTCCCGCTGTGGATGCTGTCCAGGCTGTTCGTGGTGTCCGCTGCCATGCGGTGACCTTATCGTGACGAGCTCTTCTTTCCGGGGAATGCCGCCGCGTTGAGAGTCCTTGTGCGACGTGACAATCGGCTCAGGGGCACTGCCCCCAGGTTGGGACGAAAGGCCGTGTTGCCGGCTCGCGAGTATCGCGTGTGCGGAAGGTGCTCAGTGCCACTGGGGAGAGCGCAGGTCATCGGTTAGGCAGCGGGGCGATGAGCGGGTAACAATACTGGTGGGGTGCGCTCACGCAGCCCGGACCTCCGCGTCCGTCCACCAGGGCGGCAGAGAGGGTCACTCAATCTCCCATCGGGAACGGTATGAGCACCATTCTCTTCCTCGTGATCGTTGTCGTCGTGACGGCTCTCGTCTTCGACTTCACCAACGGTTTCCACGACTCGTCCAACGCCATGGCGACGTCGGTGGCGACAGGAGCCTTCACGCCCAGGCGAGCGGTTCTGGTCGCCGCCGTGCTCAACGTGATCGGCGCCTGCCTGTCGACGGAGGTCTCCAAGACCATCTCTCACGGGATGTTCGACGACGCAGTGATCCAAAAGGCGCCGGCCATGATCTTCGCGGGTTTGGCCGGCGCCATCCTGTGGAACCTGGCCACCTGGCTCTTCGGACTGCCGTCGTCGTCGTCGCACGCCCTGTTCGGAGGGCTCATCGGTGCCGTCGTCGTGGCGGCCGGAGTGCAGGGCGTCCACTGGGGGACGGTGATCTCCAAGATCATCCTTCCAGCGGTTATCGCTCCGGGGGTGGCTGGGCTGGCGGCGGCGCTGGCCACAGCGCTCGCCTACCGCATCGCTCAGCCCAACAACCCGTACTCGCAGAGGCTCTTCCGCAACAGCCAGCGAGTGACAGCCTCCCTGGTGGCCCTGTCCCACGGGACCTCCGACGGCCAGAAGACCATGGGGGTCATCACCCTCGCGCTCGTGGCCGGTGGCTACCAGGAGGCTGGAACCGGACCTCACTGGTGGGTTATCGCCGCGGCGGGGATTGCCATCGGCCTGGGAACCTACTCCGGCGGCTGGCGCATCATGCGCACCATGGGACGTGGGCTGGTGCACGTCGAGGCCCCGCAGGGCTTCGCCTCCGAGACCGCCTCGACGGTGGCGATCCTGGCCTCCTCGCACCTGGGCTTCGCCCTGTCTACCACCCATATCTGTACCGGCTCCATCCTGGGCTCGGGCATCGGCCGGGGCACCAAGGTGTCCTGGGGAACAGCCGGCAAGATGGGAGTCGCCTGGCTGGTGACACTCCCGTGCTCAGGTCTGGTGGGCGCGGCCACGTCCTACGTCGCGGTCAAGGGAGGAGTTCCCGGCACTCTCGCCGTCGTCTGCCTGCTCGTTCTGGGAACGCTCGCGATCATTCGGCAGGCCGGTCACAACCGCGTGGACTTCTCCAACGTCAACGACGCCTCCGAGGTCGTCGTCGCCAAGCGGGACCCCGAGCTGGGGCGTGAACCGCGCTCGCTTGAAGAGGTGCGTTCAGAGATCGTCAACGGCCCGGCGGAGCAGGACAGTGTCCGGAGGATGACGACGGGATCCATGGCATGACTGGCATGACGATCGACTGGGGCTCTTTGGGGCTGGTGACCGCGGTGACGGTGCTGGGCACCGCCTTCATCCTCACCATCTGCTCGCTGGCTGCGCGCATGCTGGCCACCGTGCATGCCAAGCACGAGATCGGTCAGGTCGAGGGCGTGCGCCTGGCTCAGGTCCTGGCCGGCATCTTCATCATCATCGCCGCCATGATCGCGCTGTTCGGCCTGTGGCTCATCATCCCGTACTTCCACTGACCACCTACTCATCGCTTTCTGTCCATCCATTGGTCTTGCGCTGATGATGCAACGATCATGGGCTGCGCCTCGGCCCAGCACATGGGAGTGGTCCTGCTAACATCCGACCGTGACTGAGGACCTCAAGGGCCTGGCCCTGGATGCGATTGCTACTTCCGGTGCGGCCGATGACCCCGACTACCCGCGTTTCCACGTCGTCCCGCCGGTGGGACGACTCAACGACCCCAACGGGCTCCTGGTCGATGGCGGCACCTACCACGCCTTCTACCAGTTCAGCCCGTTCCATCCCGACCGCAAGTTGGTCTACTGGGGGCACTCCTCCTCAACGGACCTGCTGCACTGGCGCCACCACGAGCCGGCCATCGTTCCGGACTCCTCCTACGATCTGTCCGGCGCCTACTCCGGTAACGCGATTGTCCTGGAGGGCCACGAGCTGGACTGCGCTCCTGCCCAGGCCCCCTACCAGCTCTTCTACACCGGCAACCTCAAGGACCCGGTGACCGACGAGCGCACCGCCAGCCAGTGCCTGGTCACCAGCAACGGCCTGACCGACTTCATCAAGTGGCCCGGAAACCCCCTCATTGCCGCCCATGCCAAGGGCTACACGGCGCACTACCGCGACCCGCAGGTCTTCCGGAACCCCGACCGATCGGGGGAGTACCGGATGCTCCTCGGCGTCCAGCGCGCCAACGAGACCGGTGCCGCGGTCCTGTACCGCTCCCGCGACCTGGTCTCCTGGGAGCTGGAGGGAGAACTGAGCTTCCCCGATGCGGGCGGCGCCTTCGACTCGTTCGGCTACATGTGGGAGTGCCCCGGCCTGGTGCGGGTGCGCGACGAGGCCACCGGCGAGGACTGGGACGTTCTCATCTGGTGCCCCCAGGGCATCACCCCGGAGCGGGAGGGCTTCGAGAACATCTTCCCCTGCGTCTACACGGTGGGGCACCTTGTGGGCACCGAGCTGCGTGACACTGACGGCACCTTCCACGAGGTCGATCGCGGCTTCGAGTTCTACGCCCCGCAGACCTTCGCGCGTCGGCCCTCCGAGCCGGGGCCGGTGCTGCTGACCGCCTGGGCGGGTAATGCGTCCGAGGACGACCAGCCCTCCATCGAGACCGGCCAGTGGGTCCATGCCCTCAGTGCTCCTCGTGGGCTGAGCCTGAAGGACGGCCGTCTCATCCAGCGTCCCGCGACCGACCTGCCCCATGACGCCGGGCAGCCGGCTCTGGTGGGCCCGGTGCCGGGGGACGGCCTGCACGATGTTGCTGAGCTGCGAGGGCACCGTAGCTGGCAGCTGCGTCTGGAGGCGGATCCGGGCCGCACCTCCGGAGCGTGGGGGCTTCGGATCGGCTCGGACAAGTCCCACGTGGACATCACGCTGGACGGGGGAGTGCTCCGGGTGGATCGCTCCGCCTCGCGCTACACCCGGCACGGCGACGCACGCACGGTGACGCTGCCCGAGGGGTGCGCCCCGGTGCTGGAGGTTCTTCACGACCGCTCACTGACCGAGGTCTTCGTCGGTGAAGGCTCTGTGGTCTTCACGCTGCGCAGCTTTGTCGATTCCGGCAGCTCGGGGGCGCGGCTCATGGTGGACGGCTCGCTCGTGCTGGCCTCCGGCAGTGCCAGGACTTTCACACCGACCCCCGAGGGCCTGTGAGACTCCCGGAGCGGCACAGAAAAATCGAGGTAAGTCGTTCCTGGCGCACGATATTGACCGGGACTGCTCTTTCCGGTTGCAGGGGGTTGTGACGCACTGTACTGTGACCATCGATTGACACAGATGTGGCCGCCGGGAGTCAGCGACGTTCCCGACCAGTGGGTTTCCCAGCCCTCCCAGCTGTTGCGGTCACGTCACGAGAAAGGAACCCCGGGTGGCAATGGACCACGCCCGCGTGGCGAAGGACGTCCTGACGTACGTCGGTGGCGCCGACAACATCAATGCAGCCGCGCACTGTGCGACGCGTTTACGCCTTGTCCTCAACGACATGGACAAGGTCGATCAGAAGGCTCTCGACAAGGACCCTGACCTCAAGGGCACCTTCATCGCGGGCGGCATGTTCCAGATCATCGTCGGACCGGGAGACGTTGACCTCGTCTTCTCCGAGATGATCCACACCGGAGGGGTCAAGGAGGTCTCCAAGGACGAGGCCAAGGAGCAGGCCGCCAAGAGCGGCAACCCTCTTTCCCGCTTCATCAAGGCGATCGCCGACATCTTCGTGCCTCTGCTGCCGGCTCTGGTCGCCGGCGGTCTCATGATGGCGATCCACAACGTTCTCACAGCGGACTTCTTCACCTCGTCCTCATTCGTTGCCCCGGACAACCCCACTGGTGCGTACGGCCTTGTCGACAGGTTCTCGTGGCTCGCGGACTACGACGACGTCATCAACCTCGTCTCCTCGGCCGCCTTCGCCTTCCTCCCGGTGCTTGTCGGCTTCTCCGCCGTCAAGCGCTTCGGCGGCAACGTCTATCTCGGTGCAGCCATGGGGGCCGCCATGGTCTCCACCCAGCTGACCAGCGCCTACGAGATCGAGACGGCTCGAGAGGCCGGATCCATCGAGGTGTGGCACCTCTTCGGCCTGACCGTGGATAAGATCGGCTATCAGGCCATGGTCATCCCCGTCCTGTGCGTCTCCTGGCTGCTGGCCTACATCGAGAAGTGGCTCCACAAACGCCTGTCCGGGACGGCCGACTTCCTGCTGACCCCGCTCATCACCCTCCTGGTGACCGGATTCCTCACCTTCGTCGTCGTCGGTCCGTTGGCGCGCGAGCTCTCCGACGGCATCACCAACGGCCTGAGCTGGCTCTACACGACCGCCGGCCCCGTGGGCGGGTTCCTCTTCGGTCTGGTCTACTCGCCGATCGTCGTCACCGGTCTGCACCAGTCCTTCCCGGCGGTGGAGCTGCCCCTCATCGCCCAGATGAGCGGCGGTGGCCCCGGGTCCTTCATCTTCCCGATCGCCTCCATGGCCAACATCGCTCAGGGCGCGGTGACCCTGGCGGTCTTCTTCCTGACCAAGGACTCCAAGATGAAGGGTCTGGCCGGTGCCGGTGGTGTCTCCGCGATCGTCGGCATCACCGAGCCCGCCATCTTCGGTGTCAACCTGCGTCTGCGCTGGCCCTTCTTCATCGGTATGGGTGTGGCCTCCCTCGGGGGCGCCGGGGTCGCTCTGCTCGACATCCACAACCAGGCTCTGGGCGCCGCCGGCTTCGTCGGCTTCGTGTCGATCGTCCCCGACGACATCGTCAAGTACCTCATTCTCGAGGTGATCGTCTTCATCGCCGCCTTCGCCGCCGCCTTCGCCTACGGAACCACCCGCGGCAAGGCCTCGTTGGCCGGTGACGAGGCCGACGAGGCCGACGAGGCCGCCCTGGAGGCCGAGGCCATGGCCGAGCACGCCGAGACCGTCGAGCTGCCCGACGAGGCCACCGAGGACTTCACCGTGACCGCCCCTATCCAGGGACGCGCGATCCCGCTGTCCGAGGTGGAGGACCAGACCTTCGCCTCCGGGATGCTCGGCCCGGGTATGGCCATCGCGCCCGCCGAGGGCCCGGTCGTCTCCCCGGTTGACGGCGAGGTCCTCGTGGCCTTCCCGACCGGCCACGCCTACGGGCTGCGCGCCGCCAGCGGCGTCGAGGTGCTCATCCACGTCGGGATGGACACCGTCCAGCTCGAGGGCAAGCACTTCAGTCCCAAGGTCAAGGCCGGAGACAAGGTCCTGCGCGGCATGCCACTCGTGGACGTCGACTGGGCCGCGGTCGGTGCCGCCGGCTACCAGACCGTCACTCCGATCGTCGTCTCCAACGCCCAGAGCTACGAGGGAATCCAGGAGCAGGGCTCTGGAACGATTCACCGGGGCGACACCCTGTTCGATGTGGTCCGCAAGACCGACGAGCCTGAGGATGACAAGTCGGACACCAAGGTGGGGACTGAGACGGACGTCGTGGAGGCCAAGGCCTGAGAGGCCGAGCAGCCTTCTGTGACAGGTACGTGTCGTGAGGCCCCGACCTTGTGAAAGGTCGGGGCCTCACGGTCCTTCTGACGGCTCTTTATGCGGTGCGACCGGGCACAAGCCTGACATCCATGGGGGAGGGAACGCGTGGGCCCTGGCTGGGGCGGTCGGAGTGGTCATCGTCCGGGGAGGTTGAGGCGGCGTCCCCGATCTGGTCGATGAGCAGTTCGACGGCTGCGCGGGCCAGCTCGGCGATGGGCTGCTGGATGGTGGTCAGCGCCGGCAGAGCCCGGCGCATCGCGACGGTGCCGTCAAAACCGACCACCTTGAAGTCATCGGGAACCCTCAGACCCCGTTCGGAGGCCCACTCGATCACCTGCGCCGCGGTGAGGTCATCGGTGGCGAAGACCGCGTCGATATCCCCGGAGACAAGATCGAGACGCTCACGGATGAGACCGGGGCGCTCGGCGTCGGGCGTGTTGAACTCGACAGTGAGGACGACCGGCTCGATATCGGCCTGCTGGAGCACCTGACGATATCCCTTCTCCCGCAGGTTGTGGGTTCCGGTGCGGGACGTCAGCAGTGCGGGACGACGCGCCCCTCGCTTGAGCAAGTGCTCGGCGGCGATACGTCCACCGGCCTCGTTGTCGCAGCAGACGTTGGGAACGGTGGTGGAGAGGTCCCGGTCGACACTGACCATGGGCAGGTGAATGGAGCTGTAGTCGGCCAGGCCGTCGTTGTGGGCGCTGGAGATGATCCCGTCCACCCGGTGGGAGACCAGGAGATCGAGGTACTCGCGCTCTCGCTCGGCCTTGCCCATGGAGTTGCAGACGAAGGTCCTGTACCCATGGTCGGCCAGGAAGTCCTCGACATGCTCCGTGAGCTCACCGAAGAAGGGCAGTGCAACGGTGGGGACGATGAGCCCGATCGACTGCGTCGACTTGCCGTGCAGGGCCCGGGCGATCTGATTGGGGCGGTAGTTGAGCTGCGCGATCGCCTCGGCCACCCGCTCCCGTGTCTCCTGGGAGAGGTAGCCGCGGTTGTTGAGCACGCGGGAGACTGTAGTCAGCGAGACGCCTGCAGTCTGGGCAACATCTGCCAGTGTGGGTTCGCGGTGTGACTCCACTAGTGGGTCCTCGAGCTCCTTGGTCGTTCACGGTCGGTGCGATCTGCCATCAAGCATATGCCTCGAGGGGGTCAATACCCAACTGACCTGCGTAAACGTGGAGTCAAGAGTTACGCGCTCGGCAGGATCTCAGCGTAGAAGGAGATCATGGCGCGGGCCATCTGGGCGTGGCCGGCGTCGTCGGGATGGATGCCGTCGATGGCCAGCAGGTCCTTGTCGCCGCTGATCGTCGCGGTCAGGGCGTCGGTCGAGGTCAGCCCCAAAGAAGTGGCCTCCTCGTGGACGAGCCGGCGGATGGCCTGGAAGCGGGGCCCGATCTCCAGGGAGGGGAAGTACGGGGCAATGATGACCGGTACGCCCCGCAGCCGGGTGGAGATGAAGGTGAGGTCGTGGTCGATGGCCTGCTCGACCAGCTCACGCTGGGAGGGCAGGAAGGCGGCGTCGTTCAGACCCAGGCTGATCGTGACGACGTCGGGCTCGCAGCGCAGGACCGCCTCCAACCAGGTGCTGTCCCGGCACGACGGCGAACGCTGACCACCGGGCAGATGGCCACCGCGTCGAGCGAAGAACCCAAGCCCGTCCGCCGCCAGGTTCACCTCCCGCCACCGCTGATGCTCGCACACCAGCGAGGTCCAGCGGTTACGCGGGTGGCTCAGCGCCTGCCAGCCGGTGGTCACGGAGTCGCCGAGGAAGACGGCGGTGGGGAAGTGGTCGGAGTTCGGGATCGTGGACACGCCTCACGACTGTAGTTCTCCAGGCCGGAAGGAGCCAGCGCAGACTCAGGCCGACTCGCCCGGTCCGGTCACCCGAGCCGGCTCTTTCTCATCCGCCTCATCCACCGGCTTCGTCCTTTCAGTCAGGACGCCGTCGTGCATGACCAGGACCCGGTCGCAGACGGGAAGGAGGCGTTCATCATGGGTGACCATGACCGTGGCCTTACCCAGCTCGTGGGTCTGATCGGCCAGCAGATGGGCGACGTCCTGGGCACGCCGGGTGTCCAGGGCGGCGGTCGGCTCGTCAGCGAGAATGATGTCCGGGTCGTGGTACAGGGCAACGGCGATGGCGGCGCGCTGGCGCTCACCGCCGGAGAGCTCAGAGGGATAGGCGTGTGCTCGCTGAGAGATACCGAGCGAGTCCAGGAGATGGTCCCGCCTGTCAGTGTCGCTCTTCGTGCGGGTGACTCGGTCATGCAGGCCGAACTGGTCGTTGAGCCTCAGAAAGGGAACCAGTCCGGAGGCCTGGAGAACGAAACCGATGCGTCGGAGCCTGATCCCGGCCCGGCGCTTCTCCGGCAGGGCGGAGAACGGCTCACCCGAGATGGTGACGGTGCCGCTGGAGGGGGTGCGCAGGCCGCCCATGATGGTCAGGAGCGTGGACTTTCCTGAACCGGACGGGCCCAGGATCCCGACCAGCTCACCGGCGCGCAGCTGGAGATCGGTGCTGCGCAGCGCATGAACGGTCTCATCGCCCTGACGGTAGTCCCGGGTCACTGAGTCCAGGGTCATGACCGTGGTCGCGACTGTTTCCGACGTGGTCATGAGATGGCCTCCACGGGGTCGATGCGGGAGACGACCCGCACGGAGATGAGACCGCCGATGACCGATACGAGGACGAAGGCGGCAGCGATGAGAAGATCAAGGAGGCCGGAGAGCCTGAAGGGCACAGCACTGGGCAGGACCAATGAGGTCACTACCGTCAGAAGCAGCCCGATGCCGATACCGGCGACCGACAGTATGAGCGTCTGGGCGCAGCCGGACCGAATGAGGTAGCCCGTGGGCACGCCACGTGCCTTGAGGATCCCCAGCACCGGCCTCTTCTGCAGGGTGAGCACGTAGACGAAGATGCCCAGCACCGTGGAGGCGATGACGATCAATGAGCCGATCATGAGGCTGAAGGTCAGGACCTGTGCCGAGTAGCCGGGCAGTGTCTGGATAAGCTGCTCACTGGTGAGGACCGTCAGGCCCGCCTTCTGAGCCGACTCCATGGCCGCGCCGTCACCGGTGAGGTCGGCCTTGAACACGACGGCGGAGACCGCGGGGGACAGGCTGGTGGGGCCGTACTGACTCAGGGCCTGTCCGTCCAGAGTGACCACCGGGGCCGACTGGAAGGTCGTGTCGTGGGTGAAGCCGACGATCGTCCAGTCATGATCGGATCCCAGGAGTCGGATCGTGTCCCCGACTTCGAGCCCTTTAGCCTTCAGGGAGTCGTCCACGAGGACCTCCCTACCGGGATCCGAGATCGCTCGTCCGCTGGCCACGGCCGGGCTGAGCCCTCCGTCCAGATCGATGCCGAAGGCGAAGACGTCGTCCCGCAACGCCTCACCGTCCTCATCCTTGACACCCTGCGCCTGTGCGACAGCTGCGGTGCTCATGAGGGTCGATGCCGTGGTTCCGTTCTCTTTGGCCAGGTCCTTGGCGGTGCTCAGCTGCTCGTCACTCAGCCGTGAGGCGGAGAGGTTCTCGTTGGAGGCGTCGGTGATGGCGATGCTCGCCGAGTTCCAGCCGTCGATTCCGGCACGGTAGAGATGAGCCAGGCCGACGGCCAGCGACGCCAAGAAAAATGTGAGGTACGCTACTAGTACGATGATGGACGTGATGAGTCCGAAACGAACGGGCTCGTGGCGGATCTCGCGCAGCGCGAGGAACATGGGGCTCCCTGAGGAAATAGTCGGCAGGCGGGCCGGCCGGCGCGCTCTGGGAAGGGTACACGGCGCACGCGTGGCGCGCCTGGTCGTGCCGTGTTCCCGCGGTGGGCGTGCCTGAAGGAAGATGGGGAAGGGGGAGGTGTGGGATCCCGGGGCGCATGTCGTCTCCGCGAGAATGACATAATGTGCATTATCGGCGATAGGTGGGATTGAGTGGCGTCGCCATCATGTGAGGCATCCGGCACAATCGTTCCTGTGACTGGTGGAGAGACTGCTGCTGACAGCCATGACGTCATCCGGGTCGCCGGAGCTCGTGCGAACAACCTGCAAGGCGTCGACGTCGTGATCCCCAAGCGCAGGCTCACGGTGTTCACCGGAGTGTCGGGCTCCGGCAAGAGCTCACTGGTCTTCGCCACGATCGCTGCCGAGTCGCGCCGTCTCATCAACGAGACCTACCCGGCCTTCGTCCAGGGATTCATGGAGGCCAGCGCGCGTCCCGATGTCGACCGCTTGGAGGGACTGACACCGGCGATCGTCGTGGACCAGGAGCGCATGGGATCCAATCCGCGCTCCACGCTGGGAACCGTCAGCGACGTCGGAGCCTTGCTGAGGGTTCTTTTCTCCACCATGGGCAGGCCGCACATCGGCTCATCCCAGGCCTTCGCCTTCAACGTCCCATCGGTCACCGGTGGCGGCGCGGTCACTACGCAGCGCAACGGCCGCAAGGTCGTTGAGCACAAGACGTTCACCGTCCAGGGCGGGATGTGCCCGCGCTGCGAAGGCATGGGCAGGGTCTCCGACATCGACCTGACGCAGGTGCTCGACGAGACGCTATCCCTGCGAGACGGCGCGATCACCGCTCCCGGCTACGCGGCGGGCGGTTGGCAGGCGCGCAGCTTCACCGAGTCCGGTTTCTTCCCGGCGGACAAGCCGGTCTCCACCTTCACGGCCAAGCAGCGCGATGACCTGCTCTATAAGGAACCGACCAGGATCAAGGTTGGTGGCATCAACATCACCTACGAGGGGCTCGTCTCCAGAATCCGCAAGTCGATGCTCTCCAAGGAGCCGGAGGCGCTGCAACCCCATATTCGCGCCTTCGTGGAACGGGCTGTTGTCTTCGGGACCTGTCCGCAGTGCGATGGGACCCGGCTGGCCGAACCGGCCCGCGCCTGCCTCATCGACGGGAAGTCCATTGCCGATGCCTGCGCCATGCAGATCTCTGATCTTGCGCAGTGGATCACTCATCTCCAGAGTGTTCTCACCGACGCTGCTCCCCTGCTTGAAAATCTGAAGGAAATGCTGGACGCATTCGTGTCCATCGGACTGGGGTACCTCTCACTGGACCGCTCGGCCTCGACGCTCTCGGGTGGTGAGGCTCAGCGCACCAAGCTCGTGCGCCACCTGGGCTCGGCCCTCACCGACGTCACCTACGTCTTCGACGAGCCCAGCATCGGACTGCACCCGCACGATCTCCACCTCACGAACGAGCTACTGCTGTCCTTGCGGGACAAGGGAAATACGGTGCTCGTCATCGAGCACAAACCTGAGACGATCCAGATCGCCGATCACGTGGTGGATCTGGGGCCGGGAGCCGGCAGCCGGGGCGGTCGGGTCTGCTTCGAGGGAACCGTTGCGGAGCTGCGCGACTCCGATACTCTCACCGGACGCCATATGGCCGACCGGCCTCGAATCAAGAGCACTCACCGCTCCCCCACCGGAAAAATCGAGATTCGCAACGCCAGTACGAACAATCTTCGCGGTGTCGACGTCGATATTCCCACCGGAGTTCTCACCGTCATCACAGGAGTTGCCGGTTCCGGTAAATCGAGCCTCATCCACGGCCACCTCTCCCCCACGGATGACGTGGTGACGATCGACCAGAACCCGATCAAGGGGTCTCGGCGCTCGAATCCGGCGACGTACACCGGAGTTCTTGACCCCGTTCGCAAGGCCTTCGCCAAAGCCAATAAAGACAAGGGCGCCAAACCGGCGTACTTCTCGGCCAACTCAGAAGGCGCCTGCCCCGTGTGCGGTGGCTCCGGAGCCATTGAGACGCAGCTGGGCTTCATGGAGACCGTGCAGTCCCGCTGCGAGGCCTGTCAGGGGCGCCGGTTCAACGACGAGGTACTCGCCTACCGTCTTGGCGGGTGCAGTATTGCCGACGTCCTGGACATGAGTGCCAAGGAGGCACTGGAGTTCTTCTCCCAGGGCGAGACGCGTCTGCCGGCAGCATCCAGAATCCTGGCACGGATGGAGGACGTCGGGCTCGGCTACCTCCGCCTCGGCCAGGCGCTGACCACCCTGTCCGGTGGTGAGCGCCAGCGGCTCAAGCTCGCCGTCCACCTGGGGCAAGAAGGCCGTGTCATCGTCCTCGATGAACCGACCGTCGGACTCCACCCGGCTGATATCGAGGCCATGCTCGCGCTACTGGACAGGATCGTGGACTCTGGACGCAGCGCCGTCGTCATCGAGCACCATCAGGCCGTCATGGCGAACGCCGACTGGATCATCGACCTCGGCCCCGGAGCCGGCCATGACGGCGGTCGCATCGTGTTCGCCGGAACGCCGGCGCAGATGGTGGCGGACCGAACGACTCTGACGGGCCGATACCTCGCCCAGTACGTCGACGAGGGGAATGACGATGCCCCCGAGTGAGACAAAGGGCTATGGACACGCCGAAGCGGTACAGACCTACCGGATCCGCCCGGCGATCATGGCGGACTCCTCGGCCATCCGCAAGATCCGCAATGTCGCCGTGCGGGAGTCCCTGGCCATCTGGACCAACATCGAGCAGGACTCTGCTGGGGCCGAGGCATGGCTTGCCCCCATGGTCCAGCGCGGAACGGCTCTCGTTGCCCATGTCAGTGGCAAGCCGCAGGACGTCGTCGGCTTCGCGGTCGCCGGCCCCTGGCACTCCTATGAGGGCTACGCCCGCACGGTCGAGAACTCGATCTACCTGAGCCCAGCTGCTCAGGGGCATGGCCTCGGTTCCAGGCTTCTGGCCGCACTGATCGAGGCCTCGCGGGAGGCCGGGGACCGCACCATGATCGCTCTCATCGAGGCGGGCAACACGGCCTCGATTCACCTGCATGAGCGCTATGGTTTCAACACTGTCGGGACCATCCCGCAGGCCGGCGAGAAGCTCGGACGGCTCCTCGACCTGACCCTCATGAGCCGGTCCCTGAAAGGACCCACGATGCATAGCAACCAGCAACCCGTCTGCAACAGCCGCTTCCGGCAGGTGGGCGCTACCGAGCCCATCCAGCTTCAGCCGGAGGAGCCTGCGGTCACTCAGTGGCAGGTCAGCGCAATCGCCGACCTCGTCACGCATCTGCTGAGCCTTGTCGGAGCCCCGGAGGGACGGCCGGCGATCATCGCCGTCGACGGGCGTGGTGGATCCGGCAAGACCACGCTCACCACAGCACTGGCCACGGCCGTCCCCGGTGCGCAAGCCTTCCACCTTGACGACCTCATCTGGAACGAGCCGCTCTACGACTGGGACCAGCTGTACGTCGACACCCTGACCCAGTTGCGTCAGGCCGGCAGCCTCGATCTCGTCCCGGACAAGTGGCGGGAGCACGGGCGCGAGGGCTCCATCCGGATCCCAGCCGGCTCTCCCCTGGTCCTCGTCGAGGGAACCGGAGCCGGCCTGGGCGCAGTCAGCAGCCTCATCGACGCGCACGTGTGGGTCCAGACCGGAGACGACGTGGCCGAGCGCCGCGGCATCATCCGCGACATCGAGGAGGGCGTCAACGGCGACGCCGAGGAGTCAGTGCGCTTCTGGCACTGGTGGATGGCAGGCGAGCGCCTCTTCTTCGCCAAGGACCGACCCTGGGAGCGCGCCGACGTCATCGTCTCCGGCGACGCCCCGGCCGGTGTGGAACCGGGAGAGGTCGCCTGGATCCCGGGGACGCTCCTCCCCCGCTGAGGCACGAGGGGCCACCGAGCCGCCCCGTTGCTCAGGCCGGGCTCTCAGTCCCCCAGTGCCGTCCCCACGGCGCGTGCGGCCTGGATCCACTCGTGGTCGGCCGGCACGAACTTGGTATGTCCGGCCACATCCTTGAGGGGAACCAGTGCGGTGCCGTGGCCGCGGTCGGCCACCATGACACCGTACTTGCCCTCGGCGATCGCATTGGCGCCGGCCACCCCCAGGCGCGTGCCCAGCAGGCGGTCGGCCCCGCAGGGCGAGCCGCCCCGCTGGACGTACCCCAGGATGGGGACGCGAGCCTCCAGGCCGGTGAGGCTCTCCAGCTGCTCGGCCAGGGTAAAGGTGTTGGCGCGGTGGGAGGCCTCCAGGCGCTTGACGCCCCGCTTGGCCATCGCCTTGCGCTCGGGGCTGGAAGCGTCCTTGACCAGGGCTCGGGCGTGCTCCAGCTCTGCGTGATCCGTCACCGATAGCGCACCCTCGGCCACGGCCACCACCGAGAAGGATGATCCGTGGGATCGGCGTCGCTCGATCTTGTCCGCGATCGCGTCCACCGAGTACGGGATCTCGGGCAGCAGGATGACATCAGCCCCGCCTGCGATCCCCGCTCCCAGGGCCAGCCACCCGGCTCGGTGCCCCATGATCTCGGTGAGGATGATGCGGTGGTGGGAGTGCGCCGTCGAGTGCAGCCGGTCCACGGCCTCCGTGGCGATCTCCAGGGCCGTGGCGAAGCCGAAGGAGGAATCGGTGTGGACGATGTCGTTGTCGATGGTCTTGGGCAGGTGGATGACGTTGAGGCCGGCGTCCATGAGGCGCTTGGCGTTCTTGGCGGTCCCACCCCCGCCGAGGCACACGAGTGTGTCGATCCCGTCCTTCTCGCAGTTCTCCACGATGGTGGGCACCATGTCGCGCGGCTCGCCGTCCACCATCATGCGATGCACCTTGTCCCGGCTGGTTCCCAGCATGGTGCCGCCGGTGGTGAGGATTCCGGACAGGGCGGCGGCGTCCAGCTCGATGAAACGGTTCTCGGCCAGACCTCGCATGCCGTCACGAAAGCCGATGAGCTCCCATCCGTGCTGCTGGATCGCAGCCTTCCCGAATCCCCGAATCGCCGCGTTGAGTCCCGGGGCGTCGCCGCCCGCTGTGAGAATGCCGATGCGCTGAGCCATGGGGCCAAGTATGCCGCGGTTCCTCGTGACCTACACGCCGTACCCGCTGGTGCCCGCGGTGAGAACCACGAGGACGCCGCCGATTCCCCATCGACTCCGCCCAGCGTCATCGCCTGTTTTAACAACCGGTATCATCGTCACCCGGATCGCGTCGAGATCGGTGGGAACAATTCGCCCTCCTCCGGTGTTGACGCATCGGTGCCCTGAGCTGCGCGGGACGCATGCGCCGCCAGGGACGGGGCACCGGCGAGAGACGAGCCACGAGGAGGCCACAAGCATGGCAGACCGCGCACTGCGGGGCATGACCATCGGCGCGAAGTCGATGGAGTCGGAGGACGGCGTCGAGTTCGCTGAGCGGATGATCGTCAGCTACGAGTGCCCGATGGCGCACGTGACCAGGATCCCGATGTCGACTGAGGCCGAGGTGCCCCCCACGTGGGAGTGCCCCGAGTGCGGGCAGCCCGCCGCCAGGCGCGGTGAGGAAGAGCCCGAGCCCGACGAGCCCAAGAAGACCCCCCGCACCCACTGGGACATGCTCCTGGAGCGCCGCAAGGTCGAGGAGCTCGAGGTTCTCCTCAACGAGCGCCTTGAGGCGCTGCGCAGCGGCGAGGTCTACCGCGAGCGAGTCAGCGGCTGACCGTCCTGAAGACCCGTGTGGACCAGATCGAAAGGGCCACCCTTCGTGGGTGGCCCTTTCGATGTCTTTCTTGGAGGACGACGCCAGGTGATGTAGGTCAGGAGCGTTTCTGGCGCGATGACGCTGACGGGCGTCGCTGGTAGCCGGTCGCGGTCCGGCGGCGCCTGTCGCGAGCGGCACGCAGGCGGCTTCCGGCGATCTTGGCGGCGTCGAGCAGCTGGCCGGAGCGCTTGGCGACGCCCCAGCGGGTCACCAGGGACAGCTCCTCGGTGAAGATCCCCCCGGAGAGCTTGGACTGCCCGGCCTCCCGTTCCAGGAAGGTGATGGGCATCTCCACGATACGGCCCCCGACCTCATCGACGAGCTTGGTCATGTTGACCTGGAACCCGTAGCCGAGGGCCTCGACCTTGCTCAGGTCCATACGGCGCAGGATGGAGGCACGGAAGACCCGGAAACCGGCGGTCGCGTCCTTGACCCGCAGTCCCAGCATGGCGTTGATGTAGAGGTTGCCGGCCTTGGACAGGGCCACGCGCTTGGCGTCCCAGCCCTCGGTGGCGCCGCCGGAGACCCATCGCGACCCGATGACGAGGTCGGGCTCGTCAGCCATCTCAGCGCGCTGGATGAGCAGGGCAAGGTCCTCGGCCCGGTGGGAGCCGTCGGCATCCATCTCGACGATGAGCTCGTAGCCGGCCGCCAGTGCCCAGGAGAATCCGGCGAGGTAGGCCGGCCCCAACCCGTTCTTCTCCGAACGGTGCAGGACGTGGATCTGGGAGTCCTCATCGGCGCGCGTGTCGGCGTAGTCACCGGTGCCGTCGGGGGAACCGTCGTCGACGACGAGAATGTCCGCCTCGGGAGTGTGCTCGCGGACCCGGTCCAGTGCCGTGGGCAGGGACTCGATCTCGTTGTAGGTCGGGATGACGACGAGTGCCTTCACTTCTCTCTCCATGGTTGGGGTGTGGGGCGCAGAGGCCACCTGAGACGCCCTGAGGGTATCTGAGATCAGCGTCGACGCCGGTGAACCCGAGCCGTCGTCTTCCTGCGCAGGCGCACCTGTTCCAGGATACCGGCGCTGAGCAGCAGACCTGCTCCGACGAGGATGACGATGCCGGGGGCGAAGCCGAGCCGGTCGGCGACGGTCTGGGAGCTGCGCAGCGGGACGTCAGCCACGAGGCTCGCCTGCGTGTAGGGCCGGGTCACCTGCTCGACCTCGCCATGGGGATTGATGATCGCCGTGTAGCCGACGGTGGAGGCCTGGATGACGCTGCGACCGTGGACCACCGCCTGGACACGGCCCTGAGCCAGCTGCTGGGCGGCCTCGCCGGAGTCGAGGAAGGAGGCGTTGTTCGTCGGGATGACGATGGCCTGCCCGCCCTGCTTGACGCCGGTGCGCAGGGCATCGTCGTAGGCGACCTCGAAGCAGATCCCCATCGCGAAGGTGACCTCTCGGCCCTGAGTAACGGCGGGAACCGTCAGCGTGCTGGGGCCGGTGCCGGGCAGCATGTCGACGCCGACACGGTCGACCTGGGTGGTCAGGCGTCGCACGAGGGAACGGGCGGGAATGTATTCGGCGAAGGGTACGGGCAGGTGCTTGCGGTAGTAGGCATGAGTCGTCTCCCCGGAGACGTCTCCGGGATTCCACACGAGGACGTCGTTGTAGCGGATGTCGTCGACGAAGGGCACGGCGCCCACGAGCACCGGCGCCTGGACGGCCTGGGCGGCCTCATCGACGATGGCCGCCGAGGCCGGGTAGTCGCGCGGATCCAGGTCCGCGGAGTTCTCCGGCCAGATGACCATGTCGAGGTTTCCGGAGCCGACGTCGCCGGCCAGCTTTTTCGTGGCCTCGGCGTGGTTACCGGTCACCTCCAGGGCGCGGTTGAAGGCGTCCTCGAAGTCGGTGGCCACGTTGCCCTGGACGGCTCCGACGCGAACAGTGCCGTTCTGGGCACGCGCGTCCAGCGGCAGCAGCCGCGGTGCCACAAGCAGAGCCGCGGCGAGTACCACGGAGACGACTACGGGGACGGCGCGGCGTTCATGGATGGACCGAGCCGCGTGGGCCGCGCATGCTGCGGCCAGCGCCACCAGCAGCCCCACCCCGGCACTGCCGACATAGGCCGCAGCCGGCAGGATCGGGGCGTCGGCCATGGCGAAGGCCAAGCGCCCGAAAGGGAAACCGCCCAGCGGCCAGACGGATCGCAGCTCCTCGGCCCCCGACCACAACAGCGCGAAGGCGAGAACACTCCGGGCGCCGGCGGGCACCCGGCGCAGCAGGTTCCGGCCGCCGGAGGCGCCCTCAAGCTGTGGGAGGCGGCTCACCAGGGCCCAGGCCCCGCCGAGACCGGCCAGGTAGAGCGACTCGAAGACCGTCAGCGCGATCCAGCCGATCGGGTTGCCCATGCCCACCATCGTGAAGTGCAGCAGGGGAGTGAACAGGCCGAAGCCGTAGAGCAGCCCCAGACCGACGCCCGCCCAGAAACCACGGCCGCGGATGAGCAGCATGAACGCCCCGACCCCGATGAGGGCCGACCACCATAGGTTCATCGGAGGAAAAGCGGTGTAGGTGGACAGACCCGCCAGCAGCGCCATGGCTGCGGGGACTGATCGGCGAAACCAACGGGTGGACCAGGAGGGCACTGTCACGCGATGAAGCATACGGGCAATGCGACGTTGTCTCGCCTGGTAGGCAGCAGTGAGCGGTGGTGTGGAACCGGACTCACGCAGTGTCAGTCGTTATGGCGCTCCTGTGTTCCCAGGAGCCGGTGGTACAGCGGGTGGCAGGCGCCCAGGGCGAGGCCCGTGATCACCAAACCGACGGTGATGACACCGACTACCAGCGGAGACGCACCGGACATCGGAGAAGTCCCCATCAGGAGCGAGCCCATGACGATGCCCAGACCCGCACCGCCCAGAACGGCGAGGAGGAGCGGTGTGTAGGCCTCCATCCACATGACGCGCAGGCCGTAGCCTGCAGGGGCGCCCATGCGGTGCAGGCTGCGGGACTGCTCCGCGCGCTCGATGGTTCCTGAGGCCTGGGTGATGAGGATGGAGGTGGCCGTCAGGGCGAACCCGAAGGCCAGGGTGATGACGGCCCCCTTGTCAACGTCCCACAGGATGCTGTAAACGAAGGACTCGGCCGAATCGGCTTCCGTCGTCGTCATGGCGCTCAGCCCCAGTGGCATGAGTGACATGAAACCACCGATGAAGGCCAGCAGCCCCATGGCGGAGACCCGGTGCCACGTCACGGTGGGGGCTGCCTGGATCCGGCGAGCGGTCCAACGCATGACCGGGCCGCGTAGCCGGGCGAGCCCTCGGGAGAGCAGCTGCGTGAACCATGACCCGGCCAGGTCGAAGACGGCAATGAGTGCCACGATCATGACGCACACGATGATGAAACGATACTGCTGCGGTACCGACCTGATGATCTGTGGGGCACCGAACAGCGTCACGAGGAACACGATGACGCGCCAGACGCCGGCGCGCGGTCCGTTGGTTCGTCGTGAGACGCCCAGAGGGGAGATCCGCACCTGGCGCAGCCCCCGCCATGCCGAGACCTGGCCGACCGCGAGGACTCCCACCAGGACGGCGGCCAGGAACCGTAGCGGCAACACCATCTCACTGGCAGTGATCCGGGTTCCCATGACGGTGAGGCTGCTCCAGGCGGGAAGGGTGACCAGGTAGGCTGCGGTGCCAATGACTGCACCTACCACCGACTGGACAAGGGCGTCCAGCAGGGACATTCGGGTGACGTCGGCCCCGGACAGGCCCATCAGGCGCAGAACAGCCAGGCGCCTCTCACGGCTGCGCGCCCCCAGGACCGCGGCGCTGGAGGCCAGCCCCACCATGGCTGGCACCAGCATGGCGCAGGCCAGAACGGACATGCTGAGGTACTGCGAAGCCATGAAGTCGAAGCCGTAGCCCGCGTTCTTGGCCGCGGCCTCCCATACCGGAACCCGTTCCGGGTGCGTTCCACGGCTGTAGAGCATCCAGGTACCCCCGGCGACGGTCAGGGCTGCACAGGTGGCCACGGTGTATGCCAAAACGCTGGCCAGGTACAGCAGCGTCTCCCCCTCGTGGGAGGTGAGACGTGCGCGGGTCAGACGCGCGGTGAGGCGGGCGAGAACCGCGGGACCGGGTCGGGAGACCGCAACGCGGGATGAGCCTGTCGCAGGCACAGCGGCAGAGCTGGGAACCGAGGCGGTCATCGACGTGCTCATCGGGCGACCTCCGGCTCTGCGGCTTGCATGGAACCACGGGCTGTGCTGGCGTTCAGGCGGCGGTCCGAGTGGACCAGTCCGTCACGGATCTCGATAAGGCGTGAGCACCAGCGAGCAACATTGACGTCGTGAGTCACCACGACCAGCGTCGCGCCGGCCATGGAGGCGGCCGCTGTCAGCAGCTGCATCATCTCGTGACCGGTTGCCTGGTCCAGTGCTCCGGAGGGCTCGTCGGCGAAGATGGCACGGGGACTACCCACCAGCGCCCGGGCGATCGCAACCCGCTGGGCCTGACCGCCGGACATCTGCGCAGGGTGCCGCCCCCTGAGATCCGCCAGGCCGAGCCGTGCGAGCACCTCATCGGCGGCGCGCAGTGCCGAACGCGTCGGTGTTCCGGTAAGCATGAGCGGAAGGGCCACGTTCTCCCGAGCCGGCAGCTCGGGGATGAGCTGGCTGTCCTGAAAGACGAATCCCAGCTCGCGCAGTCGCAGATGGGATCGCTGCGCATCAGTGAGACGGGAGATCTCGGTGCCCCCGAAGCCTACGCTCCCCTGGTCCGGGACGAGGACTCCGGACAGGCAGTGCAGCAGGGTCGACTTGCCCGAGCCCGAGGGCCCCATGATCGCGACGCTCTCACCTGCGGAGACGTTGATAGTCAGGCCGGCCAGAGCCGTCACCGTACCGAAGCGCTTGACAATGTCGCTGGTGGTGATCAGTGGTGTGCTCATGGCTCTTATTTCATCGTTTTCTCGACGCGATCGCGATAGTGCTCGCACTGCTGATGAGGTAGTGCTGGGTATACCTCTCGGGTAGTTGGTGCCCAGCCTGACGCCTCTGGCGAACGGGACACGGTACCTTGGGATCGTGCAGCTCAGGTTCTCTCCGCGACGGCTCGGCAAGGCCAGATCCACACATGAGGCCGTTGCCGCCCGGAGGATCGCCGAGTTGACGGCCTCCCGTCGGGAGATCGTCGCGGCCTACGAGGTTGAGCGCCGCCGTATCGAGCGAGATCTGCACGACGGCGCTCAGCAGCGCCTCGTCGTCGGACTCATGAAGCTTGGCGAGGCCCAGCTCTCCCCCGCTGTCACCGCGGATCCCGCACTCGCCGCTCTTCTGGGCGAGGCCAAGGCGGCCATCGCCGGCGGGCTCGAGTCGCTGCGCACCACGGTGCGCGGTATCCACCCCCAGGTGCTCACCGACCTCGGTCTGGAAGCAGCCCTGACAGAAGCGGTGGATCGAGTTGACAAGACCGGCCGGACCGTGAGGATCGTCTGTCCGCACCCCCTGCCGACGGTGCCCGAGGGCGTCCTCGCCGCGGCCTACTTCTTCGCCCTGGAGGCGATGACCAACGCGCTCAAGCACGCTCCCGGTGCTGCGGTCACCATCCTGCTGACCGTGGACGACAAGCTGAGAGTCTGTGTCGTTGACACCGGGCCCGGCGGGGCCTACCTCCGGCCGGGTCACGGTCTGGCGGGGATGAGAGAGCGGCTCGCGGCCTTCGGCGGAGGGCTCATGCTGTCCAGTCCCCCAGGTGGGCCGACCCAGGTCGCGGCGCACCTGCCGCTGCTCCTGGCCCGCGGGGAGAGCGGCATCGGCTCAGACGGCATGGACAGTGCGAGCAGCACTGGCATCTCGGATGGGCAGGAGCGATGACCATGGCCCCCTCACTGGTGCTCGCCGATGACTCGGCCCTGCTGCGCGAGGGGTTGGCGGGCCTGCTGGAGCGCCAGGGCTACGACGTCGTCGCCCGGGAGAGCAGCGCGCCGGCACTCGTCCAGCGCATCGACCACCTGGACAGCCAGGGGCACCTGCCCGATGCCGTCATCACGGACGTCCGCATGCCGCCGACCATGAGGAACGACGGACTGGAGGCCGCGCTGGACATTCGGCGCCGTCACCCAGCCGTGGCCATCATGGTGCTCAGCCAGTACGTGTCGGCGACCTACGCCCAGCGGCTCCTCGCCTCCGAGGCCCCGGCAGACGCCGGTGGGACGGGGTACCTGCTCAAGGACAGGGTCTCGGAGGTCGCGGACTTCCTGGGCTCCCTGCGAGTGGTCCTGGCCGGAGGCATGGTGACCGACCCGGAGGTGGCCCGGGCCGTGGTGCGCAGCTCTCGCTCAGGGCTGGCGGATCTGACGCCGCGCGAGCTCGAGGTCCTCGAGCTCATGGCTCGGGGGCTGTCGAACAGTCAGATCTCGGCGCAGATGGTTGTGTCGGGGGCAGCGGTCGCCAAGCACGTCTCGGCGATCTTCCTCAAGCTGGGGCTGGACCCCTCCGAGGAGAACCGGCGGGTGCGCGCCATCCTCGCCTTCCTCGGTGATGGGCTCAGCCGGTAGCCCTCAATGGGTGGCTCGACGGCGCGCCAGGGCGTGGTGCACAGGCTGCCAGGCCAGGGCCAGCACCGTGCCGATGACCGCCCCGATGAGGCAGGACATGGCAGTCCCGGTGATCCAGGACAGGACCGGGTTGTGGATGAGCTCCTCGGCCCACTCGATGGCATGGTGCAACGGGTGGAGGCCGAACTTGGCGAGGTTCACTGCCAGGATATGGCCACCGACCCACAGCATCGCCACGGTGCCGACGAACCCGATGCTGCGGAAGAGCGCCGGTGCTGACTTCACGATCGCACGGCCGAGAGCCCGGACAGCACTCGTGCGGCCCTTTCCGGCCAGGTGCACTCCGGCGTCGTCGAGCTTGATGAGGGCGGCGACCAGGCCGTAGACGGCGAAGGTGATGAGCAGGGCGATGAGGACGAGGACGATGATGCGCCGCATGGAGGACTGCCCCTCCACCTCGGCCAGGGCCAGCAGCATGATCTCGGTGGACAGGATGAAGTCGGTGGTCGTGGCCTGACGGACGATCTGGTCCTCGTCGACCGGTCCGGTGTCCTCCTGCGCGTGCGAGCCGCAGCCGAAGCGCTCGAGGACCTTCTCACCGCCCTCGAAGCACAGGTAGGCGCCACCGATGACGAGCGCGACCGGCAGGAGCGCAGGCGCTACCGCCGTCAGCAGCAGACCGATCGGCAGGATGATGAGGAGCTTGTTGCGAAGCGAGCCCAACGTGATCCGCTTGATGATCGGCAGCTCGCGGTCCGGGGTGATACCGGTGACGTACTGGGGCGTGGTGGCGACATCGTCGACGGCGGCCGCCGACACCTTCGCGGAGGTCTTGACGGCCGCCGAGGCCGTGTCGTCAACAGTGGACAGCGTCAGCTTGGCGAGCGTGGCGATGTCATCGAGAAGGGCGAAGAAGCCAGACATAGGGGCATGGGTCCTGTCGTTCGAGGTGTCGGCCGGAACGAGACTACTAGTCGCGGCCTGTCAGAGGCGGCTGGAAGATGAGCGGAGGACGCATGGAGGGCGCACGCCTCACACCGCCGACCAGCTCACCACTCCCCGGTTGAGATCCAGGGAGGCCTCTGCGGCCCGCATCGACAGGTTGGTCACCGCCCTGGCCTGCTCGGGGGTGGCATCCGGCGGCGGTGAGAGGCTGGCGATCTGACCGACGACGTCGAGCAGCTGCTTGCACCAGCGCACGAAGTCCCCGGCCGTCAGCTCAGTGGCGTCGAGGATGTCCGCGAGCTGCGCGCCGTCGCACCAGGCCTGAACGGCTCCGGCCAGAGCCGGCTCCGCCCCCGAGGAGGCCTCGATACGGGCCAGGGACTCCAGGTCATGGATCCGGTGCGAGACCCCCAGCTGTGCGCGCAGGCACTGGCCGAGGCGGGACCCGGGCGCCACTGGCAGCCCGATCGACTGCGCACTCAGGCGTGGCTCGTAGACGCAGGCGCTCAGCGCGCCGGCCAGTTCGCTGGCACTGAGGCTCTCAAAGATGCTCGTGCGCAGGCACTCGGCGATGAGCAGGTCCCGCTCGGCGTAGATCCGGGCCAGCACCTTGCCGGCACCGGTGACCCGCAGCTCGCGCTCCGGGTGCCCCCGGTCCACCGGCCGTAGATAGCCCAGTTCGAGCAGCACCTCGCACACGGCGTCGAAGAGGCGGGCGATAGTGCCGGTACGGGTCTCGATGCGCCGCTGGAGGCGCTCGGCCTCGGCCTTGGCCCGCGACCACCTGCGACCCACCCGGGCGTGCTCCTCCCGGTCGGGGCACCCGTGACAGGGGTGGGAGCGCATCTCGTGGCGCAGCCGCTCAAGGTTCTCGATAGCGCTGTCACGGCGGGCCTGCGCACGGCTGGAGCGGGTACGCGTGCGCCTCGTACCGTCCTCAAGGTCCCCGGAGCGCAGGGCGTCCACCAGGCGCTGGACGAGCCGGTCCCGGTCTCGGGGCCGGTGAGGGTCCACGGAGTCGGCCACCCGCAGCGCGCCCACGCGCATGACGCCGTCCGGTGCCGTGTCCGGGGTCAGGGCGACGACCCGCGAGTCCTCCCCAAGTACCGTGATGGTGGGTGTCCCGGTTCGGTCCGCACCGACCTCCAGGACGATGCCGTGGCGGCGGCGCCTACCCTTGCGGAAGACGATCACGTCGCCGCGCCCCAACGCGCTCATCGTCCGCCCCGTCTCACTGCGGCGTGCGGCGGTCTTGTCCCGTGACAGGTCCGCCTCGGCGTCGGCGATGGTCTGGCGCAGGGCCGCGTACTCGCGGAAGTCGCCCAGGCGGCAGGTCATGTCCTTCTCCAGGCCCTCCAGACTGCGTCGCTTGCGGCGCGCCTGGGCAGCCAGCTCCACAACGCCGCGGTCGGCCTGGAACTGGGCGAAGGACTCCTCAAGCACCTCACGCGCCCGCGCCCGCGGCATGCGCTCGAGCAGGTTCACGGCCATGTTGTATGTCGGACGGAAGGCGGAGACCAGAGGGTAGGTGCGCCGGGAGGCCAGCGAGGACACCGTGGCGGGCTCGACGTCGTCGGCGGCCAGGACGACGGCGTGCCCTTCGACGTCGATACCGCGGCGCCCTGCCCGACCGGTGAGCTGGGTGTACTCCCCCGGGCTGAGGGTGACGTGGGCCGACCCGTTCCACTTGCGCAGCGACTCCAGGACCACCGTGCGCGCGGGCATGTTGATGCCCAGCGCCAGGGTCTCGGTGGCGTAGACGACCTTGACCAGGCCCGCGCTGAAGAGCTCCTCGACCGTCTCCTTGAACACCGGCAGCAGTCCCGCGTGGTGGGCTGCGACACCGCGCTCCAGGGCGTGGACCCAGAAGTGGAAGCCCAGAACCCCAAGGTCGCCGGCCGGGATGTCGGCGGTGCGCCGCTCGATCACCTTTCGGATGCGGGCCGCCTCCGCCTCGGTGGTCAGGTCCACCCCAGCGCTCACCACCTGGTGGACGGCCTGCTCGCACCCTGCCCGGGAGAAGACGAAGACGATGGCGGGCAGCAGTCTCGCCTCCCCCAGGGCCTTGACGACCTGCAGCCGCGAGGGAGGCTTCAGCCGCGCCGTGCGGGCACCGCCCTCGCCGCGGCGGGGAGCGCGTCCCCCGCCCGCGGAGCGCTTCCAGGGCTGCTGGTCCCGAGCGGAGCCGCCACCGCGGCTGCGGTAGCTGTTCTTGGAGGCACCCCCGGACGCCGCCGCACGGCGGGCCTGCTTGACGGCCTTGAGCAGCTCGGGGTTGAGCGGAGGCTGCACAGACTGATCTGAGCGCTGTGGCTGCTCCGACTGCGCCGTATCGGACTCAGCGGGCTCGGCGACATCCACAGGACGGGAGTACAGGGGCAGGAGCCGGCGTCCGACCATCATGTGCTGAGTCAGCGGGACGGGGCGCTCCTCGGAGACGACGACGGCGGTCCTGCCCCGCACCTGGCCGAGCCAGTCGCCGAACTCCTCGGCGTTGGACACCGTGGCGGACAGGGAGATCACCTGGACCTCGGCCGGCAGGTGGATGATGACCTCCTCCCACACCGGGCCGCGGAAGCGGTCGGCGAGGTAGTGAACCTCGTCCATGACCACGAATCCCAGCCGATTCAGGTCACGTGAGCCCGAGTAGAGCATGTTGCGCAGCACCTCGGTGGTCATGACCACGACCTCCGCATGGGGGTTGACCGAGATGTCACCGGTGAGCAGCCCCACCTTCTCCTCGCCGTGGCGGGCCACGAGGTCCAGGTACTTCTGATTGCTCAGTGCTTTGATCGGCGTGGTGTAGAAGGTCTTGAGGCCCCGGACCAGGCCCAGGTGGACGGCGAACTCCCCCACCACCGTCTTGCCTGCGCCCGTCGGAGCCGCGACGAGGACTCCCTCGCCTCTCTCGACGGCGGTGCAGGCCTCCTCCTGGAAGGGGTCGAGCGGGAAGTCGTAGCCCCGGGCGAAGCGGGCGAGCTCACTGCTGGCGGCGGCCTGTCGACGACGAGATGCGGCATAGCGCTCGGCTGGTGAGCTCATGGGGACACCCTACGGGCCGGATCAACCCTGAGCCGGCAGGAGCAGCCGCACGGCGTCGGGGACGGCCTCAAGACGCAAGGGCAGCTCTGCCAGCGGCTCGCCGTCGGCGAAGGGGTGCGGAGGTGGGCGAAGACCCCGGTCACGGCCGGTGCGCTCGTCCAGCGCCTCGATGATGACGCTGCGACTGCGCTCGACGTGGACGGCCGGATCGGTCAGGTGCGTGCCCTGTGAGAGCCGACGGAACAGGGCAACCAGGTGGGCTCGGCTCACGGGATCCAGGCGCAGGACCTCCAGCAGGCCGTCGGCGGAGTCGGCCTCGGGCGCCAGGTCCATGCCTCCGCCGATGTAGCGGGTGTTGGCCACCGCCAGCAGAAGCGCGGGCCCTTCCCAGGATCCGTTGTCGGTGGTGACCCGGTAGCCGTAGGGCGCCAGCGCGGTGAGCTCGGCCGTGAGGGCGCGCAGATAGCGTCCCTCGTGGGCCGGCCAGGTCAGGGTGTTGGCGCGGGCGTTGACAGCGGCGTCCAGTCCGGCACTCACCACCGCCAGGGACCAGCGACGCTGCGGGGCGAGCAGGGTTCCGTCCGGGCGGGAGGCGTAGATCGCGTCGGTTGCCGCGATCGTGCCGTCACCGGACAGCGTCTGGTCGATGAGGCGGGCGGAGGCGGCCGGATCCCTGCTGGGCAGGCCGAAGTGCCTGGCGATGTCGTTACCGGTGCCGGTGGCCACGATGCCCAGCGGCACGCCCGTCGTGGCGACGATGTCCACTCCTAGGTGCACCATGCCGTCTCCGCCGACGACGACCAGCGCCTCAACGTTCCGGTGCGGTCCGTCTCCCAGGAGGGCCCCGCCGGCACGGCGCGCCTGCTCGTACGAACTGCCGCGCACGTGGAGAACCTCGTGGCCGGCCTCGCTCAGGACTTGGCGGGCGACGTCGTCGGCGGCCGCATGACGGCCGCGTCCGGAGGAGGGATTGGACAGCAGGGCGATGCGCATGAGGAAGAATGATAAGAAAGCAGTGGGAAGAACGATGGAGCCCGATGGTGCCGGGCGCTACTCGGCCAGGGCGGCCTCCAGCTCGGCGTCGAGCTCGGCGCGCTTCTTCTCCACCCGCTTGTCATGCCGGACCGAGATGAAGCAGGCCAGGAAGTACAGACCGGTCACTGGAAGGGCCATGAAGATCATGGACCAGGGGTCCGGCAGCGGGTTGGCGAAGGCCATGAAGGTGAAGATGGCAACAACGGCCCAGCGCCAGCCCTTGAGCATCGTGGCGCCCTTCATGAGTCCCAGCATGTTGAGTGCGACGAGGAGCTCGGGCAGGAGGAAGGCGATTCCGAAGACGAGAACCAGCCTCATGACGAAGGCCAGGTAGACACCCGCGTTAATGAAGCCCCCGGTGGGTCCACTGGGGATGAAGCTGGTGAGAATGGCGACTGCATGCGGCATGATCCACATGCCCAAGGCGGCGCCGGCGGAGAAGAGCAGCAGTCCCACAACGCCGTAGACCCAGGTGTAGACCTTCTCCTTGCGGGTCATGCCCGGCCCCACGAAGGCCCAGAACTCGTACATCCACAGCGGCGCGGAGAACAGGACGCCGAGCCAGATGGAGACCTTGAGCCTCATGTCGAAAGAGGCCAGGACCGTGTCGAAGTTCAGGATGAGGTTGGCGCCGCGGGCATTGGCGGTATCGATCGGTCGGGTGATGAGGGAGAAGGCCTGATCGTAGAGCACATAGCCCACAACCGACATGACCAGGACGCCCAGGGCCGAGATGAAGAGCCGGTTGCGCAGCTCACGCAGGTGGTCCCCGATGGACATGCGTGCCTCGGGGTTGTCCTTGCGCCTCGATCGCTTGATCCGAGGGAGCTTGGGCACCACGGCCTCCTTCGTCTCCAGGTCACCGGCTCTCGCCGGACGACGTCACTTCTGGGAAGAGCCCTCGGTGTTCTGAGCGGTCTGACCGGACTGGGTGGGCTCGGTGTAGTAAGTGCCCTCCTGGGGCTGCTGCTGGATCTGGGCGGCGGGCTTCTTGTCGTCGTCCTCGTCGCGCAGCTCCTTGACCTCCTTCTTGAAGACCTTCATGGACTGGCCCACGCTGCGGGCGATGTCAGGAAGCTTGCTGGAACCGAAGATCAGCAGGACGAGGACAAGCAGAACGACAATGTGTGTCGGTGTGAACTTCACGGCGCTGCTCCTTGTGGATAGGGGGCAATCGATACGGGCTGAGTGTAGCCTCCCTGGCGGGCGCCTCTGAACGAGGGCCCTGCGGGTTCTCCCTAAGGCGGACGGATCCGCCCTCAGCCTCCTCCTGCACTGATGTCATATGAGGTCAGGGCCTGTTTGGCGGTTGCTGCGGCGTCCTGGGCGAGATCCGCGGGCTCGACGGTGATGAGGTGCCGACCGGCCGAGAGGATCAGCCCGATGAGCCAGGCCCGGTCACGTCCCTCCACAACGATCCTGAGACTGCCGTCCGCAGTCTCTTCCTGGGAGACACAGGGAATCTGCTCCACGAGCCAGCGGCCTGTCGGACGCAGCCTCAGTGTGGCGCGGGGCTTGTCCCCCACGGAGTGATCGATGTGAGGTTGGTTCTTTCTGCGTGAGGCGCGATGACGGACGGCAGGAACGTCGAGCACCTCGATCGACGTGATCCGGTCCAGCCGGAAACTGCGCTCGGCCTTGGCGCTGAGGCACCAGGCCACGAGAGTCATATGTGATCCGTCACTTTTCAGGGTGATGGGGTCAACGTCTCGCTCGGAGGGAGTGTCGGTGGCGGAGACGTAGGCCAGGTGAAGTCGGCGCCTGTCCCGCAGTGCGGAGCGTACGGAGGCCAGGACCTGGGCCGTATGGCCGGAACGATCGGCATGCTCGGAGACCAGGCCGGTTGAAGGGCCGGCCTCCGAATCGGCCTGCGTGTCAGCGTCGTCGGTGGAAGCGCCTGCGGTGAGCAGGTCGGTGACCGCCTGCCGGGTGGAGGCGATCACGGGTGCGGAGGCCTCGTCGTCAGCGAGGAGATCGGCCAGGACCTTGAGGGCCATGAGCAGAGAGATCGCCTCCTGCCGAGTGAGGCCGACCGGGCGGTCCAGTCCCAGTGGCTCGGACAGGCGCAGGCGCCCGGCATCGAAGTCGGCGGCGTCGAAGTCCACGAGGTCCCCGTGCAGGCCTCCGGGAAGGCCGGAGACCCATAGCGTGTTGACGTCCCGCTCAATGACGGCCGGTGTGACGCCGAAGTGCCTGGCGGCCTCCTGGATGGACACTCCGGGGTTATCCGCGACCCAGGCGGGCAGGGCGAGCAGCCGTGTGAGCTGGTCGGATGTGGAGACGCGCGGCATCGTCATTCCCCTTCCGGTGCCGTGAGCGCGGCAGCACCTCGCAGGTGGGCCAGGACATCCTCGCGCAGGGAAGGCGGGGTGAGGACCACTGCGGCGTCCCCGAGGGCGGCCACCGTGCCGGCGAAGGAGAAGGGATCCTCGTACTCGACGGCGATGAGGTCGTGTCCCTCCAGGTGTGCGGGCAGGTCTGCTTGCGAGGCCTGAACCGGATCGAGGTGGGCTCCGGCCAGACGCAGCCCCAGGGCGCGTCCCGGAAGCACGGCGAGATGTGCCCGCCGGCGGGGCGGGGTGCTGGCGGGCATTCGGGTGAAGGCCCCGGGGTGCCCATGGACGGTCACCGGCCCCGCAATGCGGGCCAGGCGGAAGGTCAGCGTCCTGGTGGCGGTTCCTTCCGGTTCCTCTGGATCCGTGGTGCTGTCCGTGTCGCGGGTGCCGGTGGGCTCGACGGCGTCGAGGTACCAGGCGCCCTCGTTCAGGCGCAAGTGGTGGGGCTCGACGGTACGGGCCCGGGTGCTGCCCGAGCGGGCGGAGACGTAGTCGAAGGTGACCAGGCGGCGCTCGTCGACCGCGGCGACGAGCGCCTCGGGGATCTCCTCGCCGGACAGGTCCGCCGTGAGAGCCGGCAGGCTTGCGGAGCTGCTTCCCACCGGTCCCTCGCTGACGGCGCGCAGCTTGGTCAGGGCCCTCCTGGCGGTGGCGGGCAGGTCGCCGTCGCGCCAGGCGGAGGCGGCCAGGCTCAGGCAGGCGGCCTGCTCCGCGCTCAGGTGCAGCGCGGGCAGGGCGTAGTCCCCCTCATCGATGCGGTAGCGGGGCTCCTCGGGGCGTCCGGTGGTGGTCACATCGATGCCGAGCTCGCGCAGCGTGTCCTTGTCCCGCTCGAACTTGCGGCGCGCCGAGTCCGGGTTAGTGGCAGGACTTCTTGAGGAGTATCCCGGCACGCTGTCGATGAGCTCCTCTGCGCTCAGACCGGTGGTGGTGTTGCGCAGGGTGAGCAGGAGGCTCACCAGGCGCTCCTCGGTACTGCGGGTCTGCTGGCTCACGGTCCCCCAGCCTAGGAGAATCGGGCGGCATGCGGCTTGTGGCGCGCGTGCCCCGATAGTCTGCCGCCATGATGTGGCGCGACGGCGTAGTGAGCGGGACCAGGGCGGCATGGGGCCCCGAGGGGCGCTCGTGCGCAGAGCTGGACGTGGAGATCATCGGGGCGCCAAGCGGCGCGCACAGCCTGCCTCCCGGCCAGCGGGTCCGTGCGGTCGCCTATGAGGCCCTCACCGGGGTTCCCGCCGCTGGGGAGCGGGTGAGGCTGGAGGTCTCAGCCCTCGACCGGGCCCTTGGCACGGGCGGGCACGCCATGGTCAGTGCCCGCCTGGACGTTCTGCCCGCCGACCCGCCGCGCGAGGGCCACCTCGTCAAGGCCCGTTACATGCCCGACCAGGTCATGGTCACCGGCGTCGACGAGCAGGGCACCGACCATCACGGCCTGCTGTCCCAGCCGATCGGCAGCCTCGACCTGGGGGGGATGCCGGTGGTGGTGGCCGACCTGCACTCGAGCCTGCCGGCCGTGCTCGCCGGGCTGCGCTCCCCCGACGATCAGGAGCAGCCGCGCATCGTCTACATCATGACTGATGGCGGAGCCCTGCCCCTGGCCTACTCACGCGTTGTCGCCGCCCTGCGTGAGGCCGGGTGGTTGTCCGGGACCGTGACGGCCGGACAGGCCTGGGGCGGTGACATCGAGGCGGTCAGCATCCACAACGCGCTCCTGGCGGCCCGGCACGTTCTGCACGCCGACGCCGCCATCGTCATCCAGGGGCCCGGGAACCTGGGCACCGAGACGCCCTGGGGGTTCTCGGGAGTGGCCTGCGGGGACGCGGTCAACGCCATCGCCGCGCTGGGCGGGCGCCCGGTGGCCTGCCTGCGCGTCTCCCAGGCCGATGCCCGTCCCCGCCACCGGGGCGTCTCCCACCACTCGATGACGGCTTACGGGCGGGTCGCGCTGGCGGGGGCCGACGTCGTCGTCCCCGACCTGGAGGGCCCGTTGGGGGCGCAGGTGCGTCAGGAGGCCGAGGCCCTGTGCGCGCCCCGGCCGGGTGCCGCGCAGCACCGGCTGGTCGAGGTTCCCTCCAACGGGCTCCTGGAGCAGCTGCGCGCAGCCGAGGCGGAGACCGGAGTGAGGATGTCCACCATGCGGCGGGGCTTGGATGAGGACACGGCCGCCTTCATCGCCGCGGCGGCGGCCGGTCGCCATGTCCGCCGGATCCTGGATGCGGAGGCGGTGAATGGCTGACGTAGCTGCACCGGTTGATGAAGCGGTGTTGCCACTGGCGACGAACCTGTCTGCGGCCTACGACTGGCGCGCACGGCACCGGACCGTACCGACGCGAGGAAGCCGCTGGTCGCGATACGCCGTCCCAGTCGTGGACCTGGCCCTGGGCGCCGTCTTCCTCATCTTCGGCCTCGAATCGGTCACCTTCATCCTCCGCTTCGGCGCCTACGCCGTCTACGTCGCGGACTTCGCCCTGTGTCTGGCGCTGGCGCTGACGCAGTTCGGCCGGTTGCGCCTCCTGCGCGCCTCCTTCATTGCGACCTACACCATGCTGGCGGCCTACGCGATCCTCGTGGCCCTCTCCCCGGTCAACCTCGGCCTCAACCCGATCATCGCCACGGCTATCACCAGCCTCTACACCGTCACCCGCTGGGAGCCCGATCGGCGCTGGGGCACCGCGGCGCTCCTGCTGGCACTGGCGGGTGCCCTGGTCAACCCGGTCACCCTCGCCAGCTACTCCAGAGCTCACGGATCCGGCGCCGACCCGACGACGAGCTCCGGCTGGGACGGGACCATCCTTCTGGTCAGAACACTCACCAGCATGGTCTTCGTCGGTGCCGTTGTCCTGACCTACCTGCTGGCCTCCTACCGGCGCCGAGTCGCCGAGAACCAGGCCCGCGACGTCGGCATTGCCGCGGCCCAGGCGGTTGCGGCCGAGCGCCTCAGCCTGGCCCGAGAGCTCCACGACCTCGTGGGCCACAGCCTCACCACGATCAAGGTGCAGGCCGCCACCGGCCTGGCCCTGGGCGGCGAGGAACGGCTGCGCAGCACCCTGACCACCGTGCGCGACACGGCCGACGCCTCCCTGATCTCCGTGCGCCAGCTCGTCTCAGTCCTGCGCTCCGACGCCGGTGAGATCACCCCTGTGGCGGACCTGCGCACCATCCCGGTCCTCATTGAGACCACCCGCGGATCGGGCGCCAGGATCAACGCCGTGCTGCCCGGGCCAGAAGTGCTGGAGCGCTGCAACGAGGGATGGTCTGCGATACAACGCCTCACCCTCGTCCGGCTTGTCGGGGAGGCCCTCACCAACGCCGTCAGGCACGGCTCCGGCCAGGTCGAGGTGGGCCTGATGATCTCCCACAGTTCCTCTGCCACGTCCGCCACTGCCCCGGCCTCCTGCCACCTTCGCGTCGCCAACCCGGTGTCCGAGGCCCTCGAGCACTCGCCCTTCGGCGGCAGCGGACTCATCGGTCTGGAGGAGCGTCTCAGGCTCGTAGGCGGAACCATGACCCATGGCGTCCAACGTGATGACGAGGGCCGAAGCTTCTTCACCCTCGACGTCGACTTCCCGGTGGCACCGCTCGAGCTGCCCGCGAGCGCCACGGTCCCGGGCCGGCACTCAGGTGAGATGACCGGCGAGACAGGATCAGGAGACTGCAGATGACCCCCGGTGCGATCAGGGTCGCCGTCGTCGACGACCAGCCGCTGCTGGTCAGCGCCTTCAGCGCTCTCGTGGACGCGCAACCCGATATGGAGGTTGTGCTGGAAGCGGTCAACGGGCGCCAGGGAGTCGATAGCCTCACCGCCCGGGCTCGTGATCCTCAAGGCGGAATCGACCTGGTGCTCATGGATCTGCGGATGCCGGTCCTGGACGGGGTCAGTGCCATTCGTGAGCTGCGCACCACGCCGGCCACCACCGCCTTGCGGATCCTGGTTCTGACCACCTTCGATGATGACGACCTCGTCCTGGCGGCTCTGGGCGCCGGCGCTCACGGTTTCCTCCTCAAGGACGCCGAGCCGATGACGCTGCTGGAGGCGATCCGCATCGTCGCCCGCGGCGGGTCCTGGCTGGACCCGGCCGTCACCGGCACCGTTCTGGCGCACCTTGATGCAGGTACCGGATCTGGTGCCCCGCAGTCGCCAACCTCGCCGTCGAGACCGACTGATGGCGCCGTGCCCGTCGTCGGGGCACCGTCGGGACCCTACGCGCCCTTAACCGGACGGGAGAACGCCGTCCTGGCCCTCGTGTGCCAGGGTATGAGCAACGCCCGGATCGGCGAGCGGCTCTACGTCGCCGAGTCGACGGTCAAGTCCCACGTCAAGTCCATCCTGGGCAAGACCGGCTGCCACAACCGGATCGAACTCGTCATCTACGCCCTGACCACGGGACTCGTCCAGCCGCGGTAGTTCTCCTCCCCAGGGAGGAGACACGGCGTCGGTGACGGCCACCGGCCGTATCCCTGGTGGGGATCCGCCGAGGTACCGGTGCGCACGAGCATGGGGCCATGACAGCCACCGCAACAGCATCACCTCTCCCCTCCCCCACCCACGGCGCCGGTATCACCCCCGGGCTGAGACTGACGGGGGTCTCGAAGTCCTTCGGCCGCCAGCATGTGCTCTCCGATCTGGACCTGTTGGCCTACCCGGGCCGTGTCTACGGGCTGCTCGGCCTCAACGGCGCCGGCAAGTCCACCGCCTTCAACATCGCCCTGGGTCTGCTGAGACCCGACGCCGGCCGCGTGGAGATCCAGGGCGTTCCGTTTTCCCGTCACAGCCTGGCCCGGGTGGGCGCCTCCATTAACGGCCCCGCCCTCTTCCCCCAGTTGTCAGCACGGCGCAACCTGCTCGTCCACTGCCGCCTGACCGGCACCTCCCCGCAGGCCATCACCCCGCTCCTGGAGCGTGTAGGGCTGACCGGAGTCGGCCGGAAGCGTGCCGGCTCCTTCTCCACGGGCATGAAGGTGCGTCTGTCGCTGGCCATGGCGCTTCTGACCGACCCGGAGGTCCTCATCCTCGATGAGCCCCAGAATGGCCTGGATCCTCAGGGCATTATCGAGCTGCGCGACCTCGTGCGGAACCTGGCCGACGAGGGCCGCACCGTCATCGTCTCCAGTCATCAGCTCGGCGAGATCGCCCGCATGAGCGACGACATCGGGGTCCTGTCCACCGGGCGCCTCGTCTACGAGGGGCCGCTGGCCGACTTCGCCGACGCCGACGACGAACGGGCCATGGAGAAGGCGTTCCTGGCGGCGGTCACCGGAGGCGGACGCCGCACCGGGACGGAGGTGTGCGCATGAGCACCGTTGTGCAGCCGCAGCCCCGGGTGAAGGTGCAGGGGAAGGCAGAAGTGGGAGTGAGCCTGTGGGACCTGGTGCGTGCCGAGCTCACCCGCAGTCGGCGCACCTTCACCTGGGGCGTCATCGGGGCGACGCTCATCTTCACCGTTCACACCATCATCCTGGCGAACGCCTCGATCTCCTCGGGCGTGGTCACAGAGCTGCAGTGGAACGGCAATGCTCTGGCGTGGATGCATATGTATGCCGGGGCCTTCGCGGTACCTCTGGGGCTGCTGACCGGGGCGATGGCCCAGTGGCGTGAGCGGCGGTGGCGTCAGGGCGGGACGGCCTGGCGCGCCGTCGAGCCGCGCCGGGTGGCGGCTGCCCGCCTCGTAGTGCTGAGCCTGTCAGCGCTGGCCTGCCAGGTGGCACTGGTCGCCCCGGTGGTGGGGCACGCTCTGATCGTTGGCAGCGGCTGGGGCCCCTGGGACAGGTACCTGCTGTTCGCCACCTACATGTGGATCGTCGTCACCGGGGCCTGCGCCTGGGGCATGGCAGCCTTCCGCGTGCTGCGAGTCATCGCCGTCGGGATCGCCCCTGTCCTCGGCTTCGTCTGGTCCGTGGTGGGCGTGGTCCAGGCCGAGCGGAGCGACTGGTGGATGTTCCCGTGGACCTGGACGGCCAGGGTCCCGTTGCCCCTGCTGGGTGTTCACGGCAGCAGCGTGCTGCTCGAGGCGGACTCGCCGGTGTGGGGCTACCCGCTCCTGCCCGGGTTCCTGCTGACGGCCGCCCTGACGTTGGCCGGCATCGGCCTGTCCGTTCTTGGCGGCACATCTGGGGGTGCTGAGTCCTCGGCGTGGTTCGTCGTCGGGCTCAGACGCTTGCTTCCCGGTGGACAGGCCACCGACGCTCAGCCGAAGACCATCTCGGTACAGGCCTCGGCGCAGGCTCCGACGTCGCCGCCCCGGAGTACCGCGCAGTTCCGTGCTACGCCCACCACCCGCATGGCCCGTACTCCCGGGCCGCGCAGTGCCGTCCTGGCGATGGCCGGCGTCCTGCCCTGGATCGTGTGGGCGGTCCTGGCGACCCTGCTGCTCGCCTTCCTGGGTGTCCTCCACACCGTGTATCCACCCGGGTACGGGCAGAGCTTCCTCGAGCTCATGGGAGCGCCGGTTGCCGCGGCCCTCGTCGGCATCACGGTGTGGGGACGCCTCCAGCCCGCCTGGCGTACGCTCATCACCCGCCGAGGGGGCGGGGGCATCCTGGCCTCAGCTGCGGTCCTGAGTGGCTTCTTCCTCATCCCGGTCCTGGTCGTCTCCTGGATCGTGACCGTCCTCGGTGACACTCTGACCCGCAACGATCCGAGCCTGCCGGGCCTGGCCGGTCCCGTCTACGGGCTCATGGTGATGCCCGCGGTGGCCTTCATGATCGCGGCCGTCAGTCTGGCGGTGGCTCTGAGCACCCGGATCGTCGTGGCGATCGTCCTCAACGTCATCCTGGTGATCATGGGGCTGCTCATCGGCGGCAATGACGTCCTGGCGGTCACCTGGCTGTGGCGGCTGGCCCCCTGGAGCTGGATCGCCGTGGCCCACCAGTTCCCCGAGCGCTGGATGACGATCGTCGTCCTCAGTCTGCTCATCGGATCGGTGGCGATAGGGGCCGCGGTCCTTGGATCCAGGCGCGCCGCCATCCGGGACTGAGCCGGTCTGGGACAACCGATCCCAGTGACCACAGAGCCGTACCGACGCATCGGGCGGGGTATCTCTTGAAGAGGGAAGCCATCCCGCCCGAGGCGACGGCGGTGAGCGCCGAGGACCTGCTCGGGTCCCACGTAGGTCAACGGTCGCTCGGTAGCCCGTCCGCTTTCCGATAGCCTAGGGATATGAAGACCTTCGAGGACCTTTTCACCGAGCTGCAGCACAAGGCGGCCACCCGACCCGAGGGCTCCGGGACGGTGGAGGAGCTGGATCGCGGGGTCCACTTCATCGGCAAGAAGCTCGTCGAGGAGGCCGCCGAGGCCTGGATGGCCTGCGAGCACGAGTCCGATGAGGCCGCCTGCGAGGAGATCAGCCAGCTGCTCTACCACGTCCAGGTCATGGTGGTCGCCAAGGGCTACAGCCTCCAGGACGTCTACCGCTACCTGTAAGCCTCGAATCCCCTCACACCTCCTACTCGACCTCCTCACCACAGATCAGGAACCGCCGTGCTGCGTATCGCCGTCCCCAACAAGGGCTCGCTGTCCGAGCCCGCCATCACCATGCTCTCCGAGGCGGGCTACCGCACCCGCCGCACGGGGCGCGAGCTCGTGCTCGTCGACGAGGCCAACGACGTCGAGCTGTTCTTCCTGCGTCCGCGCGACATCGCCGTGTACGTCGGCCAGGGCACCGTGCACGCAGGCATCACCGGACGTGACCTGCTGCTGGACTCCGGGGTCGACGCCGTCGAGCACCTGCCCCTGGGCTTCGCCCGCTCCACCTTCCGCTTCGCCGCTCCCAAGGGCACGATGACTTCCCTGGCCGATGTCGCCGGGCGGCGCGTGGCCACCTCCTACGACGTCCTGGTGCGCAGCTACCTGGCCTCCCAAGGTGTGGATGCCCAGACCGTTCACCTCGACGGCGCCGTGGAGTCCTCCGTCCAGCTGGGCGTGGCCGACCTCATCGCCGACGTCGTCGAGACCGGCACGACGCTGCGAGCAGCAGGTCTGGAGACCTTCGGCGCCCCGATTCTCATCAGCGAGGCGGTGCTCATCACCACCGAGCAGTATCGTGGTGAGCCCGGACTGGCCACCCTCGTGCGTCGCCTGGAGGGGGTGCTGCGCGCCCGCGCCTACGTGCTCGTGGACTACGACATCCCCATGAACAAGTTGCACCTGGCGGCGGCCCTCACTCCGGGTATCGAGTCCCCCACCGTCTCTCCGCTGCAGAACCCCGACTGGGTGGCGGTGCGCGCCATGGTTCCGAGGGTGGACATGAACCGGGTCATGGACGAGCTCTACGAGGTCGGGGCGCGCGCCATCCTCGTGTCCTCACTGCTGGCCTGCCGACTGTAGCCGGCTATTCCGACGGCCGCCTCGAGCTGCTCCTCTGATGGCTACTGCCCCAGAGGTACGCACACATCGGCCGCCTGGGGCGTCTTCGTGTCCCCCAGGAGCTTGTGGGAGGAGAGGAACTCGATCATCGGGGTGAAGTCATCGACTCGCACCGAGCCGATGGGATGAGAGCCGTCACCGCTGACCAGCTTGCCGGTGGCCACGGCGACCTCTCGTGCGCGGGCTGCCTGAGTGGCGTCCACCAGGTCCTGCACGTGCTCCTTGGACGCATCGACCGCAGCGTCGGGATCCTTGACGAATGCCGTCATCCCCTCGATCGAGGCCTTGACCGCTGACTGAAGATCCTGGCGACGGGACTCCAGCACGGAGTGGCTCGTCACCAGTGAGACTCCGATGAGAGGGACCTGATCGGCGACCTGAATAGTGCGCACGGCCGTTCCGGACTGACCGACCTGGATCGCGTCGTTGTTGGAGAAGCCGACGACGGCGTCGACCTTGCCGCCGACCAGTGCCGCCTGCTGGGTGTAGCCGATGTCCTGGATCGTCAGGTCGGACTCGGTCAGGGAGGCCGTGTCCATGGCCAGCTGGAGGGCGTACCAGGTCTCCCCCTTGCGTCCCGGTGTGCCGACGGTCTTGCCCTTCAGGTCCGCCGGAGTGTTGATTGAGGAGTCCTCGGGCACGATGAGGCAGGCCGGGTAGGACTGGTAGTAGCCACCGACGACGACGAGGTCGCTCCCGTTGGAGACGGCCACTACCGCCTCGTCGGCACCTGCGACGACCAGCTGCTCCTGTCCGCTTTGAAGGGCGTCGAAGAGTCCCTCCTGCGCGCCGTGGTGGCGTAGCTCCACACCCGTGGCGTACTTACCGTCCTTCGTGGCCATGTAGAAGGGGGCGAACTGGATGTTCGGTGTGTAGGTCAGGCCGATGGTCAGTGCACCGCCGCCTCCGGAGGCCGAGGCGGAGGCTGCGCGGCTGGCGGTTCCCGAGGAGCAGGCGGCGAGCATGCCGGTCCCGGTCAGCGCCAGACTGCCGGCCAGCAGGTGGCGGCGCGAGAGAGCCGGGTGGGAGAAGCCGGTGCGAGTAATGGTGGTGAGGGCCATGATGTTTCCTAATTCTTCAGAAGGTGAGGAGCTGGGACTGCGAGGTGCTCAGGTAATGTTCCTGCCGCGTAGGGCGTCCACGGTGCGGCTGCGTCGCTCGAGCTCGTGGAGTTCCCAGTGGATGGAGGTGGCCAGGACGCACAGGAGGGTGATCGTGGCGAACACGCCGGTGGTATCACCCCGGCTCTGCTGCGTGGAGAGCACTGTCCCCAGGCCTTCGCCGCCCATGATGAGCTCGCCGACGACCGCGCCGGTGACTGACAGCGTGAAGCCGGTGCGCAGCCCGGTGTAGATCGCGGGCAGGGCCATGGGAAGCTCCATGTGGATGAGCATGCTCAGACCGTGGGCGCCGTCGAGCCGGGCTGCGTCCATGACATCGGCGTCCAGACTGCGCAGTCCCAGCAGCACCGTGATCGTGATGGGGAAGAAGACCATGAAGGCGCACAGGACCACGACCGGCAGGGTTCCGTAGCCGATCCACAGGACTAGCAGGGGAGCCACGGCGACGCCGGGAACCGCCTGGCTCGCGGCGACGTAGGGCAGGACGGCGCGTGAGAACAGCCGCCAGCGGTACAGCCCCCAGGCCAGGGGCAGGGCGAAGACGGCGGCCAGAAGACATCCGAGCAGAGCCTCGCGCAGCGTTACCCAGGCCTTCCACCCCAGCCCCACCTGGGTCAGGTTCAGCCACAGGCGCTCGACGACGGCGAGAGGACTGGGCAGGAAGATCTCGGGGACGGAGCCGGAGGTGGTGGCAACCTGCCAGATGATCAGTAGAGCGGCGCCCAAACCGATGGCCGGCCAGGGCCCGTGCTGCTCGGCGGCGCGGATGCGACGTCGGCGTTGGGCCGGCGGCCTGGACGAGGAAGCCAACGAAGAGGGTGGGGGCTCAGACGAATCGCTGGATGCGACGGCACGGAGCGACTGGGCGTGCGTGACCTTGCCGGCGGGGCTGGGGCTGTACACGGCGGTCTCCTCCCGGGTCCTTCCGGGAACGAGTGCCCCGGACTGCACCGGGGTCCGCCCGTGCGTCGTCGATCGGCGCACACACGTGCTGGGTGCCCGCGCAGTCCGGCACTCGACCGACCCTGTGAGGTCGTGGAGCCGAGGCCGCCATTCTGCGGTACGGGGTCTCCCCCGCTGGGCACCACGTGCATCCTCCCATCCGGACTTTCACCGTCGGTGCCGGAGTTCCACCGGCTCAACCGCTGAATTCCTGACTGCGTGAGGCAGTCAGGGCACGAGCGGGTCGCGGACTGTTACCGCCGGTTCGGACTTTCACCGACCCCGGAGCACGTTGCTGGCAGTCAGCATACAACGCGGATGGTCCTACGGCGATACCCTTCACTTCTCAATGGTTATGTGCGCGCTCACAGGATGTCGTTCGAAGCGTGGTTCGAGTGGGCATCACCGGCGGAAAAGTGACGCACAGCGTCCGCAACCGCCCGGCGCAGACGATCCGGGCCCCGCTGCAAAGACGTCTCCAACGGCTCCGAAGAATCGGAGATCTGGATGATGTCCTGGGCTCCCAGGTCGGCCAGACGACGTCGAGCCCGGGCATCGGTCCTGACCCGTCCGGCGAAGACCATGGAGGGTACACCGCACTCCCGGGCCAGGTGGAGCACTCCACTGACCGCCTTGCCGTCCAAGGACTGCCTGTCCAGCGCCCCCTCGCCCGTCATCAGCAGGTCGGCTGACTCCAGTCGTTCACGCAGCCCTACAACCCGAGTCAGTTGGTCGATGCCGGCGGTGATCTCCGCCCCGAGTACGGCGGCCAGGGCGAAGGCTGCACCGCCGGCCGCACCGGTGCCTGGATGGGAAACCCACTGGCTCAGGCCCAGGACGCAGGCCAGGCGCGTCATCTCACCGTCGACCTGTGCAATGGCCGGCCCGGTCAGTCCCTTTTGCGGGCCGAAGACGGCAGCCGCACCGTGGGGACCCGTGAGCGGATTCGTCACGTCACCGGCCACCGTGATGCTCACGCCCTCAAGCCGCCGTCGAGCCGGCTCAACCTCGATCCGCTGGATGCGAGAGAACTCTGCGGGGATTGGTTCCGCCTTGTGTCCCTGCTCGTCAAGGCACCTGGCTCCTAGCGCCACAAGCATCCCCAGGCCCATGTCGTTGGAGGCCGATCCGCCCAGTCCGATGAGCAGTGAGCGGGCCCCGGCGTCGACCGAGGCGGTGATGACGCGGCCCAGCCCGGTGGTCGAGGAGCTCATGACGTCCCGCTCCCCCGGCGCGATGTGCTCCAGTCCCACGCTGGAGGCCAGGTCGATGACGGCGCGATCGCCGTCGAGCCCGAAACCCGCCATCCGGGGGCGGCCCAGGGCGTCGACGGTGGTCACCTCCTGCCACGAGCAGCCCCAGGCCGTGGTGACGGCCTCGGCGAAGCCCTCCCCGCCGTCAGAGACCGGGACCTGGTCCACCACGCACGACGGCAGTGCGTCTCGCGCTCCGGCCGTCATGGCCCGGGCCGCTCGGACAGCCGTCATGGACTCCTTGAAGGAGTCGGGGGCGACGACGATCCTCATGGGCACGGCACGGTCCGCCTCGCCCGGCTATGAACGGGAGGCGGTGACGGCGGCCTCGAACTCCTGGGAGATCTCCTCCGAGGGCCGGCTCGTGCGAGACACGGCCCAGGCCACGGCCAGGTTGCCCAGGAAACCCGGCACGATCTCATAGAGCTCGAAGATGTCACCCGGCCCTCCGGAGACGTTCCCCCAGACCATGACGATGACGGCACCGGTGATCATGCCGGCGAAGGCACCCATGGCGCTCAGACGCCTCCAGTACAGGGACAGCAGGACGGTCGGCCCGAAGGAGGCCCCGAAACCGGCCCAGGCGAAGGCCACGAGGTCGAGGATCGTCTTGCTGGGGTTCCAGGCCATGACGGCCGCAACCAGGGCGATCGCGAAGACCGCCATGCGCGAGTAGAGCACCATCCGGTTACCGCTGATCTCGTTGGTCCGGGTACGGGCGATAGAGCCGTACAGGTCCTCGATGAGTGCCGAGGAGGTGACGAGCAGCTGGGAGGAGATCGTCGACATGATCGCGGCGAGGATGGCGGCCAGCATGAATCCGGCGACCAGCGGGTGGAAGAGCAGCTTTCCCAGCGTGATGAAGACGGTCTCCGGGTCCGCCAGCTTGCTCTTGTCGTGCTGGTAGACGGCCACGCCGGCGACTGCGGTGCCGGCCGCGCCGAGGACGGCGAAGAGCATCCAGCCGATCCCGATGACACAGCCGGCCACAGCCTCCTTGGGCCTGCGGATGGCCATGAAGCGGACGATGATGTGCGGCTGGCCGAAGTAGCCCAGGCCCCAGGCCAGAGCCGAGATGACTCCGATGATCGTCGTCGTCGGGCCCCAGAGGGCCCAGTAGTGGGGGTCGACCTCGGAGACGGCCTTGACCAGGTTGGACGGTCCGCCGACGTGCATGACCCCGGCGATGGGCACCATGATCAGGGCGGCCACCATCATGAGTCCTTGGATGAAGTCGGTGTAGGACACGGCCAGGAACCCGCCGATGAGCGTGTAGACCACCGTGATGGCGGCGACGATGACCATGCCCAGGTGGTAGTCCATCCCGAAGGAGGACTCGAAGAACCGTCCGCCGGCGACCATGCCGGAGGAGACGTAGAAGGTGAAGTAGACCAGGATGATGAGACCGCTGGACCAGCGCAGCAGCCGGCGGGTGTCGTGCAGGCGGTTGTCCAGGAAGCTGGGGACAGTGATGGAGTTGTTGGCGACCTCGGTGTAGGCGCGCAGGCGGGGGGCGACGAGCAGCCAGTTCGCCAGGGCCCCGATCGTCAGGCCGACGGCGATCCATCCCCCGACCAGGCCGCTGGCGTACAGGGCACCTGGTAGTCCCATGAGCAGCCACCCCGACATGTCCGAGGCTCCGGCGGACAGGGCCGCCACCCAGGGATTGAGGTCTCGGTCGGCGAGCATGTAGTCGTCGAAGTTGTCCGTTCGCAGATAGGCCCAGCCTCCGATGGCGAGCATGGCCACGAAGTAGACGATCATTGCGATCGCCTGATAGGTAGCGTCAGTCATTCATGTGTCCTCACATCATTCAGCGGCGAGACATATCGCGGCCGGCTGCGCGCGACAGAACCAGGGTCTCCGCTATTTTCTTGCATGGGCTCGGTCCCACTGCGCATGCAGCACGATCGCGACCGCATAGTCGCCGTCATGGCTCAGAGAAACCGGCCAGCACTCAGGGGTCAATACCTCCTGTCCAAGACTGTTTTCAACGCCGTGGGCAATAGCGCCGTTCAGACGCAGGGACGGCCGTCCCCATCGATCGGTGACAAGCTCAATCTCACGCCAGTCGACGTCCTCGGCAAGGATAACCGGAGAAGCACTGTGCCCGCGACCTTCGGCGTACTGTGCGTGCGCCTGGCTCCAGGCCTTGATGAAGGCCTCCTTGGCCGCCCACCTCGCCGCCAGGTGCTGTGCCGGACGCGATCCCTTTTCTTGTGCTCGACGATGGGTATCACGGAGCTCACGCGCAGTAAAGGCCTGCTGCGCGAAGACGGTGCCGGGCTGATCGAGCTGGGTCTCGAAGTCCGGAATATGCACCAGGTCCGTGCCCACCGCCAGAACGGTTGCCCCGGCGGAAGTCTTCGGCATGTCCGGAAACTGCGGCTCAGTCGTCATGGAACCCTCATGAAGTAAAACTTACGAATCATTGACGCACATCCTTTGACAATTCCACGTGAGCACAACAGGGCCGGTTCTACAGACGCTGGATACCGTCTGTAGAACCGGCCCTGTCCGCTATCGTGATGAACTCACTCGCCGGCGTGGTAGACGCCGTCGGCGCCCAGGCGCGCGTCGGGGTCGAGCAGCATGGCGGCCTCGACCTCGTGCGGGTCGCGCTGCTTGGACTCCTCGCCCAGGCGACGGCCCTGAACCGGCTCGAACAGCGGAGCCCGACCGATCATGCCGGCGCGACGGCGCCGGGTGCCTGCGGCCAGGCGGGCGTTGGCGGAGGCCAGCCAGGCGTCGACCGCCTCCTGGCCCGCGGCCTGACGCAGCGCGGCCTCGAAGGCGCCGGGGTGCACGATCGCGATGAGACCCGAGACGTGCCCGAAGCCCAACGAGGTCAGCAGTCCCGCACGCACCGGACCGGCGCCGGGGACGCGCCCGTCCTCGCCGCCGCGACCGGCCAGGCGGATGGGGCGACGTGGCCACACCCAGAAGGAGTCCTTGGCCAGCGGGACGTCGACGACGTCCAGGGAGGCGTTACCGGGAGCCACGCCGGAGGCGAGGATCTCGGTGAGGCCCGCGACCTGGAAGACCGCGGCACCGCCCTTGGCGTGACCGGTGATGGTCTTCTGTGAGACCGCCACCAGTGAGTTGCCCTCGGAGCGTCCCAGGGCACGAGCCAGGCGCGTGTGCAGCTCGGACTCGTTGGGGTCGTTGGCCCCGGTGGAGGTGTCGTGCTTGGAGACCAGCGCGATGTCGTCGGCCTCCACGCCCAGGGCGGCCAGGGCCTTGGCCAGGCGCGAACTGCGCCCGCCGCGGCCTGCGGCCAGAGCCCCCAGGCCGGGAGCCGGGATCGAGGTGTGGGCGCCGTCGGCGTAGGAGGAGACGAAACCGACCACGCCGGCGACCGGCAGGCCCAGCTGGGCCGCCACCGATCCGCGGGCCAGGATCACCGTGCCGCCGCCCTCGGCCTCCACGAAGCCGCCGCGACGGCGGTCGTTAGCGCGTGAGAAGTGCCGGTCGGAGATGCCCTTGGCCCGCATGGCCGCGGCCTCCGCGGTGGCGTTCATGTTGCCGAAGCCGACGACGGACTCGATCGAGATGTCATCGATGGCGCCGGCAACGACGACGTCGGCCTTGCCCAGGGCGATCTTGTCCCAGCCCTCCTCGATGGAGACGGCCGCGGTGGCGCAGGCGCTCACCGGCTGGACCATGGCGCCGTAGCCGCCGATGTAGGACTGCATGACGTGGGCGGCCACGACGTTGGGCAGGGCCTCCTGGAGGATGTCGCTGGGACGCTCCTCACCCAGGAACCGGCCGACGAACATCTTGCGCATCGACTCCATACCGCCGAACCCGGTTCCCTGCGTGGAGGCCACGTCGGAGGGGTGGACGGCCTTGAGCAGCTCGGCCGGGGTGAAGCCGGCCGACAGGAAGGCGTCGACGGCGGTGACCAGGTTCCACGAGGCGATCGGGTCCATGCCCTGTGTCATCGAGGCGGGGATGCCCCAGCGCTCCGGGTCGAAGTCGCGCGGGAACTGGCCACCGACCGTGCGCGACAGGGCAGCACGGCGCGGCACCCGGGCCAGCGAGCCGGCCAGGCGGGTGACGGTCCACTCTCCGGTCTCGGCGTCGGGCACCACGAGCGTGTGCTCGGGGTCGGAGACCTCGATGGTACGGGCCGTGGCCTCGTCGGGAACCGACAGGGTGATGTCGCGGTCGAGGTAGACGGTGACCTCCTCATCGGCGATCGGCGCGATGACACCGTCGTCAACGAACTCGCGGATACCGCAGCGGGCCACGACCTCGTCGCGGTAACGGTCCAGGATGTCGGACTCCTCGACCAGCTCGCCGTCGGTGTCGTACCAGCCGGCCTTGGGGCTGTCCTGCCAGGTGAGCAAACCCATGCCCCAGGCGAGCTCGAGGACGCCGGCGGCGGTCAGGTCGACGTCCTCCCCGCCGCTCATGCCCAGCTCGGCCTCGCGGCGCGTGCGGCCCGAGCCCCAGGTGGAGACCTCGCCGGTGGAGATGATGACGACCAGGTCATCGAGGTCGGCGCTCACCTCGCCCCACTGGGGGGCGGTGGGCTGGGTCGGGACCACCGGGGTGGGCAGGGCCTTGATGACGGCCGGAGCCTCGCTCTCCTGGGTGGGTGCGGCCGCCTGGGCGGCGGCGCTCTCACGCAGGGCCACCAGGTCGATGTCGTCACCCAGCCCGCCGGTGAGGTCGGCGTCCACGGGAGCCTCAGCGGCGCGGGTACGCACCTCGGTGGTGCACAGGTCGATCAGCTCGGAGGCGATCTCCTCGGTGGCCCAGGTGCGGACCCCGGCGGCCTCGACGGCGGCAACGAGCGGGTCGTTGCCACCCATGAGGCCGGTCCCCCTGACCCAGCCGATGCGCGGGTGGGCCAGGGTGACGCGCTGGGCCCAGACCCGTTCGGAGGACCAGCGGTTGGCGATCGCGTCCAGGGCGGACTTGACCTCGCCGTAGGCGCCGTCACCGCCGAAGGTGCCTCGGTTCGGGGAACCTGGCAGCACCACGTGGAGGCGGTGGTCGACGTGGGTGTCGGTGCCGATCGCGCTCAGGGCCGCGATGGTGCGCTCCACCGACCACAGCAGCAGACGGGTCTGGGACTCCGCGGCGGGGCCGGCGTCGGCCAGCGTGCCGGAGACGCGCGGTGCGGCGAAGGGGAACAGGAGGGTGGGAACCAGGGCCTCCTTGACGACCTTGGTGGAGCCGCCGGAGGTGACCACCTGGTCATTGCCGATCCACTCTGCCAGGGCGTCGACATCGCGGTAGGAGGACAGGTTCGCGGGAACCATCCACAGCTTGGCGCCGGCCGCGGCGTGCTCGCGGTAGAGGGTGGTGGCGAACTCCAGGCGCTCGTGGGTCAGGCGCGAGCTGGTGGCCACCACGGTGGCCCCTCCTGCCAAGAGCTCGCCGACGACGGCAGCGGCGATGGACCCGGGGGCCACACCGGTGACGACGGCGACGTCCTCGGACCAGCGGACCGTGGGGTCACCGGCCCGTGGCGCCTCCGGGGCTGCCTGCGCGATCCCGGTCAGGAGTGCGGCGCGCTCGGCGGCGTCGGCCAGCTCGGAGCCCTTCACCTGCTTCGCCCACCAGGTGGCGTGGTCGGCCACCGCCTGTCCCAGGCCCACGAAGCGCTCGGGCGCCAGGAGGTGGCGGGAGGCGTCCAGGTTGGTCTCGCCGGAACCGAGGCGGGCGACGTCCTCGCGGGCCGTGGCCCAGCGGTCGTCGATGAGGACGGCGCGCTCGGCGGTGAAGGCCGGGGTGACGGACTTGACCCATCCGGCGCCGAGCTCGGCGTCCAGGGCCGCCAGGGCGGCGCGGGTTCGGGCGGCCTCGTCGTCGGCGTCAGCTGGGACAGTGGCCTTCTCGGCCAGGCCCAGGGCGTCCAGGAGGGTGCGGGCCGTGGTGGCCAGAACGCCCTCATCGCCGGTGACGCTCTGGGCGAAGGCGTCCAGAGCGGCGGAGTCGACGACCGCTCCGCCGGCGCCACCGGCGCTCGGCTTGGAGACGGCCACGCCGTGGTCGGCGGCGACGGCCTGAACTGCGGCGTCGATGAGCGTGTCGACGGCGCCGGCACTGGTCAGCGGGGCCGAGGACCCCAGGGAGGCCAGATCCTCGCCGCGCATCGAGGAGCCCTCACGGGTACCCAGGAACAGGGCGGCGGTCACATGGGAGACCCAGCCCTGTCCCAGGCCCCAGGTGCCGGTGACGCGGTCGGCGATCCGTGAGGCGCGCACGCCCGAGGGGCCCAGGAGACGGCCCAGACCCACGCGGATGGCCTCGGTGAGGACGGGGCCGAAGGCCTTGTAACCGGGGGCGCCCTTGGCGACCGTGGCCGCCAGGGCGGTCATGTCGGCGTCGGCGGCGCCGTCGATGGAGGCGAGCTCGAGCTCGGTTCCCAGGTCCATGAGGAGCTGGTTACGGCGCGAGGAGACCCCGTTGGTGAGCGTCTCGGTGGTGTCGGTGGCGCCGATCTGCTCGGGGCGGATGCGCGAGGCGTGGGCCAGCAGCACCGTCAGAGCGTCGGTCGCCCCGAAGGCCAGGTCATCGACCGGCCCGCCGGCGGCCGGAGCCGCAGGAGCGGGTGCGGCCTCGGCCGCGGGGGCCGGGGACGGCGTGGCGGCAGCCGCCTCTGCAGGGGCGCCGGCCTCGGCGGCGGGCTCCTGCGTGGCCGGGACGTCGAACTCCGGCTCGGTGAGCTCCACGGCGGGGTCGGTGTCGGTGGCCAGGACCCGGGCCTCGTCGCGGCGCGCGTTGTGCACGGTGACGTGGCGCCCGGCGTGCTGGGGCAGGCGCAGGGTGTTGGTGGCCAGGTTCGCCAGGGTGGGCGAGCCTGCCAGGCCCACCTCGATGATGCGCTCGATCCCCAGGCCGCCCTCGTTCGGGGAGGCCAGCAGGACCTCCTGGGTCTCGATCCAGCGCACCGGGGAGGCGAACTGCCAGGCCAGGAGCTCGACGAGCAGGACGCGGGCCAGCTCGGTGGGGCGCTTCGCCCAGGAGTCCCAGTCGGCCAGGATCTCCTTGACGGGCTCGGAGGGCACGACCTCGAGGATCGAGCGAGCGAAGTCCTGGGTCAGCGCGAACGGACGGGCCACGAGGTTGGGCACGTAGTGGCCCACGAGGCGCTCGATGTCCAGGTCGTCGGGGACGAGCTCGAGCAGGCGGCCGCGGAACTCCGGGACACCGGGGCGCAGCACCTCGGAGTGGAAGGGCACATCGATGCCGGGCACGAACATGAAGGGGTTCTTGCCCCCACGGGCCTTGGCCTTGGCTCGGGCGTCCGCGGCCAGGGCGTCCAGGCCCTTGATCGTGCCGGCCACGGCGTACTGGACCCCGGCCAGGTTGTGGTTGACGATCTGGAGGAACTCGCCGGTCTCCTGGGAGATCGACTGCACGTAGGCCTCGACCTCGTCGGCCTTGAGCCCTGCCTGGTTGGGGCGCAGGGCGCCCATGCGGTAGTTCGAGGCGCCGTCGGCGTCGCGGGGCACCAGTGAGTGCATGGTGGAGCCGCGCTGGAAGACGATCGAGATCGTCGTCTCCACGGGCATGACGCGCCCGTAGGCGCTCAGGGCCGTGTACTCGCCCAGGGAGTGGCCGGCGAAGGCGGCGTTATCCACCAGGGCACCGGCCTCGGCCAGGCGCGCGGTGGTTGCCATGGCCACGGTGGCCAGGGCCACCTGGGTGAACTGGGTGAGGTTGAGCAGGCCCTCGGGGTGGCGGTAGGTGATGCCGCGGGCGGTCATCTCGGTGGGGTTGTCACGCACCAGGTTGATGACGGAGAAGCCCAGCTCGGCGCGGGTGTGGGCGTCGGCCCGCTCCCAGACCGCGCGGGCGGCCTTGGAGGAGCTCATCTCATCCAGGCCCATGCCGGGGGTCTGGATGCCCTGGCCGGGGTAGACGTAAGCGGTTGGTTCGGGCGTCGTCACGGCGGTGCCGCGGGAGACGACCTCGCCGTTGATGCGGCACACGACCTCCAGAACGTAGCCGCCGCCGACCACCAGGCCGGTGCGCTCCACGGTGATCTCGACGTCGTCGCCCAGCTCCACCGGTCCGGTCATGACGTAGGTCCAGCCGGCCAGGACGTGGCGGGAGCCGTCGGCGGCGGTGGAGGCCGCCACCTGCTGCGCGGTGGCCGACAGCCACATGCCGTGGACGAGCGGAGCGTCCATGCCGGCCACGTGGGCGGCGTTGTAGGAGGTGTGGATCGGGTTGAAGTCGCCGGTGACCCGAGCGAAGGCCGTCATGTCCGCCGGCGCGGTGACGGTGGTACGGCGCAGGATGCGGCGGGCGGCGGGGGCGGTCTCGCGTCCGGTGCCACCGGCGAGCTCGGGTGCGCTGGGCACGGCGTTGCCCGAGGCACGGCCGCGGATGGCGAAGCGCTCGCGCATCAGTGCCACGAGGGTGCCGTCGCCGGCGTCGGTCAGCTCCAGGCGCACGTCAACGACGCGGCCGGCACTGGACTCCTCCAGGGCAGCGACCCAGCCGGTGACGTTGATCGTGGGGCTGGTGGTGGCCGCAGCCGCCTGGAGCTGGTGGAGGGTGAGGTGCAGGTCGATGGTGTGGTCCAGGTGGACCGCACCGAGCAGCCCCTCGATGAGCGGCATGCCGTCCTCGACGACGCTGCCCAGGGCGGCGTAGACCACCGGCCAGCAGGGGCCGAGGAGGGCGTCGGGGACGAACGGGGCGGCCGAGAGGTCCACCGGCAGCGCGTCGGCCGTCACCGAGGCGTGGTCGTGACCCAGGGTGCTCGCCAGCGTGAAGGAGCCGTGGATGGTGCCGAACGGCTGGGTGGCGGGACGCCCCAGGGCGTCCGTGGCTCCGGCCTGCGCGGGGCGGACCTCGGGCAGGTGGTCGACGTCGTCACCGGTGATGGACACAGCTCCCACACCGGCGGTGGCGCGCAGCAGGTCGTTCATCGTCTCACTGATGCGCTCGGGGTCGACCAGCGGGGCGGCACCGTCCCAGGCGCGGGCCAGCCGCAGCGGCACCACAAGACGGCGCACCGCGTGGATGTCGTCGCCGCCGGGGGTACCATCCCAGTGGGTGTCGAGGCGGATGTCGAGGTCGTAGGCGTCCTCGGCGACGTCCGGGCGGGCGACGACGTTGTAGGCGTCGTCACCCAGGACGATGGCCGGGTTGACGGTCAGGTGACCGTTCCACAGGACGTGGGGGGCGACCTGGACGAGCTCCTTGGCGTCGGCCACAGGGGCGGCCAGCGCCCCGTCGGCCACGGCGGGGGCGGCGCCCAGGCGGCCGGCTGCCTCCTGCTCGCCGGTGCCGGCGTCGTGGAGGGCCTCGACGGCGGCGGTCTCGAAGCGGCCCAGCAGCTCACCGACGGGTTCGTTGATGGTGGTGATGCCGGCGACGGCCACGGGACCGGGGATGATGCGCACCTGGTCGGCGGTGTAGCGCGGGTCCTGGGACTGCCACAGGGAGTCGGTGCCCCACCAGCGCAGGATGTCGGCGTCGACCACGGGCACGAAGGGCACGGGCTTGGGGTGCTTGCGGCACAGGTCGACGAACCAGGCGGCGTCGACGGGCTCCACGAGGGTGGAGGCAGCCGACGGGTAGCGCTCGGCCAGGGCGGCCAGGGCGGAGTCGGAGTCGATAACGGCGTCGTAGTCGGCGAAGAGTGTGGGGATCTCGCCGTGGTCCGCCCGGCTCAGGCGGGCCTCGACGCGGTGCAGCAGGTCGATGAAGCGGTCGTACCAGCCCTCGTCGGCCCAGTCGGCGCGGGTGGCGGGGCGACCCTCGTGCGGGGCGACGCACAGCTCGGCATAACGGGTGGCCCACTCGAGGTAGGTCATCTCCTCGACGTCGCCGAAGTAGGGCTTGGCGGTTCTGGCCAGGGCGTCGATCATCTCCTGACGGCGAGCGGCCATGGCGGCCTCGTCACCGGCGAGCTCCTGGATGAGGCGCGAGGCGCGGGCCGAGGAGTTGTCGATCTCGTAGAGATCGGCACGCAGGTGGGACAGGCCGGAGGTCATACCGCCGATGGACTCCCCGGAGGCGACCCAGCCGCCCTCGACCCCGGAGTCCTCGGGGATTCCGGGGGTGTCGACGAGGAGCTGCTTGACGTCGTCGTTGGTCTTGGCCTCCAGACAGGTCATGGCGGCGGTGCCGATCATGACGCCGTCGACGGGGGCGGCGGCCGTGCCGTAGGCCTCTGCCCAGCGGCCGGTGAGGTAGTCGGCTGCACGGGTGGGCGTACCGATTCCGCCTCCGACGACGAGCACGACGTTGGTGACGGCGCGGATGGCGTCGTAGGTGGCCAGGAGCATGGTGTCCAGGTCCTCCCACGAGTGGTGGCCACCGGCGTGTCCGTCCTCGATCTGGATGATGACGGGGCTGTCGGGCACGGCGCGCGCGATGGCCAGCACCTGGCGGATCTGGTCCACGGTGCCGGGCTTGAAGGCGATGTAGGGGAAGCCCTCGGCGTGGAGGCGCTCGAGCAGGGCGGTGGCCTCGTCGAGCTCAGGGATGCCTGCGGAGATGGTGATGCCGTCGATGGGGGCGCCGCCGGCGCGGGCCTTGGACAGCAGACGCTGGGTACCCAGGTGCAGGTTCCACAGGTAGCGGTCCATGAACATGGCGTTGAAGGCCGCGGTGCGGCCCGGCTCGAGCGCCTCCTCCAGGCCCTCGAGGTTCTCGGCCAGGACGGCGGGGGTGGTCTGCCCACCACCGGCGAGCTCGGCCCAGTAGCCGGCGTTGGCGGCCGCCGCCACGATGGCGGGGTCCACGGTGGTGGGGGTCATCCCGGCCAGGAGGACGGCGCTGCGGCCGGTCAGGCGGGTGAAGGCCGTGTCCAGGGTGAGGCGGCCGTCGGGCAGGCGGGTGATGCGCGGGGCGAAGCGGGAGCGGTCGACGCTGGGCTGCGGGGCGACGCCGGCGCGGTCGAGGTCGTCGATGGCCTTGGCAGTCCCCGCGGGCACGACCGTGGTGCCGGTGCCGGCCACGACGCCCTCGGTGAGACGGACCAGCACGTTGCCCGGACCCAGGTCCAGGACGGTGCGCACTGGTTCGGCCGAGCCGATGCCCAGGGCGCCGGTGACCAGACCGGGCCAGTCGACCGGGTCGATGAGCACGGCGGTGGCCAGGTCGCGGGCGAGCTTTCCATCCAGGCCGCAGTCGGCCGCCCAGGCGGCGACGTCGTCGACGGCGTTGGCCAGCAGCGGGGTGTGGAAGGGAACCGAGGTGGTGAGGAACTCGGTGACCGGGGCCAGGACGGCGCCGCCGCGGCGGCGGTTCTTGCGGGCCTTGGCGCTGCGGGCGGCGGCCGCCTCCAGGGCGGTGACGACGCGCTCGAGGTCGGCGGGTCGCCCGGAGAGGATATGAGCCTGGAGCCCGTTGGTGACCCCCACGGAGATCCTCTCGGAGCCGGGGACCCGGGCCAGGACGGCGTCGAGCACGCTGCGGGTCACGCCGCGCACCGAGAGCATGGGGGTGGACTCCCCCACCGTACCCAGGTCGAGGCGGCGGGTGGTGCGGGTGGCCGCGGCGCCGATGAGGCGGGCGATGGCGTGGACCTCGATGATCCTCTCGCGGTCCGAGGCCCGCACGGCCTCGAGGAGGCTGACTCCCAGGACGCCCTGGGAGTGGCCGATGGCGCCCACCGGGGCGTGGGTGACGGTGTTGATGCCGGCTGCCGGAAGCGAGGCCAGGGCGGCGTGCTGGGCCATGAGAATGCCGGGCACGGAGACGTCGGCACCGTCGGCGGTGGTGCGGTGCTGGGGCACGACCGGCGCGGCCGCATCGTCGAGGAGCCTTGACCCGCGCGGGGTCACGGTGAGCAGATCGGTGGCCACGGGAGCCAGGCGCTCGGACACGGCCCGGTCCACGGCCACGACGTCGTCGGCCAGCGCCTGGTCCAAGGAGACGAGGTCGGCGAGCGTCTGGCGCCAGGGGGTGGCCTGGCCACCGAAGGTGATGATGTAGGGCTCGCCTCCGCTCAGGCGCTCAGCGATCGTGGTCGCGGGGCTGGGGGCTTGCGAGGTCGTGTGCACGATAGTGGTGTCCTTCGGTGTTGCGACGGCGTGGTCGGAGAGCTCAGAACGGGTACCAGAACTGAGGTCGGATGAGGCTGGGGCGTCAGGCCGCAAGCCGGGGTCGGAGTGGGATTCAGAGGGGGATGTTGTCATGCTTCTTGGGCGAGTCGGGGCGGGCGTCGTTCTTGGCGCGCAGCGCGGCCAGTGAGTCGACGATGACGCTGCGGGTGTCCTCGGGGGCGATGACGGCGTCGATCTCCCCGATGGCCACGGCCTTGTCCGGGTTGATGACGGCGTCGGTGTACTCGGCGACGAGCCGCTCGTGCTCGGCGGCGGCGGCCTCCTTGCCCTGCTCGTCGTGAACCTTGGCCAGGTCGCGGCGGTGGATGATGCCGACGGCGCCGGCGGCGCCCAGGACGGCGATCTCGGCTCCCGGCCAGCAGAAGTTGAGGTCGGCGCCGATGGCCTTGGATCCCATGACGATGTAGGCGCCACCGTAGGCCTTGCGCAGGACAATTGTCACCAGGGGCACGGTGGCGGTGGCGTAGGCGTTGATGACCTTTGCTCCGCGGCGGATGATGCCGGCGTGCTCCTGCTCGGCGCCGGGCCGGTAGCCGGGAACGTCGACGAAGGTGACCACCGGCAGCCCGAAGGCATCGCAGAAGCGCACGAAGCGGGCGAGCTTCTCGGAGGCGTCGACATCCAGGGTGCCGGCGTCCACCAGCGGCTGGTTGGCGACGATCCCCACGGGGTGGCCCTCGAAGCAGGCAAAGCCGACCACGACGTTGGCGGCGAACTCCTCCTGAACCTGGACGAGCTCACCGTGGTCGACGACCGCCGAGACCACCTCGACGACGTCGTAGGCCTGGCGGGTGGAGGCCGGGACGATCTCGCCGACGCTGCGGGCGGCCTCGGCATCGGCCTGGGCGTCGGTGTCGTCGTAGGCGTACATGGGAGCATCGAGCTCGGCAGAGGAGGGCAGATAGGCCAGGAAGTTGCGCACCTGCCCCAGGGCGTCCTCCTCATCGTCGGCCACGTAGTGGACGACGCCGGAGACCGAGCCGTGGATCTGTGCGCCGCCCAGGTCCTCGGCGCTGATCTGCTCACCGGTTGTGGCGCGCACGACGTCGGGACCGGTGACGAACATGTGGGAGGCCTGGCGGGTGGCGATGACGAAGTCGGTCAGCGCCGGGCTGTAGACGGCGCCGCCGGCGCAGGGACCCAGGATGACGCTGATCTGCGGGACCAGGCCGGAGGCGGCGCAGGTGCGGTTGAAGATGCGCCCGTACTGACGCAGGGCACCCACGCCCTCCTGGATCTTGGCGCCGCCGGAGTCGATGAGCCCGATGACGGGGATGCGCAGGCGCAGGGCATCGTCCAGGAGTCGGACGATCTTGTCCCCCTCGATGGTGCCCAGGGCGCCTCCGGAGACGGAGAAGTCCTGGGAGTAGACGGCCACCTGACGGCCGTCGATCTGTCCGAAGCCGGTCACGACGCCGGAGGGGCGGGCCTTCTCCCCCGCTCCGGAGCCGGTGTAGCGGCCGATCTCCAGGAAGGTGGAGTCGTCGAGCAGGTCGTTGATGCGCTCCCGGGCGGTGCGCTTGCCCTTGGCGTGCTGCCGGGAGGCGGCGCGCTCCTCGGCCTCACGGTCGACGCGGGCGATGCGCTGGCGGAAGGCCGAGGTCGAGGGCGAGTCCGCCATCGTGGCGCCCTGTGACGGCGCTCCGGCTGCGGTGCTGGCACCAGTGCTGGAGTCGGTGCTCACGGTTCAGGCCTCCTCAGAGTCGTTCTCGGGGGTGCTCATGCGCACCAGGACATCACCGGCGGAGACGGTGCGACCGGCACTGACGGGGATCTCCGAGATGGTCCCGTCGCTCAGGGCGTGGACGTAGTTCTCCATCTTCATGGACTCCAGGACCACGAGCAGATCGCCCTGGAAGACCTGCTGGCCGGGCTCGACGCAGATACGGGTGACGATGGCCTGCATGGGGGCGGCGATGACGCCGGGCTCGGAGAAGGTGGCCTCGTTGTCACCGGAGGTGGTGCCGCGGGGTGAGCGTGCGGCGCCACCGGAGCGGCCACGCAGCGGCTGGGCCCGGTTGCTGCGCTGGCTGAAGCTGCGCGCCGGGTTGGTGGGGGCGAGGATCCCGTCGGGCAGGGTCAGCTGCATCCGCCGGCCGTTGAGCTCGATGATGTAGCTGGAACGGGTACGCGGGTTGGCGACCGCCTCACAGGCGGCTTGAGAGCCGTCCGACTGCGACGACGCGGCCTCGGCCAGGTCAGGCAGCACCTCGTTCTCGATCCACCGTGTGGTCACTGTCAGGCGGCCGGCCTCGTCCGGGGTGGTGAAGGCGGAGCGCTCCAGGACCTCCGCGTGCAGGGCCGTGCACACGGTGACGCCTTCGACGACCGTCTCGCGCAGGGCTCGCCGGGCGCGGGCGATGGCCTGCTCCCGGTTGGAACCGGTGACGACGATCTTGGCGAGCATCGGGTCGAACATGGGGGTGACGACGTCGCCCTCGGTGACACCGGACTCGATGCGGATGCCGGGGCCGGCCGGCCAGCGCAGGCGCGTGATGGCACCGGTGGAGGGAGCCAGGCTGCGGGAGGGGTCCTCGCAGGTGATGCGCAGCTCCAGGCTGTGGCCGCGGGGCTCGTTGAACTCACTGAGGTGGCCGCCCTCGGCAATGCGCAGCTGGACCTCGACCAGGTCGGTGCCGGTGACCTCCTCGGAGACGCAGTGCTCCACCTGAAGGCGGGGGTTGACCTCCAGGAACCACAGGTCGCCCTCGGGGGTCAGGAGGAACTCGCACGTGGCCACCCCGACGTAGTCGACCGTCTCCAGGAGGCGGCGGGATGCCTCGACGAGACGGTCGTGGACGCCCTCGGGCAGGAAGGGGGCCGGAGCCTCCTCAAGGAGCTTCTGGTTGCGTCGCTGCAGGGAGCAGTCGCGGGTGGAGACAACGGCGAAACCACCGTGGGAGTCGCGGGCGCACTGGGTCTCGATATGGCGCGCAGCGGTGACGAAGCGCTCCAGGATGAGGGTGCCACCGCCCAGTGCCGCGGACTCGAAGGCGGGGGTGGACCTGACCTCGTCGTCATTGTGCAGGACGGTGATACCGCGTCCGCCTCCGCCGTCGGTGCGTTTGAGGGCGACTGGGTAGCCGTGGGTGGCGGCGAAGCTGATAACGGTATCGGCATCGGTGACCGAGTCGGTGATGCCGGGTACCGGGGCGACCTTGGCCCGCTCAGCGGTGGCGCGGGCGCTCATCTTGTCGCCGAGGGAGTCCATGGCCTCGGGCGAGGGACCAACCCAGGTGATGCCGGCTTCGATGATCGAGCGGGCGAAATCGGCGTTCTCGGACAGGAACCCGTAACCGGGGTGGACGGCGTCGGCGCCGGTGGCACGGGCCAGCTCGAGGACTGCGGCTGCGTCGGTGTAGGACGAGCCCTCGGGCAGCGCGTAGGCCTCGTCGGCGAGCTCGGCCGCCGGGCTCATCAGGTCCTCAGGCGTGTACGGGAGGATCGACATCGCCCCGAGGTCGCGGGCGGTTCGCACGATACGCAGTGCGATCTCACCGCGGTTGGCGATGAGGATGCGGGAGAGGGTCACCAAGAGTCTCCTTGCCTGGACGATGGGGTTTGCGGCGGGGCCCTACCTTGGGCCGGGGTGGCGGATCCGTGCCTTCCCTACAAGCGCAGGTCGACAGATCCGCTAGACGACGACGTTACGTGGTCAGAGCACCACATTCCATTTGTGGAAACCTCACAAAGACCGGGAGTTGCGTTGGTGCAACAACCGAGACCCCAGCAATGCTGCGGCATAACGGGTGCCTCGCAAAGGCACCTTTCGCCACTTGAAGGTCTTTGAGGTTTCCCACAAGGCCTACTGAGTGCGACATCTCGCTGCACCGCTAGTCACATCTACCTCATGAGCATCTCCTTTCTCAGAAGTGGGTCGGAGCGCCAATCGTCGTCGAGCATCGACGATCAGCGAGATCTCAGTGCCGGTGGGAGGATGCCGCCTTGCGCAGCTCACGGACGGCGGCCAGGGCGTCGTCGGCCCGGTAGACCGCCGAGCCGGCGACGAAGACGTCGGCTCCCGCCTCCGCTGCGCGCTCAATCGTCTGAGCGGTGATGCCACCATCCACCTGCACACGCAGGTCGAGCCCCCCGGCCCCGACCAGCTCGCGGGCACGGCGGATCTTGGCCAGCATCGACTCGATGAAGGACTGGCCGCCGAAGCCCGGTTCCACGGTCATGAGCAGGAGGAGGTCGAACTCCCCCAGGACGCCGGCAACGGCTCCCAGGGGGGTGGCGGGCCTCAACGCGATTCCTGCGCCGGCGCCGAGCCGGTGAAGCTCGCGCGCCAGGCGCACCGGGGCGGTGGTGGCCTCGGCGTGGGGGGTGACGATCTGGCAGCCGGCCTCTGCGTAGGCCGGGGCCCAGCGGTCGGCGTCGCGGATCATGAGATGGGCGTCCACGGGCAGCGTGGTGTGGGCCAGCACCGCCTCGACCACCGGCAGCCCCCAGGACAGGTTGGGCACGAAGTAGTTGTCCATGACGTCGACGTGGATCCCGTCCGCACCGTCAGTACCTGTGACCCGGTCGAGCTCGTCGGCCAGGTGGGCGATGTCGCAGTTGAGGATCGAGGGATGGATGGCCGTCATCGGGATGCTCCTCATGATGTGCTCATGGTGTCGTCGTGTGTTAGCTGGTGCGTCGCAGCAGGGCGCAGAACATCGCATCGGTTCCGTCGAGGTGGGGCCAGAGCTGGAGCATCTCGCGCTCGGCGCCGGCCGGCGGCTGGGGCGCCAGCCTGGTGGCGAGGTCCCCGGCGTGCAGGATCTCCGTGTTCAGGCCCTCACTCCGCAGGAGACGGGTGACGTCTCGCACCACGAGGCTCGTCTCCAGGGCGTGCGGTGAGCAGGTTACGTAGGTCACCACTCCGCCGCGCCGCACGGCGCGCAGCGCACTGGCCAACAACTCGCGCTGAAGCTCGGCCAGGACGGTGACGTCCTGCGGCCTCCGGCGCCACCGGGCCTCCGGCCGACGACGCAGCGAACCGAGACCCGTGCAGGGCGCGTCGACCAGCACCCGGTCGTAGGCTGCCGCTTCATCGCGCCCGATGCCTCGTCCGTCCCCGCAGCGCACCCGGGCCACGTCGCGTGGAACTGCGCGCAGGGCGGAGCGCACCAGATCGGCCCGGTGAGGGCTCACCTCGTTGGCGAGCAGGTGAGCGCCCTTCTGGGCGGCCCGCGCGGCCAGCAGCGCAGCCTTGCCCCCGGGACCGGCGCACAGGTCGAGCCAGCGCTCGTCGCGGCCCTCGAGCGGGGCCTCAGCGGCGATGAGCGCCACCAGTTGGCTGCCCTCGTCCTCGACCCCGGCACGGGAGTCTCGGATCGCCTCGATCCTGCCGGGGTCTCCCCCGTCCATGACAACGGCGAGAGGACTGATTCGCCCCAGGCGGGGCTCGACGTCGTGGACCCGGTCGGCCTTGCGGGCAGCCTTTGCCAGGGCCTCAGGGGAGATGAGACCGGGTCGGGCGCACAGGGTCACCTCGGGGTCGGCGTTGTCGGCGACCAGGAGCGCCTCCAGCTCCTCGGCGCTGCGACCGTGCTTGACCAGGGCCTGGCGCAGCGCCTTGACGATCCACTCGGGGTGGGACTGGGTACGGGCCAGGGCGACCGTCTCATCGGGGGCGTCCCGGCCCAGAAGGACCAGCCACGCCTCCAGGTCCTGACCGCTGAGCCGGCGCATGATCGCGTTGACGAAGGTGGCGGAGCCGCGCCCGCAGGAGTCGGCCGCCAGGTCCACGGTGGTGCTCACGGCGGCGTGCTGGGCCACGCGCATCCCCATGAGCTGGTGGGCCCCCAGACGCAGGACATCGAGCACGGCCGGATCGATCTGCTCCAGGGGTCGGTCCGTGCAGGTGGCGATCATGGCGTCGTAGCGTCCCTGCAAGCGCAGAGTTCCGTAGGTCAGGGCGGTGGCGAATCCGGCGTCACGCCGGTCCATGTCGGCGGAGTCCAGCAGCTCGGGCAGGAGGAGGTTGGCGAAGGCGTCGTCCCGGCGCACCCGGGTGAGTACCTCCAGCGCCACCCGGCGCGCCGGATCCGACCGCCGTTGAGGCGAACGCGGGCGCGCACTCGCCCGTGCGCCGTCCGGCTTGCGGGTGCGTCGTCCTCGGTCATGCCCGCTCTTTCGGTCGCCTTGAACGCTACGGCCGCCGTGTCGTCGTCCGACTCCGCCGCTGCGGCGCTCACTGTGACCGCCTGGTGCACCCCGGCGTGCCGATCGCTCGCCCATCAGCTCAGCCTCTCATTGTCGCCGGTCTCAGGGGCCGGAGCTCCCAGGACGGTGCCCACTTCCGGGCGGGCTCCACGGGCCCAGGCGTCGGCGGGCATCCAGCTGCGTCCTGCGGGTGCCACCCGCCCCAGGCGGACCGCGCAGCCCCCGGTCCCCACGAGGACCTCGCGCTTGGAGGCGCGCACCTGACCGGGCAGGAGATCCGTCACCTCGGGGACGGGGGTGACCGGTCCCAGGCGGAACCTGGCGCCGAGGTAGCTGGTGTGAGCCCCCGGGGCCGGAGTCACGCCCCGGATCCGACGATCGACCGTCAGAGCCGGGTCCTCCCAGCGGACCCGCCCGTCCGCGGTGGAGAGCATCGGAGCCAAGGTGGCCAGCGCCCCGTCCTGCGGCTCGGGCTGGACGGCTCCCTCCTCTACCTGCCGCAGGACGTCGAGGACCAGGGGGGCGCCAGCACGCGCCAGGCGCTCCAGGAGGTCGCCGCTGGTGTCGCTCGCACCGATCGCCTCGGTGATGCGGCCGTAGACGGGGCCGGTGTCGAGCCCCTCCTCGAGGCGGAACACGCAGGCCCCGGTGACCTCCTCTCCGGCGATGATCGCGCGTTGGACGGGGGCCGCTCCGCGCCATGCCGGCAGCAGGGAGAAGTGGAGGTTCAGCCACCCGTGCTCGGGCACGTCCAGCATGTCGGCCGGAACCAGGCGCCCGTAGGCGACCACGACGGCGACGTCCGCCTTGAGCTCACGCACCCAGGTGCGCACCTCGTCGGCCGCCTCACCCTTGAGGGTGGAGGGGGTTCGCACGTCGAGCCCGGCCTCGCGGGCCACGGCGGCCACCGGTGAGGGGTGCAGTGTGCGACCGCGGCCCCTGCGGGCGTCAGCGCGGGTGAGCACTCCGACGACGTCGTGCTCACTGGCGATCAGGGCCTCCAGGGTGGGGAGGGCTACCTCGGGGGTTCCGGCGAACAGCACACGCATGAGCCCCATGCTACGGCCCTGCGTTGCACAAGCCGGGGTTCATCGTTGGCGCGGCGCAGGAAGAAGACCCAGCTCGACGAGCTCGGCCCGCAGGCGTCCCGCCCCGGTGAAGTGGTGGGTGCGCAGGCCGAGGTCGCCCGCGGCTCGGATGTTGGGGGCCGAGTCGTCAACGAACAGGGTGCTGCGGGCCTGCAGTCCGTAGCGCTGAAGGAGCAGCTCGAAGATGGCGGCATCGGGCTTGGCCAGGTGCTCGCGCCCGGAGACCACGATGCCGGTGAAGCGCTCGAGCTGAGGCACCAGGAGTCGGGCCTGCTCGAAGGGCTCGGCATCGAAGTTGGTCAGGCCGTACAGCGGCACTCCTGCCTCGAGCAGGTCGTTGAGCAGGGCCGCCATCCCGGGAACGGGGCCGGTCAGTGAGGAGGGGAAGCGCTCGCGATACAGGGAGAGGATTTCTGTCCAGTCGGGGCGGTCGGGATGAGTGCGAGCGTAGTCGCTGAGCACCTGCTCGAAGGGCTGCCCCAGATCCAGCCGCTCGTTCCAGGCGAGGAACCCGCCGTCGGTCGCGAACTCGTCCCAGGCATCGAGGGGCACGTATCCGGCCACAGCGGCCACCGGGTCCCAGGTGTACAGGACGTTGCCGTAGTCGAGGACCACCGCGTTCACGGGGCCGGTGGGAGGTGCGGTCATGTCCGACATCCTTCCACGGTCCTCGCCCGAGGACCCCTCCTCGGACCGAGGGCCGGCAGCATTTGTATGACCTCTACCAAGGCCGAAACGGGCCCACCGTAGGCCGGGACGCACCTGAAGGCCCCGCCGACGGCATCATCATTTGGTGGGACCAGTATCACGTACCGGCTGCAGAGGTCTGATCACTCCGTCCTGAACTTCCTTCACATCAGGGGCTTCTCAACCACCAATGACTCTGGTACGCTCGTACCAATCCGGTACAAGCGTACCATTTCAATCGTCAGAGCTCGTGATATGTATCATGATCCACGTCAACGACACAGTGCTGTGTCAGAGAGGGAGTCATGGATCTTTCCGTGGATTCCGAAATCGGGAGGCTTCGGCAGGTCATCCTGCACAGGCCTGGAGGTGAGATGCTCAGGCTCACTCCGCAGAACAAGGACCACCTCCTGTTCGACGACGTCCTGTGGCTCGAGCGGGCCCAGGAGGAGCACGATCAGTTCGCACGCGTGCTGACTGATCGCGACGTCGAGGTGCTCTACCTCGGCGACCTCTTGGCCGAGACCCTTGAGGTGCCCGAGGCCAGGGACTATGTCCTGGACCGGGTCATCAACGAGAACACCAACGGCCCCATTGCCGCCGAGCCGATGCGGGCCCTGGCTCAGGGGCTGTCCGGAGCCGACCTGGCCGAGATCCTCATCGCCGGCATCACCAAGGCCGAGCTGCTGGAGCGCACCTCCTGCCCGGACTCCCTGGTGCTGGCCTCCATGAACGACGACGACCTGCTCCTGGCGCCGTTGCCCAACCACCTGTTCACCCGCGACACGTCGTGCTGGGTCTACAACGGCGTGTCCATCAACTCGATGACAATGCCGGCCAGGCAGCGCGAGACCATCAACTACGAGGCGATCTACCGCTGGCACCCCCGCTTCGCGAACGCCGACTTCCCCGTGTGGTCCGAGGGCACCCAGGCCGGTCCCGCCACTGTCGAGGGTGGAGACGTGCAGATCATCGGCAACGGCGCCGTCCTGGTCGGGGTCTCGGAGCGCACCACCGCCCAGGGCATCGAGAGGCTCGCCAGCCGGCTCTTCGCCGCGGGGAAGGTCAACCATGTGGTCGCCGTCGAGATGAAGCGGACGCGCGCGCAGATGCACCTGGACACGGTCATGACCATGGTCGATGCCGGCACCTTCACCGTCTACGGAGGCCTGGGGATGCTGCCGACACTCACTGTGCGTCCGGAAGGCGACGGACAGATCAGCGTCACCCGCAACGACCCGGAGGACATGTACCGCGTCATCGCCCAGGCACTGGGCATCGACGACCTCACCGTCCTCATCACGCCTCAGGACTCCATGGCCGCCGCGCGCGAGCAGTGGGACGATGGTTCCAACTCACTGGCCGTCGCCCCCGGCGTCATCGTCGCCTACGAGCGCAACGTCAACACCAATGAGTACCTCACCTCCCACGGTATCGAGGTCCTGACGATCCCGGGCTCAGAGGTCGGTCGCGGGCGCGGCGGCCCGCACTGCATGAGCTGCCCGATCCTGCGGGACCCGGTCGCCTGAGCCGGTCCCCCATCAGCGCCTTCGGCGTCAATGAAGACAACCCATCACCCACTCAAACACTCAACCACCCAGACGAAGGAGTCCTCATGACCCACCCCCTGCACAACCGCAGCTTCCTCAAGGAGCTTGATTTCACTGCCGATGAGTGGAGCATCCTGCTCAAGCTGGCGGCTCAGCTCAAGGAGGACAAGAAGGCCGGTCGTGAGGTGAAGCGGCTGACCGGCAAGAACATCGCGCTCATCTTCGAGAAGACCTCGACTCGTACGCGCTGCTCCTTCGAGGTGGCCGCCTATGACCAGGGCGCCCAGGTCACCTACCTGGACCCCTCGGGCTCGCAGATGGGTCACAAGGAGTCGGTGGCGGACACCGCCCGGGTCCTGGGCCGCTTCTACGACGGCATCGAGTTCCGCGGTAAGAAGCAGGAGCACGTCGAGGCCCTGGCCGAGCTCTCGGGGGTGCCGGTGTGGAACGGGCTGACCGACGAGTGGCACCCCACCCAGATGCTCGCCGACCAGTTGACCATGCTGGAGCACACGGGCAAGCCGATCGAGGAGATCTCCTTCGCCTACCTGGGGGACGCCCGTAACAACGTGGCCAACTCGCTGCTCATCTCCGCTGCCCTGATGGGGATGGACGTGCGGATGGTGGCGCCCGCAGAGCTGCAGACACCTCCTGAGGTGGTGGCCCAGGCCAAGAAGCTGGCGGAGAAGAGCGGAGCCCGTGTCCTCGTCACCGACGACGCCGCTGAGGGTGTCAAGGGAGTCGACTTCCTATACACCGACGTGTGGGTCTCGATGGGTGAGCCCAAGGAGGTGTGGGACCAGCGCATCGCCCTGCTGCGCCCCTACCAGGTCAACGCCGAGCTGGTGCAGGCCACCGGTAACCCCGACGTCAAGTTCCTCCACTGCCTACCGGCCTTCCATGATCGCAACACCACCGTGGGTGAGGACATCTTCACCAAGACAGGCATGGAGGGCCTGGAGGTGACCGACGACGTCTTCGAGACCGAGCGCAACGTCGCCTTCGACCAGGCGGAGAACCGCATGCACACCATCAAGGCCGTCATGGTCGCAACCCTCGGAGACTGGGACTGAGCCGTGAGAATTGTTGTTGCCCTCGGCGGAAACGCCTTGCTGCGCAGGGGCGATAAGCCCGACGCCAGCACTCAGATCCACAATGTCGAGGTGGCGGCTCGTGAGCTGGCGAAGCTGGCAGAGAAGCACGAGCTGGTCCTCACCCACGGCAACGGCCCTCAGGTGGGTGTCCTGGCCCTGCAGTCCGCTAACGACGAGCGCCTCTCGGAGCCCTACCCCTTCGACACCCTCGGTGCTCAGACCCAGGGCATGATCGGCTACTGGCTGCTTCAGGCCATGCAGAACGCCCTACCAGGGCGCCATGTGGCCGCGATGGTCAACCAGACCCTGGTCCTGGCCGGCGATCCCGCCTTCTCCAACCCCACAAAGTTCGTCGGTGAGGTCTACACCAAGGAGGAGGCGGAGAGACTGGCCGAGGAACGGGGCTGGGTGGTCAAGCCCGATGGCGATCACTACCGTCGCGTCGTCGGCTCCCCCAAGCCGCAACGCGTCATCGAGACCCGCCTGGTGCGCACGCTCCTGGATGCCGGAGCCGTCGTTGTTTGCTCCGGTGGAGGCGGCGTCCCCGTCATCCGCAGCTCCGAAGGAAAGCTCAAGGGCATCGAGGCCGTCATCGACAAGGACCTCACCGCATCGGTCCTGGCCGAGGCGCTGGAGGCTGATGCGCTTCTCATCCTCACCGACGTCGACGGCGTGTTTGAGGACTTCGGAACCGAGAACCAGAAGCAGGTCCCGCGGGCGACGCCGGCAGCGCTGCGCGCGATGGGTCTTCCCAGTGGATCCATGGGACCAAAGGTCGAGGCAGTGTGCCGATTTGTTGAGCTGACCGGAGACATGGCGGCAATCGGACGTCTTGAGGACGCCGTTTCCATCATTGAGGGCCAGGCAGGGACTATCGTGACCCCCGGAGGCAACTACGGTGGTCCCGACGATATTCGTCCCCCGATTCCCGAGCAAATCGACACCCGCATTCGCAGGGCCTGACCAGAGCGACGGCATCGGTCCTTCAAGGAGGTGGTGAGAACCGTCGACCACATATGACCATGCCATGGTTCAGCTATCATTCTTTTACACAGTTACTCCTACGGCCACTTTTGAGGTTCCTTCAGAGTAGAATGACAGTGTTGAACCACAGACACACTTACCTGTCTCAATTCACACACCACACAACGAGCACAAAGGAGTGACTTACTCATGACGAAGATCGTCAACTCTTGGAACGATTTCGACCCGCTCAAGCACGTCATCGTCGGCCGCGCGGACTTCTCGGTTATTCCTCCCGAGGAGCCGGCCACCTCCGAGAAGGTGCCGATTGACTCCGAGATGCGCGGCATGTGGGGCCCCCGCCCCACCGCCACCGTCGAGGCCGCCAACGAGCAGCTTGACAACTACGTCAAGATCCTCGAGGGACTGGGCGTCAAGGTGGACCGGCCCACGCCGCTGCAGTGGAACCAGGCCATCCAGACGCCTGACTTCCGCACGGAGTCGGGCTTCACCCAGATGCCCCCGCGCGACATCCTGCTCACCATCGGTGAGGAGATCATGGCCTCGGCCAACTCGTTCCGCTGCCGCTACTTCGAGTATCTCGCCTACTGGCCCCTCATGAACCAGTACTTCGAGGAGGACCCGGAGTTCAAGTGGACCCAGGCGCCTCGTCCTCGGCTGACGGACAAGTCCTACAAGCACAACTACTACGACGAGAAGATCTCCCTGGAGGAGCGCCTCGAGCGCACCGCCGCCAAGGACTTCGTGACCACTGAGTTTGAGCCGATGTGGGACGCAGCCGACGTCATGCGTGTGGGTAAGGACCTGTTCATCCAGCACGGTCTGACCACCAACCGCAAGGCGATGGAGTGGTTCAAGCGCTACTACCCCGACCTGCGGGTGCACGCGGTGAACTTCCCCGGCGACCCCTACCCGATCCACATCGACGCCACCTTCGTGCCGCTGCGGCCCGGGCTGATCATCAACAACCCGCACCGCCGCCTGCCCGAGGAGCAGCGCAAGATCTTCGAGGCCAACGACTGGCAGATCGTCGACGCCGCTCCCCCGGCCCACGAGGTTCCGCCGCCGCTGTGCTACTCCTCCGTCTGGCTGTCCATGAACTGCCTCGTCATCGACCACAAGACCGTGTGTGTCGAGGCCAGTGAGGTCCACCAGATGGAGCAGATGGACAAGCTGGGCATGAACGTCATCCCGGTCCCCTTCCGTGACGCCTACGCCTTCGGCGGTGGTCTCCACTGCGCGACGGCGGACGTGTACCGCGAGGGTGGCTGCGAGGACTACTTCCCCAACCAGGTCGCTGACCCGACTCTGGTCTGATCTCAAAGAGTGCGGGGCGGTGGCTCATGGATCGGGCTGCCGCCCCGCACCGTTCTCGGCTATGCTCAGCGCGGTCCTCGGACTCTCCGTGGAGCTGGTGACGACCGACCTGACCGCATGATGACCGGCAATGATGCCGACCTGCTGTGCATGCCGGGAAGAACTCAGGAGACACAACTACCATGTCACAGACTTCGTCCGCTGAATCCTCTGTCACAGAGTACGTGATGAACAAGAAGCTTGGTGCTATTGCCATGCTTCTCTCCGCCACCGGAATGGGCTTGGTTGGCACCATCAGCCGCGGTACAACCGCCGGTCTCGAGCCCGCCGACAAGTCCGTCATCGGATCGTTCCTGGCCTTCGGGCGTATGACCGTTGGGCTGCTCGGCTTCATTCTCATCCTCGTTCTCACCAGGAAGATCGGCTTGTTCCGGCGCACCCGCCTGAGCGCAACCGTGATCCTGGGAGGAGTGGCCATCGGCCTGTCCCTGGGCTGCTACATCTCCTCGACGTTGATGACGTCGATCGCCAATGCCGTCTTCCTCATCTACACAGGACCTCTGTTCTGTGCGCTGCTGGCACGCATTTTCCGCAAGGAGAAGATCAGCGTGCTTTCTGGAATTTTCCTGTCTCTGGTGTTCGTCGGCATGCTGCTGACCATCGGCATCATCGACTTCAAGAACGGAAGTCTGACCTTCGGGCTGGATCTGTCGGCCTCGTCCCCCGAGTTTCCGCAGAAGAAATTGGGAGACCTTCTTGGCCTACTATCAGGAGTCTTCTACGGTCTGGCGATGTTCTTCTATGGATATCGCAAGGACGTTGACTCGGTTGTACGAGGCGTCTGGAACTTCTTCTGGGCCGCCTCTGCTACATTTGCGATGTCAGTCATTCTGAAGCCATGGCACGGCGTCTCGTCCTTCACCGCCACCAACTGGATGTGGGCAGTCGCCCTCTTCCTCATCTGCGGCCTGTTCGCGCTGGGATTCCTGGTCGTTGCTGGACGTAATCTTCCCGCTGTGGAGTACTCGACGATCTCCTACTGGGAGTGTCCGGTCGCCATTCTGTGCGGCCTCATCGTCTGGGGAGAGAAGCTCACTCCTGTGGGAATGGTCGGAGGTCTTCTCATTGTCGGAGGAGGGCTGGCGCCCATCATTCTGGACGCCGTCACTCGGAAGTCCCGCTCGTCCGAGGCCTGAGCACAAAGCGTTCCTGTCTGCCCACGACCCGGTGAGAAGCCGGGTCGTGGGCAGACAGGAACGAGCGGCAACCGTCCACACAATCTGCAGATACATGAGATCATAGACACCGTCGATACCCACGATGACCGAGCCGGAGCCATAGGCCATGAGTAATGTCCACCCAAGAAGCATGAACGACTATCACTCCGATCCCGAACGCAGTCTTGCGCTGAGACGCGCAGCAAAAGCGAGTTTCATCGGAAACTTCATCGAGTGGTTCGACTATGCCTCGTACGGCTACTTGGCTACCGTCATCGGCCTTGCCTTCTTCCCCGAGGCTGATAAGTCTGTTCGGTTGATGTCGACATATGCAGTATTCGCCATGTCGTTCATTTTGCGGCCCATCGGAGCTGTTGTCTGGGGAGCCTGGGGAGATCGGTGGGGTCGTCGCTGGGCCCTATCATGGTCGATTCTCATCATGTCAGGATCGACCTTTTTCATCGGCCTTCTTCCCACATACTCAGCTATAGGTGTGGCAGGCGCCATCAGCCTTCTTCTACTGCGAATGATTCAAGGGTTCTCCGCATCAGGAGAATACGCGGGCGCTGGAACCTTCCTAGCTGAGTACGCGCCCCCTTCTCGTCGTGGAATATACACGTCTCTGGTTCCTGCGTCCACTGCATGCGGATTGCTTGCCGGCTCTCTCATGGTCACAGGAATGTTTTCGGTCCTGAGCGACGGAGCGATGAACACGTGGGGATGGCGCATTCCCTTTCTTTTAGCCGGTCCCCTGGGACTCGTTGGTCGCTACATTCGGGTTCACCTGGAGGACTCCCCTGCCTACCAGGAGATGCGTGCAGAACTACCGCAGGCAGCAAAGTCGACGAAGTCGACTACTTCTATATTTCAGCGTATGGGCCGTCACCGTCGCGGGATAGTTATATCCCTGGTGGCTGTATTAGTTCACGCAACCGCGTTTTATGCCATACTTGCATATCTTCCAAGTTATATGCAAAGGGGGCTCGGCTTAGATAGGAGGACCGCTTTTGTTGTCGTCGTATGCGGCATCTTTGCTTACATCTGTGCAGTCTCCTTTGCTGTTCGCGTAACTGATCAACGAGGACAACGACGAAATCTTATTGTCGCTTTACTGATATTCATTCTGCCCGAATCTATTCAGGAGCTTCTAACTAATCATCGCCGGGACACTGCCATCACATTTGGCGTTTCTTGCCTCAATGCAGTTGCCTTCTATATGCTGCTGAGTTACATGCCAACTTATGTCCACGAAGAACTGGGGTTCTCACAGGATACTGCCACGCTGGCGACGTCTATAATGCTTGTGGTCTACATTGGATCAATATTTATTATGGGTCATCTGTCCGACTCTTTCGGACGCCGACAGATGCTTATTGCTGCCTGCGTCGCATTTCTCGTGCTGACCATTCCACTTTTCCTTATAATGACCAGGGTTGCTGGCATGTTCATAGCTGTTGTTCTGTGTCAGATCGTGTTTGCTATCGCTCTGACTGCGAATGATGGAACGCTGGCCACCTTCTTGGCAGAATCCTTCCCGACCAATGTACGCTACTCCGGTTTCGCTCTGTCCTTTAATGGAGCCAATGCAATTCTTGGGGGAACGACACCATTTATCGTCACCTGGCTCATCAAAGTCACTGGATCCCCGCTAGCCCCTGCAGTCTATCTTACCGTTATTGCGTTGTTTGCCATGGTGGCTATCTTCATGTCTCGCACGATTCATGGATCAGAACTAACCGAGTCAAATACTGGTTCTTGAACATTGACACATGCTGATTATGTGTGTGCCTGTAAATCGGTCCGGATCGTTGGTGATGGTCTGCTCGGCTTGGGTGGGGGTCGCGGTACTGTCGGTCTGACAGCGACATGGACTCCGATCCCAGGGCGCCACAGGGCCTGTGGTCGTCAAAGACAATGGGCATGGCACTCCACAACCGCCCGCCCCAGGGGTGAGGAACTGGTCCTCCGCGGTCAGTCCCAGGGCGTCCGGACCCAGGAAGGTCGTTAGAGCAGAGCGCTAGAAGGTTGTCTCAGGCATGTCGAGGTCCTCGTGCCGGGTTGTCTTAGCGGCTCTCCGACATCACTGGGCCTTGATCCCCACCTGATGCAGCGACGCCCCCACCAAACCCACCCGAACAGATCAATGGGCGCTGGCTACTGCACCCTCAAACGCGAAGAGCCGGTAAACCTGCCGAGTTTGTTTTCTGCCCGGGGCACCGCATGGAGGGGGGCCGATGCCTGAGCACACGCTCTGCTCCAGCTGCGCAGGCGTCGGTATCTGCAACATGATCCCGACCAAGAATCCCAGTACCAGGTGACGCAACCAGATGATCGACTCAATAGGAGCGCCCGTTGAGAGGCCCAGTGCGTTGATCAAGTGCTTCTCAAGTTCTTTAGACATGTCCCCTCCGCCCCAGAACCATCACTACTGTCAACCACCGCAGCTTTGTTCGTCTTCACCATGCGCATGAGGCTTCTGCTTCATTCTCAAAGGTGACGCCCTTGCCGATCTCCAGGAACGAGTAGTTGTCCGTCGGCTTGCGAGCCACATGAACGGTTACTAATTAGGTCAGCAACCAACCGGCAACACAAATTTTAGTTGTACGACATTACATGTGAAGCATACAATCAACATTTGTTGCACGATTCATGTGCCGTCGTCACGCAGATCTTGTTTCAACTGATATTGCAGAGGAAAGTGCGCAGTTCGTAGATTCAGGCGCGCGACGCAAGCACTGCAGTTCAAGTTAGTTCATGTTGGTGCTTTTCCCTGTGATGGCGGTAATCTCTCTTGATGTCTACCGGTTGCTGAAGCTAAACCGGGTTGCGAAGAGTGATGCGTCACTGTAGCCTCGAATACCGAGAAGCGCTCCTCCCCCACCATCATCCGACTCACGTTTGAATGAGAGGAATCATGATGCTTGGAACGAAGAGAATTGCTGTGGCAACTGCTAGTATTCTCGCTTTTGCTGGTGGTGTCTGTGCAATGGCGCAGCCGATAGCGGAAGCCGAGGTCTGCAATGGAGCAACTGGACGAACTATTGAGTCTGTGAATCCTCTTACAGGGGGAGAAACGTGGCAAGTAAAGCTCGATTCCTGTAAGGCCAGGGAGCTTGTTGATGCATATAGTGACGTAAAGGATGCTGCAGGCTTTACAAGTATCTTGACTTCTAGGTCTAAGAATTGGCAGATTGGAGCGGCCACTGGGATTGTTTTCGGGTGGGCCTGGAAGAATCAGACAGCAGTGAGAAACTGCACTGCCGGAGGTAAAGGTATCCAGTTCAAAGAAGTGAACGGCATAATTACGGAATGTGAAGCTCAGTGATCCTTCCTGCGGCATCTCCTGTGTGAGATGATGGCAGTCACTCACATGCTCAAGCACGCATTATTTTAGGTTCTGGATGTGATTGATGAAAATCATAAATTTAGTGTGAGCTTCGAGTCAGTCCTTCATGCGAGGTAATTATCACCGTCTTGTTACGGACAAGACGGTGCAGTGGTCGTAGGATGAGGGGTATGGCTGACACCCATACAGACGCCGTCAATGACAATACCCCTGCTCGCACGCGCTCTCGTTCAGAGGTTCGGGTTACTCCGCGAGGTGAGGATCGCCGCCAGGCCATCATCGATGCTGCGGCCGCCATTATCCGCGAGTCGGGTCCCTCGGCAGTCAGCCACCGTAGCGTCGCCAAGAGGGCCGGTTGCTCCCTGTCTGCGACAACCTACTACTTCGATGGCCTGGAGGACCTCCTGCACCAAGCCGGACTGGTCAACATCGGACTGTGGGCCTCGCGTGCCGAGCGAGTCGCGGACCGGGTGGAGGCCTTCAAAGGAGTTCCGGACCTGTCCCAAAGAGTCCGCTTCATCCTGCAGGCGACACTGCCGGCTCATGGCGGCTACTTCGGTCACTACCTCCAACTCATCTCGGCGAGCCAGGCGGCCCCGGTCAAACAGGCCTATCGTCAAGGTCGGCAACGCCTCAACGTTGCGTTGCGCCGTGTCCTACGTCAGCTGGACAGCCCGCTGGAGCCGGAGATGGTCATCGCAGTCGTCGACGGTGCGGCCGTCACCGCCCTCAGTGAAGGATGGAACGTCAAGTCCACCGCGGCGGGACTGCTGACTGATCTCATTTCCCTGGCCCACGGCATGCCGTCCTTCCAAGTGCCTGGTGCCGCGGTGGGCGCTGCCGCAGCCAATGCGACACTGCCTGCGGCAGTGAAGGCGAGTAGCAGCACCCGCTAGGACCACCGTTTCACTGGTGTGGGTGCCCTGCCGCTTCTGCTGGCTGACTCACCACAAACGGGTGGGATCCATCTCAACTCGCACCGGTTCCTCCCGCCGGGCCGACCGGTCACGCAGTCTTACCCCGAGCATGTTCGCAAGCGCTCGGCCACGTGTCAGCGGAGCGCGCACCAGTGCCCTGGCCCCGCCAGGGGCCACCTGACCGTGAACCGGTGGTGGCGCCACCGGTCCCAGCACCTCAAAACCATCTGCCTCGGCCTGAGCCAGGAGAGACTCCACACCACGCACCGGTCCATCCAGGCGTGCCACCCGCCACGCCGGCGGCAGATGCAGTTCAGCCCTCTCGATCAGCTCCCTGCGGGCGAATCCCGCGTGATCCCATCTCACCAGTGCCTGTGCCACCACCGGATCCGGTCTTCCCAGAAGAATGACGCGTGCCGACGGCGCCGCCAGCACCGCGGCATTCGTCCACTGTCGCAGTGCCTCACCGGCAGCTCCCAGATCGGGCCGTGAGGATAGGACGCCGCCGTCCAGCAGCAGCACAGCCCGGTATCCTCCCTCGGCCACCGGTTCAGCCCCGGGTGTGGATACGACGAGACGCGGGGAGCCGTCCACCTCGTCCACGACACCGTGGGCCTCCCGGGCCCCCGAGACCACCACGGGGATACCGGGAAAGGCTCGTCCGAGCTCCTCCCCCGTGCGCGTGGAGCCAACCGCCACCATCCTCAGGGCGTGGCCACCGCACTCCGGGCAGGTCCACTGCCCCACCGACCGAGCGCACCATCGGCAGGTCGTGCGGCCCTGGCGGTCCATCGACAACGGCCCCCCGCAGAACGAGCAGTGGGCGGCAGCACGGCAGCGCGCACAGGCCACCAGTGGCGCGTAGCCGGAACGCGGGACCTGGATGAGGACCGGTCCCTCCTGGAGAGCGTGCCGCAGCGCGCGGTGCGCCAGCGATGGGATCCGGGCCGCCCCGGAGGCGCCCTCCCGGTCCAGCTCAGCCGGTCCCGGCACCTCGGTGCGAGGCACCGCACTGCGCACCATCTGCCGCTCAGCCATCAGGTCCTGGCACCAGCCCTGCTCCACCAGTGACTGGGTCTCCACGGAACGGCAGAACCCACCGATGAGCAGGCCGGCGCCCTCAAGAGTGGATCGCAGTGCCAGCACCGTGCGCGTATGGGTGTAAGGAGCGTGGGGCTCGGCCAACCGATTGTCCGCATCGTCCCAGATGACCGCCAGGCCCAGACGTCGCACCGGGGCGAAGGCTGCCGCCCGGGTCCCTATCACCACCCGGGCACGTCCAAGCAGCAGAGCCAGGAAGGCCCGATAGCGTCGGGCCGGACCGTGCTCGGCCGAGAGCACGACGACCGGCTCCTCTCCCAGCTCCTGGCGAAGCCTGCCTGCCAGGCCCTCAGCCTGCTCCGTCGTCGCCACCACGATGACCGCTCCCCGGGAGCTCGCCAACGTGGCCTGCACCGCACGAGCCAGGCACACCTGCCACGGCTCGATCACGGCCCCCTGCTTGTTGTCGTCACGACCATCGCTCCTGGACCGCGACGCGCCGGGAGACCTACCGCGTGCCGGCAGCGCGCGCCAGGCCGCCCTTGGGGCTTCGCCGTCCACCAGCCGGGCCAGGAAGCTCTCCCCTCCGTCATAGTGCTGCCAGCCGCACTCGGACGTAGGAGGATTCCAGGTGACCAGGTCCTGCGGGGCCTTGCCCCGCTCGGACTTCTCAGTGGTGGCGTGCCTGGCGGGAAGCGCCAGACGAACGACGTCGGAGCGTGTCCCGGCGCTGCGAGCGGCGACGGCCTCGATGAGCCGGCGAGAGCTCTCCGGCAGGACCTGGAGATCCGAGACCACGCGGCGCAGCGCTGAGAGCCGACCGATGTGCGTCGTCGTAGTTCCCCGCTCCCAGATCCACCCCCGCATCTCCTGCTCGCCGAAGCGGACGATCACACGGGTCCCGGGACGAGCCTCCTGCGCCATCGCCACAGGGACCAGGTAGTCGAAGGTACGGTCGAGGTGCGGTACGGGAGAGTCCAGAAGAACTCTGGCAACAGGGTCGGTGACACCTGCGACCGTTACCGTGCGCTCGCCGGGCTCAGGCGGGTCCAGCAGCTCACCCTGCTTGTTCACCTCGGAACGACGCGTGAGTCCGGTCGGCTCACCGAGGATGGGAGCACCGTCGTCGTACCCGGTTGCCATACAGCCTCTGGAAGGGTCTCGCCGGATGGTGGCAGGGCTCAGATGGCCTGACGCAGTGCCTCGACGCGGTCGGTGACCTCCCAGGTGAAGCCGGGACGCCCGAAGTGTCCGTAGGCACTGGTGGCGCGATAAATGGGGCGCAGCAGGTCGAGGTCCCGTACGATCGCCGCAGGGCGCAGGTCGAAGACCTCATTGACGGCCGCCAAGATGCGCTCCTCGGGAACGGCGGCCGTGCCGAAGGTCTCCACGTAGATACCCACCGGATGGGCCGAGCCGATGGCGTAGGCGACCTGGATCTCGCAGCGCCTGGCCAGTCCTGCGGCGACGACGTTCTTGGCGACCCAGCGCATGGCGTAGCTGGCGGAGCGGTCCACCTTCGAGGGGTCCTTACCGGAGAAGGCTCCCCCGCCGTGACGGGCCATGCCCCCATAGGTGTCCACGATGATCTTGCGTCCCGTCAGACCTGCGTCACCCACCGGGCCGCCGATGACGAACTGCCCCGAAGGGTTGATGAGGACCTCGGCGCCGGCGGTGAAGAGCTCGGTGCCCGCCTCGGCCTCGGCCTCCAGCACCGGAGCGATGACCTCGGCCTGGAGAGCATCGGTGAGCCACGCACGGGTGCGGTCCTCGTCGTGCTGGGTGGAGATGACCAGGTTCTCCAGGCTCACAGGGCGCTGGCCGTCGTACCCGATCGTCACCTGGGTCTTGCCATCGGGCCGCAGACCCGGCACGATCCCCTGCTTGCGCACCAGTGCCAGCCGCTCCGCCAGACGGTGCGCCAGGTGGATGGGCAGCGGCATGAGGGCCGCGGTGTCATCGCAGGCGTATCCGAACATGAGTCCCTGGTCGCCGGCGCCCTGCAGGTCGAGGGGGTCGATGTCTCCGGTGTCCTGGCGGGCCTGAAGGGACTTGTCGACTCCGGCGGCGATGTCCGGGGACTGCTGGCCGATCGACACCGAGACCCCGCAGGAGCGGGCGTCGAAGCAGACGTCCGAGGAGGTATAGCCGATGGCTGAGATCTCTCGGCGTACGATCTCGGGGATCTCGACGTAGGCCCGCTCGGTGGTCACTTCTCCGGCCACGTGCACCAGGCCGGTCGTCACCATGGTCTCGACTGCGACGCGCGCGGTGGGGTCCTGCTCGAGGATGGCGTCAAGAATGGCATCAGAGACGCGGTCACAGATCTTGTCCGGGTGTCCTTCGGTGACTGACTCGGAGGTGAACAGACGCAAGGAGGAACTCACGCGTCCATCGTAGTCACCACCCGCACCGATCCGTGGTGGCGTTACCCACGAAAGTGCACCGCAGGCTTTCAGGAACCGCTCATCAGGTCCGCAGTGAGGCGGATGAGGAGACGGGCGACCTCCAGCTTGCTGCCCTGCCCACGGGCGACCTCCGCGCCCTGGGCATCCAGGACCACGATCGCGTTGGGGACGTCGCCGAAGCCGAGGTCCTCCCCCACCGCGTTGACCGCCAGGAGGTGGGCTCCCTTACGACGAGCCTTGGCGGCGCCGTGGAAGAGCACGTCGCCGTCGCCGTCCCCGGTCTCGGCGGCGAACCCGACGACGATCTGACCGGCCCGAGGCGGATCCTTCACCAGTCCGGCCAGAATGTCCGGATTGGAGGTGAGCTGGATCGATGTCGAGGGCTCGCCCGGGTGATCCGGCGCAGACGGCGGGTGCTTCTTGATCTTGGTGGCGGCCACCGTGACGGGCCGGTAGTCGGCGACGGCGGCGGACATGATGACGGCGTCGGCATCGCGGGCGGCCTCACGCACGACGTGGAGCATCTCACGGGCGGTACTGGCGGAGACGACGGAGACACTCGGCGGCAGAGCGTCAAGCAGGTCCGAAGCAACATGCGCCTGCACCAGAGTGACGCGGGCGCCCTGCTCGACGGCGGCCGTCGCCAGCGCGCAGCCCTGGCGACCGGAGGAACGGTTGCCGAGGTACCGCACCGGGTCGATGGGCTCGCGCGTGCCGCCGGCGGAGACGACGACGTGCCGTCCCTCAAGGCTCCCGGTCACCTCCGTCGAGGCGACAGCGTCGTGATCCCCGTGCTCCGGCTGTCGCAGGACAGCCAGGGCCCGGGAGACGATCTGCTCGGGCTCGGGCATGCGCCCCACTCCGGAGTCCTTGCCGGTCAGGGGGCCGGAGTCGGGCTCGATAACCGTCAGGCCACGTCCGCGCAGCACGGAGACATTGTCTCGGGTAGCGGGGTTGAGCCACATCTGGGTGTGCATGGCCGGAGCCAGGACGACGGGGGCCTCGGTCGCCAAAATCGTCGCGGTGAGCAGGTCGTCGGCCCGGCCGGCACGCACCCTTGCCAGCAGATCCGCCGATGCCGGCGCGACCAGGACGAGCTCAGCCCACTCGGCCACGGCCACGTGCTCGACCGCCGCTGGATCGTCGAAGACGCCAGTGGACACGGTCTGGCCACTGACTGCCGCCAGTGCCGGCGCCCCGATGAATCGCAGCGCCGACTCGGTGGCCACCACCTTGACCTCGTGCCCCGCCTGGCGCAGCAGACGAATGACGAAGGGGGCCTTGTAGGCGGCGATGGACCCGGCCACGCCGACGACGACGCGCCGCGGTGCCCGGGGGGCGGTCGCGGCGCGTCCACTCACAGCAGTGTGCAGCTCGTCCATGCGAGCGTGACTCAGAACTGGATGTCGTCGAGGCTGGTGGTCGTCTCCCCCTCCTCGAGGGAGACAGGGGCGTCCAGGGAGATGTCGCTGAACATGTCGGCCTCGGCAGCGCGACGGGCCTCCTCTGCCTCGGCGCGGCGGGCTCGGGCGATGTCCCCGGGAATGACCTCGAGCTTGTCCTCGGCGATCTCCCGCAGGGCGATGCCGAGTGACTTCTCTCCGACTTCGGAGTCGACCAGCGGCCCGAAGAACTCGAACTGGTTGTCCTCGAGCTGCTGGGTGTAGGTGTTGATCTGGCGGGCGCGCTTGGCGGCCTCCACCACGAGCCCGTACTTGGAGTCGACCTTCTCCAGAAGGTCGTCGATCGGCGGATTGGTGATGCCCTCGGGCTGGGGAGAGGTTCCGAGCATGTGGGTGCCTCCGGTTCATTCTCGATAGTGCTGCGCCGGGATATTCTAACTGCCAAGTCCCATGAGTCTCTCGAGCTGGGCGGTGGCGCTCGCCACGGTGTCATTGATGACGACATGATCAAACTCATCGACCGCGCCCATCTCGGTGCGCGCCGTGGCCAGGCGCCGATTCTGCTCCTCGGAGCCCTCCGTCCCACGACCCGCGAGCCTGCTGACGAGCTCCTCCCAGCTCGGCGGTGCGAGGAAGACGAGTCGGGCCTGCGGCATGGCCTCGCGAACCTGGCGAGCACCGGCCAGGTCGATTTCCAGGAGTGCGGGACGCCCAGCGTCAAGCTGGTCCTGGACCGGGCCCCGGGGAGTGCCGTAACGGTGCGCCCCATGGACCAGTGCCCACTCCAGCATCTGACCGGTTGCGACCAGGGAGTCGAACTCCTCGGCGCTGACGAAGTAGTAGTGCACGCCGTCGACTTCCCCGGGACGGGGCTTGCGGGTGGTGGCGGAGATCGAGACGAAGAGGTCGGGGTGACGTCTGCGCAGCTCGGTGACGACGGTGCCCTTGCCCACCGCTGTCGGTCCTGCCAGGACAGTCAGGCGAGCAAGGGCGGGGGTGGACGAATCGGTGGCAACGGCGTCGGTCATGATCACATGATGACCTACCGGGCACCGCCAGCACGACCCGGCGTCTCAGCCGAAACGCTCGACCAGCGCCGCCCGCTGGTTCGCCCCCAGGCCCCGCACCCGCCGGGACTCGGCGATATGCACGTCCTCAAGGATGGCGTCGGCTGTTGTGGTGCCCACTCGCGGAAGGGAGACGAGCAGTGCCCTGACCTTCATCTTGCCCAGAACCTCGTCGCTCTCGGAGGCGGCGAAGAACTCCGAGAGCTTGAGCTCTCCGCTCTTGAGCTCGGACTTGATACGGGCACGCTGCGATCGCGCCGCAGCGGCCTTTTCCAGCGCCTCAGCTCGTTGCTCAGGTGTCAGTGTAGGAAGCGTCATGCTGGTCTCCTCCCCAGTCCAATACCAGTGACCCGCACCACAAGCATAAGTCGGGTTGGGTGCACTCGCATTCGCAGGGACCGGTATTCCGGCACTGACTTCGTGTTCCCGCACACACGCTCAGCGCAGAGCAGTGGCAGCCTCGTGCGTCGCCGCCAGCGCAGCCGTCCGCAGCGCCTCGATGGAGGGGCCGGACTTCAGGACCCCGCGCGAGCTGGAGGCCAGGACCTGGCGGCGAGCCGCCCCGAAGACGGACTCCAGCTCAGCCGGCCCCGCTCCCTGCGCGCCGACGCCGGGAGCCAGCAGCGGGCCGTTGGCACGCAGCAGGTCGATCCCCAGCCGGGAGACGGACTCTCCGACGGTGGCTCCGATGACCAGCCCGATGCTGCCGAGCCTGCCCTCGCCACTCGCGGAGGCGTTGGAGGCGGTCACTCCCTCTACGACGCCGGCAGCCACCGCCTGGTCCCCGCGGACGGCGTGCTGGACGGTGGCCCCCTCGGGGTTGGAGGTCAGCGCCAGGACGAAGATGCCCCGCCCGTTCGCCTCCGCCAGGTCCAGCGCGGGGGTGAGAGAACCGTAGCCCAGGTAGGGCGAGACCGTGATGGAGTCGGCGGCCAGGGGCGCGCCGTCGGACAGGTAGGCCTGGGCGTAGCCGGCCATCGTGGAACCGATGTCGCCGCGCTTGACGTCGAGGACCGACAGGGTGCCGACGTCGCGCAGGGCCGCCAGCGTCTCCTCGAGCACCGCGATACCGGCGCTGCCGTGGCGCTCGAAGAAGGCGGACTGCGGTTTGACGGCGGCAACGCGCCCGCCCACCGCGTCAACGGTCCGTAGAGCGAAGTCCCTCAGTCCCGCGGCCGAGTCGGTCAGGCCCCAGGAATCGAGCAGGCCCGGATGTGGGTCGATCCCGACACACAGGGGGCCCTGGTCCTCCATGGCGTCGGCCAGACGGGCGCCGAAGGGCCTCGGGGCCCGTCTGGACTGATGGTTCTCGGCGGGGCTCATCGGGTCTCCTTATCGGCAATGGGGCGGGGCTCAGGTGCGGAATCCCGCCGTGACCGACGGGCGTCAATGTGTTCCTGGAGGCTGCAGACCTTGAAGGGGCCGCTCAGCTGGGCCTCGAGGGCCTGGACCGCGGCCTGGAGCTGCTGGACGGTGGTGATGATGGGCCGGTCAGCACCAGTAGTGGCCGCCCGGATGGAGTAGCCGTCGGCACGGGCGCCCTGACCCTTGGGGGTGTTGACGACCATGTCGATGGCGCCGGACTCGATGAGTCCCGCGATGGTCTGCTCGCCGTGGGCGCCGACACCCTGACTGATCTTGCGCACTGCCACGGCATCGATACCGTTGCGGCGCAGCACCTGGGCCGTACCGGTGGTGGCCAGGACCGTGAAGCCCAGCTCGGCCAGCCGGGCCACCGGCAGGATGATGGCCCGTTTGTCCCGGTCGGCCACCGAGACGAACAGCGTTCCCTCTGTGGGGAGTCCCCCGTAGGCTCCGGCCTGGGACTTGGCGAAGGCCCGAGGGAAGTCGATGTCGTAGCCCATGACCTCCCCTGTCGAGCGCATCTCGGGTCCCAGGATCGTGTCGACCACGCGCCCCTCGGTGGTGCGGAATCGCCTGAAGGGCAAGACCGCCTCCTTGACGGCGATGGGGTCATCGGGATCGGTGACGGCGGCGTCGGCCTCGGGCAGGTGACCGGAGTGCCTGAGCGAGGCGATCGTCTCCCCCGTCATGATGAGGGCCGCAGCCTTGGCGAGCTGGACGCCGGATGCCTTCGAGACGAAGGGGACCGTGCGTGAGGCCCTGGGGTTGGCCTCGATGACGTAGAGGACATCGGAGACGAGGGCGAACTGGATGTTGAGCAGCCCGCGCACACCGACGCCGGCGGCGATCTCCTCAGTGGAGCGGCGAATGCGGGCGATCTCCGTGTCGGACAGGGTCATGGGGGGCATGACGCAGGCCGAGTCGCCAGAGTGGATCCCGGCCTCCTCGATGTGCTCCATGACACCGCCGAGGAACAGCTCGGTCCCGTCGTAGAGGGCGTCGACGTCGATCTCGATGGCGTCGTCGAGAAAGCGGTCGATGAGCAGCGGCCCGGTCCCGTAGACGCCTCCGGGCTCACGACCGGCGCGCTGGAGGTAGTCGTCGAGTCCCTGGGCGTCGTAGACGATCTCCATGCCGCGTCCGCCCAGCACGTAGCTGGGGCGCACCAGGACCGGGTAGCCGATGCCCTGAGCCACCGAGCGGGCCTGCTCGTCGCTCAAGGCGGTCCCGTGCGCCGGTGCGGGCAGGCCGGCGCGCTGGAGCACGACGCCGAAGGCCTCCCGGTCCTCGGCGGCATCGATGGCCTCGGGGCTCGTTCCCAGCACTGGGACCCCGGCCTCGGCCAGCCTGGCGGCCAGGGACAGGGGCGTCTGCCCACCGAGCTGGACGATGACGCCGACCACCGGACCGGCGGCCAGCTCGGCCTCGTAGACCTCGATGACGTCCTCGAAGGTCAGCGGTTCGAAGTAGAGCCGGTCTGAGATGTCGTAGTCGGTGGAGACGGTCTCGGGGTTGCAGTTGACCATGACGGTCTCGTAGCGCTCGGACAGCGCCATGGCGGCGTGGACGCAGGAGTAGTCGAACTCGATGCCCTGGCCGATGCGGTTGGGGCCCGAGCCCAGGATGATGACGGCCTCGCGCTCGCGGGGCTCCACCTCGGTCTCCAGGTCGTAGCTGGAGTAAAGGTAGGGGGTGCGCGAGGCGAACTCGGCGGCGCATGTGTCGACGGTCTTGTAAACAGGCCGCAGGCCGAAGGCGTGGCGGACCTCGCGCACCGTGTCCTCACTGATGCCGCGCAGGGCGGCGACCTGGACGTCGGAGAACCCGTGGCGCTTGGCCAGGGCCAGGATCTCCGGGGTGAGAGCGGCGGAGTCCTTGACTTCTTGGGCCACTTCTTGGAGGAGCAGCATCTGGTCCAGGAACCAGGGGTCGATGCGGGTGGCCTCGTGGAGCTGCTCGATCGTGGCGCCTCCGCGCACGGCCTGCTGGAGATCGACCAGACGGTGCTCGCTGGGAGTGGTTATGGACTCCAGCAGCTCGGCGGTCTGCTGCGCTGTGGGAGCCGGGCCGTCCCAGTGGAAGACGGTGCCCTTCTTGTCCAGGGAGCGCATGGCCTTCTGGAGGGCCTCGGTGTAGGAGCGGCCGATGGCCATGGCCTCCCCAACCGACTTCATGGTGGTGGTGAGTCTGGGATCGGCGCCCCGGAACTTCTCGAAGGCGAAGCGCGGAACCTTGACGACCACGTAGTCCAGGGTCGGTTCGAAGGAGGCCGGGGTGGAGGCGGTGATGTCGTTGGGGATCTCATCGAGGGTGTAGCCCACGGCAAGGCGGGCGGCGATCTTGGCGATCGGGAAGCCGGTGGCCTTGGAGGCCAGGGCCGAGGACCGGGAGACACGAGGGTTCATCTCGATGACGATGATCCGACCGGTGGCCGGGTTGACGGCGAACTGGATGTTGCAGCCTCCGGTGTCGACCCCGACCTCGCGGATGACGGCGATGCCGATGTCCCGCAGCCGCTGGAGCTCGCGGTCGGTCAGTGTCAGGGCGGGGGCCACGGTGATGGAGTCACCGGTGTGCACGCCCACGGGGTCGACGTTCTCGATGGAGCACACGACCACCACGTTGTCGGCGGTGTCGCGCATGAGCTCGAGCTCGTACTCCTTCCAGCCCAGGATCGACTCCTCCAGGAGAACCTCGGTGGTGCGGGAGGCCGCCAGCCCGGCGCCGGCGATGCGACGCAGGTCGGCGTCATCGAAGGCCACACCGCTGCCCAGGCCGCCCATGGTGAAGGAGGGGCGCACGACGACCGGGTAGCCGCCCAGGGCCTCGACGCCGTCGCGGCACTCGTCCATGCTGTGGGCGATGACGCTTCGGGCGACCTCGGCCCCGCAGCGCTCGACGACGTCCTTGAACTCGTCGCGGTCCTCCCCGGCGTTGATGGCCGCGGCGGAAGCACCGATGAGCTCGACGTCGTACTCCTCGAGCACACCGCGCTCGACCAGGCTCATGGCGGCGTTGAGGGCCGTCTGCCCGCCCAGGGTGGGCAGGAGGGCGTCGGGCCGTTCCCTGGCGATAATGGTGGTCAGCACCTCGGGGGTGATCGGCTCGATGTAGGTGGCATCGGCGATGTCCGGATCGGTCATGATCGTGGCCGGGTTGGAGTTGACCAGGATGACGCGGATGCCCTCGTTGCGCAGGACACGGCAGGCCTGGGTGCCGGAGTAGTCGAACTCGCAGGCCTGCCCGATGACGATGGGTCCCGATCCGATGACGAGGACGGAGGTGATGTCGGGGCGAGCGGGCATGTCAGTTCTTGTCCTCGCGGTCCTGGCCCCGGCGGTGTTCGCGCATGAGGCGGATGAAGCGGTCGAAGAGGTGCTCGGCGTCGTGGGGTCCGGCGGCGGCCTCGGGGTGGTACTGGACGGAGAAGGCCGGCAGGTCCAGTGCCCGCAGTCCTTCGACGACGCCGTCGTTGAGTCCCAGGTGAGAGACCTCCACCCGGCCGTAGCGCCCGTTGTCGAAGGGGGCCACGGACGGCGCGTCGATCGGAGCGTCGACGGCGAAGCCGTGGTTGTGGGCGGTGATCTCCACCTTGCCGGTGGCCCGGTCCAGGACGGGCTGGTTGACGCCGCGGTGCCCGTAGGCGAGCTTGTAGGTGCCGTAGCCCAGGGCCCGTCCCAGGAGCTGGTTGCCCAGGCAGATACCGAAGAAGGGGATGCGAGCATCGAGCACACCGCGCAGGAGTTCGATCTCTGCCTCCGCGGTCCCGGGGTCGCCGGGGCCGTTGGAGAACAGGACCCCGTCAGGCCTGAGGGCTAGGATCTCGGAGAGGGTCGTGGACTGGGGCAGGACGTGGACGCGCACGCCGCGTTCGGCGAGCTGCCACGGGGTGCGGGACTTGATGCCCAGGTCGATAGCGGCCAGCACCGCGACCGGCTGGTCGCCCTCGGCCGGCCCGCTGGGCTCGACGACGTAACCGGAGGGAGTCGTCACCTCAGCGGCCAGAGCGCGGCCGCTCATGGGCGGCTCGCTGCGCACGGCCTCCAGGCAGATGTCGATGCAGGCCCGGCTGGGACCGCCGGGGTCGGTGGCTCCGGCGGGCAGGGCCTCCCCGGAGAAGAGGCCGCCGCGCATGGCGCCGGCCTCACGCAGGTGGCGGGTCAGTGCCCGGGTGTCGACCTCGCAGATCCCGATGATGCCGGCACTGCACAGGTCGTCCTCCAGCTCTCGGCGAGAGCGCCAGCTGGAGGCCCGCCGGGCGGGCTCTCGCACGACGTAGCCGGCGACCCAGATGCGGCCGGACTCGGCGTCCTCGTCGTTGACCCCGGTGTTGCCGATGTGCGGCGCGGTCTGCACCACGATCTGGCGGTGGTAGGAGGGGTCGGTGAGGGTCTCCTGGTACCCGGTCATCCCGGTGGAGAAGACGATCTCCCCGATGGTGCGTCCTTGAGCCCCGTAGCTGCGGCCCCGCAGGGCCCAGCCGTCCTCCAGAACGAGGAGGGCGGCTGGGCGGCGGGTCGACTCAGGCATGGGCCTCGACAGGAGTCCCGTCCAGGACGGTGGGGCGGCCGTGGAGGAAGGTGGCCATGACCTGCCCCGGCAGCTCCATACCCGCGTAGGGGGTGTTCGTGGAGCTGGTCCACTGAGCAGCACCGTCGACGGTGCGACGCACCTCGGGGTCCACCACCGTGATGTTGGCCGGGACACCGACCTCGAGCTCGCGCCCCTGGTCGGTCAGGCGGCCGATGCGGGCCGGCGCCGAGGACATGGCCCGGGCGATGTCGCGCCAGGTCATGCGACCGGTGCTCACCATTGTCTCGATCAGGACGCTCAGCGCGGTCTCCAGGCCCGTCATGCCGAAGGCTCCGGCCTGCCACTCGCAGTCCTTGTCCTCCAGCGGGTGGGGGGCGTGGTCGGTCCCGACGACGTCGATGATGCCATCGGCCAGGGCCTGGCGGACGGCCTCGACGTCCTCGGCCGTGCGCAGCGGGGGGTTGACCTTGTACAGGGGCGAGTAGGTGCGCGCCATCTCATCGGTCAGCAGGAGGTGGTGCGGGGTGACCTCCGCGGTGACGTTGATGCCGCGGGCCTTGGCCCAGCGGATGATGTCGACGCTGCCGGCGGTGGACAGGTGGCACACGTGCAGGCGCGAACCGACGTGCTCGGCCAGCAGGACGTCGCGGGCGATGATCGACTCCTCGGCCACCGCCGGCCACCCGCGCAGGCCCAGCTCGGCGGAGACGACGCCCTCGTGCATCTGGGAGCCCTCGGTGAGGCGGGGATCCTGGGCGTGCTGGGCGATGACGCCGTCGAAGGACTTGACGTACTCCAGGGCCCGGCGCATGAGGACGGGGTCGGAGACGCACTTGCCGTCGTCGGAGAAAACGCGCACCCGGGCGGCGGAGGTGGCCATCGCTCCCATGTCGGAGAGGTGCTCGCCGGCCAGGCCTGCGGAGACGGCGCCGACGGGGTGGACGTCCACCCAGCCGGCCTCGCGCCCCAGACGCAGAACCTGCTCGACGACGCCGGCGCTGTCCTGCACCGGGGTGGTGTTGGCCATGGCGAAGACGGCGGTGTAGCCGCCGGCGGCCGCGGCACGGGTACCGGAGTAGATGGTCTCAGCGGACTCCCCGCCAGGCTCGCGCAGGTGGGTGTGGATATCGACGAGCCCGGGCAGGGCGATGAGCCCGTCCAGGTCGTGGCGCACGGCGTCGGCAGGGGCCTTCGCCGCGGCGTCGGGGCCGATGGCGGTGATGGTTCCGTCGGTGATGAGGATGTCGGTGGGGTCCTCGCCGTAGGGGCGGACACCGGTCAGGAGGTGGGAGGTCACAGCTGGTTCCCTTCGTCAGCGAGGAGGAGGTAGAGGGCGGCCATGCGCACGGAGACGCCGTTGCCGACCTGCTCGATGATGCGCGAGCGGGGGTCGTCTGCGGCCTCGGCGGTGATCTCGAGGCCGCGGTTCATGGGACCGGGGTGCATGACGATGGCGTGCTCCGGCATGGCCCGGCGACGGGCGGAGTTGAGGCCGTAGACGCTGGAGTACTCGGCGGGGCTCGGGAAGAAGCCGCCACCGGCGGCGCTCATGCGCTCGCGCTGGACGCGCAGCATCATGACGGCGTCGGGCTGAACCTCCTCAAGGGCCTCGTCGAGGTTGTAGGAGACCTCGCAGGGCCAGTTGTCCATGCCGACGGGAAGCAGCGTCGGGGGCGCCACCAGGGTGACCTGGGCGCCGAGCGCGGTCAGGAGGTCCACGTTGGAGCGCGCCACCCGGGAGTGCAGGACGTCTCCGACGATGATGACGCGGGCCCCCTCCAGATCACGTCCTTGGGGGGCGGGGCTGCCGTCCGCCGTGGCTGGCGCACCCGGGATGTACCAGCGGCGCAGGGTCATGGCATCCAGGAGCGCCTGGGTGGGGTGCTGGTGGGTGCCATCGCCCGCGTTGAGGACGGGCACGTTGATCCAACCGGCGTGTGCCAGGAGGTGGGCGGCCCCGCAGGCCGAGTGACGCACCACGACGGCGTCCGCCCCCATGGCCATGATCGTCTGGGCGGTGTCCTTGAGGGACTCCCCCTTGGACAGCGAGGAGCCCTTGGCCGAGAAGTTGATGACGTCGGCGCTCAGGCGCTTGGCAGCCGCCTCGAAGGACAGCCGGGTACGGGTGGAGTCCTCGAAGAAGAGGTTGACCACGGTCTTGCCGCGCAGGGTGGGCAGCTTCTTGACCGCGCGGCTCTGGGTGGCGGCCATGGCCTCAGCGGTGTCCAGGACCATGACCGCCTCGTCGTGGGTCAGGTCCTTGGCGGAGAGCAAGTGCTTCATCGGGTGGCCTCCTGGTCGGAACGCTCGCTCGAGGACTCGGCGGGCACATCTGCGGGGACGATGGTGACGGCGTCGGTGGAGGCGCCGAGCTCGGTCAGGGAGACCACGACCTTCTCGGAGCGGGACGTCGGCAGGTTCTTGCCCACGTAGTCGGCTCGGATGGGTAGCTCGCGGTGACCTCGGTCCACGAGGGTCGCCAGCTGGACTGCTCGAGGGCGACCGATGGCGCCCAGGGCGTCAAGGGCCGCCCGGATCGTGCGGCCGGAGTAAAGGACGTCGTCGACGAGAATGACGACCTTGCCGTCGACGCCGCCCTGGGGGATCTCAGTGGGGCGCGGCACGCGGATGGGGTGACGCCCCAGATCATCGCGGTACATGGTGATGTCCAGCGTGCCGACCGGGATTCTGGGGGCCGTGGCTGCGGGCTGCTGCATTCCTCCGGCCGCGGCAACGGCGAGCGCCTCGACCAGTCTCTGAGCCAGAGGGACTCCCCCGCTGGGGATCCCCAGGACGACAACGTCCTGGGCTCCGTGGTTGCGCTCCAAGATCTCGTGCGCGATACGGAACAGGGAACGGGCTATCTCGGGGGGACCGAGGATCTCCTTGCCCTGGGATGGTGCGCTGGAAGCGCCTGACGAACGTTCGGCCATTGCCGGCCCCCTTCCCCGCCTCTCTGGACGGACTTAAAGGATGTTGGTCGCCCGCAAGTCTACGTCGCCCCGGAGGACTCCGCGAGACAGAACCACAGGACTCGCAGAGACGAAGGTCACCCCCATGTGCCGCGAATCGTTGCGCCGCCTGACAACGGCATCAGCAGAGAATGTTCCCCATCTACATATTCTCCGTATCAATGTCATACTCTTGGCACAATGCCGCGGCGTCGTCGGGCGTCGAGCGCGAGGTCGTGAACGCGTGTCGAGAGCTTGAGAAGTGAGTGCCGGATCCATCTGAGCCCGATTAAGAGCTGAACGATTCCCGCCAGGCTGAACAAGGACCGGCGTCTCTGCTGCGTCAGTGACTTCTTCTCAAGCAAGGAAAGACATGACACTCCCTACTCGACGTTCGATCATCACCGGCCTCGGCACCGGGGCCGGTTTGGCCGCGGCCGGCCTGCTCTCGCACTCCCCCGCCGTCGCAGACGAGCAGACCCACGACTTCGGCCCCCTTGTTTTTGACGAGCAGTTCTCCCAAGGACCCGATTTCTCCCCATCCCGCTGGAGGGACAACCGCTCCGAGCCCGAGTCGTGCACAAGCTACGACTGGGGCGTGTTCACTCGGGACACCCACAGCGTCAGTGACGGCGCGGGGCACCTCCTGTGGCGCAAGCGCGCCACGCCTCTCAAGGGTTTTCAGAACCGCTTCGACAAGGAGGAGACCATCCGCTACGTCGACCAGGCCTTCATCACCACTGAGGGCTTGTTCTCCTTCGTTTACGGCGCCTTGGAGACCAGAGCACGTTTCCCGCAGTCGGATGAGGGCTTGTTCGCCGGAATCTGGCTGCGGGCCGACAGCGGGACCAACGGGGGCGAGATCGACGTCGTCGAGACCTATGGCGGCGGCAGCGCCACCGGCATCGCAGAGTCGACCGTCCACTTCGGTCAGGCAGGAGGCAAGGGAAGTAATCTGGGGGTCTCCCCACAGCCCGATCTCACCGCCTGGCACACCTACGGAATGGAGAAGACCCCGGAGAGGATACTGTTCCTCTTCGACGGCCAGCCGTATCACGAGGTCCCACGCTCGGCCTCGCCGCAGGAGTTCGACACCTGCTTCGGTCCCGGCTCCGCCTACCACATCTGCCTGACCACCCACACCGGCAGCATTCACCGGGGGAGGCTCAACCACGAGGGCTTCACGCAGGCCCAGGTGGATATCGACTACATCGTTGTCCGTGCGATGGATCAGTAGCCGGATCCCCTCGGCCTTCGCCCGGTCAGCCCTTCACGAGCAGGTCGTGCAGGCTGAGGGGGCGGCGCCCGGTCAACCGCTCGACGGCGTCGGAGAGCACATTCAGCTGGCCGGCGGCGATGGCGGTGTAGGTGCTCACCCAGGCGTCCTTCTCCCAGTCGGGGACGTCGTAGTGGGCCCGGGAGGCGTACGCCTCCTCGACGGTCTCTTCACGGTAGACCGTTTCCCGTCCCGTGACCTCGGTGATGATCCGAGCCATCTCCTCCATGGTGAAGGCCTCCGGACCGGTGAGGTCATAGGTGACGCCGTTATGGCGATGATCGCCCGCTGCAAGATCCGTGAGGATCGCGGCCGCTGAGGCGGCAACGTCCTCCCTCGCCACTGCGCCGACTCGCCCATCGCCAGCGGGACCGGTGATGGAGCCCTCGGCGGAGATCTCGATGAAGAAGTCGGCGTAGAAGGAGTCCCGCAGGAACGTGTACCCCTTGCCGGATTCGCGCAGAGCCTCCTCCGTGTACCAGTGAGTACGGGCGAGGGTGAAAGTCGCTCCCGGAGCGGCTCCGACGAACGAGGTGTACACCACGTGCTTGACCCCCGCCTGAGCCGCTGAGGTGATGAAGGCGCGGTGCTGCTCCAGGCGGTTCTCGGACTCGGCCGCCGAGACCATGAGGAGGATGTCGACACCGGTGAGCGCCTCGATGACGGCTTTCTCGCTGCCGTATTCAGCCACGGCCACGTCGTCCGCCCAACGGGGGGCCCGGGATGCGTCTCTGACCAGGAGCCGCGGGGCCAGTCCGGCATCGCGCAGATGTTCAGCGACCGCACCGCCGATCTTCCCAGTGGCGCCGGTGACAGCGATCAGAGGCGTAGTCATTGTGCTTCTCCTTCCGACGCATAGGCGGTTCCTACAGCGACATCCAGTGCTGCATTCTTTCTGAGAAGAACCGCATAGGCCACCGCGATCAGGACCTGGACCAGTGCGCAGATGATGATCACTGCTACGAAAGCCGTGTCGGGGAGCATGTCTATCTCTACGGAGGCGTACCGGTACAGGGCCACGTACATCACTACGGTGGGGATCCCGAGCACGATGCTGGCGGCCAGCTGTGCCGATGTCGGCATCTTGGCCTCGGTCCATCCATCGGGTTGGATCCTGTCAGTCTGAGAATGCGCCTGTGTGCAGGCGATGAGAGCGACGATGAAGCTGGCGATCCACCCGACGCCGACGATCATCGGGCCGAACACGATGATGAGAAGGGCCAGGAATATCAGTCCGGCGTCGCCATCACCCAAGTGGTCGGCACCCAGGAAGAGTGCTGCGGTCACAATTGTCTGGATAATCGCCGTCACAAGCCCAACGATGCCGCCCCAGACCGCGACTCGACGGTTCGTGGAGCGTTTCCGCTCCGCCGTGAGGACCGGGTCGTTCCAGGGGATTCCAGGGGCGGGAACCAGCATCACGGGGCCGTAGGGAATGTACGGGACAGGTGCGGGGACGCTCCATGGATGGCTGCCAGGTCCTGGAGGATGCTGTTGGATTCCTTGGAGCGGGGGCGGCCCGCCGGGATAGCCCGCGTCCGGCCCGGGAAAGGGCCGGCCGACATTGAAGGCGGGGCTCGAGGGCGTGGGGGGCCTCGAGCCATACGCCCCGTCAATGGACGCAGAGGCCCCCTTGATATAGGGGTAGTCGCTGGAATCTTGGGGAGGAAGCTGGGTCACGGGTTACTCCGGCATTGGCGGATGAACTCGACACAGGTTAGGACACGAAACCAGGCTGAGCCCAGCTCGCGGCATAGGGAGTGCACCCCATGCCGTGAGCCGGGCGAGCAGTGGATCAGCGCAACGTGTCCGCGAGGTCACCGATACGTCCGAGCAATCCCCCGAGGTACCGAGGCGACTCGTCCGTGGAGAGCATCCGGCTCAGCGTCATGGCCTCATCGACGGCAACAGGCGCATCCACCTCGTCGTTGTAGACGATCTCCCAGGTTGCGACTCGGGCGATGGCCCGGTCGACGGCCGGCATGCGCCCCAGTGTCCAGCCCTGGGCATAGGTCTGGATCGTCTCATCGACATCGGCCAGGTGGTCGCACACGCCGTCGAGGATCTCCCGGGTGTAGACGGGGGCCTCAGTGTGGTTGGCGGAGCTCACGGCGCGCAGTTGTGCGAAGGAGCGCAGGTCCTCAGCGGCATCGGTAGTCAGCATCCCCCGCTGATCAGCCTCGAAGAGGATCTCGATCGCACGCCGGCGCGCCTTGGTGCGGGCTGTGACCGGGTGGCGTGACGCAGGGCTCGAGCTGGATGAGCCCTCCTCGGGACGTTCGGCCATCAGTCGTTGACGCGGGAGATGTAGGAGCCGGAGCGGGTGTCGACCTTCACCTTGTCCCCGGTGTTGAGGAACAGCGGGACCTGGATCTCGGCACCGGTCTCAACGGTGGCGGGCTTGGTGCCTGCGCTGGAGCGGTCGCCCTGGAGGCCGGGCTCGGTGTGAGAGATCGTCAGGACCACGGAGGCCGGAAGCTCGACGAACAGGACGGCGTCCTCGTGGAAGGCCACGATGACGTCCTGGTTCTCCAGCATGAAGGTGGCGGCGTCGCCCACGGTGGCCGAGGGCACGTAGGTCTGCTCGTAGGACTTGACGTCCATGAACACGTAGTCGTCGCCGTCCTTGTAGAGGTACTGCATGTCGCGCCGGTCGACCGTGGCCGTCTCAACCTTGAGACCGGCGTTGAAGGTCTTGTCCACGGTCTTGCCGGACAGGACATTCTTGATCTTGGTGCGCACGAAGGCGGGGCCCTTACCGGGCTTGACGTGCTGGAACTCCACTACCTGCCACAGCTGGCCCTCGAGGTTGAGCACCATGCCGTTCTTCAGGTCGTTCGTCGTTGCCACGAGGGTTTCCTCACTGTTGCGTTGCATCTGGGACTCGCTGATACTACCGCGACGTAGCGCGCTCTCCCCAGGACGGGCGTGTCACGCCAGTCACTGGTGATGGGAGAAACCGGACCGCACGGCCTCGATGACCTGCTCACCGGCCTGCCGAGGTGTTGTCGAGGTGGTGTCGACGACGACGTCGGCGAGCTCCCGGCACCTGGCCTGACGCTCATGGAGCATCTGGACGAACTGGTGGTGGACGGTCCCCAGGGCCACCGACCGGGGCGCATCAAGGCCATTACGGGTGGCCAGCACGCGAGTGGCACAGGTCAGGGCCACGGCGTAGTCACCGGGCCGCAGGCGTTCCAGCCGATCGCGCAGCCGAGGATCCCCCAGGCATCCCGAGCCCAGCGCCACGACGGCGCCCTCGGCCTGCGCACGGTCGAGCAGATCGAGGGCGACACGGGCCTCGACCCGGCGGTACTCGCCCTCCGGCACTGCAACGAGCGCCAGGTCGGGGCTGGTTGCGAGCTCGTCGGCAACGCTGCGGCCCAGGTCGAGCACGGGCAGGCCCTCAGCGGCCCCGACGGCACGCCCCACGCTGGAGCATCCGGCCCCCGGAGGACCGATGATGACCAGGGCCCGAGGCGAGTGAGTGCTCAAGCTCCTTGCCCTCCAACTGGGTCGGCATGACCGGTGACGGCATCGTGGGCCTTGATGAGAAGATCCTCGCCGGGCGCCTGCATCCGTACGGGCCTGGCGACGTCGTCGAGCAGGACAAGACGCAGCCTGCCGCCGCGCACCTTCTTGTCACTCATCATCGCGGCCTTGAGCTCCTCCCATCGGCCGTGGCCCTCGGTGAAGGAGGTGGGCAGGCCGACCGCCTCGAGGCTCTGACGGTGCAGTGCCAGTGCGTCGCGGCTCAGGTGTCCGCTGCGGTGGGCGACCTCGGCCGCGAAGACGCAGCCGACGGCGACGGCCTCGCCATGGCGCCACGAGTAACCGGTGACCTTCTCGATCGCATGGGCGTAGGTGTGCCCGTAGTTGAGGATCTCCCGCTGACCGGCCTCAGTGAGGTCCTCCCCCACGACGGCTGCCTTGACCGCGATCGAACGGGTGACGAGTTCGGTCAGGACCGGTGAGTCCCAGGCCAGGCAGTCGGCGGGCTCGGCCAGGACGTGGTCAAGAATGACCGGATCGGAGATGAGCCCGCACTTGACAACCTCACCGAGCCCGGCCCGCAGCTCGGCGGTCGGCAGGGTGGCCAGCGTCTCCAGGTCGGCGACGACGGCGGTCGGCGGGTGGAAGGCTCCCACCAGGTTCTTGCCCGCAGGCGTGTTGATCCCGGTCTTGCCGCCGACGGCGGCGTCCACCATGGCCAGCAGGGTGGTGGGTACCTGCACCACCGGGACGCCTCGCAGCCAGGTGGCGGCCGCGAAACCGGCCAGGTCCGTGGTTGCTCCGCCGCCCAGGCCGATGACGAGTCCGTCGCGCCCCAGGCGGAACGAGCCCAGCCGCTCCCACAGATGCTCCAGGACGCGAGCATTCTTGGCCGCCTCGCCGTCGGGTACCTCAAGCCGAAGGACGCGCAGGCCCTGGGAGCCCAGCTGCTTCTCGGCGCTGGCCGCATGATCCGCCAGGGCCTTGGCATGGACGATGGCGACGCCTCCGGCACCTGCGCCCGGAGCGTCTAGGACGACGTGAGCCAGATCGGCCAGGAGCCCGTGGCCGATGAGCACGTCATAGGGATGGTCGCCGGTGACGCTGACGCGTCGGACACCGTCGTCGCCGGCTGCTACCGGGGACGGACGGAGACGGACACGTTGAGGTGAGGCGACTGCCCCGCCGGAGGCGGCCGAGAAGGTCGAGGATGCTGAGGACGCTGAGGACGCCGACGATCTTGAGGACTCGGGCTCACTGCTTTTCGCCGACATGGGTGCCAGGACACCGACCGCCTGAGGCATCTGGACCCCGAGGGCCACGAGGATGAGAGCGGCGACCTGCTGAGGGCTCAGGCCGTCGGTGGGCACGGTGAGGGTGGCGACCTCGGAGTACAGCGCTGAGCGCTGGGCGTGGAGGGCCTCCATCCGGGCCAGGACGCTGTCCTGATCAGTGCGTCCCTGACCTCCCTGCTGGGCGGCGCGGGTCTGGTCGGAGTCCGCGTCCGGGGACATGAGGGGGCGTCCGGTGCCGTCGCCCACGTGCCTGGCGGCCGTGCTCGGGGAGGCAGACAGGTAGATGACTGTGTGCCCGCGCAAGAGATCGCGGTTCTCGGGACGCAGCACCGCTCCCCCGCCCAGGGCGATGACTCCCTGGGCAGCGGCTGGCGAGTCCAGGACGGCCCGCATAGCCCGGTGCTCGCGGTCGCGGAAGCCCTCCTCCCCCTCGGAGTCGAAGATCTCGGGGATCGTCATGCGGGCGCGACGGCGGATCTCGGCGTCGGTGTCAGTCACCTGGACACCGAGCGCCTGGGCCAGGAGCCTGGCCTGGGTCGTCTTGCCCGCGCCGGGCAGTCCCACCAGCACCAGGGGCAGCTGGTCGTCGCGCAGAGCGATGGTCGGAACGCGCTTCCAGGTCATGATCGTGTCTTCCTCACCATTGAGTACGGAGCTGATGGCTGGCCCACCATGCGGTTCAGCGTCTCATGCACCGCCGCGGATCACCACTGTGTCCGCTCGGCGATGCGGGCCAGGTATCCCTCAAGGTTACGCCTCGCCTCGGTCACCGAGTCGCCGCCGGTCTTGTCCAGGAGAAGATCGACCAGGACCAGGGCCGTCATGGCCTGAGCGATGACGGCACCGGGGACGACGGCGCACACGTCAGAGCGCTGGTGCAGCCCGGTGGCGGCCTCGCCCGTGGCCAGGTCGACGGTGCGCAGGGCCCTCGGCACCGTCGAGATCGGTTTGAACGCGGCGCGCACCCGCACCTCGGAGCCGTTCGAGATTCCGCCCTCGATGCCGCCGGCGCGGTTGGTGGCCCGCGCGAGCTCGCCGGAGGCGACCGAGACGATCTCGTCGTGCGCGGCCGAGCCGCGCCGGGACGCCTCAGCGAAGCCGTCACCGATCTCGACGCCCTTGACGGCCTGAATGCCCATGAGCGCGGAGGCCAGCCGGGCGTCGAGCCGGCGATCGGCGGAGACGTGGGTGCCCATTCCCACCGGGACACCGGTCGCGATGACCTCGACGACGCCGCCGAGCGTGTCTCCGTCCTTCTTCGCGGCATCGATCTCGGCAACCATGGCTGCGCTGGTGGCAGGATCGATGCAGCGCACGGGGTCTGCGTCCAGACTCCCGGTGTCCCGGGCCGTCGGCGGAGGAACGTCGTCGGGCAGGGCGACGGATCCGATGCGTACGACGTGGCTGACCAGCCTGATGCCGGCGACCTGAGCCAGGACGGCCTCGGCCAGCGCCCCGAGCGCCACTCGGGCGGCCGTCTCACGGGCTGAGGCCCTCTCCAGGACCGGACGGGCCTCATCCAGGTCGTACTTGAGCATCCCGGGCAGGTCGGCGTGCCCTGGCCGCGGGCGGGTCAGAGGGCGGTTGCGGGCTATTTCGCGCTCGTCACCGGTGCCGGCGTCGACGAGGAGGTCACGGGGGTCCACGGGGTCGGCACTCATGACCGTGGACCACTTGGGCCACTCGGAGTTGCCGATCTGCAGGACGACGGGGCTGCCGATGGTGCTGCCGTGGCGGATGCCACCCAGAATCCTCAGCTCATCGCGCTCGAAGGCCTGGCGGGCCCCGCGGCCGTGCCCCAGGCGCCGGCGGGCAAGAGCGGCCTTGATGTCCTCACTGGTGACTCGCACGCCGGCGGGTACGCCCTCCATCACCGCGGTCAGAGCCTCGCCGTGGGACTCCCCGGCCGTCATCCATCGAAGCATGAGACAGATACTCTCACACGTCGATGCCGCCTCCGACGTCCCCCGTCCCGGATCGTGGCCGTGGCGGAGGTCAGTCCGCGGTAGGGGCTGACGGCGCCGTCAGGGCCGCCAGGAGCGCGGTGCGCATGAGACCGATATCGGGTCGCTGCCCGGTCATGAGCTGGACCTGGGGCACGGCCTGGTGCAGGAGCATGAGCCATCCCGGAGCGAGGGCTCCCCCGGCGTCTGCCCAGGCACCGGCGACGGCGGTGGGCCAGGGAGCGTAGACGACGTCGAGCATGACGGCCCCTGGTCGGGTGCCGTCGGCCCGGTCCAGGGCCCGTCTCAGCGGGTCCGCCAGCGGGTCCGCCGCATGTGCGGGCAGGGTGGAGATGACCACGTCGGCAGCGGCCATCCGCTGTGCCACCTCGGTACTGGAGGCCGGGTCGGCCGGTTTCCAGGTCAAGGCCTCGATATCCAGTCCCATGCGGTGAGCGGCCCCGAGTGCCCGACCTGGACCGGCGTGGCGGCGTGCCGCGACGGTGATTCTGCCGGCGCCGATCTCACCGAGTGCCGCCAAGGCGGAGCAAGCGGTCGCACCCGAGCCGAGGATGACGGCGCTGCTGACACGGCCAGCACCGTGAACAGGGCTCTCGGCACTGCGCGCGGCGGTCTTTCTCAGTGCGTCGACGATGCCGGCGACGTCGGTGTTGAAGCCTGCCAGAAGGGCCCCTCCGGTGCCGCTGCGCTGAGCGATCACCGTGTTGACCGCGCCCACGGTCTGGGCCAGGGGATCGACAACGTCCAGGTGCGCTAGAAGCACCTGCTTGTGAGGCATGGTCACGCTCAGCCCGGCCCAGGCGGGCCCGGCCCCCACCGGGGCGGCCAGCTCGTCGAGCAGCCCTGGCAGTGCCTCGGAGTCCGTCTCACGCCGCTCGTAGGACCAGTCGTCCAGCCCGAGCCCGGCATAGGCCGCCCGATGCAGCGCAGGGGACAGCGAATGGCTCACCGGCTGGCCGATGACGGCGGCGCGGTGGCGGACCACCGCGCCGGCCTCCTCAACCATTCTTCTTGCCCTCGTTGCCCTCACAGACATCCTTGTTCTTGGAGCAGTAGTCGGTGAGCTTCTTGGTGTTGGCCTCCTGCTCCTCCTTGGTGGAGGCGAACAGGGTCTCACCAGTCTTCAGGTCGATGGTCACGAAGTAGAGCCAGCTTCCAGCCGGCGGATTGAGCACGGCCTTGATGGCGCCCTCACCGGGGCTGCCGATGGGACCGGGCGGAAGCCCCTGGTGAGCGTAGGTGTTGTAGGCGTTGTTGGCGTCCGCGAGCTCGGCGGAGGTGGGGATGCCACCGGAGCGCCCCAGGCCGTAGAGCACCGTCGAGTCCATCTGAAGCTTGCCCTGGGTCTCACCGTCGACCTGCTCGAGCCGGTTCTCGATGACGCGAGCCACCTGTCCGTAGTACTGGTCCTTGGCGACCTCGCGCTCGACGATGGAGGCCTTGGTCAGAACCGTCTGGTAGTTCTCCTTGGGAACCTTGAGCTCGTTGAGCTCGGTGACAGTCCGAGACACCATCTGCTTGACCAGGTCCGTGGGGGTCGCGTTCTCGGTGACGTCATAGGTGCCCGGTGCCAACCAGCCCTCGACGTTGCCGCCAGCCTCTGCGGGCAGGCCGATGGACGCTGTATCCGCGTATGCCGCCTCGATCTGCTCATCGGTGAAGTTGCTGACCTGCTTGAGCCGGTCCTTGATGATCTGCTTGGTGTTGCCGGCGGAGACCGTCAGAGTGTGATCGCTCTTGGTCTCGGGGTCGAGCAGCGCCTGAAGCGCGGCGTTGGCCGACATCTTCTTCTTGAGCTTGTAGGTCCCCGGCTGGATGGTGTTGCCCTTGGGATTGTTCTTGACCGCGTTGGTGAAGGCCTTGCCGGAGGCGACGACCCCCTTGCCATGGAGGATGTCGCCGATGTCCAGCCCAGAGGCTCCCTCCGGGATCGTCACCGTAACCTCGCCCTCACCATTGCCGCGGTAGTCCTCGGCGTGGGTGGCCTGAGCGGAGGCGTCGCGCATAATGCCGATGGCCTTGTAGCCCACGATGCCAACGGCCACAAGAGTGGCGACGATGACGATGCTCGTCAACCGGTGCCGACGCCGCTTGCGCTGACGGCGCTCGACCTTCTCCATGCGCCGTTGCTTGCGACTCTTGGGCTTGTCGGTGGCGCTGCCAGCATCTCCATCGCGCTGGATGCCGAGCTCGGCGAAGAAATCGTCGTGGCTCACGCTCTGCCTCTCTTGATCGGGTGGACTCGCTCACCGGCCGGCACCCCGGATGTCCGTTCGGTACTGATGGCCTGTTCAAGGATGACGACCGCGGCCGCTTGGTCGACGATACCGCGAAAGCTCCTTTCCTTCAGGCCGGCCTCGTGCAGATCCCGGTGAGCAGTGACGGTGGTGAGCCGTTCGTCGACCAGCCGGACACACACCTGCGGCGGCAGGATACTCGCCAGGTCTCGGGCCCACCTGCGGGCATCCCTGGTCGAGCTCGAGCTGCCGCCGCCCATGTGCTTGGGCAGACCGACGATCACCTCGAAGGCACCGTACTCCTCGACGAGGTCAACGGCCTCATCGAGATCAGCACCATAACGGTCCCTCCTGAGAGTTACCACAGGAACCGACATGATCGCGTCCTGATCGCAACGCGCGACACCGATACGTGCCTTTCCGACGTCGAAGGCGAGCCGCACGCCCGGACGGAGTCCCGCCGGAGTCGGGTCTCCCAGTGAATCTGACACGTGATCTGACACAGAATCCCCGGTTCATGCCTGGATCTGGTCGGCGACGGAGCGAAGCGCCTCATCCAGGGCGTCGGGGTTCTGCCCACCGCCCTGAGCCAGGTCATCCTTGCCGCCTCCTCCGCCGCCCAGGACCTGAGTCGCAGTGCGCACCAGCGCGCCGGCACGAATGCCCTTGTCCCGAGCACCGGCGTTGGTGGCGACCACAACGACCGGGCGTGCGTTCACGACTCCGCCGACGGCGATGACGGCGGGATCGGAGTCGCCGAGTCGGCTGCGGGCGTCCAGGGCCACGGAGCGCACGGCGTCCGCCGAGCCGACGGCGCCGAGGTCTGCGGAGACGAGACGGACCTCGCCCACGCGCACGGCGTCGGAGACGATGCCAGCGGTGCGCGCCGCCAGAGCCGCCTGCTCGGCCGCGGCCAGACGCTTCTCGGCGTCCTTCAGACGCGTCATGAGGCCCTCGACGCGCCCAGGGAGGTCCTCGGGACGGCCGCCTACCATGGTGGAGAGCTGGGAGACCAGCGCGTGCTCCTTGGCCTGGTAACCGTAGGCGCCGTCGCCGACGAGGGCGTCGATGCGGCGCACACCCGAGCCGATGGAGGACTCGCCCAGGACCGCGATGCGGCCGATATGCCCGGTGGTGGGCACATGGGTCCCGGCGCACAGCTCCTTGGACCAGTCGCCGCCGATGGAGACGACCCGTACCTCCTTGCCGTACTTCTCCCCGAACAGGGCCATGGCGCCCGCCGCGCGGGCGGCGTCGATGTCCATGATCTCGTCGGTGACGGCCAGGTCCTCGGAGAGCCTGGCGTTGACCCGCTCCTCGATGCCGGCCACCTGGTCACCAGCGAGTGCCGAGCCGTGGCGGAAGTCGAAGCGCATGCGGGAGGGGGAGTTCTCGCTGCCGGCCTGGGTGGCATTGGTCGAGACGATCTCGTGGAGCGCCTTGTGCACCATGTGGGTGGAGGTGTGGGCGCGGGCGATCGCCAGGCGGCGGTCCGTGTCGATCTGGGCGAAGGCCTTCTCGCCCACTGCGATCGTGCCCTCGGTCAAGGTGCCGCGATGGACGTGCAGGCCTTTGACGGGGGCCTGGACGTCGTTGACCTCGACGGTGCCCCCGTCAGCCAGGCGGATGGTGCCCTGGTCGGCGAGCTGGCCGCCCATCTCGGCGTAGAAGGGGGTCCGGTCGAGGATCACCTCGACCTCGGCCGGGGCGGTGACGACGCTCTGCGGGACGCCGTCGAGAAGGACGCCGGCCACGGTGGCCTCGGAGGAGGACTCGGTGTAGCCCAGGAAGGCCGAGCCACCGCCCATCTCCTTCTCCAGCTCGCGGAAGACGCGGATGTCGGAGTGGCCGGTCTTCTTGGCGCGGGCGTCAGCCCGGGCGCGCTCCTTCTGCTCGTTCATGAGGGTGCGGAAGGCGCTCTCGTCGACGTCGACCCCCTGCTCGGCGGCCATCTCCAGGGTGAGGTCGATGGGGAAGCCGTAGGTGTCGTGCAGCTCGAAGGCGCTCTTGCCGGATACCAGAGGGCGCCCGGTACGGTCTACGTCCCTCTTGGCCGTGGCCACTGCGGTGTCCAGGATCGTGGTACCGGCGGCCAGGGTGCGGCGGAAGGCGTCCTCCTCGCCGTAGGCGACCTCGGAGATGGTGCTCCAGCCGGTCTCCAGCTCGGGGTAGGAGGCCTTCATGGCGTCCTTGGAGACGGTCAGCAGCGTTGGCATGGCGGCTTCGTCGACACCGAGCAGACGCATGGAGCGCACCGCACGGCGGATGAGTCGGCGCAGGACGTAGCCGCGCCCGTCGTTGCCGGGGCGCACACCGTCGGAGATGAGCATGAGCGCCGAGCGCACGTGGTCGGCCACGACTCGCATGCGCACGTCGTCGTGGTAGGCGTCCCCGGCCTCGGGGCCTGCGGCACCACGGCCGTAGACCTTGCCGGAGAGCTCCTCGGCGGCCCTGATGACGGGGAAGACCTCGTCGATCTCATACATGTTGGGCTTGTCCTGCATGATGAAGGCCAGGCGCTCCAGGCCGGCACCGGTGTCGATGGCCGTCTGGTCGAGCTTGCCCAGGAGCTCGAAGTCGTGCCCCTTGCCCTCTCCGCGCAGGAACTCGTCGAAGACGAGGTTCCAGATCTCAAGGAAGCGGTCGCCCTGGGTGTCGACGGCGGGCCCGCCGTCGGGCCCGTAGGCGCTGCCGCGATCGTAGTGGATCTCGCAGCAGGATCCGGCCGGGCCGGGCTGACCGGTGGACCAGGAGATGTCCTTGAAGGGAAGCAGCTGGATCCGCTCGGCGGGAACACCGATCTCACGGGTCCAGTAGTCGAAGGAGACCTGGTCCTCCTCCCAGATCGTCATCCACAGGCGCTCGCCGTCCAGGCCGTAGCCGCCCTCCTCGCGACGGCCCGTCAGCAGGCCCCAGGCGTAGGAGATGGCCCCCTCCTTGAAGTAGTCGCCGAAGGAGAAGTTGCCGTTCATCTGGAAGAAGGTGCCATGACGCGTCGTGATGCCGACGTTGTCGATGTCGTTGGTGCGGATGCACTTCTGCACCGAGGCCGCCCGGGGCCAGGGGGCCTTCTCAGTACCCAGGATGTAGGGGATGAAGGGCACCATGCCCGCCACGGTGAACAGGATGGAGGGCTCGGGGGACACCAGGGAGACCGAGGGGCGGATCTCGTGCTCGTTCGCGGCGAAGTAGTCCAGCCAGCGGCTGCGGATCTCGGATGTGCGCATGGGGGTCCTCATCCTGTTCGAGGGGTGCCCGCTCACGTGGCGCTCGGGCCGCGTGCTGGGGCGTGTGGACGGTGTGGTGTGGTTGACCGGCAGGATTCGTATCCAATTGGTGTCCAGGAGGCCGAAGAGACTACGAGCCGGTCTGGTTGCTCCCTGGCGAGCCTACTCCCACGCCGGGGCGCCCCGAACCTCTCATGGGTCCGGGGCGCCCCGGCGTCAGGTTTGCGTGGGCGTCAGCGCGAGTAGTACTCGACGACCATCTGGACGTCACAGGTCACGGGGACCTCGTCGCGCTTGGGGCGGCGCACCAGCGTGGCCGAGAGCTTCTCGAGGTCCACGTTGAGGTAGTCCGGGACGGGCGGCAGCACGTCGCGGTGGGCGCCGGCGGCGGCGACCTGGAAGGGCACCATCACCTGGGAGCGGGGACGGACCTGGATGGTCTGGCCGGGCTTGACGCGGTAGGAGGGGCGGTCCACGACCTTGCCGTCGACGAGGATGTGGCGGTGGACCACGTCCTGGCGGGCCTGGGCGATGGTACGGGCGATCCCTGAGCGCAGGACAAGGGCGTCCAGGCGCATCTCGAGCAGCTCGACGAGGGTCTCACCGGTCAGCCCCTGGCCACGACGGGCCTCTTCGAAGACGCGCTGGAGCTGGGCCTCGCGAATGCCGTACTGGGCGCGCAGACGCTGCTTCTCCTTGAGACGGACGGCGTAGTCGGACTCGGTGCGACGGCGGGCACGGCCGTGCTCACCAGGACCGTAGGGGCGGCGCTCGAAGTAGCGCACGGCCTTGGGGGTCAGCGGGATGCCGAGGGCGCGAGACAGACGCACCTGGCGGCGGGAGCGCGAAGAGCTCATGTGTTTCATTCCTGTCGGATTGGTGGTCGCACGCCGTGGGCTGGTGCCGACGGCGCGGGGTCAGCCGCGGTTCGGGCCGGGACCCCAGGAGGCCCACATCGTCACCGACGGACGGAACCTGCTGGTGCCGTCCGTCGTCTTCGATGTGAACAACTCGAGAACTCTAGCGCGCTTGTCAGGAAAAACCCATGTCGGAACCACCGGTGTGAGGCGGTCCTCAACGTCGCCCATGACGTTTCGCCAGTTCGAGATGCCGACGCTCCTTCAGCCGCGTGTTGAGCACGACTGCGGCCAGGGAGAGGTTGAACAGAAGGCTGCCGATCTCGGGACTGACGCGCGCGGCGACGGCGGTTCCGGCCGGGACGGCCAGGGCCGCGGCGCCATCGTTGTCATCGTTTCTCGAGGATGCGCCGCACGGCTTCGAGGCGGGAGGCCAGCTGCTTCTCGAAGCCGTTGCCTGTGGGCCGGTAGTACCGGCTGCCCTCGAGCCCCTCGGGCAGGTACTGCTGGCCGACGACGGCGTGCGGGAAGTCGTGCGGGTAACGGTATCCCCTGCCGTGCCCGAGCCCCTCGGCGCCCGCGTAGTGCGCGTCGCGCAGGTGGACGGGCACAGCTGCGGCCTTGCCCGAGCTCACATCCGCCAGCGACTCGTTCAGAGCCACGGTGACCGCGTTGGACTTGGGAGCGGTGGCCACGGCGAGCGCAGCCTGGGCCAGGATGAGCCCGGACTCGGGCATCCCGATCATCGCGACCGCCTGCTGTGCGGCCACGGCGGTGGACAGCACCCCGGGGTCGGCCAGTCCGACGTCCTCCGCTGCGTGGATGACGATGCGACGGGCGATGTAACGGGGGTCCTCCCCCGCCGCGATCATGCGCGCCAGGTAGTGCATGGTGGCGTCGGGGTCTGAGCCGCGCATGGACTTGATGAAGGCGCTGATGACGTCATAGTGCTGGTCCCCGGCGCGGTCGTAACGTACTGCTGCCACGTCGGCGGCCTGCTCGACGTCGGCCACCTCGATCAGGGGCGGGGAACTGAGATCGTCCTCCTGTGCCAGCACCGTGCCCGCGGCAGCCTCCAGCAGGGTGAGGGCCTTGCGCGCGTCAGACCCGGCCATGCGCACGATCTGCTCGCGGGCCTCCTCACTGATCTGGACGGCTCCGGCAAGGCCCCGCTCGTCGCTCAGGGCGCGGTCTACCAGGCGCTCGACGTCGTCTGCCACCAGTGGGTGAAGAGTCAGGAGCAGGGAGCGGGACAAGAGCGGGGAGACGACGCTGAAAGAGGGGTTCTCCGTGGTGGCGGCAATGAGAGTGACCCAGCGGTTCTCCACACTGGGAAGGAGAGCGTCCTGCTGGGAACGGGAGAAGCGGTGGACCTCGTCGATGAAAAGCACCGTCTCCTCCCCCGACGCCAGACGCCGTCGGGCATCGGTGACCACGGCGCGCACGTCCTTGACGCCCGCGGTCACCGCCGACAGCTCCACGAAGCGTCGCCCACTGCCCCGCGCCACCAGGTAGGCGAGCGTCGTCTTCCCCGTACCGGGAGGGCCCCACAGGATGACTGAGGACAGGGACGCTCCGGGCCGCCGAGCCTTAGAGCCTCCTTGCGCAACCGTATCCACCTGCTCCGCGGTCTGTGACGGCTCCACAAGGCGTCGCAGGGGTGATCCGGGCGCCAACAGGTGCGCCTGCCCCTCGAGCTCGTCGAGCGTGCGGGGGCGCATCCGCACGGCCAGCGGTGCGTGGGAGTCCGCGGGGAGTCCGGCCTCATCAGTGCCGGCCGACTCGAACAGATCCATGTACCGACCCTATCCTCCCCGTCCTCCCCCGATCACGGTGACAGAACGGGGCCGACGCCGATGCGGGCCCGGCGAGTGCCGCGGAAAGGGCTGCAGCCGGATCGCTCAGAGCAGACTGATGTCTCCCGCGCCCTCACGAACCACCTCGGGGACGTCATCGGTCAGGTCGACGACGGTGGTCGGCTCGCCCTGTCCCACGGGCCCCTCGATGACGACGTCGATGAGATGACCGAGGGACTCCTCGACCTCCCACCCGTTGGTCTCCGGCTCCTCCTGATCGGGACGGATGAAGGTGGACGACAGGATGGGGGCGCCGAACTCCGCCACGAGGGACTGAGTGATGGCGTGGTCGGGGATGCGCACGCCCAGCGTGTGCTTCTTGGGGTTGAGCGTCATTCGGGGAACATCCTTGGTTCCCTTGAGGATGAAGGTCCACGGTCCCGGGGTGAGGCGCTTGATGAGCCTGAAGGCGTTGTTGCCCACGATGGCCAGGGGGCCCACCTGGGCGAAGTCGGCGCACACGAAGGTGAAGTTGTGCTTGCCGTCGAGCTGGCGGATGGTGCGGATACGGTCCAGGCCCTCCTTATTCCCGGGCGCGCAGGCCAGGGCGTAGCCGGAGTCGGTGGGATAGGCGACCAGGCCGCCGTCGCGCAGCGTGTCGACGACCTTTTCAACCAGACGTGCCTGCGGGTTGACGGGATGGAGCTCGATGTAGCGTGACATGCTTCCACCCTACCCCTGGTGACTGCGCTCACACGGCATTCCGGACCATGCACTGCGTCAGCCACGATAGGGAAGGCATTGGGACTTGTGACGACGCGTCCCGTATCCTCCTCTCCGGTCCAACGGTGGGTTCGTGCCGCACAACCCGGCGCAACGCGCCCGCCCCTCACCCCTGCTGACGGCGGCGTCCGACGACGGCCAGGGCGAAGGCGCAAGCAGCGCCTGCCAGCGCCACGGCCAGGGTGATGAGGAAGATGATCTGGTATCCCTCGTAGGCGTTGTGACGATAAGACTCCACGATCCCGGCGGTCATTGAGTTGCCCCAGATAATAGAGGCGTAGGCGAGGAACGACGCGACCGCCATGGCGGAGCCATTGATCTCCTCAGGCAGATCGAGCTCGGCGATCGGGGCCAGGATGACCGACTTACCCATGAAGACCCCCACTGACATGACGATGAGGAGAATGATCGCCGGCCACATCATCATCTTCGACGACGGCAGCATATACACCGCCGCGGCACTGATCGCGATGACAGTCAGAGCCGCTGTCATCATGGCGGCCGACGACCTGAAGACGTAGTCGGCGACGAATCCCGTCGGGATGCAGATGAGCGCGCCGACGAGGCTGGTGGCGGCAGCCCCGAACAGTCCGGAGACGCCGTCGGAGACGTTGTAGACGAGCTTGAGGTAGGGGGCCGAGGAGTAAATGAGGTTGACGTAGGTCCAGTACAAGCACATGGCCGCCAGCCCGGCCAGCCAGATACGGGGGCGCGCCATCACCTTGAGCAGCCCAATGAGGGCGGCGGTGTTCGCCGAGGTGTTGTCCTGGTGGGCGATCGCGTTCCTCGGTACGAAGTGGAGCAGGCAGGCGATCAGCGGGATGAGCAGCAGGGAATAGCCGACCGCGAAGCCGATGACGATGACCTTCCAGTGCTGAGGAAAGGCCCAGACGCAGCCGACGACGATCGTGGCCAGGATGAACTCCACGCCACGCCTGATCGCCTCGAAGAAGCCCATGATCATGCCCCTGCCTTGGCCGCGATCATCCCGGGAGATGAAGGTGAGGCCATTGACCACCGCCGGCCACCCGATAGCGTCCCAGATCGCCCACGTAAAGGCGATGACAAGCATCATTCTGAATGACAGCCCAGGAGCCAGGTAGATGGTCAGAAGCGTGACAAGCCTCCAGGCGCACCACGTCACCAGGATCGACCGGATGGTGAAGCGATTGTTGATCCAGCCGGCCGGAACGTACATGTACATGGCCAAACCGATGATGCTCATCATGGCGCCGAAACCATCGATTCCGATCCCCAGCACGTCGGAGACCTGCAGCATGAGGGAGCCCTTGAGCGCCTCGAAGGCGGAGTACACGAGCTGACCGGACAGCACGATGCTGAGGAATGCGCCGAGGCGGTCACGGCGAAGAAATACCGGGCGCCGGTGGCCGGCCGGGCCGTCATGCGGCTCAGCATCGGTACGTCGGTCGGGTATCGGGACCGAGATCGTATCGGCGGGCGAGTGGGGGGAGGACTCAGGTGAGGACGCAGTCATGGGACCCGGTCCGTCCTTTCGAAGGATGAGTAAGTCGAGCGAAACGTCAGCGGCGAGGGATCTGGTGGGCGATATCGGAGAAGACACCGGTGGCTCCCCAGTTGAAGAGCTCGTTCGCCCGGCTGAGCGAGTTGACGGTCCAGACGTTGACACCGTATCCCGCTGCCCGAAATGCCTGGACCTTCTCGCGTGTCAGCCCCGAGTCCTCAGGGTGGATGTAGTCGGCTCCCACGATCTCCAGCGTGCTCCTCCAGTCGTCCGAGAGCGTGCGACTCTCGTAGAGGCAGCCCACGGGCACGTGTGGAGCGCGCTGCTTGAACAGGTGGAGCAGGAGGTGGCTGAAGGAGGAGACGATGACCTTCAGCCCTGGGCGCAGTCGCTCGAGCTGAGCGACCACGCCGTCGATGAGCCGCAGCGTCGCCTCCTTACCGCCCTCATTGGGCTTGATCTCGATATTGGCGTTGAGACCGGCCTCGTTCATGAGCTCGATGAGGTCCCGCAGGGCGGGGAGCGGCTCGCCCTCGAACTGGGAGGAGAACCAGCCGCCGGCGTCGATGCCCGCCAGGTCGGCAACAGTCAGGTCGTCATACCGGCCGGTCCGGTTCGTGGTGCGATCCAGAGTCGAGTCGTGGCAGATGATGATCGTTCCGTCAGCGATGATGTCGACATCAGCCTCCACCCAGCCCACCTGGTGGTCCACCGCGCTGCGGAAGGCGGCCATGGTGTTCTCCGGGGCGAGCGAGCTCAGGCCTCGATGCCCGATGATGATGCGCTCGCCGTTGGACAAGAACCTGTCACTCTCTGTAGTCACCGATGACATGGGCCGAATGCTACAGGAGCGGCGGCAGCACCCGGGGATCGTCGAAGCCTGCGAATAGGGCCGAGAACACGGAGGAAAAACATGGTGCTCAAGGGCGCGCCTGCAGAGAGCCGAGTCCTAGTGTGGTGGTTGTCCTGTTCGAGTACGTCTCTGTGGCTGGGATGGGCTCAGAGGTGATGGTGCGTTGTGTGGAGAGGGAGTGATGGTGCTGGGGCGTGCGTTGCTCGTGCGTTGCTGGTGGGTGGCTGATCGGTTCTGGTGGTAGCGGTCCTGGCCGCCTGCCTGGGCCGGGAGAGCAGGAGGAAGAAGAACAACGGCTCAGCGGCATCCTGCGGCGCGGGATCGGGTTCTGCCGGGCGACGGCGACGCCACCACCCTGACGCTGGTGTGGCCCGATACCGGACAGGACACCGTCACTCTCGACCTTGAAACCTCCAAGCGCCTTACCCGCCCCAACACCCCCTCAGCCTCACCGACATTCCCGTCAAAGAGTGAGTGAAGTCACTTTGGGTCAATCTCGGGTCAACCGCAGCGCCTTCTCTCAGCGGCTGCGGTGCAGCGTCCTAGCCGGTTGCCGAACTCGATGATGAATGGGGATGAAACCGCTCCTGGCCAGCGGACTCACCCCATACCTGGCTGCACAACGGGCCGACTGAAGCCTTGACATCAAGTTACTTTGATATAAAATCTCTTGCATGCGAAAGGTCGCAACTCCACCGGAGGCCCCTCTCGGGGACGACTCCGCCGTGGTGCAGATGTTCAAGGCGCTCGCTCACCCCATGAGGGCAAGCATTGTCTACCGCCTCATCAGCTCACCGGCTGACGTCACCGAGTTGGTGACGTTTCTCGGTGTATCTCAGCCTCTGGTTTCTCACCACCTGCGGGTCCTGCGCAAGGCCCACCTGGTCGAGTCGGTCCGTGACGGCAGACGCCAGAGCTACTCCCTCATCGACGACCATGTCGCATCGATCTTCATCGACACCCTCGAGCACACGAAGGAGCATGACCATGACTGCCACCACTGAGCACCGCCCCGCGGAGGCCCACCACCACACTCACGGCCCGAACTGCGGCCACCTCGCCGTCATCCACGGTGACCACGTGGACTACATCCACAACGGCCACGCCCACCACGAGGACAACGGCCACTACGACGAGTGTGACACCTGCTCGTGTGAGCACTGCTCGGACTCCTGCGCCGTCTGCGAGTGCGAGGACTGCACCTGTCCGACCTGCAACCACAACACCTGCTCGTGTGAGCACTGCTCGGACTCCTGTTCCTCGTGCGCCTGTGAGGACTGCTCCTGCCCCACCTGCACGCACGCCGCCTAGTCGATTCAGTCGTAACCCTGTACGCGCACCGCTTGCAGCGTACTGCTGTGGGGGCCTCCTGCCGGAGGAAGATCTTCGGTAGGAGGCCCCCACTGGGGTTCGTGGCGCCGTGATCAGGACGAGCGCAGACAGATCGGAGATGAGCGAGTGGAGACTGATGATCGGGTCCGAACAGGTTTGCGCCGATACGCGCTCGCAACGATCATGAGCCCATGAGCAGTCCCTTCCCCGTTCCCGACGCCTTTGCGCACGTCGCACCGCCTGTGCCCGGTGTGCGTCTGGGGGAGCCACTGGGGCAGGGAGGCTTCGCCACCGTCTACGCCGGGGAGCAGGTCTCACTGCGGCGTCCGGTGGCTGTCAAGATCGACTCCAGGCCGTTGCACGACGAACGCAACCGTCGACGCTTCATGCGGGAGATGGCGGCGGCCAGCCGGATCAGCGGACACCCGCACGCGGTCTCGCTGATCGACTCCGGAGTACTGCCCGACGGACGTCCCTACCTGGTCATGGAACGCTGCGACGGAGGCTCCTTGGCCCAGGTCCTGGAGCGCGGCGAGCTCAGCGCAGCCCAGGCCGTCAGCATCGTCACGGCCGTCTCATCCGCCCTGGGGGCCGCTCACGAAGCCGGGGTCCTCCACCGTGACATCAAGCCCGGAAACATCCTCATTGACGCCTACGGAAGCCCACGCCTGAGCGACTTCGGCCTTGCCGCCATCCAGCGCGAGGGCATCCAGTCCTCCGTCACCCTGGAGACGATGACGCCGGACTTCGCTCCACCGGAGGCCTTCACCCTGGTGGAGCCCTCACCCAGCGGCGACGTATGGTCGATGGGGGCCGTCCTGTTCACGCTCCTGATCGGCCGCGGTCCTCGTCGCACCGCCGACGGTACGGCCCGGAGCCTACCGGAGATCATCAACCGCCTGTCCCTGCCCGCGGACACCTCGGACCCGCGTATACCCAAGGCATTGCGCTCGATCCTCGATCGGGCACTGCACCCCGACCCCGCGCGGCGCTACCGTGACGGCAATGAGCTCGCCGAGGCACTGGCCCGGGTCGGCGGCATCTCAGGCTCGGTGATCAATACCCCTCACGCAGCGATGCGGACATCCGATCCCGCCGCTGCCCCAGTCCCTGCCGCTGCATCCGGTGCAAGACGCTCAGGCAGGGCATTCGTGCTCCTGACACTCGGCGTCACAGCAGGCGTCGCCATCTCCGCCGTCGTACTCGCGACCGCGAGCCTCATTCCATCGGCATCCTCGGCGAACCGGACCGCCCAGCAGGCCCCGGCGACACCCGTCTCGAGCACCGGCACCCTGGCGAGTCAGGATGCCGGTGACGCCACGGCCACGGCTCAGGCAACTGTCCTCGGCTCCGAGAAGGCCTCACCGTCTCCGGCGACCGCTCCAGCTCCGGCACAGGTCAACGCTCAGGGCATCCCCTACTCCGACGACATGCCGTGGCCCCTGGGGACCTGCCTGAGTCGAACCACCTCGGTCGTAGGCGGCACGAGCGTCAGCCAGGTCGACTGTTCCCAGGCCGACTGGATCGTCTTCGCCGGCGGCACCTTCGACCCTGCCACGACCGCTTCCAGCGCCACCGAGGCCATGACGGATGACCCCCAGGTCAGGGCCGCCTGCACCAGCACCTACGCGGAGCTCTACGGACTCGACCTGTCCACCAGCTACTCGATCAATACACTTGGTCCCAGTGATCAGGAGTGGGCCGCAGGCGATCGCGGCTTCGCCTGCGTCCTGGGCCGGCTGTAGATCTACAGAACCTCCGAGCCGTCACGGGTGCGTGCCAGAGCGATCGCTCTGGCACGCACCCGTTGACTATCGGTGCGCCGAGAGCTCGGCCGGCTCTCAGGCCTTGTTGGCACCCGCAGGCTTCTCAGCCTTGTCAGGCTCGGCGTCGACCCCGGCCTCCTTGCGCTGCTCGGGCGTAATTGGAGCGGGCGCCTCGGTCAGCGGGTCGAAGCCGCCGCCGGACTTGGGGAAGGCGATGACGTCGCGGATGGAGTCGGCCTTGGTCAGCAGGGAGACGATGCGGTCCCATCCGAAGGCGATACCGCCGTGCGGCGGAGCACCGAACTTGAAGGCGTCCAGCAGGAAGCCGAACTTCTCCTGAGCCTCCTGCTCGCCGATCCCCATGACGTTGAAGACACGCTCCTGGACGTCGCTGCGGTGGATACGGATGGAGCCGCCGCCGATCTCGTTGCCGTTGCACACGATGTCGTAGGCGTAGGCCAGGGCGTTGCCCGGGTCGCTGTCGAAGGACTCCAGGCACTCCGGCTTGGGCGAGGTGAAGGCGTGGTGGACCGCAGTCCAGGCCGACTTGCCCAGGGCCACGTCACCGTCGGCCCGAGCCTCGGCGGAGGGCTTGAACAGCGGGGCGTCCACGACCCACACGAAGGACCACTCGTCGTCGTTGATGAGACCGCAGCGCTTGCCGATCTCCAGGCGAGCGGCACCCAGCAGGGCACGCGAGGAGTCCACGGGGCCGGCCGCGAAGAAGATGCAGTCACCGGGCTCGGCACCGGCCGCCTGGGCCAGGCCGGACCGTTCGGCGTCGGTGATGTTCTTGGCGACGGGACCGCCGAGGGTCCCGTCCTCGGCGACGGTCACGTAGGCCAGACCCTTGGCACCACGCTGCTTGGCCCACTCCTGCCAGGCGTCAAAGGTGCGCCGCGACTGGGAGGCCCCGCCGGGCATGACGACGGCGCCCACGTAGGGGTTCTGGAAGACCCGGAAGGTGGTGTCCTTGAAGTAGCTGGTCAGGTCCACCAACTCGCATCCGAAGCGCAGATCGGGCTTGTCCGAGCCGTACCTCTCCATGGCGTCGTGGTAGGTCATGCGAGGAATGGGGGTGGGCAGGTCGTAGCCGATGAGGGCCCACACCTCGCGCAGCACATCCTCGGCGACGGCGATGACGTCGTCCTGCTCGACGAAGCTCATCTCCACGTCGAGCTGGGTGAACTCGGGCTGGCGGTCGGCGCGGAAGTCCTCGTCGCGGTAGCAGCGGGCGATCTGGTAGTAGCGCTCCATGCCGGCGACCATGAGGAGCTGCTTGAACAGCTGCGGGCTCTGCGGCAGGGCGTACCAGGAGCCCGGTGCCAGGCGGGCGGGCACGAGGAAGTCGCGGGCGCCCTCCGGGGTGGAGCGGGTCAGGGTCGGCGTCTCGATCTCCACGAAGTCGTGGGAGTCCAGGACCCTGCGAGCGGCCTGACTGACCTTGGCGCGCAGGCGGATGGCGTGCTGCATGGGGCTGCGCCGCAGGTCGAGGTAGCGGTAGCGCAGGCGCGCCTCCTCGCCGACCTGCCCGGCGTCCTCGGCGTGGTCGGAGACCTGGAAGGGCAGCGGGGCTGAGGCGTTGAGGATCCGGACGTCGGAGACGACCACCTCGATCTCTCCGGTGGGCAGGTTCGGGTTGGCGTTGCCCTCGGGCCGGGCACTCACCTCCCCGGTGACTGCCAGGACGTACTCGGCGCGCAGGTCGTGGGCGACCTCCTCGCGGATGACGACCTGGGCGATGCCCGAGGCGTCCCGCAGGTCGATGAAGGCCACGCCGCCATGATCACGGCGCCGATCCACCCATCCGGTGAGGGTGACGACCTGGCCGATGTCTGAGGCGCGCAGGGAGCCTGCGGTGCGGGTTCGCAGCACGGTGCTGTGTTCCTTCCGTGTGGGGCACTGAACCGGTACCCGTCGGGGCGCACCACGAGACGGGTGGGCGCCGGCGGCAGTTTACAAGGAGCCCGGCGCTCAGGCGCTGACGCGGCAACCTCACACCGTGTCAGGCCGTGACCCGACGGCGCTGATAGGCCGCCATTCTGCGGCGGTTGACCGCGACGAGCACCGACAACACGACCAGGATCATACTGAGTGCGAGGATAGAGGCTCCGATGATCGGGAATCCGACGGGCTCGGTGGTCGGGCCGGCCGCCTGGATGCCCGAGGCTCCCGATCGCCCCGAGCCTCCCGGCGCAGCGACCTGGTGGGGCGGCGGCGTCGGCGCTGCCGGCACGGTGGGAGGGGCGGCCCCTCCGATGACCGTGACGCCTGAGACGGTGAAGTAGGGGCTCTTGTTGGTGTAGTCCGCCGCATTACCCTCCTGGGCACTCATCCCCTGGGCCCCGAAGACGCGGAAGCGTAACCAGTGGTTGCCCTGATCGACGTAGTCGGGCAGCTCGAAGGAGCCGGAGGCGGTTCCGTCCTGGGCGATCGTGAAAGTGGTGACCACCTCGGACTCCGAGGGGTGAGAACTGACCAGCGTTCCGTCGTCAATGAGGACCTGGACCATCACACCTCCCGGGAATCCAGAGACCGTGTACATGATCGTTCCTCCGACGGCGACCGTCGACGGGCTGACGGTCGAGGCGGTGCCCGTGGTGGAGGGGTCCGTCTTGGTGTCCGCTCTGGCAATGGGACTGGTGGAGACCAGTGCCGCCAAGGAGGCGAGTAGGACGGAGCAGACGATGAGAAGCGTACGTGCTATCCGCACCAGGTACCGGTTGGCGATACGACGCCGACCTACCGGCATCAACTGGCTCAACTGAATCATCTGTCCCTCACCTCCTTTCTGTCGCTGCATGTTCTGACTCCGTGGACTGTTTCCTTGATGATGTCCTGAGCGGTTTCCCGGGGCCGCTCAGCGTCCACGCGGCGTCTGCAGCCGTCGGGGGATCCTCGGCGCACGGAGCGGAAGTCCTGAACGTGCGGCGACCAGCAGGCTGCCCGCTCCGATGACGAGCAGTCCTCCGGCTCCCCCTAGGAGCATGTCGTTGGCACTGAGCCCCTTGGAGGTTGAGGCACCCTTGTCCGGGAACGTCAGGAGCTGGGCCTGGCTCGGACTCTGGGGATCGAAGGAGGCCGAGGTGATCTCCAGCTTCGCCCATCCCAGGAGACTATTGTCACGATCGGCCACCGCCAGCTCGTAGGATCCTGACCCGAATGTCGAGATGTCGATGGAGACGCTGTTGGCGTCATCGACCTGCACCCAGCCCTTGGTGGTTGCTCCAGGGAAGACGAACACCGAGACCCACTCCCCCGCTGAGGCCTTGGCCTTGGGAAGAACAAGATTGACGATGTTGCCCTGGCGCGAGCCGGACAGGGATCCGGCGTTGTCCGCACTCAGCTGCGCCGCGCTGGTCACCGGGGGCACCGGGTTCCTGTTGGGACGGACGGTACGGTCCTCTGCGGTGCCGGCGGAGGCCTGTGACAAGGACTCTGAGTCCTCTGCGTCAGAGGAACCGGCGTCACTACCTCGACCATCGCCTAGGCCACCTTCTTGGGCGCTGCGCTGGTTTCGGCTTCGATCGGCGCTCCGCTCGGCAGAGGCACTGCCAGACGAGGAGTCCGCACTCAGGTCGAAGGCACCAGGAGCGCGCTGAGGCGCGCTGTGAGAGCCACCGCCTGCATGAGAACCGGCACCGGACTGTGATTCCAACGAACCAGAGGAGTCAGCGGAACCGGGGAGGTCTCCAGAGCCGCCCCCCTGATCAGTGGGGTCTGTCTGGTCAGAGGTGGTTGACCCAGGATCCGAGTGCGGTACCGGCGTGGCAGTCTGTGGGGACGGGGGCGAAGGTGCCGTTGATGGCGCTGTGGATGGTTCATTGGAAGGATCGTCAGGCTCCGCAGAAGGAACCGGAGAAGGTTCTGGCTGCGGGGCGACCGTCTGAGTCGGAGACGGGGAAGGCGTCACTGCGGGTGTCGGTGTGGGTTCGGGAGCCACCGGGACCTCGTAGCTGAAGACGTTGGTCGACTCGGTCAGCCCGCTACCGATCGGGGAGACCTGGAGGAAGTAGCGGTTGGTCGTCAGATGCGTCCCGGCGTAAAGGGAGGACAGGTTGAGCTGGGCGTCGAAGGATCCCTGTGTGAAGGTGACGGGCAACGAGACGGTTCCCGGAACCCCGTAGCCGCCGTAGGCGACCAGCTTGATCTCGATCTGCTTGTCGCCGTCGAGCATCGCTCCGTTCTCACACCAGCCGCTGCCGGCGATCCTGATGCTGCGTTCGGGCTTGTAGTCGGGGTAGCCGTCCTTGGGGTCTGAGCCGTCTGGATTGAGGACGGTGACGACCGGCTTGGCCTGGCAGGCCTGAGCCGTTGAAGTCTGCGACGGCGTCGGGCTGGGTGATGGGCTCGGCTCTGCCGTAGGCAGCGGCTCCGGCGCGGCGGACTGCGTGGGCGCAGAGGTCGGTTCGGGGGTCCTCGTGGGCTCGACTGTGGGCTCTGTTGCAGGATCAGTAGCAGAATCCGCTGTGGGAGTGGTGGTGGGAGCCGGTTCTGAACTCGGCTCTGTGGTGGGCTCGGGCTCCGGTGCGGGGGCGGACGTCGGTTCCACAGTCGGTTCGGACGTCGGCTCCGCAGTGGGCTCGGGTGTGGGCTCAGGCACCGGAGGATCGACGATGTTCGGGTCCTGCTTGACGAAGGAGAACATGCCCGTTGTGGCACTCACGGTGCCACTGGTGTAGGTCAGACTGAAGAGCTTCGTCCCGACATCCCAGCTCTGGTCACCCGTTGCCTCCCGCATTCCTTTGACGAGGTAGTCGGTGGGAATGAAAGCGCTTTGGTCACCGCTCCCGAGTTTTGGATCAAGCTCAACCTTGAGCCAGGAAATAGGGTAGGACGACACCGTGCCACCGTCGATGACGTTGACAGTGACGCTCGGGTCTGACAGAAGCCTGCCACCGTCATGACACCAGCCGGTCAGAAAGGCATCAACACCGCCCATCGCCCCTGTGCTGTAGACCGGGACCACGTACTCCGGCTTCGACTGCCCCTCGGGATAGTTCAGGGAGGCTGCAGGGCGGCATTCGGTCTTCGCGCCGGCGTCATTGACGATCTCACTTCCGGTCAGGAGGGGTGCGGCCGCGACACCGGCGGTGGTGGTCAGAATACCGAAGGCCGTCAGGACGGCAAGAATCGAACGCGCACCAGTCCTGGTGACAGGGCGGGCGGCCAGTAGCCGCTGAGGGTAGTGCATCGAGGGATCTCGTTCGTGGACGGGGGCAGGTGGACTTACTCGCACAGTCCGCAGCCGGTTGGAGCGGACGACGAGGAAAGGAACGCACCAAGCAACAGATACGACTGCCTTTCGTAAGCGATGATAGATGGACTACTCCCTTCTAAGAATCCACATCTTGAGAAAACATCGCTTACGACGTCGATTCCAGGTTAAGTATACACAGCAGTAACCCGACAATCGGTCGGAGCGAGACCATTCAACTCTGAAATCACTGAGGAAACTCCTGTGTTGGTAACGATAAATCAGGGCGTGTGATCATGCCGTTGCTCAGATTTCATTTCAGTCACGGTTTCTAGCGCGAGAACGAACTGGGGGTTGTTCAACGCGAACCGCGCATTGAACAACCCCAACAGCAATCGTCCCGCTCTCCCGATCAGACCGGATGGTCCGGTGCGGGTGGCGGCTGGTCAGGCGTGACGCCGAGCGCGCACCAACAAGACCCCGCCGATCACGAGGGCTGCCGCGGCGACCGCGGCTCCCAGCGAGACCCCCGTCCTGGCCAGACCCGAACCGCTCCCGCCTCCGTCAGAGACGGAGACCGCCACCACGCTGGCGCCGTCGTTCCGGCCCTCAGCGCGACCGGAGGTCTGAACGGCGGCAGACGCGATCGCACTGGGAGTGCTCACCGTTGCCGGTGAGGGGGTACTGGGTCTGGTCGGCGCGGCGTCGGGTGCCGCAGTGGGCGTCGCGGAGGGAAGAGAGGCCGCGACGACGGAGAAGCGCTGAACATAGTCGTTCTTGGTGCTGCCATCGCGACTGCCGCCCTTGTTCACGGCGTAGACGTTCCCCCGCCCGTCATGCAGCACGTGGTTGGGGTTGCGACCGGCGTCAATCGTCTGCCTGATCGTTCCGTCACGATCATGCACGGTGATGGTCCCGGCATTGCGGTTGGTGACATAGACCAGGGAGTTGATCGGATCGAGCGCAACGTTGAGCGCCCCTGAGGAGACATCCTTGCCGTCGGCGTCCTTCACGTCTGTGGCGGTGACGACCTGATTGACCACCGTACCGTCCTTCTCGACAACGACGAGGTCGCCGGATCCCTGGCTGGCGACATAGATCCGCCCGGTTGCCGGGTTGTAGGCGACTCCGGAGGCGCGCGCGACATTGGCGGGCAGGGGCACCTCGGTGATACTGCCGGAGGCGACGTCGATGATGGCGGCCTTGGTGCTGGAGGCCGAAACAGTGACCAGGGTTCCCGAGGCCTCGTCGAGGGACAGGGACATGGCGCTGAAGTCGTCTGAGTCCTTACCCACGGTGATGTCGGCCAGCTGGGTGTTGGTGGACGTGTCGAACACGGCGATCTTGTTGGAACGCGCACTGCTGACGTAGGCGCGCTCGCGCGCCGCGTCGATGACGACGTCGCGGCTGTGGGAGACGATGTCCTTGTCGAACTGCTTGACGAGGGCGAGCGTGTCGGCGTCATAGACGGCGACGGTGTTCTGACGGGTGTTGGTCACCCACACGGTGCCGTGCTCGTCATCGACGGCCACCCCGTAGACGGCATAGCGAGCCCCCTCGAGCGGCTTGCCGTCTCTGCCGGTCGCAGTCGGGTCCACCTCAGGGACGACGTGATTCTGGTAAGCCAGCGTGTCTGCGTCGAGCTTGATCAACGAGGACTGCGTGACGGGCGGGCGCCCCACGGCGGAGGTGACGTACAGGGAGCTGCGGCTGGGTGAGTAGGCGGTCTGGTAGAGGCCGGGCGCAATGGACGACTCGACTCCGACAACGCTTCCAGGCTCACCGGTGGTTCCCGGCACGGGGGTCACAGCGGCATTCCTGTCGACTCCTGAAGGATCGGACTGGGCCTCAGTGCCGGCCGATGTCGACGACGCCTCGGCGGCCGCGGTAGCTGCGGAGCCCGCCGCGGGACGTGGCGTCTCGTCAGCCGCATAGGCAGCCGTCCCGACGACTCCAACCAGACTCAGCGCCACAGCGGATGTGAACGCCCCGACTCGTGTCAGAGCCGACCTGCGGCACGGCCGGGAGACGGACAGGGGTGTGGGGTCGGATGGGGATGGAGGGGATTGCTGGTGACGGTCCATGGAGTACCTCCGTGAGCTCGTCCGGCACCGTGTCCGGAACATTCGGGGGAGGCGCACTGAGCTGCGCCGGATCACCTGGCCTCCAGGAGAGGTAGACCTAAGCGATATTAGCAACGCTAACATTTTTTATTGTGCTTCAGTGCGACAACGGTCACCTTGTCACTGTCGGCTCACGCCCCGAGTCGAGATCCTGCTCATGGGCGTCGAGTCCCCAGGACAGTCCATGGCGCCACCATGCGTAGTCGTGGCCTCCGCGCTCCTCCCGGTAGCCGAGCAGAGCCCCTTCGGCCATGAGAAGCTCCGCCGCCGTCCGCGCTCCCTGACGCAGGACCCCCTCATGCACGCCGCATTGAACCACCAGCCGCGCCGACAAGGGTTCATTCGCGCCCATATGTCCCGAATCCCCCCGACGGCGCAACCAGGCCAGGAGCTCTCCCTCACCCTCGCCCCGGCGGCCCGATCCCAACCAGAAGGACGCCGACTGAGCGATGGCTCGTCCCGCGACATCAGGCCTGTGCAGGACGAGATCCGCCGCGGCCAAGCCACCCAGCGACTGACCGGCCACCACCACCTGCTGCGGGCTCCAGCGTCGCCGGCCCTCCTCCGCGGCCTTCAGGCACCTCATCAGCAGTTCCCTGCTGCGTCGAGGATCCGCCAGATCCCGTGCACGCATGGACAGGTCGCCGGAGTCGATGAGCAACAGGTCCCAGGACGCCGCCCTGGCACCAAGACGGCCGACGACGTCGTTGCGGCGCCAGATCTCTCCGTCGAGAAGAACCAGCAGCCCGTACTCCTTCCCCGTGCTCCCCGAGCCATCCCCGCAGCCGGCTCCCTGACGGGCGTCGATGAGGTCCTGCTGCCACAGGGTGACACGTCGCGCCGAGTCGCCAGGGACGTCGAAGCCATTGAGGACCGTGCCGCTGAGATCAGTGCTGCGTCCATACCCTCCACCGCTGACCTCAGAAGTGCTCCAGGGCTGCTCCGTGGCCGCCCACTCCGGGTGGGTGGATGCCGTCGGTCCCTCCCACAGGGAGGAGACGAAGCCGAAGCCGTCGTGCAGGCGATCAGGATTGAAGGCATCCGGACGCCCTTCGGCGTGGACCCGCTTCCAGGTCCCCCGCCGAGCTCCGGCATCGTCGGGTAACGGCTCCCGAGTCACGACGAGCCGGTACCCCACGAGGGCGTCCTCCGGCAGCAGAACGTGGTGCGCCCACCAGCTGGTTCCTGGGACCCGGGTGGCGAGCGCCGGGGAGATGTGGGTGCGATGATTGTCCGTCAGCGTGTTGAGATGGATGAGAACGCTGGGACTGGCACCGTGCCGCCGGTCGTCGCGCCACAGAAAGGTCGCCTCACGCATCTCGACACCGTCAACGACACGGGTCTCCCCCAGTACCGGCGTACCGCCGGCTGCAGCAGCGGCCAGGGCGTTGTCATCAGGATGAGACGGCCACCAGTCCGGAGCCGTGCGGAGCAAGCCGCCGCCGGGAGCCACTGGAGTCGGTCGCAGCTCTCTCCAGCGGGTGTCCTGTGCCTGATGGTCATCGTCAGGACGGGTACCGCTCACACCGGCGACCCTATCGGACTCGCTCCATTCCCATCGCAGCACCACCCGCGAGAGATAGAGCCGCCGGGGAGAAGTCGACAGCCGTGGGAGTCCCGGCGCTTCACCGCCATGGTCCCGGGAAGTGGGGGAAGGAGAAGTCAGTCGTCGAAGTCGAAGCCCGCGGCATCGGCCTCGCGCACAAGCGAGGTGATGGCGTCGTCATCAGTGAGGTAGGGCGTCAGAGCGACAGCCAGTGCCTCGAGATCCTCCCGGCTTCCCCGGGCAAAGAAAGCGCCTCCTTCCGGATCCGCATCCTCCAGCTGCGGAGTCCGGTTCAGCTCCACCAGCCGACGCACGACACCGTCCCAGAAGTAGCCGTTCGGCTCGTGACCCATGGAGGCGATCGTCTCGGTTGTCGGCGGGGTGCCCGCGTCGATGCTCAGATAGGTCCAGGAGCCGCTGTCAGTCTCGACATCCTTGATGAGGATGAGGGTGTCATCGTAGTTCTTGTCGTGGTCGGTCATGGAAGTCCTATCGAGTTGTGGGCTGGTTCGGTGGAGCGGCTGGTGCGTCAGGAGCCCCTCGCGTACGACGAGTATTGGGCATCATGCCCGTTCATGTTCGCCTTTCGTCTCTCCCAGCGTTGTGGAGAGACGGACCTCACCTGTGATCCGGCTCGTGGAAGCACAGAATACTGCCATTTTCCCGTAGCCTGGGTTGCAGGAGCGATCCGTGCCCTGATGACCCCGTTCGGGTCCTGCCGCACCTGGCGTGCGGCAGGAGCGTCCCGTGAGTCTGTGCGTGTTAGCCCATGAGCCATCCGGTCAGTCCGGATGCGGGGCGAGTGTGGTGGGCCAGGTACGGCAAAGAGCGGAGGACAAAAGGTCCTCCCCCACACTCCGCCGCAGTCCCCAAGCACTTCACGGGGACAGAGATGGGAAAACTTCATGACTACCTCCAGCAGCACTGTGCCTGGCGCCTCCGACGACGCTCAGGGCACCGAAAGCAACGGCCCCCTGAGTCTCGACGCGCTCTTCTCCGCCGAACTCTCCGGCGGCCGGTCGGCTGACCCGGCTGACACAGACAGCGACGACGACACCGTTGCCGCACCGCACCACTCCGACGACACCACTTCCTCCCCCGAGGACTTCGTCACTCCTGCCTCCTCAGACTCCCCCGAGGACCCGGAGGACGTCGACCACGAGGACGAGGCCGACGACGTCGAGCGAGACCGCCCCGAGGCCGACCCGGAGGATGAGGACTCCGATGAGGACGACGGCGTCGACATCGATGAGGAGGAGGTCGACGGCCACACTCCCTTCATCGACTCCGACGCGGACCCACAGAGCAAGAGCGAGGGCGCCCACGCTCCGCGTGACCGCAAGGGCAGGCGCGAGGCGAAGGAGGACCACGAGGACGATGAGATCACCTTCGCCGACCTGGGACTGCCCGGCGACCTGCTCAAGGCCGTCACCGACATGGGCTTCGTGACCCCCACCGCCATCCAGAGGGAGGCGATCCCGGTCCTGCTGGCCGGCCGTGACGTCGTCGGCGTCGCCCAGACCGGAACCGGCAAGACGGCGGCCTTCGGTCTGCCGCTCCTGGACGCCGTCGACTCCCGTGACGGCGTGGTCCAGGCCCTTGTCCTGGCCCCCACTCGCGAGCTCGCCCTTCAGAGCGCCGAGGCCATCACCGACATGGCCGCCCGTTCCCGCGGACTGGACGTGGTGGCCGTCTACGGCGGTGCCCCCTACGGTCCCCAGATCGGCGCGCTCAAGGGCGGCGCCCAGGTCGTCGTCGGCACCCCCGGACGCGTCATCGACCTCATTGACAAGGGCGCCCTCCAGCTCGACGACGTGCGCTACTTCGTCCTGGACGAGGCCGACGAGATGCTGCGCATGGGCTTCGCCGAGGACGTTGAGACGATTGCGGAGTCCCTTCCGACCGAGCGGCGCACCGCCCTGTTCTCGGCCACGATGCCCCCGGCCATCCAGGCCGTGGCGCGCCAGCACCTTCACGAGCCCGTCCAGGTCGAGGTCTCGAGGCCGGCCTCCACCGTCGCCACCGTCCACCAGACCTACGCGGTGGTTCCCTTCCGCCACAAGATCGGCGCCGTCTCCCGGGTCCTTGCCGTCACCGACGCCGAGGCCGCCATCGTCTTCGTGCGCACCAAGTCCACGGCCGAGGACGTTGCCATCGAGCTGGCGGGCCGGGGCATCCAGGCCGCCGCCATCTCCGGTGACGTGCCGCAGCGCGAGCGAGAGCGCCTGGTGGAGCGTCTGCGCGCCGGCACCCTCGACGTGCTGGTGGCCACGGATGTGGCCGCCCGCGGGCTTGACGTGGACCGCATCGGCCTGGTCGTCAACTTCGACGTCCCCCGCGAGGCCGAGGCCTACGTCCACCGTATCGGCCGCACGGGCCGCGCCGGTCGCCACGGCGAGGCCGTCACCTTCCTGACCCCCAAGGAGAAGGGCAAGCTCCGCCAGATCGAGCGCCTCACCGGAAGCCGTCTGGAGGAGATCACCCTGCCCTCCCCCGCGGACGTCTCCGAGCACCGGGCCCGAAAGCTCCTGTCCAAGGCCGCCGCCCGCCATGAGCGCGGCCGTCTGGACATGTACCTGCCGCTGGTCAGTGACTCCGCCCGGGAGCTGGACATCGACGTCGAGGAGCTGGCGGCCACGCTCCTGGCCCTCGCCGTGGGGGACGAGGGACCGCGCAGGCGCGAGGACCGTGGCGGTGAGCGCCCCCAGCGCGCCCGCCGGGAGGAGAACCTCGACTCCGAGGGGACCTTCCTGTCGGCCTCCTTCGAAGGCGGGCGCGAGAAGAACCGTCGCGGAGAACGGGGAGACCGTGGCGAGGGACGCCGCTCGGCCACGCGTTCCGGGCGCCGCGAGCACGAGGGCCCCGGGACCGTCTACCGCGTCGAGGTGGGCCACCGAGACCGGGTCCTTCCCGGCGCGATCGTCGGCGCCCTGGCTAACGAGGGCGGAATCGAGGGCTCCGACATCGGCAAGATCGACATCCTTCAGTCCTTCTCCCTGGTCACGATCTACGCCGACCTCAGCCCCGAGCAGCTGAGCGTCATGGGCCGGGCCACCTTCGCCGGCCGTGAGCTGCGGATCCGCCCCGACGAGGGGCCGGGTCACGGCTGGTCCGGCCCCAACGGTGGGGAGCGCCGTCCCAAGCGGCGCGACTGGGACGACCGGGGTGAGCGCGGGGAGCGCAGGGACCGTTCGGACCGCGGCTTCCGTCCGCGCCGTGATGACGGCGACCGTGGCTGGAAGGACCGTGACGGGCGCGGCGGCAGGGGCGGTTACGACCGCTCGGACCGCGGGGACCACCGCGACAACCGCCGGTGGGACGAGCGCCGGGGTGACCGGGACGGCTTCCGGGGCCGGCGCGAGGACCGGGGCGACCGCGGCAATGATCGTGGAAGCGGCCGTGGCCATGGCGAGCGCAACCAGAACCGCTTCGGCGGCAACCGGGGCGGCTTCCGTGGGGGGCGCGGCAACCGCTGAGTCCCCGGCGGCTCACTGACGCGATGGGTGGGGCGGCAACACACGTTGCCGCCCCACCCATCATCGCAGCCGGTCACGTGAGGCGATCGGCGCTGCGAGATCTTCTTCGCATACTGTGAGCGCATGAGACTCAGACACGCCATCCTCGGGCTGCTGTCCCATCTACCGCAGAGCGGCTATGACCTCAACCGAGCCTTCACCAGCTCGGTCGTTTACTTCTGGTACGCCGACCAGTCCCAGATCTATCGCACCCTCGACCGCCTTGAGGCTGACGGCGCCATTTCGACGCGAGTCATCCCTCAGAGCGGTCGACCGGATCGGCGGGTGCACAGCCTGACGGAGTCGGGTCGCGCCGAGCTCGATGCCTGGCTGATGAGCCCGCTCGAGCCCATTACGACGAAGGACCCCCTGCTGGCGCGGCTCTTCTTCGCGGCTCGACTGGGTCACGAGAGAGTCGATGCGCTCCTGTCCGAGGCCGAGAAGAGGTTCCGCAGGGAGCTGGAGGAATTGGAGGCGATCGACATCGACGTGGTGGATCTCGACACCGCAATGAAGGCGGCAGTGCTTCGTTATGGGATCGACGGCACAAAGACCCAGCTGGAGTGGGTCGCCCAGACCCGGCGCACCATCGCCGCGGACGCCGGCACTACACGGTCGAGAACCGCTGAGGGGACCGAGACCGCTGAGGGGACCGAGACCGCTGATGAGGACGCTCACTGAGGAGACGCATCAACGTCACATACTTGCATAGTCCAATACTCGTACTGCATAGTATGAGTATGGATGAAGCATCTCCCTCCGGCGGTGCACCCGCCGTAAGCCCCTTGACCCATCTCGTCGTTTTCAGTGTCGTTGCCCTGGGATCCGGCTGGATCGGACTGCTCGTCAACAAGGCCCTCGGTATCCCCCACTCCATGAACTCGCTGGGTAGCCTCGTCTGGATCATGGCGCCGCTCCTGGCCGGTGCCGTCCTGGCTCTGAGCGACCCGTCGCTGCGCCGTTCCTACGTCGCCTCGTGGCTTCCGGGCAGGCTGCGGGCCTATGGCGTGGCGCTCGGCGTCTTCCCAGTGTCCTTCGCCGTTGCCATCGCCGTCGGTTGGGCGGCGGGGTGGCTCACCCCTGCCGGGCTGGGAGCGTTCGGGGGTGTGGTGGCCGCGAACGCGGTGGGGACCGTGCTCAAGAACGTCGCCGAGGAGGGCGCCTGGCGCGGCTACCTGACGCCCGCGCTCATCGGCCGAAAACTGCCCGACCCCTGGGTCTGGCTCATCGTCGGAATGATATGGGGCCTGTGGCACATCCCCTACTACTTCTGGTTCCTGGACGAGTCGCTCAGCCGCTCGGTCTACGACGTCCCCCCGATCATCTTCGTCCTCATCGCAGTTCCCGTCATAATCTGCTGGGCCCCCTTGTTCACCGAGCTTCGGATCATCAGTGGCAGTCTCTGGCCGGGCCTTATCGCGCACTCGATCGCGAACCTCAGCCATATGCCCCTCATCTATGGCGGACTGCCGATCACGTCGTGGGGACTGCTGGTCTCCCCGATGGTGGGCATTATTCCCAACGCCATCGTCCTGGCGGCGGGCCTGGGGCTGTGGGCGCGGCGCACCGGTCGGCTCCGCCGTCGGTCTCGGTGATCTGCCCAGTCGCCGGACGGGGACCGGCTCGGCATTCGCACCTTTCAGGCTCGACGAACCCGGACGGTCCCCATCTGGGCGCGGGCCCGCAGCTCGAGGCGTCGTTCGAGCAGCTCGGGGTGATTCTGGTGAGGCAGGTCGGTTGTCACACAGATCCAGGAGTCCTTCATACGCCGCAAGGACCTTGACGGAGCCGGCCTCCGTGTGAGCCGATACCGTACCGGTGGTGGACCGGATGCGCACCGAGCCGGCCTGGGCCCTCACGCTCCCGTCGCGCAGCGTGCCGATGACGATGGAGCCGGCGTCGGCGTGCACCTGCACCTGATCCCACGAGTGCTCCGCGCTGATCGACCCGGCATCAACGCTGGCATCAAAACGCGTACCGTCCGGCACCGTCACACGCACGCGAAATGCCTCCGGGCCCCACGGCCAGATACCAGCGAATCGCTCACGCCCCACGAGAGCGATCTGACGGACACTCACTATGGCGCCGTCGGCAGTACATCCAGAAGAGGCTCCAGGAGCTCATCGGCCTCGACAGTGATCGTGCGCCCCACTCCCGGCGCGGTCACCACGCTCAGAGGGGGCAGTTCCAGGGCGAGGTATGGTGAGACGATCCATCAAGGCTGTCTGGAGAATATGATGTCGCAATGACATCATTCAGTAAGAGTTAATGGTGTCAGTCGAGGTGATTCTGCCCAGAATCTGCGTGAGCTCCGCCCACCCGCGTGTTTCAGTGCTGAGTGGTTCGATGAGTTCAATATCGATGACCTCATCGGTGGCTCGACGCAGGCGGCGGGTGATCTGCTTGCGGTGGCGTCTGGCCTGGAGACGGGCCAGGAGTGTGCCCAATCCGGCCAGTGCCAGCCCGATCAGTAGGCCACCGAGCAGCAGGACGGTGGGCCAGGGAACTCGTCCCCAGCGGGGAACGTCAACAGTGATCAGCAGGAGGTAGTCCTCCAGGACGCGGATCGCCACCAGCCACAGGCCACCGATCAAGGCGGTCAGTGCAGTCACCCACTGCAGAACGTTGGCCACCGTCCACCAGGCCGGGCGCCTCCATGCTCCGTAGTCCACCGCAGCCACCGCCCGGTCCAGAGGAACAGCGAGGTTCTCGGCACGCTCGTCGCTGCGTGAGACGGCCTGCACCGCCAGATCAGCCGGTAGCTCGGCACAGGCGGCCATGGCGTAAACGTGAGCGCTGCTACGCAGATTCCCTGTTGCCGCGGGACCCGCCGGAGGAAGGGAGCTGAGGTCCACCACTCGCCGGCCGGGGCTTCCACTGGAGTCATCAGCATCGGCAACAGCCAGCGAGGGCGGACGTCCGCCTCCCAGGTGGAGCACCTTGAGCGGATCGCGGCGCAGACGCTCAATCCATCGCAGCCAGAACCAGCCGACCCGTGTATGTGCACGGTGCCGGTCTGAGCCCTCCACGGCCCGGGTGACGACGTCGACGCCGGCGACGGTCGCAGCCGCCTGCCTGAGAGTGGCCAAGGACTGCTTGGTCTGCGTACTGACAGCGCGTTGCGCCACGGCGTCTGGACGAGGCGGGGCGATCAGGCCGGTCTGGTCTGCCAGCTCCTTGGCGGCACGGCGAACATGAGCGGCCAGGTTGCGGGCGCTGGCCAGACGGTCGGAGGCCGCCGAGGCCACCGTGCGGGCCAGGGTCTCAACACCTTCACCGGTACGGGCGCTGACGGCAACGAGCGATACGTCTGCCAGCTCCTCACGATCCAGGAGCCGTCTCAGATCGGTGATCACGGCGTCCCGGCTCTCGGCGTCGAGCCGGTCCACCTGGTTCAGGGCGACGATCATGACTTCGGCGTGGGCGGCCATGGGGATGAGGAAGTCGCGATGGACGACGCCGTCGGCGTACTTCTCCGGATCAAGGACCCATACCAGGACGTCGACCTTACCGGCCATGCGCTCGGCGATAGCTCGGTGCGCCTGCTCATCGGAGTCGATATCGGGCAGGTCCACCAGTACCGTGGCCTCCCCCAGCTCCCAGGGCCCGCTGAGGCTCACCCGCCGACTGATCGCGAGCCAGTCCAGCAGAGCAGTGGCCTCGACGGCGGTATCCGGCACGACGGCGAGAGGCTGAGTGGTGGTGGGGCGGGTGCGGGCGGTGCGGGACACCTCAACGCCGGTCAGGGCGTTGACGAGGCTGGACTTGCCCGAGCCTGTGGCCCCCAGGAGAGCGGCCACCGTGATCTCCGGAGCCAGGCGCCTGCGGTCGGAGGCCTGTGCCAGGACCGCACGGGCCTGGTCCAGCTCGTCACGCAGACCGAGCCGCTCGCCCAGCGCAACGGCCTGCTCCAGCTGTTCCAGGGTCAGGGCCAGGCTGCCGACGTCGGTGTGGTCGGTCATCACCGCACTCTCCTCCCAGCCTGCTGGCGGGTGCGGGCGGTTGCGGTGCGCAGGGAGGTCACGACATCCTGACAGGCCTGGAGCTGTTCCCGCAGCGTGTCCGCGCTGGGCGCCGGAACCGGAAGGGCATCGGTGAAGTACTTCACCTGATTGGCGAACAGGGTGGTGGCGCGCTTGGTGAGGTCCTCGCGAGCCCGCCTGGTCATGCCGCGCATCGCCTGGTCGCCGAAGACGGCCTCCAGAACCCGCTGAGCCAGGATGGCGGTGCCACCGGCGATGCCCACCTCTCCACCGGTCAGGCCTCCGGTATGGGCGAAGACGAGAATCATGAGGACGACGCCGGCGCCGTTGACCCCCAGGGACAGCAGCCGGGCGGTGAGCCGTTTGTCTGCGCCCTCGGCCCGGATGAGCGCAAGGACCTCACGCTGCCAGTCGTGGACGAGAGCCGCGGCGATGACCTCGAGCCCAGTCTGGCTGGGCACTTCCGCCAGGGCGCGGTTGAGGGCCTGCTGGGAGGTTCCGGCGCGCCGCCAGGAGCGTTCCGTGGCCAGGCAGGCCCGCTGGGACTCGGCAACGATGAGCTCGACAAGGGAGGAGCCAATCGCCTGCTCGACGCGCTTGGCCGGCGCCGGACGTCCCCGCAGAAGCGAGGTGACGCGGTCCCGGACCCGGCCCACCTGGACCTCCAGCGACCGGAACAGGTCGCCGGTCCCCACGAAGTCCTGCCAACGGGCCAGCACCTCGCCGTGCAGCATGGATCCGTCCTCGGTGGCCTCGATGACGCGCTCCAGGGCGTCGTCGTGCTCGGAGGTGGCGGCGCGCCTGAGCTCGGCGTGCTCAGCCTCCTGAGAGTCCAGCTCAGCGGCCAGCAGCTCGCTCTGCGCCAGCACAGCACCAATGGCCCCTGTCAGGCTGCGGTGCGCGATGTCCTGGCGGGCAGCCGCGTCGGAGGCCAGCGCTCCCAGCCACTGGCGCACGGGAGACACGCAGGACTCGGGCAGGAAGCCGTCGCCGTCAAGAGCGGTCTCAGGAATTGTGAAGACCGGAGCCTCCTCCAGGCCTGCGGCAACGAGCCGGCGGCGCAGGTCGGCCTCGACCTCGCTCTCCGCGCCAGCCGGTACCCGGTCCAGGACGATGGCGGTCGTAATGTGCCGTTGCGCCGCTGCCCGGAGGTGCTCCCAGGGAACGGCGTCGGCGTAACGTGCCGCTGTGGTGACGAAGATCCACATATCTGCACCGGCCAGGAGAGTGGCGGCCAGGTCCCGGTTGTCCTCCACCACGGAGTCGACATCGGGGGCGTCCACGATCGCCAGTCCCTCGGGAAGTCCCTCGCATGAGCGCAGCTCGAGCTCCCGCGGGGTGTGCTCGGTGGACGGGGTCGCGGGAGCGTCGGCATCCACACGCAGGCGCGAGAGGGAGCCCAGGACCCGGTCGGTGTCGAACCAGGCGGCGTCGGCCGGCGCGTGGAGCAGCAGGGGTCTGCGCGTGGTGGGACGGATCGCGGAGGCCCTGGCCACCTGTCGGCGCACCAGTGAGGAGACGAGGGTCGACTTGCCCGCTCCGGTGGAACCGCCGACAACGGCCAGCAGCGGCGCGTCCAGGCTGGCCAGGCGCGGCAGGATGTAGTCGCCGAGCTGGTCGCGGATCAGCGTGGCCTTGTCCGAAGCGGCCGCCGTCCCCTGCAGGGCGTATGGCATGGACAAGGCCGTCAGGCTGTCCCGCAGCGCGGACAGCGCCCTGGTCGCCTCCTGGACCTTCTGGGTGCCGCTGGAATCGCCTCGGTTCTCGGTCATGAGGTTGAGTCGGCCTCCGTACCGGCATCTGTGTCGGTCCCGGTGCTGACCGCACCTCCGCACCCAGTGACCCGCGGAGCGACGTCATCACGAGGCGGTTGCCAGGTGGTGGCGTCGGCCTCGACCTGCTCACCGGAGCGGATGTCCTTGACCGAGTCGGGCTCGCCGTCGGCACCCGGGAACCACACGAAGGGGATGGAGCGCTTGTCGGCCGCCTTGATCTGCTTGCCGAACTTGGCGGCGCTGGGAGCCACGTCAGCGCTGATGCCGCGGGCGCGCAGCACATCGGCGATCTCATCGGAGGTGGAGCGGTGCGCCTCGTCGGTGACCGCCACGAGCACCGCCGTGGGCACGGGGCGGCTGACCTCCACGAGCTCCTCACCGATGACACGGGCCAGGAGCCGCGACAGGCCGATGGAGATGCCCACGCCGGGGAAGGTCCGTTTGCCGTTGGTGGCCAGGGAGTCGTAGCGGCCGCCCGAGCACACCGAGCCGAGGTCCTCGTGACCGGTCATGAAGGACTCGTAGACGGTACCGGTGTAGTAGTCCAGTCCACGGGCGATCTTGAGGTCGGCGATGACGGCGCCTGGGCGGCGTCGGCCGGCGGCCTCGAGCAGAACGGTCAGCTCGGCCAGGCCCTCCTCCAGGAGCTCGGTGGGCTCGGCCCCGGCCAGGGCCCGCAGAACCTGACCGGAGACGTCCTCGCCATCGGTTCCGGTGATGGTGGCGAGCCTGAGGGCCTGCGCCGCCTGCTGCGCGCTTGCGCCAACGCTCTGGGTGAGCTCGGCGGCCACCTTCTCGGGGCCGATCTTGTCGAGCTTGTCGACGACGCGAAGGACCTCGATGAGCTGGTCGGAGTCGATGCCGATGGACTGGTAGAAGCCCTGGGCCACCTTGCGGTTGGAGACGTGGATCGTAACCGGGGGCACCGGTAGGGCGCTGAGCGCCTCGTGCATGATGAGGGGCACTTCAACGTCGTGGTAGAGGGGCAGGGAGCCGTCGCCGACGATGTCGATATCGGCCTGGATGAACTCGCGGAAGCGCCCCTCCTGGGGGCGCTCACCGCGCCAGACCTTCTGTATCTGGTAGCGCTTGAACGGGAAGGTGAGGAGCCCGGCGTTGTCGACGACGTAGCGGGCGAAGGGGACGGTCAGGTCGAAGTGGAGCCCCAGCTGCTTGCGGGGGTCCGTCTCAGAGTCGACCTCGGCGGGGTCCGCCTGCAGGCGATTGAGGAGGTAGACCTCCTTGGACGTCTCCCCCTTCCTCGTGAGCTCGCTGAGCGGCTCAACGGCCCGGGTCTCGATGCCGCTGAAGCCGTGGAGCTCGAAGGTACGGCGCAGGATGTCGACGAAGTACTGCTCGACGATGCGGCCCGCGGGGAGCCACTCGGGAAAGCCGGACAGTGAGGAGAGAGCTTGTCGTGCCTGTGCCATGGTCCGCATTGTGTCATGACGGGCGGCTCGACGGCGCACCGTCGTCAGGCCTTGAGGTCCCCTCCGCGGATCTTGGCCTCGGCGAGGTAGGGGTTGCCGTGATGCTCGTGCTCCATGGTGGTCACGGCGCCGTGCCCGGGCAGCAGGATCGTGGCCGGGTCGATGGCACTGGCCAGGAACCGCAGGGTGCCGAACATCTGCACCTGGTCGCCGCCGGGCAGGTCGGTGCGTCCGACGGATCCCTTGAAGATGACGTCGCCGTCGAGGGCCATGAGGTAAGTGCGCTCCTCGTCGGCGGTGGAGGGGTCGTCCTCGATGACCTCAGCCTCATAGAGCAGGGAATTGTCCGCCAGCCGGGCCTCGAAGAAGAACAGGGTGGAGCCTTCCGAGTGACCTGGTGCGGGGATCGCGCGCAGAGCGATGCCGGGGACCAGCTCGATGGCACGGGAGAAGCCGTCCCCGGGGAAGATACGGATGTCCGCCGGCTGCCTCCATGGGGTGCCGGCCATGTCGGTGAAGCTCATGCCGTTGGCGCTGATGCCGGTGGTGATGTCGGGCTCCTCGAGCCGGTACCGGTCGGGCTCGGGGATGTAGACCGGCACGTCGACGGCATCGTCACTGGCGAGCATGCCCGCACCGTGGGCGGCCTCGATGAGGGCCTGGGCATCCCACACGTGGTCGGCATGACCGTGGGTGAGCAGGATCGCTCCCAGGGTGAGGCGGTTGGATCGAAGAAGGGCCAGGGCACCGCGAGCCGCCCCGGCTCCGGGGTCGACAACGAGGGCGGGTTCTCCCGGGCCGGCGGCCAGGACGTAGCAGTTGGCGGCGAACACGGGTGCGATGGTGCGCTCCAGGATCATGGACCCAGCCTACTTGGGTCGCCTGGAACCTGTGTCAAGACGCTTCACGACGACGCACGAGCTCAGAGGACCCGCACCGTCTCAGCGGAGGTGAAGCCGCCGCCCCCACCAGTGCTCAATGAGCCAGCGGTCGTGGCTAGCGACGATGAGCGTGCCCGTCCATGACCTCAGGGCGGTCTCGAGCATCTCGAGGGCGTCCAGGTCCAGGTAGTTCGTGGGCTCATCGACGACGAGCACCTCGGGCCCGGCGGCAGCGGCCAGGGCCAGCTGGGCGCGGCGCTGGTTGCCGTCGGAGAGCTCGCTGAGGGGACGGTTCCACAGGCGCGGGTGCAGGGCGCCCTGGCCACGGTCCCCGATCCCCTCGACCCACACGTCCTCATCCACCCCAGGGTCGCCGAGACGCGGCAGGTGCTGGGGTATCCAGAACACCGAGCCGGATACCGTGAGGCTGCCGTTGGAGTCCTCCGTGGGTGCTGACCGCCTACCCAACCAGGTCAGAAGCGTGGACTTCCCGCTCCCATTGGCGCCGGTGACCAGCAGGTGCTCGCCTGTCATGACGTCGACCGTGACCGGTTCAAGGCGCCCGGGTACGGCGGCCGACCGGGCCGAGACCGCCATTCCTCTTCGCGGTGCCGGTTCAGTCAGGCCCAGCTGCAGCTCGTAGGAGCGGGGCCTGCGCACCTCGGTACTGGCGAGCGCCTCCAGTCGGCGGTCGTCCTGCGTCTGGCGCCGGGTGGAGACTCGCTGGGCGCGGTCGGCGTAGAACTTCCTGGCCATACGGACCTCGGTCCTGGGCGCTGCCCCGCTGTGCCCAACGATCTCGGAATCCCGCCGGTGACGTGTGAGCTTGCGCCGCTGCTCCTGCTGACGCTGGTGAAGGCTGCGGTGGGACGACCTGGCGTGCGCCTTCTCCACGAGGTAGTCGCTGTATCGCCCCGAGCACCTGTAGGCGCCGATGGGGCTCTTGTCCCCGGCGGCGGTGGCGAGCGCCTGCCACGGCGCTGTGTCGAGGTCGACGACGGCGGTGGCCACCTCGTCGATGAAGGCACGATCGTGGGTGGTGAACAGGACCGGTCCGGGCCATGACACCATCATCTGGCTCAGGTAGTCGCTGCTACCGGCATCCAGGTGGTTGGTGGGTTCGTCGAGCACCAGCGCCTGACCGGATGAAAGGAGCAGGGCAGCAAGCTCCAGCCTTCCCCGTTGCCCCGGCGACAGGGAAGAGACAAGTCGGCCTGTGTCCACCTGCCCCAGTCCCAGCCCGGCAAGCGCCTCAGTCCGCCGAACCGGTAGGTTCCAGGCGTCGAGAGACTCAAGCCGGGCCAGTAACGAGTCGTATTCCTCAGCGAGGGAGCCGGTGTCGACTCCGTCCTGGGCTATGGCCTCGCCCATGCGCTCGAAACGATCAAGCGCGTCCAAGGTCTCAGCGCAGATGGCGTCGAGGTAGCCCTTGATCGACGTCGCAGTCGACTCCTCCGAGTCGGCCGCCGGCGGGCCATGCTGCTCGGGAAAGCTAACAGCCCCATGGTCAGGGGTCAGCTCGCCGGTGGCCAGGCGCAGAAGCGTGGACTTCCCCGATCCGTTGGGACCGACGACGCAGACGCGTTCGCGGTCGGAGACCGTGAGACTGATGTTCTCCAGCAGGGGATCAGAGGTGTAGGAGAAGCTGACGTGGGAGAAGCAGATCGCAGGCATGACTCGTCCTTGACATGAGGCGGTGGGGGGCACAAGGGCGAGTCACGCGAGCATGCCTGGAGTTTATCAGTGTCTATCAGCACGGGCCGTTGACGAGGTCCGAGTCGATGCGTATGGCGCAAGGTGAGCTCACAATCAGGCGGATTATCAACGACTCAACTGAAATCGATGGGGCCAGGGATGGTGGTTGCCGCCCGCAGGAACGTAGACTCTCGGCACTGCCGTCCTCCGACGGCACCTCACCACCACCCGGCCTGACGGCCGGGCGCGAACGGAACGGAGCGGTCATCCTGCTCCCTCCCCGTCAACCCATGAAGGAGCATCCCGTGACCGAGCGGATCCAGCCCGACAACCGGCCTGACAACCAGCCCAACGCTGAGCAGGCCGACCAGCCGACCGGCCTTGACGAGTCGGCAGCGCAGACTCCGACGGAGCAGGCACCAACGGCCGACGCCTCCCCCACCGATCCCGCGGTTGAGGCCGTCGCGTCAACAGCGACCAACACCTCGCAGACGCAGGCCGACGTCGAGTCCTCCAAGGAGCCCGAGCCCGGCGAGCCTGCAGGCCAGTCCATCGAGCAGTCCACAGAGAAGTCCTCTGACGAGTCGGCGTCGCCCGCCTCCGAGGATCCCGCGCAGACCGAGCAGCCGGCCGAGACGGTTCAGGCCGCCGAGGCCGCCCAGGAGGACGCCACGCCGACTCCTGCCGAGGTTCCCGCCCCTGCAGCGGCACCTGCGGCGCCCGCCGAGCCCGCTGTCGACCCGCAGGAGGCGATGGACGCCGCCAAGTGGGGGCGCGTGGACGGCGAGGGACGGGTCTATGTCCAGGACGGTGGAACCGAACGCGAGGTCGGTCAGTTCCCCGATGCTCCCATCGCCGAGGCGATGGCCTTCTACGTGCGCCGCTACCTGGACCTCAAGGCGACCATCGACCTGTTCGCCACTCGCCTTCCCCAGCTCAGCGTCCGCGAGATCGACTCGACCCTGTCCTCCATCTCTGAGTCTCTCACCGAGCCGGCCGCCGTGGGTGACCTGGAGGGGCTGCGAGCCCGCTTCGCCGCCCTCAAGACCGTGGCCGCCGAGCGCCGCGAGGCCGTGGCCGCCGAGCGCGCCGCCGCCAAGGAGCAGGCGCTCAAGGAGCGCACCGTGATCGTCGAGCGCGCCGAGGCCATCGCCGAGCAGGACCCGGCCCGCACGCAGTGGAAGAACTCCGGCGCCGAGCTGCGCGAGCTGCTCGAGTCCTGGAAGTCAGCGCAGCGGCGCGGCCCGCGCCTGGACCGCCCCACCGAGGACGGGCTGTGGAAGCGCTTCTCCCACGCCCGCACCACCTTCGACCGTCACCGTCGCCAGTTCTTCAGTGAGCTGGACGCCAAGCAGGCGCAGGTGCGGGCCGCCAAGGAGGCGCTCATCAAGCGTGCCGAGGAGATGCAGAACTCCACCGACTGGGCCGGTACCTCCGCGAAGTACCGCGACCTGCTGGCCGAGTGGAAGAAGGCCGGCCGCGCCTCCCGCAAGGAGGACGACGCCCTGTGGGCCCGCTTCCGGGCCGCCCAGCAGGTCTTCTACGACGCCCGCCGCGCCAAGGACGAGGCCGTCGACGCCGAGTTCGCCGAGAACCTCAAGGTCAAGGAGGCGCTGGTGGCCAAGGCCGAAGCGCTCCTGCCCATCAAGGACATCAAGGCCGCCAAGAAGGCCCTGCGCCCCATTCAGGACGCCTGGGAGGAGGCCGGGCGGGTCCCCCGCGGTGCCGTGCGTCGCATCGAGGGCCGCATGCGCGCCGTCGAGGACGCGATCCGGGAGGCCGAGAACGCCGAGTGGCGCCGCACCGACCCGGAGACCAAGGCCCGCGCCGAGGGCCTGGCCGGTCAGCTCCAGGACGCGATCGCCGGTCTGGAGAAGGACCTGGCAGCCGCCCAGGCCGCCGGTGACGCCAAGAAGATCGCCGAGGCCGAGGCCGCGCTGACGGCCCGCCGTGCCTGGCTCGAGCAGGTGCTGCGCTCGGCCAAGGCGTGACCCGAGCACGTTCCGCTCAGCTCTGAGGCTCAGGAGCAAGCACCTGAGGCGGGGCCGACACCACCCACCGGTGTCGGCCCCGCCTCATGTCTCGTCCTGGCGTCCATCGTCGGGAGCTCTGCTACTCCCAGGTGGCGGTCGCGGGGTCCACTCCTTCAGACCTGGCGCCGGCGTCGATGACGTCCTTGAGCCAGGCCGCCAGCCCTGGCGCGCGTTTGTCGTAGTACCGGGCGTAACGCTCGTCCGCCACGTAGCCGCGGGCGATGAGCACCTGCTTAGAGGTGGAGACCTCGAACCACCGGTTGAAGTCCTTGCGGTGCCACCGCGCCAGGGCATTGGCCTCGGGGCTTCCCGGCTCGACGCCGCTGCGCATCGCTTTAGCCAGCGCGGTCTCCAGAGCGACAGTCTCCTCGTGCGCCCGTTCCCAGTCGGCGCGAGTCATCCGGGCCTTACGCCGGTAGGACTCTGCCCACTCCTCCGTGTCACCCCACTGAGCACGGGCCTCCTCAATATAGACAGGATCCCAGTCGGTCCCCCAGATCTCCGCCATCTCAGCCACAGAGATCCTCGCTCCCGACTGCTGTATATCCATCACCATGTCGATGGAGCTAAGCATCTGCTGCATGTGGGAGATCTGTCCTTGCAGCAGCTCACGCTGACGGCGCAGGTGCGTCATGGCGTCCGTATCCGGCTCATCAAGGACCATCTTGATATCGGCCAGGCTCATGCCGGTCTGCCGATAGACGAGAACCTGCTGAATACGCATGACGTCCGCTTCAGAGTAGAGGCGGTAGTTGGCGTCACTGCGCCGGCAGGGACGCACCAGACCGGTCTCGTCCCAGTGGTGCAGCGCCCTGACGCTGATGCCCAGGAGCGTTGAGACCTCGCCGACTGTCAGCGCGATATCCGCACCGTCTTCCATAGCATCATCCGCTGCGTCGAGCGCTCCGGCTCCGTCACGCTCCTGCCCGGAATCCGTCACCATGCCTCCTTCCTCACAGCCCTTGCCTCAATGCGTCTTCACTGTGGCACCTATCGAGTACCTTGGCGCCTCCCCCTACGTGAGGGTCAAGTCCTCCTCGTTTCACAACGAGGTTTTCCACAGGTAGCCGGTTCGCTCTGGCACCGTAGACGAGGAGAGGCCCACCATGGCATATGGCTCGTTTCGTCCCGGTACCGGGTCACGCCGCTGTGGCCCACCTGTCCTCCCGCCCCCTCTCCCCTGTCCTGGGCACGCTTCCACCCCAGGACATGCAGGCACTGCGGTGCGCCGAGCTCGACTCCCGGCTGCTGGTCAGCGTCCTGGGAAACCTTCAACCCGTCGACCTCCTGCGCTCGGCGGAGGGTCGCCTTCGGGCCGTCATCGCTGCGCTGCCCCACCAGGGCGTGCTCCTGGCGAGCACGGCGCTGTGGGTGCATGTCGGCGGGCCGCCGCCCGAGACGCTGGAGGTCTGCCTACCCGGGGGCCGTCGGAGCCGGCTCCCCTACCTGGAGACCAGGCGTGGCAGGCTGCCCCGTTCCGACACCACTGTGATCAACGGCGTCACCTGCGCCACCATTGCCCGGGCCGCTGTTGACATCGCCCGCCTGGGGCCGCCGGTGGCCGCCGTCCGAGCCATCATGATCGCTCGCGACCACGGGATCAGCCGAGTCCGCCTGCTGTTGACGCTCAACCACTGCCGCGGGGCGGCCAGCCGGGGTTGCCCGCGGGCACAGCACATCATCGAGGAGGTCATGTCCGGCGCGCCGCCGCGAGCGGTCGCCCCGCCAGAGAACGACACGGATGGCTGAGCCCGGGCATTAGTCGGAGCGCCGGGCCGTGGACAGGCTCCTGCGTGCCTCGAAGACGCCGTCGATGCGTCGCAGGGCCGCCAGCGTGTGGTCCAGGTGGCCGACCTCGGCCAGCTCGACGACGAACCGGCCGGTGACGACCCGGTCGCGGCTGGTGGCGATGTTGGCACTGACGAGGTTGACATGGCTGTCTGCGAGCGCCCGGGTGACGTCAGCGAGCAGGCCTCCGCGGTCGAGGGCCTCAACCTCCACCTGGACCAGGTAGGCGGACTGGGCGTGGTCCGCCCAGGAGACGGTGATGAGCCGCTCGGGCTCGCGTCGGAGCTGATGGACGTTCTGGCAGTCCGCCCGGTGTACCGAGACGCCCGAGCCCCTGGTGATGAAGCCGACGATAGGGTCGCCCGGCATGGGGGTGCAGCACCGTGCCAGTTTGACGTAGACGTCGCCCTCCTCCATGCCGGCGACGACGACTCCGGCGTCGGCGGTGCGCGGGCGTCGGTGCACCGTTGCCCGGGTGGGCAGGACGCCCTCCGCGAGAGTCTCCTCGGCGCCGTCCTCCCCGCCCATGGTGGCGACCAGGGTGTCGACGACATGCTGGGCAGAGACGTGCCCCTCCCCCACGGCTGCGTAGAGACCGTCGATGTCGACCTTGTCGAGGGTCTTGGCCACGTTCATGAGGGTCTCGTGGCTCATGAGACGCTGGATGGGCAGGTTCTGCTTGCGCAGAGTTCGGGCGATGGCGCCCTTGCCCTCCTCGATGGCCTCCTCGCGGCGCTCCTTGGAGAACCAGGAGCGGATCTTGTTGCGGGCACGAGTGGAGCCGACGAAGGTGAGCCAGTCGCGCGAGGGCCCGGCGTTGATGGCCTTGGAGGTGAAGACCTCCACGGTGTCGCCGTTCTCCAGGCGCGTGTCCAAGGGCACCAGGCGGCTGTTGACGCGCGCGCCCACCGTGCGGTGCCCGACCTCGGTGTGAACGGCGTAGGCGAAGTCCACCGGGGTCGCTCCCGCGGGAAGGGCCAGGACGTCGCCCTTGGGGGTGAAGACGTAGACCTGATCCCCGGCCATCTCGTAACGCAGGGCGTCGAGGAACTCCGAGGGGTCCTGGGTCTCCTTCTGCCAGTCGATGAGCTGACGCAGCCAGCTGATGTCTCCCTGGTCGGAGTCCCCGGGCCTGCCTCCCAGGGAACTGGGGCCTGAGGCGTTGGGGTCCTCCTTGTAGCGCCAGTGCGCCGCCACGCCGTACTCCGCCATGCGGTGCATCTCATGGGTGCGGATCTGGATCTCCACCGGCTTGCCGCCCGGCCCCACGACCGTGGTGTGCAGCGACTGGTAGAGGTTGAACTTGGGAACGGCGATGTAGTCCTTGAAGCGCCCACTCATGGGAGTCCAGCGCGAGTGCAGGGAGCCGAGTACCGCGTAGCAGTCCTGGACGGTGTCGACGATGACCCGCACCGCCACCAGGTCGTAGATGTCGTCGAAGTCCTTACCCCGCACGATCATCTTCTGGTAGATCGAGTAGTAGTGCTTGGGCCGGCCGGTGACGGCGCCCTTGATCTTGTTGATCCGCAGGTCCTCCTCGATCTGGAGGCGCACCTGGCGCAGGTACTCCTCGCGCGCCGGGGCCCGCTCGGCCACCATGTGCTCGATCTCCTCGTACACGCCCGGGTAGAGGGCCTTGAAGGAGCGGTCCTCCAGCTCCCACTTGATCGTGTTCATTCCCAGGCGGTGGGCGAGCGGTGCGTAGATCTCCAGGGTCTCCTTGGCCTTGCGGGCGGCGTTCTCCGCGGAGACGTACTTCCAGGTGCGAGCGTTGTGGAGCCGGTCGCCGAGCTTGATGACCAGGACGCGGATGTCCTTGGACATCGCGATGATCATCTTGCGCACGGTCTCGGCCTGGGCGGCCTCACCGTACTGGAGCTTGTCGAGCTTGGTGACGCCGTCGACGAGCAGCGTGATCTCGTCACCGAAGTCGGCGCGCAGGCGGTCGAGGGTGTAGTCGGTGTCCTCCACGGTGTCGTGCAGGACGGCGGCGGCCAGGGTCTGGGCCGTCATGCCGAGCTCGGCCAGGATCGTGGCCACCGCCACCGGGTGAGTGATGTAGGGCTCCCCGGACTTGCGCCGTTGGCCGGCATGGGCCTTCTCAGCGACCTCGTAGGCGCGCACGATGAGGCTCGTGTCCGCTTTGGGGTGGTTGGCGCGCACCGCGCGCAGCAGCGGCTCAATGGCCGCCGGGGTGGAGTGTCCACGTGAGCCGAACCAGGCCAGACGGCTGCGCACGCGCGAGCCGGGGACAACACTGTCACCCGACGTGTCTGGGCTGCTCTTCGTCTCCGTCATTGACGCATCATATAGCGGCCTGCGCACCGAGGCCCATCGGCGCTGCCGACGAGTGTGCGGTGTCGCGTCCATCGTGAGCGCGACACCGCACGGGAACCAGCAGACGATATCGGTTGAGGAACCGTGCGAAGACCGCTGTCCTGCTAGAAGATGACGACCGAGTCGACCTTGCGCCCACCCAGCTGGCGCCGACCGCCGAGTTCGGCCAGCTCCAGGAGCATGCAAATGGCCTCCACCGAGGCACCGGCCTGCTCAATGAGGCAGATGGAGGCCGCGGCGGTCCCTCCGGTGGCCAGGACGTCATCGATCACCAGGACGCGCGCGCCCTGCGCAACCGTCTCGGGGCGCAGCTCCATGCGGGCCGTGCCGTACTCCAGGGCGTAGTCCAAGCCGATGACCGGGCCGGGGAGCTTACCGCCCTTACGCACAGTGATCATGCCGATTCCGAGCCTGACGGCCAGGGGCGCCGCCAGGATGAATCCGCGAGACTCCAGACCCGCCACGGCGTCGATCCGACCTCGGTAGTGGTCGGCGAGCCCGTCGATGAGCTCGGCGAAGGCCTGGCCGTCGGCCAGAAGAGGGGTGATGTCCCGGAAGAGGACCCCGGGCTCGGGGAAGTCGGGGATCTCTCGCAGGTGGCTCATGACCAGCCTGGTCAGAGACTCGGGAACCGTCTCGTAGTGGGCCACGGAGGTGGTCATCTGCGCTTCTTCTTCCTCTTGGGCTGAGCCGCCACACCGAGGTGGTGGCCAGGGGTGACGGGTGAGGCGGCTGGGGCCGCATCGATCTTAGCCAGCTCCTCGACGTCGTCGCCGGCCTCCTCACGGCGCTGCTGTCGAGCCGCGTCCACCTTGGCGTTGTGCTCCTTGATGCGCTTCTCGCGTGAGCGCAGATCCACCAGAAGGGGGGTGGCCAGGAAGATCGAGGACAGGGTGCCCGCGATCATGCCGATGAACAGGGTCAGGGCGATGTCGCGCAGCGTCCCGGCCCCCAGGATGAAGGCGCCGACGACCAGGAGCGAGGCGACCGGGAGCACGCCGACCACAGAGGTGTTGATCGAGCGGATGAAGGTCTGGTTGACCGCCAGGTTCGCCAGCTCCGCGTAGGTGGAGCGGCTCTGGGCCTCGAAGCCTTCGGTGTTCTCCCGAATCTTGTCGAAGACCACCACCGTGTCATAGAGGGAGTACCCCAGGATCGTCAGTACACCGATGATCGTGGCCGGGGTGACCTCGAAACCGGATAGGGCGTAGATGCCCACGGTGACGACGATGTCATGGCACAGGGCCAGCAGCGCCGCCGCCGCCATCTTCCAGGTTCGGAAGTACGCCCAGATGAGCAGTCCGACGAAGATGAAGAACAGGACCAGTCCTCGGGCCGCCTTCTTGGTCACGTCGGAGGACCAGGTCGGCCCCACGGTCGTGGCCGAGACGTTGGAGATGTCGGTCTTGTAGGCGTTGGCGAGCTTGCCCGCCAGGGAGTCGAGGCGATCCTTGCTCAGCTCGCTGGTCTGAACGCGCACCGAGGACGATCCCATGGTCGTCACCGACGAGCCGGCGGTCAGGTCCTCTTTGGACAGGACATCGTTGCCGGGACGCTCCGAGGGCGAGGACAGGCCCACCACGGTGATCTCCGAGCCGCCCTTGAAGTCGATTCCCGGGGTCAGCCCCACGGTGGCCAGGAGCGTGGCCGAGCCGGCGATGACGACGACGGCGATGAGGTACCAGATCCGTCGCTTACCCACGAAGGGGATGGACGTCTTGGCCGAGTAGAGCTCGTTACCGAGCGTGGCGAGAGACTTCACTTCGTCTTACCGTCCTTTCCGCCGTCGGCCAGGACATCGACCGCTTCGTCCTCCTCCTGCTCAACCGCGTCCTCATGTGCTTCATCGGCAGCACCGTCCGGGCTCTCGGCCGCCCTGCGGGCCTGCGCCTTGCGGCGCGCCAGGGAGCCGGCCACGCGGTCGGCAACGGCCTCACGCGCCCTGCCGTAGGTTGATGCCGTGGCCCCGAGGTGCTCGGGGTCGAGGCCGGAGAGTCGGTGCCCCTCCCCGAAGAAGCGGAAGCGGACGATCCACTCCATGAATGGGTGGGTGAAGAAGATGATGATGGCCAGGTCGACGCAGGTGGTGACTCCCAGGGTGAAGGCGAAGCCCTGAACCCCACCGACGGCGAGGAAGTACAGCACGATCGCGGCCACGAGGTTGACGGCGTCGGAGACGAGGATCGTCCGCCTGGCGTGCTTCCACCCCTCGTCGATCGCCGTCTTGAGCGTCCGTCCAAGACGCACCTCGTCACGGACGCGTTCGAAGTAGATGATGAAGGAGTCCACCGTGATGCCGATGGAGATGATGAGGCCGGCCACGCCCGCCAGGGACAGACGGTATCCCATCAGTGCGCTCAACGCGGCGATGACCAGGTAGGTTCCTACCGCGGCCACCACCAACGAGGCCACCGCCACCACCGCCAGGCCCCGATACTGCCAGGCCAGGTAGAGGATGATGAGGGCGAAGCCGATGAGACCGGCGATCAGGCCGTTGCGCAGCTGCTCGGTTCCCAGGGTGGCGGAGATCTGCTGCTCGGACTGGACCGTGAAACTCAGCGGCAGCGAGCCGAAGGAGAGCTGGTTGGCCAGTGTGTTGGCCTGGTTCTGATTGAATCCGCCGGTGATCTGGACCCGGCCGTCAGTGATCGGCGAGTGGACGTCCGAGTTGAAGCCGGAGGCCATGATGGTCAGGCCGTCCAAGACGATGGCGAACTGGGCCTTGCTCTGGCTGTCCTGATTCTGAGCACCTTGAGCTCCCTGAGCACCGGCAGCAGCGGCCTGGTCGCGGTAGGCCAGCAGCCGCTTGGACAGCTCGGAGAACTTCTTGGTGCCCTCGGGGTTGAAGGCCAGCGAGACGACCCACTTATTGGTGGTCTGCCCCCGCGAGTCGGTCTCCAGCCCGGAGTTGGCGCTCTTGAGCTCGGTACCGGTGATGTCGGCCGGGCCGAGGATGTAGGCGCCGTGCTGCTGCGAGCCGGCCTCCTTGGAGCAGGAGATGACGGCGACCTTGGGGTCCTGCGTCTGACCGGTGAGGTTCTTCGGGTCGGAGCAGTCGGTCATGTAGCCGTCGTAGAGGAGCTGCTCAGTGATCCAGGAGTCGGAGGAGTTGTCCTGGGACGTGGCGGGCAGCGGGTCGGAGGAGATAACGCCGTCCTGATTGACGTCCGCCAGCTGTGTGGCGATCTCCTCCGGTGTTCTGGGCTGCGCCGTGGACTGGGCGGTGGGGTCCGGGGTGGCGGCGGGCTGATCCGCGGGAGAGCCCTCCTGCCCCTCCTGGTCGGCCGCCTGGTCGCCCTCACTCGAGCCCGTGTCGGTGTTGCCGGAGTCGTCAGCCGGCTGGGTGGCCTCCCCACCGGACCCTGAGTCGGGCTGGGCCTGGGCCTGGGCAGTGGGCTGGTCCGTGGGCGCCGGTGTGGCAGCGGCGGATGGGTTCTGGCTGGCGATGTTCCTGGCCGCCTGCTGGGCGCTTCCGGGCAGGATGCGCAGGACCGGCCGGAAGTACATGACGGCCGATGTCCGCACCAGCTCCAGGGTCGCCTGACTGGGTTTCCCTGGCAACGAGACCACGATGTTCTGTCCGCCCTGGCGGGAGATCTGGGCCTCGGAGACACCGGAGGCGTCCACGCGCTGGCGGATCACCTCGATGGCCTGCTCGACGTCGTTGTCGCTGATCGCCGAGCCGTCGGAGGTCGTGGGGGTCAGGATGATCTGGGTTCCGCCTTCGAGGTCGAGGGCGAGCCCGGGCGTCAGCGACGCCTTGTGCCTCATGGTTCCCGCCACGAGCGCGCCGAAACCGATGACGATGACGAGGATGAACATCAGGAGGCGGCGCCCTGGGCGCTTTCGCTGCTTGCTGGACACGTGGTCCCTTCCTGGGGTGGGGGTGTGCTCGGGTGCATGACCCATGAGCGGGGTGAGTGTGCTGGGCGCCGCGGTGGGACGGACCATGGCCGGTGGGCGCCGGACGACGGCATGGGGTCGTTCAGCCGGGCCGAAACCTCACCGGGGCCGCGAGGTCCAGCAAGGTCGACCTCATTGAGTCATCGGGGCTCGGTCGACCGACCTGAGGGCCAGTGGGAGTGGTGGTCCCCCGTGAGACGTCAGGACTGCGGCTCGGCCGTGTCGTGCTCGGACTCGCGGGTGTCGTCGTCGGGCTCCTCCTGGGCGCTGGCCGAGCCGAAGGGCGGTTCCTCGATGGCGGCGATGGCCCGCTTGCTCCACAGGGTCTCGTCGCCCAGGGGCGTGGCCAGGGTGACCACGTCGCCGTCGACCTCCACGACCGTGCCGTAGAAGCCGCCGATCGTGCGCACCCAGTTCCCGGGCACCAGCCCCTCCTCCGTACGGCGCTTCTGCTCCTCCTGCATCGCGCGCTGCCTACGACTGACGAACCACATCATCAGGAGCATCCCGATGAGTACGATCCAGAGGAAATACGACGGCATGGAGGCTTCTCCGTTTCGACTAGGCAGTCTCGATGCAGACCCACGACTGTCACAGGCCGGCGGTGGCGAGTCTATTGCACGCGGGCAAGACCGTTACCTACCGCCGGCGAGTGGTCGGGCACAACTGGGTACCAACTAGGTACCGACCGGTCACGAAATGATTACAGTACCCGGTGGCAGGTCAGGAGAACAATGCCCCATCCGTAGGAGGCTCCAGTCCCAGATGGGTGTAGGCCGCCGCGGTAGCCGCCCTTCCCCGCGGAGTGCGTACAACCAGGCCCTCGCGTACAAGGTACGGCTCAGCCACAGTCTCCACGGTCTCGGGCTCCTCCCCCACGCTGACCGCCAGCGTCGTCAGTCCCACCGGCCCGCCCCCGAAACGGGTGCACAGGGCCTCGAGCACCTGACGGTCCAGGCGGTCCAGCCCCAGAGCGTCGACCTCGAAGACGTCCAGGGCGCCACGAGCCGCCATCAGGTCGAGATGGCCGGGCCTCCCGTGGACCTCCGCCCAGTCCTGGACCCGGCGCAGCAGCCGGTTGGCGATGCGGGGCGTGCCGCGCGAGCGCGAGGCCAGTTCCTTGGCGGCGTCCTTATCCAGGTCCACCCCCAGCAGGCCCGCGCTGCGCGTGAGGATCCGAGTGAGTTCGCCCGGCCCGTAGTAGTCCAGGTGCCCGGTGAAACCGAAGCGGTCCCGCAGCGGGGCTGGCAGAAGCCCCGCCCTCGTGGTGGCGCCGACGACGGTGAAGGGCGGCAGTGACAGAGGGATGGAGGTGGCCCCCGGGCCCTTGCCCACGACGATATCGACGCGGAAGTCCTCCATCGCCAGGTAGAGCATCTCCTCGGCGGTACGGGCCAGACGGTGGATCTCGTCGATGAACAGCACGTCCCCCTCCTCAAGGGAGGACAGGATGGCGGCGAGGTCTCCAGCGTGCTGGATCGCAGGTCCTGAGGTCAGACGCAGGGAGCCGTCCACCTCGGCGGCGATGATCATGGCCAGGGTGGTCTTGCCCAGCCCGGGAGGGCCGGACAGCAGGACGTGGTCGGCCGTCACCCCGCGGGCCAGGGCCGAGCGGAGAACCACCGAGAGCTGGCCCCGCACCACCTCCTGGCCGGTGAAGTCCTCCAGACGCTTGGGTCGCAGGGCCGCCTCGGCGGCCCGCTCGGTGGCATCGGCGCCGCCGCCCACGAGCCGGTCTTGGTGGTCCTCGTCCATCTCAGCCACGGTTCCCGCCTCCCAGCCACCTGAGAGAGGCCCTCAGCAGGACGGCCATGTCGGGGTCCTTGCCGGCCTCGGCATAGTCCGACTCGACGGCGGTCACGGCCTGGCGGGCGCTGGCCTCGTTCCAGCCGAGCTGGACCAGGGCAGCGACGACGTCAGCACTGGGCTGCGCACCATCGGTCACCGTCTCATGCCCCTCGCCCTCGGCGATCCCAGAGCCTGCCTGCGGAGCGTTGAGGTCGTCACCGGTGACGGGGCCGAGCTTGTCGGCCACGTCCAGGATGACGCGCTGGGCCCCCTTGGGGCCGAGGCCTGGAACCCGGGTGAGGGCTGCGACGTCCTGGGAGGCGATGGCGCGCCGGAGCGTGTTGGGGGTGTGGACCGCGAGCATGGCCAGCGCCAGCTTGGCCCCGACTCCCTTGGCACTCATGAGCGTGCGGAAGCTGTCCCGCTCGTCGGCGTCGGCGAATCCGAACAGCGTCAGCGAGTCCTCACGGACGACCAGCTCGGTGTGAACGAGGGCCTCCTCACCCACCCTGAGACCGGACAGTGTGGTGGGCGTGGCCTGGATGCTCATACCGACGCCGCCGGTCTCGATGACGGCACCGGTCAGACCGACGCTGAGGACAGTGCCGCGCAGGGACGCGATCATGGGCAGCTTCTCCTGAACATTCTCAGTGAGCCGAACGGACTCAGGCAGGCTCAAACAGACATTGATGAACTCGAACAACTGTTCGGATCCTAGCAGCCCGCGGAAGACAGTGCCGTCAGCGCCGCACTCGGCGCGGGTCGACGGCGCCGGTGCGGCGGGCGGCGGCCTGAGCGGCGGCCCACTGGCGCTGGGCGGGGGTGCGGGCGGAGACGCGCACCGATCCTCCGGCCGAGACCATCTCGGTGGCGTCGTCCGTCCCGGTCCCGCCACCGCGCCAGCCGTGGCAGATCGCCTGGGCCAGGGCGTCGGCGGCGTCGGCGGGCCGGGGCGGGGCGCTCAGACCGAGGATGCGGGTCACCATGGCCTGGACCTGGGACTTGTCCGCCGTTCCCGATCCGGTGACGGCTGCTTTGGCCTCGCTGGGGGTGTGCTGAGCGACCTCCAGGCCCGCACGCGCCGCGGTGGCCATGGCGGTGCCCATCACCTGGGCGACCCCGATGACGGAGCGCAGGTTGTCCTGGGCGAAGACCCGCTCGATGGAGACCACCGAGGGGCCCAGGCGGGCGATCCAGTCCTCGATGGCCTCGGTGATGGTCAGCAGCCGCAGCTCGGGGCTCTGCGAGGGCGGGGTGCGCACGACGTCGACCTCCACCAGGCGGACCTGGCGGCGGGGATCGACGTCGACACACCCCAGGCCGCAGCGGGTCAGCCCGGGGTCGATCCCGAGGACCCGCTGCTGGGCAACGACTGCGCCGGCCGAGCGCGGCCGGGGACCGGCGACGCCCAGGGACTCAGTCCTCGTCGGTGGCGAACTCGGCGGCCACCTCGGGGCTGAGGTCCACGGAGGTGTAGACGTTCTGGACGTCGTCGGAGTCCTCCAGGGCGTCGATGAGCCGGAAGACCTTGCGCGCACCGTCGACGTCGACCTCGACCTTGGTGCCGGCGACGAACTGGACCTCGGCGGAGTCGTAGTCCATCCCGGCTTCCGTCAGTGCGGTGCGCACCGCGACGATGTCACCGGGCTCGGAGTAGATCTCGAAGGACTCCCCCATGTCCTCGACCTCCTCGGCGCCGGCGTCCAGGACGGCCATGAGGATGGAGTCCTCGTCCACGCCGTCGGCCTTGGCGACCTCGACGACTCCCTTGCGGGTGAAGTTGTAGGCCACCGAGCCGGGGTCGGCCAGGTTGCCGCCGTTACGGGAGAAGGCCACGCGCACGTCGGAGGCGGCCCGGTTGCGGTTGTCGGTGAGGCACTCGACGAGGAAGGCGACGCCGCCGGGGCCGTAGCCCTCGTACATGATGGTCTGCCAGTCGGCACCGCCGGCCTCCTCACCGCTGCCGCGCTTGACGGCACGGGTGATGTTGTCGGCCGGCACGGAGTTCTTCTTGGCCTTCTGGATGGCGTCGAACAGGGTGGGGTTGCCGGTCGGGTCACCGCCGCCGGTACGGGCGGCGACCTCGATGTTCTTGATGAGGCGCGCGAAGAGCTTGCCGCGCTTGGCGTCGATGGCGGCCTTCTTGTGCTTGGTGGTGGCCCACTTGGAGTGACCCGACATATGTGCTCCTTGGGAGTCGATGATGAGGGCGCAGCCGGACGGGACTCAGGTCCGGCGCGTCACCATGGAGACGAAGACGTCGTGGACCCGGTGGTCGCCTCCGACCTCCGGGTGGAAGGAGGTGGCGAGCAGGGGCCCCTGACGAACCGCGACGATCCTACCGCCGTCGGCCCCGCCGACCCCAGCCGCTCGTCCTGCGCGGGTCGTGGCGAGGACCTCGACGCCCTGCCCCACCTCCTCCACCCAGGGGGCGCGGATGAAGACGGCGTGCAGCGGCCGGTCCGGCCCGGCACCCAGCGCAGGGGCGATGAGGTCCTCCTCGTAGGAGTCCACCTGGCGGCCGAAGGCGTTGCGGCGCACGGTCATGTCGATGCCGGCCACGAAGACCTGTCCCTCCTCGGCCCCCTCGACGCGATCGGCCAGCATGATCATCCCGGCGCACGACCCGTAGGCGGGCAGGCCCGCACCAATCAGCTCGCGCAGGGGCTCGAGCATGCCGAAGGAGGTCAGCAGCGTGCTCATCGTCGTCGACTCCCCGCCGGGGATCACCAGTCCGTCGAGCCGGTCGCCGGGGGCCTGGCCCAGGTCGGTGGCGCGGCGCACGACGACGGGACGCGCGCCCGCCGCCTCGAGGGCCAGGGAGTGCTCGCGTACGTCGCCCTGCAAGGCCAGGACACCGATCGTGGGGCGGGAGTCGGTCGGCACGGGTGCGGGGAAGAGCGCCCGAGGATGGCGCGAGTCCATCGTGTGGGCTCGCCGGTAGGGGTGGTTCGGATGCGTCATCTGGGTCCTTGGCGATCGGTGCGGGAGGTTGGAGGGCGACGGGCCGTGAGCTCGGCCAGGAGCTCGGCATCCACCGGATCGGTGAGGTCGAGAGGCTCACCGCTCCAGCCCGCAGCGAGCTCACGCACGATCGAGGGCAGGCGTACCGGATAGATCTCCTGGCCCCGTTCCTGTGCGGCCTGCAGGTCCTCGGAGCTCCACCAGGAGATGGAGTCGACGACGTCGCGCTCGAGGTCGGTCCAGCCATCGCCCCCGACGGTGCGTGCGGAGGGCAGGCGCAGGAGGAAGAAGACCTCGTCCTGTCGGCAGGTGACGGTGGCAAAACGGAAGATTGCCTCCCGGTGGGCGATGGGCCCCTCGAGCTCGGTGGGTGCGACGTCGATCCCGGACTCCTCGCCCAGCTCACGCACGGCTCCGGCTCGCGGGTTCTCGCCGGGGTGGAGCCCTCCTCCGGGGGTGAAGACCCAGGTGTGTTCCGGATCGGTGGCGTCGTGCCCCGCCAGGAGCAGTACGTCTGCGTCCCGGGTGACGACCAGAACCCGTGCGGCCGTCCTGAAGGGCAGGCCGTCATCGCCCAGGCTCCACTCGGAGGCGTCGAGGTACTGGTCCCAGTCCTCGGGGACCAGTAGCGGGTGACGGCCTCCGGGGTGTCCGGAAGCTCGTCCCCCGTTGACCGGAGATCCTGTCACCAGCCGCGTTCCGCGAGCCGGTGCGGCTCGGGGATCTCGTCCACGTTGATGCCGACCATGGCCTCTCCCAGGCCGCGCGAGACCTCGGCGATGACGCCGGGGTCGTCGAACTGGGCGGTGGCGCGCACGATAGCGGCCGCACGCTTGGCGGGGTCGCCCGACTTGAAGATGCCCGAGCCGACGAAGACGCCCTCGGCGCCCATCTGCATCATCATGGCGGCGTCGGCCGGGGTGGCGATGCCGCCGGCGGTGAACAGGACAACGGGCAGGTGACCGGTGCGGGCGATCTCCGCGACGAGCTCGTAGGGGGCGCCGAGCTCCTTGGCGGCCACGTAGAGCTCGTCCTCGGGCAGCGAGGTCAGACGGCGGATCTCGTCGCGGATCGTGCGCATGTGGGTGACCGCGTTGGAGACGTCCCCGGTGCCGGCCTCTCCCTTGGAACGGATCATGGCGGCGCCCTCGGTGATACGGCGCAGCGCCTCGCCCAGGTTGGTGGCCCCGCAGACGAAGGGGACGGTGAAGGACTGCTTGTCGATGTGGTGGGCGTAATCGGCCGGGGTGAGGACCTCGGACTCGTCGATGTAGTCCACGCCGAGGCTCTGGAGCACCTGGGCCTCCACGAAGTGACCGATGCGGGCCTTGGCCATGACCGGGATGGAGACCGCCTCGATGATGCCGGTGATGAGGTCGGGATCGCTCATGCGAGCCACACCGCCCTGAGCGCGGATGTCGGCCGGGACGCGTTCGAGGGCCATGACGGCGACGGCGCCCGCGTCCTGGGCGATCCGGGCCTGCTCGGGCGTGACGACGTCCATGATGACGCCGCCCTTGAGCATGTCTGCCATGCCGCGCTTGACGGTGAGGGTGCCGGTGCTGGGTGTACTCTGCTCTGTGCTCAATCCTGGTCCTCGGGCCGTGGGCCGTCGCGTCCGCGCCGGGACAGGATCGACGGCTCCGTGAAAAGATGCTGACGGAGTGCATGCTACTCCCCGGTTCGGAATCGGCTCGACGCGCTCACCCTGTGAGCACTGTGCCTGGCCTGCTCCTACGCGGCTCCGATGAAGGTGCGACGCGCCGAGGTGATACGGTCGAGCAGCTCGGTCTCCTTGGCGGAGAAATCGGCTTGGGCATGACCGTCCACAGCCTGCTGGCGCAACTGGGCGAGCTCGGCTGCCCCCTTCTGGAAAGTCCTCATGGCGCACACCGCCTGCGGCCCCCGGGTGGCGGCCCATCGCTTGCCCGCCTTGCGTCCCCCACCGGTGGTGAGCATCTGGACCTCGGCCGGAGCGAACCAACCGGCCCGGGCGTAGTCATCCAGGCGGCTGCGCATGGTCATGCGTTCGGCCCAGCGCAGCCACGCCACAATCCCCATGCAGACGAAGAAGACCGGAAGATCCACCAGGAAAAACATGTCCAGTGAACTCCCAGCGGCCGCAATGACCCCGTTCCAGATGGCGTGGAGGACGATGGCGCAGACCAGGCCGATGGGGGTCATCCAGACCCAGGCCGCCGGCGAACGGCGTCTTGAGGACATACCGATGGCCAGGCCCGTGCAGGCGGTGAAGGTGACGTGCGCGAAGGGGGAGAACACGCCTCTGGCGATGAAGACATCGGTGATGGAGCCCCAGTACCGGACGAAGTAGCTGATGTTCTCGGCGAAGGCGAAGCCCGCGGCAGCGACGGCGGCGTAGACGAGTCCGTCGACGGCCCCGTTGAAGGTGCGTCTCCAGATGAGGAAGATGATAAGGACTCCGAACCCCTTGGTCGTCTCCTCGATGATTGGGGCCGAGACCACCGCGGAGATTTGAAAGGCCCCTTCCAGGCTGAGCGTTGAATCTGCGGCGGCGTAGAGCACGGTGCTATTGACAAGCATGGAGATGGCGGTGGCCACGCCTGCTCCCCACAGGAAGGCCACGACGAGCGTGGGCAGCGGCTCGGGCTCCCAGCGGTCGATCCAGAAGATGACGGTGAGCACGAGCCCTAGGGGGATCAGTGCCAGGGCGATCGCTGTGAACAGCACGGAGGAGTCGGATGCCGACTGGGAGGCGATCCAGATGACGACGATCATGAGAACAGCGCCGAAGAGAGCCAGGACCAGGCGTACGACGAGGTCCACAATCCCCCGCTCGGAGTGGGGGCCGGGGTGGGTCCAGGACGGAGCCGACTGCTGACCATCCTGCCCCGCCGGGGCGAAGGGGGCGGTCTCCCGGTGGACCTGGTAGCGCTGTCCTGTGCCGGGAAGCGGGCTGGGATCCGAGGATGTCTGGGGCAGCCCGCTGGCACGCTGGTAGCCGGGGCGGGGCGCCCAGGGGCTGGGACTCATACTCATTGGTTCACCTCTGCTGCGCCTGGTCGTACGGGGCCGGCTGCACCTCTGGGGTGGTGTCGTCGTCGGCGTCGAAGGTCTGGGGCATGGGTGCGCGGCCGGCCAGGTGGAACACCCGAACGAGCAGCTGTCCTCTCAGAGCCTGAGCCTCGCTGACGTGCGTGTTGTGGAACCTGCGCGCCAAGACCAGACGGGAGCAGGCCCGGTCCAGGCGGCTGAGCGCGGGCACGCTCAAGGGGTCCTCGGTGAGATCTCGGCGGGCGGGCTCGGAGATCACCGTGCGCAGGACCCGGCTGAGGTCTGACTCGATGAGGGCTCGGCTGCGGGTGGGGAGCACGCTGCCCTCACTGGCAACGCCGTCGGAGGGACCGTGCTCAACGTCGAGCCTCGGAGAGGTGTCCAGGCCGTCGTCGACGATGGGCCCCTCGGCATCCAGCGCCTCACGGGCGGCCTGGCTGAGCAGCAGGCTGGAGGCCGGGTCCAGGGCCCGGGTCGTGGCCAGGTCCGCTGCGGCCTCGGCCCGGTGGACGAGCTGGGCCTCCAGGGTGGCTCGCGAGCCCAGGACCTGCCGGTGCAGTCGGTCTACCCGTACCGCCCTGGCGTACAGAGCCCATCCGATGGCCACGGCCAACCCGACAAGCAGCACGACGACGCTCCACACCGGCACATCAGTCGCCGAGGTCACCGAGGAGGCCGCGGATGAATCCGCTGCGGAGACTGCGATTGCACCCGCAGAGAGGCCGGTTGCTTGTGTCATGGCTGTCATTGTCGGTCCTTCATCCCTCCTGGGGAGCCTTGGTGCTCGTGCTCACTGATCAGCTGGATGTCAGGCTAGTCGTCCAGGGCGTCACGAAGGCGGCCCAGCATCGTGCGTGAGCCGTGTGCCGGTGCCACCCGGGTGTGGGCGGTGGACAGGGCCATGTCGTAGACATCGAGGACCTCGTCGGTGACCGCCGACCAGTCGTATCGCCCGACGACCTGGGAGGCGGCCTCCTGGCGGGCCTGAGCGGCTGGGACGTCCTGCAGGGTGTTGATGATGGCCCGGGCCAGGTCACCCCCGTCCTCGTTGCGGAACAGGGCCCCGTAGCGGCCTTCGGCGAGCACGTCGGAGAAGGCCTTGAGGTCGGAGGCGATGACCCGGGTGCCCGCGGCCATGGCCTCCACCAGGACGATACCGAAGGATTCCCCACCGGTCTGCGGGGCGACGTAGCAGGTGGCCGAGGCCAGCATGGCGGCCTTGTCCTCGTCACTGACTCCCCCCAGGAAGACCACCGAGTCGCCGAAGCGGGCGAGCTCGTCACGGATCTCTTGCGCCTGCCCGCGGCCGGCGATGAGGAAGCGGGCGCCGGGAACAGACTCCAGCACCGTGGGAATGGCGTCCGCCAGGATCCGCAGCCCCTTGCGGGGCTCGTCGAGGCGTCCCAGGAAGGAGATGGTGGGGGCGTCATCACTCCCCAGGAAGCGGGGGTCGTCCTTGGGCGCGGAGGCGAAGGGAGCGACGTTGACCCCGTTGGGGATGACGACGGCGTCACCGCCGTGGTACTGAATGAGGGTGCGACGGGCCTCCTCCGAGACGGCGATGCGCGCGGAGAGCTTCTCCATGAGGGGAACGGTTGCCGGGCTCAACAGCTCACGGGCGAGCGAACGGTCCATGGCGGCGTGGAAGGTGCCCACGACCGGACCGGTGGCAGCCTGGAGGGTCAGCATTCCGACGCTGGGGGTGATGGGCTCGTGGATGTGCAGGATGTCGAAGTCCCCGGACTCCAGCCAGCGCCGTGCCCGCCTGGCGACGAGCGCACCGAAGTTGAGCCTGGCCACCGAGCCGTTGTAGGGGATGGCGATGGAGTCCCCAGCGCTGGTGACCCAGTCCGGCAGGTCGGTGTCCTGGGAGGCCGGTGCCAGGACCTGGACCTCGTGCCCGCGCCGGAAGAGCTCACCCGCCAGGTCCATGACGTGGACCTGGACGCCTCCGTGAGCGTCGAAGGAGTACGGGCAGACGATGCCGATCCTCATCAGATCTCCTCGTGCTTGCGGGCGTCCTGCTGCTCGCGGGCGTGACTGCGGGCGAGGCGCTCCTGGTCCAGGTCGGCGTCGAAGACGGGCTGCAGCATGTGCCAGTCCTGGGCATGGTTGGCGATCAACGGTTCCAGCGCGGCGACCCAGGCACGGGTGTGCGCCACCACCTGTTCCCGCCCCTCGAGATCCTGCGGCGCCGGAACCCTGCGGGCGGTCAGCACGAGTCCCCATGGCGAGCCCGCCCGACGACGTCGTTCACCTGCCAAGGGCTCGTAGTGGATCGACACGGCGTACAGGGGGCAGCCCAGGCGCTGGGCGATCGCCGCGGGCCCGGCCGCCACCCGAGCGGTGGCACCGCCCAGCCGGGCGGTGATGCCGGCCGAGGACAGGTCCCGGTCGGCCAAGAGGGCGACGACGTAGTGCCCTCGGCTCGCCGTCTGCAGAAGACGGTCGAAGACCTTCTCCCCGTGGGCCTGGCCGATGATCCGCATACCCAGGCTCTCGCGGAAGGAGACGAACTGGTTGAAGAGGTCGTCGGGCTTGAGCCGCTCCGCCACGGTCAGGACGGTGGCGAGCTCGCGGCAGGCCCAGGCACCCAGGAGGTCCCAGTTGCCCATGTGCGGCAGTGCCATGACAACGCTGCCGGTGCGCACGTCCTCGTGCAGCTGGGGGTCGAGGTCCGCGCGCACGCGCGCGAGGATTTCATCCTGCGTGACTCCGGGGAGAGCGAAGGCCTCGTAGAAGTAGCGCATGTAGGAGCGCATCCCCGCGCGTGACACCCGGTGAAGCTCACGCGGCGGCGTGCCCGGAGGAAGGATGCGGGACAGGTTGCGCTCGAGCTGTCCCACGCCGGTGGTCGTGCGCCGTAGGCGGTGGGAGACCCAGAGAACATCGGCAACGGTGTGCGCCAGGCCGTAGCCCAGGACGGCGGGCAGACGGCGTGTGACGCCCCAGGCCAGACGGTAGGCGTCGGAGACCGTGGGCAGGCGAATCCTCATGCGGGCCCTCCCATCCGCTGGGTCTGCCGATAGACGGTCCACACGCGCTGGACCACGGTGATGAAGGAGGCGATCGCCACGTAGACGAGTGCGATGGTGAGCACCCACGGGGGCGCTCCCAGTCCCACGATGAAGGTGGCTCCGAGCGCCACGAGGAGCCGGTCGGTGCGTTCTGCGATCCCCACCTTGGCGGTGGCGCCGATGGACTCCGCCCGGGCTCGGGCGTAGGGAACGGTGGCGCCCAGGATGATGGCGGCCAGGGCGGCAGCAACCGTGACGGTGCGAAGCGGTCCGGGCGGCATGGTCAGTGCGGCCCAGGCCGCCAGGGACCCCAGGACGGCACCGTCGGCCAGGCGGTCCATCGTGGAGTCGAGGAAGGCGCCGAAGACCGAGCTCCTGCCGGTGGCGCGGGCCAGGATGCCGTCGAAGGAGTCGGCCACCAGTACCACCAGCAGGACGAGGGGTCCGGCCACGAAGTGTCCTCGGGGCAGCAGGGTGACCGCCGCCGTCACCGACAGGACCGTCCCGGCGACGGTGAGCATGTTGGGGGTCACCCCGAGCCGCCCGAGCGCAAGGGCGGGGCGGGTGAACAGGGCCTTGGTCAGACCGCGGCCGTGGTTGCCGAGCATAGGGTCCTTAGGTCTCGGGTGAAGGAGGTGGAGGAATCAGTGAGACGGGCTGAGATACGGCTGGGACAAGCAGGGGGCGCGATCAGCATGACAACGATCGTCGGAGAGGACCAGGGATATCAGTCCCCAGGCTCCTGACGACGGGTCGCCCAGGCGGAGGCGAGCATGTCCCGCTGCTCGCCGAGCAGCTGGGGCACGGGCTTGGTCCGCCCGATGATGGGCATGAAGTTCGCGTCCCCCTTCCAGCGCGGCACGATGTGCTGGTGGAGGTGGGCGGCGATCCCCGCGCCGGCGACCTCGCCCTGGTTCATCCCCAGGTTGAAACCGTGGGGGTGACTCACCGAGCGTACGACGCTCATGGCCGTGGCGGTCAGCTCGCCGATCTCCACCCGCTCGGCCTCGGTGGCCTCGGTCCAGTCGGAGAAGTGCCGGTAGGGGCACACGAGCAGGTGGCCGGTGTTGTAGGGGTAGAGGTTCATGATGACGTAGCTGGTCTCGCCCCGGTGGACGATGAGCGCCTCCTCATCGCCACGGCCCGGTCCTGTGCAGAAGGGACATTGGGCGGGAGTGTCATCCGAGGGCTTGTTCTGCCCTCCGATGTAGACCATGCGGTGCGGGGTCCACAGGCGCTGGAAGGCCTGCGGGGCGCCCTCGTGGTAGAAGGGGGACTCCGCATGGAGATCGTTCCCGGCGGGCAGGCCGTCACCCACCGCGTCAGTCGGCCGATGAATCGGTTCGTCTGTCACTTCATCAGTCACTGTGCAGCTTCTCCCCCGCCGGGTCGTTGATACGGGCATCGATGACGCTGGCGATATGGTCCACGGCCTCCTTGACGGGGACGCCGTTGGTCTGCTCACCGTCGCGGAACCGGAAGGAGACGGCGCCGGCCTCGGCGTCCTCCCCGCCGGCGATGAGGGTGAAGGGGATCTTGTCCTTGGAGGCGTTGCGGATCTTCTTGCCGAAACGGTCGTCGGAGTGGTCCACCTCGACGCGCACCCCTCGGGCGCGCAGCCGAGCGGCGACGTCGTCGACGTAGGCGTCGAAGGCCTCGGCGACGGGGACGAGGCGGACCTGCACCGGGGAGAGCCAGGCGGGGAAGGCACCGGCGTAGTGCTCGGTGAGCACCCCGATGAAGCGCTCCACGCTGCCCAGCTTGGCCGAGTGGATCATGATGGGGCGCTGGTGGGTGCCGTCGGCGGCCGTGTACTCCAGGTCAAAGCGCTCGGGCTGGTTGAAGTCGTACTGGATGGTGGACATCTGCCAGGTCCGGCCGATGGCGTCCTTGACCTGCACCGAGACCTTGGGACCGTAGAAGGCCGCGCCGCCCGGGTCGGGGACGACCTCGAGCCCGGAGGCGTCGCAGGCGTCCTGAAGGGCCTGCGTGGCGGCGGCCCAGTCGGCCTCGGAGCCGATGAACTTGTCTTTCTTGGCACCGTCCTCGTCGCGGGTGGACAGCTCGAGGTAGAAGTCGGTCAGTCCGAAGGCCTTGAGGATGGACAGGAAGAAGTCGATCTGGGCGCGGATCTCCTCTCCTGCCTGCTCGGGCGTGCAGTAGGTGTGCGAGTCGTCCTGGGTGAAGCCGCGCATACGGGTCAGTCCGTGGACGACGCCGGACTTCTCGTAGCGGTAGTCGTGGCCCATCTCGAAGAAGCGCAGCGGCAGCTCACGGTAGGAGCGGCCCCGCGAGCGGAAGATGAGGTTGTGCATCGGGCAGTTCATGGCCTTGAGGTAGTACTCCTGACCGGCCTTGGTGATATTGCCCTCGGCGTCACGCTCCTCATCGGCCAGCATCGGCGGGAACATGGTGTCGGCGTAGTAGGGCAGGTGGCCCGAGGTGTGGAACAGCCCGCCCTTGGAGATCTCGGGGGTGTGGACGAAGTCGAAGCCGTAGTCCAGGTGGCGGTCGACGACGTACTGCTCGATCTGGTGGCGCAGCATGGCGCCCTTGGGATGGAAGACCACGAGGCCGGGGCCGATCTCCTCGGGGAAGGAGTACAGGTCGAGCTCGGCGCCGAGCTTGCGGTGGTCGCGCTTGGCGGCCTCGGCCAGACGGGTCTGGTAGGCCTTGAGGTCGTCCTTGCTGGCCCAGGCGGTACCGTAGATGCGCTGGAGGGAGTCGCCGGACTGGTCGCCCTTCCAGTACGCCGATGAGGACTTGGTCAGCGCGAAGCCCTGCCCGATGAGACGGGTCGAGGGCAGGTGGGGGCCGCGGCACAGGTCGGTCCAGGCGACGCTCCCGTCGCGCCGAACGTTGTCGTACATGGTGAGCCCGCCGGCGCCGACCTCGACCGAGGCGCCCTCGGCGCCCGCACCCTTGGTGGTGATGAGCTCGAGCTTGTAGGGCTGGTCGGCCAGCTCCTCGCGCCCCTCGGCCTCGGTGATGTCGCGGCGCAGGAAGCGCTGCCCCTCCTTGACGATCCGCTTCATGCGCTTCTCGATCTCGCGCAGCATCTCGGGGGTGACGGCGTCGATGGCGCCGAAGTCGTAGTAGAAGCCGTCGGTGATGAAGGGGCCGATGCCAAGGTTGACGTCCGGGAACATCTCCTGGACGGCCTGCGCCATGACGTGGGTGGCGCTGTGGCGCAGGATGTTCAGGCCGTCCTCGCTGGACAGGGTGATGGGCTCGACGACGGCGCCGTCTGGGACCTGGCGGTCCAGGTCCCAGGGCTCACCGTTGACGCGCATCGCGACGACGCCGTCGTGCTTGACGGCGTCCTGCAGGAGGAGCGTTCCCGTGGTGCCCGCCTCAATGGTACGTGGTGCGCCGTCGAGGGTGATGTCGATCGTGGGCTGGGTTGACACGGGCTCGTCTCCTCTTGCATTGGTGTGGGGCGCTGTACTGGTGCACCCCCGCGTTCGGCCGCGAGTCTACGTCCTGACCGCGCGGACTCAGTGCTCCCGTGAGCCACGCCGCGCGCGCAGTGCGTCACGCAGGCGCTTGGCGGTGGACATCCCGGAGTAGATGACCCGGGAGACCGGGACGTCCCAGGCGCCGTCGACCTCGGTGACGTGCTGGGCGTAACGCTTCTTGTACTGGCCCACTGTGTAGAGCGAGGGGACACGCGTGGAGCCGGCCCCCATGAGGTCCAGTCCGCGGTAGCCCTCCTGAGCCAGGGTGCAGGCGGCCCACCAGTCGAGGGCCTCGGCCCCGCGGAAGGTGCGCGACTCGTTGGATGAGGCGCCGTAGTAGGCCACGGAGTCCTTGCCCGAGGTGAGAATGAGGTCCCAGGCGTGGGGGACGCCGTCCTTGCGCAGAACGAACAGGCGAGCGTTCTTCTCCCCCAGCGCTGTCAGCATGGTCCAGTAGACCTCGGCGTCATGGGGCTTAAAGCCGTCGCGCTCGGCGGTCTCACGCAGGACCTCGTAGACCTTGTCGAACTCCTCGCGGCTCAGGCCGGTCTCGTCGCTGATGGTGCAGCCGGCCTCGCGGGCCACGCGCTCGGCGCGCTTGACCGCGCGGCGGCCGTCCTTGGGCATGACGGCGGCCATCTTCTCAGGCGTCTTGGGTGCCAGATCGATGACGTAGGTGCGGTCATAGGTGATGGTGGAGAGCAGCTCTCGCAGATCGGTGTCGCCGTAGCGGGCGTGCAGGCGGATGAAGCGCACGGAGCGGTCACGCTCCTTGGCCACCGAGCGCAGCAGGCGGCGCAGGTGGGCCTCCCGCTCGGGCGACTGCTCCTTGAGCCAGACCGGGCCGTGCTTGGCCCACAGGAAGGTCTGACCGCCGATCTCGTAGCGGTACAGGGCGATGGCGGCCACGGGCTTGCCGCCGTCCTCGTAGAGGTAGCGACCCCACAGCGGACGCCCCATGGCCTCCTCGAAGCGCTCCCAGGCCTCGGTCTGCTCGACCGGGAAGGGGCTGTTGCCCACAGCCAGGCGCATCTCGCGCCCGTCGACCCGACGCAGGGTCTCGGAGCGGTCGGAGGTGGAGTGCACCGGCTCGGGGTGAGTGGGCCGGGATGCCTTGGGCTTCTCAACCTTCGCAGCCTTCTCAGCCCTTTCGGCCTTCTTTGGCTGGTCAGAGGGCTTCTGCGCAGCATCCTCCGTGCCCGAGGTCTTCCCGGCGGGCTCCGCGTCGGGTGTCGCCGGCTCGGGAGCGGCCTGGCGATCCGCCTGCGGACTGTCGGTCGTGGTCTCGGTGGAGGTCTGAGGGGTCTCGGGGTTCGGTGCGGCGGTGTCGGGCGTGGTGCTGTCAGGCATGTTCTCGTTCTCGGGCATTCAGCGGGACCTGTCGACTCGTTGCGGATAGTTGCGGGCGAACTTGCGGTAGTGGTTGAGGCGCTGGAGCTCGATCGTCACGCGCCGGCGGAGTGAGCGCTCGGCCGGGTCGCGCAGGGGGTCGATCCCCTGCCCCAGGCTCTTGGCCTTGCGGCGCAGCGCCTCGTCGGACACGTAGCGTGCGATGACGCCGTCGGGAACCAGGGAGTAGAGGACCTGCCGGGTGACCTCGACGGGCTCGTCGCGCCGGTTCAGGACCAGGTCCTCGAGCATGACGGCCATGGGGTTGGCGCCGGCAGCGGTCAGGTAGAAGGAGTTGCGGCCGATGCGGGGGTTGACCTCGAAGAAGAGCTCTCGTCCGTCACGCGGGTCCACCTTGATGTCGAGGTTGGCGAATCCGCGGTAGCCGGCGTGGCGCAGCAGGCGGCCCGTCGCGTCCCACAGGTCGGGGAAGGCCTCGGTGATCATGGCGACCGGGTTGCCGATCATGGTGGGGGCGTGGTCCTGCAGAAGGACGCGCGCCGAGCCGATGAGGCGCAGCTCGCCGGTGGAGTCCATGTAGGCGGTCACCGAGCGCATGGCGGTGTCGTCGCCCGGGATGCACTCCTGGACCAGGAAGGTGGAGCGGTAGCCGGCCTGCTTGAGGCTCTGCCACATGCCGGCCAGCTCGGCCGCGTCGTCGATGAACCAGATCTTGCGCTTGCCGGGGAAGGAGATGCGGTCGTAGTCGGCGCCGATGGCGGCCTTGGCCACGAGCGGGAACTCCAGGCCCAGCTCGGCGGCGGAGGTCGGGGGCTCGCGGTCGGGATCGGCCAGGTCGACGACGACCTCACGGGGCGTGAGCACTCCCACCTCGGCGCACAGCCGGGAGAAGGATGCCTTGTCACTGACGGCGTTGAGCACGTCGATGTCCGGGAAGGGCAGCACGTAGGTCGGCTCGAGCTCGCCCCGGTGGGCGGAGATCATGGCGGCCGCGGCGTCGGTGTTGGCCATGAGCACGGCGCTGCGAGGTCCTCTGCCCTTGGCCAGGCCCTGCAGCAGCGCGATCGTCCGCTCCGGCGGCGCTCCGGCCTCCTGGTGGACGACGGAGATGTAGGCGGACCTGGAGATCGCCACGATGGGGTCCGAGGCCACGATCGTCACCGGAGTGCCGGTGACCTCGTGAAGCTGCCGCGCCAGGGCGTAGGCGCCGATGTCTCCTCCAAGGACCACGGGCAGCAGGTGCCTGAAGCGTTCCGTCATGTCCATCCGTTTCTTGCCGCAGGGACCAACTCCTCCCCAGATGGTAGAGCACGCCGGGACAGCCCGTTCCCGGCCTTCATGAGGACGTCGCGATCCGGACACGCAGCCGATCCCGACCGTTGCGGGGCGACATCGAGAATCCGGCCGGATTCCAGGCGGACGCCACCCCGACCGAGCGGCCGGATCGCGGCGTTCCGGTGACACATACCACCCGGCACGCGCACGCCGAGAGCCCCACGACACGCCGCCTGAAGCACCACGCTCACGCCGATGACCGGAGCGCGAAAAGGCCCGGAGCGGCGTGCTCCGGGCCTATATGACATCAGGTCTGGTGGGCGATACTGGGATCGAACCAGTGACCTCTTCCGTGTCAGGGAAGCGCGCTCCCGCTGCGCCAATCGCCCGAGCGGATGACGGGACTCGAACCCGCGACCCTCACCTTGGCAAGGTGATGCTCTACCAACTGAGCCACATCCGCGTGACACCCTTGTGGGGTGCGGGAAGAAAGTTAGCAGAGGTCGTCGCCGGAGGCAAAACCATCCCGGCACCGATCCTCCATGAGGTGTCTCACGCCCCAGGAGGCGCCTGTGATCAAGACATGTGATCGAAGCAAGAGGGACTGACGTGACATGTCTTTCTCCCACACGCCTGCCTTCACACCTCAGTCGTGGCAGGGTTGTCCCTATGACCACGCCGACGACACCGAAGCCTCAGGCCACTCAGGAAACTCAGGAAGCTCCGCAGCGCCAGATCTGGCCCGGCCACCCCTACCCGCTCGGGGCGACCTACGACGGCTCAGGAACCAACTTCGCCCTCTACTCCTCGGCGGCGACCGGCGTCGGCCTGTGCCTGTTCGACGAGGAGGGCAACGAGGAGCGGGTGGCGCTCAAGGAGGTCGACGGCGACGTCTGGCACGCCTACCTTCCTGGGATCTCCCCGGGACAGAAGTACGGCTACCGGGTGGACGGCCCCTACGATCCGGCCTCCGGCCACCGCTGCGACCCCTCCAAACTGTTGCTGGACCCGTACGCCAAGGCGATCTCCGGCGAGGTGACGCCCTCCCAGACCCTGTACTCCTACTCCTTCGACAACCCGGAGGTGCGCAATGAGGAGGACTCCGCCGAGCACACAATGCGCTCGGTGGTCATCAACCCCTACTTCGACTGGGGACACGACCGTCCCCCGGGGCACGAGTACCACGAGACGATCATCTACGAGGCCCATGTCAAGGGAATGACCCAGCTGCACCCGATGGTTCCCGAGAACCTGCGGGGCACCTACGCGGGCCTGTCGCAGCCCGCGGTCATCGAGCACCTCAAGAGCCTGGGCGTCACGGCCATCGAGCTCATGCCGGTCCACCAGTTCGTCAACGACACCCACCTGCAGGAGAAGGGGTTGTCCAACTACTGGGGCTACAACACGATCGGCTTCTTCGCCCCGCACAACACCTACGCCGCCTACGGGACCGAGGGCGAGCAGGTCCAGGAGTTCAAGTCCATGGTCAAGGCCTTCCACGAGGAGGGCATCGAGGTCATCCTGGACGTGGTCTACAACCACACGGCCGAGGGCAACCACCTGGGCCCCACCCTGTCCTTCCGCGGCATCGACAACAGCTCCTACTACCGGCTCGTGGACGGCTCGCCGGCCCACTACTTCGACACCACCGGAACCGGCAACTCGCTGCTCATGCGCTCGCCGGCCGTCCTCCAGCTCATCATGGACTCGCTGCGTTACTGGGTCACTGAGATGCACGTGGACGGGTTCCGCTTCGACCTGGCCTCCACCCTGGCCCGCCAGTTCCACGAGGTCGACAAGCTCAGCGCCTTCTTCGACATCATCCACCAGGACCCGGTGCTCTCCCAGGTCAAGCTCATCGCCGAGCCCTGGGACGTGGGAGACGGCGGCTACAACGTGGGCGGGTTCCCGGCCCTGTGGAGCGAGTGGAACGGTAAGTACCGCGACACCGTGCGCGACTTCTGGCGCGGAGAGCCCTCAACCCTGGGCGAGTTCGCCTCCCGCATCACCGGCTCCTCCGACCTGTACCAGCACGCCGGTCGCACACCGGTGGCCAGCATCAACTTCGTCACCGCCCACGACGGCTTCACGATGCACGACCTGGTCTCCTACAACGAGAAGCACAACGAGGCCAACCTCGAGGGCAACGCCGACGGCGACAACAACAACCGCTCCTGGAACTGCGGCGCCGAGGGCCCCACTGACGACCCGACGATCAACGAGCTGCGTCATCGCCAGACCCGTAACTTCCTGGCCACCATCCTGTTCAGTCAGGGCGTCCCCATGATCTGTCACGGCGACGAGCTGGGACGCACCCAGGGGGGAAACAACAACGCCTACTGCCAGGACAATGAGATCTCGTGGATCGACTGGAACCTCGATGAGCAGGACAACGACCTGCTCCAGTTCACCCGCACCATGATGTGGCTGCGTCGGGACCACCCGGTGCTGCGGCGTCGGCGATTCTTCACCGGGGACGCCGGGCACGGCGGTGAGAGCGAGCTCGGCGAGATCGAGTGGCTCACACCGGCTGGTGAGTCGATGACCGATCAGGACTGGACCACCTGGTACGCCCGCGCCATGATGGTCTTCCTCAATGGGGAGGCCATCACCGAGCCTGATGAGCGGGGTCAGAGAGTCGTGGACAACTCCTTCCTCGTGCTCATCAACGCCTCCGACGAGGACATCACCTTCACCCTTCCGGGCGAGGGCTACTCCCCCACCTGGAAGGTCGCCCTGGACACGGCTCCGGCGGTGGACGGGGACTCCGACCCGGTCCTTGCCGCGGACGAGACCGTCACGGTGGAGGCCCGCTCCATGCTCTTCCTCACCGATGCCCCGGAGTCCGACGCGACGACGGAGCGGCTCCAGCGGTAGAGCCCGTGCCGGCCGACGCGCAATCGGATACGACCAGACAACAGCGCACCGCCCGACGCGCACCAGACGAGCTCAGGAAGTCACATGACCGACGCATTGGACGCAGCAGTGGATTCAGGGAACTCAGTGGATAGAAAGAGCTCAGGGGGCTCAGCGGATTCAACTGTCTCCGCGGAGTCGGCGGAGACCCCCACCTACGCCCCCTGGTCGGGGCACGTGCCGGCGCCCGAGCACCGCACCCCGGTGACCACCTACCGGCTCCAGCTGGGAGCGGGCCTCACCTTCGCCGACGCCAAGGCGCTGGTCCCCTACCTGGCCAGCCTCGGGGTCACCGACCTCTACCTGTCTCCGGTCCTCACCGCCGCCCCAGGGTCCACCCACGGGTACGACGTCGTCGATCATCGGCGCATCAGCGCCGTCATGGGTGGGCGCGACCAGCTGGAGTCCCTGGCTGCCGAAGCCGGCTCCCACGGTATGGGCGTCGTGGTGGACATCGTTCCCAACCACATGGCGGTGCCGACCCCCTGCTGGCACAACCTTCCCCTGTGGTCGGTACTGCGCGAGGGCCCGGACTCCCCTTACGCCGCCTGGTTCGATCTCTCCCTGGACGAGCCCATCCTCATGCCGATCCTGGGCAAGCGCATCGGCGCGGTCCTGGCCGACGAGGAGCTCACCCTGGAGCAGATGGTGGTCCCCGGTCAGGAGGATCTGGGCGAGCAGTGGGTGCTGCGCTACTACGACCACGCCTTCCCCGTCGCCCAGGGAACCGAGTCGCTGCCGATGCACGTGCTCGTCGAGCGTCAGCACTACCGTCTGGCCTACTGGAAGGTCGGTGACGAGGAGATCAACTACCGGCGGTTCTTCGACGTCGGCACCCTGGCCGCGATCCGGGTGGAGGATCCCGACGTCTTCGCCGGGAGCCACGCCCTCATCCTGGAGCTCATGCGGGCCGGTGCCATCAGCGCCCTGCGCGTGGACCACCCGGATGGCCTGGCCGATCCCGGCGGCTACCTCACCCAGCTGGCTGACGCCACCGATGGATCGTGGATCGCTGCGGAGAAGATCCTGGCGCCGAACGAGTCCCTGCCCACATCCTGGCCGGTGGCCGGAACCACCGGCTACGACGCCGCCTGGAGGATCGACCAGCTTCAGGTGGACCCCGCCGGAGCCGCCCGACTGGGCGCACTCATGCAGGAGCTCACCGGTGACGCACCGGTCGACTACGACCGCATCGTCGAGGAGGCCAAGCGGGAGGTCATCGCCGGGTCGCTGGCCGCGGAGGTCGACCGCCTGGCGCGCATCCTGGAATCGTTGACCTCGCAGGACGTTCGTCTGCGTGACCACACACTGCGCGACCTGCGGGCCTGCGTCGTCGAGCTGCTCGTGGCCGCCGATCAATACCGGGTCTACGTCGTCCCGGGTACTCCGCCCAGCCCGGAGACGGCCGCCGTCCTGCACGCCGACGCCGAGCGCGCCCGACAGCGCCTCGAGCCGGACCAGGGCGAGACACTCGACCTCGTGGTCGCGATCCTTCTGGGCGAGCCGGTCGGCTCCGAGGGCCTGTCGGAGGCCCCGGAGCGTGCCGAGGCAGTCATCCGCTTCCAGCAGGTGTGCGGGGCAGTCACCGCCAAGGGGGTGGAGGACACGGCCTTCTACCGCTGGACCCACCTGACCAGTCTCACCGAGGTCGGCGGGAACCCGGCCGGATTCGCGTTGAGCGCCGACGAGGCCCACGCCTGGGCGGACCGGGTCCAGAACACCTGGCCCGACACAATGGTCACCTCCACCACTCACGACACCAAGCGCGGCGAGGACGTGCGCGCGCGCCTGGACGTCCTGGCCTCCTACGCCGACGAGTGGAGCGATCTCGTCCACCGCCTGCGCGCCGTGACCGCGCAGGCCCGCCCTCTGGACCTCGACGGGCGCAGCGAGAACCTGCTGTGGCAGACCCTGTGGGGCACCTGGGCGCCCGACAGCCACGACCCCATGAATCCCGAGCGCCTGAACGCCTACCTCATCAAGGCCTCCCGGGAGCAGAAGGTTTGGACCACCTGGACCGCCCCGGACCTGGCCCGCGAGCAGGCCCTGACCGACTACGCCACCCACCTGCTGAGCAATGAGGACGTCACCCGTGAGCTTGAGGGCTTCGCGACTCTGACGGCCAAGGCGGTACGCACCGCCGTCCTCGCCAACAAGGCTCTGGCCCTGACCTGGATGGGGGTGAGCGACATCTACCAGGGCAGTGAGATCACCCGCACCTCCCTGGTGGACCCCGACAACCGGCGCGCGGTCGACTACACCGGTCCCGCCGGCCTCATGAGCACCCTGGAGCGCCTCGACTCCGGCGCCACTCCGCGCAACCTCGACGAGGACAAGCTCTTCCTCACCTCCCGCCTGGCGCGCTTGCGCGCCTCCCGCCCCAACACCTTCGTCGGCCCCCGGTCGGGCTACCGGGCCATCCCGGTGACCACCTCCTTCGCCTTCGCCTACGCCCGTCTGCTCGACGAGGCGCCCGACGTCGTCGTCATCGTCAGGCGCCTGTCCGAGCGGCTCGAGCAGCTGGGCGGGTGGCGCGAGGAGAGCGTCGTCCTGCCCGACGGCACCTGGGAGGACGTCCTGCACGGCGGCACCGTGGAGGGCGGCAACCAGCCCCTGGCCGCGGTGGTGGGAGACGCGCCGGCCGTCGTCCTGGCCAAGGTCCCCACGAGGACATCAGCCGACACCGCTCAGCCTGGTCAGTCCGCGGAGGAGGCCACCCCATGAGCCCGACGCCACGGACCTGGACCTCTCCCGCTCTACCCGTGGGACCACGGGTGCCGGTGTGGGCGCCCTCAGCCCGGAGCGTGGAGCTGCACCTGCCCGAGGACGACCGGCTGGTCGGCATGGTCCCGGTCTCCGGAGGATGGTGGACCGCGCCCTTCGACCTGGAGCCGGGTACCGACTACGCCTTCCGTGTGGACGGCTCCCCGAACCGCCCCGATCCTCGCAGCGCCCTGCAGCCTCACGGCGTCCACGGCCCCTCGCGAACAGTGGATCCGGCCTCGTGGCAGTGGACCGACCAGGACTGGGCGGGCAAGGAGCTGCTCGGCTCGGTCATCTACGAGCTTCACGTGGGCACCTTCACCCCGGAGGGCACCCTGGACGCCGCCATCTCCCGCCTGGGTCACCTGGCCGATCTGGGCGTCGACATCGTCGAGCTCATGCCGCTGGCAGCCTTTCCCGGCAAGGCCGGCTGGGGCTATGACGGAGTGGGACTGTGGGCGGTCCACGAGGCCTACGGAGGCCCCGAGGCCCTGGCCCGCTTCGTCGACGCCGCCCACCGCGCCGGCATCGGCGTGTGCCTCGACGTCGTCTACAACCACCTGGGCCCGTCGGGCAACTACCTCAGCGTCTTCGGCCCGTACTTCACCCGGGCTCACCACACGCCCTGGGGCGAGGCCGTCAACTACGACCATGACGGCAGCCAGCAGGTGCGTGCCTTCGTCATCGACTCCGCCCTGCGCTGGCTGCGGGACTTCCACGTCGACGCCCTGAGGCTGGACGCCATCCACGAGATCAAGGACGACGCCGCAGCCGCCGACCCGCCCCAGGCGCACGTCCTGGCCGAGCTCTCCGACGCCGTGGCCTCCCTGTCCGCTGAGCTGGGCCGCCCCCTGGGCTTGGTGGCGGAGGCCGACCTCAACGACGTCGGTGTCATCACTCCCACCGACGAGCCGCCACCGGCCAAGATGCCGAGCCTGGGCATGACCGCCCAGTGGGCCGACGACGTCCACCACGCCCTGCACGCCCGGCTCACCGGCGAGGCCCAGGGCTACTACGGGGACTTCGCTGAGGCCGGCGCCTGGGCCAAGGCATATGGACGGGCTTTCCTCCACAACGGCACCTGGTCCACCTTCCGGCAGCGGGACTGGGGAGCACCCGTGCCCGAGGCCACCGACCCCCGGCGCTTCGTCGTCTTCGGCTCCGACCATGACCAGGTCGGCAACCGGGCCGTCGGCGACCGTCCCTCGACCAGCCTCGACGACTCCGCCCTGGCGGCCACCGCCGCCCTGGTGCTGTTGTCCCCCTACACGCCCATGCTCTTCATGGGCGAGGAGTGGGGCACGCGTACCCCCTTCCAGTTCTTCACCGACTACGAGGAGACCGACCTCGCCCGCAGCGTCAGCGAGGGCCGCGTACGGGAGTTCGCCGGCTTCGGCTGGGACGCCGACGAGATCCCCGACCCTCAGGCGCCCAGCACCGTTGAGGCCTCGCGCCTGCGCTGGTCAGAGCTGAACGAGCCCGGGCACGCCCGCATGCTGTCGTGGTACCGCGCGCTGACCGCCCTGCGACGCGAGCTGGGCTGGTCGCGTCGCACCGCCTGGCCCCAAATCGACGAGACCGATGACGTCCTCACGGTAACCTACGAGGACATCGTCGTCGCAGCCAATCTCTCCGGTCAGAAGCGCCCCGCTCCCGCCTTCACGACAGTGCTCCTGTCCTGGGACACGATCGATCCAGACCAGCCGGTCATGTCCCACGGACAGACACTCATCGCTCGGCGCTGACGAGGCGGATCAGGAGGCCTCCCACCACGACACGCCGCACGCTGCCGCACCGAGACTCAACAGATGCACATCCGTTCAGAAAGGCAGGTACCTCGATGGCACAATGCAACCCACTGCGCGGCGTGGCTTCGTGTGCCCGCCGCAGTGGCGCACTAGCGTGGCATCCGTGACTATCAATGGCAGGCCGCGCCAGAACGAGGCAGGTGTCATCCCCGAACGATTCGAGGAAGCGCTCCTGTCCCTTCGCAACGCGCCCCGTTCACGAGGGCTCCTCATGGAGGAGGTGCCCGCTCCCAAGAAGCTGGCGCCCTACTCCGCCGCACTGACGGCGGAGACCATTGAGGCGGTCGGCACCACGCCGATCGCCACCGGACGCTTCGTCGTCCTCCACGACCCCAACGGTCAGGACGCCTGGGACGGAGACTTCCGCATCGTGGTCCAGGCGCGTGCCCGGATCGATGACGAGGTCGGCATGGACCCCGTCTTCGAGTCCGCTGCCTGGAGCTGGCTCACCGACGGGCTGGAGGACTCCCGAGCCGGGTACCGGGCGCTGGTAGGAACCGTCACCAGGGTCCTGTCCGAGACCTTCGGCGGGCTGACCCTCACCGACTCCTGCGCCCACGCCGAGATCCGGGCCTCATGGACACCCACGTCCGCTCATCTCGGCCCCCACCTGACCGCCTGGCACGAGCTCCTCCTGGTCGCCTCCGGCCACGAACCGGCCGCGGTCCACCCGCTCACCCTCGCCGGAGTCGCCAGGTGACAACCCGCGCAACCGGCGCCTCCCGCCCATCTGCGTCCTCGGCCGTACCCCGCCCATCTGCGTCCTCGGCCGTACCCCGCCCAGCCGTACCCCCCGGGACGACGGACCATCCCATCAGCCCCCACGACGTCATCGACTACCCGCGTCCCCGGGACGGTCTGCCCAAGATCACCAGTACTCCCACCGACCTGAGCCGGGTCGCCCACCTTCTGGCCGACGGACGCGGCCCCGTCGCCGTTGACGCCGAACGCGCCTCAGGCTTCCGCTACGGACAGGACGCCTACCTCGTCCAGCTCCGGCGTGAAGGCGTCGGCACCCTCCTCATCGACCCGGTCACCAGCGGTCCGCTGACAGAGCTGGCCACCACCCTCGACGGCCCCGAGTGGATCCTTCATGCCGCCGACCAGGACATCCCCTGCCTGACCGCCCTCGGCCTGAGGGCCACCTCCCTGTTCGACACCGAGCTGGCCGCCCGGCTCCTGGGACGCCAGCACGTCGGGCTGGGAGCTGTCATCGAGGAGACCCTGGGGCTGCGCCTGGCCAAGGACCATGCGGCGGCCGACTGGTCCACCAGGCCCCTGCCCACCTCCTGGCTCATCTACGCCACTCTCGATGTCGAGCTGCTCATCGACCTCAGGCACGCCCTGGCCGCCGAGCTCGAGGCGGCCGGCAAGGCGCAGTGGGCCGCCCAGGAGTTCGAGCACGTGCGGACCAGGCCGGCCAGGCCCGCCAAGCTCGACCCGTGGCGCAAGACCCCGCGAGCAGGAAGCGCCGTGCGCTCCCCCCGCTCGCTCGCGATCCTGCGCGAGCTGTGGCAGTCCCGGGAGGAGCTGGCCGCAGAGCTCGACCGGACCCCCTCCAAGGTTCTGTCCCACCAGGCTCTCATCGCCGCCGCCGTCGCCCGACCCCGATCGCGGCGCAAGATGACCAGCCTCAAGGAGTTCTCCTCCCGGCAGGCGCGCCAGAACCAGGAGCGCTGGTGGAGAGCCATTGAGCGCGCCCTGGAGCTGCCCGACGACGAGCTGCCCCCCACCCGAGCCCCGATGGGTCCCGAGGATCTTCCCCACCCGCGCACCTGGCAGCGTCACCATGCCGAGGCCGCCGACCAGTTCAATCGAGTACGCGGGGCCGTCAGGCAGCGCGCCGAGGGCATCCATGTCCCCCAGGAACTGCTCCTGGCGCCGGGCTGCCAACGCCGTCTGGCCTGGGACCTCGGTGAGGAGATCGAGGCCGGACGCACCGGCGGCGTCAGTGCCCAGGAGATCGGTGAGCGCCTGGCCGCCATGGGGGCCAGACCATGGCAGATCGACCAGGCAGCACCCGCCCTAGCGACAGCACTGAGCTGAACGCTCCTCGAGCACACACGACGGGCGCCGTCCGCCTCGGTGGTGGACGGCGCCCGTCGTCGTCACAGACTCGTGGACGTGCAACCTGACGGCCTCTGAGAGCCTCAGTGAACCTCGAAACCATAGGAACGGAAGATGGCGCGCGTGGACTCCACAAGCTCCGGCTCCGGAGGCCTGGTGTCACGCAGCTGGTACTTCAGTCCCAGAGCATCCCATTTGTCGGTGCCCATCTGGTGGAAGGGCAGGACCTCAACACGGCTGACCGAGCCCCAGCGCTCAATGATGCGGGCCACGTTGTGGACGTTCTCGGGGTCGTCAGTGAGGTCCGGGACCAGGACGAACCGGGCCCAGATCTCGATTCCCTTGGCCGCCAGCCGGTCACCGAAGGTGATCGTCGGGGCGAGGGAGCGTCCCGTCACCTTCTTGTAGGTCTCCTCATCACCGCTCTTGACGTCGAGGAGCACCAGGTCGATGTTGTCGAGCATCTCATCGCTGGCATTGGCTCCCAGGAACCCCGAGGTGTCGATGCACGTGTGGATCCCCATCTTCTTCGCACCGGCCAGGAGCTTGCCCGCGAAGGCCGGCTGCATGAGAACCTCGCCGCCTGACAGCGTGATACCGCCCTTGGACGCACGGAACACCCCCCGGTAGCGGCGCATACGACGGAGAAGCTCCGAGGCCTCAACCGGCTCGCCGTCCTTCATGAGGAAGGTATCGGGGTTGTGGCAGTACAGACACCGCAGGGGGCATCCGTTGAGGAAGACGGTCATCCGGGTACCGGGACCATCCACCGCGGTGACGAGCTCCCAGGAGTGGATCGAGCCCAACTCACCGGCCCGCATCCGGGCCAGGCGCTCAGAGCGCTGAAGATCCGTCAGCTCCTCGAGCCCGCCGATACCCGCCCCGCGCAAACGGGCGGCCGGGGCCAGGAAGTCCTGGTCCCGACCGCCGTCGCGCACGGTCGTCGTGGTCTGCGTCATGACCGCTCGCCGTGCTCCAGGGCTCAGGCCTGGGAGTGGAAGGTGCGGTGGAGCACGTCAAGCTGCTGCTCGCGAGTCAGCTTGACGAAGTTGACGGCGTAGCCGGAGACGCGGACCGTGAGGTTCGGGTAGTTCTCCGGGTGCTCCATCGCGTCCTCGAGGGTGTTGCGGTCCAGGACGTTGATGTTGGCGTGGTACAGGCCCTTGACGCCGCCGTTGTCCTGACGCTGCGCCTTCATGGAGGCGAGGCGCTCTTCATACGTGGCCATGGTGGCCCCTTTCTGAGGTGATGTTATCGATGTGTGAGAGGTTGCTGCGGTGTGATCAGCCGGGGAAGCCGGCTGGATCAGATCTCGGCGCAGTCGTCGGGAACGAATCCGGCGTCGAGGATGCCCACGAGGTTGGCGACGCGCTCATCGAGCGTACGGCCCAGACCCTGCGGGGTGATCGTGTTGGTCAGCGAGATGCCGTCCAGGGCGTCGTTGTAGTCGAGCTTGCCAACGCTGAGCATCGAGGCGACCATGCCGTGGGTGTCCATCCCGTTCTCCGGGTTGGCGCCGGGCGAGAAGGGGGTGCCCTTCTGGTGACCCGAGGGGAAGGAGCCCGTGGCCTTGCCGTAGACGACGTTGGAGGTGATCGTCAGCACCGACTGGGTCGGGATGGCGTCCCGGTAGAAGGGCTGAGCCTTGATCTTCGACATGATCGTGTGGACCACGGTGGCTGCGATGTCGTCGGCGCGGTCATCGTCGTTGCCGTAGATCGGGAAGTCGCCCTCGGTGACATAGTCGACCACCAGGCCGGTCTCATCACGCACCGGGGTGACCTTGGCGTACTTGATGGCAGCCAGGGAGTCGGCCACGATCGACAGGCCGGCGATGCCGCAGCCCATGGTGCGCACGATGTCGGAGTCGTGCAGCGCCATCTCGATGGACTCGTAGGCGTAACGGTCATGGCAGTAGTGGATGATGTTGAGGGCCTCGACGTAGGTGGCCACCACCCAGTCCAGCATCTTCTCGTACTTGTCCCACACCTCGTCGAAGTCGAGGGGGCCGTCGCCCTCGATACCGGGCAGACCGGAGACGACCTGCTTGCCGGTCATCTCGTCGCGACCGCCGTTGATGGCGTAGAGCAGGGCCTTGGCGGAGTTGACGCGGGCGCCGAAGAACTGCATCTGCTTACCCACGCGCATCGGGGACACGCAGCAGGCGATCGCGGCGTCGTCGCCCCAGTGGTCACGGATCTGCTCGTCGGCCTCGTACTGGATGGAGGAGGTCGTGATCGAGATCAGGGCGCAGAAGTCCTTGTAGCCCTGCGGCAGGTTCTCGTCCCAGAAGATCGTGATGTTCGGCTCCGGGGCGGGACCGAGGTTGCGCAGGGTCTGCAGCAGACGGAAGGAGGTCTTGGTGACCAGGGAGCGACCGTCCTCGCCGAAGCCGGCGTCGGACCAGGTGGCCCAGTAGGGGTCACCGGAGAAGATCTGGTCGTAGTCGATGGTGCGCAGGAAGCGCGTGATGCGCAGCTTCATGACGATGTTGTCGATGAGCTCCTGGGCTCGGCTCTCATCGATGACGCCGTTGCGCAGGTCCCTCTCGAAGTAGATGTCCAGGAAGCCGGAGAGACGGCCGATGCTCATGGCGGCACCGTCCTGGGACTTCACGGAGGCCAGGTAGGCGAAGTAGGTCCACTGGACCGCCTCGTGGGCGTTCTTGGCCGGGCCGGAGATGTCGTAGCCGTAGGAGGCGGCCATGACCTTGAGCTTCTTGAGGGCCTTGATCTGCTCGGAGTGCTCCTCGCGGTAGCGGGCCCAGTGCTCGGAGAAGGGTTTGTCCGCCACGGCGTCCTTGGCCCTCTGCTTCTCCTCAATGAGGAAGTCGGCACCGTAGAGCGCCACCCGGCGGTAGTCGCCGATGATGCGACCGCGGCCGTAGGCGTCGGGCAGACCGGTGATGATGTGGCTGGAGCGCGCCGCACGGATGCGCGGGGTGTAGATGTCGAAGACCGCGTCGTTGTGGGTCTTGCGGTAGCGGGTGAAGATCTTCTTGACCTCGGGGTCGACCTCCTTGCCCGCCTCCTTGATCGCGGTCTCCACCATGCGCCAGCCACCGTTGGGCATCATGGCGCGACGCAGCGGGGAATCCGTCTGCAGGCCAACGATGACGTCGTCGTCCTCGCTGATGTAGCCGGCAGGGAAGGCGTCGATGTCAGCGGGAGTGTGGGTGTCGACGTCAAGGATGCGGACCTTGCGCTCCTCGGAGAGGTAGTCCTTCTCCAGGGTGTCCCACAGGCGCAGGGTCTTGTCCGTGGCGCCCGCGAGGAACGAGGCGTCACCCTCGTAGGGGGTGTAGTTACGCTGGATGAAGTCGCGGACGTCAATGTCCTCGGTCCACGGTCCGGTAACGAAGCCCTCCCAGGCGTCATTGCCGCTCACCGTGGTGGCAGATGTTGTGACCTCAGTGGTCATCCGTGCCCTCCTCGTGTGGGTGACCGGAGAGCCACCCGGTTGTTGTCGCCCTTGTGAGGCGAGGCGGCACATCGGCGCGCCGTCACTCTCAGAGTAGAACTCCGGCGAGGCCTTGTGGGCCACTGGTCCCAAGAAGAGCCGGTGTGATGACTCACAGGCCGATCAACACCACCCCAAACTAGGACATAGGTCCCTATCGCTACCGTTCGGAAAGATGATCGTCGCCCGAAAACAACGTCGCTCTACCTTCGACGATATCGGCGAACGGGAGCACGCCCGCAGGCTGTCGGCCTATCACAAAGATTAGGACAGGTGTCCCAGTGGCGGTCGGCTGCATGGTCGACAACGAGCGCGCCAGAAGCCGCGCCGCACCGCCGATGCACGCCTACTCGGCCCCAAGGTCCCGGACCGCCACGACGCCGTCAGCGGCGGTAGCCGCCGTCCTGGCAATGTCGGCCGCCAGCATGCCGAAGTCCTCCAGCAGCTCGGCCCGGGAGGCGGTGTCGATGAACTGACGCGGGATGCCGATGCGACGGAAGACCGGGGAGCCTGCCTCACCGGGACGGGAGGCCTGGTGGTCCTCCACAGCATCGCGCAGCTGGGACCCGATGCCTCCGTCAACCAGTCCGTCCTCGATCACGACGACGACGTCGGCCTCGGCTGCGGCCCGGACAAGAGGATCGGGAGCCGGGATGACCCAGTGCGGGTGCACCACCGCGACGGTGCGGCCCTCCTGCTGAAGGGTCCGTCCGGCCTCGCAGGCCTGAGCCGCCATGGCGCCCACGCCCACCAGGAGGATATGAGGCGCGCCCACCGTGCCCCGACTCTCGAGCAGCACGTCGACGACGTCGAAGGCATCCGCCTCCCCCGTCTCCCCACTCTCCTCGTCCTGCAGGCCCTGGTCATCAACCACCTGCTCGAGGCGGCGCACCACCGGCAGCGGGTCGGGCAGAGTTCCCTTGGGGTAGCGCACCACCGTGGGGGCGTCGTCGGTGGTCACGGCCTGACGCAGGCTCTCACGCAGCGTCGCCTCGTCCCGGGGAGCCGCCAGGCGCAGGCCCGGGACGTGAGCCAGCAGCGCCATGTCCCACATGCCGTTGTGGCTGGCCCCGTCCGTGCCGGTGATCCCGGCTCGATCCAGGACTACCGTCACTCCTGCGCGGTGGAGAGCGACATCCATGAGGACCTGGTCGAAAGCGCGGTTGAGGAAGGTGGCGTAGAGGGCCACCACGGGGTGCATCCCGGAGAACGCCAGCCCGGCGGAGAAGGTGAGCGCGTGCTGCTCGGCGATGCCGACGTCGATGACCCGCTCCGGCATGGCGTCGGCCAAGGGCTGGAGACCCACGGGAGCCTGCATCGCAGCGGTGACCCCGACGATCCGCTCGTCGCCGCGCGCCAGCGACACGATCTCCTCGGCGAAGACGGAGGTCCACCCGAAGCGCTCGGCCACGACCGGCAGCCCGGTCTCGGGATGGATCTGGCCCACGGCGTGGAAGCGGTCTGGAACGTGCTCCTCGGCGGGGGTGTATCCGCGCCCCTTCTCGGTGATGACGTGGACGATGACCGGTTCGGCGTACTCGCGGGCCCGGGTGAGGGCGAACTCGATGGCGGTGATGTCGTGGCCGTCGACGGGTCCGGTGTACTTGATTCCCAGGTCCTCGAAGAAGGCCGAGGGGACGAGGACGTCCTTGAGTCCCCGCTTGAGGCCGTGCAGGGCGTCGAAGGCCGCCCGGCCGGGCGCCCCCTGGGACAGGAGCGTGCGCTTGACCCCGGTCAGGACGCGCTCGTAGCCGGGATTCGTGCGCAGCGCGTCGAGGTGGTGGGCCAGTCCCCCGATGGTGGGGGCGTAGGAGCGTCCGTTGTCGTTGACGACGATGACCAGGTGCCGGTCTGAGGAGTCGGCGATGTTGTCCAGGGCCTCCCAGGCCATGCCGCCGGTCATGGCGCCGTCACCGATGACGGCGACCACGTGGCGCTCGTCGTGGCCCTGGAGGTGGTTGGCTCGGGCGATGCCGTCCGCCCAGGACAGCGAGGTGGAGGCGTGGGAGTTCTCCACGACGTCGTGAACGGACTCGGCCCGCGACGGGTAACCGGACAGCCCTCCGCGCTCGCGCAGGTGGGTGAAGTCCTGCCGGCCGGTGAGCAGCTTGTGGACGTAGGCCTGGTGACCGGTGTCGAAGACGATGGTGTCCCGCGGCGAGCGGAAGGTGCGGTGCAGGGCGATCGTCAGCTCCACGACACCGAGGTTGGGACCCAGGTGGCCGCCGGTGCGCGCCACCGAGGCGACGAGGTGGCGACGGATCTCGGCCGCGAGCGCCACCAGCTCGTCGCTGGTGAGGCGGTTGAGGTCGGCGGGCTTCCTCACTGAGGAAAGAAGCGCTCGGCTGCCCTTGCCCTGCTTGGCGGGCCGACCAGTGTGCTCAGCTGCTGGCACGGTGCGCCTCCTTGTCGAAGGTGATGTCGAGTGTGGTGAGGTGTCGTTCATGCGGTGGTGCGTCGTCGGCCACCGAGCTGGTGGAGCGGATGAGAGGATGCGGAGGCACCCGGGAAAGGGTAGCCGGTGGGCACGCAATGATGTTTCTGCGGTGGTGGTACTCCTCCTGACGTCACCGCTTCGGTGGCGGTATCACAGCCTGTCTCCGTGCCGATCGCCGAGCCGGTCTCGATGCCGGTCTCGATGCCGGTCTCATGCTGGCCTTCAGCATAGGGCGGTCCTGGCCGCCGTACAGTCACGTGTCACGCGGGTCACGGATAAGCACGTACTGTATGCCTTGACCGTCGGAACCCTTCGCGCCGGCCGGTCCGTGGCGTCGTCGCACCTGACCGCCCGACCGCCCGACCGCCCTCAGGACAGCCTTCCAGGAGGAACCATGAGCATCACAGCCCCCTTCGGCACCTGGCCCTCACCCATCACTCCAGGCACGATCACGACCCGGACGGTTCTGCTGTCCCAGGTTCGTGTGGACGGAGGCGATACCTACTGGGTGGAGCAGCGCGCCTCGCAGGCAGGGCGCAACGTCCTGCTGCGCCGTAACGGGGACGGTCAGATCGGAGAGGTGCTTCCGCTGACGCCGGCCGACGAGCTGGTCGACGTGCGTACCCGGGTGCACGAGTACGGCGGAAGGGCCTACGCCGTCGACGGCGGGATCATCGTGGTTTCCCATGCTGGGGACGGGCGCCTGTACCGCTATGACGTGGCGCACCGCCTGCGCGGTCTGGTTCCCTTGACCATCTACGGCGACGTGCGTCATGGCGACCTGGAGATCGACACGGGCCGTGGCCTGGTCTACGCGGTCCGCGAGGACCACCGTGGCGAGGGCGAGGCGGTCAACACCCTGGTGGCGATTCCTCTGGACGGCTCGGCCGCCCGTGACGACTCGCGTGTGCTCACGCTGGTGTCGGGAACGGACTTCGTGGTCGCCCCGACGCTCTCGCCCGACGGCGAGCACCTGGCCTGGATCACCTGGGACCACCCGGGTATGCCGTGGGACAACGCCTCCCTGCACGTGGGCGACCTGAATCCGGACGGGACGATCGGCGAGCAGGCGCTGGTGGACGGCGGTGACGGGCACTCGGTCTCCGAGCCGCGCTGGACCGAGGAGTGCGACCTGGTTCATGGCTCGAACGCCTCGGGCTTCTGGAACCTCTATCGCACCGAGGGCTTCCCGGTGCGCGGCACCAACCGTCCGGGATGGTCCGAGAAGCTGCGCACCCGCCCCCTGCACCCGGCCGAGGTCACGTTCACCACCCCGGCCTGGCAGCTGGGACCGCACTCCTTCGACGTACTCGACGCCGACCACATCATCGCCTCCTGGGCCCAGGACGCGGTCTCCCACCTGGGCACCATCAAGCTCGCCAACGGCGAGCTCGAGGAGTGGAACGTGGGCTGGCAGCCGATCGGCAACGTGGCCTCCAGCGCCGGTCGCGTCGTCATGCTGGCCTCCAACGAGATGACGATGCCAAGCATCGTGGAGGTCAAGAACAGCACGGTGCAGGTGCTGCGCGGCTCGGGTGAGTTCGAGCCCGAGGGCCTCGGGGTGTCCTTCCCCGAGCCGGTCTCCTGGCCCACGAGCGATGGTGCGAGCGCTCACGGCTTCTACTACCCGCCGACGTCGGCCTCCCACGTGGGCGGCGAGGGCGAGCTGCCACCCCTCATCGTCAACGTCCACGGCGGCCCGACGGCGACGGCCGTGCCCGGCTACGACCTGCGCATCCAGTACTGGACCAGTCGGGGCTTCGCCTATCTCGACGTCAACTACCGCGGCTCCATGGGCTACGGCACCGGCTACCGCAAGGCCCTCGAGGGCAAGTGGGGCATCTACGACGTCGACGACTGCGTCAGCGGCGTCCAGCACCTGGTGGACGCCGGGCTCGTGGATCCGCGCCGCATCGCGATCCGCGGCGGATCGGCCGGCGGTTTCACGGTGCTGTCGGCGATCACCCGCTCCTCGGCGTTCACGGCCGCCAGCTCCTGCTTCGGGGTGACCGATCTCAAGAGGCTGGTGCGCACGACCCACAAGTTCGAGTCGCACTACATCGGCCAGCTCATGGGCACCCACGACATTGACGACCCGGTTCTGGACGAGCGCAGCCCCATCAACCACATCGAGGACATCAGTGTGCCGCTGCTGCTCATCCAGGGCTCGGAGGACCCGATCGTCCCGGCTGAGCAGGCCACCGCCATGTACGAGGCTCTCAAGGAGGCCGGCGCGCCGGTGGCCCTGGAGGTCTTCCAGGGCGAGGGCCACGGGTTCCGTCTGGCCGCGAACATCCGGCGCCGCTACGAGGCCGAGCTGAGCTTCTACCGCCAGGTGTGGAACATCGGCGGCTCCTGCTCGGGGTCCGAGCGGCGCGGTGAGGAGGACACCTTCATGGTCAAGGTGGAGAACCTGCGCTGATGGATCATGCCTGGAAGAGGCTGTCCCAGCCCCTGACAAGGCGCGCGGGCAGCCTCTTCCGTCATCATCGCCTCGGGCTCTACATCCTGGCGGTGCTGGTAGGGCTCGCCTCGGGTCTGGGGGCCGTACTGTTCCGGCTGGGGATCGACGCCTGGTCCCGGCTGCTGAGCGGGGCCAACGACTACACGGAGTCGATGGGGCCCTCGGTCGGGTCTCTGGCGGCGCTCGGCACCTGGTTCGTCCTGGCGGCCCCGGTGCTCTCGGGGCTCATCGTGGGTCCTGTCATGTCCCGGCTGGGTCATACGCCCACCGGTCACGGGGTGGCCGGCGTCATCTGGTCGACGCGCCACGGCGACGGCACGATGGCACCGCTCCCAGCTCTGGCCGTGACGACGTCGTCGGCTCTGACGATCGGTGGGGGCGGCTCGGTGGGTCCGGAGGGACCGATCGCAGAGCTGGGCGCCTCGACGGCAAGCCTCATCGGGCGGGGCCTGCGCCTGCCGAAGCTCCCGATCCGCTACCTGGCTGCCGCCGGAACTGCCGCTGGGATCGCGGCGGCCTTCAACGCTCCGCTGGCGGGGGCCTTCTTCGCCCTGGAGGTCGTCCTCATGGGCTTCAGCTCGGATGCCTTCATCGTCATCGTCCTGGCCTGTGTGACCTCGACGGTTCTGTCCCACCATCTTCTGGGGACGACCCTGTCACTGTCGCTGCCCTACCTGGACCTATCCGGGGACGCCCAGCTCGGATGGGTCGCTCTCCTGGGTGTGGTGGGCGGATGCGTCGGCATCGGCTTCATGCGCCTTCGCTTCATCGTGCTCGACGCCCTGACCCGCGCCTGGCAGCGACTGGGCGTCCCGATCTGGGTGCGTCCCGGTATCGGGGGTCTGGCGGTGGGCGGCATCCTGCTCGTCCTGCCTGAGATGTACGGGGAGTCCTCGGCGACGCTCAACCGGGCACTGGCGGGCCGCTACACCCTGGTGCTGCTGCTCGTCCTGTGCCTGGGCAAGATGCTGGCCACCTCGATGACGCTCGGGATGGGGTTCGTCGGCGGGGTGTTCGCCCCATCCCTGTTCATCGGGGGGACGCTCGGCGCGGCCTTCGGGACCCTGGTCGCGCCCTCCTATGCCCCGGCAGCCGGGGTCTTCGGGGTCATCGGGATGGGTGCGGTGTTCGCCGGTGCGGCTCGCGCACCGATGACTGCGGTCCTGCTCATCATCGAGATGACCGGCCAGCACGCGCTGCTGCTGCCCCTCATGCTGGCCACGGTGCTAGCCACCTTCGCCAGCCGCTTCCTGTCGCGTGGGACGCTGTTCACCGAGGAGCTGCGCCGCCGCGGTGAGGATGTTGAGGACCCGATGACCACCACGCTCATGGGGCGTACCCGCGCCTCCAGGATCATGGTGGAACCGCCGGCTGTGGTGGAGGAGACGATGACGGTGCGGCAGGCGGCCGCCCTCATGAGCCGGCACGGCGTCTCGATCCTGCCCGTCGTGCGGACGAGGACCGGTTCTCACGACGTTCGCAGCGGTGCTCACGACGACGGCCCCGCACCGACGTCCAAGGGCGCCGGGAGCACCGAGAGTGGTATCGGGTCCGGCGCCGAGACAACTGCGAAGACTGACGCTGGCAGCGCCCCACGGTTCATGGGTGAGCTGCTCGGCTGCATCACAGCCGCACAGCTCACCGACGCGCTTCTCAAGGAGGAGCCTGACGACGTCGGCGACGGCTCCCGACCGTCACCGACGGTGACGGACCTGCCTTTGGTCACTGCCCGCCTGACGGCTGAGGCCGAGGCGACCGACGTGCTCGAGGCCCTGACCAGCACTCGCCTGGAGGGTCTGCCGGTGGTCACCCCAGTGGAGGGCTCCAGCAGAGACCGGCCCGGTGAGCAGCTGGCAGGCTGGGTGTCTCAAAGGATCGTCGTGGAGAGGATCTACGAGGTACAGGCCCGGGCTCGCACCGCGGCCGCCACCTACACCTCGCTGGGCTCCCGCCTGCAGCACCGGTGGTACTCCCGTCCCGTTCCCCGGCGCAGGATCGGCCGGATCGGCCGGATCAGCTCACGCGGCTCTCTTCACTCGCGACGCCGGTAGCCGCGGCTCCGTCACCGAGAGCTACCGATGAGCCGCCGATCATCCATCACTGATCGTCGCCGCTACTGTCACCGCGCTCCGTGGCGATACCGGTTCCAGGGCCGTCCTCGTTGCTCCGGGGGCTCTTGAGACCGCGGCTCTCCTGAACCGCACGGGCCTTTTCGGTGATGCTCTCGGTGAGGGTGTCGGACAGCTCGGTGATGCGTTCGGCATTGGCCACGATGCGTCGGGGGTCAGACATCCACATCCAGGCAGCGGCCACGATCGGGAGGATCACAGGTAGGTACCACCTCGACCTGCCCCAGTGCGCCCACACCGACACGCTGAGGTCGGCAGGTGTGGGCGGGGTTTCCGTCAGGGTGAGGACGCCGATGAGCACGGCCATGGTGGCCAGCGCTCCCAGGCACATCCAGCCGATGTTGCGCATCCGGCGTCCGTTGTGGGCCACGCAGACGGCCAGAAGGATGTAAAGGCCCCCTCCCAGGAGGTTGAAGGACCACACCGCAGGCGCCTCGTCGGGGTTTCGGACCAGAGACACCAGGGAGGGTACGAGGACTATCGTCCCGAAGACGGCGAAGACGCCGACCAGGATGCGTCCCCAGCCGTAGGCGGGACGACGGGTGTCCTGCACCGTGCGTACCGATGAGCGCTCGTCCATGAGGAACGACCTTTCCACGTGATGACCTCCGGCACGCGCGGTGCCAACTCGGCCTCCAACCGATGCCATAACGTTACTATTCACAACGTGAGCACCATTAAGTTGACCAAATCCTTGAACGCACACGCCTCGGTGGACGACGACCGTAAGGATACCGACCTCACCAATCAGGCCGAGGTCGACACAGTCGATGAGACCCAGGACTCTGAGACCACCGGTGCCCAGGAGCAGCCCGGCGCCACAGGCGTCTCGCAGGACACTGACAGTCCCGAGGATGACACGCAGAGGCGCAAGGCCACCGGCGACCAGGACGACGACAGCGCCGAGGCACTCACTGAGACCGACGGGACCACCGACGCCGCGTCGGGCAGCTCATCAGACGCCTCCTCCGACACCAACCCGGTGGCCGACGTGCTCGTCATGGCCGCAGCACCGGGCAAGGACGGGGCGGAGGCTCCCGAGATCCTCCTGGAGGGCCTCCGGCCGCCCTCCAGCACCGCTCTGGAGGATCTGGACATCGATGCGCTCGTCGCCCTGCTGCCCTCCCTCGGGTTCTCCGGCGCTCAGGACTCCGTAGTGCGCCTCCCCTCGTCGTCGGTGAGCACCACGACCTACGACGGCCCGCCGACGATTCTTGTCGTCGGCGTCGGGACGGGGTGGGCCGACACCGATCCGCTTGCCGTCACCATGGACGACGAGGCCGCTCTGGGCTACGACCAGACGGGGCTGCTGCGTCGGGCCGCCGGGCGTGCCACCCGGGCGCTGGCCGGAACCGATTCCGCGATCCTGGCGCTGCCCACCCTCTCGGAGGAACAGCTCGCCGCCGTCGCGCACGGAGCAGCCTTGGGGGCCTACTCCTGGAGGGCCACCAAGAACGAGGACAAGCCGGGGCAGCTCTCCTCCTCGAAGCAGACCTCTCCTGTGAAAAGCATCTCCATCGTCTCACCCCTGTCCGATACTCCGGAGGGGCAGGAGGCACTGACCGGCGCCCTCGTACTGGCCGAGGCCACAGCCCTGACCCGTGACCTCGTCAACGAGCCCCCCAACCGCCTGACCCCGGAGGTCTTCGCGGAGAGGGCCCGATCCGCCGGGCAGGAGGCCGGGATCAGGGTCGAGGTGTGGGACGCCCCTGCTCTCATCGAGCAGGGATTCGGCGGGATTCTTGGCGTTGCCCAGGGCTCGGTGCACCCGGCGCGCCTGGTCCGCCTGGAGTGGGTTCCCTCGCAGACCGGTGAGGACGCGAGCCATGCTCGCTCCGAGACTGAGAGCGATGATGACACGACCCGGCTCAAGCACGTGGCACTCATCGGCAAGGGCATCACCTTCGACTCCGGAGGCCTGTCCCTCAAGCCGGCCGCCTCCATGCCGGAGATGAAGTCCGACATGGCCGGGGCCGCCACAGTGCTGGGCGCTGTTGTGACGGCTGCGCGCCTGGCTCTGCCGATCCGAGTGACCGCCTGGCTGGCACTGGCCGAGAACATGCCTGGAGCCGACGCCCAGCGCCCCAGCGACGTCATCACGATGTTCGACGGCACGACGGTCGAGGTCACCAACACCGACGCGGAGGGACGCCTGGTCATGGCCGACGCCCTGGCCAGGGCCGTGACCGAGGAGCCGGACGCCGTCCTGGACGTGGCGACTCTCACCGGAGCCCAGATCGTGGCCCTGGGCGATCACGTGGCCGCCGTCATGGGAACACCGGACCTTCGCGAGGAGGTCGTGGCCGCGGCCCAGCGGGCAGGAGAGTCCTTCTGGCCGATGCCGCTGCCTGCGCACCTCCGGGCCACCCTGGACTCCCCTTTCGCCGACCTGCGCAACACCAAGGTCGGTTCTCGCGCCGGCGGGATGCTGTCGGCCGGGCTGTTCCTGCGCGAGTTCGTCGGACACCGGCCGTGGGCGCACCTCGATATCGCCGGGCCCGCCTACAACGACTCCTCGCCGTGGGGACTGACACCGACCGGCGGCACCGGCATGGGGGTCTCCACCCTCGTGGAGCTGCTCCGCTCACTGTCCGCCGAGGTCAGCATCCTTTCCTGAGCCTTCTGCCGGCCTGCAACGAGCCGCCGAGTCTCATATCACAGTCTCCGTCACGGCTCGTTGCAGGCATCACCCACATACAGTGACGCGTATCACCCTTTTTTCGGGACTCTAGTCCCTAAACAGCAGCCCCTGGGCTCCTGCATACCCTCTTCAGGTGGAACAATGGCCCCGTGCCGAGCCGCCCCATAAGGGCGTCGTGACCAACCAACAAGGAGTGAGTTCGTGACAGAGACCGTCTACGACATGGTCATCCTGGGCGCGGGATCAGGGGGCTACGCCGCCGCCCTGCGCGGCGCCCAGCTGGGCCTCAAGGTCGCCCTCATCGAGGCCGACAAGCTGGGAGGCACCTGCCTCCACCGCGGCTGCGTACCCACCAAGGCCCTGCTGCACGCCGCCGAGACCGCTGACGCCGTGCGCGAGGCCGCCACGGTCGGTATCAAGGCCGCCTTCGAGGGCGTGGACATGCCGGGTGTCCAGAAGTACAAGAACAGCATCGTCTCGCGGATGCACAAGGGGCTTGAGGGCCTGGTCTCCTCACGGGGCATCGACCTGATCCAGGGCTGGGGGCGCCTGGTGGCTGCCGACGCCGTCGAGGTTGACGGCCGTCGCATCACCGGCCGCAACGTGGTCCTCGCCTCCGGCTCCTACTCCAAGACCATCGGGCAGGAGATCTCCGGGGGCGTCATCACCTCCGAGGAAGCCCTGGAGATGGACCACGTCCCCGCCTCCGCGGTGATCCTGGGCGGGGGCGTCATCGGTGTCGAGTTCGCCTCGGCCTGGGCCTCCATGGGCAGCCAGGTCACCATCATCGAGGGGCTCCCTCACCTGGTCCCCAACGAGGACGAGGCGATCTCCAAGCAGCTCGAGCGCGCCTTCCGCAAGCGCAAGATCGCCTTCCGCACCAACACGATGTTCGAGTCGGTCGAGCGCCACGACAGCGGCGTCACGGTGCGCACCCAGGACGGCAAGACCCACGAGGCCGAGGTCCTTCTCATCGCCGTGGGCCGTGGACCGGCGACCGCTAACCTGGGCTATGAGGAGGTCGGGGTCTCCATGGACCGCGGCTTCGTCCTGGCCGACGAGTACGGCCGCACCAATGTCCCCGGCGTATGGGCCGTGGGCGACATCGTCCCCGGTGTCCAGCTCGCCCACCGCGGCTTCGCCCAGGGCATCGTCGTGGCGGAGAAGATCGCGGGCCTGGACCCGACTCCGGTCGACGACGTCCTGGTCCCCAAGGTCACCTTCTGCGAACCTGAGATCGCCTCTGTGGGACTGTCCGAGGCGAAGGCTGCTGAGACCCACGGCAAGGACAACATCACCACCGCCGAGTTCAACGTGGCCGGGAACGCCAAGAGCCAGATCCTGGGGACCCAGGGCTTCGTCAAGCTCGTCTCCCTCAAGGACGGCCCCATCCTGGGCTTCCACGCCATCGGCGCCCGCATGGGAGAGCAGGTCGGAGAGGGCCAGCTGATGGTGTCCTGGGAGGCGGACGCCAACGACGTCGCCTCCCTGGTCCACGCCCACCCCACCCAGAACGAGACCCTCGGCGAGGCCGCCATGGCACTCGCCGGCAAGCCGCTGCACAACCACGGCTGATCCAGCTAGACAAGAGTAAGGAAGACAGCAATGTCCGAGTCCGTGAAGATGCCCGCTCTGGGTGAGTCCGTCACCGAGGGGACGGTCTCCTCCTGGCTCAAGGCCGTGGGCGACACCGTCGAGGCCGACGAGCCCCTGCTGGAGGTCGCCACCGACAAGGTGGACACCGAGGTCCCCTCCCCCGCATCCGGCGTCCTGCTGGAGATCCGCGTCCCCGAGGACGAGACCGTCGAGGTCGGCACCGTCCTGGCCATCATCGGGTCCCCGTCGGCGGCCCCGGCGGGTGCACCTGCCCCGGCAGCCGCACCGGAGGCGCCGGCTCCCGCTCCCGCACCGGCCCCTGCGGCCCCGCCAGCGCCGGCACCGGCGGCGACCGAGGCACCTGCGGCCACCGCAGCGCCGGTGAGCTCGGGCGCCACGGGCTCCTACGTCACACCGATCGTTCGCAAGCTCGCCAGGGACAAGGGCGTGGACCTGTCCACCGTCACCGGGACCGGCGTGGGCGGCCGTATCCGCAAGCAGGACGTGGAGGCCGCGGCCAAGGCCGCCGAGGAGGCCCGTGCCGCAGCCGCTGCTGCCGCCCCTGCTGCCCAGGCACCCGCTCCTGCCGCTGCGGACAAGCCGGCCTCGGCCAAGCCTGAGGTGGACACGACCCTGCGTGGCCGTACGGAGAAGATGAGCCGCCTGCGCCAGGTCATTGCCGAGCGCATGATCGACTCCATGCAGACCTCCGCGCAGCTGACCACCGTTGTCGAGGTGGACGTGACTCGGGTGGCCGCGCTGCGGGCCCGCGCGAAGAACGACTTCCTGGCCAAGAACGGCACCAAGCTGACCTTCCTGCCCTTCTTCGTCCAGGCGGCCACGGAGGCCCTCAAGGCCCACCCGAAGATCAATGCCTCCATCGAGGGCAAGAACGTCACCTACCACGACGTCGAGCACGTCGGCATCGCGGTGGACACGCCGCGCGGCCTGCTCGTGCCCGTGGTCAAGAACGCCGGGGACCTCAATATCCCCGGGTTGGCCAAGCGCATCAATGATCTGGCTGCCCGCACCCGGGACAACAAGGTCAACCCCGATGAGCTCAGCGGCTCGACCTTCACAATCACGAACACCGGCAGCGGTGGTGCCCTGTTCGACACCCCGATCATCAACCAGCCGGAGGTCGCGATCCTGGGTCTGGGCGCCATCCAGCGCCAGCCCCGCGTCATCAAGGACGCCGACGGCGGCGAGGTCATCGCCATCCGCTCGGTGTGCTACCTGGCACTGTCCTACGACCACCGACTGGTGGACGGCGCGGATGCGGCCCGCTACCTCATGACGGTCAAGAAGCGCCTTGAGGAGGGCGACTTCGGCGGCGAGCTGGGTCTGTGAACCTGAGCCCGGCCCGCTAGCCGTCAGCGGGGCCCCGCACCATCACGGTGCGGGGCCCCGCTCGTCGTTTGCCAGACGCATCAGGTCCCAGAACAGGAGCCAGGCGGGGCAAAAAGAGGGGCCGGGTGTCCACTCAGCGGACATGAGCCGGATCCACCGTCGACGCGCCCAGTGTGCATCCTTGGAATTCTGGGGTTCACGCTCAGTTTGCGGAGGCTGCGCGGTGTTCATGTCCGCTGCGTGGACACCTACTACCTGAGAGGCCGCCCTCAGCGGCTCACCGCCGTCTTCAGGACGACCAGACCCGCCAGAGGTTCCATCGAAGCGAGCGTCTCAGAAGCCATGACACCCAAACGCCTCAGAAGTGAGGAGACACGACGCCCCTGGTCTTGCCGCTCGGCCTCAGCAGTCCTCGTCCGCTGCCCGTGTGATGTCGGTGAACGGGATCTCGGTCAGGCTGACGACGCCACGAGCGAAGTCGATGCGCTCCTCAACCGAGGTGAACTCACCCGCCAACGGGCCATCGAGCAGCAACGAGGCCAAGCCGTGCACGCCGGACCAGAACAGGACCTCCACCTCGAGCGGAGCGTCATCACCCAGCACGACCTTCACCAGGCGGGTCAGCTCACCGCGCGCACGCCCACCGGCCTGAACGACCTCCGGGAAGCGCTCCGGATCGCAGACGTCTGGACGGAACATCACCCGAAACACCCCGGGGTGACGTAGCGCGAACTCGACATACGCGTTTCCCGAGGCCGTCAGGATCGCACGGAGATCCGTGCTCTCGAGCCCCTCATGCGCCGAGGCGAGCCGGTCCGCGAGCTCATCGAAGCCCTCGTGCACCAGCGCCGCCAGGATGGCCTCACGATTGGCGAAGTAGTGGTACGGCGCCTGGTGCGTGCAGCCGGCGCGACGCGCCACCTCCCGCATGCTCAGTGCGCCGGGACCGGACTCATCCAGGAGCTGCCTGCTGGTTCGCAGCAGCTCGGAGCGCAGGTCCCGGCCGCCGCGGCGCCCGGAGGAGCCTGTCGATTCAGACGTCATACGGAGAGTGTAGAGCCACCCGACTAGACACTGTCCAGTAGGCTGTTATGCTGGCTTGACGCTGTCTAGTCGAGTGAGGGGTATGCATGTCCTACGACGTCATCGTGATCGGTTCGGGTATTGGCGGGCTGACGACTGCTGGTCTGCTGGCGCGCGCCGCCGGCAAACGAGTTCTTGTCCTGGAGCGGCATACGGAACCGGGCGGCCTGACCCACACCTTTCGGCGCGACGGCGCCTCCTGGGACGTGGGGGTGCACTACATCGGGCAGGTCGCGCCCGAAAGCCAGGCCCGTGCCTACTTCGACTACCTCTCCGATGGCGAGTTGGAGTGGAACCGCATGCCGGACGCCTACGACCGGTTCGTCTACCCGGGGCTCGATCTGAGCGTCAGCAGCGACCCCAACCGATACGAGCACGACCTGATCGCGGTGTTCCCCACGGAGGCCAGAGCCATTCGCCGTTACTTCAAGGATGTTCGCCGCACGATATCGTGGGTGACCATGGGCTTCGCCCAGGGGATGGTTCCCCGCCCGATGGCATCACTTCTGAGGGCTGCCCAACGCCTGGGTAGACGGACGGCCACCAGCACGACGAAGGAGTACCTGGACGCCCACTTCCGCTCCCCCGAGCTCAAGGCCGTCCTTGCCAGCCAGTGGGGAGACTACGGCCTGCCGCCATCCCGCTCGGCCTTCGCCGTGCACGCGACGATCGTCTCCCACTACCTTGAGGGCGGATGGTTCCCCAAGGGCGGCAGCGCTCGCATCGCCCGCACCTTCGAGAAGGGGATCGAGCAGGCAGGAGGAGCTGTCCGCGTCGCTCAGGAGGTCACGGAGATACTCCTTGATGACGGCGGCGCAGCCACGGGGGTCCGAGTCATGGATCACCGAGGCGCAGCCGTGCGCGAGCGGGTCTACCAGGCCCCTGTCGTGATATCCGCCGTAGGCGCCTTCAACACCTTCAACCGTCTGCTGCCTACGTCCGGCAGGATCGGTCGCCTCACCGGGCCGACGCGCCGTACTCTGGCGAATCTGGGCACCGGCGCATCGGCGGTCACCGTGTTCCTGCGCCTGCGCGACGACCCGCGCAGTATCGACATCGACGGCGGCAACATCTGGGTCAATCAGGATCTCGACCACGAGCGCAGTCAGGAGCACAGCGCCTCCCTGCTGGAGGGCCGCCCCCATGACGTCTTCGTCTCCTTCCCCTCACTGAAGTCCGGGGAGTCCCCGCACACGGCCGAGATCATCTCCTTCTGCGACGCGAAGGCGTTCCGGCAGTGGGCCCAGCAGCCGAAAGGACGCCGCGACCCCGAGTACTCCGCCCTCAAGGAGCGCATCGCCCGCGGCATGCTGGAGCTGGCGGATAGCGCGGCACCGGGCCTGAGCGATCTGGTGGACTACATGGAGGTCTCCACGCCTCTCACCTACGAGCACTACACCGCCCACCCCGCCGGCGCCTTCTACGGACCGCCCGCTACTCCACTGCGGTACAGGTCCGCCCCGTTGGGCCCGCGTACGGCTATCCCAGGACTGCTTCTGTCCGGGCAGGACGCCGGGAGCGCCGGCATCATGGGCGCCATGATGGGCGGGGTGGCGGCAGCCAGTCAGGTGCTCGGTCCACGCGGGTACGCCACCATCGCCTCCGCCCTGAAAGAAGCCCCTGCTATCCCTGACTCGGGCGGCGCACGCCGGCTGCCCGAGGGCAAGCATCACGCCGTGCTGGCCTCCAAACGCCTCCTCACCCCCAGCGTCTGGGAGGTGGTGCTGCACGTGGAGGGGCAGATCGGACGATGGGCGCCGGGACAGTTCGCCCGTCTGCACGTGGGCGACGACGCATGGCGCGACTACTCGATCGCGGGCCTTGAGGACAATCGTCTCCGCCTTCTCATCTCAACCCGGACAGGTGGACGAGGGTCGCAGTTCATCGAGCATGCAGGCACCGGCACCGGAACGGTGGTCGAGCTGCCCCTGGGCGAGTTCGGACTCGCCGACTCAGGCAGACGCCGACTATTCATTGCCACAGGCACCGGGATCGCCCCGATGCTGGCCATGTTCGCTCAGGCCCCCGGACTAGAGCACGACACCCTGCTCTTCGGGTGCCGCGATCGCAGCGAGGACCTGGTCAGCCGGATCAGCTCCCCCATGCCCGGGCGGGTACTGCGCTGCCTGAGCCGCGAGGAGGCACCCGATACGTTCCACGGACGAGTCACTGACGCACTCCCCGGACTCACCGGCAGCTCCGGGCTCGATCCTCGCAGCACGGAGGTCTACCTGTGCGGCTCGGCCGCGATGGTGGCCGACACCCGGAGCGTCCTTGAGCGGGCCGGTTATGACTCCGTCTTCACCGAACCGTACTGAACTCGACCGCGCCGAGCCCAACCCTCCTGAGCTCGCGGAAGCCTCTTCGTGCCGGTACCGCCGGTACCGCAGCCACAACGGATACGGAGGCACATGGGCACGAGTCAGCCTGCCTCTCGGACCTCGGCAACGCGCCATGGTCCTGGAACCAGGATGAGCACGACCTGGCGTGACTCCAGCGCGGGAACCGTCCGCGTTCCGGAGGCACCCGAACGCGTCGACGCGCTTTGGGACAGCGTGACCCGCACTGCCCGGGCACCGGGCCAGAGCGTGGCGGCATCCCCGGGCAGCTCCACATCGACCACCTGGCTCACGGAGGTCTGCAGGCCTCCAACGCTCTCACCGGCCTCGATCAGACCGTTCAGGACCTGCGTATCAGCCTCGGCAGCGGGTGAGCCCGGCACGGTCGTGGCCGCCAGCGCGCCGGCGTCGGCAGCCGTGAGTGCGCGGTCCCGGGCGGCCGACAGCCCGACGACGACACTGACCATGTCCGCTCCGTCCCCCTCAGCCGTCGGCGAGGCCGGCGCGCTTGGAGGAGAGTTCTCCGACGCCCCGGGGGAGGCGCCGGTTGAGGGGGCTCCTGAGCGGGAGCCGGCCGGTGCGTGTGGCGGCAGGCGCGTCGTCGAGGTCGGAGCAGCGCCGAGCGCCCATGCCGGCCTCAGCGACACCAGCCCTCTCGCCGGCCCCCAGGCGACCATGCAGGCGGCGACGAGCAGCACAGCCGCACACCCCCAGATGCGGACGTGCCCGCGCCCCTCTCGCCGACCTCTGCCCCAGCGGATGACCGCTGGAGCCCGCCCAGCACGGTTCGCACCACCAGGGTCCTTTTCTTCACGCCTACCGGAACCATCTCGAGGTCCTGCCTTCGACCTCATCCTGCCGCCCGGCCTGGTCCCGGACCGGGCCCCCAGCCTGGACCCCACGGTGCGTGTCGGCGTGCGGGCCGCGGCACGCAACGATCCAGCGGCGAGCCGGGCGCCGTCGGGCAGCTCGATGGCCGAGGCCTGACCCAGCTCCGGAGCACGGGCCGCCAGGTCGCGGGCAGTCGGGCGGTCGGCCGGATCCTCGGCCAGGGCGTCGCCCAGGAAGCCCGCCAGCCGTCGGGCCCCGCCTCCGCCCTGCCCCGCGCACTCGGTCAGAAGGCGGGCCAGAGCATAGACGTCGGAGGCCGCCGACGCCGGAGCGCCCTTGAGCCGCTCGGGGGCGGCGCACTCCTTCGTCCCCGCCTCCATCGCGGACGCCAGCAGGTCGACAAGGACCGGACGACCTTCGGTGGTCACCAGGACGTTGCCGCTGGAGACGTCGCCGTGGACGGCGCCGTGCTCATGGAGGTAGGCCAGCGCGGAGCCGAGGACGTCCAGGATGGCGGCCAGGTGGGAGAGGCTGAGCCTGCCTCTGGCTCCCAGGACCACGTCGAGCCCTGCGCCGTCGATGAGATCCATGATGACGGCGGCCCTCTCCTCCGGCAGGGCCACCACCTCCCGCACGGTCACCAGGCCAGGATGACGCAGGACGCGCAGATCGGCCAGTCTCCGTAGGACGGACGCTCCGCCGCGTCCATGAGGCAGGTCGACGACCCTGATGACCACATGACGTCCCTGCGCGTCCAGCCCACGCCGGGGCGCACAGGCGGCGGTGGAGCGCCCCATCACCTCACCGACGGTATAGCCCTGCTGAGTCAGGGCCGTGAGCGCCGATCCTGGAATGCCCGGTTCGGCATCGGAGATCGGGATCCTGGAGGCGCGGGGCCTGCGCACGCCGCGCCTCCGAGGCACCGGGCGACGGGCCGGCCGGCTGTGTCCTGCACCGTCGGCATTGCTATCGGGCGGACGGTCACCGGGGCGGGGGCGCATCGTTGGGCTCATGCACTCCATGGTCACCACGCCGACGTCAGATGGCCAGACCGCGCTGCCAGCCTGTGGATAACTCCGGTTCTTGCACCGGTTGTGGTCACGTAGGCTGTCCCCGTGCTGCGTCAGGACGTGGAGCTCGGCTCCCGACTCATCCCCTTCAGTGAGGGCTGGGAGCGACAACGAGCCGTCCATGCCGAGGTCGTGGCGGGCCGCCGGCCCAGCACGCTGCTGCTCATGGAGCACGAGCCGGTCTACACGGTCGGCAGACGCACCCACACGTGGGAGCGGCCCGACGGCGACGTCGTCGAGCCCGGGCACGTTCCGGTCATCGACGTGGACCGCGGCGGCAAGACCACCTGGCACGGGCCGGGCCAGCTGACCGTCTACCCGATCCTCCGCCTGGCCGCACCGATCGACGTCATCCGTTACGTGCGGGCGCTGGAGGCCGCCGTCATCGACGTGTGCGCTCTCCACGGCCTGGAGACGATCCGGGTCGAGGGACGCTCAGGGGTCTGGGTGCCGGCCGACCCCGCGAGCACCCTCGCGGACACCACGGCACCCGGCCAGTACCCTCGTGCCGAGCGCAAGATCTGCGCCCTGGGAGTGAGGGTCGCTCGGGGAGTGACGATGCACGGGATCGGCCTCAACGTGAACCCGGATCTGGACGCCTTCTCCCTGGATCGGATCATCCCCTGCGGGATCGACGACGCCGGAGTGACCTCCTTGAGCGTGGAGACTGGCCGGCACCTGACCACCAGCGCCCCCGCGAACGCCCTGGTAGCGGCCCTGGAGACCCACCTGGCGCCGTTGGTGGCAGACGCCACGTGACAACAGCCGCCCATATCTAGGCCCGAGGTCCTACGAATCGCCGGGAGGGTATTAGACTCCCTATGGAATCGTCGTCGGCGAGGAGAGTTAGACGTGAGCACCACCGTGGCCCCCGAAGGACGCAAGCTCCTGCGGGTCGAGGCGCGCAACGCCCAGACGCCCATCGAGTCCAAGCCCGACTGGCTGCGCACCCGGGCGGTCGTCTCCGAGACCTACCAGGAGGTCCGCGGCCTGGTGCGGGAGAAGAGCCTGCACACGGTGTGCGCCGAGGCCAACTGCCCCAACATCTACGAGTGCTGGAACGATCGTGAGGCCACCTTCCTGGTGGGTGGAGAGATGTGCACGCGTCGCTGCGACTTCTGCGACATCGCCACCGGCCGCCCCACCGAGTACGACGTCGACGAGCCCAGGCGCGTCGCGATCTCGATCATGGAGATGGACCTGCGCTACGCCACCGTCACCGGGGTGGCCCGTGACGACCGCCCCGACGGCGGGGCCTGGCTCTACGCCGAGACCGCCCGCCAGGTGCACGAGCTCTCTCCGGGCACCGGGGTCGAACTGCTCATCCCCGATTTCAAGGGGAACCCCGACGCGCTTGAGGACGTCTTCTCCTCGCGCCCCGAGGTGCTCGGACACAACCTGGAGACCGTCCCCCGCATCTTCAAGCGCATTCGACCGGCCTTCTCCTACGAGGGCAGCCTTGACGTCATCACCGCCGCCTCGGAGGCGGGGCTGGTCACCAAGTCCAACCTCATCCTGGGAATGGGTGAGACCCGTGACGAGATCGAGGCGGCGATGGCCGCCCTGGTGGAGGCTCGCTGCGACATCCTCACCATCACGCAGTACCTGCGTCCCTCCAAGCTGCACCACCCCGTTGACCGCTGGGTCAAGCCCCAGGAGTTCGTGGAGCTGAGCCGACTGGCTGAGGACATCGGCTTCGCGGCTGTCATGAGCGGCCCGATGGTGCGCTCCTCCTACCGGGCCGGGATGCTGTGGGGACGGGCCATGGTCAAGCGCGGCTGGCCCATCCCCGAGCGCCTGGCCCAGCTCGCCGAGCCCGCCACCGCCCGTCAGGAGGCGTCAGCCCTCCTGGGGACCCACCCCCACCTCGCCGCCGCCTGCTGAGAGCCGGGAGCCGAGCTTCACGTACCGACTTCTTCGCGCACGCGAGTCGGCCACGCTGACGGCGAGACCATGTGTGGCAGCGCACCGACGTCGTCTATTGTGTGCCCGTGAGTAGTGCCCAGTCCCCCCAGCCGAAGAAGAAGCGCCGGCTGGCCCAGTACCTTCAGAACATCAAGGACTCCTACACGATCTCGCGGCGCAGCTACCCGTGGATCGGATGGGCGATGCTGGCCGCGTCCGCCGCCTGCCTCGCCCTGGGCGTTGCCATAGCCTTCGCCAGTGGGATGTCCCTGTGGTACTGGCTGTTCCTGAGCATCCTTCTGGCGCTCATGGTCGACATGATCATCCTGTCCATGACGGTGCGTCGAGCCTCCTACGCCCAGATCGAGGGGATGCCGGGAGCGACCAAGGCAGTCCTCGACCAGATCGGGCGCGGCTGGTACGTGGAGTCCGAACCCGTGGCCTTCACCAAGAACCAGGACCTCGTGTGGAGGCTGGTGGGGCGCCCCGGCGTCGTGCTCATCGCGGAGGGACCGGGAAACCGCACCCGCCGCATGCTGGCCGAGGAGGAGCGCAAGGTCCACCGGCTGCTGTCAACGGTCCCCATCCACACGCTTCAGGTGGGTACCGACGCCGGACAGGTGCGTCTGACCGATCTGTCCAAGACGCTGCGCCAGCTCCCGACCAAGCCAACGGCGCTGACCGACGCCGAGATCACCCAGGTCTCCAAGCGACTGGCATCGATGGCCGGCAGGAACCTCCCGATCCCCAAGCACATCGATCCCAACCGGGTACGCCCCGACCGTCGCGCGATGCGCGGCCGTTGAGCGCCGGGCCGGCTCCTCCCCGTCCTCAGCCTTCGCGATCACCGCATAGCAGCCCTTTTCCCTGGGCTCTGTGCAGAAAATGGGCGAAACACTCAGGCAACACCCACGCCATTCCTTTGTCACGGGCGGATCAATATAGTTGCCGATGTCAGCCGCAGTGCATACGCGTGGAGTATGTGCGCAGCCCCCCATCTGGAGGAGATATGTTCAAGGACGCATCCGAGGCACTGACGTTCATCGAGAAGGAGAATGTCGCGCTGGTCGATGTGCGGTTCTGCGACCTACCGGGCGTCATGCAGCACTTCACCATTCCCGTGGCCGCGTTCAAGGACGAGGCCCTCACCGAGGGGCTCATGTTCGACGGCTCCTCGATCCGCGGCTTCACCGCGATCCACGAGTCGGACATGAAATTGGTTCCGGATGTGACCACCGCCTTCCTGGACCCCTTCCGCGAGGAGAAGACTCTGGTCGTCAACTTCTCGATCGTGGACCCCTTCACCGATGAGGTCTACTCGCGCGATCCGCGCTCCATCGCGGCCAAGGCGGAGGACTACCTGCGCTCCACCGGAATCGCCGACACCTGCTACATCGGCGCGGAGGCCGAGTTCTACCTCTTCGACTCGGTGCGTTACGAGTCCTCGCCGGCCGAGTCCTTCTACGCCATCGACTCCGCCGAGGCGGCCTGGAACACCGGGCGCGAGGAGGAGGGCGGCAACAAGGGCTACAAGACCGCCTTCAAGGGCGGTTACTTCCCCGTCTCCCCCAACGACCAGATGGCCGATATCCGTGACCGCATGGTGCGCACCTGCCTGGCCGCCGGCCTGGAGATCGAAAGGGCCCATCACGAGGTCGGCACCGCCGGGCAGCAGGAGATCAACTACCGCTTCAGCTCCCTGCTGGCCGCCGGCGACGACATGATGAAGTTCAAGTACATCATCAAGAACGAGGCCTGGCGCAACGGCAAGACGGCGACCTTCATGCCCAAGCCAATCTTCGGCGACAACGGCTCGGGCATGCACACGCACCACTCGTTGTGGAAGGAAGGCAAGCCGCTGTTCTTCGACGAGCGCGGCTACGGCCAGCTCTCCGACCTGGCCCGCTGGTACATCGGTGGGATCCTCGCCCATGCCCCGGCACTGCTGGCCTTCACCAACCCGTCGGTGAACTCCTTCCACCGTCTGGTCCCCGGCTTCGAGGCACCGGTCAACCTGGTCTACTCGGCCCGCAACCGCTCGGCCTGCATCCGTATCCCCGTCACGGGCTCCTCCCCCAAGGCCAAGCGCGTGGAGTACCGGGTGCCGGACCCCTCGTCCAACCCCTACCTGTGCTTCACCGCCGTCCTCATGGCGGGCATCGACGGCATCCGCAATCGGATCGAGCCTCGTGAGCCCATCGACAAGGACCTCTACGAGCTCGCACCCGAGGAGTACTTCGACATCGACAAGCTCCCCGACAGCCTGGACCAGGCGCTGGAGGCGCTGGAGGAGGACCACGACTTCCTCACCGAGGGAGACGTCTTCACCCCCGATCTCATCGAGACCTGGATCGAGTACAAGCGCTCCAACGAGATCGAGCCGCTGCGGCTGCGCCCCCACCCCTACGAGTTCCAGCTCTACTACGACCTGTGAGCCGTTGATGCAGTTCAGACGTCGGCCCTGAGCCTCCTGCTCATGAGGCTCAGGGCCGACGTCGTGCTGTATGCCACCCTCAACGATTGCATACCTATACCGTATTGCGGATATTCTTTCTCTGTCTTGATCAACTCCGAAAAGGACAACCCACGATGAGGATCCGCCAACACGCCACCCTCGGCCTGGCAGCCACAGCCTGCCTGGTGCTGAGCGGATGCACCAACGCCGCTGACTGGAACGCGAACCGGAGCTCGCAGATACACTCCTACGACACCTCCTCGATCCAGGCTCAGCCCGACATCATCGCCAAGCTCCCCCAGGGGGCGCTCGAGGACGGAGTCCTGGACGTGGCGGCATCCACGGACTATGCACCGGCCGAGTTCCTCGACCCCTCGGGCAAGGCCGTGGGCTACGACGTCGACCTCACCAACGCGATCGCCGCCGTCCTGGGCGTCAAGGGAAAGGTCCACACCGCCGAGTTCGACTCGATCATCGCCTCGATCGGATCGAAGTACGACGCCGGCATCTCCTCCTTCACCGTGACGCCAGAGCGGACCGCCGAGGTGGACATGACCGCCTACGTCAACGTGGGCTCGCGCTTCAACGTCCAGGCCGGCAACCCCAAGGGAGTCGATACCTCGGACCACCTCAACCTGTGCGGACGCACCATCGGGGTCCAGGTCGGAACCGACCAGGAGACCGCCATGCGCAAGGCCGCCGACGACTGCGCCGACGCCGGCAAGGACGTCCTGTCGGTGCGCTCCTACTCCAAGCAGTCCGAGGCCACCACGGGGCTGGTCGGCGGCACCATCGACGCCACCTACTCCGACTCCACGGTGGCCGGGTACGCCGTCGAGCTGACCGACGGCCAGATCGTCACCCTGGGCGAGGTGGAGGACGCCGCACCCCAGGGCGTGGTGACCTCCAAGGCGGAGCCGCAGTTCACCGCCGCGATCCAGGCCGCCGTCCAGTACCTCATGGACCAGGGCATCTGGCAGAAGATCCTGGACAACTGGGGCGTGAAGGACGCTGCCCTGACCACCGCAGAACTCAATCCCGCAGTGAAGGAGTGAGCCGTGACTGCCTCACCCGCCTCTGACGACGACAAGGTCGTCCTCAACAACCCCAAGCCGGTCCCCCGCCCGGGAACCTGGATCAGTGCCGCGATCGTCACGGTTCTGGGGGCCATGCTCGTTCATGGTCTGGTCACCAATGAGAAGTTCCACTGGTCCACGGTCTGGTTCTTCCTGCGCGAGGTCCATGTGGTCAAGGCCGTCGGCTGGACGCTGCTGCTGACTTTCATGGCCATGGCCATCGGCATCGTCCTGGCGGTCACCACGGCGATCCTGCGGCAGTCCTCCAACCCGGTCCTGCGCTGGATGGCGCTGGCCTACCTGTGGTTCTTCCGCGGTACCCCGATCTACACCCAGCTGGTGTTCTGGGGGGCGCTGTCCGCGCTCTACCAGAAGCTGAGTCTGGGTATCCCCTTCGGCCCCGAACTTCTGACCTTCAAGACGACGACGGTCTTCACGCCCTTCGTCGCGGCGGTCATGGGACTGGGCATCAACGAGGGGGCCTACCTCTCGGAGATCGTACGCTCGGGTCTGAACTCCGTGGACAAGGGGCAGAGTGAGGCCGCCGGGGCGCTGGGCATGAGCAAGGGCCAGATCCTCAGGCGGATCGTTCTGCCGCAGGCGATGCGGGTCATCGTGCCGCCCACCGGAAACGAGACGATCTCCATGCTCAAGACGACGTCCCTGGTGCTGGCCGTCCCCTTCACCTTGGACCTGACCTTCGTCACCAACTCCTACGCGTCGCTGACCTATCAGATCATCCCGCTGCTCATCGTCGCAGCCATCTGGTACATCATCATCACCTCGATCCTCATGGTGGGTCAGCACTACATCGAGCGCTACTACGGCAAGGGCTTCGACTCCGACAAGGCCTCAGTCTCCGCGGGCCGGGGCCTGTCAGCCCGCCAGCAGGCCATCCTCAATGCGCACACGACCAAGGACGATCCCTTCCTGGAGGTCACCCCATGAGCACATCCACTCACGCCGCAGGTGCGACGCCGAAGGTTGAGATCAGCGACCTGCATAAGTTCTTCGGTGAGCTGCACGTGCTGCGCGGTATCGACCTCGTTGTGCCGCCCGGCTCGGTCACGGTCCTCATCGGCCCGTCAGGCTCGGGAAAGTCGACGCTGCTGCGCTGCATCAACGAGCTGGAGTCCATCGACGCCGGCCGGGTCAAGGTCGACGGCGAGCTCATCGGCATGCGTGAGGTCGAGCGCGGTGGTCGCACCGAGCTGCACGCCCTGTCCGACAAGGCCCGCGCAGCTCAGCGCGCCAAGATCGGCATGGTCTTCCAGCGCTTCAACCTCTTCCCCCACATGACGGCTCTGGAGAACGTCATGGAGGCACCGGTTCAGGTCAGGAAGATCTCCAAGACCAAGGCCCGCGAGCGCGGCATCGAGCTGCTGGAGCGGGTGGGGCTCGGTGACCGGCTCGACCACTACCCCTCCCAGCTCTCCGGCGGCCAGCAGCAGCGGGTGGCGATCGCCCGGGCTCTGGCGATGGACCCCGAGCTCATGCTCTTCGACGAGCCGACCTCCGCACTGGACCCCGAGCTGGTCGGCGAGGTCCTTCAGGTGATGAAGGACCTCGCCGCCTCCGGGATGACGATGGTGGTGGTCACCCACGAGATGGGCTTCGCCCGAGAGGTCGGTGACCAGCTGATCTTCATGGACGGCGGCGTCATCTGCGAGTCCGGTGACCCTGTGGAGGTCTTGGACAACCCGCAGGCCGAACGAACCCAGGCCTTCCTCTCCTCAGTCCTGTAGAGGTCGGAGCCTGTAGAGGTCGGAGACTGAGCGGTCCGGGCCGCTGCCGTCACCGAGACCCGGTGTCGGCCCCGGCAGTCTGGTCCCAGGCGCCGTCGTCCCAGGAGGTCAGGCTCCACCCGGCACCGGGATCGCCGTCGACGACGGTGATCCCGGTGTTGTGCATGGGGCGGTCAGCGATCCACAGCGGCTCCACACCGGCTCTGGGCGCCGCCCTCAGCGAGGTCCACAGACGCAGCGCGGTGCCGTGGGAGACGAGCAGGGCCGCTGAGCCACCCGCCTTGGCGGTGTGGTCCGCGATCCGACCGATGGCGTCGTCGAAGCGCTGGAGCGTGTCGATGCCGTCCTCAGGGGACCCGGGGATGCGGCAGGCGGGGCGCCCGGTCATCCAGGCGCGAGTGGTGTCCACGTAGCAGGCCACCGAGCGTGCATCGGTGTTCATCTCCAGGTCCGCGGCCAGGACCTCACGCAGGCCCGAGTCGATAGTGGCGCTCAGACCGGTGGCCGCCTCCACGGGGGCGATGGTCTGGCGGGCGCGCAGGATCGGGGAGACCCACAGGGTCCCCAGTCCCTGGAGCAGACCGGCCTGCTCCAGGCGGGCCGGCAGCCCGTCGGCCTCCTGCAGGCCCACGTCGTCCAGGGGTTTTCCGGGGAAGGCGGTGTCGAGTGCCTGCATGACATTGGCGACGGTACGACCGTGTCGTACAAGAATGAGCCTCACGGCGCCAAGTCTGCCAGGTCCGCAGGGCACCGACCTGCGACGACGGTGCGATCCTCGTCGCCCGACCTCGTCCGGCTGGTTCCCCGTCAGCCTCGTCAGCTCCAGGGGTAGGGGCCCTCCGGACGTCTCCTGACCGGGCGGGTGCGGCCCGTTCGCCGGGACCGAGTGTTTCGTGCTGCACCTCCACCTCGAGGAGCCTGCCGACGAGGATCCTTCGCCGAGTCCGCTGAGCGGACCGGTATCGAGGCCCGGTTCCGGGTACCCGAGGCACTGGTCGACGGCGTCGGCGCGGACGGGGACGAGTCTTGGGCGCCTCCGTCGGCGAAGACGATGCGCTCGACCACGGCGCGCGTGTGACGGGCATTGCGGCGGTACATGTCCTCGAGCTCGCGCTCCCTGCCGCTGCCGAGGCCGATGAGGCGCCCCACCAGGCGTATCTCACGGATCTGGACGGGGAGGACCTGGGAGCGGGGCCCTGAGGTGCGGCCGGTGCCCAGGACGATCGCGGAGCGCAGCCGACTGGCCAGGATCCAGGCCGCGGCCAGCACTCCCCCGTCGTCGGCACTCAGCAGCCCGGCTCGGACCGCGGCCTGCAGGGCCGCGATGGTCGAGGTGGTCCGCAGCTCGGCGATCTGCCCGGCGTGGGCCAGCTGGAGCACCTGGGCGCTCCACTCCACGTCGCTGAGTCCTCCGGGGCCGAGCTTGAGGTGACGGGCCGGGTCAACGCCCCGAGGCAGGCGCTCGGTCTCCACCCGGGCCTTGATCCTGCGGATCTCCCGTAGGTCCTGGCTGCTCAGCCCCGCTTCGGCCCATCGCAACGGGTTGATGAGCTCCTCGAAGCGCCGACCCAGGTCACGGTCCCCGGCACAGGCACGGGCGCGCAGCAGCGCCTGCCGCTCCCACAGGGCCGCCCAGCGCCCGTAGTACTCCCCGTAGGCGGCCAGAGAGCGGCTCATGACACCCTGGCGGCCCTCGGGCCGTAGGTCGGAGTCCACTTCGAGGGGGTGAGGGCGTGCCGAGGCGAGAAGCCCGACGACCTGTTTGGCGACGGCCTCGGCCTCCTGTGCGGCGGCAGCCTCCCCCACTCCGTCGCGGGCCTCGTGGACGAAGAGCACGTCGGCGTCAGAGGCGTACCCGATCTCCTGGCCGCCCAGGCGTCCCATGGCGATCACGGCGTGGTGCGCCAGAGAGGCGTCCCAGCTGCCGGCGGTGTCGGGGCCCGACGCCACAGCCTCGACGCCGTCGCGCTGGGCGATGACCAGTCCGGTGGCGACCGTCAGCGCCCCGCCCAGGACCGCGTCGGTGGCGTCGGTGAGGATGGAGGCGGTGCGCTCCGGGTCGATGGCATCGAGACAGTCGGCCAGCGAGGCGCGCACCTCCTCACGGGCGCGCACCCTCAGGATCGCCTGGACCGCCTCGAGCGCCTGCTCGGCGAGGGCGGAGTCATCGGGTCCGCTCAGGCTACGGCGACGCAGGACGGCGGCGACCTCCTCCGCCAGGGCTCCGGGGCGGCGGGGCTCGAGCTCAGTGTCGTCGTCGAGCCAGGCGATGGACTCGGGGAACTCCGCGAGGCGCTCGGTGGCCCAGTGAGCACCGGAGAGCACCTGGCACAGTCTGCGCGCGGCCACCGGCGAGTCCCGCAGCATGGCCAGGTACCAGTGCGACCCCCCGATGGCCTCCGACAGGCGGCGGAAGGACAGCAGGCCGAAGTCGGGGTCTGCTCCTTCACCGATCCAGCCGATGATGACGGGCAGGAGCTGACGCTGAATGGCCGCCCGACGGCTGACCCCCTCGGTGAGGGCCTGAATGTGCCGCAGCGCCCCGTCCGGGTCGGCGTACCCGACGGCGGCGAGCCGCTCGCGCGCTGCCTGAGGGCTCAGGGCCATCTCATCGGCGCTGAGGGTGGCTGCGAAGCTCAGCAGGGGGCGGTAGTAGATCTCCTGGTGCAGGGCGCGTACACGTCGGCGCAGGTTCTTGAAGTCCTCCCACAGGCTGTCGCCCTGGCCCAGACAGTCGCTGATGCCGCGCTCGATGCGGCGCAGGTTCTCCTCCTTGCTCGGCAGGTTGTGGGTGCGGCGCAGGCGGAAGAGCTGGCTGCGGTGCTCCAGGAGCCGCAGGGCCTTGTAGCAGCTGCTCAGGGCTGCGGCATCGGTGCGGCTGACGTAGCCGCCGGCACTGAGCGCGTCGAGTGCCTCCAGGGTTGCGCGCAGGCGCAGGCTCTGATCGGAACGGCCGTGGACGAGCTGGAGGAGCTGGACGGTGAACTCCACGTCTCGCAGCCCGCCGGGTCCCAGCTTGATGCGCCGGTCCTCGCCTCCGTGCGACACGGACTCCTTCTCCACCCGGCGACGCATGGCACGGGCGTCCTCAACGAAGTTCTCCCGCCGACTGGCCTCCCACACAAGGGGGGACACCCCCTGCTCGTAGCGGGCGCCGAGCTCGGAGTCCCCGGCGCAGGCTCTGGCCTTGAGCAGGGCCTGGAACTCCCAGGAGGCGGCCCATCGTCGGTAGTAGGCCAGGTAGGAGTCGAGGGTGCGCACGAGCGCGCCGTCCTTGCCCTCGGGCCGTAGCGCCGTGTCCAGTGGCCACAATGGCGGTTCGGGCGCCGTAGCGGAGATCACATGGGCGAGCTCGGTGGCCAGGCGGGTGCCGACGTCCACAAGGTACTCCTCGCTCGGCTCATCGGCTTCCGAGGGCTCCCGAGCGGGGCCGACGACGTAGACAACGTCAACGTCAGAGATGTAGTTGAGCTCGCACGCTCCGGTCTTGCCCATGGCGATCACGGCAAGGGCCACGTCGTCTGATTGCGGCCCGACAGCGGCACGAGCCACCAGCAGGGCGGCGTCCAGGGCGGCGTCGGCGAGATCGGCCATACGGCGGCCGACGGTGGGGACGTGCTCGATCGGGTCCGGGCTGGTCAGGTCGTCGGCGACGATCGCCATGAGGCGGTCCCGGTAGGCGCGTCGCAGAGCCGCGGTCGCACGGTCCGGCGCGGTGTCCTGACCAGCCGAATGCGTTGGATCGTCCGGGCCGTCTGAGGTGTCGTCTCCGACGACCGGCGGCGTCTTGTCCCCCAGGGCCTCCTGCACGACGAGCCGTAGCGACTCGCGGGCACCGGGCTCACCGGGGGCGTCCCAGGCCCTGGCCGGCGCGAGCGCCGTGATGCGCTCGGGATGGGCGACGAGGAAGTCCCCCAGGGCCTGGGAGGCTCCCAGGACGGCAAGAAGACGGCGCCGGTGCTCGCGCGGCTCGCCGGCGGGGGCGATCATGAGGCTGCGCAGCAGGTCCGCCGGCGCCCGGGCGCACCCGGGCTCGACGTCATGCGTTGAGGCACGGCGCAGTGCCTCGACGGATGCTGCGGCCTCGGCGAGACGGACGAGGTTGAGAAGGGCCAGATCGGGGTCGGCGGTGAGAGCCAGGGCCTCGATGAGGTCCTCACGGCCGGGCCCGATCTCCACGTCCCCCAGTCGGTCTCCTGGCCGTCGGGCGTGATCTGTCGATGGGTGGGCGGGGACGTTGTCGGCGCATTCGGCGTCGTCAGCCTCGCCGCCAGCAGGCAGGAGGGGCGCCAGCGCCGGGTCGCCCAGGAGTGCTCCGGCGCGGGAGACGTTCTGGAAGCCGGCCCGCAGGAGCCTGGTCCTGGGTGAGGAACTGTGCCGTAAGGGAGCCCCCACCGGCGGGCGCTGCCCGGTCTGGTCTCTCACGGCTGCCTCCTGCTCCCGTCAGGCGCGAGGAAAGAACTGGCTGAGCTCGAAGTCGGTGACCTGGGCGTCGTAGGCCCGGTACTCGCGGCGCTTGTTGCGCAGGAAGTACTCGAAGGTGTCCTCGCCGAAGGTGTCGGCCACCAGGTCGGACTGCTCCATGGCCGCCACCGCGCTCTTGAGTGAGGTGGGCAGGGCGTGGATCCCCAGTGCCTTGCGCTCCATCTCGGACAGGGCCCACACGTCGTCCTCGGCCTCGGGAGGCAGCTCGTAGCCCTCCTCGATGCCCTTGAGCCCGGCGGCCAGGATGACCGCGTAGGCCAGGTAGGGGTTGGCCGAGGAGTCGATGCCGCGGAACTCCACGCGCGCGGACTGGGCCTTGCCGGGCTTGTGCATGGGTACGCGCACCAGGGCGGAGCGGTTGTTGTGGCCCCAGCACACGTAGCTGGGGGCCTCGTCCCCGCCCCACAGCCGCTTGTAGGAGTTGACGTGCTGGTTGGTGACGGCGGTGATCTCCGAGGCGTGGTGCAGCAGCCCGGCGATGAAGGAGCGTCCGGTGGCGGAGAGCTGGTACTGGCCGGAGGGGTCGAAGAACGCGTTGCGGTCGCCCTCGAACAGGGAGAAGTGCGTGTGCATGCCCGAACCGAACTCGTCGGCGAAGGGCTTGGGCATGAAGGTGGCCAGGCAGCCCTCCTCCAGGGCGACCTCCTCGACGACGGCGCGGAAGGTCATGATGTTGTCCGCCATGGACAGGGCGTCGGCGAAGCGCAGGTCGATCTCGTTCTGGCCGGGGCCGCCCTCGTGGTGGGAGAACTGCACCGAGATCCCCATCTGCTCGAGCATGAGGATGGCTTGGCGCCGGAAATCGTGAGCGGTCCCGCCCGGCACGTGATCGAAGTAGCCGGCGTCGTCGGTGGGGCGGATGCGTCCGCTGGCGTCACGAGTGACCAGGTAGAACTCGATCTCCGGATGGATGTAGCAGGTGAAGCCGGCCTCGGCGACCCGGGCGAGCTGACGCTCGAGCACGGAGCGGGGGTCGGTGCGGGCGGGCTCCCCGTCAGGGGTGAGGACGTCGCAGAACATGCGGGCCACCCCGTTGGCGCCGTCGCGCCACGGCAGCATCTGGAAGGTGGAGGGGTCGGGCGCGAGCAGCATGTCGGACTCGAAGACGCGGGTGAGCCCCTCGATGGCCGAGCCATCGAAACCGATGCCCTCCTCGAAGGCGCTCTCCACCTCGGCCGGTGCGATCGCCACGGACTTGAGCTGCCCGGACACGTCGGTGAACCACAGACGGATGAAGCTGATGTCGCGCTCCTCGATGGCTCGGAGCACGTACTCCTGCTGCTTGTCCATGGTGCCTCCTCAGCCTGGGGTGGGGCAGCGGGCCGACGACGTGGCCGGCCGTCATCCGCCCGTGACGTTGTTGCTGGAGCCAGCCTAGTGCTCAGGTGCGTCAGGCAGGTTTCGAAAATCGCCTCCGGTGAAGGAGGGACGACGAGTTCAGCGGCGCGCCGAAACCTTCCTTGACCTCGGGTAGCCTCGCGTCATGGCAACACCTGAGTCCCCTTACGGACCTTCCTCCTCGGCCGTCGTCGGAGGCGGCAAGCCCGTGCGTGTTCATCACCTCGCCGCTGCCAAGAGCGACGGCGCCAAGCTGGTCATGCTCACCGCCTACGACGCCGTCACCGCCCGGATCCTGGACGCAGCGGGAACGGATCTGCTGCTGGTGGGCGACTCGATCGGCAACGTCATGCTCGGCCACGACTCGACGCTGCCGGTGGAGCTGGACGAGATGGTGGTGGCCACGCGCTCCGTGGCCCGAGCGACCACGCGCGCACTGGTGGTCGCGGACCTGCCTTTCGGCACCTACGAGGCCGGCCCGGAGCAGGCGCTGGGCAGCGCGGTGCGCCTCATGAAGGCGGGCGCCAACGCCGTCAAGCTCGAGGGCGGCAGGCCCCGGGCCGCAAGCGTCAAGGCTCTGACCCAGGCAGGCATTCCCGTGGTGGGGCACCTGGGCTTCACCCCGCAGAGCGTCAACATGCTCGGGGGCTTCCGGGTCCAGGGGCGCGGACAGGCGGGTGAGGATCTGATGGTCGACGCGCAGGCGCTGGCGGAGGCGGGCGCGGTGGCCATCGTCCTGGAGATGGTGCCCGAGCCTGTGGCCGCGCGCGTCACCGAGTCGCTCACGATCCCCACGATCGGTATCGGTGCGGGCGCACGCTGCGACGGCCAGGTCCTCGTGTGGACGGACATGGCGGGCATGACCGACTGGTCACCACGCTTCGCCCACCAGTTCGGTCAGGTCGGCCAGGCACTGCACCAGGCCGCCGCCGACTACGGCAGTGCGGTGCGCGAGATGTCCTTCCCGGCTGAGAAGCACTGGTTCAGCGCCTAGGGACTGTTGCGAAGGTAAAGGCGATCCCAGGGGATACGGCCAAGCACCCACAGCTCGCCGAGGGTGAGATCGCAGCGCACCGCGGTGCCGGCGCCGCAACAGCGGAATCGAGCATCACTCAAGTCTCACATCCCGGCAGCCCCCTGTGCCCTCGCCTCAGAAGCCCCAACACCCACACACCTCAGAAGCCCCGACACCCACACACCTCAGAAGCGAGGAGACACGACCCGCCGAGAAGTAAAAGTGACAATGCCCATAACGCGATGATGAGAGCCCCGGTGCTCCGCGTGAAGGAAAGTCCCACGAAACAGACGCCTGCTCCTATGCTGACCTCATGAGCTCTTCGGCTTCCTCCGCGTCCTCGATATCCCCGGTCTCTCTGGCCAACCGCGCGCCGCGCGGCACTCTCACTCCCGGAACACTCAGTCCTGAGAGGCCTGTCCCGGCATCCATCGAGCGCCCCGAGTACATGTTCCACGATGGCCCTGAGCGAGTCACGGCCTCAGAGGTCAAGGACGCCGAGACGATCGAGCGCATCCGGGTGGCGGGCCGACTGGCCGCTCGCGCCATGGCCGAGGCTGCCAAGGCGATCGCCCCGGGGGTGACGACCGACGAGCTGGACCGGATCGCGCACGAGTACCTGTGCGACCACGGCGCCTACCCCTCCTGCCTGGGATACATGGGGTTCCCCAAGTCGATCTGCACCTCGATCAACGAGGTCATCTGCCACGGGATCCCCGACTCGACCCGCCTCAACGAGGGTGACCTCATCAACCTCGACGTCACCGCGTACATCGGAGGGGTCCACGGCGACACGAACGCCACCTACGCCGTCGGCGAGGTCGACCCGGAGACGGAGCTGCTCATCGAGCGGACCCGCACCGCGATGGAACGGGGCATCAAGGCGGTCAAGCCCGGCCGCGAGGTCAACATCATCGGCCGGGTCATCGAGGCCTACGCCAAGCGCTTCAGCTACGGCGTGGTCCGTGACTACACCGGGCACGGCGTCGGCGAGGCTTTCCACTCCGGACTCATCATTCCGCACTACGACGCCGCTCCCCTCCACGACGACGTCATCGAAACAGGTATGGTATTCACCATCGAGCCGATGCTCACGCTGGGCGGTATCGAGTGGGAGCAGTGGGACGACGGCTGGACGGTGGTTACCAAGGACCGTTCCCGTACCGCGCAGTTTGAGCACACACTGGTGGTGACCGAGGACGGCGCGGAGGTCCTCACCCTGCCCTGAGGCTCCTGAGTCCTGGGGATCACTACCCATCCGCATCTTCGTTCATCAGCACCCGCTCACATTGCCTCACTGCGAGGTAACAACGTATCGTCCGTGGGCAGCGGACATCTGCCTAGGAAACCCACACCGGGTTTCGCCCGTTTTATTCCCTTCCGGAGGTTCTCATGGCTTTGCGCTTCAATCCACCGCCCAACTGGCCTGCACCGCCAGAGGGCTTCGAGCCGCCTGCGGGCTGGCAGCCCGACCCCGCCTGGGGCCCGGCGCCCGAGGGCTGGCAGATCTGGGTTGACGACTCAGCCCCGTCCAGCGGGTCTGCTTCCTCGGCGCCCGGCACCGCCTCGGGAGCCGATCCGGCGTGGGCACCGACCCAGGCCGTGTCGACGGCTCCAACGGCCCAGATGGGCACAGGTGCTCCGGTGGCCGATCCGACTGGGACGTCTGCCTCGGCCCCTTCCGGTGACTACGCCGGCCAGGCCGCGGGGGCCAGCCCCTACGCGGCCAACATGGACTACGCCCAGTCCCCCACGCCCTACCAGAACCAGGGAGCTCCGGGTGGCCCGCAGCCACCGGCCGGCGGCTGGCAGCCCGGAGGTGCAGGTGGTCCGGGAGGCCCCGGCGGTGGCTCCAAGCCGATCACTCAGCAGTGGTGGTTCTGGACCGGTGCTGCGGTGCTCGTGGTCGTGCTGGCCATCGGCACAATCGTGTGGGCCATGAGCGGTTCTGACGACAACGGCGGTAGCAACAAGGCCGAGCAGAGCTCCTCGCAGAGCAGCAAGAGCGGCAAGCAGGGTTCTTCATCCAAGGAGAAGTCCAAGGAGTCCAGCGACGGCCCGTCGGCCGAGGCATCCGGCGGTGCGTCAAAGGGAAGCGATGAGGCCGGGTCGGACCCGAAGAATCCCATCGACCCCACGACGACCTCCGTCGAGTTCAAGGCCGGCAAGTACGACGATGACCCGAACGCCGCGGTCACTGTCACCTTCGGTGCGGTCGAGTGGAACGCGAATGAGACCATCAAGGCTGCCAACAAGTACATCTACCAGGACCCGCCGTCCGGCAAGGTGTACATCCGCGTCCCGGTAGAGATTTCCTACAAGGGCAAGGGACAGTACGAGAAGTACGGTCTGCAGATCGACTACTCCCACGACGGCAACACGTCGGGCAGTGAGTCATTCATCGACGACTCCATGTTCAACCAGCAGGACATGCCTCGAGACGGAGGTACGGCAAAGGGTTACTTCGTCTTCCTCGTGGACGAGGCCACTGCGAACGACGGGAAGGGTGTCTTCGCCGTCAAGGGCTTCTCGGGCAACGATGAGGTGTACGTGGCCGCGAAGTGAGCCGCTTGCTTGACGCATGAGGGTGGGGCCGACCAGAAGCTTCTGGTCGGCCCCACCCTCATGTCATGGCCCAGAGGGGCGCGGACGAGCCGACCTGTACGCCGGGTTCTGTTGCCGCCCGCCGTTACCGGCCTGGCGGTGGCGACCATTCATCTTGGACCATTGTTGCCAGTGGCCTCATGCGACCTACCCGCTGACTCAGGCGAGCAGCCTTCAGGCGCCAGCTGTGCGGTCTTGCTCCGGGCGGGGTTTACCGAGCCGCGGCGGTCACCCGTCGCGCTGGTGGGCTCTTACCCCACCCTTTCACCCTTACCCACCGGAGTCCGGTGGGCGGTCTGCTCTCTGTGGCACTGTCCCGCGGGTCACCCCGGGTGGCCGTTAGCCACCGCCCTGCTCTGTGGAGCCCGGACGTTCCTCAGCCCTGCGCCGCCACGAAGGCGACGACAGGTACCGCGGCCGCCCGGTCGGCTCGTCCGCAGGGATCAGCATAGCGGCATGACACGTCGTCGAGGCTCGAGCCCACCGCGAGGTCCTGATCTGCCGGGAACCGCGTCACGGCCTATCATGTGCGGGTGCTGATCCTGTTGCCTCCGTCCGAGGGAAAGACCGCTCCAGCCAGTGGCCCGTCACTGGATCTCGGCTCGCTCCTGGATGCCGAGCGGCTGACCTCACCACGCCGTGAGGTGATGTCGGCGCTGACCGAGTCGAGCCGGCGTCCGGACGGCCCCTCCATTCTGGGGCTGGGGCCACGCAGCGCAGAACTGGTGGAGGCGAACCTGTTGCTGGAGACCTCGCCCTGCGCCCCTGCCTATCAGCTGTTCACCGGGGTGCTCTACGAGGCCGCCGGGCTCGACTCGATCGCCAAGAACACGGCTGGACGCAAGGCCCTGGAGCACCACTGCGTGATCTTCTCCGGCCTGTGGGGCATCCTCTCGCCCACCGATGAGGTGCCGGACCACCGTCTGTCGATGGGCACGTCACTGCCCGGCCCGGGGCGCCTGCCGTCATTCTGGAAGCCGCACCTTGCCGCGTCGTTGACCGACATGGCGGCGCAGGGACTGGTGGTCGACTGCCGGTCAGCAGACTATGCGGCCGCGTGGAAGCCGTCCGTCCGCGACGGCGTCGAAATCATGACGGTGCGCGCGGTGCGCATCGCCGACGACGGCTCCCGCAAGGTCATCTCCCACATGGCTAAGCAGGCTCGAGGGCTCCTCACCGGTGAGCTCCTCAGGGCCGTTGCCGGCAGGACCCTGCCACCAGAGGCGCGCGCTGACGACGTCGCCGCTCTCGCCGCACGGTTGAGCGGCGTCGACGACGTTGAGGTTTCCGAGGCGGACCGGCAGGGACGGCGGGTTCTCACCCTGGTGACTCGTTGATGTCACGACGGCGGCGGTCTCCATCCGCGCCCGGATCAGAAGGTTGGGGCGCGGTCACCCCTGCCCGAGTCGCAGGCGTCAGATGTCCATCCGTACGACGATGACGTCATTCTCCTCGGCGTGGATGACCTCATCCTGCGGGGCGGCCACGATACGCGCCAGCTCCTGGGGGCTGATCTCAACGGCACCGCCCTCGATGATCCGTCCCCTGAGAGCGACTGCGCCAAGGCCCCCGGTGGAGGTGCGGACTGCTTCATAGTCGGCCAAGAGGGCAGCCTCAATGGTTCCGGCCAGGTCTGCCCGCTGGTTCTCTAGGGACTCGATCTCCTCGTCGAGTCGGGCGAACTCGGCGTCGCGTTCGGCGGTGAGCTCGCGTCCGGCCGCACGGATCTCGGACTCCTCCCGACTGAGCCGTTCCACCTCCTCACGGGCCGAGTCCAGCGCCTCCATGGCCACGATCTGTGCCTCCTCCAGGGCCGCCTGACGCTGACCGAGCTGGTCGATCTCGCCCTGAATGGCGGACAGGTCACGGGCCGCGCTATTGCCCGAGTGGAGGCGCTCGCGCAGCACCTCGGCACGGCGCACCACCTGGCCGACCTCATCCTCGCTGCGGGTGGCCCGCGCCTTGGCCTCGGTGAGGGAGGCATCGGCCTGAATGGCGGCCCGCTTGTTGGTCTTGAGACGCTCGATGACCGACTCGATACGGTTGAGGACCGGAAGGTGCTTGCGCTCGTGACGCAGCCGTGCCAGGCGGGAGTCGAGGTCCTGGAGGTCGATGAGAAGGCGCTGCTGGGCGATGGGGGCGCTTGTCACGGCGTGTGCTCCTTCAAGTGCGTACAGGTTGGTGCTGCGAATCCTCTCATGATCCTCTCACGCCTCATCTGATCCAGTGGACAGCCGCAGCACCCAGGGGTCCGTGACAATGTGGGAGACCCGGACCGTCAGTGAGGCGCCGTGGGAGCGAGCACCTTCCTCCAGCCGGCCGGCCAGAGGCTCCAGGCCGACCCACTCGGTGGCCCAGTGCGTTCCGCACAGGAGGTAGGGGCGACCGTCCTCCAAGTGCTCGGAGGCGGGGTGGTGGCGCAGGTCCGCCGTGAGGAACACATCGGCTCCGGCCTCGCGAGCCCGTTGCAGGAGAGAGTCGCCCGCCCCACCTGAGACGGCGATGCGCTCGACGACGGCGTCAAGGTCCCCGCCCACGAGGAGGCCGGGAGCCGAGTCGGGCAGGGCAGCAGCGACGTCTGCGGCGAGCTGACGCAGGGTGACGGGTTGCGGGAGCACGCCGATACGACCGATGCCCTGCTCCGGGGAGGCCGGATCGGGCTCGAGAGGAACGGCCGAGGTCAGACCCACACGCTCGGCGAGGGCCTCGGCCACTCCCCCGTGGGCGGCGTCGAGGCTGGTGTGGGCGTTGAGGAGTGCGATGCCAGCACGGATGAGGCGATGGATGGAGCGGCCCTTGGGGTCAGTGGCCGCAACGTGGTCGGTTCCGCGCAGGTAGAGCGGGTGGTGGGTGATGATCATGTCGACACCGGAGTCGACGGCCTCGTCGACGACGGCCGCCACGGGGTCGACGGCCAGGAGGATGCTGCGTACCGGGTCGGCGGGATCCCCGCAGATGAGCCCGTTGGAGTCCCACGAGGCCGCCAGGCCGGGGGGCGCGGCTGCTTCCACGAGGGCGACGACGTCGCCGACGCTCAGGAAGCCGTCCAGGTGCTCCTGTGATGACTGGTGTCCGGCGCCAGAAGATGCGGGTGCGGAGGTGTGGCTCATGCAACCAGGCTAGCGGCAAGGCCAGGAATTGCCTGCCACCTGTCGATGTCGATGCAGCCCGAAGCAGCCACCTGGTGGAACACGGTCGGGAAAGCGACCGACGCCGCTCTCGTCTGGGGTAACCTACTTCCGCGTTGCCGGGACCCTCCGGTGCTGGCAGCGTCGGCCGACCTCGGCGCCGCCGGCGTCACGGCCGTGCCCCCATAGCTCAGCGGTTAGAGCAGCGAGCTTATACCTCGTGTCGTGCCTGATAAGCACAAGGTCCTGGGTTCGAATCCCAGTGGGGGTACTCGCGCCCCAGCTATTCGAACATCGGGGCGCACCTCGCCTCCGTGGTGGAATCGGTAGACACCGCGACCTTAAAAGTCGCTGCCTACGGGCGTGCGGGTTCGAGTCCCGCCGGGGGCACCACAGCATCGCTATACAAACCCTCACCCTGAGAAACAGCCCCTGCGGCTGTCTCAGCCGGGGACCGTCGCCCACCTCCTGTCGAGGTGGGCGATTTTCGTAGGGCAGCGATCCGTGCCACGGCGCGCAGCCGTGCGCTGGCCAGCTGGTCGAACGGCCGGTTGAGTCGTGCTTCCAGGCAGACATCGCTGCCGGTGTCCGTCACACGGACAGAGCAGGGCGCCTCATCAGCTCGACGTGTTGGCTCATCACCAGCATCGTCTACCGCACGCACACCGGGCTCTTGCTCATCACCCTCTCCACCAGCACCACTCACACCATCGTCCGCATCCTGCAACTCTCCGCCAGCCCCGTCATCACCACCTTCGCCAGGCAGGATGACCCGCCCGTCCTCATCCACCGCCGGGTTCACCAGCACCCGCTCGAAGAACACCTGGTTCAGCTGCTTCCTCAGGTGATCCGGTGCCGCCATATACAACCGGTAACAGTCCTCCAGCAGATCCAGCGCCTGCTCCACATGCGCCCGCACCAGCTTGGCATCTGCCTGGTAGGCATCGAGCTGACGCTGAATCCCCGCTAGCTCTCGCCCCAGCCGCTCCTGCTCCTCCTTGAGCAGTTCCAGCGGCACCGCCCCACCGTAGTGCGCCTGCAGCAGCCTGCGCCGCTCATCCTCTAGGTTCGTCCGCCGCGCCGTCAGCGACCGGACGCTTCGATCCTTCTCCCCCTCAATCCGTGCCAACTCCGCCAGCAGATATCGCTCAATCTCCTGGCGATCCGCCTCACTGACATACAGCCGCCGATACACCTCCTGCATCTGCGCCTCCACCACCTCAATGAGCACCGCCTTGAAGGAGCAGTCATGCAGCCGCTGCCGCCTGGCACAGATGAAGTAGGGGTACAGCACCCCCTTGCCATTCTTCGTGTTCTGCACCAGCAGCCGACTACCGCACTGCCCACACACCACCGTGCTCTTCAGGAAATGGTTATGCATCCGCTCCCGCTCACCACTGCGATGGGAGCCCAGCACAGCCTGCACCGCCTGCCACGTCTCCTCATCTACCAGCGGCTCGTGCTTGCCCGCATACTCCACACCCTGGAACTGCACCACACCCTTGTAGTACGGGTGCCGCAGCAACGTATGCAGCCGCCCCTTGGTAATGGGCCGAGCCGGCTTGCTCGGCGTCTCTGGCACGTCCAGCCCCAGCCCTGCCAAATGCTTGGCTAGTTGACTGACTGTCCAGTTCCCGGTCGCATACTCGGAGAAGGCGAGGCGAAGCAGGGGAGCACGCTGCTGGTCGAGTTCAACCGTCCGAACCTCTCTCCCATGCTCATCCCGCCCCCGCACATTCACATACCCCAGCGGCGCTTTACCCAGTGTGCCGCCGTTCCTTGCTTTCTCTCCCATCCCCTTGATGACCTCATTAGCCAGGTTGCGGCTGTAGAACTCAGCGATACTACTCATGATGCCGTGCAGCAGCATCCCACCAGGCGTCTGGTCGATGTTCTCACTGGTGGAGACGAGGCGGACGCCGGCCTCCTCGAAGGCCCGGTTTATCTCCACATCATCCGCTCGGTTCCGTGCCAGGCGATCTAGCTTGTGGACGATGACATAGTCGATCCCGCCGTCTTCTTTGAGGTACGCCAGCATCTTCTGCAGCTCAGGACGGTTCGCACTACGAGCCGACTCACCCCGATCAGCGAACTCCTTAACCACCAGCGCACCCATCGACTGGGCCTTGCGCTTGTTGGCCTCCCGCTGGGCCGGCAAGGAGAAGCCCTCCTCACTACCGCCACGTTGAGCCTGCTCGCGGGTGGAGACACGGATGTATGAGACGGCCCGCTTCGGAGTCAGTTGCGCCGCCATAGCGGTGAAGGGATCGGGGGCGAGTGCGTCAGGCATGGTGCACCTCCTTGGTGGTTTCGGTGTGTTCACTGGCGTTGCCGGTTCGACTGGCCTGGTTGCCGTCGCTGGGCTGGCTAGCCTCCCCAGCCTGATCTACTTCATCGGCTCCACCGGTTTCGCCAGGCTGGCTGGGCTGATTGGTCTGCTCACGCTGTCGACGGTCTTCCTCCCTCAGCGCGTCGAGCTGCCGGATCCATGCGCCTTCCTCGTCGTTCCACCAGGCGGGTGGGGTGCCGTCGCCGGGGCGCCAGCTGTTGAGGCAGACCAGGTGGGTACCGCTGGCTGCGAGCTGCTCGACGACCGCGTCTGCTTCGGTGGTGGTGAGGTTGGGGGTGGGCCAGCTCGCCGTGATGACGTACTCCACTCCACCGCGCCGGCAGGCATCGAGCAGCATGCTCAGCCCGTCCTGGCGCTGCTGTCGGTCGTGGAACTCGGTGACCAGGTTGAGGCCGGCCTGCTCGGCGTAGTCCTCGACCAGCTCCCGTTGCCGGGCTAGCTCGAAGGGGTAGCGGGCCGCGCCGTAGAAGATGGCGATCGCCCCGGTACCCGCCTGGCTGTCCAGCGCGGTGGCGGACACCGCCTCCAGCACCGTCGGGCGCTCATCTCGTGCGTTCGTCTTTGTCTGTGTTGTCATCGGTGTCCTCCTCTCGTCATATATATTGCTATTTCACTCGTTTGTGTGTCTTCTCTTTCTATTGACGCTCAGATGGACGGAAAAGTCCAGTCCGGTTTTCGCTTGGCCCCTGGCGGCAATCTGCAAGCCTGTCAAAGTGGCGTGGTCAGGTGGTTGTCTGCTGTGCGCAATATTCGCCTCACTCCCCTTCATATTTCACCCCACTAACTGGGATGCTGGTGTTTTCCGGTGCCGCACAAGATATGCCTTCTTTTGGTGTGTCAGCGTGTCTGGTTGCTGGGTTGTGGGGTGGGGATGGCGGCGGGGCCACCATGGATCAGGGTGGGCAGCTGGTCGAGGCGGATGACGCGGAAGAGGTCGCGCAGCAGGCCGGTGCTGTGGGCGATGGCTCGCTCCAGGCGGTGGCGTCTGCGGTCGGTGGGGACGAGCCAGACCACCAGGGGGAAGACATCGCCGTCGCTGGCCGAGGCGCTGGTGGCTTGGTGTTCCTGGTAGCGCCAGCAGGTGGCGATGACGCGGCCGGGGTTCTCGGTAGCCCGATCAACCTCGACGAGGTAGCGGTCCTCATAGGCTGGGCTGGTGATGGTCACGGCCAGGTCGGGGCGCAGCACCTGCACCTGGCCGCTGGGGCTGAGCGCAGTGCGCCAGCAGTCCGGCTCCAAGGCCACTGCCGCCTCGGTGTCCTCCTCCTGGCGGACGGCCTCCTCGATGCTGGTGCGCACCTCCGTTATTGCGAGGAGGTGGTCCAGGAAGGTGGTCGACACCTCACGGGGCCGCTGCCGCCGCGGCACCTCCTCACCCTCGTCTGCAGCTATAAGCCGCTGGCCTCGAGTGGTGGCGGCCCAGATGGTTACGGCTGAGCCGCCCTGCCAGCCCCCGACCCGCCGCTCCAGGCTCGTCAGGAGGCGCTGCTGGGCCAGGCTGGCCAGGTGGCGCTGGGTCTGGCGCAGGGCCGATGCCGGCGAGGCGTACTCCGGTGCGGTCAGCCGGGCGAGCTGTGTGGTGGTGGCGAAGCGGTGGGCCGCCACCAGGGCGAGCAGGCGCGCCTGCATCGGATGGATCGGCGGGGGCACCAGCGATGAGAACCGGGCCGTGCTCTCTGTGGGTGACCGGTTCATCGCTGGCCGCCTCCGCCGATCCAGACGTGACCACACCAAGTGGGGTCAGTCACCGCCACAAACGACCACAAAAGGGCTTGGTGCCGCTGCTTGCCGCGAGCCTTGAGTGCAGCGGTGCGTCGACCGACACGTCCACCGAGACGACGCCCCCGCCCAGTGGTTCGCAGGCCCACCGCACCAACAGCACGGCGCGTGCTTCGCCTGCAGCAGCGCCAGGTCATGTGGTTGCGTACCAGTTGCTTCATGGTCGCCTCCTGCGGCCAATCGCGGGACGGGACCGCCCAGACTCAGCCCCACTCGTGGATCCATCCGCCCCAGCCTCATCCAGAGTGGCAGGCTTCAGATCATTAGCCGCTCCTTCACTGATCTCATCTCCAGTGGCAACAGTGGTCGTATCCTGTAGCGTCGTCGTCGGGTTGCGTTGCTCATTCGCGTCGACAGCGGCCGGCGTACTGCCGCTGGTGAGGGCGATGAGCTCGGCTTCGGTCTGCTCGGCCGGGATGCCGTAGCGGGCGTGGCTGGCGGCGTAGAGCAGGGCTGGATCGCGCACGGCTGGTGGGGCAGGCCGGGTGGCCAGGGAGAACCAGCCCGAGCGGCGTCCCTGGTGCATGACGGTGGCGTAGGCCTGGTACTGGGCCAGCAGCTGGAAGTCGGCTGCCTCCAGCTCCGGAGCCAACCGAGCCGCTGCGGCCGCATCGGTCGCCGACAACGCGAAGTACACCTTGGAGCGCGTGTTGGTCTCCACCGCCTGCATCATCTCGCTGCTCAGCTGGCCGCGGTACTGGTGCACCAGGTGGAAGGCTGCGCCCAGTGAGCGGGCCTGGGCCAAGGCGTCGGCCAGGCTACCGGGCAGTCCCGCCAGGAAGGCCTGGACCTCATCGATATACACGCTGACGATCTGCCGCCGCTGGGCCGGCTCTGCCTGGCGTGCCAGCAGGTGCTGCCACAGCTGCGCCACCAGCAGGGTCCCCAGCAAGCGGGCCGCTCCGGGCCCGAGTAGGCCCTGGTTGAGGTTGACCACCACAATGCGTCGGTGCTCCAGCAGATCCGCCAGCCTAAAGCGGGGCTGGGCCTGGCCCAGCATCGCCCGCAGGCCTGGGCGCAGCATCAGCTGGCGCAGCTTGTTGAGCACCGGCGCGACCTCCACCGCCTGGGTCCGCACCGGCTTGGCCTCATAGCCCTGCCAGAAGACGTCCGTCCCCAAAGGATCAGGTGGGGCCAGTGCCAGTACCCGGCGTCGGAAGGCCGGGTTGGTCAGCAGCGGCACCAGCCACACCAGCGTCGCCTGCGGGATACGCGCCAACGTCAGCAGCGCGGCGGAGAGCACATCGGCGGTGCGGATGCCCCAGCTGTCGCGAAACAGCTCGGCCAGCACCCCCAGCACCGCCTCCGCCGTCACCACCGCCAGCTCCGGCGGCCCGGCCAGCGGGTTGAACCCCACCGGGCAGGGATTGGTCGGATCCAGCACCACCACATCCGCCGCCCGCTCCTGAGGCAGGCGCGCCACGAAGTCCGTCGCCAAGTCGCCCTTGGGGTCGAGCAGGAGCAGCCCCCGGCCCTCGGCCGCATCAGCCAGCGCCAAGGACAGCAGCACCGTCGACTTACCCACACCTGTCGGCCCCAGCAGATGCGTGTGGTAGATAGCATCAGAAATTGGCAGGCGTACCAACTCCTCCTTACCGGGCACCGCACTCGCCCCAACGACGCGCTGGGACGACCCAGACCCCACCTCCGGCGGCGGCGCCACCAGGCGCGGGTGCCCACTACCCAGCAGCGGCAAGGGCAGCTCACCAATAGGCCAGCCCGCCATCGCCACAATCTCTCCTGCACCAAGCTCCAACCCTGCCCGCCAGGGCCGCCGCACCGCATCCAGCCGGGCGGGGTGCTCCGTACGGGCGCGCAGCCGCATCCCCGGCCCCTCCAGCACACGCAGCGCCCCCAGCAGCCCCTGCAGCAGCGTCCGCTGGCGCAGCGGCGAGGCCGCTCGCACCCCCAGGCGGAGGCAGACTGCCGCCCGATGCCGCCCCACCTGCGCCTTTAGCCGCCGACCCCGCTCACCACTAAGAGACGGAATCGGAACGAGGCCGAGCAGCTCCAGCCAGCCCTGCGGCTCCACCCGCCCCAAAGCCTCCGGGGCAAAGCGCCGCCCCAGCTGCAGCTGAACCACCAGCTCCTCGTCCTCAGCCGTCACCGCCAAGGAAGCCAGGACAGCCCGCACCACCGCCACCAGCCGCTCCGCCGCCAGTCCCACCCCGACCGGCCGGGCCGACACCACCACCGCTTGGCTCACCGTCCGCCGCGAGACCCCACGCGACACCCGGCACCCCGGCACCAACTCACGCACCACCGAGACCAACCGCTCACCCGCGCTCGAGCCCACCGCCCAGACCGCCTGACCACCGTAGGCGCGCAGCTCCAGCACCACCCGACCAAGCGAAGCGTCCGCCAGGATGCGCTCCACCAACCCCACCGCTGTGTCCTGGCCGAGCGGCAAGGCAAACCGCAGCTGATGCCACACCAAGGGACGAGCAGGGCGGGCCATCACGGGGTGCCTCCCAGGGCGGACGGAGCAGAGGCGGCCTCACCGGACTCAGCCGCACCGGCGCGATCCGGCAAGGCGTGAGACGTAGTGGAAAGGAGATCATGAGCCGAGTAATGAGCGCCCTCATGACGCTGGTGAGCACACCGTCCGGCTAAGCCACTCCCAGCCGATGCCGACACAGGCTCATTCGCAGCGCAGCGCCCCACCGAGGTACGGCGCGCACTTTTCGCGCAGACCTCAGCACCTGAGGACACCGCCCCATCAACTTCTGGCTCCACAGCCTCATCCGCTGCCATCTGCCGCGCCAGTGCCAGCACGATCCGGGCCACCGCCCGGTGATCCATGCCGCTTTGCCGCACCGGCACTAGCCGCACCCGCCGTGACGAACCTGGGCGACCACCGGCGTAGCGGGCCATCATGAGTGCCTCCTTGGAGAGTGAGACCGCCGACCAGTCCGTCGCCGGTCATCGCTGGCAGGCTGGGTGCAGTGGTGGCCAGTGCTTGGCTCTCTCACCACTCCCGTCGGCTCTGCCACCAGCGCACTGCCAGCCAGGCGGCGGCGCTCACGGCGAGCAGCCCGGCGAGCCAGGGCCAGCTGCTTTGCACGATGGCGACGATCCACCTCAGCCCCATCGCGATCAGGAGCAGGCCGACGCCGCATCGCAGCAGGCTGCCGGGCAAAGAACGCCTCGAATCGCTCATCATCACCATCTCCTCGAAGACTGCTCAGGGGGTACTTGTCATGCCACGGCCGACTCATCGCTCTACCTCCTCACCGTTACCGCCGCGGCCATCGCTATCGCCAGCGGCGTCGTCTGCCTGCATCCTCTGCGGCGTCGCTTCCGCCTTCTCAACGCGTTCGCTGTACCGCGGCACGGCAAAGCCAGGGATGCGGATGTCGCTCGCTACTTGGTCGCCCCACACCGCCCAGGGCTGATTCGACTCCGGCCGACGGCGGGCAAACAGCTCCAGGTACGGCCCAGGGCTGACCCGCTCAATGATGGCGAACTGCTCAGCCGGCTTGCGCGAGTGCTCCTGTACTGGGGCGTTGAACCAGGTCGGCTGGGAGCGCGAACCAAGCGGGGCTCTCCCCCGGGTGCAGAACAGCAGCTGCTCGGTGGCATTGCGCAGCTGGTAGCGGCCACCCAGGCCGAGGCGGAACTTCACCCAGGTCAGTGGGCTGCGCACCGTAAAGCCCCAGGCCTCAGCCACCTCATACGCCTTCGGCAGCAAGGCGTTGGTCGTCCACAGCCACAGGTGGGCATCACGGGCCGCCAGCGCCCCCACTGGCAAAGCCGTGATCCGCGCCAGGCTCATCGTCCGGTAGTGCTTCTCACCGCTCTGCAGTGGCCAAGGCGGATCGACCAGGATGGTGGCAAAGCCACCAGGCGGCAGGCCAGGGATGGCGGGCGATGAGCCAGTACTTGGCTTCGTTACTGCGCCAGCCTGCTTGGCCACCGCACCGTGCCGAGATTCCGCTCCCCCAGCGCATGCCCGTCTTGTCTGTTTCGTCTGCTGCATGATGTCCCTCCTTTTTGTTCATACGTGCTATTTGCTCCGGGCAAGCTCGCTGCCAGTGTTTTGCACTTCGGCAGCAAGTTGCCCTTATCCCATACATTCCACGAACACTCGCGTGTTGCAAGGCCTCCCGATTTACATTACGAAGCGATGCGACACTCGCCGTTCTTGAGCCGTTTCTGTGGTGCCACCCCAGGAAACAAAATGGACACACGCGCCATTTAGTGGCCACGAAAGTCGGTGCTGTAGTTTTTGCAACAAGCGGGCGAAATGACGCAGCATGTGGGCGAGGAATGGAGCCAGACGCTCACGGCTGGCGCTCGTCCGACCGAGCCGGTCGCTGCTGTGTGCACCGCCTGGGACGCGGGCGCGGCGGGCGACGCGAGGGTGAGCGAGCCGGCCAGGTGGGACGGGCCGCACCAGCCGCCGACTGACCACTGTTGCCGTCACCATTCGATCCGTCCGGCTCCGTGCCAGAAGACGCACCGCTACCACTGACACCGTTGCCGCTGCTCTCGTCAGTGACACCGCCACCGCTGCTGGCACCACTCCCACCATTGCTGGTGTCGCGCCTTCCTCCGGCAGCCTCAGCCGCTGCGTCCCGTACTGCCTGCTCGTTGTCCTGCAGCACCTGGGCCATTGCTGCCTGCATGGCCCGGCCAGCCTCTTGGCGCTGCTGGCTCAGCTCGCTGCCCAGGGCCAGGGCGGCTGCCCAGGATGAGCTGGCTGGTACGCCTGCTCCAGCTGTTCTGGCCGCCTGGTGTGCGGAGCGCCAGCTGGCTGCAACCTCGCCGGCGAGCTGGCCGGCCTGGTAGCTGCTCGGCAGCGCGGCAGAGAGCGACAGCGGCGGCTCGCCGACGGGCACCGGCTGACTCGTTCCGCCAGGCGGCGTCTCCCGCCACTCGGCCAGGCCATCGCGCACCCCGTGGGCGAACGCCCAGCCGACTGCGCCCACCACCGCCAGGCCGATGAGAGCCAGGATCCCGATGACGACCGCCATGATGAAACCTCCGAAGATGAAGAAAGAGAGAAGAAGAGAAAGAACGAGAGGAGAAGGAGAGCAGGCACGAGGCAGAGTGCTCACTACTGGGCCGGCGACGTTCCGGTACCGGCCCCGCTGTACTGAGACCCGCCGAGAAGAGACAGTCCCGCCCAACCGCGCAGCCACCGCTGTTGCCGTCTGGTAGCTCAGAGCTGCTTCCACGCCACCAGTCGCGCATGGGCTCGCGCCCTGGGTCAGCGACGCACCACAGCGCCCCGCCGCCTACAGCTGCCCGATCCGCTGCCCAGCGCCCAGGGCATACCCCGTGATGATCGCTTCGTAGAACTGAGCACCGCCGGGGGCGATGCGGGTCTGGGCCTCGGCCTGGGTCACCAGCGTGGCGATGTTGGTCAGGACCTGGGAGGTCAGGAAGGCGCGGGCCTGTTCGGCCTGGGCGGCTACTTCTGCCTGGGCGGCGACCTGCTCGATCTCCCGCCGGGTCACCCGGGCCTGGCCATTGCCCAGCACCACCCCCATCCGGGTGCGCTGGGGCGAAAAGAGACTGAGATTGGTAGAAGCCATGAGAAGTCCTTTCGAGAGGAGAAGAGAAGAGAGGAAGACTGCCGGGGCGGCCGCTCACCCTGGAGCGGGTTCCGCTGCCACCGCCTTGGGCGGCACATGCGGCCCGGTGGCCACCCAGATCACGCCACCGGCCTGCCGCACCGCCCAGAGACGACCTTGGTGCAGGCGTCCGGTTGACCTGGCACATCTAGGAGAACCCGCAGCCATTGGTGGTGTCGTGACAGAAAAGTGCGCCGTGCTGCATCTGCGCAGCACGGCGCCAAACCGGTCGGTGAGAATAGGGGTCATGAGCACGCTCCCGGAGCCAGCCACCCCGCTGCCACATGGCGTCTTCCCCATAGGCGACACCACGGATGAGGCCGAGCAGCGTGCCGCGCTGGAGCAGCTGGTGCTGGCCGAGCTGCTGGCTCTGCGCAAGGCCTACGGGCAGCTGACGGTGCAGAAGTTCAGCGCCTTCGCCACCTTGCGGCAGGTCTGTGGTGGCGACGACCTGCTGGACGCCTTCTTGCTGTTTCAGCGCGAGCTGGCCCGCTACCAGCACAGCGGCCGCAACGAGGCAGCCGCCGCCCTTTCTCTGTCCGCTCCGGCCGACACCGTCCTTGACCGCCTCCAGCTCACCGCCGAAGCACTCTCACCCGAGCAGGACTGGCGCGACCAGCGCACCGCCCGCCGCTGGAGCGACGCCGGCATGCCGATCATCGCCCGCGACCTGGTCTACTTCGCCCAGGTCGCCGGACGACTCGGCACCGAGACACTCAGCATCCAGCTCGGCGGCAGTGGCACCAGCTTGATGGTCATCATCGACCAGATGACAAGCAGCGACCTGCCCGCCAAGGCAGCCCTCATCCAGGTCTGGCACTACCCCTCCAGCAATAGCCCACGAGAGATCACGCTTGATCTAGAGCAGATCACCAGCCCTCAGGTCTCGCGCGACGGGCTGACCATGCGCCGCCACCGCCTCGCCCTCGACCTGCCCGACACCCAGGCCGTCGAACCAGACGACGCCGTCCTGGCCGTATCCATCACCGGCCAGGACGCCCCCATGCGCACCGTCTTCTACCAAGACCACAGCCACCTCACCCCCGGCCTCCACACCCGCATGACCACCTACCGCACCATCGTGATGGTGGAGGTAGCCAGGGATGAGCAGTGAAACCACACCCACCGTGATCAGCAAGTCAGTACAACCGCGCCAACCTCAGCGCCCAGCAGCGCGTACCCCTCACCCAGCACGACGTCTGCAGCGGGTTGTTCGAAGGCTTCCGGCAAGAGTGCCGAAAAGGCAAGGCATCCAAGAGCAGCGTCTCGTCAGTGCGCTGAGCAGCCCCAGAGCCTCAGAGGAGCAACGACGGAGCTGAAGTGCCGAGGCGGCGATCACATCTAGGCGAATTAACACTGCCAGCCTGCTTGGGCGATAGTACAAATGTCAGGTGGCACGACGCCGCCACACCCGCGCATCGGAAGAGACCAAACTGTTGCAAAATTTGGCGCTAGCCACAAACAACACGTGACCCCAGGCCGATCTTTCGGTCATTTCTTCCACCTCCGAGCGCCGGACTGCCCGCTTCCTACAACGGCATCCCGTCGTCACACCCCCTGGGCACCCGCTCCCTATGGGCAACCACGGCACAGAGTGCTACCTTTCCAAGTGTCCAGAACGATCTGCGGGCACCACCAGCCCAGCGCGACGATGGAGACAGGCATGCGCTACCAGGCAGACATAGACGCTCTCAGGCGGCAACAACGCCGGCAGTTGTCGCCGCCTGGCAGTCCGCCTGGGCTCACCTGCCGACGATGGCGTCTGTCTGCTGCACACCAGATGCGTCCGCCTTGCAACAGACAGCTAGGTCGACGTTGCCGAATGCCTGCGAGCTAAGGAACTCGACCTCCGCAATCGAGGCCACCAATACACCAACCGATATAAACAGCAAGACACCCATCTCATAATTGAAACATTGCGTTATTAGGTTGACTGTGATTAAATAGTAGCAACCATGAGTGAAGCATTGTCCCGTCGCGAAGATCAATCAATCCAGCCCACGAAAGACGGGCTGGCCAAGATTGTCGCAGCCGAAACAGGGCACGAGACTCACACTCACAGTCGATTACAACGCGAGTCCCTTGGGAGTCTTGCGATACAGCAAGCGGAAGTTGAAAAAATGCTCGCGTCTGGAAGTGTCAACCTCAAGTCACTGTTCGATTTGTTTCGCAGTGCCGCACAAGAGGGGAAACGTCCCAAGGTAAAAGTACTAAGTGCCTACTCGGTGTTAGTTGATCCGATCGTGCCTGCTCCGGGGAATATTTTTCCACCTTCATCTACCAAATGAAGTATAGTTTCGATACTCAATAACACTTAGTTACCACAATGAGCACGAGACACCTTTTTCAAGGGCCGATTCCACCCACCCTCATAGAAGTCAAAAAATATGCAGAGCACTATTACCAGCATTGGCAAAATGAGCCATCATGGCTAGTTCGTAAAGTGCGCCAGCATGAGCCGATCGACTCGACTTCGACCAGAATCAAAGTTTCTTACGACGTCGTCTTTGCCGCACTAAGAGACCTCGAGAATCGCGACGGCATCCTTACGATCCCGCTCGATTGGTTCAAAAAACAGGTGTTTGTCTCCCTGGATGTCAGTGGCCCTTGGCAATCTTCTGTGTGTTTCGCAAGTCGTTCCGAGTCAGCCCGCATTGCAACCTACTACGTGTTTGGCTGGCTCAACCAGTTGTCGAAGTCTTTGCTGGATAACATTGATGCGAAACAAGTCGATATAATCTACACTATACTTCGTGGCCGTAAGTCTTTAATTAAAGAAGAGTTCGAATGCTGGCTTACATATGTAGAACAGTGTGATTTTGACTGGCCAATCACTGATAAAGTGACATGGCATTCTTGGGTAGCCAACCGCGAATTTCGTCGTTTCTTCTTGCATCTCTGCGATAGTTTCGTCGCCTCCGTTAACGTTCCGTCAGAGCACTTCAAGCCGTCTGGTCGAGGAGTGATCAAACTGTCTTGGGAACAGCCGGGACTATACCAGTATGCCGAATTAACGAATGTAGCTAAAACACAATCATCCACCCCCGTTTCACCAACTCCGTCAAACCAACTGGATAGCAACACTCCGGTAACAGTGCGGATTATTTTACTCAGATTCCTTGTGCTGCTTTTAATGTACTTGTACCGAGCCATTAGTTATCCATTCCGCTGGATTAAACAACAGTTCCGACGTTACGGAATTACCCCACCAAGCTATCTGCTTGCTGCAAGCAGTGAGCCCCAACTGGGCATATATGCAAGTCTAGTCGTTCCGGCTGGCATGAGGATAGATTACGTCAAATGTGAAGACGTCGAAGTGGACGGGGAGTCACAGAAGACAACAGTTGCCCCGAACGGCTACATATACAGTGAGAATAAAACCAAGCTTGGTGATGTACGTTATGTAGGAACCAAGGCAGCGGTGTATGTTACGCAACTGAACGGACTCCGCCTTTCTGCGCTGTTCCGGATACGGGTGCACGTAAAAAGAGGACAGTTTATCCTTCCTGCACTCTTTGCTTCACTTGCTGGGCTAGCAGTGTCGGCAGCTCTTCTCCTGATGTTCATTAAATTCGAGAGCTTTGCATTTCCTCAAGATATATCTAGCATGGTGGCCGTCGTGGCTATCTTGCCGTCTGCCATGGCTGGTTACATTCTGTTCGATCGGGAGCATGAGTATGTAAGCGTGGTGCTCGGTTCCCGTCGAGTCCTGCTAGTTGTCTCGATGATCGTTACACTTACCGCAGTGTTCACGGTTAATCTTGCGTTGGTGCTCCGCAGTGGAATCCCCCATGAAGATAAACCAACACCGCAGACACTGGCATACATTCATCGACTCAGCGACACTGCTGAAGTTGCAGCATTTGTGACATTTGCGACACACTTAGTCGCTTTCCTGGTATTCGCTTTAGATTTCTTGGTGACGGAGAATTGGCGCCACACTTTCTCTCGCAAGTTTCATCTCGCCCTTGCCTGGCTGTATGCGACATTACTCGTATGTTGTTTCTTGTGTGCATACTGTTGGATGGGCGTAAGTTTATTCCACTGGCATGGACCAAAGACGAATTTCTTTGCTGAACTTCCCGGTATTCTATACCATCAAGCACGTATCGTTTGGCAATCAGTTTAGATCTTCCGTAGTATCTGCTCTAGCTAGGTTCCTCTATATCTCCAGGTACTCACGCATCATCCCGGACACGCTCTACTGCTCCCTTCATCGGTGGGACGCATCCTCAACCTAACAGCTACCACATCTGGCTCGGCACGAGAACGTAAGGCGAGCGGTTTCTCCGACAACCCGCGCTGCTTGACCTGTCCTTCCATCCAGCGGCCCAAGGAAGATCTACGGCAGTGGGCTACTGACGAACCCGGTGCGCTGAGGACGATGTGCGTGAGGTAAGTTCGCTGTGCAGTTCGAGAACGGATGATCCTACTGCGTAGTCGAGTCTGGCGATAGCCTTGAGAACATCAAGGGCTCAAACTGCCCCGCGTAAGATTGTAGTGACATACCGTGTGGGTATGAGTGAATCTACCGGATCTCCTACTTGGACTCTTATCTTCGCCCTTCCCGCCGCTGTTGCCGCGGCCGTCGCTGCTGTGAATGGGTTAAGCCAGCTCACTCGTTCGGCGAGGGCGCGGCGCACCATTGAGTGGATCAATAGTACAATCGATAAAGATGCCGACGGCGATTCGCGGCAGCATCCACTTACTGAACTACGAACAGAACAAGAGGCGCGCCTCGTTGCAACGTACTACGTCCCCTGGTGGCGTCTACTGCTATTCCCAGTTTGGGTGACTGCTTTCGGCGTGCTTTTCACGCTTGCTATCAGGAAAGGTATGCCTGGAGCGGATGCCATTCGAGGCGCAGGGGCGAGTTTTCTGTTCACCTTGTACTTTGCTTGGTTATTTATTGGTAGCTATAGAGAAAGGTTGCGGATAAGCGACCACTACAAAACCGGAATCCTCAGAGAACCTCGCATTGCGCTGTGGCGCATGGGAAATAAACTCGTTGGCGTTGCTCTGTGGTGCACCATCGGCACCTATTTGTTGGGTGGAGGCCTGGCGTCTCTTATTGCAGTCAGGTATCCGATACTTGCAGTGATAGGCTTGTCTGTGGGATACGTGATGTTATTTTCTACTATCCCGTATCTGAGGCGCTACGTTCAAGAGTGGAGTTTTGCAACTAAAACAGGGGCGAAGTTGCTTGGAAATGAAAAATTCAGTCTCCCTCGATTCGTTGCAACTACGTTTGTGCTTCCAGAATCAAAAGAAGACACCAACGAAGAATATTACGGAAGTTATCCGATGTAGTTCATGCTATAGCACTCAGAGTGTTATAATTGATTTATACATGTCTGCCAACCAATCCCCCTCCCTCCACCACCGCCTCCGTCGCCTCAAAGCCGCCCTCCTCGCCGTCTCCTTCACCTTGGCCGGCATCCTCCTCATGATGCTCAACGCCTGGCTGTCCCCGTTGCAGTTGGGAGACTGGCAGTGGCTGCACGCTCTGCCACTGGGCGAGCTGGGTGGGACGCTGTTTGGCGCGGGGCTGCTGTCGACGTTCTTTGAGTACACCTTCCGGCGCGACCAGGAGCGGGCGGTGACGGAACGCTTCCGCCAAACGATCCGTGATGAAGCACCAGCCCTACGCGATGCCGTCATCGAAGCCTTCCGCTTCGACCGTCAGGACGTAGCGCGTATCGCCACGCCTGAACTGCTGGATGACTTGGCTCGCACCAGCCTGGGCCTGCGCTTCGGTGATCCAGCCTTCGGTCGTGAGGTCTATGCCGACATCCGCCACCAAGCCATGGCTGCCGAGGAGCGCTGGTACGACGCCCGCGTCGACGCGACCCTTGGTATACCAAGGGGTAGGAGCACCGCTCCTACCCCGTTTTTCGACTTACGTGTCCGCTGGGAGTACACCGTCACGCCGCGGCACCGCTTCCGCAAGTTTGCCGTTGTCTCCGACCGTCAGCGCTACGACCAGCTAGTGGCCGAGCGTGGGGAGACGAGTGTGTGGTACCGCCGCCCAGTGCCCGGCCTGGCTGTCTCTGATCCAGAGGTCTTCGCCCTGGAGCAGTTCACCGTCAACGGCACACCGGTACCGTTCACCCGGCAGGTAGATGAGGTCTCCCAGGTCTACACCGTTGATCTTGGCGAGCAGGTCATCCAGCAGGAGCAGGCGGTCGTCATCTCCTTCAGCTTCCGCACTCGCACGCTACGCAGTGGTCACGTAGTGCACCTGGATATCGACCGCCCCACGCGCGGTCTCGACGTCGAGCTGCGCTACGACCCAGAGCAAGTCGGCCAGATGCGCATCCTCGACTTCGCCTCCATCGGAGAAGGAGGACGCCTCACTCAAGTGCCAGACGCACCAACGCTGCGCTACCGCTACGACGGCTGGCTCTTCCCGCGAGCTGGCATGGTCTTTGTCCGGACGCTGCCAGACGAGCAGGACGACTGGGCTGAGGTTGCGCCCGATACCAACGCCAGGCCACCACGCTCAGCCGGTAGTTCTGAAAACGCCGCCAAGGCAGTACCAGCCACGGAAGACGACGCCCGCCAAGCTCGTGCAGCCTGACGGACACCGCCCAGCTGCCATGTAGGAGGCAGCCATGGGATGAGTTGGCCCCTACGTGGGGCGTGTGGTCAGTCGCCACCCATGCTGCTCACCTCCCTCCATCTCGGCTGACATCTCTAGATTGCCATACAGGTATGGTGGTGCCAAATTGGTGGCCGCTTGACGCTGGTGATCGTGCGCGCTTCCTCCTCCACCAGCCAAGACGAGCAGTGGTGGCCCATCGCTCGCCAGCTCGGCCTGCGGCTGCAGCACGCCCGCATCGCCAAAGGCCTCAGCCAGGAAGCCCTGGCCCATGCCGCCGGTATCTCCACCTACACCTACCAAAAGTTTGAGAAGGGTGAGTCCCGCCCCGGCACCCCGATGAACCCGCGCCTGCGCACCCTCATCGCCCTGGCAACGGCGCTGGACATGCAGGTGGAGGAACTGGTGGGTGGGATGAGTGAGTAGGTGGATGCACCGGCGCTTCTGAGCGCTAACGATGACAACTCCCGAGTGCTGTCCCAACACACGGTTCTGCTCGTGATTTAGCGGTCGCCTGGAGCAGTAGGGACGTGAGCACTCACAACGAAGTAAAACATACTAAGAAGCGAGTCAGCTTTCGTTCTCTATCGTGACCTATCTGTGATCACTACTGCCCAACCACCTCGCGAGTCGAGTGGAACACTGGCGGTATGGACCTCTCTTGTGACAGCACCTGATGGGGTGTGCGCCAGACCTGTGCGGTCTGAAGTGCATCAGCGTAATCGGCTCTTCATTAATATTGAATAAAATGCTAGAATCGACGAAGAAGATAGACAATGACAAGTAATATTATTGTGTCAACCGAAAAAGACGGAGCTGCCGAAGACAAAAACGCACGAAAGCTGAAGCCACTCCACCCGCGTTATAACCCAGAGCAGCATCGCACGTATGTTGATGCACTCAATGACGCCATTCAGCAGGACGAGGTAACAAACATTGCCTTAAGCGGACCATATGGTGTCGGCAAAAGCTCCATATTGCAAGGCTTTCGGGAAGATCACCCCGGCGCTATATTCATCTCGCTTTCGACGCTAGGGTTCAGTAAGTCGGTCGGCTCAAGTACTTCTGAACTCTCTGACGGATCAATCTCTCCACAGACTAATCAGATCCAGAAAGAGATCGTCAAGCAACTTCTCTATCGGAAGCCTCCAAACGAGTTGCCTGTATCGCGATTCAAACGCATTCAGAAACCTGACTGGAAGCATTTGCTAGTCGTATCTACGCTGATTGCGTTTGCGCTGACTATCGTCATTGCAGCAATCGGGGGATTCTCCAAAATCCCAAAAGTTTGCGACTCAGCATGGCAGGAATTCGGCGTCAAGTTTGTCTGCTTATGGCTACTGCTATCCCTAGCGACATGGCTCGCCAGCAAGTATTTACGAGGCGCTGTTCACCTAGATAAGTTTACCGCTGGCCCTGCAACGCTCACACTATCCGGCTCTGACAGCGGCAATGACGACAGCTATTTTGATCGATATCTTGACGAAATAATTTACTTCTTTGAAATGTCGACATGCCGCATCGTCGTATTTGAAGACATAGATCGATTCAGTAACTGGGAGATCTTCGAAGAGTTACATGAACTCAACACGCTACTGAATAATGCCGAGCAACTCCAAGAAAGAAAGAGTAAGTCTGACGAAAACAAGGTAGTCTTCATCTACGCAATGAAGGACTCAATTTTTGAACCTCAGACCGTAACTGATACCGATGAAGTGGCGAAAGATACCCAAGACAGGGCGATTCAAGAAATTCAAAGAGCGAACCGCACGAAGTTCTTTGATGTCATCATCCCGGTCGTGCCGTTTGTAACTCACCGAAGCGCACGAGACTTAATGCGTCAGGAGCTCGAGGGCGTCAAGCCCAAAATCTCGGACGAACTGATCGATCACGTCGCAAAGTACATCCCAGACTTCCGCCTCCTACGAAGCGTATGCAACGAATACACGATATACGCACAATTTATACTCGGAGACGGCGGCCTCAAGCTCGAGCCTGACAAACTATTTGCACTCATGCTCTACAAATCCGTTCATCTGAAGGACTTTGAGAGAATACATCTTGACCAGAGCAAACTTGGCGAAGTTTACCGGATGAGTGTGCGGGTAACGGCAGAACTCATCTGTGCAATTAATGAAGAATACGATGAGCTTGAGAAGCAACAGGACCCCCATGCCGAGGCAAAAATGCGAGGCGAGGCTTTGGAGGGGATGATCAGTTGGGCTAGCGAACACTTTGAACTTCGGGGTGGCCCGTTTTCTGTTGGTATTGGGCCCCTAACATTCTCTGAGGACGAGATCGATACCGTAAGATTTTGGAACCATTTATGCCAGTTGTCTGACGTTGATGCTGTCACAATAGAAGGTCTTAAGGATCGGTACGATCAGCCGATGCCGCTTAAATACAGTAAGAGCGACATGGCAAAATTTATAGGGCAAGACCTGGTATCTACATCCATTGTTCAACGAACCAAGGATGATATAGGTGCTGAATTACGTCAGCTTGATGCTGATCGCCAGCGATACCAGTCCGCTCACATGTCTGACTTGATGAGCGAACCTTCGGTGATGGTACCATCAGAGAATGGCGCTGAGCAAACTTTTAGCGCCTACGTTGAGAAAACACTTGGATCGAAACTTGCCGCCGCTCTCATCCGCCATGGATATATTGACCAGAACTTCGTGCTCTATACGTCGACCTACCATACTACATCTTTGTCTGCCAATGCGATGACATTCCGGATGCAGCATATCGGACAAGGTCTAATGAACCTGAATTATCCGCTGAACGAAAAGGAGGTGAAGCAGCTTATTTTGGATAGAACGATCGATATAAGTGAATTTGCTAGCCCAGGTTCCTACAACGTACATATCCTCAACTTTCTCTTGTCTAACAAGAAAAAATATCGTCAGCATTTCGAAACTATCATAGCATCAATTGTGGAGAATAATGAAAGTGGCGAGAAATTACTTAAGGCTTTCCTTGCTTCAGGTCAGCCGATCGAGAATAGAAGGTTGTTAGTTGTCGAGTTGGCACCGAAATACTTCCGAATCATTAACGTTCTTATGGAGGTTCGAGGTATAGCTGTCGCTGAGGTAGTTGAGTATAGTGACGTGGCGCTTCGTTTTATGGTTCCCGAAACAAAGTACGACACTGCCGGGCTTAAGAGTGCTATCGAAGAGTTTTATGAAATCATGCCTGTTTTCACTGGGCCGGTGGTCAGTGATACTGCTGACAAGATCGTGGCACTTATAGCGGAAGCTGACGTTAAATTTGTTGACATCTCTGTAATTCATGAAGGCTTACGTAAGCTTGTGATCGAAGGTGGTTACTACAAAGTGAACCGCCAGAATTTAGGTACCGTATCAGACGATCATCAACCAGCTCTTGATATCCTGTTTGGCGAAAAGCCAGTCGTGTACACCTATCTTCTACAGTCCTTGAAAGCATACTTTGCCATCATCGCTGAGGATAAGAGCGGCGAGTTGTCGGCATTGGTTGGCTCAGCCGACACGGCGAAGGTCATCGCTGATGTTGTGAAGCTTGATGTTGCAGCGAGTACGAGACCGAAAGATTTGGCGGCAGATAACGTGAAGTTGAGCGGCAGCGAAGCGTTGCCGCTACTCTCGAGCCTACTGGCGTCATCGGGGGGAAACTGGTCTATCGATCTAGATGGCCTGCCGTCTAGCTGTTGGTCGATGTTGGCGGCCCACGACCGCCTCGCCGTGACGACTTCGAATCTGTGGCCGTACGTTAGTAAGCGCGGTGTTGATGACGATCTAATTGAGTTGCTGGAACGGCACTCTGCAATTGAGAACCAGGGTGACGCTCTGAGTAACGAGAAATATATCGAACTCGCCACCGCGATTCTTGGTCTAAAGGAAGAGCAGATTTCTGCTAAGCAGCGTGTGATGTTGGTCGCGTCGATAGGTTACGCCGAACCAATTCCTGCGTCCTACATTACGGCGCAAGAAGGCAAACTAGTTGGGTACCTGATCAAGGCCGGTTTGATTGCTGACGACCCAGCCGCCTACGAGTTGACAAAGGAGTTTGACTGGCCAAGTCGCGAGTTTGCGATCGCTTCTTCCCAGCGGTTTGCTGACTATATGGACATTTACGTTGTTGGGGATGATGTCCTTGCAATAGTTCAGAGCCGGTTGATTCCGGCTAAGGTTAAGCAGAATATTCTCGACAGGATGTCATCGTACTGCTCCGGAATGGATGTCGAAGACCTGACATTACTTGCTAAGTCCGTTGCGGCTCAGAAGGAACTGCGCACTGATAGTACGGTACTGATATGGATGATCAGTCGAGAGGTCAAACCTGATGTCATCGTGCCGCTTGTGGCTAGGGAGTTGGATAGCCTGTCAGGTTCGGATATTCGTGACATCGTGACGGCATTGGGGCGACCCTACAGTGATCTTCTTGAAAAGGGGCGGCAACGCGTGTATGTTGATGCAATTGTAGGGACGGATAAACTATTGGAGCGACTTACAGTTAAGAGCGTTGGTGAGGTGTCGACATATACCGAGGACATTGAGAAACATAGATACTCCGTTAATCGCCACAGGTAGGTGGATTATTTATGACTTTCGGAGCATGATGGCATAATTGCAATTTGATGACTGGGATCAAAGTGAGGCCTCCGCTCGCTGGCGCTTGGCCTGCTAGATCTACTTGCCTACTGTGCTCAGTGCCGCCTCGTACTTCTTGGCAATCTCCGTGTAGGTCAGCCCGCGGTCGAGGTAGTCGGCCACCAGCTGCTCGACACTTTGCCGCCCGAACCGCACCAGGAGGCTGCGCTGCTTGAGGTCTATCCGCTGCTCGGTCTGCCTGCTCTCAGCCAGTGCGACCTCCAGCGCACGTCGGGTCGCCACCAGCGTGTAGCCGTATCTGGAGTAGGCCTGCAAGATCTCCAGACACGTTGTCTCCAGAACCCAGCTCCGGTGCTAACGCCACCGTCCCCACTGACGACGTTGCTGCCGTCACTGGTCGACTCCTGGATGACGGTCACTCTAGCTGTAACTCGCGCTGCTGCCGCTTGTGGCCAGCGGGAGCCTGATCCTGACCTGTCCCCACTGCGACACGGGTGCGGACAGGTACACGCCGCCAGCGCTTGAGCATGCTCACCATATCGACTCGCCCTGGGAAGTTGGCCCCCACAGTCGCCAACTCCTAGGGCAGTTTTGCACCGTTTCTCCAACGTTCACCCATCTGCATTGGCTGCAACCGCACTATTGTTACGGTTTAATCACAGTTAGTGACGCGTGCCACTACTAATCGTCTAGGCGGTATAGGCTCAACGTGCAGGCAAGGACGTCTGTTGGAGTCAACAGCTCCATCGCCCTCATCCCCGAGGAGGATCACGATGAGCAAGACGAGCGACAAGATCAAGCAGTTCGTACTCTTCGGCCTGGCTTCAGCTCTCGCCACTGGGGTGACGACAGTGACACCGCCGGCTCGCGCGGACGAAGTCACCGCCACAGTTTTCTCCGCCCCTGGGTGGGACTACGCCAACGTCCGAACGAGCCCTGACACCAACAGGCAGCCAATGGGACAGGTTCAGGCCGGCCAGACAGTAAAGCTAATTTGCTATCAAGTCGGTGAATACGTCAAAGGCCCGTACGGCACCAGTAACTACTGGTACAAAGTGGATGGGTACGGCTCAGGATGGATAGCTGATTCTATGCTCTCTACGGGAAGCGACCTACCAGTGACCAGAATGTGTCCAGAGAGCCAACAAAAATCGATGACAACCACTCCAAATCATTCACCGATTTTCACAGCTAAAGTGAACAATAACTCTGGGGTGGAGTATGTTAACGGGAGAATAGGCCCTACCACCAAACATTTTGATTATGAACTCTACTCCGCTAACACAGTTTTGGCTTTAGAATGTTGGACCACAGGCGAATCTGTAAGCGGCCCCGATGGAAAGACTTCAGATAGATGGTATTACACCACAGACGAGACCTGGGTGTCTGCAGCATATTTATCAGTCGATGGGGACGGTTCGAAAATTCCGGATTGTAACTCACCGAAAGGAAATAGTCCAACGGCAGGGATAATTCCAAATGCGCCACGCACTTGGCCAAAAGTACATAAGATTGATTACGACGGAGACGACGCTCGAGTTACAGACTCCCTTCTCAGTCATTACTACAAAGAAGACGGAAATCCCGGCGTGGATGTGAGTGTAGACTGGTCATTCTTCAGCAAACGTCAGTGGCTTAAGGATTTTGGCTACAATATGCCCGTCGGTGCCGTTAGGCAGGTCGATAAATTTACTTCGATCTGGAACGACAAAAATGTCTATGTGTCTGTAGGTGCTTTCGCATTCTACCGCACATCCGAACACTGTTTTCTCGTCTATGACTATTATGACTTCGACTACCCGTATACGGCAGAAAAGGACGCCGCAGCCCGCGGAGAGGCTCAAGAGTTCAACGTCTATTCTGCCGGATGCTACCAGTAAATAGCGTTGCAAACGCTAGCAAACGATCAACAATCATCGACATAGAAGAAATAAATGTGATAATATTAGTGTAGAATGACATTATCGATTCTAGTTTTGTCTCCACCCTGGCGTCGCCTAGCCAAATTCGTTATTGTTGCCACTGCCTGCTTCGTCTTCTGGCACTACGGCATCGTCCACGGTCTCCTCGGCATGCGGCCAGAGCATCACATCACTACCATTTTTCGGCAGCGAGTGAAGCGGGTTGCGACCGATAATGCGACGATTGTCTACGACACTGGCTATGTTCGACAGCTATCGATTCAGAAAGACTACGATGGAGCAGTAGTGGGGCGAATTAATGACGCACAGAAACGTAAGGAGATAGCGTCACAAATCATACACAAGAACTGCTCTGAACAAGACTGTACACCATGGAGCCCTTTCTCCGCTATAGGAAAAGGGCTGGTCCCTGGCAGCACCAAAGAAGCCTTCAAAGGGGATATCATGAGCACCGCCTTCTTGTATGGCCCTGGCTGGCAAATTCATTTGCCGACACCGGCTCGCTTCGAGGCTTCATCCTTGATCGACCAAGCAATATCTGCACCGCATTCACAGTGCATGTTCTATGGCTGGATAGATTACTTTTGTCTTGATGTAGAAGGTGGGGCTTTTGTGTATCGGTATCGGTGGTGAGAATTGAAGGTTAGTCGTATGGCACTTGACTATATGCACCTACGTTTAGTCTCCAATCACTCACCCCGCACAACCTTCCGTACCGTATCCTTACTGACACCCAACCGCTGCGCAGTGTGTTTTACTGTGCCAAGCTCGGCGTAGGCCTGCCGAACCCGCTCTTGGAAGGCAGGGTCGGTTGGGTCAGCGTGCAGTGTCTTTTTCGCCTGATTTAGGTGCTTGGTCGCGGTAGTGCGGTAGAAATCGAAGCGCCTGGCGATCTAAATCGTCATCTACGAGAAGAGCAGAGGACACACACTGCTCCCCCACCTCTTGTCATTCCTGCGCAGCCATTAGATGCTTGCTCACCGTATCCCGCCCGAAGCCGAGCTCTAGGCCGATCTCGATGTAGGTGCGCCCCTGGGCGTGGAGCTGCTGGGCACGCTGGAGGTCATCGCTGGTGAAGCGTCGCCTGCGGCGGGGCGGCTGCGTAGCCTGGCGGCATGTGGCACGGACAGTGGTCTCTGCGACGCCGACCTGGGTAGCGATCTGGCGGACAACCATGCCCGTGCGGGCCAGATCGACGATCTGCTGCTTCTTCTCCGCGCTGATCGGACGGCAGGCCGCGTTGCGGATACCGCGGGTCGTCGTGATCTCGCTCGCCTGCCCAGTAGGCGCTACGCTAGCCGTGCCCGGTTCCAGAGCCACCTCACCCGCGATGAGACGCTTGCGGAAGGCGAGCAGGGGCTTCCAGTTGTTTGTATCGAGCTTGCTGAAGCGCACCACAGCATCGCTAGACAACCCCTCACCGCCGGTTATCGAAGTGTCGGTGTCCGCGTCCCCTCACGGAACCTTTGCCTTGCCGCCACGAGAGGGTGGACACTGGCCCTGTCCTTCCCCCGCGTCAAGGAGCCGTCATGAAGATCGCCGCCAGAGCCAAGACCGCTCAGCCTTTCCATGCCATGAGCATCGGCGAGCGCGCTGGGATCCTCCAAGCCGAGGGCCACTCGATCGCCAAGCTCAGCCTGGGTGAGCCGGACTTCGGCGCCCCGCCCGCTGTCCGCGAGGAGATGCGCCGAGTGATGGACGGCCGGCCGCTGCCCTACTCCCCCGCTCTGGGCTTGCTAGCACTGCGTAAGGCCATCGCAGGCTTCTACCGTGACAGGCACGGTGTAGAGGTTGATCCCGAACGGATCGTCGTCACCACCGGTGCGTCGGCGGCGCTTCTGCTGGTAGCCGCCGCAACCACAGAGCCCGGCGACGACGTCGTCATCGCGGATCCGTCCTACCCCTGCAACCGTCAGCTGGTGGAGACCTACGGGGGCCGGATCGTTCTGGCACCCACCAGTCCTGCCAGCCGTTACCAGATGGACCGAGCCTCGGCCGAGTCGGTATGGACTCCGCAGACGAGCGCGGTGATGCTGGCAACGCCATCCAACCCCACGGGCACGTCTATTCCCTTCGAGGAGCTGGCGTCGATCTGCGCGCTGGCGCGTGAACGTCGCGCCTGGCGGCTCGTTGACGAGATCTACCTGGGCCTGGCCGATCCCGACGACGATGGCACACCGGCGCACAGTGTTCTGGAGACCGACCCCGAGGCGATCGTTATCAACTCCTTCTCCAAGTACTTCGGGATGACGGGGTGGCGCCTGGGCTGGGCGATCCTTCCCGAGGAGCTGGTGCAACCCGCTGAGAACCTGGCGGTCAACTACTTCCTGTGCGCTTCGACCCCTATTCAGCAGGCCGCGCTGGCGGTTTTCTCCCCCGAGTCCATCTCGGTATGCGAGGAGCGCCGGCAAGAGCTGCTTGCTCGCAGGAGCATCGTGCTCGACGGGCTGCAACGCATCGGCCTGCCTGTTCCGGTCCTGCCCGACGGCGCTTTCTACGTCTACTTCGATGTCTCCTCCACAGGGCTCGACGCCCAGACCTTCTGTCACCGCGCTCTGGAGGAGGCGCATGTAGCCCTCACTCCGGGGCAGGACTTCTCCACGACCACGGCTCGCTCCCACGTGCGACTGTCCTACGCGGCATCCCGCGAGGAGCTGTACGAGGGAATGAACCGCCTCGAAAGACTGATCGGCAGCCTGTAAATAAACGGGCATTCAACCCAATAACAACGGCATCAATCTCTACGCACGAGTTTGGTGCTCGCCTGTTTGTATGCTGCACAATATTCTTCATGTCCTCGCAGATCCCCACCCTCGTTATTGCCCTGGTTTTCTTCGGGGTAATTTGTGTCGCCGAATTATATAGACCAATTCGTCAGAAACTTCGGCAGCGTCGGGACGAAGCCGCATCGTCTCCTCATGAGGGCGAGGAGTCCACATGGAATGAGCTCACCGAGCACCATCGCCCCGTGCGGGGCGCAGAGCCCGGCTCGTTCTCCTGCGGCCCGTACGAACGACTTGTGGCCATCTCTGCGCCGTACTCCCTGTGCCACCATGAGCCGTGGGATCGCCTGGCCTGCTCCGACCTTGAAGGCAAGCGCGACATGCTCGCCCGGGACTGGGGAGTGCACTCCCGCCTCGACCTTCTCACTCAGGTCTTCTGGCTGATCATGTCCGGCCACCGCAGCGACTTCGACGAGGAACGGGCCCGATGGACGAACACCTCACTGGCGGAGGCGGAGCGCTACGAGCTGCGAGGCTCGGCCGAGTCCTCCCAGGACGCCGCCGAGACGCTGTGGCGCCTGGAACGGATGCGGAGCAACGACCGAGGGATCCAGAACGTGGACTTCGCGGCCTGGGACATAGTTCGCGCAGCCATGCTGACACGGTACGGCAGCGCACTGGGCTGGCTGACGGAGGCGGAGGCGTGGGACACGCTGGCTCTGCTGGATCGCGCGCTGCGGGAGCGTTATCAGAGCTGGACGCAGGTCTGGGAATCATTCCGACTGACACGCTGGTACTGGTACTCCGAGGGCGGCGAGGACGAGCACTTCAACGACCTTCATGACCTCAACCGCTCGTTTGTCCTCCTGGGACCGGATGGCCCCTGGAAGCTCATTTCCTGGGAAGTCCAGGTTCCCGAGTCGTCTCTCATGATCCTGGACGATCTCATCGGTGCCGGCGTGGCTGAGCCCCTGAGCACAGGCGAACGGGCACGCGCCACGCAGTGGGAGCGCTGGGTTGACGATCAGGTCGTTCTGCGCGGACAGCGTCGTCTCCAGCAATTCGGCACCCCTCCCGAGTGGCGTCACCGGTTCACGAAGAACCTTTGAGACGCACCGCGGCGGCGATATCGCTTGGCGATCCGTCTCGCCATCACCGTCGCCGTCGCACTGAGTTGGTAAGGAACGGGCCGCTCTACCCGTGCTTGTCGACCATCATCTCCACAGCCTTGGCAGCTCTGCGTTGGCGGGTCTCGGCACGTTTCGCCTCACTGATCCAGCGCAGGTACTCGTTCTGGTGCGATGAAGGCAGAGCCGCGAATATCTTCCCCGCCGTCTCGTTCTCCGATAGCGCCTCGGCCAGCTCCGCCGGGATTCCTGCCTGATCGTTACTCATTCTGCCTCCTCCAGCTGCCCAACAGGCTGTCGCACGGTCCAGGGATTCGTATACGGAACTTGTGGTGGCTCTCTGCTCCTCCGTGACCAGGAACTGGCAGACGCTGCTGGAGTTCGCCAGGACGTTGCCGCCCGACGACGGAGCCGCTGCAGCCACTACAACCACGGCTACCATAGCCGCTCCCCCGCCTCGGCGCCTGCGCCAGCATCACACCCGCCTTACGCCAGCACAGAAGGAGGACATAATCACCCTCTACCAGCAGGGCGTGCCGGTGCGCGAGATCTGCCAGCGCTATGGCATCAGCAAGCAGCAGGTCAGCGACCTCCGCAATACCCGTGGAATCGCCCGTCGGCCGCGCGGCCTGAACGACGAGCAGAAGCGTCAGGCCAAGCAGCGTTATATCGCCGGCCAGTCCTGCGCCGCCATCGGCCGCCGCGCACTCTCTGGACTGCTGGGCAAGGCACCGCTGGGGTACCGCAACGTCCGCCGCCGCGACGAGAACGGGAGAGAAGTCCGTACCGTCGCCCTCGATAAGGAGCACGCACCGCTGATCCGGCTGGCCTTCCAGGAGTATGTGACAGGCAACTGGACGGTACGGACGTTGGCCGACCATCTCAACAATCGCGACCTCACCGTCCCACCAACAGCCCACAAACCGGCCACCCCGTCTCAGTCGAGCGGTTGCAGAAGTTGCTGCGCCACCCCCACTACAAGGGCGTTGTCACCTTCCAGGGCGTCGAGTACGCGGGACAGCACGAGCCACTGGTGGACGCTGCCACCTGGCAGACGGTGCAAGACATCCTGGCAGCCCACACCAACGGCGAGCGGCAACGCATGCACAATCATCATCTGAAGAGCACCATCGTTTGCCGCTTCTGCGGTGCCCGACGGCGCCTTCTACGTCTACTTCGACGTGTCGGCGACGGGGCTGTCCTCTGGGACTTCTGTGTGCGAGCACTGGAGGAGGCGCGGGTGGCCCTGACCCCGGGGCGCGACTTCGGGGTGGCGGCGGCCGGCACGCACGTGTGCCTGTCCTACACGGCCAGCCGGGAGGAGATCGCCCTGGGTCTTGAGCGGCTGGGCGGGTTCGTGGACTCTCTGCGATGAAACGCGGGCGCCGCGGGTCGCGCGGCTAGCATCGACGCATGCCGGCCAATCCGTACGTGCCCTTCCTGCCGCCGCACCACCAGCGCGCGGCCTCGCTGGTGCCTGAGTCGACGTGGTGGCGGTGGCACGGCCACCGTGTGCACATCGCGCGTGCACCCGACCCGGGGGCGCCGGCCCGAGTGCTGCTCATCCATGGGGCGGCGCCCCCGGGTATCGCCGCGCTGGTGGCCTCACGCGGCATCGACGTCAGCGCCGTCGACCTGCCTCTGTACGGGCGCACGACGTCACCGGATCCCGCGGCCGTGCGCTACGACGCCTGGGTCGACCTCCTCGTCGACCTCGTAGAGGCCGAGCGTGACCACCGTCCCCTGGTGCTTCTGGGCGCCAGCATCGGCGGCCTGCTCGCCTACGAGGTGGCGACCCGCTCGCCGTACGTGAGCGCGGTGGCCGCCACGTGCCTGCTCGACCCGGGGCACTGGCGCGCCCGGGCGCACATGACGCGTGCGGGAGCACTGGGCGTCCTGAGCGGGCCGTTGTCGGCGCTCGCCCGCGGAGGGCTGGCGCGCACCATGGTGCCGATGAGCGCCGTGGCGAACCTGCGGCGGATGAGCCGCAACCGCGCGCTGTCTCGTCTGTGCGCCGTCGACCCACGCGGGGGCGCCGCCAAGGTCCCCCTGGGGTTCCTCGCCTCCTACCTGCGATTCACGCACACCCCGCCCGAGCGCAACCGCACGCCGGTGACGCTACTGCACCCCGGCCGGGACTCGTGGACGCCGGTCGAGCTCAGCGCCCGGGTGCTGTCGCGTGCCGCGGGTCCGGCCGAACTGGTGGTGCTGCGCGAGTGCAGCCACTTCCCCATCGAGGACCCGGGAATCACGGATCTCGTCGACGTCGTCGCCGGCCTGGCTCGACGCCTCGGCTCGCGGGACGGTGCCTGAGGCTGCTGCGGGCGCGGCCGTTCGCGGGCGCGCGAGTGACGAGGTCACGCCTGTGGTGGACCCGGCCGGACTCGAACCGACGACCGACGCGGTGTAAACGCGTTGCTCTACCAACTGAGCTACAGGTCCAAGCACGGACGTTTCCGAGAGCACTCTTACCGTGCTCCAGGTGTCCGCACATGCAGTTGACGGCGCGGGCCGTCTCGGCCGACGACTCTACCGTCCCCACTACGCAGACCACTAATCATCTCCGTCTTTCGTAGAGCAGGGCGCCTCCGTCGGCCACGGCCCCTCTCAGCGTCCCCGACTGGAGACCCTGATTCCGCTCCAGTGCTGCCCCATCGAGGCAGCAGAGGTCGCGTGCATGCCGGCGGTCGCTGCCGCCTCCTCCACCTCTGCGGTCGGGACGGCCCCGGTGGTGCGCGCCTTGGGCGTCAGCACCCAGATGAGACCTGCGCCGTCGAGGTTGGCCTGAGCATCCACCAGGAGGTCGGTGAGGTCGTCGACGTCGCCGTCGTCATCACGCCACCACACGATGGCCGAGTCGGCCACGTCCTCATAGTCCTCGTCCACCAGAGTGGTTCCGGTCTCTGCCTCAACCACCTGCCGCAAGGTCTCGTCGACGTCGTCGTCGTAGCCGAACTCCTGGATGATGAGACCGGAGGCGAAGCCGAAAGCCCCACCCGCTGTACTCGCCACTTCCTCACACCGTCCTTCTGGGCTGCGCCCGTCTCTCGCTCGCCCCCTGCTGGGCGATGGGTACTAGCCCACCTCACCCAGTGCCGGCCGCGCAAGTGAACACGCTCTTCAGATTACCTTGAACTTTGCTTTGAACACTGTTTCGGGAGCCGCCGAGGGCTCCCCGACTCTCATGGCTCCCGGGATGCGGGATCCAACCCTCAGTCATGTGGCCCACACCATACGTGAGGTAGGACTTTCCTCCCGCCTGGGGCAGCGTCAGCACCGCCGCAGGTCGTAGATTAGGGCCATCGTCCACAGCGGCCTGACTTCAGCACCGTACGCCGATGCCTTTTTCGGTCCCACGGCGCGCAAGCGAGGCTCGGGCCCACCGCACAGACGCGAGGAAAGAGGATTCCGTGAGCCCCACCAGTGACTCCACGCCGCTCATTGACGGCCTCCTGACGAAGGTGACCGACAACGACCCAGAGGAGACCAAGGAGTGGCACGAGTCTCTCGATGCCCTCATCGCGGACAAGGGCGCCAAGCGGGCGCGCTACATCCTGCTGAGCATGCTGGCCCAGGCCCGTCAGAAGAACGTCACGGTGCCGGCCCAGATGACGACGCCGTACATCAACACCATCGATGTCGCCAACGAGCCCTACTTCCCCGGCGACGAGAGCGCCGAGCGTACCTACCGACGCTGGCTGCGCTGGAACGCCGCCGTCATGGTGACCCGGGCGCAGCGCCCTGGAGTCGGGGTCGGCGGGCACATCTCGTCCTACGCCTCGACCGCCACCCTCTACGAGGTGGGCTTCAACCACTTCTTCCGCGGCAAGGACCACCCCGGTGGCGGCGACCACATCTTCTTCCAGGGCCACGCCTCCCCCGGGAACTACGCCCGCGCCTTCATCGAGGGCCGCCTGAGCGAGGCTGACCTTGACGGCTTCCGCCAGGAGGAGTCCCGCCCGGCCGGCGGCCGCGGCCTGCCCTCCTACCCGCACCCCCGCCGCATGGAGGACTTCTGGGAGTACCCCACCGTCTCCATGGGACTGGGGCCCGCCGAGGCCATCTACCAGGCCTGGTTCGACAAGTACCTTCAGGGCGCCGGTATCAAGGACACCTCCCAGCAGCACACCTGGGCTTTCCTGGGCGACGGCGAGATGGACGAGCCCGAGTCTCGGGGCATGCTGCAGCTGGCGGCCAGCCAGCAGCTCGACAACCTCACCTTCGTCGTCAACTGCAACCTGCAGCGCCTCGACGGCCCGGTGCGCGGAAACGGCAAGATCATCCAGGAGCTCGAGGCCTTCTTCAAGGGCGCCGGTTGGAACGTCATCAAGGTGGTCTGGGGCCGTGGCTGGGACCAGCTCCTCGCCGCTGACAAGGACCACGCCCTGGAGCACCTCATGATGGAGACGCTCGACGGCGACTACCAGACCTTCAAGGCCAATGACGGCGCCTACGTCCGCGAGCACTTCTTCGGTCGGGACCCGCGTACCGCCGAGCTCGTCAAGGACTGGACCGACGACGAGATCTGGGCCCTCCAGCGCGGCGGCAACGACTATCGCAAGATGTACGCCGCCTACAAGGCCGCCACGGAGCACAAGGGCCAGCCCACCGTCATCCTGGCCCACACCGTCAAGGGCTACCTGCTGGGCGGCCACTTCGCCGGCCGCAACGCCACCCACCAGATGAAGAAGCTGACGGTGGACGACCTCAAGGCCCTGCGCGACCGGCTCCACATCCCGATCACCGACGAGCAGCTCGAGGCCAACCCGAAGATGCCGCCCTACTACCGGCCGGCCGACGACGACCCCTCGCTGCTCTACATGCTGGACCGGCGCCGTCAGCTCGGCGGTTTCATCCCCGAGCGCCGCGACGCCGGCATCGAGCTCGAGCTGCCGGGGGACAAGACCTACGACATCCTCAAGGGCGGCTCGGGCAAGCAGGAGGTCGCCTCCACGATGGCGTTCGTGCGCCTGCTCAAGGAGCTCATCAAGGACAAGGGCATCGGTCGGCGCATCGTGCCGATCATCCCCGACGAGTCACGCACCTTCGGCCTGGAGTCACTCTTCCCCACCAAGAAGATCTTCAACACCCAGGGTCAGAACTACACGCCGGTCGACGCCGACATGATGCTGTCCTACCGGGAGTCCACCTCCGGCCAGCTCATGCACACCGGCATCAACGAGGCGGGCTCGGTCTCCCTGTTCCAGGTCGCCGGCACGAGCTACGCCACCCACGGCGAGCCGATGATCCCGGTCTACATCTTCTACTCGATGTTCGGCTTCCAGCGCACCGGGGACCAGTTCTGGGCCGCCGGCGACCAGCTGGCCCGCGGCTTCATCATCGGGGCCACCGCCGGGCGCACCACTCTGACCGGTGAGGGCACCCAGCACATGGACGGCCACTCCCCCATGATCGCAGCCACCAACGACGCCGTCGTCACTTACGATCCCGCCTACGCCTACGAGATCCGGCACATCGTGCGTGACGCCCTCGAGCGCTGGTACGGGCCGGACTCGGGCCGCAACCGGGACGTCATGTACTACCTGACGGTCTACAACGAGCCGATCCACCAGCCCGCCGAACCGGATGGCGTCGACGTCGAGGGTATTCTGCGCGGCATCCACCGCATCAGCTCCGCCCCCGACGGCGAGGGGCCCGAGGTCCAGCTGCTGGCCTCCGGCGTCGGGATGCCGTGGGTCGAGGAGGCTCGTCGCATCCTGGCCGAGGAGTGGGGCGTGCGCGCCACGACCTGGTCCGTCACCAGCTGGAACGAGCTGCGGCGCCAGGCACTGGAGGTCGAGAAGGCCAACTTCCTGGCTCCCGACGCCGAGCGACAGGTCCCCTACCTGACGCAGAAGCTCTCGGGTGCCAGCGGTCCCTTCATCGCCACGAGCGACTACGACCACCTGGTTCCCGACCAGATCCGCGCCTGGGTTCCCGGCGACTACTACACCCTGGGCGCCGATGGCTTCGGATTCTCCGACACCCGCGCCGCCGCCAGGCGTCACTACCTCATTGATGCGCAGTCGGTGGTGGTCCGTGCTCTCCAGGCGCTGGTGGAGCAGGGGCGCCTGGACCGTTCCGTCCTGGCTGAGGCCGTGGCGCGCTACGACCTGACCAACGTCAACGCGGGCACCTCCGGGTCCCAGGGCGGAGAGTCCTGATCCCGGCCATGCGGCTATAGTTGGACACACTGACCAACTGCAGTGCCGGTGGAACGAGTTCTTCCTCGTTCCACCGGCACTGCCACGTCTGTCGAAAGAGGTCTTCCAGTGTCCCGATCCCCGTTCCTGTGCTCGGTCTCCCTTCTGGCCGCGTGTCTGCTCACCGTGTCAGGCTGCTCGATCGGCCGACCGCTCCTCGCCGGTCCGTCCTCCGCCACATCGAGCCATGCCCACAAGACCACCGCTGCCGACAGGGACGACGAGGAGCCCACGGACGAGCCGGATCTCACCAAGCCTCTTGACCAGATGGAGTACGGGAACTGCACGGCCTCAGAGGTACGCGAGTACGACGACGAATTGACCGACAACGATGAGGAGGACAATCGCGCTCAGGCGGAGGCCCAGGTCACCAAGGTTGTTCCCGCCTCCGAGCAGGTCAACGTCACCGAAGGCGAGCTCTCCACCGATCAGGTGGTCAAGGTCTCGGCCGGCGCACGGGACGTAACAATCACCGCAACAAACCTGGTGGTCATCATCGAAGGAGAGATCGAGTCACTCACCGTTCACGGGTTTGACAACACCATCTGGATCGAAGCCGCCACTAAAGTCACATTTGGATCAAGCGACGGCGACAATCTCAATTACGTCTTCTGGCGCTCCCGTCCGCCGCAGTCGAAGGTTGATCCGCAAGGTCTCAATGTGGTCGGTAAAGACGTCCACGCCCCGATCATTCGCTCCTGCAGCGTGCTCTCGTGACACGGTAGAGAACAAGCGGACTCCGCTATACAGGCGGAAGCGGGTCACCGCACTATCCGCAGCCCGATCGTCGAAGGGCGTGTCGAGTCAGTTTCCCGGCTCGAGCGCCGTCGGCACCGCAGGAGGGGTCGACGGATCGGATCCGGAATACACCTTCAGGTCACGGAAATGAGGACGCAGAAGATTCTCGGGGCTGAGAATCTCATCAAGAACCGATTCCTCGAGCAGCCCCATCTCCAGGACCACGTCCCGCACGCTGCGCCCAGAACGAGCGCACTCGCGCCCCACCAGGTCACCATTGTGGTGACCGATCACCGGATTGAGGTAGGTGACGATTCCAATCGACTCCAAGACGTTACGCCGGCACACCTCCTCATTGGCCTCGATCCCCACGACGCACAGCTCGCGCAAGGTCGACATTCCGCGAGTGAGAAGGTTGATGGACTCGAAGATGACCTGGGCGATCACCGGTTCCATGACATTGAGCTGGAGCTGGCCGGCCTCGGCAGCGAAGGTCAGTGCGACGTCGTTGCCAATGACCTTGAAGCAGACCTGGTTGACCACCTCCGGGATCACCGGATTGATTTTGGCCGGCATGATGGAGGAGCCGGCCTGCCGCTCAGGCAGCCTGATCTCCCCCAGGCCCGCACGAGGCCCGGACGACAGCAGCCTCAGGTCGTTGCAGATCTTGGACAGCTTGACCGCCAGGCGCTTGATAGCAGCGTGCATCGAGACGTAGGCACCGGTGTCGCTCGTGGCCTCCAGGAGGTCCTGCGCTCCTCGGACATCCAGGCCGGTGACCTCGCGAAGCCGGTCGACGACGGTCCGTTGATAGTCGGGCGGCGTGTTGAGTCCCGTGCCGATGGCCGTGGCGCCGAGGTTGACCTCCAGCAGCAGGGCCGCATTGTTGCGAAGCCTGCCGACCTCCTCCTCCAGGAGAACAGCGAAGGCCTCGAACTCCTGCCCCAGGCTCATCGGGACGGCGTCCTGAAGCTGGGTGCGTCCCATCTTCAGGACGTTGACCAGCTCGGCCCCCTTGGCGCGCATGGCGGCGATGAGGCGCTCGAGCTCATCGATGAGGGAATCGACGAGCGCGAACAGCCCCAAGCGGAATCCGGTCGGATAGGCGTCATTCGTCGACTGGGACTTGTTAACGTGGTCGTTGGGATTGACGATGTCATAGCGGCCCTTGGCGTATCCCAGGTACTCCAGCGCAAGGTTGGCGATCACCTCATTGGTATTCATGTTGACGCTGGTACCCGCTCCTCCCTGAAACTGATCGACCGGGAACTGATCCAGGCATCGTTCGGCAACCAGCACCTGATCACACGCCCATACGATGGCGCCCGCAACTTCCGGATCCAGGGCCCCAAGATCACTGTTTGCTAACGCCGAGGCCTTCTTGACCTGCACCATGCCACGAACAAAAGCCTCCTCATCGCCAACCACCGATCCTGAGATCTGAAAGTTCTCCATCGCCCGCAGCGTGTGGATTCCCCAGTAGGCCTCCAAGGGCACTTCCCGTGCACCAAGAAGATCTTCCTCCGTACGGGTTGCCTGCATCATCTTGAGCCTCCGAATCATCTAGTTGAGTGCATACGGGCACGCATCCATGCTGACACACGGTACGCACACGCAGGTCATTGCAGATTCACTCACCATGGGTTCCACAATGGTTACGCTATTGTAACCTGCCTAATCCGCGCAGCCTGGCCGACGCGCCACTCTTGGTTATCCCCGTATTTTCAACACAAACTCGTGTCGAATCACACGCCGCGCCAATCAAGAACCTACTGTCATAACGATATTCCAGTCGGTAACATCCACAGCATGGATGAGTTGAGCGCTCCGGGGGTGTCTGCACTGCGACAGGCGCAGGACACAATTATTGAACACTCACTGGACCGCATCAGTTCGGCCCACGATTTCTACCGAACTTTGCCGGAAGGATCCCGCGACCAGATCGCAGCGGTGGCCCGCCTGGGTGTCACGATGTTCGTCGACTCCGCGGAGAGCCCCTCCACCCCGCTGGTTCCCTCCCAGATCTTCTCCGTCGCGCCTGCGGCCCTGACCGGAGTCATCACGCTGGAGCAGACCCTGGCACTGGTGCGCACGGTCCTCGACGTCGTGGTCGACGAGGCCCCTCGCGCCGTCCCCGACGAGGACCATGACACGGTCCGCATCCTCGTCCTGACCTTTGGCCGCGACGTCGGCTTCGCGGCCGCTGAGGTCTACGCCCGCGCCGCCGAGGCCAGAGGCGCCTGGGACGCCAGGCTCGAGTCCGTCGCCGTTGACGCGATGCTCCATGACGATCCCCAGGACGCCGCCACCCGCGCCGGAACCGCCGGCTGGAACGGTACCGGGCCGGTGGCGACCATCGCCGCCAAGACCACCCTGGACGCACTCGGAGTCTCCCGGCTGCGGCATGAGTGCAGGAACCTCGCCAGCGACTGCCTGGTATCGGTGCGCGGCGACTCCGTGCTCATCGTCCTGGGAGGCAGCTCACAGGCCCATGCTCCGTCCTCCAGGCACTCCTCCTCAGGCTCTCGGGCTGAGAACGCCGAGCAGCTGGTGGATCAGGCGGCGATGCAGGTGGCGGGCGGTCTGGGCGGCTCCGCCGTCGTCGGCCCCGTGGTCTCGGGCATCTCCCACGCGGGCCGTTCACTGCGCTCGGCCCTGGCCGGGCTGCGCGCCCTGCCGGGATGGGCCGAGGCTCCCAACCCCGTCCACGCCGACGACCTCCTTCCCGAGCGCCTCCTGGCAGGTGACGAGCTGGCCGGGGAGCAGATCCTCAGCCTGGTCCACGCCCCTCTCCACGAGATGGGTGATCCCTTCGAGAGCACGGTGGCCACCTACCTGGCCCTGGGCGGAAGTCTGGAGGCCACGGCACGGAACCTGTTCGTCCACGCCAACACGGTGCGCTACCGGCTGGGACGGGTCAGCGAGCAGGTCGGCTGGGACGCGACCAACGCGCGCGACGGCCTCATGCTGCACATGGCGATCATCGTGGGTCGACTGGCCGTCGGCCGCGAGGACTGACCCGCCCACCTGGTCCCGGAGGCGAAGGAACAGCGGCTCGGTCCCGTGCTCGTCGCGCTGCCGATCCCCGCACCCATCCCACGCCCACCCACGTGACCGGCCCATCCACTCCGTCGGAGAGGGCCGGTCACGGCGTCTCGGTGGGACGCCGATTCCGGGAAGCTCACCACCGTCTGGGACAATGGTCTCACCTGCGGCACCGCCACCGGCGAACCGCACCGATCTTCCAACCACAGGGCCACAAGGAGCCACACCGGCCTCTTGCGGCAGCAGAAGGAGCCATCATGGCCGAGCAGAGCAACGACGACGTCCTGTCCGTCGTCACCCACATCGTCAGCGAGGAGTCCGGTGTCGATGTCAAGGACATCACTCGTTCCACCACCTTCGCCCAGGACCTCGACGTCGACTCGCTGGGGCTGCTGACAATCGCCACCCAGGTCGAGGAGCGCTTCGGTGTCGCTCTGGACGACTCCCTCATCCCGACGCTCCCCACTGTCGGAGCCCTGGTGGACCTCGTCAATACCAAGAAGGCCTGAGACGTCATGCCTCCGGCAGCGGTCTGCAGTCCCGGAGACGTCGTCGTCACCGGTCTGGGTACCGTCAACCCGCTGGGCGGTGACACCGACTCCACCTGGAGAGCCCTGCAGGCAGGCACCTGTGCGGTTCGCTCCCTCGAACCAGAATGGGCGGAGGAGTACGAGCTGCCGGTGCGCATCGGCGCTCCCCTGGCGATCGATCCTGAGGAACTGCTCACGGCCCGCCAGATACGCCGCCTCGACCGCGCCAGCCAGTGCGCATTGCTGGCCGCCCGCCAGGCGTGGGAGCACGCGGGCTCGCCGCAGGTCGCCCCGCAACGCCTCGCGGTGTCCGTGTCGCCCGGAATGGGGCCGGTCCTGTCCGTCATGGAGGCGTGGGACATCCTGCGGGACAAGGGTCCCAGGCGAGTCCTGCCGACGGCCGTTCCCGCTCTCATGCCCAATGCCCCTGCGGCGGCTGTCGGGATCGAGCTGGGTGCACGCGCTGGCATTCACGCCCCGGTGTCGGCGTGTGCCTCAGGCGCTGAGGCCATCGCCTACGGCGCGGACCTCATCGCACTGGGGCGGGCCGACGTCGTCGTGGCCGGCGGTACGGACGCAGCCCTCCACGCAATGACGGTGGCCGCCTTTGGCGCCATGAGGGCTCTGTCAACACGCAATGAGGACCCAGCGACCGCCTCACGCCCCTTCGCGCCGGACCGTGACGGCTTCGTCCTGGGCGAGGGCTCCGGGATCCTGGTTCTGGAGAGCGCCGAGCACGCCCTGTCCCGCAACGCACAGATCCTGGCCGTGCTCGCCGGCTCGGCGGTGACCGCTGACGCCTACGATGTGGCCCGCCCCGAGCCGTCTGGCGCGGAGCAGGAGCGGGCACTGCTGCTGGCGCTGGATCGAGCGGGCCTTGACGCCAGCGCCATCGGGCACGTCAACGCCCACGCCACCTCGACACCGGTCGGCGACGTCGTGGAGGCGGGTGTCCTGACCCGGACCACGCCGGGCGCGGCCGTCAGCGCGACCAAGTCCTCCACCGGCCACCTCCTGGGCGGGGCCGGTGGTCTGGAGGCCGTCTTGACCATCATGGCGCTGCGTGAGCGGTGGGCTCCGCCGACGCTTCTCCCAGCCGGGCTGGATCCGGAGCTGGACGGACTCGGCCTGGACGTCGTCGGACCGCAGGGGCGCCATCTGCCAGGGCTTGAGGCGGCGGCCAGCACCTCGTTCGGATTCGGGGGGCACAACGTCGCGCTCGTCTTCACCCGGGAGTAGGCGGCCGGCACCGGGTGCCGTCGGCTGTGACCCACCCGGCTGGACCTGGCCTGCCGCCGTCGGGCACAATAGCCGTGCATGCCGCGTACGTCATGACATGAGCCCGGTTGAGGGTCGAGACCGTTGGGGAAGGCGAATCTCGAAACCAACCAGGAGGCGATACTCATGATCGGTGCCTACACCCGCGGTGTACTTTTCGTGCATTCAGCACCTCGGGCTCTCTGCCCCCACATTGAGTGGGCGGCGGCCGAGGTGCTCGGTTCACGTGTCCACCTGGACTGGACCGAGCAGCCTGCGGCTCAGGGCATGATGCGAGCCGAGACCAGCTGGGTGGGCCCAGCCGGAACAGGTGCCAGCCTCGCCTCCGCCCTGCGCGGCTGGGCGAACCTGCGCTACGAGGTCACCGAGGAGGCGAGCGTGGGGACCGACGGCGGCCGCTGGTCCCACACCCCCGACCTGGGGATCTTCCACGCCCAGACGGATGTTCACGGCAACGTTGTCGTCCCCGAGGACCGGATCCGTGCTGCGCTCGTCTACGCGGCTGATCCCGCGAGGATGCGCCGCGAGCTGGATCTGGCCCTGGGGCAGGCCTGGGACGACGAGCTCGAGCCGTTCCGCTACGCAGGGGCCGGTGCGCCCGTACGCTGGTTGCACCGGGTGGGCTAGAGGCCCAAGGAACGCGGAACCGCCGCCTCATCGTCGCCGTCAGGTAGCACGGGTGGGGCAACAGACTTTCCAGTCTGTTGCCCCACCCGTCGTATGTCCTGAAGAGCCGTTACAGGCCCTGTGCGCGCAGCTCCTTCATCGCCTGAGCCCGGTTCTTACGGTCGAGGCGGTCCAGGTAGAGGCGCCCCTCCAGGTGGTCGCACTCGTGCTGGATACAGCGGGCCATGAGCTCCTCCCCCTCGACGACGACCTCCTTGCCGTCCAGGTCGGTGCCCTCGGCCCGGGCGTACCAGGCGCGCTCCGTGGGGAACCACAGCCCCGGCACCGACAGACATCCCTCGTCCCCGTCCTGGTACTCGTCCTTGGAGAGCTCGACGATCTTGGGATTGAGGATGTAGCCGATCTCGCCATCAATGTTCCAGGAGAAGGCACGCAGGCCGACCCCGATCTGGTTGGCCGCCAGGCCCGCCCGGCCGTCCTCATCGACCGTCTCGAGCAGGTCCTCCACCAGGGCCTTGACGGAGTCGTCGATGTCAGTGATCCAGTCGCACTCGGTGCGCAGGACCGGGTCGCCGATGATGCGGATGTCGCGGTATGCCATGGCGGCATCCTCCCATGACCCGAGCGGGAAGGTCATGCTTGGCCCATCGTGGAGCAGAGCACGTGCTGCACCGGAGCAGGATCAGTCGGACACCGTGATCATCGGCGCAGACTCCCCGGGAGACGGTGAAGGTCCAACGGGCCTCACAGTTCGCGTACGCGCTCACTCTCAAAGACCGGAACGCCGTCTACTGCGACATGTTCATGCCGATGACCCATACCGGAGAACGACGGAGCCCCAGCCGGTAGGACTGGGGCTCCGAGCGATGGGCTCCTGCGGCTGGACTCGAACCAGCAACCGTCCGATTAACAGTCGGATGCTCTGCCATTGAGCTACGCAGGAATGCGTTTGACGCGCAGTGAACTTTAGCAATATCCCGCAGCAACGTCGAATCCGGCAAATCGCTAGAAACGCTGCAATCCTTGGGACATCCTACCGTGTGTGCAGCCCCACACCCTCTCTGACGCGGTTCTCCAGCGCCTGAAGCGCTTCAGCATCCTCCTCATCTGAGACCTGGGACATCGTCGGTCGGGTCACGGAGTACAGGTTCCCGTCGGCACCGCGACGAACACTGGCCGTGGCGGCAGCACCACTGGGAAGCGTCGTTACGGTGCTGTGGACGATGGCGGCCTCCACACGTTGGCGCAGCGCTTTGGCGAAGGGAGCGACATCGGTGGAAGCGTAGGTGTTGCCGTCACGGGTCCCTGCCGGAACACTCAGGACGAGGTCGTCACGATCCAGGTCCGTCCATCGCAGGGTGAAGGCTCGTTCACCCGCGTCCCAGGAGCCCTGCTCCACCTCGTCCCAGGCGTAGTGCTCGGGCTCACTATGCCCGCTGAAGACGACGAGGGCGTCAGTGGTGGCCACTGCCCATGCGGAGCCGTCCTCGTCCAGAGGAACGGCCCCCAGAGCGGGCTGACGCAGCTGCTCACGCATCTCAAGGGGCAGCGTTCTAGCGGATCGGGCGGATGAGCCTCGACGACGTCGCAGGATCGGCATGTCGGCCAGGCTACCCGCCCAGCTTCCCCGAGTGGGCCGTCTGCAGGTGTCAGGTTCCCTGCCGGACGCGCATGCGGCGCTGCTCAAGGGCCGCGATCTGGGAGAACAGCTCGCGGTAGCCCTCATCCTGCGGGGACATCCGCCGGTGCCGCGAGCGCATCTCTACGAGCTGGCGGTTGATGCCCATGACGGCCAGGGAGCTGAGCACACCCTTGGCGTAGCGGTCCAGTCCCAATGCGTCCACCTCCGTGCCGCGCCCCCGGATGGTCGGCAATGGCAGGGGGGCCACGGCGAGCTCGGTGATGGCGGCCTCGACCAGGCCGATGGCGCCGTCGCGCACCTGCTGGAGCCAGCGCTGCGTGGCCCGGCGCTGCGCCTCCTGCTCCCCCATTCCTGCGCGCACCGCCTGCTGCACCAGCCCCGGCACCTCCCCAGCGCCTCCGGCGGCGGCGACGGCCTCGTAGACGGCTCGATGGGTGAGCTGGCCGAAGGAGTCGGCCCCCAGGTCGTCGGCACCAGCTCGGTGGGCCGCCACCGGGAACTGGATGATGACCGCCAGGGCCTCGCGTTCGAGCTGCTCCACGGGGTCGGTGACCGGCGGCAGGCCCCGTACCGGGGCTGCGGCGTCGGGGCCGGCGGTCTCGTCGGCGGGCCACTGGCCGCCGCGCCCCGCGGAGGGCTGTGCTCCGCGCCGTTGGGCAGCCTGGACGGCGCTGTGGACCTCGGCGTCGGGAAGTCCCAGCCACCCGGCGAGCCTGCGGGTGTACTCGCGCTTGAGCGCCCGGTCTCGGATACCGGCGACCACCGGCGCCGCTGAGCGCAGCCCGCGCACTCTTCCCTCGGAGGTGTCCAGGTCCAGGTGGGACAGGGAGGTGCGGATGACGAACTCGAACAGCGGCACCCGTCTGGAGAGAAGGCGCGGGATGCCCTGGTCCCCCTCCTTCATGCGCAGGTCGCAGGGATCCAGACCACCCGGATCGACGGCCACGAAGGTCTGGGTGGCGAAGCGCTGGTCCTCGGCGTAGGCGCGCAGGGCGGCCTTCTGGCCGGCGGCGTCGCCATCGAAGGTGAAGATGACCTCGCCTCCGCGGGCCTCGCGCCCCTGCCCGGTGACGACGCCAGCCGCGGGGTCGTCGACATCGCCCAGCAGGCGGCGCACGACTCGCACGTGGTCGGCGCCGAAGGCGGTGCCGCACGTGGCCACGGCGGTGGTCACCCCGGACAGGTGGGCGGCCATGACGTCGGTGTAGCCCTCGACAACGACGATGCGGTGGGAGCGGGCGACCTCCCGCTTGGCCAGGTCCAGCCCGTAGAGGACCTGGCTCTTGTGGAAGACGGGGGTCTCAGGGGTGTTGAGGTACTTGGGGCCCTGGTCATCCTCCGAGAGTTTGCGGGCCCCGAAGCCGACGGTCGCTCCGGTCACGTCGCGGATGGGCCAGATGAGGCGGCCCCGGAAGCGGTCGTAGACACGGCGCCCGTCCTGTCCGCCCCGGCTGCACAGCCCGGAGTCGACCAGCTCGGCCTCGGTGTAGCCGGCACTGCGAAGGTGGCGGGCGAGGTTGTCCCAACCGGTGGGGGCGTAGCCGACGCCGAAGTGCGCGGCGGCATGGCGGTCGAAGCCCCGGGAGGTCAGGAAGTCGCGGCCCGCCTGGGCCTCCGGGGTGGCGAGCTGCTCGCGGAACCAGGCCTCGGCCAGCCGGTTGGCGTCCATGAGTCGCTGGCGGGTCCCCGGTTCCACTCCTCGCCGGACCGCGCCGCCCTCCTCGTAGCGCAGCTGCACCCCGGTGCGGTCCGCCAGATACTCGACGGCCTCAGCGAAACCGAGGTGGTTGATCTTCTCGATGAAGGTGATGACGTCCCCGCCCTCACCGCAACCGAAGCAGTGCCAGTAGCCCAGCTGGGGGCGGACGTGGAAGGAGGGGGTGCGCTCGTCGTGGAAGGGGCACAGCCCCTTGAGGGAACCGACCCCGGCGCTCTTGAGGGTGACGTGCTCGCCGACGACGTCCTCAATCCGGGCACGCTCGCGCACTGCCTCGATGTCCTCGCGCCTGATCAGTCCCGCCACAGGGCCATGGTAGGCGAGGCGGCCGGCATCCCGGGAAGGTGGTTGCGGCACCCCCTGCTACACCGCAGAGAACATGCCGCACAGCCGGGCGTGCCAAGCGCGCGCGGAGGTGTCCGTCAGCGCGGCGATCTGATCGACGACCACTCGCAGACGCGCGTCATCGTCCTCAGCCTGGTGCCAGGCATCGGTCAGGACGGAGTCGATGGCCTTCCCGTTACCCGTCATGAGGGCGTCGGCCAGGTCGAAGATGAGGGTGCGCTGGCGCATGTAGACCGGTTCGTGCTCACGCGGCTCCATGACGTAGCGCACGGCGATTCCTTTGAGCAGGAGGATCTCCGCTGCGGTCTCCTCGGGGATGACGAGCTCGGCCTCGTACCGGGTCAGGGGTCCGCTGCCGTAGGTCTGACGGGTCGAGGTGGCGACCGCTGAGACGAAGCGGCCGATGATCTCGCTGGTGAGGTTCTTCAAGTGTGCGGCGTCGGCCACCGTGCCGTGGTAGGAGCGGATCCAGTAGGGCTGAGCGGACAGCCTGTCGAAGGCCGCCCCCAGGGCATCGGCGCTGAGGTCGTTGCCGTACCAAGCCCGGGTGGCCTCGAGCAGCTCATCGACCTCGCGCGGCTCGGTCAGGCAGGCCGGGTCCAAGCGCCCCAGGGCGATGGCGTCCTCGACGTCGTGGACGGAGTAGCCGACGTCGTCGGACAGGTCCATGATCTGGGCCTCGATGCAGCGTCTGCCCTCCGGCGCCCCCTGACGCATCCAGGTGAAGATCTCTGCGTCGTCCTCGTAGGCGGAGTACTTGCGCGCGCTGCGCCCGCCCGGCCCACCCGGTCCCCGCCCCTTGAGCCAGGGGTACTTGGCGACGGCGTCGAGGCTGGCCCGGGTGAGGTTGACGCCGACCGCTCGTCCGGACTCGGCAAGGGTCTTGGGCTCCAGTCTGGTGAGAATCCGGAAGGTCTGGGCATTGCCCTCGAAGCCCCCGATCTGGCGAGCGACGACGTCGAGCGCCTTCTCCCCGTTGTGCCCGTATGGCGGATGGCCCAGGTCGTGGGACAGACAGGCTGCGTCCACGACGTCGGGATCGCATCCCAGCGCCTGGCCGAGCGCACGCCCCACCTGCGCCACCTCAAGGGAGTGGGTGAGCCTGGTGCGCACGAAGTCGTCGGCCGACGGCCCTAGGACCTGGGTCTTGGCGCCCAGGCGACGCAGCGCCGAGGAGTGCAGGACCCGGGCCCGGTCACGTTCAAAAGGAGTGCGCTGGGGATTCTTCGCCTGCTCGTGAACAAAGCGCTCGGCGTCCTCAGATCGGTACCCGGCCGGCCCAAGTCCTCCGTTTCCATCGAGACGCACAGGCTCGGATCCAGAATGCTGCACTGACATGGTCACAAGGTAACGCAGAAGCGGGTTACGATGGACGTCACCATTGCGACGCCTCCGACACCGTCTCAAGGGAGCAACGGCATCCGATCTCCTCAGTATGTGGTCGCCACACACCCTCGAGACACCGACGAAGCACTCTTGGGAGTGACGCTCCTGGGCGCGAGCCCGACGGAAGGGAGACACCTGCCGTGACCACGACCACCACCCTCGTCCACCGGCCCTACGACGGTCCGGAGGAGTGGTGGCGCCACGCGCTGGTTTACGAGGTCCCGTCGCCGGCCCTGGGAGCCGCCGATCTAGAACACACGGATCCTATTATCGAGCACGCCCTGCACCTGGGAATGGACGCGGTTCTCATCCGTCCGAGCCTGCTTGACGTCGGCTCCGAGCTGGACTCGATCCGCCGGTTCATCGATAACGCGCGCGCCCTGGGGCTGCGCACCGTCGTGCGCGTCTCCGGCGCGCTCGGGCCGATCACGGGTCCCCATGCACGGCGGACCACCGGCTTCATCACGGGCCTGGAGGGCCCGGGCGATGACCTGCTGCGCCGCTCGGAGGCCTATCTGCAAGCCGGTGCGGCCGGCATCGACCTGGGCACGATCGTGCCTCCTCAGGTCGCCAGCGAGACCCGGCTGGACCGCCTGAGCGCCCACTTCGCCATGCTGCACGGCCAGCTGGCCGAGTACGTGGAGAACGGCATCGTCGGTGCCGACGTGACCGCCGACTACCCGGACTCGCTACGCCACCACCTCCAGGACGACTGGGTGCACCACCTGCGTGACGACTGCCTGACCCTGACGCGCTGGAACGCCGAGTCGCTCACCGCCCACCTGACACGGTCCTTGGACGAGCACGACCGCTTCGGGGCACCGCCCACCTGGCGTTTCCTGCCTCCCCACATCCTGTCCGAGCAGCTGGACCCGGGGGACGGACAGCGCTGGTACTCCGTCGACCACGACGAACGGCTGCTTCGGGGGTTGGCGCTGCAGGCCATGATGCTGGCGCTGCCCGGCTCGCTCTACCTGCGCCAGGGTGATGAGATCGCCCTGTCCGACGCCGACAAGCCGACCACTCCCCTGGAGCTGGCCAGCATGGTGGCCGAGCACGCTCAGGCACAGTCCTCGCAGTTCGGTTCTCCCGCCGCGACCGTGCGGCACGCGGCTCATGTGCGGGACGAGTACAACCTGGCGTGCGCCCCCATGGCCTTCGTCACCGGCCTGGAGTGGTGCCCGCCTGAGGCCCTGGTCTTCCTGGTGCGCGGCGTTCTGGTCGTCGTCAACACCTCCGACTCCCCAATCATCCTGTCAGCCGAGGCGAAGGTGCTGCTGTCGTCTCAGCCCCTGCGACAGGACCAGGGACGCCTACTCGTCCCTCCGACGACGACGACCTGGCTGGAAGCCGTCACTGTGGCGTAGAACATTCGAACGCAGAATTCATTCAACTATTTCGATCACTGCAACAGCCAGTTAAATCGTGGCGCCAGGCAGGGGAAGACAGCGAGGGATCAGGATCTGCGACCGGGGAGCTGCCACTCCTGATTCACGTAAACAGTGCGTGATCTGCGATGATTGCGAATGGAGGCCCGGGCGGCGAGCCACCGATGGTTCCCGCCAAGAGGCCCCTGTACCCTCACTGATCCTCGTAGGATTCACTCATGCCACAGCGACTCACCCTCACCGACATCGCCGATCAGGCCGGTGTCTCCACCGCCACCGTCTCGCGTGTGCTCAACGGAAAGTCCAATGTGGCCGACTCGACTCGTCGGCAGGTGCTGGCAGCGCTCGACATCCTGGGCTATGAACGGCCCGAGTCCGTGCACCAGGCCTCCCGGGGACTCATGGGACTCATCGTGCCCGAGCTGAGCAACCCGATCTTTCCTTTGTTCGCCCAACAGATCGAGCAGCTCCTGGCCCCCTCCGGGCACACTCCCCTGCTGTGCACGCAGACGCCCGGTGGGATCAGCGAGGACGAGTACATCGAGATGCTGGTGGACCGCGGCGTCGCGGGAATCATCTTCGTCTCCGGGCGTCACGCGGACACCACCGGTGACGTCACCCGCTACCAGCGTCTGCGCGAGCGCGGCGTCCCCCTGGTGACGGTCAACGGCAACGCCCCGACCATCAAGGCCCCGGGCTTCGCCACCGACGACCGTCGAGCCACCCACATCGCGGTGGACCATCTCATCGCCCTAGGACATCGACGTATCGGACTGGCCATGGGGCCGATGCGCATGGTGCCGGCTCAGCGCAAGCGCTCCGGATACGAGGACGCCATGAGCAAGGCCCTGCCCGACGAGCCGCTGCGGATCGTGGAGACGCTCTATACCTACGAGGGAGGCGTCAGTGCGGCGCTGCACCTGCTCGAGCAGGGGTGCACCGGCATCGTGTGCTCCTCGGACGTCATGGCACTTGGCGCCGTTGAGGGCGTGCGCCAGACCGGCAGGTCCGTGCCGCAGGACGTCTCCGTCATCGGCTACGACGACTCGCCGCTCATCCCGATGACCGACCCACCGCTGACGACGGTGCGTCAGCCCGTGGACGCCATCTGCCGGGCCGCCGTGTCCACGCTGCTCACGCAGCTCGACGGTGAACGGCCGGCCGACACTGAGATGCTGTTCGCCCCCGACCTCATCATGCGCGACTCGACCGCCACGGCTCCGACCGTCTGACCCGTCCTGCGCTCCACGGGGGGCAGCGCAGGGGCAGCGACGGGCTTGTTGGTTCAACGCGACCATGTGCGAGCCAGTCGCGCCCCCAAGTCCGTCAGCCTCGTCTCCAGCGCATCCGGGCCATCGCAGTCCCAGGGCTCGACGGCGTGGGGCTCCTGCAGGCTGTAGGCGTTGGTGACGCCGGCACCGGCCAGCTCGCCGCGGGTGGTGGCGCTCCGTCCGCACACGAGGACGCAGGGCAGCGCCTGCGAGGCGGCGTGCTGCCCGACGACTCCCACGATGCTGTCGGCCAGGACGTCGTAGAGCTCGCCCGAGGCGGTGACCACCAGGTCCTGGTCGCGCACCGACCCCGACAGATCGAGGATCTCCGCCATGACGCGGGCTCCGGGCCGAGCCCACGCTCCTAGGGACCGCAGCACCATGGCGCTGCCCCCTGCCGCGCCGGTCCCCCAGGTTGAGGCGCTCATCCGGGCCGCCCCTTCGAGCTCCAGGTTCCCAGGAACCGACGACGTCCGGGGGTCGTCGAGTGCAGAGACGACCGGAAGCATCCCCTGCCCTCCGGAGGAGCTGCGACGGATGGTGTCGGCCCCGTTCACGGCTTCCATGGCGACGGCGCAGGCACGGCGGTCCAGCTCCTGGGCCTGCTCGGGACTCAAGGAGGTAACCTCCGCCAGGGACGCCCCGGCACCGTTCATGCCTCCCAGTGCGACGTCGTCGGCCAGGACCAGCCCGAGGCTGCGACCGGCCAGGAGGTCCATGGCCGCAGTGGCGTCACCGAGGGCGTCGAGCGCTCCGGCCCCGCCGTCGTGGACGGCCGATCGCGACAGCCCGACCAGAAGCGTGTCGGAGGGACGGGTGCGCCGCAGAGCGGTGCCGATGACCTGTCCCAGACCGTAGGTGCTGCCCTGAAGAGCCTCCTGGGCCCCCTCGCCGGAGTCGGTGGGAAGCGCCAGGAGGCGGGCGGCGTCGAGGAACCAGGTTCTGCCCTCCCCGGGGCGCCGGCTTGCGGCCCGCCGCGGGCCGCGAGCCAGTCGTACCAGGTCGACTTCCCGGACCTGTCCGAGCGGCCCCTGCCCCTGGATGACCTCGCGGGAGACGATGCGCTCCGGAGCAATCACCTGAGCCGAGCCCGGACCGCCATCGGCCATGGGTGTCAGCGTCAGAGAATCGTCGGGACGCACCGTGTGCCAGCCGCGCGCCAGGCAGGCGGCGACGCGGCCAGCTGGAAGACCGCGGCCCGAGCCGGCCAGAGGCACTCCGGCCGGCTCGGGCCACAGACCGCCGGGGGCGAGGAGGGCCCTCACGTGATCATTCTCCGGCGGCGGAGTCGGTACGCGGTTGCCATCACGAGGCGATGGCGCCGCCGAGACGGGCCAGGAGGAGGACCTCGGCGACCACGATGTGCTCGAGCTCGCCCAGGTGCATGGACTCGTTCTCACTGTGGGCGCGGGTGTCGGGGTCCTCGATCCCGGTGACGAGCACCTGGGCCTCGGGGAAGGTCTCCTTGAGGGTGGCGATGAAGGGGATGGAACCGCCCTGGCCGATGTTGACGGTCTCGGTGCCCCAGGCGGTGGACAGCGCCCAGTGGGCGGCCTCGGACGCGGGGGTGGCCTCGGATCCGTCGAAGGCCGGCCCCGCCTCGCGGCCGATGACGGTCAGCCGCCCCCCGAAGGGCACGTGCTTCTCCAGGTGGGCGACCAGCGCATCCTGGGCCTTGGCGGGGTCCTGCCCGGGAGCGATGCGCAGCGAGAGCCGGGCCGTGCACGAGGGGGCCAGGACGTTACCGGCCAGGTCCAGGGGAGTGACATCCATGCCGATGAGGGTCAGCGAGGGCTTGGTCCACAACCGGGCGGTGAGGTCGCCGGTGCCGACGAGCTCGACGCCGTCGAGGACCCCGGCGTCAGCGCGGAAGTCGGCCTCCGGATAGTCCGGGAAGTCGGCCTCGGCCTGGGACTGGCTGACCAGTCCGGCAACGGCGACGTCACCGGCCTCATCGTGGCAGGAGGCGATGAGGCGGCACATGGCCGTGGCGGCGTCCAGGATGGGACCGCCGTACTGGCCGGAGTGAAGCGCGTGGTCGAGCATGTCGAGACGAACATCGACCTGGACGACGCCGCGCAGCAGGGTGGTCAGGGCGGGGGTGCCGACCTTCCAGTTGGAGGAGTCGGCCACGACGATGACATCGGAGGCGAGCCGGTCCCGGTAGGTGCTCAGGAAGCTCTCGAAGGAGGGGCTGCCGACCTCCTCCTCGCCCTCGATGAAGACCGTCACCGAGCAGGGCAACTCGCCGTCGGCCAGGGACGCCAGGGTGCGCAGGGCGTGGGCGTGGGTGATGACGCCGGCCTTGTCGTCGGAGGTACCGCGCCCGTAGAGCCGCTCACCGCGGCGCTCGGCGGTGAAGGGATCGGCCTGGTCCCAACCGGCCGGGTCGCCGACGGGCTGGACGTCGTGGTGGGAGTAGAGCAGGACGTGCGGGCTGCCCTGGGGTCCCTTCTTGTGGGCCAGAACGGCCGGCCGGCCGGGGGCGCCGTCGGGGGCGGGTACGGAGAGGATCTCGGCGTCCAGACCGCTGTCGCGCAGGAGCGCGGCCACGGCCTTGGCGGAACGCTGGACCTGGGACTGGTCGTGGCTGGAGGCGGAGACCGAGGGGATCGCGACCAGGTCGGTCAGGTCGGAGACGATGACGGGCATGGAGGTGTGCACGGCGGTGCGCACGGCATCAACAGTGATCATGGTTTTCAGGGTATCGCGCCGCTACCGCTAGTCTGTGCACCGTGAGCCTGTTCAAGAAGCGCAGCCAGACCCCTGAGCCGGAGCCCGTGGCCGAGCCGGCCTCCAAGCCCGTCGGCAAGGGGCGCCCCACCCCCAGGCGCAAGGACCAGCAGGCCAAGAACCTGCACCCCGTCGTTCCCAAGGATCGTCAGGCCGCCAAGCGGGAGGCGCGCGCGGCCCGGGACGCCGCCTGGAAGCGGCAGAGCGAGGCCATGGTCACCGGTGAGGAGAAGTACCTTCCGGCTCGGGAGAAGGGGCCGGTCAAGCGCTACATCCGCGACTACGTTGACGCGCGCTTCAACCTGGGTGAGTTCTTCATGCCCCTCATCTTCGTTCTGCTCATCGCCTCCTTCGGCTTCGGCCGCATTCTGCCGCAGTACCCGCTGGTGAGCTTCTACACCGTGCTGGCGATGAACGGCTACCTGCTGCTGGCGATCGCCGACTCGGTCTGGTGCTGGACCCGGCTGCGCCGCCGGCTCAATGAGAAGTTCGGGGCCGACCGGGTCAAGGACGAGGGAACGATCTTCTTCTACATCATGTCGCGCTGCTTCATGCTGCGGCGCTGGCGTCGTCCCGCCACTCTGGTGAAGCGGGGCCAGTACCCCTCCTGAGCCCCGGCTCGTTCCGCCCCGTTCCACCCGGTCCCACGACGGTTCCGCATCGTGGGACCGCGTCGTAGGGTGGTGGTATGGAACATACGGTTGGATACAGGCGCTTGGGCGCTTCAGGACTGAAAATCACCGAGATCACCTACGGCAACTGGCTCACTCACGGCTCCCAGGTGGAGGCGGATACCGCCATCGAGTGCGTTCACACGGCCCTGGACCTGGGAATCACGAGCTTCGACACCGCGGACGTCTACGCCAACACGGCCGCCGAGGAGGTTCTGGGGCGGGCACTGGCCGGCCGGCGCCGCGAGTCCCTGGAGGTCTTCACCAAGGTCTACTGGCCCGTCGGCCCGAAGGGCCCCAACGACGTGGGCCTGTCGCGCAAGCACATCATGGAGGGCATCAACGGTTCCCTCACGCGCCTGGGCATGGACTACGTGGACCTCTACCAGGCCCACCGCTACGACCATGAGACCCCGCTGGAGGAGACCATGCAGGCCTTCGCCGACGTCGTGCGGGCCGGTAAGGCCCTCTACATCGGTGTCTCGGAGTGGACGGCCGAGCAGATCCGGGCCGGTCAGGAGCTGGCCGCGCAGATGGGGCTCCGACTGGTGTCCAACCAGCCCCAGTACTCGGCGCTGTGGCGGGTCATCGAGGGTGAGGTGGTCCCCACCAGCCAGGAGCTGGGGCTGGGACAGATCGTGTGGTCACCCATGGCCCAAGGGGTCCTGTCGGGCAAGTACCTGCCAGGGCAGGAGCCACCCGCCGGGTCACGCGCCACCGACGACAAGGGCGGTCGGCAGATGATCTCGCGGTGGATGCGCGACGATGTGCTCACCGCGGTCCAGGCCCTGCGTCCCATCGCCCAGGACCTCGGGCTGACGATGCCTCAGCTGGCGATCGCCTGGGTGCTGCGCAACCCGGCAGTCTCCTCGGCGATCGTGGGTGCCTCGCGCCCCGAGCAGCTGGTGGACACGGTCAAGGCGTCGGGCGTGAGCCTGGACGACGACGTCATGGCCGCAGTCGACGCCGCCCTGGGCGACGTCGTCGAGCGGGATCCGTCGTTGACCTCCTCCCCGGACAAGCGCCCCGCCTGACGGAAGCGGGGATCAGCGCGATGCGCGGCTCATTGAAGCGGCCGATGCGGTGGCCAGGGCGCGGTTGATCCGCCCTGGCCAGGCCGGCCCGTTGTAGATGAAGGCCGTGTAGGCCTGGAGCAGGTCCGCTCCGGCGTCGAGCATGAGCTCGGCGTCCATGATGGAGGAGATGCCGCCGACGCCGATGATGGTGGGCTTCTCCCCCAGCCTGCTGCGCAGGCGGCGCACGACCTCCAGGGAGCGAGGCAGGAGCGGTGCACCGGACAGACCGCCCTCCCCCAGGTCGTGGTCGATGGTCGTGTTGGTGGCCACCACTCCGTCCAGCCCCATGTCGAGGACCAGGTCGGCAACGGCGTCGAGGTCCTCGTCGGCCAGATCAGGGGCGATCTTGACCAGGAGCGGGACCTGCCTTCTCGCGGCGTGGTCCGCGGCCTCGCGCACCGCCTCCAGGATCGGGCGCAGCGCCTCAACGCTCTGCAGGCTGCGCAGCCCTGGGGTGTTGGGGCTGGAGACGTTGACGACGAGGTAGTCGACCCAGCGAGCCACTGCCGCGGCCGAGTAGCGGTAGTCCTCAACCGCGTCCTCCAGCGGCGTCACCTTGGTCTTGCCGATGTTCGCGCCGACGACGATGGAGCGTCCCCGCGGCGTGCGTCGCAGGGCGCTCAGCCGCTTGGCGGCCTCGTCTGCTCCGGAGTTGTTGAAGCCCATGCGGTTGCGCACGGCCCGCATCTGCGGATAGCGCCACATGCGGGGCTTGTCATTGCCGTTCTGAGCGTGGGCGGTGAAGGTGCCGACCTCGATGAAGCCGAAGCCGAGCATGTCCAGGCCCTCGACGGCCTGCCCCTCCTTGTCCATCCCGGCGGCGAGCCCCAGGACGCCGGGGACGGGCCGGGCGAAGGGACCACCCTGATTGGCGGAGGGGACCGGGAAGGCCGGCCGGCGCCCCCACATCTGGCGCACCACGTCCCTGACGAAGGGGACCTTGCCGGTCACCTCGATCGCGTCCAGGCACACGTCGTGGATCAGCTCGGGGTCGATGCGGGTCAGGACGGTCTTGTACAGCAGGTCGTAGAGCACGGTGTCAGGCTACCCCGGTACGGTTGGTGCGGGCGCTGAGGCCCGCCCGGCCCGCCGGCGGCGCTCCTGCTTCGCGCTTCCGGCAGTCGCCCGGTAGCGTGGAGTCGTTCAGGCGTGTTCTCAGAGGTGGCCCGTGTCCTTCAACCGTGATATTCAGACCGATCCCAATCGGGTTCAGACCCGTTCCGGCGGCGGCCGGGGCGCGATGATCGGCGGTGGCTCGATCCTGACCGTCATCGCCGTCGTCCTCATCTCCCAGCTCACCGGCGTGGACCTGTCCTCCTTGCTGGGGGCGCAGCAGCAGGCGGGGACGACGCAGTCGACGGCCTCGTCGATCGACACCTCCGTGTGCACCAGCGGGGAGAGTGCCAACAAGTACACCCAGTGCCGCATGGTGGCCACCGCCGAGTCCCTCGACGCGGTATGGACGGACCAGCTGCCCGCCCAGGCAGGGATCACCTATGCCAAACCCGAGTTCGTCCTGTGGGACGGGACCCAGATCTCCTCGGCCTGCGGCAACGCATCCTCGGCAGTGGGACCGTTCTACTGCTCAGGGGACCAGACGGTGTACCTGGACATGAGTTTCTTCTCCGAGATGGAGAGGTCCTTGGGGGCCACGGACACGCCCCTGGCGGAGGAGTACATCGTGGCCCACGAGTTCGGGCACCACATCCAGCACCTGACCGGTCAGATGGCGGCGGCCGACCGCTCGGGCAGCGGCGCGACCTCGGACTCGGTGCGATTGGAGCTCCAGGCGGACTGCTACGCAGGGATCTGGGTCAACCACGCTTCCTCCACCCCCGACCCGGAGACCGGTCAGCCCTTCCTCGACCGCCCGACCAGCGAGGAGATCAGCGGTGCGCTGGGAGCGGCGGAGGCCGTGGGCGACGACCACATCCAGGAGCGGGCCAAGGGGCACGTCGACTCCGACACCTGGACCCATGGCTCCTCCGAGCAGCGCGTGCGCTGGTTCACCACCGGGATGAATTCCGGTTCGGTGCAGGCCTGCAACACCTTCGCCGTCGACGCCTCCCAGCTCTGAGGCAGCCGCGGCGACGCCGATCACCGCCATATCACTCATCTCCCCTCCCCACCGATCTCCGCGGTCTGACGGGGCCCGCCGCCTTCTGAGCGGCGGGCCCCGTTTGCGTGCGACGTGGCGTCACACCCAACAGTGGGTTCATGACGCACACGTCAACAGCAACACCGCCGGTACCGGCCCTCAGGAGGACACCATGACCAGGGCACTCATCATTGTTGAGTCCTACTTCGGCAATACCCGGGCCATCGCCGAGGCCGTCGCCACCGGACTGCTTGACGGCGGGGCCGAGGCTCAGGTCGTCGAGGTCGATCAGGCTCCGAGCACTCTGCCCGCAGACCTGGATCTGCTCGTGCTGGGAGCCCCCACCCACAACCGGGGACTGCCGACTGCGACCTCGCGGACCAAGGCATGTGAGCAGAAGGGGACGAGAGGGTCCTCCCACGGTATCGGCGAGTGGCTGGGAAGCACAGCGCTTCCAGCATCCCTCAACGTATCCGCCTTCGACACAGTCGTCTCCAGGGGCTGGCTCAGCGGTTCAGCGGCCAAGGCGATTGCCAAGGCGCTGCAGCGTCATCAGGGTCGGCGGACGGCATCGGTCAGGAGCTTCGTGGTCACAGCGAACAAGGGACCGCTGGCCGGTGGCGAGGAGACCGACGCCCGCAGCTGGGGATGCGAGCTCGCGGATTCGGCAAACGACGGATAGCGACAGACGCCCTGGCGACAACCGCGCATCGCATCATCGAAAGGAAAGCAGCAATATGACAACAACGAACCATGACAAGTCTCCCCGGCTACAACTGAGCGGACGAAACATCGCCGGAGCCTGCCTGGTTGTCTGCGGCCTCCTCATCATCATCTGGGGAGGGACGCTCGAGCCCTTCAACGTCACTGACCCCGACTTCATGTCCCTCGCCGTCAGCGGGCTGGTGCTGATCGCCGCCGGGGCATACCTGGCGACGGCGCTTCCTCCTGCTGCTCGTGTCGCGCTCATCTGGCTGGCCACGCTGACGTCGATGCTCTATCTGTTCATCCTCGGCATGGCGGTCATCGTGTCCCTGATGAGCTGTGTGATGATCGCCGGGATCGCCGCCTGGCTGACCATCAGAATCCTGAGATGAGGTAAGGCGGCCGACTCGGTGCGGTAACCGACTCGGTGCGGTATCAGGGTGACGGCGAAGTCGCTTCGGAATGATTCGGACCGAACCGACTTCGCCGCCTCGTCCTGGTTCAGTAGTAGCGCCACTGCCGCATGTCTCGGTTGTAGACCTCGACGATCCGAGGATGCAGGAGCGTGGAGGGCTCCATGGTCTCAGTACGGGCAGGTTTGGTCCGCATGATGAACTCCAGGGTCTCTCGGTCCTGATAGGTCAGTCCCTCGGGCAGTGGCTGGCTGATGAGATTCTGCGGCGTCTTAGTGGACAGTACGAAGCCCCACTCCCCGAAGGACGGGATGTTGGTCGAGAAGGGCAGGACCTGGCGATCCGGCTGGGCGGCGGCAACGGTACTGGCCACGGTGGAGAAGGCATGGGGCGAGAAGAAGGTGGAGGTGGCCTGGGTGACCATGACGCCCCCGGGTGCCAGCCGCGCCTCAACATGCCGGTAGAACTCGGTGGCGTAGAGCTTGGCGAGCTTCTCGTTGGAGGGGTCGACCAGGTCGATGAGGACGACGTCGTAGGCGGCGTCGGAGTCCCGGACGTAGGTGAAGGCGTCGTCGTTGACCACACGCACCCGGGGATCGGACAAGGAGGCCTTGTTGAGATCCTTGAGCAGGCGGTTGCTCCGCGCCAACTCGGTGACGTCGGGATCGATGTCCACGATGGTGACGTCCTTGACGCTGGGGTAGCGCAGGATCTCTCGCGCCAGCAGACCGTCACCGCCCCCGAGCACGAGGACGTGGGCGGGGTCCTTCACCGAGGTCATGGCGCTGGCGGACAGGGTCTCGTGGTAGCGGGCCTCGTCCAGGCTGGAGAACTGGAGCTGGCCGTTGAGGTACATGCGCAGGTCGTTCTGGTAGTCGGTGAGGACCACCTTCTGGTAGGCGGTCTGCTCGTAGTAGACGACCGGGTCGTTGTAGGTCAGCGCCTCCACACTGCGCTCGATGCGGTTGGCGGCCGCGAACATGCCGACCAGTGCTACGACGGCAGCGGTGGCCGCCCACAGGATCCTACGAGGTGTGCGCACCTGGAGCAGGACGAGCACCGCGACCAGGACGTTGAGCGCCCCGACCAGGTAGGCCCCGCGCATGAGGCCGAGCTGCGGGAGGAGTACCAGGGGGAAGACCAGGGAGGCCACCAGTGAGCCGAAGTAGTCGATCGCCATGACCTTGCCGAGCAGCTCACTGGTCGAGCGGCGCCCGAAGGCGGCGAAGGTCCGCACCAGCAGCGGGATCTCCAGGCCGATGAGGATGCCGATGGTCAGGCTGATGCCGCCGAAGACGACCCAGTGCAGGTGGGTGCGTCCGAAGGCCAGGTACAGCAGAAGGACGGAGTTGCCGCCGATGAGGCCGAGGAGCACCTCGCTGACGCCGAAGACGACCGCTGGTGCGGAGCGGAAGCGGTTGACCAGCAGCGAGCCGATCCCCATGCCGAACAGGGTGATGCCGGTGGCGAGGCTGAAGCTGAGGACGGAGTCACCCAGGAGGTAGGAGGCCGCCGTACCCAGGATGAGCTCATAGATGAGCCCACCGATCGCGGCCAGCAGGGCCGCGGTGAACAGGGCGACGTTCTCCCGCCGCCCGATTCGGCCATGGGTCATGGTGAGCCGCTCAGCTCAGGATAGTGGCCGCGATGATGATGGCGATGGCCACCGCCGTGCCGGCGAAGGCGAGCCCCAGGCCGATGTTCTGGTCCTCGATGAGCTCGCGCCTGAGATCAAGACGGAAGATGCGGTTGACGAGCAGTGCGAACACCATGAGCAGAACGACTCCGAGCACCGCGTAGACGATGGTGCTGAGCAGGGACTGCCAGTTGAGGTCGACCGTTGAGTGGTGAGCGATGGTCATGAGCGACATGTCTTCTCCTTCATGTATGACCGGTGAGAGGATGAGGATCCGAGTTCTTCACTATTTTCCGACACCGCCGCCCCCGCCTCCGTAGACTGAGCGGTTCCGGAAGAATGAGCCGCCTTCCGATGGAATGAGACCGTCATCATCAATCCACTCGATAAGCACCATGACACCGAAGAGCAGGACGAACCAGAAAAGAGGGGTCAACCAGCTTCCGCTCTCCCCGGAGATCGCCGCTGGGAACCACCGGCAGAACCTTCGCACGAAGCCGGGAACCCACCATGGCCGCGACACGGTCCTGCCGAAGACCTTGGACTGCTGCGAGGGCGACAGGACCGTTCTGCTGTAGGCCTCATGCTCCCGGCTTCGATGCTCATCGATCACTATGCTGGAGAGCGACTTCCTCGCACCCTTGACATGAAGCTCGACGCAGGTCGTCGCGGCGATAGCTCCCCTCAGATGCGTGATGGATCCGGTCTCATGGTCAATATCGGCTCCGTATATGTCCTTGACCTCAACGGTATAAGGTTGACCATTGACCTTCAGCTGCCGGGTCTGACCGACCTCGAGCGCGAGCGGATCAATCGTCGGCTGAATAGGAACCGGCTCGTGAAGTATGACCTCATTGGCGTCACGATTGATCTCAAGCCAGAGCTGCTTGCTGTTGTCGTCGATCAGGCGCCATTGCTCCCACCGAGTGAGGCGCCGACTTCTTTTATCCCGACTTTTCAGGAGAATTCGACCCATGACGGTGTAGGAGTGACTCTTCTTCCTCAAGGAACCCCGAAGCGTCTCGCCAACTCTCAGGTCGCCTCTGATGCTCACAGCGTGGTCCCGGAGCTGGTCACTTGCCGGGCTCGCAGGCGCCGACGCACTATCTCCCCCACGGCCTCGATCTGCACGGGTGTCAATGTGCGGCAGCTGGTGAGGGTCACGTAGCCGGTGCCGGACTCGGGCCAGGTGTGGGCGGCGATATGCGACTCGGAGAGGATGACGACGGCGCTCAGTCCCTGGGGCTCGAACCGGTGGTGCGCACTGGATACGGCAGTCAGTCCCGCTTCCCGGGCGGCGTCGAGGAGAATCGACTCAACGGTAGAGAGATCATTGAGCGCGTGTGGCTCAGCATCACTGATCTTGTAGCTGACAGAACACAGGCTCATCGCACTCACGCGAGCACGGTAGCAACGTGGCCGGTACCCGACAAACGGGGCGAAGTCCCCATTCATGCTCACCCGGTACCGGGAGCGCATGGCGGGCACGCCGTCGCTGACGGGTGCGGGCCTACTTGCCAACTCCGCCTCCGCCGCCTCCGTAGACCGGGCGGTGACGATAGGTCCGTGAGGAGCTCGAGTCCGAGGTGCTGGTGGAGTCGGCTCCACCGCTGGAACGACTGCTGCTGGAGCAAGCGGAGAACAGCCCGACGGCGAGCACGATGCTGACGATGGCAGCGACGATGGCGCATCCGATGTTCCGGCCCGTTCCGCCGCCGACGGGTCGGCTGCTGCACAGGACGCGCCCGAAGAGCTGCTTCTGCTGGGCGCTGGACAGGGTGGTCTTGCGGTAAGCCAGGAGATCACGGAAACGGTGGCTGTCAATGGTCAGCCGGCTGGTTACACCGGCCGGGTCCGTCAGCCGCAGCTCGACGTAGGTCATGGTTTCGCCGATGTTCAGGGGGCACACCGGAGAGCCGATGACGCTTTCGAGCGTGCCGGTAGTGACTTCCTCAACGAGAGCCTGGTGCGGGGCACCATTGATCGTCAGCTGCAGTCTCTGACCAACGGCCAGGGCCCACGGCTCAATCGTCTCCTGGAGACGAACGGGTTCGTAGAAGAGGATCTCACCGGGGTCGTGGTCAAGCTCGACCCAGGTATCGGCGTTGCTGCCACCGATGAGCTGCCACTCCTCCCAGTAGTAGAAGCAGCGATCCTGGGTATCCCACTCCTTGAACAGCAGGCAGCCTCTGACCGACAGGTTGCCCGCACTTCCCTGAAGCATCTCGCCAACCTGAAGATTGGCCCGCGTACCGCTCACCAGACCCCTCCCATCTGCGACGGGCGAGACGGTGCAGCCCTGCCACCGTCGAAGTCTGATTCGCCTGTCATCACGCGGGCACAGTAGCAACGTCGGTGGGGCCCGGCAAACGGTTCGCGCTCCCCATGGTCTGACCCCGCCAAGCGGAACCCAGCGGATCAGAATCCGGCCCGCCCCATGGGGGCGGTACGAGAATCAGGATCCAGGTGCCGTGTGAGACTGTCCCCATGCGCGTTGCAGAGATCGCCGGGCTGACCGGGACGACGGTGCGCACGGTGCGCTACTACCACTCGCTGGGGCTGCTGCCGGTTCCCGGTGAACGTGGCGGCTGGCGCGACTACGACCTGGGTCACGTGGCCCGGCTCTCCCGGATCCGTTGGCTGGTCCAGGCCGGTGTGTCCCTGGAGACCATCAAACGCGTCCTCGACGAGCCCGAGGCGACCGGCGTCGAGCAGACCGACGACGCACCCACGGCCGGAGCGGCTGGAGCGCGTCCAGCGACCGGTTCCGTTGTCGAGGACCTCGCCGAGGCACTGATTGCCGTCGAGGAGCATCTGGCTGAGGTCACCGGACAGAGAGACATGCTCGCCGGTCTGCTGGAGCGAGCCAGGACTGGGGCGACGGTCTCACCGATGTCCCCGCGTATGGCGGCCTTCTTCGACCGGCTGGAGCAGGCCGCTCCCGATGAGGCCACCCGCTGCGCTGTGCGCAAGGAGCGGGACCTGACCGACCTGGCCTGCTACCGCGGTCAGATGCCGCCGGAGGCAGAGTTCCTCTTCGTCGATCCGGATCCTCGCTACGACGCCGAGTCGCTAGCGCTCTACTCGCAAGATCCTGCCAAGCTGTCGGACACGCAGATTGAGCAGCGCGCACAGGTCATGGTCTCCCGTATGGAGGCCCAGCTGACGCCTGCCCGCCTTGCGGCCCTGGCGGCCAGCGTCGACACCGAGGCGGTGCATTCACTCTTCCGCCTCATTGCCACTACCGGATACCCCGATGCACGACTCGCCCGGGCCCTGAAACGGGAGTTCCTCGCGGCGGTCGTTCGATGGCGCAAGGATTGACGGCTGGTGGTCGCTCTGCGATCAGCCGCGCTCTGATCAGCATTCAGCAACTCGGCGTTCACTGCATATACCGCTCCCAGTAGCCGGCCTCCGGCTCGATCTGCTCAACGACGTCGATCCACAACCCACAGGGGTCGGCAAACCCGAACCGGCGCTGGCCAAAGGGCTCGTCACTCAGCGGATACGTCACCGATGCCCCTTTGCCAGTCAGCTCCGCGTGGGCCTTGTCGACGTCGTCGACCTCCAGCTCGAAGCACACACCGCGCCCGGTGAAGGTCTTCGATCCGGGCGGGGCGGACGGGTGGTCAGGCGTCATGAAGGCGATCGACGCGCCGTCGTGCGCCATCAGGGTGAACCAGGAGCTGTCGAAGACGGTACGAAAACCTAGGTAACGCTGCCAGAAGTCTCGCGACTCCTCCTTCTGCGCGGTGACGACGATCGGGTAATGGTCTCGCAAACGCATATCTGACCTCCTGAGCGTCAGCGAATGATTCACATACTATGGGTACGCCCAAGCATTTCACATACTCTCAGTATGTCAATGATCGGAGGATGCATGCCCGGAACTCGTCGGGCTCAGCGCGAGGCGACCGAGACGGCGCTCATCGCCGAGGCTCGGCAGCGCTTCGCCGCTGAGGGCTACGCCTCGGTGCGCTTGAGTGACGTCGTGGATGCTCTGGGACTGACCAAGGGCGCGCTCTACCATCAGTTCGCCGGCAAGAAGGATCTCTTCCTCGCAGTCCTTCGGCAGGTGCAGCAGGAGGTCGCTGACCGGGTTCAGGCCGCGGCCCAGCCATGCGCGGATCCATGGAAGGAGCTCGTCGCAGGCTGCGAGGCGTTTCTTGCCTCCTACAGCCATCCCGAGATCCGGCAGATCATGCTCATTGACGCGCCGACGGTGCTGGGGTGGCGCGAGTGGAAGAAGATGGACGGGGCATGCTCCGAGAGGCTCCTGACGGAGGTGCTGACCAGCCTCATGGAGGATGGCATCCTCGTCTCCCGGCCGGTGGAACCCGTCGTTCATCTGCTGTCCGGTGCAATGAACGAGGCCGCGTTGTGGCTTGCTGAGACCGACTCGCCAACGGCGCTGAAAGACACCATGGATGCATTGCAGTGCATGCTCGGTCCACTGCGGGCCGATGGGATCGCACCGGCAGCGGAGGCGGGTAGCGTGGAAGGCATGAGCGGGCGGCTTCCTTCTTCAGACGACGTGGTCCTCAAAGGCATCCGCGAGGAGCCCAACCCCGAGGACGGAGCACGGGTCCTGGTGGACCGGCTCTGGCCCCGGGGCATCTCCAAGGATCGCGCAGACCTGGATGAGTGGGCCAAGGACGCCACCCCCACCACCGAGCTGCGCCGTGCCTTCCACCACGGGGAGATGCCCTGGCCCCAGTTCGTCGACGCCTACCGGGCAGAGCTCACCGAGCGGCCCGAGGCGGCTGCCGCCGTCGAGCACCTGCGCGACAAGGCCCTCAAGGGACGGGTGACGCTCCTGTTCGCCGGTCACGACCACGTCCACAGCCACGCGCGCGTCCTGCGCGAGGCCGTCCTCGGCGTCGAGGAGGACCTGTCCTGACTTCCGTCGTAACTCTGTCCCTCTAACGATGTGGTGGCCCGTGCACCGATCTCCGGTGCACGGGCCACTCAGGAACAGGCCAGCAGTTGTCTCTCAGCCCGACCTCAGACGTTGAAGCCCAGGGCGCGCAGCTGCTCGCGGCCCTCGGGGGTGATCTTGTCCGGCCCCCACGGCGGCAGCCACACCCACTGGATGCGGACCTTGTCAGCGATGAGGGACAGGGCCTGCTGGGCCTGCTCCTCAATGACATCGGTCAGCGGGCAGGCAGCGGTCGTCAGGGTCATGTCGAGCACGACGGTCCCGTCGGGCTCGATCGACACCCCGTAGAGCAGGCCGAGGTCAACGACGTTGATACCGAGCTCGGGGTCGATGACGTCGCGCAGCGCCTCCTCGACGGCGGCGACGTCGACGCCCTCGGTGCCGGCAACGACGGCCGGTGTGTGCTGGGCGGCCATGGGGTTGTCGGCGGCGGCCGGCACCCCCCTGGGGTTCTCGCTCATGGCTTCTCCTTCTTCCTCGGAGGTCAGACGGTGGTCAGGCAGTGGGACGGCCGGGTTACTCGGGGTCTGTCCGCTCGACAGCGGGTAAGGCGACACCGGACTTGGCCAGTGCATCCTTGAGAGCCATCCAGCCCAGCAGGGCGCACTTGACGCGGTTGGGGTACTTCGAGACCCCCTCGAAGGCGGCACCGTCCTCGAGATCGTCCAGGACGGCGTCGTCGACACCCTTGCCGCGTGAGTGCATGAGGGTGTCGAAGTCGGCCTCGAGTCGGGCGACAGTGGCCAGGTCGGCGCCGTCGACGAGGTCGTGCATCACCGAGATGGAGGCCTGGGAGATCGAGCATCCGTCCCCCTCCCAGCCGACAGCCTCGATCCTGCCGTCCTTGACGCGCACACCCAGGGTCACCTCGTCACCGCAGGTGGGGTTCACCTGGTGGCTGGTGGCGTCCGGGGCGTCGAGGGCACCGGAGCCGTGACGCTCACGGGAGTGGTCGAGGATGACTTGCTGGTAGAGCTGGTCGAGTTCGTTCATGCTCACCTCTGGAAGTAGCGTCGGACGTCGGCGATGGCGGACAGGAAGCGGTCCACCTCCTCGGGCGTGGAGCACGCGCCGAAGGACAGGCGTGAGGAGGCGTGGACGCCGAAGTGCTGATGGATCGGCTGGGCGCAGTGGTGCCCGGTGCGTACGGCGACACCGGCAGCGTCGAGAACCTGCCCGACGTCGTGCGGGTGGACCCCCTCGATGGAGAAGGCGACCACTCCGAGCCGGTCGGTGGTATCGGCGGGGCCCACCGGGTGCAGGCCGGGAACCTGGGCAAGGCCGTCAAGAACCTGCCGGGTCAGGACCTGCTCGGTGGCGTGGAGCCGGTCCAGGCCGATGCTCGCCAGGTAGTCCACGGCCGTGTGCCACCCGGCGGCCTGCGCCAGAGGCTGGCTGCCGGCCTCGAAGCGGGGCGAGCCGCTCATATAGGTCGACGACTCCATGGTGACGACCTCGATCATCGAGCCTCCGGTGAGCACCGGCGGCATCGCCGCCAGTAGCTCCTCGGTGGCCACGAGCGCGCCGATACCGGTGGGGCCGAGCATCTTGTGGCTGGAGAGCACCATGGCGTCCACGCCGGCGGCCTTCAGTGCGCGGAAGTCCAGCGGGAGGTGGGCCGCCGACTGGCAGGTGTCCAGGACGACGAGCGCACCGGCTTGCTGGGCGCGCGGCAGGATGAGGTCGAGTGGGCTGATCGCACCGGTGACGTTGGAGGCGTGGGTCAGGGCCAGGACGCGGGTGCGCTCGGAGATGACGTCCAGCGTTGCGATGTCGATGCGCCCGTCCTCGGTCAGGTCCAGCCATCGCATGGTGGCGCCGGTACGGGCGCACAGCTCCTGCCAGGGCACCAGGTTGGCGTGGTGCTCGGCCCGGGTGACGACGACCTCATCGCCTTCACCGATGACCAGGCGCCTGGCCACGTCGTCGGCCGCAGCCGGTCCGCCGCCGCGGGCGGCCGACCGGCCCAGGCTGGCGTGCCCGATGGCCAGGGCGACGAGGTTGATGGCCTCGGTGGCGTTCTTCGTGAAGACGAGCTCGCTGCCACGGGCGCCGACGAAGGCGGCCACGGCGTCGCGAGCGTCCTCGAAGGTGGCCGTGGCCTCGTCGGCGAGCTGGTAGGTCGAGCGCCCCGCCGCGCCGTTGGAGGTGCGGTGGAAGTCAGCTTCGGCGGCAATGACGCCGGCCGGTTTCTGGCTCGTGGCGGCCCAGTCCAGGTAGGCCAGTGGCTCACCGTTACGGGCGGGCCGCTCAAGGTAGGGGAAGCCGGCGCGGATCGCGGCGACCTCCTCGGCACTGAGCGCGATGGTGGAAGGCGCCCAGGTGGACGGGGCGGTGGACTGGGTCATGACGTGCCTTTCCGATTCGATGCGAGCGTTGCGCGATGTGCTCGGGGGCGGCTGGACTCCGAGGTCATGTGGAACCTTAGTCCCACTTCTTCAGTGCCGGGGGCGACGACGACGGGATCATGCGCGGCGCGCCGTCGTCGGCCCCGGCACGGGTGAGACCGGTCAGGCGAGGTAGCGGTCGTAGCCCTCTTCCTCCAGACGGTCGGCCAGGTCGGGGCCGCCGGCCTCGGCCACGCGGCCGTCGACGAAGACGTGGACGTAGTCGGGCTTGATGTAGCGCAGGATGCGCGTGTAGTGGGTGATGAGCAGGAAGCCGGCGTCGGACTCGTCGTGGAGACGGTTGACGCCCTCGGAGACGATACGCAGGGCGTCGACGTCCAGGCCGGAGTCGGTCTCGTCCAGGACGGCGAAGCGAGGGCGGAACAGCTCCATCTGGAGGATCTCGAATCGCTTCTTCTCGCCGCCGGAGAAGCCTGTGTTGACGTCGCGCTGGGAGAAGGAGGGGTCCATGCGCAGGTTCTTCATGGCCTGGTTGACCTCGCCGACCCACTGGCGCACCTTGGGGGCCTGGCCGTCGATGGCGGTCTTGGCGGTGCGCAGGAAGTTGGCCACGGAGACGCCGGGGACCTCGACGGGGTACTGCATGGCCAGGAAGAGGCCGGCGCGGGCCCGCTCGTCCACGCTCATCTCAAGCAGGTCGACGCCGTCGAGCAGAACCTCGCCGTCGGTGACCTCGTAATCGGGGTGGCCGGCGATGGAGTAGGCCAGGGTGGACTTGCCCGAGCCGTTGGGCCCCATGATGGCGTGCACCTGGTTGGAGTCGATGGTCAGGTCGACTCCCTTGAGGATGGGCTTGGGGCCGTCGTTGGTGGCCACGTGGACGTGGAGGTTCTTGATCTGCAGAGTGCTCATGCGACGTTTCTTTCAGCTGGTGATGGGTCTGGTGACGAGTGGGTGGACCGCTGTGAGGGTCCGGCCTGTCACTCGGCTGCCGGTGCGGCGGCGGGGTCCTGGTCGGTGCGGGCGGCGATGAGGCCGGTGAGCTCGAGCTCCTTCTCGATGGCGGCCATGAGGCGATCCTCGACCTCGCCGACACCGATCTCGGCGACGATCTCGTTGAAGAAGCCCAGGACCACGAGGCGACGGGCCTCGGCCTCGGGGATGCCGCGGGCCCGCAGGTAGAACAGCTGTAGGTCGTCGAAGCGGCCGGTGGCGCTGGCGTGGCCGGCACCCTCGATGTTGCCGTTCTCGATCTCCAGGTTCGGCACGGAGTCGGCCTTGGCCCCCTCGGTCAGGACGAGGTTGCGGTTGAGCTCGTAGGTGTCGGTGCCGCGGGCGGCCGCGCCGATGAGGCAGTCCCCCACCCACACGGCGTGCGCGCCCTCGCCCTGCAGCGCTCCCTTGTAGGTGACGCGGGAGTAGCAGTGGGGCTCGGTGTGGGCGACGTAGGGACGGTGCTCCTGGTGCTGGCCGGCGTCGGTGAAATAGACGCCGTAGGCGTCGATGTGCCCGCCCTCGCCGGCGAAGCCCAGGTCGGGGCAGATGCGCACGTCTCCGCCGAGACTGACGACGACGTGCTTGAGGACGCCCCGGCCGGTGACCCGCACCCGGTGGTTGGAGGCGTGGACGGCGGCGTCCTCCCAGTCCTGAACGGTCACCAGGGTGAGCTCGGCGCCGTCGGCGACCGTCACCTCGACACCCTGGGTCAGGGCGGCGGTGCCGGTGTGGTCGAGGACGACGGTTCCCTTCGCACCGGGCTCGGCGGCGACGAGGATGTGCTGGGCGGTGGGGCGGGCGAGCTCCGGGTCCTGGCCGATGATGGCCAGCCGGGCGGCCCTGTCCAGCTCAGCGCCGGCCTTGAGCGTCAGCACGGTGGCGGTCTCGGCGGCGTTCCAGGCGGTGACCCCGGTGCGGTCGACCGGGGCGCCCACGGTGCCGATGCGGGCGTCGCTGCGCGGGACGGTCTCAAGGCGTGCGCCCTCGGGCAGGTCGGCCTCAACACGTACGGCACCGGCATCGATGTCAGCCGTGCCGGCGGCGGTGGCCGCGCGGACGGCGTCCAGGTCGAACAGTGGGGCGAAGCGCTTCATGGGCGTGAAGCGCCACTCCTCCTCGCGTCCGCGCGGCACCGGGATGTCGGCGGGGTCGAAGGAGGTGGGGCGGTCGGCACGTGAGGAGACGTAGCGCGGCCCGCCGTGGGAGTGGGCGCCCTCGAGCGTGGCGCTCGAGTGATCGGTGGAGAGGTCAGGCATGTGGGGGTGCTCCTTGGCCGGTATCCGGCCGGTGGTGTCAGATATGGGTCGAAGGCTTGAGTGGACGATTCGGCGCATCGGGCTGTTCAGCCCACCGAGTTCTCCATCTGCAGCTCGATGAGCCGGTTGAGCTCGAGGGCGTACTCCATGGGTAGCTCGCGGGCGATGGGCTCGACGAAGCCGCGCACGATCGTGGCCATGGCCTCGGTCTCGGTCAGGCCCCGTTGCATGAGGTAGAAGAGCTGGTCGGCGCTCACCTTGGAGACGGTGGCCTCGTGTCCCATCTCGACGTCGTCGGTGCGCACGTCGACGTAGGGGTAGGTGTCCGAGCGGGAGATCTCGTCAACCAGGAGCGCGTCGCACAGCACATTGGACTTGGAGTGGCGGGCGTTCTTCATGATCTGCACCAGGCCGCGGTAGGCGCTGCGTCCTCCATGGCGGGCGATCGACTTGGAGACGATGTGGCTGGAGGTGTGAGGCGCCATGTGCACCATCTTGGCACCGGTGTCCTGGTGCTGGTCCGCACCGGCGAAGGCGATGGACAGGGCCTCGCCGCGGGCGTGGGGACCCATGAGGAAGACGGCCGGGTACTTCATGTTCCGCTTGGAGCCGATGTTGCCGTCGACCCACTCCATGGTGGCGCCCTCCTCGCAGGTGGCGCGCTGGGTCACGAGGTTGTAGACGTTGTTGGACCAGTTCTGGATGGTCGTGTAGCGCACGCGGGCGTTCTTCTTGACCACGATCTCCACGATCGCCGAGTGCAGGGAGTCGGTGGAGTAGATGGGGGCCGTGCAGCCCTCGACGTAGTGGACGTAGGAGTCCTCGTCGGCGATGATGAGCGTGCGCTCGAACTGGCCCATGTTCTCGGTGTTGATGCGGAAGTAGGCCTGGAGCGGGATCTCGACGTGGACGCCCTTGGGGACGTAGATGAAGGAGCCTCCGGACCACACGGCGGTGTTGAGGGCGGCGAACTTGTTGTCACCGGCGGGCACCACGGTACCGAAGTACTCCTTGACGAGCTCGGGGTACTCGCGCACGGCGGTGTCGGTGTCGACGAAGATGACCCCCTGCTCCTCCAGGTCACCGCGGATCTGGTGGTAGACGACCTCCGACTCGTACTGGGCGGCGACTCCCGCCACAAGGCGCTCGCGCTCGGCCTCGGGGATGCCGATGCGGTCGTAGGTGTTCTTGATGTCCTCGGGCAGGTCCTCCCAGGAGTTGGCCGGCCGATCCGTGGAGCGCACGTAGTACTTGACGGCGTCCATGTCGAGCTGGGACAGGTCCACGCCCCAGGTGGGCATGGGCTTGCGCTCGAAGGTGGAGTAGGCCTTGAGCCGCTTGGCGAGCATCCACTCGGGCTCCTCCTTGATGGCGGAGATCTCGCGGACCACCTGCTCATCAAGGCCTCGCTTGGCGTTCTCACCGGCCTCGTCGGAGTCGTGCCAGCCGAAGTCGTAGCTCGTTGAGATCGAGTCGATGATCTCGTCGTCGGTGCTACGCGCAGTCTCGGTTGTTGGCAGTGTCATCGGGTTCCTTCCATTCGCTTGGTCTCAAGGCCTCGCGTCTTAGCCGCCGCCCGCACCGCGCGCTTGCGCAGCGCGGGCATGGCGATGGGAATGTGGGTGGTACAGACGTGCTCGCCTCCGGCCAGGGTGGCCAGACGCTGGACGGGGACGCCGACGAGACGGGAGATCGCCTGCGTCTCGGCGTCGCACAGCTCGTGGAACTCCCCAGCGACGTCACGCACCGGGCAGTTGCCCTGGCACAGCTGGACGGCGAAGGAGCCGTCACCGACGTCGCGCACGGAGGCCGCGTACCCGTCGAGAGTCAGGGCGTCGGCCAGGGCACGGGCCCGCTCGGAGGGGTCCTTGCCGGCCGACTCGACGACGGCGGCGTAGCGGCGCTCCAGGTCGCGACCGCGGGCAGCGGCGAAGGAGTCGACAGCCTTGTCACCGGCGACCTGGGACAGGTAGTGCAGGGCACGGTTGGCCAGGTCGGAGTACCCCTCCGCGAAGGACGTACGGGCCTTGGGCGTGAGGACGTAGTGCCGAGCGGGGCGGCCGCGGCCGCGCTTCCCCGTGAGGGCCGGTGTATGGACCTCGATCTGCTCGGCGTCCTCCAATGCGGTGATGTGCCTGCGTACCGCGGCAGGCGTCAGGCTCAGGACCTTGGCGAGCTGGGCCGCCGAAACCGGCCCCTTTTCAGCGATGAGGTCGAGAACGCGCGCCCGGGTAGAGTCATCGTCGCTCTGTGTCATGACTGCTCCTCCCCTAGTCGCTGACGACGCCTCACGGTCTGACCACATCGCGGTCGGTTCGACCACGTCCTTGCTGGCCGATGGAGTCCGCGAACCAGCCCGAGGGCTGGCTTCAGGATCGGCTGCGGGGCGTCGCTGGTCGTCGTGCCACGAGTTTAACCAAGATCATGCTTGCCGAATTCAACGCTGGCAAGTTCGTGACGGGGCGTCGCGAGGTGGGATTGAACACGCCACCTAATCAAAGGTAACCCTTACCTAGGAATACCTAACTAGTTGGTCGTCGTAGACCTCTACCCTGCCTCAAGGCTCTCGGGGCTGCGCAGCCAGGGGGCGTCGGCAGGGCGCAGCTCGGCCCAGCCGCGAGCGCGGGCCTGGGCCGTGGCCAGGACTCCGAGCACGGTGGAGGGATTGTGCAGGCGTCCGTCCATGACGGCGTCGACGGCCTCATCCAGGCGCACCCAGGTGGGTACGAACTCGGCCTCCTCGGCCTCACGAGGAGTGCACTGGTCCTCGGGCAGCAGGCTCAGGTCCTGGGCGAGGAAGATCCGGGCCCCCTCGGTGGTGAAGCCGGGTGAGGCGTAGAACTCCGCCAGGGTGTTCCAGGTGGCCGCGGTGTAGTCGGTCTCCTCGGCGAGCTCGCGGGCGGCGGCGATCACCGGGGCCTCGCCGGGGACGTCGAGCAGGCCGGCGGGGATCTCCCACAGGCAGGCGCGCACGGGATGGCGGTACTGGCGGACCATGAGAATCTCCGGGGCGTCGTCGGCCTGGGAGGATTCGGCCCCTTCGCGCAGGGCGACGACGGCGACGGCGTCGTGGTGGACGACGACCTGGCGGGCGACCGGCTCCTGACCGGGGCCCAGGCGCACGTGGTCGGCGTCGACCGCGAAGATCGGGCCGTTCCAGACCCGCTCGCTGGAGATCAGCTCCCGGTCCGGTTCGCGCTCGTCGGCGAGGCCGTTCTCGTAGCCGTTGCTCCCGCGGGTCCCTGTCACCGGGTCGTCCACGATTGGCTCCTCTTCTCGCTGCTGGCACGGTGGTTGATAGGCGCCTTGGCACCAACGATGCTACCGCTCGGGGCTGCCCGGCTCAGTGCTGGGCAAGAACCGCCTGACGCAGCTGGGCCGACAGATCCTCGGATCCGGGTAGGAGCCCGGCCGCCTGGCGTGCGCTCTGCGCAGCTCGGGTGCGGGCCCTCGGATCGGTCAGGATCGCGGCGAGGGCCTCGGCGATGGCGTGAGCCTCAGGGGCGACGAGGACGGCTCCTCCTCTGGCGCTGACAGCGGTGCCGCCGACGTCGGTGGCCACGATCGCGACGCCGGCGCGCAGGGCCTCCTGGATGGTGAGGGGCTGGCCCTCCCACAGGCTGGTCTGGACGACGACGTCGGCATCTTCCATGAGACCGGTTGCGTCGGTGCGCCGGCCCAGGAGGCTCACTGGAAGGCGCTCGGCGGCGATACGTTCTGCGGCCTCGGCCTTGCCGGGCCCGTCTCCGGCGACGGCCCAGGTGAAGGCGGGCAGGTGGCCGGCCTCGACGTCGCGGGCCAGGATCGAGGCGGCGTCGAGCAGCAGAGGCAGACCCTTTTGCGGGGCCAGGCGGGCGACGGTCAGGACGCGGGCACTGTCCTGCGGCCAGACGTCCTCCAGTGCTGCCGGGGCAGGGGACGCCGGTTCGGAACGCGACTGCGGGGCCGCCGCGGGGATGACGGCGAGCTCGACGCGTGGGGCGCCGAGATCTCTCGCACGCTCGGCCAGGTCGGGGCTGACGGCTAGGACGAGGTCGGCGCGCGAGGCGATGAGCCGTTCGAGCCTCTCCCCTACCAGGGTGGTCAGGCGGCCTCCGACGGTGAGGTTGTGGAGGGTCACGACCAGCCGGGTGCGGCCGCGCCTGCGTCGGCCCAGGGCGAGGGCGGCCAGGGCACCGGCGCGCAGGCCGTGGGCGTGGACGGCGTGGGCGCGGCGTCCCAGTCGTCGCAGCCTGGCCACGGCCAGGGTGTCGCCGAGGCTGGGGCGGGGGCCGATCTCGAGCGGCTCGGCGCGGGCGGGAGCAACATCCAGCCCGTCCAGGACAGAGGCCGGGGCCTCGACGATGACATCGTGGCCGTCAGACGCCAGGATCCGGGCGCAGTCGGCCAGGTGGGCGCGGACCCCTCCGGCGGCCGATCCGCTGACCTGGAGGATCCGCAGGCGCCCGGTGCCCGGGACCAGCGGGGCACCGACCTCGTTCGAGCCGCTGACGGCGCTGGTGCTCATGTGCTCTCCTTGTCGTCCTCGTCCTTCTTGGCGCCCTTCTCAGGGTCCTTCTCAGTATTCGTTGCCGTCCTCTGGGCGCCGCGCACGGTCCTCAGCAGGCTGCGGTCGGCCAGGTGGATCGCCGCCAGGACGGTGACGGCAGCCGCGGTGGCTCCCAGCACGGCGGTCAGAACCGCCAGGGTCAGGGAGGCCACGTGGGTGGTTGCCACCCGGACGGCCAGGCCGGTGGCAAGGGCCACCGGGAGCCCCGTGACGAGGGTCGTCAGAACCGGGCGCAGGACCCGGCCTCCCATGACGCGGGCCAGGACGGCCAGCAGGCTCACCCCGGCCACCGTCATCCCGACGGTCGTGCCCGCTCCGAGTGCGACGAGGGTGGCTCTGCCGTCCCCGCCCGACGGCGCCATGAGACGCACGCAGGCGGCGGAGGCCAGCGCCACGGTCAACCAGCCGGCCGCGGTGGCGTGGGCGGCCGGCCGCGAGCGGTCGGCGGCGAAGAGGACCCGGGTGACCTGGTAGATGAGGGCGTAGCCGATCAGTCCCGGGGCCAGGACGGCCAGGGCCTGTCCCATCCCGTCGACCTGCTTGAAGGAGAAGAAGCGCTCGGCGGCGTCGCTGGCGGCCAGGAGTATGGCTGTGCCGGCCACGGCGACGGCGGTGACCAGAGCCGTGGAGGTGGCGACCAGAGCGTTGACGACCTCGTCCGCGCTGGAGCTCTTCTGCTGGCGTGCGTGGGCGTCGAAGGCGGCGGTCAGGCGGGGGTAGAGGACGGTGGCCACGGGGACGGCGAGCACCGCGTAGGGAAGGACGTAGACGGCCTGCGTGTACTGGTAGACGGCTGCCGTGCCGGTCTGCCCGCCCCAGCGGGCCAGGGCGAGGACCACCAGGACACTCAGCTGCTGAGCCAGGATCGTCCATACTCCGGCCCCGCCCAGGCGCAGCGCCCGCCGGGCCTGGGCGCCTCCCAGCCTGAGGGTGGGGCGCAGCCCCAGTCCCAGCTGGTGGACCGGCCACAGCAGCGGCAGGCTGAGCGCCGCCACCCCGAGGGTGGTCCCCCATCCGAGGACCTGCAGGGCGGGGCCGGAGGCGGTCGCGTCGGCGCCGTCGGCCAGGACTCCGTAGAGGCCGTAGGTCGCCATGACCACGAGGCTGGAGAGCATGGGGGTCAGGGCGGGCCAGGTGAAGCGGTTGTGGGCCTGGAGGACGCCGGTGAGGACGACCGCCACCCCGTACATGGGCACCTGGAGGGCGAACATGCGCAGGAAAGACGCGACGAGCTCATGCTGGAGCGCCGGGTCCACGCCCTGGGAGGTGGGGAGGAAGGCGGCGATCGGGGCGGCGAAGACGATGAGGATCAGGGACAGCGGGGTCAGAACGGCCAGGACCAGGCCGAGCAGCCCGGAGGCGGTGACGGTGACCTCCTCGCGCCTGCCCGCGGCGATCGGGGCGGCCAGGAGGGGGACAACGGTGGCGGCCAGGACCCCGCCGACGACGACCTCGTAGAGGGTGTTCGGAAGCTGGTTGGCTGTGGTGTAGGCACCGGCCACCGTGCCGGTGCCGACGGTGGCGGCCTGAACGAGCCAGCGCAGGAAGCCCAGGACACGGGAGACCAGGGTCAGGCCGGCGACTCCCCCGGCCACCGAGAGCAGACCGCCGCGGCGTTGCTGCAACGCCATCAGGGCCGGCGTCCCAGCCCGTCGAGTGCGGCCAGCACCGGGGTGTCTGCGATGACGCGGGAGAAGGAGACCTTCTCACTGATCAGGATGAGGCCCACGCCGCCCAGGGCGGCTCCGGCACGCACCACCGGCCTGGGGTGGCAGGCCAGGGAGGTTCCCAGCAGGGCGCCGACGGCGTTGGCCCCGGTATCACCCAGCATCGTGTTCTCCAGAAGGTCCTCCGGCAGGGCCGTGAGGCTGACTCCCAGCGTGCCCGCGGCCAGCAGCCGGGTGGGCTCGCCGTCGGCGCCGGGGGTGGCCAGCAGCGGGGCGCTCACGATGGAGGCGGCCTTGAGGGCCCGGCCGGGTCGCAGGTCGAGGAGGTTGAGGAGGTTGGCCCAGGAGGCGATGACGACGGCGCTCGAGACGGCGTCGGCGGCGCTCGCGGCCAGGGGGCGCCCGCCGGCGCCTGCGCTGCGGTGGCGGGCCAGCAGGACGCCGCCGATGAGGGCTCCCGAGCCGATGACGGCGATCTTGAGGACTCCGGTGGTGACACGCCCCTGGGCGAGGGCGCTCAGGTGACCCTTGAGTCCCTTGGCGGGGGCGTCACCGTCGTGGGCCCCGGCGTCGAGGTCGTCGACCAGTCCGGCGCACCCTCCGGCCGCCGTCGCGAGGGTGGCGGCGAGCCCCACGCGTGCGCCGCGGCGCGGGGCCGATAAGGCGGGTGCAGACGCGTCGCGCGTGAGCCGACCGACCTCGATCGCAGCCATGACGGCCCCGGCCGCGGCCCCGACGCCTCCGCGCAGGCTCACGGTGCGGCCGTGGAAGTTGGTGCGCTCGAGTCCTTGGGCGATGGGCGCCAGGGAGGTGGACCAGGACAGGGTGACGCCCGCAGCCTTGATCCCCACCTGCGCCAGGCGTCGGGCGCAGGTGCCTACTCGCGTGATCGTGCCAGCCATGGTCTCAGCCTAAGGCAGACAGTGAGTCGATCGCCGCGGCGGCGCCCCTTGACGAGGCCGAATCCTCTGATCCGCTGGAGCCTCCGCGGCGAGCGGGGCCGCCGGCGCTACTTGGTCACTGGCGGCATGGCGGCGTCGGCGCCCTTGTCGAAGCCGTAGTGGGCGATGGTTCCTGCCTGGGTGGAGGCCAGGGCCAGGGGCGCGGAGACCGAGGCGGCGACCTGTCCGACGGAGTCGACGGTGGTGACCTTCGCGTCCTCGGAGCGGATGACGGACACGACGTTGTCATCGCCGTCGGCGGATCCGACGACGACCGTGGTCGCCCGCGATGCCGTGCCGGCCAGGGCGTTGGCCCAGGCCTTGGGGTCCTGCCCCGGGGAGGCCTCGACCGTGGCCCCCTTGGCGGAGGCGGCCTGGGGGCGAGGACCGACGACGACGATCATCTCCGCCGGCCCGGTGGGTGTGGAGTCCACGGTGACGAACGGAGTGCCGGAGGTGTCGACGGTCAGCAGGTCCATGAGGGCGCGGGAGGAGTCGTCGTTGCCGGTGAGCGCCTTGGCGAGCCCCTCCCCCAGGATCCCGTTGGCGTCCTTGGAGCCGGCAGTGCCCAGGTTGCCCTGGATCTGGCCGGAGAAGGTGGATCGGTAGCTCTCGCGGGACAGGTCCACCCAGGTGGTGGTCAGGCTGACCCGACCGGTGACGGTGGCGCCGGCGGTCTTGAGCTGGGTGGCGACGGCATCGGCGTCCTCGGCCTTGGCCTCGGGCAGGAGCACCAGGGCGACGTTCTTGGAGGCCAGGGTTCCGGGCAGGAGGCTGCTAGCGGCCTGGGTGATGTAGGAGTCGCGCTCGTTGACGGCCGTCTCGGTCTGCTCAAGCTTGGTCTGGGTGGCGTTGCGGTCCTCGCGCAGGGCGGTGACCTGGTCGTTGAGCGCGGTCCCCAGCGAGTTCTGCAGGGGGCCGGCACCCAGCACCACGCCGACGGCGAGGGCCAGGAACACGGAGATGAGCGATACCAGGTGATAGCGGAAGTCGATCATGGTTGAGACCTTGGAGATGACCGTGAGAGGGGCTGCCTCTCGGATGGGCGGGAGTCGTTAGACGGTGGGTGAGTTCGGGGCCAGGCCCACCAGTGAGCGGAAGAAGTTGACGATGTCGTCCCACACGGCGCCGGACAGTCCCAGGAAGGTCTGTCCGCCCGGGGTGGCCATGAGGGCGATGGCCAGGGCGAAGGTGCCCGACAAAGCCAGGAGCAGCAGCCACCAGCCGGAGATGCGGGTGCGGTAGAGCTGGGAGACACCCTTGGCGTCGATGAGGCGGCCACCGACCTTGAGCCGGGTCAGGAAGGTCGAGGACATGCCGGCGCGCCCCTTGTCGAGGAACTCCAGCAGGGTGGCGTGCGTCCCCAGGGCGACGATGATCTCGGCACCGGCCTCGTCGGCCATGAGCATGGCGATGTCCTCGCTGGTGCCGGTGGCGGCGAAGACGTGGTGGTCAACCTCGAGCTCCTCGACGCGGGCCAGCCCCGGGGCCCGCCCGTCGCGGTAGGCGTGGACAACGATCTCGGCGCCGCAGGTGAGCGCCTTGTCCGACACGGAGTCCATGTCGCCCACGATCATGGCCGGCTTGAATCCGGCCTCCAGGACGGCATCGGCACCACCGTCGACGCCGATGATGACGGGCTTGTACTCGCGGATGTAGGGCTTGAGCGCCTGAAGGTCCTCCTTGTAGGAGTAGCCGCGCACGACGACCAGGACGTGCTTGCCGCTCATCTGCGTGGACAGCGTGGGCATGCCGACGCCGTTGAGGAGCAGGTCCCACTCGCCGCGCATGTACTCCATGGTGTTGGCGGCGAAGGCCTCGAGCTGGACGGCCAGCCCCTTCTGGGCCGCCTCCATGGCGTCTGAGACGGTCTCCTTGGTCTGGACCGAGCCCTCGGCGACGACCTGCTCCTTGCCCTCGATGCGCACGGTGCCGTCCTCGATGGCGATGCGCTGACCGTCGTGCAGACGCATAACGTCGGGGCCCAGGTCGTCCACGAGCAGGATGCCGGCGTCGAGGAGGATTTCCGGCCCGAGGTTCGGGTATCGTCCGGAGATCGACGGGGAGGCGTTGAGAACCGCGGAGGGACCGCACTCGACCAGCGCCTCAGCGGCCACCCGGTCGATGTCGGTGTGGTCGATGATCGCGATCTCACCGGGCTGGAGGCGCTTGGTGAGCCTCTTGGTGCGCGCGTCAACACGGACGACGCCGCTGGGCTGCTCGGAGACGGACGCAGGCTTCCTGCGGAAGGGATTCCTCACGGCCCGGATTGTCCCACGACTGCTTCCTGGAGAAGCTCAGCGGCGTGCCGGACCGCGGCGTGAGAGTCCTCGTGGCCTGACAGCATTCTGGCCAGCTCGCGTTCTCTCTCCTGGCCTTCGACGACGAAGACCTGCGTGCGGGTGCGTCCCGACTCGAACTTTCTCACATCCTCCCGGGGCTCCTCAGGGGCCTCCCAGAGAGTGGGGTCGGGTGTGGAGCCGGCGGGGGCCTCCGTCTGGGGACCCGGGTCAGCGACCGTCTCCTTGCGCACCACGAGGTGGGTGTCCGCCCAGGCGGCCACCTGGGCCAGGTGCGTGACCACGACGACCTGGTGGTGACGCGCCAGGCGCGCCAGGCGCCGGCCGATCTCCCTGGCGGCGCGGCCGCCTCCGCACGCCCGTCGACCCACACCCGCACCCTCGTCTTCGATGAGATCGACGCCGGTGGGCCCGGGCTCGTTGAGCCGGTTCAGCGCGACGACGAGCCGCGCCCCCTTCATCTCCAGGCCCTCCAGCTCGGCGGTAACAGCCTGCTCCAGGTGCTCGGCGAGCAGCCGGCGCGCCCGGCTCAGCTCGTCGCCGGCGTCGGCCAGCTCCTCCTCCGCCGTGGCCAGCCGCTCGGCCAGGACGGTGGCGGTGTCCTGGGGGCCATCGAGCTCGGCCAGGCGCGCGGCGGCGCGCTCGCTCCAGGCCAGGAGGGCGTCGACGTCGTCGATCTGCTCCTGGGGCCCACCGATCTCCCGGCAGGCACGCGCCAGCTCGCCACGGCGGTCCTGGACGTGGGCGAGGCGGGCCGGGTCGGCGCTCAAGGAGGACAGGTACTCGCTCAACTCGGCGGCGATGTCGGCTGCGTCGATGCCCAGGCGCTGGGTGCGCGCGGCCAGCTCGGCCAGGGCGGGGTCGCGCTCGGACTCGGCCATGAGGCTGCGCTGCGCGTAGGCGATGAGTGAGACGACGTCGGGTGTCTGGCCGGTGGCGGACTCCTCGCCGCTCAGGGCGGTGCTGGCCCCGGTGGCGGCCCTGCGCAGGTCCTCGGCGTGGTCGAGCCGTTCGGCCTCTGCTGTCAGGTCCCGGTCCTCGCCGCTGCGGGGGTCGAGCTCTGCTAGGGCCTCGAGCCAGGTGCGCAGCTGCGCGACCTCGGCGTCCCGGGCCTGGGCCGAGGCCTGCCACTCCTCGAGCGCCTGGGCGGCCTGCCTGCGCGCCTGGTAGGCCTGGGAGTAGCGACGGCACAGGGCGGCATGCTCGGCCCCGCCCAGGGAGTCCAGGGCGGCGCGTTGGGCGGCGGCCGAACGCAGCCGCAGCTGGTCGGCCTGGCCGTGGACGGAGACCAGTCGGCCTCCCACCTCGCTGAGAACCGAGGCCGGAACGGATCGTCCTCCCAGGTAGGCGCGGGAGCGGCCGGTGGAGGGGACGGTGCGCGAGGCCAGGAGGAGGTCGTCGTCGAGGTCGGCCCCGGCCTCGAGGGCGCGGGCGGCGGCGCGCGAGTCGGGGTCGACGAGGAAGGCGCCCTCGACCAGGCTGCGCTCGGAGCCCGTGCGCACGATGGTGGTCTCGGCGCGCTGGCCCAGCAGCAGCCCCAGGGAGGTCAGCACCATCGTCTTACCGGCGCCGGTCTCACCGGTCAGGGCGGTCAGGCCGCGGCTGAGGGGGAGATCGGCCTCCTCAATGACACCGAGGTCCTCGATGTGCAGGGACTCGATCACGTCATCCCTCCCGAGAGGGCCTGCTGGGCAGCTGCCTCGGCCGGATGGTCGGCAGGCCCGTCCGTGGTCCCATCCGCAGGGGTGTCCGCGACCGGCTCGCTTTCGTCGGCGGAGGATGAGGCCCTCCAACCCTCCACGGGCAGGTCGAACTTGCGCACCAGGCGGCTGGCGAAGGGGGCCTCGTTGAACCGGGCCAGGCGTACCGGGCGCTCCGCCCGGCTGACGCGGATCCTGGCGCCGACGGGCACGTCCAGGCTGCGCCTGCCATCGCACCAGATCTCGGCGCCTCCGAAGCCCGCTCTCTGGACGACGACCTCCATGCACGAGTCGGGCCCCAGGACCAAGGGGCGGGTGAACAGGGCGTGCGCGGCCACCGGCACCAGGAGGAGGGCCTCGACCTCGGGCCAGATGACGGGGCCGCCGCAGGAGAAGGCGTAGGCGGTCGAGCCGGTGGGCGTGGACATGATGAGGCCGTCGCAGCCGAAGGAGGAGACGGCCTGGCCGTCCACACCGATGGCGACCTCCAGCATGCGGGCGCGGTCCCGCTTCTCCAGGGCCGCCTCGTTGAGGGCCCACTCGCGGGTGACCGTCCCGTCCGGGGAGACGACCTCCACGTTCAGGGTAGTGCGGGTCTCGACCGTGTAGCGGCCCGCGACGAGGTCGGCAACGACCTGCTCGATGCCGTCGGGGTCGGCCTCGGCCAGGAAGCCGACATGCCCGGTGTTGATGCCCACCAGGGGGATGTCGCGTTCGCGGGCGATCTCGAAGGCACGCAGGATCGTGCCGTCACCACCGAGCACGAGTACAAGGTCGACGTGGTCGGTGCACTCCGGTCCGACGGGCTCGACGCCGTGGGCGCGCAGCGCGGCCGAGGCCCGGGCCACGGCTGAGGCCGTGGGGGCGCTGGGCCGAGGGACGGGCACCGGCTTGTCATTGAGGTCGCGCTGCAGGAGCATGACGCGCGAGATCCTCCGGTGGTGCGGTTCCGTCGCCGGCTGCTCCGGGGGCTCGGGGCAGCCGGCGGGCTTGACGCTGCTCACGGCGCCTGTGGGGCTCAGCTTGCTCATGGTTGGGTCCTTGCTCTGCTTCGTCGGGAGCTGTTTGCAGCGGGGCCTTCGGCGACGGCGCGCTCGACCTGGGCGCGCAGCTCACCGCCGCGCAGGTCCTCAGGGCTCCCGGCGCGGGAGGCGTGCATGTTCAGGAAGTACTCGACGTTACCAGCGGGACCGGGCAACGGTGAGGCGGCGACGGCGTCGACACCCACTCCCAGCGTGTGCGCGTGCTCGGCCACGGCCAGGACGGTCTCCACGTGGAGCTGCGGGTCGCGCACCACTCCCCCGTGCCCGATCCGGTCCTTGCCCACCTCGAACTGGGGCTTGACCATGAGCAGGAGGTCGGCGTCGTCGGCCGCGGCGCGCAGCAGTGGCTCGAGGACCAGGGTGAGGGAGATGAAGGACAGGTCACCCACCACCAGGTCGGGGGCCGGGGCAACGGCGGCCGGGTCGAGGGTTCGGATGTTGGTGCGGTCCAGGGCGGTGACACGTGGGTCGGAGCGCAGGGACCAGGCCAACTGGCCGTAGCCGACGTCGACGGCGACGACGTGCTCGGCACCGCGGCGCAGGAGGACGTCGGTGAAGCCTCCTGTGGAGGCTCCCGCATCCAGGCAGCGGCGGCCGTCGATACGAGGCGCCAGGCCGCGTTCCCCCAAGACGTCCAGGGCGCCTGCGAGCTTGTGGGCGCCACGTGAGACATAGTCGTCTCCGCAAGGAGTGAGGACCTCGATGGCATGGGCGGGGTTGACCTGGCGGGCCGGCTTGGTGACCACCACGCCGTCAAGAGTGACGTGGCCGTCGGTGATGAGCGCGGCGGCGTGGGTGCGGGAGCGTGCCAGTCCACGGCGTACGAGCTCGGAGTCGATGCGGATGAGGCGGGCCATGTCAGCCTTCCGCCTTGTGGAGAACGGCGGTGAGCTCCTCGTGGATGGCGGACAGCGCGGCGGCGCGCTCCTCCAGAGGCATCCGCCCGATCTCGGCGAGCTCGTCGGCGTGGTCGGTGAGGTGGTGGGAGGCGGACATCGCGGCATCGGCGCGCGGGGGCGCGGGGACCGGCGGCCTGGGAGCCGCCGGTCGCTCAGGAGCCCCTGAAGGCGGGGCCTGCTGTCCGGTGGCTTCCGGTTCGTTGCGGCTCATTCCTGACTCACCTCGACGTCGTTCTGTCCTTTCCGCGGACTGTTCCTGAGACCGGATCGGTCTCAGGGCTCGATGACCTCGATCTCGGGAAGGTCCAGCGCGGCGGCCTCTGCCCGGGCGTCCTGCGCGTCGGACCAGTCCCAGGCGGCTACGGCCAGGGCCCGGTAGGAGTCCAGGTCGATGCGCACGGGGGCGCCGTCCTGGGCGGTCACGGCTCCCCCGTGCTGCAGCTCGAGCCTCGAGCCGACGACGCGGGCGCGTCGGTCGCCGACCTGCCACCACTCCTGACCGTCCTGCACGACTCGGACGGGCTCGGGATGCGGCTCGGTCAGGCCGCGCAGGTCGGTGTGGAGGAAGCAGGGACGCTCAGCGGCCGGTGCTGCGACGACGTCTCGGGCATCTGAGACACCGGTGAGGACGTGGAGCCCGGGGATTCCGGCGGCCCGGGCACCGACGTGGTCGGTGTCGAGCCGGTCGCCGACGGCCAGCGGCCTGGTGCCACCGGCGCGCTTGAGAGCTCGTGTGTAGATCCCGGGGAAGGGTTTGCCCCCCGCCAGGGGCTCCTTGCCGGAGGCGTTGACGACGGCGGCCACGAGGCTGCCATTGCCCAGGGCGAAGCCCCGCTCGGTCGGCAGGGTGGCGTCGAGGTTGGTGGCGACGTGGAGGGCACCGGCGTTGACGGCGTAGAGCCCCTCGGACAGCAGGGCCCAGTCGACTGCGGGGTCCCATCCCTGGACGACGGCGACCGGCTCGTCCTGCGCGCTGCTGGTCACTCGGAAGCCCTCGTCGAGGAGGGCCTGTCGTACGCCATCGCCGCCGACGACGAGGACCATGGAGCCGGGTTCGACATGCTCGGTGAGCATGGCGGCCGCATCCATGGCGGCACTGAAGACCTCTGCGGGCTCGGCGACGATGTCATTGGCCTTGAGCTTGTCCACGACCGTCTGAGGCGCCCGGGAGGCGTTGTTGGTGACGAAGGACAGGCGCATCCCGGCTGCGCGGGCGGCGTTGACGTTGTCGGCGGCGTAGGGCACCCGGGCCTCGCCTGCGAAGCAGACGCCGTCGAGGTCCAGCAGCGCGACGTCGTAGGCGGCGCACAGGGGCTGCTCGCTGACCAGGAGGGTCGCGGAAGTGTCGAGAGGAGTCTGTTCGGGCAGGGTCATCGGGACTCCTCTGGGGCGTCGTCGGTCGGGGTTGTTGTCGGGGTTGTGGTTCCGTCCGCGTCAGCCGGGGAAGACTGTTCTTCTGCCTCGTCTGCCGACGGGGACGCCGACGTCTCCTCAGCCGCCTCCAGCAGCTCTGCCATCTCGGCCTCGACGCGCTCAGCGAAGGACTGCGTCCACTCGGTGTCATCCTGGTCGGCCGCATCGAGGTCCGAGGCATCGCTCTCAGCGGGCGTCTCCGTGGTGGCAGAGGCCTCCGTAGCCTCGTGACGATCGTCCGCCTTGTGAGCAGCCTTTTCTGGAGAGCCCTGCTCCTGGGCCTCTAAGTCGTAGTCGTCCTCGATGTCGAAGACCTCGACCTCGTCCTCCTCGGTCGGCTCGGGGCCGATGCGGTCTCGGATCGCTGCGGCCTCCTGGTGACGCCCGAGCTCCTCGAGCCTGTCGGCGCGCACGGAGTGCAGGCGCCTGAGGGTGTCGCTGTCAGAGGGACGCGCCCGGATGGCGTCCTCGATGACGATGAGACCGAGATCGGTCTGCCCCATCTCGTGGCGGAGGCTGGAGATGACCATGGCCAGCTCAGCGCGCTCAACCTCGTCGAGCTGGAGGGGGTCGGCCGCCTTGGCGGCCTGGAGGGCCTTGTCGGTGTGTCCCAGTGCGCGTTCGCAGTCGACCTCGATGGCTCGGTGAAGGTCGAGACCGGACAGTCGCCTAGCGGCTCGGATCTCTCGAAGCGCCTCACTGTAGTGACCGGCGAGGTACGCGGCGATGCCTGCGGTCTCGCGTACGACCGCAACACGCCCGGCATGGGAGGCGGCGTAGCGAGCGTGTTCGTAGGCGGTGTGAGGGTCGTTGTCCAGCAGCCGCTGAGTCATGACGAGGTGGCGGGCGACGTTCTCGGCATTGGCGCGTCCTAGGGCACGCAGCTCGACCCTTGCGCTCCGCTCGAGGTCGCCGGGTTCGACGTCGTCAGGGACAGCGGGTTCTGGAATGCGCTGGCGCTGCGGAGGGCGACCTCGGCGATCGTCCTTCCTGTCCTTGGGGCCTCCCCGTCCAGAGCGGTCGGTGAAACGCCCCGACTTCCTGTCTCCGTGGAAAGGTCGCCGCTCATCGGCTCCGGCGTCGCGACGACGATCGCCGCGCCAGTCGTCCCGCTGCCGGCGCTGACCACGAGACTCACCCTCGTCACGGTTTGGGGAACGCCTCTGTCCATCGTGGGTGCCATTGTTGTTCCAGCCGGAGTGACGGCTATGACGAGAGCGGTCATCATCCCCGTCGAAGCGCTTGCGTCGGCCGAAGCCGTGACGGTCGCCGTCCCGGCGACGCCTGGATGAGTCGCCGTGGTCCGCGCCGTGCCGACGGTCCTGATACGCCATGGTCCTTCTTTCGCTCCGGGACTGCCGTCAGTTCCCTCATGTCCTGATTGCCTGGGAGGAGCCTACCCGGCCCACCGCCGGATGGCGTAGCTGCACCCGGGGCAACAGGTGTGGTGCGTGGCGCGCGTGGGTGGACAGATTTGTCGGGCCCGGTACGCGGCGTAGGGCCTTTGAGGTCCGGGGTGGATCTCAAAGGCCCTACGCGGTGGTGTGTGCTCGGTGGTGTCCTACTCTCCCGCACCCTGGCGGGTGCAGTACCATCGGCGCTGTCAGGCTTAGCTTCCGGGTTCGGGATGGGTCCGGGCGTGTCCCTGTCGCTGTGACCACCGAGACGTCTGGGTGGGTAGTGCGGTGCGTTGATTCACTTGTGTGGTGGTTGCCCCCGCACCCCACACGCTCACGCTCACGCGCGTGCGTGTGTGTGTGGTTGGTGGTGGGTTGGGTGTGGACCGTATAGTGGACGCTTTCGTGCTTACCGTTGTTCCCCTCGTCCCACGCACCGTGTTGTGGCGGGTGGGGGGTGTTGTTTGTGTTGGCCTATTAGTACCAGTCAGCTCCAACCGTTACCGGTCTTCCACCTCTGGCCTATCAACCCAGTAGTCTGCTGGGGGCCTACCAGGAAGGACGAGTCCTTCCTGCGGAGACCTTGTCTTGAAGATGGTTTCCCGCTTAGATGCTTTCAGCGGTTACCCGTCCCGAACGTAGCCAACCAGCCGTGCCCCGGGCGGGACAACTGGCACACCAGAGGTTCGTCCGTCCCGGTCCTCTCGTACTAGGGACAGGCCTTCTCAAGTCTCCTGCGCGCGCAGAGGATAGGGACCGAACTGTCTCACGACGTTCTAAACCCAGCTCGCGTACCGCTTTAATGGGCGAACAGCCCAACCCTTGGGACCTGCTCCAGCCCCAGGATGCGACGAGCCGACATCGAGGTGCCAAACCATGCCGTCGATATGGACTCTTGGGCAGGATCAGCCTGTTATCCCCGGGGTACCTTTTATCCGTTGAGCGACGACCCACCCACACGGGATCGCCGGATCACTAGTTCCTACTTTCGTACCTGCTCGACCCGTCGGTCTCACAGTCAAGCTCCCTTGTGCACTTGCACTCAACACCTGGTTGCCGACCAGGCTGAGGGAACCTTTGAGCGCCTCCGTTACACTTTAGGAGGCAACCGCCCCAGTTAAACTACCCACCAGGCACTGTCCCTAACCCGGATCACGGGCCCAGGTTCAGGCGCACGCCATAACCAGAGTGGTATTTCAAGGACGACTCCACCGCTACTGGCGTAACGGCTTCAACGTCTCCCACCTATCCTGCACAAGCTATAGCGGGCGCCAATACCAAGCTGTAGTAAAGGTCCCGGGGTCTTTCCGTCCTTCTGCGCGAAACGAGCATCTTTACTCGTACTGCAATTTCGCCGAGCTCATGGTTGAGACAGCGGGGAAGTCGTTACGCCATTCGTGCAGGTCGGAACTTACCCGACAAGGAATTTCGCTACCTTAGGATGGTTATAGTTACCACCGCCGTTTACTGGGGCTTAAATTCACCACGTCACCCGAGGGTTAATGGTTCCTCTTAACCTTCCAGCACCGGGCAGGCGTCAGTCCGTATACATCGCCTTACGGCTTCGCACGGACCTGTGTTTTTAGTAAACAGTCGCTTCCCCCTGGTCTCTGCGACCCTCCCCCCTAACAGGCCAGCTGTTTCAGGGATCAGGCCCCCCTTCTCCCGAAGTTACGGGGGCATTTTGCCGAGTTCCTTAACCATGATTCACTCGTGCGCCTAGGCATACTCTGCCCGACCACCTGTGTCGGTTTAGGGTACGGGCGGCTGGCACCATCGCGTCGAGGCTTTTCTCGGCACCCCAGGATCACCCTGTTATCCCCCACCAGCGTGGGGTCACCATCACGCCTCACCCCCGTCATCCAAGACAGTCCCCCGGATTTACCTGGGCAACGGGCTGCGCGCTTGAACGGACCAAGCCATCAGGTCCGCCGGGCTACCACTGTGCGTCACCCCTGTTAACACGCTTGCCTACCTGCACGGAGGGTCCCCAGACCCCACCACCACAACCCCCACCAGGCCCGAAGACCTGAGCTGAGGGCCGATATGGCAGCACGGCGTGGGTTAGCACCCGCGCGTCAGCATGGGCGGTGCTTCGCCGGTACGGGAATATCAACCCGTCATCCATCGACTACGCCTGTCGGCCTCGCCTTAGGTCCCGACTCACCCAGGGCGGACTAGCCTGGCCCTGGAACCCTTGGTCATTCGGCGCTAGGGCTTCTCACCCTAGTATCGCTACTCATGCCTGCATTCTCACTCCCGCACCGTCCACCAGCAGTCACCCACAGGCTTCCCCCGGTGCAGGACGCTCCCCTACCACCCACAGCCCCTGCCACCACCCCAGCAACGTGGGACGATGAAGGGAACAAACGCTGTGGGTCCGCGGCTTCGGCGGTGTGCTTGAGCCCCGCTACATTGTCGGCGCACGATCACTTGACCAGTGAGCTATTACGCACTCTTTCAAGGATGGCTGCTTCTAAGCCAACCTCCTGGTTGTCTGCGCGACCGCACATCCTTTCCCACTTAGCACACGCTTAGGGGCCTTAGCCGGCGATCTGGGCTGTTTCCCTCTCGACCACGGAGCTTATCCCCCGCAGTCTCACTGCCACGCTACAACCCGCACGGCATTCGGAGTTTGGTTGACGTCAGTAACCCTGTGGGGCCCATCAGCCACCCAGTAGCTCTACCTCCGCCGGGCAACACGCGACGCTGCACCTAAATGCATTTCGGGGAGAACCAGCTATCACGGAGTTTGATTGGCCTTTCACCCCTACCCACAGCTCATCCCCCCAGTTTTCAACCTAGGTGGGTTCGGTCCTCCACACGCTCTTACACGTGCTTCAACCTGGCCATGGGTAGATCACCCCGCTTCGGGTCCAGAACGCGCCACTACACTCGCCCTGTTCGGACTCGCTCTCGCTACGGCTACCCCACACGGGTTAACCTCGCGACACGCCACTGACTCGCAGGCTCATTCTTCAAAAGGCACGCCACCACCCCCACACACAACAAGCATGGGAGGCTCTGACGGCTTGCAAGCGCCCGGTTTCAGGTACTATTTCACTCCCCTCCCGGGGTACTTTTCACCATTCCCTCACGGTACTATCCACTATCGGTCATCAGGAGGTATTCAGGCAGCCAAGTGGTCTTGGCAGATTCACACAGGATTCCACGAGCCCCGTGCTACTCGGGCACCACCCCAGACACGCACCAACCAGTTCCGCCTACGGGGGTATCACCCACTACGCCACGCCTTCCCAGACGATTCAGCTACAGATCAGCACACGCGCCCGGTCTCCGGCAGAAGACCAACAGGACAGCCCCACAACCCCGCACACGCAACCCCTGCCGAGTATCACACGCACACGGTTTCACCATCATCCGCTTTCGCTCGCCACTACTCACGGAATATCTTCTCCTACGGGTACTAAGATGTTTCACTTCCCCGCGTCACCCCCCACACCCTATACAATTCAGATGCAGGTGACACGACATAACTCGTGCCGGGTCCCCCCATTCGGAAACCCTCGGATCACAGCCCGCCAGCCGGCTCCCCGAGGAATATCGCAGGCCACCACGTCCTTCATCGGCCCCTGATGCCAAGGCATCCACCGAACGCTCAAAAAAACAAACAACACAACACACGACAAAACAAAAGAAATGTCACAGAAATCTTACAGTAAGATGCTCGCGTCCACTATACAGTTCACAACCAACCCACCCACACCCACACCCCACCACCAACAGGCAGCAGAAGCACAGGCCAGGCAACCAGGGCGCACTGCCCCAGAACCCCGACAGCATGCCACCCCCACACACGCACACAACCGCGCACACCAGGGGCACCCACCACAACAGACCACCACGACCACAACAGCCGCAGCAGCCCACCACAAGCAGGCGTGTTTCCTACACCACACAACACCACAACCAACCAACCCCACACAACAGCGCAAGGCCAGCCAGCCGCAGCTTCCGTGCGAGACACCCCCTCCAGGCCGGCCCAGACCACACTGGCCCAGACAAAACAAACAACCAAAAAAGAAGGAGGAGGCAAACCGCCCCACACAAACCTATCCTTAGAAAGGAGGTGATCCAGCCGCACCTTCCGGTACGGCTACCTTGTTACGACTTCGTCCCAATCACCAGCCCCACCTTCGACCGCTCCCCGTAGGGCCACGGGCTTCGGGTGTTGCCGACTTTCATGACGTGACGGGCGGTGTGTACAAGGCCCGAGAACGTATTCACCGCAGCGTTGCTGATCTGCGATTACTAGCGACTCCAACTTCACGGTGTCGAGTTGCAGACACCGATCCGAACTGAGACCGGCTTTAAGGGATTCGCTCCACCTCACGGCATCGCAGCCCTCTGTACCGGCCATTGTAGCATGCGTGAAGCCCAAGACATAAGGGGCATGATGATTTGACGTCATCCCCACCTTCCTCCGAGTTGACCCCGGCAGTCTCCCGCGAGTCCCCACCACAACGTGCTGGCAACACGAGACAAGGGTTGCGCTCGTTGCGGGACTTAACCCAACATCTCACGACACGAGCTGACGACAACCATGCACCACCTGTGAACCAGCCCCCCACAAAGGAGAGGAAACCCCGTCTCCGGAGCCATCCGGCACATGTCAAGCCTTGGTAAGGTTCTTCGCGTTGCATCGAATTAATCCGCATGCTCCGCCGCTTGTGCGGGCCCCCGTCAATTCCTTTGAGTTTTAGCCTTGCGGCCGTACTCCCCAGGCGGGGCACTTAATGCGTTAGCTACGGCGCGGAAAACCCGGAAAAGGCCCCCCACACCTAGTGCCCAACGTTTACGGCGTGGACTACCAGGGTATCTAATCCTGTTCGCTCCCCACGCTTTCGCTCCTCAGCGTCAGTAACGGCCCAGAGACCCGCCTTCGCCACCGGTGTTCTTCCTGATATCTGCGCATTCCACCGCTACACCAGGAGTTCCAGCCTCCCCTACCGCACTCAAGCCGGCCCGTACCCACCGCAAGCCCCCAGTTAAGCCAGAGGATTTCACGACAGACGCGACCAGCCGCCTACGAGCTCTTTACGCCCAATAATTCCGGACAACGCTCGCGCCCTACGTATTACCGCGGCTGCTGGCACGTAGTTAGCCGGCGCTTCTTATCCAGCTACCGTCAACCCACCCACACAGGAGCAGGCCTGCTTCACTGGCGAAAGAGGTTCACAACCCGAAGGCCTCCATCCCTCACGCGGCGTCGCTGCATCAGGCTTGCGCCCATTGTGCAATATTCCCCACTGCTGCCTCCCGTAGGAGTCTGGGCCGTGTCTCAGTCCCAGTGTGACCGTCCACCCTCTCAGGCCGGCTACCCGTCACCGCCTTGGTAGGCCATCACCCCACCAACAAGCTGATAGGCCGCGAGCCCATCCCCCACCAAAAACACCCAAAAGGCGCAATCTTTCCCAGGCCCACCATGCGACAGACCCAGAATATCCCGTATTAGCCACACTTTCATGCGGTTATCCAGAAGAAGGGGGCAGGTTACTCACGTGTTACTCACCCGTTCGCCACTCATCCACACCCACCACAAAGGAAGGCGCTTCACCGTTCGACTTGCATGTGTTAAGCACGCCGCCAGCGTTCGTCCTGAGCCAGGATCAAACTCTCCAAACAAAACCAACAAAACCACAAAGGTTCCAATCAGAAAAAGCCCAGAAAACCAGACCACATGGCCCCACCCAACCCCCACAACAGAAGCCAGGCAAACCAAAACAAAACAAGCCCCAAAAAACCACACAAAACGCGCAGCCCCCCAGGACCCATGGCATAAAAAACATGACACACTATCGAGTTCTCAAACAACACACCCACTGAAAAATCTTCGAAAGACTTTCGTCTTCCGCTTCCTTCTCAGAAGCGCCTGAGATACTTTACCGAACCATTCTGTCTGAGTCAAACGATTGGTCGGTGACCCTCGTCTCTCATTCGGTTCTCTTCAGTTCTCAGTTCCCGGTCGGTCTGAGGACTTGTCCTCCCCGTTTCGGGCCGGAGAGAACATTACGCACACGGCCCCAGGTCGTCAAACTGTAGCGCGGTGACGGTGCCCACAAGACACCGTCACCGCGTCAATTCGGTCGAGACCGGGACGATTCTCGAAAAGGATCTACGCCGAGTGCCCAATGGCCAGGTTACGCCGTCCCTTGCGCACCAGGACCACTCCTCCGGCCAGCAGATGCTCGGAGCCGATCACCTTGGTCTCATCCTCTACCTTGACGTTGTTGAGGTAGGCGCCTCCGCCGGCAATGGTCTTCCGAGCCGCGTTACGGCCCCGCTCCAGCCCCGTGCTGACAAGCAGGTCCACGATCGTGGTCTCGCCGATCGTCACGTCTCCAGAGGCAAGGTCGGCCGTGGCAGCCAGGATCGTCGCCTCGTCAATGTCGGCGAGATCGCCACGCCCCCACAGGGCGGCTGTTGCCGCCTCAGCCTGGGCTGTGGCCTCGGCCCCGTGGACCCAGGTGGTCACTTCGTGAGCCAGGGCGCGCTGCGCCTCTCGGGCCTTCGGGTTCTTGACGGTCGCAACCTCGAGACGCTCGATCTCGTCCCGCTCCAGGAAGGTGAAGACCTTGAGGAAGCGCACCACGTCGGCGTCGTCGACCTGTAGCCAGAACTGGTAGAAGGCGTAGGGGCTGAGCATCTCGGGGTTGAGCCAGATCGCCCCGCCCTCGGACTTGCCGAACTTGGTGCCGTCGGCCTTGGTGATGAGCGGGTTGGTCATGACGTGGACCGAGGCGCCCTCAACCTTGTGGATGAGGTCCATCCCGCCCACGAGATTGCCCCACTGGTCGTTGCCACCCACCTCCAGGGTGCAGCCGTAGCGCCGGTAGAGCTCGAGGTAGTCGTTGGCCTGGAGGACCTGGTAGCTGAACTCGGTGTAGGAGATGCCCTCCTCGCTGGCCAGGCGGCGCGCGACGATGTCCTTGGACAGCATTGTGCCCATGCGGAAGTGCTTGCCCAGGTCCCGCAGGAAGTCGATGGCACTCATCGCCTGGGTCCAGTCCAGGTTGTTAACGATGCGAGCCGGGTTGTCCCCGCTGAAGTCGAGAAGGTTCTCGAGCTGCTCCTGCAGGCTCGCCGCCCAGCCGGCGACGACATCCTTCGTGTTGAGGCTGCGCTCGCCCTTGGCGCGTGGGTCGCCGATGAGCCCGGTTGCGCCCCCCACCAGTGCGAGGGGGTGGTGTCCGGCGAGCTGCAGATGACGCATGACCTTGACGGCCACGAGGTGACCGTGGTGAAGACTGGGAGCCGTGGGGTCGAATCCGCAATAGAAGGTGACGGTCCCGTCGGTCAACGCCGCGCGCAGCGCGTCGATGTCGGTGTGCTGGGCGATGAGCCCGCGCCACTGCAGTTCGTCCAGGATGTCCGTCACTGTCCAGTCGCCTTCCGTGAGTCGTCGCGCGTCCTGCACGCGTTGTCCCGGCGCGTCGCGCTCGGGGCCGGCCGATACCTCCGGCGCGGATAGTCTGCCATGCCCCGGCCCGGCTTCCACGATACGGTCGCGTCAGACCGGCACCGTTGTCACACGGGCCGTCTGCTCTTCGCCTACAGCACATGCACGGTTACCGGTTCATGGACCCCACGCCGATCGTGGGACCGTAGACCGCCCACCCACCCGCTGCACGAGCGCGTTGGCCGGCGGTGATGATCAGTCCGTGGAAGTCCTTGAGCTGGTCGACGTCGAGCCCGCTGGCGACCACTGCCTCCTCGTGGGCGCGCCGAGACGTCTCGTATCCGCGCCCCACGTCATGTCCGGCTTGGCGGAGCAGGCGCCTGGCGTAGGTGTCGAAGATGAACCGGGGCCGGTCGTGGACCATGAGGGCGACGACGTCGGTCGTCTCCGGGCCGAACCCGGGGAGCTTCATCAGCTCTGCGCGCAGGGCGTCATCACCGAGAGCAGGTGCCACTCGTCCTTCCGGGCCCGTGAGCCAGGTCGCGTAGGCGCGCAGCGCGCGAGCCTTGGCCTTCATGAATCCGCTGGGGCGGATCAGGTCGATGAGGCACGCCTCGTCAAGCGAGAGCATCCGGTCAGCGTCGAAGGCCGTGGCGTCTCTCAGCGCATCCAGGGAGCGCAGAGCACTGCCCCATGTGGTGTTCTGGACGAGGACGGCCCCGCAGACGTACTCGAGGTCGGACTCGGCGGGCCAGGGATCGATCTCACCGAGCTCGGCCCGCAGCAGCTCGTACAGAGTGCGCAGAGGGATCGGCATGCCCGCGGAGTCGGGGGCCGGATGCGGGGAATCGTTCACAAGGCCTCCATCGGGCGGTCCCAGATGAGGGTGTAACGGTAGTAGAAGCGCCGTCGAGCCCTGGCCGTGGGAAGGATCCGGGATGCCGCCGCACGGATCTCGGTGAACGATTCTCGTGGAGAACGCGTGACCACACCGATGTCGCGCGTCTCCCGGCGCAGGGAACCGACCACGCGCAGAGGTAGAACAGCCAGTGCGGACAGCAACCAGTCCCACAGGCTCTTGTTGGCGGCCAGGCCGACGACGATGAGTCGCCCGCCAGGTGCCACCAGCTCTCTCAGCCTCACCAGGGCAGGTTCCAGCGGGAGGTGGTGCAGCGTGGCCACGCAGCTGACCGTCTCGAAGGTGCCGATGCGCTGAGGCAGGTCGGGATCCATGACGTCGTCGAGGAGGACCTCGGCCTGCGGGATCTGCTTCAGACGACCACGCGCTCGAGCAACCGCCTGCTCGTCGGGTTCAAGTCCGACGACGCAGCGGCACACTGTCGCCAGGCGCTCGAGCAGGAGCCCGTCACCGCATCCGACATCGAGCGCGCTCCCACCACGCAGCGCCGCGTCCCTCACGACGCGGCGGTGGAAGGCGACGTTGTGGTTCCAATAGTCATTGGTCACTGAGTCATCCTCACGGAGCAGCCACCATGGTCGGACCGGCCGTGTCACCGGGGGTCTTGGGACTCGCGCTCTGGCCGACGGATGCATCGGTTGCCTCGCCGTGGTGCGCTGCTGGTCTGCGCACCACGGCACCGGCGTCGCGCAGCAGCGCGTCGCGCAGGTGGGGCATGGTGGCGAAGTACACCTCATCGGCGTCCTCCACAAGACGCGTTGCCCGGGCCCCGACATCTCGCCCTGCCGCCGTCGTTGTCACGATCCGGGCGCGGGCGTCCTTGGGATCCTGCTGGCGCGAGACAAGGCCGGCCTGCTCCAGCCTGCGCAGCACCTGACTGGCGGTTTTCACATCCATTCCCGCCTGGGCCGCAATCATGACCTGGCTGGCACCGTCTCCCTGCTCCTCGAGCCACTGCGTGCAGGACAGGAGGACGAACTGCGAGTGCGTCAGCGCGACGGGCTCCAGAGCAGCCGCGATGTCGCGCTGCCAGGCCAGCGCGGTCCTCCACATGAGGAAACCGGGACTCGCCTCCGGCCCCTGGAACCGTGTCTTCACATATCGACCCTAGCAGCCTCGATGAGTGAGTCGATGGCCTGCGGAAAGTCCTCGGCGATTCTCGGACCGATCGCCGGGCCGGCATCGTCGGCACCGGGGCCGTCGATGTCGAGGCGGGTGACAACGACGCTCTTCCCCTGTGTCTCTGTGGGCATGAAGGAGTGTGTGAAGGTCAGTTCCACTCCCCCATAGGAGACCCGGTCCGCCTGGACATGAGGCGGCTCCCATCGCGTCACCACGATCTCAACGCTGTCCTGCCCGGCCGGTGTCATCGTGATCGATGCACCGGGCCCCACTGGCTCGCGTGGCTCGTAGCGGTCTCCCTGCGGGAGCTCGATCTCACCGGAGAGCACCTTGATCCAGGTCTCCCACAGGACTTCCACCGGGAGATCCGCCGTCCGTTCACACTTGGTCGACCACATTGCTTGCCCTTCCTCAGCGATCCCGCGATCACAATAGTCTCTACGACGATTATCTGCGCACCTATTATTAACTGGTGCGAGGGCCCCAGGCAAGCGGACACCCGTCAGCAAGAGGTTCTGCGAGGTTCAGCCCTGAGGACGTCGCCTGGTGACAGCGGGCCTGTAGGGCGAGACAGTGGGGTCGCCGTCGAGCCAGAAGCGCCATGGAAAGGCCTTACCGTCTCCCCCGGGGCCGGCGACACCGGTGCGCGGCCCACTGCGAATGCGTGCTGGATCCGGCGCCCGCCGCGGCTCCGGCAGGGTCAGGCTGATACGTGAGCCGGGACCGCCCAGCAGTGCGCCGTCGTCGGAGCGGTCCAGCCCGAGCGCCGAGCACAATCGTGCCGGACCGCGGGCCAGGTCGCGGTCAGTGCGCGCGGCGGGGCGACGCTCTCTGGCCAGTTCGGTCCCGTTCACCACCTCTCCCGCGCGCAGGAGCACGGCGCGTGAGACTCCCGCCGGTCCACTGACGATGTTGAGGCAGTGATGCATGCCGTAGGTGAAGTAGACGTAGATGCACCCGCCGGCCTCGAACATGGAGGCGTTGCGGGCCGTTCGGCCCCGGAAGGCGTGGGAGCCCGGGTCCTCCTCGCCTCGGTAGGCCTCCACCTCGGTCAGCCGGATCGCAACACGTCCTTGCGAGCCGGCGACGGAGATGACGGCACCCAGCAGGGCCGGGGCCACCTCCAGGCTGTCACGGCTCAGGAGCAAGGCGGCCTCGGGGCTCAGTTCCGTCGCGGGATCCCCCATGACATCGCCCTCGCGAGCAGGCTCAGTCCTGCTCCACCTCAGCCCACTCATCATCGGCCCCAGTGGACTCGGGCCACTGAGGACCCGCGGGGCCGTCCAGCAGGGAGCCCTCCCACGCGAAGACTCGCAGCTCAGCGCTGCGGGCGATGGCCCGGGCGAGCTGCTCGACGACGCGTAGCGGCGCGGTACCGCCATGCCCGGTGCGAGCGGCCACCGAGCCCTCGGCTGAGAGGACCTCCCGCACGCTCGGAGTGAGTCGTTCGTCGATCGCGGTGAAGTCGTCGTCGGACAGGTCCCACAGCTCGATGCCGCGCCTCTCGCACTCGCGCACGCAGGCGCCGGAGATCTCGTGGGCGTGGCGGAAGGGCACGCCGTTCTTGACCAGCCACTCCGCGATATCGGTGGCCAGGGAGAACCCCTGAGGAGCCAAAGCGGCCATGCGCTCGTAGTGGAGGGTCATGGTGGACACCATGCCGCTGACAGCCGGCAGGAGGATGGCCAGGGTGTCGACGGCGTCGAAGACAGGCTCCTTGTCCTCCTGCAGGTCCCGGTTGTAGGCCAGGGGCAGGGCCTTGAGAGTGGCAAGCAGCCCGGTCAGGTCGCCGATGAGGCGTCCGGCCTTGCCGCGGGCGAGCTCGGCCACGTCCGGGTTCTTCTTTTGCGGCATGATGGATGAGCCCGTGGAGTAGGAGTCGTCGAGGGTGACGAAGTCGAACTCCTTGGTGTTCCAGATGATGATCTCCTCGCTCAGGCGCGAGACGTCCACCGCGACCATCGCGAGGACGAAGCTCAGCTCGGCGACAACGTCGCGGGCGGCGGTGCCATCGATGGAGTTCTCCACGGCCGCCTCGAAACCGAGGTCGGCGGCCACGGCGTCGGGGTCCATGCCGAGTGTGTTGCCGGCCAGTGCGCCGGAACCGTAGGGGCTCACGGCGGCGCGCGCGTCCCAGTCCTCGAGGCGCTCCACGTCGCGCATGAGCGGCCAGGCGTGGGCGAGCAGCTGGTGGGCGACGAGGACCGGCTGGGCGTGCTGCATGTGGGTGCGTCCGGGCATGATGGCGTCGGCGGCCTGGGCGGCCTGGTCGATGAGGGCGTCGACGACGTCGAGAACGAGGCCGGCGACGTGGCGCGCCTGGTCACGCAGGTACATGCGGATGAGGGTGGCGATCTGGTCGTTGCGGCTGCGTCCGGCGCGCAGGCGCCCACCCAGGTCGTCGCCGGCGCGCTCGATGAGACCGCGTTCCAGGGCCGTGTGAACATCCTCGTCGGAGACCTCGGGGACGAAGATGCCGGCGACGACGTCCGCCTCGAGACGGTCCAGGGCATCCAGCATGCCGGACAGCTGGCCTGGGTCCAGCAGGCCGGCCTGCGACAGGGCGCGGGCGTGGGCTCGGGAGCCGGCGATGTCGTATCGGGCCAGGCGCCAGTCGAAGTGGGTGCTCACCGACAGTGCGGCAAGCGCGTCAGCAGGCCCCCCGGAGAACCGCCCACCCCACAGGCTGACACCGGCGGGGCCCGAGTTCTGCTGCGAGTCTGAGGGAATGGGCTGGGCGGCGGACGGCTTAGCGGGCTGGCTGGAGAACTGGCTCATGGCCCCATCATGGCTCATCTGCCCGCACAGGTACCTCAATGATCAGTCCGGAAGGGCCCCGTGGCGGATCGCAGGCAACAACACCCCACGCTTCCGAAGGAAGGCACAGGAGCGGGAGCGGGCCGGAGGACACCAACCGACGGGAAGGAAGAAGGGCCTGCCCTGGGGCTCGCCCGCCATGCCATGATGAGCCATGCCCGCCGAACAAGACGCCCTTTTCCCAGGCAAACAGTTCATCTCCACCGTACTCGAGGCGCTGGAGACCAAGACCAGGATGACCGGGGCGATCGCCCACCGCTATCTCATGCGCGCGGCGATGGCCGGCATGATCGTGGCGGTCTTCTACATCGTGAACTACGCCATCGTCGGCATCTTCGACGGTCTTCACGTCGGGGAGGCCTCCTTGGCAGGGGTCGGAAAGATCCTCGGGGCCCTGGCCTTCGGCCCAGCCCTCGTCTTCATCTACTACACGAAGTCCGAGCTGCTCACCAGCAACATGATGGTGGTGGTCATCGGCTACTACTACAAGCGCATCACGGCGTGGAGAACCCTGAGAGTGCTGGTCATGTGCCTGTCCGGCAATTTCGTGGGCGGGCTCGTCTTCGCCGTCATGTACCACTTCTCCACCCTCGTGGAAGGACCCACCGGAGAGCAGGCCCTGCACTCGGTGGAGGCCAAGCTTGGTTATCTGTCATCGGCCTCGGGGGTTGCGGATCTCTTCGTGCGGGCGATCCTGTGCAACTTCATGATCAACCTGGCGATGCTCCTCATCTACAACGGTTTCATCCATGAGGACTGGTCCAAGATCTTCTCGATGATCATCGCCGTGTTCGTCTTCGCCCTCCTCGGCTTCGAGCACTCGGTGGCCAACACGGTCCTGTTCACCGTCGTCGGCCTGACGCACGGGATCGACGTCCTGCCGGCGCTGGGCAACGTGGCCGTGGCGCTGCTGGGCAACTTCGTGGGTGGCGGTCTGCTTATCGGCGGCTACTACGCCTACGCCAACGACGACTCCCGCTGGCTGCGCCGCCAGCCCCGGAGGGACAAGAACGAGGCACAGGAGGCCGAGTAACCGACTACACCCGGAACGCCGGGAGCACCGAGGTGGGCGCCTCCCGGCCAGCAACCGAACAAGTCCATCGGCTCAGCAGGGCCGGCGCGAACGAGCCGGTCGCCTCCGCTCTCAATCGCGGAGGCAACCGGCTCGTCGCGGTTCGTCAGGCCGCAGTGGGCGCTACCCGGGCGACCGATGACGGGGCGGTGGGCCCTTGGCCGCAACTCGGTCAGAATCCCTGGCCGTTGCCGACGCGCACGTCGCGGGCGGCGGCGAGCTTGGACTGCATGCCGTAGATCTCGATGAATCCTCGCGAGGAGGACTGGTCGAAGGTGTCTCCGCTGTCGTAGGTGGCCAGGTTGAAGTCGTACAGGCTGGTCTCGGAGCGGCGCCCCGTGACAGTCGCCCGGCCGCCGTGCAGGACCATGCGGATGTCGCCGCTGACGTAGCGCTGGGTGTCCTCGATGAAGGCATCCATGGAGCGCTTGAGCGGGGAGTACCACTGCGCCTCGTAGACGAGCTCGGCCCAGGTCTGCTCCATACTCCGCTTGTAGCGGCGCTGCATGCGCTCCAGGGTGACGGCCTCGAGCGCCTGATGCGCCTCGATGAGGGTCACTGCCCCAGGGGCCTCGTAGATCTCGCGGGACTTGATGCCCACGAGCCGGTCCTCCACCGTGTCGATGCGTCCCACGCCCTGCGCCCCGGCCCTGCGGTTGAGCTCCTGGATGGCCTCCAGCGGGGTGACATCACGGCCGTCGATAGCCACCGGGATACCCTCCTTGAAGGTGATGGTCACCTCATCAGGCAGGGGTGGGTAGGCGGGGTCATCGGTGTAGACGTAGACGTCCTTGGTGGGGGCGTTCCACAGATCCTCCAGGAAGCCGGTCTCGATGGCACGCCCCCAGACGTTCTGGTCGATGGAGAACGGGTTGTGCTTGGTGGTCTCGATCGGCAGGTTGTGCTTCTCGGCGTAGTCGATGGCGACGTCGCGGGTCAGCGCCAGGTCGCGCACCGGGGAGATGCAGTCCATGTCAGGGGCCATCGAGGTGATCGAGACCTCAAAGCGGACCTGGTCATTGCCCTTGCCGGTGCAGCCGTGCGCCACAGTGCGGGCGCCGAACTCGCGGGCGGCCTTGACCAGGTGGCGGGCGATGACGGGGCGGGAGAGCGCGGAGACGAGCGGATAGGTTCCCTCGTAGAGGGCATTGGCCTTGAGGGCGGGCATGCAGTAGTCGTTGGCGAACTCATCTCGTGCGTCGGCCACATAGGCCTCGACGGCACCGCAGTCGAGAGCTCGCTGACGGATCACCTCAAGGTCCTCGCCGCCCTGGCCGACATTGACGGCGACGGCAACGACCTCTCGGCCGGTGGCCTCGCCGATCCAGCCGATGGCGACAGACGTGTCCAGGCCTCCGGAGTAAGCCAGGACGACACGGTCCTTGTGGGTGCTCATGGGATCTCTCTTCTCTTCGTGGTGACACTGGCGAGCCAGTGCCGAGGTGACTTGAGGTGCCAAAGGTTGTGGGGAGAAGTCAGGTTCGGGCTGAGGGATCGGCCAGCGCGAGTAGATGCCCGGCCACATCCGCGGCGACCTGGCCGCTGCGGGTGATGACCAGGACGGTGTCGTCCCCGGCGATGCAGCCCAGGACCCCGGGCATCATCGCGTCGTCGACGGCTCCGGCGAGCAGCTGAGCGGCTCCGGCCGGGGTACGCAGGACCACCTGGGGGCCGGCCCACTCGGCGGTGACGAGCAGCTCGGCGCACCAGCGGGCCAGGCGCGGGGTCGTATGGGCGCGCAGGGAGTCGTCCGTCTCCTCCGCCCCGGTGAAGGCTGCACGGACCTGTCCGGGTGCCCCGGCCTCAGGCATCGAGTAGATGAGCTCTCCGCCCGGGGCTCGGATCTTCGTGGCCCGCAGCTCCACCAGGTCCCGTGAGAGCGTGGCCTGGGTGGTGCTGATGCCGCGTTGAGCCAGGGCCTTGCGCAGCTGGGCCTGGGAGCGGATGCGCTCACGGGAGAGGATCTGGATGATGCTGGCGTGCCTGGCGGTCTTGGTCCCGGGGGTCAGTGGGGACGCGGCCGCACGGTCGCGTTGGGAGGCCTCGATGGTGGCACTCATGAGCTCACTTCCTCGGACAGTGCTCGGGAGAGGGCCTCGGACAAGGCGGTGGTGAAGGCCCGGGCGTCGTCGTCGGACAGGATGAAGGGCGGTGCCAGACGGATCGTGTCGGGACGCGGCGCGTTGACGATGAAACCGCGTTCAGCCAAGGCGGCGGCGATCTCGCCGGCGGGTGGGAGGCCCTCGGCCAGCCCGACGCCGATCAGCAGGCCTCGACCACGCACCTGGTCGACTCCGTCGACGGCCGCCAGCTCCTGGGCCCAGGCCGAGCCGAGCCGCTCGACCCGCGCGAGCAGGTCCTGACCGCGGATCGTGTCGATGACGGCCAGGGCGGCGGCGCAGGCCACCGGGTTGCCGCCGAAGGTGGTGCCGTGCTGACCGGGTCCCAGGGCGGCCGCTGCCTCACCGGTGGCGACGACTGCGCCGATGGGAATGCCGCCGCCCAGTCCCTTGGCGAGGGTGACGACGTCGGGGACGACCCCGGGGGCCAGCAGGTGGTGGGCCATCCAGGCGCCTGAACGTCCCATGCCGGACTGGACCTCATCGATGATGAGCAGGGCGCCGACGGCCTCGGTCAGCTCGCGGGCGGCCTCCAGGTACCCGGCGGGCAGCTCGCGGACCCCGGCCTCACCCTGGATGGGCTCAACAATGAGTGCCGCCACGTCGGGCCCCAGCGCACTGCGCAGTGCGTCGACGTCGCCGGCCGGGATGAACTCGACCCCACCGGGCAGCGGCTCGAAGGGCTCGCGGTAGGCGGCCTTGTGGGTCAGGGCCAGGGCGCCCATGGTCCGCCCGTGGAAGGCGTCCTGGAGAGCCAGCACCCGAGGGCGGCTGCCGCCGCCGTGCCGGCGGGCGATCTTGAAAGCGGCCTCATTGGCCTCGGTCCCGGAGTTGGCCAGGAAGACGCGGGAGCCACCGGCGTTCCGGCCGGGGAAGGCGAGGGCGATGAGCTCCTCGGCGAGGCGGACCTGGGCGGGGGTGGTGAAGAAGTTCGAGACGTGGCCGAGGGTGCCGAGCTGGTCGGTGACGGCTTCGACGATCGCGGGGTGGGCGTGGCCCAGGCAGTTGACAGCGATCCCGGCCAGGAGGTCGGTGTACTCCTTGCCGTCGGCGTCCCAGACCTGGGCGCCCTGGCCACGGACCAGGACCCGGCTGGGGGTGCCGAAGGTGTTCATGACGGCCTCGGTGTAACGGGCCAACCAGCCGGCATTGGCTGTGCTACCAGTGCTGCCGGCGCTGTCGGTGGTGGTAGGAGCCTGCGCTCCCGAGGAGGATCCTGCCAGGGTGGTCATAGGCTCTTGCCTCCGTTCAGTGGTGGTATCGGGGCGTCGCCGGGGTGAATGACGGTGCCGACGCCCTGGTCGGTGACGATCTCCAGGAGCATGCTGTGGGCCTGACGTCCGTCGACGACGTGGGCCTGCGCGACTCCCCCGTAGACGGCCCGCAGGCAGGCCTCCATCTTGGGGATCATCCCGGACTCGAGCGTGGGCAGGAGCTCCTCGAGCGCGGCTGCGCTGATGAAGGGCACCAGCGAGCCGCGGTCGGGCCAGGCGGCGTAGAGCCCCTCGACGTCGGTGAGCACGAGTAGGGTGCGGGCTTTGAGCGCCACGGCGATCGCGGCGGCGGCTGTGTCGGCGTTGACGTTCAGGACGGTCTCGGAGTCCGTCACCAGCGGGGCGACCGAGGAGATGACGGGGATGCGGCCCTGGTCGAGCAGGTCGATGATGGGCTGCGGACTGACGTCGACGACGTCACCGACCAGGCCCACGTCGACGCTTTGCCCGTCCACTGTGGCCAGGCGCTGACGGGCCCGCAGGAGTCCGCCGTCCTCACCGCTGATACCGACGGCGGCGGAGCCGTCGGTGTTGAGCAGGGAGACGAGCTCGCGCTGCACGGAGCCGGTGAGGACCATGCGGACCACGTCCATGACCTCGGGCGTCGTCACGCGCAGGCCGCCGCGGAACTCCGAGCTGATGCCCAGTCGTTTGAGCATGGCGTTGATCTGGGGACCACCGCCGTGGACGACGACGGGGCGCACCCCGACCTGGTGGAGGAAGAGGATGTCCTGGGCGAAGGCGCGTTTGAGGTCGTCGTTCTCCATGGCGTTGCCGCCGTACTTGATGACCATGGTGGCGCCCTTGTAGGTGCGCAGCCACGGCACGGCCTCCAGCAGGACGGATGCCTTGGTCTGTGGGTCGAGAGGTGTCCGGTTCATGTCGTGTAGTCCGCGTTGATGGTGACGTATCCGTGGGTGAGGTCGTTGGTCCACACGGTGGCCTCGGCCTGGCCCGCTGACAGGGCGATATCGATGCGGGTCTCGCGCGGACTCATGTCCACGGTGTCCCGGTCCTGGTCGGGGGCGCCGTGGCGGAAGATCGTGACGCCGTTGATGGTCACGTCGACCTCGTCGGGGTTGAAGGGGCAGACCTCCTCGGAGACGGTTCCCAGCTGGGACAGGACGCGTCCCCAGTTGGGGTCGGCTCCGGCGACGGCGCACTTGAGGAGGTTGGAGGAGCTCACCGTGCGGGCCGCGGCCTCGGCGGCAGCCTCGCTGACGGCGCCGGAGACGGTGATGGCGATGTCGTGGGTGGCGCCCTCGGCATCGGCCACGAGGCGCCGTCCGAGCCTGCCCATCACCTCGTTCAGAGCCTCGTCGAACTCGGCTCGGGAGGGTGTGACGCCGGAGGCTCCGGAGGCCAGCAGGAGAACCGTGTCGTTGGTGGACATGCAGCCGTCGGAGTTGATCCGGTTGACGGTTCGTGCCGCGACAGATGCCAGGGCGTCCTGCGCCTCCCGAGGGGTGAGGACGGCGTCGGTGGTGACGACGGCGAGCATGGTGGCCATGCTGGGGGCCAGCATGCCCACGCCCTTGATCATGCCGCCGATGGTCCAGCTCTTCTCGCCAGTACCGACCGTGAGGACGTCCTCCTTGGAGACGGTGTCGGTCGTCATGATGGCGGTGGCTGCGTCGGCCCCGGCCCGGGGCGTGCCGGCCAGGGCGAGGACTGCGACGTCGATCCCCTCCAGGAGGACGGGCATGTCGATGCGCTCCCCGATGACCCCGGTGGAGCAGACCAGGACCTGGCCCGGCTCGGTCCCCAGCAGCCCCGCGGCACGGGCTGCGGTGGCCTCGGTGTCGCGCATGCCTTGGTCTCCAGTGCAGGCGTTGGCGCTGCCGGAGTTGAGGACGACGGCGCGGGCGTGGCCCGGCTGGCCACCCTCCTGACCGGCCAGGAGCCGGCGTGACCAGACGACCGGTGCGGCGACGACGCGATTGGAGGTGAACACTCCGGCGGCGGTATCGAGCGGGCCGTCGTTGACGACGAGGGCGAGGTCGGGCTTGCCGGAGGCCTTGAGGCCGGCGCGTACGCCGGAGGCCCGGAAGCCTCGGGCTGCGGTCACGCTCACGGTGCGACTCCTTGGGTGGTGATGGCGGTGTTCTCCTCCAGGCCGAGGGCCAGGTTGAGGGACTGCACGGCGGCGCTGGCGGTGCCTTTGCCGAGGTTGTCGATGGCGCACATGGCGACCACGGCATCCGCACCACGGTCGATGGCGACCTGGACGGTGGCGGTCCCGCTGCCCAGGACGGCGCCCGTCGTGGGCCATGTGCCTTCCGGTAGGAGGTGGATGAGGCTCTCCCCGCGACCGGCTGCCCCGTAGGCGTCCTCCCAGGCGGCCCGCAACATGGCATCCGGGTCCACGGCCTCGCGCAGGGCCGAGGTCATGGGGGCGGTGACGGTGGCGAGAATGCCGCGGCTCATGGGGACCAGGACCGGGGTGAAGGACAGGCGCGTCGACCCGGCGGCGGCACCGGCCATCTCCAGGTTCTGGATGATCTCGGGGATGTGGCGGTGGGTGCCGCCGACCGCGTAGGGCTGGGCCGACCCCAGCGCCTCAGCGGCGGTGAGATGGGGCTTGAGCGCCTTGCCTGCCCCGGAGTAGCCGACCGCCAGGACCGCGGTCAACCGGGAGGCGGCGATGAGTCCTGCTGCGATCCCGGGCTGGAGGGCCAGGGTGACGGCGGTGACGTTGCAGCCGGGGACGGCGATACGCCTGGTGGCGGCGAGCTCGGTGCGCTGAGCACGCGCGCACGTCTCACCGGCGTGCAGGAGCTCGGGCATTCCGTAGGTCCAGGCTCCGGCGTAGTCGGATCTGTAGAAGGTCTCCCAGGCCTGCTGGCTGGTCAGGCGGTGGTCGGCCCCACAGTCGATGAGGACAGGCGTGGGGCCGTCAGCGGATCCGAGCTTCTCGAGGGCCGCCGTGATGGCGCCGGATGCTCCATGCGGCAGGGCCAGGACGACGACGTCGTGCTCGGCGAGGACCTCCGCCTCGGTCGGTTGGACGATTCGGTCGGCCAGGGACAGCAGATGCGGGTGGTGGTCACCCAGACGGCTTCCGGCGGACGAGGCGGCGGTGAGCGCGCCGATCCGCAGCTCGGGATGGGCGGCGAGCAGGCGCAGGACCTCGCCGCCCGCATATCCGGTGGCTCCAGCAACAGCAACTGTCCAGGTCATGCAGCAACCATACATCCAACTGCATAGAAATACAGTCACCAGTGGTTGCTGTGATTTTTCTCCTCCGCCGTTCCCCTTCTCCTCTGCGGCGGTTAGCCGTGCTCCCGGCGCGCGGTGAGCGTGTCGTCGTAGAGGGATGTGGCAATGGCATCGGCCCACTGACGCACCTCGTCCCAGTCACGGTAGTCGCCTTCGGTGGCGCCCCCCAGCTTGGCGATGGAACGCTCGCGCAGGCTGAGCCTGGAGGGGTCGAAGCGGCCCGCGAAGGTCATGTGGTCCTCCGGGTCTATCGCCAGCAGGACCGGACCGATGCGCATCGGGTCGGCGACCTTTCCTTGCGGCAGGCCGGAGAGCCCCACGGAGAAGGCCCACACGGGCCTGGCCTTGAGGGCGTCGTGGAAGCGCTTGGTGAAGTCGACCGCCTCCGGAGTCCACTTGGTCATGTAGACGGCACTGCCCAGGATGAAGGCGTCATAGCCGTCAACGCTATCGACATCCTCGGGGCGCCTGGTCTCAACATCGATCTGCGCGGCTTGGAGCCGCTCAGCGATGACCGCGGCCACCTCGTCGGTGGACCCGTGCCGGGAGGAAGAGGTAAGCAGGATCTTCATAGCGACTAGTATTGCGGAGACCACACCCGCTGTCTGGGAGCCGGTGCCCGACAAAGGTACCGAAGAGACACCGATAGCCATGGTGTGCGTCACACCATGGCTATCGGCAGACCTTGAGAGCGGTCAGCTGCGCAGCTCGGCCCCCAGGACCTTGGCGGCCCGCTTGACCACGCGTTTGCGCACGCCTGCGGTCTCCTCGGCGGTCAGCGTGCGATCGGGGGCTCGCAGCACCAGGGAGACGGCCAGTGACTTCTTGCCCTCGCCGAGCTGAGAGCCGCGGAAGACGTCGAAGAGGCGGACCTCCTCGGCCAGGTCCCCCGCCGCCTGCCTGACCAGGTCCTCGACCTGGGCGGCGGTGACGGTCTCGTCGACGACGAGGGCGATGTCCTCCTTGGCGGCGGGGAAGGTGGAGACGGCCTTGACCTGGAACGCTCCAATGTTGCGTGCGGCCTCCAGCAACGGGTCGAGGTCGATCTCGACGGCGCAGGCGCGCTCGGGCAGTCCGAGCGCGCGCGCCACTCGCGGGTGGAGCTCACCGGCGTGGGCGACGAGCGTCCCGGGCTCGACCTCCTTGCCCCGGCGACGTCCGGGCAGGCGGATCTCCGCGGTGCGACCGGGGTGCCAGGGGGCGTAGGGCTGCTCGGGGGCGGAGACCACGACCTCTACCCCGAGCGCGGCGGCCACCGTGCGGACCACCTCGATAGCGTCAGCCCAGTCCCAGGGGCGGCCGGCCCCGAGGACCCCGGTGCGCTCGTGCTCACCGGCCATGACAGCGCCGACGTGAGTGGGCTGGGCGGGAATGCCGGCCCGGAGGGCAGCTTGCTCGGCGTCGGTGGGGCGCTGATCGGTTCCGGGGATCGGCGCGGGGACGGTGCCTGCCGGATGGGTGACCGACCCGACCTCGAAGACGGCCACGTCGGTCAGGCCGCGGGAGATGTTGCGCCGGGCGACCTCCACCAGGGAGTCCAGGACACTGGTGCGCAGGTAGGGGGCGTCCTCGGCCAGCGGGTTGGCCAGGCGGACCTTCTGGCGGCGGGGGTCGGCATCGGGGATCTCGAGCAGGTCGTGGACATCACCGATGAAGGGGTAGGACAGGACCTGGGTGAGTCCGGCGTCGGCCAGGGCGCGCACGACGTCGCGGCGGGCCCTCTGGTCGGCGCTCAGCCCCGTTCCGGCGGGGGCCGTGGGCACGATGACCGGGATGGCGTCGTAGCCGTCGAGGCGGGCGATCTCCTCGACCAGATGGGCGGGCCCGGTGAGGTCCGGCCGCCAGGTCGGCGGCGTGACGGTCAGAAGCGGGGTCCCGTCCTCGGCGGAGCCGCTGCGTTCCACGGCGCAGCCGATGGTGGTGAGAAGCTCGGTGACGCGGTCGGTGCCGTAGGCGACACCGGTGAGGCGCTCGGCAGCGTCCGAGCGCATGATGATGGGCTCAGGGGGCCTGGTGCGATTGACGTCGGTGGCCACGGGCTCGGCGGTACCACCGCCGTACTCGACGAGCAGGTCGACGGCGCGCTGGGCGGCGATGGGCGCCAGCTCGGTGTCCACGCCGCGCTCGTTGCGCTTGGATGACTCGGTGGGCAGCTTGTGGCGCCGGGAGGAGCGGGCCACGGAGACGGGGTCGAAGTGGGCGGCCTCGATGAGGACGTCGCGGGTGTCGACGTCAACCTCGCTGAGGGCGCCGCCGAAGACTCCCGCCAGGACCAGCGCTCGCGAGCCCTCTCCCTCCGGGGAGTCGGAGATGACCAGGTCCTCGGGGTCGAGGGTGCGAGTGACGTCGTCGAGGAAGGTGAGACGCTCGCCCTCCTGAGCGCGTCGCACGACGATGGGGGCGGCGAGCTTGCCGGCGTCGAAGGCGTGCAGCGGCTGGCCCAGGTCGAGCATGACGTAGTTGGTGACGTCGACGGCCAGGGAGATGGGCCGCATGCCGGCGGCGGTGAGACGGTCCTGCATCCAGGTCGGGGACGGGGCGGACGGGTCGATGCCGCGCACGAGGCGGGCGACGTAGCGGTCGCAGCCGGGGCGCCCGTGGATGGGGCGGGGGTCCTCGGGGACAACGACGTCGAAGCCGCCGTCACCGGCGGGCGCCAACCCGTTGGGGTAGAGCCCCGTGTCGGTGGCGTCGGCGGGGTCGGTGAAACGGGCGCCGGTGGAGTGGGAGTACTCGCGGGCAACGCCGCGCATGGAGAAGCAGTAGCCGCGGTCCGGGGTCACGTTGATCTCCAGGACCTCCTCCCCCAGACCGAGGATGCCGATGGCATCGGTTCCGGGGGCGGGAGGCTCCTCGCCGTCATGGCCGTGCTCGGCCAGCCACTGCTCGAGCACGATGATGCCGGAGTGATCCTCGCCGATGCCCAGCTCGCGGGCGGAGCAGATCATGCCGTCGGAGACGTGGCCGTAGGTCTTGCGCGCTGCGATGCGGAAGTCGCCGGGCAGGACGGCGCCGGGCAGGCAGACCACAACGGAGTCACCGACGTCGAAGTTGTGGGCGCCGCAGACGATGCCGCGGCTGGGCAGCTCGGAGGGCTCCTTGCCGGTGCCGGGGGCGTCGTTGTGCTCGGGGCCGACGTCGACGCGGCAGTAGTTGATGACCTTGCCGTTGGTCTGCTCCTTGGCCTCACGGGTGAGGACCTTGCCGACAACGAGCGGGCCGGTGACGGCCGGGGGAACGATGCGCTCCTCCTCCAGCCCCACCCGGACGAGGTCGGCGGCGAGCTGCTCGGCGCTCAGACCGGCGGGGACGTCGACGTGCTCGCGCAGCCATTCGATGGGGACGTAGGGCATGTCAGTTTCCCTTTCCGGTGGTGCCGAACTGCTGGGAGAAGCGGATGTCGCCCTCGACGATGTCGTGCATGTCGGCGATTCCGTGGCGCAGCATGAGGGTGCGCTCCAGTCCCATGCCGAAGGCGAAGCCCGTGTAGACCTCGGGGTCGATGCCGCAGGCGGTGAGCACGTTGGGGTTGACCATGCCGCAGCCTCCCCACTCGATCCAGCCGGCGCCGCCCTTCTTGAAGGGGAACCACAGGTCCATCTCGGCGCTGGGCTCGGTGAAGGGGAAGAAGGAGGGGCGCAGGCGGGTGCGCGCCTCAGGGCCGAACATGGCCTTGGCGAAGTGGTCGAGGACGCCCTTGAGGTGCGCCATGGTCAGGCCCTTGTCCACGGCCAGGCCCTCGACCTGGTGGAAGACGGGGGTGTGGGTGGCGTCGAGCTCGTCGGAGCGGAAGACCTTGCCGGGGCAGGCCACGTAGATCGGTGGCTGCCGATCGAGCATGACGCGGGCCTGGACCGGGGAGGTGTGGGTGCGCAGCACGAGATTGGCCGTCTGCCCCTCGGCGGCCCCGACGCTGGCGCCGTCGACGTAGAAGGTGTCCTGCATCTGGCGGGCGGGGTGGTCTGCGTCGAAGTTGAGGGCGTCGAAGTCGAACCACTCGTGCTCCACCTCCGGCCCCTCGGCGATGGTCCAGCCCATGGAGGTGAAGAAGTCGCTGACCTCGTCAACGAGGACATCCAGGGGGTGGCGCGCGCCGGATACGGCCCGCGAGGTGGGGACGGTGACGTCGACGGCCTCGGTGCGCAGCATCTCCTCCTCGGCGGCGGCCTCGAGGGCCTCCTGCCTGGCGGCCAGGGCATTGTTGATGCGCCCACGAGCGCCGCCCAGGAGCCTGCCGGCGGTGGGCTTGTCCGCCTTGTCCAGGGTGCCGATGAGCCGGTTGGCCAGAGTCAGGGGCGAGGCGTCGCCGGTGTGGGCCAGGCGGGCCTCCTTGAGCTCGGCGAGGCTGCCGGCTGCGGCGAAGGCGGCCAGGGCCTCCTCGACGGCGGTGCTGATGCCGGCCTCGTCCAGGGGCGAGAGCGCGCCGGGAGCGTCAGTCATATGCGGTGCCTTCCACCAGGTGTGTCCGTGGTTCTCCGTCCTCAAGGGTAGTCTGCGCCGTCGCAAGGGCGTAAATCGTCTCGCCGCCGGGTGGCGAGATGCCGGCTCCCCCAACCGATCCGGTTGTTGACGACGGGGCTTGACGGTGACGTTACGTCACCTGCTGAGATGGGTTCATGCACGTCAAAGAACTCGCCCGGATCGCCGGAACCACGCCGAGGGCGGTGCGTCACTACCATCACCTGGGTCTGCTGGAGATTCCGCCCACGGTGCGCGGTCGGCGCGAGTACGGCGTCGAGCACGTGGCCCGTCTGATGCGTATCCGGTGGCTGGCTGACGGCGGCCTGTCGCTGACACAGGTGGCCGACATGCTCGCCTCGGACACGATCGGCACCGATCAGGACTCCCGCCGCGAGGCGGTGCTGCGCGACCTGCGGGCGACCCGGGGCACGATCGAGGCGCAGCGGCGCAGCCTGGCCGAGCAGGCATCCCGAGTCGATGAGCTCATCGCCCGGGTGGAGCGCGGCGAGGGTCTGTCTCCCGCTCCCAACGCCCTGACGCGTTTCTATGACGACATCGAGACCAGGATCACCCGGCTGGGCGGCAGCGTGCGCGGCCTGCGGGCTGAGCGCCAGATGATGGTGGTGCTCGCTTCGCTGGGCATGGTGCCCGACAGTGCGATCCCCTTCATCGAGGGGCTGGATGAGGACGATCGGGAACTGTCCGCCCAGCAGGTCGCGGACTTCACCCGTCTTGCCACCTTGCCCGAGAGCGAGGGTCTCGCCGAGGCCCACCGGCTAGCACAGAACAGCTGGGGGCTCGCGTGCCGCCACAAGGAGCATGCCCTGGCTGTCCTGAACGACCTGCCCTCTGGTGCCCTGGGGCGCGCCATGTGGCGGCTCACCCACGTGCTGGCCACCTCCAGCTACCCCCATCCGGCTCAGCAGGCCTTTGTGGCTGAGCTCATGGAGCTCATGCTCGCCGATCCGGACTTCGCCGCAACCATCCGTCGCTCGGCGGGAGAGGAGCCAGTGCTATGACATCCACTACCGAATCCGCGTCCATCAAGGCCCTCGATATCGAAGCCGGTTCTCATCCGCCGGTGCGTGTTCGGGGCCTGGTCAAGCACTTCGGACGCTTCAGGGCGCTCGATCACCTGGACCTGGAGGTGGAGGCGGGCAGCGTCCATGGCTTCCTCGGCCCCAATGGAGCGGGCAAGTCCACGACGATCCGCACCCTGCTGGGGCTCTACAGGCCCGATGGCGGAAACGTGAGCGTCCTGGGCCGCGATCCGTGGCAGGAGGCCTCAGTCATCAACCGGCAGATCTCCTACGTCCCCGGTGACGTGGCACTGTGGCCGGGGCTGACCGGCGGACAAGTGCTCGACGCCCTGGCGGGACTGCGTGGATTGCGCGATACCACACGGGAGGCCGATCTCATCGAGCGGTTCGATCTCGATCCCAGCAAGCGGGTACGGACCTACTCCAAGGGGAACCGTCAGAAGGTGGCGCTCGTGGCGGCCCTGGCCGCACCGACGCGCCTGCTCGTGCTCGATGAGCCCACCAGTGGCCTGGACCCGCTCATGGAGAGGGTCTTCACCGAGGAGATCGCCCGGGTGGCTGGAGAGGGGCGCACGGTTCTGCTCTCCAGCCACATCCTGGCCGAGGTCCAGAGCCTGTGCAGCGCGGTGACGATCATCAAGGACGGCCGCGTCGTCGAGCACGGCGACCTGGGAACTCTGCGAAGGCTGTCACGCACCCGTATCGAGCTGGGCGGGGCCTCCGAGGCGATGGGTGAGATCTCGCGGGTGCTGAGGACCATGGATCTCGACGTCGTCGAGGACGGCGGGCGTATGAGCCTTGAGGTCGCAGCAGAGCAGGTGCCGGCGGTGCTGGGCCTGGTCGGTGAGCACCGGGTCCGAGACGTCACCTGCGAGCCGGCCAGCCTGGAGGACCTCTTCCTGCGTCACTACGAGGAGGCCTGATGAACGGCGCACCGAGCACAGCAGCGGGCGCGATGCTGCCGGTTACGAGAACCGGTATCGCCGCCTTGGCCGGCTGGGGCACCTACCTGCGGATCCTGCTCATGCGTTTCCGGGTTCAGATCGTGGCCTGGGTCCTGCCTTTGTGGCTGCTGACCAGTGTCACCGCGCCGAGCTACGAGAGCGTCTACCCCTCGCTGGAGACCCGGACTGTGCTCATCGAGCAGATGCGGAAGTCTCCGGGAACACGCCTGCTCTACGGCTATGTCCCCACTCCTGGCCGGCTCGGTCAGCTCCTGCAGTGGGAGACGGGCACCTTCCTGCTGGTGTGCACCGCTCTCATGGCGATCCTGCTGACGTGCCGGGTGCTGCGAGGCGACGAGGACGAGGGACTCATCGAGGTTCTGCGCTCCACGGGTGCTGGCCGGGCGGTCCCTTTTCTTGTGCCGATGATGGTGGTGTGGGCGGTTGTCGGCGGCCTGTCTGCGGGAGTCGGAGGCATTCTGACCTGGCAGACCAGGGGTGTTGAGGAGCTGACCGTCCCCGGCGCCTGGGCACTGGCCGGGACGATCTGCGTGACCGGATGGGCGTTCTCCGCCCTTGCGGCGGTGGCCTCCCAGCTGGGACGGCAGGTCGGCCAAGCTCGGAGCCTGTCCATGATCGTGCTCGCACTCGCCTTCGGTGTGCGGGTGGCCGCCGACCAGGTCGCCGAGGGCAGCAGTTCCGACTGGCTGAGGTGGCTCTCCCCCCTGGGGTGGCGCGACCTCGTGCGGCCCTACTCCGATGACCGATTCGCGGTGCTGGCGGTGTGCGGCGTCATTGCCCTCGTCCTGGCCATCGTGGCGGCGGCGTTGGCCGCGCACCGCGAGTACCTGGACAGCTACCTGCCCGACCGCAGCTCCTCTCGACGCAGGTGGAGGCTGCTCGGTCACATGGATCTGCTCGCTCGCCTCTCCCGGCGCGGCGTCCTGGGCTGGGCTCTGGCCTCGACGGGGCTTGCGGCCCTGTACGGCTCGGTGTCGGGAAGCGTCAACGATCTCCTCGCCCCGGACTCTCCGACGGCGTCCTATGTCGGCAAGATGGCCTCGGGGTCCGCAGTGGAGCAGTTCATGTCCCTGCTGACGGTGGTAACGGTGCTGCTTGTGGCCGTGGCGGCAGTGCACAGGATGAATCGGTTGGCGGGCCTGGAGCACGCGGGCCTGGTGGAGGTCGAGCTTGCTACCGGAGTCAGCCGCAGCCGTTTGTTCCTCTCACAGGTTCTCGGCGCGATGATCGAGTCGGCCATCCTGCTGCTCGTCTCGGCGGCAGTTCTGGCGGCGACAACAGCCGTCCAGCTCACGGACGACCACGCCGTGGCGCGGGCCTTCGTGTTCACGGTGAGCCAGATGCCGGGCATGGTGGCGGCCGTCGGGATAGCGGCGGCTCTCGTGGGCCTGGCGCCACGACTGGTCGGCTTGTCCTGGGTTGTGGTGACGTGGAGCGCCTTCGCCCAGTTCTTCGGAGGGCTCGTCGAGCTCAAGGACTGGGCCAAGGACCTCAGCGTGCTCGGGCACCATCTCGACGTCGTCGGCTCACCTGACTGGAGGCCCTTGGCCGTCCAGACCTCGGTCGGCCTCCTCGGAACCGCGATCGGCCTGGTCGCCTACACCCGCCGGGACCTGCCGTCCTGACAAAGAAACAGGAGTGCTCCAGTTGCTACGAGGTGATAGACATGTGAACCATTATGCACCGGGAACTGCGTAACAACAACGCTGCGATTCTACATCGCGTCCAGGCGGGCGAAGATTTCGAGATCATCAACACTGGTGAACCCGTCGCGATACTCTCACCTATTTCTCAAGACCATCTCTTCCTTCTCAGGTGATGAGGGCCAGTCCGCAGTGCGGTCCACGTCGACTTCAGATCACTGAAACGTACATCAGGATTGAGATCTCAAGAAGTGCTGGAGGCTGATTTATAAGATCCGGCAGGCGTCGATATTGACGCTAACCTCAACACCTTCTACAGACGCTGCGAATAAGTCTCTATATATCTGACTTCTGTCTCATGATCATGGTTGCGATTGCCACTTCGGTAGCAGCCGATCTGTTCAAGGTAGCCTCACTGCTGAGCACGCACGCCCTCACAAACAAAACTAACCAGATCACTGCTTATTGCGTCTTTTTATGTCATTGAATGAAGTTGTTTATCATGCAGAGATGCCGCACAACTATAAAAACTGTCGATGCTGTAATGATTGCACCGGGAGCAACACGAACCGAACGCATTCTGGGTTATGGGGCTGGAGTTTTTGGTATCATTTTTGCCACTGTTGTTTGTGTTCTGGGAGAGGCATCCAGCTTCGCTACGATCGTCATGGCGGTGGTTGGTTTTGATCTTTTCGGGGGTGTTGTCGTAAATGCGACTCCATCATGCTCACGACGTTTTCATGAAAGTAGGCGGTCAAGATGGTCAGCCTTTGGTTTTTTCGCCGGACACGTACACATGCTCGTACTTGCGGCCGCACTGCCGGAGATGCCGTGGGTTACAGCCATCACTTCTTATGTAGGGATCTTACTTGCTGCGGTTGCCACCACATTCACCACCGGTGTATATCGCTGTCCAACAGCGTTTATGTTGACCTCATTTCTCATCGCTATCTGCACTATTTTGCAGCCGTTGAGCATGACGGTGGCGTGGGTAAATCCCGTGTTGGTTGTCAAGTTGCTGCTTTCTCATCTCCTACCACATTCAGGCGACCGCTAAAATTGATGAGAATACTACTTGTGAACCATTTATCTCATACTGCTGAAGCCGCGTTCCACGGCATCATGGTCCTTGTAGACAGCGGCGTCGAAGACCGGTGGGCGCCCACCGCGTGAGCCCCTGGCCCGACGGTGGACGGCCTGGTCGGCCCGGACCGGGATCGTGGGTACGGATGCGGTGGGAGCACAGCCAGGCCCGGTTGGCCCGCGAGGAGTAGGCCTTGTCGGTCAGCACCCGCCGCGGTCGCAGGCGGGGCCTGCCCGGCCCGTGGTGCGCCAGGAGGATCGCCTCCAGCACTGGGATCATCATGGGGCAGTCCGCGACCTGTCCCGCGCTGAGAACGCAGGCGAGCATCCCGCAGCCCGCACGGATCCCGTCAACCACCCGCCCCGACACACTTCCAGGCCGTGGTCGTCAGACTCGCCGTCCACCGTGCGACGGACGCCCCGAGGATCTGGCGACCCTCACTCACATCTCAACGACTCCGCAACGCCTATGCCCGCCGCATGGGGGCACCCGCAGCCACCAACCTTTCCCTATTGACAGCCATGATGACAATCCCTGCGAACGATCCTCCGGAAGCATCGCGTGCGCCCACCCCCTCTATGCCCTCACATCAGATAGGCCGCACCAGCCAGGTGGAGGACGGCAACAGCAAGAGGAAACACCACCATTCCCGGTATGCGGTGCACCACGCCGATAGCGACGTCTCCGAGCTGAGCGGCCGCCGCGGCAGCAAGGACGAGCACGGTCGACTGCTGGGCAGGTGCTAGCCAGACGACGACGGCGACCAGCAGTCCGAGCGGGACGCTCCGGGCCGCGTACATCGCCGGATAGAAACGCCTTCCGGGCTCGCCGCACCCGGGAGGGGCTGGCGTCTGCGGACGGATCACCGCGACGACACCGAACCCCGCTGAGATGATTCCCAGAGACGAATTCAGCAGCGAGAGCCACCATGGCATGGGGACCACTCCCTCACATCATTCAGAACTGAATCATTCCACAGTGTACCGTTGACGTCATGGGAAGAGAAGACGGTCACGCGATCCTGTCCTCGACGTGCTTCCAGCTCGGCATCACAGGAGCCCAGATCACCCGATCGTTCTCACTGCTCATCCAGCACACCGGCCTCACCCACAAGCAGGTGGGACTGCTCGCCGTCGTCGACGCCGACCAAGCAAGTTCTCAACGAGAGATCGCCGCACGGCTCGGTGTCGCCCCGAGCCTGGTGGTGTCACTGGTCGACCAGCTCGCCAGCATCGGCGCTGTGCGCAGGACGCGCAGTCGGACCGACCGTCGGGTACAGGTCGTCGAGATCACCGACGACGGACGTCAGCTACTGCGGCTCGCCACCGATGCCGCCAAGAAACTCGACACCGACCTGCGCAAGCGCCTCTCCCCCGCCGACCTCCAGGCCCTGGACAGGCTCCTGCCCGCCCTCCTTCAAGCTTCTTCGGTTGCGGCCGACAACGGGGCGTAGCAGCCGGCCTCACCGGCGTCACTGCACCAGGACGACGCGCTTTCCCGCCGCCGACAGGCTCTCGGCGTCGCGGTGAGCATCCGCGACCCGGTCAAGCGGATAGGTCGCGGCGATCAGTGGCTTGAGCTCCCCGGAGTCCACCCGCGCAGCGAGCCACATCAGGTCCTTCACGCTCGGTTTTCCTGACACCATACGGATCATCGGCCCCGGCGAGAGCATGGACTTGACGATGTCCCAGAAGGCTCCGGGGGCAATGGCCGCCATGCGCCCTCCGGGTCCGAGGAGCCCTCGATACGCAGACGCGTCAGAACCTGCAGTGTCGACAACAGCGTCGTAGCGACCGGGCATGTCCGAGGGTTCCAGATCGTGGTAGTCGAAGACCCGCTGCGCGCCAGCAGCAGCGGCCACGCCACCACGGACACCGACCACGGCATCCACATCCGCTCCCATGATGCGGGCTACCTGAACCACCGTGGAGCCAACGCCACCGTTTCCCCCCACTACCAGCACTCGATTCCCTCGACGGAGCTCGAGGGGGCGGAGCGCCTGCACGGCCGTCAAGCCCGCGAGAGGCAGAGCCGCGGCCTCCGTGAGCGGGACCCCATCAGGAGCAGGGGCGAGGCGGTCGAACCGGACTCGCACGTACTGCGCTCCAGCAGCCGTACGGCCGGGAGGCCTCATCCCCAGGTAGCCCCAGACTCGGCTCCCCGGCACCGGTCTCCCGACCTGATCCCCGACCGCGTGCACGAGCCCGGCGAAATCCACGCCCGTACCTTTCGGGAACCCCATCCCGTCGAACAGGCGCATCTTCCCCCTCCTGGTCAGAAGGTCGACGGCGTTGACGCTGAAGGCGGCGACTTCGACAACGACCTCCTTGGGGCCGGGACTCGGGATCTCTGCCGACCCCATCTCGAGTACCTCCGGAGCACCGTAGGAGCGGAACTGCACCGCCCGCATCGTGTTCTGTGCGACCATGACGCCCTCCTCTTCCTGTTGCGCTACGATACGTAGCGTAGCGCAACAGGAAGAGGATCACCATAGGCAGATCCTCCCCCAGGGCTCAGCCTCTCCGAGCGGCTCCCAGAAGCGTCAGAAGGACCTCCGAAAGCTCTTCTCGGAGCAGGTCGGGTCGCACCCGACCGAGAAGGTGGACATGCACGTACGGCACACCGAGCAGCGCCGCATACAGCCCGTCGACGTCGGCACCCGCCCGCACCTCCCCTCGGGAGATCGCGCGATCGACCATGACCTCGATGTCTGCGCGCACGGCGGCGACGACACTCTGCTGCAGCCTTGCAGTCAGGTCGGGATCACCTGCCATGTCGGCCAGCAGTCCTGGAAGCGTGCTCTTACCGGGTTCGGCGGCGATGAGGTCGACCACCCGTCCGGCGAGGGCCTGAATGTCTCCGGTCAGAGAGCCGGAGTCGGCGAGCCCTTCTTCATCACGGCGGTGAATGACCAGATCGAACACCATTTCCGCCTTCGACTGCCAGCGCCGGTAGATCGTTGTCTTGGCAACCCCCGACTGCCTGGATACGCCCTCGATCGTCAGCGCCTGGTACCCGTGGGCTCCCAGCTGCTCACGCACGGCCTCGGAAAGCCTGGCGTCGGTGTGGGCTCGACGCCGCGAGACGGAACCGCCCTGCTGCTCGGCGTTGGACATGGAGCGCCTCCTTCATCTCACGAGGGGATACGGCCCCCTGCCTCAACGTTAGGGCATCGGGCCCCGTCAGCCCGGTACTGCGCAAGCATGAGGCCCAGGTAGTCGATGAGGTCCTGGCGCAGGCGCTTGGGGGTGATGACGCAGGCATCCGAACCGAGCCGGAGCAGAATCGTCATGGCGTGCAGGTGGTCCATGAACTCCAACTGGAGACAGGTCCATTCGTCCTCATCAGGAGGCGAGTCGTCCACGTCAGTCATCGTTGCGCGCAGCGTCCACTCCTGCACGTCACTCCAGCGCTCATCCCGCACCCAGACAGTGGCTGTGACGGCCTCGAACGTCTCGAGGAACTCCTCACGTCGTTTCTGCCACGCAGCGGTCATGTCGAAGCCGGAGTCATCGGGACACTCCTCAGTGAGTACCTCAGCCTCCTCGATACGGGACAGCCTGGTGAAGCGGATGTCGCCGTCGTGCGAGGCGCACAGGTACCAGCTACGGCCGGCAGCGATCAAACCGTGCGGCTCAACAACACTCTGCACCGCCGTTCTCGACTTGCGCCGGTAGACCATCCGCAACTGGTGACGTGTGAAGACTGCCTTCTGAACTGTTCGGAACACAGGACCGGTACGTTCACGATCTGGTAGAGGCAGCCATCCCTGGGGATCAATGACGATGCGTGAGGCTATATCGACGGATCCTTCCCGCTGGCCGCTGGGGACTGCGGCGAGCAGCTTACGCACCGCTGAGGTGAGAGCCTCACCCAGTCCCAGAGGAACAGCGCCCCACGTAGTGAGACCAGCGAAAAGCGCTCGGCTCTCCTCATGGTTCAGACCTGTCACGTCGATGCGAAAGCCGGGATCGATCCTCACTCCCCCGCAAGGCCCCCGCTCACACCACACCGGTACTCCCGCAGCGGACAGCGCCTCAACATCCCGCAGCACGGTGCGCCGTGAGACCTCCAGTCTCTGCGCCAGCTCGGGGGCGGGCATCCCGCCGTGCGCACGGAGCAACCAGAGCAGGGACAGCAGACGGTCAGCACGCATGTTCTCATCTTCGCACCTACATGACAGAAGGTGTCATCAATCGTCTCTAGCCTCCTGCCGTCAACGCACGACAGCAGCAGAGAAAGGGAGCATCATGCGTACCGAACCAGTCTTCACCCCTAACAGCGTCATCCTCTATGTCTCCGACGTCAAGGCGAGCACCGGCTTCTACCGTAAGATCCTGGGCTCCGGTCCGGTCGAGACCTATCCGGGCTTCAGCGTCTTCTCCCTGTCCGACGGCATGACACTCGGGCTGCAGGCGGCGGACCAGATCGAGCCTGCCGCCGAGCCGTACATTGGTGGCGGCGAGCTGAGCCTGAGTAACGTTGAGTCGGCCGACGTCGTCGACCGACTTTACGCGCAATGGAAGGCCCTGGGCATTTCCATGGTCCTTGAACCAACCACCCTCGAGTTCGGTTACACCTTTGTGGCAGCCGATCCTGACGGTCATCGCCTGCGCGTGTGCGCAACCGACACCTCGAGGTTCAACTGATCGACGTCATGCCTTGGGGCGCTGACGACGACGTCCCTCAGCGGGTACGCGACTCGATGTACCTCGCCAGCGCCCCCAGGGCCCAGTTCACGATGATGTAGGCCACTGCGATGATGACGTAGGTCTGGAAGAAGACAGACAAATGGGCGTCGATCTTCGCCTGGCCGATCACGGTGGAACCGCGATACATGAGCTCGGGGTAGGCGAGCACGTACGCCAGTGTCGTCCCCTTGATGATGGTGACCATCTGAGTGATGAGGGTCGGAAGCATGAGGCGCAAGGCCTGTGGCGCCAGGATGAGGCGCATCGTGAGAGACCCGCTCATCCCCAGTGCCACAGCGGCCTCCGTCTGTCCTCGGTCCAGCGCCCGGACGCCGGAGCGGAAGACCTCCGCCGTCGTCGCCGAGGTGCACATGACGATCGGCAGCGCCAGCTTCCAGAAGTCTGAGACCGTCACAAAGCGAGGAACCACCAGGAGGAAGAAGTAGACGAGCAGCAGCATCGGCACAGCTCGCATGGCATCGATCCACAGACCGACCAGCCATCTGATGGGGCGGTTGTTCAGCAGGCGGAGCCACCCCAGAGCGATTCCCAACGGGAAGGTGAGCACCGCTGCAACGGCCCCCAGGGACAGGGTGGTACCAGCGGCCTCCACGAGCTGACTGACGACCGAGTGTCCCAGGAAGTAGCGCCACTCGGGATAGTCGAGCTGTCCGGCGAGGTCCAGTCGGTAGAGGACCGCACCAGTCGAGGCCACGATTGCGATGACCGCGACGACCGATCCGATAGCGATCAGAAGACGCCCCCGCGGGCCCGGCTCATCGAAGAGCAGCGCCGCATCCGTCGCTCCGGAGCTCTTCCCCCGCTGTCGGCGCGGACGGGGATCTGGCATCGTCATGATGTCTGAGCTCATGCTCGCTCCTTCCCCATGAACTCGAGGCGTCGTTCAAGAAGACCGCCAAGCCTCGTTGCGGCAAAGGCGATCGCCAGGTAGGTCAGACCTGAGGTGAGGAAGGTGATGACTCCCGCAGCCCGATCCTGGTTGATCCGCTGCGTGACGGCAGTCAGCTCGACGACGCCGACCGCCGCGGCGAGCGAGGAACCGATGAGGCAGGCGATGAAGATGTTGACCAGCGGCTGGATCGTGCGGGCCAGAGCCTGGGGCAGGACGATGCCGCGGATAATGAGCCCGAAGGGCATGCCCAGTGCTCGGGCGGCCTCGATCTGTCCTTTGGACACCGAGTTGATCCCGCTGCGCACCGTCTCGCACACGAATCCGGACGAGGAGAAGATCAGTGCGACGATCACCGACCAGAAAAGTGGGATGGTGATACCGGCGTGGGGAAGCGCCAGGCCGACAAGCACCATGAGGCACAGGTTGGGGATGTTGCAGGCCACCGTTACCCACGCGGCACCCAGGGCCCGCAGCGGAGGGATGGGACCGACCCGGAAGATGGCCATGAGCGATCCCAGGACCAGCCCGCCCAGGTAGGACAGAACAGAGATCACCAGTGTGGCGAGCAGCCCTGAACCGATATCAGCGAGATTGTCGGTAATGGCACTCACGGTCGCCTCCTTGAAAGATGCGGGTCGTCACCATGGCCTGAACGCCGCTGGCCATCGCGTCGTCAGCCCGGGCGCGGGCCCCTCCCCGGGACCGACGACGCGATGAACCTCACGGGCTACGAACTTGGTTCAGGACTCCTGCGGGGCCTCCTCGCCGCCCTGGTCGGGCGCCTGCTCGGCGCCTTCCTCAGGGGCTGCAGTCTGCTCAGCGCCGCCGGCCCCGTCAGTACCCACCGCGCCTGCGGCTGATGATCCCGGAACCGAGCCGATGGCCGGTGGCTGAGGCGCGTCACCGCCGAGCGACTTACCGATCGTCGCGTCCCAGATCCTCTTCCATGTACCATCCGCCTCGATCGTCTGCAGGAAGGTGTTGACGAAGGCCTGGGCACCGGAGTCCTTGGGAAGTCCGATGCCGTAGGGGTCCTCGGCAAAGGTGTCACCGACGATCTTGACCTTGTCGTTGGACAGGACCTCGCTCTTGAGCAGTGACTGGTCCACGACGTAGGCCTTGACCTGCCCGCTCTCAACGGCGGCGACGCACTTGGCCTGGGTGTCGAAGGGCTTGGCGGTCGCGTTGGGAGCGTGCTTCTTCAGGGCGGAGGCGGACGAGGAGTTGGACTGGACGGCGACGTCCCCGGTCAGGCTGTCAACACCGGTGATGTCCTTGTTGTCGGCCTTGACGAGGATGGCCTGACTGGAGGCGTAGTACGGGCCGGCGAAGTCGATCTTCTCGGCTCGCTCCGGGGTAATCGTGTACGTGGCGATGACTGCGTTGACCGTGCCATTAGTCAGGACGGTCTCGCGTGTGTCGGACGTGACCTGCTGGACCTCAAGGAGGGAGCGGGCGTCTTCACCACCAACGATGTAGCGGGCCAGCGCCTGCGCGATGGCCGCGTCGAAGCCGGAGATCTTCTTCGTCTTGGAGTCCTCCCAGGAGAATACCTCGGAGGTCTTGGTCCCACCGGTGACGAGCTTGCCCGCCTTCTTGACGGCGGCGGCCCAGCTGGAGGCTGCTACGACGTCGTCGGCGGCCACCGGCCCGGAGTTGATGGCCTTGTCGTACATGGCGTCGGAGGCCGACGCCGAGGCCACGGCCTTGCCGTCTGCGCCCGTGTCGGCGCAGGCCGCCAGCACGCCGGCCAGGGAGACGGCACCGGTGGTGACCAGAAGGCTGCGACGGGAGAAGGTGGTCATGGTGTTCCTTTCGTTCGGACGGGGACGGAACCGTCCCAGGCTCAGGGCCTGCTGTGGCGGTCGCACCCGGGAGAAGGTGCGGTTCGGTGCTCAGTGGCTGAGCACCTTGGACAGGAAGTCGCGGGCGCGCTCGGTGCGCGGTGAGGAGAAGAACTCGGCGGGGTTGCCGGACTCGACGATCTGGCCGCCATCCATGAAGACGACGCGGTCGGCGGCGGAGCGGGCGAAGCCCATTTCGTGGGTGACGACGAGCATGGTCATCCCGGAGCTCGCCAGATCCTTGATGACGTCGAGAACCTCGTTGATCATCTCCGGGTCCAGGGCGCTGGTGGGCTCGTCGAAGAGCATGACCTTGGGATCCATGGCCAGGGCGCGGGCGATGGCGACCCGCTGCTGCTGTCCTCCGGAGAGCTGCGAGGGTCGCTTGCCGGCCTGATCCTCCAGCCCGACGCGGGCCAGCAGCTCACGGGCGCGGGCCTCGGCCCGCTCTCGAGGGATGCCGCGCACCTTGACGGGTGCCAGGGTGATGTTGTCCAGCACGGTTCGGTGCGGGAAGAGGTTGAAGGACTGGAAGACCATCCCCACCTCGGCGCGCAGCTGCGCAAGCGCCTTGCCCTCCTGGGGCAGCGGGATACCGTCGATCTCGATCTCGCCCTCCTGGATCGGTTCCAGGCGGTTGACGGTGCGGCACAGGGTCGACTTGCCCGAGCCGGAGGCTCCGATGACGGCCACCACCTCGCCGCGGTGGATGGTGAGCGAGACGTCGTCGAGCGCCTTGAAACGTCCGTAGTACTTGGTGACGTGACTGACACGCACCAGGACATCGTCCTCGACGTCGCGCTGGGGGCCTGCCGCGTGGTCTTCGGCTGCCTGATCAGGAGAGGGTGCGGATGCGGTCACGAGTACCTCGTCTCAACGTGGATATGGGAGCGATATCTGTCTCATCGACAGCAACACATCCACATGCGCACCGCATTCCTCCTCGCTCGTGACGGCTCGGCTCTTGAGAAGACCTGCCCAAGAGTCCCTGCTCACCTCGAGACGCCGGATCGCTCACGGACAGGATCGCTCGCGGGTCACAGGTTGCCGTAGTTCCGGCCTTTCGTCAGGGAGACTAGCACCGCCTGTGACCGAAAGGTCAACTGAGTCTCAGAAAAACGTCCCTGTGGGATCATGGTCACACGCCGTACAGAGTGCCTAACTGCGCAAGTCGACCGTCCGGTCGTAGTCTCATCCGCATGAGCCCCGCGAATACAGCCGATCCGCGCCGCCGACTCCAGCCAGAGCAGCGCCGGGAGGAGCTAGTGAGAGTCGGTGTCCAGCTGTTCGCGGAAGGAACCCTCGACCGCACTCACGTCAACGAGATCATCAAGCGGGCCGGCGTATCGCGAACGCTCTTCTATCACTACTTCCCCTCCAAGACCGCTTTCGCCCGAGCCATCGTGGAGCACGAGATCCTTCACCTTCACGGTCTGGTGGAGCAGCAGATCGAGCCGACACTGAAAGGGGCGATCTCCACCTTTGCAGGCTATGTGAGGGCCCGGCCCGACAGCTTCCGGGCCCTGCACACAGGAGGCCTTGACCAGGACCCGGAGATCGCGGCCGCACTGGCCACGAGCTTCGAGCGCTACGAGCGCCTCGTCCTCATGTTCTTGGGAGTCGCGGAGCCCGATGAGCGCGCTATGTTCGCGGCCGAGGTGTGGATCAGCACAATGATCGCCCTGTGCCTGGCCTGGCTGGATCATCCCGAGATCAGCCAGGAGACCATCACGAACATGTCCGCCCAGGCACTGGAGAGCCTGGTGTCCCAGGCGCAGCAGGGCAGTGAGGAGATGCCGCCTCAGGACCCGGCGTCAGTCCCCTCTCTCGGTCACGTCATCGCCCAGGAAGCGAGCAATGCGATCAGTCGGGCGGCCGCTGAGGACGACTGCTGAGAGCCGGCCGGGGCCGGCTCTCAGCCCAGCTCGCCCATTCCTATCCACCTTATCCACCTCGCGTATATTTTTTCTGGCATTCCAACCTCAACGTAAGAATGGCATTCGTGTAAGATTAAACGTGGTAACCTCTCCTCCAGTTGCACACGGTGTGCAATAAGAGGATTGTCGAGGACTACCCCACACACAGGGCCGCCTCGCTCCTAGAAGGGGAGTTGATCATGCCTGAAGGCGCCACTGGACGCGCGGTGGCCGTGCGCAAAAATACGTCCCGAGTTCTCTTCGCGCCGGAGACGTTCAACTTTGCCGAGGTGACTCGCGCCATTGAGGTGGCCCGGCGCATGCCCTCGGACGTGGAGTGCGTGTTTGCGGGCTTCTCGCGGCGCAACTCGGAGTACATCAAGGCCGCGGGCTTCGAGTTCCGTCTCCTGACACCGTACCTGAGCGACGAGGAGGGCCGGCAGGCGCTGGCCTTTGACCAGGGACGCAGCCTGAGCCACCCCTTCACGGCCCAGATGCTCGCCCAGCGGGTCACGAGCGAACGGGTGCTGCTGCGCTGCCTACGCCCGGACGCCGTCGTCATCGGAGTAACTCCCAGCCAGTTTATTTCGGCGCGGGCTGAGTGCGTGCCACTGGTTTTCGTACGGCCCTTCGCCTACTCGTTGGCGCACCTGGAGGCTGCGCGCAAGGTGGGCGCCACCGGCTTCCTGCCGCGCACGACCCCTGAGGAGTGCCTGGTCGACGACGCGGCCGCCCACCTGCTCCACATTGCCGGAACCCGGGCGCCTCTGTCGCGCGCCTTCCACCAGGTGGCCGAAGCCAACGGCGTCTCGCTGCCCCAAGGGCTGTTCGCCGGGCTGACCGCTGACCTGAACCTCATCGCCAGCGCTCCGCACCTGCTGCCCCGGTGGCTGGAGATGCCCGAGGGCCACCGGGTGGTGGGACCGGTGTACGCCCATCTGCCCGGAGAGGTTCCCGAGATCGTCGCCGACCTGGCCTCCGGCCCGAAGCCACTGGTGTACTTCGCAGTGGGCTCGTCGGGGAACCGCGACCTCGTCCTCGACGTGCTCCGGGGCCTGGGACGTGCCGACTGCCAGGTGCTGGCACCGGTGCGTTCCCACATCAAGGACGAGGACTTGGACACGCTACCCCTCAATGTTCATGTCACGGACTGGATCCCGGCGCACCAGCTGGGGAACGCCGTGGACCTGGCGATCACGCACGGTGGCGAGGGCACGGTGCAGAACAGCTGCGCGCAGGGATGGCCTTTCATCGGGATCCCGTTGCAGTTCGAGCAGCGCTTCAACGTCCAGCGCTGTGTGACCTTCGGCTCGGCCCGGCTCGTGTCCCAGAAGGAGGCGCGCAAGGCCGACTGGGCCGCGCTGGTGCGTGAGACGCTGGCCGACGACGTCATGCGCTCGCGCGCCCGGCGCATGGCCGATCTCATGAAGGGGCTGGACGGTCCGGGCCAAGCGGCCGAGGCGATCTGCAAGCTGCTCTGAAGGCCGGTACGCGCCGGAGCACCGTGCCTCAGGCCTGCGCTCGGGCGCTGGCGTAGAGGCACACGGCCGCCGCGGCCGCGACGTTGAGAGACTCCGCCTTGCCGTAGATCGGGATGGAGACGACGGCGTCGGCGCGGCTCAGCGCCTCGGAGGGAAGTCCGTGGGCCTCGTTGCCGAGCAGCCAGGCGCTGGGTGCCTCCAGGAGAGACTCGGCATCGAAGAGGTCGAAGTCCCCGCGTCCGTCGGCCGCCAGCACGGTGAGTCCGGCCTCGTGGAGAGCGGCGACGGCGTCGTCGAGGGCCACCCCGGTGACGACGGGCAGGTGGAAGAGGCTTCCGGCCGTGGAGCGCACGACCTTCGGGGCGGTGGGGTCCACGCTGCCCCGCACGAGGACGACAGCGTCGGCTCCAGCGGCGTCGGCGGCTCGGATGATGGTGCCGGCGTTTCCGGGGTCCTGGGCCTGAGTGAGAACAGCAACGAGCCTGGCCCCCTCCAGCGCCGCTGCCAGCGCCTCGGAGCCGGTGGCCTCCTCAGTGGCGACGACGGCGAGGACGCCCTGGGCGTCGGCGCTCATGGCGTCCATGACCTGCTCACTGGTGACGTGGACGTAGAGCTCCGCAGCGACCGTCTCCTCCCAGATATCAGTATGGCGCTCGACGGCGGATTCGGTGAGGTAGACGTCAAGGACACGGTCGGAGGCGTGGCGGACCGCCTCGCGTACGCCCTGGGGGCCTTCGACGAGGAAGCGGCGGTGCTTGTTCCTGACGTTGCGGCGGGACAGGCCGGCCACGCGTGAGACGCGGGCCGAGCCCAGGTTGGTCAGCACCTCGTGGCCGGCGGCCGGCCCCTCACTGACGGTGCGGCGCCGCGGCCCGCGAGCAGCAGACCTCTCGGCAACGTCGTCGAGGATCTCGTCAGCGTCTGGCAAGGAGTGAGGACTCATGCGAGCAGCCTACGTGAGTGACGGGTGAGAACGTCGAATCCTCACCACAGACCTGTTCAGAGGTCAGTGGCGAGGATTCGACGATCATGCATCAGCCGCGAAGCGAGATTCCGCCTCGCTGGCGCATGTCAGGCCTTGGGGGCGTTGACGTCCTCGGGGAGGGCCTTGCGGGCGACCTCCACGAGGGCCTTGAAGCCCTCGGGCTCATTGACGGCCAGCTCCGCGAGCATGCGGCGGTCGATCTCCACGCCGGCCAGGCCAAGCCCCTGGATGAAGCGGTTGTAGGTCAGGCCCTCGGCGCGGGCGGCGGCGTTGATGCGCTGGATCCACAGGCGACGGAAGTCGCCCTTGCGGGCGCGACGGTCGCGGAACGCGTAGACGCCGGAGTGAGTGACCTGCTCCTTGGCCTTGCGGTAGAGGCGCGAGCGCTGACCGCGGTAGCCCGAGGCCTTCTCGAGAACGGAACGACGCTTCTTCTGGGCGTTAACAGCCCGCTTCACACGTGCCATGGTGAGACTCCTTGGTGGGTTGGGCGGTCAGCGACCGAGCAGCTTCTTGACCTGGCGGACGTCGGCCGGGGCGACCGGCTGGTCCTGGGACAGCTTGCGCTTGCGGCGGGAGGACTTGACCTCCAGCAGGTGGCGCTTGTTGGCCTGCTCGCGCATGAGCTTGCCGCTGCCGGTGACCCGGAAGCGCTTCTTGGCACCGGAGTGCGTCTTGTTCTTCGGCATGAGTAATTTCCTCTTCTCGGTCCCTGGCGGACGGTTAGTCGCCGGGACTGCGGACCCCGCTCACGGTGGCGAGGGGGTGGGTCGTTGGGTGTCAGGTGAGTGTCGGGAGCACCGGTGGGCGCTCTCAGGCGTTCTCGCCGACAGGCTCCTCGCTTGAAGCCTTGGCGCCCTTGGGTGCCCGGCCCGCGTGCTTCTCGGCACGACGGGCGGCACGGGCCTCCTCGCGGCGACGGCGCTGATCGGACTTGACCTCGGCCTTCTTGCGGACCGGGGCCAGGACCATGACCATGTTGCGGCCGTCCTGGCGGGGGTGGGACTCAATGGTGCCCAGCTCGGCCATCTCCTCGGCCAGGCCCTGGAGAAGCCTGATCCCGAGCTCGGGCCGGGACTGCTCACGGCCACGGAAGCGGACGATGCACTTGACCTTGTCCCCGCCCTTGAGGAATCGCTCGACGTGACCGCGCTTGGTGGCGTAGTCGTGCTCATCGATCTTGGGGCGGAACTGGATCTCCTTGAGCTGGGTGTTTGCCTGGTTGCGTCGCGCGTCGCGCGCCTTCATGGCCGACTCGTACTTGAACTTGCCGTAGTCCATGAGCTTGCACACCGGAGGGCGAGCGTCGGGGGCCACCTCGACAAGGTCGAGATCGGCCTCCTCAGCCAGACGCAGGGCGTCCTCCACGCGGACGACACCGACCTGCTCGCCGCTGGGGCCGACGAGACGCACTTCGGGAACGCGGATCCGTTCGTTGATACGGGGCTCGCTGATGTCGGTTCCTCACTCTGAGTCACGGATGGTTGCGGAACGAGGAGAGGCCCCCGTCCCTGCCACGCAGGTCGGAGGCCTCGAATCGAGCACGGATGCCGCTCGGCCGTGGCCGAGAGGTAACCGTGAAGGGCCCAGTGCCCTTGCATGAACCCGATTCCCGTAAAGGAACCTAGGTGGGATCGCTCCGCTTGCGCACCGGGGCGAACCCCGGTTGGTCAGTGTGGAATGCTACCAGTACGTCGGTGCGATTCCCAGGCGCTTCCCACACTACCGACGTGAGTCCTCCCACGTATGAGGCGGATCGGGGCGTCAGGAGGCCCATCGATTGGTCCGGATCCCCCACAGGACGACGACGGCGGTGGCAGCGGCCTCGATCCAGAGCACCGTCGTCGTCGGCACGATAATGGAGCAGGCGACGAGTGCCGTCGCCGACGCCCCGACGAGCGCCGCGTCAGGACCCGCCGTGAGCATCTGCACCAGCCCCGGGGGCAGGGACCCCATGGGCGAGGTGACGAGTCCGGCGTCGAAGTCGGGCATCGTCCGGTAACCGGAGCGCAGCGCCACCCCGGCCCAGGCCCAGCCGCTCACAAGAGCCAGGGCGGCCACGATCCCGAGATCCTTCCACGCCGCCGCGGTACCGAGGGCCACCATGGCGGGCACCAGGCTCAGCACGGACCACGCGCCCATGAGGACTGCCGGCACAAGCAGGTGCCCCGTCCGGACCGTCGAGGGCGGCGCCGGCCAGGAGGCGTCGGGAACACCGTCGAACCAGGCCTGTCGGGCGGGCTCGGCAACGGCCAGGGTCGCGATCCAGCCGCCGGTCAGGTAGGTGAACGCGCGCAGCGGACCGCTCACGGACTCGGACAGGAAGGGCAGAACCGCGACGGCCAGGCCGGCCCCCAGCTGAAGCAGGCGCCGGGGCTGACGACGCAGCAGCATCCAGTCCGCCTGAGCCACGCACACCACGACCCTGACAGGCCGGGGCATCCGGCTGGCGAACCGGGCCCATCGAAGCGGGGCGGGGCAGCCGGGTCGGGAGGGTGGCGGCGAGAGCAGGCGCCCCATGGCCCTGGTGTCGAGGGAGAGCAGGGAGACATGGGCGCCGAAGGATCGGGCGACAACGTCGAGAAGCGCGGCGTCATGCAGCTGTCCCAGACTGAGCCGTACCCGTCTCCACCGCAGCACGCTGACAGTGCCCAGTACCCCGGCCAGGGCCGTGACCGCGGCATGCGCGAGCGCAGAGCGTGGGAAAGGGAGGACGGCGCCGGTCACGCAGATGGCTGCCCCGGTCAGAATCAGCGTCCCCCGTAGGCGGGATACGCCGGCGCTCTTGATCTGCGCCGTGATGAGCCCGGAGAGCACCAGGCAGAGCACCGCCGCGAACAGGGCCGGCCACACGGCTGAGGACACCCACCCACCGCCGGCCAGGAGCGCCGGCAGCACGCCCGTCATGGCCCCGATGGCGGCCGCGATGAAGTACTCGGTTCGGGCCACCGGCACCAGGAGGCCGCCTCGGTCCCCGGGCATCGGCAGCCACCAGGCCGCCTCATGGGGGCGCAGGAAGAGCGGTCCGAGTCGGTGGAGCGGCCCGAGGCCGAGCGCGAGGAGCAGCAGCATGAGGGCCAGCAGCAGCCAGCCCGGGTCCAGATCGAGCGGTCCCGGCAGACCGGTGCCCTCGCTCGGCGCGGAGGAACGAGTGATGACCAACCGACGCAGGTAGGGGGCCAGGATCATCCCGACGACGGCTGTCGTCAGGAGCCCGGAGTAGATGTCTCCGACGAGCGCCCACACGCCGCGACGATGCCGTCGAGTGCGCCTGGCGGTCCACCTCCTCAGGTCGGCGCCGTCGGGAAAGGGCTCCGTCTCCGGCTCGGTCGAGGCGGCCTGCGTCCCCGAGGAGCCCCGGAGCGTCACTGGAGACCCTCCTCGATGGCGCGGACCCCCTCGTCCACACTCAGCATCCGGGTGTCGCGACCGACGAGGAGCACGTGGGTGGCTGCCTCCTCCACGATCTCGGGGTCGTGAGAGACCATGAGCACTCCCCCACCGGACTCGCGCTCCTCGACGAGGCGATCCGCCAGGAGCAGCCGGGTCACCCGGTCCAGGCGCTGCTCAGGCTCGTCGAGGACCAGGACTCTGCGCGGGCGGACCAGGACCGATGCCAGCGCCAGCCGGCGCCGCTGGCCCGAGGAGAGCTCCTCGGGCAGGTGCCCCGCGAGCCGGGTCAGATCCAGGTCCTCCAGCAGCTCGGCGACAGCCTCATCAGCATCGACGACGCCGTGACCGAAGCACACCAGCTGCAGGTGCTCGGCGACGGTCAGCGTGGGGAAGAAGGACTCCTGCCCCAGGTCGGTGGCGAGCACGGCGCGCTGCATGCCCGAGCGCGGGTCCGGAACGTGCCCGAGCACCCTGACCTGTCCCTTCAGCGGCTGCAACAGCCCGCAGCAAGTGCGCAGGATCGTCGACTTGCCGGCCCCGTTGACCCCGACCAGCGCCAGGACCTGACCTGCGATCAGATCGAAGGTCGCCGGGGCGCAGACCGGCTCACCGCCGTACCCCACGCTGAGATCGTGGCAGCTCACCAGGGGCTCATGACTCGTCTCGAGGCCGTGGACACCTTCGGCCGCAGCTTCCCGCACCATGGTGGTGTTCGCCACGTCGTCGGCGGTCTCCGGCCGGTTCTCGGGCGTTTTCGCGGGGTCCGGCCGATGTTGAGAAGCAGTGGTCGGCATCGGGGTCATCAGCACTATTTCAACACACGTTTTCCTTGGTGGTCTGGTCAAATGAGATGCCTTACGCTCCGAACCCATGGAATGGAACAGTGTGAGGGCCTCGGACCCGCACGGCGAGGCCGACGGCGACTCCTCCTCCCGACAGGCGGGTACGGACTGGAGCACCACGAGGGACCCAGGTCCCGGCCGGGTGATGGTCTCAACGCGGGACCTCGCCCAGGTCCGCGCGATCGCCGAGGCGGCCGCCCGGATCGCGCAGGACGATGGACGAAAGCAGGATGCGCAGGCCCTGCGCGAGGTCGTCGCCCGCTTCGACCAGGTGGCCGGTCCCCTGGAGGACCACTACGGCCAGGTCATTCGGTGGAGCGCGACGATTCTGGGGCGCTCCTGACATCGTTGCGGTCCTGCCCGCGAAGGCTGCGAGCAGAACCGGATCAGGCCGGTAGCGGGCACAGCTCCACGGTGTCGATGAGGTCACCCCAGGCCGGGTTGACCATGACGTGCTGGCAGCCCTCCAGGCTCCGGGCCACGCCGGAGCGACCGTTTGCGGCATCGATGCGGATGAAGACCCGCAGCTCGGCGCCCTCGCCGGGTCCGAAGGCCACACCGGTGACGCCGTCGACCTCCTCGAGCTGGGCGCGCACCTCGGCCTGAACCGGCTCGTTGCGCCACGACGGTACCCACTCCTCTCCCCCGGCCACAGCCACGACGGCGGGCCGAGGCAGGCGCAGGTCCCGACTGCCCGGGTCCAGCACCCACAGCTGGTCGGTGGACAGGCAGGCCACCTGTGCCGCCCGCTCAGGCGAGACCGGCACGGGGCGCACGTCAGCGCGCCACCGGCCCATGGCCTCGGCGCTGGTGAACACCGGCAGGGCGATGTGCCCGTCGGGCAGGCTCACCGCCAGAGTCGCCGCGTCCTGGCAGGCGTCGGCGGTGTGCACCTCGTGAGCCGGAACCTCCGGTGCGCCACCGCGCGACAGGCTCATGGACCGCGGCTCACTCCTCTCCAGGTGGCCGGGCAGGGCGTGAGCGGCAACAGGAACGATCAGCCGTCCGTTCACAAGGGCCCCCCACAACCGGTCGATGTACTCGTGGCGGGGTAGGTCGGTGGCCTCCAGTGCTGCACCGACCTCCGGGCGGATCGCCCCGTCGTCGCCGGCAAAGGGTGAGGGGGCGGCGAGAAGACGCTCCAGCTTGGCCCGGGCAGCCATGGCTGCGGCCACCTGGGGCGCCTCGGGGCCGAGACCTCGCGCATCCTCGAGCCGGGGGTTCGACACCTGGTTATCAGCAGACCTGCTCATAGCGCTCACGGTAGCGCGTCCGGGCGCAGGGGTATTACTACCCGGGGCATTCCGAACCAATCATGCGTCTTCGAAGATAGCCTGTAGCGGTGCTGTCGCTCTACTCGTTGAAGTACTGGTACACCCGCCGCCTGGGATTCATCATCCAGACCTCGGTGCGTCGTGGCGTCTCCCCCGACGTGTGGACCGCCGTCGGCGTCATCGCTGCGGCGCTGGGGTGCGGGGCCCTGGTCATGGGGTGGTGGCCACTGGCCTTCATCCTGCTGGCAGCCAGGCTCGGCGGAGCGAACCTGGACGGAGCCGTGGCCCGAGCCCGCGGCGTGTCGCGGCCCTTCGGATTCGTCCTCAACGAGATCGGGGACCGGGTATCCGACCTCCTCATCATGGCCGGCCTGGTGGGGCTCGCCCTGCGTACGGGCTCCTCCTCCACCACGGTTCACCTCACCCTCATCGCCCTGGCAGCGGCGACGCTGCCGACCTTCATCTCCCTGGCCGCTGCAGGTGCGGGCGCCACCAGGCTCAACGGCGGGCCGTTCGGCAAGACCGAACGGTGCCTGGCGGCGGTCGTGGCGGCAGCCCTGCCCCAGTACCTGGCGATCGTCGCCTGGGTCATCATCGTGGGCTCCGTGCTGACGGCCTGTCTCCGGCTGACGCGCACCGCCAAGGCGCTCGCCGGACGCACCGGTCCGGCCATGGCCGACGCCATGGCCCCACCGCCGCCGCAGGACATCAACCGCATCGGCCGCAGCGCCCCTGAGGACGAAGCCGTCCCGGGAGCCCGGTCATGAGCACCGGGATCAGCGCCTGGGCAGGTCATGAGGCGACCGGCGGAGTGATCGACTGGCTCGTGGGCGGCAGCCGCTCGTGGACCGTGACCGTTCCCGGGGTGGGGTGGGTCCTCACCGGTCGAGCCGTGTTCCTCGCGGCCACGGCTGTCACCATCCTGCTCCTGGCCGGCATCGGTGTGGCCCTGTCCCGCAAGGCGGAGCTGCGCCGCCGCTGGACCACCTGGGCCATCATCATCCCGGCGGTCGGCATTCCGATCTGGGTCGGACGGGGGACGACGGCACTGCTCGCCACCGCCCTCGGGCTCCAGGCGGTTCGTGAGCTCTCCCGACTCACTCGGCTGCCCAGGATGGAGACCACGATGCTGGCGTTACTGGCGGTGGCCTATCCGCTGGCCGCCTGGCTGCGCCCGGGCCTCATGGCGCTCGCCCCGCTCATGGTGCTCGTGTGCGCCGTGCCCGCGGTCCTGGCCGGCGACGTCGAACACGGTCTGAGGCGGGCGACGGTGGCCGGCTTCTCCTCGATCTGGATCCCCTGGTCCTTGGCGCACCTCGTAGTCCTGTGGCACGACGCCTTCCTCATCGCCTTCGCGGCTGCGGCAGCCGACGTGGCCGCGTGGGCCGGCGGCACCTTCCTGCGCCCGATGGCGTGGGCGCGCCGCCCGTTGTCCCCCTTGTCGCCGAACAAGACACTCGGTGGGCTGGTGGGAGCTGTCGTCGGAGCGGCGCTCATTCTTACCCTGCTGGGTCACATCACGCCTGGCCTGGTGATCGCCGTCGGTCTGGGCGGGGTCCTGGGCGATCTTCTGGAGTCCCTTGTCAAGCGCACCGCAGGCGTCAAGGACGCCGGTGCCTGGCTGCCCGGGTTCGGAGGGCTCCTGGACCGCATCGACTCCCTGCTCCTGGTCCTGCCCCTGGCCGCTGTCCTCGGGTGAGCGCACCACGTCTCCTCCGCTGCTCCCGCTGTACCCGCCACCTGCCCCACCTCCACGTCCCGCTCCGACGACCCCTGTCCCTCTCCTTCCATCGCCCGCACCTCCACAGAAAGACAGCTGACATGCCTCCTCAGACGCCCTCAGTGCCAGGTCCCACCGAGATCGCCTCAGCCGGACACCGACTGCGATCAATCGTGCAAGTACCACAGAAGGTCACCTGGCGGGCGGTGCTGCGTCAGCGCTTCTGGTCCGTCATCATCGCCCCGTTCGGGGGCGTGCGGGTTGAGGGCGAGTTCGAGGCAGACGGCCCCTACGTCGTCGTCGCCAACCACGGCTCCCATGCGGACACGATCGCCATGATGAGCGCCTCCCCCACCCTGATGCGGGTGGTCACGGTCGCCGCTCAGGACTACTGGTTCACCCGTCGCTCGCGTCGCATGGTGGCCAGGGGCCTGCTGGGCGCCTACCCGGTGCGACGTGACGGCGAAGGCGCCTACGAGGAGCTGCGGGGAACACTGGCCAACCGGGTGGCAGAGTCCATGAGCGTTCTCATCTTCCCCGAGGGCACCCGTTCCACGGATGGCGAGATGAGCCGTTTTCACTCGGGAGCCGCCCGGCTCGCGCGTGACTTCGGCATTCCCGTGCTTCCAGTCGCGCTGGTGGGGACCCGCGAGATGATGCCTAAGAAGGGGGGCCTGCCCCACTACTCCCCCGTCGAGGTCCGCGTAGGGGAACCGATCGCCCCCAGCGACGACGTCGAGGGCGTCAGCGAGCAGGCTCGTGCGCAGATCGTGGAGATGCTCCAGCGCCCCCGCAGACCAGAGCCGGTCTCAGACGTCTTCACCGTGCTGCGCACCGGGATGGAAGGCCGCCGAGGAGACGCCGTCATGTTCGTCTGGGGCATGGCCGAGGCTGTCTCCTTCCCAATCATGGCGGAGATGAGCCAGGTGTGGCTGGGACTGACCCATCCTGAGCGGATGTGGCGCCGCGCGGCGCTGGTCGTGGCGGGGTCAGTCACCGGGGTGGCGATCACCCACCTGCTCGCCCGGGCCGGGCACCGCCCGCCTGCACCGTGGACCACGCCGGCGATGAGGACTGCCACCTCCCGTTACCTGAGCCGGGGCCCGTCGGGGTACTGGAAGCAGGCGCTCACCGGGATCCCGGTGAAGCTCTTCGCCGCCGAGTCCGGAAGCCGTGACCTGCCTCTGCCCGCGGTCGTCATCCACGCGGCCGGGGAGCGGGCCGCTCGTATGGCGGTTTCCACTGCCGTCGTCAAGGCGCTGGGCAAGCCGCTCGGGCCGATCACCCGGCAGCACTACGGCCCCTACCTGGCGGCCACTGGCGTTGTCTTCGCCACCGCGCTGCGTGGCGTCATCAAGCACTGGCAGCGACCGAAGCGTCCCGGACACCGGTAGATCGCACGGCGCGGTTGGGCGCGGTCAGGCATTCAGTCAGACGTGCACCTTCGACGGTTGACGCACCTCCTCATCTCCGGCCACGGCCAGCGCCTCCTGGAGGGTGAAGTTGCCGTTGTAGAGCGCCTTGCCGACGATGGCCCCCTCCAGCCCCAGCGGGGTCAGGCGTCGCAGGGCGGTCAGGTCGTCGAGGTGGGCGATACCGCCCGAGGCGACCACCGGCGCCGCGGTGCGCTGGCAGACCTCGGTGAGCAGCGTGGTGTTGGGGCCGCTCAGGGTGCCGTCGCGGGTGACATCGGTGACGACGTAGCGCGCGCACCCGGCGGCGTTGAGCCGTTCAAGGGTCTCCCACAGGTCTCCGCCCTCCTTGGTCCAACCACGGGCCGCCAGGGTGGTGCCGCGTACGTCGAGGCCGACGGCGATCCTGTCGCCGTGCTCGGCGATCACCCGTTCGGTCCACTCGGGGTCCTCCAGGGCGGCCGTGCCCAGGTTGACCCGGGCGGCGCCTGCCGCCAGTGCCCGGGCCAGCGAGGCGTCGTCGCGAATACCCCCGGAGAGCTCCACCTTGATGCCGACCTCACCGACGATGCGCGAGAGCAGCTCGGAGTTGGAGCCACGTCCGAAGGCGGCATCGAGGTCCACCAGGTGGATCCACTCGGCCCCGGCCCGCACCCAGTCGCGGGCGGCGTCGACGGGGCTGCCGTAGTCCGTCTCGGAGCCGACCTCCCCCTTGAGGAGGCGGACAGCCTTGCCGTCAGCGACGTCGACGGCGGGAAGCAGGGTGAGCATACGGTTCTCCTGGGGTGGTCTGTGGTTGGCTCGGGTGGATTCGGGCGGGCTCAGAGGGTCGTCAACCAGTTGCGCAGGAGCTGCGCCCCCGCGTCACCGGACTTCTCAGGATGGAACTGGGTGGCGCACAGGGCGCCGTTCTCCACGGCGGCGATGAAGTCCTGCCCGTGGGTCGCCCAGGTGGCCCGGGGCAGCCGGGTCGGACCGGGACCGAGCAGCTCGGCCGGGTCCTCGGTCGCCGCGTAGGAGTGGACGAAGTAGAAGCGCTCCTCGGCGACGCCGTCGAACAGCACGGAGTCCCGCGGAGGACGGACCTGGCTCCACCCCATGTGCGGGACGATGTCGGCCTGCAGCCTCCTGACGGTGCCGGGCCACTGTCCCAGCCCCTCCTCGGCGGACCCGTGCTCCTCGGAGCGGTCGAACATGACCTGCATGCCCACGCAGATTCCCAGGACCGGCCGGCCTCCGGCGAGGCGCTGCTCGATGAGACGGGGCGCATCGACCGCCCGCAGCTGGTCCATCACCGCACCGAAGGCCCCCACGCCGGGGACGACCAGGCCGTCGGCCTCGGCCACCCTCCCGGGGTCGTGGGTCAGTGTCACCTGCGCACCCACGCGTTCCAGGGCACGCACAGCCGAACGGACGTTGCCGGATCCGTAGGACAGGACGGTGACGCAGGGCGCTTGCATGTGACATACCCTACCGTCCCAGTAGATCGGTCCGGGGCGTTCTCCACACTATGAAACAACCGCTGACATGCAAGGATCCGAGACTGACAACGTTTGTGCGACAGTTCCAGCAGGCCGTGGGCCCTTCGAGCCGGCCCCGACACGCCGATCAGCGGTGCCATTCCTGAGGGCCGGTCCTGACACAAGCGCCCGGTTTTCTTTCGCAAACCTCCAACATGGGCGAGGATTCACCTGTGAGCATGCAGTCCTCTTCCGGCGAGCCGCACCCACCGTCGCCCTCAGTACCGCACTCCGCCAGTCAGCCGCCGGTTTCGGCGGGCTCAGGGCCGCGCGGGTCCGCTGGCGCGCACAGTGCGGCACCGTTCTCCATCCCCGGGGTCCGGATCACCTCGGTCCTGGGACGTGGGGGCTTCGCCACGGTCTATGCCGGCGTGCAGGACTCCCTGGAACGTCCGGTCGCCGTCAAGGTCGACTCCCGTCCTCTGGATGATCCGCGCAATGAGCGGCGATTCATGCGCGAGGTACAGGCGGCCTCCCGGATCTCGGGGCACCCCCACGTGGTGTCCCTGGTCGACACCGGCAAGCTGCTCGACCAGCGTCCCTACCTGGTCATGGAGCTGTGCGCAGGAGGCAGCCTGTACGACCTCGTCTCACGCGGCCCGACCCCCGCCTCGGACGCCGTGGCGCTGGCGGAGGCGGCGGCCTCGGCACTGGGAGCGGCCCACGCGGCCGGTGTCATGCACCGGGACGTCAAACCCGCCAACATCCTTCTGGACTCCTACGGCTCGCCGCGCCTGTCTGACTTCGGCATCGCCTCCGTCCAACGTGCGGGACAGGACCCCACGGTCACCCTGGAGTGCCTCACCCCCGACTTCGCTGCGCCAGAGGCCTTCATGCTGGCCAGTCCCGGTCCGGAGGGCGACGTGTGGTCCATGGGTGCGGTGCTCTTCGCTCTTCTGACGGGTCGCGGCCCCAGACGCGGTCCCGACGGCGTGCAGCGCAGCCTGCCGGCGATCGTCCGTTCCCTCGACGAGCCCTTGAACCTCAGCGACCCGAACGTTCCCGAGATCCTGCTGCCGCTGCTGAGCAAGGCCATGGCTCCAGAACCACGGGACCGCTACCGCAACGGCGCCGAGCTCACCGGCGCCCTGGAACAGGTTCGTGAGCAGCTGGGGACCGGCAACCTGGCCATCGGCGGCCCGGTGACCTCCTTGCAGCTGGTCGAGGCAGGTCTGGTGCCGCTGTCCAACCGCGGCGTCTCAGCCCGGTCGGCCGGGTCGGCGAGCCCGGGCAGCCCAGACGGCCCGCCCAGTGGGTACCTGTCCGGCGCCTCCAGCGCACTGTCCGGATCATCGGCCGATTCAGCCCGCTCGGCGCAGTCCGCGCCGTCGGCGGTCTCCGGCTACCTGGAGCGCTACGACCAGTCGCCGATGCCGATGTCGTCACCCGATTCGCTGAACGCCTCACCGAGCGGATCGGTACAGGTGGGCGCCGGCCAGTCTCTCAGACTCACTACCCGCGAGCGTCGCCAGATCAGTCTGCGTGCCGGGGCTGTGGGCGCGATCGTCGGCCTCGTCATCGGGCTGGGCGCAGGCTGGATAGCAGGGGCATGGCTGGCTCCCGCCCTCACCACGGCCAGAGCGGGCTCATCCACCGGAACGTCGGCCCAGTCCTCACCGTCGGGTCAGGACGTCGCCTCCACCCCACCGCACCCGGTGGGAACCTGCCTGGCCGGCACCACCTCCGTGTCAGGGCAGACCACCGCCAGGAAGGTGGACTGCAGTGAGCCCCACTCCTGGGAGGTCTACCAGGTGGGGACCCTGGCGGAGAGCACTTCTGGCTCCAGCGATGACGACTTGGCCTCCGACCCCAACGTACAGGCGACCTGCACCTCGCAGGCGGCGCAGCAGTACGGGGCGGCGAACCCGAGCACATCGGTGCTGGGCCCCGGCGAGGCCGGCTGGAGCGCCGGGGAGCGGGGCTTCTCCTGCATCGCCTCGGACCTCAAGGGCGGGCAGCGCACCAGCTCGTACGCCAGCTAGAGGCCGGGGCCGCCCACGCTGCGGGGCCGGGCGCGAACGGTGACGTCATCGTGGCGTCACACCGTGACGTGAGACGTGAGCGACATCACTGCGGGGGGCGGCGCAGTCCCCTCCCGAACCAGCGCATCGCCCGGGGCGCCTTGATCTCGGAGGACCTCATGGCGCCAGGGACGTCGTCGGCGTCAATGGCACCCAGGAGCACGTCCTCGACGACCTGGTCCATGGAGGCCAGGAGGAGTCCCGCCGATGCCTCCTCCCCGGGCTGCCCGTTGGTGAAGTGACGGGCGGTGATCGTCCCGGACAGTCCGGACTCGATGCCGACGTCGGTCGCCAGGTCGGCGGTCATGAGGATCGCGCCGGCTCGCGATAGGCGGGAGAGCTGAGCGGCCAGCTCGGCGGCCTCTGCGGGCTCGGAGTCGGATCCTCCGAGGAGCTCGGCGACATCCCAGTCCGCGTGGGCCGAGACGAACTGCTTGACCGCGAAGGCACCGCTGGAGGAGGGCACCACGGTGCAGTCCAGGTCCATGAGCGAGCACATCCCTGCCAGAGCGTCGGCCCGGTTCAGTGGCGTCATGACAACGGCGACCTTGACCGCCTTGGGTGCCTGCTCCTCGGACTCGCCGGGGCTGAAGGAGCTCAGCGAGTCTGCCGCGGCCGCGATCTCCGCCTCCTGGGAGTCAGTGAGCCGGACGGCTTCGTCTGAGGGCTCTTCCCCGCCGTTGAGGGGGTGGTAGGTGTTGTGGGGGACGTCGTCGGGGTCGATCACCGCGGGCGTCGTCTCGTCCTGTCCGGTGACCGGGACGGTCGAGGAATCCGCCGCATCCGCTGAGGCCCGCCCGTGATGAGGGCCTTCCGGCGCCTCGAGGCTGTCGACTGCCGAGAGGTCATCAGGGATATCGACGTCGTCCATGAGGGCGGCGAACTCGGCATCCAGGTCGCGCTGGTGGTCCTGGCTGTCGTCGCCGTTCTCGCCGGGCTGGTGGTTGTGGTCCATCACAGGCTTCCCTTCGTGGACGGGATGGTCTCGACGCGGGGGTCGTCCTCCACGGCGGCGCGCAGGGCACGAGCCAGGGCCTTGAACTCGGCCTCGGCGATGTGGTGGGGGTCGCGTCCGGACAGGACGCGCACATGCAGGCAGATGCCGGCGTGGTAGGCGACGGCCTCCAGGACGTGGCGCACCATTGAGCCGGTGAAGTGCCCGCCGATGAGGTGGTGGACGAAGGCCTCCGACTCGCCCTCATGCACCAGGTAAGGGCGCCCGGAGATGTCGACGACGACGTGGGCCAGGGCCTCGTCCAGGGGGACGCTGGCCTCGCCGAAGCGGCGGATACCGCGCTTGTCCCCCAGTGCCACGCACAGGGCCTGTCCGATGCAGATGGCGGTGTCCTCCACCGTGTGGTGCACATCGATGTCGGTGTCGCCCGTGGCGCGCACCGTCAGGTCGATGAGTGAGTGGCGCCCCAGGGCGGTGAGCATGTGGTCGTAGAAGGGGACGGTGGTGGAGATGTCGGTCTGGCCGGTGCCGTCGAGGTTGATCTCGACGACGACGCTGGACTCGCTCGTGGTTCGCTCGATACGCGCGGTGCGGCTCATGTGTGCTTCCTCAGCATCGTGTGTTCGTGCTTTTCAGCGGTACTGGTTCTCAGGTATCCCAACCGGTAGCAACCCTACCGGCCCGGAGCGCCGTCCGCGCCAGGCGCCGGCCTCATCTCCCGGTGGCTGCGGCCAGGGCGCCGCGCAGTCGGCCCATCTCCTCGGGTGTGCCGATGCTGGCCCGCAGGAACCCCTCGGGGCCGACGACCCGGATGAGGACCCCGGCGTCAAGCAGACCCTGCCAGACGGCGTCGCGGTCCGGGAACGGGCCGAACAGGACGAAGTTGGCGTCCGACTCGTGCGCGGTCAGTCCCTGGTCGCGCAGCCAGGTCACCAGGGCGTCGCGCTCGTCGCGTAGGGAGGCGACCTGAGCCATGAGCTCGTCGCGGTGGGACAGGGCCGCCAGAGCGGCGGCCTGGGTGACCGTGGACAGGTGGTAGGGCAGGCGCACGACGCGCAGGGCGTCGACCAGGGCGCGGTGGGCGGCCAGGTAGCCCAGCCGCAGGCCGGCGGCCCCGAAGGCCTTGGACATGGTGCGGGTGACGGCCAGGTGCGGGTTGTCCTCACCCAACAGCTCCAGGGCACTGGGCACGCCGGGACGGCGAAACTCGGCGTAGGCCTCGTCGATGACGACGACGCAGTCGCTGGCCCGGGCCGATGAGCCGATCTCGGCTCCGAGCAGGGGGCCGTGGCCTCGGGCCGCCTCAAGGATCCGGCTGACGTCCTCCAGCGGCAGGGCTGCTCCGGTGGGGTTGTTGGGGCTGGCCAGGATGACGACGGCCGGCCGCAGGTCCTCGATCTCCGCGGCCGCGGCCTCGATGTCGAGCGTGAAGTCGTCACGGCGCGGGCGTGCGACGTAGTCGGTCAGGGTGTTGCGAGCATACTCGGGGTACATCGAGTACGTGGGTGTGAAGGTCAGGCAGGTGCGTCCGGGACCGCCGAAGGCCTGCAGGACATGGAGCATGACCTCGTTGGAGCCGTTGGCCGCCCAGATCTGCTCAGGGGGCAGGCACACTGCGGACTCCGCCTCGAGGTAGTCCGCGAGCGCTGCCCGCAGCCGTGGGAAGTCGCGCTCCGGGTAGCGGTTGAGGCCCTGGGCGGCCTGGGCCACGGCAGCGGCGATCGACTCGACGACGGCCGTCGAGGGCGGGTAGGGATTCTCGTTGACGTTCAGCCGCACGGGGACGTCGATCTCCGGGGCGCCGTAGGGCGCCTCGCCCTCCAGGTCAGGTCTCAGGGGCAGGTTCGCGCTCACGGGTCGGAGTCTACGGCCCCGTCTCCAGGCATGGTCGGGATCCGTCACCAGACGGGACACCACTGGAAGGCGGGAACCGCTCAGATCATCAGTGCGGTTCGCTGGTCAGCATGATCTCCTGGAAGTCGAGGCGGTCCAGGGCGTGCTCCAGGGAGTCGGCCGAGTACAGGCCCTCGTCGCCCGCGTCCAGGAGGGCCTCGCGCTGAGCCCGGATCATGTCCAGGGCGTGTTCTCGCACCGGGGCGAGCTCGTCGTGCCGCCAGGTGGGGTCGGTCCAGGCCCGGGCCACAGCGGCCGGGGAGAGAAGGACATCGCTCCTCTCGCGTCGAAGCAGGATGTGCTGTTCTGGCGTAGGACTGAGGTTATCACCGCTCTGAGCGGGGCTCGGGGACTTATCCATCTCCGCCGTCGCTCCGGAGGTGGGAGGGTCCCCGGGTGCGGTACTGACGACGTCGTGGACGCTGCGGCTGGGAAGCTCCTGGTCCTCGGTCACGGCGTCCCGGGCGGCGTTGACCAGCAGCGAGACGACGGCTGTCTTCTCCTCGTCGTCGGCGGGACCGGCCATCGCGGGCCTGACGACACGCACCAGCGCCGGAAGTGTCAGGCCCTGGATCGTCAGCGAGCCGGCGGCCACGAGCATGGCCACCATGAGGAGGAAGGGGCGGTGAGGCGCCGTGGTCGGCAGTGTCTGGGCCGCTGCCAGGGTGACGGCGCCGCGCATGCCCGCCCAGACGATGACGGCCCCCTCACGGGAGCGCAGAGGTTTGGCCGCGAAGTAGTCCAGGTCAGCGCCTCGGCGTCGGACCCGACTGGAGAGCCTGCGGGCGCGCCGCGCAATGCTCTCGTGACTGGGCTCGCGCCGGAGCTTGCGCTGGACCCGGGAGAGGCGGCGTCGATCCCAGGGGACCTGGGGCATCTCGGCCTCACCGCGTACGATGGCCGAGCAGCGGTTCTGGAACTGGTGGATGGCCTCCTCGTTCTCCTCCCAGTGGACGGCCCACCTGGCGGTTCGGTGGCTGAGGAGCTTGAGCATCGGCGCAACGACGAGAGCCCGGATGACAACGGTGACAAGCCCGGCGATGACGGCGACTGCCACCGCTCGTCGAACCCCGAGGTCCGAGTTGTCCACCCTCTCCACGACGCCGAAGAACTCCAGCCCCATCACCAGGAAGATGAGTCCCTCCAGGGTGAGCTCCGCGGTGTGCCAGTTGGTGCGTGAGGCCACCCGGTGGGCCGGAGGCAGCATCCGGGGGCCGCGGTGACCGGTGATGAGCCCGGCGACGACGGCGGCCACCAGGCCCGACCCGTGCATGTGCTCGGCCGGGATCGCCGCGAGGAAGGGAACGGTGAAGGACAGGACCGTGTCCACGGTGGGGTCGGTGACGTGGGAGCGGATCCGCAGGCTCACCTCGCCGACGAGCCACCCCACACCCAGGGCGACGAGAACCGCCAGGGCGAAACCGCCCAGCACGCCTCCGACGCTGGCCTTGCCCGAGGTGGCCGCCGAGACGGCCGAAGACAGGATCACCAGGGCGGTGGCGTCGTTGAGCAGCCCCTCTCCCTCCAGGACGGTGATGATGCGCTGTGAGACTCCCAGCCGGCGGGCGATGGAGATGGCCACGGCGTCGGTGGGGCTGAGGATCGCCCCCATGGCGATCGCCCATGCCAGGGAGAGCCCAGGCACCAGGAGGGTGAGCACCGCACCGATGACCGCAGCGGACAGGGCCACCAGCAGGATGGCCAGCACCGCCACCGGGACGAGCTCTCGACGGAAGTTGATGGTGGAGATGCTCACCGCCGTCGAGTACAGCAGCGGGGGCAGGATGCCTTCGAGGACCACCTGGGGATCCAGCTCGACCGCCGGGATGAAGGGCAGGAAACCGACCACAGTGCCGCCCACCAGAAGGATCAGCGCCGGAGCGACACCGATACGGTCACTGAGCTGGGAGGCCGCCGCGATGGCCAAAATGCCCAGGACGGCGATGATGAGGAGGTCCATGGGCCAAGGGTAACCAAGGCCTGACCGCTTGGATCACCCGCGTTACCGTGGGCCCATGGCGATCACAGGCACTGAGCACTCCGAGCATCTCGGTTCCCCCGTTCGTGAGCGTGCCGAGGCCGTCCTGCGCGAGCTCGTGGGCCGGAGCGATGCGCGTCTGCGCGAGGACCAGTGGCAGGCGATCAAGGCTCTCGTCGTGGACCGTCGCCGGGCCCTGGTGGTCCAGCGCACGGGATGGGGCAAGTCAGCCGTGTACTTCGTGGCGACTGTGCTGCTGCGTGAGGGTTGGGGCGGCTGGCAGCCGGGTGCCCCGCAGCCCTCCCCCGATGCGGGTGACAGGCTCGGCAACACCGGTGCGAGCGTCATCATCTCACCGCTTCTGGCCTTGATGCGGGACCAGATCGCCGCCGCCGAGCGCGCCGGGATCCGGGCCGTCACCATGAACTCGGCCAATGTCACCCAGTGGGATGAGATCGAGGCCCAGGTGCGCGCCGGTGAGGTGGATGTCCTTCTGGTGTCTCCCGAACGGCTCAACAACCCGACCTTCCGGGACGAGGTCCTGCCGCACCTGGCCGACAGCGCCGGACTGGTCGTCGTCGATGAGGCCCACTGCATCTCGGACTGGGGGCACGACTTCCGCCCGGACTACCGGCGCATTCGCACCCTCTTGTCCGGACTGCCGACGCACACCCCGGTCCTGGCGACGACGGCGACCGCCAATGCCCGGGTGAGTGCCGACGTCGCCGAGCAGCTCGGGGCTCACCCGGCCGGGAGCGGCGACCTGGGAGTCCTGGTCCTGCGCGGTCCCCTGGAACGCAGCTCCCTTCACCTGGGGGTCAAGGCCCTGCCGGACGCCGCCACCCGCCTGGCCTGGCTGACCGCTTACCTCAGGAGCGCCCCCGGCAGCGGCATCGTCTACTGCCTGACCGTCTCGGCGGCGCTGGAGGTCGCCGAGTACCTGCTCGGGACCGGCGTGGAGGTGGCCGCCTACACGGGGCGGACGGACGCCGCCGAGCGGGAGAGTCTGGAGGAGGATCTCAAGGCCAACCGGGTCAGGGCGCTGGTGGCCACCTCGGCCCTGGGGATGGGCTTCGACAAGCCGGACCTGGCCTTCGTGGTGCACGTGGGCGCACCGTCCTCACCCGTGAGCTACTACCAGCAGGTGGGGCGTGCCGGTCGAGGCGTGGACCGGGCCGAGGTGGTTCTGCTCCCGGGTGCTGAGGACCGCGCCATCTGGGAGTGGTTCGGATCGCAGGGCTTCCCTCCCGAGGCGGAGGTCCGTGCGGTCCTGGAGGGGCTGGAGGAGCAACGGGCCGCGGGAGCCGGACCGATGTCGACGGCGGCGCTGGAGACGGTCACGTCGTTGCGGCGCAACCGGTTGGAGTCCATGCTCAAGGTCCTTGACGTCGACGGCGCCGTCCGCCGGGTTCGTGGCGGCTGGGAGTCCACCGGCGAGCCCTGGTCCTACGACGCCGAGCGCTATGCACGAGTGGATGCCGCCCGTCGGAGGGAGCAGGAGGCGATGGTTTCCTATGAGCGGCTCGGGCAAGTGCCCGACTCCTCGGGGGCGCCCCCGCCCTGTCGGATGGCGTTCCTGAGATCCTGCCTCGACGATCCGCACCTTCGGCAGGGATGGCGCTGCGGGGCCTGCGACCTGTGCGGAGGCCTGGTCCTGCCCGAGGCTCCCGGTGTGGAGCAGGTCGGTGCCGCTCACCATGCGCTCAGCCGCGCCGGGGTCGAGTTGCGGCCGCGCCGTCAGTGGCCCACCGGGATGGATCGTCTGGGACTGGGACGGTACAAGGGTCGTATCGGTGCCGACGAGCAGGCGGGGACCGGGTTGGCCGTGGGTCGTCTGGACGGGCTGGGCGCCGCTGGCGCGCTGCGGGAGCTGGTGGCCTCCGGTCAGGACGGTGAGGTTCCCGACTCCTTGAGAGCGCTGGTGCTGGAGGTGGTGGACCGGCTCGGAGAGACCATCCGAGACGGCAGGCGGTCCGACACCGACTCCCAGGCCGGCTCTGAACCCGGCTCCGGAGCCGCCGAAGGCGCCGGCGCCCCGGAGCGGCGCATCGCCGTCGTCATCGTGGACTCCCGTGCTCGGCCCCGTCTGGTCCGCCAGCTGGGTCGCGCCGTGGCGAACCGGCTCGGGGCCAGGCCGCTGGGGATCGTGGGGCTCACCAGCATGGAGCTGCCACGCCACGACGTGGGGTCGGCGTTCCGCCTGGCGGAGGTGGCTCGCAGCCTGACGCTCGAGGCGTGGCAGACGCAGGCGCTCGAGGCTCTGCGCGGCGCCGCGGTGGTCCTGGTGGATGACTGGAGCGATTCCGGCTGGACGCTCACTGTGGCGGCGTCCCTGCTGCGCCGGGCGGGCGCGGCGTCGGTCCATCCCTTCGTGCTGGCCCAGCGGTAGGGACGGGCGAGTACCCACGGCCCCTCATCCGGCCTCGTCGCATCAGAACCCGTTGGAGGCGGCTGCCAGCGCCGGAGCCACCTGACCGCCGGGGGTTCCGATCTGGTCCTCGAGGTAGTACCACCAGAAGGGCGCTCCCCAGGCATCGGCCCGCCCCAGCGCCGCACCGGTGACATGCTCGGCGACGGCGGTGCGGGCCACGACCGGGTCGGAGGCCGATCCGAACCACCATGGGCCGCTGTTCAGGTCCTGGCCACCGTAGCCCAGCTCGGTGACGGCGATCCGCGAGGTCAGGAAGGCGGCGTCCAGGGTGGACAGCACCCGGTCGGCGGCTGTACCCAGCGGGTGGAGCTGGGGGTAGACGGACAGTCCGACGACGTCGACCAGGTCCTTGATCGGCCGCGTGACCTCCTTGGTGACGTAGCTGAACAGGGAGAACGCGGGGTCGGCCTGCCCGAGCTGGTAGTAGAGGGTCAGGACCGTCGTGGCGCTGGTGCGCTCACGCACGGCCTTGGCTGCGCGCTGGGCCTTGGCCACCGCTCCTGCACCCAGCCAGTCCCCGCCGATCTCGTTGCCGATCTCCCAGGTGTCGACATCGGGAAGCGCCCTGATGAGGGTGTCGACCCGCGTGTCCCAGGCCGTGTCGTCCAGGGCGGCCATGTCAAGAGAGTCGCAGATCTGGGCCAGGGCCAGGCCTCCCTGTGCGTGGAGCGAGTCCACCGCGGTGCGCCAGCCGGCCATCTCCTGGGCATCGTGGGGATCGCCGATCACCAGGCGGGCCGAGACCTTCCGCTTGCCGCCTCCCGGTCCGCCCGGGGCCAGGGCGGCGGTGATCTCCGCGGTGGTGGGTACGCGGGTGAACGTCACCCCGATGATGGCGTCCTGCGGGGCCTGAGCCACCAGCGCCCGGTCCAAGGCAATCTGGGCCCCGGAGGCCGACTCCAGGGCCGAGTTCGCCAGGCGGCCCCGGTCCGCCCAGGACTGAGCCGTGGTGCAGGCGTCCAAGAACTGCTGGGCGGAGGCCCGCAGCGTCGCCGCTTCGTCGGCGCCCTTGATGCCCTGCGCGGCGGCCTGCTGGTAGCGCTCGGCCTGGCGGTTGTGGAGGGTCCTGGCCGCCACCTCCAGGAGGTCGTGCTCACCGGAGGCCGGCAGGTCCGCCATCAGAGCCGAGTAGCCGTGACTGGTGGGCCACGACATCGTCAGGGTGCAGGCGCGCCCCGTGGGTACGTCGATGCCGATGGCGCCGTCCTCGTCCTGGTAGAGCGGCCCGATGGCGATGGCCTCGAGGGTCGTGGCGTCCAGCAGGGCGTCGTCGTAGCCGACCTCGCCCTTGCCGTTGGACTGGATGCGTCGCAGCGCCTCGAGGCTGAGCGCGTTGCCCTCGGCATCGGTGAGGTGGAGGCTCAGGTGGGTGGTTGTTGCCCCGTCGCCCGTGGCTGGTGGGGTGCCCACGCGCCCGTGACCACAGGAGGACACTGACGTTCCCAGAACCCCGGCGCCCAGGAGCGCCAGCGCCCTTCTGCGGTTCGTCTCAAGAGTCATGGGACGTTATTCCTGTCTCTTGAGAACCCTTCTGACCGGACGGTTCCACAGGGTGGAGCCTTTGCGGTTCGGTGTCGCGGTCACCGCCATCGTCACTTTAGCGCTGAGGCCGGGACGAAGGTGTACCCCTCGGCCTTAATCCCGGCGACGATCTTCTTCAACTCGGGCAGCGGGTAGTAGGGGTGGAAGAAGAAGCTGGCGGTGGCGTGGGTGTTCACGAGGTTGAGCTTGGCGGCGTCCACGACCTCCTGGGCCAGGCGCGGCGGGTGCTGGTTGATCTCGTTGGGCTCGTAGTTGCCCAGGTTCTCCGGCAGCACGTGGGTCCCGTAGGGGTCGTTGACCGCGTAGGGGAAGAACTGGCCGTAGTAGTCGTGAGGACCGGCCTGGGTACTGGTGATCGTCCCGGCGTAGAGCAGCTCACGCTCATAGCGCACCTGGTAGCGCTCACCAATGCCCTCGTAGGACTCACGGGTGGCCGAGTAGTGCGGAGTCTCGAAGATCTCCGGTGTGGGCAGTCCGACCTTGCCGAAGATCTGTCGGCCCTGATCGACGCGCGCGGAGGCCCACTGCCTGGAGGTGCCCGGCAGCGCGCCGCCGATCTGGACGAAGGAGTTGTCCTGGCAGTCAATGGCCGGCGCCTTCGTGTCGTTCGTGGCCGAGCACCATGAGCGGATGAACTCGAAGTCGTCCGCGGAGACGGCGTTGTAGGGGTTGTCCAGGGTGCCGAACTGGTGGGTGGTGCCGTGCTGGATGATCGTTCCGCCCTTGCCCACGGCGTCCTGCAGGACGGCTACCAGCTCCGGGGAGTCCTCGAGGGTGATCTCCTTGGGGGCGCCGTTGTTCTCGGTGCCCTTGGGGTCGGTGTAGATCGGCACAACCGCCATCTGGAAGGGCACGTTCTCGCTGTGGAGGTAGTTGACAATCGCCTGGAGCTCCTCGGGGTCGCTGTCCGGTGTGATGTCCTCCAGGCGCACGGCGGCCTGCCGGTACTGCTGGGCGCTGGGCTGGAGGACATCCAGGAGGATGTCCGCGGCGGCGATGTAGCGGTCCTGCTCCCCGAGATAGGTCAGCGGGATCTCGCCGATGAAGGTCAGGCCCGAGGAGCTGACGGCCCAGGGGAAGGAACTGGTCCCGGACTGGGCCACGGAGGCGCAGGCGGTGGCGGCGCCGTCGGGCTTGGAGCACTCCGCCCGCCCCAGGACCTTGACGTCCTGCTCACGGGTGATGTGCGGGGCGACGATCCCACCGGTGTTGAGCTCGTTGCGCTTCAGGGAGGCTCCGTTGTAGCTGATCTTGGTGACCCGGTCGGTGGAGTCGATGTAGGAAGTGGCGGGATCCCAGCCGTAGCGCTGGGTGAAGGCGGCGCGGTCGGCGTCGGACTTGGTCAGCTGCCAGATGTTGAAGCCGGACCACATCACCGGGATGTTGCCGGTGAGGGTGTCGTCGATGAAGGCCCGGGGAAGGGGCTCGTCGTAGGTGGAGCCGACGTAGACCACGTTCGAGAAGCGTCCGGCCAGGCCGGCCACGTAGTCCTTGACGGGAAGGGTCGTCACGGCTCCCGAGTGGCTGGCCAGAGTGCCCATGCTCAGGGCGTAGTACTCCCCCAGCTTGGCGTAGTCGCCGGTCGTGTCGAACAGGACCAGTGTCGAGGCCGGTCCCGCATCCTGGTTGGAGAAGCTGACGGCGCTGGCCGGCACCTCCGGGGCGTTCTGGGTCAGGTCGCGCAGCTGGACCTGCCCCGCCGCGGGAGCGGCCTTGTTCAGGTCCACGTCGGCCTGCTTGTCTCCCTTGAGGGGCAGCTCCTTCTTGGCCGCGGCGGCGGGCTCGGGCGGAGCCGGCAGGGCCTTCTTGGCCGGGTCGGCGTCGTTGGCTCCATTGGCACCCTTGCCCTGGGCCGCGGCGGCCACCGCCGCGATCGGGGCCTGCCCGCCGGCGGCGGGAGCGGCCTGAGCAGGACCGACGGATGCTATGGAGGTGCCCAGGCACAACGCGATGGCGGCCAGCGCGCAGCGGCGGCGTCGGGCGGACGGGATGATTGGGACGATCATGAGTCCTCCTTGGATGAGGTGGGAACGGGCTCGAACTCGGGAAGGGGAACACCGCGCCCGAACAGGGCGGCGGTGGCGGCCAGAATGCGTTTGCAGGCGTGTCCGTCGCCGTAGGGGTTGGCGGCCTGAGCCATGGCCGTGTACGCCGCCTCATCGGTCAGCAGGGCGGAGACCCTCTCGACGATGCGGTCCTCATCGGTTCCGACCAGCTCGGCCACCCCGAAGGCGACGGCCTCGGGACGCTCGGTGTTGTCCCGCATGACCAGGACCGGCTTGGACAGTGCCGGGGCCTCCTCCTGGACGCCTCCGGAGTCAGTCAGGACGACGTCGGAGCGGTCGATGAGTGCGCAGAAGGCGCCGTACTCAAGCGGGTCGCACCAGATGACGTTGCCGTGGCCCTCGATCTGCGGCAGGAGGGCCTCGCGGACCTTGGGGTTGCGGTGGACCGGCAGCACGAAGAGCACCTCGGGGTGCTGCTCGGCCAGGCGGGCGACGGCGCGTCCGATCGCCCGCATCGGCTCCCCCCAGGACTCGCGGCGGTGGGCGGTCACGAGCACGACCCGTCGGGAGCCGTCCTCCAGCGCTGCTGCCAGGTTCTCGTCCGGTGGAGGGACCCGGCGGTCGACGGCGACCAGGAGGGCGTCGATCACCGTGTTGCCGGTGACGCGCACGCGCTGCGGGTCTGTGCGCTCACCCAGCAGGTTGTCCCGGCTGGTGGCGGTGGGGCACAGGTGCAGCGTGGTCACCTGGCTGATGAGGCGCCGGTTGGCCTCCTCGGGGAACGGTGAGGAGATGTCTCCGGTGCGCAGGCCGGCCTCGACGTGCAGGACCGGGACCTCGTGGTAGAAGGCCGCGAGCGCGGCGGCGAAGGCGGAGGTGGTGTCGCCCTGGACCACGACGGCGTCGGGCCGGTGAGCCTCGATCGCCCGACCCACCCCGCGCAAAGAGCGGTTGGTGATCTGGGTGAGGGTCTGTCCCGGGGCATGGATGTCGAGGTCGTCGTCGGGGACGATGCCGAAGAACTCGTGGACCTGGTCGAGCATCTCGCGGTGCTGTCCGGTGACGATGACGACGGGGTTGAAGCGCTCGTCGTCACGCATCGCCGCCACCAGGGGGGCGAGCTTGATGGCCTCCGGGCGGGTGCCGTAGACGAGCATGACCTGCAGGGACTGGCTCGGCTGTGTGGGGGCTGTTGTCATGGGTTCTCCTGCTCAGGTGTAGGAATCTCTGCAGATCCTGAGGGCGATGGATTCGGGATCTGGCGCAGCCGGCCGCTGCGAGGCGGTCACTGGTCCTCGGTGATGGGGGTGAAGGTGACGTCGGAGTCCTCGCAGTAGGCCGCCACGGCACCGGACCGATAAGGGGACTCGGTGTCGGTCACCGTGCCGAGCTCCTGTCCGTCGACGGTGATGACGAAGGTGATCGATGCGGGGTTGGTCGTGTCAATAGTCACGGTGACGTCGTGACTCGTTCCGGGCGGGTAGGCGGGCGAGTTGCCGGAGGACAGGAAGCGCTGGGCGCCGTCGTAGGCGGTGTCCTGCTTGGAGACCTCCCAGCCATTGGGCTTGAGGGCCAGGGCGTAGAAGTGGTTGTTGTCGGAGTAGTTCCACAGAAGCCAGGCGACCTCCCAGGCGTTGGGACTGCCGTCCTCGCGGAGCTGCCTGACGGTGGTCATCGTGGTGTGGATGGTCTGGACGCCTCCGGCCTCGACCTCGACGGTGGTGGACTTGGCCAGTCCGGCATGGGTCTTGTCCTGGGAGTTGGCCGACGTCGGCTTCAGACGCAGCAGGCCGTCGGTGCAGGAGGCCTCGCCGTAGCCGTCGAAGATGATCTCCCACTGGGAGCAGGCCTGGGCGTCGGTCTCTCTGGCGTGGCAGTACACGGTGACTCCTAGGATCAGTGCCAGGACGCAGCCGGCCAGTAGTGAGCGGCGCAGGATCCTGTTGCGACGGGGACCGTCAAGAACTCCTGCGTGCTGAGTGCCGGGGGTGGCTGTCATCTCATCTCCTCGTCGGTCAGGTTGCCGGGTGCGTTGTCGGGTAGGTGGCCTGCGCGGGCTCCGCCTCGCGGGCGGTCTTGGCCCACCCGGTTCGTCCGGTCAGCTCCCTGGCGACGGCTCGCCAGCCGTAGATGCTGGGGAGAAGCCCGTAGAGGACGAACAGGTGGGAGTAGCCCACGGCCTTGAGCAGGTTCAGGCCCTGGTTGCGCTCGATGCGCCAGTAGATCCAGGCATAGACGAGCGCCGGCCCGAAGGCGATGACGTAGGCGCCCACGAGCCAGGCCCACGACTGCTCCCACCTCAGGACCGCGGCCACGCCGGCGGTCACCATCGTGATGAGGAAGGACAGTGTCAGCAGGGACCCGGTCAGAAGCAGGTAGGGCGTGAGGATCTGCCAGAGCGTGTCGGCTCGTCCCAGGCCCCTCTGCTCCCGGGCGACGGAGCGCAGAAGGTGCAGCGCCTGGAGGTTTCCCTGAAACCAGCGGGTGCGTTGACGCATGAGACGGCGCATGTTGGTCACGCCCTGCTGGTGGACGGAGGCGGTGGGCCAGAACTCGTTGGTCCAGCTGGTGGCATTGAGCCGGATCCCCAGGTCGAAGTCCTCGGTCAGGGACCGGGTCCAGGGCCTGGGGCCCAGGGCGTCGAGCGCGCTGAGGCGGACGAACTGGGCGTTGCCGCCCATGCCGACGCTGCGCACTCGGCGCCTTCCCCGTTGGAAGACCTCGGTGAAGATGACGAACTCCATGTCCTGCATGCGGGCGAGCAGGGAGCCGAAGCGGTTGTTGATGCGCACGCCCATCTGGACGGCGCCGACCTCCTGGGGGGCGAAGGCCTTGCGGACCTCGCCGATGGCGTGGGGATCGAGCCGGCCGTCGGCGTCCATGACCCCGACGACGACCCTGGAGGAGGACACCGAGGTGCACCGGGACCTCACGATCGACAGCGCGTCGTTGAGGGCCTCCCCCTTTCCCAGGCGGGCGTGCGGGGGACGACGGCGAACTACCTCGACGCGCTCGTCCCCGGCCTGGGCAGCCACCTGCGCGGTGTCGTCGTCGGAGCCGTCGTCGATCACCATGATGCGCAGTCCCGGGTCGGGGATCGAGGTCAGGCGCCTGACGCTGGCACCGATCACCTCGGCCTCGTTGAGGCACGGCATGAGGATGACGATGAGAAGAGGGGCGTCCGGGTAGGAGGGTCCGCCGTGCCTGGGAGCCCCTCGGGAGGCCAGCAGCATGAAGAGCGTGTAGACGAGGGCGACAGCGATCATTGCCAGGGCTCCCCACCAACCGATGCGGTCGAGGATGCCCAGGGGGCTCGAGGGACCGAGGTCCATGCGTGTCAACGGGGCCTGGGTACTCATCAGGCTCGCAGGCTCATCATGCCGCCGCGTCGGTGGGCATGACTCCCCACGGTTCGCCGCGAGCGCGGAAGCAGGCCGCGCGCCGCGCCATAGAAGTTGGTCAGCAGGAAGAAGGTCAGGATGGCGACGAAGACCAGCCCGGCGCAATCGATGAGGAAGCGGGCGATGAGAGCGGGAGGGGAGCCTGCCGGAGCGACGTACCACACGACGAACAATCCGGTCCCGGCGGCGAATGGGGAGTAGTGCATGAGGCCATCCATCTGGGATCCAAGGGGTAGGGCCGACACCGACCGGCATCGCCGGGTGCAGCGGGCAGAGCCAGCCGGCGCCAACGCCTCGGTGCGGCGTGCCCGGGGGTGACGGGATGTGGGAACTCAGCCCGTCGGGCACGGCACACCGTGCGCCGGAACCAAATATAACAATAGAATAACGCCTCGCAACACTGTGTCGATCAACTATCCGATCAACAGGTTATTGGAGGAAGCCTCACAAGAACCTTGAATGGCGGAATAGCAACGATTGAAACCTCAAGGAGGAGGCGCCTCGGAACCGGCGCCTCCTCCTTGACGGACTGGCAAGAAGGTCACAGAAGATCACAGATTGATCTCAGCGACCTCCGTGGATGGATTTTTCACCCCTGTCGGGCGCGGGCGGCCTCACCGTGGGCGGGCAGGTCCTCGCACGTGGCCAGGACCTCCAGCGCAGGTGTCATGGCCTTCAGGGCCTGAGCGTCGTACTCGATGAGCTGGACCGGTTTGAGGAAGGCCATGACACTGAGTCCGGCGGCGAAGCGGGCGGTGCCACCAGTGGGCAGGACGTGATTGGAACCGGCCAGGTAGTCCCCCAGGGGCACCGGGCTGTAGGGGCCCACGAAGACGGCGCCGGCATTGTGGATACGACGGGCGACGCCCGGGGCGTCGGCGGTGTGGATCTCCAGGTGCTCGGCGGCGTAGGCGTTGGCGACCTCGATGCCCTGGGTGAGGTCGCGCACCAGGACGGTCCCCGACTGCGGGCCGTTCAGGGCGCTGGAGGCTCGCTCACGGTGCCGGGTCGCGCTGAGCCTGCGCTCGAGCGCGGCATCGACGGCGTCGGCCAGCTCCGGGGAGTCGGTGATGAGGACGCTGCCCGCGTTGGGATCGTGCTCGGCCTGGGAGAGCAGGTCGGCGGCCACGTACTCGGGGTCGGCGCCGGCGTCGGCCAGGACGGCGATCTCGGTGGGACCGGCCTCGGCGTCGATACCCACAGCCCCCATGACCGCGCGCTTGGCGGCGACCACGTAGACGTTGCCCGGGCCGGTGATGACATCAACTGGCTGGCACAGGGCCTCTCCCCCGGCGTCGGCGCGGTCGGTGTCATCCTGGGAGTGGGCCCCGTAGGCGAGCATCGCGATGGCCTGGGCGCCTCCCACGGCGTAGACCTCGGTCAGGCCCAGCAGGGCGCAGGCCGCCAGGATCGTGGGGTGGGGCAGGCCGCCGAACTCGGCCTGAGGCGGACTGGCCAGGGCGATCTGCTCGACGCCGGCGACCTGAGCGGCCACCGCGTTCATGACCACGCTGGAGGGGTAGACGGCCAGTCCCCCGGGGACGTAGAGCCCGACACGCCTGACCGGGATCCAGCGCTGGGTGACGGCGCCCCCGGGAACCACCTCAGTGGTGCGCTCGGTGGGCACCTGGGCGGCGTGCCCGGCGCGGTTGTGGGCGATGGACAGCTCGAGGGCCTCGCGCACCGCCGGGTCCAGGTCGCTCAGGGCCTGGTCGATGGCCTGGGCGGGTACGCGCAGGTGACCGGGGCGTACGCCGTCGAAGCGCTCGGCGGCGTCGCGCAGGGCGGCGGCGCCGCGGGAGCGGACGTCCTCGATCAGGGGGAGCACTGCCGCCTGAGCGGCGGTCACGTCGAGTACGGCCCGGGGAAGCGCCTGTGCCAGCTCGCGGGGGCCGAGTCGGGAGCTGCGCAGATCAGTGCGGGTGAGCATGCGTGCAAGCCTACCGGCCGTACGCGCAGCGGCCTGGGAGAGATGTCCTCTCCCAGGCCGCCTCACACGTCGGTCCGCCGATCAGGTCGACGGTATGACCGCAGCGCGGTGATGCTGCTGCGTTGTCGGGCGATCTCGCGCCAGGCGCTCACAGGGTCTCGCGCACGGCGCGGGCGGCACCCACGAGACTGGCCAGGCTGGCCTCGGTCTCGGCGTAGGCGCGGGTCTTGAGGCCGCAGTCGGGGTTGACCCACACCTTCTCGGCGCCCAGGGCGTCCACGGCCCGCTGGAGCAGGTCGGTGCACTCGGCCTGGCTGGGCACGCGCGGGGAGTGGATGTCCCACACGCCCGGGCCGAGCTGGCGCTCGAAGCCGTGCTCGGCCACGGCGGGCAGGATGTCCATGCGTGAGCGGGATGCCTCAATGGAGGTGACGTCGGCGTCGAGGTGGTCCACCGCGTCGATGACGACGTCGAACTCGGAGTAGCACAGGTGGGTGTGGACCTGGGTGGCGGGGGCCGCCCCTCCGGTGGCCAGGCGGAAGGAACCGACGGACCATTCCAGGTAGGCGGGGCGGTCGGCTCGACGCAGCGGCAGTGTCTCGCGGATGGCGGGCTCGTCGACCTGGATGACACCGATGCCGGCGGCCTCGAGGTCTGCGACCTCCTCGCGCAGGGCCAGGCCCAGCTGGTCGGCGACCTGGGCTCGCGGGATGTCGTCGCGCACGAAGGACCAGGCCATGATCGTCACCGGACCGGTGAGCATGCCCTTGAGGGGCTTGTCGGTCAGTGACTGGGCGTAGGCCGACCAGGTCACCGTCATGGGCTCGGGGCGGGCGACGTCGCCCCACAGGATGGAGGGGCGGGTGCAGCGCGATCCGTAGGACTGGACCCAGCCGTGCTCGGTGGTCACGAAGCCGTCGAGAAGCTCGGCGAAGTACTGGACCATGTCGTTGCGCTCGGCCTCGCCGTGCACCAGCACGTCCAGGCCGAGGCGCTCCTGGAGGGCGACGACGCTGGCGATCTCGGTGCGCATGGCGGCGTCGTAGGCGGCCTCGTCGATCTCTCCCCTGCGCCAGGCGGCGCGGGCCTTGCGGATCTCGGCGGTCTGCGGGAAGGAGCCGATGGTGGTGGTGGGCAGCTCAGGCAGGCCGAGGCGCTCGTCCTGGGCGGTCTTGCGCTCGGCATAGGGGGCGCGAGTGCGGTCGCCCTCCGTGATGGCATCGACGGCGGCGCGCACCTCGTCGCGGTGCACCCCGGGGTGGGCGGCGCGCTGATGGCGCAGGTCGGCGTCCTGGGCGAGTTCTGCGGCGATGGCCTCGCGGCCCTGGGCGAGCCCCCTGGCCAGGGTGATGACCTCGCCGACCTTCTGGTCGGCGAAGGCGAGCCAGGAGCGGATCTGCGGGTCGATGGCGGTCTCGCGCTCGACGTCGTGGGGCACGTGCTGCAGGGAGGTGGAGGTCGCCACAGTGATGGGGGTGCCCTCGGGCAGGCTCTCGCGCAACCGCTCGAGCGTGCTCATTGCCTTGTCCAAGTCGGTGCGCCAGATGTTGCGTCCCGAGACGACGCCGGCGACGACGGCCTTGCCCTCGAGAGCGGCCAGGTCACCGGCCTCGGGCAGGGAGCCGGCCACGAGGTCGAGGCCCACGGCCTCGATCGGGGCCTGCCCGAGCACGGGCAGGGCGTCGCCCAGGGAGCCGTAGGTGCCGGCCACGAGGATCTGGGGGCGCTCCACGATGGCGCCCAGCCAGGTGTAGGCGTCGCGCACGGCGTCGAGGATGCGCCCGCGATCGATGTTCCAGGAGTCGGAGACCAGAGCCGGTTCGTCGAGCTGGACCCAGGTGGCGCCGGCCTTGTGCAGGTCCATGAGCAGGTGGCCGTAGGCGTGCAGGACGTCTCCGAGCCGGTCCAGGGGGTGGAAGCCCTCGGCCGCCTCGTCGGAGGGCTTGGCCATGAGCAGGTAGCTCACCGGTCCCACGACGACGGGGCGGACCTCCACCCCGGTCTCCTTGGCCTCACGGACCTGGTCGGCGATGGCGGCGTCCACGTAGCCGATGGGGGTGGAGGCGTCGATCTCGGGGACCAGGTAGTGGTAGTTGGAGTCGAGCCACTTGGTCATCTCCAGGGCGGGGCGCGCGCCCTCGCCGCGAGCCAGCGTGAAGTAGCCCTCCACGTCGAGGGCGCCGTCGGCGTCCAGCAGGTCACGGAAGCGGGCCGGGGCGGCACCCAGGGTGGCCGTGACCTGGAGGACCTGGTCGTAAAGGGTGAAGTCCGCGGGAACCGAGGAGGACTGGGTCAGGCCCAGGTCGGCCAGGCGCGTGCGGGTCGCCGCACGCAGCTCCGAGGCGGCGTGACGGAGCTCGTCGACGTCCAGGTTGCCCTTCCAGAAGGACTCGACGGCGCGCTTGAGCTCGCGGTCCCTACCGATACGGGGGTAGCCCAGGATAGTGGCGCCCGGCAGACCGACCGCGGGGACCTGCGACTCGGTCAGGGCGATCTCCGCCGGTGAGGCGGTGGTGGCCGGCTCAGGGGTTGCGCTCATGCGTTCTCCTTGATGATGGTGGTGTGGGGCTGGACGGAGTGATGGGACAGGGCTGCTGCGCCGGGGAGCCGCAGCGCAGGAAGGACGGACCGCGGCCGGGCGTCGCCTGGAGGTAGCCGCGGTCCACAGCGTCGCGCACCTCGCGGTCGGGGGCGGCTCCGGCCAGGATGCCGCCCAGACGCAGGTGGCTGATGACATCGAGGGCCGGACGGGTCCGGTTGAAGGTGTACAGGTGCAGTCCGGGCGCCCCGGCGCGCAGCAGCGCCGTGGCCAGGTCCAGCGTGGCGCCGATGCCTCGTTCCACGAGGGTCGCACCGCTGGCCGAGCCCAACGAGGAGTGCAGGCTCTCCGGCACCCGGACCCCGGTGAGCGCCTCGAGGCGGGTGAGCCGGCGCAGGTCGGTCAGCGGAATGACCCCGGGCAGGATGGGGATGGTCACGCCCGCGTAGGAGGCGGCATTGGTCAGGGCCACGTAGTCGGCCGGGTCGTAGAAGACCTGGGTGATGGCCAGATCAGCCCCGGCCGCCTGCTTGGCGGCCAGCACCTCGATGGCCTTGATGTGGTCGTTCGTGGCCGGGTAGGCGGCGACCGCGATGGTGACGTGGCGCTTGCCGTCGCCGAAGAAGTCGGCCTCGACCTCCCGGATGACCCGAACGAGGTCGTCGGCGTGGCGCAGCTCCCCGGCGACGTCGTCGGCCCGAGTACCGGCAGGAGGGTCGCCGCGCAGGGCCAGGAAGCGTCGCACCCCCATGCGCAGGAAACGGGTGACGATGTCGACGGCCTCCTGCTTGCAGTATCCGATGCAGGTCAGGTGGGCCATGAGGGGGATGGTGCTGGACTCGAGCACGTGAGCGAGCACCCCCTCGGAGGGGTTGGTCTCCTCCTGGACCACTCGTACTCGTGGGGTCTCATCCCGCTGTGGCCGCACCGCCCCTATGCGACCCGTGCCGCGCTCCTCCTGGTGGGCTTCCGGCGCTGGATCGGTGACGAAGGTGGGCCGGTAGGTCACTGACACGAAGTCGGGGCCGGTGGCCAGGAGCTTGTCGATGCGCCCCCAGGTGGCCGAGGCTGCCTTGCCCGGGCGCGGGGGGAAGAGCTCCAGACTGACGGTTGGCAGTGGCCGGGTTGCTTCCGCACCGGCGCTGTCTGCCTGCCCGCCATGGCCCCCGCCTGAGGGGGTGGGCTCGTTGTCTCGCACGTCGTCTCCATCGATCCTGGCTGAAGCACCCGCGCACCGGGTTGCTGCGGCGTCATCGAACCAGGTCTCTCGGCCGCTCTGGATGGTCGAGCGTATCAAACCACGACCGTCCCCTCGCCCAACCGACGTCCCAGATAATGAGAACATTCGGTCCGACTTCTGTCACACCGTGCCCGCGCGGGGCAAGCACAGGGCTGGTGCGGGGCTAGCGCGGAACTAGCGCGGAGCTCCGCCCCATCGCTCCCAGCAGGCGAGCCTCTGGGGCGCCGCCCAGCTGTCATCACTGGTACCTACCTCGCCCGTGGCCGCCGAGACCACGAGCGCCGCCAGGCCGGGCTCGTCCCGAGCTGCGCAGTCGTGGTCGATCATGCTGAGGAGGGGCCCCATATGACGCGGCAGCACGCTCCGTCCGATCGCGTCACTGAGCTCTCCGTAAGTGATGACTTCACGGTGCTGAGCGACGTCGATGAGGACGGAGCGTGCTGCGCTGGTGGACTGGGCCAGCCTCGGGGTGAGCCGGTACATCCTTTCCCCCACGGGAAAACGGTCACCGACGACGATGGCAAGCGGCTGTGGCACAGTGCGATGATCCGGGATGTCCGGACCCGTTCACAAGATCATGCCGCTGCGCCCCGAGGTCGGCGCTGGTCAGCCGGCCATGCGACGACGCACCAGGGTGATTCCGCCTCCCGCCGCGATGGCGGCAACCGCCATCGCGATGGCGGTCATGCTCGCGCCGGTCAGCGGAAGCCGACCTCCGCCGGCGGCCGCCGCTGCAGCAGCCTGCTGTCCCTGGCCGGCCTCCGCACCGGTGCCGGGCTTGGCGACACTGGAGTTCTTCTGGCCGGCACCCGCCTTGGAGCTGGAGGGGTTGGTGCTCTCGGAGCCGCTGCCCGCCGCCCCGGTGGCGTCAGTGCCGGCTCCGGTGGAGCCGCTGCCCGTCACCCCGGTGGCGTCAGTGCTGGCTCCGGTGGAGCCGCTGCCGTCCTGGGGCGCAGCGCTGGAGGAGGGCTGGCTGGCGCCGTTTCCACCGTTGTTGCCCGCGTTGCCGGCGTTTCCACCGTTGTTGGCGTTGCCCCCGTTGTTGTTGCCGGCGTTTCCAGCGTTGTCGCCGGCGTTGTCACCGGCACCGGGAGTGGCGCCGCCGCCCCAGGCCACGTTGACCAGCGCGCCACGGTCCACGGCGACGTTGGCGCTCACACCGAGGGTCTTGGCGATGTCCTCCGGCAGCGCGTGGCCGGTGCCGGAGGCGGGACTGCCCTCCTTGAGATGGAAGTCGGAGGTCTTGTCCATCGGGTTGGCGGACTCCTTGACGAAGAACGGGTTGTTCTCCGGGGAGCCGTGCAGGTCCAGTCCGTTGGACTCCTTGCCGGCGGCCTTCACGTTCGAGTCGGCCGTGAAGTCGGCGAGCTTCTCGGCGTTGACCGACTGGGTCGAACGGTCGGCGCCCCAGTTCCACAGGACCGTGGTCGACAGGGTCGCGGGGTTCTCGTGGCGGTAGTAGGCGTCGTAGTCGATGGTGGAGACCATCTCGTTGGCGTAGACCGCGCCGGAGCCATCATCGTTGGCCCCGCCAAGGACCTGGACCATGGCCGAGTACCGCCACTCGTCCCCGGGCTTGGGGGTGGTCTGCTCGGAGGAGAAGATGTTGTTCATGACGGTGGTGTTGGTGGTGTCCCAGCTCATTCCGTGCTCGGCGCTCCACTTCTGCACCCGAGTGCACACGCCCTGGGCATTGCGGGCGTTGCAGCCGTCAGAGCGGGTGTCCTCCTGGATCCACAGGCTGGTGAGCGCGTGGGAGACGGTGTTGTTCCACACCCGGGTGTCGTTGGAGCCGGAGATGTGGATGCCCACGCCGGCGCCGGCCACGATGTTGGAGGCAATGAGGTTGTTGGAGGAGACCTCGTTGAAGATGGCCACCGGGACGTTGACGAAGTAGTTACCGACGATCTCGGAGTCCATCACGCCCTCGTCGAACCAGATGCCCGCGCCGCGGTTCTGGTCGTAGGCCGTGGGGTCTGAGATGTCCACGCCGGTGGCCGAGTAGTCCACGGTGTTGTTGGCGAAGCGGATGTTCTTCGAGTGGGTGATCTTGGTGTCGGCCAGAGTGCAGTAGGCGCCGCAGTCCTTCGTGATGAAGCCGGAGGTGTTGTTGTTCCTCCACAGGTTACCCTCCACCTTGGCACCGCTGGAGTCGTTGATCCCGAAGGCGTTGGAGCCGTTGTTCTCGAACAGGTTGTTCGTCACCGCGGCGTTGGTGGAGTCGATGACCTGCAGCGCACCGGCGGTCGAGGAGTACCGGAAGGTCGAGTTCTCGATGCGGGGGCTGCCGTGCGCGGCCACAACCGTTCCGCCACCGGAGATCGTGCCGATCTCCGGGTCCTGGTAGTCCCAGCGCTGGACTGCGGAGTACTTCTCCACCGTCAGCCCGGACAGGGCGATGTTGTCGGTGTTGAAGGACAGGGCTCGGGAGTGCTGGACGACCTCGACCTGGTGCTGGCTGGGGTCGACGCCGACGACGTAGGACGTGCCCCGGTGGGGCTTGACGTTGTAACCGGCCTGGTTGTTGTTGGGGCTCTTGAGAGTGACCGGGTCGGGGTCATCGACGAAGAAGGTGGACTCGGTGACCTCCTCACGGCTGAGCACCTGGGTCAGGGGCTTGCCGTCGACGAACACCTGCTCGGGGTGCGCGGCCAGCCCCTCCTTGGCGGGGTCGGCATTGATGGTGCAGACCGTGCAGAAGCGGACCATGTCCTGGCCGGTGGACCACTTCCCGTCACCTCCTGCACTCCAGTTGGTGGGGACCTCGGCGCCAGTGAGTACCGGCTTGGCGCCCTCGGCGGCCTTGATGGTCACGCCCTTGTCCACAGCGAGCTCACCCTCGCGGTACGTGCCGTTAGCCAGCTCAATGGTGTCGCCGTTGCCGGCTGCCTTGAGAGCGGCTCCGATGGTCTGGAAGGGCTTGGCAGCGGTTCCGTCTCCCGAGTCCGCCCCTCCCTCGGCTGAGACATGGATGGTGTTGCCGTCCGCAGCAGCCGCTTCTGGCGCATGAGTCACAGCCAAAACAGGCGCCGACAGCGATAGAGCGAGTATCGCCATCTGGGCGACGATTCGACGCTTCATGGTGTCTCCGTCTCCGTAGTGTTATCAGAACGCCGTTACCCTACCGTGATAAATCGCGTTTAGCATCCGTTATATCCGCTTACTTCCGAGAGACCCTTCTCTCAACCATGGCGCCCTTACAAACTTGTCCTAGGTGCTACCTGGACCGATGTGCGCTTTCTGTCTCTTTTCTGCAAGGATCAACCTATGACGTACGCAACACCTCAAGACGCATCCCGGTACTCGGCCGTCTCAGTGTCTGGAAGCATCAAGCTCGGCCAGTTCCTCAAGCTGGCCGGCCTGGTGGAGGACGGCGCAGAGGCACGCATCGCCATCCAGTCCGGCGACGTCACGGTCAACGGGTCCACGGAGACACGTCGCGGGCACCATCTCTCCGACGGCGACGTGGTGGTCGTCGATCACCCCACCGGCCGGCTCTGCGCCGTCGTTGAGCAGCTGGGGTCCGAGGAGTGACCCCGGACCCCAGGAGGATCGGACAGACACCGGCAGGCGTCGACGGCGGCTATCGCGCCTGATCGTCGCCAGGTGCCGTATCGATGTCGTCGCCGATGTCGCTGCCGCTGACGGCGGACAGCGTGGTGTGCAGCTCGATGGTCTCCACCTCGTGACGCTCGCTGACGGTGGTGACCGCGGTGGTCACCGAGTCGATCAGGACCTGGTTGGCCAGCGAGTGCCGCAGCAGCATCGGATCATTGTTGAGATCCTTGTAGAGCGAGACGCACAGCAGCAGCATGACGATGACGAACGGCAGGGACGAGACGATCGTGATGTCGCGCAGGCCGGTGAGCACCTCCTCGGGATCATCACCTCCGGCGAGCAGCATGGCCGAGGCCACCGCGCCGGTGGCCACGCCCCAGAAGACGACCGTGAAACGGCTCGGCTCGATCGCCCCTCTTTCCGACAGACCCCCCATGACGATGGAGGCGGAGTCGGCACCGGTGACGAAGAAGATCGCTACCAGCACGACCGCCAGGACCATGAGCACGATGAGGACCACTCTGTGCACGGGCATGGCGTTGAGCAGGTCGAACAGGATGGTGTCGAAATCCAGGTCGGGGGTGCCGTCGCCCTTGAGGTGGGCCAGGGCGTCCGCCGTCCTACCGGCCTGCTCGGCGCGTTCCTGGAGCCCGATGGCGCCACCACCGAAGATGGCGAACCAGATGAGGGAGACGACCGAGGGGACGAACATGACACCGCTGACAAACTGACGGATGGTGCGGCCACGCGAGATCCGGGCGATGAACATGCCCACGAAGGGGGTCCAGGAGATCCACCAGGCCCAGTAGAAGATCGTCCAGGAGGACAGCCAGTCGGACATGTCCTTGTTTCCGACCGCCGCGGTGCGCGAGGCCATGGCGGGCAGCTCATCGATGAAGTCACCGATCGCCGAGGGAATGATATTGAGGATGAACAGTGTGGGCCCACCGACGAAGACGATGATCGCCAGGAGCACGGCCAGCACCATATTGATGTTCGACAGCCACTGGATGCCCTTCTCGATGCCGGAGATGGCGGAGGCGACGAAGCAGGCGGTCAGGACCGCGATGATCACGACCAGCATCCCGGAGCTCGACTTGTCGACGAGGTTGGTCGACTCCATCCCGCCACCGATCTGCAGCGCCCCCAGACCCAGGGAGCAGGCGGATCCGAACAGGGTGGCCACAATCGCCAGGATGTTGATGATGCGCCCTCCGATGCCATCGATGGCTTGGCGCCCGAACAGGGAGGTGAACATCGCGGAGAAGAGCTGGGACCGTCCCAGGCGGTAGGTTCCGTAAGCCATGCCGAGCCCCACGAGGGCGTACATCGCCCACGGGTAGATGGTCCAGTGGAACAAAGCGGTTCCCATCGCGGTGCTGGCGGCCTTCGCCGTCTGCGGATCGACAGTGCCCGGTGGAGGCGACATGTAGAAGTACAGCGGCTCACCGACTCCGTAAAAAATCAGGCCGATACCCATCCCGGTCGCGAACATCATGGAGACCCATGAGCTGGTGCTGTACTCGGGCTCCTCGGCGTCCCCGCCCAGCGGGATCTTGCCGAACCGGGAGGCGGCCACGAAGATGACGAAGACGACGAACAGGGTTGACGACAGGACGAACAGCCACCCGAAGTTGCTGATCGTCCTGCTCAAGGCCCACTTGGAGACTCGCCCCAGCCCGTGCCGATCGATGAAGCCCCATGCCACGAAAGCAAGGGTGGCGGTCGCGGCGACGCCGAAGACCACCTTGTCCATTCCCTCACCCGTGTCATGGGGCTGGCGGGACACCGATCTTCTCAGGCGCTCAAGCAGGTGGCGCTGCCGCCGCTTCACCGTTGCCCGAGACGTCTGAAAGGCCGGTGTGGCGGTTGCCGCCTGGGACAGATCCTCTTCGTGTAGGAAAGCCTCCGGCTCCGGTCTGCGCGTCATCGTTGGAGGGTTCAGGTCCTCGTCACTCATCAAATAACCTCATAGACAATACAGTCAATGACTGCTAGGGACATCACGAGCGTATCAAGACGCCGAGGGGCTGCCACCTGTGAGCAGGCTTAAAAGGGCTCCCTGAGGACGATGCAATGACGCCCCAAAGTTCGCATCGGCCAACCTGTGAGTAGGCTCAGAACGCCTCTGACCTGCTACTTGTCGGGCCTCGTTCAGGGCACGGTCCGATCACGACCACCGCGCCCCCTCGATGCTCGAACCAGATTGTGTGAGTTCGGCTGCATCGGGGGTTATCGCCACGGCAGGCGCACAGTCAGTGCCGTATCAGTGGCGCAGGCAGCCCGGCCCCAGCAGAGCCTTGATGTCGGAGTAGAAGGCCGGTGAGGCCTCCACCCGCAACGAGGCGTCCAGCTGAGTGCGCACCTCGCGCCCCGGACTGGTCAGCGTCAGGCGTACCGTGGATCCTCCCGGGTGCTTGGTGAGCACGTCCTTGAACTGCTCCACCAGTGGCCCGGTGCAGCGGTTGGTGGGCAGCGTGATGAGGACCGCCTCATGGGCGGCGCTGGAGATGTCCGGGATCGTCATCTCCTGGGCGTAGAGAGCCACCTGGCCGTCGCGCCGGTTGAGGCGCCCGCGTACCGTCACCACGGTGTCGGGGGCGAGCATGGTGGAGACGGTCTGATAGGTCTGGGGGAAGAAGAGCACCTCGATGCTCCCGGCCAGGTCCTCGATCTGGGCGATGGCCCACAGGTTGCCCTGCTTGGTGGTCTTGCGGGTCAGTGAGGTGATGAGGCCGGCGATGGTGACCATGGCGCCGTCGGGCAGCTCGTCGTTCTCGTGGAGCTCGGAGATCTCCTTGTCTGCGAGCTTGCCGAGCAGTCCCTCCAGGCCCATGAGGGGGTGGTCGGAGACGTAGAGCCCCAGCATGTCGCGCTCGTAGGCGAGCTTGTCCTTCTTGTCCCACTCGGGAAGGTCGGGGACGTCGGAGGAGAAGACCGGGCCGTTGCCGAAGGGGGAGGCGCCGTCGCCGTCGGAGCCGCCTGTCAGGGAGGCGAACAGGTCGAACTGGCCGGCTGCCTCGTTGCGCTTGACACCGATGACCTCGTCGACGAAGTCCTCGTGGCAGGTCTGCAGGGAGCGCCGGGTGTGTCCCAGCGAGTCGAAGGCACCGGCCTTGATGAGGGAGTCGATGGTGCGCTTGTTGCACACGACGGCGGGGACCTTGTCGAGGAAGTCCTCGAAGGAGGTGAACTCCCCCTTGTCCTCGCGGGTCGTCACGATTGCCTCGACGACGTTCATTCCCACGTTGCGCACCGCGGACAGTCCGAAGCGCACGTCCTCATTGACGGCGGAGAACTGGGCCCGTGAGGCGTTGACGTCCGGGGGCAGCACGGTGATGCCCATGTGACGGCACTCCCCCAGGTAGACGGCCAGCTTGTCCTTGTTGTCCTTCTGGCTGGTGAGCAGGGCCGCCATGTACTCGGTGGGGTAGTGCGCCTTGAGATAGGCGGTCCAGTAGGAGACAACGCCGTAGGCTGCCGAGTGGGCCTTGTTGAAGGCGTACTTGGCGAAGGGGACCACGACGTCCCACAGGGTCTTGACGCTCTCCTTGGAGAAACCGGCTTGGACCATGCCGGCCTCGAAATCGACGAACATCTTGGCCAGGATGTCCATCTTCTTCTTCCCCATGGCCTTGCGCAGCGCATCGGCCTTACCCATGGAGAAGCCCGCCAGGTCGGTGGCGATCTTCATCACCTGCTCCTGGTAGACGATGAGGCCGTGGGTGGTTCCCAGGATCGGCTCGAGGGCCTCCTTGAGCTCGGGGTGGATCGGAACGACCTCCTGCAGGCCGTTCTTGCGCAGCGCGTAGTTGGTGTGCGACTCCGCACCCATGGGGCCGGGACGGTAGAGGGCGCCGACGGCGGAGATGTCCTCGAAGTTGTCGGGTTTCATCAGGCGCAGCAGCGTGCGCATCCCACCGCCATCGAGCTGGAAGACGCCCAGGGTCTCGCCGCGTGAGAGCAGCTCGTAGGTGCCGCGGTCGTCGAGCTCGACATGGTCGATGTCCAGGGCGGGCTTGCCGTTGGCGACGATGTTGTCCAGGGCGTCGGAGATGACCGTGAGGTTGCGCAGCCCCAGGAAGTCCATCTTGAGCAGGCCCAGGTGCTCGCAGGTGGGGTAGTCGAACTGGGTGATGACGGCGCCGTCCTGGAGACGCTGCATCATGGGGATGATGTCGGTCAGCGCCGCCGAGGACATGATGACGGCGCAGGCGTGGACGCCCCACTGGCGGGTCATGCCCTCCAGCCCCTTGGCCAGCTCAACGATCTTCTGGGCGTCGGGGTCCTCGGCATGCAGCTTGCGGAACTCCTCGGCCTCCCCGTAGCGCTCGTCGTCGGGGTTGAAGATGCCCTTGATGGAGATGTCCTTGCCCTGGACCGAGGGGGGCATGGCCTTGGTGAGGCGGTCGCCGACGGCGTAGGGGTAGCCCATGACGCGGCTGGAGTCCTTCAGGGACTGCTTGGCCTTGATGACGCCGTAGGTGACGACCTGGCTGATGCGGTCGGCGCCGTACTTCTCACGCACGTACTCGATGACCTCGTCGCGCCGACGCTCGTCGAAGTCGACGTCGATGTCGGGCATGGAGATGCGCTCGGGGTTGAGGAAGCGTTCGAAGATGAGCCCGTGGCGCAGCGGGTTGAGCTCGGTGATGCCCATCGCGTAGGCCACCATGGACCCGGCGCCCGAGCCGCGTCCCGGCCCCACCCGGATGCCATGGGCCTTGGCCCAGTTGATGTAGTCGGCCACCACGAGGAAGTAGCCGGGGAAGCCCATCTGGGTGATGACGCTGATCTCGTACTCGGCCTGCTTGCGGCAGTCCTCGGGGATGTCTCCGTTGAAGCGGTGGTCCATGCCGCGCCAGCACTCCTTGATGAACCACGACTCGTCGGTCTCGCCCTCGGGGACGGGGAAGGCCGGCATGAAGGAGGCACCCTCGTCCACGGTGCGGAAGCGCACGTTGCACTGCTCGGCCACGAGCAGGGTGTTGTCGCAGGCCTGGGGCATCTCGGAGAAGAGGCGGCGCATCTCGGCGCCGGGGCGCAGGTAGTAGGTGTCGCCGTCGAACCTGAAGCGGTCGGGGTCGGAGAGCACCGAGCCGGAGTTGATGCACAGCATCGCGTCCTGGATGGTGCGGTCCTCGGGACGCACGTAGTGGGAGTCGTTGGTGGCCAGCAGCGGGGCGCCGATCTGCTGAGCCAGGCGCAGCAGGTCCTTGGTGACGCGCCGCTCGATCTCCAGGCCGTGGTCCATGAGCTCGACGTAGAAGAACTCCTTGCCGAAGATGTCCTGGAGCTCCCCGGCGGCTCGCAGGGCCTCGTCCCACTGGCCCAGGCGCAGTCGGGTCTGAACCTCCGACGACGGGCAGCCGGTGGTACCGATGAGGCCGGATCCGTAGCGGGAGAGCAGCTCTCGGTCGATGCGCGGGGCCTTGCCCCACTGACCTTCCAGGGAGGCGAAGGAGTCCATGCGCATGAGGTTGTGCAGCCCCTCGTCGTTGCGCGACAGCAGGGTCATGTGCGTGTAGGAGCCGCGGGCGGAGACGTCGTCGCTCCTCTGGGACTCCTCGCCCCAGAAGACACGGGTCTTGTCGAAGCGGGAGGTGCCCGGGGTCATGTAGGCCTCCACCCCGATGATCGGCTTGATACCGACGGCCTTGGCGGCCGAGTAGAACTCGTAGGCACCGAACATGTAGCCGTGGTCGGTGATCGCCAGGGCGGGCTGGCCCAGGCGCTTGGCCTCGGCCACGTAGTCCTTGATCTTTCCGGCGCCGTCCAGCATCGAGTAGTCGGTGTGGACGTGGAGGTGGACGAAGTCGTCCTTGGGGGCCGAAACTTCCTGACTGCTCATCTCCGCCATGGCCCCATCCTAGGCCCGTGCGGCCCCTCGTCCATGGGAGGCGGCCAGCGGCTGTGTCGACCGAAAACCATTGTGCCAGCTGGACATTCCCGGCCTGGCTGAGGAACCGCGTGTGAGAAATCCGCCGCGCGTGGAAGAGGTCGGGGCGCATGGCGCTCGGCAGCGGGGCGTCGTCAGGCCCGGGAGCGGGCGGCGGCCTCGCGCGGGGCCAGGACGGCGTGGGCGAGGTCGAGCACGGGCGTGGGCACGCCCGCCTCGTCTCCGGCTCGGCACAGGGCACCGAGCTGAGCGTCGAACTCGCTGGGCAGGCCGGCGGCGATATCGCGCTGCATCGAGGTGGTGGCGCCAGCCGGCTGGGCATCGGCCATGGCGAGCACGGCGGCGACCGGGTCAGGGGCCCGGGCCGTAGCCAGGTGGTGGCCGAGGGCTGCTGCGACGTCGACGACCTCTCCTGCGGCCTGGGTGAAGGCGTCCCGCAGATCCGTGCGCAGCACGCCGATGGAGGCGTCGGTGGCGGCGCCGAGAGCACCCTGGACGACGACGAAGGAGACCTTGCGCCACAGCTCTGCCCAGATGGAGTCGGGGACCCATGCGCGGATGCCGGCGGCCTCCAGGGCCTCGACAGCGGCAGTGGCGCGAGCGGAGGCGCCGCCGCCCCACTCCCCCAGGGCCAGGGAGCCGACGCTGCCGATGGTGCGGACAGTACCGCGTGAGACGACGGCGGAGTAGACGCGGGCGACTCCGGGCAGGACGTGCTCCTCTCCGACGGCGTCGGCGAGCAGTCCGGGAGCGCTGATCCCGTTCTGAGTGGAGACCACACCGGTGCCGGGGCCGGTCAGCCGCCTGAGCGCAGGCGCCAACGCGGGCAGCGCGTCGACCTTGGTGGTCACGAGGACCAGGTCCGGGCGACCGTCCAGGGCGTCGACGAGCCTGTCCGGATCATCACTGGCCAGCGGCTGCTCGATGCGGGCGGTCACGGTACCGGGTTCGCCGCCGGAGCCGTCGAGCAGCGTCAGTCCTTCCAAGCGCAGTGCCTCCAGGGTGCCTCCGTGAACGAGGAACCCGATCTGCTGACCGCTCGCTGCCAGCCGGGCACCGAGCCAGCCGCCTATGCCTCCGGCACCGATGACGACGATACGCATCAGCGTCTCCTCTCGCTTCTGCTTCTATGTGTTCGTCTCTTTGCCTGCGCGTGGCTCGGCCCTCAGTGGCCGGCCACAGGTGGCGCTGCCAGCACTGTCCGCGGCGCTGACGGTGCTAACGGTGCGGGCCATGTCCTGGTGCCAGATGCCTGCGTCGAGGTAGCGGCGGCCGTTCAGGACCCGGTATCCGCAGCGCTCGTAGAAGCCCATGGCCTGCTCCTGAGCGGAGAGAACCACCTCCACGCTGGGATCGCCAAGGTACCTCAGGACGGCTTCCTCGAGGGCGGCGACGACGCGCGCCCCCAGGCCCGCGCCACGGGCGATCCGGCGCACGGCCAGGCGGCCCCTTCGGCGGACACCCGCGCCGTGGGCCGGGAGCTCAAGTCGTCAGGTGACTCTGTCATGATGCCGATCACGGGAGGCGGAGGACGTCGAGGGCGTGGACGAGGTCGGCGGGGTAGGCGGAGGTGAAGACCATGCGCTCACCGGTGATGGGGTGGGTGACGCCGAGCTCACGCGCATGGAGCCACTGGCGGACCAACCCGGTGCGCGCTGTCATGGCCGGGTCGGCGCCATAGGTGGCGTCTCCGACACAGGGGTGGCCGACCGCCGCCATGTGGACACGGATCTGGTGGGTGCGGCCGGTCTCCAGATGGACCTCGGCCAGGCAGGCCCCGGGCATCGCCTCGATGACGTCGTAGTGGGTGATGGACTCGCGTCCACCCTCGATGATGGCCATCTTCCACTCCCGGCTGGGGTGACGGCCGATGGGGGCGTCGATCGTGCCGCGGGAGGGATCGAGATGACCCTGGACCAAGGCGTGGTAGACCTTGTCCACGGCGTGCTCCCGGAAGGCTCGCTTGAGGACCGAGTAGGCCCGCTCCCCCTTGGCCACGATCATGACGCCCGAGGTGCCCACGTCCAGGCGCGAGACGATGCCCTGGCGCTCGGCCGCCCCGGAGGTCGCCACCCGGACCCGCATCGCCTTGAGGGCGCCCAGGACGTCGGGGCCTTCCCAGCCCATGGAGGGGTGGGCGGCGACACCGGCCGGCTTGTCGACGACGACGATGTCCTCATCCTCGTAGAGCAGCTCCATACCATCGACCGGGGTGGGGACAGGCTCAGCGGGACGGGGTGCGGGCATGTCGACCTCGAGGAGGTCGCCGGCGTGCAGACGAGCGGACTTGGCGAGGACCTCACCGTTCCTGCGTACATCACCGGCCTCGCACAGCTCACCGACCCGGCTTCGGGAGAGCCCGGTCATGCGGGCCAGTGCGGCGTCAACCCGGTCACCGTTGCATCCGTCGGGGACGGGCAGGAGGCGCAGGCTCATTGCAGGTCCCCGGGTGTGACCGGCAAGGACTGCTCAGCGCCGCCGGCGCGCCGCCGGGCTCGTGAGGCCCTCGAGGCCTTTGTCGTCGTCTTCCGTGTCGGCTCCTCGCCCCCGGCAGGGGCGTGGGCGTCGTCCGAACCGGCACGCGTCCCATCGACCTCCCAGCCCCCCAGGGACAGGACGATGATGCCCCCGGCGGCGAGAACGATCGCGATGTCTGCGACGTTGCCCACGAAGTAGCCGCCGTAGTCGATGAAGTCGATGACGTGCCCCCGCAGGAACCCGGGCTCACGCAGGAGACGGTCGATGAGGTTGCCGACCGCACCGCCGAGCACCAGCCCCAGGGCCACCGCCCACGAGCGGGAGGCCAGACGCCGGGAGACACGAATGATGACGAGCACCACGCACGAGGCGATGACGGCGAAGATCCACGTCTGCCCGGTGGCGAAGGAGAAGGCGGCCCCGGGATTACGCACCAGCACGAGCCCCAGTGCCCGGCCGAGCAGGGCCGTGTGCCTTCCATCGGCCAGGGCGGAGAGTGCCCACTGCTTGGTGACCTGGTCGACGACGACGATGACGACCGCCACCGCCCACAGCACGGCGACCGGGAGGCGCCTGGCTCGACGACCGCTCACGTCCTGGCCGCCCTGCGCTCCCAAGGCCTTCTCCATGGTGCTGGACGGGCTGTCTGCAGGCGGTGAAACGATGTTGTCTGCGGTTTCCTCCGGAGAGGAGACCGGGTCCACGTGATCTGGCATGAGGCTTTCTCGCATTGCGCTCAGGAGGACAAGTAACGGGTGGCGTGACCGTGCCGAACGAAGGGCGACGACCCGTGCGGGTCGCCGCCCTTCGTAGAAGGCCATGTCAGAGAAAGTCAGAGGAGCCGGTGTACCCCTGGTGGTTGGGAACCAACGCGATGGTGCTCCGTGGACCAGTCCCTGAGATGCTCACGGAGTGGCGTCGCAAGGCGATCACAGCCCCGGAAGTCACAGTCCGGAGATGGAGCTCTCGCCGCCGTCCTCGACGTTGGCCAGCAGGTTCTGCAGGTAGCTCTTGAGGCGAGTGCGGTAGTCGGACTCGAAGCGCCGCAGCTCGTCGATCTTCTGCTCGAGGGCGGAACGCTCCTTCTCCAGCTGGGCCAGAGTCCGGTTGCGCTGGTCCTCGGCCTCACGCACGATCTGCTCACCGGTGGAGCGGGCCTCGGTGACGATGCGCTCGCCCTCGGCCTTGCCGTTGGCGACGTGCTCGTCGTGGAGACGCTGGGCGAGCTCGAGCATGCCGGAAGCGGCTGCTGGGCCCTGGCCACCGGACTCGCCGGAGGGGACAGATGGAACGGACACGGCGGGCTCGGCCTGAACCGGCGAGACAGGGGATGCGGGGGCGGCGGAGATGGCAGCTCCCTCGCCGAGCTGTGCCACCCGGCGGTTGGCGGCCTCGAGCTTGGCCTTGAGGTCGGCGTTCTCAGCCTCCAGCTGACGCATTGCCTCGACTACCTCGTCGAGGAACTCGTCGACCTCGTCCTGCTCGTAGCCCTCGCGGAACTTGGTCGCCTGGAACTTCTTGTTGAGGACGTCGTCTGCTGTCAGCAGCGTCATGGGTCGTCACCTCGGTGTCGTTACGGATAAGGTCACGAGCACCGGGCATCCGGTCACTCATGCGGACAGAGTACCTGAACTCGAGGTTCAGGCCACATCAAGCGCGCTATCTCACGCTGACGTGAGGACAGCACTCTAGCGGTTCATTCACGACTTCACACCCATTCAATGAAGGAAGCGGAGGAACCACTGGAGAATCCAGATCCCGAAGACCAGGACGAGGAAGCTCAGGTCGATGCCGACCCCTCCCAGGCGTGCCATGGGAACTCTCCGACGGATCAGTCGCAGAGGCGGGTCCGTCAGTGCATACACAAGGTTGGCCAGCACCAGGACCAGCCCACGGGGGCGCCACTGGCGGGCGAAGACCTGAACCCAGTCGAGCACGACCCTGACCAGGAGGATGAGGAAGTACAGGCTCAGAATGCTCGACAGAATCCAGGCAAGTGAAGAGACAAGAGTCACGTGTCAGCCAGCTCAGCTCTGGTTGAAGAACCGGCCGTGGGCCTCGGCGACCTCGCCGCCGTCGATCTCGACGCTGGCGGGGGTCAGCAGGAACACACGCGGCGTGACCCGCTCGATGGCTCCATGCAGACCGAAGACCAGGCCGGCGGAGAAGTCGACCATGCGACGCGCGTCGGACTCGCTCATGCCGGTGAGGTTGATGATGACGGGCACACCGTCACGGAACGACTCGCCGATGATCCGGGCCTCGTTGTAGGTCGAGGGGTGCACCGTGACGATACGACGGAGGTCCGGGGTGACGGCTGCGGGCTCGGGAGTCACCGGGGCGGCGAAGTCCTCATAGCCCTCGTCGACGAAGTCCTGCTCGTGCTCCTGCACGGCGTAACCGGTGTCGGCAGCCTCATAGCTGTCCTGGTAGGTCTCCTCCTCCGGCTCCGAGTAGCCGAGGAAACTGGTCATACTGCGCAGCGCGCCCATCTATCGCTCCTTGGTTCGTCCGGTCCCCTGCGTTCCGGATGTGCTGCGACGGTATCCGGCCCCGCGACACCGCACGGGGACCTCAACCCGGCGTGTCATCAACCCCAGGTTCCAGGTAGGTCACGCTCAGGAAGTATTCAGTCACCTGAGCGTCATCGAGGGACCACAACGCCCGCAAGCCTCCCGGTCGTCCCGTCCCGGCGGAAGGAGTAGAAGCGAGGGTCCTCGTAGGTGCACCACTGACTGGCGCTGATGCGCCCCACTCCCGCTCGTTCGAGCTGGGCGATGACGCCGGCGGCCACGTCGAGACCGGGCGTGCCCCACGATGTGCGCGAGGCGCAGGCAGGTTCGCGTTGCGCGGACAGCGTGCGCATGTGATCCGGGACCTCGTAGCAGGAGCCGCAGATCGAGGGTCCGACGGCTGCCCACAGGTCGGCGGGGAGCGCACCCGCGCACCGGAGGGCCTCGATCGTGGCGGGAACGACACCATCGAGCATGCCGCGGCGGCCGGCGTGGACGGCCGCCGTCAGCGAACCGTCCTGGGAGGCCAGCAGGAGGGGAACGCAGTCGGCTACGAGGACGCAGCAGCCGGCAGGAGCTCCGGCCGCCCGGGCATCCAGGACGAGCGCGTCGGCCGTGGGAGTCTGCTCAACCCGAGCGGCGGCGACGACGCTGGAGTGAACCTGATCCATCCAGGCCAGGTGCCGACCCGGCTCGAGCCCGAGCAGCTCCTCGAGCCGATGACGGTGCGCACGGACGCGCTGCGGGTCGTCGCCGACGTGGAGGGCGAGGTTCCAACCGCTGTAGACACCGGTCTCCTCATCACTCCCCCGCACTGCCGCATCAGCACCTTCTCCATGGACAACGGGACGGGCCCGCAGGCCGCGGGCGGTGAAGTACCCGCGGGCCCCCGGGCCCAGATCCACCTCGATCAGGTCTGCTGCCTGGCCGGCACTCGTCTCATGCATCACTGGCTCGTTGTCCCTGAGGCGTCGCCGTATCCCAGGCCGCTCCCGACCGCCGCGCTCAGCGCAGGAAGTCCGGCAGGTCGATCCCGTCGTCGTCGGCGTCGACCCCGATGACCTGCGGGACCTCAAGCTCGGAGACCGGCTGCTGGGCGGGCACGGAGCCGTACGAGTTGTAGGACTCGTCCACGTAGGCGGGCATGCTCCCCGATGAGAGGGCCTCGGCCGCACTGACCTCGGACAGGTGGGCGGCGGCTGCCGGCGATGACGGCGCTGGTGCCAGCGGGACGGGGCGGGTCACCGGGTTCTGCGCGGCATGGGCGCCGCCGCGAGGAGCCGGAGCGGGGGGCAGGTCCTCGACCGGGGAGGAGGGAACCGGCGGGACGGCGGCCCTCGACAGGCGGGTCACCGGGTCGGACAGGCCGCCCACCACCGGTTCGGAGTCGAAGCCGGCAGCGATGACCGTCACCCGGACCTCGTCGCCCAGGGCGCCGTCGACGACGTTTCCGACGATGATGTTCGCCTCGGGGTGTACGGCCTCGCGCACGAGGTTGGCGGCCTCGTTCATCTCGAACAGGCCCAGGTCGGAGCCGCCCTGGAAGAAGAGCAGCACGCCGTGGGCGCCGTCGATCGAGGTCTCCAGCAACGGGGACGCGATGGCCTCCTCGGTGGCCGTGATCGCACGCCCCTCGCCGGTGGCCGAGCCGATACCCATGAGGGCGCTGCCGGCGCCCTGCATGACGGACTTGACGTCGTTGAAGTCGACGTTGATGAGGCCGGGGGTGGTGATGAGCTCGGTGATGCCCTGAACACCCTGAAGAAGAACCTGGTCCGCCTGCTTGAAGGCGTCCACGACGGAGATGTTCTTGTCGGCGATCTGCAGGAGGCGGTCATTGGGGATGACGATGAGGGTGTCGACTTCCTCGCGCAGCGCCTGGACGCCGTCCTCGGCCTGGGCCGAGCGGCGACGCCCCTCGAAGGAGAAGGGGCGTGTCACCACACCGATGGTCAGCGCCCCGATGCTCTTGGCCAGGCGGGCGACCACGGGGGCGGCTCCGGTACCGGTGCCACCACCCTCACCGGCGGTGACGAAGACCATGTCCGACCCATCGAGGGCCTCGCGGATCTCCGACTCGTGGTCCTCTGCGGCCTTGCGGCCGATGGCCGGATCGGCGCCCGCGCCCAGCCCCCGGGTCAGGTCGCGCCCGACATCGAGCTTGACGTCCGCGTCGGACATGAGCAGCGCCTGGGCGTCGGTGTTCACGGCGATGAACTCGACGCCACGCAGGTCGGCCTCGATCATGCGGTTGACGGCGTTGACGCCACCGCCGCCGACCCCGACGACCTTGATCTCTGCCTGGTAGTGCTGTGCGTCGTCCACAGCCATGCTCTCGACCACTGGCGTCCCCTCCGCGAGTTTCGTCATGAGCCCTTGTCGAGGGCTCCCTCAAACCTCAACCTCAAGTTAAGGTCTATACTTATGTCATTCCTTGAATGACTGGCTCAACGCTATGAGACTTCACGGACGTCGAGACGCATTGAAGCCCGGCGTGTTCGTGTGCAGTTGCCTGCGGATTTCCTGCTATAACTCTGCGACTTGTCTGCAATAGACCTGAGCATCGGTTACGCGACCCCCGAGGAAACCGCACCAGCCCGCGCTGACAGAGGTACGGACCACCGGACTCGCCCATAGCGACGGGTGAGCAGAGGTGAGTGAGGTTGATCGGTCAACGCCGTTCAGGATGTTGGTGACGACGTCGAGGACGCCGAAGGGTGGTCGCCGGTGGAGCGCGTCGTGGGGCGGTGGGGCGAGGAGACGTCGTAGATGGAGGCGCTGGTGGTCATGAGGGTCGCCAAGACCCGCGCCTTGAGCGCGTTGTCCTGCGTATCGCCCCAGACCACGCTGGCACCGTTACTCAGAGTGAGGGTGACCTGCCCGGCTTCGGTGGCGCTTCCGCTGGTGACCTGCTCCAGGGTCTCCGGCGTCAGGGATCCCACCACCTGGGTGACGGCGGCGACCTGCTTGGCGGAGATCGCCTGAGATTCACCTGCCCCGCCGTCGGCGGAGTCGGGCACGATGCTCACCAGGCCTGACGGAGCCTCGGGGACCCGCTCGAGGACGACGGCCTCGTTGTCGAGGACCTGGTAGCCGTCCGGTCCCTGGACGGTTGCCACCGGTACCCGCATCGTCAGCTGCACCCGCAGTCCTCGGGGCCAGGCACGGGTCACCTGTGCCTGGCGGACTCGGACCAGATTGTCTCTCACCTGGGTGGAGAGCCGGCCCGTGTCGAGCCGCAGGAGCGAGTCGCCCTCGTAAGAGGCCAGGACCTCACGGACCTGCTGGTCTGAGACACTGCCGTCCGATCCGACCACGGAGATCCTCTGACGCTGCAGGGCCAGCAGAGGCGAGAAGACCAGCGCCCAGGTCACGACGGCGACGGCGAACACGACGGCGACGGCTGCCACCATCCGGCGCAGGCGCAGGCGCCGCAGGGCATGTCGGCGCTCCTTGAGGCGGTCGGCGAGCCCAGTGGAGACGACTCGGTCGTTCCCCCTGGGCAGTGCCATCTGGCGACGGCCGAACACGGTCAGTTCCGTGCTCGACTCAGTACTCGACTCGGTGCTCGACGCACTCTCTAGGCTGGAGGACGTCTCCGCCGCCTCGAGTCCCTTGGGTGAGCCACCGCTGTGCCGCTGCCTGGAGGACACCGAGCGCGAGCCGCCAGCAGAGGGGGAGGTACCCCTCGCAGTGTCCTGGGCCGTGTCCCGGGCTGTCCTGGTGGTCGCGCCGGCGCCAGGAACCCGGGGTCGCCTGGCTGTGCCGGTGGTGGACTGCCGCTCGGCCGCCTTCTCGCTCTGCGGGCTCGACGGGGACTGCCTCGTGCCGTGCTGCCCGGTCCCGCTGCGCTCGGAGCGCGGTGTGCGCCCCGAGCCGCCAGCGGAGCGCGCACGTCGGGCACCGGAGCGGCGCGGAGGGATGGACGCCGGGGTTCCCTGAGACCGGCTGGACGGCTCGGGCCGGGGCGCCGAGGGCTTCCTCATGCCCGTCCGCCTCGCTCCTGGCCGGAGCCCGCCGCACCGCCCTCGCGGGCCGTCAGATCGGCCAGGACCGTGGTAGCGAGCTCGGTGACGTCACCGGCCCCGACTGTCAGCAGCAGGTCTCCGGGACGAGCCAGCGCGGCCACCGCGTGCGCAGCGTCCTGGCGCTCGGCGACGAAGGTGGCTCTGTCACCGGGAACCCGCTGGGCCACCGTGTCTCCGGTGATGTCGGGGAAGTCCGCCTGGGTCTCCCTGGCGGGGTAGACGTCTGTGACGACGACGCCGTCGGCCAGGGACAGTGCCTGCCCGAAGCGGTCGGCGAAGGCCCGGGTGCGGGAGAACAGATGCGGCTGGAAGAGCACCAGAACACGGCCGCCGCGCTCTTGGGCGACCTCGCGAGCGGTATGGAGCAGCGCCTCGATCTCCGTGGGGTGGTGGGCGTAGTCATCGATGACGCGCACGCCGTCGGCCTGACCCCGGTCCTCGAAGCGCCGCCCGGTGCCTCCGAAGGCTCCCAGGGCGAGAGCCATCGCGGCCGGCTCGACGCCGAGCTCGATGCCCGCGGCCCAGGCTCCGGCGGCGTCGAGGGCGACATGGTCTCCGGGCACGGCCAGCACCAGCTCGACCGGGTTCCGGCTCTCCTCCGCGGCGCCGGTCGGCTCATGGTCCGTCACCCTGGTGAGGGTCAGCAGCGCACGGGTGGAGGCGGCGCCTCGCTCCTTGATCTCCAGCTGGACGTGCCCCTCCCCCACCAGGGTCCCACCGGGGAGGGTATCGGGGCCGCCGAAGGAGTAGGTGACCACGCGCAGGCCCTCGGCGGCGGCCGACCGGGCCAGGCGCAGCGAGCCGGGATCCTGGGCGCAGGCGATCAGCAGGCCACCAGGGACCAGGCGGTGTGCGAAGTCCACGAAGGCGGCCTCGAAGGCCTCGGCGGTTCCGTAGCTGTCGAGGTGGTCGGGCTCGATGTTGGTGACGATCTCCACGCGGGGCGAGTAGTTGAGGAAGGAGCGGTCGGACTCGTCGGCCTCGGCCACCAGGGCCGGACCGCTTCCCAGGTGGGCGCCGGTGCCCAGGGCCCGCACGATCCCGCCGATGGCGAACGATGGCGCGGCGCCGGCCTGCGTGAGGGCCTCCGCGAGCATGCCAGAGGTCGTCGTCTTGCCATGCGCACCGGCCACGGCGACGAAGTCCAGCCCCTGAGCCGCCAGAGCGAGGGCCTGGGAGCGGTGGATGACCTCCTGGTCCCGCCGGCGAGCCTCGGCAAGCTCAGGGTTGGTCTCCTTGATCGCAGTGGAGACCACGACGGTGGAGTCTTCAGGCAGGTGTACGGCGTCGTGACCCAGATGAGTCGTTATACCCAGGTCGGCCAGGTGGTCAAAGGCGGGACCGCCGTGGGCGTCGGAGCCCGAGACCCGGGCACCGCGGGCCGCCAGCAGCTGGGCGACGACGCTCATGCCCGCTCCCCCGATGCCGATGAGGTGGAACGACCTGCCTGTCAGTGCGCGGCCGGGAGCACCGTCCTGCTGGGACCCGGTCTGAGAAGAGCCGGGCAGGGATGATGGTGTCGTTGCGGGGGTGGCGGTGGTGCCGGTCATGCCGCGGTCTCCTCGTCGGTGGGTGTGTTGTTCGTGGAGGCGCACTGCTGGATGAGGGCGGCCAGCCGGGCGGCGGCGTCCTGGACGCCGATGGAGGCCGCCGCCCGGGCCATGGCGGCCTGGCGCTCCGGATCGGAGATGAGCACCGTGAAATCGAGGATGTCGGAGGGCTCGAGGTTGGCGTCGAGCACCATGCGCCCGCCTCCCGAGGCCAGGACATCGGCGGCGTTGAGGCGCTGCTCGCCGTTGCCGATGGGCAGGGGGACGTAGAGCGCCGGCAGCCCCAGGGCCGTGATCTCCGCGACCGTGCCGGCACCGGAACGGCACAGGACCCCGTCGGCGCAGGCGTAGGCCTGCTCCATGGTGGTCAGGTAGTCCAGCACGTGATAGCGCTCGCTCAGGTCCTCGGGCGCACCGGCGGCCACCGCCGTCTCCACGGCGGCGCGCACGGGCGCGTCCTTGTCCTTCCCGGTCAGGTGCAGCACCTGCAGGCCGGTGGGCAGCGAGCCGAGCGACTCGCTGAGGACCTCGTTGAGGTGCTGAGCCCCCAGAGACCCGCCCGTCACCAGAAGCGTGGGCATCGTGGGGTCGAGTCCCAGGGCCTGGGCGCCCTCGACGCGGGCGCGCTGGGCGCCCTCGGTGGTGGCCCGTTGCGTCACCAGGGTCGCGATGGCCGGGCGCAGGGGCAGCCCGGTGACCTCGGTGCGTCCCTTGGAGGCCTTGAGACGGGTGGAGGCGAAGGTCAGGGCGACCGCGTGGGCCCAGGAGGCGCCCAGCCGGTTGGCCAGGCCGGGGCGGGCGTTCTGCTCGTGGATGACCACCGGTACACCGGCCTTCCTCGCGGCGAGGTAGGCGGGGGTGGAGACGTAGCCGCCGAAGCCGACGACGACGTCGGCTCCGACCGTCTCAATGGCCTCGGTGGCCGCACTGATCGCCTTGCCCAGCCGGTGCGGCAGACGCAGCAGGTCCCCGCTGGGGCGCCGGGGAAGCGGAACGCGGGGAACGAGGGCCAGCTCGAAACCGGCCTCGGGGACCAGGCGCTGCTCCAGCCCCTCGGACGTCCCCAGGACGAGGATCCGCGTGTCGGGGTCACCGCCCAGGGCCGGGTCCTGCAGCGCGGCGGCCGTGGCCAGCAACGGGTTGACATGGCCGGCGGTTCCGCCGCCGGCCAGCAGCACCCGCAAGGGCTGGGGCCTCACCGGCTTGCTGGGCTGCGCCTCCTGGGGCGAGCCTGCGCTCTCACTTGTCTCGGGCACGGTTCCTCCTTGGGACAATGACTGCCAGGGAACGACGCAGCGCCCCGGGGCTCGTGGACAGTGCCTCCTGCGCGCCGGGCTCGTGGCGGGCGAAGGCGAGAAGCACCCCGATGGCCAGAAGGACCGAGACCAGAGCGGTTCCTCCACGGCTGACGAGGGGAAGCGGAACGCCCAGCACCGGCAGGGCGCCGGTGACGACGCACATGTTGATGATCGCCTGCCCCACGATCCACGCGCCGATGGCCGAGGTCGTGGCGACAACGTAGGTGGAGGTGTGGCGTCTCATGATGCGCAGGCAGCAGCCTCCGATGGCGGCGAACAGGGCGATGACGACCAGGGTTCCCACCAGTCCGAACTCCTCACCGAGCACGGCGAAGATGTAGTCGGAGTCGGCCTGGGTGAGGTAGCCCCACTTCTGGCGCGATGAGCCCGGTCCCACACCGAACCAGCCGCCGGTTCCCAGCGCCCACATCCCGTGCTTGGGCTGGTATCCCACGCCCGTGGGGTCTGCGCCCTCGGGATGGATCCAGGCGATGATGCGGGCGCGCCGGTTGGCACTGAGCATGGAGGCTCCTGCGAACAGAAGCATGCCGAGCGCGCCCAGGAGAGCGAACCATCGCTTCCTCAGGCCTCCCACCCACAGGGCACCGGCGACGATGAGGACCAGGACGATGACGGTCCCCAGGTCCTGACCGCCGAAGACGGTCAGGATCGCGATGACGACACCGGCCCAGCCCGCTGCCACGGTCCGGTCCCGGCGCTTGGCGGTGTACCAGGTCACCAGTGTGCCCAGCACGAGGGCGAGGGCAACCTTGATGAACTCCGACGGCTGAGCCGTCCCCACCCCGGGCACCTGGATCCAGTTGCGGTTTCCGTAGACGTTGACTCCGATGGGGGTGAAGACCAGGCACTGCATCGCGATCGTCAGTCCCAGGACCACCCAGGAGACCCGGGGGAACCAGGACAGGGGCATGCGGGAGATCCCGACCATGCCCAAGGTTCCCACCACCGCGAAGATGAGGTACTTGGCGAAGTCGGTGAAGGCGTTGCCCCCGTTGGCGGCAACGGTCACCGACTGCACGGAGAAGACCATGATGAGTCCGAAGGTCTCCAGCACCAGGGTGGAGATGAGGAGGCAGTAGTAGGTCAGAGTCGCCTGCTCGGAGTCCCGGGCGGGACCGGGGCGGTCACCGCGACGCCCCTGCGGTGAGGTGCCGGCGCCATCCCACGGACGGGACAGGCGCTCGCCCCAGCGCGCCAGGCGCTCCCCCCAGGCCGAGCGTAGCCGAGTGATCCTGCCTGCGGCCTGGGAGGCTCCGGCTGCGGCTGTCCGCCGTCCCGGTGGGCGCGATGACTTCGGAGCCTGCGCGGAGCGCGAGCCGGACTGTTGTGCCGGCTGCTCGCGCCGCTGAGGGTGCGTGTCCCGCTTCCTCGCCTGCCTGGGCTGCTTGGCCCGGTCTCCGGACCGTCCGGTTGACGGCTTGGCCCCGCCTCCGGCGGCGGGCCTGCCGGAGGCGCGTCCGGACGACGTCGAGGAACCGGATGAGGCGGATTTCGACGAGCGGGGAGCGGTGGCCGAGGTGGGCCCGGTCTTCACGGCTGCTCCTGGACACCGGGGGCGTCCGCAGGGCCTGAGACGCCCCCCGCTCGATCCTCGTGGCCGGCGGCGTAGGCCTGGGCGGCGGCGGCGAACAGGTCGCCGCGCTGGGCGTAGGAGGTGAACTGGTCCCAGGAGGCGCAGGCCGGGGCCAGCATGACGGTGTCACCGCTGCGGGCCATGGCGCCGGCGGCCTCCACCGCCGCGGTACTGACTTGCTCGGCGGTCCCGTCGCCAACGCGGGTCACCGGCAGCCCTGGGGCCTCCTGCTCCAGGGCGGCCAGGATGTCGCGCTGGTCCTTGCCGACGACGACGACGCCGCGCAGGTGGGGCCGTGCCGTGCGAACCAGGTCGAAGAAATGGGCTCCCTTGGTGTCTCCGCCGCAGATCCAGACGCCGGTTCCCTGTGGCAGGGAGGTCAGCGCAGCCTCGGCGGAGTGCGGGTTGGTGGCCTTGGAGTCGTCAACCCAGGTGACGCCACCAGCCTCGGCGACGGTGACGATCCGGTGGGCGCCGGGACTGTAGGCGCGCAGTCCGGCTGCAACGGCCTCGGGGTCGGCCCCGGCGGCCCGGGCCAGGGCTGCTGCTGCCAGGGCGTCGGCGAGCAAGTGGGCGGGCAGGTTCTCGGCGCGCCCTCCGGGGGCCAGATGCGCCAGGTCGGCGGTGGTGGCGAGCTCGATGCCGCTGGAGCGGCGCTCGGCGTGAAAGGCACGGTCCACCAGCAGGTCCTCAACCATGCCGACCTGCCCGAGCCCCGGTGTGGCCAGGGTGAAGCCGACGGCCCGGCAGCCCTCGACGACGTCGGCCCGGCGGACCATATCCTCGGTGGCGGCGTCGGCGAGGTTGTAGACGGCGGCGAGCCGGGTGCAGTCGTAGACGCGGGCCTTGTCCGCGGCGTAGGCCTCCAGGCCCCCGTGCCAGTCCAGGTGGTCGGCGGCCAGGTTGAGGCAGGCGGAGGCCAGGGGCGAGAGGGTCCGGGTAGTGTGGAGCTGGAAGCTGGACAGCTCCACGGCCAGAGCGTCCGCGCTGCCGGCCAGCACCGCCTCGATCACGGGGGTTCCGATGTTGCCGACAGCCGGTGCCGTGAGCCCCTGGGCCCCGAGGATGGCCGAGAGCATGCCGACCGTGGTGGTCTTGCCGTCCGTGCCGGTGAGCGTGAGCCAGGGGACGTTGATACGGGAGGAGTCCTGCTGGAGCCTCCAGGCCAGCTCGACCTCACTCCAGGTCTCGATGCCGGCCGCCTCTGCGGTGCGCAGGACCGGACCGGTAGCCGGGACCCCGGGTGAGACGACGAGCAGACGCGCCGGGGAGTCCGCCAGGGCCGCCGCTGTCTCCTCGCCGTCGGCCGCGGTGGCAGAGACCACCGAGGTGACCATCGCGGCGTGCGCGGAGGCGTGCAGCGCCTCGATGGAGGCCTCGCGGCTGTCGAAGACGTGGATGCGGGCCCCCAGGGTGGCCAAGGCGTCAACGACTGCCCGCCCGGTACGCCCCAGTCCGACGACGGCCACGTGTGCGCCGTCGAGCTGGTCGCGCAGGGCCCCGGCAGGACCGGCGACGGCGGAACCGGGCGCGCTCGCCGGGCCGGTGCTGCTGGTCGGCTCACCGGGGACTTCAGTCAGGCTGGTCACGGTGCGGGTTCACGCTCCTGGTTCTTCACTGTTCCTCACCGGCTCGCCGGAGAGGGGAATCTGCATCAATGGTTCGTCAGGCCTGTCAGGCCCGGGCGTCCCGGTTCATCCGAAGATGAGCTGGCGCAGGTACTCGGCGTAGAACAGTCCCAGTCCCGCGATGACGCACAGGCCGGCGATGATCCAGAAACGGATCACCACGTTGACCTCGGTCCATCCTCCCAGTTCGAAGTGGTGATGCAGTGGAGCCATGCGGAAGACGCGTCGGCCAGTCGACTTGAAGGAGACGATCTGGATGATGTCGCTCATGACCTCGGCCAGGAAGAGCCCGCCCAGGATGACGGCGAGGAACTCGGTACGGGTCAGGATCGACAGCCCCGCGACGGCCCCGCCCAGGGCCAGGGAGCCGGTGTCGCCCATGAAGATCTTGGCCGGCGAGGCGTTCCACCACAGGAACCCGAAGCAGGCCCCCATGAGGGCGGCGGCGATCATCGCCAGGTCTCGTGGGTCCCTGACCAGGTAGCAGGTGGTGGGAACCATGGTCTCGTGGCCGTAGTTGCAGGACTGGTTGGTCTGCCACACGCCGATGAGGGTGTAGGCGCCGAACACCATGGCCGAGGCGCCGGCGGCCAGACCGTCGAGGCCGTCGGTGAGGTTGACGGCGTTGGACCAGGCCGTGATGAGGAAGTTCGCCCACAGGATGAACAGGATGAGCCCGACGACGCTTCCGGCGAAGGCCAGGTCGATGGCCGAGTCCCGGGCGAAGGAGATCCGGGTGGAGCCGGGGGTGAGTCCGTTGCGGTCGGCGAAGTGCAGGGCCGCCGCCGAGAAGCCGATACCGATGAGCGCCTGCCCCACGATCTTCTGCCAAGCCCTCAGCCCCAGTGAGCGCTGCTTGGAGATCTTCTCGAAGTCGTCCAGGAAGCCGATGAGCCCGAGCCCGACGATGAGGAAGAGCAGCAGGACCCCGGAGGCGCGCGGCGTGCGCAGCTGGGTGAGGTTGGCCAGGCTGTAGCCCAGGACGGTGGAGATGATGATGACGAGGCCGCCCATGGTGGGCGTGCCGCGCTTGGTGAAGTGGCCCTGGGGGCCGTCCTGGCGGATGAACTGCCCGTACTCCTTGGCGTGGAGGTAGCGGATGAGCAGCGGGGTTCCCAGCAGGGTGCCCACTAGTCCGACCACGCCGGAGATGAGGATGGCGGTCATCGGGGACGAACCTCCTTGAGGTGGTCGGCTAGGCGCCAGGCGCCTGATCCGTTGGAGCCCTTGACCAGGACGGCGTCGCCGTCGGACAGGAGGGCGTCGATCTGGGAGATGGCGGTCGCGGCATCGTCGAAGCCGACGACCTCGACCCCTCGCGCCCTGGCTGCATCGAGTGCCTCCTGGGTGGAGCCGATGCCGATGAGCATAGCCGCTCCGGCCTGGGCCACTAGCTCGCCGGTGCGGGCGTGATCGGCGGCGGAGGACTCCCCCAGCTCGAGCATCTCGGAAACCACGACGACGCGACGTCGGCTCCCGGCCAGAGCCGGCAGAGCGGCGAGCGCCGCCGTCATGGAGTCGATGTTGGCGTTGTAGGAGTCGTCGATGAGGAGAAGATCACCACTGAGCTCCAGCACGTCCATGCGGTGGGGGCTCTCGATGCGCACCGAGCCGAGGCGCTCGGCGATGAGCTCGGGGGCCAGGCCAGCGGCCAGGGCCAGGCCGGCGGCGGCCAGGGCGTTGGCCACGTTGTGAGCGCCGGCCACGGCGAGCCGGACGCGCCGGGGCCTATCCAATCCGGGCAGGTGGAGGTCGAAGGCCGCGCGGGCGGCCTCGTCCAGGACGATGTCCTCGGCCCACAGGTCGGCCCGATTGCCGTGGGCGGAGAAGGTGAGAACCTGCGCGGGGGCGAGTCCGGCCATGGCGGCGGCGCGGGAGTCGTCGGCGTTGAGGATGGCGGTGCCGCCGGGCAGCAGGCCGGCGATGATCTCCGCCTTGGCGGCTGCGACGCCCTCGACGGAGCCGAATCCGCCCAAGTGGGCGTGGCCGATCATGAGGACCCCGGCCGCGTCCAGGGGCGCGATGTCGGTGAGGTAGGCGATGTGTCCGGGGCCTGAGGCGCCCATCTCCAGGACGAGGTAGCGGGTGCGCTCGTCGGCCTCGAGGACGGTCAGCGGCAGGCCGATCTCGTTGTTGAAGCTGGCCCTGGGGGCGACCGTGGGTCCGGAGGCGGCCAGGAGCTGGCGGGTGAGGTCCTTGGTGGTGGTCTTGCCCACCGAGCCGGTCATCGCGACCACGGTGAGGCGCTGCCCTCGATCCGCGGCGGCCTGGCGCAGGCCGGCCAGGTGGGTGCGGGCCAGCGCACCCAGGGCGACGACGGTGTCCTCCACGAGGACGAGTCCCATGGGCAGGTCCCCGGTCCTGGACAGTCTGTCCGCCTCGGACTGCGCGGCCGTTGAGTCAACAGCGTCGGCCTGGCCCGCACCCTCATCGGGGCTCAGTCCGGCCAGGGCGGTGGCGAGGTCGGAGACGATGGCGCCGACGGCACCCAGAGCGCCCGCGGAGCCCAGGTGGGCGTGGCCGTCGGTGCGTTCGCCGTGGACGGCGACGAACAGGGAGTTCGTGGCGGCCAGGCGGGAGTCGGTCACGACGGGGCCGGTCACGGTTGCGTCCGGGCCGATGAGTCTGCCGCCGACGGCGACTGCTATCTGACTCAGGCTGAGGTTCATCCCCGTCCCCATTTCTCCTCGACGGCCTCGGCCATGACGGGTGCGTCGTTGTAACGGATGAAGTCCCCGGCCGTCTCCAGGAAGGGCTCGTGGCCCTTGCCGGTGACGATGACGGTGTCGTCGGGGCCGCACAGCTCGACGCCGCGGCGCACGGCGTCGCCGCGCCAGGTGGTGACCTCCTCGACGTTCTCCAGGTCCGGGCGCACGGTGCGCACCCCGTCCAGGATGGCGTTGCGGATGAGCTGGGGGGACTCACTGCGGGGGTTCTCGTCGGTGACGACCAGGACATCCGCCAGACGAGCGCACACCTCCCCCAGCATGGGTCGCTTGCCCTGGTCACGATCGCCGTCGGAGCCGAAGACCACGATGAGGCGGCCCGGGGTGATGGGACGCACGGCCTTGAGGGCCAGCTCCATGGCGTCGGGGGTGTGGGCGAAGTCGACGATGCACAGGCCGCGTCGGCCGTCGCGCTGGCTGATGCGCTGCATACGGCCCGGGATGTTGTGGGCCCCGGCCAGGGCGGCAGTGGCCGTGGCGGCGGGCACGCCTGCGCGGATGGCCATCACCAGGGCCAGGGCGGCGTTCTGGACGTTGACGAGTCCGGGCAGGGGGCAGGAGGCCTCGATCTGTTCGCCGTCGGGCCCGTGGAGGGTGAAGGTGGTGGCGGAGTCGGTCAGGGAGACGGCGGCGTCGCTGACCCACCAGTCCGCGGGGGCGTCCCCGGGATAGGCGCGCACGCGGTCGATCTCGATGGGGGCCTCGGCGGCGAGAGCGGCGCCCCACTGGTCGTCGACGCAGACAACGCCGCGGCGGGCGTGCTCGGGGGTGAACAGCTGTGCCTTGGCCTCCAAGTACCCCTCCATGGTCTTGTGGAAGTCGAGGTGGTCACGCTGGAGGTTGGTGAAGCCGGCGACGTCGAAGACGACGCCGTCGAGCCGGTGCAGGACGATGGCGTGGCTGGAGGCCTCCAGGGAGGCGGCGCCGACCCTGTCCTCCACGGCCAGGGCCATCATCCGCTGCAGGACGGGGGCCTCGACGGTGGTGCGCGGGGACTCCACGGAGCGCTCCCCCACACGCAGCTCGACGGTCCCGGCCACCATGCAGGAGCCCACGTGGGCCGACAGGATCGCGTCGAGGAAGTAGGAGGTGGTCGTCTTGCCGTTGGTGCCGGTGACGGCGGTGGTGATGAGGCCGCGTGCGGGGTGGTGGTAGACCTCGGCGCTCAGGTGGCCGACGACGGCGCGGGGGTCCTCGCAGATGAGGACCGGGGTGCCGGGGGCGGTCTCATGGACGATCCGGGCGCCGTCGGCATCGGTCAGGACGACGACGGCACCGGAGGCGACGGCCTCGGCGGCGAAGCGGGCACCGTGGACGGTGAAGCCGGGCAGACCCACGAAGATCTCGCCCGGGGCGGTGTCACCGGAGTCGACACTGACCCCCAGGATGCTCAGGTCCTTCAGGACGGTGGCGTCGTCAGCTGAGGCGGGAACCAGGGAGAAGCGCTCACACAGAGTGCTGACGGGGATGGGACCATTGGAGCCCGGCCGTAGGGCGGCGGCCGACTCGTAGGCGTGGTTGCTCATAGTTCCTCAATCTATCGCGACCTTCGACTGTCGATCTTCCACAAGAACCCCTACGGGTCACTTCGCCGGGGTGCTGGTGGTCACGATCGTCTATCTCATGGGGGACCTCACTGGCTCGCGTCCCGCTCCCCACCGGCTCCGTTGCGCGCGGCCTGGGCGGCCACGACGTTCGGGTCCGGGGCGATGTTGAGCGCCTGCATGGCGGCCAGCGCCACCTCCCGGAAGACGGGGGCGGCGACGGTGCCTCCGAAGATGCCCTCGGGCCGGTGGACGATGACGGCGATGGCCAGGACCGGGTCGCGTGCCGGCAGGAAGCCGACGAAGGAGGCCACGGTGGAGTCGTCGGTGAGGATCTCGGTGGTTCCGGTCTTGCCTGCCACCAGATAGCCGTTGATGGAGGCGGACTCGGCGGTGCCGCCCTCCTGGGTGACGCCCACGAGCATCTCGGTGAGGGTCTTGGCGGTGGACTCGGAGATCACCCGCACCCCCTCGGGGCGGGTCTGGGGGGTCTCCTTGCCGTCGGCGTCGATCCAGGCGTCGATGATGCGCGGGGCCACGCGCACGCCCTTGTTGGCGACGGTGGCCAGCACCTGGAGGGACTGGAGGGTGGTTCCGGCCACGCCCTGACCGAACATCGTGGTGTAGCGGGTGCGGTCGTCCCAGGAGCTGGGCGGGTAGATGATCCCGTCGGACTCGGCGGGCATCTCGATGCCCGTGGCCTGACCCCAGCCGAAGCGCTTCATGTAGTCGTAGCGGACGTCGTCGGAGACCTTCTCCCCGATCTGGACGGTGCCGACGTTGGAGGACTCGGCCAGGACCCCGGCGGTGTTCAGCGTCTGGGTGTCGTGCTCGTGGGCGTCCTTGAAGGTCTGTCCGCTGGCCGAGGTCCAGGTGTAGGGGATGGTCCACGTGTCCTCGGGCTTGACCGCACCCTCCTCCAGGGCGGTGGCGAAGGTGACGACCTTGCCGACGCTTCCGGGCTCGAAGATGGCCTGGACGCTGCGGGCGGTGCGGTTCTCCTCCGAGGTCGCCGACGGGTTGGAGGGGTCGACGGAGTTGGAGTCGGCCAGGACGACGACCTTGCCCGTGCTCGGCTCCATGGCCATGACGATGCCCCAGTCGGCGTGCTGGGCGGCGACCGTGCGGTCGATGGTCTCCTGAGCGATGGACTGCAGGTCCGGGTTGAGGGTGGTGCGCACCGTGGCGCCCCGCCTGGCGGGCTTGTCCTCCTGCTCGCCGGTGGGGATGATGACGCCGCTGCGTCCGATCTCCTCGCTGCCCCTGCCGTCGACGCCGGCGAGGACCTTGTTCTGGGTGAGCTCCAGCCCTGCGGCCCCGATGAGCTCGCGGTTGTGCTCGCCCTCATGGGTGAAGCCCAGGACGTTGCCGGCCACGGTCCCGGCCGGGTAGGTGCGTCGGGTGCGCTGGTCGGGCTCGACCCCGGGGATGTCCAGGGCCTTGATCTTGCGCCAGGTGTCGGGGGCGACCTCCTGAGCGATGACCTCGTAGGTCCGCTCGCCCACGAGCTTGGCCCCGAGCTCGAGGGGATCGACGTCGAGGATCGGGGCGAGCTGAGCGGCGACCGCCGCCGCCCCGTAGCCGACGACGACCTTCTCGTTGACTCCGGTGGACTCGTTGGGCCGCATCTCGGTGTGCTCGTACTGGGCGATGACGGGCTGGTTGACGCCGACGTCGTAGCTGACCGCCGACGAGGCCAGGACCGTGCCGTCTCTTCCGGTGATGTCTCCCCGGGGGGCCCGGTTGACCCAGGAGACCGTGCGCTCGGCCTTGGCCTTGGCGGCCAGCTCCGGCCCTTCGACCGCCTGGACGTAGACGGTGCGTCCGGCCAGGGCCGTGAACATCAGCAGCCCTCCGGCCCGGAGCATCTGACGACGCGAGGGGTTCACCAGCGCCTACTTCCCAGCCTTGGGGGCCTGGGCGGGGGTGCCCTCGGTGAGCTGGCCCTTCTCGACGTCGATGACTCCGGGGGCGGCCGCGGGAACCATGCCCAGGTCCTTGGCGCGGACGGCCAGGGCGTCGGGCGCCGAGGCCTCCTGGACCTGGGTGCGCAGAGTCTCGACGTGGTCCTCGGCGACGTTGAGCTGGACCTGCTTCTCCTTCATCCGGTAGGCGGTATCAGCCATCTTGGCGTTGAGGAGCATGGAGGCGACGAGAGCGCCGGCCAGCACCATGATGATGAGCGTGAGGAAGGGCAGAGAGGACGACGTCGCCCGGGAGGCGCCGCTGATGACGCGCAGCTGGGGACGTGAGACGGAACCGGCCTCGGTGCGTCCCTGGGTGCCGGTGGAACCACTTGCCTGGGCGGTGCGCCGCGTCGTGATCGGGCGGGTGACTCGAGCAGTGGCGGTGGCGCTCATCGATGTTCCTTCCCTGTGGTGTCGTTGAACTGATCTGAACTGATGGAGGATGGGTGCTGATGGAGGACTACGGGTTCTGGCGCGTCCGCCGGTGAGGCGACTGGCTACGTCGTCCGGTATGGGCCGCTTCCGGTGCCGGGGCCTGGTCGGCCGGGCGCAGACGCACGGCTGCGCGCAGCCGGACCGGGGCGGAGCGGGGGTTGTGGTCGAGCTCGCGGGCATCGGCCTTCTCCGCGCCGCTGGTGAGCAGCTGGAGGTAGGGGCGGTCCGCCTCGGGCACGACCGGCAGGTCCTGCGGGGCCCGGGAGGTGGCCCCGTGGGCCAGGGCCCGCTTGACGATGCGGTCCTCCAGCGACTGGTAGGACTCCACCACGAGGCGTCCTCCGACCCGCAGGCTGTTGAGTGCCCGCGGCACAGTCCGCTCCAGGACGTCGAGCTCGGCGTTGACGGCGACGCGCAGCGCCTGGAAGGTCCGTTTGGCGGGGTGTCCGCCGCTGCGCCGCGCCGCTGCCGGAACGGCCTGGCGGACGAGCTCGGCCAGCTCCTGCGTGCTGGTGACCGGCTCACCGGCCTCGCGGCGACGCACGACGGCGGAGGCGATGCGCGAGGCGAAGCGCTCCTCGCCGTAGGTGCGCAGGATGTGGGTGAGCTCGGTGGCGCTGGAGGTCTCCAGCAGGTCCTGGGCGGTGCGCCCCGAGCCCTGGTCCATGCGCATGTCGAGGGGCGCGGGACGGGCGTAGGAGAAGCCCCGCGAGGCCTCATCGAGCTGGAGGGAGGAGACTCCCAGGTCCATGAGGATGGCGTCCACCGTCCCCTCGGCGTTGGTGGAGTGCTCGCGGGCCGCCCGGTTCACGGCGTCGTAGGTGGACTGGACCGCGGTGAAGCGGTCACCGAAGCGCTCCAGGCGCGCCGAGGCCAGCGCGATCGCCTCGGGGTCGCGGTCGATACCCACGACGCGCAGAGCCGGGAAGCGCTCGAGCGCGGCCTCGGTGTGACCCCCCATGCCCAGGGTGCAGTCGATCATGACCGGCGTCGCTGCGGTTCCCCCACTGATACTCTCAGCAACGCTCTCCACAGCGGGGGCGAGCAGGTCCAGGCAGCGCTGAAGGAGTACCGGCTCGTGCCTGCCGGCGGCGTCAGCAGCGGCCGACTGCGTCTGGGGACTGGCCATGCGGCGTCCTCCTTCCTGGAGCCTGCCCGGCACTGCGTCCTGGGCCTGTCTGGTTGACATGTCTGGTTCTGGGTGGCTCGAGAGCCTTCGAGAAGTCGCCGCCCGTGGTCCATGACGGGGCGGACGCTCGTCCTCGACATCGGTACGCGGGCCGGGCGGTGGCCATCTCGCCAGGACTCCTCCCGTGGTTCCGGCGCCGGGGAAGAGGCGTCGGACGCGGCATCGGGCGGAGACCTCACGAGATGGCTCACCAGCGCCGTGATGGCGCCTACGTGCGGTCCGCGGTATTCAGTTCTAGTGGGGGTCGGGTGAGAGACCCGCTCAGAAGAAGCCGGGGATGATCTCCTCGGCCGTGTCGGCGAAGACCTGTTCCTGGGCGGTCAGGTAGGTGCTCCAGGCCTCGGCGTCCCAGATCTCCACCCGGGCCCCGGCCCCGATCACGGCCAGGTCCTTCTTCAGGCCCGCGTAGGCCCTCAGAGGCGCAGGGAGCGTGATGCGCCCCTGCTTGTCCGGGATCTGGGAGTCCGCCCCCGAGAGCATGACGCGCACGTAGTCGCGCGCCTGCTTCTGGGCGAGGGGGGCCTCGCGCAGCTGGGCGTACATGCGCTCGAACTCGGCGGCGGTGAAGGCGTACAGGCAGTGCTCCTGACCTCGGGTCAGGACCACTCCGCCCGCAAGCTCCTCACGGAACTTCGCCGGGAGGATGAGACGGCCCTTCTCGTCCAGCTTGGGTGCATGCGTCCCCAGGAACATGAGCCACCTCCTTCCCCTCGGCGATCCCGTGCACCCCACCCTACTCCACTTCCCTCCCTTTTCTCCCACCCCTCACCTGCGAGCGCATCACAACTGCGCATCAGCAACCCGACCACAGTCCGGCACCAGCACCAGTCTTCGTTGAAATGACGGGAATTCCCAGCAGCCTCAGGCGTGGTGGAGGGGAGTGGAGGACGAGTGGGGGGAGGTGTTCACCACGACCTCCTCGGCGTGGTGGATCCACAGGAAAAAAGCAGGCTCCACTCGGCCTGCACGCAGGTTGACGGCTCCAGGAGACTCCAGCGGAGATCTGCGGGAAGACCCGCGAAGCCCTTCTGCGCCCTACCGGGGTGCTGCTCAAGCCCGCACGAACTCAGGTCCTGTCCCGGGCTGGTGAGCGCCGGGGCCAGGACCTGTCGAGAGAGTGGTGGAAGGTGGAGGTGGAGGGAAGTGGGGATCCGGCTTGACGAGGCCGTCTGCTGGGAAGGGGAGGACGAGGGACAGACGGGCGGGCGGCTGAAGGAGATCAGTCCTCGGAGTCGCGGCGCCGCTCCCAACGCTCGGACTGACGGTCCATGAAGGAGGAACGCTTCTTCTTTCCCCTCCCGTCCCGGCCAGGCCTGCCAGCGCCGGCTGCGGACCCGCGCGAGCCGGAGGCCTCGACCCGGGTCAGGGCGAGGGCAACCCCTCCGACAGCCACCAGGAAGCCCGCCACACCCAGCAGGATGGACACGAGGTTGTGGCGCACCGAGACCCCGGCGATCAGCAGTGCCAGCCCGATGAGGACCAGGGCCACTCCTCCGCCGATATGGCGGGGGGAGGGACGCGAGAGCCGACGCTCCTCGCGCTGAAGCGTCTGCGCCAGGTCGGGGTCGTCCGCGTGGAGCTGCGACTCCAGGTCCCGCAGGACCTGCTGCTCTCGCTCTGACAGTGCCATCATGCTCCTTGCTTCCGGGCGGGGCCGGGGATCTGCGCCGTGGTTGCCAGGATAGGCGTTGTGGGGGCTCAGAAGAAACTCGTGGGCCGCATTGGCTCGGATTGGCCGGGGCCTGCTGGGACCGACCGAGTCGTTCGGGAGCTGACCGGTCGCACTCACTACCCCTCAGCCTCACGGTGAGCTTCCCGGGCGGATCCGCCACCGTCTCCCAGGAGGCTGGCCGGTGCCAGCGCGTTACTACCCCATCTGCGGCGCACGGCGTCGGCGGCGCGCTCCGAGGCACCGCGCCGGGGATCCTCGTCCAGGAGGAGCTGGACGCCGTCGTCGGGGCGCAGGAGCCCTTCGACCCGCACGCCCAGGAGCCGGAAGCCACCTGCCGGCGAAGGCAGAGCGGAGAAGAGCGCGGCGACGATCTCCCAGATGTCGCGGGCGAGGTCGGTGGGAACCGCCAGGGTGCGCGAGCGGGTGACGGTGGTGAAGTCGGCCCCTCTGGCCTTGAGGACGACGACGCGGCACCGCAGGTCCCCCGCCCGCAGGCGGGCGGCGCACTGGTGGGTCTGGTCCAGCAGGACCCGCCGGGCGTGCTCCCTGTCAGTGACGGTGTCGAAGAAGGTCGTCTCAGTGCCCACCGACTTCTCCTCGCGCACCGGCTCCACCCTGCGGGGATCGATACCGTGCGACAGCTCGTGCAGGTGGCGCCCGGCGGCCCGGCCGAGGATCTTCTCCAGGTGGCGCACGTCGGTGGCCGCCAGGGTGCGTACGTCGTTGATGCCCCACCGGGTGAGGACCTCCTGGGTCCTGGCGCCCACGCCCCACAGCGCCCCGACCGGCAGCAGGTTGAGGAAGTCCTGGGTGGTGTGGGCCGGGACGAGGAGCAGGCCGTCGGGCTTGGCGTGGGACGAGGCCAGCTTGGCGACGAACTTGGTGGAGGCGATTCCCACCGAGGCCGGCACACCCACGCGCCGGCGGATCTCCGAACGGATCCACCTGCCGATCGTCACCGGGGAGCCCATCCGGCGCCGGGCCCCGGTCACGTCCAGGAAGGCCTCATCGATGCTCACCTTCTCCAGGACGGGGGTGATCTCCGCCAGGACGGACATCACCTGGGCCGAGACCTGGGAGTAACGGCCGTGGCGCACAGGAAGCACGACCGCCTGGGGACAGCGCCGGGAGGCCTCGGCCATGGACATCGCCGAGGAGACGCCGAAAGCACGGGCCTCGTAGGAGGCCGCCGAGACGACTCCCCGGCCGTCTCTACCACCGACGATGACGGGACGACCGACCAGCTCAGGGTGCTCGAGGAGCTCGACCGAGGCGAAGAAGGCGTCCATGTCGACGTGGATGATGGGCACGGCGGAGTCGTCATCCCCCCAGGAGCGGCGCGCCGCCTGGGAACGAGGCGCCCTGCTCATCTCCACCTCCTCGGGGCTCTCCCGCCGGCATCCCGGCGTCTCCGACCTGCTGGACGCACGGCGACGTCCTGCCCGACAACGGCCGGCTGAGATCGGCTATGCCTCTCTCAGTGCCTCCCAGGCTACCGTGACCCTGTGACACGTAAACGCAGGGCCCGCGATGCCCCGGTGCTCAGCGGCCTGCCCACCGGGCAGGTGCGGACGTCCTTCGCCACGGCCGAGCTCATGGCGCGCGACACCGGTGTTCTCCTGCTCCTGGACGGCGCGGAGTCATCCTTCCTGGACCTGCGTGATCCGGCCCACCTGGACTTCGAGTACCACCAGCAGATGGATGCGGTGCTGGCTGCGCAGCGCGGTGAGAGCAGCCCCGTCAAGGCGCTCCACCTGGGCGGGGCGGGCTGTGCCCTGGCCAGGGCCTGGGACGTGACGCGCCCCGGATCCCAGCAGCTCGCCGTCGAGATCGACGAGATCCTGGCGCATCAGGTACGTACCTGGTTCGACCTGCCCCGCTCCCCCAGGCTGCGCATCCGGGTCGGTGACGCGGCCGAGGTGGTCTCAGGGCTGCGGCCCGGTCAGTGGGACGTCGTCGTGCGGGACGTGTTCAATGGCGGCAGCGTGCCGGCCGCCTGCCGGAGCCGGGAGTTCCTCACCGCGTGCCTGGAGGCGCTGACACCCGGTGGCGTCCTGCTGATCAACACCCCCTCCACGCCTCGCGCCCAGGCAGGAGCCGAGATCGAGGCGCTCGCCGAGGCGCTTCAGGGTGATGCCTCCGGTCTGGTGATCGTCGCCGATCCGGCCGCGGTGCGCGGCAGGCGCCGGGGCAACCTGGTGCTGGTGGCCCGCCGGGAGCCTTTCACGGCCGGGGAGTACGAGGAGATCGAGCGCGCGGTGCGCCGCCTGCCGCTGCCGGTGCGCACCTGGTCCCCCGATGACGCCGCGGTACCGCGCCCGGAGAGCGGCCAGACCAGCTAGAGGCGCCAGGCGGCCGAGCCATCCGCCCGCTCAGCCCCCGCGGCCGGAGTTCCAGCCCTGGGTCCCCAGGTCGCCGGAGTCGTTGGCCTCCAGAAAGGCCTCCAGGCGGGCACCGATCTCATCAGCGCTGGGAAGGTCGAAGACGGGCGCGGCGGTGTCGACCTCGCCGGTGGCGATCCGGGGAGCCATGGCGTCGTACTGGGCCTCCAGGGCGGAGACGACGGCGCTGACCTCCGGCTGCTGGGCGGCCTCGGCGTTGATCTCGGCGCGGTTGATGTTGGCGGCCGCCTCCAGGTCCCCCACCGGAAGCGCCAGGCCCGTGGCCTGCACGACGGCAGTCAGCAGCGCCGAGGCGCCCTGCGGGAACTCGTCACGGGCGACGTAGTGCGGGATCGCGGCCGAGACCCCCCGCGAGTCCAGGCCCAGCTCGCCCAGCCGCAGCTCGAGGTAGGCCGACATCGAGCCGGGCAGCTCGACGTGGCCGAAGAGCTCGGGCTGAGTGGGCAGCAGGTCCGGCTGGCTGCCGTGCTGGTGCACGTAGGTCGGACGGGTGTGGGGCACGGCCATGGGGATGCCGCTCATGCCGATCGCCTGGCTCACGCCCATGGAGACCGACAGGTGCGCCACGGCCCCGACGAACTCGTCCCAGCGGTAGTCCGGCTCACTGCCGTGGAGCAGCAGGAGGTCCTCGCCGTCGTCGTCATGGAGGAGGTCCAGGACCAGCTCGGGCATGACCACCGAGGAGTAGGTGTTGTGGACGAAGGTCATCGTGGGACGCCGGGCGCGGTAGTCCACAAGGGCATCGATGTCGAAGGTGGCCAGACGCTCGCTGGGCAGCGTCATGAGCAGCTGGTCGACGGCCAGGGCGCCGGCGTTTCCGGCATCCATGGCGCCCTCGAAGTGGTGGATGAGGACCCTCGGGGAGATCGGCTGATCCGCGGGGTGCTGGATGGTGAACAGTGGTCTCACGAGCCCGTCTCCTCCTGTCTGGTCTGATCGGCCCTATCCCGTTGCGCGCCTGCCGCCCTGTTGCGGGGACAGGTGAGGCCGACGGCGCCGGGAGGGGTCGTGTAGGTGTCGTGCAATGGTCTCAGTTCGATGCTCAACTCGGTCGTGGCCCGGTCTTGCGACGTGGGCCCAGTACGCGGTTCGGCGTTTTACCAGGATTCGTACGGGCTAGTACCTGGGAACGGCCGCTAGCGTCCTCAGCACTCCTGCCAACACCTTCTGGATTGTCGATGTTCCCGCCCGCACCGGGTTGGGGTGACGTGTTCGCCCTCGGCGTCCCCACCGAGGCCTCAGCAGGAGAATAATGGGTCGACCGTACTGAAGCCATCACCGACCCCAGTACCCGTCAGTGTCAGTCAGTGTCAGCACCTGCCAGCACGCGGCAGCCGACCAGAACCCGAATCGATGCGAGGCTTTGTGAGTCAGACGATCCCCTCTCCCCCGCCGCAGTCCCAGGCACACCAGCGGGCAGAGGATGATGCGGGAGACGATGCGGGCAGCGTCCGCGAGCGCGAGCTGCGCGGTGAGCAGCAGGTCGTCGACCTCGCCTACAGCGAGCTGGACCGGCAGCTGGCCCAGGCCCGCCGATCCCTGGCGCGCACCGAGGCCCAGGGCGTCAGCGGCACCCACCAGTCGCGCGGTGAGCGCGACGCCTACGCCGTGCACTACTCGTCACTGGTCTCCTCCCTGGAGGGAGTTGAGGACCGCCTGGTCTTCGGGAGGATGGACATGAGTCGCGCGCCCGGCGACTCGGACGGTACGGCGCGACCCGCAGACACGGTATCTGCGGCCTCCACAGCCGTAGCCGCCTCGATGTCCTTCCCCGGATCGGGTCGGGGCGCGGGCAGCTCGTCGCCGGTGACCGACGGGGGTCGGCGCCACTACGTGGGTCGTATCGGACTGCAGGACGCTCAGCACCGTGAGGTGATCCTGGACTGGCGCGCTCCCCTGGCCCGGGCCTTCTACCAGGCCACGGCCTCCCAGCCCATGGGGCTGGTGCGCCGTCGGCACATCGACACCCGGGCCCGGCAGGTGCTCGGGGTGGAGGACGAGGTCCTGGACCTCACCGCCCTGGAGGCCGACGAGGCTGCGGTGAGCTCATCGGGGGCCACCGTGGCCGCTGGGGAGCTCCAGGGCGAGGGGGCCCTCATCGCCGCGATGTCCACGGCCCGCGACGGCCGGATGGGCGACATCGTGGCCACGATCCAGGCCGAGCAGGACCGAATCGTCACCTCATCGGGCCGGGGCGTGCTCGTGGTCCAGGGTGGCCCGGGAACGGGCAAGACGGCGGTGGCGCTGCACCGGGTGGCCTACCTGTTCTACTCCGAGCGCGAGCGCCTGGAGCGCTCCGGCGTGCTGCTGGTGGGGCCGTCGCGGACCTTCCTGCGCTACGTGGAGCAGGTACTGCCCTCCCTGGGCGAGACGGGCGTGGTCTCCACGACGATCGGTGATCTGATTCCGGGTGTGCGGGCCACGGCTCAGGAGGACGCCCGCATCGCCGAGATCAAGGGGCACCCCCTGTGGATCAAGGCCCTCGAGCGCGCGGTGCGGGGCCTGCAGCGGGTCCCCGAGTCCCCGCGCGAGATCGAGGTCCAGGGGGTGCGCCTGTCTCTGGAGCCCGGCGATGTGCGTGAGGCGGCCTCGCGGGCCCGCCGGGGCGGCAAGCCCCACAACCTGGCCCGGGAGGCCTTCGTGCTGTGGCTGCTGGAGCGTTTGACCGACCAGTACGCGGCGGCCACGAACCAGGACGCCTCGGACGCCGACACGCGCGCCTGGATCCGTGAGGACATTCGCACCGCCCGCGACGCCCGCCGGGAGATCAACCTGTGCTGGATGCCGACGACGCCCGAGGGGCTGCTGGAGCGCCTGTGGAGCCGTCCCGCCCTCCTGGAGCAGGTGGCGCCGTCCTTGAGCGAGCAGGAGCGCGCGTTACTGCGCCGGGATCCGGGAGCCGCTCTGACGGCAGCGGACATCCCGCTCATTGACGAGCTGGCCGAGCTGCTGGGCCCCAGTGAGGACGCCCAGGCGCGGCGCGCCCGGCTGGAGGCCCGGCGCCGTGAGGACCTGGTTGCCTACGCGGCCCAGGCGATCGAGTCCCAGGACCTGGGTGACGGAATGGTCAGTGCCGAGATGCTCGCCGACCGGGTCTCCCAGGGCGGCCCCACCCTCACCCTGGCCGAGCGGGCGCGGGCGGATCGGACGTGGACCTACGGGCACGTCGTCGTCGACGAGGCCCAGGAGCTCGGCACCATGGCCTGGCGGGCGCTGGCGCGCCGCTGCCCGGTGCGATCCTTCACGGTGGTGGGTGACCTGGCCCAGTACTCCGGGCCCCACGCTCCGGACAGCTGGGGCGAGGTGCTCTCCGCTCTGGGGACTGCGCCGGCTGAGGATGGTGGACGCTCCCGGTCCCAGTCCCGCCATCGGGCCCGTTCGCGCTCCCGCCGGGGCAGGCAGTCGGGGCGCTCGCGCGGCGGGTCGACACCGCTGCGTGAGGAGGCGCTGAGCGTCTGCTACCGCACACCGGCCACGATCATGGAGGTGGCCGAGGAGACGGTGACGCAGCTGGGTCACCCGCCGGTCTACCCGGTGCGCTCGGTGCGCGACCTGCCCGACTGCCTCGACATCACTGAGATCACTGAGGTGGCGAGAGAGCAGGCCACGGCGGCGCGGGCACCGGATGGCTCGGCCGCCGGTGACTCCGGCGCCTGGGGCCGGGCTCTGCGCGAGGCCGTGACCCAGGAGGCAGCCCGTCTTGACCAGGAGGTGGGCGCCGGCGTCGGGCGCATCGCGGTCATCTCCCCCTCGCCTCGCCGCACCGAGGCGCTGCTGCGCCAGGACCCGGCCCTGACCGCGGCGATGGAGGCTCCGGGCGGGGACGTGCTGCGCTCGCGACTGCTGGTGGTCAGTCCGGTCCTGTCCAAGGGCCTGGAGTTCGACGTCGTCGTGCTCGTGGATCCGGCTCGGATCGGGGATCACAGCCCGGGTGATCTGTACGTGGCGATGACCCGGCCCACGCGCCGCCTTCGGGTGCTCAGCCGTCTTCCTCTGCCGCATGGCCTTGAGGCTCGCGCCAAGATCCGGTGAGCGCGATCGCACACGACCGCCGGAGGCAGTGACCACGCAGGTTACGCCACCGTAGGTTACGGTTGCTCCTGACCTCTCGCCGTCGCGCCGTGCGACACCCGCGGCGGGCGGGACCCTCCCGGCAGGGGAGGGCTTACGGCAGACAAGGGGGGAAGACCCATGAGTGCTCCACGCACGTCGGCATCCCAGGAGGCCGACGACCTCGTCGGCCGCAGCGGCGAGCCTGGTCAGGGCGGCGACGCCGCGACGGCGACCGGCCCGGACGTCTCACGGGACACGGTTCTCACCGCCGTCTACCGGGCCGCAGGGGTCCCCGACACGGTTGCCGAGGTGAGCGAGCCCCTGTCCTGCATGCTGCGCGACGCCGCCCAGGACTTCCCGGACCGGGTTGCCCTGGACTTCCTGGGTGCCACCACCACCTACTCCCAGCTGGAGACCCAGGTGGCCCGGGCAGCCGAGGCGCTGCGGGGGCTGGGGGTCGGGCGAGGAGACGTCGTCGGTCTCATCCTGCCCAACTGTCCTCAGCACGTGGTCCTGGCCTACGCGGCCTGGCGCATCGGGGCGATCATCGCCGAGCACAACCCGCTGGCGCCGGCCGCCCAGCTGCGCGAGCAGTTCCACATCCACCGCGGGCGCGTCATCATCGCCTGGGAGAAGAGCCTTGAGCGCCTCGTGGCGGCGGTGGGCTCCCTGGAGGCGGCGGGCCTGGGAGGCCTGAGCGTGTACTCGGTGGACCTGTCCCGTCACCTGCCGCTGCGCAGTCGTCTGGCCCTGAGGCTGCCGGTGGCCGCCGCCCGCACCCAGCGCCACGAGCTGCGCGGCAAGGTTCCGGCCGGCGTGCGCTCGTGGGACGACCTGGCCGCCTCGGCCGCGCCCCTGGCCACGGGATTCCCTCTGCCGGGCGTCTCCGACACGGCCGCGCTGCTGTACACCGGCGGGACGACGGGCACGCCCAAGGCGGTGTGCCTCACCCACGAGAACCTGCGCTCCAACGCCGAGATGTCGCTGGCCTGGGCCTCGCGCACCACGAGCGTGGGCAAGGAGACCTTCTACGCCGTCCTGCCCTTCTTCCACGCCTTCGGCATGTCCCTGTCGCTGCTGTGCGCGGTGGGGCTGGCCGCCACCCAGGTGGTGCTGCCCAAGTTCGGGACGGACCTGGTGCTGTCCGCCTGGAAGCGGCGCCCGGCCACCTTCTTCCCCGGGGTGCCGGTCATGTTCGACCGCCTGGTGACCCGGGCTCGGGCCACGGGCGCCGACCTGTCCTCCTGCAAGATCGCCGTGTGCGGGGCGGCCCCCAACCCGCTGGCCGTTGCCCAGGCCTGGGAGGAGGCCACCGGCGGCACCATCATCGAGGGCTACGGCATGACCGAGTCCTCCCCCATCATCCTGGGCAACCCGATCTCGCCGGCACGCAGGCCCGGCACCCTGGGGGTGCCCTACCCCTCCACGCAGGTGCGGCTGGTGGACCCCGAGAACGTCGAGCGCGAGGTGGCGCCCGGTGAGGTCGGCGAGCTGCTGGCTCGTGGCCCCCAGGTCTTCACCGGCTACTGGGACAACCCCGAGGAGAGCGCCGAGACGCTGCTGGACGGGGGCTGGCTGCGCACGGGGGACCTGGTGCGCCAGGAGGAGGACGGCTTCTACGTCATCGCCGACCGCCGCAAGGAGCTCATCATCTCCGGGGGCTTCAACATCTACCCCACGGAGGTGGAGGCCGCGGTCCGCTCGATGCCGCAGGTGGAGGACGTCGCCGTCGTCGGGCTGCCGGCCGAGGCCGGTAACGAGTCCGTTGTCGCCGCGATCCTGCCCAAGGAGGGCCAGACGGTCACCCTGGAGCAGGTGCGCGAGTGGGCCGCCAAGAACCTGTCCAACTACGCCCTGCCGCGCCAGATCGCGATCCTGACCGAGATGCCCCGCTCCCAGATCGGCAAGGTGCTGCGGCGCGTCGTGCGCGAGGAGCTCCTGGCGGCCCGGGAGGCGGCCTCCGGGGCGGCGGCCGCGGCGGCCGTCTCGATCGTCGAGCACTTTCCCGGCAGGGGCGAGCGCAAGGACGACGGTCAGCCAGACAGCAAGGATGACAAGACGCCTCGCTGAGCCCCGGCCTGTGTCACCACCGCTCCCGCCTCCTCCCACACCCAGCGACAGCCCTATCCGATCCCATAGACATGAGCAACAGCACTATCGACACCGGCGCCCCACCGCAGCAGGCCACCGAGGACCACCACCACTACCTGCGCCCTCACTACCAGCCGGGGATTCCCGCGGCGATCGAGGTTCCCGACGCGCCCTTGAGTGAGCTGCTGGCGACCGCGGCGCGCTTCTACCCGGACCGGGTCGCCATCGACTTCCTGGGTGCAGCATTGACCTACCGCGAGCTGCTGGAGGCCTCGGAGCGGGCGGCGCAGGTGCTGCGGACCTCGGGCGTGCGCAAGGGCGACCGGGTGGCCCTCATCATGCCGAACTGCCCGCAGCACGCCATCGCGCTCTACGGCGCGCTGCGCATCGGGGCGATCGTGGCCGAGCACAACCCGCTGGCGCCCGCCGAGGAGATCCGCTCCCAGCTGGACGCGCACGGGGCGAAGGTCGTCATCGTATGGGAGAAGGGTGTTGAGCTCGTCACAGATCTCGCCACTGACCGCGCCGGCGATCCGGGCGCCGGCGGCGACCCTCTCAGGGGTCGCACGGTCTTCAGCGTGGACCTCTCGGCTGCGATGCCGGTGCGTCTGCGCGCCGCGCTGCGCCTCCCGGTGGAGCGGGCCCGTCAGCACAGGGCTGCTTTCCGGGCGGAGAGACTTCCCACCGGCGTGCGCTCCTGGGACAAGGAGGTGGCCGGTGCTCATCGGATCCCCTCGCGCTTCCCCTACCCGGCCGGTTCCGACGTCGCGGTTCTGCTGCACACCGGCGGGACAACGGGCACGCCCAAGGCGGCGATGCTCACGCACACCAACCTGCGGGCCAACGCCAACCAGGCCATCGCCTGGGTGCCGATGCTGCACGAGGGCGGGGAGAACTTCTTGTGCCTGCTGCCCTTCTTCCACGCCTTCGGGCTGACCTTCAACCTCTTCTGCGCGGTCCAGAAGGCCGCCACCCAGGTGATGCTGCCCAAGTTCTCGGTGGATCAGGTGCTCGCCGCGCACGAGCGCCGCCCCTTCACCTTCTTCGTCGGCGTACCGGTCATGTTCGAGCGCATCCTCGACGGCGCTCAGAAGAGGGGCACGAGCCTGCGCACCCTGCGCTACGGGGTGTGCGGGGCGGCCCCGATGCCGCCGGAAGTCGGGGCCCGGTGGGAGAAGGCGACCGGCGGGTTCTTCGTCGAGGGCTACGGCATGACCGAGACGAGCCCGATCGTCGCGGGCACCCCCATGGGTCCCTCGCGCCGCCTGGGCGCGCTGGGACTGCCGTTCCCCTCCACCGACGTGCGCGTCGTGGACACCGAGGACCCGGACCCCGCCCGAGAGGTCCCCGACGGCGAGCCGGGCGAGCTGCTGGTGCGCGGCCCCCAGGTCTTCGCCGGCTACTGGGAGGATGAGGCGGCCACGCAGGCCGCGATCCTGCCGGGTGGGTGGCTGCGCACGGGCGACATCGTGCGCAGGGAGGACTCCTTCCTGTGGATGGCAGACCGCAAGCGCGAGCTGATCCTCACCGGCGGCTTCAACGTCTATCCCAGCCAGGTGGAGGCCGCGATCCGCCCCCTGGAGGGCGTGGCCGACGTCGCCGTGGTGGGGCTGCCCGACGGCGCCAAAGGCGAGCTCGTCTGCGCCGCCGTCGTCCTAGCTGACGGGATCGCTCCGGGTTCCGTGACCCTGGAGGCGGTGCGGAAGCACGCCGAGCGGATGGTTCCGCGTTACGCGCTGCCGCACCGCCTGGAGGTCATCCAGGAGATGCCGCGTTCCCAGATCGGCAAGATCCTGCGCCGCGTCGTACGCGAGCGGGTGCTCGGCTCAAGCAGCTGAACGGCTGCGAAGCCGGACGCCTGCAGGCCTACGGGGCGAGCGCCCGCTCCCAGGGCTCGACGTCGCCGGGGACCACCCGGAAGATCGGGTGCGCCTCAAGCCGCTCCGGCAGGGGAAGGAGATCCGGGGCACGCCCGGCCAGCTTGGCCTCCAGGTGGCTGCGCTCCAGGTCCATCTGCCCCTCGGTCACCGTCAGGCTGACATCGGCGCATTCCGACTCGGGCACGTCGATGCGCGAGGCGTCGAAACGGTAGCCGCGCCGGACGGCCTCCTCGCGCAGCCCCCACAGGTAGGCGCCCACCGCCACCGCGGGCGTGGCCGGGGCCGGGACACCCCGGAAGCGCTCGAGCTGGGGATGGTTGCGGTAGCCGCGGGTGCGTCCGGCCAGGACCGCCTGAGCCAGCAGGGACTCCCGCCAGCAGGCCACCAGGCCCGCGCGGTCCAGGTGGGAGGGGTGAAGCGACCACATGCGCATGGCGGCGCGCCCTGCCGGTCTTAGAGCAGCCCGGAGGCGGCCAGGACCTCACGCAGGGCGGCGACCTCGGCCTCTTCGGCGCGTACCAGGGGAAGGCGCAGGGCGGGGCTGGGCAGGCGCCCTTGGAGGTGCAGGGCCTCCTTGGCCATGACGGCCCCCTGCCCGCCGCCCATGATGGCGTGGACCAGGGGGCGGAGCGTCCGGGCGAGGGTGCGGGCGCTGGCCAGGTCGCCGGCGTCGACGGCGGCGATCATCTGGCGCCAGGAGTGGGCATCGGCGTGGGCGGCCACGGAGATGACGCCGGAGGCGCCGTGGGTGAGCCAGGCGAAGTTGAGGCCGTCGTCGCCGGAGTAGTACTCCAGGCCGGTAGACTCCATACGGCGGAAGCCCTGCTCGACGTCGCCGGTGGCGTCCTTGACGGCCTTGACGCGGGGGTTCTCTGCCAGACGGGCCAGGGTGTCCTCGGTGATCTTCACGCCGGTGCGCCCGGGGATGTCGTAAACCATGACGGGCAGGTCAGTGGCCTCGACAACGGCGTTGATGTGCTGGTAGACGCCCTCCTGGCTGGGGCGGTTGTAGTAGGGGGCGTTGATGAGCAGGCCCTCGGCACCGGCCTCCTGGGAGGCCACACCGATGCGCACCGCGTGGGCGGTGTCGTTGGAGCCAGCGCCGGCCATGACCATAGCGCGTCCGGCCAGGGCGTCCTTGACCTGGCGGATCAGCTCCTGCTTCTCGGGGGTGTGGGTGGTCGGGGACTCACCGGTGGTGCCCGACAGGAGGATCAGGTCGGCGCCGTCGTCGACCAGGCTGACCGCCAGGGCGCGGGCGGCGTCGAGGTCGACCTCCCCGCTGGGCGTGAAGGGGGTGACCATGGCGACGCCGACGGAACCGAAGCTGCGGGAGGGGGCTGCGCTGCTCATGGCGCCACCATAACGTGCACCTCGCCTCCCACGGTCCCCTTCTCATGATCTGTCGCATAAGTGTCTGCATTCCCGGCTGCGCTCAGGGACCCGGCAGGGCCGTCACCTAGGCTCGGTCCATGACCTCCTCGACGCCCTCGCCTGCATCGTCCTCATCGCCTTCATCGCCCTCCAGCAGCCGGAACGACTCCGTTCTGGGCGCCGATCCGCTGGCCAGACTCGGCTCCGACCTGGACGCGCGCACACCGCACCAGCACTCCCCTGGCACTCACGACCCGCATGACCATGACGACCCCCAGGCACCAGGGGGGTTCGTGCGCCCGGCCCGGGCGGAGGACCTGGCGGCGATCGGGCAGGTCCAGTCCGCCACCATGCTCGCCTCCCTGGAGGCCGGTCACACCGCCGAGCACGACGCTCCACTGCCCGAAGGCGTGCGGGCGATGATCGCCGCTCCTGTCATCGCGGCGGGCTGGGAGACGGCCGTGACCGAGCCTCCCTCACCCGAGCACCACGTTTTGGTGGCAACCACCGCCGAGAGTGATTCCACGGACAGGACGGTGGTGGGTCTGCTGGGCCTGGCCCCCACCCAGTCCATGGACGCCGAGGGCCGCGTTGATGAGACCGGTGTGCAGGCCGTGGAGGTCACGGCCCTCGGGGTGGAGCCCGACAGCCAGCGCCGGGGACACGGATCCAGGCTCCTGGCGGCAGCCGTGGACCTGGCCCGTCAGGACGGCGCCAGGGCGCTGGTGGCCTGGGCGGTGCGCGGGGACGAGTCAGTGAGCCGGCTCCTGACCTCGGTCGGCATGGCGCCCACCGGGGCCCACCGGGTGCTCGGCGTCGGCGAGGGCATCACCGAGGACTGCTGGGCGGCCTCGCTGTAACGCCTCACCAAGCCCTGGCCGACTCCCGACCGGTTCCCGCCCACTCCCCCGACTCAGAGGTCGAGCAGGGCGTCCAGGCCGATGGTCAGGCCGGGCCGGCCGGAGACCTGCCGCACAGCCAGGACCACGCCGGGCATGAAGGAGGCCCGGTCGAAGGAGTCGGTGCGAATGGTCAGCTGCTCGCCGGGGTTGCCGAGCACGACCTCCTCGTGGGCGGTCAGCCCCCGCAGGCGCACGGCGTGGACGTGGACGCCGTCGACGACGGCCCCGCGGGCGCCGTCGGGGTCGGTCTGCGTGGCGTCCGGCATGGCGCCCAGGCCGGCCTCGGCGCGGGCGGCGGCGATGCCCTGGGCGGTAGCGACCGCGGTGCCCGAGGGCGCGTCGACCTTGTTCGGGTGGTGGAGCTCGATGACCTCGGCGGACTCGAAGTAGGGGGCGGCCTTCGCGGCGAAGCTCATGGCCAGCACGGCGGACAGGGCGAAGTTCGGGGCAATGAGGACGCTGCGGCCGGCGGCCTCGGGCCGGGCCAGGTGCTCGCGGACGCGCCCGTAGGACTCCTCGTTCCAGCCAGTGGTTCCGACGACGACATCCACCCCGGCGTCGAGGAGGGCATGGACATTGGCCTCGGTGACGCTGGGAACGGTGAAGTCGACGGCGACGTCGGCGCCCGCCAGGTGCTCGGCGTCAAGGGTGTCCCCCACGTCCAGGCGGGCCACGAGCTCAAGGCCCTCGGCGTCCTGGACCGCCTGGCAGACGGTCGATCCCATGCGCCCGGCGGCGCCCACAACAGCTACACGAATCGTCATGGCCCCACCCTAGCGACTCTCCCGTCCACCACGGGGGTCAAGGCCGCCTTCCTGACACCGGGCCCGGTAGCCGAGTGCCTGAGCTGGCAGCATCGTCAATCGGCCGGGCCCACGAGGATGCGGGCGCGCTTCTGCTCCACCAGCCAGGCGGCCATCTCACGAACCTCCTCGGAAGTCACGGCCTCCAGACGGCGCAGGTTGTCCTCCATGGAGCGCAGGCGCCCGGTAACGACCTCGGCGCGCCCCAGGCGCCCCATGCGCGCCAGGGAGTCCTCTCCCCCGAGCACCATGGCACCGCGCAGCTGGCCGCGGGCGCGCATCATCTCCCGCTCGGTGACCCCGCTCTCGGCGAGCTTCTCGAACTCGCCGATCATGACGGCGCACACCTCGTCGACGTCACCGGGGGCGCAGCCCGCGTAGAGCCCGAAGGCGCCGGCACCAGCGTAGGAGGTGTCGAAGGCGTAGGTGGTGTAGGCCAGGCCGCGCTTCTCGCGCACCTCCTGGAACAGGCGCGAGGACATGCCTCCGCCCAGGATGGTGGTGAGCACGCTCATCGCCCAGCGCCGCTCATCGCGCACGGCGATGCCCTGACAGGTCAGGTACAGGTGGCTCTGCTCGCTCTCACGCGGGACGGTGATGTCGTGGACGTCCAGGGCCGTGAAGGGCTCGATCTCGAAGCGCCGCTCACGCGGGACGGCATCGGATGAGGCGTCCCAGCCGGCGGCGGCCAGGTCGGCCAGGACCCGCTCGCATACCTCGTCGTGGTCGACGGCGCCGGCGGCGGCCACCACGAGGGTGTCGGAGGCGTAGGTGCGCCTGTAGTGCTCCCACACGGCGTCGCGCGGCACGGCGGTGACGGTCTCATTGGTGCCGCCGATGGGGCGGCCCAGCGGCGTGTCCTCGCCGAAGGCGGCGCGGGCGAAGGCCTCCTGGGCGACGTCAGCGGGGTCGTCAGCGGCGTCGGCGAGCTCTGAGACGATGACGCCGCGTTCGGTCTCGACATCGGTCGGCTCCAGGCGCGAGGAGGTCACCATGTCGGCGAGCAAGTCAAGGGCCTGCATGCCGTCAGGGGCGAGCACACGGGCGTAGTAGGAGGTGTGCTCCTTGGATGTGGCGGCGTTAGACTCCCCACCGATCATGTCGAAGGCCTCGGCGATATCGTGCGCGTCGCGCGTGGCGGTGCCCTTGAACAGCAGGTGCTCCAGGAAGTGGGTGGAGCCCTCCTGCCCCGGGACCTCGTCCCGGCTGCCGACACCGAACCACATGCCGATCGAGGCCGAGCGCAGCCCCGGCACCGACTCGGTGATGACCCGCACCCCACCGGGAAGGACGGAGCGGCGGGTGAGTGCCCCGTCGTCGTGCAGGGTCAGCTCGGTGCTATCGCGGCCGGGCCGCCCGCGCCCGAGCTCCACCTCGGCATAGTCGGTCGGGCTCGAGGGCTCCCCGGTCGTGGGGATCGAGGAGGGCTGAGAGGCCGCCGGCCGGGCTGAGCCGGGTCGCATGTCTGGGTTGGTCACCCGCGAAGACTAACGGGCTCCGGGGCCCACTGTCGTTCCCCTACCCGGCCGCACCCTGCCGCGCGCAGCGAACGAGCTCCCCCGATGACGACGGTGTCCCCGCCCGGCCCAGGGGACCGAACGGGGACACCGCGGAGATGCGTCAGTCGGCTAGCGCCGCTGAACGGGTCTCATTCCTCCTCGGAGGAGTCAGCGCTGCGCATCCGACGACGACGCGGACGGCGCTCACGGCGGGGCTGCTCGCCGTCGCCGTCCCTGCTCTCACGGCTCTCACGCTCGCGGCGCGGACCGTTCTCGCGGGAGGCCTTCCGGGCCACCTCGCCCTCGGCCTCGGCGGCGAGCTGCTCGTCGGTGAGGACCGCGTGCAGGCTCAGCTTGCCGCGCTGGTCGATCTCGGCCAGCTCGACCTGGACCTTATCACCCACGTTCAGGACGTCCTCGACGTTCTCCACGCGCTTGCCACCGACGAGCCGGCGGATCTGGGAGATGTGGAGCAGACCGTCCTTACCGGGGGTCAGGGAGACGAAGGCGCCGAAGGTCGTGGTCTTGACCACGGTGCCCACGAAGCGCTCGCCGATCTCGGGCATCTGCGGGTTGGCGATGGCGTTGACGGCGTCGCGGGCGGCCTCGGCCGAGGGGCCGTCTGAGGCGCCGATGTAGACGGTGCCGTCGTCCTCGACCGTGAGGTCCGCGCCGGTGTCCTCCTGGATCTGGTTGATCATCTTGCCCTTGGGGCCGATGACCTCGCCGATCTTGTCCACCGGGATACGCACAGCCAGGACGCGCGGGGCCGTGGGGGCCATCTCGTCAGGGGCGTCGATGGCCTGGGCCAGGACGTCGAGGATGAACAGGCGGGCGTCGCGGGCCTGACCGAGCGCGCCGGCCAGCACCTCGGAGGGCAGACCGTCGAGCTTGGTGTCCAGCTGAAGGGCCGTGATGAAGTCGCGGGTTCCGGCGACCTTGAAGTCCATGTCCCCGAAGGCGTCCTCGGAGCCGAGGATGTCGGTGAGGGTGGCCCACTTGGTCTCGCCGTCGATGACCTCGTGCATGAGGCCCATGGCGATACCGGCGACGGGCGCACGCAGCGGGACACCGGCGTTGAGCAGTGAGAGCGTGGAGGCGCACACCGAGCCCATGGAGGTCGAGCCGTTGGAGCCCAGGGCCTCGGAGACCTGGCGGATCGCGTAGGGGAAGTCCTCGCGGGCGGGCAGGACGGGCACCAGGGCCCGCTCGGCCAGGTTGCCGTGGCCGATCTCGCGGCGCTTGGGGGCGCCCACGCGACCGGTCTCACCAGTGGAGAAGGGCGGGAAGTTGTAGTTGTGCATGTAGCGCTTGTGGGTGACCGGGGAGAGGTCGTCCAGCTGCTGCTCCATGCGCAGCATGTTGAGCGTGGTCACGCCCAGGATCTGGGTCTCGCCTCGCTCGAAGATGGCCGAGCCGTGGACGCGGGGCAGGACCTCGACCTCGGCGGCCAGGGTGCGGATGTCCTTCAGGCCGCGACCGTCCATGCGCACGCCATCGGTGAGGGTGCGGTGGCGCACCAGCTTCTTGGTCACGGAGCGGAAAGCGGCCTTGAGGGCCTTGGTGTCCTCCTCGGTGGGGAAGGACTCGGCGAGCTCGGCCAGGACCTCGTCGCGTACGGCGTCAGTGGCCAGGTCCCGGGCCTGCTTGCCCTCGGTGGCGATGGCGGCAGCCAGGCCGTGGGCCTCGGCGGCCTTCTCGACGGCGTCGTACTGCTCGTCGGAGTAGTCCAGGAAGAGGGGGAACTCGGCGGTGGGCTTCGAGGCGTGCTGGGCGACCTCGAGCTGGGCCTCGCACAGGGCCTTGATGTGGGGCTTGGCGGCCTCCAGGCCCTCAGCGACGACGGCCTCGGTGGGGGCGACGGCCCCGGCGTTGATGAGCTCCCAGGCGTGCTCGGTGGCGCCGGCCTCGACCATCATGATGGCGACGTCATCGGACTCCAGGACGCGGCCGGCCACGACCATCTGGAAGGTGGCGCGCTGCAGCTCGGAGTAACGGGGGAAGGCCACCCAGTGCCCGTCGATGAGGGCCAGGCGGGTGCCGGCAACGGGCCCGGAGAAGGGCAGGCCGGCGATCTGGGTGGACATCGAGGCGGCGTTGATGGCCAGGACGTCGTAGTCGTCGTCGGGGTGGATGGCCAGGACGGTCTCGACGACCTGGACCTCGTTGCGCAGGCCCTTGACGAAGGAGGGGCGCAGCGGGCGGTCGATGAGGCGGCAGGCCAGGATGGCGGCGGTGCCGGCGCGGCCCTCGCGGCGGAAGAAGGAGCCGGGGATGCGGCCGGCGGCGTACTGGCGCTCCTCGACGTCCACGGTCAGGGGGAAGAAGTCGAACTGGTCCTTGGGGTGCTTGCCCACCGTGGTGGCGGACAGGACGGCGGTCTCGCCGTCGAGGTAGGCCATGGCGCTTCCAGCGGCCTGCTTGGCCAGGCGGCCCGTCTCGAAGCGCACCACGCGCTTGCCGAAGGAGCCATTGTCGATCACTGCCTCGGCGGCGGTGACCTCGGGGTCGTCAATGAACATGAAGTCTCTTTCTCGCGATCGTCGTGCCGGTCCGTGGCCTTCGATCGAGGCCCACGGACCCGGCCTCGTCCGTCGTCGGGTCGCCATGATCCGACGGCGTGGGCGCGGTTCCGGAGGCCACCACCGAAAACCGACGGGGCCGGTAGCTCTCCGGGTCTCTTCCCAGAGGTGGACTGCGACTCCCCCGCGCTCCTCACCGGTTCTCACGCTCAGGAGAGCATCGAAGAGCCGTGATGAGCACACGGAGGCGCAGCCGCGCAGATTCTATCGCGTGCGGCCTTCATGATGCCGATCGGCACCGCCGCTCGCCACGTGAGATGAGACGCGCGGGACCTTCGATTCTGGACCGCGTCCCCGCCTGCGTGACAAGGTGTCGGGCAATGACCGGACAAATTGTCCCGTCCCACCTCTCTTCAGGAGCGTCAACGATGACCCACCGCATGATTTTCAACCAGACCGGCTACTTCGGCAGGGGCGCCATCGCCCACATCGCCCCCGAGATCACCCGCCGGGGCCTGTCCAAGGCCTTCATCGTCACCGATCCCGTCCTGGCCGACAACGGCACCGCGACCCGCATCACCGACCTGCTCGATCAGGCCGGCATCGGCTGGGAGATCTTCTCCGACGTCGCCCCCAACCCGCCGATCGAGAAGGTCCAGGCCGGCCTGGCCGCCTTCCGTGCCTCGGGCACCGACGTGCTCATCGGTCTGGGTGGAGGCTCGCCCCAGGACACGTGCAAGGCGATCTCGGTCATCGCCACCAACCCCGACTTCGAGGACGTGCTGAGCCTGGAGGGCCTGTCCCCCACCACCAGGCCGGGCGTGCCGATCATCGGCGTGCCCACCACCGCGGGCACGGCCAGCGAGACCACCATCAACTACGTCATCACCGACACCGCCAAGCAGCGCAAGTTCGTGTGCGTCGATCCCCACGACATCCCGGTCCTGGCCATCGTGGACCCCGACCTCATGGACGGCATGCCCCGCTCGCTCAAGGTCGCCACCGGGCTGGACGCCCTCACCCACGCCATCGAGGGCTACATCACACCGGGCGCGTGGGAGCTCTCCGACGCCCTGTGCCTGCGCTCGATCCAGATGATCGCGGCGAACCTGCGCGCCGCGGCCGACGGGGACGCCGACGCCGTCGAGCAGATGGGGCTGGCCGCCTACATCAACGGCATGGCCTACTCCAACGTCGGGCTCGGCCTGGTCCACGGTATGGCCCACCCGCTGGGCGGGCGCTACAACGCCCCGCACGGGGTGGCCAACGGGATCCTGCTGGCCCCTGTCATGGCCTTCAACGCCGAGTACACCGGGGAGAAGTACCGCGACATCGCCGAGGCCTTCGGGGTCTCCGGTGCCCGGACGATGCCGCTTGACGAGGCACGCGCCGCAGCCGTGGAGGCCGTCGCCCAACTGACGCGGGACCTGGGCAACCCCACGCGGATCTCCGAGGTCGGGGTGGGACCCGACGGCATCGAGGCCCTGACCGACGATGCCTTCGCCGACGTGTGCACGCCGGGAAACCCGCGCCCCGCGACCCGCGAGGACATCAAGGCGCTCTACACCTCACTGCTGTAATCGCGCCCAGGAGAGGTGAAGGCTCTCCTCGACACGCCGTGCGGCCCGACCCCCGTTTCCGGGGAGCCGGGCCGCACGGCTCGCGGCTGCCAGCGCGCTCAGCGGCGGATGCCGAGGCGGGCGATGAGGGCACGGTAGCGCTCGATGTCCTCCTTCATGAGGTAGTCGAGGAGGCGACGGCGCTTACCGATGAGCAGGTAGAGGCCACGACGCGAGTGGTGGTCGTGGGTGTGGCCCTTGAAGTGCTCGGTGAGGTTGGAGATGCGCTCCGTGAGGATGGCGACCTGAACCTCCGGGGAGCCCGTGTCACCCTCGTGGGTGGCGTACTCGGCGATGATCTCTTGCTTGCGCTCGGGGCTAACCGACATGCGGACTCCTTCGGGTCTCGTTGCACGGAGCGCCGGGGCAGGTTCTCCCGGGCATGAGGTATCCGTGGCCGATCGACGGCCCGCCAACCCTACCAGCGCCACCGCCCGCCGATCACTCCGGATGCTGTGCGAATCGGCACAGTTCCGCGGCAGAACCGGGATACGACGGCGCCGCTCCGACGGCAAGCACACCCCAGAGGCTCCAGCTCGACGGCCAGGGCTACTGGGCGGTGACGTCCTCCGGGCGGATCGGATCGGGGACCGGGACGCCCAGGATCCGGGCGGTGTCCTCGATGTCGGCGCGCATCTGGACCAGGAGCGGCTCCAATCCGTCGAAGGCGAGCATGGGGCGCAGGCGCTCGACGAGCTCAATCCCGACCTCCTCGCCGTAGAGGTTGAGGTCGGCTCGCCCCAGGACGTGGGCCTCGACCGTGCGCTGGGGCACGTCGTCAAAGGTGGGGTTGGTGCCGATGGAGATCGCGGCCGGCAGCCGTTGTCCGCCCCCGTCGGCGCCGCTGCCGCGCACCAGCCAGCCGGCGTAGACGCCGTCGGGCGGCACGACTCCGGCGGTGGCCGCCTCCAGGTTGGCGGTGGGGAACCCGAGCTCGCGCCCGCGGCGCAGACCCCGCACGACGACCCCGCGCAGGCGGTGGGGACGGCCCAGGACCTGGCTGGCCTGCCCCATGTTCCCGTCCTTGAGGCACTGGCGGATCCAGGTCGACGACCAGCGCCTGCCCTCGTCCGAGCGGATCTTGGAGATGATCTCCACCTTGAAGCCGTCACCCCGACCAATCTGCTCCAACGTGGCGGCGTCGCCGGAGTTGCGGCACCCGAAGCGCACATCGTCGCCGACGACAACCGCGCGAGCCCCGAGAAGCTCCTCCAGCCAGGTGCGCACGAAGTCCTGCGGGCTCTGGGAGGCGAAGTCGAGGGTGTAGGTGATGACCAGGACCGCATCGAGACCGAGGTCCTTGAGGGAGGCCAGACGGTCGGTCAGGGAGGTGATGAGGGGCAGATCCACCTCCGGCTGATGGACACTGCGGGGATGCGGGTCGAAGGTGACCGCAACAGCCAGAGGCCGCTTGCCGTCGCAGGCGAGCTCGTGGGAGAGCTCGACGACACGCCCCAGGACCGCTTGGTGTCCGCGGTGGACGCCGTCGAAGATCCCCATGGTGACCACGGAACCCACTCCACCCGGCGCGCTCAGGCTCGCTGGCACCTGCTCGGCGCCGTACCAGACCTCCACTGCCGATATCCCTGCTCTCGTCTCCTCGCGGGACGCATCGCGTCCCTACCTGCGTCCTTATCCGCACGCTCCCGACCTGCACAGACAGGTCGGGGAAGGCTGCTTGTGCGGGACAACCCTGCCACGGTCGCGCCTTCGGGCGCGACCTCATCGCCGCAGACACGCCTTGACGCAAACCGACCGTCAGTCTATTCTCGGTATCGACCGACGGTCGGTTCACCTCGAAACCGATCCCGTGACCGAGAAAGAGACACAGAGACCGGAGAGAAAGACTCAAGGAGGCCGCTGCCATGCTGACGCGACTTCTCAAGGCCGACCTGGCGCGCGGCGCCATCGTGGCCACCACCCTGACGGCACTCATCGCCCTGGCGGCCACGCTGATGTCGGCCGGGACGTCCCTGGTCGTGGACAGCCTTGCCGCGACAAGCCGGCTGTCCACCCAGGCCAAGTTGCCGGACCTGGTCCAGATGCACACCGGGACGGTGGACTTCGAGGCCGTCGACCAGTGGGCCGCGGCACGCAGCGACATCGCCGACCACCAGGTGATCAAGACCCTGCCGGTACCGCGCCAAGAACTCACGATCAACGGCCGCAACCAAAGCGAGTCCTACAACGAGCCCGCCTTCGTCACCTCCCCCAAGAGCTTCGACCTGCTGCTCGATGATCAAGGCAACCCCGTGGACCCGAGGCCGGGCGAGGTGGTTCTGCCGATCCACTACCGGGCGATCGAGGACGCCAACGTCGACGTCGGCGACACCGTCACCGTGAGCACCTCCGGCAAGCCGATGACGCTGAAGGTGGTGGGCTTCGCCAGGGACGCGCAGATGAATGCCGCCATGATCCCCTCCAAGCGACTGGTGATCTCATCAGAGGACTTCTCCACCCTGGAGCAGCAGATCGCCGAGCCCGAGTACCTCATCGAGTTCATCCTGGCAGACGGCGCCCACTCCGGAACCGTCATCAACAGCTACAAGGAGGCGGGCCTGCCCAGCAACGGCCAGGACCTCAGCGCCTCGATGATGGAGCTCGCGAATTCCCTGAACACCATGCTCATTGTAGCCGTGGCCCTCGTGGTGGCGATCGTGCTGGCCGTGGTCGCCATGCTCGCCCTGCGCTACACGGTGCTGGCAGCCATCGAGGCGGATCTGGCTCAGATCGCCGTGCTCAAGGCCATCGGAGCGCCTCAGAGCCGGATACGCCGCCTCTACGTGCTCAAGTACCTGGTCCTGTCAGCGGTGGGAGCAATCGTTGGCTACGCGGCGGGCCAGCCCCTGGCGGCACAGCTGGAGGCCCCCACGACTCTCTACCTGGGCACACCGCCCAGGACCATCTGGAGCGTGGGGATCCCCATCCTCGCGGTGCTGGTTCTGGCCGCGGTCATCGTCGGCTTCACGTGGCTGTCCCTGCGACGCATCGGGCGCATCTCGGCGATCGAGGCCCTGCGCAGCGGCACCAGCGCCTCTCTGCGCCCGCGTCGCCAGCGGTGGAGGCTCAGCGGCATGCGTCGTCTTCCGGTCCAGGTATGGCTCGGCGCACGCGAGGCGCTGCGCCCCTCCAACGCGCTGCTGCTCGGCGTCCTGGCGCTGTGCACCGTCACCATGGTACTGCCGATGAACGTCTCCACGACGCTGAGCGATCCACGGATCGCCACCTACCTGGGAACCGGCCAGGCGGATCTGCGCATCGACGTGCGCACCGGGGTCCAGGACCTTGCCACCGTCGAGGAGGCGGTCGACTCCGACCCCCGTGTCACCCGGCACACCACGATACTGCGCCGCAGCTACAAGATGTCTACGAGCAGAGGCGGCTGGGAGCCGGTGATCATCGATATCGGGAACCATGAGGCCTTCCCCATGAAGTACATCTCCGGGCGCGGTCCCACCACGGACGACGAGGTCTCCCTGTCCTACAGCCAGGCCGAGGCCACGGGCGCCAAGGAGGGATCCACGGTCACCGTGCAGACCGCCGGCGGGGACAAGGACCTCACGGTCACGGGCGTCTACCAGGACATCACCAACAACGGGAAGACCGCCAAGGCCACCTTCGACGACGGTGCCCCCGCGCTGTGGCAGATCATCTACGCCGATGCCCACTCCACGGACCAGGCCAGCGCCTTCGCCCGTGACCTGAACGAGAAGTACCCGGGCATCCAGGCGATCGGCATGAGCCAGTACGCCTCCCAGTTCTTCGGGGCCACCGGCTCCCAGGTTCACCGCATCACCATGATGGCCTGCGTCATCGCACTGGGACTGTCCTTCCTCATCACCGTCCTGTTCACCGTCCTGATCGTGTCGAGGGAAAGGCCCCAGCTGGGCGTTCTCCTCGCACTGGGCTGCACCAGGGGCGCCGTCGCCCGTCAGTACCTCATCCGTTTCAGCGTCCTGGCCCTGACCGGTATCGCCCTGGGGCTCCTGGGCACCTTCACATTGGGAGGCTCCGCGATCGGAGCGGTCATGTCCTCACGCGGAGCACCCGATCTTCAGCTTCTACCCAACCTGTGGCTAGTGGGACTGGTCCTGCCGGGCGCGCTACTGGCCACCGTCATCGGCGCAGTTGCCCTGGCACTCAGGCGCCTACACACCATGCCCCTGTCCACGACTCTGACCACCGGCGAATGAGAGAGAAACGATGAGCACCTCGATCCCCACCAACGCCCACCCGGACACTGCGAGCACGACGCCGGCCGAGGCCACAGGTCCCGCCCTGCGTGCCCGGGGCCTGTCGAAGAGCTACCAGAGCCCCGTTCTGACGGACCTGGATCTGGACATCGAGCAAGGGCAGTTCGTCGCCATCATGGGCCCCTCCGGGTCCGGGAAGTCGACGCTTCTGCACTGCCTGAGCGGAATGGACCGCCCCACCGACGGCTCAGTACTCCTGGGAGACACCGAGATGACCACCCTGAGCGAGAAGGAGCTGGCGGCGCTACGGCTGACGCGCTTCGGTTTCGTCTTCCAGCAGGCTCATCTCATGACGACTCTGTGCCTGTTGGACAACATCGTCCTACCCGGGTTCCTGGCGGGTCTGCGTCCGCGCCCCGAGGTGACGGCGCGAGGACAGGAGCTCATGAAGCGCATGGGGATCGCTGAGCTGGCCGCCAGCGGCGTCACCGAGGTCTCCGGCGGCCAGCTCCAGCGGGCAGGCATCTGCAGGGCGCTGATCAACGACCCCGGGATCGTCTTCGCCGACGAACCCACAGGGGCGCTCAACTCGGCGACAGCACTGCAGATCCTCGACCTGCTCGGCGAGGTGAACGCCTCAGGGACGAACCTCGTCATGGTCACCCATGACGCCCAGGTGGCCGCCCGGGCCGATCGGGTCCTGGTACTCGTGGACGGCCGGATCGAGGAGGACCTCTCTCTGGGCCGTTACCAGGAGACGGAGGCTCCCTCACGCCTGGTCACGGTCACCGAGGCCCTCCAACGCCGCAGCGTGTGACGGCAGCGGGCTCAGTGGCCGCCACAGCCACAACCGCCGCCGTTCGAGGCGGACGCGGAGACGTCACGCAGGCCCAGCAGGTTGCCGGCCTTGTGTCCCGGGGCGACGCCCTGCGGGGCCGCCGCCCCCAGCGCAGTCGTCACCGCTGTGGCGACTGCGACGGCATCCACGTCCTCCGGGGAGGTCTGCACGGGCTGGGACCGGTAGCCCTCGCCCAGGGGTTGGGCAACCGCGGGAGCGGTCGCCCGCTCGTCCTGCTCACTCCGCTTGCCGTGACCGCCGCATCCGCAGCTGCACCCACCGGTCTGGCTCATCATGTCTCCTCAGAAAAGGCACTCATCATGTCTGCTCACGCCGGACGAGCCGGCGGCTCGTGTCCGGACTCGTTCTCAGGCCGGGTCGAGGACCAGAACCGGACGCGCGCGCGAGCCTTGATGCCCCAACAGTGCCACGAGCCGTCCGTCGGGGGCGAATCCGGCCACGACGCGCCGCCCCGGGGCCCCCTTGGAGGCCACCGTACCCGACTGGCCCTCGGGCGCCTCGGTCCGCTCCAGGACCGCGGCGTCGAGCGGTTGGCCGTAGCGCAGTGCGCGAGCCTCCTCTTCTGTGAGGGCCAGCTGCTCGAAGCAGCGCCGGGCCACCTCCTCCAACGGGATCGTCGCCAGGCCTTTCGGGTGGGGGGAGGCGGCGTCGGCCTGGGTCCGTTCCGACAGGGTGGCGAGAGTATGGGCCTCGTCCACGACGAAGGGGCCGACGCCGGTGCGCCGCAGCGCGGTCAGGTGTGCGCCGCACCCCAGGGACTGACCCAGGTCCCGGGCCAGGGCTCGCACGTAGGTGCCCGACGAGCAGGAGACCACGACATCGAGATCCACGACCTGGACCTCGCCTCCGGCTCCGTCCGCCTCGGCGCCCGTTGAGACATCCGCTGCCGCAGCACTGGCGAGGTCGACACCTACCTGACAGGGCTCTCCTGTCAGGCGCAGCTCGTGGATAGAGACGGGCCTGGCCTCCAGCTCGATGTCCTGGCCGTCGCGGACCCGCTTGTAGGCGCGCACACCGTCGACCTTGATGGCCGAGACGGCGCTGGGCACCTGCTGGATCCGTCCGGTCAGGCCCGCCAGCGCCTTCCGCAGGCGCTCCTCGGTCAGGTCGTCCGTCCGGCAGCCGTGGGCCGTGGTGACCTCGCCCTCGGCGTCCTCGGTGGTGGTCTCCACCCCGAGGCGGATGGTGGCCTCGTAGGTCTTGTCCGCTCCCACCAGATAGGTGAGGAACCGGGTGGCGCGCCCAATCCCCAGGGCCAGCAGGCCGGTGGCCATGGGGTCGAGGGTGCCGGCGTGGCCCACCTTGCGGGTGGCGGCCAGGCGCCGGGTGGCACCGACGACGTCATGGCTGGTCAGCCCCTGGGGCTTGTCCACCAGGAGGATCCCGTCGGAGGCCGGGACGGCTCCGCGAGCGACCTCGAGACGGCGCCGACGCCCACGGTGGTGGTCGCTCTCGTGACCGGCCCGCGCCACCGGCTCAGCCTGCTTGGAGACGTTCACAGGACCTCGGCGTCCCGAGCCGGGCCCTGATCGGTCGTCTGCTCGTCATCCTCGCCGGCCTCGACCGGCTCCGTGCCGTCATCGCCGACCTCTGTCGCGTCCTCATCGTCGTGACGGTAGGGGTCGGCCTCGCCCGCATAGGTGGCGCCCTCGGCGGCTTTGGCGATCTGGGCGTCGCGCACCCGGGCCTGCGCCAGGGCGTCCTCGAGGGTCTTGGCGGTGGTGGGCAGGGCATCGAGCTGGAAGGTCAGCGACGGGGTCAGACGGATCCCCAGGGCCTTGCCGACCTCGGAGCGGATGAGGCCCTTGGCCGAGCGCAGGGCCCTGGCCGTCTCCTCGCGCTCCTCATCACTGCCGTAGACGGTGTAGAAGATGGTCGCCTGCTGGAGGTCCCCGGTGACGCGGACGTCGGTGACGGTGACGAAGCCCAGGCGCGGGTCCTTGATGCGCCCCTGAAGGAGACGGGCGACGGTCTCATGAATGCGGTCGGCGACCTTGCGGGCGCGGGCGGCGTCGGCCATGGTGGGACTCCTTCACGTGCGGGGGCCGGGTCTGTGAGGCCCGGGGCTGAGCGATCGGGACCGATCGGCGCGCCGTCCTCGTCCGCTGAAGAGCGAGCCCTTCCGAGGCGGTCCAGTGCGCCTCACTATGCTACGTGGAGCGGCGACGCGGTCACCGCCGCCATCCCCGAGCGCGAACGGATCAGGAACAAATCACAATGAGATCCTCCCCCGGTGCATCCTCCTTGGAACCCGAGCCCTCCGCGACTCCGGGTTCTCCGGCCGGCACCCGGGTGCCGGCGTCGGACTCAGGAGCGCTCAACGGCACCGGAATGGCCCTGGTCATCGGCTGCTACACCCTCTGGGGCGTTTTCCCCCTCTACTTCCGGCTGCTCTCGGCGGCCGGCAGCGTGGAGATCATCGGCCACCGGATCGTATGGACCCTGGGCACCTGCCTGCTGCTCGTCGCCGTGCGCCGCCGTTGGGCGAGTCTTGCCCGCGTCTGCCGCACACCCCGTCTGCTGGGGGCGCTGACCGTCTGCGGGCTCCTGGTCTCGGTCAACTGGCTCGTCTACGTCTATGGTGTCAACACCGACCGTACGGCCGACGCAGCTCTGGGCTACTTCATCAATCCGCTGGTCACCGTGGCCCTCGCCTCGCTGGTGCTGCGCGAGCGTCTGCGCCCCGCGCACCGGGTCTCGATCGTGCTGGCGAGCGCCGCCGTGGTGCTCCTGGTGGTCCTGCAGGGTTCGCTGCCGTGGATCTCCCTGGCGCTGGCCTTCTCCTTCGCCCTGTACGGCCTGGTCAAGAAGCAGATCGGGGCGCAGGTGGATGCCCTCACTGGCCTGGCAGTGGAGAGCACCGTCGTGGCCCCCGTCGCTCTGACCTATCTGGGATACCTGGTCTGGCAGGGGCACTCGGCCTGGCAGGCGCCACAGGCGGGCTGGTCGATCATGGCGCTGCTCGTTGTGGCCGGGCCGGTGACGGCGGTTCCGCTGCTGCTCTTCGCCGCCGGGACTCGGCGCGTACCGCTGTCGGTGGTGGGCATGAGCCAGTACATCGCCCCGACCATCCAGTTCCTCCTGGCCTGGGCCGTCTTCCGCGAGCAGATCCCGCCGGCCCGCTGGGCGGCGATGGTGCTGGTGTGGTTCGCGGTGGTCGTCTTCATCGGTGACGCGGTCCACCAGCTCCTCCGCCGTCCTCGTCTGCGCCCGGCAGGTCGACCTCGGACCCGAAACGCTCCAGGAGCGGACCGATGATGTCCATCGGCAGGGGAAAGACGACTGTGGAGTTCTGGTCGGCGCCCAGCTCCAGAAGGGTCTGCAGGTAGCGCAGCTGGAGGGAGGCCGGTGACCTCGAGAGCGTGTCCGCCGCCTGGCGCAGCTCCTCGGAGGCCTGGAGCTCACCGCGTGCGTTGATGATCTTGGCGCGGCGCTCACGCTCGGCCTCAGCACCACGGGCCATGGCCCGCTGCATCTGCTCGGGGATCTCGACGTCCTTGATCTCGACGACGCTGACCTGCACGCCCCAGGGCTCGGTGAGCTTCTCGATGATGTCGCGCAGGTCGGCGTTCAGGGCGCTGCGATGCGCGAGCACAGTGTCCAGGTCGACCCGTCCGAGGACGGATCGCAGTGTGGTCTGGGCGATCTGGGAGGTGGCGATCGCGTAGTTCTCCACCTCCATGACGGCCTTGACCGGGTCGGTGACGTTGAACAGGACGACGGCGTTGACGCGCGCCGGCACATTGTCCTCCGTAATGACCTCCTGGGGCGGGATGGTCAGGGTGACCACTCGGGTGTCCACCCGAACCAGACGTTCGAGGAAGGGGATGACCAGGTGCAGACCGGGCTTGTAGACGGGCCGCAGGCGCCCCAGCCTGAAGACGATGCCCCGCTCGTACTGGGTGATGATCTTGAGCGAGAGCGCCAGGGCCAGCAGCACAAGGACGAGGAGCGCCGCGATGGCGGCTGCAGGAGCAGTCATGGAGGATCCTTCAGGAAGGTGGGTCGAAGCGGGGCAGAAACATGGGCCGGGTCATCTGGTCCTCGTGTCGGTGCCCTCGTTCCACACCGAGGACCAGGAGCGTCTGGCTCCGCCGCGAGAGTCTTCCGGTGCGCCGTCCGAGCCCGGCTCGGCACCGGCAACCGGCACACGTTTACGGGTGCGCAGGGCGGACACTCGGCGCAGCTCGGGCTCGCCGGAGGCAGCGGGCGAGCCGTCATGCCTTCTGACGTCGTCGGACTCGGCGATGAAGGAGACGTGAGCTGTCCGGCCCGATGCCGCCGCACGCGCCTGAGCGGTGGCGATCGCCTCGGCCGCCTCTCGCACCGAGCGGTAGCCCGAGGGACGCGAGCCGATCGTGACCGGCACGGGCCCGGCTGAGACGCTGCTCGCGGAGCGACGGGCCTCCTCGGCCTCCTGGTACTCCTGGGAGCCGACGTGCGGCAGGTGGGCCGGGGCGTTGTCCGGAGTGCTCCGCAGGTGGCGGGCCAGTGGCAGGACTCCTGTGACGATGACGATGACGGTTGTTGTGCCCAGGACGATGAGGTCACCGGTGGCGTGAAGGGCCATCATGAGAAGCAGCGGGATGAAGACGCCGACACAGGCGATGACCAGGCCCACGCCACGGTGGAAGCGTCCGGCGTCGGAGTAGGGCCACGGGTCGATGGGCCGGGTGATCTCCCGCGGGCCAGGAGTGGGTGAACAGCTGTCCTTGGACGGACAGCGCCCGCAGATCGCGTGGGCGCCCTCGTAGCGGATGACGCGTTTGTCCGGGTCGAAGGCCGTGGGCCACAGCCACTGGTCCTCGTGGCATCTCCATCCGTCGACGTCGTCGTGGTAGACGAAGTCCGCGTGACGCCAGGACATCGAGTGCCGGGCGCTGCGTGAACCGAGGACGTCCACGACCCACGCAACGGCCAGCATGATGAGCGCGTAGGCGGCGACGAGCCACACGCTCAGATCGGGAGCGCCCATCAGTCGTTCAGTTCCGCGCGCTCGCCGCGCCAAGCCTTGCGCCCGCCCTTGATCTCCTCGTAGAGGGCGTCCTCGGCGAAGGTGTCCACCGTCCTTCCGCGACGCCAGTTCCTGAGTCCCAGGAAGGCGATGTAGAGGTATGGCAGGACTCCACCGATGATGAAGATGAGATCTCCGGGCATCCGTCCCCACTCGATGATGGTGTTGACCGAGCTGGTGACGTAGATGAGCTGGCGGGCCTCGAAGTAGCCGGTACCCACCGAGTAGCGCAGCTGGAGGATGCCCAGCGGCAGCAGGGTGGCGAAGCACATCCAGGCCAGGCCGATGTTGAGGCTCCAGAAGGAGGTCTTGGCGAGCTTCTCGGGCCACTTGTTGGCCGGCACCAGGTAACGCAGGGCGAACATTCCCAGCGCCAGCGCCATGAAGCCGTAGACCCCCATCATGGATGCGTGGGCGTGGTTGGCCGTCAGCGCGGTGCCGATCTCGTAGTAGGACACGATGGGCAGGTTGACCAGGAAGCCGAAGACACCGGCTCCCAGGAAGTTCCAGAAGCCGACGGCCATGAGGAACATGACGGCCCAGCGGTGCGGGAAGGGTCCCGCCTCCTTGCCGTGGCGGTTGGCACCGAGCTGCATGAAGGCCCAGGCCTCCACCGTCAGGAAGGTCAGGGGGATCACTTCGGCGGCTGAGAAGAAGGCTCCCAGGGCCATGTGCTCCACCGGTGTCCCGGAGAAGTAGAGGTGGTGCATGGTGCCGATGACGCCGCCGGCGGAGTACAGGATGATGTCCATGAAGATGATGCCCAGTGCGATCTTCTCCCGGACAACGCCCAGGAGGACGAACACGTAGGCGACCATGACGGTGGTGAACAGCTCGAGGAAGTCCTCAACCCACAGGTGAACCACCCAGAAGCGCCAGAACTCGGCGACGGTGACATGGGTGCCGGTGCGGGCCATCATCCCCACGGCGTAGAAGGCCGGGATCGCCAGGGCGGCGAACATGAACAACCAGGGCATGTTGGCCACGTGCTCGTTGCTCAGGCGCCAGCGCATGGCGCGCCAGATGATGAACACCCAGATGAACAGGGCCAGGGTGAGCAGGACCTGGAAGACAAAGGGCAGGTCGAGGTACTCCCACTGCTGGGAGAACAGCGGTCCCTTGGCCCAGCTCAGACCGTGCTGGCTGGCACCCTCGGCCAGGCAGGACAGAACGACGACGACCGTGGCCGCGATGAACAGGGTCCACACCAGGACGTGCTGCTTCTTCGGCTCGCGCCTGGCGATGAACGGCGTCAGGAACAGACCGGCCGCAAGCAGCCCGATGGCGGTCCAGAACAAGGAGAGCTGGACGTGCCAGGTGCGGGCCAGGGAGAAGGGCAGGAGCCGGCCCAGGTCGAAGCCGAAGAAGGACAGCACGTCGGCCCGGTAGTGCTCGGCCAGTGCCCCCAGGAGCGTCTGAACGAGGAACAGGGCGGCGATGGTGAACACGTACCAGGCCACCACCCTCTGCGACTTGGTCAGTCCGATCTCCTCGGGTTGTCGGAAGGACAGGGCCGGGGCCTCCTCCGAGTGCCAGCCGATCCTCTGGCTCCAGCGGCCGTAGATGGCGAACATGACCCCGGTTCCGCCGATGAGGACGATCAGTGAGAGGACCGACCAGATCATGAGGTCACCAGTGGGCGCGTTGCCGACCAAGGACTCCGGAGGCCAGTTGTTCGTGTAGGAGTAGTCGTGCCCCGGGCGCTGCGCCGACGAGCCCCAGGCGGTCCAGCCGAAGAAGGCCGTCACCTGCTTGACCTGAGTGGGATCGGTGATGAGATCCGGCTTGAGTCCATGGCTGTGGGCGTCGGGCCCGAACATCTTGGTGTAGTGGCTGACGGCGTCGTTGTAGGCCTTGACCTGCTCGTCAGTCCACACCAGGGTTCCCGTGGAGGTGTCGTAGCGGTTGGTTCGCAGCATCTCCTTGGTGGCGGTGGCCGGGTCCTCGACTCCCTGGGAGGCGAGCTGCTCCTTGACGCTCGTGGCCTCCATACGGAGGTACTCGGCGGTGAAGTCGGGGCCGAGGTAACCGCCGTGCCCCAGGATGGAGCCGTACTCCATGAGGCCCCTGGCCTGGAAGAGCTTCTGCCCCTCGGTGATGTCCTGCGACGTGAAGAGGGTCTCGCCGCTCTCGGTGACAACCCTCTCCGGCTGAGGCATGGAGTTGGTGTAGGTGCGATAGGCCAGCAAGCCCATGACGGTGAATCCGAAAAGCATGACCAGAGCGACGCCCTGGATCCAACCCTTGCCGATGAGGCGAGCGCGTCGGATTGTCGCCCCTTCAGCCGCGGCAGCGGGTGACATGAGAATACCTCCGTGTATCTCAGCAGACAGCGGATGTCTTCCGCGTCTGACAGTCACCGTACAAGCACCACACCGCCCACTTACGGGGCAATCCGGGACTATCCCGTCAGCACACCGACCGATCGGCAATATTTCATCAGATCTACGCCATACATATTCAACACGTAGAATCGACCGCCGACCGAGACTCCAGCCATTTTAACAACACTTTACTTTGCTATTTAGCTAAGGCGCCCTTAACTAATGCGTACTGAAGAAGTTGATCGCGACTTATTGTCACAAAGCACTGTATAGAACCGAGAATCGGCGGTATAATCGACCACACGGCAAGTGTTTGACCCCGTTTGTAAGGCACGATGATGTCCTTTCTGCCCCTAGCTGCACAGACCGCCAACGACGTCGCCCAGCAGTGCGTCGACACCGAGACCTTTCCGCTGTGGCTGCGCGTCACCCACTTCATCAACTTCCTCCTCATGGGCGTCCTCATCCGCTCCGGCATCGAGATCATCGCCTCGCACCCGCGCTTCTACTTCAAGGACCAGTGCGAGCCCGGCTCCGAGTGGATCCGGTTCACCAAGGACAAGGTGCCCCTTGAGGAGGGCGCCTTCACCGCTCGGGACGACCAGCGCGACCTCTCCCCGCTCGTCTCGCTGCCCGGCCGGGCCAAGATCGGGCTAGGGCGTGCATGGCACGGAGTGGCCACGAGCTTCTGGCTGCTCAACGGTGTCATCTACGTCGCCTTCCTCGTGGGCACCGGGGCCTGGCAGCGCCTGGTTCCGACGACGTGGAAGATCCTCCCCGACGCCTGGGACTCCCTGCTGACCTATGCGCATCTGCGCACCCCGTCCCTGTGCGACTTCACCCCCTATGACAGCCTTCAGCAGCTGGGGTACTTCTTCATCGTCTTCATCGCCGCCCCGCTGATGATCGTGACGGGCCCGGTCATGTCTCCCGCTGTCGTCGGGCGCTTCCCCTGGTACGCCAAGATGTTCGGCGGTCGCCAGGCCGCTCGCTCCCTGCACCTGATTGGCATGTTCACCTACCTGGGCTTCGCCATCGTCCACGTGGGTCTGGTGTTCATCGTGCACGCGCCCCACAACCTCACCCACCTCGTCTTCGGCTACTACGACCCCAACCGCGTGGGCCAGGCCTATGTCACCGTCCTGGCAACGATCGTCGTCGTCGTGGCCCTCTGGATCGCCCTGTCCTACTGGACACTGGCGGACACGCGCCGCAGCCAGAAGATCCTGTGGGACGCCACGCGGGGGATCCGGCGGGTCACGGTTGACCGTTGCAGTTCGCAGCAGGCGGCTAAGAAGCCGTGGACGGAGAAGGACATCTCCAAGTTCCACTGGATCAACACCCGCACCCCCTCGCGCGAGGAGTCCCCGGAGTACCAGGACCTGGCTGCGAACGACTTCGCCGACTTCCGCCTCGAGGTGGGCGGCCTGGTCTCGGAACCGGCATCCTTCTCCCTTGACGAGCTCAAGGAGATCGCCATCCAGTCCCAGATCACTATGCACACCTGTATGCAGGGGTGGACCGGTATCGCCAAGTGGACGGGAATCCGTGTCCGGGACCTGCTCACACAGGTCGGCCAGATCGATCCCGAGGCCGGGTGGGTAATGTTCGAGTCCTTCGGCATGGCCCAGCACATGCACGACGGACGCCCGGTTGAGCCCTACTACACGTGCCTCTCGCTGGACATGGCTCTCGAGGATGACACGATCCTGGCCTGGGCCCGCAATGACGAGCCGCTCTCAGGCATGTTCGGCGCCCCGCTGCGTCTGCGCTGCGAGTCGAGCCACGGATACAAGATGATCAAGTGGGTCCGGTCGGTGACATTGATCCGCCACTACAGCGAAGTCGGAGACGGCATGGGCGGGACCCGCGAGGACTCCGGCTACCAGGAGGTCAGCGCGCGCATCTGACGAGGCGCAGTCAGTCGCCCGGTTCACCTCGGTCAGCTCACAACGACGGCGGCCGGCCACCCACGAAGGGTGGCCGGCCGCCGTTGCTGGTGCGGCAGTGCTCAGTCGCGCGGCTTCTCGCGCATCTCCCAGGTCTCGATGACGTCGCCCTCGGCGATGTCCTTGGAGCCCAGGTTGATACCGCACTCGTAGCCCTCGCGGACCTCGGTGACGTCATCCTTCTCACGGCGCAGCGTCTCAATGGACAGGTCGCCGTCGACGACCACGCCGTCGCGCACCAGGCGGGCCTTAGCGCCCCGCTTGATGATGCCCGAGCGGACGATGGAGCCGGCGATGGAGCCGAACTTCGAGGAGCGGAAGATCTGCCGGATCTCGGCGGTGCCGAGCTCGACCTCCTCGTAGATGGGCTTGAGCATGCCCTTCATAGCGGCCTCGACGTCCTCGATCGCGTTGTAGATGACCGAGTAGAACTTCATGTCGACGCCCTCGCGGTCGGCGATCTCCGAGACGCGCTCGGCGGGCCGGACGTTGAAGCCGATGATGACGGCGGAGTCCACCGTGGCCAGGTTGACGTCGTTCTGCGTGATGGCGCCCACGCCGCGGTGGATGACGCGCAGGGCGACCTCCTCGCCGACGTCGATCTTGAGCAGGGAGTCCTCCAGGGCCTCGACCGCACCCGAGCTGTCGCCCTTGAGGATGAGGTTGAGGGTGTCGACCTTGCCCTCCTTGAGGACGTCGGTGAGGTTCTCCAGGGACACGCGCTTGCGGCGCTTGGCCAGCAGAGCGGCGCGCTCGGCGGCCTCACGCTTGTCGGCGATCTGGCGGGCCGTGCGGTCGTCGGGGGCGACGATGAAGGAGTCGCCGGCGCTGGGCACGTTCGTGAGCCCCAGGACCAGGGCAGGACGGGCGGGCCCGGCCTCGGTGAGGTTCTCCCCGTGCTCGTTGAACATGGCACGTACGCGCCCGTAGGCGCTTCCGGCCACGATCGGGTCGCCGACCCGCAGCGTGCCGCGCTCGACCAGGATGGTGCTCACGGCGCCGCGGCCCTTGTCGAGCTTGGCCTCGATGGTGACGCCGCGAGCCTCGGTCTCCGGGTTGGCGCGCAGGTCCAGGGCGGCGTCCGCGGTGAGCAGGACCGCCTCGAGGAGCTCGTCGATGTGGAGGCGCTGCTTGGCGGAGATGTCCACGAACATCGTCTCGCCGCCGTACTCCTCGGGAACCAGACCGTACTCGGTGAGCTGGCCACGGATCTTGTCCGTGTTGGCGCCCTCCTTGTCGATCTTGTTGACCGCCACCACGATCGGCACGTTGGCCGCCTGGGCGTGGTTGAGGGCCTCAACGGTCTGGGGCATGACGCCGTCGTCGGCGGCCACGACGAGAATGGCAATGTCGGTCACCTCGGCACCGCGGGCACGCATGGCCGTGAAGGCCTCGTGACCAGGGGTGTCGATGAAGGTGATCGGACGCTCCTCATCGTTCAGGTTGACGCGCACCTGGTAGGCACCAATGGACTGGGTGATGCCTCCGGCCTCGCCGGCGACGACGTCAGTGGAGCGGATCGCGTCCAGCAGCTTGGTCTTACCGTGGTCGACGTGCCCCATGACCGTGACCACCGGGGGCCGCGGCACGAGGGTGGCGTCGTCCTCGTCGGGCTCGAGGTCGATGTCGAAAGACTCCAGCAGCTCGCGGTCCTCGTCCTCGGGAGAGACGATCTGAACGTTGTAGCCCAGCTCGGCGCCCAGGAGGGCGAAGGTGTCCTCGTCGAGGGACTGGGTGGCCGTGGCCATCTCACCGAGGTGGAACAGCACGGTCACCAGGGCAGCGGGGTTGGCGTTGATCTTCTCGGCCAGGTCCGTGAGCGTCGCCCCCTGGCGCACGCGCACCGGGGTGGAGCCGTCACCGCGCGGGACGATGACACCGCCGATCGACGGCGCGCTCTGCTGCTCGAACTCCTGGCGCTTGGCCCGCTTCGACTTGCGTCCCCGCGGAGCGCCGCCGCCGCGGCCGAAGGCCCCCTGGGTGGAGCCGCGGCCGCCACGACCGCCGCGGGGCCCGCCGAAGCCGCCGCCGGGACGGCCGCCGCCACCACCGCCGGGCCTGCCTCCGCCACCGGGGCGCGAGCCGCGGCCTCCGCCACCACCGGCACCGCCGCGCGCGGGGGCGCCGGGCCGGCCGATGGAGGACTGGCCGGGCATCATGCCCGGGTTGGGACGGGGACCGCCCGGACGCGGGGCGCCACCGGAGCGACCGGCCCCCTGAGGGCGCGCGCCGCCCTGGGGACGGGGACCCCCGGGACGCGGCCCGCCCTGGGGGCGAGGACCGCCGGAGCCACCCGGACGGGGCATGCCCTGGGAGGTGGCGAAGGGGTTGTTCCCCGGACGCGGTGCACCCGAGCGCGACTGGCCCGAGCGCTGGCCGCGACCACCCTGGCCGCCCTGGCGGGGCATGCCCTGGGAGGTGGCGAAGGGGTTGTTCCCCGGACGCGGTGCACCGGGACGCGGTCCCGGCGTCGGAGCGTTACGACGAGGGCCGGGCGTGGGGGCAGCCGCCGACTTGGGAGCACCACCGCCGGGCTTGGGCGCCTTGGAGGCGTCACCCGAGGCGGGGGCGCTCTCCTGGGGTGCGGGTCTGGCAGCGCCGGCTGCGGGCTGGGCACCGCCGCCCGGCTTCGGTGCTGATGCACCGTGCCTGGAAGCGGGCATGCCCGGCTTGGGAGCACCGGCGCCGGGCTTGGGGGCGGCCGGCTTGGTGGCCGGGCTCGGCGTCGAGTCCTGAGCACCGGCTCCAGCAGGTCCCGGCCTTCCGGCCTGGGCCGTTCCCGGCCTTCCGGCCTGGGCCGTGCTGGCGCCGGGCTTGGGAGCGGCCTTGGAGGGCTTGGGAGCCTCGGGGGCGGTCTTGGTCGGCTTGGCGGCCTTGCTGTCAGTCTTGGTGTCCGCCGGCGCCTCCTGCACCTGGGCGGCGAAGTGCTCGCGAACCCGGCGGGCGACGGGGGGCTCGACCGCGGAGGAGGCCGCCTTGACGAACTCTCCCTGGTCCTTGAGCCAGGCCAGGATCACCTTCGAGGTGACCTTCTTGCCAGTGGGGTCGAGCTCCTTGGCGAGCTCATGAACGCGTGGTTTAGCCACTTTTCTCCTGTCCGGTTTCCCACCCCGGACAGGGGTGGGTGCTTCTAGAGGCAGCTCATCGCTGGGTACTCATCGGGTGCCCATCGGCTTCCTACCCGCCTTCGCTATCGGTGGTCCGCTCACCCGGTCGGGCAGCGGGGCCCTCGCCGTCGTTGACCAGGTCCCGCTCCAGGAACCCGCGCACGCGGCCCACGTCCAGTGGTCCGCCGGTGCGCAGGGCGCGTGGAACGGCACGTCGTCGCTCAGCGAGGGTCAGGCACTCCGGATCCGGGTGGATCCAGGCGCCGCGCCCGGGTCTGACGGCCCGGGCATCGACGTCGAGCTCACCACTCGGCGTCAGCACGAGACGCAGCAGCTGCGCCCGCGGGGCTCTTTGCCGACAGCCGATGCAGGTGCGCTCGGGCACGTGAGGGGTGGTCGCCACCGTCCGTCGGTGTCCTTCCGCTGCTCTGCAACCGCTGACGCGGGCACCGCGGCCGAGACGTCCCGGCTGCGGGACCCGCAAAGGTCCGCCGGAAAGTCTACATCCCCGCGCAGGCGGGTTCAGTCGCCCAGCCCTGAGGGACCTGTCACGTCGTCGGACTGGGAGCCCTGGCCCGGGGTGATCTCGCCGGACTCGGCGTCAGCGTGGATGTCGATCTTCCAGCCGGTCAGGCGGGCGGCCAGGCGGGCGTTCTGCCCCTCCTTGCCGATGGCCAGGGAGAGCTGGAAGTCAGGGACGATGGCACGGGCGGTGCGCTCCTCGGCATCAATGACGCCTACCGCGGCCACACGGGCCGGCGACAGGGCGTTGGCGATGAAACGCGCCGGATCCTCCGAGTAATCCACGATGTCGATCTTCTCACCACCGAGCTCGGTCATGACCGCTCGCACCCGCTGGCCCATGGGTCCGATGCAGGCGCCCTTGGCGTTGACGCCGCGGACCTTGGAGCGCACGGCCATCTTGGTGCGGTGACCGGCTTCCCGGGCCACCGAGACGATCTCGACGTCACCGGAGGAGATCTCGGGGACCTCGCGCTCGAAGAGCTTGCGCACCAGACCGGGGTGGGTGCGCGAGAGGATGATCTGGGCCCCGCGGGTGCCGCGGGAGACGTCGGTGACGTAGGCGCGCACGCGGTCGCCGTGGCGGTAGCGCTCACCGGGGACCTGCTCGTGGGGAGGCATGATGCCCTCATGCTCCTCGTCCAGGCGCACGTAGACGATGCGGGGGTCGCGGCCCTGCTCCACGGTGCCGGAGATCAGCTCACCGGTCTTGTCCTTGAAGGCGCCCAGGACCTCGAAGTCGCGGCGGTCCTGAATGCGCTGGACGATGACGCTGCGGGCGGTCGCCTGGGCGATGCGGCCGAAGTCGTCGGGGGTGTCGTCGAAGTACTCCCCCGTGGGCTGGTCGTCCTCGTCGACCTCGGGGGCCAGCACGCTCATGTGCCCGGTGCGGCGGTCGATCTCGACGTGGGCGCCCCGGATGGCTCCGGGGACCTTGGAGTAGGCACCCAGGATGGCGTCCTCGATAGCGGGCAGCAGGTTGTCCAGGTCAATGCCCAGCTCGTCGGCGGCGCCTCGCAGCTCCGGCATATTGATGTCCATGGGTGCTTAGGTCCTCTCTGGTCCGCTGGGCGGGTGTGCGCTGGGCTCCCCATCGAAGGTAGCCCGTGACGGGCCGGGTGGTCTATCAGGGCTTTCCGCGCCGGTCTGTCAATCTTCTATCAGTTCTCAGGTCACACATTATTCCCGGGCGCTATCCGCAGAGGCCATCTTATAAGCCCCGGCCTGTTGCCCGGCTCTAGAGACCGGCAACCACCATCCGGGCATCGAGGACGTCTTTCAGGGCGACACGGCGAGCGGTGCCGTCGACCTCGATGCTCACCGTGCCGCCGTCGCTCCCCTTGCTGCTGTCACTGTCGGCGTCGGCCGCCGTGACGACGCCGGTGAGCTCCTCATCGGCGGTACGCACCCGGGCGCTATGACCAACGGCACGTCTGAAGTGACGCAGGGTGGTCAGCTCGCGCTCTGCTCCGGGGGTGGAGACCTCGAGGGTGTACTGACCCTTGACAGGATCGGCCTCGTCGAGGGCCTGCGAGACGGCCGCAGTGACCGGCCCCAGGGCATCGATGTCAAGGTCTCCGGGACCGTCGGCCAAGTCCACGAGGACGCGGACGACGGAGTACCTGCCCGCCCGGGTGGTCTCCACGCCCTCGAGGTGGAGGCCGGCGTCGGCGACGACGGGGGCGAGCAGGTCGGTGAGGCTGCGGGCCAGCGCGTCAGCCCGCTTGCGCGGATCGTGGGCCGCCATAGTCGTTCTTCCTCCCGGGTGAGCCCGGGCGGGTGGCCCGGGCGGACGTGATCAAGATGGTCAAAATAGCCAAGACGGTCAACGTGGTCGACGTGGTCAAGGTCAGGATCATGCTACCCGCCGTCTGTGGGAGGATTCCCGCGTGAACACACGTCGCTCTCCCCGCCCTACCCAGACCAACCGGACTCCGGCGCCCGTCGGTGACGGCTCCGGCAGCGGCCGCGGCCCCGACGTCGCAGCCACCGGTCTGCGCATGAGCAGGCGCGCGGCGGTCCTCGCCCTGGGGGCGGCCGTGACCGCGCTGGGCGGCTGCGGGCTACGCCTGGGGAAGGGATCTCCGGCCTCTCTGCCGAGCGCCTCGCAGGCGGAGACCACTCGCGACGGCCTGGCTCGGCAGGCCGCGCTCATCTCGTCCACCGCAGGGGTCGTCGCACAGGCCGGCGGCACGGACGCCACCGTGGCTCCCCTGGCCGAGGGCGTCAAGCAGACAGCGGACGCCCAGCTCGAGACCCTGGGCGGCGTGTGGGAGCCCTGGGCCTCACAGGTACCGTCCTCCTACCCCACGGCCGCCCCGGTGCCCTCGGCGTCGGCCGACGCCACCGTCCAGGACCTGGCCACAGCCCTGGGCGACGGCTCGACGATGGCGCGCAGGGCGGCGATCGGCGCCGCCTCGGAGCAGGACACCCGGCTCTTCACCGCGCTGACGGTGGCCTGGAGCCTGCAGCACGATCTCATCGTCCCGGCGAGCTCGGCGGACACGCCGCGTGTGGACGTGGCTCAGGGCAGCAGGATCAGCGCCGGCCTGCTGACCTCCTACGACGCCGCCCGTTACGCCATGGAGGAGATCGCGGCGCGCAGCGATGATCCTCAGCGCACCCAGGCCGCCGAGGACGCCAAGGCCGCAACCTCCGTCGTCAACGCCGCCGTGGCCGCGGGCAGCGAGGACACCCGACTGGGCGCCTACGCCGCCCCGACCGGGTCCTCCACCCCTGACGCGAGCGGGCAGGTGTCCTGGGCCCGGCAGGTGTGGTCCGCCATCGTGTCGGCCGAGGTCCAGGAGGCGGGCTCGGCCAAGGCCTCCACGCCGGCCCGCGAGGCGGCCGTCACCGGCGCGGTCGACGCCGCCCGCCGCGCCACCGCCTGGGGCGCCGACTTCTCCTCCCTGCCCGGCTACGCCACCTGATAAGCGGGTTCTCGGGGCAGCCCCCTGGACTCCGCCGCACGACGGAGTGATGCTGGCCGTGCGGCGGCGAGGCCCTAGGCCCTCTGGGCGGCCTCCAGGGCGGTACGGACGGTGGCGCTGAGCTCGGCCGCGGCGGCGTCGGCGGGAACGGAGCGGCGATCACCGGTACGGCGGTCGCGGATCTCCACGGTCCCCTCCTTGGCCAGGTCCCGGCCGACGACGAGCGTGTAGGGCAGGCCGAGGAGCTCGGCGTCGGCGAACTTCACGCCGGCGGAGACCTTGCGGCGGTCGTCGTAGAGGACCTCGACGCCGTCGGCGTCCAGGGCCGAGGCGATCTGCTCGGCGACGTCGAAGACCGCCTGGTCCTTGCCGGTGGCCAGGACCTGCACGTGGTAGGGGGCGATCTGGACCGGCCAGGACAGCCCCTTGTCGTCGTGGTTGGCCTCTGCCAGGGCGGCCATGACGCGGCTGACGCCGATGCCGTAGGAGCCCATGGTGACCACGCGGGCCTTGCCGTTCTCGTCCAGGACGGTCAGCCCCAGGGCCTGGGAGTACTTGCGTCCCAGCTCGAAGATGTGGCCGATCTCGATGCCGCGGGCCAGGTGGAGGGGGCCGGAGCCGTCGGGGGCGGGGTCTCCCTCGCGGACCTCGGCGGCCTCGATGGTGCCGTCGGCGGTGCCTCGCGGACCTCGGCGGCCTCGATGGTGCCGTCGGCGGTGAAGTCACGCCCCATGACCAGGTCGAGGACGTGCTTCTTGTCGGTGTTGGCGCCGGTGACCCAGCTGGTTCCCTCCACGATCCGGGGGTCGACGAGGTAGCGCACCGAGCCGGTGAGGACCTCGGTGCCGTCGTCGAGCCTCTCCACCCGCCGCAGCGGCGAGTTGGGGCCGATGGCGGTGGGGCCGATGTACCCGCGCACGAGCTCGGGGTGGGTCTCGAAGTCGGTGTCACCGGCCATCTCGACCTCAGCGGGGGCGACGGCGGCCTCCAGGCGCTTCATGTCGACGTCGCGGTCCCCGGGCACGCCCACGACGAGCAGCTCACGCTCGCCACCTGGGTGGATGAGGGTGACGACGACGTTCTTGAGCGTGTCGGCGGCCGTCCAGGCCCGCCCGTCCGAGCGCGGGTAGGCCTCGTTGCACAGGTCGACCAGGGAGTCGATGGTCGGGGTGTCGGGGGTGTCGACGACACGGGCCGGGCCGATCCCGGAGGCATCCACGGGATCGGGGACCACGGTGGTGACGGCCTCGGCGTTGGCCGCGTAGCCGCCTGAGGAGCGCACGAAGGTGTCCTCGCCGATCTCGCAGGGGTAGAGGAACTCCTCGGAGTGGGAGCCGCCCATGGCGCCGGCCATGGCGTTGACGATGACGTAGTCCAGACCCAGGCGGGCGAAGATCTGCTCGTAGGCGTCGCGGTGGGCCTGGTAGGCGGCGGCCAGCCCGGCGTCGTCGATGTCGAAGGAGTAGGAGTCCTTCATGACGAACTCGCGGCCGCGGATGATGCCGGCGCGGGGGCGGGCCTCGTCGCGGTACTTGGTCTGGATCTGGTAGACGATGGCCGGCAGGTCCTTGTACGAGGAGTAGAGGTCCTTGACCGCGAGGGTGAACATCTCCTCGTGGGTGGGAGCCAGCAGGTAGTCCCCGTCCTTGCGGTCGTGGAGCTTGAACAGGGTGGGGCCGTAGTCGTTCCAGCGTCCGGTGGCCTGGTAGGGCTCGGCCGGCAGGAGAGCCGGGAAATGGACTTCCTGACCGCCCATGGCGTCCATCCCCTGGCGCACGATGTCCTCGATCTTGCGCAGCGTCCTCAGGCCCAGCGGCAGCCAGGTGTACACACCGGGGGCGGCCCGGCGGATGTAGCAGGCACGAACGAGCAGCCGGTGGCTGGCGACCTCGGCGTCGGCCGGGTCCTCGCGCAGGGTTCGGATGAAGGAGGTGGAGAGTCTGTGCAGCACAGGGCGATCCTACGGGGTCCCTGAGCTGCCGCCCCAACGGGGCCCGCTCGGCCGTGCGAAATCACGGGAGCAAAGGGTCACAGCGGGTCTGCGTGCGCAGCTGCGCGCAAACCGCCTCGATGCTGGTCAGGTAGGACTTGCAGCCCTCAAGAAGGGCCCGATACGCTCGATCCCATCAAAGGGTCCGTCAAGCCCTCTTATCCCTGAAACCGGCTCGCGTCACGATCTCCCCGGTGCGTGGGCCACAGGCAAGGAAACATATGGACAGGCATTCCTCCATCCGTGAGGGACACGGCCAGACGTGGGCGAAGGCCATTCTCCTGGGTGAGCACTCGGTCGTCTACGGGCACCCCGCCGTCGCCGTACCGTTGCAGGACCTGCGGATGCGAGCCACGGCGAGCCCGACCTCCGGTCCCTCCACGTTGAGCAGCCTGGACTACTCGGGACCCCTGGACCAGGCCGGGTCCCGGTTCGCCAGCGTCGCACGGGCCTTCGAGGTGGCCCGTGAGTTCTCCGGCCGCCTGGACCAGGCCTTCGACATCACCACCGTGAGCGACTTCCCCCATGAGCGCGGGCTCGGCTCGTCGGCGGCGGCGGCCGGCGCGATCATTCGCGCCGTCCTAGACGCCTGCGGGCGCGAGGCCGGCTCCGACGAGCTGTTCGCGCTGACGCAGATGGCTGAGCAGATCGCGCACGGCAAGCCCTCGGGACTGGACGCCGCCGCCACCTGCTCCCCGTGCCCCATCCGGTTCCAGGGCGGGCAGATGCGGCCCCTGAGCCAGCGCATCGACAACGCCTCCCTGGTCATCGCCGACTCGGGTGTCCACGGCTCCACCCGGGAGGCCGTCGGCGGCCTGCGCCGGCGCTACGAGAACGATCCTGACAACATCGGCCCGCGCATCAACCGCCTGGGAGCACTCACCCAGAGCGCGATCACGGCCCTGGACCAGGCCGACGCCCCGGCCCTCGGGGCCGCCATGGATGAGGCGCACACGGTGCTGTCCGAGCTCCGCCTGAGCCTGCCGATCCTCGACGACCTCACCGACGCCGCGCGCAACGCCGGGGCTCTGGGTGCCAAGCTCACCGGCGGGGGGCTTGGCGGCTGCGTCATCGCCCTGGTGGCTGGGGAGCCGACCACACGCCGGGTGCGCGCCGCGCTGGAGAGGGCCGGTGCGTCGCAGACGTGGAGCTACCGGATGCGCGTCAGCGAGGTGGACGAGTGACTGTCGCTTCCCCTGCCAGCGCCGGCTTTTCCCCGGCCGCCACCTCGACTGCGACCGCCAGCGCCAACACCAACATCGCGCTCATCAAGTACTGGGGCAAGGTGGATGAGGCGTTGGCGATCCCCGCCACCTCGAGCCTGTCCCTCACCCTCGGCGGTACCCGGACGACGACGACGGTCTCCTTCGACGGCGGTGCCGGCGCCGCGGACTCGGTGACGATCAACGGGGCCTCCCCCAGCGCTGCGGAGCTGGGGCGAGTGAGCCGGTTCCTCGACCTGGTGCGCACCCGTTCAGGCGTCACCACTGCGGCAACCGTCACCTCCCGGGCCTCGGTCCCGCTGGCGGCCGGCCTGGCGAGCTCGGCGGCGGGCTTCGCGGCGCTTGCGGCAGCCGCCTCCCGAGCCGCCGGCATGGATCTCGACGACCGGGAGCTCTCCCGACTGGCGCGACGCGGCTCGGGGTCGGCGACCCGCTCCGTCTTCGGCGGGCTGGTCCGGTGGAACGCGGGCCACGACGACGCCTCCTCCTACGCCGAGCCGGTGGCCTGCGAGATGGACCTGGCGATGGTCGTCGTCGTGCTTTCCGAGCAGTACAAGCCCATCAGCTCGACCCGGGCCATGCGAGCCACGATGACCACCTCCCCGCTTTTCCCCGCCTGGGTCGAGGCCAGCGGGAAGGACCTTCAGATGGCGCTGGAGGCGGTCAGGGCGGGAGACCTGGAGCAGCTCGGGGAGGTCGTCGAGGGTAACGCCCTGGGCATGCACGCCACGATGATCGCGGCCCGCCCGGGCATCGTCTACTGGCTGCCGCAGACCGTGGCGGCGCTGCAGGCGATCCGCGCCATGCGCGAGGAGGGCCTGCCCGTGTGGGCAACGATCGACGCCGGCCCCAACGTCAAGGTCCTCACCGAGGGCGCCCGCGCCGAGGAGGTCGCCGCCGCGCTGCGGGACCGTCTGACCGGCACCACCGTCTCGGTGAGGCATCCCGGCGGCGGGGTGCGTATCGAGGAAGGCCCATGACCTTTCAACTGACCTCTCACGCCGGCGGCGTCGTCTCCAGGGCACCGGGCAAGCTCTACATCGCCGGAGAGTACGCCGTCGTCGAGCCCGGTCACCGAGCGGTCCTGGTCGCCGTCGACCGATTCATCACCGTGCGCATCATGCCCCACTCCCGCGCCGGCGGACACGCGGGCACGATCAGCTCGCAGCTCTACGCCACCGGCTCCAGGCCCTGGCGCCGCCGACCGCAGGACGGCCTGGCCGAGGCGGTCGGAGGGGAGGACGACTACATCATCTCGGCGATCCGCCTCGTCGAGGCGCTGGTGGCCGAGGTCGGTGGCCGGCTGCGGTCCTTCGACCTGGATATCTCCAGCGAGCTGGACGAGGCGGACGGGCGCAAGCTGGGACTGGGCTCATCATCAGCGGTGACGGTGGCGACGGTGCGCGCCGTCGCCGACTTCTATGGCCTGGCCGCCGGCGACCTGACCGTCTACAAGCTGGCGATGCTGGCCAGTGACACGGTCCAGCCGATCGGCTCGGGAGGCGACATTGCCGCCAGCGCCATGACCGGATGGGTGGCCTACACCTCCCCCGACCGCTCATGGCTGCGCCGGGCCCGGCAGCGAGCCGGGGTCGGCGGCTCCGTGAGCGATCTCGTGGAGTCGGACTGGCCAGGTCTGAGCGTCCGCCGCCTGCTGCCTCCCTCCTTGCGGCTTCAGGCGGGTTGGACCGGAGCGCCTGCCTCCACCCCGGCCCTGGTCGCCGACGTCCAGGCGGGATCCCACGGGGCCAACGACTACGCCGTCTTCCTGCGTGACAGCCAGGACTGCCTGGCTCGCCTCATCGCCGCGATCGAGGATGACGACGCTGCCCAGATCATGCGTCAGATCGCGCGCAACAGGGCTCTTCTGGCCGGGCTCAGCCGAATCAGCGGCCGGACCATCGAGACCGCTGAGCTGGCGAGACTGGTCGAGATCGCCCTCGAGCACGGGGCCGCGGCCAAGAGCTCGGGCGCCGGTGGCGGAGACTGCGGAATCGCCCTGTGCACGCCGGCCACGGACCTGATTGCGTTGCGAGCCGCGTGGGAGACGACCGGGATCCGACCCCTGGACCTGTCGGTCTACAGTCAGGACTCATCCGCCGTCTGCGCAGCCGACCCCGCTGAAGCACGCACTGATTCCTCGACCGTCTCCCCCCGTTAAGGTCGCCCCATGAGCCACGAGCCCACCACCTCGCAACGGGCCTCCCGCAAGGACGAGCACCTGGAGCTGGCGATGCGTCTGCACGGTCAGAACCGCGCCGGCGCCTTCGACGACGTCTCCTTCATCCATCACAGCCTGCCGGGTGTCAGCGCCGAGCAGGTCGATATCGGCACCACCGTCCTGGGCTCCCGCTGGGAGGTCCCGTTCTACATCAACGCCATGACCGGCGGAACACAGGCAACGGCGGCCATCAACGCCAGCCTGGCCGAGGCGGCCGCTGAGGCCGGAGTCGCGATCGCCTGCGGTTCCCAGCACGTGGCCCTGCGCGACCCCGAGCGGTCAGATGGCTTCCACGTCATCCGACGCCGGGCCCCGGACGCCTTCGTCCTGGCCAATGTCGGGCCGACCGTCAGCCCGCAGGAGGCGGTGCAGGCCGTGGAGATGCTGGAGGCCGATGCCCTGCAGATCCACCTCAACGCGGCCCAGGAGCTGGTCATGCCCGAGGGCGACCGTGACTTCACCGGCTGGAGCGAGGCGATCGCCGCCATCGCTGCGACCGTGCCCGTCCCGGTGGTGGTCAAGGAGGTGGGCTTCGGGCTCTCACGCCGGACGATCGAGGCCCTGGCGCACACCGGCGTCGCGGCCGTCGACGTGGCCGGAGCGGGAGGCACGGACTTCATCGCCATTGAGAACGAGCGTCGACCGCGACGCGACCTGTCCTACCTCATCGGCTGGGGCCAGCCGACGGCGCTGTGCCTGCTGGAGTCTCTGGCGGTCGATGAGCCGATCGGTCTACCGGTGCTGGCCTCCGGGGGCGTGCGCAGCCCGCTCGACGTCGTCCGGGCACTGGCCCTGGGTGCCTGCGCCGTCGGGGCCTCCGGGCACGTGCTGCGCACCCTGGTCAAGGAGGGCCCCGAGGCCCTGCGCCGCGAGCTGCGCACCTGGAGCGACCACGTGCGCACGCTCATGACCCTGCTGGGAGCGGCCGATGTGGCGCAGCTGCGCCGCACCGATGTGCTCGTGACCGGACGCACCGCCGAGCAGGCGCGTCTGCTCGGCGTCGACCTGACGCGGCTGGCGCACCGCAGCGAGGCGTAGCCGTCGACAGGCGGTCTCGTCAAGGGGGATCGCCCCCCTACCTCATTATTCCGAACTGCTCTTATGGTGCAGATATCGGAACACCGATGACGTCGCCACCACCGACGTCCCGAGTGCTGCCGAGGCCGGCCTCCGCAGGAGGCCACTGACCTCAGGCAGCGGACCAGGACTCATATACTCAACGAGACTCGCGCGGTACATCACACAGGCGTGCGGCGGAGGTCCGTCCCCAACCTCCGCCGCCTCCCTCTGGAGGGCCGCTCAGGCCAACGCCGCCAGCGCCTTGACGATGCCGGGGGCGGCGTAGAGCGACATGAACTGGACGCCGTAGGCGACGCCCAGACGGTTGAGTGATCCGCACACGACTCCTACGAGCAGGACCCCGAAGACGTTGGCCAGGCCCGCCTTCTGGTCGGCGTCGATATAGGCCAGCAGGATGACGAAGGCGACGAACAGCGCCAGCACCGCCTCGTGGGGGATCCGGCGCATGACGAAGTAGGTGATCTGCGAGGACCAGCGCACCGCGATGACGTAGGTGATCGCAACCGCGATAAGGGCCCCGAAGGACACGGTGACGATGAACCCGGGAAGGTCCAGCAGGTGGTGCAGGTTGTGCTGCTTGGTGTAGACCGAGCCCGCGTTGAACAGCGGGCCGGCGGGACCGACGGAGACCCCGGAGATCGGGACCCCGAGCGCCACCAGCGGGATGATGACGCCGGCCAGGTAGGTCGAGTGGGTCAGCGCGCTCATGACGGTCACCGCACGCTGCGCGCGGGGCACCCGGTCCTCCTTCTGGCGGGCCACGGAGGCCTCACCCAGCAGGAAGGTCAGGCCCACCGGGCTGAGAATGAACAGCGGGGTGGAGGCGGCGGCCATGGCGGAACTCCACCATCCCTCGGACCTGGTGATGAGGCGGCCCGGCCACAGCGCCTGGCGGCCGAAACCGGAGCGCAGCAGCTCGGCCTTGGTGCGGGTGCCGTGCGGCAGCTCCTCCCGGCGCTTGGCGTTGAGCAGCTCGAGGAGGGTCAGGAGCATGGGTCCCACAGTGATCCCGAGGAAGAAGGAGGTGTTGACGCTGGCCTTGTCCGGAATGATGCCCGCGCCCCGGTAGAGGGCCGGAAGCGCCTGAAACAGGAGCGCCATGGGAAGAATTGACACCAGTGAGAGGATGCGGTTCTTTCCGAGCAGGGCCAGGACCACGGCTCCGGCCGCAAGGACGATGTCGGAATGGGTCTTGATCCAGTCGGCCATGGGAAGCAGCAGACCGGCCAGGAGGAAGCTCAGGGGAATGGAGATGAGGGTTCCGATGGCCGAGCCCACCGCCATCTTCCGGATCGTGTCGGAGGCCAGGCCCTTGTTGCGCAGCACCATGGCATGATCCATGAGCGGAGCGGACATCACCCCACCGGGAAGACCCACCAGCGCCGTCGGGATGCCGTTCATGAGGTTGAGCGTGACCACGGCGGAGATGAAGAAGGCGAGGACCACGTGCGGCGGGGCTCCGGCCAGGATGATCGCCAGGGTGACGGGCGCGAGCACCCCGGTCTCATCGGTGCCGGGAATGAACCCGATGAACGTGTACAGCACCACGGCGGCCAGGATGGCGGCCACCATCATGAGAAGAAGGCTCACGGTCACTGGTCCGCCCCTTCACTCGTACCGACGCTCAGCTCGTCGACAATGGTGACCTCGCGCTTGGGACTCACCAGGACGCAGCAGGCGATAAAACCGATCGTTGAGGCCCCCAGTCCCCAGAACAGCGGCTTCCCACCGAAAGAGGAGGACAAAAGTACCGCTGCGACGACACACATCACCGATATCAGAAGACAGATGAGCAAATCTCTGGGCGAGACGAGATCGTTCCAGACCTCGATATTATTCTGACGCTCCGTGCTCTCGGAGTCGACTTCGACCGTATTGCGCACGATTGGTGATCGTAGGCGAGTTGCCTGAGGCGCTCCATATGTTGTTCACCATGACTTTGCAGGGCACCCTGTAACAAAAGAATATCGTCTTGCCTCACCGGTATTACAGGAGCACGGTGGCGAACATGCCCACCTGTCGAAAGCCGAGGGACTGGTAGAGCGCCAAGGCCGCGGCGTTGTAGTCGTTGACGTAGAGGCTCACGACGCCATCGGTCCCGACATGGTCCCGGTGCACGGCATCCACCACACCGGCCAGTGCCGCCGCCCCCACTCCTCGCCCACGCAGGTCCGGGCGCGTCCACACGCCGGTCAGCTGAGCGACGCCGCCGGAGGGGGATCGCCACAGGGCTCCAACGTCGGCCTTGAAGGCCACCGCCCGGGGCGATCCGGGCCGGATCGGGTGGCCTGCGCCGTCATCGAGAACGACGTAGCTGCGTCCCTGCTCAATGAGCCAGCTGACGTGGCGCCTGTACCCGGGACCGTCGACGGTGGGGTCGTAGTCGAGCTCGCCGACGAACATGTCCACCGAGGCCGGCAGGACCAGCTCCTCCTCGTCCGGTCGGGCCGGACGAACCGACTGCCCCACCCATGCCTGGGACGGACGACGACCCAGGTGCGCGCTCACCAGCCCGCCCCCGATGTGGGGGGCGGTGAGGACCGGCTGCCTCCAACGCTCATGGCGGGAGCGCTGCCCCTGCTCGCTCAGAGCGCCCCAGACGGCGGCGACGTCCTGAGCCGGTCCTGAGACCGAGCCGCGACGGGACAGCCGGGGCCCGGCGTGCTCGGCCAGCGCCCAGATCTCGCCGGAGTCCGCGGCGCGCAGTCCGTGCTCGGGGCGCCCGGCCAGGCCGAAGGGCATGAGCGAGCCGACCGACCACGCCGCCGCGACGGGGTGGGCCAGGCCGCCCAGGGCGACGACGTCACCGCGGCCCCAACGCGACCAGCGCTGCATCTGCTGGACCAGGCCCACGGCGCTGACCGGCTCGAGGTCGCACAGTGACATGACACCTGACACCTGGTCGGAGGGAACCGGTGTCAGACGGTCGGCGCCGCGCTGTGCGCGTCCGTGATCGCGGTGTCGCAGGAAGCTCATACCCACCGGGCTCGAGCGGGGTCTCGGCGCCCCGCCCTCACCAGTCCTCAGCCGGCGGCCGAGACCATGGGGCTGGTGCCGGCCAGGGCCTCCTCGCCGAGCTCCTCGGCCATCTCGGCGGCCATGGCCTCGGCGTGCTTGAGGAGGGTCTCGACGACCTGGTCCTCGGGGACGGTCTCGACGACCTGGCCGCGCACGAAGATCTGCCCCTTGCCGTTGCCCGAGGCGCAGCCCAGGTCAGCCTCGCGGGCCTCGCCGGGGCCGTTGACGACGCAGCCCATGACGGCCACGCGCAGCGGGGCGGTGATCTTCTTGAGCCCGGTCTCCACCTCCTCGGCCAGGGTCCACACATCCACCTGGGCGCGGCCGCAGGAGGGGCAGGAGACGATCTCGAGCTGGCGCTGACGCAGGCCCATGAACTCCAGGAGCTTGGTGCCCACCTTGACCTCCTCGACCGGAGGAGCGGACAGGGAGACGCGGATGGTGTCGCCGATGCCCTCGGCGAGCAGGGTGCCGAAGGCGGCGCAGGACTTGATGGTGCCCTGGAAGGCGGGGCCGGCCTCGGTCACGCCCAGGTGGAGGGGCCAGCGACCGGCCTCCGACAGGAGCCGGTAGGCCTGCACCATGGTGACGACGTCGTGGTGCTTGACGGAGATCTTGAAGTCGTGGAAGTCGTTCTCCTCGAACAGGCCGGCCTCCCAGGTGGCGGACTCCACGAGCGCCTCGGGGGTGGCCTTGCCGTACTTCTTGAGCAGGCGCTTGTCGAGGCTTCCGGCGTTGACGCCGATGCGCAGGGAGACACCGGCGTCGGAGGCGGCCTTGCAGATGTCGGCGACCTGGTCGTCGAACTTGCGGATGTTGCCGGGGTTGACGCGCACGGCACCACAGCCGGCCTCGATCGCGGCGAAGACGTACTTGGGGTTGAAGTGGATGTCCGCGATGACGGGGATGCGCGACTGCTTGGCGATGATCGGCAGCGCCTCGGCGTCCTTGTCGGTGGGGCAGGCCACGCGCACGATGTCGCAGCCCGAGGCCGTCAGCTCGGCGATCTGCTGGAGCGTGGCACCGATGTCGTGCGTCTTGGTGGTGGTCATGGACTGCACGGTGATGGGCGCGTCTCCACCAACGTTGAGGCTGCCGACCCTGATCTTGCGGGTTGGTCGGCGCGGCGCCAGGACCGGGGCCTGGGCGCGCATGGTGGGGATGCCAAGAGCGATCGCTTCAGTCACCCGACCAGTATGTCACCCACCCTGCCCGGCCCTGTACCGCAGGCGTGTGGCATCGCTCCCGCCGGCACCGGAGCGCCCCCGGTCATCGCTGGGTTCACAGCGGAGCCGCGATGTCGACCCATACCAGGACGAGCGCCATGAGGATGAGCAGGCCGAAGACGACCTGGCCGACAGGCAGCATCTTGGCCGTGTCCACCGGTCCCGGGTCGGGTTTTCCCTGCACCTTGGCAATCATGCGTCGGACGCCCTCCCAGCAGGCTCCGACCACGTGCCCGCCGTCCAGGGGCAGCAGCGGCAGCAGGTTGAAGGCGAACAGCGCCAGGTTGAGGCTGCCCAGCAGCACGAGCATGCTGCTGACGCGCATCGACAGGGGAACCTCCCCGCCGCCGACGGCGCCACCGCTGGTGGCCTGCCCGGCCATGCGCCCCATGCCCACCAGGCCGACGACGCCGCTGTCGGCGCTGCGCTGCTCCATGCCCAGTCCGGCCTGGACGGCGTGGTAGAGCCCGACCGGGAGGGTGACGATGGCCTTGACCGTGCCGCCGACGGCCTGTCCGATGAAGCCCGGTATCTTGGCCGGACTCTGCGGAACGGTTCCCAGGGAGGGGGCGATCCCCACGTAGGGGCGGGCCTCGGTTCGCACCGTGCCGGAGTCGTCTTTGACCGGGGCGCCCTGGGAGTCGCGGACGGTGCGCTGCACCTCGACCGGGGTGACGCTCACGGAGCGCGTCGCACCGCCGCTCTCGACGACGACCTGGGTGGGGCTGGTCCCTCCGGCCGCGATCCGGGCCTGGAGCTCCTCCCAGGTGGAGACCTGCACCCCGCCCCAGGAGACGATCCGGTCGCCGGCCTTGATACCAGCGGCGCTGGCGGGGCCGGCCGGGTCGGAGTCCTGGCAGGGGGCGTTCTCGTCAACGTTGGACGAGACGCAGGGCTCCACCTTCGACAGCGTGGTCGTGCGCCCCGGGATGCCGACGGCGCCGATGGCGATTGCCAGAAGAAGGATTCCCAGGACCAGGTTGGTGAGGATCCCCCCGGCCATGACGATGAGCTTCTTGGGGACGCTCAGGTGGTAGAAGGCGCGGTGCTCCTCGCCCGGCCGGATCTCCTCGAGGGCCTCGGCACGTGCCTCGCCCACCATGCCCAGGCTGCCGTCCTTGCGGCGCCGGTCCGGCTTTCCGGGTTTGGCCGGCGGCAGCATGCCGACGAGCTTGACGTAGCCGCCCAGCCAGATGGCCTTGACGCCGTACTCGGTCTCGCCGCGCCTGAACGACCAGAGCCTCGGGCCGAAGCCGATGAAGTACTCGGGTACCTTCACGCCGAACTTCTTGGCCGGGATCATGTGCCCGAGCTCGTGGAGGGCCACCGAGACACCGATCCCGATGATGAGGATGACAATGCCCAGAATGTAGGCCAGGGTGGTGCTCACGAGTGCGTTCCTCCGTTTCGTGCCGCGATCAGCTCGTCGGCGCGGGTGCGGGCCCAGGTCTCCACGGCCAGGACGTCGTCGAGGCTCGGGGAGGACAGCCCCTCGTGCTCGCCGACGACGGCCGCGTCGATCGCGACGATGTCCAGCCACTCGAGCCCGCCGCCCAGGAAGGCGGCGACGGCCTGCTCGTTGGCGGCGTTGAGGACGGCCGGGTGGGTGGCTGATGCGGCCACGGCGCTGCGGGCCAGGTCGACGGCGGGGAAGGCCTCGCCGTCCAATGGCTCGAAGGTCCAGCTGACCGGTTCGCGCCAGTCGTTGGGCACCACCAGGCCGGACAGGTCGGCACGCTCGGGCCAGGTCAGTCCCAGGGCGATGGGCAGGCGCATGTCGGGCGGGGAGGCCTGGGCGATGGTGGCGCCGTCGGTGAACTCGACCATGGAGTGGATGATCGACTGGGGGTGGACGACGACGTCGATCTGCTCGGGGGCCACGTCGAACAGGAGGTGGGCCTCGATGAGCTCGAGCCCCTTGTTGATGAGGGTCGAGGAGTTGATGGTCACCACTGGCCCCATGTCCCAAGTGGGGTGGTTGAGGGCGGCTGCGGCACTGATCCCGGTGAGTGTCTCCCGGCTCCTGCCGCGGAAGGGGCCACCGGAAGCGGTCAGGACCAGCCGGCGCACCTCGCTGCGCCCGCTGATGACGGGACTGGTCAGGCCCTTCTCGTGGCGGCCGCTGGCCAGGGCCTGGGCGATGGCGGAGTGCTCGGAGTCCACGGGCACCACCTGGCCGGGCCGGGTGAGTGACTGGCGGACCAGGGCGCCTCCGACGACGAGGGACTCCTTGTTGGCCAGGGCCAGGCGGGCTCCGCTGCGCAGGGCCGTCAGCGTGGGCAGCAGGCCCACGGAGCCCGTGATGCCGTTGACGACCGTGTCACCGGACCCGAGCTGTGCGGCCTCGACCGCCGTGGTGGCGGCGTCGGGGCCGGCGAGAATCGTGGTGACCGGGTCAGGGCGACCGGTCTCGGCGGCCGCAGTCGACAGGGCCTGGCGCAGGTGACCGGCGAGGTTCTCTCCCCCACCGGTGACGGCCAGGACGGGGACCTCCCAGGCGACGGCCTGGCGGGCCAGGAGCTCCAGGCGGCTTCCGCCGGCGGCCAGGGCGACCACTCGCGGAGCGGTTTGGCCCAGGCGGGTGAGGACCTCGAGGGTCTGGGTGCCGATCGACCCGGTGGATCCGAGCAGGACCAGTCGCTGGAGGGACTGAGGGGAACAGGAACGTGACGATGCGTGGCCGGTCATGGGGCGGCGGGTTTCCTCAGGGTTTACTCGACCTTCTCGGCTTACTCGGTCTGCTCGGCCTACTCGACGGACAGGAGGACCTCGACGACGCGCGCCAGGTAGCGGTCGACGCTGGGCTCCCCGTAGGCCTTGTTTCCCCGGGCGCGGCGGAAGACCGCTCCACGCACCTCGCTGGAGGTCAGGGTGGTGTCGGAGTCGAAATAGCCGGCGATGCGGTCCATGAGGGCGTCGACGTCAGTCTTGTCATACCCCTGCCCGGAGGCAGGGGCGAAGCGCTCGCCGGCCGGACGCAGGAGGCGCGGGTAGAGGGTGGTGGCGAGCTGGGTGACCTGGTCCATCCAGGCCTGACGCCCCTTCTTGGCCACGAAGGCGGCGCGACGGCGCTGGAGGAAGGCGGCCTCAAGGCGGTCGAGGGCCGCGTCGACGGCCTGCGGCTGGTAACCGCGCAGGACCACGTCGAAGGCGACGGTGCGCACGCCCTCGGAGTCCATCTCGTCGAGCTCGCCGGCGTCGTAGATCTCGTGAGCCGTCTCGAAGTAGCGGTCGACCTGCTCGGGGCGGTAGCCCGGTCGCAGGAGCGCTGACTTGGGGAACATGTCGCTCATGTCGTCTTAGCCCTCTCCTGGTTGAGTACCTCGGTCGCGAGCTGTCCGCAGGCACCGTCGATGTCGCTGCCTCGAGTGTCTCGCACTGTCGTGGTAATTCCGGCACGCCGAAGCGTGTCGACGAATATATCCTGAACCTCGTCCTCCGAGCAGGTCCAGATGGAGCCGGGGGTGGGGTTGAGCGGGATGGGGTTGACATGGGCCCATCCGGTGTCCCTGCGGTTGAGCTCCTCGGCCAGCAGCTGGGCGCGCCAGGCGTGGTCGTTCATGTCCTTGATGAGTGCGTACTCGATGGACACTCGCCGGCCTGTGGCCAGGAAGTAGTCGTGGGCGGCGTCGAGCAGCTCGCCGACCTTCCACTTGGAGTTGACGGGGATGAGCTCGTCGCGCAGCTCGTCATCGGGGGCGTGCAGGGAGACGGCCAGGGTCACCGGCAGGCCCTCACCGGCGAGTCTGCGGATGAGGGGCACCAGCCCCACCGTGGAGACGGTGACACCGCGGGCAGACAGACCGAAGCCCTCGGGGGCCGGGTCGATGAGGCGGTGGAGGGCGCCGACGACGTTCTTGTAGTTGACCATCGGCTCGCCCATGCCCATGAAGACCACGTTGGACAGGCGCGCCGGACCCCCGCTCAGGTCGCCGGCGGCCGATGCCTGGGCGGCGTGGCGCACCTGTTCGACGATCTCCGCGGTCGACAGGTTGCGGGTGAGACCCATCTGGCCGGTGGCGCAGAAGGGGCAGGCCATGCCGCAGCCGGCCTGGGAGGAGACGCACAACGTGGTGCGGTCCTTGTAGCGCATGAGGACGCTCTCGACGCGGACGCCGTCATGGAGCTCCCACAGGTGCTTGATGGTGCGGCCGCCATCGGCGCGCAGGGCGCGCACCGGGGTGATGAGCTCGGGCAGCAGATCGGCGCACAGCTGCTCGCGCTGGGAGGCGGGCAGGTCGGTCATGTCCGCGCTGTCGCGGGTGAAGTGGGTGAAGTAGTGACGTGAGAGCTGGTCGGCGCGGAAGGATGGCAGGCCCGAGTCCTTGCAGGCGGCCTTGCGACCGGCCAGGTCGAGGTCGGCCAGGTGCCGGGGGGCCTTGCCACGAGCCGCCGGCACGGCGAAGGACAGTCGCGGCTTGGCGTCAGGACTGGTAGCGCCCTCCGGCGGCTGGTCGGTGGGCATGACCTGGATCTGGCCGTCACGCGGCCGCCCGGTGATGCTGACGGGCTGCGGGCGCCGGGGGCGCTGCTGTACTCGCGAAGGACTCACGCTCGTGCTCCTCGTGTCCCGGGGCTGGGGAGGGCCGGGCTGGTCGATAGGGTTGGGCATGCCGTGCCTATTTCACCAGGAGGGTGAAGGCGTAGACAAGTGGAGCGGCCACGAGGATCGAGTCGAGCCGGTCCATGATTCCTCCGTGGCCGGGCAGGAGCGTGCCCATGTCCTTGAGCCCCAGGTCGCGCTTGAGCAGGGACTCCCCCAGGTCACCCAGGGTGGAGACGATCACGGTGCAGGTACCCAGGGCGGCGCCGGCCCACCAGGGGCCGCCGATGGCCCACACGCAGCCGGCACCGGTGGCCACTGCCGCCAGCAGGGAGCCCAAGAACCCCTCCCAGGACTTCTTGGGCGAGACCGAGGGGGCCATGGGGTGGCGGCCGAAGGTGATGCCGGCCAGCCACCCGCCGGTGTCGCTGGCCGCCGCCAGCGCGATGAGCATCATGACTTTCCCCACTCCGTGATCCTGGACCAGGAGCAGGACGGCGAAGCCGGCCAGGTAGGGCAGGTAGGTGGCGGCGAAGACCGAGGCGGCCGCGGCACTGGAGCGCGAGCGGCGGACCTCGTCATGGGCGTCGGTGCGGGGGATGTCATGACCGGCCTGCTCCAGAACGGTGCCGGTCTCCGCCTCGGCGTGGTCCATGAAGCTCCACAGGACGCAGGCGCCGGCAGTGGCCACGTAGGCCCCGAAGGCCGCCTCCGCCCCCAGCTCCCAGGCGCACACGGAGATGCCCAGGGTGCCCAGCCACAACGGCGCCAGTGGCAGGCGGATGTTCTTGCGGGCGAAGGCCGCAGCCAGCTCCCACAGAGCCCCGCACACGGCCAGCACGACGACGCCCACGAAGATGATCTTCTGAAAGGCCAGCGAGCCCAGGACCACGGCGATGAGGACGACCGCCACCCCGACGGCGGCGGGCAGGTTGCGGCCCGCCCGCCCGGTGGCGGGCAGCGGGTCGTGGTTGCGCGTGGGTCGCGGGTTCAGCAGGGTCGTCACTGGGCTCACAGAGGTCGGCGGGGCTTGGGATCTCAGGAGGGAACGGGTCCCAGGCTCGGAGGCGTCAGACTTCCAGGAGCTCGCTCTCCTTAGCGCTCAGGGCCGCGTCGATCTGCTCGACAAAGCGCTTGGTGAGGCCATCGAGCTCGTGCTCGGCGCGCTTGACGTCGTCCTCGCCGGCCTCGCCGTCCTTCTTGATGGCCTCGAGCTCCTTCTTGGCCTTGCCGCGGATGCCGCGCACCTGGACGCGGGAGTCCTCGGCACGGGAGCGGGCGAGCTTGACGTAGTCCTTGCGGCGCTCCTCGGTCAGTGCCGGCAGGGTGATGCGGATGACCGTTCCGTCGTCAGTGGGGTTGACGCCGAGGTCGGACTCGCGGATGGCGGTGACGATGTCCTTCATGGCGGAGCGGTCGAAGGGGCTGACCAGGACGGTGCGGGCCTCGGGGATCGTCAGGGAGGCGAGCTGCTGGAGCGGGGTGGGGGCGCCGTAGTAGTCCACCACGATCCCGTTGAACATCGAGGGGTTGGCACGGCCGGTGCGGATGGAGGCGAGCTCGTTCTTGGCGGCCTGGAGGGCCTTGTCCATCTTGTCCTCGGCCTCGAGCATGACGTCGTCGATCATGGTGATTCCTTTACTGGGCGGTCGGTGGGTTCATGGGTTGGTATCGGTCATCTCGAGGATGACTGTATGGGCACCGTGCGTGCTGCTCGTCCGCGCGGTGGACGGAGACGGGATCAGGGGTTTCGTCGTCGGCCCCGCCTGACTCCGCGTCAGCCGCAGCTGACGAGTGTCCCGATTCTCTCACCCAGCAGGGCGCGGGTGATGTTTCCGGGCTCCCCCATGCCGAAGACGCGCATGGCCAGTCCGTTGTCGCGGCACAGGGCGAAGGCGGAGGCGTCGACCACCTGGAGGCCGTCGGCCAGGGCTCGTTCGTAGGTGAGCTGGTCGAGGCGCTGGGCGTCGGGGTTCTTGCGGGGATCGGCGGTGTAGACGCCGTCGACGCCGTTCTTGCCCACGAGCAGCTCGTCGCAGTGGGTCTCCAGAGCCCGCTGGGCAGCGACCGTGTCGGTGGAGAAGTAGGGCAGGCCGGCTCCGGCGCCGAAAACGACGACGCGGTTCTTCTCCATGTGGCGGATGGCGCGCAGGGGGATGTAGGACTCGGCGACCTGCCCCATGGCGATGGCTGTCTGGACGCGGGCGGGGACCCCGGCCTTCTCGATGAAGTCCTGCAGGGCCAGGGCGTTCATGACGGTACCCAGCATGCCCATGTAGTCGGCGCGGGCTCGGTCCATTCCTCGCGACGAGAGCTCGGCGCCGCGGAAGAAGTTCCCTCCTCCAACGACGACGGAGACCTGGACCCCGGCACGGACGGCATCGGCGATCTGACGGGCCGCGTCGGAGACGACGTCGGGATCCAAGCCTATCGATCCGCCGCCGAAGACCTCACCGGAGAGCTTGAGCAGAACACGTCTGGGGTGCGTGCCGTGGGCGACGCGGTCGTCACGAGCCGGTTCCTGACTCATTGCGCTATGTCTCCTGGGGTCGGTGGGCAGGCTGCGCACAGCCTACCCCGTCCGCGACGGCGCTGTGCCACGATCGTGGTCGCCCGGAGGGGTCAGACACGCCATGGGACTATGCCCTGCGACATGCTCCGCGGAGTGCTCCACGGCGCAGCCCCGAACGGGTGTCGGCGAACGAGGCGGAATGAGAGGGGCGGGGGCACGAGCATGGTGCTCGTGCCCCCGCCCCGGATGTCTCCAGCCGGTCGACGACGCCGGTCACCCAACGGGCCGGCCCGGCGGCGGGTGGCTCAGGCGCCGACGCGGAAGCGGACGAAGCCGGTCAGCTCGCCGCCGGTGACCTCGACGACCTTGCCGACCGTGGTCTTGGGGTCCTTGGCGAAGGCCTGGTCGACCAGGACGTTCTCCTTGAAGAAGCCGCTGAGGCGTCCCTCGACGATCTTGGGGATGGCCTTCTCGGGCTTGCCCTCGGCGCGGGTGGTCTCCTCGGCGATGGCGCGCTCCTTGTCCACGACCTCGGCCGGGACGTCGTCGCGGGTGGCGTAGTCAGGGGAGTAGGCGGCGATGTGCATGGCGACGTCGTGGGCCACCTCGGCGGCCTTGGCGTCGGTGCCCACCAGAACGCCGACCTGGGCGGGCAGGTCGGGGTTGGTGCGGTGCAGGTAGAGCTCGATCTTGTCGGCCTCGAGGCGACCGACGCGACGCACGACGATCTTCTCGCCGATGACGGCCTGCATGCCGTCGGTGAGCTCCTTGACGGTGGAGCCGTCGACCTCGACCTCGGCCAGGGCCTCGGCGTCGGTGGCGCCGGAGGCGAGGGCGGCGGTGAGGACCTGCTCGGCGTAGTCGAGGAACTTCTGGTTCTTGGCCACGAAGTCGGTCTCGGCGTTGATCTCGACGAGGATGCCGACCTGGCCGTCGCCGGAGTCGACGACCTTGGCGGCGATGAGGCCGGCGGAGGCGGCGCGGCCCTCGCGCTTGGCGATGCCCTTGAGGCCCTTGACGCGAATGATCTCGATGGCCTTCTCGGCGTCGCCCTCGGCCTCGTCGAGGGCCTTCTTGACGTCGAGCATGCCGGCGCCGGTCTTCTCGCGCAGCGCCTTGATGTCGGCAGTGGTGTAGTTCGCCATGAATGTCTCCTGGTCAGTCAGTGACTAATAGACGTGTGAAAAAGAACGTGTGAAAGGTGTTCACAGCGCGCAGGCGCCGCGCTGTGAACGAGGAGGCGTGAATGCGATGCCTGGGCTCAGGCCTGCTCGGCGGCAGGGGCCTCGGCAGCGATCTCGACGGCCTCGGTGGCCTCAGCAGCAGCCTCGGAGGCCTCGGCTCCGGCGAGGAGCTGCGCCTCCCACTCGGGCAGCGGCTCGGCGTCGGCAGCGGCGACCTCGGCCTCCTCCCCGGTGCGGGCGCGGCCGCCGGAGCGGGCCAGCAGGCCCTCGGCGGTGGCATCGGCGACGACACGGGTGAGCAGGGTGACGGCGCGGATGGCGTCGTCGTTGCCGGGAATGCCGTAGGTGGCCTCATCCGGGTCGCAGTTGGTGTCGAGGATGGCGATGACCGGGATCCCGAGCTTCTGGGCCTCGGAGATGGCCAGGTGCTCCTTCTTGGTGTCCACGACCCACACGGCGGCGGGGAGCCTGCTCATGTCGCGGATACCGCCCAGGGTGCGCTGGAGCTTGTCCTTCTCGCGGCGCATCATGAGCAGCTCCTTCTTGGTGCGACCGGAGCCGGCCACGTCGTCGAAGTCGATCTGCTCGAGCTCCTTCATGCGGTCCAGGCGGGCGCGCACGGTGGAGAAGTTGGTGAGCATGCCGCCCAGCCAGCGCTGGTTGACGTAGGGCATGCCGACGCGCTGGGCCTGCTCGGCCACGGCGGCCTGGGCCTGCTTCTTGGTTCCGACGAACAGGATGTTGCCGCCGCGAGCGACGATCTCCTTGACGAAGTCGTAGGCGGTGTTGATGCCCTCGATGGACTGCTGGAGGTCGATGATGTAGATGCCGTTGCGCTCGGTGAGGATGAAGCGCTTCATCTTGGGGTTCCAGCGACGGGTCTGGTGCCCGAAGTGGACACCGCTATCAAGGAGCTGGCGCATGGTGACGACGGCCATGACGGTCCTTCCGTGTGTGCCGAGAGGTTGCTCGACGCACGATCATTCGGGGGACGGCTGAGCAGTGGGCCCAGGCGCGTCCCGGAGTTACTTTTCTGGGTTGTTCCCCTGTGGTTCCGCGCGCTGGATGGGCGCACACCGAGCCGGAGACCGATACAGTGATCAAAGAATGACCAAGGACCGACCGATGACCGGAGCCCGGCGACCGGCTGGTAGCCGACGCGGACGGGGCCTAGTGCCTGCGACGCACGGCCACCCGTTCACCATGACGAACCATGACGATCGGGACCGCGACCGTGTCGCCCGGAGGGACGTCCCGAGGTGCTCGGGTGCAGGCACGCGAAGTCAGCATCCCAGTCCCGTCTCCCGCTGACGCCGGAGCGATCCGCAGAATGCTGCGGGGTGAGGCTACCACAGGGCAGAGCCGCCTGCCGAGGCGAATTCGGTGACATTCGGAGTCATTCCGGTCACCACAGGACGATTCCTGAGAACGTTTTCCACAGGGCCGACGACGTCCCCGGCGACCGGGTCCGTCCGGCGCGCACCCTGATGGCATGCACCCGGGACACAAACCACAGACAGCACTGGAAGTACAGGCGGCAACAGCAGGCAGGGCGCACGGAACGCACGAAGCCGGACTGCCGGGGCACCGCCGACCCTGCCGTCCCTGCAGTGTGCCGCATGGTTCCCCACCGGGCGCCCCTCCTGCGACAAGGCCCGGCAGAGCCCGTCGCGCGGCGGCCCTGACCGCGGTCCTGCTCGCCTGCGGGGCACTCACCGCACCGTCGTCTCCCACCGGCTCCGGCACACCACGGGAGATTGGTGGTCCTGCATTTCCCGAGCTCACGACGACGTCCGGGCTGACCGGTTCTGTGACTCCACCGACCTCGCCGATCTCACTCTTCGCGGACGCCATCCTCATCACCCGGTTCATCGAGGGGACGGAACCGGGTGCGCAGGCCGGGGTGCAGCAGCCGCATGAGCTCAGGCGGCCGCGAGGACGCTATCAGTGGCCGACCGGTGCACCGGCCACCGTGGTGGAGGGCTTCGATCCGCCGGCCGTCGTATGGGGACGCGGGCACCGCGGCGTGGACCTTGCGGCCGCGGAGGGCGCGCAGATCCGCAGCGCCGCCGCGGGGACGGTCGCATTCGCCGGCATGGTGGCCGGGCGTCCGGTGGTCTCCATCGACCACGCCGACGGGATCCGCACCACCTATGAGCCTGTGGAACCGGGCGTCAGCGCGGGTGAGACGGTGGGTGCCGGGCAGGTCATCGGCACCTTGCTGCCGGGGCACCGGTCGGACGGGGTCTGCGCCCTGCACTGGGGAGCTCGCACCGGCCCCAAGACCTACATCAACCCACTGCGCCTGCTGCAACCGGCCGTCATCCGCCTCAAGCCGGTCCGGTAGAACGGTGATCAATGCTTGATCTCGCCAGCATTCCTTCCGATGATGAGAGGTCGTGGAGAGTGGTGAGCTTTCGGGCACAGCCCCTTCAAAGGCATCTTGTTGAGAGAGGTGGAGACATGAGGCCCTCCGAGTCCCTTCAGCGCTGGTTCGAGTCCTCCCTGCGGCCCAGGCTGGAGAGGATGGCCGCAAAGCGACGCCCAGACCTGCCGGCCCCGCAGGTGCTCATCATCGCCCCGGGGGTGAGGCTCTCCTTCGGTGAGGTCGACCGGCCTTTTCATACCGCGAGCGCCGGCAAGCCCTTCGTGGCGGTCGCGGCGGCACGCCTGGCCCAGCAGGGGCTGCTGTCCCTGGATGCGCCGATCGGCGAGCTCGCCCCGGGCATCGATCTGTCCGCGCTACCCGCCGCTCCCGGCGTCATTCTGTCCCGGGACCTGACCTTGAGTCACCTGCTCAGCCACCGCTCAGGACTACCCGACCCGATACAGCCTCCGCGCGGATACTCCACCGAGTGCTCGCTGGACCGCCTCATGCGCCACCCCGACCGCCGGTGGGACCTGGCCGAGGTGCTAGCGCAGTGCGCGGGGCTGCCGCCCCAGGGCCGGCCCGGTGAGCGCTTCGCCTACGGGGACGCCAACTACGCCCTGGCTCAGTGCGTGCTCCAGGAGGTCACCGGCCTGTCCGCCCACGAGGTGCTGCGCACCCAGGTGTTCCAGCCCGCGGGGATGACGCGCACGGGTCAGCCGCACTCCACGGCCACCGATGAGGAGCTGGCAGGTCTGAAGATCGCTCCGGTCCGGATCACAGGTCTGAAGATCGCTCCGGTCTGGGTCAAGGGTGCGGAGATCAGCCATGCCAGGGCGCTGTCCGCCGGGTCCGCTGACGGCGGCGCGGTGACAACCCTGGAGGACATGGTGCGGTTCCAGGAGGCCCTGCATGAGGGAGACCTGCTCGACCGGGATCTGCTGGCGCGCCTGGCCCGGCCCCGCTCCCGCCTGCGCGCGGGCCTCCACTACGGGACGGGCCTGGCCACGATCCGCTTCAGCGAGTTCATGCCCTTGATCCTGCGGGGCCTGCCCGAGCCGGTGGGAGGTCTGGGCCTGTGGGCGGTACACAGCTTCTTCTACCCGCGCCAACGCGCCCACGTCGTCATGAACCTTCACAGCACCGCACAGATGCAGCGCAGTTTCGCACTGCACATCGCGATCGCCCGCCGCCTGGCCCGCCTGTCCTGAGCCGCGCTCGCCCGCCGACCCTCGGGTCCTGCACGCCTTCGGGGGAGGTGCCCATGGGCCCAGGCCTCGCGCGCGGCGTCAGCCCACCACCGTGCCGTTGGATGGACGTGCTCGCCGTCTCAAGCGCGGGGGAAGGCCTGCTCGTAGACGCTGCGCAACCGCTCGGCCGAGACATGGGTGTAGCGCTGGGTCGTGGCCAGGGAGGAGTGTCCGAGGATCTCCTGGACGCTGCGCAGGTCCGCTCCCCCGCTCAGCACGTGGGTGGCCGCGCTGTGGCGCAGTCCGTGCGGGCCGAGGTCGGGCACCTGGGCGGCTGCGCACAGCCGGTGGACGATGTCGCGCACCGCACGTGGGTCGATGCGCCGTCCTCGCGCCCCGAGGAAGAGTGCGGCTCCGGCGTCGGAGGCACAGATCTCAGGGCGTCGCCCCAGCCAGTTCTCCAGGGCCCTGGCAGCGGGCACCCCGTAGGGGACAGTACGTTCCTTGCGGCCCTTGCCCAGGACTCGCAGGGTCCGTTGGGAGTGGTCGAGGTCGGTGACATCAAGACCGACGAGCTCGGAGACCCGTACACCGGTCGCGTAGAGCGTCTCGATGATGGCCAGGTCGCGTGCGGCCAGAGCGTTCCCGTCTGAGGCAAGGTCCGCGGCGGTCTTGAGGAGCTGTGCGGCCTGCTGGGTCGTCAGGACCCCGGGGAGTCGGTTGTCGACGCGGGGGGCGCGCAGGCGCACGGCGACGTCGGAGGCGAGCAGCCCTTCCTCGAAGGCCCAGGTGGAGAAGGTTCTCACGGAGGCGGAGCGGCGGGCCAGGGTGGCGCGGGAGCGCCCGTCAGCGGCCTGTGCGGCGAGCCAGTCGCGCAGGTCCGCCAGGTCGAGGGTGGCCAGGGCCGGCTCAACGGGCTCGGCGTCGCCCTCACCGACGCCGAGGAAACTTAAGAGATCACCCACGTCGACGAGGTAGGCCCGCACGGTGTGCTGGGAGAGGTCTCGTTGCAGCGATAGGTGACGCTGGTAGGCGGAGAGGAGGCCGGCGCGCGTCCTCGGCATAATAGTCCCCCTGACGACGGCTCTGTTGGGTCGATGGCAAGACGAATGACGATGGGTGGCGAGGCGAGCGACCACGCGGGTGAGTTAGGTGAGTTCGGAGAACTGTGCGCGGACGTCGGCGATGCGCCGCTCGTTGCGCTTGTAGTGAGTCCATTTTCCTATACGTGTGGAGGTCACCAGCTCCTCACGCTCCAGGGCGTGCATGAACGCCGAGACGGTGGACTGGGCCAGCCCGACCTTGTCGGTGATCTGCTTGATGCAGACCCCGTACTCATCCGGGTCCGCGATCCCCTGCTCGATGGGGAACTCCGCCCGAGGATTCCGGAGCCACTGCAGGATCTGGAGGCGCACCGGGTGCGCAAGAACCTTGAGGGCGTCGACCAGTCCGTTCATGTCCTCATCGTCATGCGGATGACGATGGGCGTTCGCGGACATACTGCCCCTCCCGAATCCTGCTGAGGTGCGCCAGAGCATACCACCCGCACTGATGTCGATACCTGAGGCACCGTTGCACCCTCAGAGAGGCATCCTGCAGGGAACGCAGACGACATCAGCTCCGCGATCCGGCACCGGAGGCGCGTTACGAGCCGAGGACGAGCCTGGCCCAATAGATGGTGACGATGAGGATCACCACGCCAAGGAGCTGGGAGGGCGTCAGAGTCTCGGCGAAGAGGATGTAGGCGTAGGCGGCCGCTGCCACAGGCTGGAGCAGCGCGAACAGCGACCCGAGCTGCAGCGACATGAAGTGCATAGCGTGCGCCATGAGGGTCTGCCCGAGTATCTGAGAGGTGAGCGCCAGGGCGGCGAGCAGCAGCCATCCCGTCACGGAATGCGGAAGCAGGTTCTCTCCACGCAGCATCGCCACCGCAAGACACACCGCAGCGCACCAGAGACTGAGTACCGCCATGATGCGCAGCGCCGGGTACCGCTTTCGCAGCCCCTGGGCGACAACGAGAAATCCCGTGTAGAAGAATGCCGTGGCCAGGGCCATCGCGTTTCCAAGCAGATGGCGCGGGTCTGTGTGAACGCCGACCGGGGTCAGGAGCAGTAGTCCCCCGATCGCCAGGATCGCCGGAAGAACGAGCCTGACGTCGGGAGCATCCCTGAAGAGCACCCACCCGTAGATCGCCGCGGCGAAGGGAACAAGATTCGCCAGGAGATTGGACTCAGCCAGCGTGGTGTAGAAGAACGACACGTTCCACAGGCACAGGTCGATCGCCAAGAGAGCTCCGCCCAGCGCGATGGTGACTTGGTCGCGAAAAGGCATGCGTTCCTGCCGCTGGGCTCCGCGCCGGAGCCCGACACCGGCGTCGAGCAGGAACAGCATGGGGGCGGCGATCAGGGACCGGAAGCCGCCGGTGGCGATCGGCCCCACCTCGCTGAGCCGGACGAACACTCCCCCGAGCGCCAAGCATCCCACCGCGAGCACTGCGCACGCGATCGCTCCCCCTCCCGCCCGACCACCGACAGCACGGCGCAGATGCTGCATCATCATGTCTCCCTCCTCTTGCCTCCCATTGCTGCTGACACCGCCCGGCCTCAGGCGGCCGACGCCCGTATCCAGCCCGGCGGCATACCTCATCACCAGCACCACAACTTACATATCGACAATATGCGATACATCGATTCATGGGACGCTAGCAGGATGGGAGCCGGTCGTCAATAGGGATCAAGCCCTTTCTACCGCTCGGATGGCCATGGCATTCTGACAGGGAGGATGTCGCCGCCCTTCGCGACCGTTCCCAGGCATCTCGGACCATCTGACATTGACATCTGAAGGAGTGACGACGATGAGTGAAGAGCCTCTGCTTCTCGACTTCGTTGGTGAACTGTTTCGGATCGTGCCCGGAGCCCCCTTCCAGATCGGCAGAGAGGGCGATCTCGTCCTTGATGAGGACAACCTCTTCCTCCATCGACGCTTCCTCATCATCGAGCACGACGCCGAGCTGTGGTGGGTGGCCAACATCGGTTCCCGGATCGGCGCCACGCTTACCGAGCGCTCCGGCACCTCCCGTTCATGGGTGGCTCCGGGCTCCCGGGTACCGCTGGTCTTCCCGGACATGGCGATCGTCTTCACGGCGGGCTCCACCACCTACGAGATCATCCTGCAGGTGCCCTTCCCCGGCTACGAGGTCTCCCAGACCAGAGAGGTGCCTCCGGGCTCCGGCCAGACCACCGTGGGCATCGTGAATCTGACCCGAAACCAGCATCTGGTGACCCTGGCCCTGGCGGAGCCCTGGCTGCGTCGCACCGGCAGCGGGCCAGTCGACCTGCCCCGTAACGCCGACGCCGCAGCCCGCCTGGGCTGGAAACTCACCCGCTTCAATCGCGCGCTGGACAACATCTGCGACAAGCTCGACCGCATCGGCGTCAGAGGTATGCGGGGCGGTCCGCGTATGCACGCCTCCTACCGACGCACCGCCCTGGTCGACTACGCACTGACGGCTCGACTGGTCACGATCGAGGACCTGCCACTGCTGGATGAGGAGGCCCAGCACTCCCGGCAGGAGCTTGCGCTGTCAGCAGCCACCGTGGTCTGACCCCGGAGAGCTCACCGCCCAGGCGAGCCCCGCCCGGGGCGTTACGACGTCTGGCTACCGGTGGCGTCGTCGCCAGCCGGCGGCGGTGCGCTCCGCCCTGCCCAGCAGCTCCAGGATCCCCAGGGCCGCCACTGCCTCCTTCTGGGACAGGCCCGAGGAGCGGACGATGGCCTCGGTGGTCGCGGAGGCTCTGGCCGGCATGGCGTCCAGGACGGCGGCACTGTCCGGTTCCAGCCCGTCCAGGAGACCGTCTCCCGCCAGCTCGGGGTTCTGCTCCTTGACGGCGTCGGCGTCGACGGCGCCCAGGGGCGTGAGGAGCTCAAGGGCGTCGTCGGCGTCAGTGATGCAGACCGCGCCCTTGCGCAGGAGCCGGTGACAGCCGACCGAGGACATGGAGGTCACCGGTCCGGGGACGGCACCCACCTGTCTGCCCAGATCGAGGGCTCGGTGGGCGGTGGACAGGGCTCCTGAGCGCCAGGCCGCCTCGACCACGATCGTCGCCCCGGATATGGCCGCGATGACACGGTTGCGGGAGACGAACCGGTAGCGGCCGGGCTGGCAGCCCGGTGGGACCTCAGCGACCAGCGCCCCGTTGGAGATGACCGCCTCCAGCACCCCGGTGTTGCCGACCGGGTAGAGACGGTCCACTCCCCCGGCGGAGACGGACACGGTGGGGCCTTCGCGCAGTGCTCCGCGATGCGCGCAGGCGTCGATGCCGAAGGCTCCGCCGGAGACGATGAGGCCGCCCTTCGCCGTCACCCCCGAGGCCAAGGAGGTCGCTATTTCCTCCCCGTACCGGGTGGAGGCCCTGGCCCCTACCAGCGCCAGGCACAGCCCGTTGGCCGGCCCTGCAGGCATTCGCTGCTCACGCACGGGCAGGTGATGGGCTCTGGTGATCATCTCGCTGAGACCGGACTCGCCGGCGGCGTCGCCGCCCCGATTGGAGTTGTGCCCACCGGTCTCGGGGACGGCTCCACCGTTGCTGCAGCTCGCTGCCGCCCGGTCCTTGGCACTGACCAACAGCGACGGGTCGCCGCGCACCCACAGGCAGAAGGGCGGGTGCTCGAGCTCGTCGAGTCCCGGCGGCCACCAGATGTCTCCGGGGAGGACGAGGCTCCCACCGAGGCGGTCGAGCACGTCCAGCTCGCGACGGATGTCGAGTCCCTCCAGGCGCGGCGCCCATCGCGCAGCGACCTGCGCCCAGTGGACGCTGAGCCCACCGGTGCTGGAGACGCCCGGTGGAGGCTGCGGCACGGGCGGGCGCGGGGCGCTGCGCACACGCCCCGAGGAGTCGATGGCCTCCTCCAGCAGCCACCTCAAGGCGGCGCTCGGTCCAAGCCGATCCACCAGCATCGTGGCCGCAGCACTGGCCGGCTCCGCCAGGCGCGACCAGGTGGCGCGGACCAGCGCCGGGTCATCGATGTCGTAGGGCAGGGTGGGACTCATGATCGTGCTCCTGAGGTTCTCAGGGCCAGTGCGGTCCCGATGTGGGTGAGGGTGAGGGCCTCGGCGCCCTCGAGGTCGGCCAGGGTCCACGCCACCCTGAGCACCCGGTCCACCCCGCGCAGGGAGAGGTCCCCACGTTCCAGGGCACTCATGAGCCGGCGGCTGAGCGGCGCGCTCAGTCCGCCGTCGGGGCCTCTGAGGTAGGAGCCGGGCACCTCGGCATTGAGCCGCCACGGCGTGCCGGCCAGCCGGTGCTTCGCGGCGCGTCTGGCTCGCAGGACCCGCTGCGCCACCACGGCGCTGGGCTCGCTGCGCGCCGGGTGGGCAAGGTCGGAGGCACTGACGGGGGCCAACTCGACCTGGATGTCCACCCGGTCCAGCAGCGGCCCGGACAGGCGCGAGAAGTACCGCCGTCGTTGCAGGGAGGTGCACGTGCACTCCAGGCCACGGCCGCCGGCCTTGCCGCAGGGGCAGGGGTTGGCGGCCAGGACGAGCTGGAAGGCGGCCGGGTAGCTGGCGCGACCGCCCACCCGGTCGATGGTGACCGTCCCGGACTCCAGGGGCTGACGCAGGCAGTCCAGGACACCGGCACTGAACTCGGGGGCCTCGTCGAGGAACAGCACGCCCCGGTGAGCCAGGGACACGTCCCCGGGGCGCGGCAGGCCGGATCCGCCTCCGACGACGGCGGCCCGGGTGGCGGTGTGGTGCGGTGCGCGCAGCGGTGGCCGGGTGATGAGCCCGTGGGCCGGGTTGAAGGTGCCGGCCAGGGAGTGGATCGAGGTGACGGTGACGGCGTCGGGCTGCTCCAGGGGAGGCAGGATCGAGGGCAGACGCTCGGCGAGCATGGTCTTTCCCGTCCCCGGCGGCCCCACCATGATGAGGTGATGTCCCCCGGCCGCGGCGACCTCGAGGGCCTGCCTGGCCTCGGCCTGTCCGACGACGTCGGCCAGGTCCGGCGGATCGCCGCCCTCAACGCGGGCCGGGCCGGTGTCGTCGGCCTGGGCGATCTGCTCCACCGCAGCGGCGACGGCGGGGCTCAGGCGTCCTCCGTAGCGGTCCACGAGCTGGCCGATATGGCCGATGGCGGTGACCTGGGCACCGGGGACGAGCTCAGCCTCGGCGCACGCCTCCCGGGCGACGACGATCTCCTCAACCCCGGCGGCGACCGCGGCCTGGACGCTGGGCAGGACGCCGCGCACCGAGTGGACCGAGCCGTCCAGCCCGAGCTCGCCGATGTACACGGTGCGCCCCAGGAGACCGGCCGCGGACCGTCCGAGCTGACCGCGAGCGCCCAGGACGGCCAGCGCGAGCGCCAGGTCCAGTCCGGTGCCGGTCTTGCGCAGGTCCGCCGGGGAGAGATTGACGGTCAGGCGCTGCTCTCCCCAGGTGACGCCGCAGGTGCTCAAAGCGGCCCGGACGCGCTCACGCGACTCGCGCACGGCGGCGTCGGGCAGGCCGACGAGGGTGAATCCGGGCAGGCCCTGGGTGGCGTGGGCCTCGACGTCGACGATGTGTCCGGCCAGCCCAGTCAGGGTGACCGCGAGCGTGCGCGCTAGCCCCATGACGTCCCCACCGCCCGGTGGTGGCGCAGCAGCGCGGGGCGTTCCTCGCGCAGGAGGATGGAGACGACGTCGAGGCGCAGGCCGGCGTGCGGGCCCTCGTGGGTGCTGATCCAGGCGGCCGCCAGGGCGCGCAGCCGGGCCAGCTTGCGGGCGTCGACGGCGGCGGCCGGTGGCCCCTGGCGCAGGGAGCTGCGGGTCTTGACCTCGACGATGACCAGTGCTGGTCGTCTGCGTCGCTTCCCGCCGTCACCGGGGGCGCTGCCGGGCTCCGGCTCCTGACCGCCGGGGGCGGGGTCGAGGGCGATGATGTCGAGCTCCCCGCGCAGACCGTGGTCCGGACGCCAGTTGCGCTCCAGGATCTGCCAACCGATGTCCTCCAGGTAGGCAGCGGCCAGGTCCTCCCCGTAGCGCCCGGTGCGAAGGCGGGACTGGTGGGCTACGGCGGCCCCTGGACTGCGCAGGCTCCCGGAGGGTCCGGTGAGCCCAGCCTCACCGGACCAGGGCGGATTCACCGCGCTCCCTGTTGCAACCTGTTCGACCATGCCGATCACCTCCGCCACCAGCCTGAGGCAGAATCACCTGATCCGCGCCACGGCCCGATCAGCCCTGTGGAGGGCACTGGCAGGAGACGACCTGTGGCTCCCGGGCAACCGCGCCGCTCCGGGACAGGAGCCTGCAGAAGGTGAGAGGCCCAGCCTGAGGAGATCGCTCTGGAGGCTCTAGGAGGAGGGGATGTCCATCTCGAGCTTGGTGAGCTCCTCGACGTTGACGTCCTTGAAGGTGACGACGTGGACGGACTTCACGAACCGGGAGGCGCGGTAGATGTCCCACACCCAGGCGTCCTCGAGGGTGAGTTCGAAGAACACCTCCCCTCCGTTGGTGCGCACCTGGACGTCGACGGCATTGGCCAGGTAGAACCGTCGCTCGGTCTCCACCACGTAGGAGAACAGGGAGGCGACGTCGCGGTACTCCCGGTACAGCGAGAGCTCCAGCTCGTTCTCATAGGACTCGAGGTCTTCTGCGCTCACCGGGCCATCATGCCTGCCCGCGGCGCCCAGGCCCAGCAGGTTGCGGGGGCGAGTCGGGGCCTGCCCGGGTCGGTACCGGCTGTTGCCCGGTGCGTCAGCCCTCGTGCTGATCCAGCCCGGGCAGGTGCCAGCTGCGTCGGTGCTGGTTGCTGGCGCCCAGTTCGGTGAGGGCCTTGATGTGGGCCGGTGAGGCGTAGCCCTTGTTCGAGGCCCACCCGTAGCCGGGATCGTCCAGGCAGGCCATGAGGGAGTCCCGCTCGACCTTGGCCAGGACGCTGGCTGCCGCGACGACGGCGCAGCGGGCGTCGGCCTTGACCTCCATGCGCACCGGCGGGCTGGGAGGCCCCGCGGCGGGATCCAGGACCGGTTCCGGAGGCTGCCGGTCATCCAGTGCGGTGAGCAGGTCGGGCTGTGGAGCGGTGAGCCAGTCGGCCACGCCGTCGAGGATGATGACGCCTGGGGCGTGTCCGCGCGCATTGACCTGTTTCAAGGCGCGCAGGCCGGCCAGTCTCAGGGCACCGACGATGCCGTGTTCATCGATCTCTGCCGGTGAGGCATGGGCGACGGCGCAGTCCACCAGCCAGTCGCGCACGGGCTCGATCAGGCCGGTGCGCGCACGGGCCGTGAGCTGCTTGGAGTCGGCCAGGCCGTCGGGGAAGGCGTCGTCGGTACGGCGGCCTACCACTGCCAGCCCTACGCTGACCGGTCCGGCGAGCGCACCGCGCCCTACCTCATCCAGACCACCGACGTAGTCGCAGCCGCGGAGCAGCTCGTTCTCCAGGCACCGGTCGGGGCGGGGTCGCACCCGGAGGCTCACCACATCATCCTCGCGTCCGTTCCCGAGCCGCCGGATCCGTCCGAGGAGCCCGGCACGGCGGCCCCCACGGCGCCCGCACCTGATTGTCCATGGCCTGACATCCCGGATGACCCGGATGTCCCTGACACCGCGTCCTCTCCGTCAGCCCCTGGGGCCGGGCCGATCCGGCCGGGCATGGTGTGCTCGGAGCCGTCGGTCGCCTCACCGGTCTCGGTCCGCGGGCCGTCCAGGGACGTGCTGTCCTTGTCGTCGAGATCGTCGGGGGCATCGGGGTCATCGGGGTCGGGGCCCCGCTGCGTCGGTCCTGTCGGCCTGCTCGCCGTGGGCCCGGATGACGCGGACGCAGGAGAGGGGACGGGGGTGTCGTGATCAGGAACCTGGGAGAAGGCCTGCTCCCCGCCGCCCAGACTCCCCCATCGGCTCAGGTTCGTCCACTGGAAGACCACCTTGGCCACCCCGACGACGTTCGTCAGGGGCACGAAGCCGCCGTGGACGTCATCGCGGTGGTAGCGCGAGTCGGCCGAGTTGCTGCGGTTATCCCCCATGACCCAGACGTATCCCTGGGGAACGGTGACGTCGAAGGACGTCAGGGACGGGGACTGACCATCCTTGACGTAGGGCTCCTTGATCGCGACGCCGTTGACGCTCAGCGTTCCCTTCCCGTCGGAGACGACATGGTCACCTCCCACACCGATCACCCGTTTGACAAGGTGATGACCGGTGTGCTCGGGCAGAACGTGCACGGAGACCAAGACCTTCTGAAGGGTGCCGCGCAGACCCGTCGTCTCTTGGACGTGGAGCCAGTCGTCGGGGTCGCTGAAGACGACGACGTCACCGCGGTCGATGTCATCGGAGTCGAACATCGTGACCGCGACCTTGTCCCCGTCGCTCAGGGTGCGCTCCATGGACCCCGAGGGGATCTCGTAGATCTGGACGACGAAGGTCTTCAGAAGGGCCGGAACCAGGATGACGACCGCCAGGACGAGCAGGAGCCTCGTCAGCCTCTGGCCCAGGGAGCGGGTCTCCGGTGGAGGGATGGCGGGCGCGACGTGCCGACGAGGCTGGATGGAGGGGGGCAGGTCCACGGGCTCGTCGTCGGGCTCGGGGTCGGCATCAGGGTCGATGAATGGGTCGTAGTCCCACTCATCGCTGTCGTCGCCCAGGATCACGTTCGAGGGCCCGGCTGCCGGCTCAGACGGCTCGTCGGTCTCCTGAGGGGAGTCTGCGGAGGGAGAGCTGCATGCAGGGGTGACGGCGGATCTGGAGGCCCGGCCGATCTGTGAAGGTGCGGCCTGCTTCAGGTCCAGTCCGACGTCATCGGCCTCGTCCTGCGGCGGTCTCACCGTGTCCCCTTCCCCCTTAGGTCGATGTACGTGGGTCCGCCGCTGCACGGCGAGAGATGACGAGCGCCCGGAGCCCGTCAGGCTCCGGGCGCCGTCTTCAGAGTGCGGACGCTCAGTCCTCGCGACGCTCCTTGATCTTGGCGGCCTTACCGCGCAGGTTGCGCAGGTAGTAGAGCTTGGCACGACGCACCTGACCCCGGGTGACGACCTCGATCTTCTCGATGGAGGGCGTGTGGACGGGGAAGGTGCGCTCGACGCCGACACCGAAGGAGACCTTGCGGATGGTGAAGGTCTCCGAGATGCCGCCACCCTGGCGCGCAATGACAACGCCCTGGAAGACCTGGACGCGGGTACGGGATCCCTCGACCACCTTGACGTGGACCTTGAGGGTGTCCCCGGGACGGAAGGAGGGGATGTCGTCGCGCAGTGATGCGGCGTTGATCTCGTCGATCAGGTTCATGTTTCTCTCCACACCCGTGCCACTGGTCAGGAGTGCTGGTTCGGCGGCGCCGCGCCGTCGGGGGCAGCGCCGGAGGTGGACGCCCCTGGGTTCCCTCGAGGCGACGGCCTCCCCAGTGGCAGAGGAGCCGCAGGACCCAAGTGCCCGCTCAGTCTGCCACAGGCTCGCACCCATGGACGAGCGCGCCGGCGTCTACGTGCCTGAGTTCACGCCTTTTGCGCGTCCCAGCGGGCATCCCGGACGCATGTGTCAGCAGTGGCTCGGCGCCCGCCGGCACGTCGTGCTGCGGGATGTCGCACCGGTTGCTCGAGGGCCGCCGGGAGGACGGGCTCGTCAGCTGCCGGAGCCGGCCAGGGTGCGAGACGGCACGGGCTCAGCGGGTTCGGCGGGGAGAGCTGTCGGGATGGATGTCGGATCGGGAACCTGGGAGAAGACCTGGCGCCCGTCGGTCAGGCCGGACCAGTGGGAGTAGGGCCACACGACGTTCTTGGCGACGCCGACGACGTTGCCCACGGGGACGAAGCCGTGGTGGGCGTCGTTCTGGTGGTACCGGGAGTCCGAGGAGTTGGCGCGATTGTCCCCCATGACCCAGACGTAGCCCTCGGGCACGGTGATGTCGAAGGCGACGTCGGAGGCCGACCGGCCGGGCTTGAGGTAGTCCTCGTGGATCTCGAAGCCGTTGACGCTCAGGGAACCGTTCCCGTCGGCGACGACGTGGTCGCCGGGCATCCCAATGACACGTTTGATGAGATGGTGTCCAGCGTCCTGGGGGAAGATGTGGATCGCGACCAGGAAGTCCTGGAAGGCGCCCTGCAGGCCTGCGGGCTCCTGGGTCGTCAGCCAGTGGTCGGGATCGGTGAAGACGACGACGTCGCCCCGCTCGATGTCGTGGGAGTCGTACATCGTCACAGTGACACGGTCTCCCTCGGTGAGGGTGTCCTCCATCGACCCGGAGGGGATGGTGAAGCTCTGGATGACGAAGGTGCGGATGAGTGCGATGATCGCCACGGCGATGACCAGGTAGGACAGGGTGATGCCCCACTGCTTGAGGCGGGCTCCGACCCGGGCCGCAGGCGAGGCGGGCCCAGCCGCTTCGGAGCTCTTCGTGCGCGGCTCGCCGCCGTTGCCGCGGGTGTCGTCCGTGTCATCAGCCATGTCGTCGGTCATGTCCTTGAGGTTCTGGTCGGGTGCTCTGCTCATTGGCCTTCTCCTGTCCGCCGGATCATGACGACGTCATGGGCGTCCTGGCCCCCGACGTTGTAGGTGCGGGTTCCGGCCTGGCGGAAGCCGGCCCGCTTGTAGGCCTTCTGGGCGCGCTTGTTGGTGACGTGAGTGCCGAGCCAGAGCAGGCTCGTCCCGTGGTCGGTGGCCTGCCGCGTCACGGCGCTCATGAGCGCGGGGGTCAGTCCTGACCCTCTCATCGTGGAGTCGACGTAGACCTTGGACAGCTCTCCGACAACCTGCCCGTGCCGGGCTCGGACGCACGCGGGCCGGGGGTCGATCCCGGTGGGCGGCTCGCCTGCGGCATCCGGCTCCTCGCGCAGCACGGCGGCGTAGCCGACCAGGTCCGGGCCGGTGGGCGTGCCTTCCGGTTCCGCCCCACCGGGCGCCTCTTGCACGGGCTGGGGCGCGAGCAGTTCGGCGACGATGAGGTCGACACGGTCGTCCTCGGCCCAGGCGCGGAACAGGTCGGGAACCAGGTTCGTGGCGATGTGCCGGGCAATGGACTCGGGGGCGATGACCTGCTCGCAGGCATCGGGGAAGGTGCGGGCCGCCAGGTCTGCCAGTGCCTCGGCGTCGCAGGTGGTGGCGGTCCGGATGCGCACCGGCACCGGGTGGGCCGCCCCGGTCGGGACCGCCCATCCCAGGGACGCCAACGTGGCACGGTCCTCGCGGTCCAGGCGCGTGGGGTCCAGGCTCGCAGCCATGTCGGGGCGGCGGCGAACGGTGCGGGCGATGGCCTGGTCCCTCCTGGTGCGGGCGATGCGGGCGTGGTCACCGGACAGCAGGACGGGGTCGACCTCCAGGCCGCGCCACCGGGTGGGCCGGGTGTGGACGGGGTACTCCAACAGGCCGGCGGCTCCGTGGGACTCCTCGACCAGCGACTCGGGGTTGCCCAGGACTCCGGGCAGGAGACGGGCGATCGCCTCGATCATGACGATGGCGGCGACCTCTCCCCCGTTGAGGACGTAGTCGCCGATGCTCAGCTCTCGCACCTCGATACCGCGGGAGGCGTAGTGCTCGGGCACGCGCGCGTCGATGCCCTCGTAGCGGCCGCAGGCGAAGACCAGCGCGTCGGCGTCGGCCAGGTCCTCGGCAGTGCGCTGGGTGAAGACCTCGCCCGAGGGGGTGGGGACGATGAGGACCTGACGTCCGGCGGTGGGGGCGTCCACGGCGAGCACATCATCGAGGGCCTCGCCCCACACGTCCGGCTTCATGACCATGCCGGCTCCACCTCCCAGGGGGGTGTCGTCGACGGTGCGGTGCCGGTCGTGGGCGTGGTCACGAAGGTCATGCACGTGCAGGTCGAGGGTGCCGTGGCCGGCGGCTCTCCCGATGAGTGAGAGGTCCAGGACCTTGAGGTAGTCGGGGAAGATGCTGACGACGTCGATCCTCACCGGGCCTCCTCCGCCTGGCCGCGTCCGGGGAACAACCCGCCGGGCGGATCCAGGGTCACGGTACCGGCCTCGGGGTCGATGGATGGGACGAGCTCAGCAACGAAGGGCACGGCCACGTCGTCACCCTCGGGTGTGGTGACGACCAGGCGGTCCTGGGCGACGCCGGGCTCCAGGTCGGTGACCTCTCCCAGCTCCTCGCCGGCGATGCTCAGCGCCCTGAGTCCGACGAGCTCGTGCCGGTACCAAGATTCCTCAGCATCCTCGGTGTCACCAGGAGCCTCGTCGTCGGTCTCAACCAGGAGCCTCACGCCTCGCAGGGCCTCGGCGGCCGTACGGTCTCCTGCCTGCTCGAAGGAGGCGAACCAGCGCGACCCGTCGAAGCGCAGACGACTGACCGTCAAAGGGCCGGCCTGCGCCGGTTCGGTGGGGACGGTGGTTCCGGGCGCGAGGCGCCCCTCGGGGTCATCGGTGCGGATCTCGAGACGCACCTCGCCCTTGAGGGCATGGGCGGGACCGATGACGGCAAGGGTGAGCAGCACCTGTTCTCCTGGAATCGGGACGTGGAAAGGCTAGTGAGGGATCTGGTTCTCTGACGCCAACCTACCGTGCCCCAGTTGGTGATCCCATCGGCCATGGGGATGAGGTCGGGCACCGGTGGCGTGAGGTTGACCGCCTCCGCCGGGCTTCCTCCCGGTCAAAGGCATCCGGTCGGTGGCGGCCGGGTGGGGGCGGCGATGGCTCTGAGAGCACGACAGTGCCCGGCCCCCCTGGCGGGAACCGGGCACCCGTATCAGTCGGCGAGACCGACACCGTCAGTCGTGCGACCCCGTGTGCTCAGCGGCGGTCGGTGTCGACGACGTCGACGCGCACCGGCGAGTCCGCCAGTGCCCCTACCACCGTGCGCAGTGCTCGAGCGGTACGACCCGAGCGGCCGATGACTCGGCCGAGGTCCTCGGGGTTGACCCGCACCTCCAGCAGGTCGCCGCGGCGCAGCGACCGAGAGGTGACGGTGACGTCGTCGGGATTGTCGACGATGCCCCGCACGAGGTGCTCGAGGGCGTCGGCCAGCATCTCAGGCCTCCTCGGAGGCGGCCTCAGCGGCCTCGTCAGCCACGGCCTCGGTAGTCTCGGCGGCCGCAGCGGCCTCCTCGTCGGCCTTGGCCTTGGCGGCGGCTGCCTTGCGCTTCTCGGCGTCGTCGGCGGCGGCCTTGACCGCGGCCTCCTTGGCGACCGTGGCGGCGTCGGCGTCCTTGACCTTGAGGGTGCTCTCGACACCCTTGAGACCCTTGAACTGGTGATAGTCGCCGGTGATCTTGATCAGCTTGTAGACAGCGTCGGAGGGCTGAGCCCCCACACCGAGCCAGTACTGGACGCGCTCGGAGTCGATGCGGATGAGCGAGGGCTCCTGCATCGGGTCGTAGACACCGATCTCCTCGATGACACGACCATCGCGCTTCTTGCGGGAGTCGAGGACGACGACCCGGTAGAAGGGGGCAAACTTCTTGCCCATGCGCTTGAGGCGAATCTTGACTGCCACTTGGTTGAACTCCTGGTTCTGGATCGTTTGGCGCGCGCTGGTCCCCGGTGGGGTCAAGCAACGGTTTCCGGCGTGAGCCGAGACGCGACCGGGGCCGGGAGAGGGACCGACGTCCGATCGAGTACAGCCGGACATTCTGCCAGAGGGGCCGACGACGTCGCCAGCCTGAGCGGAGGCGCGGCCCCATAGTCCGGTGCGAGATCGCCCACAGACGGCAGGCAACCAGCGGGTTCGATAGGGGCCAACCGCTTCGCACGCCGGGCGCCATGGATGAAGAACCTTCATGGGGCTGCCTTCCCGGGGCAGCCGCCATCCCGGTGCCCGACGTCGATCCGGCCGGCATGAGCCTGGTGCCACGATCCGCACCGCCGCCGAGAGAGGCTCCGCTAACGTTCCGTCCGGCGGACGCACCGCAGCGGCCCGCACCGCCGAGACCAACGGCTGGCTACAAGCCCAGTCACGTCCAAGCCGTCGACGTCGCGACGAGAGGTAAGGGATGGAGAGCTCAACACAGTGGCATGAACTGATCCGACGAGAACCGATCTTCCACCACCCGGAACTGATCTGGGACACCGACTCTTTCGATGAGCAGGTCGCGGAGGACTTCAACGAGGTCGGCGCCTCGGGACGGCGTTACAGCCGCAGCGAGGTCAGGGAGATCGTCCTGGGACGCTTGGAGGGAAGGCATGCGGACTCCCTCGCCGATGGATACAACATCGAGGAGGCTGAGTCCCGCATCCTTGCCGACGACGTCGTCCAGGTCCTCTATACCTTACGTACGCCGAGTCGTGTCACCCGGAGATCCACGCTCTACCGTCGCCGGGGCTCGACCTGGCAGGCGGTGTTCCACCAGGGCACCGTCATCGAGGGCGCGACGGCCCCGTCTCCCGACGACTGACCCACCTCCGTCGATCCGACGATGTCCGAATCCGCGGCTCGACTCCCAGGTGCCGCGAGCCGTTACGTCTACAGCCCGAGGTGGCGGCGCAGGTCCTCGGGCAGGGCGCCCATCGCGTCGGCGACGTCGTCGCCCGAAGGCTGCTTGCTCTGCTGGGCCTGGGGCATGATCCCGTAGCCGGAGGCGTCGGCCTGGCCGCCGCCGAGCCCGAAGGAGGAGCCGGCTGCGGGCGCGGCGCTCTGCCCCGCCTCGATCTTGGCCTGCTTGGCGGCCGCGGCCTCCTTGGCCTGGCGGGCGGCCTTGGCGGGATTGCCGCTGCGCCCCTTCTTGCCACCCTTGCCGCGCTTGGCCTTGGGGGCCTGACGGGCCTTGGAGTGCTTGCCCATGCCGGGCAGCGACCCCATCCCGGGCATGGGGCCGCCCTCGCCGAGACCGCCCATGCCTCCGCCGGAGGCCATGGCCTCCATCATCTTCTTGGCCTGCTCGAAGCGGTCCACGAGCTCATTGACGGCCTGGACCGTGGTTCCCGATCCCTTGGCGATGCGGCTGCGGCGCGAGCCGTTGAGGATGGACAGGTCCTTGCGCTCGGCCGGGGTCATGGAGCACACGATCGCCTCGATGCGGTCGACCTCGCGCTCGTCGAAGTTCTCCAGGGCCTCACGCATCTGCCCCATGCCGGGCATCATGCCCAAGAGCTTCTTCATGGAGCCCATCCTGCGGATCTGGCGCAGCTGGCCCAGGAAGTCGTCGAGGGTGAAGGTGCCCTTGGCGAGCTTGGCGGCGGCGTCCTCGGCCTCCTGGCGGTCCAGGGTCCGCTCGGCCTGCTCGATGAGGGTGAGCAGGTCACCCATGTCCAGGATGCGCGAGGCCATGCGGTCGGCGTGGAAGCGCTCGAAGTCGGTCAGGCCCTCACCGGTGGAGGAGAACAGGACCGGAGCGCCGGTGACGCCGCGAACGGACAGGGCCGCACCACCGCGGGCGTCGCCGTCGAGCTTGGAGAGGACCACGCCGGTGAAGCCGACGCCGTCGCGGAAGGCGACGGAGGTGTTGACCGCGTCCTGACCGACCATGGCGTCCAGGACGAAGAGGATCTCGTGGGGGACGACCGCGTCGCGGATGCGGATCGCCTGGTCCATCATCTCGGCGTCCACACCGAGGCGGCCGGCGGTGTCCACGACGACGACGTCGTAGCCGTTGGCGCGCGCCTGCTCGACGCCGGAGCGGGCCACGGCTACCGGGTCGCCCACGCCATTACCGGGCTCGGGCGCCCACACGTGCACCCCGGCGCGCTCGGCGACGACGCTCAGCTGGGTGACGGCGTTGGGGCGCTGGAGGTCGGAGGCCACCAGCAGGACGCGCTTGCCCTGGTCGCGCAGCCAGCGGCCGAGCTTTCCGGCCAGGGTGGTCTTACCGGCGCCCTGGAGGCCGGCGAGCATGATGATTGTGGGGCCGCGGTCGGCCCAGTTGATCTCCCGGGTCTCACCGCCCAGGACCTCGATGAGCTCCTCGTTGACGATCTTGACGACCTGCTGGCCCGGGTTGAGGGCCTGGGAACGGGCGGCATCGACCGCCTTCTCGCGCACCGCTGAGGTGAAGGCGCGCACCACGGGCAGGGCGACGTCGGCCTCCAGGAGGGCACGGCGGATCTCGGTGACCGTGGCGTTGACGTCGGCCTCGGTGAGACGACCTTTGCCGCGCAGCTGGTTGAAGGAGGCGGTGATGCGATCGGAGAGGTTGCCGAACACGCGATGGTCCTTCCTGGCGCCGTCGGGCGCGTTGGTCGGGAGACTGTGGGCGGATGAGGGAGAAACGTCCATGGCCGAGAGCCATGATGATTCCCCTGACTGCGACCCAGGATAGCGGCAAGCGGGGCCCGCCCTCTCCCCCGCGCCCGGACCGGGACTGAGCCCACACTCACCGACCGCCCGCTACTGGCCGGCTCCGCCACTTCCGCCTTCTTCGCCCGGTATCTCCTCTCACATGGAACAATCCGGCTTTGCCCCGCCACGATGCGGTCATTCCACTGCCTGCTCACCCCTGAGAAATGTCATGAGCATGTGGTGACCAATGGGCCATGGGCCACCGCCGCTGCAGCACGAGTCTTGAGCCATGAGCACAACAACACCTCGGCCCGCCCCGGAGTCCTCACTCCAGGTGGTTCCCCAAACGGATCGCGTCGACGCCATCAGCCTGACCGATCTGCACAAGTCCTTCGGTGCCGTCACCGCCGTTGACGGCACCGACCTGACCATCCGCCCCGGAGAGGTCGTCGCCCTCCTGGGCCCTAACGGCGCGGGCAAGACGACGACGATCACATGATCCTGGGGCTCAGCAGCCCCACCAGCGGCAATGCGAGCGTCTTCGGGATGAGCCCACGCCAGGCGGTCGACCATGGACGTTGACATGCCCGGCACTGACGGGCTGAGCGCGACCGCGAGGCTCCTGGAGCCGCTGCCGGCCACGAGGGTCCTCATCGTCACCACCTTCGGGCGTCCCGGATTCCTGCGGCGCGCCGTCCAGTCCGGGGCCACGGCTTCGTCGTCAAGGATGCTCCGGCCGCAAGGCCTCCGGCTACCGGTACGGGAAGAGGACCGGTAGCCGGAGGCCTTGCGCAGAGACGGGCAGGCCCGTGAGCGACGGCTCAGCCCAGCAGCGCGTCGACGAAGCCCTCCGGGTCGAAGGGAGCCAGGTCATCGGCGCCCTCCCCCAGGCCCACGAGCTTGACGGGAACGCCCAGCTCCCTCTGAACGGTGACGACGATGCCGCCCTTGGCGGTGCCGTCGAGCTTGGTGAGCACGATGCCGGTGATGCCGACGGCCTCGGAGAAGACCTGGGCCTGGCGCATGCCGTTCTGTCCGGTGGTGGCGTCCAGGACCAGGAGGATCTCGCCGACGGGGGCGATCTTCTCCATGACGCGCTTGATCTTGCCCAGCTCATCCATGAGGCCGGCCTTGTTCTGCAGGCGCCCGGCGGTGTCGACGACGACGACGTCCGTGCCCTGGTCGGCCGCCTGGCGGGCGGCGTCGTAGGCGACGGAGGCGGGGTCGGCGCCCTCCTTGTCGGAGCGCACGACGTCAACGCCCACGCGCTCGCCCCAGGTGGTCAGCTGCTCGGCGGCCGCGGCCCGGAAGGTGTCTGCCGCACCCAGGACGACGGTCTTGTCCTGGGCCACCAGGACGCGGGCGAGCTTGCCGCAGGTGGTGGTCTTTCCGGTGCCGTTGACGCCCACCATGAGGATGGCGGCCGCGGGCGTTCCCTGTGCGCCGTCGACCGGAGTGGGGCGCTCCAGGTTGAGGGAGCGATCAAGGGTGGGGTCGACGAGCTTGAGCAGCTCGGCGCGCAGGACGGTGCGGACGGCCTCGGGGTCGGAGGTGCCCAGGACCTTGGCCTGGGTGCGCAGCTCGTCCATGAGAGAAGTGGTCACCTCGATACCGAGGTCGGAGGTGAGCAGGGTGTCCTCGATCTCCTCCCAGTCCTCTTCCGTCAGGTCACCGCGGGACAGGACGGACAGGACGGCCTTGCCGAAGCCGCCGGCGCCGGCCAGGCGGGCGCGCAGGCGCTGCATGCGGCCGGGGATGGACTCAGGGGACTCCAACGTCGCGGTGGGCGGGGCGGCCGGCTCGGCCTCGTCCGAGGGCGGCTCCTCCTCTTCCTCGGATGGAAGGAGGTCCTCCACGGACATCGGCCTGTGGGCACTGACCTCGTCAGGGACCTGTCCCCGACGTCTGCCTGCGTAGAGCCACAGGCCACCGCCGACGACGATGACCAGGATGATGCCGAGAACGATGAGGATCGGTTCCATAGGCCCATCATGCCCGATGGCCGCCCCGCTGTGGCAGGGTCATTCGTCTCCGGACGCCTCTGGCCGGTAGGGCGCCGCGGGAAATCACCGACCCGCCCCTGAGTCGTGACAAAAAAAATTCCTGCGGCACCCCTGCCGGCGTGCCGCAGGACGAGGAAGGCCAATGGCCTCGGTGTCAATACGGAGAAAAGCGGAACCTGTTGGCGTCAGACGCAACAGGAGCTGATAAGAGTAGACGGGATGGCGATCTCTCAGGGCCGGGATTTTATCCAGAGACCGACTCTTCAAGCCCGGTGGTTCGTGAAAATAACGTGGACATAGTTTTCACGAACCGGGCCGACAGATCATCCCTGGGTATGCGAGATCCCGCTGGCAGCCGGCTCGTGCACCTGGCCGCGACGTCGGGAACCGGCGACCCCCCGAGTCCTCTCCGCGGTGTCCATCGCCTTCTCGACGACCCCGACCAGGCCGACGAAGGAGTCGGTCCCCACGTAGGCGGCGGGCCCCTCACGCGTCATGAGGTCGGTGAGGCGGACCTCCTGGGGCACGACCTCCACCTCGACGCCCTGCCCCTCCTGACGCACCTCCTGCGCATTGCGGACCAGACCGCGAATGCGGGACGGCCAGGAGCGCACCGGGAAGCGCTCGGCACAGACCAGGCCGAGCACAAGAAGGCCGGCAACCAGCACGACAACGAGGGGAAGAATCATGGCACCCATGGCTAGGATTCTGCCCTGAGAAATGCGATCTGACCAGACTTTGCACGCATTTGTCGTCCAATCGACAACAAAACCTGGTAACTTCCTGGCACAACGATGACTCGAATCTGAAAACGACGGTCATATTGTAAGAGTGCTATCACACATTCCTCATGGTTCACTCAGGTATCAGGAGTCACAGCCGTACCGCGGTCGGGCTGAGCCAACCGCTGCGAGACCGCCTTGGTGATCCCGTCACGCATCGTGATGCCGTAGAGCGCGTCGGCCACCTCCATGGTCCGTTTCTGGTGCGTGATGATGATGAGCTGGCTGGACTGACGCAGCTCGGTAAAAATCTCCAGCAGCCGCCCCAGGTTGGTGTCGTCCAGGGCCGCCTCCACCTCATCCATGACGTAGAAGGGCGAGGGGCGCGCCTTGAAGATCGCCACCAGCAGGGCGACGGCGGCCAGCGAGCGCTCCCCGCCCGAGAGCAGCGAGAGCCGCTTGACCTTCTTGCCCGCCGGACGAGCCTCGATCTCGATGCCGGTGGTGAGCATGTCATCGGGATCGGTGAGCACCAAGCGCCCCTCCCCACCCGGGAAGAGCCGGTCGAAGACGGAGGCGAACTGGCGGGCGGTGTCCTCATAGGCCTGGGCGAAGACCTCCTGGACGCGTGCGTCGATCTCCTCGACGATGCTCAGCAGGTCGTCGCGCGAGCGCTTGAGGTCGGCCAGCTGCTCGGCCAGGAACTGATGGCGCTGCTCCAGGGCTGCGTGCTCCTCCAGGGCGAGCGGGTTGACCTTGCCGAGCCGGGCGAGGTCGCGCGAGGCCTTGGCCAGGCGCTTCTCCTGCTCGGAGCGCACATAGGGATGGCCCGCGTGCCCGGACCCGGCCGGGACGTGGGCACCGGGCTGCCCGCGGGCGGGCTCCGCGTCGGAGCCGGGCGCAGCATCGGGTTCCTCGACAACCTCGGGGACGAGCATGTGCGGTCCGTACTCCTCCACGAGGGGGTCCAGCTCGAGGCCGAGCTCGCTCATGGCGCGGTCGGCCAGGGCCTCCAGGCGCATGCGCTGCTCGGCCCTGGCGACCTCCTCGCGGTGGGCGGCATCGGTGAGGTTGCCGAGCTCCTTGGTCAGCTGGTCGATCTCCTCGCGGACCTCGTTGGTGGCCGCCAGGGCCTGGGCGCGCTCGGTCTCGATGGTGGCGCGCTCGTCGGCGGCCTGCTGGACACATGCTCTCGCTGTCTCAGCAGCGGCGCGGGCCTGGTCCCGCACATGGGTGGCGACGGCCAGCTGGGCGCTGCGGCGCTGCTGGGCCCGCTCGGCGGCAGCGCGCTGCTCGCGCTCCCGGCGGGCGGCCGCTCGCAGTGAGTCCGCGCGTCCTCGGCTGGAGCGCTCACGCTCCTCGGCCGTGCGCAGGGCCAACCTGGCGTCGGTCTCGACGGCGCGGGCCTGGCGGGCGGCGTCGGCTGCGCTCTCCCGTTCCTGGCGAGCGCTTTCCAGCTCGCGTTCGAGGCGGCCGGCGCCGCCTGGCGGGCTCGGCTCGCCCGAGTCCTCGGCAGCATCGTGCTCGTCCTCGACCTCGGCCAGGGCGGCCGTGGCGGCGGCGAGCTCGGCGGTGCGCTGGACCGACTCGGCCTCTGCCCGCTCCAGGACCCGACGGGCACGGCCGGTCTCCTCAGTGGCGGCGTGGGCCGCGGAGGTCAGTCGGGCCATCGCCTCGGCAGCCCGGGCGGCCTCGGCGTCGGCCTGACGCAGGGCGGCCAGCGCCTCGCTGAGCTCCTGGCGGGCGGCCTCCTCCTTGCGACGGGCCTCCTCCAGGGCTGCGTCGGCTGCAGTCTCGGCCTGGGCGGCGGCTGCGGCCTCGGCATCGGCCTCCTCATGAGCGGCGGTGAGCTCGAGAACCGAGGAGGCTCCTCGGCCAGCCCCGGAGACCCAGCCGGGAGCCAGGACGTCACCGCTGCGGGTGGCCACGACGGCATCGGGAAGCCCTGCGCGCAGGGCACGAGCGGTCTCGATGTCCTCCGCCACCCAAGCGGCCCTGAGCAGCCCGTCCAGGACCTGCCCGAATCCTCCGAGATCGGGGCGCGCAGGGCTCACGAGTCCGCGGGCCGCCAATGCACCGTCGATGGGAGCGGACGAGTCCTCATCAGCGGTGTGGGGCGAGGGGATCAGCGAGGAGTCGTTGGCCAGCACCAGTCGCACTGCCCCCACGTCCCGACTGCGGGCGTGCTCCAGTCCGGACAGGGCCGCCTCGGCGTCGGCGGCCAGACCGGCTTCGGCGAGCACTCCCAGGAGGGCGGCGACGGCGTTCTCCCAGCCGCGCTCAACACTGAGGTGCTCCGCCACCGGCCCGAGGAGGCCGTCGACGCCGGCCTGGAGCAGCGCGGCCGTGCCGTCCTGGTTGCGCAGGGACATGGCCAGGGTGTCGCGCCTGGCCGCCCAGGTGGCCCGGTCGGAGGCGGCTTCCCGGCGGGCGTCGGTGGCGGCGGAGACGGCCTCGCGCGCCTCGGCCAGCTGTTGGGCGGCCTCCTCGTGGACGGCTGCCGCGCGAGCCGCGGCGTCGGCGGCGCTGGGCGCCTCGATCACCGCCTCAGAGCCGTCCCGCGAGTCGCCGGGGTCGCCGGACGGGCCACTGCCCGAGGGGGTTCCGGTTGAACCGGCGCCGTGAGTCTCCTGCGCATCTCCCCCAGTTGCGGCCAAGGCGGCTCGGGCGCGCTCCTCGCGGTCCTGCGCGGCCCGGAGGGCGCTGCGGGCCTGCTCGAGGGCGGCCAGGCTGGCCTCGTGGCGGCTGCGGGCAGAGGCGACGCGTCCGCCGGCACGGGCGATGGTCTCCCGTCTCTCGGAGAGCCGACGCTGGGCGGCCGAGAGCGCCTGGTCGGCGGCCTTCTCGGCCTTCTCGGCGTCGGAGCGCACCCGGGTGGCGTCACTGAGCGCCGTGCGGGCGGCCTCAACAGCGTCGGCGAGCTCGGCCTCCTCCCTCCCGGCCGCCTCGGCCCGCCGTTCGAGCTCCTCGGGGTCGGCGCCGTGGCTCGCAGCGGGGACGGAGGCCAGGAGCCGGATCCGCTCCCCGGCCACGTCCGCGAGCGCACCGAGGGACTGGGCGACCCCGGTGAGGTCCTCCCAGACACCGCCGGCCCGAGCCAGGCGCTGGGCGGAGGTGGTCTCAATGGCGGCCAGCTCGCTCAGGCGCGCCCGGGCGACGCGCTCGGCCTCCTCGACGGCGCTGCGGCGCCTGGCCAAGGCCTCCTTGTCCTCGTCCCCGGCCTCCAGGAGGGACTGGGCCTGGACGACGTCGTCGGCCAGCAGCCGGGCGGTGGCGTCGCGGACCTCGACCTGGATGGTCCGGGCGCGCCGGGCGATGGCGGCCTGCCGGGCCAGGGGGCCGAGCTGACGGCGCAGCTCCTGGGCGAGGTCGGAGACCCGGGCGAGGTCGGCGGCCATGGACTCGAGCTTGCGCAGGGCGCGCTCCTTGCGCTTGCGGTGCTTGAGGACGCCGGCGGCCTCCTCGATGAAGCCGCGGCGGTCGTCGGGGGTGGCGCTCAGGACGGCGTCGAGCTGGCCCTGCCCGATGATGACGTGCATCTGGCGCCCCAGGCCCGTGTCGCTGAGGAGCTCCTGGACGTCGAGGAGGCGGCAGGGGGTGCCGTTGATCTGGTACTCCGAGCCGCCCCCGCGGAACAGGGTGCGTGAGATGGTGACCTCGGTGTAGTCGATCGGCAGGGCGCCGTCGGTGTTGTCGATGGTCAGGGAGACCTCGGCTCGCCCGAGGGCCGGGCGGGAGCCGGCGCCGGCGAAGATGACGTCGGCCATGGAGCCACCGCGCAGGTTCTTGGCGCCCTGCTCCCCCATGACCCAGGTCAGGGCGTCGACGACGTTCGACTTGCCGGACCCGTTGGGACCGACCACGGCGGTGATTCCGGGCTCCAGACGGAGGGTGGTTGACGAGGCGAAGGACTTGAATCCCTTGATCGTCAACGTCTTGAGGTGCACGGGTGCCACCCTAACAGCGCAGGCGGCCCCGGCGATGACAGAAACGACAAAGGGACTTGACATCACCAATCAAGACAAGCAGACTTTCCATGTCAAGGGGGCTAGACACGCTGTCCGAGCGCCCGCCCATCAGCCCTGTCCGACCCTCGTCTCCGAGATCCAAGGAGCCACGATGCTCACACTGTCCAACCTCTCCAAACGCTTCGGGAGCCTCCAGGCCCTCGACAACCTCTCCCTATCCCTGGCCGGCGGCGAGATCGTCGGCTTCGTCGGAGCCAACGGAGCCGGCAAGTCCACCACGATGCGCATCGTCATGGGGGTGCTCGCCGCGGACACAGGCACCGTGACCTGGAAGGGTTCCCCCATGGACGCCGCGATCCGGCGCAGCATCGGATACATGCCCGAGGAGCGCGGCCTCTACCCCCGGATGAAGGTGACCGACCAGCTCATCTACCTGGCCCGTCTGCACGGGTTGTCGGCCTCCGCCGCCAAGGCGGCCGCAGACCGGTGGACCGAGCGCCTGGGCCTTGAGGAGCGGCGCGGCGACGAGGTGCAGACCCTGTCTCTGGGCAACCAGCAGCGCGTCCAGCTCGCCGCCGCACTCGTGAGCGACCCCGAGCTGCTCATCCTCGATGAGCCCTTCTCCGGCCTGGACCCGGTGGCCGTGGACGTCATGAGCCAGGTCCTCCTGGAGCGGGCGTCCACGGGCGTTCCCACGCTCTTCTCCTCCCACCAGCTCGACGTCGTCGAGCGCCTGTGCGACCGGGTGGTCATCATCCGTTCGGGCCGACTCGTGGCCAACGGGACGATTCCCGAGCTCCAGGCCACCGAGACACCGCGATGGCGGGTCGTCATCGAGCCGCCGCTGGAGGCCGCCCCGCTGGAGGCCGGCACCCTGGACGGTCTGAACGACCCGGCGGTGCAGATCAACGACCAGGGCCGCCTGACCATCACCGCCGCGGGCGACGACGAGCAGAAGCTGTTGCGTACCGCCCAGCGTCTGGGGACGGTGCGCGAACTCGGCCCGGTGCGCCATCGCCTCACCGACATCTTCCGGGAGGTTCTGACGGCGCCGACCTCCCTCAGCCAGACCACCGACCAGACCGACACGAAGAAGGAGGCGCGCCGATGAGCGCCCGAACCAGCCCTATCACCCGCCGTCAGGAGATCACCCTGGTCACCGGCCGAGAGCTGCGGGCGCACCTGATGAAGAAGTCCACCATCGTCCTGACCCTGGTGCTGCTCGTAGCGGTCATCGGCGGCATCATCGGCATCAGCATCTACGCCTCCGGTCAGGACAAGGCCTACCGGCTCGGCCTCAAGGGCACACCGGTCTCGCAGGCCGCCGGGCTGGACAGCGTCGTCGCCTCCAACGGGGAGACGATCGAGGTCGTTGACGTCTCCGGTCGGGAGACGAAGGAGGTGCTGTCCGACGACGCCCCCGAGGGCACACCGCATGTGGACATGGTCCTCGACGTCTCCGGATCCGCACCCACCATCACCGTGGAGAAGTCGGCCGACGACGCGGTCGTCTCCGGAGTCACGGCTTTCCTCCAGCAGGCGTCCCTGGGACAGCAGATCGCGGCCCTGGGCGGCGACCCGGGCCAGGTGGCCTCCCAGCTCAGCACCGCCAAGCCGGAGGTCACGGTGCTCAACACCCTCAAGCGCGATGCCGCCGACTTCGGTCCGCGCTACACGGTCCTCATGACGATCGACGTCCTGCTGATGTTCGCCATCATGGGCGGGGGCCAGTTCATCGCACAGGGCGTGGTGGAGGAGAAGTCGAGCCGGATCGTGGAGATCCTCCTGGCCTGCGTGCGGCCCAGCTCGCTGCTGGCCGGCAAGATCCTGGGGATCGGCATCGCCTCCTTCCTCACCACCGGGGCGGTGGCCGTGGCCGGGGTCGTCACCGCGAAGGCGACCGGTGTCATGCCGGACATCAGCCTCGATCTGGACGGCGTGCTGGTGGCGATGCTCGTGTGGCTGATCGTGGGCTACGCGATCTTCGCGGTCTCCTTCGGAGCCGCCGCCTCACTGGTGAGCCGGCAGGAGGACGTCGGCTCGGTGAGCATGCCCCTGGTGATGCTCTCGATGATCCCCTACGCTCTGAGCATCTTGATGGCCATCGGGGACGCCAACACCATGACCTTCCGGGTCCTCTCCTTCCTGCCGCCCTTCGCACCCTTCATGATGCCGGCACGCCTGGTACTCGGGGTCTCCTCCTGGAGCGAGCAGGTGATCGCGATGGTGATCGCACTCGTCTTCCTGCCGTTGCTGGTGCGCGTGGCAGCGACGATCTACACCCGGGCCGTCACCCGCACCGGCGCCCGGGTCCCGCTCAAGGAGGTCCTGGGGCGGGCGGAACGGGTCTGACCGCGCCCCTCTCCAGCGACGACGGTGCGCCTCCCTCACGGGGAGGCGCACCGTCGCGATCTGGGCGGTGCCGAGGAGGCGCCGGGGCTCGGGCTCAGTCGGCCAGCTCGGGGAACCAGATGGCGATCTCTCGGGCCGCGGACTCATCGCTGTCCGAGCCGTGGACGAGGTTGAGGATGGCGGGGGTGCCCCAGTCGCGACCCAGGTCGCCGCGGATGGTGCCGGGGGCGGCCGTGGTGGGGTCGGTGGGCCCCATGAGGCTGCGCACGCCCTCGACGACGCGCTGCCCCTCGGCGACCGCGGCCACCACGTTGCCGGAGGTCATGTACTCCACGACGCCGGGGTAGAAGGGCTTGTCCACGTGCTCGGCATAGTGCGCGGCGAGGATCTCCTCGGTGGGGGTGAGCACCTTCAGAGCCGTCAAGGCGTACCCCTTGGCCTCGATGCGGCGCAGGATCTCGCCGGTCAGGCCGCGCTCGACGGCGTCGGGCTTGATGAGGATGAGGATGCGGCCGGTCTGGGACGTGCTGGCCATGGGGGGCTCCTTGCTGGTTGGCGGGTGAGGGACCGGATGGACCATAACGGGTTCTGGCCCCTCATAGCCACGGGAGAGCCGGGATCAGGCCTGCTCGACCACCAGGATCGGGTCCAAGGAGCGGTCGCGGGCGGCGTCGGCGGCGGCCTGGAGGATGAGCGCGGAGGACTGGGCACCGGGGTCGCGGTGCCCGCAGGAGCGCTCCGCCAGGAATGAGGCCCGGCCACGACGGGCCTGGAGCGGCTCGGTGTCCAGGGCGCCCTTGGCGGCGGCCCGAGCGGCCGCGGCGAGGACTCCGATCTCGCCCTCTCCGATCTCCGCCGCCTCCTTGGCAGCCACCGCTGCGGGCCTCCAGGCGTCAACCATGGTCTTGTCCCCGCTGGTGGCGTGCCCCCTGGCCTCCAGGCCGGAGGTGGCCTCCTCCAGGGCACGGACCAGCTCCTGGGGCCCCCAGGCGGAGACATCGCTGGAGCGGGCGGCCCTGAGGAAGGCGGTGCCCAGCAGCGGACCCCCGGCGCCGCCGACGGTGGCCATGAGGGTGGTGGCGACGACCTTGAGGACTCCTCCCGGAGTTGCCGGGAGGTTTCCGGCCTCCTGGGCGGCATCGAGCTTGGTGACCACGGCCCTCATGCCGCGATCCAGGTTGTCCCCGTGGTCGGCATCCCCGATGGCTCGATCCAGCTCGGTCAGCTCGACGCGGCTCTCAGCGATCAGTAGGGCGGCGCAACGGGTCCAGTCGAGGGCCCAGGCAGCATCCAAAGGCATGGTGTTTCCTTCTCGGGTCTTGGCAGGTGTTGGTTCCAGGCCTGACCGCCATGCACCTGAGGGTGAAGGACGACCGTGTGGCTTTGATCGGGCCCCGCGCGGACCCGATGGGTCCCTGGGCGTCCCGGGAACGTCCGTGGGACGCGCCGGAGCGGGCCGACGAGGTGCTCATCGCCCGCTCGCATTTCCATCCTCTCACGCACCTTGCGACCTCGCTCGTTGAGACGGCCACATGGCCTGCGAGCAGCGCAAACGGACGCACCGCCACAGATGTCACCAAGGTGAGGGACGACGTGATACTTGTATGCACAAGCCCCGGTGGGCGCCCGCCCGCTACCCCGAGACCTGAGGAAGGACCCTTCCCGTGGCCCAGGCCAAGTACGACCAGATCTTCCAGACCCTGCGCGAACGCATCGACTCGGGCACCTACGGCTTCCTTGATCTGCTCCCCTCGGAGAACGCCCTGGCCGAGGAGTTCGGCTGCACCCGTAACACGGTGCGCAAGGCGCTGGCGCTGCTCGTGGCCCAGGGATACGTCCAGACCATGCAGGGCCGGGGCGTCCAGGTGATCTCCCGGCCGCGAGCGACCTCCACCTTCCTCGTCGGGGGGATCGAGTCGCTCCAGGAGGCCGCTGAGCGCAACCGAGTCCCGCTGAGCACCCACATGATCTCCCTGGAGAAGGGCGTGGTCGACGCCGAGACGGCAGGGGCCTCCGGGATGGCCGAGGGGGCCGAGATCATCATGGTCAAGCGGCTGCGCCTGCTGGACAACATCCCCCTCATCGTGGATACCAGCCACTTCCTGACCTCGGTGGTTCCTCACCTGACTCGGCAGATCGTCGAGTCCTCGGTCTACGCCCACCTGGAGGAGGTCCTGGGGGTGCGGGTGGCCAGCGCGACCCGGCGGATCACGGTGGAGCGGGCCACCGCCGAGGACCGCCGGCTCATCCACCTGGGGGGAATGGACTGCGTCGTCGTGGTCTCGTCGGCGACCTTCGACTCGGCGGGAGTGCTCTTCGAGTTCACGCGCTCACGTCACTCGCCAGTCGACTTCGCCTTCCAGGACACCGCCCACCGACTTCCCGCCGAGCGCTGAGCCGGGCCCTGGAGCCACGGAAGGCCTGAATGACAGGCGCCCGCAGGAAGGGCCGGTGGCCCGACAGCATCCTGGGATGCTGTCGGGCCACCGGCCTGCTGACTCGGGGCGGGACGGACTCATTGAGCGCGCTCACCCGGACGGTGCTGCTCGGCTACTTGGCGACGGGCTCGCGGTTGCCGAGGCGGACCTTCTTGACCGTGCGCTCCTTGTCGAAGTCGGCCTGCTTGAAACCGAAGAAGTAGGTGCACAGGAAGGAGACCACGAGGGCCGCGACGCCGGCGATCCAGAAGCCGGTGAAGGAGGAGCCCATGCCCTTGGGGTTGACGAAGGAGGGGAAGCCGACAAAGGCCCCGGTGAAGCCCCACATGTTGACGTTGAGCAGTCCGGTGAGCAGTCCGCCGACGGCGCCGCCGATCGAGGCGGTGATGAAGATGCGGCCGTACTTGAGGTTGAGACCGTACATGGCCGGCTCGGTCACGCCGCAGAAGGCGGAGATGGTGGCCGGCGCGGCCATCCGCTTGATGCGGGCGTCGCGCACCTTGAGCCAGACCGCCAGGGCGCCGCCTCCCTGGGCGATCATGGTGGCCGAGACAATGGCGTTGAGATGGGAGTAACCGGGGCTGGCGAGCTCGGAGGAGATGATCGGGATGACCGCCCAGTGCAGGCCGAAGATGACCAGGCACTGGTAGAAGCCGCCGATGAGCAGGCCCGCGAGCGTGTAGTTGAAGCCCAGGACCGCGTTGATGACGGAGGCGATACCACCGGAGATAATCATGACGACGGGCCCGAAGACCAGCAGGATGAGGGCGGAGACCACGAAGATCTCGATGAGGGGGCCGAAGATCGGGCGGATGACTGCCGGCAGGGCCTTCTTGAGCCAGGGTTCGATCTTGGAGGCGAGCCAGGCCGCCACGATGATGGGGAAGATCGAGTAGGCGTAGGCGTTGCCCTCGGGCAGCGAGACGGGGATCCCGAAGAAGTCGGCGTTGAAGACCGTGCGCCCCACCTGTGCGACGACGTGGTAGGCCTCATCATCCGGGTTGGACATCGTGACCACGGAGGGATAGCAGAGCACGCCGCCGATGATGGCCACGACGATGGGGTCGGCGCCCAGGCGCTTGGCCGCGGTGAAGCCGACGATGATTGGCAGGAAGAAGAACATCGACGAGCTCATGGCGTCGATGAAGTGGAACGTGTTGGAGGCCTCGGTGACGACCTTGAACTGGACGAGCAGCGCCAGAAGGCCCTTGAGGATCCCGGAGGCCGCCAGCATGCCGACCACGGGGATCATCGATCCGGTGATGACGCCGATGAGGGAGGAAAAGCCAAGCTTGACCCAGCCCCACAGAGTGGTGGGCCGCTCGACGATCTCGACATCGGCGGCCTGATCGCCGGCCCCCACATTCGGCAGCTGGGCGACGACGGCGTCGTAAACGTCGACGACGTCGGGGCCGATGACCACCTGGTACTGGCCGCCCGACTTGACCACGTCGATGACGCCGTCGAGGTCGGTTACGGCCTCGTCGTCGGCCAGGGACTCGTCCTTGAGGTAGAAGCGCACGCGGGTGATGCAGTGCAGGACGGAGCGGACGTTGTCGGGGCCGCCGATGCCGGTGATGATGTCGGCGGCGGTGGCGTCGAAGCCGGTGAGGCCGTCGGTGCGTGCCCCGTCGGTGGTACCGGCATCGACCTCGGTGCTCGCAGCACCTGTGGGAGCTGCGTCATCGTCCTCGCCCTTGAGCGTGGCGGTGGCGACGGTGGTGCCCGCGTCCGTTCTCCCGGTGGTGACGGTCAGGTCGGACAGGTGGGTGATCGTGTTGGTCAGGACCACGATGGCGGTGGTGGCCTTGCCCGCGGCTCGGACGGCCTCGAGGTCCATGGCGCCCAGGGTCTGCCCGGCCTTGACGGTGTCTCCGACCGTGACGCTCAGGTCGAAGGGGGCTCCCCCGAGCTCGACGGTGTCGACGCCCAGGTGCAGGAGGACCTCCAGGCCGGACTCGCTCTTGAAGCCGATGGCGTGTCCGGTTCCGGCCACCATGGTGACGGTGGCGTCCATCGGGGAGACGATGGCGCCGTCGTCGGGCTCGACACCGAGCCCGTCCCCGACGGCCTTGGAGGAGAAGACGGGGTCGGGGACGTCGGCGAGGTCGATGACTGTCCCCGTCACCGGGGAGGCGATGGGGATCTCGGGTCCCTTGTCTGGTTCGGACATGGGGGTTCCTTTCGGAGCGCGGGTGGGTACAGCGGTGTCGGGGAGGGCGGGCTCGGCAGTCCTCCGGGGTGGACGGGGCGGACAGAAGTGACGGACAGGAGGGGACGCGGGCTGCTGCTGATTCAGGTGAGCAGGGCGATGGCCTCGTAGGGGCGCAGGCGGATCACTCCCGCCTCGAGGCGGCCGGTGACGGCGGGCAGCTCGGCGCTGCTGCGGGTGCGGTCGTTACCGTCGTAGTTGCCGATGAGGATGCGGGCGGCGGCGAAGGCCTCCGGGACATCCACCTCGGTGCTGTGGCCGCGGAAGCTGCACAGGACCAGCAGGCGGCCGCCCTCGTGCTCGCGGGTGTAGGCCAGGACGTCCTCGTGCTCCATGAGGTAGGGGGCGTAGGTGCCGCGGGAGATGATGGGCAGCTCCTTGCGCAGGGCGATGAGGCGCCGGTAGTAGGGCAGGATCCGCCCCTGACTCTCCTCGATCTCGACGTTGACGATCCGCTGGTTGGTGGGCCGCAGCCAGGGCGTCCCGGTGGTGAATCCGGCACCGGGGATCTCGGCGTTCCACTGCATGGGGGTGCGGGCGTTGTCGCGGGCCTTGGAGTGAACGACGGCGAAGGCCTCCTGAGCGTCCATGCCGCCGGCCGTCAGCTCGTGGTAGGCGTTGCGGGCCTCGACGTCGACGTAGTCCTCGATGGACAGGTAGGCGGGGTCGGTCATGCCGATCTCCTCGCCCATGTAGATGTATGGCGTGCCGCGCAGCAGGTGGACGACGGTGGCGAGCATGGTCGCGGACTCGGCGTGGTAGCGCTCAGGGTCGGCGAAGCGGTCGATGGCGCGGGGCTGATCGTGATTGTTCCAGAACAGGGCGTTCCAGCCGCCGCCGGCCTGCATGCCCAGGGCCCACTCATTGAGGATGCGCTTGAGGGCGGCGAAGTCGTAGGGGACGCGGGTCCACTTGGCGCCGTCGGCATAGTCGACCTTGAGGTGGTGGAAGCTGAAGACCATGCTCAGCTCGCCACTGGCCGGGTTGGAGTAGTCGACACAGGCCTCGACGGTGGTTGAGGACATCTCGCCGACCGTCATCGCCTCAGGGTCCTGGCCGAAGCTGGCCGCAGAGAGCTCGCGCAGGTAGTCGTGGACGAGGGGGCCGTCGGTGTACATGCGGCGGTCGTCCGTGCCGGCGGGCGCGTCCTGGAAGGGAACGGGCTTGCCGATGACGTTGATGACGTCGAAGCGGAAGTCCTTGACGCCCTTGGCCCGCCAGAAGTTGACGACCCCCGCGGCCTCGGCGCGCACGGCCGGGTTGTGCCAGTTGAGGTCGGCCTGGGTGCGGTCGTAGAGGCACAGGTAGTATAGGCCGGTCTCCCCGAAGGGCGCCCAGGCAGGGCCGCCGAACTTGGAGACCCAGTTGGTGGGCGGCGAGCCATCCTCCTTGGGGGGCAGCAGGTAGAAGTAGTCCTGGTAGACGGGGTCACCGGCCAGGGCCCGCTGGAACCACTCGTGATCGGTGGAGACGTGGTTGAGAACCATGTCCAGCATGACGCCGATGCCGTGCTCGCCCAGGGCGGCGACGAGCTCCTCGAAGTCCTCCATGGTTCCCATGGCCGGGTCGATGGCGCAGTAGTCGGAGATGTCGTATCCGTTGTCCCGGCCCGGCGAGGGGAAGAAGGGATTGAACCAGACGTGGTCCACCCCCAGGGAGGCGATGTAGCCGACCTGCTCGATGATGCCGCGCAGATCGCCCACGCCGTCACCAGTGGAGTCGCGGAAGGACTTGGGATAGATCTGGTAGACGACACTGTCCGTCAATGACATGCGGGAGCTCCTGAGGGAAGCGGGATGGAGCCGGAGGAACCACCTCCGAACAACTTGTGCACACAAGTATGCACTTGTGTGCACAAGTTGTTGATACGCCTTTTTGTGTTATGTATCATGTGACTGGTTTCCGGAAGCGACACCCCAGGCCTCTGGACATAGCGCCCCTCATCCCCGTTCTCTCCGCAAGAAAGATGTGTCTCCCGTGAGCAGCCGAGAGCCCGTTCGCCCGCACCGTCCTCACCACCTCCGCGCCCAAGCCCGATGGGCCTTGCCCGCACTCCCGCTCCTGTGCACCCTGGTGCTCAGCGCCTGCGGCATGAGTGGAACAACATCCTCCGGGGCCGCATCCGCCTCATCCGCTCAGGAGACCCCCTCAGCCCCGCACTCGGCAGCCGCCTCTCCATCTGGGGGCGGGCAGAAGCCGTCAGCAGCGCAGACGCAGACCGCATCGGGATCATCACCTCTGTCGACGCAGGCCACCGAGGGCCCCACCCCCACACCGGCGGACACCGCGCCCGAGCGCAACACGCTCCTCAATGCCTCACTGCCCCTGCCCTCAACCTGCACAGCCAGCGGCCCCGTTTCCTTCTCCGGCGGACAGGCCTCTCTGAGCTTCGGGGGATTCGCCAGGATCGAGGACCCCTCGGCCACCTACGTCCTCAACGGCACTCCCACCACCGCCGTGGCACTGACCTGCAACGGTGGCGGATCGGCAGCCTTCCCCTCCCTGGCGTTCTACGACGACGAGCTGAGCCTCGTCGCCTCCTACGACCTGTCGAGGATCAGTGACGCAGAATCCTACGAGCCGGTCATCACCTCACTGGAACCCCGGGGCGACATCCTGCACGTGGAGTGGAGCAACGAGAAACTCCCTACGGACACCACCGGAATGCACACCGGCTCAGGCACGGGCAGCGCCGACCTGAGCTGGAACGGGACGTCGTTCGACAAATCGAACATCACGGTCCGCGACGCCCAGGGAAACCAGGTGGGCTAGAGATCCAGGCCGGATCAGGGCCTGCCGAACAGGGCGCGAGCCTCAGCGGCCAGGAGCACGGAGCCGACGATGAGGATTCCTGATGCGGTCAGCGGGATGTCGTAGCCCTCGGACAGGGCGACGGCCTGCCCCACTGCCTCGCCGAGCTGCTGGCTCACCACGACGCGGTCGGCGCCGTAGACCTCCTTGGCGATCTCGCCCAGGTCGTCGACGGCCATGGCCCGCGGCGAGTCGATGGGGACACACACGACGGCGTCGGTCACCGGTTCCAGGCCGGCCAGGATCCCCTCGGCGTCCTTGTCCGCCATGACGCCCAGGACCGCGACGAGGTGCTGGAAGCCGAAGGCCTCCTCGATGGCTCCGGTGAGGGCATCGATGCCGTGGGGGTTGTGGGCGGCGTCGACCAGGACCGTGGGCGAGGAGCGCAGGACCTCCAGGCGGCCGGGGCTGGTGACGGAGGCGAAACCGTCCTCGACGACCCGCGCGGGCACCTGGCGCCCGCCGTGGATCGCCTCGGCGGCCGCCAGGGCCAGCAGGGCGTTGCGAGCCTGGTAGCCCCCGTGCAGGGGGACGAAGACGTCCTCGTAGACTGCCGCCGCGGTGGCCAGCGTGACGAGCTGGCCGCCGACGGCGAGCTGACGGTCGAGGACCTGCAGGACACCGGCATCCGGCGAGGTGGGGTCCTCCTCCGGATCGCGCTCGCGGCGCACGATGGCCCGGTGCTCGGTGGCGGCCCGCTCGATCTCTGCGGCGGCGTCGGGGACCTGCTGGGCGACGACGACGGTGGAGCCGTCCTTGATGACGCCGGCCTTCTCGTAGGCGATCTCAGTGATCGAGGAGCCGAGCCAGCGCTCGTGGTCACGCCCGATCGGGGTGATGACGGCGACGTCGGGGCCGATGACGTTCGTGGCGTCCCAGCGTCCGCCCAGGCCGACCTCGATGACGGCGACGTCGACGGGGTAGTCGGCGAAGGCGGCCAGGGCCATGACGGCCAGGACCTCGAAGAAGGACAAGCGCGGCCCGCCGTCGGCCTGGGAGCGCTCGTCGACCATGGCGATGTAGGGGGCCACGTCCTCCCAGGCGGCGATGAAGCCCTCCTCGCTGATCGGCTCGCCGTCCAGGCTGATGCGCTCGCGGATGGTGGCCAGGTGGGGGCTGGTGAAGCGGCCGGTGCGCATGCCGCCGGCGGCCAGAAGGCGCTCGGTCATGCGGGCGGTGGAGGTCTTGCCGTTGGTGCCGGTGATGTGGACGGTGCGGTAAGTGCGCTCGGGGTTGCCCAGGAGGTCGAGGACGGCCTCGACACGCTCCAGGGAGGGCTGGACCTGGTGCTCGGGGGCGCGGGAGAGGATCTCGGCCTCGACCTCGCGCATGCGGGCGGTGACCTCGACGGCACGGGCGGCAGCCTCCAGCTCGCGCAGGTGATCATCCTCGGGGGCATCGGGGAGCTGGGGCTCCCAGGACTCCCAGTCGTCGGAGTCGTCGGCATCGACCTCGGCGAGGAGCTCCTCAAGGCGGTCTGCGTCACCACCGGGGATCATGTTGGCGGCGACGAGCTCACGCAGGGCCTCGAGGTCCTCGCGGTCCTGGGCATCGGCGTCGGCCTCCCGCTGGGCACCGGCCTCCTGGAGCTCGGAGACGGAGACGGTCAGGCCGTCGCCGTCGGAGAGAACGGGGGCGCCTGAGGCCTCCAGGTAGGGCAGGAGCTCGGGGTCGATGCCGGTCTCACCGAAGACGGCGTCAACGACCTCCTCCCCCGTGGCGCCCTCGGGGATGCCGAAGGCGGCACCCGGGTGGGGTGGGTTCTGAGCCGGATCCTGCTCAAGGTGCCGGTTGTGGCGCTCGTCGTTCATGAGGTCCTCCATCTGCAGGCGCCGCGCGCGCCCACTGCCGCGCGAACCCTACCGCAGCCCGCCCTCGGCGGCCCGGATGCCTGCGCTCTCAATCCCTCCATGAAGAGAGAAGCATTCCTCAATCATCAGGACTGGTAACCGGGGAAGGGTGAAGATACATGACGGGAACAGCAGGAACAGCACTTTCCGGACGCGCCCGTTCTCGCAATGTCAAACCGTACTCCGCCCCAGAGTCTGTGGAACAGCCGAGGGGTCCGTATCACAGTCGCATCGCCCTCTCGCACTGGGGGCGTTGGCAGATGGACCACGGTGCCGTGGAGGTCGACGGTCTCGGTGGGCGCCACATGACCTACCTTGGAACTGTGACGAATACGGATCTTGGTGTCGGCCGGCGCTCTCGGTTTCCGGTCCTCTTCGACATAGGACCAGTTCTTGACGCCGAGGACGCAGCGGAGAACAAGGTGGCGGCGCTCTTCCCGCAAGGTACAGGTCTACCACGTGACTGAAGAGGAACTTCAACTCATCAAGGAAGGGCACATCACCTGGGGGCATCAACTCAAACAGGCTGACGTAATCCAGGACTAATTACTGAGCACACCGCCAGGACGGGGGCCGGCAACCCGATTCGCTCAGGCCGCCAGGCTTATTCGCCAGGCTTGCGGTGGTAGCTATCGTCAGGGACGACGGCCTGGCGGCGACCAGTGTCCACGCAGCGGACATGAGCGCAGCGGTAACGTCATAGCGCAAACGAGAGCCGCAGGATTCCAAGGTCTTCTTTAGGGCACTTTGACTGTGGATCCAGCCATGTCCGCTGCATGGACACCGAGTCACTCACGAGCCGCGGGAGAACGGCGGATCCGATGATAGACCTCATGGATAACCTCCCGGAGCGTGAGCAATCTGCGGTGAACTTCCTCGCGCACAGATATGCACAACACACCACTCCACAGTCCAAGGGGTCGGCGCATCATCCCCGCTCGCGCGGGGTTTACACGCTGCGGATCGCCCGGGACGCGGAGCGATACGGATCATCCCCGCTCGCGCGGGGTTTACGTCCTGATGCGAGGGCTGCCCGGCTCGGGGTTCGGATCATCCCCGCTCGCGCGGGGTTTACCATGAATCCTAACAAGAGGACATCTAGTTTCGAGGATCATCCCCGCTCGCGCGGGGTTTACCCCCTTCTTCGGGTCGATGATGTGCATCGTCCCGGATCATCCCCGCTCGCGCGGGGTTTACCCGCTTCTACTCTGCGGGAAAGCAAACCGTCAAGGATCATCCCCGCTCGCGCGGGGTTTACGTCCTCGTCGTCACCAAGCCTGAGCCGGAGCAGGGATCATCCCCGCTCGCGCGGGGTTTACCGTTCCTTCTCGTAGATCGTCCCGGACGCGACCGGATCATCCCCGCTCGCGCGGGGTTTACCGATCATGTTTGTGTCGACGGCGAACTGGTTGGGGATCATCCCCGCTCGCGCGGGGTTTACGCCCTGGGTGGTTCTGTCAGTGCGATTCTATCGGGATCATCCCCGCTCGCGCGGGGTTTACTCCGCGGACATCTGGACGGCTAATTGAATGCCAGGATCATCCCCGCTCGCGCGGGGTTTACACTTGCGGATCCTTGGAATCCCAACGACGAGCCACACTACCAGACCGCGTTTGCCTTCACTGCCGACCTAGCGCTCGCTCCGCAGAGTTCCGATAGCGCCGTCGTCTCGCAGCGATCGACCAGGACTCCTTCGGAGGCTTGACGGCGCCGGGGATCGCCAGCGATCCCTCGATCTGCCGGTACGGGGTGCGCATGACGAGGCACCCTTCGATATCGACCGGTTCACGCTCGTGCCCCAGAGAGGCGATCTCGAACCGCTGCTCGGAGCGCACCGACCAGATCAGTAGCGCACGACCTTCCCCGATGTATGCGCACACTAGCTCCCACAGCTGCTCTCGTACTCGAGCTGAAACATGCCCGACGAAGACCCCGGGGGAGACCTCCAACAACCAGCGAGTCATGGAGCCCCGCAACGAGGCAGGGGCAGCGGAAAGAACCAGGACTACCATCCTCCTGCGTCCTCTCCCGCGTAATTCGCTCCACCGGCCACGGCACGCTGCTGGTAGTCCCACAAGGAGACGACGTTGATGCTCATATCCTCCAGATCACCAACCTCAAGCAGGCGGTAGATATCTTTGACCGTCCGTTCGATGATCTTGAGCTCGAATACCTTGTCCCGAACTCGCCGGCGAGTGGTCCCGGTGAGGTCATCCATCCCCTCGGAGACGACATCGAAGGCGATGGGGATCGTCGTCTCCGCCTTGTACAGGTCGGCGACGTCGTAGACGAAGGAGCGCTCGTGGCCCGTGTGAACGAAGCCGAGCCCCGGCGAGCACCCCAGGGAGACAATCACTCCGTGAACGACGCCGTACAGGGCTGCGTGCGCGGCTGAGAGCGCCTGGTTAATCGGATCCGACGCCTCGAAGTCATCAGGACGGTAGTCGCGTCGGGTCCAGGGAACTCCAGTGCGCCTGGAATTCTCGCGGTACACCTCGCGGACCCGAGCGCCTTCCCGGCCTCTGAGTTGCTGCATGGTGAGCCCGTCGACATCTTCGCCGCTGAAGCGCATGCAGTACATCTCACGCGCCACCCGCAGTCGCTTCTGGGGAGAGGAGACGCTGGCCGCTTGCTCCACCAGCAGACGGGTGGATGTCGCCAGCGATCGGCCATGCGCGTAGTAGCGCACGCCGCGTTCACCGACCCAGACCGCCGTCGTCCCGCACTCGCCCAGCAGGCTCATCGCCTGGTGACTGACCGACGTTCCCGGACCGAGGAAGACCGACACCAGAGAGGCAGCGGGGACGCGGATGGTGCCCTGGTCGTTGCGCGCGGTCAGGGCACCATCCTCCCGGTGCACCACGCAGTGCTCCAGGTAGAGGAAGGACATCCGGTCCTGGACACGGGGCAGCGCCGTCACCGGAACCGGCAGCATTCTTAACATTGTCAGTCCTGTCGCACCCGGGCGAGCGTCATGAGCCCACAACCGTAGGCCTTGGACCGGCCGATCCCGGCGATGAGCGCGCGGCGCAGGGGCTCAGGATCAGTGACACGCAGAACGCCTTCATAGACGGTGCGGTTGATGGTCACGCGGTCGTATCCTTCACCCCCTGGTCGCCGACGGTTGAAAACAGGACGCCCCCGGTACACGACCAAGACGGCATCGTCAGTCCCCTCACCATCAGCATGGTCCACGGGCATGAGCTCGAAGCCGAACCGTGGGAGGCGGTCCATCAGCCACTGTCGCTGCTGTTCAACGGTGACGTGTCCGTAGCGCTGTCCGCGCGCTCCTGGGCCCCGAGAAGCCGAGTAGGACGGGTTCGCCGCGAGGCGGAAGGCCCACAGCTGCCCGGCATCCAGCGAGGCGAGGAATAGGGAGTAATCCAGGGTCCGCGCCTGGGTACCGGCCGTCCCCGCCTCTGCGACGAGCCGAGAGCAGTCAGGTTCTAACGGCGACAGTATGTACAGGGCCGTTGTCACACCTCGGTCGACCCGCCACAGGACGCGTCCAGGCCCGTTCCCGTCATGACCTCCGGTGGCGCTCATGACGACGGCGTGCATGGCCTGAGGCGACCCCAGATACTTGCGCGCAAGGCGGCGCTCCGGGGCCAGCTCGATCTTCGTTAGGAACACTGGTTCGCCTCCTCCAGCGCAAGCATGGGATCATGCGCGTCCGCTTCAGGCACACCGACCTGCACCATGAGCCGTTCAACCTGGCGGAAGTCATAGTCGCGGCGTCGCGGATCGAAGGAAACCGGTACGTCACGACTGCCGCGGGCCGAGCCCCGCTCCCCTACGGGTACGGCCTCCTGGTCGAGCAGCAGCTCCACGTCGAAGACACGGCTGCGATGCCGTTTCTGGAACCACGGTGAAGCGAGCCAGGGCTCGGTCCGAAGCACATCGAGCAGCGCCGCCTCCCGTAGGCCCAGGGACACGGGAGGCGTCGGCGGGCAGGAGCGCCTCCCGAGGTATAGCGGGAAAGCCGGATGGTGAAGCGCCTCGTCAATGCCCTCCAGGAGGGGGCGATCACCTTCGATACCTGCGAGGAAGACGGCGTCGGCGAGGTAGTGCCGGTTCGACAGGGGCATAGATTCCTTGCCGTCAAGCGAGCGTGCCGTGTGGAAGTCCCTGATGACTCGACCGGGCTGGTCCTTCCGCACCCCGAACCGCAGGGACAAGAGGTCCTCGATCGGGTCCGTTCGGCGACGGCCGATTGCGGCCGACAGCATGCCGATGATGCCGCTCCTGGTCGGCGCAAGCTCGGTGGAGCGGACGGTGAAGCGAGATTTCACCCCCCAGGCCTGCAAAGGTCCTGCCAGTCGCAGGAGGAGGACGGTCATCAGGCTCGCTCCTCACGGCTCGCTCGGAGAGCCACAACCTGACGGACCCGGTCGGGCAGGTTGGCGAAGGACACGCGCTCACCGAGCGAGGAGACGGCGTCTGAATCCTTGAGGGCAACGACGAAACTGCTCAGCGGCGTCACCCCGTAGTTCTTCTCGATCGTCTCGGTGTACTGAGCGAGCGCCCCCACTGAACGGTCGACGTAACCGCGGCCGGAGGCCTCCGGCACCGGTTCCTCGAAGGCACCGACGAGGGAAACAGGTTGGTCGTCACGGATAGACACAACGATGGCTTCCGGGAGAGTCCGGTTGGCGAACGTGTTCTGCTTCCCGGTGGGCATCGACAGGCAGAAGCCCTTGATGAAGACCTCAAGCGCTCGCAGTGCCGCCTCACCGTCCCCAAGGTTCTCAGCCAGCATGTCGAGATTAACGGTGGCGTAGCGGTACATGGTGGCCGAGGAGAACTCCACCGTGCCCATCATTCCGGCACCGGCGTCCTCCTCCTCTGATCGGTTCTTCTCATCGTCGACGGCGGTGAAGAAGTCGTACTCGTTCTCAGCGGCGTGCGTGGAGATGGCGTGGGCCACCTGGCAGGCGGCATCAACGTTGAGGTCGGTGTCGTCGGCGACCATGCGTCCAAACAGTGCGATATCGACGGCGTGCGTTTCCTTGAAGATCTTCTTGACTGCCTTGGCGTCGAGCGCTTCACCATCGCGGACTGAGGTAACAGCCAGCTCAGCCAGGCGCGTGATCTGGCTGGTGGACAGGAACAGAAGGTAGCCGGACTCCTGAGTCCCGTCTTTCTTGCCGCGCGGAGGTGAGAGCTTGATCTTGGCCGCCTTGAACACTCCCTCGGCGAGCGTGGTGGCGTTCTCCGCGAGCTCAGGTGCATCCTTCGCAATTGCCGCGGCCAGCACCTCGACGACTCGCTTCGTGCGTACGCCGACGTCCTCGGCGTCCAGCAGATCATTGAAGTACAGACGCGTTGCTCGTTTCCAGGACTGGCTGGAGACCCGCAGACGGCGGACGCCTCCGTAAACAGCAGATTTGGGTGAGCCCGAGTCGTCTCGGTTAACGCAGGAGGGCGGAAGGTTCTGGATGATGTGAATATCGATGTAGGTGCTCATTGTCAGTTCTCCGGGGTTGGCGCGGTTATCGTTGAGTTGGTTGCAGATGCCGGGGTGGCATCGTCGGAAGAGGCTGGGGATTCGGCAGATAGGAACTGGTACTCCCGTGACCAGGTCAGGCGAACCTTTCTGGCTCCGCCCGGTTGCTGGAAGTGAAGGATGTCGTCTGCGAGCATGGCGTGATCCAAGGTGATGCTCCGGGCTCGGAGCAGCGAGATGAAGCCCCGCAGGTGGTGGCGCAGCTCGGTGACGGTCGTCGAGGTGACCAGGGCGTTGAAGCGCGCCCGGGCCGAAGGGTTCTCGTCATCCGGTGGACCGATCAGGCTGCGGGCGGCATGGCCGAGCCCTCTTCCGGGCACGAACATGGGTTCGGTCCGTGACTGCTGGTGCACGGCATAGAGCGTCATGGCGGTATGGACGGCGGTCTCCTCCCACGTAGGGGCGTCACCCGCATAGTCGGGAACGTGGACGCTCGTGAGCTCCCAGATCTCGGGGAGCTCTCCGGGCGGCCTGTTCGCGCCCTTGCGCAGAGCGGCCAACTCACCGCCTGCTCGAGCCTCATTGCGCCGATAGCGGGCTTGCAGGCCCTCCTGCCTCTTCGTTCCGCCAATGCGCTGGTCGACGAGGCGGCCGGCATTCTCCTCCAGCCGCGGGCGGTAAGGCCGCTGGTGCGCTCCGGGCAGTACTGCTTCTGCAAGGTTGGCGTGTGTATTGGTATCCGACACAGTCATGCCGGTGTCCTTTCTTCATTCTTATTGTTCTCAGCGCTGCTGTCTTGCTGTGCAGGTGCTGGTACGGCCACGTTCAGAGCACGGCGGAAGAAGAACAACGCCTTGCCGACGTCCATCCGCCCCTTTCCCTCTCCACGCCCGGCGAAGGCGGTATCAGGCACGGCGGATGCCAGCGCTTCCTGCTGTCCCCATGCCTCGGAGCGCAGCAGCCTGCGCCACTGGTCGCGAGCCCTGATCGGGTCCGCTTCGTCCAGGGAGGCGAGCCATCGGGGGAAACGCTCATCAATGACCTGGTAGAAGGCGGCGCCGGCGTGCTCACGCGCAGCCGACGCCGTATCCGGGCTCCCACCGCGAGCGCGGTCCAGGTTCCCGGCCAGGTTCCGCAGTGCGGAGGCGACCTGCTCCGTCTCCTCCATGGCATCGCGCACAACGGCGAGCAGTCTCGTGTTCTCGGGGTTGAGTAGGCCAGCGGGCAGGGGGAGGACGTCGTCAACGAGCTCGGTGACGACCGCCTCCTGGGCTCCGTACTCGATGCCGACGGCGCGTAAAGGAACGAGGCCGCCTACAGGCACGATTCTGCGGCGCATGAGCTCCTGATAGAAGGAGACGACACCGGGAGAGCGGTATCGCGTCACTGCACTTGCACCTTTAACCGTGACCTTCGGACTCAACTGAGCCACAACGGTTGACAGCCCCCGCCAAAATGCCCGGTCTGTCGGCAACTTGCGCGGCATGTAGACGGGCGTTTTGAACTTCTTGGTCTGAGGCTCGGAGTAGCGCCATGCGGTCATCGGTTCCACCAGATACCGGTTCTGAGGTGTTGCCTTATCTCCGTTGCCGAGGAAAAGACCGGTGACTCCCGCATCATCACCGTGCAGCAACACGCGGCGCGTCTGCCACGTATAGCAGGAAACAGGTCCCGTAGGTTCCAGGTCGTGGGAACCCGCCGGACCTTCATTCTCGTGCTCCCACGGAGCAAGATCCTGCTCCGGATCGACGTCAACCAGATCAGGGAGGTTCTCGCAGACGGCGGTATTGAGGAGCAGCGTCCGCTCCAGGCTTTCGCCCGTCACGGTCACGGTGCCGATCTGCCCTGTCCACCCAGGGCCGATTGGGTACCCCTTTCCTCCCTTGACCAAAGGGTCTCCGACGGCTCCGGTGCGGATACCGGACGGGTCGAAGGCATGAACGTGCACCAGCCATCTGGCCGCCTCCGCCCAGCTGATGGACTCCAATCCTTGAGCCATACGGGTCGTGAAGAAGGGATTGCCGTTGGGGACGTCCACGATGAGGGACTCCAGCCCCGAAGTCTTGCCTGATGCCGCGTGGATACCCGCAACCTGGAAGAAGGGACGGTCCGGGTCGCGCAGGTCAAAGCGCTCCCGGTAACGCTCCAGGTAGGCACTGGCGTCCCGCCCCAGGCGCTCGGGCTCCTCCCAGTACTCCCTCCAGGTGTCCAGGTCCTCCGGCCCATCCATGGCGCGGTGGCAGATGGCCAGCAGCAGGCGCAGGATGGCCACGTCCTGGCTGGCGATCTCGCCATGGATCCCAGTGATGTCCGTCGCCTCCCGGAACAGGGTGAGGAGGGAGACCTCATCGGGCGTGCCGTCGAGCCTGGTTACCCGGATCCAGGACTCGTCGAGAAGATTGAAACGCTGCGTCATTCTGATTGGACCTCCTTGAGTCCGGTGGATGGGGAGTACTCGAGTACGGTGTCGGCCAGCTGCGCCCGGCCCTCCTCCAGAAGAAGGAACAACTGTCCTCGGAGCTGCGGATCATCCTGCCAAGCGGGTACGACGCATTTCTCCAGCTCATCGATAACCTCGTCGATCCGGCGCGGATTGCTCAGGCGCGGAGGCAACCTCACGGCGGACAGGGCCATGGCGCGGGCGATCTTCTTGTCCGGGGCACGGTCTGTGGGGATCATGGCTCCTGGAGCCTCCGGTGCGGATGGCAGGGTGCGCAGCTCCTCCTGGCCGCCTACCCGGCACAGGTCCAGGAGGATGACCTCCAGGGAGTCCTCGCCGTCGCGGACCTGGGCGCGTCCCCTCTCCTCGTTGTCGGAGGCCGTCACGTGCAGCCAGTCGATCAGGGAGGCACTCTTCCCTCTCCGCTCGGGCTCATTCAGAAGGAATCCCTGAGCGGCCTCATGTTTCGCACGGTTGCTCGTCGCGTATTTCTCTCGAGCTCGGTCAACAGCTTCCCTCCACGACGGCGGTACTGGGGCATCGGGACCGTAGACGGCCTCGATGAGGTCGTGGACATCGTCGGGAACCGTGACGACGCCGGGGCCGTCGACCACCCGGTTCAGTGCGGCCGCGCTCATGAGCATGTCCTGCTCGCCGTAAATCGCCTTGGCCCCCGGTTCCAACGAGGGCTCGGGGGACGATGTCGACGGCAGCCAGTCGATGTAGCAGACGGGCTCGGCAAGTAGGGGCGGTCGTCGCCGCTGGTGACGGTGCAGGCGTCCCATGCGCTGGAGGACCAGGTCGATGGGAGCGAGGTCGGTGACGAGCAGATCGAAGTCTACGTCGAGGGACTGCTCGACGACCTGGGTGGCGACGACGATGGCTCTGCACGGGCGCTTTCCAGCCTTGCGCGGAGGACCGAAGCGGTTGAGAAGATCCTTGTCCTTGGCGAGCCGGTCGCCGATCGTGAACCGGGCATGGTTGAGACTGACGTCCTCGCCGAAGTGCTCGCGCAGCCGCTCATAGGTCTCCTGGGCGCGCCGTACCGTATTGCGGACCACTAGCGCGCAGCCGCCGTCGACGAGGGCCTCCTCCAAGAGCGGGGTCAGAGCATCCTTCGTGAGCCGTCTGATCCGGACTGTGCTGCGTCGTCCCGACGCGGTCGGGACGATCTCGGTGCGATCCTCACCAGCAGCGACCAGGCAGGGGAAGGGAGTGTGTACGTTGTCCGGGGAGGGACGCCGGCGGACGCGCTTACCCGCTGCCAGGCGCAGGCCCCGTCGGTAGGCGTCGACCATGGCGGAGCATCGGGCCTCGGACAGTGTGGCCGACAGGAGCACCACCGGCACCCCGTAGGCTGCGAGCCAGGTCAGGACCCGGTCCAGGTAGACGTTCATGTACGTGGAGTAGGAGTGCACCTCGTCGACAATGACGACCTTGCGGGACAGTCCCAGGTGTCGCATGGCCAGGTGCGGGGAACGCATTGCCCCGAACAGCAGGTGGTCCACGGTGGTGACGACGAAGTCCGACAGCATCGACTTCTTGCGCCCGCTGAACCAGGCCAGGATCGCCAGGTCGGCTCTGCGGCCATCCTCGGAGTCTGCGGCACGGCCCGTTCGAGCCTCTTCCTCATCCCATCCGATCCCGATAGGGCGTGGGGTCTCGCCGGTCGAGTCGTCAAGCGATCCAAGGAGCCGGTCGCGGATCTCGTAACCGCGGCGTCGCAGAAGCTGCGCCTCCTTGTTGAGTCGAGACCGTCCGTGCAGGAGCTGAGCGGCGAACTCCGACGGCGCCCCCTCGTCGGCGTAGGCCTCCTCAATGTTCCCCAGCCAGTCGAGCTCGCGGGAGAACATGGCGTCCGTCGTCGCCTGGGTGGGTAGGGCGAAGAGGATTCCGGAGCGGCGAGTGCGGGCGGCGAGCACCTCGGCGGCCATGAAAGCCGCCTCGGTCTTCCCTCCTCCCGTGGACTCCTGGACGATGAGCATTCCCGGCAGGTCCATGGTGCGGGCAGCCTGCAGTGTGCACACCTGGACGTCGGTGGCGCGGGCACCGTCGGGCAGGTTGAAACGGCTGGTGAGCATACAGTCGGGGGCGGAGCCCTCGTCGCGGGGACGCCATGGCGCGGGGATCTCCAGACGCGACAGACCGGTGGCCGCACGAAGGGCATGGGCATCGGGCGCGAGCAGGCGCGCACCATCGTCCTCGAGGGACAGCAGCGGGAAATAGGCTTCGGTCGAGGCGATCCAGTCCGAGACGATGAGCAGCCCCGAGAGCTCCACGAGGAAAGGCTGGGACCATCGGTGACGCGCCCAGCGAGGGAGAAGAGCCGCGGCACCGGTGCGTCGTGTCACGAGTTCGAGGAGCTCGTGGCGGGTCGCGCTCCACGCCTCATCCTCACCGAGGAGGTGCTCATGCCCGTAGTAGTCGGTGGTGATAGCCGCCGTCGTAGGCGGAATGCCGTGGTGAGCTCCGACAACCGAGGCCAGGGCCACTGCCGGTTCATAGTCCCAACCGTGCTCGCCCATGAGCCAGCTCTCCAGGATCACGTGCCCCGCCAGGGCATGCGGAACCTTGCGCCGCTCGAGTCGATCAACCGGCTCGTGGAGCAGCCCCACCTCCTTCATGCGGTCGTCGAGGCCCGGGGCCTGGACGGAGAAGGCCGGGGTGCACTTGCCAATGTCGTGGACACCGGCGATCCAAGAGGCGAGCAGGCAGAACTCCTCCACCGAGGTCAGCCCAGACTCGGAGCCCGCGAACTCGCGCTCGATGAGCTCACGAGTGGTAGGTGCCAGCCAGTGTCTGGCGAGGTGCTCGGCCACCGCCGCGGCGTCGAGTAGGTGCAGCCAGAGCGGCAGCCAATGATGACTCTCAGGGTCGTAGCCGAATTTGGCCCATACGGATCGGACTTGCGCCGAGAGCGTCACAGGGATCTCCTTCGTTGGAGGGTGAAGCCGAATGGACCTCGACACTGAGGTTCGTCCGCAGGGGAATTTGGAGTGTTTCAGCGGAAACCGCGTGCTGCCGCACAGTAGTGACAGCCTACCCCTAACACACTCGGATCATTCAACCAAAGGAGCACCGGGGGCCGAGTTTCCACGGATGATAGTAGCATGCACACCACTCGTCATAAAAACTGCGACGCAGGGGAATATCTGATACTCAAGACCCTCGGTGGGCGATCGATGAAGCGACTTTAACCGGTACGGTTAATTTTCTGCCGCACTGTCTCTGGCGACGTATTTCGATGCACATCAAGAATTCTGGTGACTAGACGCGCGAGTGGGGCTGGCAGCCCGATTCGCTCGGGCTGCCAGCCCCACTCGTAGTCAGGTTCGAGCCCCGATCAGGCCTCGGCCGTCTCCGCGGCCTTCTCGGTGACCTTCTTGACCGTGGCGGTGGGCTCCTTGGCACCCGGGACCGCCACAACGGAGGCGTCCACGCAGCCGACCTCCCGCTTGATGAGGTCCAGGTGGGCACCGGTCCAGGCGCCCTTGTCCTCGGGGACGGTCAGCTCCAGACGGATGCGGTCTCCCACGTGCAGGCCGGCGGCCTTGCGCTCGTCCTGAACCAGACGCACCAGGTCGCGGGCCCACCCCTCGGCCTCCAGGGCGTCGTCGAGGGCGGTATCCAGGACCACGAAGGCTCCCGAGGGCAGCATGGTGGCGGCCAGGGAGTCGTCGTCGACCTCGATGCGGGTGGTCAGCGTGAAGGCGCTGTCCTCCGCCTCCAGGACCACGGGGGCACCGTCGAGTAGCACGTCGTCGAAGCGCACGTCCCCGTCCTCGGTGAGCTCCCACTCCCCCGCCTTGACGGCGGCGAAGAGCTTGGAGGTGAGCTTGCGGACCTCGGGGCTGAAGGCGCGCGGGTTGAGGCTCAGGTCCGTCCGGGCCTCGTAGCCGGCGGACTCGGCGTCCAGGAGCCGGACCTCCTTGACGTTGACCTCCTCGGCCACGAGCTCGCGGAAGGGGGCCAGCCCCGCCGGGTCGGCCGTGGCGATGGTCAGGCTGCGCAGCGGCTGGCGCACGCGCAGCTTCTCGGCCTTGCGCAGGCTCAGGGCCGCCGAGACCGCCGCACGGGCCTCGTCCATGGCGGTCACCAGCTCGGCGTTGGCGACGTGGGCCGGCAGCACCGGCCAGTCGGTCAGGTGCACGGAGCGCTCACCGGTCAGCCCCCGCCAGATCTCCTCGCTCACCAGCGGCGCCAGCGGCGCCATGACCTCGGTGAGCACGCGCAGAACCGTGGCCAGGGCGTCGAAGGCGGTCTTGTCGCCGTCGGTGAAGCGCTGACGCGAGGTGCGCAGGTACCAGTTGGTGAGCACGTCGAGGAAGTCGCGGATCGTGGCGCAGGCTCCGGCGATGTCGTAGCCGTCCATCTGAGCGGCCACCGTCTCGGCCAGGTCCTTGGTGCGGCCCAGGACGTAACGGTCCATGACGTGCAGGCCGCCCCGCTTGGCGAACAGGCTCGCATCGTCGAGGTCGACGCCGTCGGTGACATAGCCGCCGCCGTCCACCTGGCCCGCGTAGAGGGAGAAGAAGTACCAGGTGTTCCACAGCGGCAGCACCACCTGGCGCACCGCGTCACGGACGGCCTTGTCGGTGACAACGAGGTTGCCACCGCGCATGACCGGCGCCGAGAGCAGGAGCCAGCGCATGGCGTCGGCCCCGTCGCGGTCGAAGACCATGGAGACGTCCGGGTAGTTGCGCAGCGACTTGCTCATCTTCGCCCCGTCGTTGCCCAGGAGGATGCCGTGGGACACGCAGGAGGTGAAGGCGGGCCGGTCGAACAGGGCGGTGGCCAGGACGTGGAGGGTGTAGAACCAGCCGCGGGTCTGGCCGATGTACTCCACGATGAAGTCGCCCGGGTAGTGCGACTCGAACCACTCGACGTTCTCGAACGGATAGTGCACCTGGGCGAAGGGCATCGAACCGGACTCGAACCAGCAGTCCAGGACGTCGGGGATGCGGCGCATCATGGACTTGCCCGTGGGGTCGTCGGGGTTGGGCCGCACGAGGGTGTCGATGAAGGGCCGGTGCAGATCCTTGACCTCGACGCCGAAGTCGCGCTCGAGCTCGGCGTAGGAGCCGTAGACGTCGGTGCGCGGGTAGTCGGGGTTGTCGCTGACCCACACCGGGATGGGGGCGCCCCAGAAGCGGTTGCGGGAGATCGACCAGTCGCGGGCGCCCGCCAGCCACTTGCCGAAGATGCCGTCCTTGATGTGGCCGGGGTACCAGTCGATGTCCTGGTTGAGCTCGACCATGCGGTCGCGGATCGCCGAGACCCGCACGAACCAGGAGGAGACCGCCTTGTAGATGAGCGGCTTGCGGCAGCGCCAGCAGTGCGGGTAGGAGTGCACATAGGACGCCTGGCGCACCAGGACTGCGCGCCGGGTCTCGTCGCGGCGGGCCAGCGGACCGGTGCCGTCGCGCAGGTCGGCGACGATGTGCTTGTTGGCGTCGAAGACCTGCAGCCCGGTGTAGTCGCGCACCTCCTCGGTCAGGCAGCCGCCGTCGTCGACGGGGACGACGGTCTCGATGCCGGCCTCGGTGCAGGCGATCATGTCGTCCTCACCGAAGGCCGAGGCCATGTGGACCATTCCGGTTCCGTCGGAGGTGGTCACGAAGTCGGCGGCGATGATCGTCCAGGCATTCGGCCCGGGCGCCGCGCCCTCGGCCCGGTGGGCGGCGTCATCAAAGTAGTCGAAGATCGGGTGGTAGCGCCGCCCCACCAGGTCGGCCCCGGTGCAGGTGGCCAGCACCTGCGGGTCCTCGCCGAGCTCGCGGGCGTAGGAGCCCAGGAGGTCACGCGCCATGACGACGTCCTGGCCGGCAACCGGCGAGTCGAGGTCCTCATCGACGTGGACGGTCACGTACTCGACGTCGGGGCCCACGGCGATAGCCAGGTTGGAGGGCAGGGTCCAGGGCGTAGTGGTCCAGATGAGGACCAGCTCGGGGCGCTCGGCGCCCTGGCGCAGCGGTTCCTCCAGGCGCAGGCCCACCGTGACCGTGTTGTCCTGTCGGTCCTGGTAGACGTCGTCGTCCATCTTGAGCTCGTGGTTGCTCAAGGGAGTGCGGTCGTGCCAGCAGTAGGGCAGGACGCGGTAGCCCTGGTAGGCCAGTCCCTTGTCCCACAGCTGCTTGAAGGCCCACAGGACCGACTCCATGTAGTCGGGGTCGAGGGTCTTGTAGTCGTTGTCGAAGTCGACCCAGCGCGCCTGGCGGGTGACGTAGTCCTCCCACTCCTTGGTGTAGCGCAGGACGGAGGTACGGCACTCCTCGTTGAACTTCTCGATGCCGATGCCGCCGGGGCGGGTGATCTCGGTGACGTCGTCGATGCCGAGCAGGCGCTGGGCCTCGAGCTCGGCGGGCAGGCCGTGGGTGTCCCAGCCGAAGCGGCGCTCGACGCGCTTGCCGCGCTGGGTCTGGTAGCGCCCGACGGCGTCCTTGACGTAGCCGGTCAGCAGGTGGCCGTAGTGGGGCAGGCCGTTGGCGAAGGGCGGGCCGTCGTAGAAGACGAACTCGTCGCAGGGCTCATTGCGGTTGTCGATGGAGGCCTGGAAGGTGCCGTCGGCCTTCCAGTAGGCCAGGACCTCCTCCTCGATGGCGGGGAAGGAGGGCGAGGGGTCGATCTGCTCCCCCGGCCGGTGCAGGGGGTAGAAGGCGGCGCCGGTCGGCTCGCTGCTGCGGTTACCGGCGGGGACGGGGCTCTCGGCCATCTTCTCAACCATCGCGGTGTGCTCTCGTCTCACTCGTTCCTGCCGCCTCGGGCGGGTGCCCGGGGCCTGACGAGGACGACGTCGGCTCCCGGCCGGGGATGCTTCCCCGACTGGTGCCGCACCGCGGTACCACCTCGCTTGCCGTGCATGGAGCCCTGGGGGGCCGGCCTGCACGACCGCTTCGTTTCCAGCTGTGACGGGCTGTCCCGTCCGGTTCTACTGAGGACCGACGACGGCGTGGTGCGCCGAGGTGGCCCGGTTCTTCCGGAGGCTCACCGGTGATGGCCGGGTCTGTGCCTTTGCTCCGGGGAGTGTAGTGGGCGGTGCACCACCGGGGCCAGTTCGCGACCCGCCTCAGCGACGTCGTCCTGCCCACACCCGGCGGTGGAATAGACGCCCGTTGCCGGGCAGTGATCCGCTCGGTCCCACCCGATCTAGCCGACTGCGTTGAGCTCCTCGAGGGCCTCCTCGGGGAGGGGGTGGCGGGTGGCCTCAACCGCCTCGGTCAGCTGGGCGACGCTGCTGACCCCCACAATGGGGGTGATCGCCGGCTGCTGGGCGTTGAGGAGGGCCAGGACGATCTGGCTCGGCTTCATGGCCAGACTGTCCGACCACCTGCGCAGCGCCGTCAGCCGGTTGTCAGTCCCCGGATGCCTGTAGGCCTCGGGGAGCGGGCGCTCCGGGTGCTCGTAGGCGCCGGTGAGCAGCGGCGTGTAGGCCCACAGGTCCAGCCCGCAACGTTCGGCGAGGTCCTTGCTCTCGATCGTCATCATCCCGTGAGGATGATCCTCGCCCTCAACAGGGACGTCGGGCCTGGGGTGAAGATAGGACTCCCGTAGCTGGAGAGCGGTGAAGCGGGTCGATCCCCGCTGCTGGGCATACACGTTGGCCGCGGCGGCGTACCAGGCCGGATGATTCGACAAGCCGATCCGTGTGGTCAGTCCTTGAGCCACCAGCTCACCGAAGGTCTCGGCGACATCCGAGACCGACTGTTCTCGATCCTCCATGTGGGCCCAGTACAGATCGACGCGCTCCGTCTGCAACCGTTGCAGGCTGTCTCGGATGGCACGGAGGACGACGTCCTTCCCCAGGCCTTCCACCGCGTCCGGGAAACCATGGGGACGGGTGGGCTCCGCACCGACCTTGGTGCTGATCCTCACCTGATCGCGCACGCCACGATCAACGAGCCACTGGCCGATCACGGTCTCGCTCTGGCCGCCGAGACCGGTCTCGGAGCCCCAGAACGCGTAGCAGTTCGCGGTATCGATCCACTGGCCGCCAAGATCCAGGTAGGCGTCGAGGATCTCCCGGGACTGGGCGGCGGGCAGGCGGGTTCCGAAGTGCATGGTGCCCAGAGCCATGCGAGGGGGTGCGTCAGTCATCGGGGTGCTCCCTTCCGTGTCATCAGGGTCAGCGGTGCGGGACGTGCCAGCGACCGTAACCGATTCTGCAGAGCTCAACAAGAACTTCAGAGACGACACGGATACGCGTCGTCTCTGAAGAAAATGTTGATCTAGATGGTGGCGCCGTCAGCTGTCTGAGCTCGGGGTGGCGTCCTGCTGCTGGAGGACGCCGGAGGAGCCGGAGTCTCCCTGCTGGCCGTCCTCGCCTGATCCGGAGCCGCCAGGCGCGTCCCCGTTGGGAGTGGTCCGGCCGGCTCCACCGGAGCCTCCTCCCGGACCGCCCTGACCACCGGGGCCTCCCTGGCCCCCACCGGGACCACCGCCGGGCATCTGTCCGCCGGGACCGCCCTGGCCTCCGGGGCCTCCTTGCCCGCCGGGACCGCCCTGGCCGTTGCCGGGATCCTGCTGGGCGTGACTACCACGGGCGTCACTGTCGTGGCCGAGCAGCTCATTGGTGCCCCAGCCGGCCGCGAAGGTCCCAGCCAGCAGCGCCACCCCGGCAGCCGCCACAACGACGCGACGGCGGTACCAGGGCTTGCGAGCCTTGGCGCGCGCCTTCTTGGCGGCGTCGGAGACAGAGCCGCCGACGCCGATGGTCGCAGCGTTCTGAGCGCCCGGCGTGGCCCATGACCGCTCCAGTCGCGTGTCGGAGGTGGAGTTGCCGGCGACGGCGGCGCGAACCGCGCTGGCCGGCGCGTTCGCGGCGGCATGATCAGCACGATCCGCGGAAGCCTCCTCACGTGATCCGGAAGCGGCGCCGTTGCGCCCACCATCCTGGTCCGCGTCCGGCACGGGGGCTGTCGCGGGATCCTTGGTGACATCCTTCGTGGCACCTTCTGCGACGCCGCCGCCGGTCGAGCTCTGCGGGAGAGCCCGCGTGCCGTCGTCGGTGCCGCCCTGGGTGGAGAAGCTCTCTGTGACGGCGTCGCGCCGGGACGCTGAGGTGTCGTCACCACTGGAGGAGACGTGCTTGCTCATGGATGTCCTTTCAGTCTGGTTCCCGGCCCAGCCGGGGCTGGCGCAGACGTTAGGGACCGGCTCTGTGCCCGCGGCAGGTCAGACCTGTGGGCAACCTATGACCGGGAGGACCGGCCCATCCAGCGGCGCTCGGCCACGGCACGCCACCGAGCTGCCCGCGCATCTCACGAGGCTCCCTCACAGATCGCGGGAGACGAGCGTGTTGGAGGCCTGGGCCCGCGGCCGCACCACCATGGAGTCGATGTTGACGTGGGCGGGCAGCTCCAGCGTCCAGGCGATGCAGGCGGCGACGTCGTCGGCGCTCAGAGGCTCGGCGACGCCGGCATAGACCTTCGCGGCCGCATCGGCGTCCCCATGGAGACGGTTGAGGGAGAACTCCTCGGTGGCCACCATGCCCGGGGCGATCTCGATGACGCGCACCGGCTCACCCACCAGCTCCAGGCGCAGGGTGTTCGCGATGATCCGCTCGGCGTGCTTGGCGGCCACGTAGCCGCCTCCCCCGGGGTAGGTGTCATGGGCGGCCGTGGAGGTGAGGAACACCAGGTCCCCGCCCTGCTCGCGCATGCCGGGCAGGAAGGCCTGGCTCACGCGCAGGGCCGCGAGGACGTTGCGCTCGTACATGGTGGCCCACTCCTCGGCCTTGCCCTCGGCGACCGGGTCGACTCCCAGCGCACCGCCGGCGTTGTTGACGACCGCGTCGACCGGGCCGGCGTCGAGCACTTCGCGGGCCAGGCGCTCGACGTCGCCGGGTTCCTGGAGGTCTGCGGCCACCCAGGTGCAGCCGGTCTCCGCGGCCAGGGCCTGGAGGCGTTCCGCCCGCCGCGCCGTGGCGACCACCTGCCAGCCGTGGGAGCGCAGCAGCCGGACGGTGGCGGCGCCGATGCCGGTCGAGGCCCCGGTGACCAGGGCGCGGCGGGCAGACGGGAGGCTGTTGGTGAGGTCGTGGTGGTTCTCGCTCATTGCTCCACGATACGTCCCCGTCACGCCGGCCTGGCACAATCGGCCCCGGTTCGGTGGGGCCCGCCAGGCTCCGGCCGAACCGCACAACCCGGTACCCCATCGGAAGGCCTCCCCGTGAACGCCGTCATCCTCGCAGTCCTGGTCATGCTCGTCCTGGCGACACTGCGCGTCCATGTGGTGCTCTCGCTGTTCGTCGGCGCGCTCGTGGGCGGACTGACCGCCGGCCTGGGAATCAGCGAGACGATGGTGGCCTTCCAGGACGGTCTGGCCGACGGCGCCAAGATCGCCCTGTCCTACGCCCTGCTGGGGGCCTTCGCCATGGCTGTGGCGCACTCGGGCCTGCCCCAGCTGCTGGCGAACTGGCTTATCGCCAGGATCGAGACCGAGGACGGTTCCACCTCCCAGCGAGCCGTGCGCATGACGACCATGATGGTGCTGGGCGGACTGACGGCCATGGCGATCATGAGCCAGAACCTCATCCCGGTCCACATCGCCTTCATCCCGCTGGTGGTCCCGCCGCTGCTCATCGTCATGAGCCGCCTGCAGCTGGACCGCAGAGCGGTGGCCTGCACGATCACCTTCGGCCTGGTGACCACCTACATGTTTCTGCCGCTGGGCTTCGGGCGGGTCTTCCTCCACGACATCCTCTACGCCAACATCAAGGACGCGGGCCTGGACGTCTCCCACATCTCGCCCACTCACGCCATGGGTATCCCCGCGCTGGGCATGATCGCGGGTCTGCTCATCGCCGTGTTCGTCACCTACCGCAAACCCCGTGCCTACCGGATCGACACCGGCGCCGACTCCGACTCGGGAGAGGAGATCTCCGGTCCCGCCGAGATCGACCGCCGCAAGGTGGCGATCGCACTGGTCGCCGTCGTCGCCTGCTTCGCGGTCCAGACCTCCCTGACCTGGATGGAGTCCAAGGCCGATCCGCTCCTGGTCGGGGCGCTCCTGGGCCTGCTGCTGTTCATGGCCACCCGTGTCGTCGCCATCGCCGAGGCCGACGACGTCTTCACCGGCGGCATGCGGATGATGGCCCTCATCGGGCTCATCATGATCACGGCGCAGGGCTTCGCCAATGTCCTCAAGGAGACCAAGCAGATCGAGCCGCTGGTGAAGTCGGCGACCTCCCTGTTCGCCGGCTCCAAGCCCGCGGCCGCCTTCGTCATGCTGCTCGTGGGCCTCATCGTGACGATGGGGATCGGCTCGTCCTTCTCCACCCTGCCGATCATCTCGGCGATCTACGTGCCCCTGTGCCTGTCCCTGGGCTTCTCACCGGTGGCGACGGTCTCCCTCATCGGGACCGCCGGGGCGCTGGGCGACGCCGGCTCACCGGCGTCGGACTCCACACTGGGCCCCACGGCGGGTCTCAACGCCGACGGACAGCACGACCACATGCGCGACTCGGTCATCCCGACCTTCCTGCACTTCAACATCCCCTTGCTCATCGCCGGCTGGATCGCCGCCATGGTCCTCTGAGGCCGGTCGGGCGGTCGCGGGTGCCGGCAGTGCGCCACGAACCGACCGACTCTCCGGAAGTCGCTCCTCCCGGCGCACCGGCGCGGTACCGTGTTGGTCTCACGTCACAGACGAGCAGGAGGCCCTCATGCGGATCGGTTTCATCGGTGCCGGCAACATGGTCAGCGCGATCGTGCGAGGGGCGGTGGCCGCGGGAACACCGGCCGGGCACCTCCTGCTCACCAGCAAGCACGGCTCCGCCGAGCGCCTGGCCGGCCAGGTCGGGGCCGTCCACGTGCCCGACGCCGCCGACCTGGTCTCGCGCAGCGACATCCTCATCCTCGGGCTCAAGCCCTATGTCATCCCCACCGTCCTGAACCGGCTGTCCGAGGCCATCGGCCGCAGCGAGCCCCTGGTGGTCTCCATCGCGGCCGGCCTGACGCTCGAGCGCCTGGAGTCGATGCTGCCCGAGGGCACCCGCGTCGTGCGCACGATGCCGAATATGGCGGCGGCCGTGGGCGAGTCCATGACGGCGCTGGCGCCGGGACGCAACGCGAGCGCCCGTGACCTGGAGACAGTGCGCACCCTCATGGAGGCGATCGGGCGCACCGTCATCCTGGAGGAGAAGGACTTCTCCGCCTTCATCGGCCTGGCGGGCTCCTCCCCCGCCCTGGTGTGCGCCTTCGTCGATGCCCTGGCGCGCGCCGGCGTCATGGGAGGAATCCCCAAGGCCCTCGCCGTCCAGATCGTGGCCCAGGCGGTGCTGGGGACCGCCCGCACCGTGCAGACCGAGGCCCAGCGCACTGCCGAGGGCGGGCACGGCCGCACGCCGGCCGACCTCATCGACGCGGTCTGCTCCCCCGGCGGCACGTCGGTGGCCGGGATGGTGGCCCTGGAGCGGGCCGGTTTCTCCGACGCCGTCGTGCGCGCCTTCGAGGCCATCGTCGAGCGCGACCGCCAGCTGGGCGCGTAGCCGCGAGCACGGGCCAGCAGGTCCCACCCCACTCCCGCGCGCCGACGGGGACACGTCTCGCATGGAGCCACCGTTTTTCCGCACCTCTATGCGAAAAGATCGCTCTCGGCAACGGCGTCGTGACCGGAAGCACATATCATTCTTGCTTGCTGTCAGATAAACCCGTCGCTATTGTTTCGGCCATGACCTTCTCTCACGCAGTTCTTCTCAGCGGTGCTTATCCCGCTGACATTCTGCGTGCCCACGCGGTCATGTGTTGTCGGGCCTGACCAGCGCCTGACACCACGGGGACTTCAACCCCCGCAACGAGGTATCCGGCGCAATGAAGCGTCCGGAAGGCCCCGTTGAGACGGCTGACGCCAACCGAACGGCTCTGCAGGCTCTGCACGCAGCAGCGCACCAGGCCGGCCCCGGACGCTCCTCATGTGCCAATGACACGCCACCGTCATGGAGGAGCAATGACCACCACCGTCACGCCACCTGTCCGCACCGTGCGCCCGCCGCGCAAGGCCCGGTCGAACGGCCAGTGGGCCCTCGACGGGCGCACGCCGCTCAATGACAACGAGGCCTTCAAGCAGGACGGGTCCCCGCTGGCGGTGCGCGACCGGATCGTCAACATCTACGGCCCCGGCGGCTACGAGACCATCGCACCCGACGACCTCAACGGCCGTTTCCGCTGGTGGGGTCTGTACACCCAGCGCAAGCAGGGCATTGACGGCGGCCGTACGGCACAGCTGGACGCCTCCGAGCTGTCCGACCGCTACTTCCTGCAGCGGGTGCGTCTGGACGGTGGGAGTCTGAGCCGCGAGCAGCTGCGGGTACTGGGCTCGGTCTCCAACGACTTCGCCCGCGGCACCGCCGACATCACCGATCGCCAGAACATCCAGCTCCACTGGGTGGAGATCGGCAGCGTGCCCGAGCTGTGGCAGCGCCTGGAGTCGGTGGGTCTGACCACGATCGAGGGCTGCGGGGACACGCCCCGGGGGTTCCTGGTCTCCCCGGTGGCCGGCATCGCCAAGGACGAGGTCATCGATCCGACCCCACTGGCCCGGGCCATCAAGGACACCTACCTGGGCGACCCCGAGCTGGCCAACCTGCCCCGCAAGTTCAAGACGGCCATCACCGGCTCCCCCAGCCTCGACATCCTCCACGAGATCAACGACATCTCCTTCGTCGGCGTCAACCACCCCGAGCTCGGTCCCGGCTACGACCTGTGGGTGGCCGGCGCCCTGTCCACCGCCCCACGTCTGGGCCAGCGGCTGGGGGCCTTCGTCACGCCGGAGGACGCCCTCGACGTCTGGTACGGCGTCATCCGCATCTTCCGCGACTACGGCTACCGTCGCCTGCGCAACAAGGCCCGGCTGAAGTTCCTCATGGCCGAGTGGGGGCCGGAGAGATTCCGCCAGGTCCTCCAGGACGACTACCTGGGGCGCGCCCTGCCCGACGGGCCGGCCCCCGAGGAGCCGAGCGGGGACTCCGACCACATCGGCGTCCACGAGCAGAAGGACGGCCGCTTCTGGGTGGGTGCCAAGCCACCCGTCGGCCGGTTGAGCGGTGACGTCCTGCTGGGCCTGGCCGACCTGGCCGGCAGGGTCGGCTCCAACCGGGTGCGCACCACCCCGCTGCAGAACCTTCTGCTCCTGGACGTGCCGGCCGACAGGGTCGACGACGCCGTCGCCGGCCTGCGAGAGCTGGGGCTCGATCCGGACCCGGGCGCCTTCACCCGCTCGACCCTGGCCTGCACCGGGCTGGAGTTCTGCAAGTTCGCGATCGTGGAGACCAAGAAGCTGGCGGCGCGCGTATCGGCCGAGCTCGACGCGCGTCTGGCGGACACCGACCTCGAGCGGCGCATCACCCTGACCGTCAACGGCTGCCCGAACTCCTGCGCCCGCATCCAGATCGCGGACATCGGCCTCAAGGGTCAGATCATCACGGTCGACGGCGAGCAGATGCCCGGCTTCCAGGTGCACCTGGGCGGGGGCCTGGCCACCGACGGACGCGCCGAGGCCGGCCTGGGCCGCACGGTGCGCGGACTCAAGGTTCCCGCCTCCGGCCTGACCGACTACGTCGAGCGCCTGGTGCGTCGGTACCTGGACCAGCGCATCCCCGAGGAGACCTTCGCCCAGTGGGCGCACCGAGCCGATGAGGAGGCCCTGCAATGAGCGCCGTGACCGCTGAGGGCACCCAGGTGCCCCTGGGCCCGCCACACCACGCTCCTACCGCATCGAAGTCACAGGGCACAGGCCGGGCTCCGCTGCGGCCCAAGGAGGAGCTGCGCGCCCTGGCCGAGGTCGGCGCGCGCGAGCTCGGTGACAACGCCCCTGCCCTCGACGTCGTCCAGTGGGCGGCCCAGAACTTCCCCGGCACGCTCGCCGTGGCCTGCTCCATGGCCGATGCCGTCCTGCCTCACGTGGTCTCCCGGGTCCTGCCCGGCGTCGACGTCCTGTTCCTGGACACCGGGTACCACTTCGCGGAGACCATGGGCACCCGCGACGCCGTCGCCGCCACCATGGACGTCACCGTCGTCGACGTGGCTCCCGAACTGACCGTGGCCGAGCAGGACGAGCGCTACGGACCGGACCTGTGGTCGCGGGACCCGGCCGCCTGCTGCCGCCTGCGCAAGGTCGAGCCACTGGCCCGGGCCCTGAGCGGCTACGAGGCCTGGGCCACCGGCGTGCGCCGCGAGGACGCCCCCACCCGCACCCGTACGCCGCTGATCGGATGGGACGCCACCCACGAGATCGTCAAGATCAACCCCCTGGCCGCCTGGACCATGGAGGACCTGACCGGCTACGCCGACCAGTACGGCGTGCTCATCAACCCTCTCCTGCACGACGGATACCCCTCGATCGGCTGCGCCCCGTGCACAGCGCGAGTCAAACCCGGAGACGATCCCCGTTCCGGCCGCTGGGCCGGATTCACCAAGACAGAATGCGGAATCCACCTATGAGCATCACCCTGACCCACACCCAGCCGGCCCCGGCCCCCTCCCCTGGCCCTGCTCAGGCGCCGGACCTCGAACCGGCCGGTCTCGCCGACCTTTCCAAGGCCCCCGCAGCCACTGAGGCCCTGGACATCCTTGACGTCCTGGAGGCCGAGGCCATCCTCGTCATCCGGGAGATCGCCGCCGAGTGCCGCCGCCCCGTCCTGCTGTTCTCCGGAGGCAAGGACTCCGTGGTCATGCTGCACCTGGCGCGCAAGGCCTTCTGGCCCGCTCCGATCCCCTTCCCCGTCCTGCACGTGGACACCGGCCACAACTTCCCCGAGGTGCTGGCCTACCGTGACAAGACGGTCGAGGACCTCGGTCTGCGGCTCGTGGTGGCCCGCGTCCAGGACTACATCGACGACGGCCGTCTGCGCGAGCGCACCGACGGCACCCGCAATCCTCTCCAGACGATCCCGCTTCTCGACGCCATCGAGGAGGGCGGCTTCGACGGAGTCTTCGGCGGCGGACGCCGCGACGAGGAGAAGGCCCGGGCCAAGGAGCGCATCGTCTCCCTGCGCGACGAGTTCGGCCAGTGGGACCCGCGCAACCAGCGCCCCGAGCTGTGGAACCTGCTCAATCCCCGTCACCGTCCCGGGGAGCACGTGCGGGTCTTCCCCTTGAGCAACTGGACCGAGCTCGACGTGTGGCGCTACATCGAGCGCGAGGACATCGCGCTGCCCGGCCTCTACTACGCCCACGAGCGCGAGGTCTTCCGGCGCGATGGGATGTGGCTGGCCGCCGGCGGTGTCAACGCGCTGCGCACCGGCGAGGAGGTCGTCACCCGCACCGTGCGCTACCGCACCGTGGGCGACATGTCCTGCACGGGAGCCGTCGAGTCCGATGCCGCCACCAACCACGACATCGTCCTGGAGGTCGCCGCCTCCACCCTGACCGAGCGGGGAGCCACCCGCGCCGATGACCGCCTGAGCGAGGCGGCCATGGAGGACCGCAAGAAGGAGGGCTACTTCTGATGAGCACCCCCACCCTCACCGATATCCCCGCCGAGGCCGAGGCGCGCGCCGCAGCCACCGGCTCGCTGCTGCGACTGGCCACGGCCGGCAGCGTCGACGACGGCAAGTCCACGCTCGTGGGCCGCCTGCTGTTCGACTCCAAGTCCGTCCTGCGAGACCAGCTGGCCGCCGTCGAGCAGGTCAGCCTGGACCGGGGACTGACCAGCGCGGACCTCGCACTGCTGACCGACGGGCTGCGGGCCGAGCGGGAACAGGGCATCACGATCGACGTCGCCTACCGCTACTTCGCCACCCCGAGGCGCTCCTTCATCCTGGCCGACTGCCCCGGGCACGTGCAGTACACCCGCAACACGGTCACCGGCTGCTCCACGGCCGACGTCGTCGTGCTGCTGGTGGACGCGCGCAACGGGGTCCTGGAGCAGACACGCCGCCACCTGGCGGTCGCCGCCCTGCTGCGGGTCCCGCACGTCATCGTCGCGGTCAACAAGATCGACCTGGTGGACTTCTCCGCCGAGGTCTACGCCGCCATCGAGGCCGACATCCGCGCCGTGGCCGCGGAGCTGGGCGTGGCCGCGATCCACGTCCTGCCGACCTCCGCGCTCCTGGGCGACAACATCGTCGAGGCCTCCGCCAGCACGCCCTTCTATGCGGGGCCGACCTTGCTGGGGCTCCTGGAGTCCCTGCCCACCGCCCGCGATGAGGGAGCCTTCCGCCTCCCGGTCCAGCTGGTCATCCGTCCCCAGGGCGCCGCACCGACACCCGAGCTGCGCGACTACCGCGGCTACGCCGGGCAGATCACCTCGGGCACGGTGCACGTCGGCGACCCCGTGGTGGTCCTGCCCTCGGGCAGGCGCTCGCGCGTGGCCGGCATCGACCTGGGCGAACGCAGCCTGGAGGAGGCCGGTGAGGGCCAGTCCGTCACGGTTCGTCTGGCCGACGACGTCGACGTCGCCCGCGGCGACACCCTGGCCGCGGCGGGCGACGCGCCCCAGGTGCTCACCGAGGTCGAGGCCCGCGTGTCCTGGCTGAGCGAGGAGCCCCTGCGCCCCCGGGCACGGGTGCTGCTCAAGCACGGCGCCCAGACGGTCCAGGCGATCGTGCGCACCATCGAGGGCCGCCTCGACCTGGACGACCTGACCACGGTGCCGGCGGACGCCCTTGAGCTCAACGACATCGGCCTGGTGCAGCTGCGCCTGGCCTCCCCGGTGCCGTTGGCCGACTACTCGCTCTCCCGGTCCGACGGCGCCTTCCTCCTCATCGACGCCCACGAGGGCGGCACGCTGGCGGCCGGAATGGTGAGACTGCCCAACCGTCCCGCCAGGGCCGGTCGGGCGTGAGGGACGGGTCAGCATCGTCATGTCACGTGCACAGATCACCGAGGTCGCTCCGGCGCAACCGGCACCTCCGTCTCCTTCCGTTCCTTCCCCGGTGCCGCCCGTGCCCGAGGTCCTCCCGGAGTCCTTCACCGGATCCGGACAGGGGTGGGTGGCCCTGGTGGGCGGAGGCCCGGGCAGCAACGACCTCATCACCGCCCGTGGTCTGGAGCTGCTGGACCAGGCGGACGTGGTCGTCGTCGACGCACTGGCTCCTCGCGGGCTGCTGAAGGACCTGCACCCGGACACGGAGGTCATCGACGCCTCCAAGCGACGTGGCGAGCACGTCATGAGTCAGGCGCAGATCGATGCGCTCCTGGTCGACCTGGCCCGTCGAGGCAAGGGAGTGGTCCGCCTCAAGGGCGGGGACCCCTACGTCCTGGGGCGAGGCGGGGAGGAGGCGGTCGCCTGCCAGCGTGCGGGCGTGGCCGTCGAGGTGGTCCCGGGGATCACGAGCGCCGTCTCCGTCCCGGCTGCGGCGGGCATCCCCGTCACCCACCGCGGTCTGTCGCGCGGCTTCTCGGTCATCACGGCCCACGCCGACCTGGGGGTCCTCCCTCAGCGCCGCGACCATACGCTCATCCTGCTCATGGGTGTCTCCCGCCTGCGGGACTCGGTGACCTCCCTGCTGGAGGCCGGCAGCGATCCGGCCACTCCGGCGGCGGTCATCGAGCGCGGCTACCACCCCGACCAGCGCGTGATGACCACCGAGCTGCGATGTCTGGCCGACGTCGCCGCCCGGTACGGCGTGACCGCCCCCGCGGTCATCGTCATCGGCGACGTCGTCACCCTCAGTCCTCACTGGGCTGATCGAGTCGTCGAGGAGACCAGGCCGGCGAGCCCCGCCGCCTAGCCCGCCTCGGCGCACACAGACCGAACGTCCTGGAGTCACTGATGCGCAAGCTTGTTCTACTCGCCCTCGTCGGCCTGGCCGCTCAGCTGGTCGACGGCTCCCTCGGGATGGGGTACGGCATGACCTCGTCCTCCCTGCTGCTTCTGGCCGGACTGAGCCCGGCACTGGCCTCGGCCTCGGTGCACCTGGCTGAGATCGGCACGACCCTGGCCTCGGGGGCCTCCCACTGGCGGCTGGGCAACACCGATCCCCGCCTGGTGGTCCGGCTGGGGCTGCCCGGTGCGGTGGGTGCCTTCAGCGGCGCCACGGTCCTGTCTCACCTGTCAACCCGCGCGGCGACCCCGGTGACCGCGAGCCTGCTGATCCTGCTGGGGGCCTACGTCCTGGGGCGTTTCGCCCTGCGCCCGCCCCGCGGCTCTGGTAACCGGCGCTCCCCGCACGGCAGGCGGCTCCTGGTTCCCCTGGGGCTGGTGGGCGGTTTCGTCGACGCCACCGGCGGTGGCGGCTGGGGACCGGTGGTGACGACGACGCTGCTCACTGGCGGTCGCACGGCGCCGCGCACAGTAGTCGGCTCGGTGGGGGCCTCGGAGTTCCTGGTGACGGTGGCGGCCTCGGCCGGTTTCCTCACCGGCCTGGGAACGGCGGGCATCAGCCCGGGGATCGTCCTGGCCCTGCTGGCCGGCGGTCTGGTGGCTGCACCGATCGCCGCCTGGCTGGTCTCCCGTCTGCCCGGAGCGGTGCTGGGCACCGCCGTCGGCGGGCTGATCCTGGCCACGAACCTGCGCGTCCTGCTGTCCTGGGCCGAGGCCTCAGTCCGGACCGGGGTCCTGTTGTACGGCGCGCTCGGGGCGGCCTGGACGGCCTTCCTGGCCCTGGCGGTGCGCAAGGCGCGGACTGCCGCCAAGGACGTCCGGGAGGAGACCGATCAGGTGCTTGAGGAGGTTCGATCCGCTCATCGGCATGACCATGCACCTGAGGCCGCCGTACCGGACGAGCCGGCCACCGCCGGTGGCACCGGCGGGTCGACGTCGATCGAGTCGGCCCGTTCTCGCACGCGCGCAGATCTGGTGGTGGAGCCGGTATGAGTGCACGTCCTCTGGTGCTCCTCGCCCACGGCTCGCGCCGGCCCGGGCCGTCCTGCCTGCTGTCGCGCACCGCCGAGCGCGTCCGCACGATCCTGCCGGAGGTGGAGGTGCGCACCGGCTACGTCGAGCTCCAGCACCCGGATCCGGCCACGGCGATGGAGGGGCTGGTGGATCCGGTGGTCCTTCCCTTCTTCCTGGCCCGGGGCTACCACGTCCTCAATGACGTACCGGCCGCGGTGGAACGGCACGGCTCAGGGACGGTCACCGGGCACCTGGGGGTCGAGGAGCACCTGGTGGAGGCCGTCGCGCAGCGTCTCCACGAGGCATCCGCACCCCTGGGCGGGCTCGCAGGACTCGACCACATCGTCCTGGGCGCGGCCGGATCACGTCAGGGGGCGGCACTGGAGGAGGTCGAGGACATCACCCACCTGCTCGGGGCGCACCTGGGACGCGAGGTGACGCCCGCCTACCTCTCAGCTGCGCGCCCCAGCGTCCGTGACGCGGTGAGCACGGCCCGGGCCCGGGGTGCCAGGCGGGTGGGCGTGGCCACCTACCTGCTGGCGGAGGGACGTTTCCACCGGGCCCTGCACTCCACGGGCGCCGACGTCGTGGCCGCTCCCATCGGCGACCATCCGGCGGTCGCCGACCTGGTGGTCCACCGCTACCGGGAGCTGATCGACTGACCGCGAGCGCACCCCACCGCCGAGCCGGGCATTCCTCACGGAGGGCAACCGTTCTTCCGTACCCCTACGAGAAACATGCCGCTCTCGGCGGAGGAGGAACGTCAGTCACCACCATTCTCAAGGAGTCGCTCGGACAGTCTCTGGATGATGGGCTCGACCTCCTGCGAGGTGGTGGCTGCGGCGCTCACGCGCCCGAAGATGCTCACCGCGAGGAGCCCGAAGGCCGTCTCCTCGTCCTGCTGGCTCGGCTCGCGGCGTCCGTGGGAACGGGCCACCATGAGGGAGGTCTCTTTCAGCCATCGGCGCCAGCTGCCGGCCAGCCGGTCCCGGGAGTCCTCATGACGAATCGCGTAGAGCCAGGTCTCCAGGTGCAGGACAACATCCTCCACGGGAAGCTCCTGAAGCTGCTCGCCCCACCGGTCGGGACTCGCCGGCTCCTGAGCGACCTCATCCGAGCTCTCCTCACCACAGGTGACGACCTCCAGGAACAGGGCCTCCTTGGAGGGGAAGGAGGAGTAGAAGGCGCCCTTGGTGAATCCAGCCGCCGAGGCGATGTCACTGACCGACGCCCCCTCGTAGCCCTTGGCAGCGAAGACCTCTCTGGCCGCAGCAAGGATTCGCGCCCGGGTCTCCTCGCTGCGACGACGTCCGCCGCCCCGCCCCGGGACGGTAGCACCGACCGCAGTGGAGGCGGAGGCCAGCTTCCGGGAGGCAAGATCCAGGGAGGCTGCTACCGCACTCTCGCTGCTCCGGCGCGCTCCCTGACCGGCCGCTCCCACTGCTCGGGAGAAGGCGCTGATCGCCTCATTGAGGGCGCGCGTCGCCTCCCTGATGTCGTCAGAGGCGGAGGCCCTGGAGTCGCTGTCACTGTTCTGCCCGTGGTCGGAGCTCCTGGCGGTCATGTCCCCACTGTAGATGAGGCTTCTCAGGATGGGGCCACGGCACTTCCTCCGCAGCCCACCGTGCTTTCCCGCTATTCCCCAACCATCCGTAGACCTCGGCCGGCTCAGGGCCGCCTTCCCAGGGCCCATGACGCTCCGACGACGGCCACCAGGCACCATCCGCCCAGCAGAATCCAGGAACGGACGGACATGGCGGCGTCGTGGGAGAACAGACCGGCGCGCACCACCTGGGCCATGGACTCGAAGGGCAGCCACCGGTGGGTCTCCTGGGCCCAGCCGGGGAGCCTGTCGGCGGGGAAGCTGACGGGCGAGAACAACATGATGCCGAAGGCGAGCACCTGGGAAAGGACCTGGGCCAGGGCCGGGGCCAGGAGAACGGCAATGGCGTAACCGATGCAGGCGGCCGTCAGGGCGACCAGCACGGCTCCGGGAGCCAGCCACCACTGCGGAGCGAGGTCGACGTCGAAGCGGGCGTTGGCGACGAGGATGCCTATCAACAGCCCGGGCAGCGCCAGAAGGGTCCAGATCGTCAGGTCGGCCAGGAGGAAGGCGATCCTGGGGACGGGCAGGGTGCGCATCCAGTCCAGGCTGCCCTCAGTGCGGGACTGGGAGACCCACTGGGGCGTCATGATGAGTCCCAGCGAGATGAGCGCGATCGCCGGGCCGCCGCCGGCCAGGTGAAGGCTCGCCTCGCGTCCCGGGTGGCCCGCGATGAGCCCGTATCCCAGGACCATTGAAACGGACAGCAGCGTCTGGACGATGATGAAGAGAGGAAGCACGGGCAGGCTGCGGCGGAACCGCCACTGGATGAGGAGGCCGAGCTGGCGCCGGAGCGGAGTCGTCTGGGGCGCCGCTCCGGGATCGGTCGTACCGACCTGGCTCGTTTCGGTGCTCGCACTGGTTGGAGTAGTCATCAGGGTCTCCTTCGTTCCTTGATCTTGTGGGGTCGGGGGTCGCATCCGCCCATGCGGCAGCGGCGGGGTTCGATGCGGATCGACACGGATCATCAGATGTGGCTGGGGCTCAGCCGGTTTCACGCGGCACGACGTCGCGGCCCATCTCCCCCTTCTCCGGTGAGGTCGACGTAGACCTCCTCCAGTGAGATCGGTGCCAGCTCGTAGCGCTCGATCACTCCGTCCTCGAGGGCGTGAGCGGCCCACTCCACGGCCTGCGTCGTAAGGTGAGAGGGAACCGCCACGGATGTGCGCACGTCGTCGTGCCGTGTCAGGCTCATATCTGTCGGAGGCTCGAGCTCACGGCCGGGAACCCGGGTGACCTCCATGACGAAGGGCGATCCGTGACCGGCCACGAGTGCCGCAGGGGTTCCCTCAGCGATGACGTGGCCGTGATCCAGGACGGCGAGCCGGTCGACTGCCCGCTCGGCCTCCCGCACGTTGTGGGTCACCAGGAGGACCGCGGACCCGGCCTCGGCCAGGAGACGGATCTGGTCCCACAGCAGGCGGCGGCGTACCGGGTCGACGTCGTTGGTGGGCTCATCGAGGATGACCAGGCGCCCGGGGACGACGGCGCACATGGCGAAGGCAGTCAGACGGGCAACGCCGCCGGAGATCTTCTGAGCCGGCGTCCTCGCCCACTCCCCCAGGTCAAGGGCGTCGATCAGCTCCTCGGCGCGCCTGCGCGTCTGACGCGGACGCCCTCCTCGCATGCGCCCCACGAGGTCGATCGCCGTTAGAGGAGTGAGCCCCGTGATGGGGACATTGGCCTGCGCCTGGACGTTGGTGAGGCGACGGGCGAGGGCGGGGTTGGCGACGGCGTCGACGCCGTCGAGCACGATGCGTCCAGAGGTGGGGCGCAACAGGCCCACTACCTGGTTGGCCAGAGTGGTCTTGCCGGCGCCGTTGTGCCCGAGGAGGCCGACCACCTCGCCCGCCCCCACCGTCATGGTGATCCCGGCATTGGCCTGGACGATGTGCGAACCGCTTCCGAAGTGCTTGTGGAGGTCCTCGATGGTCAGTACGTCAGCCATGGATCCCTTTCCTTTCGGCGTTGTGTCTGGAATCGAAGGCATGAGGTCAACAACAGATCCATACCGTTCAGTATGGACGAAACCATACGATACTTTCCTGCTTTTGACTAGCAAACACAATGATGCCGTTTCCATACCGAGTGGTATGGAAACGGCATCGGTCTGCGTGCAGCGGGGTCAGCCTCTTCCGTCCGGGGTCACACCCGCTGGCGGATGTGCCAGCGCGAGGAGGCTGAGGAGGCCTCGATGAACTCGCGGAAGGGTCCGGGGACGGTAGCCAACTCCTGCGGCGTACCGCACTGGGCCACGCGGGCACCGGCCTCGGCCGGTTCGAGGAAGACGACCTCGTCGGCCTGACGGACAGTGGACAGACGGTGGGCCACCACGATGACGGTGCGCCCCTCGGAGAGCTCGCGCACCACCTCGGTGATGGCGGACTCGTTCTCACCGTCCAGGGCCGAGGTGATCTCATCGAGCAGGAGGATCGGGGCGTCCTTGACGAAGGCTCGGGCGATGGCGACGCGCTGACGCTCCCCGCCGGACAGGCTCAGCCCACCGGGACCGACCTGCGTGTCCCACCCGCGCGGCAGCGCCTCGATGACGCGGTCCAGGCGGGCACGCCGGGCGGCCTCGGCCAGCTCGGCGTCGGTGGCCTCGGGCCGGGCGATGCGCAGGTTCTCCCGGATGGTCGTGTCGAACAGGTAGACGTCCTGGAAGACCATGGAGGTCATACCCATGATCGTCGAGGCCCGCATGGAGCGAACCGGAACCCCGCCGATGGTGACGGTCCCGTCGTCGACGTCCCAGAACCGGGCTGCCAGGCGCAGGATTGTGGACTTGCCCGCACCCGACGGGCCGACCAGGGCGGTGACCCGGCCCTGGGGCGCGGTCAGGGAGACGCCGGCCAGGACGGGGCGGCCGGCGTCGTAGGAGAAGGAGACGTCGCTCATTGCGATCGTGGTTCCCCGGGGCTCGACCTCCTGGCCGGGCTCGGGGTCGGGCAGTGGACGCGCGTCGAGGATGCCCCCTACGGCCCGCAGGGCGACCTTCGCGTTGTTGGCCTCGGAGGCGTACATGGCGGCCTTCGTCAGCGGCAGCAGCGTGCGCGCGGTGACGGCCATGATCGCGAGGTATCCGACGACGTCGAGCCGGTGCCCGCTCACGCGTGACAGACCGACTGCCATGACCAGTGCGAAGGCGATGTTGACGATGAGGTTGAAGTACTGTCCGGGCCTGCCCTTGACTCGCAGCCCCTCCAGGGTGGAGGCGGAGTCGTCCTCAAGGGCGGTGCGCACCGGCTCCCAGCCGGTTCCGATGACACCGGTGGCGCGCAGCACCGGCTGGAGCCGGGCGAGCTCCACGAGGCGCCCGGCGGCGGCGCTCGAGGTGCGGTCCTCCATCTCGTTGGCGCGGGTGGTGGCCACTCCCATGAGTCGCCACACGAGGGTCAGCGGGATGATGGTGGCGGCCATGATGAGCGCCAGGGGCCACTCGACGACGGCCGTGACCCCCAGCATGACCAGTGGCACGATGAAGGCGTTGCACAGGTTGGGGATCACCAAGGAGGCCAGGTGGGAGAGGGTGTTGACCTCCTTGGAGGTGGCGTTGACGACCGCGGCCTCCCGCTCGGCGCTGAACCATCCCAGGGGCAGAGTCAGGACGTGCTCGGCGATGCGGTCGATCATGGTGTCGCAGACCTCGAAGACACTGACCCGGTAGGACCGGTGCATGGCGGTGGTGTCGACGACGACGGTGCTCACTCCCATGAGCACGACAGCGATCAGCCAACCGGTCAGCGACTCCGAGCGCGAGTAGAGGGCGCGCAGAAAGGGGATCATGAGAGCCAGGGTGAGGCCCTGAAGGACGGCGGAGGCAGCGAACCAGGCGGTGATAGCCCGCATCTCGGCGGCGTTGACGACTCGCATCAGCAGCTTCCACATGGCTACTTCTCCTCCTGTCCCACGGCCTTGTCTCCGGCCGGCTCGGCCGGGGCGGCTGAGGCCGTCAGTGCCGCGGCGTCGGTCTCCTCGCTCAGGTCCTGGCTGGTCCACATCCTCGCGTAGCGACCACCAACGGCCAGAAGCTCCTCGTGCGTGCCGCGCTCGGTGATGCGTCCGGCGTCGACGACGAGGATCTGGTCGGCATCGCGGATCGTGGACAGGCGGTGGGCGATGATGATGACGGTCCGCCCGGCCGCCAGCTGGGACAGGGCCCGGTGGATGTCTCGTTCGGAGGCGGGGTCGGCCTGAGCTGTGGCCTCATCCAGGACGAGGACCGGGGCGTCCTGGAGGTAGGCGCGCGCCAGGGTGATGCGCTGGCGCTCTCCACCGGAGAGGAAGCCGCCCGTATCTCCCAGGACCGTGTCGTAGCCGTGGGGCAGACGTGTGATGCGCTCGTGAATGCAGGCCGCGCGGGCCGCCGCCTCGACCTGCTCCCGGGTGGCGCCGGGACGTCCCAGGGCGATGTTGTGGTGGACGGACTCGTGGGCCAGGGCCACGTCCTGCAGGACGATCGCCACACGTGAGAGCAGCCAGGGGAAGGTCGCCTCACGCACGTCGATGCCGCTAAGGCGCACGGCGCCGTCGTCGACGTCGTAGAAGCGGGCGATGAGGCGGGCCAGGGTCGACTTGCCGCCCCCGGAGGGGCCGACGAGCGCCGTCACGGTTCCCGGCTCGGCGGTGAAGGACACACCGTGCAGGACCGGGGAGCCCACCTCGTAGGAGAAGGTGACGCCCTCGACCTCGACACGCCCGGGGACGGCCCCCTCACCGTCGTCGTGGGTCCCCTCGGGCATCGACGGCTGGGAGAGCAGATCGGCGGTGGCCTGAGCGGCCATCCTGGACTCGTACATGTGCTGCATGAGACCGACGAGGATCATGAGCCCCTCCGGCAGCCCGAGGGCCACCAGGAAGAACGGCAGCGTGGCTGACAGCGGCGTCCACCCCTGGGAGGTGAACAGGACGGCCAGCAGCGCGACCGTGGTGAAGACCGTGGAGGGGCGCAGGACCGCGGTCATGGCGCTCATACTGCGGCCGGACCGGCTCACCCACGAGTAGGACAGCCGAGAGAACTCGGCGCGGGCCTGGCTGAAGCGCGTCCGGGAGGCGTCGGTGGCCTGGAACCCCTTGATCTCCTTGATGCCCTCGATCATCTCGACGGTCGCGGCGGCCAGCGCGGTCTGCGCGGCGCCGAAGCGCTCAGTGATACCTGACATGCCGGCCAGGGTCAGAGACATGATCCCCAGGGCGAGTACCCACAGCCCGAGCAGCGCGCAGGCCAGTCGCCAGTCGGTCCACAGCAGGTAGGCCGCCCCGGCACCCGCCATGACGACGGCGTTGGTGGCGTCCCCGGGGACGTGGGCCACGAGGGTGTGGATGGAGGCGGTGTCATCGCAGACCATCTTGCGGATGGTGCCGTGCGGGATCTGCGCAACCTTGCCCAGAGGCAGCCGGCTGATGGCGTCAACGATCCGCTGGCGCAGGCGGTGACGCAGTCTGGCCTCAGCCAGGTGCGTGATCCCGAGGCCGGCCAGGTACAGGGCCTGGGAGGCGAACAGGGCGACGACTGCGATCGCCGCCCAGATCCACAGGCTGCCGCGCCATCCCTCCGGCGAGGTCTCCCCCAGCCAGATAGCCGCCATGTTGCGCATGGCCTCGAAGGGGACGATGGACATCAGGGCCCCCATAGCGGTCAGTACTCCCGAAACGACCATGGCCCGTCGCGCAGGTCTGATGAGCTCATTGACAGTAACTGTCATGCTGCTGTCCTCTCCTCAGGTTCCTTGATCCCCCTAAGAACGATTCGTCCTGCCTCGTCGGAGCCGCCCCGGGGAGGGGCAGACTCATGACAGATCTCGCGAAAGAGCAGCTCTCAGTCGAGAACATATTAATCGCAAGATTTCATCGTCCATGTGCTGAACGAGGGGTGAAGGTTCCGTTCCGTCTGGAATAATGCGGACGATTGAAGTCCGGGCGTTCCAGAGAAGAGGTACCTTCGCGGTGAAGGATACCGGGATATGCCCGCGGGTGAGGGTGGAATCAGGCAGAGTCGCGGCAATCAGGCAGGCCAGGATGGCAGGAGCGCTGCCAGGACGCGGCCTGGGGGCTACCTGGAGACGACGCTCCGACAGGCGGCCGGGATCAGCGCCTCACGGCCTCCGGCGATCCACATCGACGTCGACTCCAACACCCCCAGGCTCAACTGAGGCACGAGATCGGGGCCAGTGCGGTTGGTGCTCCATCCGAGCACCGTTGAATCAGGCCCGAGACGAGCCACCACCAACGAGGGAAAGCTCGAGCAGCAGGTCAACCGCTGCATCAACTCCCGGATCGTCCGCCGTTCGATAAGCCAAGCCATGCGCAGCCTCATCATAGGACCCGCTCACGAGCTCCTCGATACGCGACACAAGAACAGGACGCGTCAGCTCTCCCCGCTGAGCATCGATATAGTCCGGCCCCGCCCCATTACGGAACACGGTTTGCGCGTGAAAATGCTGATCTCCCCCGAAGGCAATCACCAAGCACGGCACGCCGGCACGCGCCCCGGCCCCCGTAGCACCCAAGGAACCATGGCAGATCATCCCGCGACACTGCGGTAACACGGCGCCGTACGGCACCCTCGCAACACCAATAATTCCATTCCTCTCACCGTTGGGACGGCTGGGGTCGACAATAATTGCCCGCAATTTCCGCTCCAGCAGAATCTCTTCAATCCAGGTCCGAGCCTGCGGTAGACGGAAGGACACCACGCTACCGAAAGTGACGAGCAACGGAGCATCTCCGCGACCAAGGAAGTTTTCCACCTGCGCATCGAGACGCTCAGAGGCAGAGGAGTTATCAATCCATTCCCCAGTTACATACACATTGCTCCCCCAAGCCGGATCCGGCGGATTGAGCGAAGGACTGAACTGGTAGATCGTTCTCACACGCCTTGGAACAGACCGCCGAGAAAGGCCTAGACGGCGCCGCCACGCGCTCATCACCGGAGCCATTGCCCAGACCATCATGAGGTTCGACAACCGGTGTATGACTGGCGCTCGCCATGTACCGTCATGGCGACGAGGATCCACTAAACTGTACGACCGACAGGGATCACTGGGGTAGACCTGCACGCGTACGCACGGCACACCTGCTGCCGCAGAGAGAAGACGCGCCACTTCCCCGAACTGGTTGTACATGACGACGTCGACATCTCGCATCACCCCTTCCAGGGCATCGAATATCCCGGGGTTGCCGAGCATCTCGCGAACACCCCGAACCGCATCCGCAACACTCTCAACATCACCCAGCAAACGTCTCATGAGCTGCTCACAGCTTCCAGGAACAGCAATGTAGTCAATTCCGTCCGCTTCTACGCGAGCAGCGAACTCCTGGAATCCCGCAATCATCATCTTATGACCGCGCTCAGCAAGACGCCTCCCCAGCACGATGAACGGGGAGACATCACCTTCAGAACCCAGAACGACTGCAAGAGCCTTCACAATACAACACCCTTCTAACCGCAGTGAAATAACGCAACTATTTTCCGATGCAAGCCACTCATACGCGGCCACAACCATCCAGTCAGATATTGACGACACAAGAAAAACTCATGACGCACAAACGACACCGTGACAGCACCTCCCAATCATCCAAATACATCAGTTCATCACGTCAAGGCGGGGAGCTCTATCGTGGCCGTCATATCCTCATTCACCGCTCCAGGAGAACCATGAGCCATGGCCCAGCAGGCGACCTCCGACAACGGTGCCGATGACAACGACGCCAGGACGCCTGTCCTCCAGTTCCACTTCGGAGGCTGAGAGGAAACCCTGGATGTTGATGTCTCTGAACCGATGGAGGTGTGACCCATGAACTGGGCCGCGTGGAGTCGGGTGTAGGTGCCGTCGGCCGCGATGAGCTCATCGTGGCTGCCCTGCTCGACGATGTCGCCGTGCTCCATGACCAGGATGGTGTCGGCGTCGCGGATCGTGGACAGGCGGTGGGCGATGATGAAGCTCGTGCGGCCCTGGCGCAGCGCGTTCATGGCCTGCTGGACCAGCAGCTCGGTGCGGGTGTCCACGCTGCTGGTGGCCTCATCGAGGATGAGCACGGCCGGGTTGGCCACGAAGGCCCGCGCGATCGTGAGCAGCTGGCGCTCGCCGGCGGAGATGTTCGCGGCGTCCTCCTCCAGAACAGTGTCGTATCCCTGCGGCAGGGCCTTGATGATGTGGTCGACGAAGCACGCCCTGGCAGCGGCCTCGACCTCGGCATCACTGGCCCCGGGGCGCCCGTAGCGGATGTTCTCGCGGATCGTGCCGGCGAACAGCCACGGGTCCTGCAGGACCATGCCGGTGCGACGGCGCACGTTGTGGCGCGTCATGGTGGCGATGTCGCGCCCGTCGAGCAGGATGCGCCCGCCGTCCGGCTCGTAGAAGCGCATGAGCAGGTTGACCAGGGTGGTCTTGCCCGCTCCCGTGGGCCCCACGATCGCGACCGTGTGTCCGGGGTCGACCCGCAGCGACAGGTCACCGATGAGCTCGACCTCCGGGCTGTAGGAGAAGCGCACATGCTCCATCTCGATAACACCCGCCTGCTGGCCGACCACATTGGGCAACTGTGAGGACCCCGCCTGGTCGGTCGTCCCCGCTACCGGGGAGCTTTGCCTGCCGGCGGACGCGAGTGTTCCAGCGACGCCATATGTACTGCCGGCGGTGCGGGTAGCGGGGGTGTCGGGGCGCTCCTCGTCGGCGTCGAGCAGCTCGAAGATCCGCTCGGCGCTGGCGGTGCCGGACTGCACGGCCGTGGCCATGCCGCCGAGCTGACTCATTGGTCGGTTAAGTTGTTGGGAGTACTGGATGAAGGCCTGCACGTCGCCCAGGCGCAGGGACCCGGAGGCGACCATGGCGCCGCCGACCACCGCGATGGCCACGTAGGTGAGGTTCCCGATGACCAGCATGATCGGCATCATGATCCCGGAGAGGAACTGCGCGCGCAGCGAGGCGGCGTAGAGCTCCTCGTTCTCGGCGGCGAAGGCCTCGCGCACCGCCTCGGTGCGCCCGTAGACCTGGACCAGGGCGTGTCCGGAGAAGGACTCCTCCACCCGGGTGTTGATCCGCCCGGTGCGCGCCCACTGACTGGTGAAGGCCTTCTGCGAGCGCGGCCCGATACCGGCGAAGACCACGCCCATGAGCGGGAAGATGACCAGCGCCACCAGCGCCAGGCGCCAGGAGATGGAGAACATCATCCCCAGCACGCCCACGACCGTGAGGATCGAGGTCAGGGCGCTGGACAGGGACTGCTGGAGGGTGTTGGTGATGTTGTCGACGTCGTTGGTCACCCGGCTGAGCAGCTCTCCGCGCGCGACGGTGTCGAAGTAGCTCAGCGGCAGACGGTGGACCTTGTCCTCCACCCGGGCGCGCAACCGGAACAGGACCCTGACCGTGACGCGGTTGAGGAGCCAGCCCTGCAGCCAGTTCAGGACCGCCGAGCCGATATAGAGGGCCAGCACCACCGACAGGACCCGCCCCAGACGGGTGTAGTCGATGCCCACACCCTGCAGCACACTCTCGAAGATGACGTTGGTGGCCTGACCCAGCACCTTGGGGGCCGCCACCGCCAGCACCACCGTGCCCACCGCGGCCAGGGCCACAACCACCAACGAGACCCGGTAGGCGCCCAGCAGCCCGACCATCCGCTTGAAGGAGGGCCAGAAGACCTCGGCCCTGCCCGAGGCCGGACCAGAAGCCAACTCACCAAGAGATGCCTGCGCCCCAGCCACCGGCTCGACGTCCTCCCCGCCGGACTCCGGCGCCGTCATGATCACCGAGTCGCGGACCGGGGCCTGCGCAGGTACACGACGACCTCTCCGGGCTCTCCGTGAAAAGCACAACCAGCCGGTGGCCCTGCGCGCGTGCCGCGGCCCACCGGACAGTCGCGATCGCTTCCGAGGACTTACCGAGGCATTCATGCTGTGGTTTCCGCCCCGAGCTGGGAGGTGACGATCTCGCGGTAGACGGGGCAGGTGGCCAGCAGGCTCTTGTGGGTGCCGCTGCCCACCAGGTGGCCGCCGTCCAGGACGAGGATCTGGTCGGCCTCGACGATCGTGGAGATGCGCTGGGCCACGATCACCTTCGTGATGCCGGCCGTCGCCGGCCCCATGGCCTCGCGCAGCCGCGCGTCAGTGGACACGTCCAGGGCCGAGAAGGAGTCGTCGAAGATGAGGATGTCCGGCCGGCGCACCAGGGCCCGGGCGATCGCCAGGCGCTGACGCTGACCGCCAGAGACGTTCGTGCCACCCTGGGCGATGGAGGCCTGGAGGCCCCCGTCCATCGCCTCAACGAAGTCCTTGGCCTGGGCGACCTGAAGGGCCTCCCACAGCTCGTCGTCGGTGGCCTGCTCGCGCCCCAGACGCAGGTTGGAGGCCACGGTCCCGGCGAACAGGAAGGGCTGCTGGGGCACGAGCCCCATCTGCGACCACAGCGCCTCGGGGTCGGCCTCGCGCACGTCGGTGCCGCCGATGAGCACCTGCCCGCTGCTGGCCTGAAGCAGCCGGGCCAGCAGCCGCACCACCGTGGACTTGCCCGACGCCGTCGAGCCGACGATCGCCGTCGTCGTACCGGGCTGGACCGTGAAGCTCACCTCCGCCAGGACACGGGCGTCGGCGTCGGGGTAGACGAAGGTGACGTCCCGCATCTCAACCGTTCCGGGAGCCGGGAAGCTGGTCACGGCCCCCGGCACCGAGACGATAGCCGGCGCGGTGGCCAGTACCTCGCTGATGCGCTCGGCGCACACGGCGGCGCGCGGGATCATGATCGTCATGAAGCTCGCCATGACGATGCCCATGAGGATCTGCATGAGGTAGGACATGAAGGCGATGAGGGTGCCGACCTCCACGTCACCGTCACCGACCTGGTGCCCGCCAAACCAGATGACACCCACGATCGTGACATCCAGCACCAGCATCACCAGCGGGAACAGCAGCACGAAGAGCTGGCCCACCCTCTCACCGACCCAGGCGATATCAGTGTTGGCCCCCTCGAAGCGCCGCGTCTCGGCCTGCTCGCGCACGAAGGCGCGGATCACCCGGATACCGGTGAGCTGCTCGCGCATCACCCGGTTGATGGCGTCGAGCCTGTCCTGGTAGGAGCGGAACAGGGGCAGCATCCGGCCCACGATGCCGCCCACCGCCACCAGCAGGACCGGCACCGACACCCCGATCAACCACGACAGGCCCGGCGCCCGGGTGACCGCCATGATGATGCCGCCCACCGCCATGAATGGCGCCGTCACCAGCATCGTGGCACTCATCATCACCAGCATCTGGACCTGCTGGACGTCATTGGTATTACGGGTGATGAGCGAGCCCACCCCGAAAGCGGAGATCTCCCGCTCACAGAAGCCACTGACCCGGTCGAAGACCTCGCCGCGCAGGTCCCGGCCCATGCTCATCGCCGCGCGCGCCGCGAGATAGGTCGCCGCGACCGAACACACGCCCTGGGCCAGGCTGACCCCCAGCATGAACGCGCCCATCCGCCAGATGTAGCCGGTGTCCCCGGTGGCCACACCCTTGTCGATGATGTCGGCGTTGAGGGTGGGGAGGTACAGGGAGGCCATCACCTCAGCGAACTGAAGCACCAACACACACAGCAACAGGGCTACATACGGACACAGACACCTACGCAGCAGCGCAATAAGCACGTCTCCAAATCTAACAGATGACAGGCATCAGCGGAGCCTCAGTGAGATTTTCCACGGTTTAGATGCATTGGTGTCAGACCTGAGTCCTGACAGTTTAGTGCCCGTTTGGGGTGTCAGATCTCGGGGGCGATGTCTAGCGCGTTGAGGATGGTCTGGGCTTGGGGCGTGAGTGGGTGGCTAGCGGTGATCGTCTGGCCGGCTAGGTGGATCTGGGCGGTCTGGATTGGTTTGAGTGTATGGATGATCTTCTTGATTGATGTGCCGGTGGTGTCTTGGAGGTAGCGGGCGACGGCGAGAGCGGTGATCACCATGGTCAAGTGCGCTTCGATGGAGTCTTTGCGGTGGTGGAAGATCGGGCGGGCGCGCAGGTCGTGCTTGCTCATTCGCCATGACTGCTCCACGTGCCACAGGCTCCGGTAGGAGCTGACGACCTCAGCAGCATTCATGCGCTTACTTGTCATATTGGTGACATAGCCCTTCAGGCCCGCTGTTGCGCGGGCCCGCTTGAGGGATGCCTCATCAAGTGACAAGTGGTCTGCGGATCCCTTCACGAACCTGGGGCGGCGGGCAGTCTTCTCGCCGTCGATCACAGCCTTGGCCTTATTCTCCTGCGCCGTCAGGGTCGTGTTGTCGTGGGCGAAGCGCTTGGCGCTGTAGTGCCACACGACCCGCCACGACTCCGGGTTGTCCTGCGGCGTCCAGGCCGGGCGGCTCCTGAACTTCGACCTGCCCTTGAGAGACTTGATTCCCTTCCTGGGAGTGGTGGTCTCGATGATCTGGCCATCGGTATAGGCCTCACCGTGGAAATGCGTGTGCTCGGCCAGGTCCCAGGGCGCCTTGGTGGTCTTGGACCCGACGATGAACGACAAACCAGCCTTATCCAAGGCGGTCAGGTTCGTGTAGGACATCATGCCGGCATCCGCCACCACCACCAGGTCTGCCGGATCGACACCATGGGCGTCCAGGAAGCCTTGGACCGTGGGTACGATGGTCTTGGTCTCGGCGTGGTTTCCTTCCCAGCACCCCACCTGGAGGGGGAAGCCGCCTCTATCGACGAGCATGCCGACCGTGATCTGCGGATCTACCCTGCGCTCTTTGGAGAAACCGACCTTGCGCAGGTCATCCTCCGTCTCCGTCTCGAAGTACAACGTGGTCACGTCGTATAAGACCAGTGAGAGGTCACCGCAGGCGTTGACACGCTTGTAGAGGGCGGCCTGGATACTGCTCCTCCAGTCATTGTCGACGCAACTGGCCAGCGACCGGTAGAGCGTACGGACCGTCAGCGGCTGAACCCCGATCTCGCCCAGCACCCGCGGAACCTGCGCCTTGCTGGTGGGCTCCACCAGCCGTGCGAAGACCATCTGCTTAAAGCCCTCATCGCCGTCGACCGCCTCGCCCAGACCAAGGACCTCCCAGGCATGAGACAGGACCTGGATCAGCAGCGCGCTCGTCGTAGCGCCCATCAGGGCGCTGCCCGACACGATCGGCTTGGGCGCGCCGACCAGGGCTTCCAGGTCCAAGCTCGTCTGGCCCGCCTGAGCGATCTGGCGAGCCTTTTCCATCAGGACGGCGAGCTCGGCCTCATCATGAGCCGAGCCAACGTGCTTAACCATGCGCCTACCGCGGCTCTTGAACACGACCTTGACCGCCGTCGCCCCAGAAGACGTCACATAAGTGTTGATCGAAGGCGTCACCCACCAACCCTACACACCCCGAATTAGTGCCCGAACCAACTCAGCCACCCGCACAATCCCAACGAAAACCCACCACCAACACCTTCAACCAACAAAAAAGTCAGGAGTCAGGTCAGATCCTTTGACGACACCTGTCCCGACATGGGCGCATGAACTTTAATGTTCACCCTCCGATACGGACAGTAAGCGGCCAGCGACTCAGCGCTCCGGGCGCTCGTCAAACGACCACGCCCGCTGCATCAACACTCACACTCGCTCAGTCGTTGACACTTGCGAGCAGCCTCTCCATGCGGCGCGCGCCACAGCACCAACACATCGACTGTCCCGCCAGACAGTCAGATCGACCTCTCCACAAGTCGCACTCCACCAGCGCCGGTTCACCTGAGTGCTGACTGGCCCGTTCAACAACAGTGCCGAAAGATCCGCCCGACGAAACCCATCCAGGGTGACCGCGCCGATCTTAACCAAGGCCTCCTTGGCCACCCAGAGCCGCAGCAGGTCGATCTCATCGCAACCTTCTTCATGAACAATTCTCAGTTCACTCTGACTGCACATAATATCGCGAACCGCCGCCACGTCATTGGCTCTAGACAGATCCTCGACATCTACGCCCACGACCCCGGAGTGAGTCACCGCAACCGCAACGCTTGACACCGAATGAGAAATGCTCAGCTCAGTTCCGCACGCAACCACAGGACGACCGGATGCCTCATGACTGATAACAGAACCTGGGCCATCGATCCCCTCCACATGGTCCGCCAGCATATTTTTGGCGAGGCAGTGCGCCAAGAAGTGACTGCGACGGTCCTCCATTCTCCTCAATCGCATGATGCGGTCAGTCTCCGAGTCGGCGAACCATGCACTGAGGGGCACTCCACCAGGATTCACCACCCACCAACGAACTTCCGCGTGCGCGTCTGCGGAGCCCCATCGCCCTAGCTCCTCGCCGTAACCGACAACAATTCTTCCCACAGATACAGCACCCGGAGTCATCGGATGAACGAGACCGCAAAATACCGCACCCATCACTCCTTCACAGAGTTCTGGGGAAAGATCAACTTATCTCCCAACGCAATCCGATCGATGTCATCCACCAGATCCTCAAGAAAACTGATCCCGCAGTCCACGGGAAAGAAATGACCTCCAGGAACAGTCTTGAGCATGAAGGAAGCGGAAGTGTACTGAGACCACTTCTCCATCATCTGCGGCGTCACCGTCGGATCCTCAGAACCTGCAAGAGCGAGGATGGGGCACCTCAGCACCGTCGAAGCGTGACAGAAGGACTCATGCAGCGCGTAGTCGCGGCGCACACTTGGAAGCAGAACCTCCATGAGAGCGTCATCTGCGAGGATCTCGGGAGGGGTACCCCCCACCTTCACCAGCTCCTCGCGCAACGCAGCCAGCCCCATGCAGCTGCGGTACTCCCCCTCGACCACCTCCCCGGGGGCCTGGCGCGCGGCGACGACGACAGCCAATGGAACATGGTGGTAAGTCTCTTGAAGATGGGCAGCGCACTGATATGCAAGGGCTGCCCCCATGCTGTGCCCATAGAGCACCACCGGAACTCCGTGCGCCAGAAGATGAATGTTGTCAGCAAGGCTTCTGACCAACAGAGAAAAATCATCAATCCACTGCTCACTCATTCGGGTCGCCTTGCCCGGGAGCTCAACCGGAACGACGGCGACCCGAGGATCACGTTCCACCCAGTAACGGTATACTGAAGCACTCCCTCCCGCATGATGGAAACAGAACAACAACCGATCACCAGCGGAGTCAACAAAAAATGGAAACGGCCTCATGTCGAGCCCCACCGTTTTCTCCTCTTCTTTTACCGACAGAAATGCTGTCGACCATCCTAGCGCTGGAGACCATTCATCTTGCGACTCAGGACCAGCGCACTGAGAAGGACCAGCCCTACGAACCAGCAGAAAAAAACCAGAATCTGCCATGCTTGGACCCGCTCGGAGACGATAGCATCGACAAGACGTGAGACCGCGGTTACCGGAGAGGCGTCGACAAAAGGACGAAGTGCAGCCGCGTACATGTCCCGCGGCATCATGGCTGTATTGAAGACCGTGAACGCCATGACAAGAGGAGTGAAACTGAAAGCGCCTTGCGGGGTCTCCACGACGTAGCCGAGCATGACTCCGAAAGCACCCGCCGCCATGGCAACGACCGTCAGGCTGGCAATGATCCCCAGGAGGTGCACCGGCCCACCGAAGGATGCACCGCACAGTGCCCCGACGGCCAAGGCCACCAGCATCGAGGCGAAAGCGCGTATCGACTCGGCGAGAATGCGTCCAGAAATTGCTGTGCCACGGGGTCCCGGTAACGTGGCCAGCCGCTGCGGCAGTCCCTCGTGACGTTCCTGAACGATTGCGCCCGCCCCAGACAGCCCGCCGGTGAAGGCCTGGGAGACCGCGACCATGATGGCCACATCGGTCATATCCATCGGTGTCCCGCTGAACTGCTGGACCATCCCGGAGAACATCAACCTGATGATGGCAACCATGGCTACCGGTACGCCCACGGTATAGACGATTGCAGCCGGTGACCGCATCCAGCGCGTCAGCAGCCTGCCTGCATGCACCTCGACGGCCTGCAGCCAGCTGACACGAAGCTTCTCGGTGTCAGTCATTCCGCCTCCGAAACTCTCGAGACACCCACCACGACCCCAGGACGAGCCCGCCGGCCAGCCAGGCCAGCGTTTCCCAGCCAGAGCCGCCGGGAGAGACACCCGTTAACAGGGCACGGTTGGTATCGATCATCGGAGAGAAGGGCATGTGGGCGATGATCGGCTCGAGCCAGTCCGGTAACGTGCTCAGTGGAATGAACGCCGTTGACAGCATGAGCAACGGCATCTCCAGAGCCTGTATGAGTCCCGCCGTCTGAACCGGATGACTTGAACGCAGGGCGATGCCCAGGAAAACCAGTACCAGTACCTCACCCATCACCAAAGCCACGAGGAACGTCAGGCCGAGCCTTGTCCAGCTCGCCGGTCTTGCACCGCAGGCGAGCCCAACTCCGATCACAGCGCACAACGAGGCGATCGAGCGCACCAGGTCTGCGAGCATACGACCACCGATGACTACCATGGCGTGGATCGGCATCGCTCGCATCCGCCCCAGAAGTCCGGACTCCACGTCAACGGCCAGTGCCATCGCCGACCCTCCGGCGGCGAACATCACCGCCTGGAACATGGATGCCGCCATGAGGAACAGGGCGTAGTCGAATCCGGAGCGGCTGGCGGCATGACCGAAAACGGCCCAGAACGCCAGCATGAATACTCCGGGGATCACCAGCGCCGAGACCAAGGACGCCGAGTTTCGTGACAGACGCACCGAGTTGCGCCAGGTGGCGCCCCATAACGCGGTGAGATTGCTCGGCAGGATCTCGGCGTCCGACGTCAAGGAACGGCCCATGCTTCAGTCCTCCGCAACAGCTTCGAATGCTGTGCCCATGAAGACCTCATCGAGGGACGGAGGGCTGAGCGAAGCCGAAACCACGTCGATCCCGAGGGCCGCCAGCCCCTCCGCCCCTCGGGACAGGTCGTGAATCCCGTCGTGTGAAGTGAACAAAACCTCCAGAGTATCGACCTGGAAGTCGCTGGCTGGACGATCGAGTACCTCCGGAAGAAGAGACTCGGCGCATCGTCTGGCCGTATCGGCCTCATCGAAGCCCAGGCGGCACATCGGTGCACCGAATTGACGGCGGAGCTCACTGGCAGTGCCCTGGGACACCACCCGCCCCTCGCGCAGCACCACGATGTCATCGGAGAGCCTTTCGGCCTCATCGAGATACTGGGTGGTGAGCAGCACCGACACCCCACGGTCACGCAGGTCGTCGATCACGTCCCACAGCTCATGACGGGACAACGGGTCCAGGCCGGTCGTCGGCTCATCGAGGAAGAGCAGGGAGGGCTCAACGATCAGCGAGGCGGCAATGTCAAGACGGCGCCGCATTCCACCCGAGTAGTTCGCCACTCGTCGATCGCCGACGTCGGCCAGCCGGAAAGCCTCTAGGAGCTCGTCAGCACGTTCACGAGCCCCGGCCGCGCTCAGTCCGTGCAGGCGGCCGAAGAACACCAGGTTCTCCCTGCCGGTCAGCTCTCCGTCCACCGCGGCGAACTGTCCCGTCAGGGAGATGCACCGCCTCACTGCCGCGGGGTCCGCCACCACATCCGTGCCACACACGGAGATCTCACCCGAGGTCGGGAGCATGAGCGTGGAGGCTATGTTGACCAGTGTCGTCTTACCGGCGCCGTTAGCGCCGAGCAGAGACACAACGTGTCCTTGCGGCACCTCAAACGTGAGCCCTTTGAGCACATCAGTCGCTTTGCTCCCGCGTCCGAACGTCTTACACAGGTCACACACACGCAGTGCTGCTTGATCATGTTCTGCTGTCGGTAACTGGAACATAAGTGCTCTCCCTTCACGACGCGGCTGTCAACGAGCAGCTCGTCATCCACGAAGACGTAGGACCACAGACGTAAGCGTGAACGAAGTTCACCTTAATCGACTCTTACCAAGAGCACCAGATGCTGCCTGAAGTATGAGACGACTCACCGGCGGCGGGACACGAGACATGCAAGCAGATCGGCACCGAATCGGACCGGCGCACGACACAGACGACGCGACCCCATTCACAGATCCTCCCTGTCAGTTTCCTTCCTTCAGCAGTCCCATAATTTCACGTAGCACATCAGTATCGCAGTGCTTCGCAATCCCGACCTCCCCGCCATCAATGAGCAGAAGGAAGTCGCAGCACTCAGCGAGGAGCTCGATGTCATGAGTAACGACGAAAACTGTTCTGCCCTGTAGGGCGAGATCGCCGAGCTCCTTGGCGACCTGCTTCATGTGCCTGTAGTCCAGCCCGCTGGTAGGCTCATCGAAAATGAGGATCTCTCTGCCGCACACCAAGGCACCGGCTATGGCGACCCGCTGACGCTCACCACCGGAAAGTGACATCGGGTGCCTATCCCGTTTGTCAGCCAGGTTCAGTGACGTCAGAATCTCGGTAATCTCAGATTCTCGATCACGAAGAAAACTCTCGGAGTCAATGAACAGATCACTATCGATACTCTCGCCGAAGAGCTGGTGATTGACGTCCTGCATGACAAGGTAGACGTGCCGCAGGCGCTCTTTCGGCCTGCGATAGGTGCACCCTCCGTGGTGGAGAACTCCTTTGGCCTTGGAATCAAGTCCCGCCAGTGACCGCACAAACGTCGTTTTACCGGCTCCGTTCTTACCGACAACGCCGATAACTCGCCCCTCGGGGAGCGTCAGGCGCTCGATGTTCAGAGCCGGATGAGACGTTCCCCGATAGCGGAAGCTGAAAGACTCCAGAAGCAGCTCCCTGTCACTTGAGCCGCGTTCATCCGCCACCTCCGGCACCGGATTAATAGACCTGAGACCAAGTTCACGCAGATAGTCGTCTCCCAGGGACCGGAACTCCTCTCCCGTGAACTCGGCAGCGATGCGTCCGTCTTTCAGATAGATCACCTGATCGACGACGTCGGCAAGATAGTAGAGACGATGTTCGGCGATCAGTATGGTTTTCCCTTGTTCCTTCCAGGTCGTCACGGTCCGTCTCAGATCCTCGACGGCACCGACGTCGAGATTGGCAGAGGGCTCGTCAAGCAGGAGAACTTGCGGCTCCATCGCTGCTACGGATGCGCAAGCAATTTTCTGTTTCTCACCCCCGGAGAGCTGAATGAGGCTCCTTTCCGCAAGGTGTCCCATGCTGAAGTCCTGCTCAACGTCCGCCAGGCGTCTGATGATCTCATCGGGTTGAATCCCGAGGTTCTCGCAGCCGAATGCGAGCTCACTTCTCACGTCAAGCGTGAAGAACTGAGACTTCGGGTTCTGAAACACTGAGCCGACCGTCTGGGCGATGTCGCTCGCCTCTTGATGAGCGATGTTCTCACCGTTCAGCAGAACCTCGCCGGATACCTGAGCCTGGAAGAAGTAGCGCGCGACCCCGTTAATCATCCACAGCATGCTCGTCTTGCCGCAACCGGACTCACCACAAAGCAGGACGACCTCACCCTGCTCGATACGCAGGCTGATGTCATCAAGCACCGGAGGGCCGTCCTCCTCGCCATACGCCATCGTCACGTTCTTCAGTTCAAGCATGCACTACCACACCTTTCCGATAAACACGACCCAGGCACAGGCTGCAAGCAGCACTAGTGCTGCGCCGTCAATGATCCGGAACCTGATGTCGCAAACACTGGTTCTCTTGCGCTTGGCCCCCAGCGCCCTCGTGACCGCGGACCGCGACAGCTCGTTACCGATACTGACTACCGAGACCAACAGAGGAACAAGCCGGTACTCCAGCATTCTGATCGGTTGCCGGATGCCTCCGACACCTCGCATCCGCATGGCGGTCTTGATGTCTCGATACTCCTCCCTCACGGTTGGGAAGAAGCGGAAGATAATGGCGGTGGGGATGGTGAGCACGTCCGGGCAGTGAATACGTTGCATCGCCACAAGAAACTCACTAGCGGTCGTGGTACGCAGCATGTAAAGTCCGCACGTCATTCCTGGGACAATGAGAGAGAGCGCCCCCAGCCATGTAAGAGTGATATCGAGCATGGCGTTGCCCGCAGTCATGACCCTCCATATGAGCGGAGGCAGGCCGGCAAGAGCTGCGTAGGTTATTGCATAGCGCAGGGCAGGCCCATAGATCCTCGAGAGAACGAGCAGGAAGAAGGGCAGGGCTATAAGAAGCCATCTCACCACCATGACAGACCTGGACTCGCTACCGGAGGTGGACATGAGCACCCAGGAGACGATTACGACAATGAGAAGCTTCGTCCGCGGATCCAGCACCAGCCCACCAGTGGATCCACCCAGCCCTGGGGATGCCGCACGCATCACACGATTCCTGCGCGCCGGAAGTGCTTGTTGAACACTTTTCTTCCGAGGATACCACCAAGAAGGGACGTCACGGCCGTCGCTCCAACGATGACGGCATACAGAGCAAAGCCTCGTTCGCCGATCTCGGTCATCCCCCTGGCCATCCCCTCACTATATTTCCCCGCCATGTCACTATTCAGAATGTAGCTTCTTGTGGCAAAGAACAGCGGAATATAGTTCGCTGTGACGGCGATCGAGGTGAGCATATATGCGATAACGCTGTTGCGGGCACTCTTGTACTGACCGGACCATAGGATGAGCTCTGCAACCAGAGCCAGCAGCACCCCAACGATCAAGTGATACGGACCGAGCGCCATGAGAAGGCTGAACGTCCCCGACAATATCGCCGTGATCAGCAGCATCCCGGGCTTTTTGACCTTGGAGTAGAACAGCATGGTGGGGATGCCGAGAACCAGACCCTGGATGGAGCTGACCATCACGAACGTCACTGGAGTGATCCCCACGAATGCCACGACCGTTCCCACCAGCGTGATGATGACGAAGAAAATACCTATCGTCATGAAGTCCGTAATATTGAGTCTTTGATATCTCGACGCTTGACTGCGGTCATTCACCTTGTCTTCCATCTCATCTCCACTTCAGCGGCTACGGAATACTTTTCATCTCTCACCGACAAAAGCCGTGCGGTTCTTGCCGGCATCAGGTCTCAACATCAGCTGTTCACGTGTCACCGATCCTTTCAATGAGGCAGCCTGCAGGCTTCACCTATAACTCACCTTCATCGACATCTGCCCCAAGACTCTTCTCAATGCGCTCTACCAGAGAACGAATCGTCGGAGCCATGAAGACGTCTTGTATAGAGACCTCCACCGACATCTCTCGCTTGATCGAGTTGACAAGATGAACGGCGGCGAGAGAATCACCTCCGAGCTGGAAGAAGTCGTCATCAATGCCAACCTCCTTCTCATCCAGGATTCTTGTCCACATCTCAAGAACTCTTCTTTCCCTGTCGTTACCTGGAGCAGCGGGTTCCGCCCGCCGATCAAACGACTCCGACCCTAAAAGGTTTCTGTCAATTTTTCCGTTCCACGTACGAGGAAGATCATCACGCAGAATGACTCGGCGAGGCTGCATATAGTCAGGGAGGAACTCGGCCAGGTGCTGGCTTATCAGGGCGTCCCGAGTCTTATCGGTGACAACGGCGTACAGGAGGATGACGCCGTCGGTGACGGTGGCTACACAGTCGCGCACACCGGGCAGGTCAAGGGCGACGGACTCGATCTCCTTCAGCTCGATCCGGTAGCCACCGACCTTGACCTGGCTGTCGCTCCGTCCGAGGAACACGATTTTGCCATCGCGACCATACATGGCCCGGTCACCCGTACGATAGAGCCGCTCGCCCGATCTCGGATGGTGGATAAACGACTCTGCTGTTTTTTCAGGATCGTTCCAGTAGCCCAGTGCCAGCCCCCGACCTCCGATATACAGGTCTCCGGGGACGAGACTCGGACGGTGTTCAAGGGCCGAGTCGAGGATGTACATCTTTTGATTCGCCAGTGGCCGGCCGTACGGTATGCTCGCCAACATGGCGTCCGCGGCGCTGATCTCGTACCAGTTGGACCAGATCGATGCCTCCGTCGCTCCGCCCAGCCCATAGGCTCGACAGCTCTTGAAGGTCTCTGCGACGCGCAGCGCGATGTCGACCGGGATCCAGTCACCGCTCAGGAGCACCGCTCGGGTGGTTTCGTCGACAAGTGCTCTGTCCTTGAGATGGCCGGCATACATCGAGAAGAGCGCGGGTACGGAGTTCCACAGCGTGACGCCATGTGACCGCACCAGATCCCACCAGTGCGACGGCTCGAGCTCGGCTGCCGGTGAGGGCATGACCACTGCCCCGCCACAGGCGAGCATTCCGAAGACGTCATAGACGGACAGGTCGAAGTTCATCTGAGACAGGGCCAGAATCCGGTCGTCGGGCCCGGCATTGAGTCGGTGGTTGACGTCACGGATGGTGTTCACCGCGGAGCGGTTGGTGATCGCCACTCCCTTGGGTCTTCCAGTGGTCCCCGAGGTATAGATGATGTAGGCCGGTTCATCCGCGCGGGAGTCCGTGTGACGCGGGAAGGGTTCCACGGACGCCCTCGCTGACCCGCGCCATGCATCATCATCCTGCTCACCCGTTGCGCGGGTAGGACGGACGGCATCGACTGTGCCGGCAGTACTTTCTTGCACCTCCGGCACTGACATGACGACGCACTGCCGCACCATGGTCTCGCTCACGTGGTCATGGCTATCGGTCAGGATGATGCGGGCTCCGGCGTCGGCGATGATTCTGCCGTTGCGGGCCTGAGGATGAGTGGCATTGAGCGGCAGGTACGCGCAGCCCGCCTTGAGCACGCCGAGAGCTGCACTGACCTGGTAGGCCGACTTCTCCATGAGTATCGCCACGACGCTGCCCGGTGCAAGCGCCTGGGCGGCGATGAGCCGGGCCCATTGATCCGACTCGGCGTCCAGCTCGGCATAGGTCAGCTCGCGTGACTGATCGATCACCGCTGCCCGTTCGGCGTGGCGATGACGGCTCTCATGGAACAGTTCGAGCAGCGTCGGGTCGGTGGTTCTCGTGTCCAAGGCTCCGGCATCCGATGTCTCGGTGGCGTTGAGCTCGGCGATCGCCTCCGTGTTGAACCTCGGGCAGACCGTGAGCGTCTCATCGCAGAAGATTGAGGTCGTCGCCAGTAGCCGTACAGCCTGAGTGAGCGCCCGGAACATCTCGGCCACCATCCCGTCGGGGAAGATGCCTTCGACGGAGTCGAGGTTGAGGACAAGGCTTCCGGCGTCGTCGTACACCTGCAGGTCCATCCACACCTGAGGTGTCTGAGACAGACCGTGGTCGATACTCCCCAGATACGGATGAGCAGTATCTGGGCCCTGCTCGACGACGCCCAGCCCGCAGGTGAACACCACTGGCATGGTGATCTGGGACCTGCGCTGCCGGTTGAGCATGCGTTCCACCGCGACTCCGGAGACGTGACTGTGAGCGAGGTTGCTCCACATCCGCCGTTGAAGTGCACGAGCGCGCTCACTGAAGGAGGAGCCGCTGTGAGTGTCCACGCTCAGGATCGACAGGCTCGTGAAGTCACCCACGATGGAGTCGACCTCGGGAGCGAACCGGATCCGGTCGAACTGCGTCAGGTTGATGCTGAGCCTCGGGCTCTCGCTGTAGGCAGCCAGTACCTCCGCGTAGACCTCCGCCAGGAACGCGGCCTCGGTCAGGCCCTCGGCTCGTATCCGCTCCTTGGCAGCGCCCCAGACGGGGGCGTCGATACGTGCCTGCTGCCTCACGAACTCCGAGGAGGCGTCGACGGGCGACACGGGCAGCTGCGGCGCCGGGTGGATCTGGCTCAGGTGATCCTCCCAGTACTGCAGGTCCCGGCGATACGCATCGCCGGCCCTCAGACGGACTGTGGCCTCCACGTAGTCCTTGAAGGAGTATGCGGTCGCCTCCGCGTCAATGGACAGGGGGCCTACCTCATACAGCTCCTTCCACTCGCGGAACACCTGGAACATGCTCCAACCGTCGACGAAGGTGTTGTCGAAGCTGAGGAAGAGCCGTGCTCCGCGGTCCCCGAAGGCCGTGTAGCGCACGTCGAAGCACGGCCAGCGGCGGGGATCGAACCTTTGACACGACATCTCCCGCCTCACCTCGGCGATCCGTCTGTCCTCAGGTGTCTTGTCGTCCGGGACTTCGACGATCGTGTAGTGAGGCGCTTCTGGCAGGAAGCGTTGAGTCAGACCGTCATCGCAGACAACGGCGCGGAGCATAGGGTGTCGGCTGATGAGAGCGTTGAAGGAGTCCTCCAACCTCTCCAGATCGAGCACGGGCACGTCCATCTCGACGTAGCAGTGGCTCGATACGTCCCCCAGCTCAATGGCTCCCGAGCTCCCGATGAGGTAGGACTGCTGCACATCGGTCAGGGGGAAGGGCTCGTACTGGTCCTCACCGTGCTCCATCGCTGGCAGCTCGGCCTTGGAAGGGACCTGGCTCGCACTGGCCTCGATTCGCGCCGCCATATCAGCGAGTACCGGAGCCTCGAAGACGACCTCCAGGCTGAACTCGATCTCGAAGCACTCCTCGATCTGCCGCCTGAGCCTGGTGGCCATCAACGAGTCACCACCGAGTCGGAAGTAGTCGCTGTCGGGACTGGCATCCGTCCCCAGCAGAGCGTTCCAGATCTCGATCAGCCTGGCCTCGGTCTGCGTCACAGGCTCTGCGCGAGTGCCCTGGCCGTCTTCAGACTGCTCCAGCGGTACCAGAGCCGCGAGCGCTTTGCGGTCCACCTTGCCGTTGGCCGTCACAGGAAAGTCCGATACGCGCACGATCCTGTGGGGCAGCATGTAGTCGGGCAATCGCCTCGACAACAGCACGATGGCCTCTTCGTAGTGCTGCTGCGACAGGAGGGTGGGAGTCTCCGCTCCAGTCCCGGAGGCGATGAGGAGGATCAGGGAGTCCGTCAGGTTGGTGCGCGAGACCCGGGTGTAGCCCGTGCGTTCCAGCGCCTCGGCCCATTCCTCCGCGGTGAGAAGCATGTCTCCGGTATGACGGCGAGCATCTCGATAGTCGGGGCTGAAGAATGCCGCGCTGATGTCGGCCAACGGGGACGCCCCCGTCGGCTCGAGGAGGATCAGCGTTCCCTGCGGCTTGAGCAGCTTGCGGATTCTGCGAAGAGTCGCGTCGATGTCGACGGACTGATGGAGCGTCTGGTTGCAGATCGCCAGGTCGATCCCTTGGTCGGCGAAAGTCCCCTTCTCGGCGGCCGGGGCCTGAGCCCGGGGCGTGAGCAGCATCTGCTCGAACCGTCCGTCTGCAAGCCGTTCCACCTGGTCCAGGTAGTACCGGGAGTAGTCCGCGACGACATAGAGGGACGGCTGGGTGGCGCGGAGGTACTCCTCGGTCTCGTTCATCCGTCTGGCACCGACCTCGAGCACCCTCAGCCCGCTGCCGAGCTGTCGGTGGATCTCGTCCAGGAGTGCTCGGATCGCACGATGGGTGAGCCGGCCCAGAGGCCGATCGGCGATGAAGGCCTCGATGGGCAGGAAGTCGGGTGACTGAACAAGATCGGCCGCGTTCATCGGCGCCTCGTCGTCGATGAACGTCTTGCCGAAGGGGGTGATGAAGCCGTCGAGCTCCGCTCGCTCAGCTGCCGTCACAGGAGTCGTCACCGTGTCCTGGGTGAGCCACTGCGCCCACCGTCGCCTCAGTCGATCAAGCCGGATGGGTGAGTCGGCTGCGTCGGGACCGGCATCGCGATCTGCGAGGCGCTGGATCCACCGCCGCATGGTCTGGCGGGCGTATGCGTCCTGTACCTTCTCGTCGTGCGCGATGGCCTCAAGCATCGCGTCGTCGGTGAGTAGAGGCGCGAGCACGTCGGCGGCTTCCAGGCTCACTGCCTCGGACGGCGCGGGATCGGGAACCGGAGCGGTCTCCGGCTGGATGAACGTCACCAGGGACTGGGCGCTCTGCCCCGGGTGCAGGACGCACACGGCCCGTTTCGCGGCGAGCAGCGCCTCACAGGCCGCCTCGATCTCACCGAGCTCGATGCGGTGACCGCGCAGCTTGATCTGGGTGTCGGACCGGCCGAGGAACTCCAGGGTGCCGTCGTGCCAGAACCTTCCCAGGTCGCCGGTGCGGTACCAGCGGCTTCCTTCGTGGACGACGAACTTGTCCTGCGTGAGTCGGGGGTCGTCAACGTATCCCCTGGCCACACCGAGCCCGCCGATCCACAGCTCGCCGACGACGTAGTCCGGGCAGTCCCGCCCGGTGGCGTCGACCACGCGGTAGGCCTGGCGATCCAGCGCGCGCCCGTAGGGGATGGACACCCATTCCTCGGGAACCTCATCGACGTCGAGAGCGTTCGACCAGATCGCGGCCTCGGTGGCCCCTCCCATCGCGAGCAGGCGGCAGCTGGGCAAGAGCGTCCTCAGCCGTGCCGGCAGGCTCACGTCGATCCAGTCGCCGGAAAGCAGGACGTGGCGCAGGCTCGCCAGCGGGCGCGGGTCCTGTTCGGCGCTGGTCAGAAGCATCTCGAACAGCACGGGAACCGAGTTCCACACGGTGATGCGGTGAGATTGAACCGCCCTGAGCCAGTAGTCGGCGTCTCGACGAGCCGACTCGGGAATCGTCACCAGCGTCCCCCCGGCGCAGAGAGTGCCGAAGGCGTCGTAGACCGAGAGGTCGAAGTCGAAGGCCGAGACGCCCAGGACCGCATCCTGGGGGCCTAGCCCGATCCTTCTGCTCACCGTCTCAATCGTGTTCCACACGGCCCCGTGGCTCATCTCCACACCCTTGGGCGTCCCTGTCGTTCCCGACGTGTAGATGACGTAGGCGGAATCCGCCGGCCCCACGGCGGGAAGACTGACGTCCTGGTCACCGGCAAGGGCCTCATCGAAGGTGATGACGGTAACGCCGGCTTGCGCCCAGTGGTCCGGTGAGGGGTCGTCAGTCAGGAGGAAACGCAGTCGAGGAGAGGAGACAATGGTGGCGACCCGTTGCTGAGGCTGGCTCGGGCTGATCGGTACGTAGGCCATGCCGGCGGCCATCACTCCGAGCGCCGCGACGATCTGCTCCGGTCCCCGGGGAAGCATCACGGCCGTCAGGTCTCCTGTGCCCGCTCCGGCTGCCACCAGGGACTGGGCGACTGCTCGCGCGCGAGCGGCCAGCTCATGGTACGTCGTCACCTGGCCGTCGCCGGTGCTGACGGCCTCGGACTGCGGGTGACGTGCCGCGGTGTCGAAGAAGCGGTCGATGAGCGTCGAGTCGGGCAGCCGCCACCGGGGCAGGTCCGCAAGCGCCCAACGGCGCTGAGCCACGCCGCGGCTCTCGACGACGTCGCCGTGATCCAGCCCGGCGGAGATGACCCGTTCGATCTCACGGACAAGGCAGTCGAACATCTCATCCAGGAGTCCGGTGGGAAAGATCTGCTCGACGGCGTCCCAGATGAGGGTGAACCCGTCGATGGTGTTGAAGACCTGCAGGTCGATCCACACCTGAGGAGTCTGCGAGATCATGTATCCGATCTCGCCGAATGCCTCGACGAACTCCTCGTCCACCAGGGGGCTGCCAAGATTGCAGGAGAACACCACCGGGGCGAGGACCTGCTCGCCCCGCTGAGAGCGCAGGTCACGCAGCACCTTGACCGCGGAGTACGCCGAGTGGGAGACATCCTCATAGAAGGAGTCCTGGATGGCGCCGAGGTCATCGACGAAGCGGCGGTGACACGACTGATCGACCTGGGTGAGGGTGAGGGTGGTGAAGTCGGCGACGACGTCCTCGATCGCAGGATCGGAGTCCCGGTTGAACAGTGGGATGCTGATGAGAAACCGCTTGTCCTCACTCCAGCCGGCAATGGTGCGCGCGTACGCGGTCAGCAGGACCATGGCCGGGGTCGTCCCGTGGTCCTCGCACAGTGCCCGCAGGTCCTGCCAGGACTTCTGGTTGAAGGTGTGCGAACGGCGGGTGAAACGTGGGATCGTCGTCGTCAGCTCGGAGCCCTGGCGCACAGGGAGCTGAGGACCTCCGGTCAGCTCGGGGAGGCGCGAGCGCCAGTACTCCTCGTCCTGTTCACGGTTCGCCGCGTCCCGACGCGCCTTCTCCTTCAGATAGGTCGCAAAGCTCCAGGACGGGTCCACCCTGGGTGGCTGTCCAGTGAGATAGTGATGGGCTAGGTCGCGCAGGATGATCTGGAAGCTGCGCACATCGCACACGAGAAGGTCGATGTCGAAGTGGACGATGGCGCGGTCCTGACTCAGGCGGCTGACCTGGAGGCAGCACACCTGGCCGTTCTCAATGTCCAGCAGCCGGTGGGACAGCGTGTCGCGCATCTCCAGGAGCGCCGCCTGCTGTCCTTGCTCATCCAGGTCGGTCAGATCGTGCACGACGACGGTGGCGTCCGGTGGCTCGGGCAGCACGCGCTGCTGGCCGTCTCGGGTGTAGCAGGCCCTGAGCATGGGGTGTGCTCGCAGCACGGCGTTCCAACTGGCCTCCAGCCGTGGCGCGTCGATAGCCCCGGCCTCGATCTCGACATACCCGTGGCAACCGACACCGCCCAGCTGCTGCTCCCGACCACGACCGATCCAATAGGCGTACTGGACGTCTGTGAGGTCGAAGGGCTCGAAGTCTGCAGCGTCGGAGGGATGAGGGTTGCTATCCGCCGGAGCGGCTTCGTCAGGACCGTCAGCCTGGTCGTCAGCCGAGTCGTCGGCCGGCCCTCCGGGAGCGGCTTCGTACAGCATGTCGGCCCACTGAGCGATGGTAGGACTGCGCATGAAGGAGCCGAAGGACACGCGGTACCCCTGTTTGATCCACTCGGCGAGCAGCCGCATGGTGGGGAGGGACTCCAGCCCCAGCTTAAGAAGGTTGTCCGTGTCCTCCAGCGCGACCTCATCACCGATCAACGTGGACAGGGACTTACGGAGCCGCTCACGGATCTCGTCTTTGGTCAGCACGCGTCGTCCTTCCTCAATCCGCCTGGTCGGCATGTCGCTCCGATACCAGCGCTCGAAGCGATTTCTTGTCGGTCTTGCCGATGTTGGTCAGGGGAATCGCCTCGACGACGACCACCTCATCGGGCACCTTGTAGCGGGCTATCCCCCGTTTGACGAAGCTGTCCAGGACGGCTCGGCGATCGAGTCCCGACGACTCGGTCACAACAGCCGCTACTGTCCTCTCCCCCAGCTCCGCGTCCGGCACACCGAAGACGGCCGCCTCCCGGATCTGCTCGAGCTGCTCCAGCAGCTGCTCGATCTCCTGAGGCGAGACGTTCTCCCCCAGCCGGTTGATCTGCTCGACGACGCGGCCACGGACGACGAGGTTGCCCTCCTCGTCGAGGTACCCCCGGTCGCCGGTCCGGAAGAAGCCGTCGTCGGTGAAGCTGTCGTCCGAGGCGTGTGAACCTTGGTAGCCGAGGAAGGTGTAGGGACCCTTCTCGATGATCTCCCCAGAGGCCCCCGCAGGAAGGCACCGCCCCTGCGGATCGACGATCCGCAGCTCGTCTCCGGAGGAGATCGGTTTTCCCTGCGTTCTCAGTGCCACCGGTAGGGGGTCGTCAAGCGAGGTGAATGTCGTGATCCCCTCACCCAGCCCGTAGCCCTGCTGGATCGTCACTCCGGTCTTCGAGATGATCTCCCGCCCCAACGCTTCCTCGAACCTGGCCGCGCCCACAAGGATCTGTCGCAGGGAGGAGGTGTCGGCGGGGTACCAGTCCCATGCCTCGTTCCACACCTCGGCGATCGCCGGAACGATGGCTGTCATGGTCACTGCGTTGGCCTCGATCGCGGCGAAGGCCTCGTCGAATGCTGCGGTGTGGCACATGACGACTGTTCCACCGTGAAGAAGGGTTCCCAGGATGCCGGGGTTGGCCAGCGGAAAGTCGTGAGAGGTGGAGAGCACCGCCATGTAGACGCTGTCGGAGTCGACACCGCATCGCCGCGCGGCGGCCTGCGCGTTGTAGGCGTACGCCTCATGCACCCGCGGGATGATCTTCGGGTTGTTCGTGGTACCACCGGAGAGCAGGTTGAGCGCCACGTCCCGGTAGTGCGGCGGGTCCACCGAGGTGGCACCGTCGACTGCGTTGGGACAGTCAGAAGGCTCGCCGACCTGCAGGCCGGGTAAACGGTGACGAGGCACGTCGCCGTCGCGTTCGGGCCCGGAGTCGGCGTAGATCAACCCGATTCCCAAAGACCCGGGATCCATCTGCTCCACCATCTCGACGCAGTCGAAACCAAGCTGGTCCCGGCCACCGATGTAGGCGACGGGGTGGAGCTCGTGGGCCAGGGAGACCACCTCGCTGCGGCGGTGGGATGGCAGCAGCAGCGTCGGCACGACGCCGATACGCATGAGCGCGAACAGCGTTACCACGTAGGCCGCACTGTTGGGCAGCTGCAGCAGCACCTGATCACCTTTAGCCAGGCCCTTGGCCAGGAAGCTCCGTGCGTACCCGGTGATGGCCCGGTCGAGCTGCTCGTAGGTAAGCGTGGCGTCCGTGGCGACAACGGCCCGCGCGCCCGGCCGGAGCCGGCACACCTCGCTCAGCTCCTCGCCAAGAGTCTTCCTGGAGAGATATCCGCTCGACTCGTACTCGGTAAGCACCCGTTCGGGTTGCATCCTTGCCCCCATCACGCGAACCTCACCGAGATGTCTCCTCCACCGAGGCGGCACCTGAGCCTGTCCTCGGCCCCGGATCGGCGGCAGATGTCCACAGCGATGGCGCTCCCCTCGAAGACGATCTGCTCGATCCGTGTGATCCCGTTGGGGTGGGCCGAGCGCCGGTGCGTGTCGATGTCGAAGGGCGTGACGAACATCGGGACACTCCAGTCGTCCGGTACGAGGCAGAGGCACGACAGTCGTCTGCCGTGCACATCCTTGCGGGAGATCGTCGGGGTGAGTGTTCTCAGACCGTGCTCCCGGCAGATGCTCGCCAGCTCGGTGAACTCCTCCCGTTCCACCTCGAGGACGACTCGGCTGTATCCCTCACGCTGCTGCGCAACGGAGTCCGAGACCGCCACCATGCGGTGTTGACCGAGAATCTTGAGGTATGCACGGGCAAGACGGGGTATGAACACGCCGGAGATGATCTCCAGGTACGGTCCCGTGGAGAAGTAGATCACCGCGTTCCTGGGGCTCCTCGCCTGCCCGTACTCGACCTCAAAGCCCTCCTGCCGGAAACGCGAGACGGCCTGTGCAAGATCATCGGCCTTGTAGATGACGTGCCCGATCCTGGCCACCACCCGTCACCTGCTCTCGTCGAAGTAGCGGATGATGGACTCGACGTTGCCCTCGAGCAGGCAGGTTGCGTGCGAGCCTCTGACGGTCGCCGTCTCCAGCTCTCCCAGGACGGTGCCGGGCCAGTCGACGTCACCGCCCAGCGAGGGGTAGAAGCCGTCCACGCCGTGCTCCGGCTGCAGGACGAGGACCCTGCCCAGATACACGTCCGGGACGTAGCCGATCGTTCCCCGCAGGGAGTGTCTGAAGACGTCGTACAGAATCTCCAGCATGGTCCGGGCGCTGTCGGAGTCGGCATCGATTCCCTCGATGGCCTCGTAGATGAGCCGTCGACGGCGTCGTGGAGACATTCGCGACAGGTCGGTGAAGAATGCGCCGATGGCGGCGTAGTCCCCATCGAGGGAGCAGAGCTCCTCATCGGCGATGTCGCGGTTGACGCCGTCGAGAATCTGACTGAGCGCGTCGTGGAGCTGACCGAGGCTGAAGGACGCTCCGATGGTACGAGGATCCATATCGAGAATGCAGCCGTAGGCGAGCTCGCACAGGAGCTCGTTGGTGATGCGGTGCGGGCACAGGTGGGTGCTGAGGGCAACGACCCTTTCGACGTGCTTTCCCAACTCGGTGAGGATCTTCGCCGTCTCGATGGCGAAGAATCCTCCGATGCAGTACCCGACCAGCTCATAGCTGTCCATGTTGAGGTCCACGAGATCCTGGGCATACAGTCGCGCCCGCTCGGTCATGAGCGAATCCGTGGGGCTATCCAGGTACTCGTCCGCGTCCGCGGCGGTGAACCCGATGTGGGCGGCATAGGGGTCCATCTCCATGAGGGCCGGCACGAGGTGCTCGTAGTCCTTGAGCCGGCCGGTTCCCGTGTGGAACACGGCTCGGCACCGCTTGCTGCCGTCAGGGATCGTGTAGACATGCACGCGCTCGGTCCGGTCCGGCTCAATGAGTGCGTCGCCCTGAGCAGGCGCGGCCTCCCTGGTCGCTGAGGCGATGTCAGCCACCGTGGGGTGCTTGAGCATCTCTCGCATGATGAAGTCCCAGCTCTGCCCGCTCAGGGCGTCAACCTCCTGGCGCATCCTCGTAACGGTCTGGGCCATCAGGAGCGAGTCCCCGCCCAGGGCGTAGAAGTCCTGATCCCGACCTACTCCCTCGACGTCGAGCACGTCACGCCACACCGCGGCGATCCTCTCCTCCAGATCGCCCTGCGGCCGGGTGGTTGCCGAAGCGCTGGGGGCGGGGCCGGGAGAGCCCGCCCCGACCAGCGACCGCCTGTCGATCTTCCCCTGAGGGCTCAGCGGCATGGCGTCCACGACCTTGACGGAGGCGGGAACCATGTAGCCCGGGAGGTTCTCACGTAGGAGGTCCAGCAGGTCCTCCTCGAGGACCGGGCGCGCGCCACCCTCCCCGACGACGAGGAGCCGTTGACCGCACTCGCGAAGGGGGTCTCCCGCAGCCGGGTACTCGGCGACCCGTTCCAGCCCGGCTCGGGCGAAGACATCTCTCCACTGCTCGTCCGTGATGAACACCTTGTGGCCGCCGGCACGCACGTCCGTGAACTCCGTCAGACTCAGTTTGATGAATATCGAGATCAGCGCTATGTACAACTCAGTTACCGGTTCCACCATGACGATGATCCCGCCCGGACTGCGCAGCCGGTTCAACCGGGCGAAGACATCATCGATGTTGATCGCGTTGTGCAGGACGTTGGCGCACACGATAACGTCGTACGAGCCCCCCTCGATATCCTGGTGGCCACAATCGGCATTGATATCGAAAATCCCATAGGTCATGAAATCATACTGACGATAATTCTCTTTCGCGCGACGCAGGAAGAATTCGGATACGTCGGTGAATCTGTACTCGGAGACGGTGCCGGGAAGTCGAGGAAGAATGTGCTCGGTCGTCGCTCCCACACCGGCGCCGACCTCGAGGATCCTGGTTGGTCGGTCCCCGCGTGCCTCGATGATGCTCACCAGCGCATCAGACACGGCCGTGTTGATCGAGCCGCTCGCACGATTCCCCCCGTAGATCGCGCGGGCCTTGCCCGTCCCGCCTCCGGGGAACAGTATCTCCACCGGATTCACCTCGCCTCGCACCTGACTCAGCAGGGTATTTGCCGCACGACGTTGATACTCGAATGACTCGGAGCTGTTGCCCACCTGATCATCAAGCGCAGCGAATCGGTTCCATCTCTCCTTCATGCGATAACGCTCGAGGCTGTCCCGGGTGATGCTGAATCCACGGTCGTCGCGCAGCAGGATGCCCTCGGAGACGAGGATGTCAAGCCAGCGGTCCACCAGCCTCCTGAGATCGGGGGCGGGAGCGAGACGGGCAACGATATCGCCGTCGTCACCACCTTGATGGTGGGTGCCCGGCTCAGTGAAGAGCCCGGCCTCGGTGAACGCCGCCAGCAGGGCGGCCAGGGACGCCTCGTTACCGGCCCGCATCCATGCTGCGTAGGTTGCGGCGTCCGGGCCGGCGGGTGAGGCCTTCACGGCCCACTGACGGGTGAGAGCCTCCACCAGCGGACCGGGGTTCCTAGAGGCCTCATGAGCCGCTTCGACGGCCGAGGAGGTCTCCTTCCGGGCGGGCGTCACGAATGCCCTCAGCGCCTTGCGCCCGTTGACGTCCTCGGCGATGACGACGGCCTGCTCCACGTCCTGGTGCCCACGTAGAACGGATTCGATCTCGCCCATCTCGACCCGGTACCCGTTGATCTTGACCTGGTTGTCCGCCCGGCCGCGGAAGTCGATGACCCCATCGGGACGGTGGCTGCCGATGTCACCGGTGTCGTAGAGACGGCGATTCTGCCGCGCGGAGACGAAGAACTTCTGCTCCGTGGTCTGCGGGTCATCGAGGTACTCCACCGCCAGGCCGTCTCCGGAGATATGGATCCTGCCCTTGACGCCGTCGGGGCACTCGTTGAGGAGCTCGTCGAGCACGTACACCGCCTGACGCGACAGAGGCACTCCGTAGGGGATGTTCTCCTCACCGGTGTGATCGGTCATCACGTGGTAGATCGACCAGATACCCGCCTCGGTGGCGCCTCCCAGGCTGATGAGCTCGGCGCGGGGGAAGACCGGCACGGCGCGCGCCGGCAACGTGCGGGGGATGACGTCGCCCGACAGCAGGACGAACTCCAGGTTCACGTCAGGCGACAGCTGCCCGGCCCGGCGTTCCTCCAGGAGCATCTCGAACAGGGCGGGCACGGAGTTCCAGGTGTCCACGCCGCCGGCACGGATCAGCTCGATCCACGCGCTCGGGTCCCTGACCTCGGACTCTGTCGGCAGGACGAGGGTCCCTGCGCTTGAGAAGGCCCCGAAGATGTCGTAGACGGACAGGTCGAAGGAGAGGCGGGAGACTCCGAGCACAGTCCTTGGGCGGGAGCGCCCGAAGCGCTCATTGACGTCGGCGATCGTGTTCATCGCGGCGGCATGCGTCATGACAACGCCCTTGGGGGTTCCGGTACTACCGGAGGTGAAGATGATGTAGGCGGGCGCGTTGGCCGGCACGGGCGGCGGGAGCGGACCGGTCCAGGTGGTGGGCTGCAGCTCGTCGACATCGACGACGTGGGGTGCACTGTTCCCCGCGCTGTAGCCTGCGTCGGCGATGATCAGCCGCGGGTGGCAGACCGACACCATCCGTTCCTGGCGAGCGGCCGGCTGGTCGTGGTCGATCGGGACGTAGATCGCCCCTCTGGACAGGACGGCGAGCACGGCGGCCACCTGCCAGACGCTCTTGCCCAGGACGATGGCAACCCGATCTCCTTCCCCGATGCCTGACAGCAGCGGGTCCAGGGCCTGGACGTATCCCGCCAGATGTCGGTACGAGTGGCTCCTGCCACCGTGCACCAGGGCGATGTCGTCGGGACGGTCCCGGACCTGATCCCAGAAACCGGCGTGCAGCGTCGTGGCGGGCCGCTCGGTGTCCGTTCGCCGTATGCGGGCACGCACGGCCTGCATCCGGCTCCCGAGGCGTACGACGTCGTCGGACTGCCAGACGGACTCGTCATCGGCCAGGCGGTCAAGCGCCTGCGTGAAGCTCTCCCACATGTCCTGGAGAATCGCCGGCGGGATGGTGCCCTCCCGCACGTCCCAGTTGACGTTGCAGGTGGCACCGTCCTCCAGCGCCTGACAGTCGATCCACACCTGCGGTGTCCGGCTGACGCCGTGAACGAGCTCGACCGCTGCGTCGTCCTGACGCCGCGGTCCGGTTCCCAGCGCACCGGTGAAGACCACGGGGACCACGACGCTCTCGCCCTTCGCCCTGCTCATCTCACGCAAAACCTCCGTCCCGGAGAAGGCTGTGTGAGAGAGCTCCTCGGCCATCTGATGCTGGGTGACCCTGACTCTGTCGATGAAAGGTCCGGGGTGCGCGCGGCTGGCGTGGACGGTGACGTCCGTGAAGTCCCCGACGACGCGCTCGATCCCGGGCACGCGGTCGCCGCGGCTCATGGAGGTCACGTTGACGCAGAAGTCCGGTGAGGTCGACCATCGCCGAAGGACGTCGGTGTAAACGGTCAGGAGGACGTTCGACGGTGTCACTGCGTACTTCTTCGCCCGGGTCACCAACGCGGCCCACGACTCCGGCGAGCACCTCCAGGTGCGGCGGGTGAAGCGGACGGGACCGTCGACCTCCCCGACGCCACGTTCAATCGGGAGGGACGGCCTGGCCGGAAGGGAGCCGATGGCGTCCAGCCAGTACTGCCTGGCGCTGTCGTACTCCCCCCTCCCGGCTGCGGAAGCACGCCAAGAGATACGGGAGACGACGATGTCTCTGAAGGACGCCTCGGGCAGAGGGGCGAGTGGCCTGCCGGCGTAGAGGGCCATGAGCTCATCCACCATGACCTGAACGCTGACGAAGTCGGCGATCGTCATGTCGACGGAGAACTGCACGATGCTGCACTCATCGAACTGGAGCAGGCGGAACTCATGAAGCGGCCACTCATCCGGGGAGTAGGTCCTGTCCTCCATCTCGCGACGGCAGCTCAGGTAGTCCTCATCCGGGATCTGAGGGTCGTGCCCGCGCAGATCGCGCTCCTTGAGCACAGGTCCCTCCCCGAAGGGGACGACCTGGAGCATGTCCGGCGCCACCACCACCGCCGACAGCAGGTCATGCCGCTGGATCAGGGCGTGCCAGGCGGTCTCCAGACGTGCTCGGTCCAGGCGCGGAGTACGCAGCTCGACGTAGCTGTGGCAACCGGTTCCCCCGAGCTCGTAGCCGGCATGCCGCCCGGTGTTGTAGGCGCGCTGAATATCCGTCATGGGGAACGGCTCGTACCGCGACTCGGCGTCATGCTGGATTGCTCCCACAGATCGCAGATGGGCCAGGATCTCATGCTTACGCTTCTTCAGAGCAGCGAAGTCCTGCTCGCCCAACACACCTGTGGGCGCCCGGTAACCCAGCTTGTCGCCGTTGTCCCACAGGACGACACCGCGAAGCCGGAGCCCCTCGATCAGTTCCTCAATATCCACAGAAAATCTCCTGACACTCTTGCAACCGTGAACGACGTGCTTGTCACCGTCGCTACCCGCCGGCACCGACGGAGGCGTACTCCATGAGCCGCGCCAAGGAGAGATGGTCGGGGGACATCTGAGATCCCAGCTCCCGTGACGACCCCAGGAGGCCTCCCATCTGAGCCCATACGGAGCAAAGAGCCAACGTGTACTCGGCTTCATGAGCGCGTTCGGTCGGGTGGTTCATCTGACGGAGGGCCTCATCGAGAAACTCGGCCACCGCGTCCGGCCACACCAGCTCGAACAGGCTGCGACGCGTCACGTTCGTCTCAACGGCCAGTTCCTCGTGGAGCACCGCCGAGCTCATACGCTCGTCGGCATCGACATCCAGAACGCCTTGCCCAGTACGAGGGCTGACAATGTTCGGATGCCAGATGATCTTCCCATCCGTCTCAGTGAGCACGAGAGTCCCGGCCGAGGTGAAGACGCTGATTCTGTGACCCGCGTGAGCAAAGTCGTCCGGATTCGAGGGATTCATCCTGTTGACCACGCGAAAACTGACGGGAACATCTCTGAACGAGGCGAGGACGGTTGTGAAAACCTCGGACTCGCCGCCCTGCAGATCAAGGCTCCACGGCGTGAACCCGCCGGTCGTTCTCCCGACGATGTCTATCATGGAGAAAAGAAAATGTATGCTGCACTCGGCCTGAACATGAATGATTCCATACTGGACACGCAGAGCCTCCACCAGCTTGAGGTAGGTCCTGATCGTGGAGCTGTGCCGGTAAAAGCTGTTGATGATGAACGCGCGCCCGCTTCCGGCCGCCTCTCGGTAGCAGCTCACCGCGTCGGACCTGTGAACAGGGTGCTCCATGACCACGTGCTTTCCTGCGGCGAGGAACCGTTGAGCCAAGCGCGTCCCTTCCCCGCCCATGACCCCTGATCGGACCACGACGAAGGACACGTCGTGACCGGGAAGGTCCTCGATATCCGTATACAGGGGCACTCCCTGCCTCCTCGCGAAATCACGAGACTGCTCGCTGCCCCGGGAGAGCATGCCGACCAGCTCGTAGCTCAGAGGGCGGAGCCGAAGCCCCGCAACGTAGAGACGACCGAAGGTGGTGCCACATACCACTGCCCGCAACTTACTCACTTGCACTCCCCCGAAGCCCTCAGAACACACTTTCCAGAACCACGCATTTCACAGAACAGCTGACCACGGTCCAGTAAGGACCACCCCCGATCACAGGAAACCGGATTCGATCAGCTCAGACTCGTGGGCGCTGGCACCCGCAGTCGTCGCCCCCTCTGCTTCAACGCTGACGCCCATGAGGCGCAAGGCATCCAGAAGCGGATCCACCTTCATGAGCTCGTAGCCCCACACGACCCCCTGCAGACAGTCCGATTCGAGGCCGCGAACCACCGACTGCGCCAGAAAGGCCGCTGTCAGCTCACTGCTGTCTCGAGAGCGGACGGTCATCGTGCTCCGTTGGGGCCTGCCTCGGAGATATCCGCGCGCCGTCACCTGGATGGCGAACCAGTTCTTCTTGCCTGCATCCAGTCTTGATTTGGCGTCGTCGATCTGAGAGAGCATGCCGATGAGATCGTCTGTATCACCCTCCTGACTGCACGTCATCGCCTTGAGAAGGAGGTGCAACGAGTCTCGATCCGGAATCACCAGGATTCCCGTCAAGGCAGGGATGCCTGAGTCGATCGCCACCTGGCGCAGCTCGTCCGTCACAAAAGGAGAGCGAATACTGTCATCGTCCGCTGGGAAGGCGTCAGTGTCCTCCGCCTCCTCCGTCCTCTCAACGTAGGGGTGAGGGCGACCATCCAGCACCATCTGGTTGGGATAGCCATATCCTTCACGCGTACTGAGAATGACGTCGGCGAATCCCGCGACGCCACCCTGCTCCCTCCCACCACTGCAGACGGTCACCGCGCTGCAGACGTCCAATCGCGAGGCCAGATGTCGCACCAGGAGCCCGCTGAGACCAGGAGTGCAGCCCGCATTGACGATTCTCAAGCCCTGCCCGCGATATCCCTCAAAGAGGTTACCGCCGAAAGGATCGACGTAGACCACACTCTCCGGCAGAGCTGCGGCGACTCTGTCTGCGATGAGGTAGGACGGGCCGGCGCAGTTCACCAACGCACGGCACCCACGGGCGAACCTCCGCACACTGTCCGGTTCATGAGCGTCAACGACGACGGCGTCCTCGTCGGAGCCTCTCCTGGTCCGGTTGCCGCAGACCACCTCGTACCCCGCACTGCGCAGGAGGGCGACCAGCACCCGCCCGACAGCACCGTGGGAGCCGATGACCCCGATGCGGTGCCCGCTAGCAGCTTGCGACAAGACGCCTCCCCACAGATCGATAGCCGAGCCACAGAAGCGCACGACGCGACGTCACCTCCGGTGGCTGCTCTCCGCAAAATATACTGTTTCTTTGGTTAGGTATACTTTGCCTTAGTTGCAGTTCCGTGTCAATATCGGTTCCACCCGACTCGGGAACGCATGGGGCGAGCACCTTCAGCCAGAGCGACCCTCTGCTCAGCGCGCGAGGCCGATTCGCTCGACCGTCAGACATGCTGCAATATTCGCTGCAATCACTGGATTTTAGAAGACTGGCACATGTTCTTGATCGCGGCGGCCATCTCTCTTTGCTCACACCCGTCGAACGCGCAGCTCGCCGCTACTTTGATTACATGGTGCCGTAAAAATAGGGACTCATCTCTCGTGTCCAGGGGTGCCGCCGTCATGCAACCGCGAGCCAGGCGATAGCCACCAGCGTCCAGGTGAGCACGACGACTCCCCAGTCGCGCGCTCTCCAGGGCTCGTCGGTCATCTCGGTGCGTCGTCGGTGGGCGCCGAAGGCGCGCGAGTCCATGGACAGGGCGACGCGCTCGGCGTGCTGGATGGCCAGGATCATCAGCGGCAGGATTGATCCGACCCAGCGGACCACAGGGGCCAGCAGCCCCCAGCGCCGTCCGATTCCACGCAATGCCCTGGCGGTGCGCAGGAGGACGAAGTCGTCATGGAAGCGGGTGATGAAGGCGATGGCTGCGGTGCCCGCCGCCCCCAGACGGTAGGGCATATGGAAGGTGGTGGTCAGGGTCCGGATGAGGGCCTCAGGGTCGGTGGAGACGCCGGAGACGAGGATGAGTGCGACGAGCGCACCGATGCCGGTACCTCCTGTCACCGCGTCACCCAGGTCGTAGAGGCGCGCAGCAGTCTCCTGGTGGTGGCTTCCGCTACTGAAGATCCAGATCATGAGCGCAGTGACCGTCCAAGGGGCGACCACCGAGGCGATGATGCGCCGCAGGGAGGCACGCGCGGCGATGACGAGAAGTGAGGAGGTCAGCAGGACGCCCAGGTTGAGGTGATGGTTGCGCAGGGCGAAGATCATCACCATGACGGGCAGGACCGCCAGGAAGAGGGTGAAGGGGTTGAGGGAGGTGAACAGGCCTCGCCGCGGCTGGGGCCTGGGCGGGACCGGGGGAAGGCAGGCTGATCCGGAAGGCGAGGCATCCGCCTCGACGTCGACTGTCCTGGCCGTCTCACCGGCGTCCTCGGCCGCGGCGACCCTTTGCGTTGGGTCCGGGCCCGTTCTGGTTCGCACCGTCGGCCGCGGCAGGGCGATGATGTGGGTGCAGTGCTCCAGGGCGAGCTCGAGGTCGTGGGTGGCCATGATGACCGTACGCCCCTGGTCGCGCAGCTGGTCGATGAAGTCCATGAGCTCGCAGGTGTTGTCCCAGTCCTGCCCGTAAGTGGGCTCGTCCAGGACGACGACGTCGCGTTCCTCGCTGACCATGGTGGCCACGGAGAGCCTGCGGGCCTGGCCTCCCGAGAGGGTCAGGGGGTGGTGGTCCCGATGGGCAACGAGGTGGAACTGCTGAAGGAGCTGGTCAACCCTCGCCTGTGAGGTCCCTCCGACGGCGAGCTCGGCCCCGACAGTGGTGGCCACGAACTGGTGCTCGGGGTTCTGGAAGACGTAGCCGACCAGGTGCCGGCCCTTGCCCACCCTCCGGCCACCGACGACCGCCCTGCTCGCGACGGAACCAACGAGGCCGGCCAGGGCGGACAGGATCGAGGACTTGCCCGCGCCGTTGGGGCCGACCAGCCCCACGAGCTCTCCGCCACCCAGCCGCATCGACACGCGTGGAGAGCGCCCCGGCACCTCGAGGTCCATCAGCTCGACACTGGTTCTGGGCTCCGACCGGGCGCGGCCGGCGAGCGCGTCACGGGTATCGATGACCTCGACCTGCTGCCAGCTCTCAGCGGAGTCCCGCGTCTGCTTCTCCAAGTAGCGCACCTCGACGTCCGCGCACAGATCGGCGAGTCGCGGCACATGGATTCCGGCTTCGGCGCAGGTCAGTGGTACGTCAGGTGCGGAAGAGCTCGCGGGGAGGCCATCCTCGACGTCACGCAGCGCCCGGGGCATCCACACGCCGGCGTCGGTCAGCTCGCTGCGGTGCCCCATGAAGACCTCACGCGGGGTGCCGACGGCGATGATGCCTCCGGCTGTATCGAGAGCCAGGACCTGGTCCACGATGGGCAGCACCGGGTCGAGATCGTGGTCGATGACGACGACCGCCGTCCCGGAGGCCGTCAGAGAGGAGACGAGGTCGTAGAACTCCTCACGGCCAGTGGCATCGATGGTGCTGGTCGGCTCATCGAGGACGAGGAGCTGCGGGCGCATGGCCAGAGCGACGGCAACCGCGAGCCGTTGGCGCTGCCCGCCTGAGAGCGTCCAGGGGTCGTCCCAGATGCGCTCGATCAGCCCCACCGCACGCAGGGCGCCCTCGACCCGTGCCGTGATCTCGGTCCGAGGCAGGCACAGGTTCTGCAGGGGGAAGGCGACGTCATCGTGGACTCTGCGGGTGACGACCGCGGCATCGGGGCTCTGACCGACGTAGGCGACGGTCTCGGCCAGGGATTGGACAGAGGCGTCGGCGACCTCCGTGCCGGCCAGGTTCAGGCTGCCGGAGTACTCCGAGGGCAGGCAGTGCGGGATGAGACCGCACAGCGCACGCACCAGCGTGGTCTTGCCGCAGCCCGACGGGCCGATGACAGCGGTGACCTGGCCGCTCAGATGGGTCAGGTCGACGGAGTCCAGGACCCAGTTCTCGCGCCCGAGGTAGTGGACGCTGAGGCCCTCGATCCTCACCAGCGCCGGTTCCGCCGGCTCGCTCGGAGGCCGTTCCACCGCGGGTGCCGCGGGTGCCGACTCAGGCACGGCCGGTCATGCGGTGGTCGATGCCGACGCCGGCGCGGTTGAGCAACCGGGTCAGGACGATGGTGATGCCGCCGCCGACAAGCGCCGAGACCACGGCGATGATGACGCCGGTGCCCGCGGAAGCGATGCCCGCCGAGGCGCTCATGACGGAGACGTACATGATGCCGTTGAGCAGCCCGAAGGTCGCCGCCGAGATCAGGAAGGACCACCAGGTCCACTTCCGGTAGAGCATGAGGGCGAGGGGTACCTCGACGAAGACTCCGCCGATGAGGGTGCCGACGATGGCGGCGGGACCGGTCGGAGTGGTGAAGACACTCATGATCCCCATAAGAAGGGCCGCGATCATCACGGCGCCGGGGCGGCGCACGATGGTGGCGGGCAGCAGGAAGGGAACGAGCCACAGCCCCATGATCGCGCAGCCCAGGAGCACTGCGTCTCGGGAGGCTCCCGCCGCAGGAGCCAGATAGTTCAGGGGCACCAGGAGGATCATCGAGACGACAGCCAGAGCGGCGATCGTCATGAGGTTGCGGGTTCCCAGGGCGGAGTCGGCCAGGCCCGAGCGCGACGAGGTGCGAATGACGGGTCTTTCCTGCTCAGTCGCCTCTGGCGAGCGGCTGGTGGTGCTCATGGTTTCTCCTTGCGTGTTCTCACAGGTCACGGTGAACAGTCCGACGTCGTGCCGGAGCACCGAGGACGCTCCGCATCAGGCGCGCCAGCGCGATGACCGCACATCTACTCCGACGCTACAGTATTTGCAAATCATTATCATTATTGACTTGCACAGAGAATTGCCTCGACTTCAGTCGTGCAACAATGCGGGAGATGGGCCGCCCATCCAGCATGACAACTCCGAGCGGAACCCCACCCCCTAGTCGGCTTTGGTGAGGCATACCTAAGTATCTACTCCTTCTCGGAGGTTCCCGCAAGGGCCGAACAGGCGCAGAGCAGCACTGGGGCGCACAGAACTAACCGCTGAAAAGCCGGGAAAACCGGCTGGCGGGTTGGCGATGGCGGAGTCCGGCGCGGCGGGTGGAGGAGCCTAGCCCGGGGCCCCCAGGCCTCCGCGTCCCACGAGGTTGATGCGGTGCATCTCCTCAGGGCGCAGGCGCCGCACCTGTTCGGTCAGGGACTGGGCGGCGTCGTTCACCGTCGCCAGGGGGTCGGGCAGGTCGATCGGCGCGGAGGGCGGCGAGTCCAGGCGCAGGCTCTCCCAGGTCACAGAGAAGTCGGCGCCCACCTCCAGGCAGGCCGCCACGAATTCTCCGCGCAGGGCTGCGCGCGTTGCCGGGGGCGTGTGACGGGCGCGCTCGATCTCTGCAGGCTCGCACAGGCGCACCATGGCCCCCTGGGCAACCAGGCGTGGGGCCATCCCGGTCTCGGAGTTGAGGTCGTGGTAGGCCAGGTCGACCCGCGAGCGCAGTGCGTTCAGCACCTCCCCCGTGAGCTCGGGGTGGCGCTCGCGCTGGGCGCGCATGAGGCGGCGCTTGATGGCCCAGTCGATCTCGGTGTCGATGGAGCTGTCGTCATGGTGGCGCAGTGAGGAGATGACGCGCGGGGCCAGGTCGGTCAGCAGGTGCTCAGCGCCACGGAGGAAGTCCGGCTCCCCGACGTCGCCCAGGTAGGAGGTGAGGCGTTCCAGGAAGGCCTCCTGAAGGTCGACGGCGCTCAGACGGCGTCCGTCGTCGGTGACCGCCGGGACATCGCCCCAGGGGCTCTCCCCCAGCGCGGACAGCGTGGCCAGCGGGTCGGCCAGGACGAGGTCGGTGAAGTCCCACCCGGCCTCGAGGGCGTCCAGGAGCAGAAGGGTCAGGGCGCTGCGCAGTCCCGTCGTCGGCTCAGCCATGGTGGTGTCGGCGCAGGTGACGTGCAGGCGGCGCAGGCGGGCGGCATCGGCGTGGGGCTCGTCGCGGGTGTTGACCAGGGCTCGTTGACCGGTGGTGTCGGCCGAGGCCAGGGCCTTGAGGTGCGGGGCTCGCGGCGACAGGCCCCAGGAGGCCTCCTCGTCTTCCCGCCCATGACAGTCCGGGTCACTGCCGGCGGCAGCCGACTCCAGTGGTCTCCCGGAGCCGACCAGCACGGGGCGGGTGGCCAGGAAGGAGGTGAGCACCGCCATGGTGGTTTCACCTCGCCCAGCATCGACGCCCTGAGTCCCGGACGCGTCGTCGAGCAGGCGGCGGGGCACGGAGTAGCTCTCGTGGCAGCCGTAGGTGTGGCCGGCGGAGTCGGTGTTGTTGGCCAGGAGGTGGAAGCGGGCGGAGGTCCCCTTCTGGGCGAGGCCCGCGGCAGCGCGCTCCGCCATGTCGGCCAAAATCTCGCGCCCAGCCTGGTCCTGGGCCACGAGGTCTCGCACGCGCACGCACTCGGCGGTGGCGTACTCGGGATGGGCACCGATGTCGAGGTAGAGGCGCCCACCGTTGGGCAGGAAGAGGTTGGTGCTGCGATATCCGACGGGCCGGTGGCGGAAGATGAGAGCCGCCGCCTGCTCGATGTCCGGCAGGTCCTCCTTCGCCGCTTCCGGCGACCCGGCGGGGGCGCACAGGACGCCGAACTCGGTCTCCAGGCCGGTGACGCGCGGTCCTGGGGCACTGGCGCTCACTGGCCGCCCTTCTGGACGAAGCCGCGCACGAACTCCTGGGCCTCGACGGCCAGGACGTCGTCGATCATGTCCAGAACCGAGTCCAGTCCCTGGCCCCGGGCGGGGCCAGGGACTGGACTCGGTTCTGGACATGATGGTCGGGTCATCGTCCGGGGCGGGGTCGTCCTGGCGGCTGCGGGACGGCTGGGCGAACTCACTCATGTCTGCTCTCCTGACGGGGTGGCGGATGCGGTTGCAGCTTCGGTGGTCGGCGCCGGGCGGTCCAGGCACTCGCCCGTGAGGCGCGTGAGAACCTCGACGACGTCGGCGGCGCCCTCGACGGCCGGTGACGCGGTGGCACGGGTGAAGGACAACGGGTCGGTCAGGGGCAGACGGCGCTGGTCCTTCTCACCGGTCTCCAGGACCATGGAGTGCCAGCCGGCGGCGACCACCTGTCCGGGATAGGCGTTCACGAGCCTACCGCGCAGCCAGGCCCGGGTGGTGGCGGGCGGCTCGCTCAGGGCGGCCTCCAGCATCTGGTCGCCGAGCCCGCTCCTGGCGACGACGCCGGCCGGTACCTGCTCGGACAGGCCCCGCCCGGCCGGGGACAGCTCGGACCAGGCCAGGTCGACGGCGTGGAGGACGTCGCGTCCGCGCGCGCCGGGGTGTCGGCGCGCGGTGGCCTCCAGAAGCTGCTGCTTGGCGACCCACTCCAGGTGGCCGGCAGGGCCTCGCGACTCTCCCGGCTCGCCGCCGCTGGTGCGCAGGGCCTCGAGCTCGCTCAGTGAGGCCTCCCAGAAGGCCAGGATGGTGCCGGTCTCAGCCCCGTCGGTGTCCGTGCCGTCGGCCAGCGCGGCCAGGTTCGGGCGCAGGGGATCGCCCGCCGGCGCCGGCGCGGGGCGCCCATGGCCCTCCAGGTGGCTGCGCACCGTCTCGAGGTAGTGCTCCAGGATCTCCAGGGCGCTCAGGCGCCGACCGTCGGCGAGCTCGAGCGCGCCGCTCAGGCGGATGTCGCGGGAGACGTCCCGGGCCTGGGCCACGGGGTCGGCCAGGCGCAGACGGCGCCAGGAGGCGGGAACGCCGTCGGCCAGGACCTGGAGCACCAGGGAGGTCATGCCGAGCTTGAGCCAGTTCATGGTATCGAAGCAGTTGGCGTCCCCGGCCACCAGGTGGAGGCGCCGCCAGCGCTCGGGATCGGCGTGGGGCTCGTCGCGGGTGTTGACCAGAGGTCGGTTCACCGTCGTGCCCAGGCCCACGACCTTCTCCAGGTAGTCGGCCCTCTGGCTGATCTGGAAGTCGGCGTTCTGGGCGACGGCGCCGGTTCCGACCCGGCCTGAGCCCACCAGGAGCGGGCGGACGACGAGCAGCGGCACGAGGGCCTGAACGAGGTCGTCGAAGTCGATCGCGCGGGGCACGAGGTAGTTCTCGTGGGTGCCGTAGGTGGCGCCCTTGCCGTCGACGTTGTTCTTGAACAGGCGGGCCGCTACCCCGCGCCGGCGCAGCAGGTCAGCTCCCCTGGCCGCCATCAGATCCCCGGCCCGGTCGGCCAGGGCGGCCTGCGCAGCCCCGGTGCACTCGGGAGTGGCGTACTCGGGGTGCCCGTGGTCCACGTAGAGGCGCCCACCGGTAGCCAGGCAGGTGGCGGTACCGCGCTGCCAGGCCTCCTCCTGCGCGGTCAGGCGCGCGACGACGGTGGTGCGCAACCGCCCGGGAACGGGTCCCTCGACGGACGCGGCTCCGGGGATATCGGTGAGCATGGAGGGGTCAACGGCGCTGCGGTCCACCTCGAAGCCGCGGGCGTCGCGCAGTGGGTACTCACCCGAGTAGTCCCAGCGCACACCCAGGCTGCGCCCCCGCTCGCCCTCGGCCTCCAGGCAGGCGGCCACGACGTCCTCGGGCTCTGCGCCGAGGATCCCGTACTCGGTCTCCAGACCCATGACCGTCACCTCACGGCCGGGGGTCCGCCGGGAGCTCGATCCCACCGTTCTCACTCCTCTCTGGGGCGCTGGAGCACGGTCATGGAGACCACCGGGGCGCCGCGCCGTCCGCTGACGCGGGCCCAGTCGTCGGGGTGGACGGTGGCGGGCAGGCCCTCGTTCTCCATGATCTCCTCGATGACGGCGCAGCGCAGGTGCTCCTGCGTCAGACCGCGCTTTCCGCTGGTGACCAGGTCCTTGACCGCCGCCTTCTTGGCCCGGTCGACGATGTTGGCGAGCATGGCGCCGCTGACGAGGTCGGCGACGTGAAGGATCTCGACCTGTCCGTCGGAGTGGGTGAGCTCAACCATCTCGGTGGCGCGGCGGCGGGTGTAGAGGGCCTCGACCACCTGGTCGATGAGCGCGTCCACCGCCCCCTGAGCGCCACCGTGGGCGGTCAGGAGCTCCTCGCTGATCGGCAGGTCCGGCGTCAGGTAGGTCGCCAGGATCTCGGCGGCCCCGCGCCGGTCGGGCCGGCCGATGCGGATCTTGACGTCCAAGCGGCCCGGTCGCAGGATCGCCGGGTCGATCATGTCCTCGCGGTTGGTGGCCCCGATGACCACGACGTTGTCGAGCTCGTCGACACCGTCGATCTCAGCGAGCATCTGGGGGACCACGGTGGTCTCCACGTCCGAGGAGCGTCCGGACCCACGGGTGCGGAACAGGGAGTCCATCTCGTCGAAGAAGACGACGACGGGCACCCCGGTGGCCGCCTTCTCCCGGGCTCGTGCGAAGATGACGCGGATGCGCCGCTCGGTCTCCCCCACGTACTTGTCCAGCAGCTGAGGCCCCTTGATGTTGAGGAAGTAGGCCTCGCCCCGGTCACCCCCGCTCAGGGAGGCGGCAACCGCCTTGGCGATGAGGGTCTTGCCACAGCCGGGCGGGCCGTAGAGCAGAACACCGCGCGGCGGGGTGAGCCGGTGCTCGCGGTAGAGGTCGGGGTGCAGGAACGGCAGCTCGACGGCGTCGCGGATGAGCTCGATCTGCTCACCCAGTCCCCCGATGTCCTCGTATCCGACGTCGGGAACCTCCTCCAGGACGAGCTCCTCGACCTCGGAGCGCACCACGGGGCGCAGCGCCATGCGCACGGCCAGATCGGCCACGAGCGCGTCGCCGACCCGGGGGCGGTGGTCGGTCAGGGTCGCCGAGAGACTGAGAACCTGCTCCTCATCGTGGCGGGCCAGGACCAGGACGGTGGCGTCGTCGTAGGTCTCCTTGACGGTGACGACCTCCCCGAAGCGCGGCGAGGAGCTAGTGGCGGTGATGACGAGGTGCTCGTTGAGGACGACGTCGTCACCCGGGTGCAGGGAGGAGGCCACGACGGCGGGGCCCACGCCCACCCGGTGGCGCCGCCCGGCGATGGAGACGTCGGCGGTGCGTGCGGTGGCGTCCACGGCCAGGACGGTGGCGTGCGCCAGGGGCGGGAGCTGGAGGGCCTTGACGTCCTCGTGGAGGGCCTCCAGCTCCTGACGCGCCGCCCGCAGGGCGTTGGCCAGGTGGGCGTTCTTGCGGTTGAGCACGCCGGCCTGCTCGGTGAGCTCGCGCAACCGGTCGGTCACGTCCGCACCGACATCCCCGATGACCTCCGCAGACGGGTTCCCGGAGACGCCCCACAACGTCTTCCCTCCTGGGGCCTTGTGCTCTACCGGCTCCTCGTCCATGCGCATCCTCCTTGATTCCGGTCTGCCTGCGGCCCGGCACCGGTCCGGGTCCTCCTCAACCCATAGTGGTACAAGCGTACCAATTCATACTCGTTTCGTAACCCGGATTCAGACCTGCAATGTGGACGAGCAGCAGACGTCTGCCGACCTCACACCGGGCCGTGTCGAGGCCTCCGGCCGCCCCGTGACAGAATCGGCCCCATGTCTGAGACCCCCACGAGCCACTCCGCTCCCCCGTCGTCATCCAGCCGTCTGCTGCCCTCCGAGCCCCACAGCCCGCGAGTGCCGGCCAAGGTGTCGACCGACGGCCTGGAGACCACCTGGGGCGAGCGCTGGGAGTCCGAGGGGACCTACGCCTTCGACCGCAGCGCCGAGCGCGCCGAGGTCTTCTCCATCGACACTCCGCCGCCGACGGTCTCCGGCTCCCTGCACGTGGGGCACGTCTTCTCCTACACGCACACCGACACCGTGGCCCGCTTCCAGCGCATGCGCGGCAAGGCGGTGTTCTACCCCATGGGCTGGGACGACAATGGCCTGCCCACCGAGCGCCGCGTCCAGAACTACTTCGGGGTGCGCTGCGACCCCTCCCTGCCCTACGACCCGGACTTCACTCCCCCGCACACCGGCGGGGAGGGCAAGTCGATCAAGGCCCGCGACCAGGTGCCGGTCTCGCGTCGCAACTTCGTCGAGCTGTGCGAGCGCCTCACGGTGGAGGACGAGAAGCAGTTCGAGGCCCTGTGGCGTCGCCTGGGCCTGAGTGTGGACTGGTCGCACACCTACCAGACCATTGGCGAGCGGGCCCGCAAGGTCGCCCAGACCGCCTTCCTGCACAACCTGGAGCGCGGGGAGGCCTACCAGGCCGCGGCGCCCGGGCTGTGGGACGTCACCTTCCAGACGGCGGTGGCTCAGGCCGAGCTGGAGTCTCGTGAGTACCCCGGCTTCTACCACCGCCTGGCCTTCCACATCGTCGATGAGGCCGCCGCGGCCAAGGCCGAGGCCGCCGGCGCCCCGGTGGAGAACGGCGTCGACGTGTGCATCGAGACCACCCGCCCCGAGCTGCTGCCCGCCTGTGTGGCCCTGGTGGCCCACCCCGACGACGAACGCTACCAGCCCCTGTTCGGCACCACCGTGTCCTCCCCCGTCTTCGGCGTCGAGGTGCCGGTCCTGCCGCACCCGGCCGCGGAGAAGGACAAGGGCGCCGGCATCGCCATGTGCTGCACCTTCGGTGACACCACGGACATCGACTGGTGGCGCGACCTGCAGCTGCCGCTGCGAGCGATCCTGCGCAAGGACGGGCGCATTGAGACCGAGACCCCCGAGTGGATCACCTCCCAGTCCGGCCGCGAGATGTACGAGGCCATGGCCGGCAAGACCACCTTCTCGGCCCGCGAGGCTCTTGTGGCCCGCCTGGCGCAGACCGGTGAGATGCGCGGCGAGCCCGTCAAGACGGTGCGTCAGACCAACTTCTTCGAGAAGGGCGACAAGCCCCTGGAGATCGTCACCTCCCGCCAGTGGTACATCCGCAACGGCGGCAAGGAATGGACGAACCCGGCCTCCGGCGCGGACCTGCGCGAGGAGCTGCTCGAGCGCGGCCGCCAGCTGGAGTTCCACCCCGACTTCATGCGCGTGCGCTACGAGAACTGGGTGCGCGGCCTCAACAACGACTGGCTGGTCTCGCGTCAGCGCTTCTTCGGCGTCCCCTTCCCGCTGTGGTACCAGGTCGGGGTCGACGGCGAGGTCGACTACGACGCGATCCTGACGCCGGCCGAGTCCGAGCTGCCCGTGGACCCCTCCTCCGACGTCCCAGCCGGCTACACCGAGGACCAGCGCGGCGAGCCCGGTGGTTTCGTCGGCGAGCTCGACATCATGGACACCTGGGCCACTTCCTCCCTGTCGCCCCAGCTGGCCTCGGGCTGGCTGAGCGACGAGGACCTCTTCGGCCGGGTCTACCCGATGGACCTGCGCCCGCAGGGTCAGGACATCATCCGCACCTGGCTGTTCACCACGGTGGTGCGCGCGAACCTGGAGTTCGCGGCCCTGCCGTGGACGAATGCCGGCCTGTCGGGCTGGATCCTGGACTCCGACCACAAGAAGATGTCCAAGTCGAAGGGCAATGTCGTCACCCCCATGGGCCTGCTGGAGCAGTACGGTTCCGACGCCGTGCGCTACTGGGCCAGCTCGGCCCGCCTGGGCCTGGACGCGGCCTTCGAGGAGACCCAGATCAAGATCGGCCGTCGTCTGGCCATCAAGGTCCTCAACGCCTCCAAGTTCGCCCTGTCCATGGGGATCCCCTGGGACGCCGATGAGGCCACTGTGGCCGCGGCCCCCGCCCCCTGCCTGGACGCCTCGGTGGTCAGCGAGCCGATCGACCGCGCGGTCCTGGCCGCGCTGGCCGACGTCGTCGACACCGCCACGGCGGCCTTCGAGGAGTTCGGTCACGCCCGGGCCCTGGAGGTCACCGAGTCCTTCTTCTGGACCTTCTGCGATGACTACATCGAGCTGGTCAAGGACCGAGCCAATGACTTCGACGGTTCTCACGAGCCCGCCGGCGTCCGCTCGGCGCGGGCGACGCTGGCGATCGCGGTGGACACCTTCGTGCGTCTGCTTGCTCCCTTCCTGCCGTTTGCCACCGAGGAGGTGTGGAGCTGGTACCGCACCGGCTCGGTGCACCGGGCCGCCTGGCCGCAGTCCGCGGGTCTGCGTGAGGCCGCCGCCGGGGCCGACGCCGAGCTGGTGGCCCGCGCGGGAGTCGCCCTGGCCGCACTGCGCAAGGTGAAGTCGGAGGCCAAGACGAGCCAGAAGACGCCGATCCTCTCGGTGGCGCTGGCCGTCGTCGCCGACCGGCCCGAGTACGCCGAGGCCATCGAGGCGGTGCGTGCGGACCTGACGGAGGCTGCCAAGGTGACCGGCCCCTTCACCGTGGAGCAGGCCACCCAGGCCGCGGACTCCGAGTCGGCCGACGGCGCCTCCCCGGTGACGGTGACCGCCGCCGAGCTCGGCGAGGCCCCGGCCAAGAAGAAGTGAGCCGCGAGCACCCGGTCCTGTGACGAACGGTGGCGCCGTCCCCCTCGGGGCGGCGCCACCGTCGTCGTTCTAGGGCTTGCCGGGCAGGTTCACGCCTTCGGTTCTCTGCCGGAGGCTCAGCAGGATCCGGTACTCGATGAGGACGAAGACCACGGCGGCCAGCAGGGCCGCAAGCACGTCGATGCGGCTTTGAGTCACGCAGTCGCGGTTGAGGAAGGGGATGAGTCGGGAGTCGAGTGAGGTCAGGCGTTCCCCGAGGCAGTTCATCGCGTCCCCGTTGTGGTCCTGAATGCTGGCGTTGCCAACCGTGTAGCCCCAGACGACCCCGATCATCAGTGCGAAGGCGCCGCCGAAGGGAAGCCAGGCGAGGCAACGGGTCAGGTGGGCTCGATTCCGCCGGGACAGCACCACCGCGATGACGGCGATGGAGGCGAACACGATGCTCACCCCTGCCCCCGTGAGGTCGGCGCGGTGCTGGATGTCAACGGGAGGACTGGGGCGAGCCCGGTCGATCGCCTCGTCGCTGGCCACCGAGCAGTCTCGGGCAACGTCCCCGGTGAGGACGATGTCGGAGTCGAATCTGTTCCGCGGCGTCTCCTGGGTCCTGGGGACCAGGCACGGAACAACGGCGAGAGCTACCACGGTCAGGACCAGCAGGCCGATGAGAGCGTTGACCACGCGGGTTCTGCTCAGCGCCATCCCTTCTCCTCCAACATCTCACGCTCATCGTCAAGTCTGGCACAGTAGGCGCTTTCTCAGATGGTGTTACCTCAACCGCTGCGACCTGTCGTTACCGAACCCCGCTGTCCAGACGGTCGGACCTCCAGGCGGGGTCTTCTTACACTGGCCTCCATGACGATCAACCTGAAGCCCCTGGAAGCCGCCGACCGCGAGTCCTTCATCGCCGACCTGCAGGAGGCTTTCGAGCACTTCGTGGGCGACGCACGAGGCTCATTCATCGACGAGTCCCTCTACGAGGATGGGACCGTCAACCCCGCTGCCCCTCCGATCCTTCCGCGAGAAGACATTGAAGAGTCGCTCAGCAGGTTCGAGGTCCAGGCTCTGCGCATCATCGAGGATGGCGCTCCAGTCGGCGGCGTTATCCTCACAGTGGAGGGAGATCGCGGAGAGGTCGAGATTATCGCGATCAATGCGAGCACGCACGGGCGCGGTGTCGGCACGCGCGCATGGACCGCCATCGAGGAGGCATATCCCAACGTGCGGGAGTGGGAGCTGGGGACCCCTTACTTCGAGGTGCGCAACATCCACTTCTACGTCAACAAGTGCGGTTTTCATATCGTGGAGTTCTTCAACGAGCGCCATCCGGATCCCTCCGACCCCGACATGGACAAAGAGCGTTCCTTCCGTTTCGTCAAGCATGTGGAGCGCCCGAAGTAGGGAGTAGGCAGACTCCATACCGGCTCCGGCTAATTCGAACAGCGCGCCGTCGAGCCGCGGTCGGCGAGGACGGCGGGCATGAGTCTGCGGTGCTGAGCCGGGTCCGGTTCTCCCCTGAGGCGGCTCAGGAGAAGTGAGCCCGCCTCAATCCCCATGGCCTCACGGTCCACACTGAGCTCGCTGAAGGCCTCCCCCTGGCGGCCGCTGTCCTGCGTGACCCCGAGGGTGAGCACGGACAGGTCCGCGGGAACGGACAGTCCGTGGGCTTGCGCCGCACAGGCCAGTCCCACCACGGCGGCGGGGTTGTTGGACAGGACGGCGCTGCACCCCTCAATGAGGCCGCCGGCCTCAACGATGTCGGCGCCGGCCAGCGCCGCCTCCGGCACCTGGCGCACCAGGACATCCACTCCCAGCTCCTGCGCGGCACGCAGGAGCTCATGGGCCTGGTCCTGACGGGCGTGAGCGTCGTCGGAGGCAGTCTCCCGCATGAGCGCGACGATGCGACGGTGCCCGAGCTCGGCCAGGTGCTCGACGCCGGCGTGTGCCATCTGAGCGAAGTCCGCGTCAATGCCGGGCACCCCACCGGCGCGATCGGAGGAGCCGATGAGGACGGCAGGGACCTTCTCCTCCAGCAGCATCGCCTCGCGCTCATCGCCGTCGGCCACGTCCATGAGCACCACCCCGCCCAGGGCGCCGGAGCGCACGAGCGAGCGCAGCTCGATCAGCGGCGCAGAGGAGGTCATGACCGGGATGACGACCTGGATTCCACTGGGAGCCAGGGCCCGGCGCACGCCGTCGACGTAGCCGAGATCATTGGCGTCGATGGTCGAGCGCTGACGCCGGAACAGGACCCCTACGGTGCGCAGCACCGGCGAGGCCAGTGAGCGGGCGGCGGTGTTGGGGTGGTAGTCGAGCTCGCGCACGGCCCGCATGACCCGCTCGCGGGTGCTCGAGCGCATCGAGCGCTGACCGGAGAGAACGTAGGTGACGGTCGAGGGCGACACGCCTGCCGCCCTGGCCACGTCAGCGCGGGTCGCCGCCATCGGGTCCTCCAGTGGGCATCTCCAGCCAGCAGGCGCCGTTGGGCGGCAGGACGACGGCTCCCGTCCCACCCCGGTCGGCCGGGTACCAGGAGGTGATGAGAAGCTCGCAGGCTCCCTCGATCGTCACCGGATGCTCGGTGGTGTTGAGGGCGACCCCGGTGCGCCCGTTGCGCAGGAGCAGGACCCCGGGATCAGCCTGAAGCCACTCCACCGACCCGAGCCCGAGCCGGCGCTCACGGCGCAGGGCGATGGCCCGACGGTACAGGGTGAGCGTGGAGCCCTCCCGCCCTTCCTGAGCCTCGGGAGAGTACTCGCCCCAGCCCTCGGGCTGGGGCAGCCAGGTGCGGCCGGTGGTGCTGTAGCCGTGCGAGGCCCCGCCCCGCGTCCAGGGCAGGGGGACGCGGCAACCGTCACGCCCTGGCACGACGTAGTTGGTGCGCTCCCACAAGGGGTCCTGGCGGGCCTCGTCCTCCATGGTGGTGTGCTCGGGCAGTCCCAACTCCTCGCCCTGGTAGAGGTAGGCGCTGCCGGGCAGCCCCAGCATGAACAGGGTCGCGGCGCGCGCCCGGGCCAGGCCGAGCTCGGCGTCGGGCTGGGGGTCCTTCGGTCCGATCCCGGGATCGGTGTCCATGTCGGCGGGGTAGGCCAGGCGGGAGGCGTGGCGTACGACGTCGTGGTTGGACAGCACCCAGGTGGCCGGAGCCCCGACGGCACCGTACTCGGCCAGGGAGACGTCGATGACGCGGCGCAGCTCAGCGGCGTCCCACCCGGCGACCAGGAAGGGGAAGTTGAAGGCCTGACTCATCTCGTCGGCGCGCACGTACAGGGCGGCATCCGCCTCGGTGGGCACCCAGGCCTCGGCAACCATGAGGATGTCCGTGCCGACCTCGTCCAGAACGCGGCGCCACTCGCGGTAGATGTCGTGAACCCCGGGCTGGTTGAAGGCGGGGCCGACGTCGGGCAGCTTCTCGCGGTCGGCCGCGCCGTCCTCACCCTGCGATGCGATGACGTTCCAGCGGTCCGGGCCGAGGTCGTCGTCGGGCAGTCCCTCGGCCTTGACCAGTCCGTGGGCGACGTCGACGCGGAACCCGTCGACGCCGCGCTCCACCCAGAAGCGCAGGAAGGTGCGGAAGTGCTCGTGGACGTCCTCGTTGGACCAGTTGAAGTCGGGCTGCTCGGCGGCGAAGAGGTGGAGGTAGTACCAGTCTCGGTCCTCGCTGCGGCCGGTGAGCGGCTCGACCGGCTGCCAGGCGGGGCCGCCGAACAGCGAGCCCCAGTTGTTCGGGGCGCCGTCGTCGCGGTGGCGGAAGATGTAACGGTCGCGCTCGGAGGAATCGGGCGCCGCCTCCAGGGCGGCCCGGAACCACTCGTGCTGGTCGGAGGAGTGGTTGGGGACCATGTCGATGACCACGCGGATGCCGGCCTCGTGGAGGTCGGCGATGAGGGCATCGAGGTCCTCCAGGGACCCGTACTCGGGGGCCAGGTCGAAGTAGTCGGAGACGTCGTAGCCGGCGTCGACCTGGGGCGAGGGGTAGAACGGCGAGAGCCACACGGCATCGACGCCGAGCGCGGCCAAGTGGCCGACGTGCTCCCGGATCCCCCGGATGTCGCCGATTCCGTCGCCGTTGGCGTCGGCGAAGGAACGCGGGTAGATCTGGTAGATGACCGCATCGCGCCACCAGGCGTCAGTGTCTGCGCGTGGTGCGAGGCTCCGGGAGAGGCAGTCGTCGGTCGAGGTCATGGTCAGATCCTGGTCGGGCCGCGGCGCTGCGGCGGGGTGAGGGCTAGGAACTCAGACGCCCCTGCGGGGCGGCTTGGTGCCGCCGCCCCGCAGAGAGACGCTGCAGCGTGCGAGCCCTAGAGCGGTTCGGGCTCAGGCAGCGTCGTCGTCATTGCTTGAGGCCACCGGCGGCCAGACCCGCCACGATCCGACGCTGGAAGAAGAGCACCATGAGGACCAACGGCAGCGTCATGATGACGCCGGCGGCCATCTGGGACCCGAAGGGCGTGTTGAACTGGGAGTCCCCGGTGAACTTCGACAGCAGCACTGTGGCCGGCTGCATGGAGGGGTTGACGATCATCGTGACGGCCACGAGGAACTCGTTCCAGGCGCCGATGAAGATGATGATGGCGGTGGTGAAGATGCCCGGTGCGGCCAGCGGCAGGATGACCTTGCGGAAGGCCTGGCCGGGGGTGCATCCGTCGACCATGGCGGACTGCTCCAGCTCCTGGGGCATCTGCCTGAAGAAACTCGTCAGGTTCCACACGGCCAGCGGCAGTGAGAAGGACAGATCCGGGACGATCATCGCCTGGTAGGTGTCCGTCCAGCCCCAGGCGGCGAAGTTCTTCAGCAGAGGCACGATGATGGCCACGAGCGGGAACATCGAGGTGGCGATGATGAGGAGCATCAGCACACCCTTGCCCCGGAAGTCGAGGCGCGCCAGGGCGTAGGCGGTAAAGGTCGCCACGGCCAGCGCCACGATCGTCACGACGATCGACACGACCAGGGAGTTGATCAGGCCATTGGCGAAGTCGTTCTTCGAGGAGAAGACCGCCTTGTAGTTCTCGAAGGAGACGTGCCGGGGCCACCAGCTGTTCTCGAAGATCTCCTTGTCAGGACGTAGGGAGGAGACCAGCATCCAGTAGAAGGGCGCCAGGCAGTAGATGACGATGAGGACGATACCGACGGTGGAGAAGACGCTTCCCCAGTCCCTCTTGGTCTTGTTGACCGGTACGGCGGTGGAGGTGCTCATGCCTGCTGGCTCCTTTCAGTAGCCGTCTGGGAGACCGGGGCGGAGGAGCCGGAGCGCTTGAAGAAGGCGCTGACCGGCAGCTTGCGCTCGTTGCGCTTGCGTCGAGCCTCATCGTTGCCGCTGAGGTCGGTGTTGGTGATCTTGAGGAAGGCGATGGCAAAGACGAAGACGTAGAGGAACAGGATGAGGGCGTAGGCCGCGGCGCTGCCGAAGCGCGAGTTGGAGCTCTCGTCCTGAACGAGCATGGAGAGGGTCTCCACGCTGCCCTTCCGGGGGCCGATGAGGATGTAGGGCAGGTCGAACATGCGCAGGGCGTCCAGGGCGCGGAAGACCACGGCCACCACGAGTGCGGGCTTGACCAACGGCAGGGTGATGGAGGTGAAGCGCTTCCAGGCGCTCGCCCCGTCGATCTTGGCCGCCTCGTAGACCTCATCGGGGATGAGCTGGAGCCCGGCCAGGGTGAGCAGCCCGATGTAGGGAGCCGTCTTCCACACGTCGGCGATGATGATGGCCGTCTTGGCGCTCAGGTCCCCCGAGGCCCACATGATGTGCTGGCCCAGGATGGCGTTGGCAACGCCGTTCTGGTTGAAGATCCAGCCCCACAGGATGGCGGAGACGGCCGTGGGGATCGCCCAGGGCACGAGGATGGAGGCGCGTACAACGCCACGCCCCTTCATCGCCTTGTGCATGATGAGCGCCATGGCCACGCCCAGGACGGTCTCCAGGACCACGGTGACCACGCCGAAGAGGGTCGTGTTGTAGAAGGCGACCCAGAACCGCTCGCCGGCGCTGGTGAAGATGTCGGTGTAGTTCTTCAGGCCCACGAAGGGCTCGGTGGTGGAGAAGAAGCCATCGTCCCCCAGCCGGGGCCGCCCGTAGAGCGACTGGTAGAGGGACTGGGCGATGGGGATGAGGATGACGATGGTCAGCACCAGCACCGTTGGTGAGATGAGCAACCAGGCCAGACGGGCCTGCGCCTTGGAGCTCTTGGACTGGTGATTGACGACTTGTTCGGAGTGCGTCGTTGTACTCATGGGTGTCCTTTGACCGTCCTTGTGACTGTCGTTGTTGACATGACCGGTGTGTCTCAGGGCTCTGCCCACGGCAGCAGCCGTTGTGCCGGAGGCCTTACCCCTCCAACTTCTTCAGCTCGTTGCTCAGCGCAGTGATGACGTCCTGAGAGGACCGGCTTCCCGGCTGCTGGATCGCGGGGTAGATGCTGTCCTGGATCTTCGCGGTAACGTCGCCGTAGAAGACGGCCTGGGGCCGGCTCTTGGCGTTCTCAAGGCTCTTCTTGAGGATCGGCAGGTAGGGGAACTTCTGCAGCAGATCGGCGTCCTCGTAGAGCGACCCGAGGATCGGTGCGAGTGTCTGAGTTTCCAGTTGGTAGCGTTCGGAGTCCTCGCTGATCCACCACTTGACGAACTTCAAAGCGGTGGCCTTGTTCTTCGACGCCTTGGTGATGGCGCAGTTGTGTCCGCCCAGGGTCGGAACGAAGGCCTTGCCGTCGATGCTCGGCAGGGCGGCGACGTCGAACTTCTCCGTCCCCAGGGCGTCCTTGCTGTTGGCGTACTGGTAGGGCCACTGGCGGTAGAAGAGGAGGTCGCCCTTCTCGAAGGCGTTACGGCCGTCCTCCTCCTTCCACTCCAGGGACTCCTTGGGGATGTAGCCCTGGGAGAAGCCGTCGATGAGCCACTGCAAACCGGTGACCGATTCGGCGGAGTCGACGATCACTTGGTTGTCGGGGTCGTAGAAGCCCCCGCCGGCGGTGTGGATGAACTCCGAGGCGCAACAGGTCAGCCCCTCGTACTTGGCGAACTGCCCGCCGAAGCCACCGATGTTCTCATGACCGGGCAGCGCCCGCACCGCGTCGATGGCGGCCTTGACCTCCTCCCAGGTCGTGGGGACCGCGACGCCGGCCTCGGCCAGGAAGTCCTTGCGGTAGAACATCACCGGAGCATCCGTGTGGAACGGAACGGCGAAGAGCTTGTCCTTGTAGACGCCCGTCTGCCAGACGGGCTCAAGGATGTCGTCGTTCTTGAGCTCGTCCTGGGGCAGCTCGACCACCCACCGGTTGGCGGCGAACTCGGAGACCCAGACGTTGTCCAGTGAGACGACGTCGTAGGCGTTGGAGTTGATCCTGACGGCATTGACCAATGCCGTGCGCTGCTGGTCGGCCTCCGCGGAGAGCTCGATGAGTTTGACCTCCTCGCCGGGGTTGGTCTTGTTCCACTCATCGATCCTGGCCTGCACCTTGCCGGCCGAGTTGTCCTTGCCCTGGACCCAGGTGATCGGTCCGGTGCCTTCAAAGGTGACGGGGCCGTCGTCGTTCCCGCTGGAGGTGGAGCAGGCCGCCATCGAGGCCAGCGCCGCCGCCAGGGCCGAGCCCTGGATGAACTGACGACGGGGTAAGGGTGTCATGCGTGTTTCCTCCTTGAAACTGCGTCGGAGCCAACCGGCTCCGTTCCGGAAGGACCCACATCGTCGACGCGCGTCGACCTGGGCATGAGACTCACGTTACACACCGGTAACCGGTCGGTCAAACCGTTTCGTCTTCGTTTTCTCCAGCCCCTGTGACAAGAGCCCCACCCCCGGCACGGACGCCGGTCCGCGCGATTCCCCCGTGACTCCTCTGTGATCTCCGCAGGACCGCCTCGGGCGGCCTGTGAAAACCTCCACAGCCGCCCTCTCGTTCTCTCGCCTCAACGAAGCGTCGCCTCTCAACTGGCCTGACACAATGACTCCGTGAGCTCTCGACCCTCCTCGTCCCACGGCAGCAACAGGCCGCCGCGCTACCCCGGCCACATGACCGGCGGGGTCTCCGGCACCGAGATCCCCTTCCAGCCCGAGGCCCACTGGTCGGTTCCGTGGCTGCTCGCCGATCGCATCGCCCGCAGCGGCGACAAGCCGCTCGTAGCGCGAAAGTCCTCGGTGTCGGGTGACTGGCAGGAGGTCTCGGCCCGCACCTTCGGTGAGGAGGTGGCCCATGTGGCTGCCGGCCTCATCGGCATGGGGCTGGAAGCGGGCAGCGCCGTCGGCATCATGGCGCACACCTCCTACGACTGGTTCCTGCTGGATATGGCCATCGCCCGAGCGGGCCTGATCTCGGTCCCCATCTACGAGACGAGCTCGGCCGAGCAGATCGAGTGGATCGTCTCCGACTCCGACGTGTGCCTGGTCATCACCGAGAGCGGCACCCTGGCCGAGCTCGTGCGCGGTGCCGTCGCCGGCATCGGGCACCCGGTCGAGGTCCTCGCCCTGGACTCCGACGCCGTCACCACCATCGTCCAGGCCGGCTCGGGCGTCAGCCCCTCGCAGGTGGACCAGCGTTCCAACGCCCTCAAGGTCGACGACGTCTACTCCATCATCTACACCTCCGGCACGACCGGCCGCCCCAAGGGCGTCGAGCTCACCCACCGCAACGCCGTCGGCATTCCCTACCACGGGGTGCGTTACCTGCCCGGCGTCCTGTGGGGCGGTCACGTGCGTCTCCTGCTGTTCCTGCCGCTGGCCCACGTCTACGCCCGCTGTCTCCAGCTGCTGTCCCTGGCCGGGGAGGGCGTGCTGGGGCACACCCCCGACGTCAAGACGCTCCTACCGGACCTGCAGTCCTTCGCCCCCTCCTACGTCCTGGCAGTCCCCCGCGTCCTGGAGAAGATCTACAACGCCGCGGACGCCAAGGCCGGGAGCGGAGCCAGGCTCAAGCTGTTCCGCTGGGCGGCCAAGGTCGCCATCTCCTACTCCCGCGCCCTGGACACCCCCACCGGTCCCTCCCGCGCCCTGCGGCGGGCCCACACACTCGCCGACCGTCTGGTCTTCCGCAGGATCCGCGCCCTCATGGGCCCCAATGCCCGTTTCATCATCTCCGGCGGCGGACCGCTGGGGCAGCGTCTGGGCCACTTCTACCGCGGACTGGGACTGGTCATCCTGGAGGGTTACGGCCTGACCGAGACGATCGGGCCGGTCAGCGTCAACACCGACTGGCTCAACAAGATCGGCACCGTCGGCCCGCCCGTGTGCGGCAACGAGATCCGCATCGGTGAGGACGACGAGATCCAGGTGCGGGGTCTGGGTGTGTTCTCCACCTACCACAACAACCCCGAGGCCACCGCCGAGTCCTTCACGGCAGACGGCTGGTTCCGCACCGGCGACATCGGCGCCCTCGACGAGGACGGCTACCTGCGTATCACCGGGCGCAAGAAGGAGCTCATCGTCACCGCCGGCGGCAAGAACGTCGCCCCCACCCAGCTCGAGGACCGGCTGCGCGGCCACCCGCTCATCAGCCAGGTGCTCGTCGTCGGGGACGGGGAGCCCTTCATCTCCGCGCTCATCACGCTGGACAAGGAGATGCTTCCCCAGTGGCTGCGCAACCACGGGCTGCCGACGATGGACGTGATCGAGGCCTCCACCCACCCGCAGGTGCTCGCCGCCCTGGACCGGGCCGTGGCGCGTACGAACCGCGCGGTCTCCCGGGCCGAGTCGATCCGCGCCTTCAGGGTGCTGACCACCGACTTCACCGAGGCCAACGGTCTGCTCACGCCCTCGCTGAAGGTCAAGCGCGGTCCGGTGATGGAGGCCCACGCGGACGTCATCGCAGACATCTACAGCTCCACGCGTAAGGGCCCTCAGGAGTAGGCGTCATCGGCTGCCCCGGCCGGGCATACTTGCCACCATGACCGACGCCTCCACCTTCCCGGCCGACGACGCCTCCTCCGCCCCGTCCGGGGAGCACGCCACTGAGCTCCTGGTCCCGGTTCACGACGGGATGACAACGCCCTGGGCACTGGCCGAGCGCGTTCGCCGCAATCCCGACGGCGGGCTCATTGCCCGCAAGTCCCCGCTGGGGCGGCGCTGGCGGGAGATGAGCGCCAGTGCCTTCCACACCCAGGTACGTGAGGTGGCTGCGGGGCTGGTGGCCAGGGGGCTCCAACCGGGCGACGCTATCGGCATCATGTCGCACACCTCGTATGAGTGGACACTGCTGGACTTCGCCGCCTGGGAGGCGGGCCTGGTGGTGGTTCCCGTCTACGAGACGTCCTCGGCCGAGCAGGCCCAGTGGATCCTCACCGATGCCGGGGTGAGGCTCATCGTCGTGGAGAACGAGGCCATGGCCTCCATGATCGGAGCGCTGACTACCACGGTCCCTGAGCTGTCGGGCTTGCAGGTCCTGTGCGTGGAGCGTGAGGACGTCCTGGGTCTCATCGAGGCCGGCCGCGGTGTGGAGGACGCCGAGCTCGATCGGCGCAGTGCGGCCCTGACCTCGCAGTCCCTGGCGACGATCGTCTATACCTCGGGCACCACGGGCCGTCCCAAGGGCGTCGAGCTCAGTCACGGCAACCTGGTGCATCTGTGCGTCAACGTCTGCCCGCACGTGCCGGAGGTCCTGGGCGGGGCCGAGGTTCGCTTCCTGCTGTTCCTGCCACTGGCCCATGTGCTCGGCCGGTTCGTGGAGATCGCGATCGTGTGCTCCCACTCGGGTGTGCTGGGGCACGTGCCCGACGTGCGCAACCTCGTGACGGATCTGGGCTCCTTCCGGCCCACCGCGGTTCTGGCGGTGCCGCGCGTCTTCGAGAAGATCTACAACGCCGCCGACGCCAAGGCGACCGGAGCCAGGCAGAAGGTCTTCCGTCTGGCCGCCAAGACCGCGATCGCCTACTCGCGGGCCCTGGACACCCCCGAGGGGCCCTCACGCAGGCTGAAGGCGCAGCGTGCCGCCTTCGACCGCCTCGTCTTCTCCACCCTGCGCTCCGTCCTGGGCGGGCGGGTCAGCCACGTCGTATCCGGCGGCGGGCCACTGGGTGAGCGCCTGGGGCACTTCTACCGTGGCGCCGGGGTCACCGTCCTGGAGGGCTACGGCTTGACCGAGACCATGGGGCCGTGCTCCGTCAATCTGCCCGGCGCCACCCGGATCGGCACCGTCGGCACACCGCTACCCGGCTGTGCGGTCAGGCTGGGTGAGGATGGAGAGATCCTGGTGCGGGGTATCGGCACCTTCACCGGCTACCACAACAACCTCGAGGCCACCGCCGAGGCCTTCACCGACGACGGGTGGCTGCGTACCGGTGATATCGGCTCCTTCGAGGGCGCCGAGGGGTTTTTGCGGATCACCGGGCGCAAGAAGGAACTCATTGTGACCGCCGGTGGCAAGAACGTCGCCCCAGCTCCCCTGGAGGACCGGCTGCGGGGGCACCCGCTGGTCAGCCAGGTGCTCGTGGTGGGTGATAACCGGCCCTGCGTCGGGGCGCTCGTCACCCTGGATGCCGAGATGCTGCCGCTGTGGCTGTCCTCCCACGGGTTGGAGGAGATGACCGTCGTCGACGCCGCCAAGGACCCACGGGTACGCGCAGCGCTGGAGCGGGCGGTGGCGCGGACCAATGAGGCGGTCTCGCGGGCAGAGTCCATCCGCACCTTCGAGGTGCTGCCCACGGACTTCACGGTGGCCAACGGTCTGCTCACGCCCTCGCTCAAGGTGCGCCGTGCCGAGGCGGAGAAGCGCTTCGCGGCGGAGATCGAGGCTCTTTACACGCGCACTCCACTTGTCCCCAGCGCCGCTGTGGCGCCATCGCAGGACTGAGAAGGACCGAAGGCGGGGGCGGACGACCCCTGGTTGCTGCGCAGGGCCACCCGTCGGCTCCGGCAACCCGGACTGTCGTGTCTCCTCACGTCTGAGGCGTGTGAGTGTCATGGTTTCTGAGGCGCGGGCAGGGCGGGCTGCCCGGGTGCGCAAGACCTGACCCGCTCGATTTCACTGCCGGGGCGCCGGTAGGTCGGAGCCTGTTCAGGCCTGCTACTGCACGAGGGTGGGAATGTACTGGCCAGGGGCTATCCGTACTGCACGAGACCCCGAACCCCGTGGAGTACACCCATCTATCGGTCAGTAGCACCCAGACCTCGTGCAGTACACGCCCAGCACCACCACAGCAACCAAGCGCACCCCTTCGGCGACGCGCTCAAGCGACCCCGGCGCCCGGGGCAGCCCACCCCACCGGTGTCTCAGAGGTCATGACACCCGAAACCCTCAGAAGCCATGAGACAACACATCCGGCAGCCCGGACTGGCTGGCGCGCTCGGCCTCGTGGTCGTCGCGGATCTCCTCGTGGTGCTGGATGACCTCGGCGACGATGAAGGCGAAGAACTTCTCGGCGAAGACCGGGTCAAGGCCAGATTCCTCGGCCAGCGCTCGCAGGCGCGCTACCTGCTCGCGCTCGCGCCCGGGATCGGCCGGCGGCAGGTCCAGCTGGGCCTTGAGCAGCCCCACCTGCTGAGTGCAGCGGAAGCGCTCAGCCAGAAGATGGACGAGGGCGGCGTCGAGGTTGTCGATGGTGGCGCGATAGACCGCCAGCTGCGGGGGGACGCCATCACGGCCCTCGGTCATGCGGTCCGGCTCCGCTCCCCCGCCTTGGCTGTCGACCGGAGCGTGCCCGAACCCGCCTGGTAGCGGGGCCTTCCGGTTCCCCGCACGGCGTCGGCGTCCACGACGACGCGTCCCACCTCAGGCAGGGAGGGGACCTCGAACATGGCTTGGCCCAAGACCTCCTCCACGATGGAGGTCAGTCCGCGAGCGCCGGTCTTGCGCTCCAAAGCGAGAGAGGCGACCGCCTCGATGGCGGGATCGGTCAGCTCGAGCTCGACGCCGTCGAGACTGAAGAGGTACTGGTACTGGGAGACCAGCGCGTTCTTGGGCTCGGTCATGACGCGCACGAGCTCGCGCACTCCCAGGTCCTGAACGGTGGCGATGACGGGCAGACGACCGATGAACTCGGGGATGAGACCGAACTTGTGAAGGTCCTCGGGACGCACCGGCGAGGTGAAGACATCCTGGGAGCCCGCACCGGAGAGCTGCGCACCGAAGCCCACTATCTGGGCGCCGGACTCCTTGCGCTGTCGCTGGCGCACGATCTCCTCGATTCCGGCGAAGGCTCCGGCCGCGATGAAGAGGATGTTGGTGGTGTCGATCTCCAGGAACTCCTGGTGGGGGTGCTTGCGTCCACCGCCAGGAGGCACGGAGGCCGTGGTGCCCTCGATGATCTTGAGCAGCGCCTGCTGCACGCCCTCACCCGAGACGTCGCGGGTGATGGAGGGGTTCTCCGCCTTGCGACCGATCTTGTCGATCTCGTCGATGTAGATGATGCCCTTCTCAGCGCGCTTGACATCGCCGTCGGCGGCCTGGATGAGCTTGAGGAGGATGTTCTCCACGTCCTCGCCCACGTAGCCGGCCTCTGTCAGCGCGGTGGCGTCGACGATGGCGAAGGGGACGTCGAGGAGGCGGGCCAGAGTCCTAGCCAGGTGGGTCTTGCCGGTTCCAGTGGGCCCCAGCAGGAGGATGTTGGACTTACCCAGTTCCAGGCCGTCACCCTCGGCCACAGAGCGCTCCTTGACCTGGACGCGCTTGTAGTGGTTGTAGACCGCCACGCTCATGGCCCGTTTGGCGGACTCCTGCCCGATGACGTACTGGTTGAGGAAGTCGAAGATCTCCTGGGGCTTGGGCAGCTCAAGGGGAACGCCGGCACCGGACTCGCCCAGCTCCTCATCAACGATCTCGTTGCACAGCTCGATGCACTCGTCGCAGATGTAGACACCGGGCCCGGCGATGAGCTTCTTGACCTGCTTCTGGCTCTTGCCACAGAAGGAGCACTTCAGCAGATCCACACTCTCAGCGTTACGTGCCACAGTTTCCTCCAGATTCGTCATCGGTCCCCGTGCCCGGGGCGACCCTGCGCCAGCCTACGGGCTGACCTGGCGGGTACGCCGAGGACATGGCGGCGTGTCCAGTCCGCAATATGCCATCTTGAGCACCGCGCTGCCAGCGTTTGCGCCTCCCATTTTCACCGCCCACCCGGTCGGTGCTCCCACCGGAAGGAGGCGGGAGCACCGCACAGGGCGACGGCGCCTCAGGAGGATTGCGGAGAGGCGGGCGCCTTGCGGGAGGTGAGCACCTGGTCCACGATCCCGTAGTCCTTGGCGGCCGCAGCCGTGAGGATCTTGTCGCGCTCGAGGTCGGTGTGGATCTTCTCGCGGTCCTGACCCGTATGCGCAGCCAGGGTGTCCTCGAGCCAGGAGCGCATGCGGTCGATCTCGTCGGCCACGATCTCGATGTCGCTGGCCTGCCCCTGCATGCCCTCCATGGCGGGCTGGTGGATGAGGACGCGCGCGTTGGGCAGGGCCAGGCGCTTGCCCGGGCTGCCGGCCGCCAACAGCACGGCGGCGGCGGAGGCGGCCTGCCCCAGGCAGACGGTCTGCACCTGCGGCTTGATGTACTGCATGGTATCGTAGATGGCCGTCAGTGCCGTGAAGGATCCACCGGGGCTGTTGATGTACATGGTGATGAGGCCGTCGGAGTCCTGGGACTCCAGGACCAGCAGCTGGGCCATGATGTCGTCGGCCGAGGCGTCGTCGACCTGAACGCCCATGAAGACGATGCGTTCCTCGAAGAGCTTGGCGTAGGGGTCCTGGCGCTTGAAGCCGTAGGCGGTGCGCTCCTCGAACTGGGGCAGCACGTAGCGGGCCTGCGGCATGGCGCCGGCCTGGCGGGCGACGGCCTCGAAGTAGGGACGGGTCGAGGACATGTCAGTTGTCTCCGTTCTGCTTGCCGATCTCCCGGCTGGAGCGCACGATGTGGTCGACGAAGCCGTACTCGAGGGCCTCCTGGGCCGAGAACCAGTGGTCCCGGTCGGAGTCGGCGATGATCTCCTCCACCGTGTGGCCGGTATTGGCCGCCGTGATCTCCGCGAGCTCCTGCTTCATCTTGATGATGAGGTCGGCGTTGATGCGAATGTCCGTGGCCGAGCCCCCGGCGCCGCCGGAGGGCTGGTGCATGAGCACCCGGGCGTGCGGGGTGAGGTAGCGCTTGCCCTTGGCGCCGGCCGACAGCAGGTGCTGCCCCATGGAGGCGGCCAGGCCCGTGGCCACGGTGGCGACGTCGGGCTGGACGTACTGCATGGTGTCGTAGATGGCCATACCGGCGGTCACCGAGCCGCCGGGGCTGTTGATGTAGAGGTAGATGTCCCGCTCGGGGTCCTCGGCGGCCAGCAGCAGCATCTGGGCGCAGATGGCGTTGGCGTTGTCGTCACGCACCTCGGAGCCGAGCCAGATGATGCGCTCCTTGAGGAGGCGGTTGTAGATGGAGTCGGTCAGCCCCAAGCCTGCACCGTTGGCGTCGGCTGCCTGGGGCGGGGCGACCGCGGCGGGTGTATAGAGCTCGCTCACGTCAGTCCTCTCATGGTCGGTGTAGCCAACGCTAACGCGGCACTCCCATTCACTATGCCCGCCATGACGCCCTTTTCGCCCACGGCGCAGGTACGAGCCCCGAAGGCGGTGCAGGCCACATGAAGCCCGGACGGACGCCTCGCCCCAGCGCCGCCGCCCCTCGTCGTCACCCTCATCACCGACCTCGTCACCAGCCTCGTCACCAGCACCATCACCGTCACTCGCAGTGGCCAGGCACCCATGACTCGTATGTGCCACACCACACATCTTGCTACGACAAACAAATACGATATGGTTCCATCACTTATTTATGTCGATCTTCTCCGCCCACCCCGGTGGTGCGCGTTCCGAGGAGGAGTCCCTTGAGCACGAACCAGGTCCCGGAGCCCGACTCCACTTTCTCCTCCGAGCGGCGCTCCTCCGAGCCGTCCTCCTCAACCTCCGCCCCTCAGCAGCGCGGGACCCGTCAGGGCCCCGAGGCCTCCCGTATGCAGGGCCACTGGCTGCTGGCCAGGCTCGGCAAGAGAGTCCTGCGCCCGGGCGGCATCGGCCTGACCCGGCGCCTGCTGGAGGCCGCCGGGCCGACGTCGACCGACCGCGTCATCGAGCTGGGCCCCGGAGTCGGACGGACCGCTGAGATCCTCCTGGCCACCCGGCCCGCCTCCTACAAGGGCGTGGACCCCAGTCCCGAGGGGCGCGAGCAGGTCGCGGACATCCTTGCCGCCCACTCCCGGCAGACCGACGCCGAGTACGTCGTGGCCGACGCGGCCAGCACCGGCCTGCCCGACGGCAGTGCGGACCTCGTCGTGGGCGAGGCGATGCTGACGATCCAGTCCGACGACCACAAACGGGAGATCATTGCGGAGGCGGCCCGGATCCTGGCTCCCGGCGGCCGCTACGCGATCCACGAGCTGGCCCTGCGCGCAGACCGCTCCCCCGAGGAGCTCGAGGAGATCCGCAGAAGCATCTCCCGCACGATCAAGGTCGGGGCGCGTCCGCTGACGGCGCCGGCCTGGGAGGCGCTGCTGCGGGAGGCCGGGCTCGAGGTGACCTGGACCGGCACCGCCTCCATGAGCCTGCTCGAGCCCTCCCGCATCATCGAGGACGAGGGCGTCCTGGGCGCCCTGCGCTTCTGGCGCAACATGCGCCGCACCCCAGGAGCCCGGGACCGGGTCAACGCCATGCGGCAGAGCTTCCGCCTTCAGGGCGAGGCCCTCAGCGCGATCGGCATGGTGGCGCGCAAACCCGAGTCCCCCGCTCCGGAGGGGGCGACGGAGCAGGCGGCCAACGCCACAGAAGGGGCCGAGGACACCATAGTCACCGAGGACGCAAGAGACGTCTCTGACCACGTGGCCCCGGCATCATGACGGACGTCGCGAGAGGCACCTCGGCCCGTGCGGGTGGGGCCGCGCACCCGCAGCAGGACCGCAGCGAGCTCCGGCTGGAGCGCGTGACGATGATCCGCCGGGGCCTGACCCTGGTGGAGGACCTGTCCGTGACAGTCGCTCCCGGACAGACCCTGGCAGTCACCGGCGCCTCCGGAGCCGGAAAGACGACGCTGCTGCGGGCGATCTCGGGGCTGTCGGACACCGATGCCGGCAGCATCTCACGTCCCGCGGGTCGCCTGTCCCAGGTGTTTCAGGAGCCGAGGCTCATACCCTGGTACTCGGCCCACCGCAACATCTCCCTGGTGGTGGGCGGTCCGACGCCGGACCTGACGGCTATCCAATGGCTGGAGCGCGTGGGGCTCGCCTCGGCCGGTCACCTCCCGCCGGCCCGTCTCTCGGGCGGCATGCGGCAACGGGTCTCCATCGCCCGGGCACTGTCAACCGACCCGAGCCTGCTTCTGGTGGACGAGCCCTTCTCCGCCCTGGATCGCCCCCTGGCCAAGGCGCTGAGGGCCGATCTCATCGAACTGCTCGCCGACCAGGACGTCGTCAGCGTCTGGGTCACGCACGACCCGGACGAGGCCGAGGAGGTCTCTCACCTCCACCTCCATCTCGACGGGCCCCCGGGCACCTGGAGCCTGTCCGCCTAGCCGGCGGAGCACCCAGCCGGCCCAGGCGGTCCCTCCCCTCCGTTTCCCCTCACACTCCGACCACGAAAGAATGAGAGCACCGTCATGAGCAGCCGTGTGGATACTCGAACCAGCACCTCAGGCACACCGGGAACGCCGATCAGGCGCCGCTCCCTCATGACCCTGGCCGGCCTTGGCCTGCTGTCACCGACGATCCTGTCGGCCTGCTCGTCGCGTTCGGGCAAGGCCTCGTCCAGCGGGACGGGCGGGCACATCGACACCCTGCGCGTCCACGTCCCCACCACCCTGGCCTATATGGCGCCGATGACGCTGTTCGGCGGCCAGGGCAAGCTGGCCCCGACGATCGGCAAGGCCACGGTGGAGAACTGGTCGAGCATCGATGCCATGAGGACGCTGCTCATGCAGAAGCAGACGGACCTGGCCGCCACCCCCTCCTACGCGGCCGCGAACCTGTTCAACAAGGGCGTGCCGCTGCGCCTGGTGGCGATGCAGGTGTGGGGCATGCTCTACGTCGTCGGCCCCGAGGGGTCCTCGGAGCAGGGCCTCGAGGCCCTGCGCGGGAAGACGGTGGCCGTCCCCATGCCGAACAACATGCCCGATCTCGTCTTCCGCTACCTGCTCGGCCAGAAGGGCTGGGACACGGGCACAGACCTGACGATCCAGAACTACACCGACGGCCAGGAGGCCCTGTCCAACCTGCTGGCGGGCAACGCCGACTTCGCGGTCCTGCCCGAGCACGCGGCCAGCGCCGGACTGGCCAAGGCCAAGCAGCAGGGCAAGACCCTGGAGCGGACGGCCGACCTCCAGCAGGTGTGGGCAGAGGTGACAGGCGGCGAGGCGAAGTTCCCCATGGCCGGACTGGTCATGCCCCAGGAGATCACGGACTCGAACCCCCAAGCGGTCGGAGCGGTGCTCAATGAGGTGGAGGCCTGCATCGCGGCCACCAACGCGATGGCTGAGGAGACCGTCAACGCCATCTCCCAGAAGACCGAGGTCCCCGCACCGGTCGTCACCGAGGTGATCCCCCGCCTCCAGCTGAACCTGGTTCCGGCGGCCCAGGCCAAGGACCAGCTCGTCGACTTCTACACCCGTCTGTCCACTCTCAACCCGGACATCGTCGGCGGCAAGATGCCAGCCGACGACTTCTACCTGAAAGACCCGCGGTGAGTCCGCACCGGTCGTCAGCCGTCAGACGGTGGCGCGCCCGCCTCCTGTGGTGGGCCGGAATCGGCCTGGCGATCCTCATCTGGTACTGGGCCGCCCTGGACCAGCCCGAGTACGCAATGCCCGGCCCGGAGTCGACCTGGCACGCCTTCCTGGGTCTCATCGACGACGGCGACCTGGGCTGGACACTGTGGCTCACCCTCTCCAGAGCGGTCATCGGACTGGGGCTGTCCTGCCTCATCGGCATCCCGACCGGCTGGGCGCTGGGAACCTGGACCTGGCTGCGCGAGCTGCTGGACTCCTGGGTGCAGGTCCTCATGGCGGTACCCCCGATCGTGCTGGTCGTGGTCGGGATGATCTGGCTCGGACCGACGGCGGGAGTCGTCATCCTGGTGGTCACCCTGGTCACGCTGCCCCTGCTGGTGGCCTCCATGCGCGACGCGGTCCTCAACGTCGACGGCGACCTGCTGGAGATGGCGACAGTCTTCTCCAAGTCCCGCCCCTGGACGATCCGCAGGGTCATTCTGCCCGCGGTGGCGCCACCGGTACTGTCTGCCCTGACGGTTGCCGTCGGTCAGTCCGTGAGGGTCACGGTCATGGCCGAGCTCCTGAGCACTCCGACGGGGCTCGGGGCCGAGGTCCAGCAGGCGCGCACCAATCTGGAGACGGCCGATGTATTCGCCCTGTCCGCCATGATGGCCGCGCTGACGCTGGTGCTCGAGCTGTGCCTTCTGCGGCCGCTGCGCCGGCGCCTCATGGTCTGGTCGTCGTAGTCCTGACGGCGACCACAGTCCGCATACCAGTCCATCCCATAAACCAGTCCACCGATCACAATCCTCACCATCCACTACCGAAGGAGCACACATGTCCGCATCCCCTTCCACACCAGTCACTGAGTCCCTGTTCCAGCTCAGGCTCAACGACGCCCTGCCCATCTCGAAGGAGGCCACCACCTCACGCGTCGTCGTCAACAACGACGTCCTGCGCACTGTCATCTTCACCTTCGACGCCGGTCAGCTCCTCACCGAGCACGCCTCCCCTCGCGCCGTGGTCGTCACGCTCCTGGAGGGCGAGATGGACTTCTCCATCGGCGAGCGCACCGAGCGGATGACCGCCGGGGACGTCATCTATCTGGCCCCCGGAGACCGTCACGCGCTGACAGCCGTGACGGAGTGCCGTATGCAGCTGGTTATGGTCGATGTCGACAAGGTTGGAGCCGCGTCGGCGAAGTAGCAGAAGCAGCACAGACAAGGCACCACAGCCGACGACGACGCCGACCGACAGGCCGTCAGCCACGACGAGGGGTGGGTGCGCACAGCGATGATCGCTGTGCGCACCCACCCCTCGTTCTTGTGACATCCGCAAAATCAGTGGCCTCGGCCCGGGACCTCACCGTACCGGGTCACGCCCTCCTCACCCGGAGCATCACGCGCAGTGTCGCGCCTCACGCAGAACTGACGAAGAGCAGGCTTGGTAAGCCATCTCACGAACCTTTGTAGGAAAACTAAACCTTCCGACAGTTAGGTTGTGGGTGCCCGAGATCTTGGCGTGACTCGCTTCCCACACCGTGGCATAGGCCGGACAAGCGTGGCACCATCGATTTTAACCGCCTCGAGAACAAGAGAAGACCTGTCCGCATGACAACCTAAAGCCGCACTTCTCGCCGCGATCACACCACATTCTTTTACCCTTCAATAATTCCGCCGCTCCCGTCCGCATCGTCTTCCGCCTGCCGCACCACCCAGTAAGGGGTTACCCGTGTCCAGCAAGCCCACACAATTCCATGCACCAGAGAGGACCGCCGCATGATCGTCATTACCCTTCTGGTGGGAATCCTATTCTGGATCGGAATTGATATATGGGCCGGTATCACGTCAAAATGGTACAAGGCGGTGGAACTCGACCCGAGCATCATCTCCGATGACTTCAGTGTCCTGGTACCGATCTACGGCAACGTCAAGTACCTCCAGAACGCGGACTACCTGCACCCCTATGGCGATCGGGTGGTCCTGTGCACGACCTCCGGCGAGTCCGAGCAGTTCTACCGCGACCTTGAGGACATCGCCATTCGCTACGGGTTCAGAATCTTCAGGAGCGAATACGTTCCGCGGAAGGTAGGCCGCAAGCGGAGCACCTCGGGCATCACCCGCGACACCATCGTTCGCGACGCCCTGCTGGCCGCCCCACTCAACTCCTACACGGTGTGCCTTGACGCTGACACCACGGCACAGGAGTCCCTGACCCGCATCGTTGGTGCACTGGTGGCACACAAGGCCGACTTCGCCTCAGTCACCATCGTCCCCCAGAAGAAGGGCCCCTTCATCGTTCAGATGCAGCGTCACGAGTACGTGGTCTCGATGCGCGCCCGCAGGATCATGCCGTGGCTGCTCAGCGGCGCCCTTCATATCGGCAAGACCGACGTGATGCGCCAGATCATGGCTCGTCACTCGTTGTTCTTCCAGGGCAATGACATCGAGGCCGGCATCATCGGAGATGCACTGGGATACAAGGCGGTCCATATTCTTGCGCACGTCAACACCAATGCCCCAGACACGCTGTACGCCTGGTGGCGCCAGCGGATCGCCTGGAGTGGTGGATCCTTCCGGCTCTTCATCATCAATTTTCGGTTCGTCTTCCAGCACCCCTTCCTGTGGCTGTACAGCGGCATCGTGGTCATCAGTATGTTCGCGCTCAGGTGGATTGCCGTGGTTCATCCCGGTTGGACGCTTCTACTGGCCCTGTTCATCTACTACACGGCTATCGTGTGGCTGCACTGGGACCACGGGAACAAGTGGCTCATCTTCCAGCCCTTCTACTGCCTCTTCGTCAGTCTTATCGTGGTGCCCATTGGGGTGGCGTACTATTTCAAAATGGCAATTCCTGAGCGTAACTTCGGAGTCATTCGTCCCAAGCGCACGGAGCTCGTGACCGCCAGCTGATCCTGCTGCGACGCCGACGCCGACGAGCCACCGTCACGGACAGGACAAAACCGGTGGGGCCCACCTTCCTCAAGAGAAGGTGGGCCCCACCGGTTTGCAGCAGCCCCGCCTCAGTGGCGCGACTGCGTCAGGTGGCTCACTCGGCGGAGTCGGAGTCGGCCCCGTCCTCGTCGGCGACCTCAGCGGCGGCAACGGCAGCAGCCTCAGCGGCAGCGGCGGCGTCGTCCTCATCGGAGCCGATATAGGCGGACAGGTCCACCGCCTCGCCCTTGGAGTCGACGACCTTGGCCTGGCGCAGCGCCATGGCCAGGGACTTGTTACGGGCGACCTCGGAGACGAAGGCCGGGATCTGCCCGGCCTGCTGGGCGCCCTGGAGGAACTGGGCGGGCTCCATGCCGTACTGCTGTGCGGTCTGGAAGAGGAACTCGAGGAGCTCATCCTGAGCCACGCCGATCTCGAGGTCCTCGGCCAGGACGTCGAGGATGATCTGGTCGCGCACGCCGGTGACGATGTCCTCGCGGATCTCCTTGGCATGCTCCTCATCGCCCTCCTTGCCCTCGGCCCGGAGGTGCTGGGCGATCTCGGCTTCAACGACGGCCTCAGGGACATCGAAGGAGATCTCGCCGCGCAGATGCTCGAGCAGGGCGTCGCGGGCAGCCACGGCCTGCTCGCCGGTCTTGCGTTCGGTGACCTGCTTGACGAGGTCCTCGCGCAGCTCCTCGACGGTGTCGAACTCGGAGGCGAGCTGGGCGAACTCGTCGTCGACCTTGGGCAGCTCGCGCTGCTTGACGGCGGTGGCGGTCACGGTGACCTCCGCCTCCTCACCCGCATGCTCACCACCGGCCAGCTCGGTGGTGAAGGTGGCGGACTCGTCGGTCTTGAGGCCCCGCAGGGCGGTGTCCAGGCCCTTGAGCATGTTGCCCTTGCCGATCTCGTAGGAGACGCCCGAGATGGAGTCGACCTCCTCGCCGTCGATGACGGCCTTGAGGTCGATGGTGACGAAGTCGCCGGTCTTGGCCTTGCGGCCCACGGACTTCAGGGAGCCGAATCGCGCGCGCAGGTTGTCCAGCTCGGAGTCGACGTCCTCATCGGTGACCTCGACGGCGTCGACGGTCAGCTCGGTATTGCGCAGCTCCGGCAGCTCGATGACGGGGCGGACGGTGACCTCGGCGGTGAAGGCGAGCTGGCCTCCGTTCTCACCGGTGGCGTTGGGCAGCTCGACGACGTCGACCTCGGGCTGGAGCATGGGGACCCGCTCGGCCTCGGTGATGGCGTCCCGGTAGAAGTCGGAGAGCTTATTGTTGACGGCCTCCTGGATGACGGCTCCGCGGCCGACCCGCTGGTCGATGACCCGGTTGGGGACGTGGCCGCGGCGGAAGCCGGGAACCTGAATCTGGGAGCCGATCTCCTTGTAGGCGGCATCAAGACTGGGTTTGAGCTCCTCATAGGGGACCTCGACGGTCAGCTTGATGCGGCTGGGGTCAAGATTCTCGACAGTGGTCTTCACGGGGGTTGCTCCCAAGGTCTGAGTTCTGCGGTAACACCGAAGCGTTCGGAGGTGTTCGGCGGACGCGCGTCTGTGGCGTCAATCCGTGCCATCTTAGGGCAAACGGCCAGTGGGATCGATGATGCGTCCGTACCTGGCGCATGACTCTGGACACAGGGTCATCGTCCGTCACGGCCTCTCCCCTATCGGCACGCTCCGTCCTCCGACGACGATGGCCGGCCAGGCCCCCTCGATCTGCGCGACCGAGCCGATCGCCTCGACGACGCGTGCGTGCACGCCTCGGGCCTCGGCGTCGTCAGAACCCGTGAAACGGACCGTCACCCGAGGCTCACCGCGCACGACGTCGACCTGAAAGGCCTCCAGAACGGTCGTCCGGCGCACGGCGACCCGTGCGGCGGACTCGACGTCCCCGGGATCGTGCCCAGCCTTGAGCATGGACACCGTGAGAATCGATCGATACGAGGGCATGCCCTCAGCGTAGAGCCCCGTCCCGCGGTTGCGCCCGCGCGCTCGCCCGGCGCCAGCATTCGCCCGCACGGCACGATCGCCCTCGGGATGAAGAGTCGGGCTGGCGGGATTTGAACCCGCGGCCCCCTGCTCCCAAAGCAGGTGCGCTACCAAACTGCGCCACAGCCCGTGACGTGACGAAAGGGACCGCCGAGGAGGCGGCCCCTTTCGGCTCACAGAGCGGGTGACGGGAATCGAACCCGCGCAATCTGCTTGGAAGGCAGAGGCTCTACCATTGAGCTACACCCGCATGGATGAAGGGTCCTCACCCTCCACCGGCAGCCTCACTGCTCGATGAGGCCCTCCTTGTAGGCCCGCGCCAGACGGCGGGGCACGGAGATCTCGCGGCCCTGAACGCGGATGGTGTTGAGCTCAGCGAGCTTGGCCTTCCACTGTGAGCGGCGGTTGCGGGTGTTGCTGCGGGACATCTTCCGCTTCGGCACTGCCATGGGCCCGCTCCTCTCTCATAAACCACAGGGATCGGATGACCCCTCGAAACTGGACCGAGGGACACCATAACGACATTGGCGCAGCCGCTTCCAGTCCATCGCCATATCGTGCCGTGTGACATCGGTCCCGCGTTCCCTCATGCGAGGATCGTCCCATGGCCTTGCCCGCATCTTCCAGCCACCCGTCTCAGACAACCTCTGGCCTGCTGACGCTGGCTCACGGCGACCAGCCCGAGATCGACCTGGAGATCAAGAGGTCCCACTTCCTGGCGCGCGCCTGCCGCACGGACTCCATGGACGAGGCCCGCGAGTTCATCGCGCGCCTGCGTAGCACCTACCCCGACGCGCGCCACCACTGCTCGGCGATGACGGTCACCGATCTCTCGGATGCTCAGACTCCGGTGTCTCTGTCGGCTCCGCCCCAGCCGGCTGAGCGCTCCAACGACGACGGCGAGCCCTCCGGTACGGCGGGCCAGCCCATGCTCGAGGTACTACGAGGAACGGGGCTGGCCAACACGACCGTCGTCGTCACCCGTTACTTCGGCGGGACGCTCCTGGGGACCGGCGGGCTGGTGCGCGCCTACTCGGAGGCCACCACCCAGGCGCTGGAGCGGGCCTCACGCGTCATCCTGACCCGGCGTCACCTGTGGGACCTGAGAGTCCCGGTCGCCCAGGCCGGGAGGATCGAGGCCGATCTGCGTTCCCGGGACAGAGCCGTGGCGGCCGGACCGACTGGGACCAGCAGCGGTCTCGGCGTCACGTCGGCCATCCGGGTGGAGGAGACGATCTGGGGGCCGACCCACGCGGTCCTCGTCCTGTCCACGTCCAGTGCTGATCCCTCCCTGCTGCAGGAGCCGCTCGCCTCCCTCACCCGGGGTGAAGGCGCTGCCGAGCCCGCCGGCAGTTGTCTGGTCGAGGTACCCGTGCCGCTGCCGGCGTGACATGCCTGCGACCCGAGCCGGAGGAGACCGCGACGCGACCGGGACATGACCGGAATGTGACACGGCCGACCCCCGAATTTGCGGTTCTCCCCGGAACTCGGGGTAGGGTTTCGGCAACGGCCGGGGCTTCGAACCCGCCCCGGGCCAGATGGCAAGCAGCCACAAGCAGCTCAGACGCGGGCAGGCGTCGTCACCCGCCCCGAGGACAGGAGGACCCATGATGGCCATGACCGTCATGCGCACCATGTCCCCTGCGTCCACTGCATTCTTCGTGCCCATGTGTTGCTGCTGCCGGTGTCGGTAGGGCGCCAGGCCACGAGATCTGTGCGCGTACCGCTGCGCGCATGCCCGGCGCTCCCGGAGCAGGCGGCGACCCCTGCTGCTTCAGCCGTTCGTTGAACGCAACACGGCTGCTCCCTGACGGACGCGGACCGTCTCTCCCTCATCTTTTTTCGTTCTCACGAGCTCTCACGGGCCCGGCATCGCCTCGTCTCGCGCCGGCACCGGCGCTGAGGGCTCATCCAACCCGCAACCCGAAGGACACCACTATGACGTACGCATCCGACGCCACCGCGCTGGTCGGCAACACCCCTCTGGTCCGCATCAACCGCGTGACCGATGGTGCACCCGCCACCGTCCTGGCCAAGGTCGAGGCCTTCGAGCCCGCATCCTCGGTCAAGGACCGCATCGCCCTGTCCATCGTCCGTGCCGCGGAGGAGTCCGGCGCTCTCAAGCCCGGAGGCGCCATCGTGGAGGCGACCTCCGGCAACACCGGCGTCGGATTGGCCATGGTGGGCGCCGCCCTGGGCTACAAGGTCATCATCACCATGCCCGAGACCATGTCCAAGGAGCGGCGGGCGATCATGCGCGCCTTCGGCGCCGAGCTGGTGCTGACCACCGAGGGCGGCGTGGCCGGGGCGGTCAAGCGCGCTGAGGAGATCCAGGCGGCCACCCCCAACTCGATCCTGGCCTCCCAGTTCTCCAACCCCGCCAACCCCAAGGTCCACCGTGAGACCACGGCCCGGGAGATCCTGGAGCAGACCGGGGGCGACATCGACGCCTTCGTGGCCGGCATCGGCACCGGAGGGACGCTGACCGGCGTAGGCCAGGTGCTGCGTCAGGAGAAGCCCGGCGTCAAGATCTACGGCGTCGAGCCCTCCGAGTCCCCGCTGCTCAGCGAGGGCAAGGCCGCACCCCACAAGATCCAGGGACTGGGCCCCAACGTGGTTCCCGAGATCCTCGACCAGGGCATCTGGGATGAGCTCCTCCACATCGACTCGGAGACCGCCATCACCTACGCCCGCCGTGCCGCAGCGGAGGAGGGCCTCCTTGTGGGGGTCTCCTCGGGTGCCGCCCTGGCCGCTGCCAGCGAGCTGGCCAAGCGCCCCGAGCTGGAGGGCAAGACCATCGTCACCGTCCTGCCGGACACCGGTGAGCGCTACCTGAGCACGCCCCTGTACAAGGACTACCTCGACTGACGGCTCCGACGGCGGCGCTCCTGGGAACAGGCGGGCCGCCGTCGGTGTTGTCACCGGCGCAGCGGGTGAGGTGAAGGCCGACAAGCCAACCTGGGCCGCACCGTCACCCATCAGAGGAGCACATCATGCACAACTCCAAACGGTCCCTTCTGGACCTGGCACGTGAGGACCTGGCCACGGCCCGCAAGCGCGATCCCGCCGCTCGCTCCAACGTGGAGGTGGCGCTCCTCTACCCGGGCGTCCATGCCCTGTGGGCGCACCGGGCCGCCCATAAGCTGTGGCACAAGGGGCACCGATTCGCGGCGCGCGCCCTGTCCCAGGCCGCCCGCAACTTCACCGGTATCGAGATCCACCCGGCCGCCACGATCGGCGAGCGGTTCTTCCTTGACCACGGCATGGGCGTGGTGATCGGCGAGACGGCGGAAGTCGGCGATGACGTCCTCATATTCCACGGAGTCACCCTGGGCGGGGTGTCCATGAGCCCGGGCAAGCGGCACCCCACCATCGGGAACAACGTCCAGATCGGCGCCGGCGCCAAGGTCCTGGGGCCGGTCGTCGTCGAGGACGGGGCCAAGGTAGGCGCCAACGCGGTACTGGTGAAGAATCTGCCGCGGGGGCACGTCGCGGTGGGCGTCCCCAGCCGGGCCCGCGATCCTCGCACCGATCCCGAGCTCATGATGGACCCGACCATCTACATCTGATCGGCCTGCATCTGATCAGTCCCCCGACCGTTTGATCGTCCGCTGACCGGGCGGGTCAGCGGGCGATCATTCCCGCGGCCAGATCGCGCAGACGATTGAAGACTTTGCCTCCGGAGGCCCGCGAGCCGTCGTGCTCGTGCTCGCTGGTGATCCAGGTTCGCAGGCCCGGGATGAGCGCGGCCGTCTCCAAAGAGGTGACCATCGGTACGAACACGTCGCGCGCGTAGACGGCGGCCGCGCCCGGAGTCGTCGTGGTCTTCAACCGAGTCGGATCGTAGAGCGTCGGCCACTCATGCGCGGCCAGGAGGTCCGCCACCTCCAGCCAGGGACGCAGGGCGGTGTCCTCCAGGAAGACCTCGTGGCGCACGTGCTCACCGGTCAGCAGTGTGGGGTCGTCGTCGAAGACTGCGGGACGCACGCGCTGGGCGGCCCAGTCGGTGGTGCCGGCGTCGGCCCAGCAGGACTCGTGGATGACGGCGTAGAGCGGGAAGCGTCCCCCGAAGGCCAGGGACTGCCCCAGGTCGTAGCGGAAGCCCCAGGAGCTGGGATCGCGCTCCAGGAGGTGGTGGATCGCGTCGGCTCCTCCGGCCCGCCCCAGCATGGCGCCCAGTGAGCGCAGACGCTCCGGGCCGACGATGTCTCCGCCCGGCGTGATCAGCTCACCCCGGCCGGCCAGCTCGGACAGGCGCTCCATCCGATCACGGTCCTGGGGGTAGCGACCGTAGTACTCCTCGCTCTTGGCGCGCATCGCCTCATAGCTGAGGGCGTAGACCTCGTCGATGCTGTGCCCGACGGCGGGCAGCCCACCGGTGATGTAGACGGCCTCGAGGCTCTCGGCGTGCTCGGACAGGTAACGGGTGACGCAGAACCCGCCGAAGGACTGCCCCAGCAGGCTCCAGCGCTCCAGGCCCAGGGAGCGGCGCAGGTCCTCGCAGTCCTCCACGATCTCATCGGCACGCAGGTGGGTGAGCAGGCGGGCGGTGGCCGTGGGCGTGCCGGCGGCGTCGGGTCGGTCCACGGGGCTGGAGGCACCGGTTCCGCGCTGGTCGATGAGGAGGAGCCGGTGGTGCTCGAGGACGGCGCCGATCCAACCCAGGCCGGCATCGGCGCTGGGGCGAGGTGCCTCACAGCCCGGTCCGCCCTGAAGGAAGACGAGTGGGGGCCGGGAGAGCGGGTCAATGCCGGCGGCTGAGATCTCGCGGGCGTAGACGGTGATGGAGGATGCGCCGTCGGGGGCGGGGTCTGCCTGGCCGCTGCGGTCCAGGGGCACGCTCAGGTGGTGGTCCCGTGTCAGCAGACCGGCGGTGGAGGACGACCAGCTCGAGGAGCGCAGACGGGGCGAGGCGTTCGACATGCCGTCACCTTAGTGGCGCTTAGTGGCGATCGGTGTCCACGCAGCGGACATGAACGCTGTGGCGGGGTCGCACGTCGAGCAAGAACCGCAGAGTTCCGGGGTTGTCCGCGAGTCGTATCGTCGGTGGAGCCGGCCATGTCCGCTGTGTGGTCACTGCAGGGTCGGCGGCACTCCACGGGTTCAGCAGGCCTGGCAGGTCGGGCACCAGAAGAGTCGGCGGGCCGCCACCTCCCTCTCGACCACCGGGGTGCCGCAGCGCAGGCAGGGGCGCCCGGTACGGTGATAGACGTACCACCGTCCGGCCTCGGAGTCGTCCGGCGGCAGGGGTTCGGGGACGTCGTCGAGGTCAACGGTGGTGATGAAGCCGGTGGCCACCCCGTACTGCATGAGGGGGCGCAGGTCCTCCCAGATGGCGCGCAGCCGCTCCTCGCTGACGCGGTTGCCGGCCCGGAAGGGTGAGACACCCACCCGGAAGAGCGTCTCGGCCCGGTAGATGTTGCCGGCCCCGGAGATGACGGACTGGTCCATGAGCAGCTCGCCGATGCTTTTGCGTCGCGAGCGCGCCTTGGCCACGAAGGCCTCCACATCGGCGTCGTCGCGCAGCGGGTCCGGCCCGAGCCTGCGGCGCACGGCGGCCACGCCCTCGGCGTCCAGCAGCTCGCACGCGGCCGGCCCCGTCAGGTCGGCCACCCCGTGCTGTCCGAGCAGTCGCAGTCGCACCGCGCCGCGCGGCTCGGGCGGCTCCCAATCGTCAGGAGCAGGACCGGTGTGGCTGGAGGTACCCGTCTCCCGGCGGTCCTCCTGAGGATCGACGACGTCGGCGGCTCCCCCGTTCAGCCCGGACAGGGCGGATCCTCCCCCGCCCTTGAGGGCGTGCTCGCCGCGCTCACCAACGCGCCTACGGGGCGCGCCGATGGCATGGGGAGCAACGAACTCACGGTCCCCGTCGAAGGTCCACGAGCCGTACAGGCCCAGGTGGATCCGCAGCCAGGTGACGGAGGCGTCATCAAGGGGCATGTCGGCGCGCGCCCCAAAAGGCAGGAAGAGGTGCTTGCCGTGTGCCTGGCTGCCCAGGAGCACCTGGCCATCCAGACGGCTCGCCCCGTCGGTGAAGCGCCCCTGCGGTGAGGAGGCGCGAAGCATCTGACCACCGTAGAGCTCGTCCAGTGCGGCGGCGAGCCGGTGGATGGTGTGGCCCTCCGGCATACGTCGGTCCCGGTTCAGGCCCCGGCCGGGGTGGCAGTGGGAGCGCCGGAGGGGCCTCCAGCAGGGGCGGCTCCGTCGTGAATGCGCCTCTCATAATCGGCGAGCTGGGCGATGCGCCGCGCATGGCGCTCGTCTCCGCTGAAGGGTGTGGCGAGGAAGGCATCAATGATCGCCAGGCCCGCTCCCAGGTCATGCATGCGCCCGCCCAGGGCGACGACGTTGGCGTTGTTGTGCTGGCGGGCCAGCTGGGCGGTCTCAATGGACCAGGCCAGGGCCGCGCGCACCCCGTCGACCTTGTTGGCGGCGATCTGCTCCCCGTTGCCGCTTCCCCCGAGCACGATGCCGAGGCTTCCGGCGTCAGCCACCACGGCCTCGCCGCAGGCCAGGCAGAATGCGGGGTAGTCGTCGTCGGGGTCGTAGGAGTGGGCCCCATGGTCGATGACGTCATGGCCCTCCTCCCGCAGATGCTCGATCACGGCGCTCTTGAGGTCAAAGCCGGCGTGGTCGGAGGCGATATGGATGCGCATAGGCAGGATTGTGCCTCACGCGAACAGCGGTACGCACCAGGAGGGCGTGAGCGTCGTCAATATGTCAGGGAGGGCAACACCGGGTTAGCGTGTCCGCTATGACTGACGCCTCGCCGATGCCCAACGGTCCTTCCTCCGGCCCTTCCACCGACTCACCATCGCGGTCCTGCGAGCGGCCGGACGCCGCGGCTGACTCCGCCGGCCCGGTTCTCGCCGGTGTCCTGGAGACGGCCATGACCGATTCCTCCATTCGCCCCCAGGATGACCTGTTCCGCTTCGTCAACGGCAGCTGGCTCGCCACTGCCGAGATCCCGGCGGACCGTCCCGGCAGCGGCGCCTTCACCACGCTGCGCGATGAGGCCGAGGCGGCCTGCCGCCAGATCGTCGAGGAGCTTGCCGACAGCTTCTCCGCGGCGGCTCCAGAGACGACCTCCCAGGTTCTGGCGACGAACCGAGGCCGTGTCGGCGCCCTCTACGCGGCCTTCATGGACGAGGAGCACCTGGAGGAGCTCGGGGCTGATCCGCTGGCCGTGGAGCTGGCACCGGTGCTGGGCGCCGCCTCCAAGGAGGAGCTGGCCCGGGTGCTGGGCGAGATGACGCCGATCGGGTTCATGGGCGTTGTCGGCGCGGACGTCGAGGTCGATATCAATGACCCGGAGCGCTACACGAGCTGGATCGGCCAGTCGGGGCTGGGGCTTCCGGACGAGTCCTACTACCGCGAGGAGGCTCAGGCCCCTCTGCGCGAGGCCTATGTGGCACACGTGGCCCGGATGCTTCAGCTGGCAGGTCTGACCGAGTCCTTCGGCGCCTCCGGCGAGGCCCTCGCCGAGCAGGTCATGGCCGTGGAGACCGATCTGGCCAAAGGCCACTGGGACCGGGTCACCTGCCGCAACGTGGAGAAGATGAACAACCCGATGTCCTGGCAGGAGATCGTGGACTCGGCGCCGGGTCTGCCCTGGCAGGAGTGGCGCACGGGGATCCTCTCGGCCGCCCGCGCCGCCGGGATCGAGCAGACCACCTTCCTCGACGAGGTCATCGTCACCCAGCCCGACTACCTGCCCCACGCCGCGGCGGTCTGGCAGGGCACCGACGTGGAAAACCTCAAGGCGTGGGCGGCCTGGCACGTCGTTCACGCACGGGCGACACTGCTCTCGCACGTCTTCGTCGAGGAGAACTTCGGTTTCTACGGCCGCACGCTCCAGGGGACCGACGAGCTGCGGGCCCGCTGGAAGCGCGGCGTCGGCCTGGTGGAGTCCTGCCTGGGCGAGGCGTTGGGCGAGATCTACGTGGGACGCCACTTCCCGCCGTCGCACAAGGCGGCGATGGAGGCCCTGGTCGGCCGGCTCATCGAGGCCTACCGCCAGTCCATCTCCTCACTGGAGTGGATGAGCCCCGCCACGCGGGAGCGCGCCCTGGACAAGCTGGCACTGTTCACCCCCAAGATCGGCTATCCGATGCGCTGGCGCGACTACTCCGCCGTCGAGGTGGTCCCCGGGGACGTCCTGGCGTCGGTGCGCAGCGTGGAGAGGGCCGACCTGGCCTACTCCCTGAGTAAGCTGACCAAGCCGGTGGACCGCGACGAGTGGCACATGACACCGCAGACGGTCAACGCCTACTACAACCCCTCGATGAACGAGATCGTCTTCCCCGCAGCGATCCTTCAGCCGCCCTTCTTCGACCCGCAGGCCGACGACGCCGTGAACTACGCGGGCATCGGCGCCGTCATCGGCCATGAGATCGGCCATGGCTTCGATGACCAGGGATCGACCTTCGATGGCACCGGGAAGGTCAGTGACTGGTGGACGCAGGAGGACCGGGACGCCTTCACCGAGCGCACGCATGCGCTCATCAGCCAGTACGACGCCTACACGCCCGAGGTCGTCACCGCCAAGCACGAGGCCGCAGGTACGGCGGAGACGGAGATCCCGCACGTCAACGGCGCTCTGACCATCGGGGAGAACATCGGGGATCTGGGCGGCTTGGGGATTGCCCTCAAGGCCTATGCCCTGGCACTGGCAGACGCCGGCATCGGCTCGGTGGACGATGCGCCCGTCATCGATGGGCTGACCGCTCTGCAGCGCTTCTTCTACTCCTGGGCGAGGATCTGGCGCTCCAAGAACCGTCCGGACTATGCCGAGCTGCTGCTGACAGTGGACCCGCACTCGCCGGCCGAGTTCCGGTGCAACGGAATCGTGCGCAATGTCGACGCCTTCTACCAGGCCTTCGAGGTCGGGCCCGGCGACGCTCTGTGGCTCGCGCCGGAGAAACGAGTATCCATCTGGTAACGGATTCGGGGATTCACACACAGGCATTCATATGCGTCGCATCTGCTCACCCTCGTGAGAGGAATCACGACGAAATAACAGTTCGGATATCACCTCGGCGGTGAAAACGATGGACCCCTCTCTCATTCAACGCTAGGGTGGACAGCGACGCGGTGACACCTCGGCTCACCGGTTGGCACCTGCATCCCCGCACCACCTAGGAGTACTCATGCGTCTTGGACGCCCCCTGGCCGCCGCGAGCGTTACGGCCGCCGCCATCGGCGCCTCCCTTGCCGCCTCCCCCGCCCTGGCCGACGACAACTTCCAGATCGCTGACGACCAGCCCAACATTGTCAGTGCCTCGGAGACCGCCTTCACGGTCTCCGGAACCGGCTGCTCGGGCACGGACGCTGCTGTCGGCATCGCCCTGTACGCCCCCGATGGCACCATGTCCACCGTCGTCAAGGCTGAGCCCTCGGCTGACGGCAGCTGGTCCGCCACCCTGGACCTCCCTGAGCTCATCAAGTCAACCGGTGTCGAGGCCACGTCGGACGGCTGGTCCATCGGCGCCGGCTGCGTCGTCTACGGAGAGCAGAAGGGGCAGGACCAGGAGGCCATCGTTTTCGATGACACCGACGTGAACGGCACCTTCGAGATCTACACCGACGAGAACGGGGCCCAGACCTTCACGGTCGACGCCACCGGCTTCTCCGCCAACGAGGAGGTCTCCGTCTCCCTCATCGGCAAGGACGACCCCAGCATCACCTACAGCATCGGCAAGATCACCGCCGACGCCGAGGGCAAGGTGCACGGCACCCTGCCGGCCCCCACCGGTGTGGCCGACGGCCAGTACCTGCTGACTCTTGAGGGCAGCCGCTACGGTGAGAGCGCCACGAGCCAGAAGGTCATCACGGTCCAGAACGGGGCCTTCGACCTCGCCGACGTCGCCGACGGCGGTAACGGTATCGCCGGTGACGGTGACGGTGACAGCACTGCCACCCCCGCCGCCCCCAGCACCAGTGGCTCGAACGTTCCCGCCAACACCGGTGCCACTCAGGCCGCCTCCACCTCCAACAAGCCGCTGGCCCGCACCGGCGCCAACGGCCTGCTCATCGGTGGTATCGCCGTGGCCCTCGCGGCCATCGGTGGTGGCGCTCTGGTCATGCGTCGCCGCAAGGCCTGATAGCACCTGCCCAGCATGACTGGGACTTTTTCCCGTCGGGGAGACGACACGCAAGCCGTGTCGTCTCCCCGACGGGCTTTCTTAGGGCACCACACGGCACACGATGACCACGTATGAGGCCAAGCCTCCCTGGGGCGGACACTGAGACTGGCACTGGGACTATGGACTCCACCTGCGACGAGCACACCGGCGACTCCCCCGCTTCCGAGCATGCGGAAGGCTCCACCGACGGCGTTCCTCCTCGATCCGGGCGACCTCCTCGGAGCCGAGCGCCGCGACTGTGGCCCAGACGCCGGAAGATCACCGTGGCACTGATCGCCACGGTGGCCACGGCCTCTCTCGCCCTGGGAGCCGATGTCGCGGTCCTGGCCCACCGCCCCGAACGTGTGGGTATTGCGATGCCATCGACGTCCTCTTCTGCAGCGGGCGAGACCTGGCTCATCTTGGGGACGGACTCACGCGCTACCGTTCCAGGCGAGCAGAGTCGGTACGGAACCACCCAGGACGTGGGGGGCTCACGAGCCGACATCATCACCCTGGTGCGCCCATCGGAGATGGGACTCACGGTCATCAACCTACCTCGGGACCTGACCATCAACAGCAAGGGCAGGGAGCTGGACCGCCTGGCCACCACCTACGTTTCCGGACCGCAGAACACGGTCAACGCCCTGTGCACCGGCCTGGGAATCCCCACCACCCATCTCATCACCATCGACATGGCCCAGTTCGCCGACATCATCGATTCGCTGGGGGGCATCGAGGTGGATATCCCCGAGCCGGTACGGGACGCCTACACCGGCCTGAACCTCACCTCCGCCGGACCCCACAGACTCACGGGCATCGACGCACTCGCCCTCGTCCGATCCCGGCACCCGGAGATCCTGCGCGATGGCACCTGGGTGGCCATGAGCGAGGCCGACGGCGCCCAGCGACGCAGCGAGTCCACCGCCAGGGTGATGCAAGCGGTCCTGTCCGCCGTCGAGAAACGCTTCAGCAACCCTCTGGCTCTCCACCAGCTGGCACATACAGTGGCCGGCAACATCACACTGGACTCGAACACCGGTCTCAGAGACCTGGCAGAGCTGGGGCGTCACGCGTCGCAGGCCAAGAAGGCCGGCTCCACCACGATCATCGATCTTCCGACGGAACCCCGAGACGAATCCATCGTCGTCTCACCCAATCATGAGTCCCGCGAGCTGCTGGCCCAATACGGATATTCCCCCAAGACCTGCCATCCCACGGGCACCTGATCGCCCTCCGCTCGAGTTGGGGACGATTCCGCGTCATCGCAGTGTTTGACAACCCCCCTCCGCAAACATCGCATTTTTCACGTGAGTGAGGACACCTACCAAAGTGGCTGGCATCACGCTCCAGACCCGCACCCTCCCCCTATTCCTCGTTACGGTAGATAACGAGCCGGTGAAGAATAGGATCGCCGGCAGCCATCGTTCCCCGTAGACCTAGGAGGAGATATGCGTCTTGGACGTCCCCTGGCCGCAGCGAGCGCAGTGGCCGCAATGACCGGAGCCTCTCTCATTGCTTCCCCCGCTCTCGCCAACGACTCCAACAGGAACAGCACTAGCAGCCCGAGCAGCTCCAGCAGCCCGAGCCCCAGCGAGACCAGCCCAACCCCCAGCAGTTCAAGCAGCAGCTCCACCGAGACCAGCTCGAGCAGCAGCTTCAGGATCACTCAGGAGAAGACATTCGTCTCCGCCAGCACCAACACGTCCTTCACCGTCTCCGGAACCGGCTGCTCAGGACAACAGGCGACCGTCGGCATCGCGCTCTACGCCCCTGACGGCACCGCCTCCGACGTCATCAAGACCGAGGCCACCTCGGACGGCAGCTGGTCCAAGGACCTCGACCTGGCGGCACTCATCAAGTCCATCGGCTCCTCGACCGCAACGACCACCGATGGATGGACCATCGGCGCCAGCTGCATGACCTACGGCGGCAAGACGGAGACGGCTCAGACGACCACTCAGCAGCAGACTCAGATCTTCTTCGACGACACGCGCATCTCCGGCTCTTACGAGGTCTCCGCGCGCGCGGAGAACCAGTCCCAGACCTTCACTTTCAATGCCCAGGGGTTCTACGCCAGCGAGACGGTGACCGTCCTCCTCAAGAACAAGAGCGACTCCAGCATCTACTACACCCTTGGCGAGCTGACGGTTGACGCCAACGGCAACCTGGTGGGCAATCTGCCCGCTCCTACCGATGCGGCCAACGGGGAGTACGTACTGGTTCTGACCGGCTCCCACCACAGTGAGACGGCCACGAGCCAGACCGTGACCACGGTGTCGGAACGCACCTTCACCATCGAGGGCAGCCAGCGCTCCACCTCTGAGAGTGAGACCACCGCCAACGGCGGTGCCAACGCCAACGGTGGCGGCAACGCTAACGGTGGCGGCGAGGCCCAGGCCAACGGCGGCGCCAACGCCAACGGCGGTGGCGAGGCCCAGGCCAACGGTGGCGGCAACGCTAACGGCGGCGGCGAGGCCCAGGCCAACGGCGGCGCCAACGCCAACGGCGGTGGCGAGGCCCAGGCCAACGGTGGCGGCGAGGCCCAGGCCAACGGCGGCGCCAACGCCAACGGCGGCGCCAACGCTAACGGCGGCGCCAACGCTAACGGCGGCGGCAACGCTAACGGTGGCGGCGAGGCCCAGGCCAACGGCGGCGGCAAGGCCAACGGCGGTGCCAACGCTAACGGCGGTGGCGAGGCCCAGGCCAACGGTGGCGGCAACGCCAACGGCGGTGGCGAGGCCCAGGCCAACGGCGGCGCCAACGCCAACGGCGGCGCCAACGCCAACGGCGGCGGCAACGCTAACGGTGGCGGCGAGGCCCAGGCCAACGCTGGCGCCAACAACCAGGCCAATGGCGGCAACAACAATGCCGCAGCCGACCAGAAGATCAACAACCAGGTCAACCGCGACAACGGCGACCGCGACAACGGCGACCGTGACAACGGCGACCGTGACAACGGGGGTAAAGGCAAGGACAACAAAGCCGCAACCGACCAGCGCGCTGGTGAGGCCAAGACCGGCGACAGCGACCGGTCACTGGCTCACACCGGTGCGAACGGCTTGATCTTCGGCGGAATCGCCGCCCTCCTGGTGGTGATCGGAGGGGCCGTGATGCTCCTGCGCCGTCGTAACAAGGCCTGATCCACTCGCTCCTCAACGTTCCTGATCTCTCGGGGACTGCCTCCCATCGCCGGGGAGACGACACACGTCATGTCGTCTCCCCGGCGATTCCGTGCGCTACGGGCGCTTCCACCCGGCGCCCGGTTGAGATGAGACAATCACTCGGCGCCCATGAGCGACAAACATCCCTTTCAGACAGGAGTTCTCATGCCCGGTCAGAACCTGACTCGTCTCGAGGCCGCTGAGCGCAGCGCGACGGTGCGGACCCAGAGCTACGCCGTCGTCCTCGACCTCACGCACGGTGAGTCGGTCTTCCGTTCCACCACCACCGTACGGTTCACGGCCACACCAGGAGCCTCCACGTTCATCGACCTGATCGCACCGACCGTCCACTCCGTCTCCCTCAACGGACGCACCCTCGACCCGGCCGAGGTCTATGCCGACTCCCGCATCGCGCTGACGGACCTGGCCACGGACAACGAGCTGGTCGTCAACGCCGACTGCGCCTACATGCACACCGGGGAGGGTCTGCACCGCTTCACCGATCCCGCAGATGGCGAGACCTACCTCTACTCCCAGTTCGAGGTGCCTGACTCCCGGCGGGTCTTCACCGTTTTCGAGCAGCCCGACCTCAAGGCCTCCTTCACCTTCACCGTCACCACCCCGGTGAACTGGACAGTGCTGTCCAACTCCCCCACCCCCGAGCCGACTCCGGCGAAGGCGTCGGACGGCTCAGGAGATGCCCATACCTTCGCCTTCGCACCCACCGAGCCGATGAGTTCCTACGTCACAGCGATTGTCGCCGGCCCATACGTCGGCGCCACCGACGAGTACATCGCCAACGACGGGCGCATCGTTCCTCTGGGCGTCTACTGCCGCAAGAGCCTGGTCGAGCACATGGATGCCGAGGAGATCCTGGACCTGACCAAGCGGGGCTTCGCCTACTACGAGAACCTGTTCGCAACCCCCTACGCCTTCAGCAAGTACGACCAGATCTTCGTTCCCGAGTTCAACGCCGGGGCGATGGAGAACGCCGGCTGCGTCACCCACCGCGACGACTACATCTTCCGGTCCCGACCCGTGGAGGCCCGCGTGGAGCGGCGAGCCGTCACAATACTGCACGAGCTGGCCCACATGTGGTTCGGCGACATGGTGACCATGACCTGGTGGAACGACCTGTGGCTCAACGAGTCCTTCGCCGAGTTCACCTCCACCCTGGCCACCGCCGAGACCACTCGGTGGAACCAGGCCTGGACGACCTTCCAGACCCTGGAGAAAGGCTGGGCCTACAACCAGGACCAGCTCAGCTCCACCCACCCCGTGGCCGCGGAGATCAACGACCTCCACGATGTCGAGGTCAACTTCGACGGCATCACCTACGCCAAGGGGGCCTCGGTCCTGGCCGCGCTCGTAGGCTACGTGGGCAGGGACAACTTCTTCGCCGGCATCCAGCGCTACCTGGCGGCACACGCCTACGCCAACGCCGAGCTGGACGACCTGCTTCGGGAACTGGAGGCGGTTTCGGGCCGTGACCTGAGCGCCTGGACCCGGCTGTGGCTCCAGGAGGCGGGGGTGACAACCCTGCGCCTGGAGATCGTCACCGACGCTGACGGCGTCATCACCCAGGCGGCCGTCCGTCAGGAGATCCCGGCCGACTCGCCGGCATCGCTGCGCCCGCACCGGGTGGCGATCGGCTCCTACAACCCGACCGATCGGGGCGCCGATGCGCGTCTGGAGCGATCCGGCCGCGTCGAGCTCGACGTCGACGGCGAGCTGACGCAGGTCCCCGAGCTGATCGGTACCAGGCGCGCCGACGTCCTGATCCTCAACGATGACGACCTCACCTACGCCAAGGTCCGCCTCGACGAGGCGTCCCTGTCCCAGGGGCTCACGCATATCGAGATCTTCACCGAGTCCCTGCCGCGCTCGATCGTCTTGGCCTCGGCATGGGACATGGTGCGCGACGGCGAGCTCGCCGCCTCCAGCTTCCTCCAGGCGGCTCTGCGGGCACTGAGCGTGGAGGAGCACTCCTCGGTCATCCAAGGGCTCCTGGGACGAATCACCACCTGCTTGTCGACCTTCCTGCCCCCAGCCGTGCGCCGAGACCTCGCTCCTGGCACCGCTGACCGCCTGCTGGAGCTGGCCCGGGCGGCCCAGGCCGGAAGCGACAAGCAGCTTCAGCTGGTGCGAGCCCTGGCCGCCCATGCAGTGACCAGTGAGCAGCTCGACGTCGTCGCCGGCCTGGTGGAGGGGACCGCCCCCCTTGACGGGCTCGAGGTCGACCAGGACCTGCGCTGGGACCTGCTGACCGGGCTGGTGGCCGCCGGCCGCTTCGGGGAGGAGCAGATCCGCACCGAGGAGGCCCGGGACCGCACGACCACGGGACGCGAGCGCGCCGCCGAGGCCCGTGCCGCCATTCCGACGCCGGAGGCGAAGCGGGCCACCTGGCGGGCCCTCGTCGACGACGTGTCCATGACCAATGAGACCCAGGTGCGTGTGCTGCGCGGCCTGACCAACGTCGAGCGCCGGCCCGAGCTGCTGGTGCCCTTCGTGGGTCAGTACGTGGACATCATCGACTCCGTGTGGTCCTCTCGCACCTTCCACATGGCGGAGAATCTGCTGACGGGGCTGTGGTCCTGCACCACGGTGGGCCTGGACGGGGCGGACCCGGCTGCGGCTCTGGAGGGCTGGCTGGACTCCCACGCCCAGGCGCCGGCGGCCCTGCGGCGGATCGTGCGTGAGAACCTCGACGACACCCGACGTGTGGCCAGGGCCCAGGCCGCTGAGACCGGCGACGTCCAGTAGCCGCATCAGCGACTCGCCCGCAGCGGGATCGAAGGACGAACCGGCCGGGGCCGGGCACATCATGTGCCCGGCCCCGGCCGGTTGAGTGATGGTTGCCGAGCCGCTCAGCGCCGGCGCGATTCCTCCGCCTTCTTGCCCGTGGACTTCGCGGCAGCCTCCTGTGCGGCGGTGAAGGCGTCGACGTCGTCGTCCTCGCGACCCGGGGTCTTGAAGTCGAACCTGATGATGAGGAAACGGAAGAGGAAGTAGTAGATGACGGCGTAAACCAGCCCCATGATGACAACCATGAGCGGTCCCTGGACCACTCCTCCGGAGAGCTCGGAGGACTTGCCGAAGTTGAGCAGGTAGTCGATTGCACCGGCGGAGAAGGAGAAGCCGTCCTTGGCGCCCAGGAGGTTGGCGATCGCCAGGGAGGACCCGGTCAGCACCGCGTGGACGGCGTATATCGGGAAGGCCACGTAGGCGAAGGCGTACTCGAGGGGTTCGGTGATGCCGGTGATGAAGGCGGTCAGGGCAACCGAGATCATGAGGGCACCGGTGACCTTGCGCTTGCCGGGCTTGGCGGTGTGCCAGATGGCCAGCGCGGCTGCGGGCAGGGCGAACATCATGATCGGGAAGAATCCGGTCATGAAGCTTCCGGTCCACGAGTTCGAGCCGTCCACGCCCTGGAAGAAGCAGGTGAGGTCGCCATGCGCGGTTGCGCCGGAGGCCGTCCGGCAGGATCCGAGCTGGAACCAGGGCACCGAGTTGAGCAGGTGGTGCAGGCCGAAGGGGATGAGCAGCCGGTTAACCGTGCCGAAGACGAAGACCGCCAGGGCGCCGGCAAGACCCTTGGAGTTCCCAGCATTGATGAGCCAGCCGCCGAGCTGGTCGTTGATGAGCCAGTTGAAGGCCGGGTAGAGCGCCGACATCACCAGGGCGACGACGAGCGCGGCGCCGGAAGTGATGATCGGTACGAAGCGGCGTCCTCCGAAGAAGGCCAGCCAATCGGGCAGCTTGACGCGGTAGTACCGCTGCCAGAGCAGGGCGGCGACGACGCCTATGACGATACCGCCGAGGACCCCGTAGTTGATGGGCGTCTGGGTAGGGAGGTCACAGATCTTGACGCCCTGGTTCCAGGGCCCCACCTGAGCGATCTCCCCCTTGGCGGGATCGAAGCTGTGCAGGCAGTCGACGGCCTCCTTGCTCAGGGGGCCGGGCTTGCCCATGACGATAGGGGACATGGTCCAGGTAACTGCGCGGTAGACGAGGAAGCCGAACAGGGCTGCCACCCCGGTGGAGCCGTCGGCCTTCCTGGCGAATCCCACGGCAACACCGACGGCGAAGATGAGAGGCAGGTTGTCGAAGATCGCTCCGCCGGCCGCTGCGAAGACGTCTGCGACGGGTTGCAGCCAAGGCAGTTTCTTGGCCAGTCCGTCGGCTCCCAGCATGTCCGCCTGCCCCAGACGCAGCAGCAGGCCCGCCGCTGGAAGAGTGGCGATCGGCAGCATCAGTGATCGCCCCAGCCGCTGAGCGAGTGCAAAGGCATCGCTCGTCTTCTTCCTCTTGTCTGACACGATGTTCTCCAGTTCAGGATCAAGCGGCGTCACTGCCGCGTCAGAATTGCCCACCATGGCTGCCCGCCATGACGAGGGTGGTCTGGACGGCTCGGCGCCGAACACGTCTGGACCAGCAGCACCAGAAAAACCGAAAGAACTTTCAATGTCAAGCACTACGTGCACTCTTCGGCCATAATGAGGCAAGCAAACGCGACGGAGCGGAAACAATGGTTGCGACCAGCTCACTTTCTGACCGCTTCCATCCATTGTCGACCAGGGGAGCCCCATGCCCAAGAACGCAGGCAAGAGACCGGCGAAGTACGTCATCGTGCGCAACCACCTGCTGGAGCTCGTCAGGAACGGGCTCGCCAGCGGCTCCCCGGTTCCCTCCGAGCGCGAGCTGTGCGAGCAGTTCGAGGTCTCCCGCATGACCGTGCGCCAGGCCATCGACACCCTCGTCGTCGACGGGGTCCTGGAGCGCCACCAGGGCAGGGGGACGTTCGTCATGCCCCCAAAGCTCGATCTGCAGGTAAGGCTGACCTCCTTCACCCAGGAGATGCAGCGGCGCGGGATGGAGCCCGGCGTCGTCATGCTACTGGCCGAGACCGTCCCCGCCAACGAGACCGTGGCGGCTGCGCTGGAGCTCGAGGCGGACGCCGAGGTCCATCACCTGCGTCGCCTGCTGACCGCCAATGCGATCCCCATGGCCATCGAGGAGAACTGGATCCCTGCGGCGCTTCTTCCTGACCTGCTGCGCACCAGCCCGAACTTCTCGGTCTACGCAGAGCTGACCCAGGCCGGCATGGCGCCTGAGTGGGGCGAGGACATGATCGAGGCCCATGCGGCCACGGCCCAGGAGGCCGCACTGCTGTCCGTCCAGGAGGATGCCCCGACCCTGGACATCACTCGACGCACCTTCCACGAGCACCGCGCGATCGACTACTCGCGCACCCTGTTCCGCGCCGACCGTTACACCCTGTGGGTTCCGGTGGCCGCCCCCAAGCCCGCATTCCGCCCCTCTCGACCACGGCCTTAAGAAAAACATCGCCGATCGATACTGGACAAGCCCATGACGACCTGTACCATGGACTACTGGTATGGACCACTAGTCCGGTACCGGCGAAGGGGCCGCACCTGACAGCGCATTCCCGGCTCCTTTCTGACGCCCCATTCCGGCACCACCACGCACCATCCCAGAGCCCGGCACCCGTCCGGTCAGACCAGGAGGAACCCATGTCCCAGGCACAGAGCATCGTCGACGCCCTCGGCGGCTTCGACAACATCGTGGAGATCGAGCCCTGTATCACCCGTCTGCGCTGCGAGCTCGAGGACGGCTCCCTCGTGGACGAGCCCGCCCTCAAGGCGGCGGGCGCGCACGGGGTCGTCAAGCTGGGTGAGATCGTGCAGGTCGTCGTCGGCCCCAACGCCGACACCATCGCAGAAGACATCGAGGACCTGCGGTGAGCCCAGCCGTCCGGTCGCCGGTGGCCGGTGTCGTCGTTGCCCTCGACGACGTTCCCGACCCCGTGTTCTCCGGCCGGATCGTCGGTCCGGGAGTGGCCGTCAACCCGGAGTACACCGCCGAAGGCGGTTCCGCCGCCCTGGCGCCGGTCAGCGGAACCGTTGCGAAGATCCATCCCCACGCCTACGTCATCACGGCCGCCGGGGGACGCAGTGTGCTGGTCCACCTGGGGCTGGACACCGTGAGTCTGGAAGGCAGGGGCTTTACCGTGCTGGCGGCCGAGGGCGAGGCGGTCAGCGCGGGCCAGCCCGTCATCACCTGGTCGCCCGCGCAGATCAAGGCAGGTGGGCTCAACCCGATCGTTTCCGTCATCGCCCTGGAGGGGGAGGAGTCCGCCCTGGCCCCGGTTCCGACGGGGCAGCGGGTCGCAGCCGGCGACCCGCTCATGACCTGGGCATAAGGTCGGGCTGCCGTATACGTTCGTCTACGGTCACTGCCTCCACGAATGGAACGTGGTCCCGGCCGTCACCAAAACGGCCGGGACCACTGTCTTCCGCGGCGTCGCAACCACCGGTCGAGCCGGCGAGGAGACGTCAGGACGACGACGTCATCTCGTCGCGCACGACGGACAAGAGGCTGCCCAGGCGGGCGTTCTCGGGCAGGTCGTCGACGAGGACGACCTCACCCGCACCATCGGCCAGGGGGATCCTCCAGTTGGGGTACTCCTGGTCAGTACCGGGCTGGTTCTGGGCGCGCCGCTCCCCCACGCCGTCGACCAGCGCGATGCCGACCAGGACCGAAGGGGTGCGTACCACGTAGCGGTGCAGAGCCTCGACCACCTGACGCTCGGTGGGGGCCTCCCCCAGCAGACCGTGCTCGCGTAGCCGGGCCGTCATCCGGTCGCGTTCGATACGGGCCTCGGTGCGCACCTGCTCGACCGGCTCGGTGAGCAGACCGAGCCGCTCGCGCAGCTCGACGTGCTCGTCGGCGAGGTAGCCGGCGGTCGGGGGGAGGTCATGGGTGTTGACCGTGGACAGGGCCAGGCGCCGGTAGTCCTGGGGCTGAAGGGGCCAGCCGTCGTGCTGCTTCTCGAACCACAGCACACTGGTTCCCAGCACACCACGGCTGGCCAGGTAGTCGCGGGCCCAGGGCTCGACGGTGCCCAGGTCCTCACCGATGACGACGGCGCCGGCCCGGTAGGCCTCCAGCAGGACGACGCCGAGCATGGCCTCGTGGTCGTAGCGCACGTAGGCGCCTCGGTCGGCACCCATGCCCTCGGGGATCCACCACAGGCGGAACAGGCCGATGACGTGGTCCACGCGCAGCGCCCCCGCATGACGCAGCACCGTACGCACCATGTCACGCAAGGGGGCATAGGCGCTTCGAGCCAGGTACTCGGGGTTCCACGGGGGCTGGGACCAGTTCTGTCCCTGCTGGTTGTACATGTCCGGCGGTGCACCCACGGTGACGCCGGAGGCGAAGGCCTCGGGGTTGGACCACACGTCCGCACCCTGCGAGTGCACGCCCACGGCGAGGTCGTCCATGATGCCCAGGGCCATTCCGGAGGCCAGGGCCTGCGCCTGGGCGCGGGCCAGCTGCTCGTCGACGATCCACTGCAGCCAGGCGAAGAAGTCGATGCGCTCGGCCAGCAGGTGCGCCTCGTTGGCCACGTAGGCGGAGTTCGCCTCACGCAGGGTGGCGGGCCAGGTCTCCAGAGGGCCGTGCTTCTCGATCAGCGCGCTCCACAGGGCGAAGCGCTCCAGCCCCTCCCCCTGCTCGGCGCGGAAGCGCTCGAAGTCGCGCTGGCGGGAGTAGGACCGTCCGGCGGCGAAGATGACCTCCAGGGCCTCGCGCTTGGCCTTCCACACCGCGTCGCGGTCAATCGGCTCGGCACTCAGGTCGCTGTCCTCGACCTCCTCGAAGGCCCACTGCACCAATGAGCGCTTGGGACCGGACAGGCGGGCCACCTCCGGGATGTTCTCAGGACGGATGTAGAGGGGGTTGACGAATCGGCGCGTCACCGGCAGGTAGGGCGAGGGGGTCATCGGCGCCACGGGCTCAGCGGCGTGCAGCGGATTGATGAGCAGGAAGTCGGCTCCCTGGTCCCCCAGGAAGGAGGCGAGCTCGGTGAGGTCATCAGTGTCGCCGGTGCCCCAGGAGCCCCGCGAGCGGATCGAGTACAGCTGGGTCATGACGCCCCAGCCGCGATCCCCGAGGGCCTCGGGCAGATCCAGGTGGTTGGGAGTGACCGCGAGGGCGGAGGTCACCGTGACCGTCTCGGCCTCGGCGTCGGCCGGTGGGGCGGCGTGCGCGCCCTGGAGCGCCGCCTGGTCACCGGAGTCGGAGCCCGGGCTGACCTCCGCGATGAGCCGGTGCCACCCCAGGGGCAGGTCGGCTCCCAGGATGAAGGAGGCGCGACCGCGCTTGATCCCGTCGACCTCCCGCGGCACGGTCCAGTCCTCGGTCTGGGTCAGATCGCGGACCTCACCGCCCTCGAGCTCGACGCGCACCCGGACTCTGGCGCCGTCGGGCACGTAGACGGGAACCGTGGACTCCACGCCGCCCCGCGTGACGACGGTGGGGGCGAGCGTCCGACGCCAGGGGGCGTCCTCGACCTCTTTCAGCGAGGTCTCGATCTCCTCGTCGGTGCGCGCCCGTACGCCGAGCGCGGTGAGCACCGCCTTGAGTGTGGCGCTGGAGGGGGAGGCAAGGTTGCCGTGGTAGTCCCAGTACTCGGTGGAGACACCATAGGCCTCAGCAAGGTGCTTGAGGCTCTCAGAGGCAGGTAACTGGTCGTCGTTGAACTCGTTCATGTGGGTGGGTCAGCCTTGCGTGTGCAGATGTGCGGTGGAGTGCCGTGGAGCACGGTTGCGCTCCGCCGTCAACCCGGCGGGGACTGACGGGTTGGAACGGGACGCAGGCGCTAGCGGGACTAGCAGTGTCCAAGTGTGCCCTAGCCGCTCGCGGTTGCGCACCCTGCCGCACCGTGTCACCTGATGTTTTGCTGCAACAGTTTCACTACCGCGCTGCGGGATCCCGCCCCTGCGATCGGGAAACGCCGGGATCATGTGCTGAGGGCCGCACAGCCGGTCGAACGGCTGGTGAGACAACCGGTCGGGGCTTGATCGCCCTGACGTTGCGGACCCGCAGCGACAGGTCGCCCGACTCCAGTGCTGCATGCTGGAGCCAGGCGATCTGCCGAACCGCTGGGGACGGGTCAGAGGGAGGCGATCTCAGAGGCGAGGGTGTCCGCCGTCGGGCCGACGACGACCTGAACGATGCGGCCGGAACGCACCACGCCGAAGGCCCCGGCGGCCCGCAGCGCCTCCTCGTCGACCTTTGCCTGGTCGGAGACCTCCACGCGCAGACGCGTGATGCAGGGCTCAAGGTCGGTGATGTTCTCCTGGCCGCCGAGACCGGCGACGATGTCTGATGCAGTGCTCATGGCTACTCCTTCTCGGTTCCCGTCCTCACGCAGTTCCCGTCTGTCGTGCGGTCGGCCGGGCGGCTGGGGTCCTCGTGGTCACGATCACTTTATCCCACCTCAGTGCCCCTCGCGGTGAGGGAGCCGATCCAAGACAGCAGCAGGACGCCGAGGAGATCGAGGAGACATGGGCCGAGGAGACACCGCGAGGGCATCGAGGAGACGCTGAGGAGACGATGAAGAGACGATGAAGAGACTCTGCCCGATCCACCGGGCATTCCTCCTCGCGTAGCACCGATCCCTCGCGTAACCTTACGGGAACGCGATAGATGCCTTGGCGCCGGCGCTGAAGGAAACTTTATTCCCCTGGCGGAAACGTCTCATTCGCACCGCAGTCAGGGCACAATGAGCGATGATCCCCCTTTCGTCTCCGATGAGGAGCACCACATGACAGCGTCCGACACCACTTCCACATCCCTGTCCGGCATCGGTGTGAGCCCTGGCCTTGTGGCCGGCCCCGTCGCCAGGATGGCGCCCCCTATTCCTGAGCCCGAGATCGCTACGCTCGAACCCAGCCGCGACGTTGAGAAGGAGTGCGAGCGCATCGCGCTGGCAGCCCAGCAGGTCAAGAAGGGCCTGGAGCTGTCCGCCGCCGAGGCCAAGGCCGAGGCCCGCACGCTCCTCGAGACCACCGCGCAGATGGCGGCCGATCCCACCCTGACCTCGACGGCGCAGGCCATGGTGCGTGAGAAGCGCCTGGTTCCCGAGCGCGCCGTGTGGGAGTCAGCCGGGACGCTGGCCGCCATGTTGGAGTCCCTGGGCGGTTACATGGCCGAACGCACCCGGGACGTACAGGACGTGCGCGACCGCATCGTCGCCGTCCTGACCGACTCCCCCATGCCGGGCATCCCCCGCCTGCCCGAGCCCTTCGTGCTCGTGGCCACCGACCTGGCCCCTGCCGACACCGCGCTGCTGGACCCCGAGAAGGTCATCGCCTTCATCACCTCCGAGGGCGGGCCCACCTCCCACACCGCGATCCTGGCGCGCGCGCTGGGGATGCCGGCGATCGTCGGTACCGGTGAGGAGGTCACCGACGCGCTGGCCGAGGGCGATATCGTCCTGGTGGACGGCACCAAGGGAACCATCACCATCAATCCTTCCGAGGACGCCCTGCGCCGGGCCCGCGAGCTGGCCTCGCGCGTGCGTGTCTTCAACGGTGACGGCGCCACCAAGGACGGTCACGAGGTGCAGCTGCTGGCCAATGTCGGCGACGCGGCCGGCGCCCGCAGTGCCGCGGAGGCCGGTGCGATGGGAATCGGCCTGTTCCGCACCGAGTTCTGCTTCCTCGATCAGCCCGAGGAGCCCACGGTGGAGGCCCAGGTGGAGGCCTACCGGGGTGTTCTGGCGGCCTTCCCGGGCAAGAAGGTCGTGGTGCGCACGCTCGACGCCGGGGCCGACAAGCCGCTGCCGTTCCTGACCGACGCCACCGAGGCCAACCCAGCGCTCGGCGTGCGCGCCTACCGGACCACGCGCCGCGACCCCGAGGTGCTGGAGCACCAGCTTGAGGCGCTGGCCAAGGCCGAGGCCGCCACCGAGGCCAAGGTGTGGGTCATGGCCCCGATGATCTCCACGGCCGATGAGGCCAAGGCCTTCACGGAGAAGGCCCGCTCCTACGGGCTGAAGACGGCCGGCATGATGATCGAGGTGCCCTCCGCCGCGCTCATGGCGGACAAGCTCTTCGAGCACGCGGACTTCGCCTCCGTCGGCACAAACGACCTCACCCAGTACGTCATGGCCGCCGACCGCCTGCTGTCCTCACTGGCAGACCTGTCCACTGCCTGGCAGCCGGCCGTGCTGCGTCTGATCGGCACAGCGTGTGAGGGCGCCTCCCCCAAGGGACGCCCAGTGGGTGTGTGCGGTGAGGCAGCCGCGGACCCGGCGCTGGCCACCGTGCTCGTGGGCCTGGGCGTCGCCTCGCTGTCGATGACGGCGCGCGCGCTGCCGGACGTCGATGCCGTTCTGAAGTCCGTCACCCTCGACGAGTGCCGGGAGCTGGCGAAGATCGCCGTCGCCTCCCCCACCGCCGAGGACGCCCGCTCCAACGTGCGCGCTCAGCTGCCGATCCTGGAGGAGCTCGGTCTGTGACCACCCCCTATCCCGTCCCCGCCGCCACGGAGGAGCCCCTCGGCTCAGTGACCCGGATTCTCAGCCTGGCGGCGGGAGACGGGGAGGATGTCTTCACCGGCGGCTCCCTGCCGCAGCTCTCGGGGCGGGTCTACGGCGGCCAGGTGGTTGCCCAGGGAATGCTCGCCGCCGCCACCACGGTCGAGGACGACGGCGACGGCGAGCGCCTACCGCACTCCGTCCACGCCTTCTTCATGCGAGGAGGGCAACCGGACAAGCCGATCAACTTCGCCGTCGAACGGTTGCACGACGGGAGGTCCTTCTCCCAGCGGCGCACCGCCGCCTCCCAGGAGGGAACGCAGATTCTCACAATGCTCACATCCTTTCAGGAGGAGCAGGAGGGGGCTGATCTTCACGTCGCGGCTCCCTCGGTGCCGCGCCCTGAGGACCTGACGAGCGCTCTGGAGATCTTCCGCACCATCGATCATCCGGTGGCGCGTTTTCTGGGTCGTACAGCGGCCTTCGATCTCAGGCACGTGGAGGGCAACCTCTACCTGCGCCCCGCTCAGGAACGGGGTGGAGTCCAGCACCTGTGGATACGTTCGCGCGGCCGCATCCCGGAGCAGACCTCCCAGACCGTGCACCGAGCGCTACTGGCCTACGTGTGCGATCAGGTGATGCTGGAGCCGGTGCTGCGCAGTCAGGGGCTGTCCTGGCGCAGCGAGGGCATGAGTCTGGCGACCCTCGACCATGCCCAGTGGTTCCACCGGGACGTGGATATGAGCGACTGGCTGCTGTACGTGCAGGACTCGCCCTCCTCGCAGGGAGGCCGGGGTATGGCGCGCGCCCAGGTCTTTGATTCATCCGGCAGGCTCGTGTCGACCATCGCTCAGGAGGGCATGGTCCGCATGCCCACGGGCTCAGGGTTCGACGCCGGCTCAGGCCGTTGGCGGATCCGCATAGGTGAAGACGACGACGGCAGCGCGATCCTCGGCTGAGGCTCTCTCCACCTTTCCTCCTCTCAGGTGATTAACGGTGCCGATTGCCATACTTCAGATTCTCAACGCTATCGCCGCAACAATCAGTACGGTGTCATCACTGCTGGCTGTCTTCCAACCTCAGATCATGAGCAAGTCGCGAGAGGTCAGCGCCGGGGAGAGGTTCTTCGCTCAGATGTATGCGGCTCGAGCGGTTCCCCTCGGCGTGGTGACGGCAGCCGTACCTTTTGTCGCCGCTTCAGACATCACTACCGTGAGGCTGGTCCTCATGGCTGCAATGGTGGTCCAGATCGTCGACGCCGGCATCGGTATCCGACGCAGAGAGGTGGCCATGATCATCGGCCCGTCGATCGCGGCCATCGTCCACGGCCTCACAGCCTGGCTGACATAAACGCATTTATTCAGATTCTTTCTCAAGAGGAGAGAATAGGGTTAGTCTAGGCGCCAGAATGACAGAGAGAGGCGTGAGACTCAGGGGGCGATTCGAGACAAGAATGCAAGCGGAACCGCACGCAAGAGCCACTGTCAGCAAAAACAATCTCCCACTCGTGAACACAATCTCATCACCCCCGCCACCCCAGCCAACAGCTTTTAAGTTTTCATGATATGATCGAATCATGACTTCTGTGACACTGTCAAACGGCGGCAGCCTTTGGTACTCCATAAGAAACACATCATCACCCAAAGCTCCATTAGTGCTTATCCAAGGAAGGGGACTCGACCACCACGGATGGGACTCCGTTCTCAACGAATTCACCAATCGAACCATCGTACTCCTTGACCACAGAGGCACCGGCCAGAACACAGCGCCGCTGAACTCAGAATGGTCGACGAGAGATTTCGCAAAGGATGTAGTAACCATCCTCGATCACGCAGGTATCGATAGGGCGCACGTTTACGGACACTCAATGGGAGGAAGAATTGCTCAGTGGCTCGGAGCGGAGCATGCAGACCGCATTATTACACTCACCATTGGGGGCACCAGCGCTGGTGACGGAACTGGACTACCTCGCCCTACCACTGGAGCAGCGGCCCTAGCATCCGGCGACCCAAGCGCACTGGCTTCACTCTTCTATCCGGATCCTTGGATCGCAGCAAATCCTCAACAAGCCACCAGCGTCTTCCCCGCGCCTCATTCACCAGAAGCAATGAGCATCCACAGCAAGGCCTCAGACCGCCCTGACGGGCCGGCCCCAGAAAACATTACGGCCCCCACTTTGATCCTCCACGGCACGAACGACCCTATCTCCGATCCTGGCAACGCAGCAATCCTTGGAAATCGAATCCCAAATGCGGAAGTATTCATGATTCCGGACGCCAGGCATGCATACTGGGCCGGAAATCCAGAAGTTCATGCCTCGGTCGCAAAATTCCTCTCATTAAATGATCCGAACTGATGCCTTTGTTTTTCTCCCGCGTCGCGTCAGCGACTCGGTGTCCACACAGCGGACATGGCTGACTCCACAGTAGATGCGGTTGGACGACGACCCCGGAATCTCGGGAGTTCTGCTTGGCCCCCAACGTCACCACAGCGTTCATGTCCGCTGTGTGGACACCGGAATGGTGCGGGTTGGGGACTGCGTTTTCCATCCAGGACGTACTTCTCCTACAAACGACTGCCACCGGACCTCAGAGGTTTGCAGGAAGACGCAGTCCTCGCCGGAAAAGCACGTCCCGGATCAGAACCGGCGCACCGCACCGTAGGCTCATCCCCTACTTCTCGTCGCAATCGGGCCGCAGCAGCCCCGCAACGGATCATCACGCCAGATCTGAGGTTCATTCTATGGCGTCACATCAAAGTCGAGCGATGACTGAGCCCTGCTCGGGGCAGACCTGCTCGCACAGCGACCACGGGGCACCTTGTTCTGGACCGCGTTGCCGGAACTCGTCGAAACGGAGCGGCACACCCTTCGCGGCGTAGGGATCAGGGCTGTCCATCGCCTGAATGTGGAGATGGGGCTGCGTGGAGTTCCCGGAGTTGCCGCATCTGCCGATCTGATCGCCGGCGCACACCCGCTCACCAGGCGACACCTGAACAGAGCCTCGCTGAAGGTGCACGAGTCCAACGCAATAAGGGCTTTCCGCAACCTGGATGATGACGTGATTCCCAAGGACCGCGGTCAGTCCCCGCCGAATCCTCCGGGGCTGACTCAACCCGTACGGGATGAGCGTCAGGATCGAGCGGCGCGCCTCGTGGTCGGGTTCGCCGTCGTGGACAGACACCACGGTTCCTGCTACGGGCGAGTACAGGGGACGCCCGAAGGCGTAGAAGAGCTCCGGCGGTTCGGTGGCGAGGACCGTGCGTATGCTGCGCGCAGGCGCCGTGCGACCGTCATCGTCGACGGCGACGAAGTCGAGCGCGTAAGTGGTGCCGAACAGATCGGTCCCGTGGCTCGGGACGCGGCGCGTGGGACTGACCTCGCTCAGCCACCGCCCGTCGAACGGGAGCCTGCCTATCACACCGCCTTCGGGAATGAAGGCGGGCGTCTTCCTGCTCATCACGCACCTTCCAACGTACGACACTCTATGCACAGTCAATGTCGCCGGGCAAGATGCGCGAGACGCAATCGGGGTGTTTATCGTGACAGTGGCGCCAGCCGACACCTTCCGGAGCCGACTGGCGCCACTATCACCAATGTCCCTTCACCAGATCTAGAAGAGGGACATTCAGTCACTTCATCACCACGAGGGATAGAAGAACTTGCGGGAGGCGGAGTTGTTCTTGAGGCCAGGCTTGAGGATCACCAACTTACCAGAAGATCTTGTGGGAGGCGTTGTTGTTCTTGAGGCCAGGCTTGAGGTTGACCAACTTACCATCGGGAATAAGTTCATTATCCCCCCAGAAGTATGAGTTGTAGTATACAACCACTTGCGTGCCCGTCCTGTTCCAGACCGCGGCCGCGTTGTTCTTCACGCACTTTCCTTGCCCGTTGCCAGCTCCCCTGAACTCATAGCAGTTGGGTTGACTTCCCCCATAGTTGGGGATGGACCCATTGAAGTCGGCAATCGATCCATGCCCATCGGTGTTGTAGTAGAAGCAGACCTCTCCGGCGTCGCAGACACCGTCTCTCTCAGCGGCACTTGCTGTCGAGGTCGGAATCAGGAGAGCGCCGGCGGCGAGTGCGAGAAGTGAGCCGGCACTTGCGATACGGCGAGCCATTGTTGCACCCATGATAATTGTCCTTTCAAAGTGGCGGAGTGCTCAAGACGGTAACCCGGCCACATAAGGTTACCGCCTGAAAAAACCTTAAAAGCCACCTTGTAAATCACGCCAGAGCGGTCAATCCCCCTTGACGATCACCTACTCCCAACACTATTATGACTAATTTTCTGAATTGAGTCGCGCCGACGCAGGCACCACCATTCCTGGTGCAGGTCTGAGAGTCTCCGGCGATAACGGTTCCAGCACCATGACTCGGCGCCCTCATTGTCCGTAACAGAGACGCCATCCCCTCAGCCAGTCGGCTGAAAGAATGGCGTCTCTGTCTGAGATGGCGGATCGAGCCGGAACTCGTTCACTCAGGAGTCAGTCCCGGGTCAGCTTCCGGTAGGTGACCCGGTGGGGCCGGGCCGCCTCGGGTCCGAGGCGCTCGACCTTGTTCTCCTCGTAGGAGGCGAAGTTCCCCTCGAACCAGTACCAGCTGGCCGGATTCTCCTCGGTTCCCTCCCAGGCCAGGATGTGGGTGGCCACACGGTCGAGGAACCAGCGGTCGTGGGTGATGACCACGGCGCAGCCGGGGAACTCCAGCAGGGCGTTCTCCAGCGATCCCAGGGTCTCGACGTCGAGGTCGTTGGTGGGCTCGTCCAGGAGGATGAGGTTGCCGCCCTGCTTGAGGGTCAGTGCCAGGTTGAGGCGGTTGCGCTCACCGCCGGAGAGTACGCCGGCCGGCTTCTGCTGGTCGGCCCCCTTGAAGCCGAAGGAGGCGACGTAGGCGCGCGAGGGCATCTCCACGTTACCGACCTGGATGTAGTCCAGCCCGTCGGAGACGACCTCCCACAGGGTCTTCTTGGGGTCGATGCCGGCTCGGGACTGGTCGACGTAGGAGAGCTTGACGGTCTGACCGATCTTGAGTTCTCCGCCATCGAGCGGCTCCAGGCCCACGATGGTCTTGAACAGGGTGGACTTTCCGACGCCGTTGGGGCCGACAACACCGACGATGCCATTGCGCGGCAGGGTGAAGGAGAGCCCGTCGATGAGGGTGCGTCCGTCGAATCCCTTGTTGAGGTTGGTGGCCTCCAGGACCTGGTTGCCCAGGCGGGGACCCGGCGGGATCTGGATCTCCTCGAAGTCGAGCTTGCGGGTGTGCTCGGCCTCGGCGGCCATCTCCTCATAGCGGGCCAGACGGGCCTTGGACTTGGCCTGGCGTCCCTTGGCCGACGAGCGCACCCACTCAAGCTCCTCCTTGAGGCGCTTGGCGAGCTTGGCGTCCTTCTTGCCCTGGACCTCGAGGCGCTTCTCCTTGGTCTCCAGGTAGGTGGAGTAGTTGCCCTCGTAGGGGTAGAGGTGGCCGCGGTCGACCTCGGCGATCCACTGGGCGACGTGGTCGAGGAAGTAGCGGTCGTGGGTGACGGCGATGACGGCGCCCTGGTAGCTGGCCAGGTGCTGCTCGAGCCAGAGGACGGACTCGGCGTCGAGGTGGTTGGTGGGCTCGTCCAGGAGGAGGAGGTCCGGGGCCTCGAGGAGCAGCTTGCACAGGGCCACGCGGCGACGCTCACCGCCGGAGAGGTTCTTGACCTCGGCGTCCGGCGGCGGGCAGCGCAGGGCGTCCATGGCCTGCTCCAGCTGGGAGTCGAGGTCCCAGGCGTTAGCAGCATCCAGGGCGTCCTGGAGGGTGCCCATCTCCGCCATGAGGGCGTCGAAGTCGGCATCCGGGTCCGCCATGGCGGCACTGATCTCGTTGTAGCGGTCCAGCTTGGACTTGATCTCGGCCACGCCCTCCTCGACGTTGCCGAGCACCGTCTTGTCCTCGTTGAGCGGGGGCTCCTGGAGGAGGATGCCGACGCTGTACCCAGGGGTCAGGCGGGCCTCGCCGTTGGAGGGCTGGTCGATGCCGGCCATGATCTTGAGGATGGAGGACTTGCCGGCGCCGTTAGGGCCGACCATGCCGATCTTGGCTCCCGGGAGGAAGGCCATGGTGACGTCGTCGAGGATGACCTTGTCGCCGTGGGCCTTGCGCGCCTTGATCATCTGGTAGATGTACTCAGCCACTGCTCGTCTGCGCCTTTCGTCAGGGTGTGAGCGGAAGTTCTGCGCGACGACGGCGACCGATCGGACCGTCCGTGCGCACCGTGGCCAAGCCTAAGGGAGCCCTGAAGCAATGGCGACGACGGCGGAGGTGAGACGGTGCACGCCGGGCCATCGCCGTCGTAACACCGGGCGCGGCCATCATCCCAACCACCCAAAGCGCCGTACCGCGAGTGAAGCGCAGATGACTCAGTGGGAGGCAATAAGGGCGCGGCGTCGCGCCAGGAACCAGATCACACCGGCCACCACCAGCCACAGGGCACCCTCAAGCACCCAGGCCACAGGATGAGTCCTATCGACCGGCACGACAAACAAAACCAGATTGGCCATGTGGGAGCCCGCGTGCACGCCGACGGCCGCCCACGTCGAGTCCGATACCCATAGGACCACCACCGCCGCGACAGCGAAGCCGAAGGGAGTTGCCAAATACAGAATGCGCTCGATCCAGCCCTCCTGCCCGCCTTTGGAGATGAGGTGGATCAGCGTGAAACCGATGACCGAAGTGATTCCGGCGATGCGCCCATCACCCAACGACCTGACGAGCCAGCCCCGCCACACGAGCTCCTCCGGGAACCCCTGGAGCAGAAACGCAAGATTCACTTGGTGGAGGACGAGAGCCCCGACGATGGGGAGGGGCAGATCCTTGATCCTTTCGGCGGTGGACTCGATCCCAAGCAGGTTCATCACAGCCCCCACGATCACCACATTGGCCACCGCCACCACCATCATGGCCAGCATCCAGACCATGGCGCGCCGATCGACCCGCAGGCGCAGATCACTCAGGGTCCTCCCATCCAGCCGGGTTACCACCAACCAGGTCAGAAGCAGAACGAACAAGGATGATCCGGACATCGCCACAGTCTCGATTGCCACCCCCGCCATGCTATCCGCCTTCCCGAGCACTCCGAATGGCACCAGGGGAAGGAGCACGAGAACGCCTGCTGCCATGACAACTACTGCGAGTGCAACGCGCAGGACCGTTCCTAAACGGCCGGGAAACCGACGTCGTTGGGAGAGATCGTTTACTGGGGCAGGGGTGGGTGCTGGAGATCGCGAGGTATTCATGCCCCCAACATTAGCAGTGTTGCTTATCACAATCAGCCCCAATCGTGCATCGAAGATAAATTCGGAATCTCCCTGAGACAACTCAGGCTAGTCCTCCCTGCTCTACACAAGATGTGCTGCCCACCCAGTTTCGTCACAGCCTCATCATCCTCATATCCCATGAACCAATACATATCCATGAACAACGCACGTCCTCTCGTCGACCTCCTCCCCGCTTGAGGCGATCATCGACACCTCACAACTCCGACAATGAGGATCCAGCCAACCGCCACTGACGTCGGTGGAACACAAGAATCACGACACCTACCGCAGCCCAGAGCAGGCCTTGAAGCACCCAGGTCACCGTTCCAGTGGGAAGATGCAGGGAGCCTTCCACGTAGTAGTTCACCAGGTGGATCCCTCCGTGCACGCCGATCGCCGCCCAGGTCGAGCCGGAGACGATTCGGACAATCATCGCCGCCACCGCGAATCCACACGGCAAGGCGAGATAGGTGATGTGCTCAAGGAGATTCTGCTGTCCTCCTTGAGAGAGAAGATGAAGAACGGTGAATCCGAGGACGCTGGCGGCCGCCGCGAAACGCGTCTCACCCAGCGAGGAGAAGAGCCACCCTCTCCATACGATCTCCTCAGGAGCTCCTTGGAGGAGAAAAGCTATCGAGAAGGACTCGATGGCCACGAGCCACAGCGGCCCTTGCGGTGTGGGCTGATCACCACCGGCAAGACCGAGCGCATGAATGATGCCGGCCACTGCGAGTTCCACGACGAGCGCAGCCAGCACCATCCCAGTGAGCCAGAGCAGGGCGCGACGATCGATACGCAGGCACAAACGGACATGACGGCCTCGGTCGAGCGTGCGGCGCAGGACGTAGCACAGAACAAGAGCGAGGACCACCGCTGCCCCATGGATCAACAGCACACAAGCCCCCACCGCGAAAGACTCCAACAGATCATCGGGATTCTCATGTGCGAGAACGAATGACTGGATCGCAGGAATCTGCTTCAACAAAGGTGGTGTGAGTGCGCAAGCGAACATCGTCGCAATCGCGACGATGACGCGCAATACCTTTCCACTCACGGTTAGTCGACGATCTTGATCTGATCGATATGCACTGAGATCCGGAGACTCGAGAGATGAGAATATTGATGAGTTGACCGCCGTCCGAGGTTTTCCATGCGATGCGCTCATGAAATTCACGGTACGCCCACCATGTTGCACCCTCAATCGCAGGCCGGAAAAATCAGGGACAGGCAGAAAAGGAATCAGGGATCCCTCCGGGGGATCCCTGACGATGGTGATGCTTCCGAGGAAGCGTTCCGATCAGTCCTCAGCCGTTTCCTGCTGCTTGCGCCAGCGGATACCGGCGTCGATGAAGCCGTCGATGTCGCCGTCGAACACCGAGTCGGGGTTGCCGACCTCGAAGTTGGTCCTCAGGTCCTTGACCATCTGGTAGGGGTTGAGGACGTAGGAACGCATCTGGTCCCCCCACGAGGCCTTGACGTCCCCGGCGAGCTCCTTCTTCTTGGCGTCCTCCTCCTGCTGCTTGAGCAGGAGCAGTCGCGACTGGAGGACGCGCATGGCGGCGGCGCGGTTCTGGATCTGGGACTTCTCATCCTGCATGGAGACCACCAGTCCCGTGGGCAGGTGGGTGATACGCACGGCGGAGTCCGTGGTGTTGACGCTCTGACCGCCGGGTCCTGAGGAGCGGAAGACGTCGACGCGGATGTCGGCCTCGGGGATGTCGATGTGGTCGGTGGACTCGATGAGCGGGATGACCTCGACGGCGGCGAAGGAGGTCTGACGGCGGCCCTGGTTGTCGAAGGGGCTGATGCGCACCAGACGGTGCGTGCCGCCCTCGACGCTCAGAGTCCCGTAGGCGTAGGGGGCGTGGACCTCGAACGTGACCGACTTCAGGCCCGCCTCCTCGGCGTAGGAGGTGTTGAGGACCTTGACGGGGTACTCGTGCCGCTCGGCCCAGCGGGTGTACATGCGCAGGAGCATCTCGGCGAAGTCGGCGGCGTCCACCCCACCGGCGCCCGAGCGGATGGTGATGACGGCGTCGCGCGGGTCGTACTCGCCACTCAGCAGTGTGCGGATCTCCAGGTCGGAGAGGTCCTTGCTGATGGCGGTCAGGTCCGCCTCGGCCTCGGCGAGGATCTCGGCGGCGTCCTCGCCCTCCTCCTCACCGGCGAGCTCGACCATGGCCTCGAGATCCTCGATGCGCTCCCCCAGGCTCTCGACCCGCTTGAGGTCGGCCTGGGCGTGGGACAGGGCCGAGGTGACCACCTGGGCGGAGTCGGGGTCGTCCCACAGGTCAGGGGCGGAGGCCTGCTCGGAGAGCTCAGCGATGCGGGCGCGCAGGGCCTCGGGGTCGGTCACCGCGGCGATGGACGCGTAGGTGTGTCGGAGTCGTTCGATCTCAGCGGAGAAGTCAGTGGCCACGAAGGCGAGTCTACGGCAGAACGCGCCGGGGACGCCGTCGGGATGGATTCGGTCTGTCGCCCTCGTCGGTTCCAGGCTGCCCGCCGTCGAACCTCATCCCAGCTCGAGCCCCTGGGCCTGGGCGAGCAGCGCCTCGAGCACTGCGCGCGTCGCCGGGCTCGGTTCGGTGCGGGTCGAGCGGTGGCGCACCACCAGCTGGCGCACCCCCAGCCCGGGCAGGCGCACGACGCTGAGCTCGTCAGGCACGAGCCCGGAGTAGACGGCCAGCTCGGGCAGGAGCGCGCAGCCCAGTCCCTGGCTGACCATGGCCAGAACGACGTCGTAGTCGTAGGCGACGTGCCGCATCGTCAGCGGTGTCCCCAGCTGGCGCTCCAGACGGTCCAGGGCGAAGGCTCCCGCAGTTCCCGGAGCCAGGTCGATCCAGGTGGCCCGCACCAGGTCCGCCAGAGTCGAGGGGGCGGCCTGCTCGGCCGGCACGACGACGAGCCAGGACTCGTCCAGCAAAGGGATGTCGGCCATACCCCGGGGTGCGGCCGGCAGCGTGTGCTCGTCACGCTCAATGAGGACCAGGTCGAGCTCGCCCCGACGCAGCCTGGACAGGGCACTGCGCTCCTCGACCTCTTCGACGACGACCTCCAGCTCGGGGCTGGTGGTCGCCAACGAGGTCAGCAGGGGCAGCAGAAGCGCACGGACGGCGGAGGCGAAGCTGCCCACACGCACCACACCGGAGGGGATGGAGTCGTCCAGGTCCGCCAACTCACGGCGCACGGTGGTCAGCTCATCCTCAATGCGCTCGGCCGCCTCCGCCAGAACCTTGCCGGCCGCGGTGAGCACGGCTCCGGCGGGCGCTCGGTCCAGGACCCGGGCGCCGCACTCGCGCTCCAGCAGGCGAATCTGCTGGGAGACTGCGGACGGCGTGATGTGAAGGATATCCGCCGCTGCGACGACTCCTCCGGCTCGGTGGACGGCCAATAGAACCGATAGCCTCTGAGGTAGCACGCGCATGAAGTAAATCTACATCCCTCATGCAGAGAGATGCGATTGACCTTCATCGGAGGACGGGCCAAGAATCGGTTCCGTGAACGACGCGCTCTCCCCCCTCATCTCTCTCGGCGGCTGGATCGGTGCCGCTGCGCTCCTCGTGGCCTACTTCCTGGTCTCCAAGGGCACGATCGCGGGAGATTCACTCAAGTACCAGGCCCTCAACATCATTGGCTCCGTGCTGCTGACCATCAACTGCGCGAGCTCCGGGGCCTGGCCCAGCGTCATCGCCAACGCCTTCTACCTGCTGGTGGGCATCAACATCCTGTTCACGGTGAAGCGGGCCTACATCGCCCAGCTCTCGCGCCGGCAGAAGGAGGAACTGCGGGCCCGGATGCACTGGCACCGACGCCCCTCCCCCGCCATCTCGACGAGCTTCGTCGAGCAGGCCTGACGGCGCCCACTCCGCCTTGTCCCCGCCGACGGCTTCACCATCACCGCCACCGGATCGGCCCGGGCGCTGATCATCGTGACCCCCTCCAGCCTGGCCGCAGAGGGCTGGGCGGACAGATCGGCGGCGGCGTTGGTTCGCACCTGCGCGTCGGTCAGGGCGGCGGGCGCCGTGTCTGTTCCGTTGCCCCCGTAGTACGAGTCCTCTTCCAGGCCGTCGGCGCCTGCGGCGGCGGCCGAGTCCGCCAGCGAGGTGAGGGTCTTGAGGTCGAGGTAGATGGCCGTCGCCGAGGCCGCGACGAACAGCAGGGCGAGGACCACGCAGATGAGGCCGACACCCAGCAGGAGCGTCTGACCGTCCTCCTCCCGGCGCAGGCGCCGCGCCAGCTCCCGGGCCCGTCGAAGAGTCATCGCTGGAACCGGCCGAGCTCTCATGGCTCCTCCTTGCCCGGCAAGGTGATGGCTCGTTCGGTGTCCACCACGACGACGTCGCGGCCGATCCCCAGGGAGGCGAAGCCGGGCAGGTCCACACCGACGGCGACCTTGACGATCGCGGCCTGCCCCCTGGCGCAGCCGTGGGCGCAGGTGACGGTCAGGGAGCCCTCGGAGTCGGCGTCGAGCCCTTGATCGGACAGTGACAGCTCCGTCGCCACCTGGGCCTTGTCCATTGCTGACGGCGAGTCATCGACCTCCAGGACGCGGCTGGCGGCATCAGCCGCAGAGGAGACGGCGAAGGTCGTGGCCTGGATCTGGGCGAGGGTGACCACGAGGTAGAGGACGGGCACCACCAGAACGGCGCTCCACCCGATGAACTCCACGATGGCGTTGCCCTCCTCCCGGCTCAGGAGCCGCCGGGCGTCGTGCATGGAGTCTGTGAAAGCGTCTCGGAGTCGGCGTGCAGCGCGCCGTCCCCGCTGAGCGGCCGTTGGTGCAGACCTTTCTCCCGGTAACGCTGGGACGAGTTGTCCGAGGACCTTCGGCGCGGCCACGGCGGCTACCTCTCTCGGACCAGGGAGGACTCGTCGATCGCGTGCCCCGTCACCGTCAGGGTCCCTCCGGGGCCGAAGAGACCCAGAACTGGGAAGGGCGCCTTGACCGTGACCTCAACGATGATCAGGTCTCCGGAGTGGACACGCGAGACGGTCACGGTGTCCACGTAGCCGTGGCGCAGCGCGGCGTCGGACAGAACCCGTACCCGTTGCTGCGCCTCGGCTTCCGTGCCCCCGACCAGAGCGGCTCGCCTGGCTCCGTCGCCGGCGGCGTCAGTGAGAACGTTGCGTGCGTAGACGCCCAGGGTGACCTGGAGAAGAGCGACGAACACGAAGACGACGAGCGCGCCGACCATGACGAAGTCGACGACGGCGGAGCCCGACTCCTCCCGAGTAATCACGCGATGGCGGTGTCGGGAGGTGGTGCGGCTCATGCGCAGTGTCGGGAGGAGGCGCCGAGACCGGTCAGATAGCACTCGTCACCTTCGCGATGGCGTTGAGGAAGACCTCGGTCAGCGTGCTGCCGGCGACCGTCCACAGGGCCACGACGAGGCCGGCGGTCATGAGGGTGACCAGCACCCAGCCGGGGACGTCACCGCGCTCGTCACCCAGGTCGATCCGGGTCAGGCAGCCGGTCCACCGCGGCCTGGAGCCGACACGAGGCGGGCGAGACGGGGGAAGGATGGTGCGCTTCATGGCTACTCCTTGTTGACAGGCGGGAATCTGGTTGAGCGGACGATGGGCGAGGAGATTCGGCGGTAAGGAGGTCGGATACGCTTCACACCCCCAGCCGCAGGACGAACAGCCCCGGGAACAGGGCGAACAGGACGGTGATCGGCAGGACGAGGAAGACCACGGGAACCATCTGGGCGATCTCACGCCTGCCTCCCTCCTCCATGAGGTCCTGACGTGCCGCCTCACGCACGTCGGTGGCCTGGGAGCGCAGGACCTCGGCCAGCGGCGTGCCGCGCTCCAGGGCCACGACGATCGCCTCGCACAGGCGGGTGACATGGACGGAGCCGACCCGGCGCTCCATATGGTCCAGGGCGGTGGACAGAACCGTGCCGGAACGGATGTCGGTCAGGGTGACGCCCAGCTCGTCGATGAGCTCACCGTGCCCGAGCGCGACGACGCGCTCGATGGCGGCCACCGGCCCCTGACCGGCTCCCACGGCCAGGGCGAGGAGCTCGACGACGTCGGGCAGCTGGGCCTCAATGCGTGAGAGCCGTTTCGCCACGGCCCGGCTGAGCCACCAGTCCCGAGCGGCCGCCCCGGCCACGACGGCCATGGCGGACAGGACGACGAGTGCGGGCACGTTGACGGATCTGAGCAGGGCCACCAGGCCACCGACCGCCAGGACGAGGAGGAGCGCCGTCGTCGACCACAGGACCTGTTGGAGGCGGAACTGGTCGAGGCCAAGAGGCGAGCCGGAGCGCGTCAGACGTCGACGGACCGACTCGGCAGAGGACCCCAGGGAGTCCATCAGCCTGCCCAGGTTGAGAACGCCGGCCGTGGTGGCCATGAGCAGGCCGACGACGGTGCGGCCGTCGGAGGCCAGGCCCGCCGGAGCGGTCAGGAGCCCCGAGGTGCTGGGCTGCTGGTGGACGTAGGGCTCCAGCCGGGCCATGAGGGTGGGGCGGCGTCGGCGCACGGCCGAGATGATGGTCAGGACCCCCATGGCCCCGACCAGGCCCGCGAGCCCTCCGGCGAGCATCACGTTCATCGGCGTCATCGCAGCATCCTTTCCTCCTCGGGGAGCCGCCCCAGGCGCAGCATGAGCCGGTAGGCGATGACCGAGACGACAGCGCCGACCAGGAGAATAACGGCGCCGGTCGTGGTGGCGTAGGCGGCGGCCGCCTGCGGGCGGGTGGACAGCAGCGCCAGGACGAGCCACGGGGCGGCAACAGCGACCTTGGCGCCGTTGACCGTCCAGGACTGGCGCGCCTCGAGCTCTCCACGGGTGCGCATGTCCTCGCGCAGCATCTGGGACAGGGAGCGCAGCAGCGTGCCCAGGTCGGTGCCGCCGACCTCGTGGGCCAGGCGCAGGGCCTCGACGATCCGGTCGGCGACGGGGTCGGCGAAGCGGGCCTTGAGCCGGTCCAGGGAGCTGTCGAAACGGGCGGTGGCGGCGTAGTCGGTGGCGAAGGCCCGGAACTGGTGGCGGACGGCCTCCGGTCCGCGCTCGCCGAGGTTGGTCAGGGCCTCCGGCAGGCTCATGCCGGCTCGGACGCCGGAGACGAGCGTGTCGACGGCCTCCGGCCACACCTCGCGCAGGCGAGTGCGGCGGGCGCGGGCGCGGGAGGAGATGACGAGGAACGGGACCACGGTGAAGATCGCGGCGAAGGAGGCCGCCACCGGCCACGCCCGAGACATCCCCAGGAAGACCATGCCGACGAGCAGCCCCAGTCCGATCGAGCCCAGGACGAACATCGTGGGGCTGGTACGGCCGGCGCCGGCCTGGACCAGGATGTCGGCCAGGAGACGGGACCGCCTCGAGCGCCACTGGGGCGGGTCGGAGGTGCAGGCCATCCAGATGAGCAGCATCCCCACACCTGCCAGGAGCCCGGCGATCGCGCCCATCAGTAGACCTCCTCGCCGCTGGAGGGGTGGCGGTTCAGCAAGGCGGTGAGATCGTGTCCGGCGCGGCTGAAGCGCTCAGCGCCGCTGGGCGCGCCCGGACCACGCACGAGGTTGCCGGCGGGGTCGCGGCGGAAGACGTCGGAGAGCTCGATGACACCGTTCTCGACCCGGCCGGACAGTGCCGCGACCTCTCTGACGGTGCGGCGCCCGTGGCGGTCCAGGTCGAGGTGGACGACCAGGTCGATGGCACTGGCGACGGTGGGGACCACGAAGTCGCTGGAGACGTTCTCCCCCGCCAGCAGCGGCAGCGTGCAGATCTTGATGACCGCTTCTCGCGCGGAATTAGCGTGGACCGTACACATGGAAGGAAGTCCAGAGTTAGTTGCAATCAACAGGTCGAGGGCCTCGGCCTCACGCACCTCTCCGATGAGGAGACGGTCGGGGCGCATGCGCAGGGCCTCCTTGACCAGACGACGCAGGCTGATCTCACCGACGCCCTCGAGGTTGGGCGGCCGGGTCTGCATGGCCACGCAGTCACGGTTCCTCAGGGCCAGCTCGAAGACCTCCTCACAGGAGATGACCCGCTGCCCACCGGGAATGGCGCCGGCGAGGGCCCTCACCATCGTGGTCTTTCCCGCCTGGGTGGCCCCCGAGACCAGGATGTTGAGACCGGCCTGCACGGAGGCGTCCAGGAAGGCCGCGACCTGGTTGGTCAGTGAGCCCATGCGCACGAGGTCGCTGGTGCGTGAGGCCCGGGAGGTGTGCTTGCGGATGTTGACCGCCCAGTGCTGGGAGGTGATGGGCGGGATGACGACGTGAAGGCGCTGCCCTCCGGCCAGCTGGGCGTCGACGAAGGGGCTGGACAGGTCCAGACGGCGACCGGAGGCCCTCAGCATCCGCTCGACCAGGACCGCGAGGTCCTCGCTCTCCAGGATCGTGGTGGTCAGCTCGGGACGCCCGGAGCGGGCGATGAAGACACGGCCGGGGGCGTTGACCCAGATCTCCTCGATGGACTCATCGTCGAGGTAGCTCTGGAGCGGCCCCAGTCCGGCCATGGAGTCCAGCACGTGGGAGCGGGCGCCGGCGGGGTCGATGAGCGGAGGGACGAGTCCGGCGTCGGAGCGCCGCAGGTAGTCGTCCTCGGCCTCGGTGACGAGCTGCTCCAGGGCGGAGATGTCCCTGAGGGGGTCGATTCCGCGAGCGCGAACCAGCTCACGAACCTCCGTCAGGAGAAGATCGGCAGCGTCCATGATGCCTCTCAGCGCGTGTGGTTGTGCGAATGGGATGAGTAGGGCGAATGAGGATGTTCGCGGGGTCGGCGCAGGTGTTCGGCGGTGAACTCCTACGCACCGGACGGTCGGTGACCGGTGTCACGAATGAACTCTAGAGCACCTGATCACGAAATGGCCACTACCTCGGCAGTGCCTGTGGATAACTCGGAGGGCCTTGGGCGTTCGTCGGGCCGGTTCCCACAGGTTTCGACGTTTGCCGCCAGCGGACGTGCGCGGCTGTCCTGCGGGATGTAGGACCTGTCGCCTACGGTTGGACCATGTCACAGCCTCCGCAGTCCCCGGACGACCCCGACATCACCGACGTCGCCGCTGGCGCCAACAGCCTCACCGACGAGGCGGCCTCCGACGTCGAGCGTGCTGCGGCTCCGAGTGCTGACGACCACGGCGAGTATCGTGCGCCCGTCGTTGTCGCCCCGTTACCCGGCGCGTCTGCCGGTCCCCCGAAGGACAGTCAGCCGGTCCCGCCGGCCGCCCAGCCCGCTGCCGGCCCTCGCCCTCATCACTCCGCGCTCGCGCTGGCCGCGATGGCGACGGTCGCCGTCACCGGCCTCAACCCGGCTCGGCTGGCGCTGCCGCAGTCCGAGACGCCGGAGCGGCACATCACCGGGGTCATCGACACCCAGGGGCGGCACTGGGAGGTGCATGAGGCGCGCACCGACGCCGTCGGCGCGTCCCTGGAGGCGGAGGCCGAGGTGCTGCGCCGCATCGGCCGGGTCGTCGACGACGGGCGCCTCTCCTTCGACGTACCTCGCGTCAGCGGGTCCCTGCGTCAGCAGGGCGCCCACATCCAGGTCCGCTCCCACGTGGAGGGCAAGCCGATCCCCGTCGAGACGCTCCGTCCGGGCCCGGGGATGTCGGCGGGGCTGGGCAAGGCCCTGGGCGAGATCCACGAGCTGGCGGTGACGGTGATCTCCGAGGCGGGGATGCCGGTCTACGACGCTGAGGAGGTGCGTCGGCGCTGGTTGAGCCTTCTGGACGACGCCGCCACGACCGGCAAGACCCCGCCGACCCTGCTGGGGCGCTGGGAGCAGGCCCTGGAGGACACGGCACTGTGGCGCTTCCGCCCCACCGTGGTCCACGGCGACCTCGCCGAGGAGAACGTGCTGGTGGCCGGCGGCTCGGTGGTGGCCGTGCGCGGCTGGTCGCAGGCGCACGTGGGCGACCCGGCCGAGGACCTGGCCTGGGTGTACTCCTCGGCGCCGGTGGACTGCCTGGACTCCATTGAGGACGCCTACGACATCGCCCGCTCCGAGGGAGTCGACCGGCACCTGCGTGAGCGGGCCGAGCTGGTCAGTGAGCTCAGCCTGGCGCGCTGGCTGCTGCACGGGGTGAGGACCGGGGACAAGCCGGTCATCAATGACGCGGTGGCGATGCTGGAGGACCTGGCCGCACAGGTGGGTGACGCCCCGCTGGTGGAGCAGGCCTCGCCCCGGCTGGCGCCGGTGCCCGGGGAGCGCGAGCCCGCGGAGCCCGACGCGGTCACCAACCCGGTGGTGATGGTGCGCGTCGACGACGAGGACGACTGACGCCGCGTCGGCGCCTCGCCCGGGATCAGGTCAGCGGGTTGTGGCTCATGAGTGCCAGGAAGGCGATGGCCCACACCAGGTTGACGATGTTGAACAGGGCCCCGTCCAGCAGTGGCTTGCCGGGATAGGGCAGGCGGGTGAGGGCGTACCACGGGAGGGCCTGCACCGGTGGGGTCAGGAGCAGCGACCATCGAGGGAAGGCGGTGGCTCCTGAGCCCAGAGCAATGCAGACGAGGAGCCAGCCCAGCGCCGTCAGCCCGATGGCGGGGCCCCAGGCCTGCATGAGGAAGCGGTAGAGCCTGCGCGCGTGCTCCAGGGCGGCGGGATCGGGCCCTTCGCTGTCCTCCTTCCCGCTGCTCGCCGCCCTGGCGGCTGTGTACGCCTGATGGGCGGTGTGGGCGCGCTCCGAGGCCAGAGCGAGCGGGTAGAAGGAGGCGTGGGCCAGGGGCGAGAGGCTGAACCCGACGCCGAGCAGCACCGCGCCCGCCATCCCCACCGGCGATCCGCGCAACAGCACCCAGTGCGCATAGAGACCGGCGAGCATGAGCGGGATGGAGTAGTTGGCGACCAGCGCGCCCCATCGCAGGCGAGGCTCGTTGACGCGCGTGTAGAAGGCGTAGGCGTCGTCCCCCATGAGGTCGATGAACTCGCCGTGCTCGTGCCGGTCAGGCCGACGGAAACCGACGATGAGCGCGTCGCCGAGGATCCAGCACAGGGCGCTGATGAGGAAGGCGACAATCGACCAGGTCACCAGCATGTGGGTTCTCCTTGCGGCGTCGGGTGCGAAGAGTCGGTGCGCCGGGCCAGGACCGGCCGTGCTTCTGGTCGAGCGGCCGAGCCCGGGCGGCCCTGAGGTTGACGTTAGCCTTGCTGCTCGGGTGCGGGAAGAGGTGTCATCTCGTCGGGTGGGGAGCCCGGTGTCAGAGCTGACTCGATCTGGTCGAGGTCGAGCAGGCCCGCGGCGGTGAGCTCGTCGACGCGGCCCTCGGGGTAGTCGACGTACACGTAGGCGGCGCACACGCAGCTGGTGGGGACGCCCTGGGATGCCGCCCAGGCGTGGACGTAGACGCTGAGCTGGTCCACGGGAACCTGGCGGCGCCCGGTCTTCCAATCGACGATGAGCCAGCCGGTCCCATCCAGGCGGCGGAAGACGGCGTCCATGCGGCAGCGCAAAGTGGTGGCGCCGATGGTGATCTCCCTGTCGATCTCGGTGTCGACCAGGACGTAGTCGGCCAGGAGCGGCAGGTTCTCGGCCGTTTCCAGCCAGCGCTCAACTCGTTGCCGGTCCAGGGGGTCGAGGTTGTCGGGAACACCCGCCTCCCCCAGGCCGAACAGGGTGCCGCGTGCGCTCAGGCGCTGGGCGACGGCGTCGTGGAAGACGGTTCCGAGCCGGCCCGCGGCGCGGGGCTCGGGTGGAAGCGGCCGACGCAGGTCGAGGACGAATCGCCTGCGGTCGGCGCGCAGGTCGTCCAGGCGGGTGGCGGCCAGGTGCTCGGGAAGCCGGACGGTGGGGACAGCGGCTGAGGCGCGTGCGCGTTCGGCCAGGAGGAGACCCGCCTCAAGCTGCCAGCGCCGCAGGGTCTCATCAGTCGCCTCCAGTCCCAGGCCCGGGCGCGTTGGCTCAGGCTCGGCAGGAGCCTGCTCAGTGGCCTGCTCGGTGGGGCGGGCCCCGCCCATGGCGGCTGCGACCTGGGCGGCAGCCGCGCGCCGGGCTCGGCGCAAGGCGGTAGCGCGGTCTGTATCCGCTCCCCCGTCGTCGCGCGATCCCCCAGCGCCAGGCTCCTGAGCACCCAGCGCCTCCGGCTCGCCGGCGTCCAGGGGCCAGGTGCCCACCTGGGTGAGGGCTGTCAGCGGGTTGGGGCGGGACTCATCGAAGTCGACCCAGCCGTCTCCGTAGGGGGCGAGCAGGTCACGCCGGCGGAGCTCGGTGAGGAATCGTGAGGGCCGGCGGGGCTTGGAGGCGGTCTTGGACAGGTGGGAACCGGTCAGGAGGAGCTCGTGGCGGGCCCGGGTGAAGGCCACGTAGGCCAGGCGGCGCTCCTCGCGCAGGCTCTGGCGGCCCAGGGCCTCCTTGTAGGCGTTCATCGTCTCGGTCAGGAGGGGCTTGTCCGTGACCGCAGGGTTGAGGTCGCCGACGGTGAAGGGGGGAAGGTCGTCGGCGTCGGCCCGAAGCGGGAAGGGGAAGGTCGAGGTGCTGCCCATCCAGCCGGTCTCCACCACGCGCAGATCATCCTTGACGCCGCTGGTGTAGGAGGGGAAGACCTGCTCATTCATGCCGGGTACGGCGACGACGTCCCACTCCAGGCCCTTGGCGGCGTGGACGGTGAGGAGCTGGACCGCTCCGGGCGAGGGATCGACCTCGGGGGCGGTCATGGCGTCCTCGTGCTCCTCGGCGGCGTCGAGCCACTCCAGGAACCCGGTGAGCGTGGCGGCGTCGGTGTCAGCGGCGAAGGCGAGGGCCGTCTCCTGGAAGGAGTCGAGGGCCCGGTGCCCCATGGGGTCGCCGACCCGGGCTGCGATCTCGATGTCGAGGTCGAGGACCTGCTCGGCCAGGGCGACGAGGTCGGGCAGAGGCAGGGCGATGGCCTCCCGGACGCGTCTGATCGCTCGTGCGGTGCGCAGCGCGACGGCCAGCCCCGCCGGCGTCAGCTCGACGGCAGCGGGCACTGCGCCCTCTCTCCCCTCCTCATGCCATCGCAGCAAAGTGTCCAGGGCCTCGCTGAGCAGTGGGGAGTCGGCCTCGTCCTGGGGGACTCGGCCCTCAGCACCGTTCCGGCTCGTCTCCGGGGCGGAGCGGACGACCTCGCTGGCCAGCGTCGCCAGGGCGCGCAGATCTCCGGCACCGATGCCGAAGCCGGTCAGGAGCCTGACCACCCGGTCACCGCGCTCGGGGTTGGAGGCGGCGGTCAGCAGGGCACGGACGTCGGCGACCTCGGGGACGTAGAGCATCCCGCCCAGGCCGACGATCGTGTAGGGCAGGCCCGCCGCCTCCAGCTCGGCCGCAATGGGTTCCATCTGTGCGCGGGTGCGGCACAGGACGGCCATCTCGGCGCTGGGCGACCAGCGCTCGGCGAGGAAGGCGGCCACGGTGCGGGCCTCCTCGACGGGGTCCTGGAGGAAGGCGCCGTGCACCGTCCCGGGTTCCAGGCCGAAGGCGACGGGTCGGGCTCGCAGGGGGGCGACGGCGATGTGCTCCCCCACCGGGTCGCCGTCCCGGACGACGCCGGAGCGCAGGGGCTCGGAGACGGTGTTGGCCACCTCGAGGATAGTGGAATCGTTGCGCCAGGAGGTTGACAGCTCTAGGACGGGGGCGACGTCGGCCGACGGCGCCCCGGAGGCGAGGCGGGCGGTACCGGTGGGATTGAAGCGCTGGTGGAAGGTGTCCAGGGCCCCGGCGCTGGCGCCGCGCCACCCGTAGATGGCCTGGTGGGGGTCGCCGACGGCGGTCACCCCGGAGTCGGCGAAGAGGGCGGACAGGAGCCGGACCTGGGCCACCGAGGTGTCCTGGAACTCGTCGAGCAGGACGGCGGGGTACTGCGCCCGCACCTGGGCGGCCGCCTCGGGGACGGACTCGGCGACGGTGCAGGCAAGGGCGATCTGATCACCGAAGTCGAGCAGGCCGTGGCGGCGCTTGTAGTCGTGCAGCTCGGCGACGACGTCGAGCAGGGCCTCCCACTCGCTCATGATGGCAGGGGCCTTATCGACCAGGGTCTTGCAGCCCTTGATGGCTGCCAGCGCGGTGAACTGCTCGGTCAGGTCGGCCAGGTCCGTGGCGGCCTCATCGATGGTCAGCAGGTTCTGGCTCAGGGCGTCGTTCAGCACCAGGGCGGCGCTCGCGTTGTGGATGAGGCTCTCGCTGGGGAGCGGGAACGTGCGCGCCTCGAGCAGGGAGGTGACGATCTGCCAGGAGCGGGCCTGGGTGATGAGGGCGGAGTCGGGGTCGACGCCGATGCGCAGGCCGTGGTCACGCACCAGGGAGCCGGCGAAGGAGTTGTAGGTGGCGATCATCGGCTCACCGGCATCGGTGGCGTCCCCGGCACTCCCGTCATCTTCCGGAGCGGTCGGGAGAAGGCCGGCCGCGCCGAGGCTGGCCAGGCGGGAGGCGACGCGCTGATCCAGCTCGGCGGTGGCCTTGCGGGTGAAGGTCAGGCCGAGGACCTGGTCGGGACGGACCTGCCCGGTGGCGACCAGGTAGACGACTCGTTGCGCCATGGTGGCGGTCTTGCCCGAGCCGGCACCGGCGACGACCAGGAGCGGGCTCAGTCGGTGGGAGATGACGCGCGCCTGCTCCTGGGTGGGGGTGTGGATCCCGAGCGAGGCTGCAAGCGCCTGCGGGGTGAGCTCGCGGGAGGCAGTGGGGGTCATGAGACGACTCTCCTTCCCTCGACCTGGACGGGGCAGGAGTCCTTGACCATGCAGGTGCGGCAGTGATCGCCGGTGCGGGCCTCGAGCAGGGGACCCAGGCCGGCCAGCGCTGCGCCGGCCACGAGGTCCTCGGCCCAGTACTCGCTGGAGCCCTCGGCCGAGCCGTCCAGGCCTCCGTCGCTGGGCTCGTCTCCGGACCCGTCCGCGGGTTCCGAGACCATGGGGCTGGGGTCGAGCGCGGCGCCCGGCGGAGCCAGGACATAGCCGTCGCCGGACCGCTTGGAGGGCTCCTTGCCCAGGAGCGCAAGGGCTCCGCCGACGACGTCGCGGCCCTGCGAGGCCAGGGCGAGCCGGTAGGTGGCCAGCTGGGGGTGGCGCTGGACGTCCTTGGGGACGCGCTGCCCGGTCTTGAGATCGATGACGCGCACGCTGCCGCTCCTGTCCGGGCGGTCCGGGTGGTCCTCGGCCTGTCCCCCGTGGTCAGCCAGGTGCTCGAGCCGGTCGATGCGCCCGGAGATCCTGACGGGGACGACGCCGAGCCCCGCGGTGGGTATCCGGGCCCCGGCCCGGTCTCGGAGCTCGGGGCTGAGGACCTGCACAGGGATGTCGACGTCGGCGCGAACGGGCTGCTCGACGTCGGCGCGGATGTCCAGGGCGTCGCAGTCGCTGAGGTAGGCGTCGAGGCGCTCGATCATGGCGCGGGCGCGGTCAGCGGCCAGGCCCCCCAGCCAGGTGTCGGGGTAACCGAGGTCACCCAGGCGCTCCTCGAAGGCCTCCCGCAGGGCGGCGCCGCGCAGGTGCTCGCTCTCCGCCCGTTCAGCGACCTCGTGGATGAGACTGCCCAGGGCCTGGGCGTCGCTGGCGGGGGCCGAACCGCCGTTGCGGCTCAGGAACCACTTGAGCGGGCAGGCGGCCAGGCCCTCGACGTCGGAGGGGCTCACCTGGATCCTCTCCCCCTCCGCGACGAGCGGGGTGGTGGAGGTGAGACCTGCCGCACCGATCCAGGTGGAGGGGTCGGCCCCGGGCACGTCCTGGCGGGCGAGATCGGCCAGCAGCTCGACGGCGGCTCGGCCGCGCCGGTATTCGGTGGGGGTGGCCGTCTCCAGGTTTCCGGCGACGGCCGCACGGCGCAGCTCCCCGACCAGGCCGCGCAGGGTGAGGTCTCCGGTATCCGGGGTGAGGATCGGGGCGCCGTCGGAGTCGGTCAGGTGGATCCCGGTGGCCTGGGCGATCTCTGTCAGGAACGGTGAGGGGGCGTGCTCGGCGTCGGCGGTGGCTGTCAGCAGAAGACGGCGGGTGGCGCGGGAGAGGGCCATGATGAGCATGCGTCGCTCGTCGGCGCGCACCTGGGCCCGGGCGGCCGCGATGGCCCCACTGCCCTCACCTGCGGCCTCCGGGCCGTCACCTCCTTCCGGCAGACGGTCGGTAACCGCGTCGACGAGGAGGCCGGTGCGAGTCAGGGAGTCCCGCAGGCGCAGGTCCGGCCAGCGGTCGCGCTCCAGCCCGGTGACCACGACGAGCTCCCACTCCTGGCCCGCGCAGCGCGCCGGTGTCATGACGGCAACGCCCCCCGGGCGCCGCCCCTGGGGGGCGACGGAGTCCGAGGGCAGGACCTCGGCGTCGAGCTCGGCCAGGAAGCTGGACGCGTCCTGGCCCGGGTGGCGCTCGGCCCACACCTCCGCGCGCTTGAACAGGGTGGTGACGACGTCGAGATCGTGCTCGGCGGCCTCGGACAGCAGCGAGCGTACGGAGCTGCCGGAGGGGCGCAGGGCGACGGACCTCCAGGCCTCGGCCCGGCCGGACGCGGCCCAGGCGGCCCACAGGAGTGCCTCGACATCACGGGGTGCGTGGGCGGGTGTGCCGCTCAGGCAGGTGCGCAGGGCCTCGATGATCCGGGCGGCGGTGAGGAGCTGGCTCGCCTGAGTGCCGAGGGACTCCCCGTCCAGGGACCGGGCGAAGGCAGCGGTCTGACCGACGTCGGCCAGCAGGGCCAGGAGGGCGGCGTCGGCTCCGGTTCGAGCACCGGGCATGGTGGTGGCCTCGGTGGCCGTGGTGGACTCGGCTGGCTCAGGAGATTCAGTGGACTCGGCTCGGCCGTCACTGCTGCCCGCGACGGCGGGGCCCTGGCGCAGTCTGCGGCGCAGTCGGCGCAGGTCCATCGTGGTCAGTCCTACCAGGGGGCTGGTGAGCAGGTTGACGGAGGCCTCCCGCTGCGGCGGTTCACCGTCGTCCCCCAGCTGGTCGCGGACGGCGGCGCGCACGATGTCCAGGAGCGCAGCCGACGCGGGTTCCGCGCGCAGGAGTACCGCGGGCGTGCGGGAGGCCAGGGGCACGCCCCGTCTGCGCAGGTCCCTGGCCAGTGACTCGGCGTCGGCGGCGCTGCGGACGATGACGGCCATCTGCGACCAGGGAGTGCCGTGGTGGACGTGCTCGAGCCTGAGGGCCCGGGCAACGTGGGCACGTTCCTGCCAGGTGCTGGAGGCCAGGATCGCCTCGACACCGGTCGGTGCCGCCGCTCGGCCCTCGTCAGACGCCCCGGAGACGCGCGATGCCGCGGTACGGGGGGCTAGGGTCGGCTGCCGGTGGGTGGCCGTGCCCGTCACCGGGACCCGGGCGCTCTGATCGGCGACCACCGCCGCAATCACCGGGTTGCCCCGGTAGCAGGTGCTCAGCTGCAGGCGGCTCGCCCCCAGCCCCGAGTGGTCCTCGGCGGCGATGAGCAGGCTGGGTGTGCCGCCGCGGAAGGTCTCCACCGCGACGTCAGGGTCTCCCAGGACCACGATCTGCGCCCGATGCCCATCGGGGTCCGGGGTGGCCAGGGCCGTCAGGAGCCTGGCGGTGGCGGCCGTGCAGTCCTGGTAGTCGTCGACGATGACGAGGTCCGGGACGGGACGGGGGACGGTGACGCCGTCGGCGACCCACGTCTGCAGGGCCTCGACGGACCGGTCCTGAAGGCGGGCGGTGTCCATCTTGCGGGTCTGCGCTCTGCGTTCCGCGCTGGGCCTGCCCTGCGCGTCCCAGGTGCGCAGGAGCCGGGCGGCCGGCCCCCAGATAGGAATGTTGAGCCGGCGCCCCAGATCAGCCAGCTCGTCAGCGGTGACGCCGAACTCTCCGGCGCGCGCCAGGAGGTTGCGCAGCTCGGAGCGGAAGGCCCGCGAACCGGTCGCCTCGGCGGGGAGCCCCGGCCAGCTGATAGCGCTGATCATCGAGGCCAGGACGGAGTCCTCCTCCGCACCGGCCAGGAGGACCGGTGGCGGCAGTGGGCCGGGACGCCTGGTCAACGAGGTGGTCAGGATCGTCAGAGCGAGGGCCGCGGGGGTGCGCACCCGCACGACGCCGTCGCCGTAGCCCTCACGCAGCAGGTGGGCGGCTCGGCGGCGCAGCCCGTCCGCACGCGCGCGGGTGGGTGCGAGCAGCAGGGCGTCCCTGCCGCCGGCGACCGCCTCCGACAGCAGCCTCAAGGCGAGCGAGGTCTTACCGGTCCCAGGCGCCCCCAGGACGACGATGTTGGTGCCCTCGGCGGCGTGATCCAGGACTCTCCGGCCGTCGGCGTCGGCAGTGGGGAGCTCCGGCACCTCAGGAGGTGGGAGGAGACGGATCGGGTCCTGGGACATGGGACCATCTCACCACGAGTCACTGACATGAAACGCACGCCGTTAACGGATCGTCATCGGCGACAGCCCTTTGCCTCCCTCCAGAAGCCGATGGCACACGTGTCCGCGTGGCGCGAAACGGCGCGGTTTAGGGGTGCTCGGACATCTGGCGTGCCCCGGGCGCCTCTAGGATCGGTGCAGGTTCATGCCGCCTCTCCCCTGATGGGCGGCACGCCGCTCAATACGGCACACAGACGATGTGAAGGAGTCCCATGCAGGTCACGATCGGAATCAAGCATGTCAGCCGCGAGCTCTCGCTGGAGACCTCCGACTCGCAGGACAAGGTGCTGGCCGCTGTGGCCGACGCCGAGACCAAGGCCGTTACCCTCACCGATGACAGGGGCAGGAAGGTCTTCGTCCCGGCCGGCTCCCTGGCCTACGTCGAGCTCGGTGAGGCCGAGCCCCGCCGGGTCGGCTTCGGTATCTGAACCTCTTCTTCTCGCCGACGGCGCCGTCTTCCAAGCCGGGAGGCGGCGCCGTCGTACAGCAAAAGCAATCGTGAGGATGACAGTCGTACAGCAAAAGCAATCGTGAGGATGACAAGCGCGCAAGGAGCCCAGATCTGGCGGACAGCAAACAAACAACTCCGCCGTTGATCTGGGCCCCTACCGTTGTGCTCAGCGTCCTACGAGGACACTGAGATCAACATCCCGGAAGGCCGGGGAGTCGGGCGGTTACAGCCGCTCGGCTCCTCACCGTGATCCCACACCAACGGCTACGAGGCCAGGTCGGGTCGAGGCTCTTTGAGGCGACGAACCGACTCGGCAGAAACAGGACCGATCAGCATGAACCTGACGGAGCAGTTCGCTCGCATGGCAACCGGAGCGATGTATGACGACCTGACGCCCGAGCTCATCACAGCGCGAGTCGAGGCCGTCCAAGCCACCGACGCGTATAACCGCTCCTATGGCCGGCCCGTTGAAGAACGAGAGCCCTTACTGCGTCGGATCGTAGGGTCGATGGGCCGTGAGGTGAACTTCGAGCCGACATTCCGGTGCGAGTTCGGTCGCAACATCCACCTCGGTTCTCGTTTCTTCGCGAACTTCGACTGCATCATGCTCGACGGCGCCCCCATAACCATCGGGAACAACGTGCTCCTGGGCCCCAAGGTCGGCCTGTACACCTCCAACCACGCGCTGGATCCTTGTGAGCGTGCCGACGGCGCCTGCAGAGCCCTCCCGATCACGATCGGCGACGACGTCTGGATCGGCGGCAACGTCACGGTCCTCCCCGGCACGACCATCGGCTCGGGCAGTGTGGTCGGTGGAGGCAGCGTCGTCACCCGCGATGTCCCGCCTGGTGTCATCGCGGCGGGCAACCCGGCTCAGGCGATCCGAGACGTGACCGACGCCGATCGCACCGGCTATCGGCCGATCCACTGACACCCCGGCCCGACGCCAGGTCACCTGCACTGATCCCTCGCCCTCCCGTCGTAGGGAAGCCGGTCGGTACAGTCGCTCTCATGAGGTCACCTGTGATCGCGGCTGTGTGCGCCGGCTCGTTCCTCGCCAACGGTGTTCTGCAACTGTTGCTGGCCCTGGGACTTCCTCTGGGACGGTTCGTCCTAGGCGGGGCCTACACCGTCTCCCCTCTCATGCTCAGACCGGTCAACCTCGCCTTCTCCTTGGCCTGGTCCGGATGTGCCCTGGCGTACCTCAGGTACGGCGCGGTGCTCGGCGTTCTTGACAACACCGTGCGGAACCGGCGCCCGGCGTTAGGCTGGGATGTATGGACCAGCAGGACGGCCGACGGGGCCTGCTCGCTCGGTGGATCGCGGAGTCGCAGCGCATCGTCTTCTTCGGTGGCGCCGGGGTCTCGACCGAGTCGGGGATCCCGGACTTCCGGGGCGCCAAGGGCTTCTACCACCAGGATCGTGAGATTCCCCTGGAGCAGGTGCTCTCCATCGACTTCTTCACGGTGAACCCGCAGGCGTACTGGGAGTGGTTCGCTCAGGAGAACGCCCGCGAGGGCGTGGCCCCCAACGCGGCCCACAGGTTCGTGGCCGACCTGGAAAGAGCCGGGAAGCTGTCGGCCGTGGTCACGCAGAACATCGACGGTCTCCATCAGCAGGCGGGCTCCGAGCGGGTCCTCGAGCTGCACGGCAACTGGTCGCGCCTGACCTGCACCGGCTGCGGTGAACGACTCTCGCTCTCCGACGTCGACGACGCCCGCTCCGGCGCGGTTCCCCACTGCCCCGCCTGCGCCTCGATACTGCGACCAGACATCGTGTTCTACGGGGAGATGCTGGACGGAGACGTCATCGAGGGCTCCGTCCAGGCGATCGCGCAGGCGGACCTGCTGATCGTGGCCGGCACGAGCCTGGTCGTCCACCCGGCGGCAGGCCTCATCGACTACTACACCGGCGAGCGCCTGGTCCTCATGAACGCGACCCCCACACCCTACGACTCCCGCGCCGACCTCATCGTCCGCGAGCCGGTCGGCCAGGTCTTCCAAGAGCTGGAGCGCCTGGGGCAGCGGCCCTAGCCGATCCCCTGGTCCTCGAGGTCCACGTAGCGCTCGGGCGCCTCGGCCTCGCTGAGCGTGGCCGCGTAGTCGGGCACCTCGTGCTGGAGGGTTCGGTCAGTGCGGCGGTAACCCGACGACGGCAGCGAGGGCTTCTTAGGGAACTTCAGCTCGGGGCGCTGCACGTGCTCGTAGGGAATGGACTCCAGCAGGTGGTGGATCATGTTGATGCGCGCCTTGCGCTTGTCCGCCGACTCCACGACGTGCCAACGCGCGGAGTCGATGTCGGTGTGGACGAACATCTCGTCCTTGGCGCGCGAGTAGTCCTCCCAGCGGGGCAGAGCCTCCAGGTCGGTCGGTGAGAGCTTCCAGCGGCGCATGGGATCGGTCATCCTCGACTTGAACCGCTTGTACTGCTCCTTCTGGGGCACGGAGAACCAGTACTTGCGCAGCAGGATGCCGTCGTCAACGAGCATCCTCTCGAAGACCGGGCACTGCTGGAGGAAGCGCCGGTGCTCCTCAGGGGTGCAGTAGCCCATGACGTGCTCGACGCCGCCGCGGTTGTACCAGGAGCGGTCGAACAGGCAGATCTCACCGGCCGCCGGGAGGTGCGCGATGTAGCGCTGGAAGTACCACTGGGTGCGCTCGCGCTCGGTGGGCATGGGAAGCGCGACCACGCGCGCAACACGCGGGCTGAGGTACTCGGTGATGCGTTTGATCGCCCCGCCCTTGCCTGCCGCGTCGCGCCCCTCGAAGATGACGACGACGCGGGCTCCGGTGGCCCTGACCCACTCCTGCATCTCGACCAGCTCCGCCTGCAGCCTCAGCAGCTCGGCCTCGTACAGGAGACGGTCCATGGTGGGGTGCTTCTTTGCCATGCTTGTGAGTTTGGCACAGATCCCACCCGAGTGCGCAGACAACCCGACAATCTCCGCGCAGACAGAGCAGAGGAGCCCGATCCTGGGAAGGATCGGGCTCCTCTGGAGTGGTAGCGGGGGCAGGATTCGAACCTGCGACCTCCGGGTTATGAGCCCGGCGAGCTACCGAACTGCTCCACCCCGCGTCGGTGAGACCAACTTTAAGCGCCGCGCCGCCCTCAAGGCAAACAACGAGGGCGTGCCCTTGCTCACCGCCCGGTGAGGCGGGTCGCAGGGCACGCCCTCATGATGCCGCCCGAGTGCGCTCAGCCCATCTTCTGCTGGGCGGCGATGGCCCGGTTGACGGCGTCGTTGAGGCGCTTCTGCGCCTCGCCGTAGGCCGCCCAGTCACCCTTGCTCCTGGCGGTGTCCGAGTCACTCATCGCGGTCTGGGCGTCAGAGAGGGCCTGGTCGAGCTCCGCCTTCGGATCCGAGGCTCCGGAGGCCGACGGGTCCGTAGACGCAGACGCCGGCGCGCTCGCGGAGGCCGTGGGGTCGGTGCTGGGCGCCGGCGATGCCGCTCCGCCGCCCGCCGTCGGATCCTGACCGTCGGTGGACTCATTGGTGTCATTGGCCGCGCCGGCGTCGCCGTTGACGGCCTGCTCCCCCGTCGTCGCCCCGGAGTTGCCGCCGAAGACCTGGTCGAGCGCCTCGGAGAGGGTGTCGGCGAAGCCGACGTTGTCGCCGAAGGAGACCAGCACCTTGCGCAGCAGCGGATACTGCGTACCGGAGGAGGACTGGACGTAGACCGGCTGGACGTAGAGCAGACCGCCTCCCACGGGGAGCGTCAACAGGTTGCCCTTGATGACCTGCGAGCCCTGCTGGGAGAGCAGGTTGAGGGTCGTGGAGGCCGCCGGGTTGGAGTCGAAGATGTTCTGCACCTGGCCCGGTCCGGAGACGTTCGAGGACCTCGGCAGCTCCAGGAGTCTCAGCTTGCCGTAGCTCGAGCTGCGCTCCCCCTTTCTCCCGGTGCCGGGGGACGTCTCGGAGTCCACCGCGAGGAAGCCGGTGAGCACGTTGCGGTTGGTGTTGCCGCCGATGATGTAGGCGCTGGACAGGGAGAAGCTCGCCTGCTCCTGTCCCGGCATCTTGAGGGTCAAGTAGTAGGGGGCCTGCTGGTCCTGTCCGGGCGTGGTCGGGTCATCCGGGATCTTCCAGAAGTCACCGCCGGAGTAGAACTCAGCGGCGTCGTTGACGTGATAGCTCGCCATGATGGTGCGCTGGACGTTGAACAGGTCCTCCGGGTAGCGCATGTGCGCGATGAGGTCGGCGCTCATCTGGCTCATGGGCGTGACCGACCCGGGGAAGACCTTCTGCCACGCCTTGAGGATCGGGTCCTTGTCATCCCACTGGTAGAGCTTGACCGATCCGTCGTAGGCGTCGACGACGGCCTTGACGGAGTTGCGCACGTAGTTGGACTCCTCCGGCGCCCCGAGCAGCCCGCCCTGGCCGTCCGCGGTGGCCGTGGCCCTGGCCAGTGACTCGTGCTGTGCGTAGGGGTAGTTGTTCGTCGTGGTGTAGCCGTCGAGGATCCACATCACCCGCTTGGGCGTGGCCGGGTTGTCGTCATGGTCGACGACGGCCGGGTAGGGGCTGTTGTCCAGGGTCAGCCAGGGGGCCACCTTGGAGACGCGCTTGGCCGGGTCCCGGTCGTAGAGGATCTGGGAGCCCTGGCGCACCTCCTGGGAGAAGAGGATGTTGGGCTCCTGGAACTTGGCGGCGTAGAGCACCCGGTTGAGCGGGTTGGACACGCTCGGTCCGCCGTTGCCGGTGAAGGTGGTGTTGACCTGACCGGTCTTGGACTCGTCGTCGGGGTAGTCCAGCTCGCGCGGTGAGCCGTTGTCCTTGCCGCCCACGATGGAGTACGACGGCGAGTACTGGCCGAAGTAAATCCGGGGCTCGTACTCGCCCAGGTCCCCCTTGGACGGGATGCCGCCCTCCCAGAAGGAGGGGTAGCCGCCGGAGGCCACCGTGTTGCCATAGGCGTTCACCACGCCGTAGCCGTGGGTGTAGACGGTGTGCTCGTTGACCCAGGTCCGCTGCCCCTGGCCGAGACCGGACAGGTTCAACTCACGCACCGCGATGACCGTGTCCCGGCTGGTGGAGTCCACCTTGTAACGGTCCACGTTGAGGCGGTCCGCGAAGGAGTAGTACTGCTTGTTCTGCTGGAGCTGCTGGAAGGTCGGTGAGACCAGGCCCGGGTCGAGCAGGCGGATCGAGGCGGTCGACTCGGCGTCCTTCTCCAGCTGGCCGGCCGTCGCGGTCGTCGTGGCGTCGTAGTTCGTGGTCTCCACGTTCTCCAGGCCGTAGGCGGCCTTGGTGGCGTTGATGTTGCGCTGGATGTACTCGGCCTCCTGGCGCTGGGCGTTGGGGTCGACGACGAACTTCTGGATGACCAGCGGGTACGCCGTCCCCACCACCAGGGAGGAGACGATCATGACTGCCACACCGATGATCGGCAGACGCCAGGAGCTGGAGCGCACCGAGGCGATGAACAGGATCGCCACGGCCAGTCCGATCGCGGCGAGGATCGCGTTGGCCGGGATGACCGCGTTGACGTCGGTGTAGTTGGCGCCGTCGAACTTGGAGTTGGAGGCGTACAGAGCGCCGTAGCGCCCCAGCCAGTAGCCCACCGCCCGGATGACGGCGTACAGGGCCAGGAAGACCGCCAGGTGGATCCGTGCCGCTTTGGTGAAGTGGGGCCTGCGCACCACGGAGATGCCGCCGTACAGGTAGTGCACGACGACGGAGGCCACCCCGGAGAACAGGACGACGCCGGACAGGAAGGACACGAGCGTCAGCACGGCGGGCAGGACGAAGACGTAGAAGGAGATGTCGATCCCGAACTGGGGGTCCTTGATGCCGAAGGACTGTGAGCTGAAGGCCAGGAGGACCTCGCGCCAGCTCGGTGCCAGCTGCCAGGCCGAGCCGAACGGGGCCAGCACCGCCGGCACCGCCCAGGTCAGACGGCGCCGCAGAGGCTCGATGACCGTGCGGTAGACCTCGAGGTTGCGGGTGGCCTCGTCGTCGGGCACCCCGATCTCCCGGGCCCGGTAGGCCGTGGTCATCGAGGCGAAGACCGCCCCGAACATGACGGCGAAGCCCACGAGGAACAGGGCGATGGCGGCGATCCACTGCGTCCACAGCACACGGGCGTAGCCGATCTGGCTGAACCAGAGGACCTCGGTCCACACCTGCGACATGATGGCGATGATGACGGCGATCGCGGCGATGATCGAGATGGTCAGAGCCAGGGGCCCGGGGCGACGGCCCCCGGTCCTGCCGCGCGGCTTACGGGGAGGGCGGATCCCGCCTCTGCCCATGCGTCCCAGACCGAACAGTCCGGTCCTGTCTTCCGTTCTCTTCTGCCTGGACGAACCGGCAGGCCTGCTCGAGGACTCGTCGGAGGACGTGTCTCGGGACTCGTCGTCGGGCGTGGTGCTCACGATCCTGCTCCCTGTCTGACGTACGTGGTGGCGCTGCGTCGCACATTGCCCGGCGCGGCGCTATCGGCCGGAAGGGCCGCTTGGGCCATCGTCCCACACACCACTGACACGCCCATAACCTTCTCCAGGACGAGAAACCCACCTCTGCCGGCCGCAATGCGACCGGAACAGCGACTCGCAACGCGGCGTCCGTGCCATGCAGGCGGGCAGCACCACCGGTGAGACGATGAGGGTATGACTGACTCGATGTCCGCCCCGGACCCCGCTTCGCGCCCGTCCGTTCCCGGGTCTTCGCCTGCCGAGACCCCCGCATCCGACGCGGGCAGGGAGGCCTCCCCTCGCCTCCGGGCCCTGGCCCGAGCGGTGACGGAGACGGAGGTCCACGTGGCCGTCTCCGGCTGGGACCAGCCGGTGCGCGTCTTCGCTCTGGTGCGCATCGCCGCTGCCATGGAGGCGGACCCGGACGTGGCCGGGTTCCTGGAGGCCGCCACTGTGGAGGAGGCTCGTAGAGATCCCGAGCTGCTCATGGTGGTGGAGCAGGAGGGGCTGCCGGCCGCCGCGGACCTGGAGCACCTGCTGGCCCAGCTGGCCTGGCCCGAGTCCGTCCACGGCGTGGCTATCGGCATCGAGCGCCTGGTGCTGCCCTCTGCGGCGCAGGAGGAGGCCGATGCCATCACCGACGCCGCCGAGCGTCTCGCCTTCCTCCAGGCGCGCCCCGACCGCGAGGACATCCGCATGGTGGTGGGGGTTCTGCGCAGCGGGGAATCCTGGTGCGCGCTGCGCTCACGCACCCATGACGACGACGCCTCGATCTACCAGGGCGAGCAACTGGTGCCCGGCCTGGTCGAGGCGCTGGCCACCACCTTCCTGTAGCTGTCACCGGCGGGGAGTCCAGCGGGCTGGTGGCTCCACGGCCTCGTCCCGGTCTGAGCCGCCTCATTCCGGTCGACGCCGCCGCAGGGGTCTGTCCCGTCTCAGTCCGTCTCCGGGTCGCCGGATTCGTCAGAGCGGTCATCGCGGTCCGTGCCGTCGGAGACTGCGGACTCACCGGCCTCACCGAAGTCCTGGGAGGCGTCGTCGGCGTCCCCGGGGATCCTGCCGCCCAGTCCCTTGGGGCTGTTCTCATCGGCCTCTTTCGCTCCCTCGGCGTACCCGAGGGTGCCTTCCAGGAGGGAGGCCAGGTCGGCGTCGATCTCCGCGTCGATGTCCTGGGCCATGCGCCGCATGGTCAGGAAGTCCTTGGGGTTGGCGAGCTCGGAGGCCGTGGGCATGACGTCGGGGTGGTTCCAGAAGGCGTCGCGCTCGGCGTCGCCGGCCTGGGCGCCCAGGTGCGACCACAGCTCGGCGGCCTCGCGGGCCCGGCGGGGACGGAAGGTCAGTCCGATGAGCCGGGCGAATACCTGCTCGGCAGCTCCGCCCTGGGCGCGGCGCCGGCGCATCATCTCGACCAGGGCCATGAGGTGGGGCAGGTGAGGTGCGGCCGCGCGGGCGGTGACGACCTCGACCCACCCCTCGACCAGGGCCAGCAGCGTCTCCAGGTCCTCGAGGGACTCCCGCTGGGCCGGGGTCTCCTGAGGCGCGAACAGTCCGCTCTCGAGGGCCTCGCGCAGCGCGTCGGGGTCATTGGGATCCACCTGCGCCACCGCCGACTCCAGGGTCTCGGTGTCGATGCGGATCTCCCTGGCGTAGGCGGCCACGGCCTGGAGCACCTGTCCGCGTAGCCACGGCACGTGGGCGTAGAGGCGGGCGGTGGCGGCCTCTCGAACCGCCAGGAACATGCGGACCTCGTCCTCGTCGATCTCCAGGCCCTCGGCGAAGGCGGCCACGTTGGAGGGCACCAGTGCGGTTCCCGGCTCCCGGGTCAGCGGCAGGCCGGTGTCCGTGGCCCCCAGAGCCTCCTTGGCGAGCTCGCCGATGGCCTGGCCGATCTGGAGCCCGAAGGCCGTGCCCGCCATGGTGCGCATGATGGATCCGAGCGCCCCCATCTGCTGGGCGGCCTGGCTCATCTCTGCGGGCATGTCGCGGATCTGCTTCTCCAGGGTGCGGGCCAGGGCGGTGGTGACGGCCTCTGCCACGGGGGCGCACACGTCCTTCCACACCGGCAGGGTGCGCTCGACCCAGGTGCTGCGGCTCCAGGCCTCCCGCTGCCCGGGGGCGGGCATGAGCTCGGTGGCGGTGTCGAGCCACAGGTCGGCCACCTGAAGGGCCTGGCGCGTGGAATCCGCGACCGCGGCGGTCACCGTGGGGTCGCCGTCGCCTCGGGCCTGCTGGAGAGCCAGCTCCTGGCCCATCTGCCAGTTGACCGGCTCAGCGGTGGAGGCGGAGAACATCTGCTGGAACTGGGCGCGCATGGCCAGCAGCTGGGCGGGGCTGAGCTGGGAGATGTCGCCCACGCCCGGCATCTGGGCGACGGAGCTGGGATCGACCCCTGACGAGCGCAGGGCTCCGACGGCGTCAGAGGCCATCTGCTCGCCGAAAAGTGACGCGAGCATCTTCTCGAGCTCGTCGAAGGCGTCCTCGCTCACGGGTTTCCTCTCAACGGGTCGTCCTGGGACATCGTCTGGACACTGTCTCTAACGGCCTTATGGTCCCACCCATTCCTGTGCCGGGGCCATGTTCTGTTCGCCAACGGCGTGCCCGCCGCCGTCCCGGCATGCCTCCGTTCTCCTCCGTGTCGTCATTGTGTCAACTTCGTGCCAAGTTCGTATCGATAACTGTCTCTCTTCCCCAGGAAGATGTCGCATGATGAGCGCGTGACGCACCCAGATCAGCACGGCGCCGCCGACGCGGCTGTCTCAGTCGGCTCCGGACGCCCCACGTCAGCCCGGGCGAACGAGAAGGGCCTGCCCGGCCAGGCCGGGCAGGCGGGCATTCAGGACGTGGAGCCTTCCGGAGAGGACCGGCGTCGGCGCAGGCTGCGGCGATCCGTGGCAGCCGGGACGTTCATCCTGGTTGTTGCCCTGGTCGTCGCCGTCTTCATGGTGCCGGTCAACGCGGTCATCGAGGCCCCCGGCCCCACCTGGAACGTGCTGGACAACGGTTCGTCGTCGGACCAGGACGTCCTGAAGGTGTCGGGCACCGAGACCTATCCGACCGAGGGGGCACTGCGGATGACGACCGTCTCGGTGTCGGGCTGCCCCGGCTACCCGGTGACGACCGCTGATCTCATCGCCGCCTGGTTCTCGTCGGACAAGCGGATCGTGGACCGCAACGAGGTGTGTCCCCAGGACCAGAGCGCCGAGCAGGTCGAGGAGACCGGTAAGGCCCAGATGACCGCCTCGCAGGACTCGGCTGTCATCGCCGCGCTCATCGAGACCGGCATGGCCGGCGCCATGCACCTGACCGTCACCGAGGTGACCGAGCAGCAGACCTCCACCGAGATCCAGGCCGACGACGTCCTGGAGACCATCACGCCGGAGGGCGGCCAGACCACCACGATCACCTCCTTCTCCCAGCTGCGCGAGCTGATGACCACGATCCCGGAGGGGACGCGGGTCACGCTCGGCGTGCGCCGTGGTGAGCAGCAGGTACCGGCCGCGCTCACCACGATCGCACCGCAGGAGGGAACCACCGGCTCGCTGCTGGGGCTGAGCCTCAGGGTCTCCGTGGACAGTCAGGTGGAGGCCACCTTCGGCCTGTCCGACGTCGGCGGGCCCAGCGCCGGGATGATGTTCGCCCTGGGGGTCGTTGACGAGATCACTCCCGGTTCCCTGACCGGGGGTAAGGACATCTCCGGGACCGGGACGATTGACATGAATGGTCAGGTCGGCCCCATCGGGGGCATTCAGCAGAAGATGGCGGGGGCCCGCAACGCCGGATCGACATTCTTCCTGGCCCCGGCGAGCAACTGCGAGGAAGTCAAGGGCCATGAGCCCGAGGGGATGCAGGTCTTCGCTGTGAGCACCCTGCACGAGGCCGTTACCGCCACCGAGGCGATCGCGTCGGGCAACACGTCCGGCCTGGCCACCTGCTCCGCTCAATGACCATGATGTCCATGCACCGCTTGCCTCATTGGTAACTTCACCGGCCTTGTTCCTTCCCGCCCGATGGCCGGCTGCTGACCGGGGCCGATGATGAGGACTGAGCAGACCATTGGGGCCCGACTCGGGAGGGTTATCCACAGGTGAGCGGTTGCCTCTGGCCGCCGCGGGCCGGGGCGTGCCACGCTCGGGCTCAGGTCTTGACGCGGTAGTCGGGGCCGCGGGTTCCTTGCGTCCTCACGCGGGCGCCGGGGAGGGCTTGAGGAGGCACGATGCGTATTCGAGGCGGGTGCGCCGTCCTGTGGCGCCAGCAGGGCGTCAGCCAGATCGGCACGGCCCCCGGGCGGCGCACCATCATGAAGGACCTGAGCCTGGCCGAGCAGCGGCTGCTGGACGAGTTCGCGCGATCCCTGGAGACCGGTGGCGTCTACCGGGCCGCTCGGCGCAGCCGGGTGCCGGTGGTGCGGGCGCGGCAGATCGTCGAGGACCTGGAGCGCCAAGGAGCCTTGGTCTCCTCGGCGACCAGTGAGCTCGGCGGGGCCGACGGCGTCTACTGGGACCGGCTGGGTGTTGACGCCAAGGATCGCGGCACCGCCCTGTCCCAGGCGGTTCTGGCGGTGCACGGCGTCGACGCCCTGGCGCAGGAGGCCGCCCTGTGGCTGGCGGAGGCCGGGGTGGGGACGATCCTGTCCACGCGGGCCCCCAAGGACGGCGGCCTGGAGCCGCTCCTGTCGGCGCGCTTTCCCGCGCTGAGGACGCGGGCGCCGCTGCGCACCCGCCCCGACGTGATGGTGACGGTGGATGCGCACGTGGTGGAGCCCTTGCTCGCCCGCAGGCTCGCACAGGAGGGCATCATCCACCTGCCGGTCGTCATTGGTGAGGCGGGGGTGCGCATCGGCCCGGTCCTGGGCGGTGACGGCCCCTGCTCGACCTGCCTGGACCTGTGGGAACGGGACGCCGATCCGTGCTGGCCTGCGCTGGCCACGCAGATGCGCACCCTGGCGATGCCCGACGTCGAGCACCTGGTCCTGCACGAGTCGGCGGCACTGACGGCTCGGGCCGTCATCGACACGGTCCTGGGACATGCGGCTGGCATCAACGCCAACGGGGACGACGCCGACCCGGGCAGCGAGCCGAACGGGTGCTCAGCCACCTGGTGGGCCACGCACTCGGTGGAGGTCACCGGCCAGGAGCCCCTGGGACGGTGCCGGTCCTGGGAGCGCCACCCCGAGTGCCTGTGCTCCCAGCTGTGAGCGGCGCCGAGCCACTCAGATGCGCACCCGGTCAGTTCCCGGCCTCGAAGTCCCGCAGGAGGGCGAGGACCGGTCCGCCGTACTCCTGGAGCTTGGTGGCTCCCACGCCTCGGATGAGGGAGAGCTGGGGCAGGCTGGTGGGCTTGACCACGGCTATGTCCCGCAACGTGGCGTCGGCGAAGACTGTGTAGGCGGGCTTGGAGCGCTCCTTGGCGATCTGAGAGCGCCAGGCCCGCAGCTCCTCGAACAGGGCGATGGTGCGAGGATCGTTGTTGGCCTCGAAGTCGGCGGCGGACTGCCGGGATCGCTCTCTGGCGGACTGCCGGCCCTGACGCCGGGAGGTGTCTCGGGCTCCGTGAGCGGTGGGCCACAGGCCGTCCAGGAAGCGGGAGGGCTTCCGGGCGGCCCGGCCTCCGGCGTGACGGGCGCGCGCGTAGGAGATGACGAGGTGCTCTCGGGCGCGGGTGATGCCCACATAAAGCAGGCGCCGCTCCTCCTCGATGGCGGCCTGTCCCTCGGCCAGGGAGATCGGCAGCAGGCCCTCGCAGGCGCCCGCGAGGATGACGGCGTCCCACTCCAGGCCCTTGGCGGCGTGCAGGGAGGAGAGGGTGACGCCCTCGACGGTGGGGGCGTTCTGGGCGTCGGCGCGCTCTCGCAGCTCGGTGTGGAAGGCGTCGAGGTCGGCGCCGCGGGTCTGGGACATCTCGTCGGCCAGGGCCACCAGCGCGTTGAGGGCGTCCCAGCGCTCGCGCACGGCTCCGCGGGGGGCGGGCGGCTCCTCGCTCCATCCCTCGCGGGACAGGACGGTGCGCGCGTCCTGCCCGAGGTCGCCGCTCAGGGTGGCCCTCTCGGTGCGGGCGGCACCGAGGATGACGGCCATGGCGCGCTTGACCTCCTCGCGCTCGAAGAAGCGCTCGCCGCCGCGCACGAGGTAGCCGATCTGGGCGCCGGCCAGGGCCTGCTCGAAGACCTCGGACTGGGAGTTGGTGCGGTACAGGATCGCGATCTCGCTCAGGGGGACCCCGGCGGCCTGCAGGCGGTGCACCTGGGCGACGGCGCCCTCGGCCTCGGCGACGTCGTCGTCGTAGGTCTCGAAGCGCACGGCGGGGCCGCTGGGACGCTGGGCGACCAGCTCGACGGCGCCGGCGGGCAGGTGCAGGCCGCCTCTCCCGCGCCGCGAGCGGGAGAGGACCTGGTTGGCCAGGGAGACGACCTGCGGGGTGGAGCGGTAGTCGCGGCTCAGGCGCACGGTGCGCGCGCCCTCGTAGCGGGTGGGGAAGCCGGTGAGGAAGGCGGGTGTGGCCCCGGTGAAGGAGTAGATGGTCTGGGAGACGTCGCCGACGACGCACAGCTGTCGGCGCCTGCCCAGCCACAGGTCCAGCAGGCGCTGCTGGAGCGGGGAGACGTCCTGGTACTCGTCGACGACGAAGTGCTTGTACTGGCCGCGCACCTGGGAGGCGATGTCCTCACGGTCCAGGAGGATGCCGATGGTCAGCAGGAGCACGTCCTCGAAGTCGATGACGCCGCGCTCGCTCTTGGCCTCCTCGTAGAGGGCCAGGACCTGGGCGACCGTGGCCGACTCCTGCCCGGCCACGCCCGTGCGGCCGGCGGCGACGGCGGCCTGGGCGTAGTCCTCGGGCAGAGTCATGGTGACCTTGGCCCACTCGACCTCGGCGGCGAGGTCCCGCACGGTGGCCCGGTCGGTGGGCAGGCCCAGGCGACGGGCGGCGGCGCCGACCAGGGGCGCCTTGTGGGCCTGGATGTCGGGGCGGCGCCCGCCGATGGCGGTGGGCCAGAAGTAGGTGAGCTGGCGCAGGGCGGCGGCGTGGAAGGTGCGGGCCTGGACGCCGGGGACGCCGAGGTCGGCCAGGCGCGAGCGCATCTCACCGGCGGCGCGGGCGGTGAAGGTGACGGCCAGGACCTGGGTGGCCTGGTAGGCGCCGGTGGCCACGCCGTGGGCGATCCGATAGGTGATGGCCCGGGTCTTGCCGGTGCCGGCACCGGCAAGGACGCACAGGGGACCTTCGAGGTGCTCGGCGACCTCGCGCTGGTCGGGGTCGAGGGCCTCCAGAAGGCCGGCGGCATCCAGCTGGGCGCCGGGCCGGCGGGTCGGCGTGCCGATCGGGTCGGGGCGGGAGGTGGTCGGGCTCATCGGGACCAGCCTGCCACGGGTCGGTGACAAGAATCGGCGGCGGTGAGGAGACCGCGATGGAAACCGGTCGGCGAGGGCCGGCCGGCCAAGACCGGTCAGGTCGGTGCGATCGGCTCAGCAGACGTCAGCTGACGATGGGGCCGCCGTACCAGTCCTCAATGAGGAGACGGGCGATGGAAGTGGGACCGGGCAGAAGGATGCTGCCGTCGCCAACACCAGCGGTGAGCTCGTCTCGGGAGACGAGACGGGCCTCGACGACCTCCTGGCCATCGGGGCGGGGCAGGTCCTCGCCGGGGGCCAGGCGCGCCCGACAACCGAGCATGAGGGAGCGCGGGAAGGGCCAGGGCTGGGAGGCAGCGTACTCGACCTCGGCCACGCGCAGCCCGGTCTCCTCCCGCACCTCGCGGGCGACGGCGGCCTCGACGGACTCTCCGGCCTCGACGAAGCCGGCCACCACCGAGTAGCGCCGGGGCGCCCAGGCGGCACCGCGCACGAGGAGGAGCCGGTCGGACTCGTCGACGACCGCCATGATGACGGCCGGGTCGGTACGCGGGAAGTGGATGGTGGCGCAGTCGGTGCACCTGCGGGCCCAGCCGGCCTCGATGGTCTCGGTGCGTCCGCCGCAGGCCGGGCAGTAGGCGGAGCGGGCGTGCCAGGCGGCCAGGGAGGCGGCGGTGGTGGCCAGGCCGGCGTCGCGGGCGGTCATCTGGGCGCCCATGGCCCGCAGGGCGGAGAGCGGGTAGCGCTCCAGCAGGCGGCGCAGGTCGGGGTGGTCGACGGCGGTGCCCTCGGCGTCGGAACCGGTGGCGGGCGGTTCGGGGGCGTCGGGGACCTCCAGGGCCGGGGGCACGACGACGGCGATCCAGCTGGGACCGGCGGGTGCGCCGTCGTCGGAGAGCTCGCGGCCCATGTAGAGGACGGTCAGGTCCGGGGAGTAGGTGGGCGCCGAGGCTCCGAGGTAGCCGGCGCGCAGATCGGGCAGGCCCCAGCCGCTGCGGGTGCCGGGACCCTCCCAGACGGTGGCGCCGGGACTGCCGATGAGGCTGGGTGGGGTGAGGCCGTCGTCGGGCAGATCGGGGTGAATGGCGGGGCCGGTCAGGGCGACGCGGCCGCGGGCATCGACCAGCAGCAGGCGGGTCTCGGGGTCGGCGGCGAGGCGCTCCAGCAGCCCGGGCTCGCTGCGCCGCTCGGCGTCGCGGTCGGTGGCGGAGCGGGACAGGGCGAGCTGGTCGGTGCGCATGGCCTCACTCTTCCATCCTGTGGTGCGACGTGCACATGGGCACACCTATACCGATAGGAGAAAAGTATCGGCCCCCGGCAGTGCCGCCCGGACGCCCTGACGGTACCGGAGTCAGTCCGAGAGGATGGCCTCGAACTCCTCCTTGGAGGCGTAGGAGGACTGGGTGCCCCGCTTGGTCACCGAGTCCGCCGAGTAGCGGTTGGCCATCTCCAGGGAGGTGGCCGTATCGCCGGTGGAGACCAGGAAGTGGCTGAAGCATCCGATGAAGGCATCCCCCGCACCGGTGGTGTCGCGCGCCTCGACCGCCACGCCGGGGATGAGCCGGTCCTCGGTGCGGGTCATCCACAGGGCGCCGCGCGAGCCCAGGGTGACGATGACATTGGCGATGCCCACCTCCAGCAGGACCGCCGCGGCGTTGCGCACGTCGTCGAGGCTGTCCACGGGCATGCCGGTCAGCAGGGACAGCTCGCTCTCATTGGGCACGATGTACTGACAGTCGCGCACCTTCTCCAGCTCCAGGTCGGGCTGGGCCGGGGCCGGGTTGAGCAGCACGGGGATGGAGTGGCGCTTGCCCAGGGCCACCGCCTCGTAGACCGTCTCCAGGGGGATCTCGAGCTGCAGGACGATGAGCCGGCAGGCAGCGATCCGGTCCTCAGCACGACGCACATCCTGCGGACTGAGCAGGGCGTTGGCCCCCTTGACGATGAGGATGGAGTTGCACGACTCCTCATCGACGAAGATGGGCGCCACCCCGCTGGCGGCCTCGGTGGGCAGGACATGGGTGGTATCGATGCCGTTGCGCCGGTAGTTCTCGATGGTGCTCTCGGCGAAGAGGTCATTGCCGACCCGGGTGAGCATGAGCACTCGCGAGCCCAGCCTGGAGGCGCTGACCGCCTGGTTGGCGCCCTTGCCGCCGAAGCCCATGGCGAAGTCGGGCGCCTCCACGGTCTCGCCCTCGCTGGGCATGCGGGTGATATAGGTGATGAGATCCATGTTGCTGGAACCGATGACGGCGATGTCCTTGCCGCCCCCGCCGGCGCTGCTCGCGGCGTCTGTGAGATTGGTGCGATCGGCTGCCATGTCAGTTCTCCTTGAGTCCCGTGGTCACAGTGAAGGACCGGCTCTCGCCCGCCCCGAGCATGATGAGGGTGCCCGCCTCTCGGGCGGCGATGAAGCCCTCTGGCCGGGAGGTGCCCGGAAGGACGAAGGAGGCCACCTTCTGGTCAGGATTGTGCAGGATCCAGCGCGTGGCCGCGGGGAAATCCTTGCCCGAGAAGCGGGTTTGGAAGACATGCCCCTGGGGGGAGGCGAGCTCGAAGACGAGCTCGTCGTCGTAGCGCTCCAGACCATCGGCGAAGTAGACGATCTCGGGGTCGAAGGCGGTAGCCCCCTCCAGGGAGTCGGCGTCCATCTTCCCGGCCAGGATGTCCTCGTTGATCCTGTCCCACTCGGGATTGGGGGTCACATGCGCGGGTACGGTGCGCCGCAGCTGGAAGGAGCCCTCGGGCAGGGACTGGCTCATGACGCCATCGGGCACGAAGGCATAGTTCATGTGGCACATGTACTGCAGCGGCATCGGGGCGTAGGCCGAGAGGTTGGCGACCCGCATGCCGATGGTCATCATGGAGGAGCCCACGCGCATCTCCACATGGGGCTGGGCCCGGTAGTGGCTGCCGAATCCCATGACGTACTCGTAGGAGGAGACGATCCGCACGGCGTCACCCTCGACCTCCAACCAGGCCTCGTCCATCGGGGCGCAGGGGAACTCCCCGTGCAGGGGGTGGTCATCCTGCGGCGAGGGGCAGCCGGCGGCCAGCAGGCCCGAGTGGAAGGCGAAGCAGCCGTAGGTGCCGACGATCTCCTGGGCGGGCCGAGGCTGGGAGAACATGTTGTCCATCCGCAGACTCACGCCGTCCATCTGGACATCCCAGATGATCTGGCCCATGAAGGGCAGGACCTCGATCAGGCCCCGGGAGTTGGTCAGCCTCAACGAGGCCACGCCGGAGGGGTAGCGCAGGGCCCGGGCCTCGAAGTCCCGGGAGCGCAGGATGGTACGCGGCTCGGTGGTGAACAGCTCCGGGTGCAGGGGAATGGTGGTCATGTTCTCACTCGGCTTTCTCACGGCGCGCTGAGGCGCGGTACTCGGACAGGAAGTAGACCAGGACGGCGGCGAAGCACAGCAGGGAGACCAGGAAGGAGACCTGCAGGGAGCCGATGGTGTCGGAGACCAGGCCCTGGATGGCCGGGACGACCGCACCGCCGATGATCGACATGACGATGACGGCGCCCCCGGTCTCGGTGTGGCGTTTGTCCTCGATGCTGTCCAGGGTGCGGGCGTAGATGGTGGCCCAGCACGGGCCGAACAGGCCCGAGGTGAGCACCGCGGCGTAGACGGAGGACATATTGGGCGCCAGGACCACCCACAGGAGGGTGGCGACCCCCAGGATCGAGTAGGCCACCAGGACCAGATCCTCGTTGAAGCGGGTCATGAGGACGTTGGCGATGAACTTGCCCACGAAGAAGGCCACGAAGGCGGCGATGACGAAATTGGCGGCGGTGCGCTCGTTGAGCGTGTGATCCAGGTTCAATGCCAGACGGATGGTGAAGGACCATACGGCCGTCTGCATGCCCACGTAGAGGAACTGGGTGAGGATGCCCATGCGGAATCGCCCGTTGCGCGCCAGGTAGGACAGGGTCTCCCCGATGGTGGCCTTGGCCTCCTCATGGCGGTGGTTGAGGGGCTTGCAGTGGGGGAACTGGGTGATGGCCACCACGACGGCCAGGATGACCAGCACCACGATGATGACCCGGTAGGGCGCCAGGGTGCGCTGCAGGGCGGCCTCGGCCACCTGCTGGCGCTCCAGCCCGGTCAGGGAGGCCAGGCGGCTGTGCAGGGACTCGCCGCCGGTGAAGATGAGGTACTTGCCCAGCACCGCGCCGGCCAGGAAGCCCAGGGGCGTGAAGGTCTGGGAGATGTTGAGCCGCAGCGTCGAGGAGCGCTTGGGCCCGATCATCGAGGAGTAGGTGTTGGCGGAGGTCTCCAGGAAGGACAGGCCCACCGCGATGGCGAACAGGGCCGCCAGGAACACCGAGTAGGTGGCCACATGCGAGGCCGGGAAGAACAGCGTGCAGCCCACGATGTAGACGACCAGGCCGATGAGCAGCCCCGTCTTGTAGCTGGTGCGCCGGATGATCCGTGAGGAGGGGATGGCGATGAGGAAGTAGCCGCCGTAGAAGGCCGACTGAACGAAGGCCGAGGCGAAGTCCGACAGAGTGAAGACGGACTTGAACTGGGTGATGAGGATGTCGTTGAGGCTAGCGGCGGCGCCCCACATGGGGAAGCAGATCGACAGCAGGACGTACTGGAACATCGGGGTGCGGTCTAGGTAGCCGTCGGACAGCTGGTTGGTGGGGTCCTTGATGAGCCCCCAGGACGGTGGGGTGGTGCGGGCGGTGCCGCTGGGCGCGGTCGTGGTGCTGCTCATGAACTGCCTCCCGTCAAGGCTCGCCGGGAGTGGCCGGTGCGCCGGGCAGCAGTGGTCGCCTGCGACCCTGGCGAGGTGTGATCGATAATGCGCGACAGTGGTACCACGGGAACTCCTTTGTCCGAATGCACAGCAGCGCCTCGATGACGCCGATGACGCCGCCCCAGCGGCGCCTTCTGCGCTGCCGGGCGTGATGGGAACCGTAAGGGGAAGGTAGCAATCCGCCGGGGGCCGGCACGAGCCCCCGGTGAACGAATGTTCCGCGGACACTTTGTTGCTATTGCAGCGAAAGATCGACCTGAAGGTGCCGCAAGGGGTGGGGTTCTGGCGCAGAGGTGCTCACTTGGAACATATGTGCCCGCGGTCGCGGGCGCCCGCCGGCGGCCGGCAGGCTCACTGCTGGGGAGCCAGGGCGTCGTCGATCTCCAGGACGCCGCGTGCGGCGGAGACGTCGGTGATGAGCCGGTTGACATAGCCGTTGGCCAGGGCCGCCCGCATCACCGGCGCCTTGGCCTCGCCCCCGGCCACGAGGATCCTCTGCTCCTTGCTGCGCAGCTCGGCCAGGGTGATGCCGGTGGTGCGGTGGGTGAGGTCGGGCAGGCAGATCCGGCCGTGGACGTCGATGAAGTGCGAGCACAGGTCCCCGGCGCCGCGCTCGATGAGGGCCTCGCGCTCGACGGCGCTGAGCACCTCGTGCCCCAGGTGCTGGAGGTCGGAGTGGATCTCCCCCACGGTGAACAGCGCGATGCGCGCCTGGTCGACCATCTCCATGACGCGGCGCCCCCGGGGTGTGCGGTGCAGGTCGTTGCGCTCGGCGATGCTCCCCAGCACCAGCGGCATGTCCAGGAGGTGGAGGTGGGCGTCGAAGGCCTGCGCCATCCGCACGAGGCAGGCCTCCTCATCGAGCCCCCGCTCGGCGGGCAGCAGGCCGCGAGCCATCTGGATGAGCTCGACGTGGTGACGGTGCACGGGTTCCAGGGATCGGGCGAGCTCGACCAGAGTGCGTGAACCCACGGCCCCAATGCGATCCCCGTCACGGACCAGGGAGGACAGCAGGCGGGCGCCCTCCCGGCCCAGGGCGGCGCGCAGCAGGTCCTCCCCCGGGCCGACGGGGCTGACCAGCCGGACGTCGAGCAGATCGAAACGCTCGCGCAGGGTATCCAGGAGCATGGGATCCTGCTCGCGGGGGTCGTGGATCTCGATGCGCACGAAGCCGCGCCGGCGGGCGTAGGCCAGCAGCTTGGAGACGGTGGGCCGTGAGACGTGCAGGCGCTGGGCGACCTCCTGCTGGCTGAGCCCGGCGTAGTAGAGCTTGGCCGCATCCAGGGCCTGGACCTCCTTGGCCGACAGCCCCGGCGCATATGCCGTCATGTCTGCCTCCCCGCGCTCGGTGCCCTGCTCCAGCCCGCCCAGCCTAATGGCCCGCCCCTGCCCCGCTGCGCATCTCCAGGCGGGTTCTGGCCGGCCAACCCCGAGTTGTCCGCATGATCCCGTCAGCCCCCGATCCGAAGATGTGCAACTAGGGTGGAGGCATGCCCGCGCGCACCTATCTTGATCACGCCGCCACGTCCCCGGTCCGTCCCGAGGTGGCCCAGCAGGTCGCCGAGGATCTGGCCAGTGGGCTCGGCGGCTGGGCGAATCCGAGCGCGCAGCACACTGCGGGCCGGTGGGCAGGGGCGCTGCTGGCTGAGGCTCGCGCCCGGCTGGCCAGCGCCCTGGGGGTGGATGCGCACGAGGTGCTGCTGACCTCCGGCGGGACGGAGGCCGATGCCCTGGTGGTCTCGGGCCGGGCGCGTGCGGTGCCGGGCGGGCGGCTGGTGGTCTCGCCGATCGAGCACCCGGCGGTCCTGGACTCCGCGCGTACCGCCGCGGCCGAGCTGGGCGCGGAGCTGAGCCTGCTGGAGGTCGATGCCGCCGGACGGGTGGTGCTCGACTCGGTGGCCCGGGCGGTGATGCCCACAGCCGACGCCGACCACTCCCCCGCTTCCCTGGTCTCGGTCATGACGGCCAACAACGAGACCGGCGTGGTTCAGGACATGGCGGCGCTGGTGGCGGGCGTGCGGGAGGCGAGCGGGGCCGAACGCCCCGACGAGGCCGGCTACGTGCCCGTTCACTCCGACGCCGTCGCGGCCCTGGGGAAGGTTCCCGTGGACTTCCACGGCTGGGGCCTGGATGCGATGAGCCTGACGGGCCACAAGCTGGGGGCGCCGGTGGGCGTGGGGGCACTGGTGGCTCGCCGCGACCTGGTGCTGACGCCGGCCACGGGCGGGGGCCGTCAGGAGCGGGGTATCCGCTCGGGCACGCAGGACGTGGTGGCGGCCCGCGCGCTGGCCCTGGCGGTGGAGCTGGCAGTGGCCGAACAGCAGGAGCAGGAGGCCAGGCTGGCGGTGCTGCGGCGCCGGCTCCTGGAGGGTGCCGGGGCGCTTCGGGGGGTTCACGCCACGCTGCCCGAGGACGCCGATCATGTGGCCTCAACGGCGCACCTGTGGTTCGAGGAGACCGACGCCGAGGCACTGCTCATGGCCCTGGACCTGGCGGGGATCGACGCATCAGCGGGATCGGCCTGCCACGCCGGGGTCGCCCAGCCGAGCCATGTGCTCCTGGCGATGGGCTTCGAGGAGGGGCCGGCCCGCTCCACGCTGCGCTGCTCCCTGGGCCAGGACACGAGCCCCGACGACGTCGAGCGCCTACTCACCGCCCTGCCCGCCGCCCTGGAGAGTGCCGGACACGCCTGGAAGGTGACGCACAGGCTGCATCGTGAAGGGTGATTATCCGGGCATCCGTTCCCCTCTTTGAGGCATCCAGCCCTCTTGCCTCCAATAGCCTCTTGACGAGCCTGAGGAGGCGGTCGCTGTCATCGTCCTGGAGAAAGCGCAAAACAGGCCGGTGCTCTCTGTCATAGTGGGGACATGCTCAGGCAGAACAAACGCGTTGTGATCCGCTGCGCGCAGGTCCTGGGCGCCGTAGCCCTGGGACTTGTCTCGATCGCGGGCACCTGGTCCGTCACCGGTTCCTGGGGCATCACAGCGGGCGCAGCCCTGGCCTTCATCGTCCTGCGCTGGTGCCGCGAGCACTCCGATGCCGTCCTCGGCGCCCACCTTGTCCTGTGCGCACTTCAGCTGGGCGTCGTCGATTCCCCGGTTCCAGCGGACCTCGCGGCCACCGTGTCCTTCTACGCGGTCGGTCGGTGGGGTAGACGCGAGTTCACACCTGCATGGGCGGCGGCCGTCGTCGTCGGCGCGGCACTGGGCGCATGGGACTGGAACCAGGATGAACTGGGCATCGTCCCAACCTCCCTGTGGGCTCAGGACATGGCACAGGCGATCTTCGCGCAGCTGTGCATCGCCGCCGTCTCCTGGGGCCTGGGCAGCTTGATGACGCAACGCCGCCAGCTGAGGGCCAGCCGTCTGGCCACGGAGAAGCAGCGCCAGGCGGCGCACGACGCCGCACTGCGCAACGAGATCGCCCGGGAGGTTCACGATGTTGTCGGACACTCCCTGGCGCTGATCGCCGTGCAGGCCGAAGCGGGTCACTACCTGGCGACCGGCTCGGAGGACATCGATGTTTCAGCCACGGAGCGACTGGAACAAGCGGCCCAGGCGCTCGGGCAGATCCGGGCGACAGCGCGCTCGGCGCTGGCCGACACCCGCGGTCTCACCCAGACCCTAGCCTCCCCTCCACAACCGGGAGGACCACCAGGCATTGCGGATTCCGCTGAGCCTGACGGTGCCCGACCCGCCTCTCCAATCACTGAGAAACCGCTGCACCCAGTCCCGAGGATCGCCGATCTTCCCGAACTCGTTGACGACGTCCGCGCGACCGGACTGCCAGTCACCCTGTCAGTGGACGACCGGATGATCAGTGAGGACGAGCAGACGGGAGACCACAGTCTGCTCAGCGCGCAGGCGCAGCTCGCCCTCTACCGGACAGCGCAGGAGTCCTTGACCAACATACTCAAGCACGCGAAGGCCGCCACGGCCGAGGTAAGGCTGGAGTACCGTGACAACGCGCCCAACAAGGACGTGGTCCTGACCATTACCGATCACCCCGGCACGGCCAGTAGTGGGACCTCTCCCCCGCTGGTCGGCATTCACCTCTCGCCTGAGGCGATACCGGCAGTCACCGGCGGAGGCCAGGGGCTGGTGAACCTGCGCCAACGCCTGGCAGCGGTCGGAGGGTCCCTTCAGGCGGGCCCCGACCCCGATGGGGGATTCATCGTGCGTGCCCGTATTCCCACCGAAGCCTCGCAGTCGACGTTCACATTCTCGGAGGTGAGCTGATATGACCCGACCACTGCGCATCGCGCTGGTGGACGATCAGGACCTGGTCCGTTCCGGCTTCCGTATGATTCTCGATGCCCAGAAGGACATGTGTGTGGTCGGTCAGGCCTCCGACGGCGTCGGCGCGCTGGACATGGTCAAGGCCACTCACCCCGATATCGTCCTCATGGATATCAGGATGCCCACCTTGGACGGCATCTCCGCCACTCGTGCAGTTCTGGGTACCGGCCCCGACCTCAAGGTGCTCATCCTGACCACCTTCGACTTGGACGACTATCTCGTGGCAGCAATGCGGGCCGGAGCCTCGGGATTCCTGCTCAAGGACACGACGGCGCCCGAGCTCTTGGCCGGGATCCGCGCCGTGGCCCGAGGAGACTCGGTGGTGGCGCCATCGGCCACACGCCGGTTGCTGAATCGATGGTTACCCCCTATTGTTCCCAGTACTCCCGGTGGTTCCTCGGAGCACGATGCTGTCTCAACCTACGTCGGCTCCATCGGTGCACTGACTGATCGGGAGAAGGAGATCGTCACCCTGGTGGGACGCGCGATGAGCAACGCCGAGATCGCGCAGCACCTCGTCCTGGCCGAGTCGACGGTCAAGTCCCATCTCAATCGAATCCTGCACAAGCTGGAACTGCGGGACCGTGCCCAGCTCATTGTGCTGGCCTACGAGAGCGGGCTCGTGCGCGTGGGTGAATGAGACGCACCGGCTGCACGTCCCCCAGTTGGAAATCGATCTCATACCTTCCAACCTCGGGTGGAAACTGGCCCCCACCGGACACGATGACCTCCGTCGGGCTCTACGGTCGATTCCATGAGCACCAGCACCCGATTCCATTTCCTTGATTCCTTACGCGGCTTCGCCATCGTGGGCATTCTCCTCGTCAATGCCGCCGATCTCATGTGCCTGGGGTATGACACCCCGGTCCAGCCCTTCCAAGCCGTCCCGTTGGCGGAGAACGTCCTGAACTTCCTGGTGGCGACCCGCTTCGTACCGATCTTCTCCTTCATGTTCGGAATGAGCATGGGGTTCGTCATCGATTCCGCGATCCGCCGGGGCGCCCCCGCCTGGAAAATCCTGCTGCGCCGCCTGGCCGCGCTTTTGGTGATTGGGCTACTCCACTCGATCCTCTATCCCGGTGAGATCCTGCGCGACTACGCGGTTGCGGGAGCCATCCTCCTGCCATTCGCCCTCAAGGTCCCGCGCTCCGTGCGTCTGGTACTCGGTCTGCTGGCGACGGTCGGCGCCTACGCATTCACAGGAGGAGGGGCACTATCGCTGCCCGGGCTGTTCCTTCTGGGATCGGCGGCCCAGGCCTACGGCCTTCCGGCACGGCTCGAGCACGCCGACCGTCGGATCGGGGCGGCGACGCTCGTATTCGCAGCCGCCAGCGCGGCCGCGATCCCCTGGCAGGCCGCCGAGGGCGGTGATCCCAGGTTCTCCACGCCAGGAGGTATTGCCGGTGGCCTCATGGCCTGCCTCTACATCTCCCTTCTGGCGCTGCTCTGGCGCACCCCGGTGCGGCGGGCCCTGAGCGCGGTATTCGAGCCCCTGGGCCGCATGGCGCTGACCTGCTACGTCACCGCTTCCTTCGTCATGGTACCGGCGGGAGTGCTGCTCGATTCACGCTCCACCCACGACGTCATCCCCGGCCTCATTGTCGCTGCCACGGTTCTGCCTATCCAATGGGTGTTCTGCCGTCTTTGGCTCTCCCGGTTCGCCTACGGCCCCCTGGAGTGGGCGTGGCGCAGCATCACCTGGTGGCGGAGGATTCCGCTGCAGCGCCAGCAGTCACAGTAGCCTGACAATCAGTCAGGCCCACACGGGTACGCTCGGTTACCGACGACCGGGGAAATGTAGACCCCGCCCTCCGTATCTCGGGATCCCGACGTTCTTCCATGCAGGAGAACAACGAAGAGACCGCCCCTGGAGGATCAGCGCTTCCATCGCGTCGGCCAGATCAGCGCGAACAAGTGGAACCACCACGTCGTCGTCAAGACGATGGAGGCCGCGCAGAGCGGTTGGCTCAGAGACCTCATTCGTGCCGGTGACGAGTTCGCCACCCGTTGATCGGCCCTCAACAGCAGCGCAACGGCGCCATTCGGCCGACTATCTGTTCACGGGTCCGGGGGCTCACACGCGATCGACGAACTGAGCGGCGATCTCCTGAGGGACGGGGTCCCATTTTCGTACGTAACTGATGGCGCGCGCACGCCCGACTCCTCTCCCGGAGTCGCGCAGGCGCCGCACCTCGGCACGATCCAGCGGGGTCTCCGAGAGCATGCGATCGATCGACAGACCGTAAGCCTGTCGGAAGAACATTCGTTCCTGCTCACGCTTCGTCATCGGGCGCTCATGGCCGTTTGCCAGCCTCCAGACGAGCAGCAGCATGGCAGTAATGGCCAAGAAAAATAACCAGATATCAGACATTGCAGCTCCTTCGTGAACGAACAGGCATGAAAACTCTGACACGGACAACTACCCCCGGAGCAATAACCCTTCACTCCTCGTGCCCACTACCTCAACGAGTCTGGCGAAGCGATCGTAGTCGTCCTGGAGGGATCTGAAGGTCTCTCGCAGGAATCCCGGCTCCTGCTCGTACTCGCTCAGGCCCCGGTAGTAGAAGGCCTTCGAGTCGAGCACGATGAACGGCATGATGCCGTTGTCCAGGCACTGCTGGAACATGTTCGGGCTCTACCGCCTCGTGTCCGCCCACCATGCTGGGAACACGTTTGTGCTCCTCGACGGATAATGAAGAACGCCGAGCATCGGCACTGATCGCGCAAGGGCTGGGCGAAACTGCGGGCATCAGTAGTGTACTCGTCAGTCATGACCGCTCCTTCCTCGGTATCACCCTATGCCGGGAACCACAACGTCTCCTGGATTCTCCCGGTTGCCCCGTCGCGGTCGACCTGCGGTAGCCTGCCACGGCTGTAGCAACAGCTACCCGCCTGCCTGAAGGAGACCCTCGTGCGCGTCCTGGCCGCCCTGTCCGGCGGAGTCGACTCCGCCGTCGCCGCGGCGCGCGCCGTCGACGCCGGCCACGAGGTCGTGGGCGTTCACATGGCCCTGACCCGCAACCGCGCCCAGACCCGCACGGGCTCACGCGGCTGCTGCTCCATCGAGGACTCCGCCGACGCCCGCTGGGCCGCCCAGATCCTGGGCATCCCCTTCTACGTGTGGGACCTGTCCGAGGAGTTCGAGGAGCGCGTCGTGGCCGACTTCCTCGATGAGTACCGCGCCGGGCGCACCCCCAACCCGTGCGTGCGCTGCAACGAGCGCGTCAAGTTCGACGCCCTCCTGGAGCGCGGTCTGGCCCTGGGCTTCGACGCCGTCGCCACCGGACACTACGCGCGCCTGAGCGGCGGCGCATCCTCCGGCCGCCCCGGGGACACCAACGGCCTCATACTGCGCCGCGCCGTCGACACCGCCAAGGACCAGTCCTACGTCCTGGCGGTCTCCGGCCGCGAGGGGCTGGCCCGGGCTCTCTTCCCGCTGGGCGACGCGCCCTCCAAGGCGCAGGTGCGCGCCGAGGCCGAGGCCCGCGGCCTGCCGGTGGCCTCCAAGCCGGACTCCTACGACATCTGCTTCGTGGCCGACGGCGACACGCGCGGTTTCCTCACCCGCTCGCTCGGCGCCCACGAGGGCTCCATGGTCTCGCCCGACGGCGAGGTGCTGGGAACCCACCAGGGCTACTTCGGCTTCACCGTCGGTCAGCGCAAGGGCCTGGGCCTGTCCCGCCCGGCGGACGACGGACGTCCGCGCTACGTCATCGAGACCCGCCCGGCCACCAATGAGGTCGTCGTCGGCCCCGAGGAGCTGCTCAGCCGCACCACGGTCGACGGTGACGGACTCGTCCTGCTGGCCGATCCCGAGCCGCTCGCCGGTGGTCTGACTGGCGACAACTCCGACCTCGGAGGCTCCCCCGCCGTCGGCTGGCAGGAGGCCGGTGTCCAGGTGCGCGCCCACGGTCGCCCGGTCCCGGCGCAAGTCCGCGTTGATGAGGCACAGGGCCTCCTGCACGCCGAGCTGGCCGCCCCCTTACGAGGCGTCGCCGCCGGCCAGAGCCTGGTCATCTACGGAGGCGCCGACGGCGACCAGGTCCTCGCCCAGGCGACCGTCGCCTCCGCGCAGGCCCCCAGTCGTGCCGTCGCCTGAAATCAGGCTCCAATCCTCGGTTTCCCGTCGCGCCGTCGCTGCGCAAAAGGGCTAGGGTTGAGACACCCCCGGCGCCCAGCAGAACCAGCAGGAAAGGGATCCTCCAGCATGCCAGCCGAGACGCCCGCCGATTCTCCGTCGGACACACAGCCCGGCTCCCCGCCTGATCTCCCCGCCCAGGATCCGGAGCGCTACATCGCCACCGTCAAGCTCGGTCCCAAGTCGCAGATCGTCATCCCCAAGGAGGTCCGGGACATCTTCGACCTGGCCCCGGGGGACAACCTGCTCCTTCTGGCGGACCGCACCCATGGAATCGCCCTGGTGAACCCGGCCGACTATGCCGACGTCGTCGCTGCCGCCTTCGACGCGGCCGCGCCCAAGACCGGCGATACAGCGACGCCCGGGGCCACGGCATAGTCACCGCACCCCGGGCGCCCGGGCACCGGGCTCCTGCAGCCCCTGTTCAGCGCAGGCAGGTGTGCCGCTCGATCGCGCGCACCGCCCACCAGGCCAGGATCGCGGCCAGGATCGGCGCCACCACGACGGAACCGATTCCCACCAGTTGCGGTTCCTGGTCCAATTGGACGGCCTCGATGAACTGCGGAAGCATCATGCGTGTGACGATCCGCCCGCTGGTCAGATCCAGCGACAGCGGCAGCAGCAGCGCGGCGACCAGAGACACGATCTGGTTGACCGCGTAGAGAATGACGAAGCCGACTGCGGGCGCCCCGAAGCCGAGGCGGTTCCAGCGACCCTGCGCTCCAATGCTCATCACCGCTGCGACCTCGATGATCGTCACGACGGCGCCCCCAACCACGGCCAGCCCGTAGAAGACGAGTATGCCGGCTCCCACCATGCTGATCATCTGACGTACCGCCTGAAGAAGCTCCTCCAGCGTGGTACCGCGCAGGTGCACGTAGGTAGCGAGCCAGCCGACGCCGAGGAGCGCGGCCACCGCGGCCGACACCAGCCCGGCGATGACGGCGTACAGCGTCTTGGCAGCGAAGATCACGCGCCCCCTCACCGGCAGGCTCATGGTGAGGTAGCCGCGGGCACCGTACATGGAGGCCCAGTACTCGATACCGACCTGGACGCTCACGACGGCGGGCATGGCCCCGAGAGCCGCCAACGCGCCCGCAAGCAGCAGCGAGGAGACCGCGGGAAGGTCGAGCAGGCTCAGGAGCGTGAAGCCGACGGCGATGACCGCCACGATCCCCACGGCTCCGGCATTGCGCCGAGCCTGGGTACGGACCTCTTCCCTGAGTAGTGTGGCGAACATCAGCGGTACTCCTTCCGGAACAGGGCGTCCAGGCTCATACCGCGGTCCTGGCGCAGATCGTCGGCGTCGCCTGCCAGCAGCAGACGGCCGTCCTTGAGGAAGACGACGGAGTCGATGATGGACTCGACATCGGCAATGAGGTGGGTGGAGATGAGCATGAGCGCCTCGGAGTCGAAGTCGCGCAGAATGCCGCTGAGGATGACGTCGCGGGCGGCGGGATCGACGCCGGAGATGGGCTCATCGAGGAGGTAGACGCGGGCCCGGCGCGACATGGCCAGGCTGACGCGCAGCTTCTCCCCCATGCCCTTGCTCATCTCCTTCAGGGTGCGGTCGGTCGGCAGGTTGAAGAAGCGCACGAGCTCGGCGGCCTTGCCTGAGTCGAAGTCCGCGAAGAACCGCCGGTACTGGGCGATGGCGGCCGGGACGGTCAGGTTGGTGGCCAGGAAGTTCGTATCCGGCAGGAAGGAGACGAGCGCCTTGGACTCGGGCCCGGGATCGTGCCCGGCGATTCGGACCCGGCCGTCGTAGTCGGCCAGGACTCCGGCCAGGATCTTGAGCAGGGTGGTCTTGCCCGATCCGTTGGAGCCCATGAGGCCGACGATCCGCCCGGGCGGGAGCTCGAGGCTCAGCCAGTCCAGCGCGGGCCGCCCCTGGAAGGTCTTGGTGAGGTTCTCGACGACAACGAGTGGTTCGGCGCCGTCGAGAGAGGGAATAGTGGTGGGTTTGCTGAGGGTCTGTGCGCTCATGACGCATCTCCTGTTGTCTGGCGGCCCTGGCGGTCCGGAGCCCACCAGCGCTCGGTGAGGAGCGCCGTGGTTTGGTCCAGGTCCATGCCGATGGCGGTGAGGGTGTCGATGTAGGCGTCCGTGGCCCCCGAGGCCAGGCTCCGACGAACAGAGTCGATGGTGCTCGCCCTCGTGGTGACGAAGCGTCCGGCGGTGCGTTCTGTTGCGGTGAGCCCCTCACCGTCCAGCGCGCCCAGTGCTCGCTGGACGGTGTTGGGGTTGACTCCGGTGTCCGCAGCGAGCTCGCGCACGCTGGGGATCTTGGAGCCCGGGGGCCACTGGCCGGAGACGATCCGACGGCGGAAGTCATCGGCCAGCTGGACCCAGATCGGACGGGAGTCGTCGAGATCCATGGCTCTCCTGGTGCTCGGGGACGGGTACTGCTCATGAGCGCAGCACAGGCGACCTCATCAGACCGTCTGTATTACTGCACTAATACAGTGACACAGACGGATAGCGACGTCAAGTCGGATCACCCCCGACCTGCCGCACCGACTCGAGCGCACGCGACATGCAGCCGCACGAGCAGCAGACGCCCTCCGAGCCGAGAAACAAAAAAGAACAAATATTCCCCTGAGAATTACCAAGAAAAGTGATTGCTGAATATCCACCAGTTGATCGATCATCTATTTCGCCTTTCGTTCGGCTCGTTTCCTTCTACGCTGTGCCCATGTCTCCGTCTTCCGAATCTCCTTCACCCACATCCCACTCCCCTGAATCCCCATCCCCAACCACACCTTCTGGAGCCGGCTCCGTTCCCATCGCTCCACCAACGCCCGCACGACGCGGCAAGGGACGTCTGATCATCCTCGGCGTCGTCATCGCCCTGGTTCTCGCGCTCGGCACAGGAGGCCTCTGGGCGCTGACGCGCGGCTCCGACCCGCTCTCATTGGTCAAGGCCCCGATCCTCAAGGCGCAGCAGGACCTGTCCAACCTCGGCCAGGAGCCCACGTCGGGTTCTTTCGACTCCAGCGGCACAACGGCCCTGGTCAACAAGCAGCTGATGATCCTGCGGGTGATCGCGGACCGCCGCGAGACCCTGGTGGCCCTGAGCCTGAGTTCCTCGGCCTCCCACGCCGCCTGGCAGGCCCCCGTCCCCGACGAGCTGGCGGGACAGAACCTCAACTGCACGATGAGCACCAAGACCCTCGACTGCGGAGAGCGGATCAGCATCGACCTGGCCTCCGGGATCAACAGCCCCGCCAAGCCGTCAACGTTCTCGGCCGCCGAGCTCACGACCTCCCCCTCGCAGGAGCCGGGCGACTCCCGCGCGTCGGCCGGTGATCCGACCTCATCGACAGCACCGTCCGCTGATGCTTCTCCTGAGCGCGCCTCGGAGGCCTCCTCCACCGCATCCACCGTCCCGTCTCCCGATGCCTCCACGACGACCTCCTCCACCGGCTCCGTCGCACCTTCGGCATCGGATGCCCCGACCTCGTCATCAGCACCCACCTCGGTGCGACTGGGTCACGCGCCCACTGCCGACGTGCCGCTGTCCGTCAGCGAGGACGGCACCGTGAGCGTCAACAAGGACAAGGTCTCCGGACTGACCCTCGACGGCACCAAGCCGGTATGGGCGGCCAGGGTTGAGGCACCCCGCAAGATCGTCGGCGTCAAACTGCCGTCGAGCCGCGAGGTCTGGGTCGTCAGCGACGGAGTCAGTGTGGCCGCCCTCGATGGCAGCACCGTGCTGTGGTCGAACAAGCTGCCCGATGGTGCGGGCGCCCTCAACGGCCTGGGAAGCGATACACCGCCACGCTGGCAGATGAGCAAGGGCGCCATCGTCATGGCCCACCCCGACTCGCTGCGCGCCCTCGACCCGATCGACGGCACCGCGATCTGGCAGGTCTCCTCCCCGGTGACCTCCTGGGCGGCCGGTGACGGCTACGTCGTGGTCTTCAACGGCTCGACGACGTCAGTCCTGGCCTTCGACTCCGGCTCGAGCTCGACCCGCACCACGGCGCTGCCGACCTCGACCCCGACCTCCACGGCCACGCCCGCTCCCAGCCTTGAGGACCTGGGCAGCGCCACCCTCGACATCCCGACCGTCTGTGCGGACGGATTCGCCTCCGTGGTCCGAGGCACAACGAAGGCGCAGGTGGCCGAGAAGATGAAGGATGAGAAGACCGGCGTCACCTTCTCCGATGGAACCGCAACCGGGGCGGGGGCCAACGGTCTTGGCGGAAGCAACTCCACCGTCGCGCTGAAGGAGGCGCAACCGGGATTCTTCGGCTCCTCCCCGGTGACGGTCGCGGTTCTGGAGTGCAACAGCGGCACCCCTGCGGCCTTCGACGTCATGGCCGCCTACGACGGGGACAAGCAGATGGTCGGTTCCCTCATCATGGAGGGCGCCAACGAGATCGGTTACACCCCGGCAACGCATATGGAGAACCTGCGCGTCGTGGGCGGAACCGCGCTCTTCAACATGCCTCAGTTCATGGTCGCCGGAGACATGGACTGCAAGGCCTGCACCGGTTCGGGAACAGCCGTTGTCGCCGCTCAGTGGGACGGTGACTCCCTGGAGCTGTTCGACGTCGTTTACCACCTTCCGACCCAGGACATCCACCGCCCGTCGCTGGTCAAGGTTCAGACCGTCTACGACGCCTTGGCCGCCAAGGAGGACAACAAGGTCACCGACCAGGTCGACCCCGCGGTGCTCTCCTCCCTGGATCAGCCGGCCGGCTCCACGCAGGCAGGTGACGCCACAGCACGCAGCGCCTACCTGCCCAAGGGAGGCAAGGTGGCCACCTGCATGCTGGCGGGCCCCAAGAACTCGACGTTCGCGTCAATGGTGATCGCTGAGGACCTGGCGCCGGGGTCGATCCTCTGCCCGATCACCTCGGAGGATCAGTCCAAGCCCTGGATGCAGCCTGTTCCCACCCGCACCTCCCAGCTCGAGTACGGGGCCTGGCTCATCATCACTCCAAGTGAGGAGGGCTTCAAGGTCACCGGACTGGGACACCGGAGCAGCTGACGCCCCGTGAGCGTTGTGGGGGTGCACCGCCGATGAGACGGTGCACCCCCGCATTGTTATGGGAGAAGCCGCTCAGCCGCGCAACTTGGCGAGCTCCTCGACCAGCTGGGGCACGACGTCGGTGACGTCGCCAACAACGCCGAAGTCGGCCATCTCGAAGATGGGGGCCTCGGAGTCGTCGCAGATCGCCACGACGGTCCCGGCGCCCTGGATGCCGCTGGTGTGGTGGACGGCGCCGGAGACGCCCAGGCCGATGTACAGCCGCGGGGAGATGGTCTCGCCGGTCTGGCCGATCTGGGCGCTGCGCTCGATCCAGCCCTCGTCGCAGGCGACGCGGGTGGCGCCGACGGCGGCGTCGAGCGGCTCGGCCAGGGAGCGGACCAGGTCGAAGTCGCCGTCCACGCCGCGGCCGCCCACGACAACGGTGCGGGCCTCGGTCAGGGCCGGGCCGGTGGCGACGGAGGCGGCCTCGCGCGAGACGAGGCGCACGGCGGCGGCCTCGGCGCTGACGGGCACCTCGAGGGGCTCGGCGGTCAACGCTGCGCCGTCGGCTGCGGCGACCTCGGTGATCCCGGGGCGCACGGCGATGATCGGGGCTCCGCCGGCCGAGCCGACGGCGACGGTAGTGGACCAGGAGCCCGACAGGACCAACTTGGAGGCGCGCAGTACGGAGTCGCTCCCCGCACCGGCCGCCTCCAGGGCGGTGGCGTCGGAGACGCAGGCCGAGCCGAGCAGGACGGCGGCCCGCCCGGCCAGCTCCTTGCCGCGGTAGTCGGAGACGACCAGGACCGCGGCGGGCTGGACGGTGCCGACAGCCGCCACGACGGCGTCGGCCGCGGCGGCGGGCAGGTGGGCCGACTCGCCCAGGTCGGCGGTCAGCAGGCGGGTGGCTCCAGCGCCGGCCAGGGACGCGGAGACTGCATCATCCAGGGGCTGAAGGGCCAGGGCGACGACGCCGCCACTGGTCAGGTCCCGAGCGGCGGTGAGCAGCTCCAGGCTGGGGCCGGTGGGGACGGGCGCCGCCTCGGTGGTCTCGAGGTCGACGAGGACGAGGAGGGGGGCATCGAGCATGGGAATCAGCTTCTTTCGCGGGTGGTGTGAGGCGGGTGGGGCAGCGCGCCCAACTCATGCGCCCTGACTGAGGGCGGTGTCGAGGAAAGTGGGCGGGCGCTGCGGCTCACCGTCAGACGAGCTTGTTCTCCACGAGCCAGGCGGCGAGCTCACGGCCCGCCTCCCCGGCGTCGGTGCGGATGATGCCGGCCTCGCGGGCGGGTCGGGCCTCGTCGTCGATGATTCTTACGGCCGGCTCGGTGACCTCAAGGCCGAGCTCGGAGGCGTCCCAGAAGTCGACGGGCTTCTTCTTCGCGGCTCGCATGGCGGCGAAGTTGGGGTAGCGGGGCTCGTTGGCCTGGTCGGTGACGCTGACGAGGGCGGGCAGCGGGGCGCTGACGACCTCGCGGACGGTGCCCACGGTGCGGGTGACGGTCACGGCGCCGCCGTCGACCTCGAGCCGGTTGGCCAGGGTCAGGGCCGGCAGGTGCAGGGCGGCGGCCAGGGCGCCGGGCAGCATGGAGGTCATGGCGTCCAGGGAGGCCATGCCGGTCACGACCAGGTCGACCTCACCGATGCGCTCGATCGCGGCAGCCAGGACCCGGGCGGTGGTGACGACGTCGGCTCCGGCCAGGGCGTCGTCGGCCACGACGATCCCGGAGTCGGCTCCCATCTGGAGGGCGCGGCGCACCCCGTCCTCGGAGTCCTCGGGTCCCATGGTCAGGGCGATGACCTCGCCGTCGGCCTCCTCGGCCAGGGTGACGGCGGCCTCGACGGCGTTCTCGTCGAGCTCGTTGAGGACGTCCTCCTCACCGCGCACGAGCCGGCCGTCCTCAAGGCGGCGCTCGGACTGCACGTCGGGAACGTGCTTGATGCAGACCACGATTCTCATGGGCTCAAGGTTGCCATAACAGCAGCATCTCGCCACTGAGCGCTGAGTCACCCTGACACGGTGTCAGCGCGTCGATGGCACCGGCATGGCACCGGCCCTGTCACATCGGCACGACTGGTAAACGCGACGCGGCGCACTCGCACGAGTGAGACCTCACTGCCCCTCAAGTGGTAGCGACCAGCAGCCGCTAGGACAATGTACCCATGCCTTCGACGCCAGAGCCCGCTCCAGCACCGCGCGCCGAGCTGCCAGCAGCTCCCAACCACGGACTGGGCGTCGCTCTCGCCGGTGACGGCGCGGACTTCGCCGTTCACGCCCCGCATGCCACGGCCATGGACCTGTGCCTGCTGACGATGGGCGCCGACGGCGCGGTGGCGGAGGAGACCCGGATCGGGATGCACGGCCCTCAGCGCGGCGTCTGGAGCGCCCACGTCCCCGGCATCGGCGCCGGTCAGCGCTACGGCTACCGCGCCCACGGGCCCTGGAACCCCCACGAGGGCCTGCTCTACAACCCCCGCAAGCTGCTGCTGGATCCCTACGCCCGCGCCCTGGACGGACAGGTGGATCTGGGCCCGGCCGTCTACGCCCACGAGGTCACTGATGACCTGGTTCCCGCGGCCGAGCCGTGGCAGCCCTCCCACCTGGACTCGGCGGGCCACACCGTCGTCGGCGTCATCACCGGGAACACGTTTCCGGTGGTGCCGGGCCCGCATGTGCCCCGCGAGCGCACCATCATCTATGAGGCCCACGTCAAGGGCCTGACCTACAAGCTGCCCGGAGTGCCCGAGGAGCTGCGCGGCACCTATGCGGGCCTGGCCCACTCGGTGACGGTCGAGCACCTCAAGGGCCTGGGGGTCACCACGATCGAGCTGCTGCCGATCCACGCCTCGGTGACCGAGCCCTTTCTGACCAAGCGGGAGCTGACCAACTACTGGGGCTACTCCACACTGAGCTACTTCGCGCCGGAGCCCGCCTACGCCACGGCCGCAGCGCGCGCAGCCGGCCCGCAGGCCGTCCTGGACGAGGTGCGCGGCATGATCTCCATGCTCCACGAGGCCGGTCTGGAGGTCGTGCTCGACGTCGTCTACAACCACACCTGTGAGGGCGGGGTCGACGGCCCCTCCTTGAGCCTGCGCGGCCTGGACAACCTGGACTACTACCTGCACGCCCCCTACCTTCCGGCGCAGTACATGGACGTCACCGGCACGGGCAACACGGTGGACTTCCGTGCTACGGGGGCGATCCGGATGGTCCTGGACTCGTTGCGATACTGGGTCACCGAGGTCGGTGTGGACGGCTTCCGCTTCGACCTGGCCACCACGCTGGGGCGTCATGCCGCGGAGTTCTCGCCACGCCACCCGCTGCTCACAGCAATCGCCACCGACCCGGTGCTCAGCACCGTCAAACTCATCAGCGAGCCGTGGGACGTGGGACCCGGCGGTTGGCGCACCGGTCAGTTCCCCGAGCCCTTTCAGGACTGGAACGATCACTTCCGCGACACCACCCGCTCCTTCTGGCTTCACGACGCCTCGGAGATCTCCAAGGGGCGCCTGGGCTCGGACCTGCGCGATCTGGCCACGCGCCTGTCGGGCAGCGCGGACCTGTTCAGCCACGGGGAGTTCCCTGGTGGGCGCGGCCCCCTGGGCTCGGTCAACTTCGTCGCAGCACACGACGGCTTCACCCTGCGCGACCTGGTGGTCTACGACCACAAGCACAACCTGGCCAACAAGGAGGACAACCGCGATGGCACCTCCAACAACCGCTCCTGGAACCACGGTTTCGAGGGCAACGTCGTCGAGGGGATCAACGGCGGGCCGATCGAGGTGCTGCGCCGTCGCTCCATGCGCAACCTGCTGGCCACGATGCTGCTGAGCGCCGGGACCCCCATGCTGCTGGGCGGCGACGAGATAGGCCGCACCCAGCAGGGCAACAACAACTGCTACTGCCAGGACTCGGTGCTCTCCTGGGTCGACTGGAACCTCGAGGTCTGGCAGCGCGACCTGGTCGCCACGACTCGCTTCCTCATTCACCTGCGCCAGACCCACCCGGTGGTGCGCCCCTCGCGCTTCGCCACCGGGCAGGTCCTCGAGGGCGACATCATCCCGGACCTGGCCTGGTACCGAGTTGACGCCGTCCCGATGGACGGGGACTCCTGGCACGATCCGCACACCCGGGTGGTCCAGATGCTGCGCTCGGGGCAGCCTTGGAACGATGACGACATGCTCGTGGTCATCAACGGCGCCCTGGACCAGGTCGACGTCGTCCTGCCCGAGGGCCGCGGCACCGACTGGCACCTGGCCTGGGACTCGACCTGGGCGGTCCCCCAGCCCCACACGGCTCCCTTCTCCCAGGCGCGCCGCGTCAGCCGTAGCCCGCAGGACATAGAGGCCGACGTCGTCGTCGAGACCGATGGCTCGGGCGAGGTGAAGGCGGTCAAGGCTGCAGCCGGCATCCCGGCCGGTCACACCAACGAGGACCTCACGGAATGCCATCAGGACCGTCCGGGAGACACGACGATGCTGGAGCCGCTGTCCCTGCGGGTCTACTTCTCCGGCGAGCCCCTGGAGAGCCTGACGGCGGGCGCCCAGGCTGAACGCAGTGGACAGGTCGCGGCTCACTGAGGCTGGGTCTAGTCATAGGCTGGTGCCCGATGCCGGCTCTTCCTCCTCCTGTTGAATGCGCCTGGGACCGCCTGCGCCCTGATCCTGCCGGGATGGTCCTGGGCTCGGTCTTCTTCGTCCTGGCCCTGACGCCCTCCCTCATCCCCCGCGACATCCTCTTCCAGGGGGTGGCCTGCGGGCTGTGCGCGGCGACCGGCTACCTCGTGGGCGTCTGGCTGTCGTGGAACTGGCGCACCTGGGTGAGCACAGTGGTGCGGGTCCTGTGGGAGACCAGTGGTCAGCGCCTGCCGTCCTGGGTGCCCCGGTGGAGGCGGCGTGTGGAGGTCGCGCTGAGCGTCACGGTCGTCCTGGGACTCAATGTGATCCTGCTGCGGGCGGTCCACTGGCAGCAGCAGGTCGCCGCGCTGACCGACTCCCGCGCCTACACGCCGGCGCAGTACCTGACGGTGTTCCCGGTGGGCTTCGGCATCTGGATGGCCCTGGTGATGGTGGGACGCGGCTTCCTGCGTCTGGAGACCTGGCTGCGCCGTCACCTGCCCCAGCGGCTGCCGTTGCCGGTGCGGTCCGGGTTCTCCTGGATCATGGTGCTGGTGCTGGTTTTCGCGTTGGTCAACCAGGCGATCCCGGGCGTCATCATCCGGGGTGCGGAGTCGGCCTTCTCCGTGCGCAACAGCGCCGATCCGCCCTCGACGCCGCGGCCGACGGCGGCCGAGCGCTCGGGCTCTCCGAATTCGCTGGTGGGCTGGGAGACCCTGGGAGCCTATGGCAAGCGCTTTGTGGGCCGGGGTCTGAGCGCCCAGGGCCTTGAGGAGGTGACCTCCCGGCCTGCCAGTGAGCCGATCCGCGTCTACGCAGGGTTGGAGAGCGCCGGCAGTGACGAGGCACGTGCCGCGCTGGTGGTCGAGGAGCTCAAACGCACCGGGGCGGCCACCCGCTCGGCGATCATGATCGCCCCGACGACGGGGACCGGCTGGGTGGACCCGGTGGCGGCCCTGTCCCTGGAGGTGCTGTACGACGGCGACACGGCCATCGCCGCCGCCCAGTACTCCTACCTGCCCTCGGGTGTGCAGTTCATCGCCGATACGGACAAGGCTCGGGCCTCGGGCAAGGCACTGGTGACTGCGGTCGTCTCCTGGTGGAAGACGCTTCCGGAGGCCGGCCGTCCCCGGCTCCTGCTGTACGGGGAGTCGATGGGGGTCCTGGCCGGCGAGGCGGCCTTCAGCAACCTGGCCGACGTCCTGGACTCGGTCGACGGCGTCCTATGGGTGGGGCCGCCCAACTCCTCAAGGCTGTGGCGTGATCTGGTGACGCGGCGCGATCCCGGCACCCGGGAGGTGGATCCCACCTACTCGGCGGGCCTGACGATTCGCTTCGCCCAGGACGAGGCGGACATGAACGCCTTCGCGGGCGACTCGACCTGGGGAGATCAGCGCATCCTCTACATCCAGCACGCGAGCGATCCGGTGGTGTGGTGGTCGCCGCGGCTCATCCGGAAGAATCCCGACTGGCTGCTGGAGCGGCCGGGCAAGGACCGCTCCCCCACCATGCGCTGGATGCCCTACATCACCTTCTTCCAGGTGAGCGCTGATCTACCGCGCGCGATGAACGTGCCCGCGGGGCACGGGCACCGTTACGGCGCCGAGATCCTGGACGGGCTGGCCCTGGTCGGCCACAACAGCTCATTCACTGCCGAACGCGTCGCCCAGGCCCGCCAGGAGCTGGAGCGGGCCCTGGCCACCCAGCCCGCCGACGACTGAGACACGGGCCAGGCCGCCACCGTCAAGGCCTTAGTGACCGCACCCCCTAGGATGAGGGCATGACTCAGACCCCTACCGCGGCCGAGGAGGCCCTGGCCAACGCCACCAATGAAGCCTCCCTGGCCCGATCGATCGCCCGCTCCGCAGAGATCGAGGCCGATATCGCCGTCAACCCCGGCCGCTACCGGATGTTCACCGGGGTGCGTCCCACAGGGAACATGCACCTGGGCCACTACTTCGGCACCATGCACTCCTGGAAGACGATCCAGGACGCGGGCGTGGACACCTGGATCCTCGTGGCCGACTACCAGGTCATCACCGACCGCGACGGCGTCGGCCCCATCCGCGAACGCGTCCTGTCCCTGGTCACCGACGCCCTGGCCGTGGGCGTGGACCCGCAGCGCTCGACGATCTTCGCCCACTCGGCGGTCCCGGCCCAGAACCAGCTGATGCTGCCCTTCCTGTCCCTGGTGACCGAGTCCGAGCTCCACCGCAACCCCACGGTGAAGTCCGAGCTGGAGGCCACCGACGGGCGCGCCATGAGCGGTCTGCTGCTCACCTACCCCGTCCACCAGGCCACCGACATTCTCTTCTGCCAGGCCAACCTCGTCCCCGTCGGCAAGGACCAGCTCCCCCACCTGGAGCAGGCCCGGCTCATCGCCCAGCGCTTCGACAAGCGCTACGGGCGGGCCGTTAAGGACCACCCGGTCTTCCGCCGTCCCGAGGCCCTGCTCAGCCAGGCCCCGATGCTGCTGGGCCTGGACGGGGAGAAGATGAGCAAGTCCCGCCGCAACACGATCGAGCTGGGCATGAGTGCCGATGAGACCGCCAAGCTCCTCAAGAAGGCCAAGACGGACTCCGACCGCGTCATCACCTACGACCCCGCCGGACGCCCGGAGGTCTCCAACCTGCTGATGCTGGCCTCCCTGTGCGGGGCGGGCACACCCGAGGAGATCGCCGAGCGCATCGGCGACGGCGGCGCCGGCACGCTCAAGAAGGTCACCACGGAGGCCGTCAACGAGTTCTTCGCCCCCGTCCGGGCCCGTCGCGCCGAGCTGGCCGCCAACGAGGACTACCTCCTGGAGGTCCTGGGGCAGGGCAACGCCCGGGCCAACGAGGTCGCTGCGAAGACGCTCGACGACGTCCGCACCGCCATGCACATGAACTACTGAAGGCCATTGACAGCCGCAGACGGACACTGAGCCCGCGGCTCAACCGCCCCGATCGGCCCGGTTCGCGACGCGCGTACCGGGCCGATCGGCGTCGTGCGGTCGGATATGTGACTCGGGTCGTTTCTCACCGTAGTCTTGCCCCTGTGACTCCTAACACGACGCCCAAGGCCGGCAAGAAGCAGTCCACCCGTCCCTCCAAGTCCGCTGCCGCACCGACCGAGGCGCCCGCCCAGGCGCCTGAGTCAGCGTCCGTGACGGATGCAGCGCCCGCATCGGCCGAACCGACCGTGGCGAGCGGACCGCAGCCGGCCCAGCACTCGCTGATCGGCCGGATCCCGGTCATCGAGGTCTTCCCCGTCGTCGAGGACGGGCGCTGGCCGGCCAAGGCCGTCGTCGGGGAGGTCATCCCGATCCGTGCCACCGTCTTCCGCGAGGGGCACGACCGCTACGGAGCCACTGCAGTCCTGGTGCGCCCCGACGGCACAGACGGCCCCAGCGCCCGCATGCACGACATCGCCCCGGGCCTGGACCGCTACGAGGCCTCCCTGGCGCCGGACGCCCCCGGGGACTGGCGCTTCCGCGTCGAGGGCTGGTCGGACCCGTACGCCACCTGGAGCCACGACGCCGGCATCAAGGTGCCGGCCGGCATCGACGTCGAGCTCATGCTCGAGGAGGGCGCCCGGGTCCTGGACCGGGCAGTGGCCGTCGAGGGCCGGGACGAGGAGGGCGTCAAGGCCCTCAACGACGCCGTGTGGATCATGCGCGACCCCTCCAACCCCGTGAGCGACCGCCTGGCGGCCGGTCTGGCCGACTCGGTCAAGGCGGCCCTGGAGCGTCTGCCGCTGCGCGACCACGTCTCCCCCACCGCCGAGTACCCCCTCCAGGTGGACCGCGAGCGCGCCCTGACCGGCTCCTGGTATGAGATCTTCCCGCGCTCACTGGGCTCGGGGGTCAGTGAGGACGGCACCTGGCACTCGGGGACGCTGCGCAGCGCCGCCGAGCGCCTGGACCGCATCGCGGCCATGGGCTTCGACGTCCTCTACCTCACGCCGATCTCCCCGATCGGCACCACCAACCGCAAGGGCCGCAACAACACCCTGACGGCCCGGCCGGGGGATCCCGGCTCCCCCTACGGCATCGGCTCGCCCGACGGCGGCCACGACGCCATCCACCCCGACCTGGGCACCTTCGAGGACTTCGACGCCCTGGTGGCCCGCTCGCGCGAGCTGGGCATGGAGGTGGCCCTGGACCTGGCGCTCCAGTGCTCCCCGGACCACCCGTGGGTGGCCGAGCACCCCGAGTGGTTCACGGTCCTGGCCGACGGCTCCATCGCCTACGCGGAGAACCCGCCCAAGAAGTACCAGGACATCTACCCGCTCAACTTCGACAACGACCCCGAGGGCATCTACCAGGCCATCCTGGAGGTCGTGCGCACCTGGATCTCCCACGGGGTGACGATCTTCCGAGTGGACAACCCCCACACCAAGCCCCTGGTCTTCTGGCAGCGGCTCATCGCCGAGATCCACGCCGAGTCCCCGGACGTGCTGTTCCTGGCCGAGGCCTTCACCCGCCCGGCCATGATGCGCGCCCTGGGCATGATCGGCTTCCACCAGTCCTACACGTACTTCGCCTGGCGCAACACCAAGGAAGAGCTCATCGAGTACATGATGGAGCTCAGCAAGGACACCGCCCACCTGCTGCGCCCCGCCTTCTGGCCCACCACGCACGACATCCTCACGCCCTTCATGACCAACGGGAAGGTGCCGGCCTTCAAGCTGCGCGCCGTGCTGGCGGCCACGCTCTCACCGACCTGGGGCATCTACTCCGGCTACGAGCTGGCCGAGTCCACCCCGCGCCCGGGCTACGAGGAGCAGATCGACAACGAGAAGTACGAGTACAAGCCACGCGACTTCGCCGCCGCGCGCCGCAACGGCATCGAGGACCTGCTCACCCGTCTCAACGCCACCCGGGCCGCCCACCCGGCCCTGCGTCAGCTGCGGGACATCTACTTCCACCCCACCAGCGACAACCAGATCATCGCCTACTCCAAGCGGGTGGACGCCTTCCACAGCCCCACGGGCAAGGACGACGTCGTCCTGACCGTCGTCAACCTCGACCCGCACGGGGCCCGGGCCGGCGAAGTCTACCTCAACCTGGAGGCCCTGGGCCTGCCCGGCTGGGTCGACGCCTCACGCCCGGTCGTGCGGGTGACCGACGTGCTCACCGGGGACTCCTACGAGTGGTCGGGGCAGAACTACGTGCGTCTTGATCCCTTCTCCGGGCAGGTCGCCCACGTCTTCTCCGTGGAGCCGCTATGAGCACGGACCCGATGCCCACCGGCAGCGAGGTTCCGGCTGCGGCGCCCGCCGTCACGCCCATGCAGCCGGGCCAGCCCGGCCCCTTCGCTCAGCCAGCCCCGGCGACGGCCCCGGTGGCAGCCCAGATGGCGGCGATACCCACGCCCAGCGGCGGGATCCCCATGCCGATGACGGTCGCGCCGCCGATCCCCGGAGTTCCGGTCCTGCCCGCCCAGGCCCGCCCCGGCATCAGCGCGGACCCCGAGTGGTTCCGCACGGCCGTCTTCTACGAGGCGCTGCTGCGCTCCTTCGCCGACTCCGACGGCGACGGGATCGGTGACCTGCGCGGGCTCATCTCCCGTCTGGACTACCTGGCGTGGCTGGGTGTGGACTGCGTGTGGATCCCGCCCTTCTATCCCTCGCCCATCCGCGACGGCGGCTACGACATCTCCGACTACACGGCCATCGATCCGCGCTACGGGACGATGGAGGACTTCCGCGAGCTGGTCCACCAGGCCCATCAGCGCGGGATCCGGATCGTCGTCGATATGGTCGTCAACCACACCTCGGACGCCCATCCCTGGTTCCAGGCCTCCCGCTCGGACCCCGAGGGCCCCTACGGGGACTTCTACGTGTGGGCCGACGACGACTCCGGCTACGACGACGCCCGCATCATCTTCGTGGACACCGAGGAGTCCAACTGGGCCTACGACGTCGAGCGCGGCCAGTTCTACTGGCACCGCTTCTTCTCCCACCAGCCCGACCTCAACTACCGCAACCCGGCGGTCATCGAGGCGATCCACGACGTCATCCGCTTCTGGGCGCGCACCGGGGTGGACGGCTTCCGCCTCGACGCCGTCCCCTACCTGACCGAGTCGGAGGGCACCAACTGCGAGAACCTGCCCGGCACCCATGAGATCATCGCGGGCATCCGCGAGATGCTCGACCGGGAGTTCCCCGGGACCATCACGCTGGCCGAGGCCAACCAGTGGCCCGAGGACGTCGTGGAGTACTTCGGCACCGAGGAGGCGCCCGAGTGCACCATGTGCTTCCACTTCCCGGTCATGCCGCGCATCTTCTACGCACTGCGGCAGGGCTCGGCCGAGGCCATCCGCTGGGTGCTGGAGAGGACCCCCGACATCCCCGCCCACGGGCAGTGGGGGACCTTCCTGCGCAATCACGATGAGCTGACCCTGGAGATGGTCACCGACGCCGAGCGCGACCAGATGTACGCCTGGTACGCCCCCGAGGAGCGCATGCGCGCCAACATCGGGATCCGGCGCCGCCTGGCCCCACTCCTAGACGCCTCGCGCGCCGAGGTGGAGCTGGCCTACGCCCTGCTCCTGTCGCTGCCGGGAAGTCCCTGTCTCTACTACGGCGACGAGATCGGCATGGGCGAGAACATCTGGCTGGAGGACCGCGACGCCGTGCGCACCCCCATGCAGTGGGACGACTCCCCCAACATGGGCTTCTCCTCAGTGGTCGACCCGGGCGCCCTGACGCTTCCGCTCATCCAGGCCCCCGGCTACGCGCACCTGACGGTGGCCACTGAGATGGCCCGGCCCGACTCGCTGCTGCAGTTCACCCGGCGGATCCTGCACCTGCGCCGCGCCCATCCCGTGCTGGGTCGCGGGAACTTCCTCCTACGCCCCACCAGCGATGACGCCGTCCTGGCGCACACGCGCTGCGACGAGGCGCCGGTGGAGGGGGCAGAGACCCTTCTGTGCGTCTCCAACCTCTCGGCCACCCCCCGGTCGGTGACGATCGAGGTTCCTGAGCTGGCGGGCAGGGGCACCACGGATCTGTTCGGGGGCTGCGCCTTCCCGCCCGTTGACGAGCGCGGCCGCCTCACCCTGACGCTGGGAGCGCGCGGATACTACTGGCTGTCCGTTGACCGGACTGAGCCCGACGACGCCCCCCAGGGCGACCACGACAACCACCCGACCGAGGAAGTCTGATGCCAAACGAACCGATCTCCGCCGCACCGCAGCCCGCCACCGTGCCGGCACACTCCCTGCGCAGCGCCCAGGCCCCGTCGACCTGGCCCACCAATGCCGAGATCCTGGCGGCCCTGGGCCCGTGGATGCTTGAGCGCCGCTGGTTCCCACTCAAGGGGGACGCCGCACCGCCCCTGGGCTCCCTGCGCGTGATCGCAACCTGGGAGCCGGAGGAGGGGGTGCGAGACCTTGTCATAGCCGCACCGCGGGGCGACAGCGGGCACGGTGAGCACACCGGGCACAGTGGGCGCGCCCGGAGCGCCGTGCTGCTGCACGTACCGGTGGTCCTGGAGGCCGCCGAGGCGCTCGACTCCTTCGCCACCCCCGGTGAGGCACCCGGCAACCACGGCCTGCTGGTGACCACCGGCTCTCAGGGGTCACCCACGCAGGTGGCGCTCGTCGACGGCGCCCACCACCCGGCCTTCTGGCGGGCCTGGGCCCTGAGCACGCTGAAGGCGGGCACCGTCCTGGACGAGGCCGGAGCCCTGGCCATCGCCCAGCGGGCGCCGAGGCTGCGGGTGACCACCGGGGAGCAGTCCAACACCTCCGTCATCCTGCCGGCCCCTTCCGACCCCGCCGAGGCTCTTGGGGAGCAGGACGCCGCCACCGGTGACCTCATCGTCAAGCTCCTGCGGGTCCTGGAGCACGGGCGCAATCCCGACGTGGAGCTGTCGGTGGCCCTGGCCCGCAGCGGCTGGGACCGGGTGCCCACGCCGGTGGCCTGGTCCACCATGACCTGGACGCGCATGGGCGGCTGCGGCCAGCCCGCCCTGGAGGAGTCCACCGACTCGGCCGTGGCCTGCAGCTTCGTCCCCCGCGCCGACGACGGCTTCGAGCTGTTCTGCTCACTGGCCTCCACCGACGACGTCGACGGACCGGTGCGGGCCCGCGCCGTGGAGCTGGCCCGGGATCTGGGACGCACGACCGCGCAGATGCACCACCACCTGGCCGCCTCCCTGGGCACGAGCCGGCCGCCAACGCCGACCGAGCTCGCCGCCTCCCTGCGCAAGCGCGCCCGGTGGGCGCTGGAGGAGGTGCCCGAGCTCTCCGGGCACATCCGGGCCCTGGAGCTCAAGGTGGAGCAGACCATGGAGCGGCTCGAGGCGCTCGAGGCCCTGGAGCCGGCCACCCGCATCCACGGCGACTACCACCTGGGGCAGGTGCTTCACGAGATCGGCGGCCAGCAGCGCTGGTACGTCCTGGACTTCGAGGGCGAGCCCCTGCGCCCCCTGGCCCAGCGCTCCGACCCCGACCTGCCGGCCCGGGACGTGGCCGGCATGCTGCGCTCCTTCGACTACGCCGCCGCCGTGGGCAAGGCACCCCACCCCGATTGGCTCCCCGCCGTGCGCTCCGCCTTCGAGGACGGCTACCGCCAGGCGCGTCAAGAGCCCGCCCCCGAGACCGCCGCACCGGCCGAGGGACGGGACACCGACTCGCGCCGCACGGTCCTGACCTGCCTGGAGCTCGACAAGGCGCTGTACGAGGCGGTCTACGAGGCCCGCAATCGTCCCGACTGGCTGAGCATCCCCGTGGCAGGGATCGAGTCGGTCCTGAACGACTCCACGGAGGGCTGAGCACGGAGAGATCTCTTGTCCCCATCATCCCCAACGGTTCGACGTCCAAAAGCACCCACTAATCACCGACGCATGGAAGAGTTGCTGTATGAGCGCCAACACACCTGAGAACGACCCCAGTCCCGCAGCCCCGGCCGACCTCGCCCCCGCCCCCGTGGACCCCTGGGTTCTGGCCGACGTCGCTTACGCGCGCTACCACGACCCGCACGAGGTCCTGGGGGCCCACGTGGGCGAGGACGGCGTCACCGTCCGCACCGTCCGCCACCTGGCCGACAACGTCGTCGTCGTCACCAAGGACGGCACCTTCCCGGCTGCCCATGAGCAGGACGGCGTGTGGGTCGCGGTCCTGCCGGGCCAGGAGGTCCCCGACTACCGCATCAAGGTCACCTACGGCGACGAGACCACCACCGTCGACGACCCCTACCGCTACATGCCGACCCTGGGCGAGATGGACACCTACCTCATCTCCGAGGGCCGCCACGAGGAGCTGTGGGAGGTCCTGGGAGCCCACGTCAAGCACTACGACGGCCCCATGGGCGAGGTCGAGGGAACCGCCTTCGCGGTGTGGGCCCCCAACGCCCGTGCCGTGCGCGTCGTCGGCGACTTCAACTACTGGGACGGCACCGCCACCGCGATGCGCTCGTTGGGCGCCTCGGGCGTGTGGGAGCTCTTCGTCCCCGGCGTCGGCGTGGGTGCGCGCTACAAGTTCGAGATCTGCTTCGCCGACGGCTCCTGGCACCAGAAGGCCGACCCGATGGCCCGCGCCACCGAGGTCCCTCCGGCCACCGCCTCGGTGGTGACCGACCAGTTCCACGAGTGGGGGGACCAGGAGTGGATGGCCAAGCGCGCCACCACCGACCCCCACAACGGCCCGATGAGCATCTACGAGGTCCACGTCGGCTCGTGGCGCCAGGGACTGGGCTTCCGCGGTCTGGCCGACGAGCTGGTCCCCTATGTCAAGGAGGCCGGCTTCACCCACGTCGAGTTCCTGCCCGTGGCCGAGCACCCCTTCGGGGGCTCCTGGGGATACCAGGTCACCAGCTACTACGCGCCCACCTCGCGCTTCGGCACCCCGGACGACTTCCGTTACCTGGTGGACCAGCTCCACCAGGCCGGCATCGGTGTCATCCTGGACTGGGTGCCCGCGCACTTCCCCAAGGACGAGTGGGCCCTGGCCCGCTTCGACGGCACTCCGCTCTACGAGGACCCCGACCCGCAGCGCGGCGAGCACCCGGACTGGGGCACCTACGTGTTCAACTTCGGACGCAACGAGGTGCGCAACTTCCTGGTCGCCAACGCCCTGTACTGGCTCCAGGAGTTCCACGCCGACGGCCTGCGCGTCGACGCCGTGGCCTCCATGCTCTACCTGGACTACTCGCGCCAGGACGGCCAGTGGCACCCCAACCAGTTCGGCGGCCGCGAGCACCTGGAGGCCATCAGCTTCCTGCAGGAGGCCACCGCCACCGCCTACCGCAAGAACCCCGGCATCATCATGGCCGCTGAGGAGTCCACGGCCTGGCCCGGCGTGACCGCCCCCACCGAGTACGGGGGCCTGGGCTTCGGCCTGAAGTGGAACATGGGGTGGATGAACGACACCCTGCGCTATCTCTCCGAGGACCCGGTCAACCGCCGCTACCACCACGGTGAGCTGACCTTCTCCCTCGTCTACGCCTTCTCCGAGCAGTTCATCCTGCCCCTGAGCCACGACGAGGTCGTCCACGGCAAGGGCTCCCTGCTGTCCAAGATGCCCGGAGACCCCTGGCAGGAGCTGGCGGGTCTGCGAGCCCTGTACGCCTACCAGTGGTCCCACCCCGGCAAGCAGCTGCTGTTCATGGGCCAGGAGTTCGGGCAGGGAACCGAGTGGAACGCGGACAGCTCCCTGGACTGGTGGATCCTGGACGACCCGGGCCACCAGGGCCTGCTCGCCCTGGTCAGCGACCTCAACCAGCTCTACCGGAAGTCGCCGGCCCTGTGGTCGGAGGACTTCTCCCACCGGGGCTTCGAGTGGATCGAGGCCGGCGACGGCGACCACAACGTCCTGTCCTACCTGCGCAAGGGAACCGACGCCGACGGCAGGGCCGACCTCATGGTCTGCATCATTAACTTCGCCGGGACCCCGCACGAGGGCTACCGGGTGGGCCTGCCCTTCTCCGGGGACTGGGAGGAGGTCCTCAACACCGACTCCGAGGAGTACGGTGGATCCGGCGTGGGCAACCTGGGTCAGGTCGAGGCCGAGGACCTGCCCTGGAACGGGCGCCCGGCCTCGGTGCGGCTGCGGGTCCCCCCGATGGGTGCGGTCTTCCTGCGCCCCGCCCGGGACTGATAGGGACTGACGGGCTGATACGGGCGCGCTGCCCGGCTGTGCCCGCCTGAGGCGGCGAGCCCCGGCGGGGGTGGGAGACATGAGGACTCTCCCACCCCCGCTGCGTCGTCCGACCATGTTCTCCCGGACCTGATCCGGATAGCTCGGTCTGACATACGCCGTCGTGACGAGTTCCCTTGTGATCGGGGCACGGCGGCGACGGTGTCGAGCCCCAGGGCGGAGACGAGCACCGAGGTGATCACAACCTTGAGCACCACCCGGCACTACGGTCTATGAACCGGTAGTCTGAGCCTGTCTCGCACTGGGGCGCGGCCACCGTTGCCCTGTGTCCCCATACAGGCTGGGCGGCCCGGCTCTCGTCGATGTACGCTTTTTCAGTCCACTGCAACCTCCTTGCAGTCGGCGACCACGAAGCCTGACAAGGGAAGAAGAATGACACAGAACCTGGTCACGAGCGCCCCCTCACAGGTGCGCGCCGTATCCGGTCGACCCGCCACCGCAGCCACGCTCATGGAGGTCTGGCAGGGCCTGTCCGCCGCAGTCGTCGACACCATCGCGGACGACTGGTACGCCACCGAGCAGAAGTACAGCGCCGGACGCCAGGAGCACTACTTCTCCGCCGAGTTCCTCATGGGCCGCGCATTGCTCAACAACCTGTCCAACCTGGGCATGGTCGACGAGGCTCGCGAGGCCGTCGGCTCCTTCGGCGTCAGCCTCACCGATGTCTTGGAGCAGGAGCCCGACGCCGCCCTGGGCAACGGCGGGCTGGGCCGCCTGGCCGCCTGCTTCCTGGACTCCTGTGCCACCCTGGACCTGCCGGTCAACGGTTTCGGCATCCTCTACCGCTACGGCCTGTTCAAGCAGGTCTTCGAGGACGGCTTCCAGACCGAGCACCCCGACCCCTGGATGGAGGAGGGCTACCCCTTCGTCATCCGCCACGAGGAGGCCCAGCGCCTGGTGCGCTACCGGGACATGACCGTACGCGCCATCCCCTACGACATGCCCATCACCGGCTACGGCACCAAGAACGTGGGCAACCTGCGTCTGTGGAAGGCGGAGCCGCTCGAGGAGTTCGACTACGACGCCTTCAACTCCCAGCGCTTCACCGAGGCCATCGTCGAGCGAGAGCGCGCCTCGGACATCTCCCGTGTCCTCTACCCCAACGACACCACCTACGAGGGCAAGGTCCTGCGGGTGCGCCAGCAGTACTTCTTCTGCTCGGCCTCCCTCCAGCAGATCGTTGAGAACTACGTGAAGCACCACGGCGAGGACCTGTCCGGCTTCGCCGACTACAACGCCATCCAGCTCAATGACACCCACCCGGTGCTCGCCATCCCCGAGCTCATGCGCATCCTCATGGACGAGCACCACCTGGGCTGGGAGGCCGCCTGGGACGTGGTCACCAGGACCTTCGCCTACACCAACCACACGGTGCTGGCCGAGGCCCTGGAGACCTGGGAGATCTCCATCTTCGACCGCCTCTTCCCGCGTATCACCGAGATCGTCCGCGAGATCGACCGCCGCTTCCGCATCGAGATGGCCGAGCGCGGCCTGGACCAGGGCACGATCGACTACATGGCCCCCGTCTCCGGCGACAAGGTGCGCATGGCATGGATCGCCTGCTACGCCTCCTACTCCATCAACGGTGTGGCCGCGCTGCACACCGAGATCATCAAGCGCAAGACCCTGGGCGAGTGGCACGCGATCTGGCCCGAGCGATTCAACAACAAGACCAACGGTGTGACCCCCCGCCGCTGGCTGCGCCAGTGCAACCCGCGGCTGTCGGCGCTCCTGGACGAGGTCACCGGCTCGGACGCCTGGGTCAAGGACCTCTCGGTCCTGGGGGACTACACCGACACCGTCGATGAGACCGTCTACGACCGCCTGGCCGAGGTCAAGCACGCCAACAAGGTCGACTTCGCCGCCTGGATCGCCCGGCGCGAGGGTGTCGAGATCGACCCGGAGGCCATCTTCGACGTCCAGATCAAGCGCCTTCACGAGTACAAGCGTCAGCTGCTCAACGCCATCTACATCCTGGACCTCTACTTCCGCATGAAGCAGGACCCGAACCTGGAAGTCCCCAAGCGGGTCTTCATCTTCGGGGCGAAGGCGGCTCCCGGCTACATCCGGGCCAAGGGCGTCATCAAGCTCGTCAACGCCATCGCCGAGCTGGTCAACAACGACCCGGTCGTCTCCCAGACCATCAAGGTCGTCTTCGTCCACAACTACAACGTCTCCCCCGCCGAGCACATCATCCCGGCGGCAGACATCTCCGAGCAGATCTCGATGGCCGGCAAGGAGGCCTCGGGTACCTCCAACATGAAGTTCATGATGAACGGCGCCCTGACCCTGGGCACGCTCGACGGCGCCAACGTGGAGATCCTCGAGGTCGTGGGTGATGACAACGCCTACATCTTCGGCGCCACCGAGGACGAGCTGCCCTCCCTGCGCGAGAGCTACAACCCGGTGTGGCACTACGAGAACGTCCCCGGCCTCAAGCGTGTCCTGGACGCCTTCACCGACGGCACTCTCGACGACAACGGCTCGGGCTGGTTCGCCGACCTGCGCCGCAGCCTCCTGGAACCCTCCTACGAGCCGGCCGACGTCTACTACGTCCTGGGCGACTTCGCCGCCTACCGCGAGACCAAGGACGCCATGGCCGCCGACTACGCCGACACCCGCGCCTGGCAGCGCAAGGCCTGGGTGAACATCACCCGCTCCGGCCGCTTCTCCTCCGACCGCACCATCAGCGACTACGCCCGCGAGGTCTGGAAGATCGGCCCCGAGCCGATCGCCTGATCTGAAGGTGTGAGCGAGCGCCCCTCACCATCGCGGTGAGGGGCGCTCGTGTCTGACAAACCGCTCCTCAGTAGAGCACGGTGGCCAGGCGGCGGCGGGCCTGGGCGACCTCCGGCGAGGTGGAGCCGATGACCTCGAAGAGCTCGAGCAGACGCAGGCGGGCCGTCTCGCGCTCCTCCCCCTGGTGGGTGCGCACGGCCTCCAGGGCGCGGCCGAGGGCGGCGTTGACGTCGCCGAGGGCCAGGGCTGCGTCGGCCCCGGCCAGTGCCGCCTCGAGGTCGGCGGAGGCGGCGTCGGCCGCGGCGATGAGCTCGTGGGGGTCCTGGCCGTCCAGCCGGCCCATGAGGCGCACCTGGTTGCGGGCCACCTTGAGGTTGTCGTCGCCCGGGTTCTGCGCGATGGCGTGGGTGTAGACCTCCTCGGCGGCGGCGAAGTCACCGGCCTCGATGGCCTCCCGGGCGGCGCGCTCGACCTCGGTCTCCTCCGGCTCCTCGGTCTGCGAGTCGGCACCGGCCGCGGCGTCGAGGGCAATGGTGCCGTTGACGCCGTTGGCGGCCGCCACCTCCAGCAGCTGGTCGACGACCGAGCGCAGCTGCTCCTCGGGGACCGGGCCTTGGAACATGGGCACCGGCTGTCCGGCGATGAGGGCCACGACCGTGGGAACGGCCTGCGCCTGGAGTGCCTGGGCGACCTCCGGGGCGGCGTCGACGTCCACGCGCGCCAGCTGGAACCGGCCGGCGTAACTCGTGGCAAGGCCCTCCAGGAGGGCGGCGAGATCGGCACTGGCCTGGCTGCGCGGGCTGTGCAGGATGACGATCACGGGTACCCGGGTGGAGACCTCCGCGACGTCACGCAGGCTGGAGGCGTCGACGTCGACCACGAGCGGCACCGGCAGGCCGCCACCAGCGGCTCCGGGGCCGCCAGCGGTGGGGGCCGAGGCCCCGCCGGCAGGACCGGCCGGCTTGGTGGCGGGGGCGAGAGTGGACAGGTCGACGGCGCCGAACATGCTCATGACAGCTGCCTTCCTCGGGCTGCAGCCCGGTTGCTTCGTAGTCGGAGTCTTTCAGTGTCTTTCAGGGCCCTTCAGGGCCGGCCCCGCCGGAGGCACCGCTCGTTGGCCGGACGCCTGGGCGCACCGGCGGCCCGACTCCGGGTGGTGACCGGAGCCGGGCCGAGGAGCATCGTGTCTCAGGACGGTCTGGCCGAGGCAGCGGCCGTGGGGGCCGGCGTCTGGGAGTCGTTCCGGTCCACCTTCATCAGGGCGGTCTCCGCTCCCAGGATCGCCGCCTTCTCGCTGCTCCCCTCCTTGGGGATGGCGAAGGCGACCATGGAGTCGTAGGTGGCGGTGACCGTGCCGACGATCTTCTGGTTGCCGCCCATGAGGGCGGCGACATCGCCCTGCAAGGTGAGATCGGAGCCGTCGACCGTACGCTTGTAGACAACCGTGTAGGTCAGGGTCGTGAAGACCAGCGCGCCGCCGTCCCCCTCCTCCACCTGCAGGCCCTGGAATCCGTCCGAACCGGGGGACGCCGTCACGGTGACCTCTCCCAGGCCCTTGAGGTCGACGGCGCGGGTGGCCTGGATCTTCTGCCGCAGCAGGTCGTCCGGGAAGGCCTTGCCGTTGTCCCCCTCGGGGTTGTTGAGCGCATCGACGTAGGCGGCGAGGACCGCCTGAGGGGTGGAGACCAGTCCGGTGGAGTCGGCGGTCACCTGCTTGGCGCGCTGGGCCGTCTGCTTGGTCAGGACGGGGATGTTCTTCTGCTCCGAGAATCCCTGCACCCAGGCCCACAGCTTGAACTGGTCACGGGCGGAGTTCTGCTCCAGGGACAGGATCGAGGGGTTGGCCCCCTCGGAGGCGGCGGCGGCGTTGCGGGGGAAGCCGACGGTCTGTCCCACTCCCCCGCCCTGGATCGTGGTGGTCAGGGGGTGAATGAAATCGTTGTTCCCGCTGGCGGAGGCCGTGGCGTACTCGGCGGCGCGGATCCGCGCCGCCGGACCCGACATGATCTCCTTGAGCTTGTCCGCGTTCTTCTCCTTGTCCGCCGTCTCCAGGCCGGTCTGGATGCGCTGGAGGATGTCGGAGAGCTGCTTGTCGTTGAGGACGGGCTCGGCGATCGGGGTGCCGGAGGCCTGCGTCTCGGCGCTCTTGGACTGAGACCGCGAGCAGGCGGCCAGGGTCAGGGCGAGGGCGGAGGCGCCGCCCGCGCTCAGGAAGGCTCGACGGGTGGACTTCATGCGTGCTCCTGGTTGTGGGGGTCCGCGGTGGGGTCGGGCTCGCCGAGAGGCTCGGCGTCAGCGGCCTGGACGGCGGCGGGGTCGGCCGCGGGAGGCAGCTCAACGCCACCGGAGTAGCTGGGCCACGACACGGTCGACGTCGTAGAAGGAGTCGTGGAGGGATCTGTGAGGACGGCCGGGGAGGAGGATTCGCCGGTGCTCCCCGCCTGGGTACCGGGCCCCTCGGGCGCGGCGGTCATCTCCGGCTGGTCAGCAACCGGCCGGGTCCGTGCATCCGGCTGCGGCTGGTCGGCGGGCTGCCAGGACTGCGCCTGCGGCTGCGCGAAGTCGGTGGGTATCTGAAGACTCGGGTCCTGGGACGGGACCGACGACGGGGCCGACGACGCCAACCTCTCGATCTCGGCGGTATCGCCCTCGAAGGCCTGTCCGGCGACGGGCTCACCGGCCATGTGGCTGGTGCGATACTCCTGCGGGGCGAAGCGGGAGTAGTCCTCGGCCTCATCACGGATCCCATCGCGCTGCCCAGGGGCAAGGCCCTCGCTCGGGGCCACGTGACTGTGGTGGCTCACATGGCCGGTGCGGGGAGGAACCTCAGCACCTCCGGGCGCGTCGGCGTATCCGCGAGCACCTGACGCGTCGGCGTCATCCGAGGCGATCGCCAGCGCCTGGCCGTCCTGGAGGCTCTCCAGCCCGCGGGCGTCCCGGTACTGCTGGGTGGATGCCTCGTCCAGACCGGGAACGACCGCCGAGCCTCGGGCCACGCCCGCCGCCATCTGGTCCTCCGGCCCGGCGAAACCGCCACCGGCACCATGACCGAAGCCGCCATCGAGTCCACCACCGAGACCATCGCCACCACGAGCCTCGGGCGCCTGGGGGACGGCGGGGGCCTCGATGCCGTCGAGGTAGACGCGGCCCGTGCGCGGGTCCGTCCAGGCCTCACCGGAGGCCTCGGCGCGCTCCTTGTCCCTCAGCTCTCGCCGGGTCAGCTGCCGGTCGGGATCATCCACCTGGGGAATGCCCTCCGTGGAGACGCCGTCGGCGTTGGCGATGCGGGCCGCGCGCTCGGCCGAGAGGGTCCGCCGCTCGACGCCGGCGCGGCGCAGCTGGAGATCGAGGAAGAACAGGAAGACACCCGCCAGCACGAACAGGCCTCCCAGGACCAGCCCGCCGTAGAAGTACCAGGGAGTCTCCACCTGCCGTGACCAGCTCACGGTCAGGTTGGGGGCCTGGGCCTTGCCGTCGGTCATCGCCATGACGACGATCTGCTCGTCGACGCTCTTGCGCGGCAGCAGCGCGCGGTCGGCGGAGTCGGCAGTGTTGAAGGTGACCGAGGAACCACCGCTCTTCTCCCCCAGCCAGAGGTCGGATCCCGAGGCGCTCACGGCGCTGGCCTTGCGCTGCGAGCACTGGGAACCGGAGGCCGACGGCGTCGCGCTGGCCTGGGCGGAGGCGGAGGCCGACGGCGTCGTGCTGGCCTGGGCCGAGGCGGAGGCCGCCGGGGTTGCCGAGTGGGCGGGGCAGTACTGGGTCTCGTCCTTGGAGGCCAGGGTGCCGGCATCGGCGTCGATACTGGTGACCGTCGTGTAGGGAAGGGCGTTGTCGGCGTCGGGGCTCAGCCAGGCCTCGGCGTCGGCCGCGCGTGCGACGAAGAGGTGGACGTCCTTGCCGTCGGAGGACTTCGCAGTCAAGGAGATGTCGGACTCCGTACCGCTGAGGACTCCGGGGGCAGTGATGATGTAGGGCTGAGAAGGAGCGGAGGCGAGCGTCGCCTCGACCTTGGAGCTGGGCTTCCAGATGGTGGCCGAACAGACAGCCAGGGTGACGAGGACCAGCCCAAGGACGGTCACCACCACGCTCAAGATACGTCGACTCACGACGCGGGTCTCCTATGCTCGCGGACACGGTTGCCGACGGTCGGCTACGGGCGCCGTCCATCGCTGCGAGCGCTCATCAGGCGCTCAACAGGGACCAGAATCGCATGACGGACCCCACGAACGCACCGACCTCGGCGCAAAATCACAACGGAGCACGCGCTGAGCGAAGTGATCTCTCCCGAGATCCTGCCGGCAGAAACGACTGTCATCACCGACCAAGCCGCGCTCCGTTGTCGGACGGGAACCGGATGAACGATCGGAGAAACGGCGCACCGGGCCCGGGTCGCGCTCGGCCGAGCACCGAGCACAGCCCCGCCCACCGCCTTCAAGCCGCTCGAGTCCAGGCCCCCACCTGCTAGATTGTGCGTATCGTCACTCTTTCGTGACCACCGTCCCGATCACGCCCAATCGTTACGCTTGGGCTGGCGGCGAGCGTCCCCGGCTCGCCAGGAGGAGGAACCCGACGTGGCTGAGGAATACAGCGAGTTTGCCATCACGATGCGCGGCTACGACCGCGCCCAGGTCGATCGGAAGCTGGAGCAGCTCTCGCGCCAGCTGGCCGACGCGCGTCGTGAGGTCGCCAGCCTCGACCAGCGTGCCATGACGCTGGCCGGCGAGCTGGCCGACGCTCAGCGCCGGCTGCGGGAGTCCGACAAGCCGACCTACGCCGGCCTGGGCTCACGGATCGAGCAGCTGCTGCGCAGCGCCGAGGAGCAGAGCGCATCCGTCCTGTCCAAGGCCAACGCCGAGGCCGACGCCCTGCTGACCCGTACCCGGACCAACGCCAAGAACCTCTCCGAGCGCAGCGCCTCGGAGGCGGCGACCCTGCTGGCGGACGCCCGCCGCGAGGCCAGCGAGCTGCGCTCCCGCTCCCAGGGGGAGGCCTCCACCGCCTTGGCCAACGCCGAGGCCCGTGCCCAGGAGCTTGTCTCCTCCGCCTCGCGCAAGGCGGCCCAGATCTCCGCCGACTCCGAAGCGGCTGTCACCGAGATGAGGGCCTCCGCCGAACGCGAGGCCGCACTGGTCCTGTCCCAGGCGCGCAAGCAGGCGGCCGAGATCGCCATCACCTCCGAGCGCGACGCCACCGCCAACCGTGAGGCCGCCGCCGCTGAGGCCGACGAGCTGCACAAGACCTCCACGGCGAAGGCTGACGAGATCCTCTCGGCCGCCAAGCAGGAGGCCGAGCTGACGGTCGGCAAGGCGCAGCGTGAGGCCGAGGAGATCCTCACCTCCGCGCGCAACGAGTCCGAGACCTTGCGCCGCTCGGCCACCGACGAGGCCGCCGCCGCCCGTTCCGAGGCCACCGAGCTGCGCCAGCAGGCCACCCTGGAGATCGCCGCGGCGCACGAGCAGGCCGCTCAGGAGGACTCCGACGCCCACGAGGCCACCCGCGAGCGCATCCGGGAGATGCAGGAGCAGGCCCAGGTCCAGGCCCAGGAGGCCGAGGAGCGCCTGCAGGAGGCACTGTCCCGGGCCGAGGAGGTCCGCTCCCGCACCGACGCCGAGGCCCGCAAGCGTCAGGAGGAGGCCGTCGCCCAGGCCGAGGAGACCCTGGCGCAGGCCCGCGTCGAGGCCGAGCAGATCATCAGCGACGCCCGGGCCGACGCCGACGTCACCGCCCAGGTGGCCGCCCGCCAGCTCCAGGAGCTCGAGCGTCAGCGCGACTCGGTCTCGGCCTACCTCACGGAGATGCGCGGTGTCCTGGGTGGCGTGCTGCCTCAGGCCCCCACCTTCAACGACCACGTCGCGGCCCTGCCCCAGGAGGCCCAGGAGCCGGCGCAGGAGCAGTCCTCCGCCGCATCGGCTGAGCAGGCGACCAGCGGCAGCAGCGGCAGCAGCGGCAGCAGCGCCAACAGTGCCAACACAGCCAACGCCACCGGCTCGGGCAGTGCGGCCTCTGCCACGTCGGCGACCTCGGCGACCTCGGCGCCGTCGGCCACCTCGGCCCCTGCTCCCTCCGGCAACGCGACTGGTACGGCCTCGGGTGGTGGTCAGCGCGCAGGTGCGCAGCCGACCCCGAAGAGCAACCAGAAGGCCGCTGCCGGCCGCATCGAGACCGTCCCGGCCCCGGCCAGGGGCTCGGGCGGGTCCGGCAACGCCGGCAACCGCCACCCCCGTCAGGGCAAGGGGCGCCGCTGAGACACGCTCGTGACAGCCGACGGCGCCGCCCGGCTCGGGGACGAGTCACCCAGCACTGCTGGCTCTGATTCTGCGGACTCCGACTGGGCGGCGTCGCGTCGTCGGGCCGCGGCGCAGCGGGCCCGCATGCTCCAGGCGCGTCAGGACGCCGAGCACGCCCGGGCGGCCCGCATCGTCGACCTCTTCCTCGGAGTCGCCCGCGATGAGGGCCTGGAACCGGTTCCGCTGCGGGTGCGCGGCTACTGCGGCGGCAGTGCCCGCACTCCGCTGCGCGGCTGGTACCTGAGAGCCGACGAGACCGTCGGCATCGATACTGAAGGTCGTTTCTATGTCCTGTCGACGCCACTGAGCCTGCCCCAGCGTCTGCGCGGGGTGAGGCCCCAGGACCAGCCGGTGCCGATGACCATCGGTGAGGGCGGGCGCGACGGCGACATCGTGCCGCTGCGCTTCGCGCTGGACCGTCTGCTGCCGGGGTGGGAGGAGCGCTCCCCCGAGCCACTCGTGTGACCCGCCTGGCGTCGCCCCTGCCCTCTCGCTGTCCTCCCGGCCCGGCTACCAGAGGCGGCGTTCCCAGCAGGAGGTGTGCCAGTGGCGACGCTCCTCCAGGCCCCGGTCCGCCCCGAAGAGGGACTCGTTGGTCCAGGCCACCACGTGCGCGGTGCCCGCGGGGATGACGCGGTGGCAGCCGGGGCAGGTGTAGGGCTTGTCCCCACCGCGCAGGTAGCGCACGGTGAAGTCGGCCCCGCCGGGCCCGGTCTGGGTGCGCGGCACGGAGGCGAGGCGGTCCATGCTCAGGGGGATGTGCCCCTGCCCGTAGGGGCGCTTGGATCTGCGTCGTGCCATACCCCGATCTCATCACATCCGGCTCCCGCCCCCAAAGCCGGGGACGGGAGCCGGATGCGGCAGCGGGCGGGGCCGCCCTCTGCGGAGCCGATGGCTGGGGCCGGTCTCAGCCCTTGACCGATCCGGCCATGAGTCCTCCGACGAAGTACTTGCCCAGCAGGATGTAGACCGCCAGGGTGGGCACCGAGGCGATGAGGGCGCCGGACATCGAGGCACCGTAGTCGGCCAGGATCGATCCGTGGGCCAGGTTGTTCAGCGCCAGCGTCACCGGCCCGGACTGCGCCCCGCCGCCGAAGAACAGGGCGAACAGGAAGTCGTTCCAGGCGGAGGTGAACTGCCAGATGAGGACGACGACGAAGCTCGGCACCGAGATGGGCAGGACCACCGAGACGTAGGTGCGCAGCATCCCGGCCCCGTCCACCCGTGCGGCCTCGACGAGCTCGCCCGGGATCGTCTCGTAGTAGTTGCGGAAGATGAGCGTGGTGATCGGGATGCCGTAGACCACGTGCATGAGGATGAGCGTGTGGATCCCGAAGCCCAGGTCGGCGCTGGTCACCAGCCGCATGAGCGGGATCATGACGGCCTGGTAGGGGATGAACATGCCGAACAGGATGAGGGTGAAGACCACGTTGGCGCCGGGGAAGCGCCACTTGGACAGGACGAACCCGTTGGCGCTGCCCAGCATCGCCGAGATGATCGAGGAGGGGATGACCAGGGCCAGGGAGCGCAGGAGCCCGCCACTGAGCTGGTTCCAGGCGTTGGACCAGTTCTTGGTGACCCAGACCTCCGGCAGGTACCAGGTACGGGAGGGGTCGGCGTCGGCGGATCCCTTGAAGGAGGTCACCAGCAGGACGTAGACCGGGATGAGGACGAGGATCACCGAGACCAGCAGCAGGATGAACCGCGCGGTCTGCCCCCAGCCGGGACGGTTGGCAGCCCGGGTCGGACGAGTCTGTGCCATCACCGCTCACCTCCTGCCCTTGGCGTCGTGGATGAGGTAGGGGATGACGGCGACGGCGACCAGGACCAGCAGGATCGTGCCGACGGCGGCGGCGTTGGAGTAGTCGTTGTCGGTCATGAAGTTGAACATGTCGATGGCCGGGACCTTGGTGGAGTAGGTGCGCTGGTCCGTGATCGACATGATGAGGTCGAAGGACTTCAGCGACATGTGCCCGATGATGATGACGGCGCTCAGAGCGATCGGGGTCAGCTGGGGGAAGATGATCGACTTGTAGAGCTGCCACTCGCTGGCGCCGTCGACCCGGGCCGCCTCGCGCAGGTCGTCGGGGATGCCGCGGAAACCGGCCAGGAAGAGTGCCATGACGTAGCCGGCCAGCTGCCACACGGCCGGCAGCGCGATGGCGAGGATCCCCCAGGTGGTGTTCTGGGTCCATGAGTTCTCCAGGAACCTCAGACCGGTCATCTCGAACAGCCGGTTGAGCCCTGAGGCCTGCTCGCCCTGGGCGGAGTTGAGCAGCCACCGCCACACCACGCCCGAGGCCACGAAGGACACGGCCATGGGGAACAGGAAGATGGAGCGGAAGACCCCCTCGCCCTTGATGGGGCGGTCCAGGAGCCAGGCCCACAGGAAGCCGACGACGAGAGTGCCGGCCAGGAAGGTGATGGTGAACAGGATGAGGTTGATGAAGGAGTGCCTGAAGTCCGGGCTGCCGAACAGGGCCGTGAAGTTGCTCAGCCCGACGACGGTGGTCCCCTTGCGGCCGGAGACCTGCCCGGCGGTGTGCATGTCCAGCAGGGAGGTGTTGATGTTGATTCCGATCATCCCGTAGACGAAGACGCCGACGAGGAGGATCGAGGGCGAGATGAGCAGGAGGCCGGGCCCCCACTGCCTCCAGCTCGCCCGACGGCGCCGCGCTGGGACGCTCTTGGTGCTCACGTGTTTCTCCTGATGCGTTGTGGCGGGCGGATCGGCCCGTAATGGTCGTGGCCACCGGTCATCCGGTGGGCGAGCGGCCCGGGGGCGGGAACGAACCGGGGCGGACGCGCGGTCCGTTCCCGTCCCCGGAGGGCCGATCAGGAGGAGGCAGCGGCCTTGAGGTCCGCCTGGAGCGCGGCGACGTCGGAGGCGCCCTGGGCGAACTTGGTCAGGGCATCGTTCATCGCGTTGGTGGCCTTGGCCGGCAGGGCCGCGCCGTGGGCGATGGAGGAGACGATCGTGTCCTTGGCGAAGGAATCCATGGCCGAGCGCTGGTACTCGGAGAACTTGCCCTTCTCCTAGTCGGTGAGGTCCGTGCGGGCGGGGATGGAGCCCTTGACGGTGTTGAAGGCGATCTGGCCGTCCTTGGAGGAGATCGTGTTGAGCCAGTTCTTGGCTCCGCCGGGGTGCTTGGCGCCGTCGGGCAGGGTGAAGGAGTCGGCCAGGAAGTCGAAGACGCCGTCGGTGCCCGGGACCGGGAAGTAGACGTAATCCTCTCCGGCCTTCTTGCCGGCGGCGTCGAACCCGGCCACGGCCCAGTCGCCCATGACGTTGAAGGCGGCCTTGCCGTCCATAATGGGCTTCATGGCGGGCTCCCAGTCCTCGGTGTAGAGGGAGGAGTCGGTGTATCCCACGATCGTCTTGTAGTGTCCGAGCGCCTTGGTGACCTCGGCGCCGCCCCAGTCGGTCTTGCCGTCGAAGAGCCCGTTGTAGGCGTCCACGCCCAGGTCGGCGATGAGGATGGTCTCGAGCAGCTCGAGCTGGGTCCAGGCCATGCCCATGGTGATGGGCGTCAGGCCGGCGGCCTTGACCTTCTCCATGTCGGCGATCCAGGCGTCGATGGTGGTGGCCGGCTTGGTCGGGTCGAGCCCGGCGGCCCTGAGGGCGGGCACCGAGGCCCACACGACGTTGGCGCGGTGGATGTTGGAGGGCACTGAGTAGATCTTGCCGTCGGAGTCCTTGAGGCGTTCCATGAGGGTGGCGGGGAAGGCCTCGTTGAGCTTGAACTCCTCGTAGAGGCTGGCGACGTCCAGCAGGTAGCCGGCCTCGATGTGGTCCTTGATCTCGGCGCCGGCGTGGGCCTGGTAGGTGTCCGGCGGGTTCTTGGCGGCCAGGTCCGCGGCGAGCTTCTGCTTGGCCTGGCTGCCGGCACCGCCGGAGACGGCCTTGTTCTCGAACTTCGTCTTGGGGAACTGCTCGTTGAAGACCTTGACCAGGGCGTCCAGGCCAAGCTTCTCCGAGCCGGCCGACCACCAGGTGACGACGTCGACCTGGCTGGCGTCCCCTTCACCGGCGGCTCCACCAGACGTCGAGTCGGAACTGCCGGAGGTGGCGCAGGCGGCCAGGGTGGCGGCGACTGCAGTGGTTCCCAGACCCGCCAGCACGGCACGGCGGGAGAGGTAGTGGGTGGGGCGCATGGGACTGCTCCTTAGAAACGACGTTGTCTCATGTCCACGGCACCGTTGCCGCGGGAGGTGAGCGGAGATGACGGGAAGTCATCTGGTCTCGACTCGGAAGAGTAGACCTAAAATGAGCGAAACTCAAACATATGTTGCGGTAACAATCATTATTCTGGTCAGTCAGCATATGTCTATACCAGTAACGACGGAGATTCACCTGCACGCCCGGATGCGCAGGCAGGAAAAAGGTCCTCGCCGCCCGGCTGGGGCGGCGAGGACCTGTGTGAGAGCCGGCCGGGTACGGCGACCCGGGGGTGGTCCGTACCAGATCACGGACGGGGCGGCCCGAGCACGGTGTCAGACCGGCCCCAGGTACCGAGCCGGGTGTTGTGAAGAGCTCAGATGAGCCCCATGGAGGCCACGGTGTTCTTCTCATCGACGAGCTCGGCCGCCGAGGCGTCGATCCTGCCGCGGGAGAAGTCGTCGATCTCCAGGCCCTGGACGATCTTCCACTCCCCGTTCTCCGAGGTGCAGGGGAAGGAGGAGATGATGCCCTCGGGCACGCCGTAGGAGCCGTCGGACATGACCGAGGAGGAGGTCCAGGACCCGGAGGTGCCCAGCACCCAGTCGTGCACGTGGTCGATGGCGGCCGAGGCGGCCGATGCGGCCGATGAGGCGCCACGGGCGTCGATGATGGCGGCGCCGCGCTTGGCGACGGTCGGGATGAAGTCCTCCTCGACCCAGGCGCGGTCGGCCAGGATGTCGGTGACGGGGGCGCCCTTGACGGTGGCGTGGGTCAGGTCGGGGTACTGGGTGGAGGAGTGGTTGCCCCAGACGGTGACCTTGTCGATGTCGGTGACGTGGCAGCCGGCCTTGGTGGCGAGCTGGGCCAGGGCGCGGTTGTGGTCCAGGCGGGTCATGGCCGTGAAGCGCGAGCCGGGGATGTCGGGGGCGTGGGAGGCCGCGATGAGGGCGTTGGTGTTGGCGGGGTTGCCCACGACGAGCACCTTGATGTCGTCGGCGGCGCCGGCGTTGAGCGCCTCGCCCTGGGGGCCGAAGATGCCGCCGTTGGCGGAGAGCAGGTCGGCGCGCTCCATGCCGGCCTTGCGGGGCATCGATCCCACGAGGAAGGCGATGTTGGCGCCGTCGAAGGCGGCCTTGGCGTCGTCGAAGATGTCGACGCTGCCCAGGGTCGGGAAGGCCGAGTCGAACAGCTCCATGGCCGTGCCCTCGGCAGCCTTGACGGCCGGCGGGATCTCCAGCAGGCGGAGGTTGACGCGCTGGTCCGGGCCGAGCAGAGCGCCGGAGGCGATACGGAAGAGCAGTGCGTAGCCGATGTTGCCAGCAGCACCGGTGACGGTGATATTGACGGGAGCGTTTGCCATCGAGGACTCCTTCGAGACGTGTGTCGTCGCGGGCCGCAGGCGGCAGCCCGGCAGGACAACGCTATGACGTCTGCGCAGGTGAACACACCGATCCACCACGTTTCGTGACCCTCACCACTCCCCTGGCCGTCCTTGGTGGAGATCATGCCGATCCGCGGTGATCTTAGCGTGATCCATCCCGGTCCTGACAGTACCCAGCCTCGGTCGATACCCTGGGGTCCTCCCCCAGCCCGTTTCTCGTATCCAGGACCGTGATGAGCTCACGCCGATCCCGTTTTCCCCTCCCGGCGCCTCTGCGTCGCGGATCCACGCCCCCGCCCCGGGTCTCCTCACCTGCCGGGCGCCGCTCGGGCGCCATCTCCTTCGGACTCACCCTGCTGGGCGCCCTGGGATCGGGCTGGTGCCTCATCTCCACCGGACGCGCCCTGGGAGCCCTGCTGGCCTCCTCACCCAGGATCGGTCTGCTGGCCCAGGCACTGGCCGCTGCGGTCCTGAGCGCCGCCTGTCAGCTGCTCGCCCAGCAGGTCGCCCGCTCCAGCGCGCTCAGTGAGGAGGCGCACCTGCGCCGGCTCACGCTGGCCCACATGCTCGGGCTGGGCCCCGCGCGCGCCGCCGACGTGCGCAGTGGCGCCACCGCTTCTCTGCTGACCGACGGCACCGAGCGCGTCGCCCTCTACCGGCAGACCTTCCTGGCCCCGACCCTGGCCGCTGCGGCCGCGCCCCTGCTGGTGCTCATTGAGCTGGCCGCGGCCGTCGATGTCGTCCCCGCCCTGGTGCTGGCCATCGCCATCGTCGTGGTGCCGGCCTTCATCGCCTTCGCCCACTCGCGGCTGCGGGCCTCGTCGTCGAACTCGCGGCGCGCGCGCATGCGTCTGGCCGCCGAGTACCTCGACGCCATCCAGGGACTGCGAACCCTCACGCTGGCCCGGGCCGCGGAGCGCACCAGCGCCCGCCTGCGTCTGGAGGGGGAGACGAACCGGCGCGCGGTCATGGGCCTGCTGGCGGGCAACCAGCTCGTCATCCTGCTCACTGACGGTCTCTTCTCCCTGTTCCTCATCACCGTGGCCGCGGGCCTGGCCCTGGCGCGCCTGTCGGCCGGCGCGATCGACGTCGGCGACGCCCTGGCGATCATGCTGACCTCCTTCGTGCTCCTGGAGCCGCTGGACCACGTGGGCGCCTTCTTCTATGTAGGCATGGGTGGCATGGCCAACCAGCGCGCCATCCGCCGGATCCTGGCTCGGCCCCTGCCCCGGTCCGCACCGCGACCCAGGCCCCGGGCGAGCACCTCGACAGGTCCAGCCACACGGGCCGCCGTCGTGCTCGACGACGTCGAGGCCACCTGGGGCGACGAACCGGTGCTGGAGGGAGTGAGCCTGGCCGTGCGCCGCGGTGAGCACCTGGCGGTCGTGGGTCCCTCCGGTGCGGGCAAGTCGACGCTCATGGCGATGCTCGCCGGCAACCTGCTGCCCCGCGCCGGCTCGCTGCGCGTGGAGGGGGCCGAGCTGACCGCTGCCACCCAGGACGAGGTGCGGGCGGCCTCCGCTCTGGTGGCGCAGACGACGTGGCTGTTCACCGGCACGATTGCGGACAACCTGCGCCTGGCCCAGCCCTATGCGACGCCGTCGCAGATGTGGCATGCCCTGGAGGTGGCCCGTCTGGACAAGGAGGTGGCCCTCATGCCCGAGGGACTGGAGACGCAGGTCGGTGAGGGCGGGCTGGGGCTGTCGGGCGGGCAGGCCCAGCGCCTGTCCCTGGCGCGCGCGTTCCTGGCCGACCGCCCCGTGCTGCTGCTGGACGAGCCCACCAGCCAGGTGGACCTGGCCAGCGAGGCGGCCATCGTCGAGTCCATCGACCAGTTGGCCCAGGGGCGCACCGTCGTCACCATCTCGCACCGTGCGGGGGCGCTGACCGCAACGGACCGGACCGTCAGGGTCGAGGCCCGAGGACTTCACGAGGTGGGTCCGGCCAAGGCTCCGGCCGCCAACGACGCGGCCTCCGGTACCGGCGACGCCGAGGACGACGCCGCCGCCAATGAGGCGGCCGCTGCGCAGGACGGGGAGGTGCGGTCATGATCCGAACCAGACGCTCACCGTCACACAGAACTCGCGTCGTCGGCGGAGCCGGTGGGGCCGGAGCGGGCGAGTACGACAGCGCCCCGGTGCGGGAGCGGCCGTCGCGCGCGGTGCTGGTGCGCTGGCTGCTTCACGTCACCCGCCCAGTCCTGTCGCCGCTGCTGGGCTCCACGCTGTGCCGCGTCACTGACATGCTCAGCGGCATCGCCCTGTTCTCCCTGGGGGCCTATGCCGTGGCCTCGATGGGGCTGGCGATGATGATCGGCGCGCCGATGCCCGCCGTCTGGACGGTACTGGCCGTCATGGCGGGGTTGTCGCTGCTCAAGGCGGCTCTGCGATACGCCGAGCAGTTCCTCGGCCACCTGGTGGCCTTCAAGGCGCTCGAGCTGCTGCGCGGGCAGATCTTCCGCTCTCTCATCCCCCGCTCGCCGCGGGTCAGTGCGACGTCGCGCTCGGGCGACCTGCTGTCTCGCGCCACCAAGGACGTCGACCGCATCGAGGTCTTTTTCGCCCACACCTTCGCCCCGGCGGTCTCGGCCGCCATCACCCCGATCGTGGTGCTCGCGGTCATCGGTCTCAAGGTGTCCTGGCTGGTGGCGATGACGGCGCTCCCCTTCGTGGTGCTCCAGCTGCTCATCGTGCCCCGCCTGGGCTTCACCGCCTCCTTGGAGGCCTCCCGGTCCAGCTCGGCGGCACGGGCGGACCTCACCCAGCACGTCACCGACACCGTCCAGGGCATGAGCGAGGTCGTCGGGTACGGGCGCAGCCAGGAGCGTCTCGATGAGATGGCCAGGATCGACGCCGAGCTCGTCGGCGCCTCCCGTCCCACCGGCCAGTGGGCCTCCGTGCGCCGGGGCATCAACCAGCTGGCGGGCCTGACCGCGCCGATCGCCGTCGTCATGGTGGGGGCGATGCTGCCCACCACCGGATCCGGAGCGGGCGTGCCCCTGCTAGCGGCCGCAGCCGCGGCCGTGCTGCGGATGAGCGAGACCGTGCGCGGCGTCGAGGAGCTCTCGGGGGCGCTCAACGCCTCCTTCGCCTCGGCTGAGAGGGTCTGGGAGATCGCCACCGCCCCGGTTGAGGTGCGCGACGGCGATCAGGAACTGACCGCCGGGATCTCCCACGAGGTCCTGTGGCAGGACGTCACCTACTCCTACCCCAGCACCGCCACGCAGGCCGTGCGCGGCGTGAGCCTGAGAGCCCGGGCCGGCAAGTGGACCTGCATCGTGGGGGCCTCGGGCTCCGGCAAGTCGACGCTGGCCCAGCTGGCCGTGCGCTTCGATGAGCCGGAGTCGGGCCGCATCCTCATCGACGGACAGGACGTGGCCGACCTGCAGGCGATCAGCCTCTACCAGGAGGTCGGCATGGTGGACCAGAGGATCCACCTCATGCGAGCCACGATCGCCGAGAACGTGCGCCTGGCAGCGCCGTCGGCCAGTGACGCCCAGGTTCGCCGGGTCTGCCGAGCCGCCTGCATCGATAAGGACATTGAGGCCCTGGAGGACGGCTACGACACTCTCGTGGGTGAGCGCGGCCAGTCCCTGTCCGGGGGCCAGCGGCAGCGTCTGGCCCTGGCGCGAGCCCTGCTCGCCCGCCCCGGCGTACTCATCCTCGATGAGTTCACCTCCCACCTGGATCCCGAGCTGGATGAGCAGGTGCGGATCGGGGTGCGCACCTATCTGCCGCAGGCGACGATCATCGAGATCACCCACCGGCTGCAGTGGTCCGAGCAGGCCGACCACGTCGTCGTCATGGATGCGGGCACGGTGGTGCAGGCGGGCCCACCGGCCAAATTGCTGGCCGCTCCAGGACCGCTGCGCACACTCACCGCCCGCGGACGCTGACGGATGCAGTCAGACACCGAGGGGGCGCTCAGAGTCTCGGTGACTCCAGGCGCCCCCTCGGTGTCTGACTGAGGCCTGCTCGAGCCTCACTCGAGCCCACTCGGGATTGCTCGAACCTACTCGCCGGAACGGGCGGCGGCAGCGGACGCCTCCAGCTCCTCAGGACTGACGACGCCCTCGACGCTGACGGCGTGGAGGTAGGCCATGCCGTCGAAGGAGAGCTCGCGGACGTTCTCCGGGTCGCCCTCGTCATTGACGGAGCCGCCCGCCATACGGTCAACGATGATGGCGATGGCGCCGTCACCGGTGACGTTCGTGGCGGTGCCGAAGGAGTCCAGAGCGATGTAGGTGGCGATCATGAGGGCCACCTGCTGGTCATTGAAGCCGAGCATGGAGGACAGCAGGCCCGTGGCCGCCATGATGGCGCCTCCGGGCACGCCCGGCGCGGCCACCATCGTGATGCCGAGCATGAAGATGAACCCGGCCCACTGGGCGGTGCTCACGTGCAGGTCCTGGGTGAGGACGATCGCGAAGGCGAAGGCGAAGATCTTCGAGGTCGACCCCGCCAGGTGGATCGTGGCGCACAGGGGGACGGTGAAGGAGGCCACCGCGTCGGAGACGCCGTTCTTCTTCGTCTGACGCAGGGTCACCGGGATCGTGGCCGCCGAGGAGGAGGTGCCCAGGGCGGTGAGGTAGGCCGGGACCATGGTGAGCAGGGCCTTGAACGGGTTCTTGCGGCCGATGACCCCGGCGACGACGAACTGGATCGCCAGGATGACGGCCTCGAGGATGAGGACCACGACGACGACCCTCAGGAGGGCCTTCATGACCGAGCCGGCGGCGCCGGTGTAGGTGAGGTTGAGGAAGATGCCGAAGATGTGCAGCGGCAGCAACGGGATGATCATCCGCTCGATGAGTCGGGTGATGATGGCCCGGAACTCGATGGAGCCCTTGCGCAGAACTCCTCGGGGAACCATGGACAGGCCGATCCCGAGGATGAAGGAGAGCAGCAGGGCGGTCATGACCTCGACCGGCGGGGGCATCTCCACGGTGAAGTAGCTGCTCAGGGCCCCTTCGGGCTTGGCGACGTCGGTCAGGGAGGTCCCGGCGAGCAGGCGGGGGAAGGTGGCCGCACACACCAGGAAGGTGAGGAAGCCGGCGAAGAGGGTGGAGGTGTAGGCCAGGGCAGTGGTGATGCCGAGCCACTTGCCGGCGCCGCGTCCCAGGTCGGCGATGGCGGGGGTCACCAGACCGATGATGATGAGCGGGATCGCGAAGTTGAGGAACTGGCCGAACAGGTCGGAGAAGGTCGCGAAGACGTTGCCGACTGCCTTGGGGATGATCGGGTGGCCACCGATCCGGACGGACCCCACGAGCAGGGCCAGGACAATGGCGCCGATGACCCAGGTCAGGATGCTGTGGCTGAGACGATAACCCAGTGAGGGCGATGCCGAGGGATTGCGTGACATAGGGGACCTTCAGTGTGTGAAGCAATGTGACAAAACGTCGTGAATGGGCCCAGCGTGCCATACCGGCCGGTTACAACGCCGCTTCGGTTCGGCAAATGGGCACCGGGCCGACACAGATCACAGCGGATCGTGGGGTGAGCCAATGGCGAAGGCCTACCGAAGACAACCGGCGAACCGGGTCACATGACGCGGGGCAGGTTGACGTAGGGGGACAGGAGGAACAGGACCGCGGCCAGACAGATGCCGAAGACGACGTCGAACAGGCGACTGCGCGCTGCCAGCCAGGTGCCGTCGGGACGCTGGATCCTGACGATGGCGAGCGCCAGGATCCCGGTGGCCGCCCACAGGACGGCGATGCGGCGGTGTCCCAGCAGCGCGATGGCGGGAACCATCGCCAGGCCGATGGCCACGAGGACGACGCAGATGGTGCGGTAGGGCTCCTTGTGCTCGGCCTGCTGGGGATGCGGGTCGTGAGTCACGGTGATGAGCCTATCGGCGCGCGGGGCGTCGGTCCACGACCTTCCTCCCGGGCAACCGGCCTCGCGCCCGTCGCTCCCACCTCCGGGCACGAGGCCGCCGGAGGGTCAGTGGGCGAAGTGGCGGGTGCCGGTGAGGTACATGGTGACGCCAGCGGCCTGGGCGGCATCGATGACCTCCTGGTCGCGGATGGACCCTCCGGGCTGGACGACGGCGCGCACCCCGGCGTCGATGAGCACCTGGAGCCCGTCGGCGAAGGGGAAGAAGGCGTCCGAGGCGGCCACGGCGCCGCGGGCGCGCTCCGGGACGGCGGATGAGTCACCAGTCGAGTCCCCCAGGACCTCGGTGGCGTCGGCCCCGCCGACGGCGCCCTTCTCCTTCTGGGGGCTGTCGGCGGCGGCGTCTCCGGTGGATCGGGCACCCAGGGTGTTGGCGCGCTCGACGGCCAGCCTGCAGGAGTCGACACGGTTGACCTGTCCCATGCCCACGCCGACGGTGGCGCCGTCGTGGGCCAGGAGGACGGCGTTGGAGCGCACGGCGCGCACCGAGCGCCAGGCGAAGGCCAGCTCGGCCAGGAGGGCGTCGTCGGCCTCCGGCCCGGCGGCCAGCGTCCAGGTGGCCGGGTCGTCGCCCTCGGCGCTGAGCACATCACGCTCCTGGATGACGGCACCGCCGGAGACCTGCTTGATCTCATAGCCCTCACGCAGCGGGGGCTCGACGACGAGCAGACGGAGGTTCTTCTTGGTGGACAGGATCTCCACGGCCTCGCCCTCGAAGGCGGGAGCGGCGACGACCTCGGTGAAGATCGGCTTGATCTGGCGTGCCATCTCAGCGGTGACGGTGGCGTTGGTGGCGATGACGCCGCCGTAGGCGGAGACCGGGTCGCAGGCGTGGGCCTTGCGGTGGGCCTCGGCGACGTCACCGCAGGCGGAGACGGCGATGCCGCAGGGGTTGGCGTGCTTGACGACGGCGACCGTGACGGCCTGGCCGTGGTCATAGGCGGCACGCACGGCGGCGTCGGTATCGGTGTAGTTGTTGTAGCTCATGGCCTTGCCGTGGAGCTGGCGGGCACCGGCCACTCCCCCACTCGCCCCGGCGGTGCGGTAGACGGCGGCGCGCTGGTGGGGGTTCTCCCCGTAGCGCAGGCTCGCCAGGCGCTCGTAGCCGACGCCGACGTAGGCGGGCAGGGAGGCCGGCTCGCCGGAACCGGTCTCGTCCGCGGCGGCGTCGGCCTCGACCTGGCCGGCCAGCCAGGTGGACACGGCGGCGTCGTAGGCGGCGGTGTGGGCGAAGGCCTCAGCAGCCAGGCGGCGGCGCTCGGTCAGGGTGAATCCGCCCTCGCGCACGGCGGCGGCGACGGCGTCGTACCGGCCGGGACTGGTGACGACGGCGACGGCGGGGTGGTTCTTGGCGGCGGCGCGCACCATGGCGGGGCCGCCGATGTCGATCTGCTCGACGCAGGCGTCGAAGGGGGCCCCGGAGGCGACGGTGTCGGTGAAGGGGTAGAGGTTGACGATGACGAGGTCGATGGGGGCCACGCCCAGGGCCTGGAGCTGGTCGAGGTGGTCGGGCTTGCGGCGGTCGGCGAGGATGCCGGCGTGGACCGCCGGGTGGAGGGTCTTGACCCGTCCCTCAAGGCACTCGGGGAAGCCGGTGACCTCCTCCACCGGGGTGACGGCCAGGCCCGCGTCGGCGATGGTGGCGGCGGTGGAGCCGGTGGAGACGAGCTCGACGCCGGCGTCGGCCAGGGCCCGGGCGAGCGGGACGAGGCCGGTCTTGTCGTAGACGGAGACGAGGGCGCGGCGCACAGGGACGCGGTCGGGGCTGACGAGGCCCTCGGTGGGGACGTGGGCGGTGGGCACCGGGGTGGAGGCGGTCTGGCAGGAGGTCTGATCTGACTGGGCGGGCTGGGAGGACATGCTGCTCCTGGTGCGGCGTTCGGTGGGCGGGACGCCCAGGCGGGCGACGTCCCGTACGTGGACGGCCTCGGCCACTCCCCGGTGGTGCCCCACCCTCGCCAGTCGCGGCCGCCCTCATCCTATCGGGTGGATCCGGTCATGCGACCGGGATCGGGCGGCGAGCCTGCGACGCATACCCGGTCCTGCGTCCGAGCGCCTCAAGCAGCAGGGCCTCACCATCGCCCATGACTCCGTAAGCGGCCACGTGGACCACGACCGTCTCCCGCTCACCGGCGACGCCCCACTGGCGGCCAACGCGCCGAGGCTCCTGGCGTGGAGACCCTGACCGGGAAGACCTGCGCCGCCTGAGGATCGGCAGTCCGGCGCCCACGTCACCGCCGGCCGTGTCGCTGCCGGCGAACCACCCAACCGAATGGCCTGTTTCCTTGCAAGCGGCTTTAGATACGGCATACAGTCCGCAACATGACTGCGCCCATCAACATCGCAGCAACACCGGTATATCGGGGGACTCCCCCTGAGCGGTGGCAGGAGGCCGCCTCCGCCTACCGGCGCTGGTGGAGCCGCCACCCGGGGTTATCCAGCGCTCTGAACCTGGTGGTGCGCGGAGCCTACGCCCTCATGATCCCGCTGCTCATCGCCGCCCTGGTGATGGTGCCGCGGCTGGCCTACGCGACGGTCCCGGCGGCGTTCATGGCCGTGTGCCTCATGGTGGTGGCCCTGCTGGCTCGCACCCGCACGATCAACTGGCGCTCGGTGGTCCTCATGTACGGCGTCGGCGCCGTGTGGTCGTTCATCGTGGCCATGATCATGAGCGCGGTACGCACCCGCGCAGGACTGTCCGTCATGGGCAACGGGATGAGCATCGCCCTGACCATCGCCCTTGACGTGCTCAGTCCCCTGGTGCCCCTGGTCCTCGTGGTCTTCCTGGCCCCGGGCCGGATGCGCCGCCTGGCGGCCTCCGACTGGGCCCTGCTCGGATTCGCAGCCGGTGCCGGCCTGACGGCCGTCAAGGACGGCATCCGGGCTCTTGAGGAGAGCAGCCTGCTCTCCTCGGTCCTGGGCAACGGGCGTCTGCCGTTCTCCTTCAATCCGTGGACCTCCGGGTCCATGACCCAGGAGGGCAGCAACGTCCTGGCGGTGAGCAACCAGGTGAGCACCGCCAACATCACCATGGCGGTGGCGCTGGCGATCACGCTGTGGCGCCTCAAGGACTCGCCGGCCTTCGAAGGGGCCAAGAACCTCGTGTGGCTGCGGGTCGTGGCCTGGATACTGCCGGCGTTGGTCATCCTGCAGTCAGTGAGCGACCACGCCACCTACATCGCCAGGATCGCCCAGCAGCTCGGCCAGGGCGACTCCGGAGGCGGTTTCCCGGCGCTGCTCATGTTCCTGTGGCGGATCAATGGCGGAGGCCTGAGCGCCATCCCCCTATCCGTCATCCTCATGGCCGCCTGCCTGCTCCTGGACGCCCACCGCCGCGCCTACGCCGGCGTGCACGGCTGGACGGTGGCCGGAGCGCCGGCGCCCCGCTACCCCAACCTCACCGAGGCTCCGCCGTTCGTGCGCGCCCTCATCGTCTCAGTGGTGGCACTGGCGAACTTCACCTGGGGTGACCTGGCCGTCACCTGGGGCGCCTACGGGGACCTGCGCCAGGGGCGTCTCTACGCCATGCGGGCCGGGCGGGCCACCGCCGAGCAGGTGCGCGGCGTACGGGCCGATGCCATGGAGGCCACGACGCCGGGGGATGAGCCGAATGCCCGCCAGGGCTTCCGTCTGGGGATCCTGGTGGTCAGCGTCGTGCTGTTCCTCCTGTGCTGCATGTACGAGGTTCGTACCGTCTGGCAGCTCGCCCCCGAGCTCAAGGACACCGAGGACGACCTGTTCCTCTCAGCGCTGCCGCGTCTGTTCTCCCAGTGGTGGGACGGCTTGAGCGGCACCCACGGGCTGCTCTACGCGATCGGGGCGCTGGCCGCGGTGGCCATGGGGCTCTCCCTCATCCTGACCCTGGGAGCACCGGGCCGTCGCATCAGCACGGCGCCCTCGTCCACCAGTCTCATGGGCTACCTGCTCACCCTCACTCCCGGACAGGCGTCCCTGAGCCTGCTGGACTTCGCGACGACCTACATGCCGCGCTCGGCCCTGAGCGCGAGCCCGGCGGGCGGCGGCACCGACCTGGCCGCCGAGCTCTCGGTCAACCGGCGGATCCGGACCGCTGAGAGCTTCTCCGAGAGCCAGGACCTGTTCACGGCGCGTACCAAGCGACAAGTGGCCGTCGAGGCCGATATCGACCGCCTCCAGAAGCTCGCCGAGTCCCTGGGCGTCGTCGGCGTCGATGCCCTCGAGCCCAGCAGGCTCGATGAGACCGTCGCCGACCTGGCCGCCTCCGGGGCGGACTCGCGCGTGGTCGGCGAGATGCGCGATCTGGCTGCCTCGGTGGCGGAGCAGCAGGCCGAGATCCTGGACCTCTCACGCCGGCTCAACACCGGCAACGGCGAGCAGTTCGCCATCCTGGAGGGGCTGCGGATCACCGACGCCTTCCGCGGCAGCGCCATCGACCAGCGGCCCGTCAACAGCCCCGTCCACGCGCTGGCGCTCTCATCCGACGGGGACCAGCTGGTCGTCGTCGAGTACCAGGGGGCGGCCCCCACCATCGATGACGACGACGAGACCGACATTCCTCCCCGCAGGCTGCCTGGCCGGGCGGCGCACAAGTCGGCCGACAACGTCCTGGAGCACCTGGCCTCCGACGAGCGCGTCACGCGGTTCCTCCACGACGCACCCGACCTGTGGCAGGCCCTCAAGGAGGGGCGCGCGAGCCTGGAGGCGAACGTCCTCTACACCCCCATCCCCGGGATGACCTACCGGGCCGGGTCGGCGGCCCTCGCGGTGACGCCCGAGCTCGTCGAGGCCGTGGACGCGGCGATCAGGGCTCTGAGCAGCACGGATGCTCCGGCCCGATAGCCCAAGCAGGCGGCTCGCGTCCCCGTAACGCCGTCGGGCGGGGCGGAGCGCTCGGGGCTATGCCCCGGCGTCCTGCGAATCGCCGTCGGCCTCGGTCGCCTCCTGAGCACGACGGGAGACGGGCAGCCTCGACTCGGGCAGGGCTCCCCTGGCCCAGGTGCGAGTGTAGGGATGGGCCAGAATCGCCATGGCGGCCAGACCGACCCCCACCTCGACGAACACGAGGATCACCGTGTAGAGGACCTGTGGGCCGACGTCGGTCATGCGGCCGGGTCCCATGGAGCCGGAGGCCGCCAGGCACAGCAGGCCCACACCGACCGCCACGAGGAGGGCGGCGGTCCCTGCGGCACTGACCGCGTGGCGCACCCGCAGGGAGTTGAGGACCGCCCGGCGTCTCCAGGCGGCCACCATGGCGCCGACCGTCACCACGAGCGGCAGCCACAGGCCCAGGGTGCTCAGCGGCGCCGTCGGTAGCAGCCCCAGCAGCGGAAGGGTGGGGACGGGGCCGGCCACCACGCGGTCGGGAGCGAAGACCGTTCCCGTCCCCACGGAGAAGCCGGCGCCGATGAGCCAGGAGCAGGCCCAGATGAGCATGGTCGGCACCCAGGCGAGCTGGAGCAGGACGAGACCGGCCATCGCGACAACACCTCCCCCGGACAGCGCGTCGTGCAGGACCGAGACCCGGCCGGCTCCCATGAAGACGGCGACGACCCCTACCAGGAGGCTCAGAAGCGCCAAGGCTCGGGCGGCGCCGTAGGCCAGTGACAGGGCCGGGCCCGCCCAGTGGGGACGGCGAGCCCACCATCGGGTCAGGGCCGGCCAGCCGTTGCCGGAGCGCTGGAGCCGGACGGCGACGACGACGCTCGTGATGACGGCGATGCCGCCGACCGCCGGCCAGGTACTCAGCCCCTGGGAACCGGTCAGGCAGGCCAGGACCGCGACGGTGGTCGCGGCGACGACGATGGCCGCCCCGGCCAGAGGCCGCGTGGGGCGGGCCCTCCGCACGCAGTTCCAGGTCCAGGCCACCTGTGCCAGGGTCAGTCCCAGCAGCGGCAGGCCGAGGGTGCCCTGGTCGGTTGAGGACGAGGTGACCATTCCCCCGAAGCCGAGGCCCCACAGGGCGGTTCCGGCGCGCAGGGCCTCACCGGCGCTCAGGGCGGCCGCGGCACTGAGGCTCGAGGTCGCCATGGACACGGCCACCGTCAGCAGCACCACCACCAGCCAGCCCAGGCCGACCGACTCGATCCCGACGCGCAGGGACCACAGGGCCCAGGACGTCAGGGCACCGACTCGCGACCGCGACAGGTTCAAGCGCTCACCTCGCCACCCAGCTGACGGTAGAGCTCGCGGGCGATCTCCGCGGTCTGGCTGGGGGTACGGCCCACCCGGACGCCGGCGGCCTCCAGAGCGGTCTTCTTGGCCTCGGCGGTGCCCGACGAGCCGGAGACGATCGCGCCGGCGTGGCCCATGGTGCGCCCCTCGGGGGCGGTGAAGCCGGCGACGTAGGCGACAACGGGCTTGGTCATGTGCTCACGGATGTAGGCGGCGGCCCGCTCCTCGGCGTCGCCCCCGATCTCACCGATCATGACGACCAGACGGGTGTCGGGGTCGGTCTCGAAGGCGGCCAGGGCGTCGATGTGGGTGGTGCCGACCACCGGGTCCCCACCGATGCCGATGCACGTGGTGAAGCCCAGGTCGGACAGCTCGTGCATGAGCTGGTAGGTCAGGGTGCCGGACTTGGAGACCAGGCCCAGGGGGCCGGGCCCGGTGATGTCGGGCGGGGTGATGCCCACGTTGGAGCGGGCCGGGGAGATGATGCCCGGGCAGTTGGGGCCGATGATCCGCACGCCGTGGGCAGCAGCGTAGGCGCGCATCCAGGTCGCGTCGGCCACCGGGATGCCCTCGGTGATGACGACGACGAGGCGCACTCCGGCATCGACGGCCTCGACGACGGCGCCCTTGGCGAAGGCCGGCGGGACGAAGACGACGCTGACCTCGGCGCCGGTGGCCTGCCTGGCCTCGGCGACGGTACCGTAGACGGGGACCTCGACGGTTCCGGCCTGAACCTCGCCGGCTCCAGGACCGATGGGGGCGATGTCGAAGGTGACGGTGGTGCCGGCCTTGCGGGGGTTGACGCCGGCGACGATCTTGGTGCCGGCCGACAGCATGCGGGTGGTGTGCTTGCGGCCCTCGGAGCCGGTCATGCCCTGGACGATGACGCGGTCGGTCTCTGTCAGGAAGATGCTCATGTCTCAGGCCTCCTTGGCAGCGGGCTGACCGCTGATCTGCTCGGCGATGGCGGTGACGACGTCGGCGGCCCCGTCCATGGTGTCGACGACGGTGACACCGTCGATGGCGGCCTCGGCCAGGATGGCGCGGCCGGTCTCGGCATTGTTGCCGTCCAGGCGCACGACGACGGGCTTGGGCAGCCCGCCCAGGGCCTCAACGGCGGCCACGATGCCCTGGGCGACGGTGTCGCAGGAGGTGATGCCGCCGAAGACGTTGACGAGGATGGCGCGCACCTGGGGGTCGGAGGCCACGATCTCCAGGCCGGTGGCCATGACCTCAGCCGACGACCCGCCGCCCAGGTCCAGGAAGTTGGCGGGCCTCATGCCGCCGTGGCGCTCACCGGCCCCGGCGACGACGTCGAGGGTGGACATGACCAGGCCGGCACCGTTGCCCAGGACGCCGACCTGGCCCTCGAGGCGCACGTAGTTGAGGCCGGCCTCAAGGGCGCGGGCCTCGAGGGGGTCGGTGGCCGCGTTGTCGACGAGCTCGGCGTGGGCGGGATGACGGAAGCGGGAGTTGTCGTCGAGGGTGACCTTGCCATCCAGGGCGATGATGCGGCCGTCAGCGGCTTTGACCAGGGGGTTGACCTCCACGAGCGTGGCGTCCTCGGCGGTGAAGACCTCCCAGAGGCGCTCGATGACGGCGACGACGTCGTCGGCCAGGGGCCCGGAGGCGAAACCGGCGGCCTCAACGATCCTGTGGGCGACCTCGGGGGTGACACCCTCGAGCGGGTCGATGCCGACGCGGGCCAGGGCCTCGGGGCGTTCGACGGCGAGGGTCTCGATGTCCACGCCGCCCTCGCGCGAGCACATGGCCAGGTACTGACGCTCGGCTCGGTCCAGGAGGATGGAGAAGTAGTACTCGGCATCGATGTCGACGCCGTCGGAGATGAGGACGGCGCGCACGGTGTGGCCCTTGATGTCCATGCCCAGGATGTCGTGGGCGCGGGCCTCGGCCTCATCGGCGGTGCGGGCGAGCTTGACGCCGCCGGCCTTGCCACGGCCGCCGGTCTTGACCTGGGCCTTGACGACGACCAGCTCACTGCCCGCATCGAGGAGGGACTGCGCGGCGCTGCGCGCCTCCTCGGGGGTCGTGGCCACGGCGCCGTCGAGCGCAGGGACGCCGTGCTGGCGGAACAGGTTCCTGGCCTGGTACTCGTAGAGATCCATGCAGCTGATCCTCTCGGGGCATGTGGATGGCTTGAGGGCGCGGGCCGACTCCGGGCTGGCGCCAATGGTGAGCCTAACGTCCCAGGACGCTCCACACGGGCTGGACACGAGGCTGACTTCGGGCGTCTCACGTAGGGCTGCCGCGACGTCTCACGGCGAGGCGGGGCGGGCGGGGGCGGCCGCTGTGGCCCGGCGAGCCTGACGACTGACCGATGTGCTGCTGGTCGGCCGCCCGGTCGGGCTCATCTCGCGGCACAAGGCCTTCGGCCGTGAGCGCCGTCGAGAACGTACTTTCGGCACGAGGACTGCGTTCTGTCGCAGACGACTGGGACCAGAACGCAGTCATCTTGAAGGAAAGTACGTCCCCGACACGAAACGCAGTCCCCGATCACGAAGTACGTTCCCGGCACCTGCTCCAACCTCTACGCTTCGAGCCCGACGTCGTCCACAGCGTAGGATGACAAGGCATGGAGCAGGTGGCATGAGCGAGGTTCCCGAGGACCTTCGGGGCGGGTCGACCGAGGTCACCAAGGTGGGCGGCAGAGTACTTCGTCGTCGGCGCCAGGGCAGCGCCAATGTCGAGTGGCTGCTCACCGTGCTGGAGTGCCGGGGGTTCAGGTACTCACCGAGATTTCTTGGTCTGTCCGACGACGACCGGCAGGTCCTCGGGTTCATTGAGGGCCAGACCGGCTCCTACCCGCTGTCTGAGGAACTGCGCAGCGACGAGGTGCTCGTCTCGGCGGCACGAGCGCTGCACTCACTGCACGAGGCGACCAGCGACTTGGCGACCAAAGTGGTGGACGGCTGGATGCTGACTGCGGTTGAGCCCTATGAGGTCGTCTGCCACGGGGACTTCGCGCCGTACAACTGCGTCTTCGATGGAAGCCGGATGGTCTGCATCATCGACTTCGACACCGCGCACCCGGGCTCTCGCATCCGCGACGTCGCCTACGCGATCTATCGGTTCGCCCCGCTCACCGCACCAGAAAATGCGGTCGGCTTCGGCTCTCTGGCCGAGCAGGCTCGGCGGGCCCGGCTGTTCTGCGACGAGTACGGCGAGGTGGACCGGACACAGGTCATCGAGGCCATGTGCCAACGGCTGCTCGATCTGGTCAGCTACATGCGGTCTCAGGCGGCACAGGGCGACGCGGCTTTCCAGTCCCACCTCGACGACGGCCATGACACCGCCTATCTGCGTGACATCCACTATCTGAGGACCAACGCGGCGGCACTCACCAGAGCGCTCATATAAGAGGCCCTGACGGAACCACCCCAGGATCGCGGCACAAGGCCTTCGGCCGTGAGCGCCGTCGAGAACGTACTTTCGGCACGAGGACTGCGTTCTGTCGCAGATGACTGGGACCAGAACGCAGTCATCTTGGGGAAAAGTACGTCCCCGACACGAAACGCAGTCCCCGATCACGAAGTACGTCCCCAATCCTGCGCTGCGCGCCACGACGCGAATCACCATGGATGAACACCAGCGAAGGGACTCCGAGGGGAGACGGTCATGCCCGCACCGACGGCCACGAGCGAACTGGTCGGCGCCGTGGTGCTGCTCGACCTCTGGAGCGGCAGGCGGTGGGGACACCGACGCAAACGCGTCATCGACGCCGAGGCCCGCAGGTTCCGCGCTCGCCGAGACAGGTAGATCCCTGGCCATGGCCTTGCCGGCCCCTGCTCCCCAAACAGGAGGACATTTAACTCCCTCAACCGTAGGTTTACCGGGAACCGACAGCGCGCGAAAGCCGCTCCTAGGAAACGCTCCTGGGACCACAGGCGGATGACGTGGCGGCGCTCACCAGCAACAATAAGGACCGATGTCCTCCCGGCCGACGCCGGGAGCCAGGCCCACCGGCGACCCCAGGGAAGGACCCCACATGCCAGCCGCCATGTCCTCAGACACCGTCCCCTCCCCCACCGGCTCGTCACCCGGCCCGATCCTCGGCCTGGACGGCGAGCCCCTGCGCATCGGGGTCCTCACCTCCGGCGGTGACGCCCAGGGCATGAACGCGGCCGTGCGGGCCGTAGTGCGCACCGCCATCCGCCTGGGGGCCAAGCCGTATGCGGTCATGGAGGGCTGGGCCGGAGCCGTGGCCGGCGGCGATGGCATCCGCCCCCTGGAGTGGGACTCGGTGGGCTCCATCCTCCAGCGCGGCGGCACCATCATCGGCACCGCCCGCTCAGCCGAGTTCCGCGAGCGCGCCGGCCAGCTGGCAGCCGCCCGCAACCTCCTGGAGCACGGCATCGACCGGCTCGTGGTCATCGGCGGGGACGGGTCTCTGACCGGCACCAACGAGTTCCGCAAGAACTGGCCCTCCCTGCTTGAGGAGCTTGTCTCCAGCGGCGACATCAGCGCGGAGACTGCCGCCGCCCATCCCGTCCTCATGGTGACCGGCCTGGTGGGCAGCATCGACAACGACCTCGTGGGCGCCGATATGACCATCGGCACCGACTCGGCCCTCCACCGCATCCTGGGGGCCATCGACGACATCTCCTCAACCGCGGCCTCCCACCAGCGCACCTTCGTCGTGGAGGTCATGGGCCGCCACTGCGGCTACCTGGCTCTCATGGCGGCCGTGGCCGGGGGCTGCGACTACGTCCTGGTCCCCGAGCTTCCCCCGGGCAAGGACTGGGAGGAGGACATGTGCTCCAAGCTCAAGGCGGGCCGGGAGGCCGGGCGCCGTGAGTCCATGGTGATCGTCGCCGAGGGCGCCACCGACCGGGAGGGCAACCGCATCAGCGCCGACGACGTCCGCCAGGTCATCGCCGACAAGCTGGGCGAGGCTGCCCGCGTCACGATCCTGGGCCACGTCCAGCGCGGTGGCCGTCCCAGCGCCTACGACCGCTGGATGTCCACGCTGCTGGGCTGCGCCGCCGCCCGCGAGGTGGTGGCCATGGAGCCGGGCAGCGAGCCGGTCATCATCGCCGAGCGCCACAACCGTATCCGCCGTCTGCCGATGATGGAGCAGATCGCGGCCACCCGCGCCGTCAAGGACCTCGTGGCCGTCCACGACTACCTCGGGGCGATCCAGGCCCGCGGCGCCAGCTTCGGCAACATGCTCGAGCTGTTTGAGACCATGTCCACTCCCCCGGCCGATCCCGTTCCCGGCGCCAGCTCGACGCCGTCGTCCGCCGCTCGCCCCAAGCGGGTCGCCATCATCCACGCCGGCGGCCTGGCCCCGGGCATGAACACGGCGGCGCGCGCGGCCGTGCGCCTGGGCATTGACCACGACTTCACGATGCTGGGCGTCCACGGGGGCTTCCCCGGCCTGCTCGACGGCGATGTGCACGAGCTGACCTGGGCCGACGTCGAGGGCTGGGTCGGCGACGGCGGCGCCCAGCTGGGCACGCGCCGCGAGGTGCCCACCATCGAGCAGCTCTACGCGCTGGGGCGGGCCATCGAGCTCCAGGAGATCGACGCCCTGCTGGTCATCGGCGGTTACAACGCCTACCTGAGTGCCTACCGCCTGGTCACCGAGCGGGACCGCTACCCCGCCTTCCAGATCCCGATCGTGTGCGTGCCGGCATCCATCGACAACAACCTGCCCGGCTCCGAGCTGAGCATCGGCACCGACACGGCCCTCAACAACGCGGTGGCGGCACTGGACTCCATCAAGCTCTCCGCGGCGGCCTCCCATCGCTGCTTCGTCGCCGAGGTCATGGGTCGCAAGTGCGGCTACCTGTCCCTGATGTCCGGTCTGGCCACCGGTGCGGAGAAGGTCTACCTCAACGAGGAGGGCATCAGCCTCAAGGGCCTGGCCGCCGACTCCGAGCGGATGGTGGAGTCCTTCCGCTCGGGGCGCAGCCTCTACCTGGTCATCCGCAACGAGCGGGCCAGCGTCAACTACACCACCGACGTCCTGGCCCACATCTTCGCCGAGGAGGGCAAGGACCTCTACGACGTGCGCGAGGCGATCCTGGGCCACCAGCAGCAGGGCGGCACCCCCACGGCCTTCGACCGGATCATGGCGACCAAGCTCGTCGCCTACTCCCTGGACCTGCTGGCCGATGCCCTCAAGCGCGGCGAGCCGACGGCCTCCTACGTGGGCCTGATGGGGGGCAAGGTCTCCAACCACCCGTTGGACCGCATGAACGACGAGCTCGACCGCGACCACCGTCGCCCCCGTCACCAGTGGTGGCTGGGCCTGCGCCCCGCCGTCGGCATGGTCAGCCACAACAGCGGCACGCTGGCGCTCAAGGACGTCCCCGACTTCGGTGAGGCGGTCGACGACGCGGCCGGCGATCAGAGGTAGCAGGAGGTGACTGCCCGCCCCGGCCCGCGGCGCACGGCGGTCCCACCCGGGGCCGCTGGAACCGCCGCCGGGGCAGACGCGGCCCGCACTCGGAGGACTGCCTGGGCGGCCCTGGTCCTGCTCGTCGGAGGCCTGTCGATCGGCGTCGTTCTGGCTCTGGTGGGCGGCCCCTGGCAGGTCGTCGCCGTCCTGCACCTGGGGGCTCTGGCGATCTGGTTCCTCGTGTGGCGCCGCGGCTGGCGCGACCTGCTGCGCTCCGCGGGGCCTCGCAGTTTCTGGTTGCTCTTCGCCGTCGGCGCGGGCCTGTGCGCTCTCAGCGCCGTGGCACACCACCCGATCGACAACCCGGGAGCCGCCCTCGCCCCTGTGACACCTACCGGGTTGCTGTCCGCCCTGGCCATGGCACTGGGGGTCGGTGTGCTCACGAATGCCGTCCCCGAGGAGTTCTCGCTGCGCCGCTGCCTGCTCGAACCTCTGCGGGCGCAGTTCGGGGACGGGTTCGCCCTGTGGACCACGGCCCTGGCTTTCGTCGTCATGCACCTGCCCACCTGGATCTCCTCTCACGCCACCGCCTCCACCTACGCCGCTGAGGTCCCCGAGAAGCTTCTCTTCGGAGTGGTGGCCGCCTGGTCCGTCCTGCGCCTGGACTCCCTGGCCTTCGCCCTGGGCATGCATGTGGGCGGCAACTTCACCGGCGTCCTGCTGGACTCTCTGAGCCGGGAGGAGACCCTGACCGGATGGAGCCGGTTCACCACTCCGTCCGTTATCGCCATGCTCGCCGAGACGCTGGTGACGGCCGCAGCCGTCTGGTACCTGGGACGCCCGAGCCGCAAGTCGACACCCCACCGCTAGGCCGGGCTGCGGAAGCCTGTCGGACTCGAGACTGCCCGGGGTCTCGCGGACGCACAGCAGGCCTCACGGACCGTACCCGCGACATCCGTCGTCGAGGGCTGGGACGCGTCCGCGACGAACCACGTGCTTGACCGCACCTGAGCCGTGGGGCCGGGTATCGTGCCTGGCGTGCGCGCGCTGATCCGACCCCGGTTCCTTCTGGCCGCCGCCTTGGCGGGCGCGGCCGCGGGCCTCATCGGGATCGCGATGGCACTGCTCCTGGAGCTCTTCGAGTCGCTGTTCTACGGCGTCGCCCACGGCGGGCTCCTGGAGCGCGTGGCTACTGCCCCGCCCTGGCGGCGCGTGCTCGCCCCGGCCATGGGAGGCGTCGTCGCCGGTGGCGTGTGGTGGTGGCTGCGCACGACCGGCGGGATCACTGGCGTGGAGGCCGCCGTGGCGGACCACTCCGGCAGGGCCGCCACCCGGATGGGACTGGCACGTCCGTTCGTCGACGCCGTCAACCAGGTCCTCACCGTCGGCTCGGGCAACTCGGTGGGCCGCGAGGGCGCCCCGCGTCTGGCCGCCGGTGCCGTGGCGGCCAAGCTCACCATGTGGTTGGGAATCGGCCGGACCGAGGGCGCGATCCTCATCGCCTCGGCCGCCGGGGCGGGCCTGGCCGCCATGTACAACGCGCCGCTGGGCGGGGCGGCCTACGCCGTCGAGCTCGTCATGGTCACCGGGATGCGGCGACGCGGAGCCGTCGTGGCGGTCCCGGTGTGCGTCCTCGCCGCACTCGTCTCCTGGCTGCACTCCCACGGACGGCCCACCTTCGAGGTCGCCCCCCAGGGGCCGTCGTCGGGGACCGTCCTCGGGCTGGTCCTGCTGGTGCCCGTGGCCGCCGCGCTGGGCATGGGAGCCAGGCGGCTATGGTCCTGGATGATGTCGCACCGGGTGCGCGCCACCCGCTGGCTTCCCGCGGCGATCGGGGCGGCGGGGCTGATCACCGGGCTGGTGAGCCTGTGGGTCCCGGCTATCGTCGGCAACGGACGCGACGCCATGGAAGTGGCGCTGGGCACCACCACGGATCCGGCCGCCTCGGACGCCTCGCTCGGCACTCCGGGTGCTGCCGTACTCATGCTGCTGGGTGTCGTCGTCCTCAAGCCGGTCCTCACCGGTCTGACGCTCGGGGCCGGAGCCACCGGCGGACGCCTGGCCCCCTCCCTGGCCGCGGGTTCGAGCGCGGGGGCAGCCCTGGCGATCGCGCTTCAGGCCGGCGGGGTGGAGGCCAGCATCTCGGTGCTGACGATGGCGGGCGCGGGCGCGGTGCTCGCCACCACCCAGAAGGCCCCCGTCTTCGGGATCGTCTTCACCTGGGAGCTGGCCCGAGCCGGAGTCTGGACGCTGGCGGCGCTGATCGCGGTCGTCCTGGCGGTCACCGTACTGACTACACCCTCCGGGTTGCGCACCGTGGCCGACCGGCTCCGACGATCGCAGTGCCGGCCACGGCACCAGGAGCCGCATCGATAGCGTCAACCTCCTGCCACGTGTCAGGGTCATTAATTCTTCCGATTGAACGTATACTCGTGCGCGGATCGCAGCCGGCAGCCACGTCTCATCGGAACCACTATGGATCGTCACAGCGACGCCGCGCCACCTCGCCACGCGGTATGGCCCTTGTCCGCGGCCGACGGTGCTGACACCTCTGACACCGGACGGTCGGGGATCTCGTGGGGTGCCGCCCTTGCCGCCGTCGCCCTGCTGGCCGGCGCCCCGGCACTGGGAACCGCGCTGGCGCTCCTCCAGGGGCCGTGGGTCATCATGCTTGCGGTCCTTCACCTCGGTGGGACGGTCCTCTGGTTCGGGCCGGCCCACCGCACCTGGCGCGACCTGCTGTCCGGCGGCGGCATTCGCAGCAGAACCGTTCTCTTCATCGCCGGCGCCCTGGCCGGAATCACCTTCGGGGGCCTGCACGCCTGGATGGGGCCGACGGGCACGGGCCCCCTGTGGAAGCCGGAGATCACCGCATCCACGTTGCTCCAAGCCCTGGTCTTCGCCATCTCAATCGGCGTCGTGTACAACGCGATTCCCGAGGAAATCACCTTGCGGCGCACTCTGCTGGCGCCGGTGCAAGCGCATTTCGGGGCCGCCACCGCCATAGTTGTGACCACGGCGTCCTTCACTGCCCTGCACCTGCCGACCTGGCTGTCCTCTGAGACCAGCCCCAAGGGCTACGCCTGGCAGATTCTCCACAAGGTGCTCTTCGGGCTGCTCGCCGGCTGGTCGGTGGTGCGGCTGCGGTCTGTCTTCTTCGCCCTGGGCCTGCACGTCAGCGGTAACGCGCTGAGCCTGTTCATCGGCCAGCTCCAGAGCGATAACCTGCCCGAGTTCGAGATCTCGTGGCTCAACGCCGCGATCCTGCTCGTCGGCGCGGTCGTAGCTGCCGCTTTCATCTACCTCCTGGGCCGACGGCAGAAGCAGCCCTCTGCACTCAGTCCTTGATCGTGAGGATCTCGTCGACGTTGACGCGGTCGGGGGCGAAGGCCGCCAGCGCCGAGTCAGCGGGGTGACCAAGCGCGATCCCGACCGCCACGATCTCATCGGCTCCGATCCCCATGGCCTCGCGCACCTCGTCCGGGTACATGACCAGGGCGTAGGCGTTGATGGCGCCAAGGCCCTTGTCGGCAGCCGCCAGGACGAGCATGGCGGAGAAGGCCCCGAGGTCGTGGAAGGACCACGGAGTGGACTCGACCGGGATCGTCACGTACAGGACCGCCTGAGCGTTGAACAACCGTCCCTGCGATGCCTGGAACTCCTGGACGCCCTCGCCCAGCTGGGCACCGATCTGCTCGCCGAGCGCGGCCATGTTCTCCTGGGTGGTCGGAGACCACTCGGTACGAGGCTTCACCGGAAGGTCGGAGCCTCCCTTCCTGCCGGCGGCGACGTCTGCGGCATGGCGCTTCTTGATCCCGACCAGAGTGGCCCCAGTGGCCGCATAGACCCGCCAGGGCTGGGAATTCACCCACGACGGCGCCTGCTGGGCGGTGCGGACGACATCGACCAGGTCCTCCCGGGAGACAGGCTGGTCGGTGAAGTCTCGCACCGAGTGACGATTGGCGACGACCTGGCTGAACTCCATGGCGCTCTCCTATTCCGGTGTTCACGGGCTTGCCCGGTGAGGCGAACAGCCAACCGGACCGCACTATTCCAGTGAAGAGACCCTCGGCTGGCGCGGCGAGCACCCACCCGCTCAGGCCCGACGGCGCAGCAGCACCGAGTCCCAGCCGGCCAGCGCCTCCGGCACACCGAAGTGCCCGGAGCCGGGCTGGACGTCCGGGTCGCCGGCGCGCAGGAGCTGCTCGGCCTCGGCCCACTTCTCCGGCTCCAGGCCCTCGGCAGCGAGATCCGCTAGCAGGCCGCCCTCACCGGCCAGGGGCAGGTCCTCTCGGGCGCACTGGGCGATGAGCAGCAGTTGCTCGAGGCGGCCCTCACCCGGCTGCGGGGCACGCCACTGGCGCAGGATGACCCAGGCGGTGGGGTGGGTGGCCGCCAGCAGCCGGAAGGTACCCAGGGCGAGGGCGTCGTCATTGTGCCGCAGGGCGATGAGGGAGCGGTAGTGCTCGAAGACGCTGCCGGGCACACCCACCTGGGCTGCGGCGTGGACGGTGCCGTGGTCGGGGGCCAGGTCGATCCAGGGCTCACCGGTGGTGAACCCGGCCTTCTCGCTGCCGTCCCACTGGACGGGGGTGCGGGCGTTGTCCCGGGAGATGGGGGCCAGGCCGGCCAGGACGGCGGCCGGGTCATCGCCTGCGCGCACGCGCTCATGGAAGTGGTTGACGGACTCCAGGTCCCGGTAGTCCTCAATGCCGCGGAAGACCGTGTTGGCCATGCCCAGCTCCTCGCCCTGGTAGACGTAGGGGGTGCCGCGGTGGGTGTGGAGGATCGTGGCGAGGGTCTTGGCCGAGCGGATGCGCCAGGCCGGGTCGTCGTCGCCGAAACGGGAGACGGCGCGGGGCTGGTCGTGGTTGTCCCAGTAGGCGGAGTTCCAGCCCTTCTCCGCCGTCACGACGCCGGAGGGGTCGGTGACGGGGGCGAGCGCGGCCTGCCACTCGGCGAGGTTGGTCTTGAGGGTGACGAGGTCGAGGGGCTGTGGGTCGAACTTGCCTCCGGGCCCGTCGGTGAGGCTCACGTGCTCGAACTGGAAGACCATGTCGAGCTCGGCGCGGGCGGGGTCGGTGTAGAGGGCGGCCTCGCTTCGCGTGGCTCCGGGCATCTCCCCGACGGTGATGACGTGGCCGGGCCGGGGCGCGAGGACCTGCTGGTTCATCTCGCGGAGGAACTCGTGGATGCGCGGGCCGTTGGCCACCGCGGCGAATGCGTTGCCGTAAAGGTCTCCCTCGCCCTGGGGCGCGTCGGTGAGCGGGTGGGTCTTGGAGATGAAGTTGATGACGTCCATGCGGAAGCCGTCGACGCCGCGGTCCAGCCACCAGGTCATCATCTCGTGGATGGCGCGGCGCACCTCGGGGTTCTCCCAGTTGAGGTCGGGCTGCTTGGGTGAGAAGAGGTGCAGGTAGAACTCCTGGGTACCCTCGTCCCAGGCCCAGGCGGATCCTGAGAAGGCCGAGCCCCAGTTGGTGGGCTCGGTGCCCGGCTGCCCGGGGGCCAGTCCGTCGATCTGTCGGGCGGGCCGCCAGACGTACCAGTCCCGTTTGGGGTCCTGCTTCGAGGATCGGCTGGCGGTGAACCAGGGGTGCTCGTCGCTGGTGTGGTTGACGACGAGGTCCATGACCAGGCGCATGCCGCGGGCGTGGAGGCCGTCGATGAGGGCGTCGAGGTCGTCCAGGGTGCCGAAGAGGGGGTCGATGTCCTGGTAGTCGGAGATGTCGTAGCCGTTGTCGTCCTGCGGGGAGCGGTAGACGGGGCTGAGCCACACGACGTCGACGCCCAGCTCGTCGAGGTGGTCCAGGCGGCCGGTCAGACCCGGGATGTCGCCGATCCCGTCGCCGTCGGAGTCGGCGAAGGAGCGGGGGTAGACCTGGTAGACGACGGCGCGGCGCCACCAGTCCGGTTCGTCGCCGACGTGGTGGTGAGAGACAGCCAGGGGTGCGGGGCGGGTCACGGGCAACTTCCTTCCTACCGGCATGAAGGGGAAACAGGGACGATACGAGGGGGTCCGACACGGATGGGACGCAGATCGGCAGTAACGGGGCGGGAGCTCGCGGCTTGTCCCGACTGCACCGCCAGGGCCGACGGCGCTCCGCGAACCCGTATCGATTGTGTCAGACGGCACGCCGGGCCACGGCCGATTATGATGATTGCCCGCGCCTCGGCCCGGGCGCCACCTCCCCACCATCCCCTGTGACGACCCTGTTGTGAAAGGCCGACTGTTGGTTTCTCCTCTCTCCGATGCTCCCGACACACCGCGTCTGGCCGCTGCACGCCCCGAGGCCGTCGTGGTCGGATCCTCACCGGCTGAGTCCCACTACCGGTTCACGGTGCTGACCTCCCGACTCATCCGCATGGAGCACTCCCCCACGGATGTGTTCACCGACGCCGCCACCCAGCTGGTCGTGAGCCGGGACCTCGGTGAACCGCCGTCGTTCCGGGTGGTACGGGGCGAGGACCGCCTGGAGATCATCACCGAGCACCTGCACCTGACCCATGTCCCCTCGCTGGGCTTCTCCCCGTCCGGGCTCAGTGTCAGGCTGCGCTCGACGGCGCTTCACGCCCACGGCGGCACCTGGCACCACGGCGACGTCTGGGATCCGGACGAGACCTTCCTGACGAACCTGGGCGGCACCACCCGCACCCTCGATGAGGCCGACGGCGCCGTCGCCCTCAGTCCGGGGCTGTTGAGCCTGAGCGGCATCACCGCCCTGGACGACTCATCATCCCTGCTCCTCACCGAGGACGAGTGGGTCCGGCCGCGCGAGCCCGGCAACCGGGTCGGCGATGGGGCGCAGGACCTCTACGTCTTCGGCTACGGCCAGGACTACCGGGAGGCGCTGCGCGACTTCTTCGGCCTCACCGGCCCGAGCCCCTTGATCCCCCGGGCGCTGCTGGGCAACTGGTGGAGCCGCTACCACCCCTACAGCGCCCAGGAGTACCTGGCGCTCATGGACCGCTTCGCCGCCCACGAGCTGCCCTTCTCCGTGGCCGTCATCGACATGGACTGGCACGTCACCGACATCGATCCGGCGATCGGCACGGGCTGGACCGGCTACTCCTGGAACCGGGACCTCTTCCCTGACCCTGCGGCCTTCCTGGCCGGTCTGCACGAGCGGGGCATGCTCACCACGCTCAACGTCCACCCGGCCCAGGGGGTGCGGCGCCACGAGGACGCCTACGAGGAGGTCTGTGCCGACCTGGGCCTGGACGCGGGCAGCGGGGAGGATGTGCCCTTCAATATCGCCGACCGGGGTTTCGCGGCCTCCTACCTCTCACGGCTCCACCACCGGCTGGAGGATGAGGGCGTGGACTTCTGGTGGCTGGACTGGCAGCAGGGCGGCTCCACGACGGTTCCCGGCCTGGACCCGTTGTGGATGCTCAACCATGTCCACTACCTCGACTCGGGCCGGGAGCGCCCGATGGCGACAGGTGGTGTGGAGCGGCGTCGGCCGGCGACGTTCTCGCGCTTCGCCGACGCCTCGAGCCACCGCACGCCGGTGGGATTCTCCGGGGACACGATCATCAGCTGGGACTCTCTGCGCTTCCAGCCGATGTTCACGGCCACGGCCGCCAACATCGGCTACTTCTGGTGGTCCAACGACATCGGCGGGCACATGCTGGGCCATAGCGACGACGCGATGGCGGCCCGCTGGTTCCAGCTGGGATGCTTCTCCCCCATCAACCGCCTGCACTCGTCGAACTCGGGCTTCACCTCCAAGGAGCCCTGGCGCTACTCGGGTGACGCGCGCACCACCATGGAGGCGCACCTGAGGCTGCGTCACCGGCTGGTGCCCTACCTGTACACGTGGGCGAGGCGCTCGGTGAGCGAGGGCGTGGGGCCGGTGCGCCCGATCTACCACGACCACCCGCGGGAGATGGCCGCCTACCAGCACCGGAGCAGCTTCTGCTTCGGGGACCTGCTGGTGGTGCCCTTCACCTCGCCGTTGGACGAGACCACCGGCCTGGGACGGGAGTCTGCCTGGCTGCCCGACGGCGTCTGGTACGACCTGCCCACGGGGCGCCGTTATGACGCCACCACCGGCGGGCACGGGCGGATGCTGAGCCTGTCGCGTCCCCTGGATCGCATCGGTGTGCTGGCCCGGGCCGGCTCGGTCATCCCGCTGACCGGGAACCTGACGGAAGCTGCCGGAGACAATCCGCACGAGCTGGAGATCGTCGTCGTGCCCGGCGGCTCGGGGGTCTTCACCCTTGAGGAGGACGACGGCTCGGCCGAGCCGGGCCCGGACCGGGTCGCCCGCACCCGCCTGGCACTGACCTGGCCGGATGACGAGGGGGAGCACGGCGGGGACGCGGCGCTGCGTATCCGCTTGGAGGGGGCCGCCGACGTCGTTCCGGACTCACGGCAGGTGAGGGTGAGGCTTCTGGCCGGACGGGCCACGGGCGCCTGGCTGGGGTTGGGCGATCAGGCATGCCGACTCGTCGTCGAGGAGGTCGACGGCGACGGCTTCACCCTGGGGGCCGGGACGCTGGTGCACTTAGGCGAGCTGAGTCGCCAGGAGCTGGCCGACGGCGTCGAGCTGGTGCTGCGCGGTGCGCGGCAGGCACCGGCCGACTGGCACGACGAGGTCCACGCGATCCTGGATGCGGCCCGTGTGGCCTACGCGGCCAAGGACCAGGCCTGGGCCGCCGTGGAGCGGGGCATGAGCGGGACCGCGCTCCTGGGTGAGATGGAGTCGCTGGGCCTGCCAGAGGCGCTGCGCTCGGCCGTGGCCGAGGTGCTTCCCCACTCCTGAGCAGAACGCGAGGGCCGGCTCTGGCGAGTCGGCTCGAGCTGACCGGCAGTGCCACAGGCCGCGGCTAGGCTGTCGGTCATGAGTGAGATTCCCTCTCCGCGCTTTCCCGAGGCCGAGCCCTACTTCGTCGGCGACGACCGCACCAACCGCGAGCGCATGCTCGCCGGTGACTGGTACGTCTCCGACGACCCGGACAGCGCCAGGATCGCGGCGCACGCCCGCAAGATGCTCTACCGCTTCGAGCGGGCCTTCGCCGAGGGTGAGGAGGACTGCTGGGATCTGCTGCGCTCGGCGATCCCGGGCCTGGGCGACAAGGTGCGCCTGCTACCGCCGGTGCGCGTGGACTACGGGGACAACATCACCGTGGGCGAGGGGACCTTCGCCAACTACGGGCTGGTGGCCCTGGACGTCGTGGAGATCCGTATCGGCTCCCACTGCCAGATCGGCCCGAACGTCCAGCTGCTCACGCCGGTCCACCCCCTGGAGCCGACGCCGCGAGCCTGCTCCCTGGAGGCGGCCGACCCCATCACGATCGGCGACAACGTGTGGCTGGGTGGCGGGGTCATCGTCTGCCCCGGCGTGACCATCGGGGACAACTGCGTCATCGGCGCGGGCTCGGTGGTCACCAAGGACATTCCCGCCGGCAGCCTCGCGGTGGGTAACCCGGCCCGGGTCCTGCGCCAGCTGGACGACTCCACCTTCGGGCCCCGAGCTCGGTCGTCACGCTTGAGGACGACGCCGCGTCACACCCGAGACTAGGGCGGTGCCGCAATCGGCCCCGAACACCAGTACCGTCACCTTTTCAGGGAGCCGCCACCATGAATCCTGATGCCTTCTCCGACCTGGCCGCCGCCCGGTACTCCGTGCGGGACTTCCGACCGGATCCCGTACCGACTGAGATCGTCGAGGAGATCCTGGAGGATACCCGTCAGGCCCCGAGCTGGTCGAACACTCGGCCCTTCATGCTGGCGCTGGCCACCGGGGAGCGGGCAGACCGGCTGCGCGCCGCCTACATCGCCGAGTTCGACGTGACCCTCCCGGTCCAGCACAAGAAGCGCGGCGCCATGGTCCGCCTGGCCCTGAGCGGTAAGGCACCCGACGGCGACTACCGGACCTGGGCGCCCCACCCTGCGGACCTGCTGCCCCACTCCCAGGCCGTCGGCAGTCAGCTGTACGCTCACATGGGCATCGCCCGGCAGGACCGCAAGGCCCGCGATGCGGCCGTCCGCCGCAACTGCGAGGCCTTCGGCGCACCGGTCATCGGTTTCGTCCTGGTCCACAAGGGCCTCATGCCCTTCGCCGCGCTCGACGCCGGAATCATGCTCCAGACCCTGTTCCTGTCGGCCAAGGCCCACGGTGTCGACTCCTGCCCCCTGGGAGTCCTGGCCACCTGGCGCCGCCCCTTCGACGCCGAGTTCGAGGCGCCGGCCGACTACCGTCTCATCACCGGCTTCGCCCTGGGCTACGCCTCCGACGCCCCGGTCAACGACTTCCGGGCCGAGCGGTGGGCCGTGCGCCTGGTGCCGACTCGCGGCTGATCCGGTCGCGGCCCGCTCGAACCGTCACCGTTTGTGGTGCTCGACGTCGCGGTCGTACCTTATGCCTCGCGTTCGAAGGGTAAAGGGTACGAACGCGCGCCCTAAGGTACGAACACAAGGCGTTCCATCCTACTTTCGCAACAGCCCCTAGGCCGGCTGCGTGCTGTGCATTGCGTCCCGAGCCGGACGGCGCCAGCAGGGCGGGACGATGAGTCCGCGCCGGCGGACCGCGACCAGCACGGCCAGCCCGACAGCGGTGCACAGCACGATCGCCACTGCGCCGAAGACTGTGGCGTGAGAGTTGCCCAAGTGCGCGGCACACCTCATGCACCGCGAGGAAGAGTACCTGCTGCTGCGAGAGCCTGGACCGTCAGATCTTGGCCACGGGGGCGTAGCGCAGAATGAGGCGCTTGGTGGCGGGGGCGCCGTCGATGACGAACTCGACGCGGGCGGTCAGGGAGCGTCCCTTGCCCTCCAGGCCGACGACGGTGCCCACCCCGTAGGAGTCGTGGCGCACCTGGTCGCCGGTCCTCAGCCCGGCCACGGCCGCGGGCAGGTCCTCCGAGGCGGCGGCTCCGCCGGCCGGTGACGCGGCGCTCTGCTTTCCGCGGGCCTCAAGGCGGACGGAGGCGCGCTTGGCGGCCCGGTCCTGGGGGGTCTCCACGCGCCCCAGCTTGCCCGAGCGCTTGGCGCCTCCCCCCACGGGCGGGGCGAAGTTATCGTCGTCGGAGTAGCCGCCGGAGTAGGAGTCCTGCCGGGAGCTTCCCGAGCGCCGCCCTCCCGAGCCGAAGCCGCCCTCGCCCCAGCTGCTCCCCCAGCCGGTGCCGCCGCCGCGCAGCGCCTCCATCGAGGAGGCCAGGCGCTTCCAGTCGATGGTCTCACCCGGGACGTCGTCGAGGAAGCGGGAGGCGGGCATGGCGTTGGCGGCGCCCCAGGCCGAGCGCACGGCGGCGCGGGTGAGGTAGAGGCGCTCGCGGGCGCGGGTGAGGGCCACGTAGGCCAGTCGGCGCTCCTCGGCGAGCTCGGTCTCCTCGGCCAGGGAGCGGGTGTGGGGGAAGGTGCCGTCCTCCATGCCGGTGACGAAGACGACCGGGAACTCCAGTCCCTTGGCGGTGTGGACGGTCATGAGGGTGATCTGCCCCTGCTCCTCGGCCTTGCGGGCCTCCTCGTCCTCCAGGTCGGCGCTGGGCGGGAGCTGGTCGGAGTCGGCCACGAGCGAGACGCGTTCGAGGAAGTCGGCCAGGGTTCCGTCTGGGTTGGCGGCCTGGAAGTCGCTGGCCACCGAGTGGAGCTCGGCAAGGTTCTCCACGCGGGTGGCGTCCTGGGGGTCGTCACTGGCGCGCAGCTCGGCGAGATAGCCCGAGGCGTCCAGGGCGGAGTCGAGGAGGTCGGCGACGCCGTCGCCGGCGGTGACCATGTGACGCAGGGTGGTGAGCAGCTCGTGGAAGCCGCGCACCTGGTTGCGGGCCCGGGTGGTCAGGCCCTCGACCTCGGGCGGCTCGCCGGCCTCGGCGGAGGACGGGTCCTGCCCGTCGGCTCCCTCGGTATCACCGGCCTCGTCGGCCTGGGCCTCGCGGAGGGCTCCGGCGGCGTCGGCGATCGCCTGTCCGAAGGAGACGGCGTAGCGGGCAGCGTGCTCGGCCAAGGCCCCCTCGGCCTTGTCCCCCAGGCCGCGCTTGGGGACGTTGAGGATGCGGCGCAGGTTGACGTCATCGTCGGGGTTGTCGACGGCACGCAGATAGGCGATGGCGTCCTTGATCTCGCGGCGGTCGTAGAACCGGGTGCCGCCGATGACCTTGTAGGGCTGGCCGGCGCGCATGAAGGCCTCTTCGAGGGCGCGGGACTGGGCGTTGGTGCGATAGAAGACGGCGACATCGCGGGGGTGCACGCCGTGATCGTCGGCCAGGCGGTCGACCTCCTGGCTGATCCAACGGGCCTCGTCGTGCTCGGAGTCGGCGACATAGCCGGTGATGGGGGCGCCGTCCCCGGCGGCGGTCCACAGGTTCTTCTCGCGCCGGCCGCTGTTGCGGGAGATGACGGCATTGGCGGCGGAGAGGATGTTCTGGGTGGAGCGGTAGTTCTGCTCCAGCAGGATGGTGCGCGCCGAGGGATAGTCCTCCTCGAACTCCTCGATGTTGCGGATAGTGGCGCCGCGGAAGGCGTAGATGGACTGGTCGGAGTCGCCGACGACGGTCAGCTCACCGACCGGCAGGGCCGAGTCCGCCCCGGAGGTGCCGGGCCCGCCGACGAGCTCGCGCACGAGGACGTACTGGGCGTGGTTGGTGTCCTGGTACTCGTCGACCAGGATGTGGCGGAAGCGGCGCCGGTACATCTCGGCGACGGCCGGGCGGTTCTGGAGCAGGGCGACGGTACGCATGATGATGTCGTCGAAGTCCAGGGCGTTGGCGGCGCTCAGACGCTCGGCGTAGGCGCGGTAGACCTCGGCCAGGTGGCGCTCGAGGGGGTTGGAGGTCACGACCCGCTCGGCGAACTGGGCCGGGGTGATGAGCTCGTTCTTCAGGTCGGAGATGCGGCGGGCGAAGGTCTTGGGGGTGAAGCGCTTGGGATCGATGCCCAGCTCGCGCACGATGAGAGTGATGAGGCGGGTGGAGTCGGCGGCGTCGTAGATGGAGAAGGTGGAGCGCAGGCCGGCTGCCTCGTGCTCGCGGCGCAGGATGCGCACGCAGGCCGAGTGGAAGGTGGAGACCCACATGCGCTCGCCGGCGGGGCCCACCAGAGCGGTGACGCGCTCGCGCATCTCGGCGGCGGCCTTGTTGGTGAAGGTGATGGCCAGGATCTCGCCGGGGCGGGCGCGGCCGGTGGCGATGAGGTGGGCGATGCGGTGGGTCAGGACCCGGGTCTTGCCAGAGCCCGCGCCGGCGATGATGAGCAGCGGCGCGCCCGAGTGCGTGACGGCGGCCTCCTGGGCGGGGTTGAGGCCGGAGAGCAGCTCGGCCGGGTCTGAGACCGTCACGCCCCAGGCGGGGCCGGGGACGTGGCCCGACGGCGCGGCGCCGCCGGCTCGGGCGCGGGCAGCGGCGGCGTTGGCCTGGGCGCGGGCGACGAGGGCCGAGACCTCGTCCTGGCGCTCCTCCCAGGTGGGGGCCGCGGCGGCCTCGTCCTCGGGCGGCGGGGCGTCCTCGGGGCCCCAGTCCTCCTCCGGCGCCTCGACGTCGGCCCAGGAGTCGTCGTCGAAGGAGCCTCCGGTGGGGATGAGGGCGGGTAGCGCGGCCTCGGGCGGCGGCGTGGCCGCACCGCCGGAGCCGGGCATGGGCAGGGCACCGAAGAGGGAGTTCATCGCGTTCATCGTGGGGCCAAGCCTAGGCCAGGGCACCGACGCGTTCCGTATTCTTCTCCACCCCAACCCGACATTGACAGCACGCTGTCAATAATGACAGCATACTGTCGATATATGGCAGAGCAACCGACGAGGAGCCGAGATGCAGACCATCGCCCTGTACACGACCGAGACCATGGCGGACTGGGAGTACGCCTATCTCACCACTCAGATCGCAGGCGCGGAGCGGCTCAAGCCCGGGCGTTTCCAGCTGCTGCTCGTGGGCGACGGCCTGGCGCCGGTGCGCACGCTCGGGAACCTGCCGCTGGCGCCGGAGGCCGACCTCGATGCCCTGGACGCGCTGGCCGCCACCGGCTCACTCGCGGCCCTGGTCATTCCGGGAGGGGACCACTACGCGGCAGGGCACGAGCGGCTCATCGAGGTCGTCGACCGGCTCGTGGACGGCTCGGTTCCGGTGGCGGCGATCTGCGGCGCCACGCTCCTGCTGGCCCGCGGCGGCTTCCTGGACGAGCGCCGCCACACCTCGAATGCCGCCTCGTACCTGGAGGCCAGTGGATACCGCGGTGGTACGCGCTACGAGGAGGCCCCGGTGGTGACCGACCGGGGCGTCACCACCGCCTCGGGCATCCACGCGATCCCCTTCACCGCGGAGATCATGCGGATCACCGGGCTTGTGCCCGATGCGATAGTCGAATCCTGGGAACAGGTCTTCCTGAACGGCCGGGAGAGGGACTACATGGCTCTGATGGAGGCGACCAGTGCCTGGCAGAACGCCTGAGGGGGACGCCCTCACTGCCCTGGTCCTTCCCGTCTTCGCGCTCAACGGGGAGCTCCTGGAGGCGGCTGCGGTGATCACGGCCCCACATGAGCTGACCCTGGCCCGGTGGCAGGTGCTGGGCGCCGTCCTGGAGGAACCGCTGCCGGTTGCCGAGATCGCGCGTCGGGTGGGACTGACCCGGCAGAGTGTGCAACGGGTGGCCAATGACGTCGTCGCCCAGGGATGGGCGCACTGGCAGCCCAATCCCGGGCGGCGCGGTCAGAACCTGCTCGTCCTGACCGACAAGGGAAGGCGAGCGATCGCGGCACTGACTGCGGAGCAGCACGCCTGGGCCGATGCCGTCGGCCAGGAGATCGGAGAGAGGGACCTGAAGACCCTGGCGACGCTGATCAGCCGGGTCACCGAGGCGTCACGCCGCTACCGGCAAGCCGCCGGAGAGGAGCCCTCGCCTTAAGCAGACAGCCGCCCCCAGGCGCACCAGACACCGAGCGAGGACCTACGCCCCGCTGAGCCAGTTCCGGTCGGGGACGTACTTTCCGCATGAGGACAGCGTTCTATTGCAGACGACTGGTGCCAGAGTGCAGTCATCTTGGATGAAAGTACGTCCCCAGCACGAAACGCAGTCCCCACCCCGGGCGAGCACCTGGTCTCCCCTGATGACCGCCCCCGTGAAACTCCTGATGAACCGCGCCCGGGCGAGCACCTGGTCTCCGCCGCCACTGCCCAGAGTCGTGTCCGACAGGTCCATTCCGGTCTCGAACAGGGTGGGCCCCGCGGGGCCCACGGCGTCATCACGGACCTCGCGGTATCTGGCCGAACACAACCATCCCACTCCGGACAAGTACTCCCCGAGGTCCAGGTAGTACTGGCCAGAATCCAACCGCACTGCACGAGCCCCGACCCTGGTGAAGCACACCGACGTCGCCTCCAACAACACCCGAGCCTCGTGCAGAGCAACTAGACCCTACGAGAACGACCACCCCCTCTCACCACACCACCTACCGACGCGACCTTTTCACCGTGGAGATCCATCCTCGGCAGGTTCTCTGGATTCGCATCGCTCTCGGCTCCACGATAGAGACGTGTACTCCGAGACGGTCCTGAGTGAGCAGCGCACGCTCTGGCGATCGGTGGGCGGCAGCGCCGCTGCCATTCCCGCTGACGGATGCGTCGACCTCATTGTCCGCAGCGAGCAGGTGCTCCTGTGCGGCCCGCAGACTCGTGTCATCCACGCTCCTGCCGACGACGTTCACCCCACTGTCGGCTTGAGGCTGGAAGCGGGAACCGCTCACAGGATCCTGCCCGTAGCACTCTGCGAGCTGAGGGACCAAGTAGTGGAGCTGCGTGCCGTGCTGGGGTCTGAAGGGGTTGTCCTGCACGACCTGATGATGCGAGCGAGCAACACTTCTCGGCCCGACCTCACGCTCCCTCCTATGCTTGTCGACCAAGAGGAACCGTGGGCGGCGGCGGCGCGCCGGCTCGCCCGGACCGGAGCGTCGGCCCGCGAGGCAGCCCGGGCTCTGGACTGGTCGGAGCGCACGCTTCGCAGACGAATGCTGGAGAGCTTCGGCTACGGATACTCCACTCTGGTACGTATCGAGCGGGCGTGCCGGGCGCGCTCGCTCCTCCAGCGGGGGCTTTCGCCGGCCGATGTCTCAGCGATGACGGGCTATGCGGACCAGCCGCATCTGACCCGCGAGTTCGCGCGCATGGTCGGGGTGACGCCGGCTCAGTTCTCCAAGGCCGCGAAGAGGTCGACGCTATTGCCATCGGGGTCGAGCACCGTGGCGTAGCGCTGCCCCCAGGGAGCGTCCCACGGCTTCGTGCGGCCTTCGTATCCTGCTCCGGTGAGCCTGGTGTAGGTGTCGTCCACGGCACTCGCCGTCCCCTGATCGAAGGCCAGGGCGATGCGATGGCCTCCCGAGGGCGACTCGTACCCGGGGTCGAGGCGGCGAATGAGGTCGATGGTGTCCCAGGCCAGAACGGTGCCGTCCTCGAGCCTGGTATCGACATGCGGCTCGTCACTCCCTTCGGGGACGGGCGCTCCAAGCAGACGGTAGAAGGCGAGTGAGGCGGACATATTGCGAGTCACGATGCCGATGAATCCGAGTCGTAGTGTCATAGCGACACCGTATGCCGTCCACGCCACCGCGTCTTGAACAGAACGGCCATCACCCACGGCCCGGCAGGGCCCATCCGTGCATCATCAGTCCACATCCACTCAATCTGCGACATCTCAGCTCACCGAATGCGAGCGAGCATCACACGCCCGAAACAGGTACCCGCCGCGGTCGAGCTCAGGCCGGCCTGCAAAGCCGTTGGGACTCTCAACGCCGTCGGTCCCGCCGACGGCGTCTACCGCACGGCGCGCAGGTAGCGGTCACGTCCGGTGAGGTCCTGGCCGGTCTCGGCCTGCTTGAAGCCGGCCCCGAGCGCGGCCGCGCGCAGCAGGGCCCCCTGCTCGTGGTCGTGCTCCATGACGAGGACGCCGCCGGTGCGCAGCAAGGCGACCGAGCGCACGAGGACGTCGACCGGGATGTCCAGCCCGTCGGGTCCCCCGCCATAGAGAGCAACGGTGGGCTCGTGCTGGGAGGTTTCGGTATCCTCCACGGCGCCTGCCGGCACGTAGGGCGGGTTGGAGACGACGACGTCGACCTGCCCGTTGAGATCGTGAAGGACCAGCGGGTCGGTGGCGTCGGCGTGGATCACCTCGACGCGCCCGGGAACCAGCCGCTCGCAGTTCTCGCGGGCCAGGGCCGCGGCCGTCTCGCTGATCTCGACGGCGACCACCCTGGCACCAGGGACCTCCTTGGCGACGCAGGCGGCGATCGCGCCCGAGCCGGTGCACAGGTCAGCGGTCAGGACCACTCCCCCGCCGCCATCCATCACCTCGCGGGCGGCCTCGATCGCGGCTCCGGCCACCACCTCGGTCTCCGGGCGCACAATGAACACGCCGGGACGGCTGATGAGCTCGGCGCCCCGCAACCACATACGGCCGATGATGTGCTGAAGGGGCTCGCGACACTCGCGGCGCAGCACCAGCGCGTCATAGGCGGCCGGGAAATCCCCGTCGGCGCCGTCGGCCAGGAGGAGGGCCCTCCCCAGCAGGTGCTCGGCCAGGATCCTGGCGTCGACCTGGGGACTGGTCACTCCGGCCGCCGCCAGCCGCCCGGCCGCCTGGCGCACCAGCGCCCGCAGCCCGTAGCGGTCCACAGCGCCCGCCGGCGCACCGCCGCACAACTCAGGAACCACTGCCCTCACCCACTTGGGATAACCGCTCAGCCTCGTCCATGGCGATGGCCGAGGCGATCACCGGGCCGAGGTCACCGTCGAGCACGGCGTCGAGGTTGTAGGCCTTGAAGCCGGTGCGGTGGTCAGCGATCCGGTTCTCAGGGAAATTGTAGGTGCGGATTCGCTCGGAGCGGTCCACAGTGCGCACCTGACTGCGACGGACCTGTGCGGCCTCGGCGGCGGCCGCCGCCGCCCGCTCGGCCAGGAGACGGGCCCGCAGGACCCGCATGGCCGCCTCCTTGTTCTGCAATTGGGACTTCTCGTTCTGCATGGACACGACGATTCCAGTGGGCAGGTGGGTGATGCGCACGGCCGAGTCGGTGGTGTTGACGCTCTGGCCCCCGGGCCCCGAGGAGCGGAAGACGTCGATGCGCAGGTCGGCGGCGTCGATCTGGAGCTCACCGGGGTCGTCGGCCTCCGGCATGACCAGGACGCCGGCCGCGGAGGTGTGGATGCGCCCCTGGGACTCGGTGACCGGGACGCGCTGGACGCGGTGAACGCCGCCCTCGTACTTCAGGTGCGCCCACACCCCGTCCTGGGGCTCCACGGGCCCGCGGGTCTTGATGGCCAGCCGCACGTCCTTGTAGCCGCCCAGGTCGGAGTCGGTGGCGTCGAGGACCTCCACGGCCCACCCCTGCCGCTCGGCGTAGCGGGAGTACATGCGGGCCAGGTCGGAGGCGAAGAGTGCTGACTCCTCGCCCCCCTCACCGGCCTTGACCTCGATGATGACGTCGCGGGCGTCATCGGGGTCGCGGGGCACGAGGACCTCGCGCAGGCGCTCACCGGCCTCGGTCGCGGCGGCCTCGAGGGCCGGCAGCTCGGCGGCGAAGTCCTCATCCTCCGCGGCCAGCTCGCGGGCGTCGTCCAGGTCGGCGCTGGCCGACTGCCAGGTCCGGTAGGCGGCCACGACTCTGCCGAGCTCGGCGTAGCGGCGCCCCAGCCGACGCATGGCACCGGGGTCGGAGGCCGCGGGCCCGGCCATCTCGGCCTCGATGTCCGCGTACTCGGCCAGGAGCGGCTCAGCAGCGGAGAAGTCCTCACTCATGGACTCGGGTTCCTTCATGGGATGGGAGTCGCGGTGCCACGCACCTACAATACGCGTGCGATATGCAAACGACGCCGACGGCGGCTCTGGGAGCCGGCCGCCGGCGTCGTGAGACGCGGCTACTTGCTGCGCTTGCCGTACCGGGCCTCGAAGCGGGCAACGCGGCCACCGGTGTCGAGGATCTTCTGCTTGCCGGTGTAGAAGGGGTGGCAGGCCGAGCACACGTCCACGCGGATCTCACCGGGGGTAACGGTGGAGCGGGTCTCGAAGGTGTTGCCACAGGTGCACGTGACCGTGGTGGCCACGTAGTCGGGGTGGATGCCCTGCTTCATAGGTTTCTCCTTAAGCGTCAGAGGGTCCCGGGTCCCACGCGGGAGCGAGGGTGAACCGGAGGCCAGCAGCAGATTGTGCCACCGGCCAGCTCGCCCGCGCAACGGTTGAGCCGCGTGAGACCGGGCACCTGCCTGGGGGCGAGTCAGTCAGGTCCTGCCGGCACCGAGCCGGATCCGGAGGCTCTACTCGTCCTCGCCGTCGGCCAGGGAGGTGCCGGCCGGGGTGGTCTTGGACAGGACCATGAGGAACTCGGCGTTGGACTGGGTGTCCTTGAGCTTGGACAGCACCAGCTCGAGGGCCTGCTGCTGCTCGAGCCCGGCGAAGAGCCGGCGCAGGCGCCACATGATCTTGAGCTGGGCGGGATCGATGAGCAGCTCCTCGCGGCGGGTGCCGGAGGCCGCCACGTCCACGGCCGGGAAGATGCGCTTGTCGGCGAGCTGTCGCGACAGCCGCAGCTCCATGTTTCCGGTGCCCTTGAACTCCTCGAAGATGACCTCGTCCATCTTGGATCCGGTCTCCACCAGGGCCGTGGCCAGGATGGTCAGGCTCCCACCGTTCTCCACGTTGCGGGCGGCGCCGAAGAAGCGCTTGGGCGGGTAGAGGGCGGAGGCGTCCACACCGCCGGAGAGGATCCGGCCGCTGGCCGGGGCCGCCAGGTTGTAGGCGCGCCCGAGCCGCGTGATGGAGTCCAGTAGCACGACGACGTCCTGCCCCAGCTCCACGAGGCGCTTGGCGCGCTCGATGGCCAGCTCGGCCACGATCGTGTGGTCGGAGGCGGGCCGGTCGAAGGTGGAGGCGATGACCTCCCCCTTGACGGTGCGTTGCATGTCGGTGACCTCCTCGGGGCGCTCGTCGACGAGCACGACCATGAGGTGGGCCTCGGGGTTGTTGACGCTGATGGCGTTGGCGATCTGCTGCAGGATGATGGTCTTACCCGCCTTGGGCGGGGAGACGATGAGCCCGCGCTGCCCCTTGCCGATGGGCGAGACCAGGTCGATGATCCGCGGGGTGACGGCCTTGGGCGTGGTCTCCAGGCGCAGCTGCTCCTGGGGGTAGAGGGGGGTGAGCTTGGCGAACTCGGGGCGGCGCTTGGAGCGCTCGGACTCCATGCCGTTGACGGTCTCGACGCTGACCATGGGGTTGTACTTGACGCGGCCGGCACGGTTCTGACGGCGGTTGCCGCGCCCGCCCTGAGGCGCTGAGGACTCCCCGCCCTCACGGACCCAGCCGGTCACGGCGTCACCGGCGCGCAGCCCGTTGTCCTTGATGAGCTGGTTGGAGACGTAGACGTCCTTGGGGCCGGGCAGGTAGCCGGAGGTGCGCAGGTAGGCGTGCTGGTTGTCGGTGACGTCCAGGATGCCGGCCACCGGCAGGAGGACCTCGTCCTCGCGCGACTGGTTGCGGTTCTGACGCCCGCCGCTGTTGTCACGGCTGTCGCGCTGATCGCGGTTGCCGTCACGGTCGTCGCGGTCGAAGCGGTCGCGTCCGCGCTTACGTCCCCGACGGCGGCGCCCGCCGCGCTCCTCGTCGTAGCCGTCGGTCTCGTCGCCGCTGTCGCGGCCCCGGCGCGAGCGCTCCTGGGACTCGACGACGGAGGTTCCGGTGGCGTCGGCCAGGTCACGCATGAGGGCGGCCTTGGCGTCGGCATGGTCCTCGGGCGAGTCGGTGCGGGGCTCGTGGGAACCGCGATCCTGGTTCTCGGGGGCGCCGGCGGAGGCCTGGGCGCGCCTGCGGCCGCGGCGCGGCTGGTCGCGTGACGGGCGCTCGCCACGCTCGGAGCGGCTGTAGGAGTCGCCGCCGTCGGCCGCCTCAGTGCGCTCGGAACGCTCAGATCGTTCGGTGCGCTCGCGCCACCGGTTGCGGGCAGGGCGCTCTCCGTCGCGATCGGAGTCGCTGCCGGACCGGTCAGGCAGATCGATGCCAAGGTCAAGAGCAGGTGAGGACTGATGCTCCTCGGGCGCGCCGGAGGCCGCGGTGGCACGACGACGACGCGAACGAGCCGAACCGGCCGCCTGGGAAGATTCCGAGGAGGTGGCGCTGGAGGAGGATGCGGAGGAGGTGTCGGTGGCGTCGGCCCCGGCATCGGGCGAGCTGTTCGACGCTTCGTGGGAGTCGGGAGTGGAGGCTGAGGAGCCGCGCGCCTGCCGGATGGCAGCGACGAGCTCGCTCTTTCGCATACGGGAGATGCCCTTGAGGCCCATGGAGCTGGCAAGCGACTGGAGCTCGGCCAGACGCATGGTGGAGAGCGAGGGCTGGGCGCTGGAGGTCTCGGTCACGAGTGTCCTAACGGTGTGATGACGCTCCGCGGGAGGAGACGTTCAACTGGGGGGACTCCCCCGGAATCATTCACGGGGAGGGTCATGCACTGCCGGTTCCTGCTGAGGCAAGAGCCTCAGGTCCGGGGCTGGTGCGGTCAGCGGCGTGGTGCAATCCGCGCGGCCGACGGCGTCAGCATAGCAGCCCCGTCGCGCAGTGCCTAACGGAACGCCAATGAGCAACGTCGGAGATGCCGCCGTTATTCCACCCATGACATCTCTCGTCGCCGCCTTGACACCGGTGGGGCCGACCGTACGTACGATCAGCCCCACCGGAATGATCGACTCGGACGCAACCAAGTCGATTCTTGCCCTTCAAACTCCCAGGCTCACGGCCTCAGCGACCTGCGAGAAGCGTCCCCATGGGCGCGAAGTCGGCCAGCGGGTCAACCGGCGCCTGGCGCGGGAAGCGCTCCATGAGTGTGGCCAGCTCCCGCCCCGCCCGGGCCACGCGCTCACTCAAGGGCGACTCGGGCCTCTCAGAGGATGATGGCGTCTGCCAGGCCGCACCAAAGTCCTCACTGGCCGCGAAGACAGCGGTCTGCGTCGGCAGGGCCTTCATGTAGGCGACCAGCGGCCGCAGCGCCATCTCGGTAACAAGACTGTGCCGCGCAGTGCCGGCCGTCGCCCCCAGCAGGACGGGGACGCCCTCAAGCGTGCCGGCAGGCAGCACATCCATGGCTGACTTGAACAGTCCGGAGTATGAGGCCTGAAAGACCGGGCTGACCAGGATGACGCCGTCGGCAGCGGACAGGGCATCGATCACCTTCTGCAGGTCGGCAGACACCGGTCCGCCCACACTGGCCAGGGCGATGTCCTTGACCAGGGGCCTGAGCCCGATGACCTCGATGCTGGCGAGGCGGGAGTCGGACTCCAGGGCCTTGCGGGCCGACTCGGCCAGCCGCTCGGCGAGCATCTGGGAGGTCGAGGGCTCCGAGACCCCAGCGTGCAGAGCCACGATCCGGCTCAGGCGCCCCATCTGGGTATTGGCATAGGCGTCGTAGGTCGGCGATCCGGCCAGGGACTGGGTGCCCCCGAACGGGGCGACGGGCGCAGTCGTGCCTGTGTTCATGTCATCCATCTCCTGCTTGTCACTCGCCGCAAAGGTCTCCTGAGCCATCTCAGATCCTCACCTTCCGGCCCGTGAGCGGGTCGAACTCGTTGGACATGGAGAAGGGCTCCTCAGCCGGAGGCTCGGTCCCCTCCAGCAAAGCCCGGTGGCGCGGGTGGATCGGTGCACCCGGAACACCCTTGGACTTGGCGGGCTCCAGCTCGGCGCGCAGCGCCGGGACGATCTCGGAGCCCAGGTACTCGATCTGCTTCATGATCTCCTTGTGCGGGACGCCGCCCAGGTCCAGGTTGAAGGCCTGACGCTGGTAGTCGCCGATCGCGTCCCGGTAGGTCAGGTACTTCTCCACGATCTGCTCGGGCGTGCCGACTGCGAGAGGCGTGTGCTGTGTCATCTCCTCCAGCGACGCCCCCTGGTAGACGTAGGTGTTGCGGAAGTAGGGGGTGTAGCGCTCGATGGCCTCGGCCTCGCTCCTGGCGGCGAAGATCTGTCCACCTAGCCCCACGATCGCCTGCTCGGGCTTGCCATGACCATAGAAGGCGAAGCGCTCTCGGTAGAGGTCGACCATCTTCTTGACGTGGTCGATGGGCCAGAAGATGTTGTTATGCAGGTATCCGTCTCCGTAGTAGGCGGCCTGCTCGGCGATCTGGGGCGAGCGGATGGAGGCGTGCCACACGAAGGGCGGGACGCCATCGAGTGGGCGGGGCATGGATGTGAAGTCTTGCAGCGCGGTGCGGAACTCGCCCTCCCAGTCCACGTTGGTCTCCCGCCACAGACGGCGCAGCAGGTCGTAGTTCTCCACCGCGAGCGAGATGCCCTTGCGGATGTCCTTGCCGAACCAGGGGTAGACCGGGCCGGTGTTGCCGCGCCCCATCATGAGGTCGACGCGCCCGTCGGCGAGGTGCTGGAGGTAGGCGTACTCCTCAGCCAGACGCACCGGGTCATTGGTGGTGATGAGGGTGGTCGCAGTGGTCAGGAGCAGCTTGTCTGTGCGTGCGGCGATGTTGGCCAGCAGGGTCGTGGGTGACGACGGCGCGAACGGCGGGTTGTGGTGCTCCCCGGTAGCGAAGAAGTCCAAACCTGCCTGCTCGGCCAGGACCGCCATCTCGACAGTGTTCTTGATGCGCTGATGCTCACTGGGGGCCTTACCGGTGGCCGGGTCAGTAGTGATGTCTCCAACCGTGAAGATTCCGAACTGCATCAAACGTCCTCCCTGTTTCCACACTGGATTTACCTGTCATTCATGTGTACTGACAGAACCGGAGACATTCATAGTTTATTTCTCAACCAACCGAGTGTGACGCACTTCCCGCGTGGGAGCGTGGCACTACCGCCTCACCGGGGATCCGAGGCGGACGCAGGTCGCGGGCGCCCTCGGACTCGAGGACGCCCGCGATCAAGGATGCGGATGAAGAAGCCGTTCGCACGGATCAGGAGGTCAGGACCGCACCACGGGTGTCGATACCGGGAGTGAGCACGCTCCAGCCGTGGTTCTCCAGGGTGAAGCGGGTCTGCTCGGCCAGGGGGGACAGGACCAGCACCGTGGGCCCCGCACCGGAGATGACTGCCGGGTATCCCTGCTCGCGCAGGGAGTCCATGACCGCCATGGAGGCGGGCAGGACCCCGCGCCGGTACTCCTGGTGGAGCCGGTCCTCGGTGCCGGCCATGAGCAGGTCGGGACGCCCGGCGAGGGCCAGCATGAGTACGGCCGCCCGGGAGGTGTTGAACAGGGCATCCTCGCGCGGCACGGAGACGGGCAGAACCTGGCGGGCCTCCTTGGTGGACAGGCGCGTGGTCGACGGCGGGATGAGCAGGCTCACCCCCAGGGAGGCGTCCACGGGCATGGGCGCCATGCGCGGGTGCCCACCGCGTTCGACCCAGGCGACGGTCGCGCCGCCGAAGACGGCGGGGGCGACGTTGTCGGGGTGCCCCTCGAACTCGGTGGCCAGGGAGAAGATCCGGTCATCGCTGAGGGCCTCCGGCTCGGAGATGAGGCCGCGCGCCAGCATGAGCCCGGCCACCGCGGCACTGGCCGACGACCCCATGCCCCCGCCGTGGGGGATCCGGTTGACGCAGCGCATCTCGAAGCCGGCCTGCGGGGCGCCGACGGCGTCCAGGCCGGCCCGCAGGGCCTGCACGACGAGGTTGTCGTCGTCGGTGGGGACCGTCTCGGCGCCGACACCTTCAACGATGACTCGGGTGACGCCGGTGATGGGGCGCACCGAGACCTCGTCGTAGTAGCGGAAGGCCATACCGAAGGAGTCGAAGCCGGGCCCCATGTTGGCCGTCGTGGCCGGGACACGGACGGCGGCGCGCTCGTAGACGATGCGCATGTCACTCGCCCTCGACGCGTTGGACGGAGACGACCTCGGCGACCCGGTCCGAGGCGCGCAGCCCTTCGACAGCGGCGTCGAGGTGGAAGACGGGGGCCGGGTGGGTCACGAAGGTGACGACGGCCTGGTCGTCGCTGCCATCGGTGGTGACGTAGGCGCTCTGGCGCACCGAGTTGATGGAGACGCCGTTGTCGGCGAAGACCGTGGCCATGGCGGCCAGGGAGCCGACGGAGTCGTCGGAGCGCAGCTGGATCTGGTAGCGGGTGACGGCCGCCTCCGGACCGAGGACCGGCAGGTGCGCGTAGGAGGACTCGCGGGGCGCCTGGCCCCCGTGGACCCGGTGCGCGGCGGCGGCGACGACGTCGGACAGGACCGCGGAGGCGGTCGGGGCTCCCCCGGCGCCCTGCCCGTAGAACATGAGGCGCCCAGCGCTCTCGGCCTCGACGAGGACGGCGTTGTAGGCGCCGTGCACGCTGGCCAGGGGGTGGTCGTTGGGCACGAGGGCGGGGTGGACGCGCACGGAGACGCCGCGGGCGTGCTCGTCCTCGCGGCGCTGGGCGATGGCGAGCAGCTTGAGCTCGCAGCCCGAGGCGTGGGCCTCGCGGATGTCGTCGGCGGTGACCTCTCGGATGCCCTCAACGGAGACGTCGTCGAGGCCCACGCGGGTGTGGAAGGCGAGGGAGGCGATGATGGCGGCCTTGGCAGCGGCGTCCAGTCCGTCGACGTCCGCGGTGGGGTCGGCCTCGGCGTAGCCGAGCTCCTGGGCGGTGGCCAGGGCGGTCTCGAAGGACAGGCCCTTGGTGCTCATCTCGTCGAGGATGTAGTTGGTGGTGCCGTTGACGATGCCGAGCACGCTGGTGACGCGGTCGCCGGCCATCGACTCGCGCAGCGCGTAGACGACCGGGATGGCACCGGCGACGGCGGCCTCGTAGTAGAAGTCGGTGCCGGCCGCGGCAGCAGCCGCGTAGAGCTCGGGGCCGTGGGCGGCGATGAGGGCCTTGTTGCCGGTGATGACGCTGGCCCCGGCCTTGAAGGCCGCCAGGATGAGGGTTCGGGCCGGCTCGATCCCGCCGATGAGCTCGATGACCAGATCGTTCCCGGTGGCGACGGCGGTGGCGTCATCGGTGAGGAGGTTCCGGGGCACCGAGGTGCCTCGTGGAGCGTTGACGTCGCGCACGGCGACGCCCGTGATCTCAAGGCGCGCACCGGAGCGGGCGGCGAAGTCATCGGCCTGCTCGGTGAGCAGACGAATCACCTGGCTGCCGACGGTCCCGGCGCCGAGGACGCCGACGGTGAGGGTGCGCTGGGCGGGGGAAGAGTCCTGAGCCACGAAATGACCACCTTGCTGTGTTGCGTGCCGTGCACGGGCACTTCGACTGCGTGATGCGATGGGCCCCAGGGAGGCGGAGACATCCGACCGGTTGTCCGACCGCCCTGGCCACCGCTGCGGGCCAGCATAAGGGTCATCGGCCTCGGAGCGCTCACAGGTCCGTCTGCGAACACGCGGTGAGCCCGCCATCTCGGCCCGCGAAGGGCGGCCGATAGGGTCCCGGACGGCTCACCGTGACAGCAGGCCTCACAGCGAGGGGGCTCAGTGTGGGGGCTCAGTGAGGGGTCTCAGCGGCGCCAGATGATCTGCTTGAGCAGTCGGCCGATGACCCGCCCCAGGCTCATGGGCATCGGGGACGCCGCGTCGTCGGCCCGGCCCCAGGCCGGGGGCGGCTGCTCCAGGGAGGAGACGAAGGAGGTCAGAGAGGAGGGTGAAGACGATGTCGCTGCGCTCATGCCTCCAGGTTAGGAAGGAGCTCGGGGTGGCCGTGACCCTCGGGAGAATGATTGATGGGGAGGAGATCTCCTCCCTGAGGCCGACTCGATGCCACGGCGCCTCCTGCTTCCGGATGCAGGCCCGGGCAGACCGATGGCATGCCGGGAGACGAGAGCCCAGGAATCAGGAACGCCAGTGGCTCCCTCCCGGATCATCCGAGAGGGAGCCACTGGTCCTATGGAGCGTTCAGGCTCGAGAAGCGGTCATCCGCGTTCAGGAGGCCTTGCGGCGGCGCGCCACCATCAGAGCACCGCCACCCAGGCCGGCACCGGCCAGGAGCAGGAGCGCAACGGCGTTGGCACCGGTGTGCGCCAGCGGCGGGGTACCACCGGTCGGCGTCTTCGGGGTTGAGGTGGGCGGAACCGGGGCGGCCGGGGTCGTCTGCGGAGCGCCCGGGGTGCTCGTGCTCGGCGGAGTCACGGTTGCCGGCGGGTTCGACTCGCTCGGCGGCAGCTGCTGCGTCGTCGTGGGAGGCGCAGTGGTGGCCGGCGGAGCCGTGGTGGCCGGCGGAGCCGTGGTGGTCGTCGGAGGCGCGGTGGTGGCCGGCGGGTATCCGGGCGGGTTGGAGGCCGTGGGAGGCAGCTGGTAGGTGGTCGGCGGAGCCGTGGTGGTCGTCGTCGTATTAGTCAGGGAGACCTTGACGAGCTCCTGGTCGCGGATGGTGAAGGTGTTGGTGTTCTGACCGTCCACGGTGAAGACCGGCTCACCCCAGCTGTAGCCGGAGGCGGCGGGCTGGGCCTTGGAGGTGTCCTCGCTCAGCGTGATCTTGGTGCCCACGGGGAAGGTTCCGTCGAAGGCAACCGGCTCACCCGGCTTGACCGTGACGGAGGAGGTGCCGGTGCGGCCCTCACCGGTGGCCTTCTGCCCCTCGGGAGCCTTCCAGTCCGGGTAGGAGCTGGCGGCGGCCGGCAGCTCGTAGGCGACGTCGACGACGAAGGAGGAGCCGGCGGCCTGAGCGGCGGCCTCGCCCTGGACGACCTTGGTCACGTTGAAGGTGCCGAAACCGGGCTCCATCTGGACCGAGATGTCGAAGTACTGGACGTAGGACTGCTGCTGGGTGCTGGTCAGGTCCGTGCCCTGGAGGTTGACGGAGTTCTCGTAGGCGGCGCCCTGGGTGGCGGCGACGGCGTTGCCGTTGGCGTCCACGAAGGAGACCGGGTACTCCAGGGTGAAGTTGGTGCCGTTCTGGAACGGACCGGTCACCTCGTAGGTGGCCGTGCGGCCGTCCTGGGAGTAGCTGGCCTTGACATCGAAGTCACCGTACTGGGTGGTGGAGTCCTGGCCGGCGGCGTTGGTCACCGGGATGGTCTTGCCGTCCGCGGGGCGGAGGTTGAGGACCGTGCGGGTGGCGTCGGCCTGGTTGAAGCTCATGCCTCCACCGAGGGTGTCGGTGAAGACGATGGTCTGCCGGGAGCCGTCGAAGGTCTTGCCGAGCTTGTCACCAGTGGTCTGGTTGGTCCCGAAGTTCACACCCCAGGTCAGCTCCTTGTAGTTGTTGTAGAAGCTGGAGGCCCACTTGGTCAGCTCCCAGTTGCTCTCCTGGGGGCCACCGATACCGCCGCCACCAGGCAGGGTGACAGCGGTGGTCACGCCGTTGGCGGTCAGGTCGACGGTCTGGGCGTCAGTGGTCTTGGCGACCGAGACCAGAGCGGAGCCGGCGCCCTTGAAGTTGTGGAAACCGGCGGCCTTGAGCTCATCGACCTTGGAGTTGAAGGTGCAGGTGACGTCCTTGACGGTGAGGGTGCAGCTGCCGACCTCGACGTCCTTGCCGCCGTACTCGACGGTCATCGGGTGGGTCGCGCTGTTCTGCAGGTTGGTGAAGTACTCACCCAGACCGATGGTGAAGGAGTCGCCCGACTTGAGGTTGGCGTCGACGCCGCTCCAGTCGAAGCTCAGGCGAGCGAGGTCGTAGTAGTTGAGCTTTCCGTCCTGCTCAACGTTGTTGCCGTCCACACGTGTCAGAGACAGGTTGGAAACGTTGACGCTCTTGTTCTCGTCGGCACTCGCCTGGGACGAGAGCTGAGACATGATCGCGACAAGGAAGAGAGCAAGGATGGCGACAAGTCCCCTCACCGCCCCTCGTGAGAGGGCCGGCCGAGAGGCGGCGCCCGTGGACATTGTGTTCATGGGATCTCCGGATTCCTGGCATAGATGACAAAGTCTGCCTCGTGAACCATCACCGAACATTCCCACCAGCCGTTCAGGAGACGGGAAGGCTGCCCCGTGATGACCAGGGCCACTGTGTCACAAACCGACTGTTTGGGAGTAGTGAACACACGAAACGCGCACGAGGTCACAGTTCCAGCACAACTGTGATCTAGGTTTCAGACAACTTTCATTGCTACGAATTGTGGATATATCACAAGATTCATGTGACGAGTCCGTGCTGGCGCTGTATTTCTCCCATCAGGTAGACCGCGTTACCGTTGTTGGAGTTCCCCAAACAACCGGTCTTCATCTCTGTTGAGACACGTTTTACTCAGGCCTCTCTCAGATCGGAGTCGCACTCAGCGACCTCGCACCCTCCTGTCAGACCATGCGCAGCGGCGCCGCCGCTGCAGGAGCAGATCCTGGAACGACGACGCCGCTGTGCCGTGTTGCGTCGGGAGGCGGAGGCTCAGCCCTCCAGGCGTAGGAGGTCGTCGATGGTCTCGGGGCGCAGGATCCAGCCCGACTCGCCCTCACGCACCCAGCGCACGCCGGGGCGGGTGAAGAGGTTGTAGCTGGAGGCCATGGAGCGCCCGTAAGCACCCGTGGCAGGTACGGCCAGCACGTCACCGACGGAGAGGTCGGCGGGCAGGTCCACGTCGCGTACGACGACGTCGCCGGACTCACAGTGCTTACCGACGACGCGCGCGCGGGTCAGGCCGACGGACGGGTCGGGGCGGCGGTTGGCGACCAGGGCCGTGTATGCCGCCTCGTAGAGGGCGGGGCGGATGTTGTCGCTCATGCCGCCGTCGATGCTGACGTAGAGACGTGAGGTCCCCTCCCCCAGCTCAACGCGCTTGAGACCGGTGACGGTGTAGAGGGTGACCGTCGTCGGTCCGGCGACGCTGCGCCCGGGCTCGACGGACACGTGCGGGACCGGGTCGCCGAGCTCCGTGCACAGCTCGCGCACCGTCTCGGCGAGGGTCCGGGCGACCTCCGCAGGGCTGGGCGGCACCGGATCCGCGCCGGTGTAGGCGATGCCGTAGCCGCCGCCCAGGTCGACCTCTGGACACAGGTGCCCCGTGTCCGCGGCGACCTCGTGGCGCAGGGTGAGGACGACGCGGGCGGCCTCACGGAAGCCGGCCAGGTCCATGATCTGGGAGCCGATGTGGGAGTGCAGCCCGTGCAGCTCGAGCTCGGGGGCGGCGATGATCACGTCGATGGCCTGCCGGGCGGTGCCGGCGTGGACGGAGAGGCCGAACTTCTGGTCCTCGTGAGCGGTGGCGATGAACTCGTGGCCCCCGGCGTGCACACCGGTGGTCAGGCGCACCATGACCCGGCCGGTCTCCTCGGGCCCGAAGACACCGTTCGCACGCAGGTCACGTACGGCACGGGCGGCGAGCTCCACCTCCTCGAGGGAGTCGAGGACGAGGTGACCCAGGTGGTGGCCAAGGGCGACGGCGATCTCCGCCTGCGTCTTGCCGTTGCCGTGCAGGCCCAGACGGGTGGCGTCCTCCCCGCCCACCTCCTGCAGGGCGGCGAGGGACACGGTGAGCTCGCCGCGGCTGGCGGTGTCGATGCCCATGCCCTCCTCGAGGGCCCACTGGGCGACCTTGGTGGCGAGGAAGGCCTTACCGGCGTAGAAGGCCTCTCCCCCGGCCATGCCGTAGCTGGGCCAGAACTCCTCGTGCATGGCGGCGGCCCAGGAGGCGGCGCGGCCGCGCAGGTCGGCCTCGTCCAGGACGAAGACGGGACTGGGCGCATCGGTGAGGATCTCAGAGACGGTCAGCCCGCCCAGGGCGAGCTCGCCGTCGGGGGTGCGCCGCGCCGTCGTGGGCCACAGATCGGGGCGGTCCTCGGGCTCGGGGCAGGCCAGCGCCCCCAGGGGCGGCTCACCGGCGGGAACCTGGTACGTCACGGTCTCACATCCTCTCGGGGGCGGAGACGCCCAGCAGGCCGAGCCCGTTGGCGAGCACCTGCCCGACGGCGTCGTTGAGCCACAGGCGGGCCACGTGGCCGGAGTTGACGGCGTCGTCCCCGCGGGGGGTGACGCGGGTGGCGCCGTACCAGGCGTGGTAGGCGGCGGCCAGCTGCTCGAGGTAGCGGGCCACGCGGTGCTGCTCGCGCAGGGAGGCGGCCTGGGCCACGGTGGCGGGGAACTGGGCCAGGATTCCCAGGAGGGCGGTGTCGGCCGGGTCGTCCAGGGCGGCGGGCTCGAAAGAGGCCACGTTCGGGTCGCGGCTCACCCCGTGCTCGGCGGCGTTGCGGGCCACGTTGCGGGTACGGGCGTGAGCGTACTGGACGTAGTAGACGGGGTTGTCGGAGGTGGAGGAGGCCAGCAGGTCCAGGTCGATGTCGATCATGGAGTCCATAGAGGAGCGCGCCAGGGCGTAGCGGGCGGCGTCGACGCCGACGGCCTCGACGAGGTCCTCCAGGGTCACGATGGTGCCGGCGCGCTTGGACATGCGCACCGGGACGCCGTTCTTGACCAGGTTGACCATCTGGCCGATGAGGATCTGCATGTTGACGCCCGGGGTATCGCCGTAGGCGGCGCACATGGCCATCATCCGCCCGACGTAGCCGTGGTGGTCGGCACCGAACAGGTAGAGGGAGCAGTCGGCGCCGCGGTCGCGCTTGTCCAGGTAGTAGGCGGTGTCCGCCGCGAAGTAGGCCGGGTTGCCGTCGGACTTGATGAGGACGCGGTCCTTGTCGTCCCCGAAGTCGGTGGTGCGTAGCCAGGTGGCGCCGTCGCGCTCCTCGATGACACCGCGCTTGCGCAGCTCGCCGAGGGCACGGGTCACCGCACCTGATGTGTGCAGGGAGTCCTCGTGGAAGAAAACGTCGAAGTCGGCACGGAAGGCGTGGAGCTCGGCCTTGATGGAGGCGAACATGAGGTCGACGCCGCGGGCGCGGAAGATCTCGGTGGCCTCGGCGTCGTCGAGCGTGGCCGGGGCGGGGCGGCCGGCGGCGAGCTCGTCGGAGGTCACGCGCGCCGCGATCTCGGCGATGTAGGCACCGCCGTAGCCGTCCTCGGGGGCCTCCTGGCCGCGGGCCGCGGCGAGCAGGGAGACGGCGAAGCGGTCGATCTGGGTGCCGTGGTCGTTGAAGTAGTACTCGCGGGTGACTGCGGCGCCGCAGGCGGACAGGATCCGGGCCAGGGAGTCGCCGACAGCGGCCCAGCGGGCGCCGCCCAGATGCACCGGGCCGGTGGGGTTGGCGGAGACGTACTCGAGGTTGATGTGCTGGCCGCTCAGGGAGTCGTTGCGCCCGTAGGCCTCGCCGGCCTCGACGATGGAGCGCGCGAGCTCGCCGGCGCTGGCGGCGTCGAGGCGGATGTTGAGGAAGCCGGGGCCGGCGACCTCCACGGAGGCGACGCCGTCGAGGGCCTCGAGGCGGGGGACGAGGAGCTCGGCAAGGTCGCGTGGCTTGGTGCCTGCCTTCTTGGCCAGCTGCATGGCGACGTTGGTGGACCAGTCGCCGTGGTCACGGTTACGGGGGCGTTCGACGCGGGGGTCGGGGATCTCCGAGGCGGGCAGGGCGAGGGAGCCCTCGGCGGAGGCCTCTTCCAGGACGGTGCGGATGGCTGCGGCAAGCTCTTCTGGAGTCACGCCCGCCAGCGTACCGTCATCGGCCGGACAGGACCGCGAGGGATGCCGATGACCGCGGGGCATCGTGGGACATGTCGCAGTCGCCCGTCAGTTTCGCTCAGGGGGCGGGACGCTGGTACAGTCACGCCTCAGGCCCCGGTAGCTCAGTGGATAGAGCGTCTGCCTCCGGAGCAGAAGGTCGCAGGTTCGAATCCTGTCCGGGGCACCGAGCCCGAGCCCCCGTCGCCACCCGCGGCGGGGGCTCGCCCGTGCATGCGAACCTGGCGACGCGGGGAGCGTCCACACTCCGATGCCACGGCTCGATGGCGGGCCCGCACTCCCGGTCCGGGTCTCAGTCCAGGGCCTGGAGAGCGAGGGTGGGGACATCGGTCATGATGGCGTCCACGTTGAGCTCGGCCAGCTGGCGCATCTGCTCGGGATCATCGACCGTCCACACGTGGACCTCCAGGCCGGCGGTGTGCGCGGAGGCGACGAACCGTCGGGTGACCACCGGGACATTGTGGTAGCTCTCGGGGACCTGGACGGCGTCGACCCTTCCGCGCGTCCAGCCCCAGCGCGTCTGCGGCAGGGGGACGGCGGCCTCGCTGCGCAGCATGAGTCCGAGCACGTCGCTGACGCCCAGGGAGGTCATGGCCCGGGGTTCCTGACGGCGCAGGACGGCGAGCCGCCGGGCGGAGAAGGAGGCGAAGCGGACCCGGTCGAGGGCCTCGGCGTCGCGCACCGTCTGCAGGGCGGCCTGGACGACGTTGGAGTCCTTGAGGTCGACGTTGAACCTCATCGTCGGGTGGGCGTACAGGGCGTCGTCGAGCCGGACGAAGCCCCGCCCGTCACCGGAGTCGAGGTCGGCCAGCTCGGCCCACATGACCTCGCCGACGGAGCGGGGGTCGTTCGCGGTGCGGCGCAGGTCCTCGTCGTGGCTGAGAACGACGATGCCGTCGGCGGTCAGCCGCAGGTCGGTCTCCATCCACTCCAGGCCGAGCGCGGCCACGTGCTCGACGGCGCTCCAGGTGTTCTCAGGAACCTCGCGCCCGCCGCCGCGGTGGGCGATGACAGCAGGACGTCGTGTTCGTGACGAGGCAGGCGGCACTGTAGGTCTTCTCCCTCAGCTGCAGTTGGTGGTGAGCTCGACGGCGCCGTGCTCCTTGAGCCAGCCCCACGGCTCCACGGTCGACTCATCGGCGGTGTCGTCCTTGGTGCGCACCTCGAAGTGCAGGTGAGCGCCGGAGGACCGCCCGGTGTTACCCACGCCGGCGATCATCTGGCCGGCCGTGACGGTGTCACCGGCCTTGACGTAGATGCCGTCCTCGTACATGTGGAGGTAGCTGGTGTACCAGACCTGACCGTCGATCTCGTGCTTGATGGTGACGGTTCCGGTGCCGTCCACCATGCTGGCGGTCGTCACGGTGCCGGCAGCGGCGGCGTAGATGGGCGTCCCGACGGGTGCGGCCATGTCCTGACCGGCGTGCAGCTTGCGGTAGCCGAGGGTGGGGTGGGTGCGGTAACCGTACTCCGAGGAGATCTCGTAGGTGCCCGGGAGCATCGGGTAGAACAGCTGCGGCTTGGAGCTGAAGGCGGCGGTGTCACCGGAGGCGCCGGTCTCCGAGGAGCAGGTCTTGGCGGCGTTCTGGTATGCCTCGCGGATCCTGGCCCGGGTGGCGGCGTCGGGGACGTTGGACAGCTGAGGATCGGAGCCCTCCTCCAGGTCGTCGTCCCGGCCGAGCACGGCGCTGGCCACCGACGACGGCTTCGCCCCGGCGGCGGCCGGGCTCTGCATGGTGTCGCCGGCGTGCATCTTGATCGCGGCCGAGGCCAGCGGGGTGTTGTCGAGGTGGCTGGACAGGGGGGCGAGGACCGTGGCCACGGCCAGAGCCGACAGGACGGCGGTGCGCCCAAGGATCCCGGTACCGGTACGGCGACGGGCCGGGCGCGCAGGGGCGGGGCCGGTCGAGGAGTCGCGGTGAGCCTCCGGCCTGGAGGCCGCGGGAAGCGTGGCCGACGGCTCAACGCCGTCGACCTCGTCCGATGTGTCCGCGGCGGTCCTCGCCGGCTTGGTCTTCTTGGTCTCACGGGTCGCCTTAGCGCCCTGGGCGGCCTTGGCCGCGCGGATGGCCGCCTCGTCGGCGAGCGGCACCCCCGCCTTGCGGGCCGCCATGAGCTTGCGGACCTCGGGAACCTCAAGGGTCTCGGCGCCGCGGAAGTCCGTGATTCTGCGGGAGAAACGGATCTCGTGGGGGGCCTCGGGCGCCGAGGGTGCCGCGACGGGCGACTCGGAGACCGTCTCCGCCCCGGGCTGCGACGTCGGAGTGGGGGCGCTGTCCACCGGAGCACCGGGCGTGCTGTAGGACGCGGTGTGGTGGGTGGTGGAGGCGACGACAGGCTTGACCGAGGCACTGGCTGGCGTGGCCGCCGAGGCCCGCCCCCTACGCCGGCTCTCCGGCCGGGAAGCGGCTCCGGGAACGGCGGAGTCTCGGCTGCTCGCGGCGGTGCGGCTCTGGGACTGCGCCGTGCTGGGCGAGGCGGGGAGGGAGTCACTGGTGGCCCACCACGGTGCGCTGGCAGCGGGCCGCTCAGCAGCCGGCTCGCGGGTGGAGGTGGACTCGGCCAGGGAGGCCGCGACCAGGGGTGACAGGGCCGACGGTGCCGACGACGTCGGCACGACGGGCGGCTGGTCGGCGGCGTGAGAGTGGCGGCGGCTGCGCCGGTTGTCCGACTGAGTCTGGGGCTGCTGCTGCGCCTGCGAGACGGCGGGGGTCTCGCGCGTCCGCCGGGTGTCATCAGCGGTCCGGCCAGCGCGGAGGTCCTTGCGGGAGCGCCGGGTGGGGTGAGTCTCTCGTGGCGCCTGCGGGGAGACGGAGAAGGCGGGGGGCGCTGCCGGAGAGGGCTGTGAAGTGCTCACCGCAGCATCTGCCACAGGGGCAACTGCAGGTGCGGAAGGAGCGGCGGGCCCAGTCGCTACGGGGGCCTGAGGGTGCGGTTGCGCGGGCCGGGCGGGTTGCTCGACGGCGCTCTGCCGCCGGCGGGCCATGCGGCTCATCGGGGCGACCTGCGACTGGCCGCCCTGCCCTGTGTGCTCACTGGGAGCCGGGCGCGCTGGGCCGGCGGCTGCATGCGTTCCGGGGCGCGTGGCCGGCGCCGCGACCGGAGGGGTCGATTGGGCCACGGGCCTCTGGGGGTGGTTCTGCTTCTGGGGGGCGACCGGGACGTCCGGGAGGGCGGAGACACTCGGCGCGGTCGCCGCGCTGGGAGTAGTGCCGGTCTGGGAGCGCTGGGCACGGGAGTCACGGCGGGAGCGGCGAGTGGAGCCGGCGGCGTGGGTGGTGTGCGACGTCGGTGTCGGCTGCGAGGGAGGTGCGGTGCCGGCCTCCACCTCAGCGAGCTGGCGAGCGACTTCGGCAGCACGTTCCGCCTCGCGACGCTGGCGTCGACTCATGGGCTGCGGGGTCACGCGGGAAGCCTCCAGGTGGCTGGTGTCGTGGGGAAGTCGTTGCTGCCGGCGACCCGGCGATGACGACGTGCTGGCTGCCGGGGCGACAGTCTCATGTTGTGCTCGGTTAAAACAGTAGCGGTCTCCTGTGGGTCTTGCCAGGAGAACCAGCACACCTTTGTGTGACCTGCACTTCCCGGACAATCCGCAGTGTTCTACCTATAACACCAATGTATAAGCAGTAACACGTGTCGTACGAACGGATTGGCGTCGACGTGCCGGTCCCGCCCCGCGATCGACTATCGGCGATCGCCCCCCTTGCGAGTTGTGGGTATCCACCGATCAGCCCCGTGAGATCACGACTTAATCACGGCGCTGGTGCTCCTCGCGCTGCATGGCGTCGTTCACCTCTCCGACAAGCTCTTCGAGGATGTCCTCCAAGAAGAGGACCCCGACGAATCGGCCCTGCACGTCGCGCACGTGTCCGAGGTGGGCTCCCGAGCGCTGCATGGCGGCCAGTGCCTCCTCGACCTCGTCGTCGTAGCCGACGGGGACGAGTGCCCGGGCCCTCCAGGCGGGGACGGGCTCGGTGCGGTCGGCGCCGTCGGCGTAGAGGATGTCCTTGAGGTGCAGGTAGCCGGTGATGACGGGCTCCTCTCCCCCGTCGGCAGCCGCGTCGGTGACCGTATCGTCAGTGGCGGCCCCACCGGCCACGAGCGGGAAGCGGGAGAAGCCGGTGGAGGCCACCGCCCGCTCCACGTCCTCCGGGCTGCAGTCCCGGGGAAGGGTGACGAGCTCGCTCAAGGGCACCATGACGCTGCCGGCGGTCTCCTCGGAGAACTCCAGGGCGCCGCTGAGCAGACCGGTGGAGTCCTCCAGGACGCCCTCGGCGGTGGAGCGCTCGACGATGGAGGCGACCTCTTCGGCGTTGAAGGCCGCGGAGATCTCCTCCTTCGCCTCGATGCCCAGGACTCTCAGGACCCCGTTGGCGAAGCCGTTGAGCCCGTTGACGACCGGGCTGAAGACGCGCGAGCACCACACCAGCGGTGGGGCGAGCCAGCGCACGGCCTTCTCCGGGGAGGCGATGGAGATGTTCTTGGGAACCATCTCGCCGGCGACGACGTGCAGTCCCACGACGATGACCAGGGCGATGGCGACGGCGACGGCGTGGGAGCCGGTGTGTCCGACGCCGACGGCGGTGAGCAGGGGCTCGAGGGCGTGGGCGATGGCCGGTTCGGCGACGACCCCCAGGCCGGTGGAGCACAGGGTGACGCCGAGCTGGGCGGTGGCCAGCATGCGCGAGACGTTCTGGAGGGCCCACAGAGCGATGGTGGCGCGGGCGTCACCGGCCTCGGCCAGCGGCTCGAGCTGGCTGCGGCGCGAGGAGGTGACGGCGAACTCGGCGCCGACGAAGAAGGCGTTGCCGGACAGGAGGATGACGGTGACCACAAGGGCCAGGGGCGTGCTCATCGACGCCCCCCTTTTCGATTCCGCGTCGGATCCTGAGTCCCGGGAGTCGCGTCGGGTTCGGTGGGGCGCACGTGGAGGCGGGTGACGCGGCGCCCGTCCATGGCGTCGACGCTGAGGGAGGCGTGGGGCAGGTCGACGACGTCGCCGACGACGGGGATGCGGCCGAGCTCGGTCATGACCAGGCCGCCGAGGGTCTCGTAGGGGCCGTCGTCGGGGACCTGGATGGCGGTGCGGGTGGCGAGCTCGTCGGGGCGCATCCATCCCGGGACGACCCAGTGGCCCGAGGGGTCGAGGTGGGCGCCGGCGCGGCGGCGGTCGTGCTCGTCGGCGACGTCCCCGACGACCTCCTCGACGGCGTCCTCGAGGGTGACGACACCGGCGGTGCCGCCGTACTCGTCGACGACGACGGCCATCTGGGAGCCCTGGGCGCGCAGTTCGATCAGCAGGTCGGCCAGCGGCATGGTCTCGGGGACTCGGGGCGCGGGGGTCATGAGGGAGGTGGAGGCGACGGGGACGTCGGCGCGCCGCTCGTAGGGGACGCCGATGGCGCGGCGCAGGTGGACGATGCCCATGACGTCGTCGACGTCGCGGCCGATGACGGGGAAGCGGGAGTGGCCGGTGGCGCGGGCCAGGTGCACGACGTCCTCGGCGGAGTCGTCGGCCTCGAGGGTGTGGAGGCGGCCGCGGTCGGTCATGACGTCGACGGCGGTGAGCGCCCCCAGGCCGATGGAACGGGTGAGCAGGGTGGCGGTGGAGGCGTCGAGGGTGCCCTCCTGGGCGCTGTGGCGCACGAGGGAGGCGAGCTCGCCGGCGCTGCGGGTGCCGCTGAGCTCTTCGGCGGGTTCGATGCCCATGGCGTGCAGGACGGCGTTGGCCGCGTTGTTGAGCACGACGATGAGGGGCTTGAGCAGGGTGGTGAAGCCCATGAGGAAGGGGGCCACGAGGCCGGCGGCGCGCATGGGGTCGGCCAGGGTGGCGTTCTTGGGGATGAGCTCGCCCATGACCATGGAGAAGGCGTTGACGACGATGAGCGCGATGACGACCGCGGCACCGGTGGCCACGGAGGTGGCCAGCCAGTGGCTCATGAGGTTGGTGAGGAGGTTGGCCAGGGCGGCCTGCATCGTGTAGCCCAGGAGCACCGTGGTCAGGGTGATGCCGACCTGGGCGCCGGACAGGAGGGTGGACAGCCGGCCCAGGGCGCGCCGCACGGTACCGGCGCGCTTGTCCCCGGCGGCGGCGCGGGTCTCGACGGTGGAGGGATCGAGGGCCACCAGGGAGAACTCTCCGGCCACGAACAGGGCGGTGCCCACGGTGAGGACCACGCCGACGGCGATCATGAGCCAGTCGGTCATGCGGGCCCCTCCCCAACGTGGGGCGCGGCGTGGGCGCCGGAGGCGGACGAGCCGGGGTGGGGTTGGTCAGAGGCGGGCGAGGAGGCGCGGTGCGTGCGGGTGCGGCGCCTTGAGGCCCGGCGGAAAGCCGATCGCATAGTGACGGAACGGTACCACCGCCGGGCTCCTCCGGGCCGGTCACGGGGCCGGGCCACGAGCGGCGTCACGGCCGGGACACGCGTGTGTCCTTGGTCCCGCATTGCTCGCCCGAGTCGTCCCCGGCCTCCTAGGATGTCCTATGGACACCGCCGTTCCTCCCCGGGTCCCGCCGAGGTTCCCAGCGTCGGAACGGCAGACTGACGAGTTCACCGAGGAGACCCGACGTGCCCACGCAGGACCAGACCAGCCCCGGCTTCGGCGCCAACGAGTGGATGGTGGAGGAGATGCGGGCCGCCTGGTCGGCTGATCCCTCCTCGGTGAGTCACCAGTGGCGTGAGCTCTTCGAGTCCGACCCGAGCGCCGGTCTGCGGCGGCCGATCCCGACCACCTCGAACGTCTTCGCCAACGGATCTGCGTCGTCGGCCCCCGGGGAGCCGCGCCGGGCCACCATCACAACTCAGGCCACCGCCCCCCGGCGCCGCTCCTCCGCGGTCCAGGACGTCACCCGCTCCGACCTTCCCCCCCCTCCCACGACCTGGAGGGCGACGGCTGCGAGGACAGCTCCGTGCGCCTCAAGGGCGCAGCCGCCCGCACCGCCAAGAACATGGACGACTCCCTGTCCATGCCCACGGCCACCTCCGCCCGGGCCGTCCCCGCCAAGGTCCTCATCGAGAACCGCGCCATCATCAACAGCCACCTGGCCCGCACCCGCGGCGGCAAGGTCTCCTTCACCCACCTCATCGGCTGGGCGGTGGTCGAGTCCCTCTCCGAGATGCCCTCGATGAACGTCTCCTACGGCGTCGACGAGGCCGGCAAGCCGGTCCTGAACGAGCCCGCACACGTGGCCCTCGGCCTGGCCATCGACGTGCCCGGCGCCGACGGTCAGCGCCGTCTGCTGGTGCCCTCCATCAAGCAGGCCGACCTCATGGACCTGTCCCGGTTCGTGGAGGCCTACGAGGCGCTCGTGGCCAAGGCTCGCGAGAACAAGCTGGACCTCGACGACTTCCGGGGTACCACCGTGACCCTGACCAACCCCGGCATGATCGGCACCCTGCACTCGGTACCGCGCCTCATGCCCGGTCAGGGCCTCATCGTGGGGGTCGGAAGCATGGACTACCCAGCGGCCTTCGCCGGCGCCAGCCCCGACACCCTGGCCCGCCAGGGTGTCGGCAAGGTCGTCACCCTGACCTCCACCTACGACCACCGCGTCATCCAGGGCGCCGCCTCGGGCGAGTTCCTGCGCCTGGTGGAGCGCAAGCTCCTGGGCCTGGACGGCTTCTGGAACCGGGCCTTCGAGTCCCTGCGCATCCCCCACGAGCCGGTCGAGTGGGTGCGCGACACCACCTACGACCCGGAGCTGGAGACCGGTAAGCCGGCGCGCGTGGCCGAACTCATCCACGCCTTCCGCCAGCGCGGCCACCTGGCCGCCGACACCGACCCGCTCACCTACCGCCTGCGCCACCACCCCGATCTGGACATCACCTCCTACGGGCTGAGTCTGTGGGACCTGGACCGCTCCTTCCCCACCAGGGGCCTGGGCGGGCGCGACCGTGCCACCCTGCGCGAGATCCTCAAGATGCTGCGCGACGCCTACTGCCGCACCGTGGGTGTGGAGTACATGCACATCCAGGACCCGGCCCAGCGCCTCTGGTGGCAGGAGCGCCTCGAGCGCGACTGGGAGGACATCGGCGACGAGGAGCGCCGTCGGATCCTCACCAAGCTGGAGCAGGCCGAGGCCTTCGAGACCTTCCTGCAGACCAAGTACGTGGGCCAGAAGCGCTTCAGCCTCGAGGGCGGGGAGTCCCTCATCGTGGCCCTGGACCGCCTGCTCGACGCCGCCGCCCATGACGGCCTCGACGAGGTCGTCATCGGCATGGCCCACCGCGGCCGGCTCAACGTGCTCACCAACATCGCCGGCAAGTCCTACGCTCAGGTCTTCGACGAGTTCGAGGGCAACGGCGTCATCGAGGGCGCCGGCACCGGGGACGTCAAGTACCACCTGGGCACCGAGGGCGTCTTCACGGGGACCGACGGCGTGTCCACCCGCGTCTCCCTGGCCGCCAACCCCTCCCACCTGGAGACGGTCGACGGCGTCGTCGAGGGGATCGTGCGCGCCAAGCAGGACCGCATCGGCCTGGGCGAGAAGGGCTACACGGTCATGCCGGTCCTCGTCCACGGCGACGCGGCCTTCGCCGGCCAGGGCGTGGTCTACGAGACCCTCAACATGAGCCAGCTGCCCGCCTACCGCACCGGCGGCACCGTCCACATCATCGTCAACAACCAGATCGGCTTCACCACCGGATCGGCCTCGGCCCGCTCCACCACCTACGCCACCGACCTGGCCAAGGGCCTGCAGGTGCCGATCTTCCACGTCAACGCCGACGACCCCGAGACGGTCGCCCGCACCGCCCGCCACGCGTACGAGTACCGGCGTACCTTCCACAAGGACGTCATCATCGACCTCATCTGCTACCGGCGCCGCGGGCACAACGAGGGCGACGACCCCTCGATGACCCAGCCGCTCATGTACCGGCTCATCGACTCCCTGGACTCCACCCGCGGGGTGTACACCGCCGCCCTCGTGGGGCGCGGCGACATCACCCCCGAGGAGGCCCACGAGATCGCCGAGAGCTACCAGGAAGAGCTGGAGCGGATCTTCACCGAGGCCCACATCCAGGTCACCGGAGGCGCCGACGGCGCACTCGCCCCGGCAGCCGACTCCTCCGCCCAGGACCTGTCCGACCCCACGAAGGTCGGCGTGCCCCTGTCCTCCCTGGAGATCCCCTCCTCCCAGCAGGCGGGCAGCGGCATGATGATCGGCTGGACCTCGGCGGTGGCGCGCGACGTCGTCGAGCGCATCGGGGACGCCCAGGTCGCCTGGCCGGCCTCCTTCACCGTCCACCCCAAGCTCCAGGCCATGCTCGCCAAGCGGCGTGAGGCCACCCGCGAGGGCGGTATCGACTGGGGCCTGGGCGAGCTCATCGCCCTGGGGAGCCTGCTCATGGAGGGCGTACCGATCCGCGTGGCCGGTGAGGACGCCCGCCGTGCCACCTTCGCCCAACGTCACGCCGTCCTGCACGACCACGCCTCCGGCCAGGAGTGGACACCGCTGAACTTCCTCACCCCGGACCAGGCGCCGCTGGAGATCTACGACTCGCTGCTCAGCGAGTACGCCGCCCTGGCCTTCGAGTACGGCTACTCGGTGGAGCGGCCCGAGGGGCTGACGATGTGGGAGGCCCAGTTCGGCGACTTCGCCAACGGCGCCCAGTCCGTCATCGACGAGTACGTCACCTCCGCCGCCCAGAAGTGGGGCCAGCGCTCCGGCCTGGTCATGCTCCTGCCCCACGGCCAGGAGGGACAGGGACCGGACCACTCCTCGGCCCGCATCGAGCGCTACCTTCAGATGTGCGCGCAGGACAACATGCTGGTGGCCCAGCCCTCCACGCCCGCCAACTACTTCCATCTGCTGCGCGAGCACACCTACCACCGCCCGCGCCGCCCGCTCATCGTCTTTACCCCCAAGCAGCTGCTGCGGCTCAAGACCGCGTGCTCGCCGGTGGAGGACTTCACCTCCGGCACGTTCCAGCCCGTCATCGGGGAGGTCGACGACGACGTCCTGACCGCGGCGCAGGATCAGGACGTGGACCGGGTACTGCTGTGCTCTGGGCGCGTCTACTACGACCTGCTGGCCCACCGCACCAAGACCGGGGACACGAGTACCGCCATCGTCCGCCTCGAGCAGCTCTACCCGCTTCAGACCTCGGCCATCGCCGAGGCGCTGGCGCCCTTCAGCGGGGCCGAGCTGGTATGGGTGCAGGACGAGCCCGCCAACCAGGGCATGTGGCCCTACCTGGCGCTTCATCTGCCCGCGGACCTGACCGGAGGTGTTCTGCCCACGCTGATCTCCCGCGCCGAGGCCGCTGCCCCGGCCGTGGGAACCGCAGGCGTCCACCGCGCCCAGCAGGAGGAGATCATCCGCCACGCCTTCGCCCGTGCCTGAGAGCAGGCTGACCATCGCCGGTTCATCTCCGGCCAAGCCCGCCGAAATGCCGTCAGCCTCCCGCGCCGCATCGCAAGGTCACGATAATGTCAAGACAGCATGAGGGATCATGAGGGACGAGGAGGCGCTGCCATGCGTGAGACGAGGCTGAGCTTCATCGGCGACGAGCTGGTGGCCGGTCATGGTGACGGACGCGCTCTGGGCTGGACGGGCCGGGTCATGGCCCGCACACCTCGGGACGCCGACATCCTGTGGACCTCACTGGCGGTTCCCGGTGAGACGACCGCGCAGATGTCCGACCGCTGGGGGCCTGAGGTGGCCCGCCGCTCCACGCACACCGGTATCAACCGGCTCGTGGTGGGGTTGGGCGTGGCCGACGTGCTTGCCGGCATCTCCTACGCCCGCTCCCGCCTGGCCCTGGCCAATATCCTCGACACTGCTGCCTCCGACCACCGAGAGTGCTTCGTCGTCGGGCCGCCTCCCCTGCCCGAGGCCGATCCCGACGCCACCGCCCAGCTCTCCCAGGCCGCCGAGGAGGTGTGCCTGCGCCGCAACGTGCCCTACGTGGACGCCTTCGAGCCGCTGCGCAACCACGAGCAGTGGACGGCCGACGTCGCGGCCGCCGGCGGCACGCACCCGGGCCAGGCCGGCTACGGACTGCTGGCCTGGCTGGTGCTGCACCGCGGCTGGTACGAGTGGCTCGGCGTCGAGCGCCCCGAGTCCTGAGGCGCTGACACCCCACCGGGTCAGGCCGGCGCCGGGGAGCCCCCGGTCGTCGGCTTGGATGCGGCGAAGATGTCGCCGGTTATCCCCACCATGCGGTTGGAGACGCGCTTGTTGAAGAATCCGATGATGGGGCCGATGAAGAAGCCCATGATGACCGTTCCCAAAGCGATGATGCCCAGTGAGAGGTCGAACCTGATGAGGATAAGGGCCAGGAGAATCGTGATGATGTCCTGGACCATCCGGTAGGCACGGTAGCTGCAGCGCGGGAAGTGGCGCCTGAGCGAGGGCGCGATGCCGTCGTAGGGGCACTGGCCCAGGTCGCAGGTGATGTACATGGAGACCCCCAGGCAGAACAGCGGAAGCCCGATGGCCAGGTGCAGGAGCATGCTGCCCAAGGAGTACTCGACGTGGAAGACGCTGCGGTAGATCGGGCGGAAGTAGTCCACGAAGACGCCCACGACGGTGAAGTTGATGACCGTCCCCAGACCGAAGATGGACCGGTCGAAGGGAAAGACGAGGATCAGCATGATGATGTTGACGATCGGGACGATCGCGGCGAAGGAGATCCCTGAGACGTGGGAGACGCCCTGAAGGAAGGCCGTGAACGGGTCGACGCCGCTCTTGCCCTCCAGACAGATCGCAATCCCGCAGGCCGTGATCACCTGCCCCACAAAGCACACGAGAATACGTCGCAGGAGAGAGTTGTCAGAGAGTGTCCATTGGTCTTTCGCTGTCAGGTTCCTCAGGTTCATGTCACACCGCCGTCGTTGAGGAGGAGCCGGCAAGGCCATGTCCACGAGACACCGCCGGGTTCCTCAAGGAGGGGCTGGACAGTGCCCCTCACCACGAATCAGGCCGTGTTCCGCGACTCGCATGTCAGCGTCTCATCACCGTCAAGGCCGTAGGGCCCAGACGGCGACCTCGGGCCAGTCCCTGACCAGGACGGTTCCAGGACGGTTCACGAACGACGTCGGCCGGTCACCGCAGTAGTGACCGGCCGACGCCTGTTGAGTCTCAGGGTGCCGCGCTTAGCGCGCTACCCGGCTCAGGCGTTGGGACGCTTGCCGTGATTGGCGCTGGACTTCGCACGTGCACGACGCTTACGACCGCGCTTGCTCATAACTGCCTCCTCGTGTCTGGACTTGCCCCACGAGGGGGCACGGAACGCCGCTGATTGTCGCACACGGCGACTTGACCCGGCCAGTCTCACGCCGCCGACCAACCGGTGAAGGCGACCACACGTCTCCGCGGGCAACGGCTCCGGCCACGGACCGGGCCAGGCCGGACCGAACGGTGAGGAGTCTCAGTCCTCCTGGACGTGAATGGTTCGCGAGGACTCGACCCGGGACTCCACGATGCGCACGACCCTTCCGGAAGCGGAGGCCTGAGTCCGGGTCGTGGTCGACGTCGTCGTCACGCTCACCGAGGTGGCCCGCAGCGTCGACAGGCGCCCCAGGACGCGGGCGCGCAGCTCGGGGGGAGCCTGCTCGGCGCAACGCGAGCGCAGGATCTCGCGCAGGTGGGTCTCGGCGTCGGCGATGCGCGAGCAGTACGGGCAGGTGGCCACGTGCTGGGCGAGGCGCTCGGTGAGGTCGGCGGTGCACTCCCGGTCGAGGAAGGCCTCCAGGTGGGCGCGGGCCTCAGCGCAGGAGCAGTCCTGGGACCCGACCGCGGCCTTGGCTGTCTTGGGAGTCTCAGCGGTCTCAGCGTTCTTCTCGCTGCCTGTCCCCGGTTCCATGCGGTCTCTCATTTCTCCTCCTCCCCGTATCCGTACTCTCGGGCGTAGTCGGCCAGCAGCTCGCGCAGCTGGCGGCGCCCGCGGTGCAGTCGGGACATGACGGTCCCGATCGGCGTGTCCATGATCTCGGCGATCTCCTTGTAGGAGAAGCCCTCCACGTCCGCCAGGTAGACGGCCAGGCGCCGGTCCTCGGTGAGCTGCCCCAGGGCCTCCTTGATGTCGGAGTCCGGCAGGGCGTCCAGGGCGAGGTTCTCGGCACTGGGCAGCCCCACCGAGTCGTGGGAGGCGGCCCGGTGCAGCTGCCAGTCCTCGACGGTGTCCGCGTCGGACTGGAGCGGCTCGCGCTGCTTCTTACGGTAGGAGTTGATGAAGGTGTTGGTCAGGATCCGATAGAGCCAGGCCTTGAGGTTGGTGCCGGGCCGGTACTGGTGGAAGGAGCCGAAGGCCTTGGCGTAGGCGTCCTGCACGAGGTCCTCGGCGTCGGCCCGGTTGCGGGTCATGCGCAGGGCGGCACCGTAGAGCTGGTCGAGGTAGGGCAGGGCCTCCACCTCGAAGCGGGCGGCCCGGGCCGCCTCGTCCTCGTCGGCGGGGGCACGGTCGAGATCGTCGGCGGAGTCATCCGGATCGATCACCTCATCCAGGGTGATCTCGTCTGTGTGGTCGTCGATGTCCGTCATCGTCCACGAGCCTAGCCCGAGCCGGGTCCCCCGGGTGTCATCGGCGCCCAGGGAGCTGGTCACTGCGGTGGGTCGGGCCGGGCGACCGACGGGCCGGTCGTGCCGGCGGAGCGGGCCGCTCGTCGGGGCGCCCCGGCGACGAGCGGTCCTGCTCGACGTCGGCGCGGTCGGCTGCTGAGTGCTCATGTCCTGAGCAACAGGGCGCTGCCCCGGATTCATTCCCCGTCCGCGCTCAGCGAGGCGTGCGCCACCTTCGAGCGGCGATGCCGCTGGCCCGAGCCGCTTCGGTGCGTCAGGATGGGGGCATGAACATTCTGCGCTCCTTCGCCCGCCCGATGCTCGCTGCGCCCTTCATCGTCGATGGGTTCGACGCCCTCGTGCGCCCGTCACGTCACGTGGAGAAGTTCGAGAAGGTCGCCCCAACCCTGGAGCGCGCCGGCCTGCCTCCGGTGCTGACCTCGGACGCCCGCATGCTCACCCGTGCCTCGGGCGCCGTGAGCCTCGTGGCCGGGCTGGGGCTGGCCGCCGGCCGGGCGCCCCGCACGAACGCCACGATCCTGGCGGCTCTCAACATCCCGCTCACGGCCGTCAACAACCCCGTGTGGGCGGTCAAGGGGACCCAGGCCCGAAAGGAGGCTCTCTCCGGCCTGCTGCGTGGGGCCGCCGTGGGAGCCGGCCTGGTCCTGGCCACCGTCGACCGTCAGGGCAAGCCGTCCCTGGCCTGGCGGATGCGCAACTCCCGCCAGCAGCGCGAGGCCGTCCAGGCCGCTCGGGAGGCCGTCCGCCAGCGCTACGTCACCGCCTGAGGCACACTGCCGCAGCCCATCGGCTCGGCTCCGGGTGCGACGTCGGACACTGCCGTCGCTCACAGTCATGTCACTGCTGCTCCGGCCGCCCCACCACTTCTGAAGTGTCACCTGGGCGTCACAGGTGACGGCTACGCTCAAGCCGTCCACTCGGATCCGGTGCAGCGCCGTCTCACCACCGCTTCACCGCCATCTCAACCATCACGCGCAGACACGTCATCGACACGCAGGGAGTACCTATGACCGTCCAGTCCGCCCAGCCGGCCCAGGCAAGTCAGTCGGCCCAGGCAGAACAGACCGTGGAGCCCGATGTCATCTACACCTGGACCGATGAGGCGCCGATGCTGGCGACCCACTCCTTCCTGCCGATCATGCGGGGCTTCGCCCAGCGGGCCGGCGTGAGCGTGGGGACCGCAGACATCTCGCTGGCGGGCCGCATCCTGGCGGCCTTCTCCCTGGCCGACGACGATCTGGCGCGCCTGGGCGAACTCACCCAGTCGCCCGCGGCCACCATCATCAAGCTGCCCAACATCTCGGCCTCCCTGCCCCAGCTCAAGGCCGCCATCGCCGAGCTGCAGGCCCTGGGCTACGAGATCCCCGACTACCCCGACTCCCCGACCACGCCCGCTGAGCGCGAGGCACGCGCCACCTACGACGCCGTCAAGGGCAGCGCCGTCAACCCCGTCCTGCGCGAGGGCAACTCCGACAGGCGCGCCCCGGCGGCCGTCAAGGCCTACGCCCGCTCGCACCCGCACTCGATGGGGACCTGGTCACCCGAGTCGCGCACCCGTGTGGCCACGATGGAGGCCGGCGACTTCCGGCACAACGAGCGCAGCGTCATCGTCCCCGAGGCCGGCACGCTGCAGATCCGGCTGCGCCCGGCCGACGGCGCGGCACCGGTCGTCCTGCGTGAGTCACTGCCAGTGACGGCCGGGGAGGTCGTGGACGCCACCTTCATGAGCGCCGCAGCCCTCGATGAGTTCCTGGCCGCTCAGGTGGCCGCCGCCAAGGACGAGGACCTGCTGCTGTCAGTGCATCTCAAGGCCACGATGATGAAGGTCTCCGACCCGCTCATCTTCGGTCACGCGGTGCGCGCCACCCTGCCGGGCGTCTTCTCAACCTACGGCGAGGTGCTCGCCGAGGCCGGTCTGCGCGCCGAGGACGGCCTGGCCTCGATCCTGGCGGGCCTGGAGGAGCTGGCCCAGGGCGAGGAGATCCGCGCCGCCATCGAGACCGAGCTGGCCGCCGGGCCGCGCCTGTCCATGGTGGACTCCGACCGCGGTATCACGAACCTGCACGTGCCCAGCGATGTCATCATCGACGCCTCCATGCCCGCCATGATCCGGGCCGGCGGCCATCTGTGGGGGCCGGACGGACGGACCGCGGACACGATCGCCGTCGTCCCGGACTCCTCCTACGCCGGGCTCTATCAGGCCGTCATCGAGGACTGCCGCACCCACGGGGCCCTGGACCCGACCACCATGGGCTCAGTGTCCAACGTGGGCCTCATGGCCCACAAGGCCGAGGAGTACGGCAGCCACGACAAGACCTTCCTCATCCCGGCCGACGGCACTGTCGAGGTCGTCGTGGTCGAGGGCACGGGCACCGAGCCGGGCACGGTGCTCCTGTCCCATGAGGTGGCGGCCGGCGACATCTGGCGGGCCTGCACCACCCAGGACACCCCCATCCGCGACTGGGTGCACCTGGCGGTCACCCGGGCGCGGGCCACCGGCGCACCGGCCGTGTTCTGGCTGGATCCCGAGCGCGGCCACGACGCCGTCCTCAGCGACCTGGTGCGCCGCTACCTGGGTCAGGAGGACACCGAGGGCCTGGACATCCGCATCCTGGACCCGGTGGAGGCCACGCGCCTGTCCCTGGAGCGAGCCCGCCGCGGCGAGGACACGATCTCAGTGACCGGCAACGTCCTGCGTGACTACAACACGGACCTCTTCCCCATCCTCGAGCTGGGCACGAGTGCCAAGATGCTCTCGGTGGTGCCGCTGATGAACGGCGGCGGCCTGTATGAGACCGGGGCCGGGGGCTCGGCCCCCAAGCACGTGCGCCAGCTGCTCGAGGAGGACTACCTGCGCTGGGACTCCCTGGGCGAGTTCCTGGCCCTGGCCGAGGCCCTCCACCACGTGGCCCAGGTCAGCGGCAACGACCGCGCTGAGGTCCTGGCCACCGCCCTGGAGGCCGCCACTGCCCGGCTGCTGGAGGAGAACCGCTCGCCGGCGCGCCGCCTGGGGCAGATCGACAACCGCGGCTCGCACGCCTGGCTGGCCCTGTACTGGGCCCGCGAGCTGGCGGCCCAGCAGACCAGTCCGGAGGTGGCCGCCGTCTTCGACCCGATCGCTCAGCAGCTCGAGGCCTTCAACGACACGATCCAGGCCGAGCTGCTGGCCGTCCAGGGCTCACCGGTGGACATCGGCGGCTACTACCGCCCCGATGAGGCCCTGACCGACGCCGTCATGCGCCCCTCGGCAACCCTCAACGCCGTCATCGAGGCGCTCGCATGACCGGCAGCGCCGGCACTGTCGGCGCTGCCAGTGCCGGCTCGGGCGATTCAGCCGACTCGACCGAGCCGTGGCACGCCCCAGTGGCGGCGGGGGCGCTGGAGGCGGTCGTGGAGCTGCCGGGGTCGAAGTCGCTGAGCGCGCGCGCCCTGCTGCTGGCCGCCGTCGCTGACGCGCCGACCACGCTCACCGGGCTCCTGCGCTCACGCGACACCGAGCTCATGCTCGCCGCCCTCACGGTGCTCGGGGCCCGCTTCGAGGATCTCAACGCCTCTGGCACGCAGCTGCGCATCACCCCCGCTCCCCTGCCGCTGCGCGTTCAGACCGGCCCCGACGGCGTCGGCCGTATCGACGTCGGCCTGGCCGGGACCGTCATGCGGTTCGTGCCCGCGCTCGCCGCCCTGGCCGACGCCCCGGTCGTCTTCGACGGGGACGAGGCCGCCCGGCGCCGCCCCATGGCGCCGCTGCTCGACGCGTTGGCCGCCCTGGGCGCGGAGGTGACCCACCTCGGTGAGCCCGGCTTCCTGCCCGTACGCATCGGCCCCGGTGACGGCGCACTCCTGCGAGCCCAGGGCACCCGGGTGACGGTTGATGGCTCGGCCTCCTCCCAGTTCGTCTCCGCCCTCCTGCTCCTGGGGGCCCTCCTGCCCGGCGGTCTGGAGCTCACCCCCACCGGGCCAGTGCCCTCGCTGACGCATGTGGCCATGACGGTGGCGACGCTGCGCGAACGGGGCATCGCCGTCGACGAGCCCGCCCCCTGGGCCGGCGACGGCGAGCGCACCTGGCGGGTTCACCCGGGCCGCCCCCGCGGCGGGCAGGTGACGATCGAGCCGGACCTGTCCAACGCCGGTCCCTTCCTGGCGGCGGCCCTCGTGGCCGGCGGCCGGGTGAGCGTCCCCCACTGGCCCGCGGCCACGACCCAGGCCGGCGACGCCTGGCGCGAGCTCCTGCCCCGCCTGGGTGGAACCGTGACGCTCACCGATGAGACCCTCACGGCCAGCGGCACCGGGCGGCTGACCGGCCTCGAGGCGGACCTGTCCGACGTCGGCGAGCTCGTCCCCACGGTGGCGGCCCTGGCGACCCTCGCCGGGGCGCAGGGCCACGCCAGCGCCCTCACCGGAATCGCGCACCTGCGCGGGCACGAGACCGACCGCCTGGCAGCCCTGGCCACCGAGATCCGTCTCCTGGGCGGGGACGCCGAGGAGACCGCCGACGGGCTCATCATCCGCCCCGCCCCGCTGCACGGCGCCGCCCTGCACTCCTACGCCGACCACCGGATGGCCACCTTCGCCGCCATCATCGGCCTGGGCGTGGACGGGGTTCGCCTGGACGACATCGAGTGCACCTCCAAGACGCTCCCCGGCTTCGCGGGCCTGTGGACCGCCATGCTCGCCACCGCAGCCGGGGAGCATGGCGCTGGGGCGGGCACTGAGCCGGGCACTCCGGGAGATCGCGCCTGATGGCCCGGCGCGACATCGGCACCGACGATCCCCGGGTTCGGGTCCGCCCCGGCCGGGGCTCGCGCCCCCGCACCAAGCAGCGCCCCCGCCACGCCGACGCGGTCCTGGGCATGGTCACCCGCATCGATCGCGGCCACTACCGCATCCGCCTCGACGACCCGAGCCTGACCGAGGACTCCAGCGGCGACATCACCGCCATGAAGGCCCGCGAGCTCGGCCGGGGCAAGGTCGTCGTCGGAGACCGGGTCGCCGTCGTCGGGGACACCAGCGGGCGCACCGGGACCCTGGCCCGCATGGTGCGCATCGAGGAGCGCGCCACCCTGCTGCGCCGCAGCGCCGAGGACGGCGACGCCGCCGGCACCGAGCGCGCGATCGTCGCCAACGCGCGCCAGCTCGTCATCGTCACCGCCGTGGCTGACCCCGAGCCGCGTCCGCGGATGATCGACCGCTACCTCGTGGCCGCCTACGACGCCGGCATGGAACCGCTCATCGTGCTCACCAAGGCCGACCTGGCCGACGCCGCCCCGCTGACGGACCTCTACAGCCCCCTCGGCGTGCGCTGCCTGGCCACCCGCCTGCACCCCGGCGCCTCAGAGGACGAGGCCGCCCCCACCGAGATCGAGGGGTCAAAGGAGCAGGCCGACGACGGCGTCGAGGCGGTCCGCCGGGCGCTCACCGGCACCGTCTCGGTGCTCGTCGGTCACTCCGGGGTCGGCAAGTCCACGCTCATCAACGCGGTCGTGCCCGGCGCCGACCGCGCCACCGGGCACGTCAACGAGGTCACCGGCCGCGGCCGCCACACCTCCACCAGCCTCCAGGCCCTCGCCCTGCCCGGCGGCGGCTGGGTCATCGACACCCCCGGTGTGCGCTCCTTCGGGGTCTCCCACGTCAGCAGTGCCGACGTCCTGCGCGGCTTCCCGGATCTGACGGCCGTGGCCGAGGACTGTCCGCGCGGGTGCACCCATGAGGAGGGCGTCGTCGACTGCGCCCTGGACGAGTGGGCGAGCGAGCCGGATTCCCCCGAAGAGCGCGGAGCCCGCGTGGAGTCCTTCCGGCGGTTGCTGGTGCCCTCGCTTGAGGCTGAGGATCCCACCAAACCCTGAACAACCTCCCACTGCTGAGCGGCGGCGCCCCACGAGCGCTCCCGGGGCGGCTCAGAGCGCCGCAGAACGGATCGGCGCCCGCCGTCGTCGGCTTCTTCCGGAGGAGAGACGTCTGCGTGCCGTGGTAAGCGCATGGGCGCGCCCCACCCGGATCTCACCCGCGCTCCGCCGACGCCACAGCCACCCGCCCGGAGACCACGACTCGCCGGGCGGCATCGTTCGACGGGCGTCACGGTTTCGTCGACAGCACGATCCTTAACTCTGAGAGTCGCTTGCCCGAGAACTGGGCCACGACCCGCCCAAAACGGCGCCAGCACTGAGTTTTTTCACGTTTCATCGCTCCCGCTATTGGACACCGTGTGCTAAAACTCACATCACAGAGCCGTTGCAGGATTCAACTACAAGCCGATTTTGACGGATCCCACAAGCGAAAGCGCGTTAGTCTCAGGACATGCACAACCGTCCGATCCCTTCACTCCCACGTCCCGCCCTGGGCGACTTGTCCGCGCGCGCCAACCTCTCAGCGGCGCGCCGGCGCGTCCTGGAGGTCGTGGAGGCTTCAAACGACGCGATGACGGCCGTTCAGGTCGCCAGCGCACTCAACCTGCACCACAACACCGTCCGTGAGCACCTGGACGCCCTGGTCGACGCCGGGTTCGTCACGGTGTCCACCAAGCCCACCGGCAAGCGGGGCCGCCCGGCCCTGCGTTACGCCTCGACGGCGCCTGACCCCCAGCAGATGGTCGACGCCTACCTGCTGCTGCTCGACGCGATCGCCGACACCCTGGGCGAGGGCGAGGAGGCCCGCGCCGCCGCCCTGGAGATCGGTCGCCGCTGGGCCGAGCTGACCCCCGGCACCGCCGCTGAGCCCGTGGTCGACGGCGAGGAGGTGGACCGGGTCACCGCCCTCATCCCCTACCTGGCGGTCATGGGCTTCGCCCCGGAGGTCTCCGGTGACACCGTCGTCCTGCGCTCCTGCCCGCTGGTCACACGCAACCACCGGCCGCGCGACCTGGTGTGCACCATGCACGAGGGGTTCCTGCGGGCCGTCGTCGGTCCCGACCCGGCGGCCTACGAGCGCATCAAGTTCTTGCCCAACGGGCCCGACGGCTGCCAGATCAGCCCTTCTGAGCCGGCCAAGCCGGCCCAGGAGGAGCGGGAGATGAACATCGTCCACGCCGACGTCGCCTGAGCCTCGGCACTCCGTCACCCACCACACCATCCGTCCACCTCTGACCACTACCGAGAACCGGCCAGAACCACCTGACTCACAGCGTTTCGGCCCCGGGCACAGCCGCCCGGGGCCGAAGCAGCGCTCAGAGCCGCATCCGGAGATCTCGGGCCGGATCAGCGGGTGTGGCATCGGCTCAGGCGGTGACCTCCAGGACACCGTGAGAGCCCTTCTCCATGTCGGCAAAGGAGTGGGACACGAACACGTAGTGGCCCGGCTCGGAGGCGACGCACTCGACGAAGCCGCCCTGGGCCGGGTGCAGGCCGAGAGCCTGGGACCCGCCGGACCAGGCGGACCCGATCTGGCTCGGACCGCCGAGGGTCCAGGCGCCCTCGAAGAAGACCTGGTCGAACTGCAGGCCGACGACGTGGAACGACGTCGGTTGGGAGGGCCCCGCGGCCATGACCCAGAAGCGCACGCGCTCACCCACCTTGGCCTTGAGCGGCTGCTGGTGGTACTGGAAGGCCACCCCGTTGAAGGTCATGAGGTCGGGGGCATTGGCCGCGATCTTGTCCGTGCTGGGCTCACCGCCCTCGGGACCGAGGTAGACCTCGGAGGCGACGATGACGTACTCGCGGTCCACGGCCGTCAGGCCCGGTGGGTCGATGATGACGGCCCCGTGCATGCCCGCGGCCAGGTGCAGGCTCATGGGCGAGGTGGAGCAGTGGTAGAGCCAGATCCCCGAGTGCTGGGCGGTGAAGGTGTAGACGAGGGACTCGCCGGGGTTGATCGAGCGCATCGCCTCGTCGGGCGGGGTGATCCCGGCGTGGAAGTCGATCGAGTGACTTATGGTGCCGTCGTTGACCAGGGTGATCTCGAAGGTGTCCCCCACCTTGCCGCGCAGGACGGGGCCGGGGACCTGGCCGTTGAAGGTCATGCGCCGCTGGGTGACGCCGCCGCCGACCGGCATGACCTGCTCCTTGACGGTGAAGGTGTGCCGGTGGGTCATGGGCCCGCCGTCGGGGCTGCTCGGGGCGGCCGGCAGGGCGGCGTCGAAGGCCTTGAAGTTGGCCGGCAGCTGGGCGGAGTAGTCGGGAACCGCGTCCTTGCCCGAGCCGGTCCGCCTGCTCTGGCCGCCGCCGTGCTGGTGGGCACCGGCGCCCCCTCCACCTGCGGTGACGTGGAAGACCATGCCCTGGGCACGGTGGCCGGCGATGGAGCACCAGCCCTCGACCGGCCCGGTGACGACGCCGGCGTCGAGCGTGCCCTTGGCCCTGGCGGCCACTCGGCCGGTGGTCTGGCCGGTGGCCAGGACGAGGTCGTGGACCTGGTCGGCGGTGTTGTCCAGGGTGATGACGAGCCGGTCGCCGGGGGTGACGTCGACCGTGTCCGGCACGAACCGCAGGCCCTCGACGCTGATGGTGGCGTTGACGGTGTTACCGGTGGCCTCGACGTCCTGAGTGGTTCCGCCCTGCCCCCGGTTGCCGATGACGCTGCCGACGACGACGGCCGCACCCGCGGTGAGCAGCCCCATGAGGATGCCGCGGCGGTCGGTGGAGTGCAGCAGGCCTCCCGACGGCGTCGACGCAGCGGGCGCCGTCGAGCCTGCTGACGTCACGGAGGCTCCGGAGGAGCCCGCCTCCTGGGCCTGCTTGCGGCGGCTGCGGTCGATGGCCGGCGCGGTGCCGGCCGTGACGGCCCGGCGGTGGGCGGCGTCGGCCTTGCCGGGAGCCGGGACGGCGGCCTCGGTGGTCTCGGCGGTCTCCTCCGGGGAGTCCGAGGAGGGGGTGCGCTCGCTGGGTGTCGTCATGGGTGTTCCCCTCGGGGCTGGGCGGGCCGGTGGCCCGCAGGGTCTGTCGGGTGAGCCGCGGCGGGAGCATCGGCTGCTCCGCCTGGGCCGGTTGCGCTGGTTTTCGTGGCTGTGGTGCGCGGCGTTCGCTTGCGCTGGGAGAGCTCGCGTAGGCAGAGAACCATGCCCACCAGCAGGTAGGAGGTCACCAGCGCGGCCAGGGCCCCGGCGACGACGCGCACCTGCCAGGGCGCGCCCGGGCTGACCGCCAGCAGGAGGCAGGCGTTGGCGGCGGTGACGCGGTAGGCGGCGCAGCGGTCCATGATCGCGTTGGTGGCCCGGGTGGCCGCGGGGCCGCCACCGAGCATCACCGGGGCCAGGTAGCTCAAAGCCGCCACGAGGATCTGGAGGGCGAACCCCGCCGCCAGGGGCAGGCGCAGGGCGTGGATGGCGTCGCGTGCGGAGGCGGCGTCGTCGGCCAGGGCCATGCGGGCCCCCAGGACGACGATGCAGCCGACGAACCAGGACACCGAGGCCGTGGCGGAGGCCGTGGCGAAGGAGGTCGGCGGGACCCGGCGGGCCGTCCTGTAGGCGGGCACGAGGACTCCGCAGGCACCGCCGAGGTAGACGACGGTGCCCAGGCCGGCCAGGGGCAGCCACAGCCCGGAGGCGGCCACGAGCACTGTGCCGCCCACGAGGTAGGGCAGACCGCGGGTGGTCCAGCGGGCGGCCTGCGGCTCCATGGGGGTGCGCAGCATCGTGGGCCACAGGACGGTGAGCGTGCCCAGGACCGTGGTGCCCACGAAGCCCAGCAGCATGGTGGTGGTGTGGGCCAGGTAGAGGCCGTCAGCCAGGCCGGAGCGCCCGCGGGCGTTGGACCAGGAGATGAGGAAGCCCAGGAGCGCGCCGGTGGCCAGCAGGACGAGGGCGACGGCGTAGTGGATGGCCAGGGAGGCCAGGCGCGGGGCGATGGCGCGACGGTACTGCACGGTGATGGCCACGACGCCGGCGATGGCCTGGGCCATGATGATGCCCGCCCCGATGAGCGCCGGCACCTGGCGGCCCATGGTGATACCGGTGAGCACGATGACCGTGCCGAGGCTGTGGGCGTAGAGGCGCGCGTCCAGGAGGGCGGCGCCGCCCAGGGCGGGACGGTGCAGGAGGGTGTCGGCGAAGTGGGCGGACCAGATGGTGATGGCGCTGCCGATCCCGCCCAGGAGCAGGGCGTGCAGGGGCAGCCACGTGCCCCAGGAGACCAGGGGGCCCACGATGGTCAGGCCCGCCAGGACCGCGGCGACCAGAAGCCAGGTCATGACGACGGCGTTGCGGCGCACCTGCGTGGTGCGCCGGGAGGGCTTCTTGGCGGGACGGCCGCCCGGGCCCTGCGATCGCCCGGGACCGGGGAGGGAACCGGGCCTGGAGCCGGGGGAGCCGATGGACAGACTCATGCGGAGCCCCCGCCTGTCTGCGTCGTCGAGCCGGGCACCGCGGCAGCGACCGGACGAGCCGCCGGGGTGGCCGTCGCGGCCTTGCGGATGCTGCCGGAGGTGAGCACGCGTCCCAGGGTGAGGACCATGAAGACGCCGATCGCCGCCACCCCGATGGCGCCGCCGACCTGCCAGATACCGGCGGTCCCGGACAGCAGGCCCGCGACGCGCACCGCCATACCGGCGTGCAGCAGGACGTAGGGCAGCCACATGAGCCGGTGGTAGGGCAGCGCGCGGTGGACGATCGCCGGAATGATGACAGGGGCATGGGCCAGGATCATGGAGAAGGCGAAGCCGACCGTGATGGCGTGGATGACGATCTCGTAGGCCGAGCCGCCCAGTCCGTCGAGGCCCCACAGCGACCAGACCGCCCCGGCGAGGGCGAGCCAGACGTAGCCGGCGAGCATGGAGGCCGCCATGAAGCGGACCCCGCCGCTGGTCCGGACCGTGCGCCGAGCGACGTCGTAGTAGGCCATGATGACGGCCAGCCCCAGCAGGGCTGGGCCGGCCACGAGGTGGGCGCCCTGGCCGACCAGCAGCAGGCAGGCACCCAGGACCGCGGCGACGGACAGGGCCTCGACGACGGTCTCGACCGTCTCGTCGAGGAAGGCGATGCGGGCCAATTCCAGGCGCTCACCGACGATGGTGAGCACGGGGAAGAGCAGCCACAGCGGGACGACCTCCTCGATACCGCGACCGCCCAGCCACAGGACGTCTCCCAGGAGGAGGGCGACGGCGCCCATGGCCTCGACGTCGACGGCGGCGCTGGGGGCGCGCCGGTGAACCCGCAGGTAGACGGCGCACAGGATGCAGGCGGCGGCGCTCATGAGGCCCCGGCCCACGGCGTCGGGCGCTCCGGCCATGAGGGTCAGGCAGCCCGCGGCGTTGCCCAGCGGGGCGAGGAAGGCCCAGGGGGCGCGGGCTGCGACAGCCCGCTCCAGGGCGATGACGGTGCCCAGGAAGCCGACGAGCATGAGGGGGCCGTGGAGCGCCGCCAGCCTGGCGCCGCTGACGAGGGCGGGCAGGTTGAGACGCAGGAGGGCGGCGTTGAGTCCCATGAGGATGCAGGCGGCCCCCAGGGCCAGGGCCACCAGACGCGGCGCCACCCGGGTGGTCAGCGCCCGGCTGAGGCGGCCGGCCGCGTCGTCGGCGGTGGGCGCCTTGACCTGCGCGTCTGCCGCCACTGCCGGCTTGTCCGTCTCCACGGCCTAACCGTATCCAACAGCGCTGGAAACACCCGCACGCACAACAACAAAAAATTCATAGACGACACGGCTCCGCGTCATCTATGAGATTTTGGTTGCTTTTGGTAGGGGTCATGCCGCTGGGGGCGGACGGTCGTTCCTCCCGGCCCCGCGGTGGTAGTAAGGTCGCGCCCACCAGTACGAACGCACTGAAGGAGACCCCTATGAGTGAGAGCCCCGAACTGCTGCCCGTCACCGAGAAGAAGTCCAGCTGCGGCTGCCACGAGCACAGCGACGAGCGCCTTACCTTGGACGCGCGCGCCATCCCGCACCGTCTGCGCCACGCGGCGGTCATCGGTGCCGCTTCATCCCTCAATCCGGGCGAGGGCTTCGACCTGGTGGCCCCGCACGTCCCCACCCCGCTGCTGGCCCAGATCGACCAGCTGCCCTTCACCTTCCAGCACACCCTGCTGGAGCAGTCCGAGGGCTTCGCGCGCGTCGAGATCTTGCGCACTGCCTGATCCTCGGACGCGGAGTGCGCCTCCCGATCCCGAGCGTCCGGCAGATATGCTCGTTCCATGACGCCAGCACCGCTTGATGCACTCGCTTCCGCGGTCGTCGGCGTGGGCGAGTCTCGTGCTCGCCTCACGGACCTGCCCATGCCGACGGCCCGGACGGTGCTGCCCGAGTCTCCCGAGGCACTCAGGTCCCCGGCGCCGACGCGCCCGGCGGAGCCGATTCCGCAGGTGGCGACCCTCGCGCCCGACGGCGTCCCGGAACGTCTCACCGATCGGTACGGGCGCACCGTGCGCGACCTGCGTCTGTCCATCACGGACCGCTGCAACCTGCGCTGCACCTACTGCATGCCCGCCCAGGGGCTCGAGTGGCTGCCCACCTCGGACCTGCTGACCACCGCCGAGCTCACCCGGCTGGGGCGCCTTGCCGTCGAGCGCCTGGGGGTGGAGCGCATCCGCCTCACCGGGGGCGAGCCCCTGCTGCGCCGGGACCTGGAGGAGATCGTCGCGTCCCTGGCCACCCTGCGCACGGCCGAAGGCGGCAAGCCGGACATCGCCCTGACCACCAATGGTCTGGGACTGGACAGGCGGGCCTCCGGCCTGCGCGAGGCCGGCCTGGACCGCGTCAACATCTCCATCGACTCCCTGGACCCCCAGGACTACGCCACCATCACCCGACGCGACCGGCTCGGTGATGTCCTGGCCGGGATCGCCGGCGCCCAGGAGGCGGGTCTGGCCCCCATCAAGGTCAACGCGGTCGCCCTGCCCGGCACCGTGGAGACGCGCGCACCCCAGTTGCTGGCCGAGTGCCTGCGGCGCGGCTGGCAGCTGCGCTTCATCGAGCACATGCCACTGGGACCACGCGAGTCGTGGCGCAGCCAGGACGTCGTCGGGGCCCGGCAGGTCCTGGCTGCTCTGAGGAACGCCGGCTTCGCCCTCACCGAGGCGGGCCGCCCCGATCGGCGCCCGGCCGCCCTGTGGGACGTGGCCGCAGGCACGCACGGGGGTCAGACGCACCCGGCCGGGAGCGTCGGCATCATCGCCTCGGTCACCGCACCCTTCTGCTCGGATTGCGACCGCACCCGTATCACGGCCGATGGGCGCCTCATGACCTGCCTGTTCTCAGCAACCGAGACCGACCTGCGCGGTCCCATGCGCGCCGGGGCCGACGACGACGAGCTCATCCGCATCTGGGCGGGGGCCACCTGGCTCAAGCCCCGCGCGCACGGCTCGGACGCACCGCCTGAGGCCGACGGCTTCACCCGACCGCAACGCACCATGTCGGCCATCGGCGGCTGACCGCATCCGAGCCGCACCCGATCAAGGAGTCCCCAAGATGAGCCCCTCCCCCGAGCCCGCGAGCGCGGCACGCGCAGCGACGGACACAATGACAAACACAGCGACGGTGTCTGAGACGCTGTCGGTGACCCTGCGCTACTTCGCCGCAGCCGCCGAAGCCGCCGGCCGTCCCGAGGAGCGCCTCGACCTGCCGGCTGGCACAACGCTGGCGGGGCTGCGCGAGCAGCTGGCCGGGCGCGGCCTGGAGATGGCGCGGGTCGTGCCGATCTGCAGCTTCCTCGTCAACTCGGTCTCCACCCCGGCCGACTCCCTCACTCCCCTGGCCGACGGCGACGCCGTCGACGTGCTTCCGCCCTTCGCCGGCGGGTGAGGCTCGCGCTCCCACCCCACTACCCGCATCGAGCCGGGCATTCTTCGCGTAGCCTTACCGTTTTTCCGCCCGGCTACGCGAAGAATGCCCGCCTCGGCGACAAGGGGAGGCAGGAAGGAGGGATCGGCCTGTCAGGCGAGGTTGCTCCACTGGGCCGAGCCGTCGGTGAAGGTCTGGCGCTTCCACACGGGCAGGCGCATCTTGACCTCCTCGACGATCTCGCTGCAGACGGCGAAGGCCTCGGCGCGGTGGTCGGAGCTGACCGCGACCGCGAGCGCCGCGTCCCCGATCGTCAGGTCTCCGACGCGGTGGACGACGCCCAGGGCCCGCACCCGACCGCGCTCGGCGACGTCACGAGCGATCTGCTCGACGATCTGCCCGGCCGTGGGGTGGCAGGAGTAACCGATGCCGGTGACGGCACGGTCGGCGTCGTGATTGCGGACCACGCCCTCGAAGGTGACGACGGCGCCGGCGGCCGCGTCGTGGACGGCGCCGGCGAGCTCGGTGACGCTGATGAGCGCCTCGGTGACCTCGGCGCGCACCACACGGGCGCTCCCTGGCTTCTCGGGGCTGGTGGTCACGAAGATCTCCTCGTCCTGGGGCGTCTTGCTGTGCATCGGTCCGGCGGCCCCGCGGAGGTCGGGGTGTCGTCGGCCGCGAGCATACCCAGATGGGCGGGGCCCGCCGAACGGGCATGATGGGCACACGACGACGTCGGCCGACCGCCTGAGCGGCGGCCCGGTGGCGGCTCTGCCGCACCTGAGGACGGCTCGTCGAGAAAGGACCGCTATGACGCAGATGATTCCCCTGGAGGACTACGTCACCCAGGTGCTTGAGCCCCTCTCCCCCCTGGAGGGCGGTCGGCTGGCGCTGGGGCAGGCGCACGGCCGGGTGCTGGCCGAGGACGTGACCGCGGCCGTGCCGGTGCCGCCGTGGACGAACTCGGCGATGGACGGTTACGCCGTGCGCGCCGAGGACACGACCGCGGCCTCACCGCAGTCGCCCGTGGTACTGCCGGTGACGGGGGATGTTCCGGCCGGAGCCGCCCCGCAGCCCCTGGCTGCGGGAACCGCCCAGCGGATCATGACCGGGGCGATGCTGCCGGAGGGCGCTGATGCAGTGGTCAAGGTGGAGGACACCGATCAGGCACCCGGCCCCCACCCGCTGCCGGAGCGCGTCGAGCTCCACGCCGAGGCCCGGCCGGGGCTGAATGTGCGCCACGCCGGGGAGGACGTGCGCGCAGGCGATCCGGTCATGGCAGCGGGCACGAGGCTGTCCGCTGCGGCCGTCTCCGCCCTGGCCTCCGTGGGACTCGGCTCCGTGCCGGTGACGGCGCGGGTGCGCGTGGCCGTGGTCTCAACCGGGGCCGAGCTGCGCGATGCCGGAGAAGTGCTCACCCCCGGCACGATCCCGGACTCCAACGGCCTGCTGCTGGCCGGGCTGGTGGCCGAGCACGGGGCGGACTGCGTGAGCGTGGCTCGCAGTGGCGACAGCGCCGAGGAGCTGGCCGCGGTACTGCGCCGGGCCGCGGCGGACGCCGATCTCATCGTCACCTCGGGTGGCGTGTCCGCGGGGGCCTTCGACCCGCTGACGATGCTGGCGCAGGCTCAGCGGGGAGAGGAGCCCCCGGTGCGCCTGGACTTCGTCAAGGTGGCCATGCAGCCGGGCAAGCCTCAGGGCCACGGCTGGGTGCGCGCCGACGACGGTCGGCGGGTCCCCATCATCTGCCTGCCGGGCAACCCGGTGAGTGTCCTGGTCTCCTTCACGACCATCGTGGCGCCCGCGCTGGCCCGACTGACCGGACTCAGCACCAGCCCGGATGCCGGACGAGACGGCGACCTGGCGGGACGGCCCCGGCTGACGGCACGCGCGGCCGTGGCCTGGCGGACCCCGCCGAGCCGGCGTCAGCATGTGCCGGTGCGCTTCACCGAGCCTCCCGCCGACGCGGCAGGAGCCGACCCCGCAGGGCCCCTCGGGGACCAGACCGGGCAGGACGCGGGCCTGCCCTGGGTGACGCCCACCCACCGGCTCGGCTCGGGCTCACACCTGGTGGCCTCGCTGCCCGCCGCCCAGGCGCTGGCGGTCGTGGCCGCCGAGGTCGAGGCGGTCGACGTCGGCGACGCATTGCCCCTCATCCCACTCCCCCACTCGTTCCCCTACCACCTCCAGGCGCGCGCGGATGCACCTCAGAGCTCGCGGACAGACCCTTCAGGGTCAGCCGTCAGGGCCTAGGGTGCGTCCACGACGAGTGCCCGCAACCCAGTGAAGGAGCCGCCTCATGGATCCCCGCCCCGAGATCACCCTCACCCACCTCGATGAGGCGGGCGCCGCCTACATGGTGGACGTCACCGCCAAGACCCCGACTGTGCGCGAGGCCCGCGCCAGCGCCTTCGTGGCCTGCTCGGAGGCGATCGTGACCGCCCTGCGCGAGGGCGCGGTCCCCAAGGGGGATGTCCTCGCCGTGGCCCGCGTGGCCGGGATCGCGGCGACGAAGAAGGTCCCGGAGCTCCTCCCGCTGGCGCACGTCATCGGCGTGCACGGGGCGCGCGTGGACCTGGAGATCGTCGACGGCGGCGTGCGCATCGAGACCACCGTGCGCACGGCCGACCGCACGGGGGTGGAGATGGAGGCCCTCACCGCCGCCACCGTGGCGGGCCTGGCGATCGTCGACATGGTCAAGGGCGTGGACCGGGGCGTCGAGCTGCGCGAGGCCAAGGTGGTGGCCAAGTCCGGCGGCCGCTCCGGAGACTGGGTACGCGGTGACAGCGCCTGACCCGACGGAAGACCGCGTCGTGAGCGCCGACGCCGCTGCAGACGCGCCCGGCGGCCCTGACATATCAGGCTCGATCGACGTCGTCGTGCTGGCCGGCGGGACCGGTAGGCGGTTGGACGGGGCCACCAAGCCCGACGTCGTCGCCCGCGGAGCGCGTCTGCTCGACCACGTCCTCTCCGGTCTGGAACAGCTGCGGGGCCAGGGCCTTCCACTCGGGCACGTGTGCGTCGTCGCCCCCGCGCAGGTGGCGCTTCCCGGAGGCGTCCTGCGAGCGCTGGAGGACCCGCCGCTGGGCGGGCCGGTCGCCGGCATCGCGGCCGGACTGGCGCGCCTGGGCCGGTGCGGACCCGCCGCCGGGCTGATCGGAGTCCTCACCTGCGACGCGCCGACCTCCTGGCGGGCGCTACCGGCCCTCATCGAGGCGCTGTACGACGGCGATCCGGGAGCCGACGGCGTCTGCGCCCGCGACGGCGACCACGTCCAGTACCTGCTGGGCCTCTACCGGCGAGCGGTGCTGGCCGCGGCCGTCGCCCCGGGCGGTGCTCCTCTGCGCGACGTGGCCGTGCGCCGGGTCCTCGGGAGGCTCCGAGTCTCCGCCATCACCCTCCCCCACGGGATCGTGAGGGACCTGGACACCTGGGACGAGGTCCGCGCCTGGGACTGCGGCCTCTGCGAGTGACGATCCCGCTCGGACCGAGGCTCTCAGTGGTCGCCGCCGCCGAGCTGCTCGAGGACGTGGGGCACGAGGGGGCCGATGACGGCGACGGTGTCCTTGACCCCGCCGCGCGAGCCGGGGGCGTTGACGACCAGGGCGCCGGCGTCGCCGCGGGAGGTCACCCCCACCAGGCCGCGTGACAGACCTGCCAGCGGGGTCTTGCTCAGGCCGTAGGCACGGATCTGGGCCTCAAGTCCTTCCATGCGAGTGTCAAGCAGCGGGGCCGTGGCCTCCGGCGTGAGGTCACGCGGCGTGACCCCGGTTCCGCCGGTGGTCAGGACGACCCGGGCTCCGGCGGCCACCGCCCGCGAGATCGCCTCGCGCACGGGCTCGACGCCGTCGGGCACGAGGTCCACCTCGTCGACGATGACGTCGTACTCGGCCAGGAGGCGTTGAGCCAACGGACCGGAGAGGTCCTCGCGCTCTCCGCTGACGCACCGGTCAGAGACGGTGATGACGGCACCCTTGACGGGCTCGGGGAGGGGCACCAAGCCCTTCTGGACGATCGAGGTCTCACTCATGGGGCCACCGTAGTCCGTGCACGCCCCGCTCAGGCCCCTCCGTCTTCCGCCTGGTGCCTCGGGGTGGGGCGCCAGGCACCCTCCGACAGGCAACCTCAATTAGGTAACTAACATTTAATCTAATTCACCGCCCCCTTCCACCTTCGAGACGTCGGTTTCGCCTCGTGTTGCTCGGACATTCGTCCCTTGCGTGAGGGTCCAGGCCAAGGTCATGCATCATTAGGGGCGGTGCGAGCCCGCGCGCTTCCACCGACATCCTCAAGACAGTCTCAGGTCCAAGGCGCTGTCGCCCAGCAGACCGAGCCCCACATCACAGCAGGAGCCCTATGCCCACGCTCGACACCTCCGGTCGCGTCCTCACAGGGTGGAACCCCGAGGAGCCGGAGAACTGGTCCGCGAAGATCGCCTGGACCACTCTGGCAATCACCACCTTCTCCCTCATGCTCGGCTTCACCGTCTGGTTCCTGCCCAGCGCAGTCGCTCCCAGGCTCAACGACGTCGGCTTCCACCTGACCAAGAACCAGATCTACTGGATCACCTCCATGCCGGGTCTGTCCTGCGCCGCGCTGCGCCTGGTCTACATGTTCCTGCCCGCCACCATCGGCGCCCGCAAGATGATCGGCTGGTCCTCCCTGCTGTACATCCTGCCGATGCTCGGCTGGTTCTTCGCGGTGCAGAACCATGACACCTCCTTCGGTGTCCTGCTCGCGCTGTCCTTCGCCTGCGGTATCGGGGCCGCCACCTTCTCCGGCTACATGCCCTCGACCGGCTTCTACTTCCCCAAGCGCCTGGCCGGCACCGCCCTGGGCCTGCAGGGAGGTCTGGGCAACATGGGCATGAGCGTCATCCAGCTCGCCGCCCCCTTCCTCATGAGCATCAGCCTGTTCGGACTGACCTGGGTCGCCCCCCACCACGAGGGCGCCCCCATGGTCGTCAACGCCACCGTCTTCTTCCTGCCCTGGTCCCTCATCGCGGCCTTCCTGACCTTCCGCTACATCAAGGACGTCCCGCTCAAGGCCAACATCAAGGAGCAGATGGACATCTTCGGCAACCTCGACACCTGGCTCATGACAGTCCTGTACATCATGACCTTCGGCGTCTTCTCCGGGTTCGCCGCCCAGACCGCCAACATCATCAACAACAACTACGGCGCCGCCTCCGACCTGGCCAAGCAGTTCGCCGCCTCCGACCTGCCCCAGGGCGCCTCCTACGCCTTCATCGGCACCCTCATCGGCTCCTTCCTGCGCTTCGCGTGGGGGCCCCTGTGCGACCGCTTCGGCGGTGCGATCTGGACCTTCGTCTCCGCGATCGGCATGGCCATTACGATGGCCTGGTGCGGCTACCTGGTGGCCGGCGCGGACGACCCGGCCGACTTCACCATCTTCATGGTGGCCCTGCTGGCCATGTTCTTCTTCGCCGGCGTCGGTAACGCCTCGACCTTCAAGCAGATGCCGATGATCATGCCCAAGCGCCAGGCCGGCGGCGCTATCGGCTTCACCGCCGCGGTCGCCTCGCTCGGCCCCTTCCTCGTGGGGATTGCGCTCACCCTCATGCCCACCCACGTCTTCTTCTACGGCTGCGCCGTCTTCTGCGTCGTGTGCGCCGTCATCTGCTGGATCCGCTACGCCAAGCCGGGCGCCAAGCGTCCGGGCTGATCCGGCATCCGGCGTCGGCCGGGCCCTCCCCGCCGAGCCAACCGCCCACAACCGACTGACCAGCCCGACGGCGACGCTGCTGAGATCTCAGCAGCGTCGCCGGGCCAGCCAGAAGTACACAGCGACCGCCCCGTCCTCACCGGCCCCGGGCCACGCAGACCAATCTCCGCCCAACCACCAGCAACCCGCCAACTTCACGGACCAAAGGACCATTGATGAGCATCACCGGCTCCCAGCCCACCGGCCCCGGGATCGTCCCCGGGCCCGATCAACAGGTCGAGAACGCTCCCGGACTGCTCACGCTGGGCTCGTACCTGCGCCGGGGACAGGCCTCCGCCGACGCCCGCCGCCTGTTCCTGACCGGCGGGCGCGAGTCGGACACCTTCTACCGGCACCGCTGGAGCCACGACAAGATGGTTCACTCCACCCACGGGGTCAACTGCACCGGCTCGTGCGCCTGGGAGGTTTACGTCTCCGACGGCATCATCACCTGGGAGAAGCAGATCACCGACTACCCCACCACGGGGCCGGACATGCCCGAGTACGAGCCCCGCGGCTGCCCGCGCGGCGCGGCCTTCTCCTGGTACACCTACTCCCCCACGCGCATCCGCTACCCCTACGTGCGCTCGGTGCTGCTGGACGCCTTCCGCGCTGCGAAGTCCGCCAACGACGGCGACCCAGTGGCCGCCTGGGCGCAGGTCACCGGTGACCCCGCCACCGCCAAGGCCTACAAGTCGGCCCGTGGCAAGGGCGGCATGGTGCGCGTGGGCTGGGACGAGGCCATGGAGATCGTCGCGGCCGCCTACATCCACACCATCCGCGCCTGGGGCCCGGACCGGATCGCCGGCTTCACCGTCATCCCGGCCATGTCCCAGGTCTCCTACGGCTCCGGTGCCCGCTTCCACGAGCTCATCGGTGGCACGATGCTCTCCTTCTACGACTGGTACGCCGACCTGCCCCCGGCCTCACCGCAGGTCTTCGGCGACCAGACCGACGTCCCCGAGGCCGGTGACTGGTACAACTCCCAGTACCTCATGATGTGGGGCTCCAACCTGCCGCTGACCCGCACCCCGGACGCCCACTTCATGACCGAGGCCCGCTACCACGGGCAGAAGGTCGTGGCCGTCTCCCCCGACTACGCCGACAACACCAAGTTCGCCGACCAGTGGCTGCGCGTGGCCCCCGGCACCGACGGCGCCCTGGCCCAGGCCATGGGGCACGTCATCCTGAGCGAGTTCCACGTCAAGCGCCAGGAGCCCTTCTTCCTGGACTACATGCGCCGCCACACCGACTCCCCCTTCCTCATCGGCCTGGAGCCCTCACCCGACGGCACCGGCTACGTGCCCGGCCGCTTCGTGACGGCCTCCGACGTCGACGGCGTCGCCGCCGGAGCCCCGAAGAACGAGTTCCGCCCCCTCGTGTGGGACCGCCGGCGCGGCCCGGCCGACCCCGGCGGCACCCTGGCCGACCGCTTCACCCCCGAGGGCGAGGGCAAGTGGAACCTCCTCATGGAGGGCGTCGACCCGGTCATGAGCATCCTGGACCTGCACGGCGAGGGCCCCCAGGTTCAGGCCGCCGAGGTCCTCCTGCCCCGCTTCGACCTGCCCGGTTCGTCCACCCCCGAGGGCTCTGTGGGCGGCGGCGTCGTGCGCCGCGGTGTGCCGGTCACCCGTATCGGGGACCGCCTGGTCACCACCGTCTACGACCTGCTCCTGGCCCAGTACGCCGTCGAGCGCCCCTCGATGCCCGGCCAGTGGCCGGCGGACTACCAGGACGCCACCGTCCCGGGCACGCCCGCCTGGGCCAGCGAGATCACCGGTGTGCCGGGCCCGGCCATCATCCGGGTGGCGCGCGACTTCGCCCTCAACGCCGTGGAGTCCGGAGGCCGTTCCCAGATCGTCATGGGCGCGGGCATCAACCACTACTACCACGCCGACCAGATCTACCGGACGATCCTGGCGCTGACCTCCATGTGCGCCACCCAGGGCGTCAACGGCGGCGGCTGGGCCCACTACGTGGGTCAGGAGAAGGTCCGCCCGATCAGTGGCTTCCAGCAGTACGCCTTCGCCCTGGACTGGCACCGCCCGGCCCGGCAGATGATCGCCACGGGCTTCTGGTACATCACCACCGACCAGTGGCGCTACGACACCACCTCCGCGGAGCGCCTGGCCTCCCCGCTCGGGCCCGGGACCCTGGCGGGCAAGACGGCGACCGACACGATGGTCGAGGCCATGAAGCGCGGGTGGACACCGTCCTACCCGACCTTCAACCGCAGTCCGCTGCTCCTGGGCCAGCAGGCCGCCGAGGCGGGCATGGACCCCAAGGACTACGTCGTCGAGCAGCTGCGCTCCGGCGAGCTGCGCTTCGCCTGCGAGGACCCCGACGCCCCCGAGAACTTCCCGCGCATCCTGTGCTCGTGGCGCACGAACCTGCTGGGCAGCTCGGCCAAGGGCACGGAGTTCTTCCTGCGCCACATGGTGGGCGCGGACAACGACGTCAACGCCGTCGAGACCCCGCCCGAGCAGCGGCCGGCCTCGGTGACGTGGCGCGATGAGGCCCCCGTCGGCAAGCTCGACCTCATGTGGACCGCGGACTTCCGCAACACCTCCACCACCCTGCACTCCGACGTCGTCCTGCCCGCGGCCACCTGGTACGAGAAGCACGACATCTCCTCGACCGACATGCACCCCTTCGTGCACTCCTTCAATGCAGCGATCGACCCGCCGTGGGAGGCGCGCACCGACTTCCAGGTCTTCCAGACCCTGGCCGGGCTCATCTCCGCCTGGGCGCCGCGCTACCTGGGCACCCAGACCGACGTCGTCGCCGCGCCCCTCAACCACGACACCCCCGACGCCCTGACGATGGCCCACGGCGACGTCTCGGCCCTGCCCCAGGAGTGGGTGCCGGGGGTGACGATGCCCAAGCTCGTTCCCACCAAGCGCGACTACACCCAGATCCGGGCCAAGTTCGACGCCCTGGGTCCCCTGGCCGAGAAGCTGGGGCTGCCCTGCAAGGGCATCATGCTCAAGCCCGGGCCTGAGGTGGAGCGCCTGGCCCGCAACCACGGGGTCTCCACCGACGGCGAGGCCGCCGGCCGGCCGCTGCTCGACACCGACATCCGTGCCGCTGACGCGATCTTGACGCTGTCGGGCACCACCAACGGGCGCATCTCCACCGAGGGCTGGGACACGCTGTCCAAGCGCACCGGCACCACGCTGGTCGAGCTCAGTGAGGAGGAGGCCGGCAAGCTCATCTCCTTCGCCGATACCCAGGTCAAGCCCCAGGGCGTCATCACCTCCCCGGAGTGGTCCGGCTCCGAGCACGGCGGACGGCGCTACTCGGCCTTCGTGGTCAACGTCGAGCATGCCAAGCCCTGGCACACCCTGACCGGGCGCATGCACTACTACCTCGACCACGACTGGATGCGGGACATGGGCGAGTCCTTACCGGTCTTCCGTCCGCCCCTGGACTTCCACGCCCTGTACGGGGAGGCCTCGCCGGGCGCGGTGTCCACGAGCCAGGCGGGCACGGCGGAGGTCGCGGTGCGCTACATCACCGCGCACAACAAGTGGGCGATCCACTCCCAGTACTTCGACAACCTGCACATGCTCACCCTGGGGCGCGGTGGCCAGACCATCTGGATGAGCCCCCAGGACGCGGACAAGATCGACGTCAAGGACAACGAGTGGGTCGAGGCCTATAACCGCAACGGCATCGTGGCGGCGCGGGCCATCGTCTCCCACCGCATTCCCGAGGGCATGGTCTTCATGCACCACGCCCAGGAGCGCACTATGAACACCCCGCTGACCGAGTCCAGCGGCAGGCGCGGCGGGACGCACAACTCGCTGACCCGGATCGTGCTCAAGCCCAGCCACTTCGCCGGCGGCTACGGGCAGCTGTCCTACGCCTTCAACTACATCGGCCCCACGGGCAACAACCGCGACGAGGTCACGCTCATCCGTCGCCGCAGCAACCAGGAGGTGACGTTCTGATGAAGGTCATGGCTCAGATCGCAATGGTGATGAACCTCGACAAGTGCATCGGCTGCCACACCTGTTCAGTGACCTGCAAGCAGGCCTGGACCAACCGCGAGGGCACCGAGTACATGTGGTTCAACAACGTCGAGACCCGTCCCGGTGTCGGCTACCCCAAGGGGTGGGAGGACCAGGACACCTGGCGCGGCGGCTGGGAGCGCACCGCCTCGGGGCGCCTGCGCCCCCGCTCCGGCGGACGCCTGCGCCGATTGGTCAACATCTTCGCCAACCCGGAGATGCCCACGGTCGAGGACTACTACGAGCCGTGGACCTACGAGTACGACAAGCTGCTCTCGGCCCCCAAGGACTCCCCGGCCCTGCCGGTGGCGCGCGCCAAGAGCCAGCTGACTGGCGAGTACATGTCCACGATCCAGTGGGGCCCCAACTGGGATGACGACCTGGGCGGCTCCATGGAGACCCTCCAGCAGGACCCGGTCATCGAGGCCATGAACACCAAGGTGCGCACCGACATCGAGTCGGCCTTCATGTTCTACTTGCCGCGCATCTGCGAGCACTGCCTCAACCCGACCTGCGTGTCCGCCTGCCCGTCGGGCGCCATGTACAAGCGCACCGAGGACGGCATCGTCCTGGTGGACCAGGACGCCTGCCGCGGTTGGCGCATGTGCGTGTCGGCCTGCCCCTACAAGAAGGTCTACTTCAACCACACCACCGGCAAGGCCGAGAAGTGCACCCTGTGCTACCCGCGTCTGGAGATCGGTGAGCCCACCGTGTGCTCGGAGACCTGCGTGGGCCGTCTGCGCTACCTGGGCGTCCTCCTCTACGACGCCGATCGCGTTTCGCAGGCCGCCGCCGTCAAGGACCCGCAGGACCTCTACATGGCTCAGCGCGAGATCCTGCTCAACCCCCACGACCCCGAGGTCGTGGCGGGCGCGCGTGCCGAGGGCGTCCCGGACAACTGGATCGAGGCAGCTCAGGCCTCCCCCATCTGGGACCTCATCGACACCTACGAGGTGGCCCTGCCCCTGCACCCCGAGTACCGCACCATGCCGATGGTCTGGTACATCCCGCCGCTGTCGCCCATCGTCGACGAGGTGGCCGCCGCCGGGCTGGACGGGGAGGACCACAAGGTGCTGCTGACGGCCGTCTCCGAGATGCGCATCCCGCTGGAGTACCTGGCGGGCCTGTTCACGGCCGGTGAGACCAACACGGTGGAGCTCGTGCTGCGGCGCCTGGCCGCGATGCGCTCCCACATGCGTGACGTGCGCCTGGGCCGCGAGCCCGACCCGGCCATCGCCGCCGCCGTGGGCCTGGACGGGAAGAAGCTGGAGGCCATGTACCGCCTGCTGGCCATCGCCAAGTACGACGACCGCTACGTCATCCCCACCGCCAAGCCCGAGGTCCCTCGCGGCATGGAGTCCATGGGCAACGACGTCAAGACCCTTCTGGGCGAGGGCGCCCCCGCCGGCTGCCACCCCGACGTCGCCTCCTTCCACGGTCAGGGCGGTGCCGGCGGCGTCAACAACGGCCCGGTGAGCCTGCCGCTGCCGACCGTGCGCCGCGAACCGGTGCCGGCTGCCGGTCCGGGAATGTCCGAGGTCGGAGTGCCCCAGCCGGTGGGACAGGCTCAGGCGGCCGACGCTTCCTCACGGGCTACGTCGACCGGTCCTGCGGTCGTCGCCCCCAGGGACCTCTGAGATGGTCTCCTTCGTCCGAGCCCCCCGAGTCCTGGATGCGCCCCCCGAGGTGCCCCTGGACTCCTCTCAGCGAGCCACCGTGCACATGGCGGCCTCGCTGCTGCTGGACTACCCGGCCGAGGGTGGCCTGGAGACGCGTCTGAACGCCGTCGAGGCCGAACTGGCCGCGTTGCCGCCGGAGGTGGCCGTGCTCCTGGAGGAGTTCATCTCTCAGGCTCGGCGCCGCGGCGAGCGGGCCATGGCCGAGCACTACGTGGAGGTCTTCGACCGGCGTCGGCGCTGCTGCCTGTACCTGACGTACTACACGGTGGGAGACACCCGGCACCGGGGTGCCGCGCTGCTGGCCTTCAAGCAGGCGCTGGCGGCGGCCGGCTACGAGATGGCCGCCGACGAGCTGCCCGACTACCTGCCGGTGGTCCTCGAGCTGTCCGCGCGCAGCGGCGACGAGGTGGCCGGCGCGCTCCTGTCCTCCCACCGCGAGGGCATCGAGGTGCTGCGCAGTGCCCTGGCCGACGCCGGCTCCCCTTACGCGGGGCTGGTGGAGGCCGTCTCGATGACACTGCCGCGCATCGACGAGGCCACCGCCGAGCGCGTGCGCGCCCTCGTGGCCGCCGGTCCCCCCACGGAGACCGTCGGCGTCACCGACACCCTGCCCTTCCCCACCGTTCCCGTGCGCAACCCGAGCCTGTCCGGTTCGCCCACCCTGCCGGATCCTGTACCGGTCGCCAGCCCTTCCCCCTCACGAGCAGCCAGGAGAGCATGACATGAGCCCGATTCAGCAGAACCTCCTGTGGGTGGCCCTGCCCTACGCCAGCCTCGTGCTGCTGGTGGCAGGCATGATCTGGCGGTGGCGCAACGACCAGTTCGGATGGACCTCCCGGTCCTCCCAGTGGAACGAGTCGCGCATCCTGCGCCTGGCCTCGCCCCTGTTCCACCTGGGCTTCCTCATGGTCCTGGGTGGGCACGTCGTCGGGCTCCTGGTGCCCAAGGACATCACCGAGATGCTGGGCGTCTCCCAGCACATGTACCACCTTGGCGCCACCTACCTGGGCACAGCGGCGGCCATCATGACGATCCTGGGCCTGGCCGGGCTCATCTACCGGCGCGTCGTCATCAAGAGCGTCCGCCTGGCCACCACCCGCAACGACCTGGTCATGTACTGCTTCCTCATCGTGCCGGTCCTGCTGGGGGCGGCCGCCACGGTCCTCAACCAGCTCACCGACGAGCACGGCTACGACTACCGCGAGACCATCAGCCCCTGGCTGCGGTCAGTACTGGTTCTCCAGCCGCGCCCCGAGCTCATGAGCGACGTGCCGGTCTCCTTCAAGCTCCACGTCATCGCGGGCTTCCTGCTCCTGGCGATCTGGCCCTTCACCCGCCTGGTCCACGCGGTCTCCGCACCCGTGGGCTACGTGACCCGCCCCTACGTGGTCTATCGTTCACGTGAAGGGGCTACTTCCACCGCACGGCCCTCGCGCGGTTGGACCCCGGTGCGCACTCAGGGCACCGGAAACCAGGGAGTCAATGACGTCACCCCGTCACAAGGCGCCTGATCTCGGCTACCTCATGAAAGGACACCACATGAGTATCACTCGCCGTGCGGCGATCACCGCGATCAGCATGCTTTCCGTCCTCTCACTGGCCGCCTGCGGCGGCTCCGCCAGCAACAGCTCCACCGGCGCCGCTTCGGGCGCCGCCTCATCAAGTGCCTCCGCCGGCGCCGAGAAGGCCACCGGCAAGGTCACCGTCCTGGCCGCCGCCTCCCTCCAGGGCGCCTTCGAGGAGATCGAGAAGACCGTCGAGAAGGACAACCCCGGCCTGGATATCTCCTTCGACTTCCAGGGCTCGCAGGACCTGGTGGCCTCACTCGCGAACGGCAACAGCGCCGACGTCCTGGCCACCGCCAACAACTCCACGATGAAGGAGGCCTCGGACCAGAAACTGGTCGGCACCCAGACCGAGTTCGCCACCAACGTCCTGACCCTCATCGTCCCCAAGGGCAACCCCAAGAAGATCACCGGGCTGGACTCCTCGCTGGATGGCGCCAACCTGGTCACCTGCGCCGCTGAGGTGCCCTGCGGTGAGGCCACCAAGAAGCTCACCAACGCCTTGGGCGTCACCCTGAACCCGGTCTCCGAGGAGCAGAAGGTGACCGACGTGCGCGGCAAGGTCGAGTCCGGTGAGGCCGATGCCGGCATCGTCTACACCACCGACGCAGCCGCGGCCAAGGACAAGGTGGACAAGATCGACATCCCCGACGGCGGCGTCGTCAACCACTACCCGATCGCACAGACCGCCAACCCCGAGAACGCCGCGGGCGCCAAGGTCTTCATCGACGCCGTTACCGGCAAGACCGGCCAGGAGGTTCTCGCCAGGTACGGCTTCGGGGCGCCCGGTAGCGCCACAGCCGGCGCGAGCGCCGGGGCCAGCTCCAGTGCAGGAGCCAGCACTGCCCCGTCCCAGGCCGCGACCTCCGGCGAGTCGGCCTCCCCGCAGGCGCCCAAGCCCACAGCCGAGACGACTGCTCCGTGACAGCGCAGGTACCTGAGTCGGTTGATCCGGTGAACAGGGACCTGTGAACAGGATGTCCTCCACTGCACAGTCCGCACAGCAGCCGACACGACGGCCCGCCCGCGCCCTAGCCTGGCGCGGGCGGGCCTCTCGTTCTCCCTTGCCAGTGCTCGTCACCGTGCTGGCGATCCTGGGCGGCTGCGCAATCGTCCTGCCCCTGGTGGGCATGGGGACACGCGTCTCCTGGCGGCAGCTGCCCCAGCTGCTGGCGACGCCGTCGGCCCAGGCCGCCCTGTGGCTGTCGATCCGCACCTGCCTGATCTCCACGGCGATCTGCGTGACGCTGGGCGTGCCGCTGGCGCTCCTGCTGTCCCGCAGCTGGCCGGGCGTGCGGCTGGCGCGCGTCCTCGCGGTCCTGCCGATGACGATGCCACCGGTGGTGGCCGGTATCGCGCTGCTGTCGACCCTGGGCAACAAGGGGATCCTGGGGGCTCAGCTGCGTGAGTGGGGCTTGCCCATCGCGTTCTCGACGACCGCGGTGGTCATCGCTCAGGTCTTCGTCTCCATGCCCTACCTGGTGGTGACCCTGGAGGCGGCGTTGCGCAGCCGCGACGAGCGGGCCGAGACGACCGCCCGGAGTCTGGGAGCGGGGCCGTGGCGGGTCCTGGGGCAGATCACGCTGCCGCTGGCGGCGCCGGCCCTGGCGCGCGGTACCGCCCTGGCCCTGGGCCGGAGCCTGGGCGAGTTCGGGGCGACCATCGCCTTCGCCGGCTCCAAGGAGGGGGTCACCCGCACGATGCCGTTGGCCATCTACCTGGAGCGGGAGAAGGACACGGCGACGTCGTTGGCCCTGGCGGCCGTGCTCATCGGGCTGTCCTTCCTCATTGTCGGGGCCACGACTGTGGACTGGTCCCGTCTGGCCGCCTCGGTTCGCCCCGCCCCCGAGGGCGGGGCCGATGAGGTTCCTTCCCTGTCCACGCCCGCCGCTGAATCCTCCCCCTCACCTGAGCCCGACGGCGCCATCGCGGCCCCCACCGGCACCCGCCCCGCCGCGCCGGCCGGGGACTCCAAGCGCGGCCAGGACCTGCAGGTCGCCTTCGACCTGAGGGCGCGCGACGTCGTCGTCGACCTGGAGGTGGAGGCCGGGCGCACGGTGGCGCTCATTGGCCCCAACGGCTCGGGCAAGTCGACAGTCTGCTCCGTGGTTGCCGGGCTGCTGGACGCCGAGGACGGCCGGGTGGTGCTCGGTGGGCGGGTCCTGGACGGTGCCGGGGAGTTCGTGCGCGCCGGGCGCCGTCAGGTGGCGCTGCTCAGCCAGGACCCGGGGGTCTTCACTCATATGTCGGTGCTGGGCAATGTGGTCTTCGCCCTGCGCTGTCAGGGTGTGAGCCGGGGCGAGGCGGTGACGCGGGCACGCGCCGAGCTGGCGGCCGTCGGGGCCGAGCACCTGGCCTCCTGCTCGGGGGGCGCGCTCTCGGGCGGGCAGGCGGCCCGCGTGGCTCTGGCTCGGGCACTGGCCACGGGGCCTCGTCTGCTGGTCCTCGATGAGCCGATGTCGGCCCTGGACGTGACGGCACGCCAGGAGATGCGCCGTCTGGTGTCGCGCCGGTGCACCGAGGAGGGGCTGACGCTGCTGCTGGTGACCCATGACGTCCTGGACCTGACAGCACTGGCCGAGGACGTCGTCGTCCTGGACCGCGGCCGAGTGGTGGAGCAGGGGCCGACAGCGCGGGTCCTGTCCGCCCCGCGGTCGGACTTCGTCGCCCGTCTGACGGGGACGTCCGTGCTCACGGGCGTCGTCGACGGGGAGTCCGAGGCTCCGGGGCTGCGGCTGCCGTCGGGGCGGGTCGTTCACGGCCGTCCCCAGGAGAATGCTGCCGAAGGAGGCGTCGGTGAACAGGGTGATCGGGACGACCGCAACGAGGGTCTGCGCCCCGGAGCCCCCGGTGTCGCGCTGGTGCCGCCCGACGCCGTCGCCCTCTACCGCCGGGCCCCGCACGGCAGCCCCCGCAACGTCCTGACCGGTCGGGTGACAGGGCTGGAGCGCTCGGGTGCACTGGTGAGCGTACGCCTGGAGCTGGAGGAGGGGCAGCACCTGTCGGCGGCGGTCACTGCGGGGGCAGTGGCCGAGCTCGGCATCACCGAGGGCCAGAAGATCCTCTGTGCCATCAAGGCGGTGCAGGTGCGTATCGTGGCCCGCCGGGGTTGAGAACTGCCGTGCCGAGGCGTTGAGAGAAGAGTCGGACGAGGATGAGGGAGGACGTCATGAGCACCGTCGACCGAAGCGATCGCAATAGCGTCTGCGGATCGGTGGTCGCCGAGGAGCGTCTGCGGCCGCTGAGCCGCGATGAGCTGGAGCGGTACCACCGCAACGCGCTCGTACCGCAGGTGGAGGTCGTGGGGCAGCAGCGCATTCGCGCGTCACGGGTCCTGCTCGTTGGCGCCGGTGGGCTCGGGGCGCCGGCGGCCCTGTACCTGGCGGCCGCCGGCGTGGGCACGATCGGCCTCATCGATGACGACGACGTCGACGTCACCAATCTCCAGCGCCAGGTCATCCATGTCACGGCCGCTGTGGGGCGTCCCAAGGTGGACTCGGCGGCCGAGGCGATCAGGGCTCTCAACCCCGACGTCGAGGTCGTCACGCACCGAACTCGGTTGAGCGCTGAGAACGCCCTGGAGCTGCTGGGCGGCTGGGATGTGGTCATCGACGGGACGGACAACTTCCCCACGCGGTATCTCGTCAATGACGCCACCGTCATGCTGGGGCTGCCGCTGGTGCATGGGGCGGTGCTGGGGTTCAACGGGCAGGTGGGGGTCTTCGACGCGCGCCGGGGTCCGTGCTACCGGTGCCTGCACCCGACGCCGCCACCCGCGGGCTCGGTGCCCTCCTGCGCGGAGGCGGGGGTGCTGGGGGTTCTGCCGGGGATCATTGGGACGATGCAGGCCGCCGAGGCGCTCAAGCTCATCATTGGCGGAGGCGAGCCGCTGCTGGGAAGGCTGGCGCTGCTGGATGCCTGGGGGATGCACCTGCGGGAGGTTCCGGTGGCGAAGAACCCGGCCTGCCCGGTGTGCGGGGAGAGACCGAGCATCACAACGCTGACGGCGGAGGCTGATTCCTGCGCGCTCCCCCAGGATCCTGATGCCGATGCGCAGCCGCATGCACGAGCCACCAGGGACGGCTCCCACCGGCAAGCCGAGCGTTCCGAGTCGGGCTCCGGTGCATGCCCCTGGACTCAGGGGGCTGGAGAGGCCCAGACATCAGGATCGGCGGAGGGCATCATCTCTGTTGCCGAGCTGCAGGGGCTCCTGGACTCCGCCGAGCCACCGGCGCTGCTGGACGTGCGCGAGGACGTCGAGGTGGCGCTCGAGCCACTGGAGGGCGCCCAGCACATTCCACTGCGCGAGGTGGTAAAGCGTATGGGTGAGCTGGACGCGAGCCGCGTCACCGTCGTTGTGTGTGCTGCTGGGGTGCGTTCGGTTCGGGCGATCGAGGCGCTGAGGGCGGCTGGATACCCGGGGCAACTCCTCAACCTCGACGGCGGGATGAAGGCTTGGGAAGCCAGCCGACGGGGGCCGTGGCGCGGGGCATCGCGACTGAGACGCGGGGATGGTGTTTCGGGTAAGTGAGGTCTGCTCGATTCCCGGCGGGTGGGCTGGCTTGGATTGAGGTGAGGTGGACGGTCTAGGACGAGAGTGGAGGAGGGCCGGCTCGGGATATGGCGGGGAGTTGGGGGTAGTGGTGTTGGGCTTCTTCGGCGTCGTCGGCCTGGCGAACCGGCACGTGGCCGCCCTCTCCGGTGGCCAGCGCCAGCGGGTGTGGGTGGCCATGGCCCTGGCCCAGCGCACTGACATCCTGCTGCTCGACGAGCCGACCACCTACCTGGACCTGGCCCACCAGGTGGACCTCCTCGAGCTGTGCCGCGAGCTCAACACCGAGCTGGGGACCACGATCGTGGCGGTCCTCCACGACCTCAACCAGGCCTGCCGCTACGGCGACGAGGTCATCGCGATGCGCATGGGCTCCATCGTGGCCCACGGGCGGCCCGAGGAGGTTGTCACCGCCGAGATGGTTGAGGAGGTCTTCGGACTGGCCGTGCGAGTCATCAGCGACCCGCTCACCGGCACCCCGCTCGTCCTGCCGCTTCCGCGCGTGGCCGGTGCGACGACGTCGAAGGACGGGGGCGCGCAGGCGCAGTAGCGCCTTCCCGGGCAGATATGGGCTTCGGCTGAGCGCGATCATCCACGATCCCCCGTGATCGTCACTGCCGCTCACCGGCGCCGGTCTTCGCCCGCGCTCGAGCCGATTACGCCGAGCCCTCAAGCTGAGACCGATGCTCCACGGTCCCGCTGGGTGGCCCTGACAGAACCTGCCAGGCGGTGGACCCGCATCGAGACGCGCGTCTAGTCTTCACATATCAACCCGCACTGATGTGAGGACGTACCTGTGACTGCTTCTGCTCCTGCCCTGCCCACCACCATGCGCGGCGTCATCATGCACGCCGCCGGTGACATCCGCGTCGAGGACCGCGAGGTCCCCCACGTCATCGAACCCACCGACGCCGTCATCAAGCTCGAGGCCGCCTGCGTGTGCGGCTCGGACCTGTGGCCCTACCGGGGCATCCAGCCCCTGGAGAAGGCCCGTCCCATGGGGCACGAGTACGTGGGCACCGTCGTCGAGGTCGGCGACGACGTCAAGAACGTCAAGGTCGGCGACTTCGTCGTCGGCTCCTTCTGCCTGAGCGACAACACCTGCGAGATCTGCGAGGACGGATACCAGTCGCGCTGCGCCAACGGCGGCTTCATCAGCGACACCCAGGCCGAGTACACGCGCGTGGCCCTGGCCGACGGAACCCTCGTCGTCGTTCCCGGCGGCAGGCCCGAGGACCCCGACATCATCGCCTCCCTCCTGGCCGCCTCCGATGTCCTGGGCACCGGATGGTTCGGGGCCGTGGCGGCCCAGGCCGGCCCCGGCAAGACCATCGCGGTGGTCGGCGACGGCGCCGTGGGCCTGTCCGCGGTGCTGGCCGCCAAGGCCCTGGGGGCTGAGAAGGTCATCATCTTCTCCCGCCACGAGGACCGGGCCGCCCTGGCCCGCGAGTTCGGCGCCGACGTGGTCATCGCCGAGCGCGGCGACGAGGGCGCGGCGAAGGTCAAGGAGCTCACCGGCGGCTACGGCGCGCACGGCGTCGTTGAGGCCGTGGGCAACCAGACCTCGATGATGCAGGCCATCGCCTCCTGCCGCCCCGGCGGGCACCTCGGCTACGTGGGCGTGGCTCACGGCGTCTCCCTTCCCGGAGACCATCTCTTCTTCGCCGAGATCAACATGCTGGGCGGCCCCGCGCCGGTGCGCCGCTTCCTGCCCGACCTCATCGACCGCATCCTCAAGCGCGAGATCAACCCCGGCAAGGTCTTCACCCTGCGCCTGCCCCTGGAGGAGGCCCCCGAGGCCTACAGGGCCATGGACGAGCGCCGCGCCATCAAGGTGCTCCTGAAGCCCTGATCCCGGTTCATACCCGCACCGCGCCTCCGGTGCGTGGCATCGAGCAGGAGGGCACGACGTCGTTGACGTCTCCCGACCGAACGACGCACCGCCCACCATCACCACCTGAACGCAGGAGCGCTCATGAAGACCCTTGTTCTCGTCTTCCACCCCGACATGTCCGCCTCACGCGTCAACCGCCCCCTGGCGGCCAGGGCCGAGTCCCTCGGTGACGACGTCACCGTGCGCTACATGTACGACATCTATCCGGACCAGAAGGTCGACGTCGCCGCCGAGCAGGCGATTCTGGAGGCCTCCGACCGCATCGTCCTCCAGTTCCCCATGTACTGGTACTCCACCCCCGCCCTGCTCAAGCAGTGGGAGGACGACGTGCTCCTCTACGGCTGGGCCTACGGATCGACCGGCAAGGCGCTGGCCGGCAAGGAGCTGCTGGTAGCCGTCAGTACGGGCGGAGCCGGCGACGCCTACAGCCGCGAGGCCTCCTACGGTTACACGATCACCGAGCTGCTGCGCCCGCTCCAGGCGACCGCGGCCATGTGTCGGATGACCTACCTCGAGCCCTTCACCACCACCGGGACCCTCACCATCACCGATGAGGCCCTGGCCCAGCGGGTCGAGGACTACGCCGCCACGCTGTCGAGCAAGGACCTGCCCGTCCTGGAGCCTCACGGCTGAGCACGCCGGCACGCAGCTTCCACATGCCCGAGGGCCCCGGACCGGCAAACCGGCCTGGGGCCCTCAGTGCGTCTCACGGGCGTCTCAGTCGCCATCGGACAGGTCCTTGAAGTAGCGGGCCACCGGCCAGCGCTGGAAGCCGAGCCCCTCGTAGGTGGCGCGGGCAGGAGTGTGCCCGAGGTCCCCGCCGGTCTCCACCATCGCCATGGCCATCCCGGCGGCCCGGGCCCGCTCCATGGAGTGGTTCATGAGGGCCCGCCCGATGCCGCGGCGCTGGTAGTCGGGGTCGACGACGACGATGTAGACCTCCCCCATCCTGTCCTCGGGGTGCAGGCGGGTGCACACCCAGCCCACCGGGCGACCGTCGAGGACGGCGACGTCGACGCCGTCGGGCTCACTGTCGAGGACCTCGGCGAGATCCGCGGCCTGCCGCTGACGCCAGCCCTCGGGGTAGAAGGATCGGTAGACGAAGGCGGGCACGTCCTGCTCCATGAGCGGGAAGACCGGGGCCCAGGCGCGCAGGGACAGGTCCAGCAGCGCCTGACGCTGCTGTGGCCGGTACGCAACGATCTCAACCATGTCGAAATCTTACGGCCCTCCCTGCAGATGCGCTGGGTCCCCGCCGGCGATGACGCCGACGGGGACCCAGCGGGCTCAGGATCGGCTGGCGCCTCAGCCGAAGATGTCGAGCATCGGGAGCTCGGCGGTCTGGAGGACCGCGGCGTAGTCCTGCGCGCGCCGGGCGATGGCCTCGTCGGTGATCTCCAGGGCGCCCACCGACAGGAAGGGCACGGCGTACTTGGTGCCGATGACGCGCGAGGTGCCCTGCATGGGCCGCAGGAACTCGTGGATCGTGTAGATGTGCGCGCCCTCGCGGCCGTAGGCGCTGCCGGCGCCGCCGACGCTGACGGCCAGGAGCAGCTCCTTGCCATGCAGGGCCGTGCCCGTCGAGCCGTAGGCCCAACCGAAGGTCAGGACGTCGTCGAGCCACTTCTTGAGCAGCGGCGGGCAGGAGAGCCAGTACATGGGGTACTGCAGGACGATGCGGTCAGCGCCCAGCAGGGCGGCCTGCTCGGTGGCCACATCGATGTTGAAGTCGGGGTAGATGTCGTACATGTAGCGCACGGTGATATTGCCACCGAGCGACTCCGCGGTCGCCCCGAGGGCCTTGTTGACCCGCGACTCGGAGATGTTGGGGTGGAAGACGAGAACGAGAGTGTTCACGGAGGACTCCCTGGTGTCGTTGGACTGCGATGCGGGGGACACTCCCCGCGAGGCGCCGTCGCCCCCGGCGCCGGAGGTGGACAGGACGTCGCTCAGGCCGGAGAAGCCGCCGATGATGACCTCCAGCTTGGGGGTCATCGCGCCGCGGTCCAGCCAGGACTCCTTGGGGCGGAAGGGGACGCGGTCGGCGTCGTCGCCGTCGTGCAACTGGTTCGACCGACGCATGCCCAGGGCTGCGCCCGAGCCGCCGAAGCGCTCGTCCCACATGCGGGTGGCGATGTCGATGCCGCGCTCGCGACGGCCCGGCTGGTGCTCGGACTCGATCGTCTCGGCCATGGCGGCCGCCTGCTGGTGCGAGGTCAGGACCGTCGACAGTGTGTAGTTGAGGGCAAGGTAGGCGTCCTCACTGCGCAGGCCGCCGGAGACAAGGGCATTGTGGGCCCGCTTGGCAACGGACATGAAGGGCACGTAGGCCCAGGCCAGGTCGATGAGGGTGTGGTCCAGGCCGGGGTTGGCGTCGAGCACGTCCCACAGCGAGTCGGACAGCTGGCGCAGGTAGTCCTGCCAGCTCAGTCCTGTGGGCGGCAGCGTGACGTCAGCGGAGACGCGCTCCAGGCAGGCGACGAGCAAGTCGTCGCGCGAGCTGACAGTACGTCCCAGGTCAGCTGTGCTCACCCCCAACCGACGCGCCACCTTGCCCATCGTGAACCGGTCCACACCAATCTCAAGGGCGGCTGTGACGACGTCGTCCCTGGTAAAACCGGCATTATGCTGCATAGAGCCTCCCGGGTTGGGTCATGATCGCCAGCGTAACGAACCAATAACACGCAGCCAAATCGAAACAGCCTATCCAGACGATGTTCGACGCCGTTCTTCCGCAATATGACGGCAGAAAACAATGCATCCGATACCCCGCCCCCGCTTCCAGCGAACCTCAAGATTCGATAACGATTTAGTGCGGTTCCACGAGGCCCGGCGGGTGGCGCGCCCGACAACAGTGGGCCTCACCGACCCCGCTCCCCCGCTACCGTGGTGTCATGAGCGAGACTCCCCGCCCACAACGCCCCGTCTTTCCGGCGCCCCCCGCAGCGCCCTCACCGGAGGCTGCTCCACCCGCCCCGACGGCGCCTCCGGCCAAGCAGCGGCGCTGGCGCGACGACCTGCACCTGGCGCACACGATCGCCAACAAGGTGGACAGCCTCACCCAGGCCCGCTTCGACGCCGGGAACTTCACCGTGGAGACCAAGTCGGACCTGACGCCGGTCACCGAGGCGGACCGGGAGGCCGAGCGCGTCATCCGTGAGCAGCTGGGACGGGCGCGAGGGCGCGACTCCGTCCTGGGCGAGGAGCTGCCCACCACCGGTCACTCCTCGCGCCAGTGGGTCATCGACCCGATCGACGGGACCAAGAACTTCGTGCGGGGCGTGCCCGTGTGGGCCACGCTCATCGGCCTCATCGAGGACGGTCAGTGCGTCGTCGGGCTGGTCTCCGCCCCCGCCCTGGGGAGGCGCTGGTGGGCCGTGTCCGGCGGTGGGGCCTGGACCGGGCGATCCCTGAGCTCGGCGCGACGGATGTCCGTGTCCGGCGTCGACGACCTCACCCGGGCCTCGATGTCCTACTCCTCGCTGTCGGGGTGGGCCCAGGCCAAGCGGCTGCGCGGGATGCTCGGACTCATGCAGTCGTGCTGGCGCACCCGCGCCTACGGGGACTTCTGGTCCTACATGCTGGTGGCCGAGGGGGCCGTGGACCTGGCGGCCGAGCCCGAGCTCGAGCTCTACGACATGGCCGCGCTCGTGCCCGTGGTCACCGAGGCGGGCGGGCGCTTCACCTCCCTCGACGGCGAGCCCGGCCCCTTCGGGGGCAACGCGGTGGCCACGAACTCGCTGCTGCACGACGTCGTCCTGAGCCACCTGGGCGCCGAGACGGACTGAGTCGCCGCAGCCGGCCGAGCCTTCACCTCCCATCACTGGAACTCAGCACGCCCTGAAGTTATAAAAGATCTAAAAGATCTAAAACGCGCAAAAGTGGAGACGATCACGCATGGCCAACCCCTTCAAACCCACAGCGGGCGCCACCCCGCCTCTGCTTGTCGGCCGCAACCGCGTCATCGAGGAGTTTCTGGAGAGCCTCGATGACGGCCCCGGAGCACCCGGCCTCCTGGAGCTCATCACCGGCGCTCGCGGCGTCGGCAAAACCGTCATGCTCACCGCACTGGGCGATGTGGCACGTGAGCGCGGCTGGGTGGTCGTTGATGAGACCGCACGCGAGGGGCTCATGGATCGCCTCGCCGCCGAATTCACTCGCCAGTTATCGCAGCTCGCCGGCAAGGAGCGCTCACGGTTGACCTCCTTGAGCCTAAGTACACCGCTCGGAGGCGGTAGCGCAACACTCGAGCACGCACCTGCTCCTGAGCCCTCCTGGCGGCAGAAGGCGCGAGCACTGACCCAGTGGCTCGCGGAACACGGCACCGGCCTGCTGCTCACTATCGACGAAGTGCATGCCATTCCGCGCGAGGAACTGCGAGCCCTGTCCGCAGAGGTGCAGCACCTCATTCGCGAAGGGGCTCCCATCGGCCTGCTCATGGCGGGGCTCCCCAAAGCCGTTGAGGAGCTCCTCAATGACGACATCACCACCTTCCTGCGCCGAGCCGAGCGGATAGAACTCAGTGAAGTGGCCATCGACGACGTCTGTGAGGCCCTGAAGTCGACCTTCGACACGGGCGCGAAGGCGTTGAGCAACGACCTGGCCCAGGAGTGCGCGAACGCGACCGGCGGTTACCCATTCATGATCCAGCTCGTGGGGTACCAGGTGTGGAAGCACAGTGGCGATGGCCCAGTGACCCAGCCAGCAGTCGCCGCAGGAACGACCGCTGCCCGACTGCGCCTCGGCAACCTGGTGCACGCCCCGGCGCTACGCGATCTGTCCGACGTCGACCGCACCATGCTCGTGTGCATGGCGAAGGACGACGGCCCATCCCAGATCGCCGACATCGCCGAACGCATGAATCGCCCCGTCAACTACGTGTCGGTCTACCGCAACCGGCTGCTCGCCGCCGGGGTCATCAAGACCGCCGGCTACGGCAAGGTCGACTTCGCCGCCCCCTATCTGCGTGAGTACCTGCGTGAGCACGCAGCGCACCTCGTCATGGAGTGAGTCGCAGCCGCGGCCGACCGCCCGCAGGCCACACGCCGGGATCACACGGGCTGGACTTGCCACGCATCCAACGTTATAAAAGGGACACAAACTGATACGCGGCCGTAGAACTGGGCGTTTGACCCGGCGTCGCCGCGCGGCTGAACCGCCACCGCTGCGGCGGGTACCACAGTTACCTGGCCGTTTCCCCACCTCGTGCGCCGGTAACCTGCCGTGAGTCCACCATCCGTCCACCCCAGGAGTCCCTTTGAACTGGCTGCACGCCGTCCTCCTCGGCATTGTCGAGGGCATCACCGAGTTCCTCCCGGTGTCCTCCACCGGACACCTCAACATCGTCGAGAAGCTGCTCGGCTACGAGATCAACTCCGCAGGCATGACCGCCTTCACCGCCGTCATCCAGGTGGGTGCGATCCTCGCGGCCATCATCTACTTCTGGGCCGACATCGTCCGCATCATCACCGCCTGGTTCAGGGGCATCAAAGCCCGGTTCAAGGGCCTGGACAACCAGCAGGCCCGCCAGGACCCCGACTACACGCTCGGTTGGGGCATCGTCCTGGGCTCGATCCCGGTGGCGGCCGTCGGGCTGCTGTTCAAGGACTTCATCGAGGGACCGGTCCGCTCCCTGTGGGTGATCGCCGGTGCCCTCATCGTGTGGTCGGCGGCCATGTGGATGGCCGACCGCCAGCAGAACCTCACCAAGGGCATGAAGGACGTGACCGTCAAGGACGCCCTCATCATCGGTGCGTTCCAGGCCCTCTCCCCGGTCTTCCCCGGCATCTCCCGCTCCGGGGCGACGATCTCCGCCGGCCTCTTCCTCAAGTTCGACCGGGTGACGGCCACGCGCCTGTCCTTCTACATGGGCATCCCGTCCCTGGTCGCGGCCGGGCTGCTGGAGGCTGCAACCGAGGCCGGCACCATCAGCAATACCGTGGGCTGGACGCCCACCATTATCGCGACCGTCGTCTCCGGCATCGTCGCCTACGCGACCATCGCCTGGCTGCTGCGCTTCGTGTCCTCCAACAAGTTCACGTCCTTCCTCGTCTACCGCGTACTGCTGGGCCTGGTCATCATCGCTCTGGTCTCCGCCGGCACTATCGCCGCCTGACGGAGCCCTTGCCGCCGCCCGCAATTCACCTCCGCCGGCATTCTTCACGTGGGGCAACGGATTTCTCCGTTGCCCCACGTGATTTCTGTACTCCTCAGCGTCGAGCTCCGACGCCGTACGAATCCTATTCCGGCGTCGTCGTCCGCTTGTACGATAGGCGGCATGGCCACCCCGAGGGTAGGCGCAGACTCATGAGCCGCTGAGGACGTCGGCTAAGGACATCGGGGAGATTCGTAGCATGACCACACGCCACCCATCCGCTTCTCCCACGCGCATTCGCTTCGGAAGTCGACCGATGATCGCCGCAGGTTTCGTCAAGCGGCAGGGGCAGGATGAGCTCTTCGACGCCGTCTTCACTCGCGCCGAGCCTCGCACAGTTCTGACCGGGATGCGGGGAAGCGGAAAGACTCAGCTGGCCGCTGCGGTTGCGGCCAGGTGCGAGGAGGAGGGCTGGCCCCTAGTCGCGTGGATTCATGCGGCCTCACGCAAGCAAATCATTGCCGACCTCTACGAGCTCGCGCTGCGGACCGGTATCGATGCACCGAATAGCATCCCCCTGGAGGTCATCGTTCGACGCCTCATGTATCATTTGCGCTCAGCGGATGGGAGCAACAGTCTCTTCGTCTTCGACAACGTGGAGAATCCCAACGACCTGAGAGACCTCATTCCCGAGAGCACCGGAGTTCGAACCCTCATCACCACCACGCGCCACCTCGACTGGGACGACCTGGGGTGGCTGCGGTTGACGGTTGGCGCCTTCGATCGGGAGCAGTCGATCACCCTCCTGTGCGAGCGTACCGTCGACACTCACCGCGAAGCAGCTGACCGGATCGCGGATGCGCTTGGCGACTTGCCCGTTGCCATAGCCCAAGCCGCCGCGACAGCAAAACAGGGCGGATACACCTTATCCGGCTACCTTGACAGGCTGAGTCATCACCCGCTCGAGTCAAGCATCAGCCGCCTCGAGGGTGCCAACTACCCCGACGCCGTCGGCATCACACTGCTCATGGCCTATGAACAGGCTTTGGAGCAGCTCAGAACCAAGCACCCTCAGCAGGAGAGGATCGCCGTATCGCTCCTCGACACACTTTCCCTCCTGGCAGCTTCCGGCGTACCGACTCACTGGCTATTGAGGCTCGACAGCGACTCCGACGCAGTACGCGACACCCTGTCTTTCCTGAAGAGCGTCGCTATCCTCCAAGAATCCAGCGACGGCAACAAGACCATTATTCCCCGGCTCCAGGGACACGTGTACCGGGAAACCTACCTGAATGACCAGAAGAAGCTCGGTGAGGCGCGTACATTCGCCGCATCAGTTCTCAGCGGGATTGACGTAGACCGCCTAGAGAATGTTGAACAGCGGCGACAAGAGACCCACCATCTCATTGAGCAACTACTCTCTGTCACATCACAGGACTACTCTCATTCATTGTTTTCTGAGCCACACGTGTCTTTAAAACTCGCCGAGACACTGCAATACGCAACCAGCCTTGGGATGTCGCAGATGGCCCTTACTCTCACTGACTCCGTGACCCAGGCCTGCGACACCTTGGGCCCCCACCACCCCTGCATCCTCTCCCCACGCAACGAACTCGCCCGCGTCTACCGGGCGAGCGGCAGGCTCGACAAAGCCATCGCCCTGGACAAGCAGACCCTCGAGGACTCCACCCGCATCCTGGGACCCGACCACCCCAGCACCTTCACCTCACGTAGCACGCTCGCCGGCGCCTACCGGGCGAGCGGCAGGCTCGACGAGGCCATCACCCTGTACGAGCAGGTTTTCACCGGCCGCAGCCGCGTCCTGGGACCCGACCACCGCAGCACCCTCACCTCACGCGACGACCTCGCCGTCGCCTACCGGGATGCGGGCAGACTCGACGAGGCCATCCCCCTGTACGAGCGGATCTTCGACGACGTCATGCGTGTCCTGGGTCCTGACGATCCCGGCATCTTGGCCTCACGTCTCAACCTCGCCGACGCCTACCGGGATGCGGGCAGGCTCGACGAGGCCATCACCCTGGACAAGCAGAACCTCGAGGACTCCATCCGCATCCTGGGCCCCCACCACCCCCGTACCCTCGCCTCACGGCACAACCTCGCCGGCACCTACCGGGAAGTGGGCAGGCTCGACGAGGCCATCTCTCTCTTCGAGCAGAACCTCGACGATTTCACCCGCATCCTGGGTCCCGACCACCCTGAAACCTTGGCCTCACGGCACAACCTCGCCGGCACCTACCAGGATGCGGGCAGACTCAATGAGGCCATCTCTCTCTTCGAGCAGAACCTCGACGACTTCACCCGCATCCTAGGACCCCACCACCCCGACACCTTCACCTCACGTAGCACGCTCGCCGGCGCCTACCGGGCGAGCGGCAGCCTCCACGACGCCATCCCCCTGTACGAACAGACCCTCGACGACTCCACCCGTATCTTGGGCCCCCACCACCCCCGCACCCTCACCTCACGCAACAACCTCGCCAGTGCTTATCGCGCCGCAGGAAGATTCGAGGATGCGGAGAAACTCTTCGAGCCGCCGTCGGGTTCAGAGCACGAGCAGGACGGCACCGAGGACAATCCCAACCAGGAGACCGGTAACTGACTGCAATATGGCGCCGTCATTGATGTCGGTGGGCTGTGAGACAGTGTCGGCATGCGGATCCTCCACACCTCCGACTGGCACCTGGGGCGCACCTTCCACGGGCGCGTGCTTGATGACGCGCACGCCGCCTTCGCCGACCACCTCGTCGAGCTCGTCAGCGCCGAGTCGGTCGACGCCGTCCTCGTGTCCGGGGACATCTACGACCGTGCCATCCCGCCCAATGACGCCGTCGCCCTCCTGGATGAGACGCTGCGCCGCCTGACCGAACGCACCCGGGTGGTCCTCACCCCCGGCAACCACGACTCCGCCCGCCGCCTCGGCTTCGCCGCCGACCTCATGCGCGAGGGCCTCATCATCCGGGCCCGCACCGCCGGCCTCGACCGCGGCATCATCCTTCCCGACGCCGACGGCAACGATGCCGCCATCGTCCACGCCCTGCCCTACCTCGACCCCGACGCCGCCCGCGAGATCCTCCCACCCCTCCTCGTCGAGCGCCTGGGCGAGGAGACCCCCGCAAAGCACATGGCCGGAGAGGACCAGGCCGAGGGCGAAGGCACCGCCTCTCAGCCCAGCGCGTCGGAGCGCCCGCGCCTGCCCCGCTCCCACGAGGCCGTCGTCTCCGCCGCCCTGCGCCTCGTGGCCGCGAACCTGGACCGCCTGCGCACCGGCCGCACCCGGCGCCTGCCGAGCCTGCTCATGGCCCACGCCTTCGTCGTCGGCGGCGAGGCGTGCGAGTCCGAGCGGGACATTCGCGTCGGCGGCGTCGACTCCGTGCCCTCCGGCGTCTTCACCACCCTGGGCGGCTCACCCCTGGCCGAGCGCTGTGGCGGCCTGGACTACGTGGCCCTCGGCCACCTCCACCGGCCCCAGGATCTCACCCGGCCCACCGGCCCACGCCTGGTCTACTCCGGCTCGCCCCTGCCCTTCTCCTTCGACGAGGCCGAGGGCGCCCGCAACTCGGCCACCAAGTCCTCCGTCCTGCTGGACCTCAGCGCCGACGGCGTCGCCGGCCTCGAACGCATCCCCACCCCGGTCCTGCACCAGGTGCGCACCCTGACCGGCACCATGCCCGAGCTCCTCTCCCCCGCCTTCGACGACGCCACTGGCGCCTGGGTGCGCGTCATCCTCCAGGGCGAGCGACCACCCGGCGCCCTGGCCACCCTCAAGGATCGTTTCCCCAGTCTCCTGGCCTTCCAGCACGAGGCCCCCGCCCGCGCCGCCCGCGAGCGCGTGGCCGTCACCGCCGCGGCCGACCCGCTGCGCATCACCGAGGACTTCTTCGACGACGTCTGCGGGCGCGCCCCCGAACCCTCCGAGCGCGGCGTCCTGCGCAGCGCGTACGAGTCCGCCCTGGCGAGCGCGAGGAGCGAGCGATGAGGATCCACTCCCTGACCATGACCGGCATCGGCCCCTACGCGGGGCGGGAGCGCATCGACTTCGACGCCGTGGGTGCCTCGGGCCGCTTCCTGCTCACCGGCCCCACCGGCTCGGGCAAGACCACCATCATCGACGCGATCGTCTTCGCCCTCTACGGGGACGTGGCCGACTCGGCCGACTCCTCCAAGGAGCGCATCCGCTCCACCCTCGTAGGCCCGCACACCGAGAGCGTCGTCGAGCTCGTCTTCTCCACCGGCGCCGGCGTCTACCGGGTGCGCCGCACCCCCACCTACGAGCGGGCCAAACTGCGCGGCCAGGGAACCACCACCCAGAACGGCACCGTCAAGCTCTGGCACCTGGCCGAGATCGGCGGGGAACCGCTCGACGAACCCGTCACCCGCGTGGGCGACGCCGACGCGGAGATCGCGCGCGCCGTCGGGCTCAGCCGGGAGCAGTTCACGCAGACGGTCGTCCTGCCGCAGGGCAAGTTCGCCCGGTTCCTGCGCGCCGACTCCTCTGAGCGCCAGCACCTCCTCAAGGACGTCTTCGGCACCGGCATCTACGACGCCATCCAGGACGCCCTCATCCAGGCCTCTCGGGAGGAGGCCAAGCGGGTCGAGCAGGCGGCGGCCGATCTGCGCGGCCAGGTCTCTTCCCTGGCCCGGCACCCCTTCCTCACCGAGGTGCCCTCCCCCACCAAGACCACAGATACCGGCGACGGGACCGACGACGCCGACCATGTGGCTCTCCAGAATGACTCGTCACAGGAGGCCCCGTCCGGAGGAACCCAGGAGGCGCTGCCGCTGTCCGGTGATGATGTCGCCGCCTCAACCGGCGGGGAAGACAAGGAAGGCACAACCGATCCCGATCCGGCGCCCGCCCAGGCACTGGAGACCACGATGGCCGGCGCCACCCCGGACCTAGAAGCTCTTCGCCGCGTCGGGGCCAAGGTGCTGGAGGCCTCGCGCAGCCGTGTAGAGCAGGCAGATGCCCGCGCCGAGGCCACCCGGCAGGTCCTCACCCGGGCTCAGGCCGCCCGCGAGGAGTCCCAGAGGCTCCACGACCTCCTGGAGCGGCGTCGGGCCCTGGTTGAGGAGAGCCAGCGGCTGGCCGAACGCGCCGAGCAGGACGCCGACGACGCCGCACGCCTCCAAGCCGCCGAGCGCGCCGCCCGGGTACGGCCGTACCTGACCGCCGAGCAGACCGCACGCAGCCGGGCCCAGCGGGCCGTGGCGGCTCTGTGGGCCCGCGCCGACCAGAGCGGCCTGGCCCACCTGGCCGAGCGGTCCGGAGCCGCTGGAGCTGATAGCGCCGACGGTGCGGGCCTCCCCGATCACGATGCTCCCACGACCCCGGCCGCACTGGTCGGCCCCCTGGCTCGTGAGGCGCAGCGCCTACTCTCCGCGCTCAATGATGAACCGGGCGACACCGAACCAGGAGCGGTCGAGCCGGAGCCCGTCGAACCAGGCATCCCCACCCAGCAGGGCGGCAGCGAGGCGGCTAAGACATCCACGGCGGCCGATGTCTCGGAGCCGGCTGAGACCGAGGCCATGAGTACCCAGGGCCTTGATGGGCTGGCGCACCGGTGCCGCCGCGAGCACGGACAGCTCGAGGCCCTTGTCGATCTTGAGACCGGCCTGGAGGAGCGCGTGGGCGCCCTGAACCAGCGTGAGACGAACCTTCAGCTCAGCATCGCCGAGCTGGCGCAACAGGCCGAGCAGTTCTACTCCCGCCCAGGGCAGCGCACCGCCCTGGTGGAGAAGCTGGAGGCGGCGCGGGCGGCCCGAGAGCGCCTGGATGGTCTTCACGAGCGCCGCACCCGGGCCGAGGAGCGTCACCGGGCCGCCCTCGCCGTCGAGCAGCTCACGGCCCAACTGGCCCAGCAGGACGATGCCTGCACCCAGGCGGCCGCGCTCGCGCGGGAGGCGACCGAACGGGTTCGCGCCACGCGCCTGGCCTGGATCTCCGGGACCGCCGGGGCGCTGGCCGGCGAGCTCACCGAGGGCGAGCCCTGCCCCGTGTGCGGCTCCCCCACCCCGAGGGCGCCACCCGCCAGCAGGTCGAGGCGGCTGAGGAGCACCAGCGGCAGGCCGACGAGGCACTCAGCGGAGCCGTCCGGGAAAGAGACGCCTGTGCCGCCCGGCTTCTGGAGGCCCAGCGCGCCAGTGACGGCATGGATACCCTCACCGCCGAGGCCGCGCTGGAGGCTGCCACCACCGCCCTGACCGCGGCTCAGGCCGCAGCCGACGGCGTCGACGAGCTGGTCGAGCACCTCGAGGCCTTCGATGCCGGCACCGAGCAGGAGCGCGCCGCACTCGATGCCGCCCGGTCGGCCCAGGAGTCGGCCCGCAGTCGCCTGGAGGCCGAGCGCGAGGCCCTCGCTCAGGACCAGCGGCGCTGCCTGGAGGTGCGCGGGACCTGGCCGAGCGTCACCGCCCGCGCCGCCGCGCTCCTCGTGCAGGCGCAGGAGGCCGAGGACGCCTCCGAGGACGTCGACACTGCACGCACCGCCCTGGCTCAGGCCCGCAACGCCCTGACAGACCTGGCTGGAGCCCTGGACGAGGAGGGCTTCACCAGCGCAGCCCACGCGCGGGCCGCCTTCCTGGACCGCGACGCCATCGACGCCCTCACCACCACCGTGCGCGCCTCCGCCACGGTCCGCGAGCGGGTCCGCCTGGGGCTGGAGGACCCGCAGATCGCTGCCTTGAGCGGCCAGGAGGAGGACCGCCTCGAGGCAGCCTCTGCAGAGCTCGCCCGTGCGGACGCCGTCGCGAAGGACGCGGCCTCCCTCCAGGCGCGCACCGCCGAGTCCCACGAGCACCTGCGCCGGGCCGTCGACGGCGTCGAGCAGGCGGCCACCGCCTACGAGGAGGCCGCCGGCTCCAGCGCCGATCTCATCCGGGTGGCCTCGCTCGCCCGCGGGGAGAACGAGGCCGGCACGCCCCTGGCCACCTGGGTGCTTCAGGCCCGCTTCGAGGAGGTCCTCGTCTTCGCCAACGAGCGCCTGTCCCAGATGTCCTCCGGGCGCTACGAACTCATCCGGGTCGCCGAGGAGACCAGCCAGCGCAGACGCCGCAAGGGGCTGGGCCTGGCCGTCGTCGACCACCTCGGGGACGAGCGCACCCGCGATCCCAGGACCCTCTCGGGCGGGGAGACCTTCTACGTCTCCCTGTCGCTGGCCCTCGCCCTGGCCGACGTCGTCTCAGCCGAGTCCGGGGGCGTGAGCCTGGAGACCCTCTTCATCGACGAGGGCTTCGGCACCCTGGATGCCGACACCCTCCAGACGGTCATGGCCGAGATCGACCATCTGCGTGCCGGCGGGCGCACGGTCGGCATCGTCTCCCACGTGGCCGAGCTGCGCGACCAGATCGCCGAGCGCATCGCGGTGCGCCGCGTCTCATCGGGCGGATCCACCCTGAGGGTGACCGCCTGAGGGACCCGAGCTCCAACAGGTCGAGGCCGTTGGGCCGAAACCGCATTCGGACAGTAATGGACGGTTACTGCCCCGATCCTCCCTGGTCCTGCGCGCCATCCTGCTGGTCGCCACCGTCTTCCTGACCGGTACCGTCCTGGGAGTCCCCCTGCTGGTCGCCGAACTGGTCGGCGCCTCCCTGCGGGTCGATTCCCTGCTCGGCGGCCTTGTCCTTGACCGTGTTGAGAACGCTGATGATGTCCTCACGGCCGGGGAAGGAGACGCCCGACTGCAGGGAGCTGAGGGCCTGGTCGATGTTGCCGACATTGATCTGACCGGCGAAGTTCTCCGCCTCGGCGACGGTCTGCTCCTTGAGCACCCCCGCCCCGTAGTAGACACCCGCGATCGTTGCTGCCAGGGGCAGGAACAACGAGGCCAGGACCAGCAGCGCCGCCGGCGCCTTCGGTTTGGCCCGTGCCAGAGCCGTGCAGGAGACGAAGAAGGCGATGAAGGCCAGTACCGCGCCGCCACCGATCGCGCCGATCGCCGTCCAGTTCGGATTCCATGTCTGGCTGGAAAGGATCTCGAAGACATGGAGCGTGGTCAGCAGCGTGTACATCCCCCACCCCAGGAGCGCGGATGCCACGAGCACCATGATGGTTCCCACTGGGAGCGCTGCCGTGCGACGACGCTGTGGGGGCTTGGGAAGCTCCACCAGCGGCTCCGGCTCAGGCTCGCTCCAGGTCTGCTGGGCCGGCACCGGCAAGGCCGTGGGGCGGGCGCTGCTGGACCGGCTCGGCCGGGTAGGTGGCCTGGGCCGGCATGGCCCTCGTCTCCGGCGCCGCCTGCATGGGCTGGAGGACCTGGGTGTAATGGCTGCGCTGGTCAGGCGAGGCGGCCAGCTGCGGGGTCGACGTCGACGGCGGCAGGTAGCCCCAGCCCTCGCCTCCCGGCGGCATGGCGATCGCCTCGGTGGCACCCGCCCGGGCCTCGGCCTGGGCGAGGTCGATCCGCTCGGTGGGCCGTGCGCCATCAACGCGGTCCACGGCCGCATCCACCTCGGCGTCGTCGTCGAACTGCGGCCCACGGGAGAGAGGACGGGACACGATGAGGCTCCTTGCCAGGGGGTATCGATTGGGTCTCTACAACCACGAGGCTACGCCACCGACGCCTCCGGCACGAGGAGCCCAGGTCCTCAGGCGAGGGCTCGCTGCGTGTTCTCGCGCACCACGAGCGCCGAGCGCGGAGCCAGGACCACGTGGCCCGTGCAGGCCTCACCTGTCAGCAGATCGGTGCCCACGACACCGGCCACCTCGGCGGCCCGGTCACCGTGGTTGAGCAGGAAGAGGACCTCCCCGCGCCGCTGCGCCTCGACGCCGTCGGGCAGGTCGGCAACGACCGGTTGCACCCGGGCGTGCGCGCACACCAGTGTCAGCAGGGCGGCCCGGCTGACGGTGTCGAGGTCTGCGGCCACGTACCAGGCCGCCCCCGCGCCTCCCACTGGGCGCCGGGTGATGGCGGACCGCCCGGCCAGGTCCACGCCCCCACCGCGGCCGTCGAAGACCGCCACCACGTCGGCCTGCGCCCGGCCCTGACCGGCGCCGGCGTCGCCTGGTGCCTCATCGAGGCTCACTTCCTCGACCCAGCCGCCGGCGCGCAGGTCAGGCGTGGGCGAGCCCATCTGGTCCAGGACCCTGCGCAACGGCTCACCGACCGCCTCCAGGCCCGTCCAGGCCTCGGCAGCAGGTGTCCCGACGGCGCGGCTGAGGCGGTTGACGAGCGCCCCGCGGGAGTCACGTGAGCCACCGAGGTCGCCGGCGTCGTCCTGATCTACCGGTCCGCTCAGGGCGGCGTGGTCGGAGACCCTCACCCCGAGCAGGGGCCGCAGCGATCCCAGGTAGCCGCCCAGGACCGCCCCGGCACTGGCGTCGACGACCCCGGTGGGGCCGACCACGACGACCTGGGCCCCCGCGGCGGCGGCCTGCTCCAGGTGGCGGGCGAGCTCGGGGTAGTCGATGAAGACCGCGGGAACGACGATGAGGCGGTACCCGGCCAGGTCAGCACGCACGGGGACGATGTCCGTGGCGATCCCCGCCTCCCACAGGCTGCGGTGCCAGGCGCGGGCCGCCTCGAAGCGCTCCCCGAGCTCGACCGGCCCGATGGTCGAGCTCATGGCCCACTGGCTGTCCCAGTCCAGGACGACGGCCGCCTCGGCGAGCACCGGCTCCCCCAGCACCGCTCCGAGCCGCTTCAGGGCCCGACCGGTGGCCACCACCTCGTCCCAGGTGCGGCTGGCGCGCCCGGCGTGGGGAACCATGCCGGAGTGGAAGGTCTCGGCGCCCCGGCGGGACTGGCGCCACTGGAACTGCAGGATGCCGTCGGCGCCGTGGGCCACGCGCGCCAGGGACCACAGGAGGAGCTGGCCGGGGCGCTTGGGCGAGTTGCGTCCGCGCCACTGGACGGCGCTGGGCGCCTGCTCCATGAGGATCCAGGGGCGTCCCTCCGCCAGGCCCCGCATGAGGTCACCGGCCCAGGCGACCTCGTGGGCGGCGGCCGGGTCGGCGGGGTCGGGGTAGGAGTCGTCGGAGATGATGTCCAGCGACTCGGCCCAGCGCCAGTAGTCGGTGGCCGGGAAGTCGCCCATGAAGTTGGTGGTCACCGGCAGGTTCGAGTGCTCGCGCAGGATGCGGGCCTCGGCCTCCATGAGGCTGCGCAGCTGGTGGTCGCTGAAGCGTCTCCAGTCCAGGAGCTGGGCGGGGTTGTGGAAGGTGGGCATGGCAGCGGGCGGGCTGACCTGCTCCAGGCTCGTGTAGCGCTGGGACCAGAAGTCGGTGCCCCAGGTGGCGTTGAGGCGGGCGACGTCGCCGTAGCGGTCCGCCAACCAGTCCCGGAAGGCCTGGGCGCAGGCGGGGCAGAAGCACTCGGCGGTGTGACAGCCGTACTCGTTGCCGATATGCCACATGACGACGCCCGGGTGGCTCCCCAGGCGCTCGGCCAGCTCCCTGGCCAGAGCGGCGGAGCGCTCACGGTAGACGGCCGAGCTGGGGCAGTACTGCTGGCGTGAGCCGAAGCCCAGGCGCACGCCGTCGGCGTTCATCGGCAGGGACTCGGGGTGGTCGGTGGCCATCCAGGCGGGCGGGGAGGCGGTGGCGGTGGCCAGGTCGACGGCGATCCCGGCGTCGTGGAGGCGGTCCACGATCTCCACCAGCCAGTCGAGCTCGTAGGTGCCCTCACGCGGCTCGAGGCGCGCCCAGGAGAAGATGCCCAGGGAGACCAGGTTGACGCCGGCCTCGGCCATGAGCTCGAGGTCCTCGGCGAAGGCGGCCTCGTCCCACTGCTCGGGGTTGTAGTCGCCGCCGTAGGCGGGGCTGGTCAGCCTCAGCAGCTCGTGGGGCTCATGACCCACCCCGCGCCCCCCGCCGCCGACGTCCGGGACGGGCGGTTGCGAGCAGGCTTCAGCTGATCGTCGAGCGCGAGCTCGTCAGCCAGGCCAGCGGCACCGTGGTGAGGAACAGCCCCTGCCACTCGCGCTCCCACAGCAGGGCGATGTCACCGCCGGGCAGCTGGGCCATGCACTGGTAGACGTAGTGGCGCGGGTTGACGACCCGGTTGTGGGGCCAGGTGGCGCCGTCGTCGTGGCTCAGGCGCATGACGCCGCAACCACGGAAGGGCAGCATCTGGGAGGCGTTGGCGAAGACGATGCTCCTGCTGCCGGGCTCAACGGCTCCAGCGGTGTCATTGGCACCGGTGACGGCGATGGCGTTGGGCTGGGAGAAGATCTCGGTGAGCTGGGCGTCATGGTCGACCTCACCCCAGGTGACGCCGCCGTCGCGGGAGACGGCGTGGGCGACCCGCCCGGAGGGGTGCTGGTTGCGGGCCCAGACGTGCACGGCGCCGTCGGCGCCCTCGACCAGGACGGACTCGTACAGGCTGGCCCGCTCGTCGGCCAGGTCGCGCGAGGAGACGACCGAGCCCAGCACCTCGCGCCCGTCGTTGGGCGAGGCGCCCAGGGTCCAGGTGGCTCCGCCGTCGTCGGAGTAGATGGCGGCGCAGGACAGGTAGCCGGTGCCGCCCGCCTCGTGGCTGTAGTAGACGGGGACGAGGATGCGTCCGGCGTGCTCAGCTCCGGTCAGCTGGATGGCGTTGCCGGGGCCGGTGCCCAGGAAGCACATCCAGTCGGCCTTGACCTGGGCGGTGATGTCGATCGGCTCGGACCAGGTGGCGCCGTCGTCGTCGGAGGTGATCATGAGCAGGTGGGAGCTGCGGTGCTGGAAGAGGCAGTCCTCGGGGGCCTGCTCGTAGGCGAGGTAGATGCTGCCGGCCGCCTCGCCGTCCAGAAGGACGTCGCCGGCGCGGGCGCCGGTGGCGGCGTCGTCGCTCAGTAGGACGCGGTAGTCGGTGGGCTCGCCCGCATCGGTCAGCACGGCGCCGTCGGGCTCGACGGCGAACAGCTCGCCGGCGCGGTTGTGCAGCACACGGCGCCCCTGGGTGTCGAAGCCGGTGCCGACGACGGCGTTGGGCTGGCCGATGCCGCCGGGGAACTGGTCGACCAGGCAGATGACGCGCCCGGTGGAGCGGTCCTGGACCAGGACGGAGTCGATGAGGGAGGCCCCCAGCGCACCGGTTCCCGGCAGTGAGAGCAGGGTGCGCATCTCCTCCCAGGTGGCGCCGCCGTCGAGGCTGCGGCGCATGACGAGGTTGATGTCGTTGGGGGCGTCATTGGGGATGGAGACCCGCTGGTCGGCGCCGGCCAGGATGACGCCGCTGTCCAGGGTGAGCAGGGAGGGGATCCGGTAGGACAGGGCGCCGTGGTAGCCGGTGTCGAACAGGGCGCGCGTGGGCAGCGGGGCGGCACCGGCCAGGCGCTTGATCTGGGCGTCGGTGAGAGCGGCGTCGTAGACCATGGCGGTCTGGGCCTCACCGAAGAGGCGCTTGCCGTCCAGGTCCGCGCCCACGACCACGCGGGTCACCGGCGCGATGTCGGCCAGGAAGGCGCCGCCGGGGGCGTGGGCGACCTGGTAGCCGTCGACGTGAATCTCCACCGCGCCGCGCGCCGAGGTCACGACGACGTCGTGCCAGGTGCCGTCGTCCCAGTGGCCCGGGGCCCGCACCTCGATGAGGGGCTCGGTCTCGGGGGAGTCCGCTCCGGGCAGGACCCGGTAGGTCAGGCCCCCCGCGTCGATGTCGAGGTGCAGGGTGCCGCCCTGACCGTGGGCGGCGATGACGGTGCCGGCCTGCCCCCGGCCGCGGGTGCGGAACAGAGCGCGGATGGCACCGGAGGCCAGGGACCCGACGCGGCGGGCGTCGCGGGCGGAGAGCTCACTGGCCGCGAACTGCACCATCGGGGTGACAGCCAGGGACTGGGCCATGACGGCGCGGTCGCTGAGGGGCTCGGCCCAGGCGGTCAGGCGGGTCACCGCAGCGATCCCGTCGGGGTCGATGCTCACGCCGGTCAGGCCGATCTGGGAGAGGAAGGCGGTCAGGGTCGTGGAGAAGCACTCGTAGCCGTCGGCGTAGAGGTGGGTGCCGGTCTCGTTGACGCTCACAGCGATCGTGTGGGGGCGTCCATCGTCCAGGCCCAGGGCGTCCTCGGCGTCGAGGAGGCGACGTTCGACACCGCCCTGCTCCCCCGTCCCCGTCTCCGGCGAGCCGTCGGACCCGAGGACCTGCTCGCCGTAGAGGCGGCCTCCGCGCAGCTCCAGCGTGATCCGCCCCTTGGTGCCGGTGAGCTCCATGAGGGTGGCGTCGGCGCGGACGGCGACGTCGAGGAGAATCGTGCCGCATTCGCAGGCGGCCAGGGCGGCGAGGTCGCGCTCGCCGACGCTCAGGGGCGAGGAGGTATCGGATGCGGTGAGGTCGAGGAGCATGGGCGGGGTCCTTCGGGACAGTATCGACTTTCCGGCGGATTTATACGATGAAGCGCGGCCTGCGCGCGACGGTGCGCGATCAGGCCATCCAGTCATATGATGTCTGATGTATCGCGCACTGTAGCACGATACCAGAACCTCAAGGAGACCTTATGTCCGCCACCTCAGAGAATCGGACTGACAACCAGGCCGAGAACCAGGCTGAGAAGCCCGCTGAACGCCGCACCGTACCGTTCGTCGTCGGCGCCTACCCCATGCTTCCCCCCGACGACGAGGACCGCCGCGGGGCCGCCGCCCTGTACGCCGCGCTGGCCGACCTCGGTTGTGTCGACGGCATCGAGCTGCCCTTCCGGGAGGCGCTCGACGCGCCCGAGCCGTGGCTGGCCGAGCAGCTGGCGGGGCGCTTCACGCAGTGCGTCATCACGGCGATCCCGGGAACCATGGGGCGCGCCGGGGCCGATCCCGCCTTCGGCCTGGCCTCCCCCGACGACGACGGACGCAGCCAGGCCCTGGCCTACACCCGCACCCTGCTCGAGGCGGTCGACCGTCTGCACGAGGCCGCGGGGCAGCAGGTCGTCACCCGGGTGGAGCTGCACTCGGCGCCCCACCACCAGGCCTGCGCCAAGGCCTTCCACGCCTCCTTGAGCGAGCTGGCCGAGGACTTCGCCTCCCGGAGCCTGGGGATGATCGTGGAGCACTGCGACGCCGAGGGCGGCGTGGGCCCCTCGGAGAAGGCCTTCCTGCCGCTGTCCCAGGAGATCGTCGCCTGCCGGGACACCCCGGCCCTCATCACCGTCAACTGGGGCCGCTCGGTCATCGAGACCCACGACCCGGCCACCCCGGAGCACCACGTGCGCGAGCTCGTCGAGGCGGGCCTGCTGGGCGGCGTCATGATCTCGGGCGCCGGCCCCGAGAAGACCCAGTGGGCCTGGGCGTGGGCCGATGCGCATCTGCCTCTGGCCGAGCACGAGCCGACCAGCTGGCTCACGCCCGAGCGGGTGGCCGCCACGATGCGTGCGGCCGGTTCCGCCCAGACCTACGAGGGCCTCAAGATCAATACCCCGGCCCGTGCCTCCCTGGAGGAGAAACTGGCCTGGGTCGGCCGCGTCCGCGAGGCCATGCTCGCCGGGCGCACCGGACTCACAGAGCCCACCGACTGAGCACGCCAGGCTCGTCGCCTGCCGCGTCGCCGGCTCCTCCGCCGCTCACACAACGGCGTCCGGCCCGCTCCCCCACCGGGGAGCGGGCCGGACGCCGTGGAAGCCGCTCGTCGCAGACGTTCCCGAGGAGATCGCCTAGAACTCGACGTCCTCGCTGCTGGAGAAGCCGGTGCGGAAGTCATCGGAGAAGTCCGCACGCAGGTCGCCGCCGAAGTGGAAGTCGTCCAGGGCGACGGACTCGCCGAAGACGTTGTCCCCCAGGTCCACGCGGGAGAAGACCTCGGCCTTGACCTCCTCGGTGGGCTCGACCTCGATATCCGAGTAGCGGGCCAGGCCCGTACCGGCGGGGATGAGCTTACCGAGGATGACGTTCTCCTTGAGGCCCAGCAGCGGGTCGGACTTGCCGTTCATGGCGGCCTCGGTGAGCACGCGCGTGGTCTCCTGGAAGGAGGCGGCGCTCAGCCAGGAGTCCGTGGCCAGCGAGGCCTTGGTGATTCCCATGAGCTCGGTACGGCCGGTGGCGGTCTTACCGCCCTCGGCCATGACCCGGCGGTTCTCGGCACGGTAGTGCATGACGTCCACCAGGTCTCCCTGGAGGAGGTTGGTGTCCCCGGAGTCCAGCACGGTCACACGGCGCAGCATCTGGCGCACGATGACCTCGATGTGCTTGGAGTGGATGTCCACGCCCTGGGAGCGGTAGACCTCCTGGACCTCCTCGACGAGGTGGCGCTGGGTGGCGGCCACCGAGCGCAGGCGCAGGACCTTCTTGGGGTCGACCGGTCCCTCGGTGAGGGCCAGGCCGGGCTCGACGTGGTCGCCGTCGGCCACCAGCAGGCGCTGACGACGCGAGACCGGGACGATGACGTCCTCCTCGCCGTCGTCACGGGTGATGACCAGACGCTTGCCGTCGGCGTCGTCCTCGATCTTGAGGGTGCCGGCGGCCTCGGCCACGGCGGCCTCACCCTTGGGAGTGCGGGCCTCGAAGAGCTCCTGCACACGGGGCAGACCCTGGGTGATGTCCGCGGCACCGGCCGCACCACCGGTGTGGAAGGTACGCATGGTCAGCTGCGTGCCGGGCTCACCGATGGACTGGGCGGCGATGATGCCGACGGCCTCACCGATGTCGACGCGCTTACCGGTGGCCAGGGAGCGGCCGTAGCAGGCGGCGCAGGTACCGACGTTGGAGTCGCAGGTGAGCACGGAGCGGACCGTGATCTCCTCGATACCCGCGTCGATGGCGGCCTGAATCTCGGCGTCGCCGAGGTCGGCGCCCGCCTCGATGATGAGGTTGCCCTCGGCATCGATGGCATCGCGCGCCAGGGTGGTGCCGAACACGGTGGTGCCCAGGATCTCCGAGGGCTCCTTGATGAGCTCGTCGCCGGCCTCGATCCAGGAGAAGATCCGCTTGGTCAGGCCCTTGCGAGTGCCGCAGTCCTCCTCACGGACGATGACGTCCTGGGAGACGTCGACCAGACGACGCGTGAGGTAGCCGGAGTCGGCGGTACGCAGCGCCGTGTCCGCCAGACCCTTACGAGCGCCGTGGGTGGCGATGAAGTACTCCAGGACGCTCAGGCCCTCGCGGTAGTTCGACTTGATGGGACGCTCGATGAGGCGCTGCTTGGGGTCGGCCACCAGACCGCGCATACCGGCGAGCTGGCGGATCTGGTCCCAGTTGCCTCGGGCCCCGGAGACCACCATCTGGTAGACGGTGTTGCGCTGCGGGAAGTTCTCGCGCATCGCCTCGGCGACCTCGGCGGTGGCCTTGGTCCAGATGTCGATGAGCGAGGCGTAGCGGTCGTCCTCGGTGAGGGCACCGAGCTCGAACTGCTCCTCGATCTCGGCGGCCTCGTTCTCGTAGCGAATGAGGATCTCCTGCTTGGCCTCCGGGGAGACGACGTCGGCGAAGGCAACGGTGATACCGGACCAGGTGGACCAGTAGAAGCCGTTGGCCTTGAGGGCGTCCAGGGAGGCGGCGACCTCCACGCGGGAGTAGTTCTCCGCCAGGGCGTTGACGATGTTGCCCAGCTGCTTCTTATCCACGACGTAGTTGACGTAGGGGAAGGTCTCGGGCAGCGAGGTGTTGAACAGGGCCCGTCCCAGCGAGGTGCGCAGGGTGATCGGAGAGCCCTCGTTCCAGTCCTCGGGCGGCTCCCAGCCCTCGGGCGCGGCGATGCCCTCCTCGAAGCGGATGTCGCAGGCGGCGTTGACGTGGAGCTTGCCGAAGTCGTAGGCCATGACCGCCTCCGCGAAGGAGGAGAAGGCCGGGACGATCTCGTTGCCCTCGGCGTCGCGCTCGACCTCGACCGCCGGGTCGGGGTCGGAGGTGAGGTAGTAGGTGCCGATGATCATGTCCTGGCTGGGCATGGTCACGGGGCGCCCGTCGGAGGGCTTGAGGATGTTGTTCGAGGACAGCATGAGGATGCGGGCCTCGGCCTGCGCCTCGGCGCCCAGCGGCAGGTGGACCGCCATCTGGTCGCCGTCGAAGTCGGCGTTGAAGGCGCCGCACACCAGCGGGTGCAGCTGGATGGCCTTGCCCTCGATGAGCTGGGGCTCGAAGGCCTGGATGCCCAGACGGTGCAGGGTGGGGGCGCGGTTGAGCAGCACGGGGTGCTCGCGGATGACCTCGGCCAGGACGTCCCAGACCTTGGGGTTGGCGCGCTCGACCATGCGCTTGGCGGCCTTGACGTTCTGGGCCTCCTTGAGCTCGACGAGCCGCTTCATGACGAAGGGCTTGAACAGCTCCAGGGCCATCTGACTGGGCAGACCGCACTGGTGCAGCTTGAGCTGAGGACCGACGACGATGACGCTACGGCCGGAGTAGTCCACGCGCTTGCCCAGGAGGTTCTGGCGGAAGCGGCCCTGCTTGCCCTTGAGCATGTCGGACAGGGACTTCAGCGGGCGGTTGCCCACGCCGGTGACCGGGCGGCCGCGACGGCCGTTGTCGAACAGGGCGTCGACGGCGTCCTGAAGCATGCGCTTCTCGTTGTTGACGATGATCGTCGGGGCACCCAGGTCCATGAGCCGCTTGAGGCGGTTATTGCGGTTGATGACCCGGCGGTAGAGGTCGTTGAGGTCACTGGTGGCGAAGCGCCCACCGTCGAGCTGGACCATGGGGCGCAGGTCCGGCGGGATGACCGGGATGTTGTCCAGGACCATCGACTCCGGGGCGGTGCCGGTCATGCGGAAGGCGTTGACGACCTTGAGGCGCTTGATGGCGCGGGTCTTGCGCTGGCCGGTGCCGTTCTCGACGATCTCGGCCAGGGCGGCGGCCTCGGCCTCCAGGTCGAAGCTGCGCAGGCGCGCCTGGATGGCCTCGGCGCCCATGGCGCCCTTGAAGTAGATGCCGTAGTCGGCGACCATGTCGCGGTAGAGGACCTCGTCACCCTCCAGGTCACCGACCTTGAGGCTCACGAAGCGGTCCCAGACCTTGTCCATATGCTCCAGGGCGCGCTGGTTGCGACGGCGCATGGCCGTGATCTCGCGCTCGGCGGTCTTGCGGAGCTTCTCGCGCTGGGAGGCCTCGGCGCCCTCGGCCTCGAGCTGGGCGAGATCCTCCTCGAGGCGCTGCTGGCGCGCCTCGACCTCGGCCTGACCGGACTCCTCGAGGTGCTTCTTCTTGACCTCGAGCTCGTTGCGCAGCGAGGGCAGGTCGTCGTGACGGCCCTCCTCGTCGACCTCGGTGACCATGTAGGCCGCGAAGTAGATGACCTTCTCCAGGTCCTTGGGCGCGAGATTGAGCAGGTAGCCCAGGCGCGAGGGGACGCCCTTGAAGTACCAGATGTGGGTGACCGGCGCGGCGAGCTTGATGTGGGCCATGCGCTCGCGACGCACCTTGGAGCGAGTGACCTCGACCCCGCAGCGCTCGCAGACGATGCCCTTGTAGCGCACGCGCTTGTACTTACCGCAGGCGCACTCCCAGTCCCGGGTGGGGCCGAAGATCTTCTCGCAGAACAGGCCGTCCTTCTCGGGCTTGAGGGTGCGGTAGTTGATGGTCTCGGGCTTCTTGACCTCGCCGTGGGACCACGAGCGAATGTCCTCCGCGGTGGCGAGGCCGAGCTGGATCCTGTCGAACACGTTGGCGTCGAGCACAGTTCCTACTTCCGATGGTGAATCTCATCAGGTGGTGGTCTGGGGGCGTTCCGTCGTCGTTGTTCCATGACTCCGACGGCGCCTGCGAGCCTGGTGGGAGGGCGGGCGGCGGGCCTGCCGCCCGCCCTCAACCGGGGCTCGATGAAGTTGTCACGAAGTCGTCACCGGAGTGGCTACTCAGATCTCGTCGACCGTGGAGGCGGTGGCCCCGCCCGGGCGCCGGCCCAGGTCGAAGCCGAGCTCCTCGGCGGCGCGCGAGCCGTCGTCGTCGGTGTCGTCCAGGGCGATGGCGCTGCCCTCGGCGTCCAGGGCCTCGACGTTCAGGCACAGCGACTGCATCTCCTTCATGAGCACCTTGAAGGACTCGGGGATGCCGGGCTCGGGGATGTCCTCACCCTTGACGATGGCCTCGTAGACCTTGACACGACCGTTGACGTCGTCGGACTTGACGGTGAGGAGCTCCTGGAGGGCGTGGGCGGCGCCGTACGCCTCCATGGCCCACACCTCCATCTCACCGAAGCGCTGACCACCGAACTGGGCCTTACCACCCAGCGGCTGCTGCGTGATCATGGAGTACGGACCCGTGGAGCGGGCGTGGATCTTGTCATCCACGAGGTGGTGGAGCTTGAGGATGTACATGTAACCCACCGAGATGGGGTACGGGAAGGGCTCACCGGAGCGGCCGTCGAACAGGCGCGCCTTGCCGTTGGGCTCCACCAGCTGCAGGCCGTCGGAGGTCGGCAGCGTGGAGTTCAGCAGCCCCATGAGCTCGTTGTCGCGCACACCGTCGAAGACGGGCGTGGCCACCGGCGTGCGGGGCTCGGCCTTGATGCCGTTCGCGGGCAGGTTCGCGGTCCAGGCCTCGCCGGCCTCCTGGGCGGCGGTGGCGTCCCAGCCGCGGGAGGCCACCCAGCCCAGGTGCAGCTCGAGGACCTGGCCGACGTTCATGCGGCTGGGCACGCCCAGCGGGTTGAGGATGACGTCGACCGGAGTGCCGTCGGCCAGGAAGGGCATGTCCTCCACGGGCAGGATCTTGGAGATGACGCCCTTGTTGCCGTGACGGCCCGAGAGCTTGTCCCCCACGGTGATCTTGCGGCGCTGGGCGATGTAGACACGCACCATGCGGTTGACTCCCGCGGGCAGCTCGGCGTCGTCGGAGGCGGCGTCGATCTCGCGCACACCGGTGACGATGCCGTACTCGCCGTGGGGCACGCGCAGGGAGGTGTCACGGACCTCGCGGGCCTTCTCACCGAAGATGGCGCGCAGGAGGCGCTCCTCGCTGGTCAGCTCGGTCTCGCCCTTGGGCGTCACCTTGCCCACGAGGATGTCGCCGCTGCGGACCTCGGCGCCGATGCGGATGATGCCGCGCTCGTCGAGGTTGGCCAGGGTCTCCTCGCTGACGTTGGGGATGTCCCGGGTGATCTCCTCGGCGCCCAGCTTGGTGTCGCGGGCGTCGACCTCGTGCTCCTCGATGTGGATCGAGGTGAGCATGTCCTCGGCGACCACGCGCTGGGAGACGATGATGGCGTCCTCGTAGTTGAGGCCCTCCCAGGTCATGAAGGCGACCAGGAGGTTCTGGCCCAGGGCCAGGTCGCCCTCGTTGGTGGCGGGGCCGTCGGCCAGGACCGATCCGACCTCGACGCGCTCGCCCTCGGTGGCCACGACCCGCTGGTTGTAGCAGTTGCCCTGGTTGGAGCGGCGGAACTTGGCGACCTTGTAGACCTTCTCGGTGCCGTCGTCGTTCGCCACGCGCACGAAGTCCGCGCAGACCTCGGTGACGACTCCGGCCTTGTCGGCCACGAGGACGTCACCGGCGTCGACGGCGGTGCGCCGCTCCATGCCCGTGCCCACCAGCGGGGCGTCGGGGCGGATGAGCGGCACGGCCTGGCGCTGCATGTTGGCGCCCATGAGGGCGCGGTTGGCGTCGTCGTGCTCGAGGAACGGGATGAGGGAGGTGCCCACCGACACCATCTGGCGCGGGGAGACGTCCATGAGGTCCACCTGCGAGGAGGGCACGAGGGCCGGCTCACCGCCGGTGACGCGGCACAGGACGTGGTCCTCGGCGAAGTGGCCGTCCTCGGTGAGGGTGACGTTGGCCTGGGCGATGACGTGGCGGTCCTCGTCGTCGGCCGTCAGGTAGTGGGTCTCGTCGGTGACGTGGCCGTCGACGACGACGCGGTAGGGGGTCTCGACGAAGCCGAAGGGGTTGATGCGCCCGAAGGTGGCCAGCGAGCCGATGAGGCCGATGTTGGGGCCCTCGGGGGACTCGATGGGGCACATGCGCCCGTAGTGCGAGGTGTGGACGTCGCGGACCTCCATGGAGGCGCGCTCACGGGACAGTCCGCCGGGGCCCAGGGCACTCAGACGGCGCTTGTGGGTCAGACCCGCCAGCGGGTTGTTCTGGTCCATGAACTGGCTCAGCTGGGAGGTGCCGAAGAACTCCTTGATCGCGGCCGTCACCGGCCGGATGTTGATGAGCGTGTTCGGCGTGATGGCCTCGACGTCCTGGGTGGTCATGCGCTCGCGCACCTGACGCTCCATGCGGCTCATACCGGTGCGCACCTGCGCCTGGATGAGCTCGCCGACGGCGCGGATGCGGCGGTTGCCCAGGTGGTCGATGTCGTCGTACTCGACGGCGATCTCGGTGATCTCACCGTCGCGCACGCCCTCGACGGTCTCGGCACCGGCGTGCAGGGCCAGCAGGTAGCGCAGGGCCGCGACGATGTCCTCGATCCGCAGGGTGGACTCGGTCAGGTCCGAGGCCAGGCCCAGCTTCTTGTTGATCTTGTAGCGGCCGACCTTGGCCAGGTCGTAGCGCTTGGGGTTGAAGTAGAAGTTCTCCAGCAGGGTGCGACCGGCCTCGACGCTCGGCGGCTCGCCGGGGCGGATCTTCTTGTAGATGTCCAGGAGCGCCTCGTCCTGGGTGGTGATCTTGCGGTCCTCGTCCAGGGCGGAGGTCAGGGCCGGGAAGTCGGCGAACTCCTTGCGGATCTCCGACTCGTCCATGCCCAGGGCCAGCAGGAAGACGGTGACGTCCTGCTTGCGCTTGCGGTCGATGCGCACGGCGACGCGGTCGGACTTGTCGATCTCGAACTCGAGCCAGGCGCCGCGCGAGGGGATGAACTTGACGTTGTAGACGAACTTGTCCGTGGCCTTCTCGGTGGTGCGCTCGAAGTACACGCCGGGCGAACGCACGAGCTGGGAGACGACGACGCGCTCCGAGCCGTTGACGATGAAGGTGCCCTTGTCCGTCATGAGCGGGAAGTCGCCCATGAAGACCGTCTGGGACTTGATCTCACCGGTGGAGAAGTTCTCGAAGTCCGCCACCACGTAAAGGGGGGCGGAGTAGGTGAGGTCCTTCTCCTGGCACTCCTCGGCCGTGTACTTCGGCTCCTCGAAGCGGTGGTCGTGGAAGGACAGAGCCATGGTCTCCCCGAAGTCCTCGATCGGGGAGATCTCGTCGAAGATCTCCTCCAGACCGGAGGTCTCGGGCAGGGAGCCTGGGTGCGCCTTGTTGGCGGCGATCATCCGCTCGCGCCACCTCTCGTTGCCGACGAGCCAGTCGAAGCTCTCGGTCTGGAGGGCGAGCAGATTCGGAGCCTGCATGGGCTCGGCGATCTTGGCAAAGTTGATACGACGCGACGCGGTACGAGCGGCGATGTCAGCAGCAGTGGGTGCAGAGGTGCGCGAGGCAGCCAAAGGGGGATCCTTCCCTCAGATCGGGGATCACACAACGCGCACCGCGGGCACCGGGTTGAGTAGAATCTGCGGAGTCGGGCTCGCGCCCGCCGGGGTTCCGCGGGGCCGGGGCCCGCGCGGAGGGCAGATACTCCTCGCACCAATACACACAATGCACGCAAAGCGCTAGCGTACACGGCCGGCGTCAAGTACTCCACGCCGATTCTCACCCGATCCTTGCGATTCCCACCACAGTCGCGCATACTGCCCCGCCCGTGCCCTCCGCGTGACCTGAATCCCGCTCGACGCTCGGTTCTCGGATGGGCCCTCCTGCGTGATCTCCCGGGCGGCCATTGTCCACCGCGCCACTTGCTCACCGATGCCCGCCCCTGCCTGACGCTGCTGGCTGCCGCTGGCCACCGCTGCCCGCCAACACCTGTCGCCGTTTACCTGCTGCTGCGTGACTGCCGCTGCCTGACGCTGCTGGCCACCGCTACCCACCACTGCCTATCGCCGACGACTGCCGAAGCCACCGCGCGAAGCCGCCGCACCAGACCGACCGGACCGCCGCCCGTCCCCGCGCACCTCCTGGATCCCGGCATCCGCCCCCACAGGTCCCTTCCCCGCACCCTGCCACGTCCCTTCCCCGCACCCTGCCACCTCCCCTTGCACCTGGCGTCGTCGCCGCCATCGGCGACGTACTTTCCCCATGAGGACTGCGTCTTCTCAAAGACGACGACGCCCAGACACCAGTCGTTCACCACGAATCGCAGTCCTCACGACAAAAGTACGTCCTCAGTCACCGTCAAGCCCGCCGGCACGCGCACTATCCAGCACCTGGGCGGGGATGCCGCCGCACCCGCCCACGCTCGACGGTGTTGAAGCACGCCGACGACGACACCCCCGCCCCGGCACGCAACCGGGTCCCGCCCACCTGGTGGTGGGCGGGACCCGGTGATGCTGGGCTCCCCCGGCCGTCGACGGCTCTCAGGCCACGTCAGGCAGCGGGGAGAAGCTCACTTGAGGGTGACGGTGGCGCCGGCGCCCTCGAGCTGCTCCTTGGCCTTCTCGGCGGCCTCCTTGTTGGCGCCCTCGAGGACGGGCTTGGGAGCGCCGTCGACGAGCTCCTTGGCCTCCTTCAGGCCGAGGGAGGTCAGGGCGCGCACCTCCTTGATGACCTGGATCTTCTTGTCGCCGGCGGCCTCGAGGATGACGTCGAACTCGTCCTTCTCCTCGGCGGCGGCCTCGCCACCGGCAGCGCCGGGGGCGGCAGCAACGGCCACGGCGGCCGGAGCGGCGGCGGTGACGTCGAAGGTCTCCTCGAAGGCCTTGACGAACTCGGAGAGCTCGATGAGGGTGAGCTCCTTGAACTGCTCGATGAGCTCTTCGGTGGTCAGCTTCGCCATGATGGGCGTTCCTTCCTTATCTGGTTCCTGCGCGCGCAGGGTTGGTGGATGACGCGTGCGGCCTCAGGCCGCGGTCTCCTGCTTCTCGCGCAGGGCGTCGACGGTGCGCACGGCCTGGGAGGCCGGTGCGGCGAAGAGGTACGCAGCCTTGGACAGGGACGCCTTGACGGCGCCCGCGGTCTTGGCGAGCAGCACCTCGCGGGACTCGAGAGAGGCAAGCTGGTCAACGCCGTCGGCGGACAGCACGGCGCCGTCCATGACACCGCCCTTGATGACGAGCTGCTGGTTGTCCTTGGCGAAGTCACGCAGAGCCTTGGCAGCCTCAACCGGTTCACCGGTGACGAAGGTCAGGGCGGAGGGGCCCGTGAGGTCGTCGGCGAAGCCCTCGAGCCCGACCTGGCGGGCAGCGATCGCAGCAAGCGTGTTCTTCACCACGGTGTACTCGGCGTTACCGGAGAGGGAACGACGCAGCTCCTTGAGCTGGGCGACACTCAGTCCCCGGTACTCAGTCAGCAGGACCGCGTCAGCCTGGCGGAACTTGTCCGCCAGAGCAGCGACGGCTGCTTCCTTGTCAGGCCGTGCCATGGGCCCTCCTTCCGTGGTATGCCGCAGGGCCCACCCACTGGAAAAGCCCCGCGCCGGTGGGCACGGGGCTCGCTTCCGGGCACGCCCGGAAGGGGTCACGTTCTCACCTGCGCCGGCCTCACCTCAAGTGAGCTTGGTCCCGCCGGAGCGGGAGACCTGCGGTCTTTGGCAGAGAGCACCATACCCAGTGGCGCACCCGTTCACGCAAGACAGGGCGCCGTGGAACTGGTCACTGGCACTGGCGACCGGACCTCGCACAACGCCGGCAACAGGCTCGACGATGGGACACGGAGTCTGCGTCGTCGTCCTGCCATCGCCCGATGGAGCATCAGACCCCGAGGCTGCTGGCCAGCGCCTCGCGCTCGGTGACGTCGTACCAGAGCAGGTCGGCCTCGGCCGCACGCTCGAAGGCGTCCTCGTCGCCGAGCCGGGCGGCATGCACGTCGGCCTCCGCCTCAGCCTCGTCCACGAGCAGGGCGGCCACGTCATCCCAGGGGATCTCGGCGCTCACCTCGACGGTGCCGGGCAGGACGTCCCCCTCGACGGCGAGCTCACGCACGTGCTCGGCGTCGACGTCGGCGGCGATGACGATACGTCGGTCGGCCAGCCCCTCGGCGCCGGGCTCGGCCAGCAGCACGAGGGAGGCATCGGCGGCGCACAGCGAGGCGGAGACCTCCAGCCCCTCCTCGTCCTCCTCCGGCAGGGCGTGGGCGAGGGCGGGGGTGGCGGCGTGAGCCAGGAGGGGCTCCTGTGGCGAGCCGAGGACGGCGACGCGCAGGTGCGCGGCGGTGGCGGGAAGGTAGATGCGCATGGCCCCAGTCTGCCTCACCGGCCCTGCCCCGGTGGACCACGGAGGACACGGGACTGACGGCCGCGCCTCGCTGCGCTCGGACTGCACCGGAGCCCCGGAAGCCGAGCCGAAGCGCACGTCCGCAAGGGCAGGGAGGCCCTGCACCGCACGGCCACCCGCGCCGGGAGTCAGTACCGATGGCGCCCCGTTCTTGGCGGCGCCGGAGGACCGTCATCGCCTCCCTCGCGGCCGCCTCGGTTGCCTCCCGGGCTCGGGCTCGGGTCCTGCCCCACCCCGCGGCTCAGGCCCGGCCCCTCCCAGCGCGACGGCATCTGCGGCGGCAACGGCGGCTGAGTCGGAGGCTGGGCCGACGGCGGTACAGGCCGCTGCGACGGCTGCGGGGCGCGCGCAGTGGAGTGAGGCGCCCCAGGAGCCGGCATGTGGGCGCCGGCCGCCGGGGAGCCGTCGCCGCGCCGCCGCCGCCCGCCCCTGCTGCGCGTGGTGGAGCGCCTCCTCCCGTTGGCGGCCCTGGCCTCGGCCTTGGTCCGGCCCGCGGAGCCATGGGCCTTGTCACGCTTCTTACGGCGGCGCAGCAGCGACCGGCGCGAGGAGCTGCCCTTCCGGGCGGCACCGGCCTGCGGGTCGATACGATCGACGAGTGCGCTCAGCGCCTTCCCCAGCGAGCTGCCGGGCGCCCCCTCCAGGACGCTGCGTCCCTGAAGCAGGCAGGAATCGGCGGTCGCCGCGTCATCAGGCAGCAGGACGATGTCCTCCAGTCCACCGAAACGTGCCAGGGCCTCACGCAGCGCCTGCTGGGGAGAGGGCCCGGCGGCCGAGGCCCGCACCCGGTTGACGACGACCTCGACCCGGCCGCTGGGCGTCGCGGAGGAGCCCACCTCGTCCAGGAGCTGGAGCAGGCGGCGCACACCCACCGGGTCCGCCCCGCCGACCACCAGCACGACATCGGCGCGGGACACCAGGTCCGCGGTGACCGCCCCGCGTCCGGGCTCGAGCGTGAAGTCGTCGACGTCGTCGTCGATGACACCACCGGCGACGTCGACGACGGTCCAGGCCGCGGCCTGACGGCACTGGAGCCAGACCTCGGTCATGGAGGCTGGCGGCAGCTCCCGCCAGCGCCCGGCCCGTCCCAGCCCTCCCAGTAGCGAGAGCCCATCGCCCACCGGGGCCAGGACCCGCTGGAAGCTCTCGGCGTCGAGCCGGCCGTGGGTGGCTAGGCGGGCGGCTCCGGCCAGGGCCGAGGAGTCCTCCGGCATTCCGAGGATCTGGACCAGGCTGGGGGCCTCGACGTCGGCGTCGACAAGAATCGCCCCGCCGGAGGCGGCCAGGCCGTGAGCGAGGGAGGCGGCCACGGTTGAGCGCCCGGGGGCACCGTGCGGCCCCCACACCAGGACGATCCGCCCGCGCCCGCCGTCGGGTGCCGAGGCCTGAGAGCCGGGGTGTGAGCCACCCGCGGCACCCGGAGCGGCCATGACGGTGTGCGACCTGCCCGGCGCGACCGACGGCGGCACCGCGAAGTCCTCCGGGGAGCCCTCGCCTGCGCGCTGCGCCCGCCCCGGCCCCGAGGGTCCACCCGCGAACGCACCGGGACCGGGGGCGAAGGACATGGGGCCGGGTGGAGCAGGCGCCTCCCCGGCTCCGTCCGGCCCGGGAGACTGCCGCCACAATTCCTCGAGCCGGGCGGTCTCCTGCGCGGCACTGTGCGATGCGGTCGGCGCAGACGAAGCGGGTGACGGGGGCGTGGCGGCGCTCAGCCAGTCGTTGCTCGTTGCCGCCGGGCGTGCTGGGGCATCAAGGGCTGTCCCGGCCGCGATGGAGGAGGCCGGTGAGGACGCTCCGGTGCCGGCCGCGCCGCGGCGCACGAGGTCCTGCATCACGGAGCGGATGCGGCTGGGGGCCGAGTCGCGGCTCAGGACCGGCCACCCCGCGCTGCGCCAGCGCTCCTCCTCGCGGGCCTCCACCAGGAGCAGCCCGCTCAGGCCGGCACGGCCGAGCCGGTCCAGGACGGTGCGGTCGATCTCGTCGAACCCGGTGTCCAGCAGAGCGAAGGACGCCAACCCGGCCATGCCCGCCGAGAGCAGCTCGGGCAGGTCGGCGCACCTGCGTACGACGCACAGTCCGCTTCCCGACTGACTCAGCGCGCGCAGGATGTCGGCGTCGTCGCCGCTGAGGGCCAGGAGGATCCCGGCGCCCGGGGCACTCACGACGCTTTCTCCGCAGGCGCCTCCTGGCCGGTGGGAACCAGGACGAGTGATCCCTCCTGCCCGACGGCGCTGAGGACGGCGGCCAGGGAGTCCTCGGGAACCTTGACCTCCACCCCTGTGCTCGGCGCGGAGATCAGCCCCTTGTTGACCTCGCCGACCGAGGCGATGACCAGTCCCGTGGCCACTCGGCGGGCCCCGCCGTCACCGGTCTGCTCCTGCCCGGCCTGGTCGGTTTGACCGGTGGTGGGCGCCTGGGTGGAAGGGCTGCCGACGGCGCTCTCCTTGGGTACGAGCCACAGGTCGACGTAGTCACCGACCTTCGTCGAGGCCGGCAGGTTGGAGGCGACGTTGAGGACCACCGGCCGCAGCGCCTGCTCCCGGCTGCTGTCCACGGCCACCGCCGCCAGCAGCTCCCCCTTGCTCATGGAGCGGGTGGCCACAGCGCCGTCGGGCAGGTGTCCGACCTCGACGTAGGCATCGGTGCCGGGATGAGCCTCGACCGCGGTGAGGACGCCGTCGGCGGTCAGGTCGGCCCCGGGGGCGACGTCCTTGGAGAGCACGTACACGCGGGTGGTGTCTGCGGCGGCGTCGACGGCCCAGGCTCCCAGGGCCACGGCCGCGGCGACCAGGACCACTCCCCCGGCCATGCGCGGATCCTTCCAGGCGGGGCGGCGCCATCGGCCACCACGGGGACGCTCGGGCACCGCTCGGGAGTGCGCACTGCGAGATGATGTCACGGGAATCCTCCTTGATCGCCTGCAATCATCGTCAGGATAAAATGATACCTCACGGTTATCCACAACCTTCTTTGAGAATTGTGGAGAGGGACAAGCAGTGGGATCATCGTTCTATGAGCACACGATTCCTGACTATCGCCGACGTCGCCGAGCAGCTCCAGCTGTCCGCCCAGGCCGTGCGCGCCCTCATCCGTACCGGAGACCTCCCAGCCATCCAGGTCGGTGCCCGCAAGCTCTGGCGCATCGAGGACCAGGCCCTCGAGGACTACATCCAGCGTCAGCTCGCCTCGACCCGGGCCATGGTGGCCGCGGGCTGGGTCGAGGACGAGGAGTCCTGAGCACACCCGCCGCACCGTCTCCAGCCGCTCTCCCGACACCCCTACGACACCTCCACACCGAAGCAGACGTCAGCGACTGCGCAGCACCTCGATCGCCGCGGTCATGACGCTGATGATCCCCGCGCCGGGCGTGCGGCGCGCACGGACCCCGCCCTCAGGGTCGAGGGCGACATCGACATGGTCCGAGCCCACCCGGACCAGCCGCCCCACCACCTCTCCGGATCCCAGGACCAGCCGCACCCGCGCACCGCGCCGAGCGATCTCACGCAGCAGCGCCCCCAACGTGGGCCGACGGCGGTCGTCCCGGGGCGCAGGGCCGGCCAGCACCGCCATCGTCGCCACCGCGGCCAGCGGAACAATCGCCTGCAGGCCCTCCCCCTCGTCGACCAGGACATAGGCGGGCTCGACCCGGGTCACGACGCCATCAACGGGCACGCCGCCGCGGGTGCGCAGGTGGATGAGACGCCCCACCGACCCTCGGAGCCGATCGACCACCTCGATCGAGGCGTGCTCAGCCTCGGCCAGCTCGGCGCTCTGCGCCACCAGGTCCGCACGACGTTCGGCATCGAAGCTGCTCTCCAGGTCGGCGAGCATCAGGTCCCAGTCCATGTCCTCACCTCATCACACTCGGCGCTCCGTGCAAAGCCGCTCACCCCTGCGCCCACCCGCTTGTCCCCGGCCCCGCCCCCGGGCCATGGGCACCCGCGGCAGTGAGTCTCTGCGAGTCGCCACAAGTCACCATGAGTCACTGACTCCCTGAAAGAGAAGACACCATGTCAGACAGCGCGCCATTCACCTTGACATGAGGACAGCATCAGAGTAAACCTAACATCATCAAACATCATCATTGGCGATGGGGGCTGTCATGGGGACACGGTTACAGCTGGCACTACTGGCCGGGGTGTCCGGCATCGTCCTGCTGCTTCTGGGACACGCGGCCCGCAGCGCCACGGCGAGCCTGCTGGAGGTCCCGCCACAGTCCTGGGGAACGGGCCACCTGTCCGACGCCGTCGTCGCTGGGACCTGCGCAATCGGCGCCCTGGGCGCCCTGTGGCACGTAGCCTCGGCCGCACTGGCCCTCCTCGCACTCCCCGCCTCCCACGATCCCCAATCGACCCACGAGACCGATGTTCCCGGACTGGCCGCCAGGATTCTTGATGGGTGGGGAGCCCCGGCGGCCCGACGCATCGCGGCCTCCGCCCTGGTCGTCTCCCTGTCCTCGGCCCCGGCCCTCGCCGCCGAGGAGGCCACCGGCAGCGACGACCTGGGGTGGAGGCCCACGAGCTCGGCACCCGCCTCACCCTCCCAGTCCCCGACGCCGTCACCGCAGTACGGACAGTCGTCGTCGGGCCCCATCGGCCACGGGGACTCGTCCCCCACCGTCGATCCGGACGGTTCAGGATCCCACAGCGACTCGTCCGCGTCTCCGCCGTCTCAGGCCCCCTCGACCACCCCGGACGGCTCGAGCGGCCCTGGCGACGCAGCCGGCTCAACGCCGCCCGGCACATCCGGGGAGAGATCACCCGCCTCCGGTCCCGGGACGTCGTCGGGTCGCACTCATACCGTCCTGCCCGGCGAGAGCCTGTGGTCGATCACCGCCCGTCTCCTGCCCGCCGGGTCCAGCAGCGCACAGATCGCGAGGAGCTGGCCCGCCCTGTATCACGCCAACGCCGATGTCATCGGGGCGAACCCGTCACTGATCCGCCCCGGGACGGTGCTGACCGTTCCGAGCCCCCTGGCACCGCCGAGCACGACGACAGGAGGCCAGAACCCATCGAGATGAAGCATCTCCCAGCCGCAGGGCTATGAGACTCCACCACGGCCTCGGGCCACCGCCTCACCGCCTCACCGCCAATTCCATCCACCTCCAGCCACCTCCAGCTCCGTGCCCATGAGGCACCATCGCACTCCCAGGAGCCCGCCATGACTGTCACCGCCACCGCAGCTCGAGCCACTCGTGCCGTCCGCCCCGCCCGCCGCGAGGCCACCCCTCTGCACCGCACCAGGGACGGACTGGTCCACCGGGCCAGGTGGTCCACGGGACGCAGCCCCGCAAGCCCGTCAACGAGCCCGGCGACACCGAGTCTCACGACCACCTCACCAGAAGGCAGGCCGGCGCCGGCACCGACGCCTCACGCACGGCCGCGATCGTGGTGACTGCGGCCAGCGAGGTCCTGGCGGGGCTGCGTCCCGTGGACCACCTGGCCCGGTGGACCAGTCCGTCCCTGTTCGACGCACTCGCCCGCAGGGCGGGGCTGGCCTCCAGGATCCTGGGGCACCGGCCGTCGTCGAAGCGCCCGCGCATTCGCAGCGTGCGCACCGAGCTGACGATGTCGGGGGCCTGCGAGGCGACCGTTCTCCTGGAGGAGGGCAACCGGGTCCGGGCCGCGGCAGCACGCCTGGAGCTGCTGCGCGAGCGCTGGATCCTCACCGGCCTGGAGATCGCGTGATCCCGCCGGATCCTGGCGGTCTACCAGGTCCGACGGGATCGACGGCGGTAACGTCAGCTCTCGCCGTGCTTCAGTGGCGGCGCTTCTTCTTGGATCGACGACGCTCGGCCCGGTTGCCGCCCGAGGCCGACGAGCCGGAGCTGGAGGCTCTGCGCGAGGAGGCGCCGAAGCGCTCCTCCTCGTCACCGGACTCACTTGGACCGGAGTAGGTGATCCGCTGCTCCATGGAGGCCTGCCCCGTGTCCCCCAGAACCGTGCCCCGGCCCTGGCCGGCGGCCCCGCCCACACGGATGCCGGCCGCCGCGGTGGCGTTGGCCTTGGCGACCGCCTGGGCGGCCTCCGCAGTGCCGTCCTCGGTGGCGCGCTGGGCGGCGGCGTCGAAGCGGTTGACGTTGGCGAAGATCTGCTCGACGGTCTCCTCGCGGATCCCCTCCATCATGGCCCGGAACATGCGGGCGCCCTCGTTGGCGTACTCCACGAGGGGGTCGCGCTGGGCCATGGCCCGCAGCCCAATGCCCTCCTTGAGGTAGTCCATCTCGTAGAGGTGCTCCCTCCAGCGCTTGTCCACCACGGCCAGCAGGATGCGGCGCTCCAGGGTGCGCATGGGCTCCTCGCCGAGCTGGGCGTGGGCCAGGGCGTTGGCGTCGATACGCGCCTCGGCGTCCTCGTAGGCCACGGCGACGTCCTCGCTGAGCTCGTCGATGAGACTCTCCGATGTGAGCGAGTCCTTGCCGCCCAGGGCCTCGACGACCTCGTCCTGGGTGAGGCCCACCGGGTAGAGGCGGCCGAGCTCGCCCCACAGGGCGTCCAGGTCCCACTCGTCGGGGCGGCCCTCGGCCGTGCCCGCATTGACGATGGAGGCCACGGCCTGAGCCCGGAATGCCTCGACCTGAGGCTCGAGGTCCTCGCCATCCAGGACGCGGCGGCGCTCGGAGTAGACCTTCTCACGCTGCTCGGTCATGACGTCGTCGTACTTGAGGACGTTCTTGCGGATCTCGTAGTTGCGTGACTCCACCTGGCGCTGGGCGCCGGCGATGCCGCGGGTGACCATCTTGGACTCCAGCGGGACGTCGTCGGGGTAGGCGCCCGAGGACATGATGCGCTGGGCGAGCCCGGAGGCGAACATGCGCATGAGGTCGTCCTCCATGGACAGGTAGAAGCGGGACTCGCCCGGGTCCCCCTGACGACCGGAGCGTCCGCGCAGCTGGTTGTCGATGCGCCGCGACTCATGACGCTCGGTACCCAGCACGTAGAGGCCGCCGAGCTCAACGACCTCGTCGTGCTCGGCCCGGCAGGCCTCCTTGGCGGCGGACAGCGCCTCGGGCCAGGCCTTCTCGTACTCCTCGGCGTTCTCCTCGGGGTCGAGGCCGGCCTCCTTGAGGGCGGTGACGGCGATGTGCTCGGCATTGCCGCCCAGCATGATGTCGGTTCCGCGCCCGGCCATGTTGGTGGCCACCGTGACGGCGCCCTTGCGGCCGGCCATGGCGACGACGGCGGCCTCACGGGCGTGCTGCTTGGCGTTGAGGACCTCGTGGGGGATGCCGCGCTCGCGCAGCCGCTCGGAGAGGACTTCCGACTTCTCCACGCTGGTGGTACCCACCAGCACCGGCTGGCCGGCCTCATGACGCTCGGTGATGTCGTCGACGACGGCGTCGAGCTTGGCCTCGACGGTGGTGTAGACGAGGTCCGGCTGGTCCTCACGGATCATGGGCTTGTTGGTGGGGATCGGGACGACGCCGATCTTGTAGGTGCCGGCGAACTCGGCGGCCTCGGTCTCGGCGGTACCGGTCATGCCCGAGCGGGAGCCCTCGGGGTAGAGGCGGAAGTAGTTCTGGAGGGTGATGGTGGCCAGGGTCTGGTTCTCGGCCTTGATCTCCACCCGCTCCTTGGCCTCGATGGCCTGGTGCATGCCCTCGTTGTAGCGGCGGCCGGGCAGGACGCGACCGGTGTGCTCGTCGACGATGAGGACCTCGCCGTCGCGCACGATGTAGTCCTTGTCCCGGTGGAAGAGCTCCTTGGCCTTGATGGCGTTGTTGAGGAAGCCGATCAGGGGGGTGTTCTCGGACTCGTAGAGGTTGTCGACGCCGAGGTAGTCCTCGACCCGCTCGATACCGGGGGTCAGCACGCCCACGGTGCGCTTCTTCTCGTCGACCTCGTAGTCCTTGCCCTCGCGCAGGCGCTCGGAGATCGTGGCGAACTCCTTGTACCACTTGTTGACGTCCCCGGTGGCGGGCCCGGAGATGATGAGCGGGGTACGGGCCTCGTCGATGAGGATGGAGTCGACCTCGTCGACGATGACGAAGGCGTGGCCGCGCTGGACCAGGTCCTCGGGGCGCTGGGCCATGTTGTCGCGCAGGTAGTCGAAGCCGAACTCGTTGTTGGTGCCGTAGGTGATGTCGCAGGCGTACTGCTCGCGGCGCTCGGCGGGGGCCTGCCCCACGAGGATGCAGCCGGTGGTCAGTCCCAGGAAGCGGTGGACGCGCCCCATGAGGTCGGACTGGTACTCGGCGAGGTAGTCGTTGACGGTGACGACGTGGACGCCCTTTCCGGTCAGGGCCCGCAGGTAGGACGGCATCGTGGCCACGAGGGTCTTGCCCTCACCGGTCTTCATCTCGGCGATGTTGCCGCGGTGGAGAGCGGCACCGCCCATGATCTGGACGTGGTAGGGGCGCATGCCGAGCACGCGATCGGCGGCCTCCACCACCGTGGCGAAGGCCTCGGGCAGCAGGTCGTCGAGGGTCTCCCCGTCCTGGTAGCGCTCCTTGAGCTCGTCGGTGATGTCGCGCAGCTCGGCGTCGGAGAGCTCGCTGAACTCATCGGCAAGGGCCTCGACCTGGTCGGCGATGGCTTCAAGCTTCTTCAGGGTGCGGCCCTCGCCAATGCGAAGGATCCGGTCCACGATCGACACGCTGCATTCTCCCTTGGGACGTCTGTTGCGAAGAGCCGCGATGAGGCGGGGCCGATTCAGCCGGATCGGTCATCGGCACAGGCCTCACGAGCTACCTGCCTCCGTACTCTAGTGGACCTACGTGGACAGCGGTCTTCCCACTACCGAGATTCTTCCCACCGAGGACACGGCCCCGCCACGGGACCATCACAGGACCGATACGAGTCTGGTACGGGCCTGGCAGGGGGCCACAGCTTACGGAGACGATCACCCATCGCACCCCGTTGTGGACCGCGAGCGCCCGAGCGTGCCACGCGGCCGCGTTGCTCTCACAGTGGAGGGCATGCCTGACCTGTTCCAGTGCCGACCTGACCGCGCCACCGGGCCCCGCCCGCCGCGCAGGCTGTCGCTCGGGCTCTCAGCAGGACTCGCGCTGGGGCTCTCGCTCGGCCTGCCGGCCAGCTGCGCGGGCTGCGGACGGTGGGAGACGACCCTGTGCCCTCAGTGCCGCGAGCTGCTCGAGGGAGAGCCCTTCATCGTGGAGCACGCCGACGCCGCCGGTGACCTCGACGTCCTGGCACTGGCGACCTACACCGGTCCAATACGCGCCATGGTCCTGGGATGGAAGAACGGCTCCCGGGAGGACCTGGCCGAGGCGATGGCGCGGGCCGGCCGGCGCCTGGGGAGATACTGGGCGCACGCGCACCCGCCGGCGGAGGTCTGGGCCGGGCCGCCCGGGGACCGTCCCGGATACCACTCGGTTTCCGGCCCCGGCCGCTCCACCACCCCGGCCGCCCCGGTTCTGCTCGTCGTTCCAGCGCCTTCCAGGATGGCCCGCCGGCTGCGCGGCCGGCTGGTGGCGGCGCAGCTGGCCGACGCCGTCGCCCAGGGCATCGCCGAGCGGTGGGCTCATCGGGAGCGGACGGGCGGCTCTTCCCTCGCCCCCACCTCGTCCGCGCCCCTGCAGTCACCACCTCCGACTCGGACCAACTCGCCCCCGCCTCTCATCCTGAGCGCGGACCTGCTGCGTCGCCGGGGCGGCGGGGCGCACCAGGCCGGGCGCTCGTCGCGTCAACGGCGGGGCAATCGCGCCACGGCCCCACGTCTTCTGACCCCCGTCACCGGCCTGCCGGCCCTCCTGGTCGACGACGTCGTCACCACCGGGGCCACCCTGGGCGCATGCGCCCGGGCGCTGGAGGGGGCTGGAGGCCGGGTGCTGGGCGCCCTGGTCCTGGCCGCCGCCCCGCCTCCGGCGCGCGCGTCCGTCATGGTCCCGGTCAGAACCACCAGCCGGAGCCTGCCGCGGCGGCCGGCACCGTCCCGGCTGGGCGCCAACAGGCTCCCGCCGATTGTTCCGGTGCCGGCAGAGCCACCACGATCACCATCGAGCCCCCGTTGAAGCCGCCATCAACGAGAGCCGCCCCTCCTCCACCACGGGTTTGTCCGCCTGCGGCGATCAGGGGGCTCCTCAAGGCCGCGGCACGTTCGAAAAGGAGGCGTGAACAGCTCCATATGGTGTACCTTGTGTGGCACAACGCACAGGTGATTCCCGTCGTCGACAAGGACAGTCCGTCGGGTTCCCGCCTCGGTGCATGAGGGCCCCTCGCGAGGTGACAGGAGGTGATGACACCAGTCCCAACCCGCCGTGAGATGTGGCGGGTACTTGTCGCACACGGTCCATCTGGACCGGCCCACGAGCCCAGAAAGAGGTTCCACCATGGATATCACCGTCGTCGGTCGTAACGCCGAGATCAGCTCTCGCCTGCGCGACTACGTCGAGGACAAGGCCGTCAAGGTAGAGCAGTTCGACCCCCGGGTCCAGCGCGTCGAGGTGGAGGTCACCCACGAGCGCAACCCACGTCAGGCCGACACCGCCGAGAGAGTAGAGATCACCGTCGTCTCCAAGGGCCCGATCATCCGGGCGGAGGCATCCTCCTCAGACCGCTTCGCCGCTTTTGATATCGCCATGGGAAAGCTGACCGAGCGCCTGCGCCGGGCTCGGGACCGTATGAAGGACCATCGCCGTCGCCACACCGTGGCGGCTCCCAGCGAGGATCCACAGACGGAATCAGTCCCGGATGAGCCCGCCATCCCCGACACCAGTGACGCGCCGATCGAGGACTCCCCCTCCGCTCCCACCGAGCCCGGTGTCGCGGTCGAGGCCCAGCTCGGTGACTCCCCGGTGATCGTGCGCCAGAAGCTGCACGAGGCCAATCCGATGACCGTTGACGAGGCCCTGAACCAGATGGAGCTCGTGGGACACCCCTTCTACCTGTTCATCGAGAAGTCCTCCAAGCAGCCCTGCGCCGTCTACCACCGTCACGGGTGGACCTACGGCGTCATCCGCCTGGACGCGCAGGTTCTCTAGCCTCAGGCCCCGCCCTCACCCTGATTCCGGGTGCTCCACGGCCCCTGCGGGCCGGGAGCACCCGGACTGTCTCAGGGCAGGTGTTTCAGGGAAGCGGGAAGGATGGGTCGGCGACCTCCGAGGTGATCACCCTCCAGGTCGCCCCACGGCGCTGCCAGGTCTTGCCACCGTCGCCGATGAGGAGGAGGGACTCCTCGGAGCGGTCGGAGATGACGGAATGGGCCTCCTTCACACCCACGAGCGTGTTGACCGCACCGCCGATCTGGACGAGGCGCACCTCGGGCACGCCACTCCCCTCGGCGCTGCTGTCGGCCAGGACGCACACGGCGTTAGGGGCGCACCAGGAGATGCCGCTCGTGCCCGCGCCACCGGCGCGAGGCATCTCCAGAGCGGGCCCGAGCCCCTTGGGGCGGCCGTCCTGCTCCCGGATGATGACGGCAACGGCGACCCGGCCGTCGGATCGCCGCACGGCGATCCGCTCGGACTCCACGGACAGGTCGAAGGCAGCGATGGCGGCCTCCTGCAGCCAGGATGACTCCAGGGAGGCGCGCTGCCCCGAGCCGTTGACGGCGGTGAGCTGCCCCTCGGCCAGCAACCAGGCCCAGCCGTGCCGGTCTCCCAGCGGCGCGCCCAGTCCCCCGGCGCCCGCGGAGGGGTCCCCCACGGACAGGATGACGCTGGCGGAGTCCTGCCCCTGAGGCAGACGCAGCAGGCTGGAGGCCGACAGCGCGTAGACGGTCCCGTCCGCACCGAGGCTCGGGCTGCGGGCATCGCCGGTCCCCAGGGCCCGATCGGTCGCCAGGGTGACGCGGCTCGAACCCGTACCGCGCACGACGGCGCCCTCCGACATCCCCACGACGCCGCCGACCTCCGGAGCCATCGGGGTCAGCTGGGCGGCCGAACCGAGGTCGACGGTGCCCGCAAGCACCCGGACCCGGTCGATGCCGCTGATCTGGAGGAGGCTCTGCTCGATCTGGGCCACCATGAGCCGACGCGCCTCCTCCGAGGCGGGGTCGGAGTCCGCGCTCAGGTGGACGGTGGCAGTCCCCGCCTCGACGACGACGCCCCGGCTCGCGCGCTCGGCGTTGCGCGGGATGAGGCTGAAGACCCCATCGCTCAGCCATGCGGAGGGCCCTCCGAGCAACCCGGAGACCAGAGAGTCGGCCTGCGAACTGCGCGGGTACCACCTCAGCTCGGAGACGAACCTGGTCCGGTCCCGCGACAGGAAGGCCAGGGCACTGACCGCGAAGTTCTGCATGAGCCGGGAGAAGGGCAGCAGGATCCCGTGGGGCAGACCGACGATGCGCCACTGGCCGGTGGAGTTGGTGGCCAGGGAGAACTCACCGACATAGGTGGCCCCCTCCTGGGCCGGAGTGAAGACACCCAGGGAGTCCAGGACCCCCACCTGCCCGGAGGTCACCGTGAAGGCACCGTCGGCCGCCACCGAGACCTGCGGCTCGGTCGAGCCGCTGTAGGCGCTCACCGTCTCCAGGGGCTTCCACTGGGTGGCGGTGCGCTCGGTGAGGAACTGCTTGGCGGTGGCGAAGTCGTCGGAGAACCCGGCGATGGCGGCACGCAGGAAGCCGTTGACGACGTCCTCGGCGGAATCGCCCTCACCCGGCCCGGGGGCGGTCTCGATGAGCGCGTTGGTGTCGGAGGCGGCCACTCCGGAGCGGCTGACCCCGCTGGAGGTCGGCAGCGCCGTGCACCCGCCCAGGACTCCTGCGGCGGTGGCCGACAGCAGCCCCAGCGCACCGCGGCGGGTCAACCGGCGCCCAGCGCCCAGCGGACGTCCACGACCATTCCCATGGCCGCTCCCGGAGTGGTTCACGTGGTGGTTCATCGACGCCTGCCCTCCTCATCGACCTCTTCGGGGGTGCGGGTGGCCGGCTCCTGCCCCGGCAGGACGACGACGACGCGTCCGACGTCCTCGGTGACCGCGTCGTGGCTCTCCCCGGCCAGGGGGATGTCTCCCAGGACGACGCTCTGGCGCGCCCGGCGCGTGGCCGGGGCGGGCCCCAGCGGGCCGACCGGGGAGAAGGAGGAGTCCTCGTCGGCCAGGATCCCCGCGCGAGCCACCGCCGGCGCGTCCTGGGGGACGAGATCGAGAGGACCGGGGCCGGCCAGCCGGCCCGGGCCGCCGTCGGCCCCCTGGGTGCGGGGCAGGACCAGGAGGAAGGAGGCGCCGTCGGCCGGCCAGCCCCAGGCGGACAGGCGTCCGCCGTGCAGTCGGGCGTCCTCCATGGCAATGGACAGTCCCAGGCCGGTGCCTCCCAGACTGCGCTTGCGGGAGGGATCGGCGCGGTAGAAGCGGTCGAAGACCTTGGCGACGATGTCGGGGCTCATCCCGATCCCGTGGTCGCGCACCCGCACGGCCACCGCGTCCGCGTCCACGGCGACGGTGACGTCCAGCGGCTTGCCCTCGCCGTGCTCAAGCGCGTTGACCACGAGGTTGCGGATGATGCGCTCCACCCTGGTGACGTCGACCTCCGCCGTGGCAGGCTCCTCGGGAAGGTGGAGGCGCAGCTCGGTGCCGGTGGCGTCGAAGTGGAACTGGGTGGTCTCGATGACGGTGTCGACGACCTGGGCGAGGTCGACCTCCTCCAGACGGAGCTTGACGTTGCCGGAGTCGATGCGGGAGATGTCCAGCAGGTCGGTGAGCATGGTCTCGAAGCGGTCCACCGAGCTGGACAGCACCTGGATACTGCGCAGGGCGAAGGGGTCGGAGATCTCCTCGCGAGCGTCCTGGATCTGCTCGGTGGCCAGGCGGATGGAGGCCAGCGGGGTGCGCAGCTCGTGGGAGACGTCGGACACGAAGAGGCGCTGCACCTTGGACAGGGACTCCAGCCGCTCGATCTGGTCCTCCAAAGAGGTCGCCATGTGGTTGAAGGACCTGGCCAAGGTGGAGATCTCGTCCTCGCCCTCGATGCTCAGGCGCTCGGCCAGCAGCCCGGAGGCCAGGCGCTCGGCGGCCCGGGCGGTGTGGCGTACGGGGCTGAGCACCCAACGGGTGAAGGCCCACACCACGACGATGAGGATGGCCAGGAAGCCCAGGCCGCCGATGGTGATGTTGCGCGAGGCCAGGGAGACGATGCGCTGCTCGCTGGCCAGGCTGTAGACGAGGTAGAGGTCGTGCTCCCCGGCCAGGGGCAGGCTCACGCGGGTCCCCACGATGAGGCCCGGGTCGGTGCCGCCCTCGGCGTTGGGCACCGCCACCGACTGCCAGTGCTGCGAGCGGGCCCCGCCCTCGTCAAGGGCCTTGGTCATCTCATCGGTGATGAGGGAGCGCAGGCGGGTGTCCGTCTCCAGGTCGTTGACCACTGTTGTGGAGGTCTCCTCCTGGTTGCGCAGCATGAGGACCCCGACGCCGCCGGAGGAGGAGATCGAGTCCTTGGCAACGTTGACCTGCTGCTCCGCGGTGGCGGACACCTCGTCGACGGTCACGGCGGTGGTCGAGTCGAACTCGGCCTGGGCGACGCTGGCACGCAGCGCGGCATCGGCAAGGATGACGTCGCGCTGGTCGGCAAACACCTCCGACCGGATCCGGTCGGTCACGAAGGTCAGCAGCAGGACGATGAGGAGCAGGCCGATGACGGTGGCGGTACACACCATGCGTACCTCGAGGCTGCGGCGCAGCAGCCCCGGCAGGGGCAGACGCCGAACGATCCGTTCCTCCGCAGTGCCCACCGATGAGCCCATCGACGTGCCCACTGAATTACGCATCGGGTTCATTGTAGGGCGCCCGATGCGCCGTCGCTCACGCGGATTCGCCGACCCTGTAGCCGACACCGCGCACCGTCACCACGATCGAGGGGCGCTCGGGGTCCTTCTCGATCTTGGCCCGCAGGCGCTGGACGTGGACGTTGACCAGGCGGGTGTCGGCCGGGTGCTGATAACCCCACACCTGGCTGAGGAGCTCCTCACGGGTGAAGACCTTCCAGGGGGAACGGGCCAGGGTCACCAGCAGCTCGAACTCCAGAGGCGTCAGGGCGATGACCGACTCACCGCGCTTGACCTGGTGACCGGCGACATCGATGTCGAGGTCCCCGGCGCGCACGTGCTCGGCCGCGCCCGGGTTGGTGCGGCGCAGGCGGGTGGAGACGCGGGCCAGCAGCTCCTTGGACTTGAAGGGCTTGGTCACGTAGTCGTCCGCGCCGGCCTCGAGACCGGCGACGACGTCCTGGGTGTCGGTGCGCGCGGTCAGCATGATGATCGGCACGTCGGACTCGGAGCGGATGAGCCGGCAGATCTCGACACCGTCGAGCCCCGGGAGCATGAGGTCGAGGAGGACGAGGTCGGGGTTGACCTCATGGAAGGCGTCCAGGGCCTTGGCCCCGTCATGACAAAGGGTGGGCGTGTAGCTCTCCGACTCCAGCATGATGCCGATCATCTCGGCCAGGGATGCATCGTCGTCGACGACCAGAATGCGCGTGCTCATAGCCCGTATCTTGGCATGAGCCCCGGGAGCCAAGGGACATCTAGGACACTGGGATGGCGTTCACACTTTCCTCAGGATTTTAGGAGAATCCCTTCAGTTACGGGAAAAAACGGTACAGGCGCACCTGGGAACCGGGAATATTGCAGCCGAACCGTGATCTTCGCCGGACGTCCCCTCGGGGCGCACCTGCGGCTCAATCGCTCCTCCCGGCACGATTTCCTCCTCCAGAGGGAGGGCGCTGCCGCAGGCAGACGTGACAGCATGGGCTTATGAGCACCGACCCCCACTCCGACAACCTCGACCCGAGCAGCAACGCGAGCGGTGAGGCCCCCGCCATGGCGGGCGGCTCAGTCGGCGGCGACCAGGACGGATGGCAGGCCCCCGACTCCGGGACGTTCAGCGGGGCATCCCCCTACCCGTCGCAGGGATCACCGCAGTCCGGCTACGGCAACTACCAGACACCGCCGGTGGGCCAGCCGGGCTCAGCCCCTGGATACCCACCGCCACCAGCCGGTGGCCAACCGGGATACGGACCGGGTGGCGGATACGGCCCCGGTAACCCCGGATCCGGCGGTTACGGTCCCGGCTACACGCCGTACCCCGGCTCTGCCGGCTACACGGACTACACCGGCTACTCGTCGGTCATCGCCCCCAAGCCGGCGATCATCCCGCTGCGTCCGCTGTCCATCGGGGAGATCCTCGGCGGGGCCTTCGAGTCGCTGCGCGCCAATCCCAAGGCGATGTTCGTCCCCTCACTAGTGGTGATGAGCATTATGGGCCTCATCTCCGCCGGCGGTTTCGCCTTCTTCTTCTCCCGACTCAGCCTGCCGGGCGTCACCACCTCGGAAGAGCTCACTGACGCCGAGATCGAGGCCAATCTGGACAAGCTCTGGTCATCGATAGCAGGCCTGGTCGTCCAGACCGGCCTGACCAGTGTGCTGACGGTATTCGCCGCCTCGATCCTCACCGGCCTGCTCATCGTCACCGTCTCGCGCACGATCCTGGGCCGCAAGGCGTCCCTGAGCGACGTGTGGCAGCGCACCAAGCCACGTGTCGGGGCGCTCATCGGTCAGGTGATCATCATCCAGATCATCCTCGGTGTTGCGACAGTGGTCTTCATCGCGATCGGGGTCGGCGTCTTCTGGCTGCCGATGAGCAGCGTGATCGCCAACGGCGGCGATGACGGCTCCGCCGGGCTCATCGTCCTCACCATCATCGGGCTCGTCGTGGCGACGCTCGCGTTCATGCTGGGGCTCTTCGCCCTGGGCTGCAAGCTGTGCCTGGCGCCGGCGGCTCTCATCCTGGAGAACATCGGCGTCTTCGAGGGGATCTCCCGCTCCTGGGCCCTGACTCGCGGCTACTTCTGGAGAGTCGTCGGCGTTCGGCTGCTCTCGACGATCATCATCAGCGTCGTCAGCTGGGCGGCCTCCTCCGCGCTGAACTTCGTGACCCAGGGACTGGCGCTCATGGCACCCAACGCGATGCTCGCCGTCCTGGCCGGATCGGTGCTCGTCTCCAGCCTCATCCAGGCCGTCACCATGCCCTTCGACTCCGCCGTGGTCGCCCTCATCTACACCGATCTGCGGATGCGCTCCGAGGGCCTGGACGTCGAGCTGCGGCGCGCCGCCGGAGTGTGAGCCGCTCGTGGTGAGTATCAGCACCATCGGCGCGCTCGGCGCCGAGGCACCGGCCACGCCCGACGCCGATGAGGCTCGTCGGGCGGCCACCAAAGAGCTCTCCCGCGAGATCTACCAGGACCACCCCGATCTGTGGGACCGGTTCTGGCAATGGATCCTGGACCTCCTGGACACCCAGAGCCTGGTCCCCGGGGTCCCGCCCTGGGTGTCAACGGCGATCGTCGTCACCATCAGCGCCGCCGTCATCGCCCTGCTGATCCTCCTGACCACCCGGCTCACCTCGGCACGCCGGGTCAGGACAGCGCCGCTGTCGGTGTTCACCGACGACCGCGACGCCGCCACCCTGACCCGGGCCGCGGACGAGGCGGCCGAGCGGGCCGACTTCGCCACCGCCGTCGTCGAGCGATTCCGGGCCATCATCCGGTCCCTCGATGAGCACGGCGTCATCGACGAGTACCCGGGCATGACGGCGCTGGAGGCCGCCGCGCTCACGCACCAGTCCCTCGGCGAGCACCCGGTCGTGGCCCCGCTCTACGAGGCGGCGCACCTGTTCGACGCCGTGCTCTACGGCCGGGTGGTCTCCACCCGGACCCAGGACCAGCAGATGCGCGAGCTGGCCGAGCAGGTGGCCCAGGTCACCGTACCCGTCGACCGTCAGGACGCACTCGTCGGCGCCCCCGTGACGCTCCCGGGGGCGCCCGCATGAGCTCGTCGACCCGGACCTCGCCACCGTCCCCTCCCCAGTCGGAGGCCTCCACCGACCAGGTGACCAGCCCGCACTGGTCCCACCGGTGGCGCCGCTGGCGTGCGGTGCTCGTCCCCCTGACCCTCATCCTCATCTCCGCCCTGGTCACCCTGTGGACCAGGCCGACGACCTCGCATACCCCCCTGGCCATCGACAACCCCGGCGCGTCGGGAACGATGGCCCTCGCAGAGCTGCTGCGCCATGAGGGGATCTCCGTGAGCAAGGTGGGCAACACCTCCGCAGCGCTGGCGGCGAGCCGTCACGGGGCCACCATCGCCGTGGTCAACGCCAACCGCCTCAGCCAGGACGAGCGGGAGTCCCTGGCCCGCTCGGCCGGAGACGTCGTCGTCATCGGCGCCCAGGGCGGTAGCAGCGCCCTGGACGGGCTGACGGACATGGCCAGCAAGGGCTCAGCGGCCCCGGCCTCCACCACCCTGAAGGCGGAGTGCGCCGACGACGACGCCCAGGCGGCCCAGGCGCTGGCCGGCGCACAGGCCTCGGTGTCGCTGCAGGACGACGATGACGCCGTCGGCTGCTTCCCGGTCGGCGAGGACCGCTACGCCTACGCCACCGACGCCCTTCCCAGCGGTGCCAGGTTGAGGGTTCTCCCCGATCCGGGGCCCGCGACCAACGCGCACCTGGCTCAGGAGGGGCACGCCGCCCTGAGCGTGCGCATGCTGGGCCATCATGACGAGGTCGTGTGGCTGGACGGCAGCCACATCGAGGCCCCCTCCGTGTGGAACTCTCCGTCCACGCCCGCCTGGCTGCCGGTCCTCATCCTTCAGCTCCTCCTCATGGGAGGCGTCCTGGCCGTGGTCCAGGGGCGTCGCTTCGGAGGGCTCATCACCGAGGACCTGCCCGTCGTCGTGCGCTCCACCGAGACCACACTGGCGCGAGGCCGTCTCTACCGACAGGGCTCGGACCGCCCTCGTGCGGCCGAGGCGCTGCGCTCAGGCGCCGCGCTGCGCCTGGGCACCGCCCTGGGGCTGCCCCCCGGGACGTCGCGCCGCGACCTGGTGGCGGCTGTGGCCCAGGCCTCCGGAATCGATCCGTCCACGGTGGACTCTCTCCTCTACGGTCCGCCACCGACCAGCAACAGGGCCCTGGCGACCCTGGCAGTTCAGCTTGACCAACTCGAGAGCGAGGTTCACTCCCAATGAGCACGGACAGCACCGACTCCACCAGCAACCTGGGCGGCACAAGCCGCGTAGGCGGCGACGCCCGGCCTTCTCCGGCCCCCCAGGGCCCGGGAGCCCCGAGCGCCCACCAGAGCGCCGGGGCCGACCCGCGCAGGCGGCTCGTGGCCGTGCGCAGCGAGGTGGGCAAGGCCGTCGTCGGCCAGGACGCCGCGGTGACAGGCCTGGTCATCGCCATGCTCGCGGGCGGGCACGTCCTGCTCGAGGGGGTTCCCGGGGTCGCCAAGACCCTCCTGGTGCGCTGCCTGGCGACCGCGCTGGACGTGGAGACCAAGCGCATCCAGTTCACCCCCGACCTCATGCCCGGCGACGTCACCGGCTCCCTCATCTACGACTCCCGCAGCGCCCAGTTCTCCTTCAGGGCCGGGCCGGTCTTCACCAACCTCCTCCTGGCCGACGAGATCAACCGCACCCCGCCCAAGACGCAGTCGGCGCTGCTGGAGGCCATGGAGGAGCGCCAGGTCTCCGTTGACGGCGAGCCCCGGGCCCTGCCGGATCCCTTCATGGTGATCGCCACCCAGAACCCGGTGGAGTACGAGGGGACCTACCCGCTGCCCGAGGCCCAGCTGGACCGGTTCCTGCTCAAGCTGGTGCTGCCTCTTCCCGAACGGGCCCAGGAGATCGAGGTCCTCTCCCGCCACGCCTCGGGCTTCGACCCACGCAACCTGCTCTCGGTCGGGCTGCAGGCGGTGGCCAGCGCCGAGGACCTGGCGCTGGCCCGTACCCAGGTGAGCACCGTGGGGGCCACCCCCGAGGTGCTGGCCTACGCGGTCGACCTCGTGCGCGCCACCCGCTCGATGCCGTCGGTGGCCCTGGGGGTCTCTCCGCGTGGCGCCACCGCGCTCCTGGCGGCGTCGCGGGCCTGGGCGTGGCTGGCGGGCCGATCCTTCGTCACCCCCGATGACATCAAGGCACTGGCCCTGCCGACCCTGCGTCACCGCATCCAGCTGCGCGCCGAGGCCGAGATGGAGGGCGTCACCCCCCAGTCGGTCGTCGAGTCCGTCCTGAGGACCGTCCCGGTTCCGCGCTGAGGGCCCGGCCGACGCGCCGCCCCGACCATTCACCCGACTCACCCGACCAACTCATGACAGGAGAGGCATGTTCCTGACGATGCGCGCCGTGTGGGCGCTGCTTCCGGGGATCGTCCTGGTCCTCCTCGTCCCCCGCCCGGCGACCGCGCTGGGCTGGGCCGGCGTCGTGCTGCTCCTGGTCGTGATCGACGTCGTCTACGCGCCCTCGCCCCGTCTGCTGCGGGCCTCGCGCGCCGTGGCGCACGGCGTGCGGCTGGGCGAATCCGTCACCTCGACGCTGACAGTCACCAACACCGGCCGGCGCACGATGCGGGTCCTGCTGCGCGACGCCTGGCCGCCCAGCGCGGGGGCGACCCACGAGCGCGGCGAGATGCACATCCCCGCGGGGCAGCGGCGTCGGCACTCCACTGTGCTGACCCCCCTGCGCCGAGGGGACCGTGAGGCGGGGGCGTTGACCGTCCGGGTCGTCGGCCCCCTGGGGATCGCGGGGCGTCAGGCCTCCCTGAGGGTGCCGGCGGTCGTCAGGGTGCTGCCGGCCTTCCGGTCACGGCGTCACCTGCACTCGCGCCTGGCCCGCCTGCGGGAGATGGACGGGCGCAGCGCGGTTATGGTGCGCGGCGAGGGAACCGAGTTCGACTCCCTGCGCGAGTACGTCGTCGGCGACGACGTGCGCTCCATCGACTGGCGCTCCACCGCCCGCCGCGGCGAGGTCCTGGTGCGCACCTGGCGTCCCGAACGCGACCGGCGTGTCCTCATCGTCATCGACTCTGGCCGGCTATCGGCAGCCCGTCTGGGGGACGCGCCCCGGCTCGACGCCCAGATCGAGGCGACCCTGCTGCTGGCCGCCCTGGCCTCCCGCGCCGGCGACCGGGTCGACGTCATGGCACTGGACGACGCCGTCCGCGCCCAGGTGCGGGGCACTTCCGGGCCGGTGCTCATGAACGCGCTGGCCGACCACCTGGCCACCGTCGAGCCCCGCCTGACCGAGCTGGACTGGACGATGCTGGCCTCCCGGGTGCGCACGGCGCTCTCGCAACGAGCCCTGGTCGTCGTCATCTCCGCCCTCGACGGCAGCGGCGGGGACGCGGTGATGATCCGCACCCTGACGACGCTGGCCCGCGACCACACGGTCGTCCTCGCCTCGGCTCTGGACCCGGAGCTTGAGGAGCTGCGGGCCGCGCGAGACGACGCCGACTCCGTCTACGTGGCGGCGTCGGCCGAGAAGGACCTGGTGGAGCTGGAGGCGGTCCGTCGCCGCCTGCACCGCGGCGGGGTGGAGGTCGTCGAGGCGCCCGACCAGGGACTCGCCCCGGCGCTGGCCGACTGCTACCTGGACCTCAAGGCGGCGGGGCGACTGTGATACGTACCAGCATCGGCGTCCGGCGCCCGGTCGACGGGCGCACGACGGCGCACCGGTCAGCCGACCTCGGGCCGGATGTAGCCGGCCTCATCCTCCTCGAGGTCACCGGTGACCCCGCCGATAACGGCGGAGCGTCCCAGGATCAGTGTGTAGGCCCACAGCAGCGCCAGCGCTCCGGCGCCGATGGCGATCTTGACCGGCCAGGGAATGGGTGCCGGAGTCACGAAGGCCTCGATGAAGCCGGCGACGGCCAGGGCCACGGTCAGGCCCACGGTCACCGTGATGAGGGCTCGCCCCTCCGCGGCCAGGGCGATGGAGCGGCTGCGGGGGCCGGGAACCAGCATGGTCCAGAACAGCTTGAGCCCCGCAGCGCCCGCGATGAAGACGCAGGTCAGCTCCAGCAGCCCATGAGGGGAGATGAGCGACAGGAACACGCCGAGCATGTCGTGGTCGGTCATGACCGCCCCGGTCTGCCCCAGGGCGACGGCGTTCTGGTACAGCAAGTAGAGCGGCAGGAGCCCCGTGATCCCGCTGGCCACGCAGATCGCCGCGATCCGGGCGTTGTTGGTCCACACCTGGGCGGCGAAGTCCCGGGCGGAGTAGGTGGAGTAGTAGGACTCGAAGGACTCGTGGGCGTACTTGTCCAGCTCCCCGGGGGTCCCCAGGGAGGCCATGGCCTCGGGGCTGTGCAGGGTCCACGCACCAACCGCCACGGCCAGGGCGATCTCGACGACCATGACCCCGCAGGTCCACCAACGGATCCGGTAGAGGGCGGCCGGCACGACCTGGAGCACGAACCGGCGAACCGCGTGAGTGCGCACCTCCCGCGTCCCAGTCAGACGGCCGCGGGCAGTCGCCACCCGGGAGGACAGCTCGGCGATGAGCTGTGGATCCGGTGCCGCCGAACGCACCCGGGACAGGTGGCGGGCGCAGGTGCGGTAGAGGGCCACGAGCTCATCGGTCTCAGCACCACTGAGGTGGCGACGCGCCACGAGCGCGTCAAGACGTTCCCACTGATCACGGTGCGCAACAGCGAAGGCATCAAGATCCACGCAAGGAGTCTGTCATGGTGACCGAGTCGTCCACATCCTCCGAGCGGATGATCGAGCGCGAGCTCATGGTCACCGGTGAGGCCGTCGCCCTGGAGGTCGTCCCCGCAACGGTTGTCAATCGCATCACCTCGGGGATCATCGACTACGCCGCCTACCTCCTGGGCGGGGCCCTGTCCATGTTCGGGGTGGTGGTCCTGGCGACCGCTGACGGGCCAGGACTAGGCGAGAACCTCGCTTTCGTCAGGGCGATAATCGCCCTGGTCGCCCTGGCCTGGATGGTCGTCATCCCCCTTCTCGTTGAGCTCCTCAGTGGGGGCCGGAGCCTGGGGCGCATGGTGACCGGGACCCGGGTGGTTCGCGACGACGGCGGTACCGTCAGGTTGCGTCACTGCCTGGTGCGGACCCTGCTCGCCGTGGTCGAGATCTGGCTGACCTGGGCCATGCCGGCTGTGTGCATCAGCATCGTCTCCAAGCGGGGAAAGCGGCTCGGGGACCTGCTGGCGGGCACCTACGTGGTTCGCGACCGTCACCGTTCCGCCACGCCCCCTCCCCTGCTCATGCCGCCGGAGCTGGCCCAGTGGGCGGCGGGCACTGACCTGCGCGGTCTGCCCGGAGAGCTGAGCCTGACGGCGCGGACCTTCCTGCAACGGGCCTCCTCCCTGACTCCCGCCTCCCGTTCCCGTCTGGGGCTCGGGCTGGCGTCCCATGTCCAGGGATACGTCTCTCCTCCGCCGCCCCCGGGCACGCACCCCGAACGGTTCCTCGCCGCGGTGCTCACCGAGCGACGCAATCGTGAGCTGGTGCTGGAGACCCGGGACCGACGCCTGGAGGAGGAGGTGCGCAACGACATGGCGCGCCCGCCCTACGGGATCGGCAGGGAGACACGACGGCACTGACCGCCCCGGGGATGCCTCTCGTGGAGGGGCGGTCCCGGTTCAGGACTGGGGCTCGGAAGCCGTCACAGACGTGCGCAGCGCCTCATGGACCAGGAGGATCGGGACACCGTCGCGCACCGGGTAGGCCAGACCGACGGTCTGGGAGATGAGGGCGAGGCGGCCGGAGTCGTCGACGCCGTTCATGAGCTCCTCCCCGCTCAGAGGGCAGCGCAGAGCGGCCCGGAGCGCTCCGGTCAGGACCGGTGCCCCCGACTCGGAGCGGGAGTCGTCCGCACGCGGGCTCATGCGTCGTCCTTCTGTCCGCGCAGTACCCGCAGATGGCCGCGCCGCAGGATCTCGTCCTCGGCGACCTCCGGCGGGGGCGGCAGCGGGGCGGTCGCTCCGAGTCGGGGGCGGTGCTCGGCCGGTGAGGAGACGGGGCGCGGGGCGCGGGAGGCCTCGCGGACGGCGTCGGCCAGGGCCAGGAGGTCGTCCTCACTGGGGGGCGCCGGCTCGAACTCGGTGGCCAGGCGGATGATCTGCCAGCCACGGGGGGCGGTGAAGGAGGAGACGTGCTTCTCGCACAGGTCGTAGGCCTCGGGCTGGGCCTCGGTGGCCAGCGGCCCCAGCACGATGGTGGAGTCCGCGTAGACGGAAGTCAGGGTGGCCACGGCTGGACGCTCGCAGCCGGGCTTGCGGCAGTGTCGGACTCTTCTCACGCCCGCAGGTTACCGTGCCGCTGCCCGGCGGTCATCCAGACGGCGCCTAGGCTGACGGACGTGACCGACCTGTTCCCCTTCTCGCCCGGACCGATTCCGCCGCGATCCGCCGCTGAGGCCGCGCGGCGTCGGGCCAGGCGTCGTGATCGTCACGGTCGGGGGCTGCGCGGTCCGCTCCTGCCGCCGAACCTACCGGCCTGGCGCACCCGGGCCGAGCGCTTAGACGAGCTCGTCGTGGACTCGGCCCAGGATCTGGCCAGGCGCTGGCCGACCGTGAACCAGATCCAGTTCGCCGTCGAGGAGGTGCCCCCCTCGGATCCGGCGCCGTGGGAGCGCTCAGTGGTGCTGGGGCGTGGCTTCGCCGCGGAGCCGCGCGCGGGACTGCCGGCGCGGGTCGTCATCTACCGGCGCCCGGTGGCCTCACGGGCCACGGACGAGGCGGACCTGGCCGACCTGGTGCGCCGGGTCGTCGTCGAGCAGGTGGCCCTCATGCTGGGGCGCCGGCCCGAGGAGATTGATCCCGACTCGAGGCTGTGAGGGGGCGGCCCTCCTCCCCGCCCAGGACCGACATCCTTCAAGTGGCCGGACAGATTCTCCGCAGGGCCGCGCGAGATCCGCGCGGCTCGGCAACGGGCTGATGAGCACGAGTCCTCAGCCCAACAGGATGCGACGCTGGGCCTGGACGGCGGCGTCGGGCTGGGCGGGAATCGTGGAGATGAGCGTGCCGGCCATATCCCCTCCGGCCTGAGCCGTCACGATCGTGGCGGCGGCCAGGCCGCTCGGCGTGCGCGACGTCCCCGAGGAGGCCTCCCGCCCGCCTGCGCTCAGGCGGACGGCAGCGACCTCGGCCGGGACCTCGACGGCGGTGGCGCTGCCCTTGGCGACAGCGACATCCTGGCTCCAGGAGCCGTCGAGGGAGGACAGGGTCACGGTGGCGTCGTTCCCGCTGTTGGCCACGGTGACCGCGGAGGTCAGGGAGGACGCGCGAGGCACCGCCAGGAGGCCGGAGTCGGCGGCACCCGGCAGGGCTGCCTGCGCCCAGGCCTGGTCGTGGATGAGGGCCTGGGAGCGCTCCGGGTACTCGGCGGCGCTGCGCACCATGCGCACGGCCGCTCCCACCGGGGTGCTTGAGGTGACCTGCACCCCGTAAGTGCCTGCGGGCACGCCGGCCAGAGAGATATCGAAGACGGAGCCGGCGTCGACCGTCACCGACTGGGCCCCGGCCAGTGGGCGGGCCCCGTCCTTGGCGAGCATGGTCACCGACACGGTGGCCGGGGCCTGCCCGGGGTTGACGATGCGCACCGCAGGGCTGTCGGAGGAGTCCGCGCCGGTCGTGGCATCGGGAACCTCCCCCTGGGAGGCGGGCTCGACGATCTCGACTCCGGGGACCACGAGGTCGGTGCTCGGGGCGGCTCCGGGGGTGATGACGTCGGTGCCGGCGGGCGTCTCCCCGTCGAGGGACTCGGTGACGAGGGTGGGGACCACGGAACCGCCATCGGCCTCGATGGACACGGCGATGCGCGGGTCCTGGCTGCCTTTCGTCTCCAGGGTCAGGGAGGAGGAGCCGCCCGCGGGGATGGTGACCTCGCCGTTGCTGGGCAGGCTGAGGGGTCCGATGGATCCGTAGAGGTTCACCTTCGCGGTGGCGGGGGTGGCGCCGGGGTTGGTCAGACGCAGCTCGGCCGATGAGCCGGCCGCGATGGAGCCGCCCACGATCCAGGACATGGCGGCCGGCTGCGCGCAGGGGGCGGTGGTCAGCCCGCGTAGGTCACCGCTCTGGGTCAGGGTGGTCACCGATCCGACGGCGTTGGCGACCTGGCCGTCGGCGGGGACGAGGGCGAGGATGCCGCCCTCGGCGGTGCTCAGTGAGGTGGTGGCGTCAGTGGGGACGGGTTGGTCGGCGTAGGTGGCGGACTGGATCGCCTCGGCCCCGCCGGCAGGGATGAGGGTGGCGGTCGACTCCATGGCGCCGACGTCGGTGCCCCGCAGCGTGTTGGTGGGCGCATGGGGGCACACGTAGGTGGTCGAGGCTCCGGGCTCGGCCAGGCTGAGGGCCTGGAGCTGCGGGGTCGGCGCCGTCGGGGTGGCGTGCCCCCACCAGGTGAGACCGCCGATGGCGCCGGCGAGTGCGATCGAGGTCAGAATGCCGACGCCGCGGACGATCGACTGCCCCACGCTGCGGCGGTGCCGCCTGGAGCCGGCCGGAGGCTCCCCGGAGGAGGCATTCGACCTCGAGCGCCCGGGAGCCTCGGCGTCGGTGGGGCCGTCGGTCTCGACAGAGGCATCGGCGCCGGTCGACTCGATCGGCTCCTCGCTGTCGTTGTCCACCGGGTCAGCCGCGTCAGCTGCGTCGGCGCTGTCGATGCCCTCGGAGGAGTCCTCGGAGCGCTCGCCCCCGGAGTCGGCGCGGTGCTCCTCACCGGCCTCATCCGCCGCGGTGAGCGCGCCGTCGGCCTGGTCCGTCTGGTCCGTCTCCGGAGTGGTCTCGTGGCGCTCCGACGCATCGGAGTCGCGCTGGTCGGCGTGGCTCTCAGAACCGGGCCGGGGGTCGGTGGGCGAGTCGTTCTCGGCGTCGCGCTCCAAGTGGCGCGCGGTGTCGCCGTCGTGGGGCCGGGTCATGAGGCCACTTCCTTTCCGCGTCGCAGGGGCAGCGCTGCCACGAGGGTCAGGGCCCACACGGTCCAGATCGTGTAGGTCAGGAGCGAGGTGGACCGGCGGACGTGGGTCACGACCAGCTCCCCGGCCTCGGGGCCGACGGCGAAGCCCTGCTTCCAGCCTCCGTCCTGGCCGGGAACGGTGGTGGGCTCGAGGCGGCGGCCGTCGAGGGTGGCCCTCCATCCAGCATCGGCCCGCTCGACCATGACAAGGGTTCGGGTGCTCGCACCGGCGGGGATCCGGGTGCGGGTTCCGGGGCCGGCCCCGGTGGAGGCGACCGTGGTGACATCGCCGCCGTCGTCGATGAGGCTCAGGCGGGCCGAGTCGGGGTGGGCCGACGAGGTGACTCGCCAGGAGTTGCCCGAGGCCGTCTGAGCAAGCTGTTCCAGGCCGGGTGTGGAGGTCAGGCCCACGCGGGCCTCAGCGGTGACGGCGTCGCCGTCCTTGTCCGCAAGCAGGACGACGGCGATGCCGTGTGCCGCCAGGGCATCGGCGACATCCTTGTCCTGTCCGGCGGTGGCGCGGGTGACGAGCTGGGCGAGCTCGGCGTCGGCCGGATCCTCCAGGACCAGGCCCTGGCCCGTGGGTGCCGTGCTCAGATCCGCGCTCCGACCGGCCGTGGGCTTCAGGCGGGGGTCGGCCAGGGCGCTGCCGGCTCGGCTGCGCGTCTCGGCGTTGACCGCACCGGGCAGGACATCACTGACCTGGGTGCCGGGTCCGCGCCAGATGGTGGCCTGGAGGCCCTCGGAGGTGGAGGTGAGCTTGAGGACGCGACCCGCCGTGGCCGAGCTCTGGAACTGCTCGGCGATGATGGGAACCTGCTGGGTCGTGGGGCGCAGCGCCATGACCTGCGGGTTGCTGCCGCCGTGGGCTTGGAGCGACCAGGCGGCACCGACCATCACCGGGGCGAGCAGGATGAGGCAGGCGGCGACGGCGAGGGCCACCGTGATCCGCCGTGAGCCGGCGGCTGCCGTACGCGGCGCATCGCTCGCGGAGGAGGCGGTCTCAGCATCCTTGCGGCTCCTGCGCACCAGGGCCCTGCGGCCGTGGGCGGCGCGCCGGCTGACCATGTCCCAGATGGTCTCCCCGGCGGGCAGGGCCGCGGTGAGGAATCCGCTCAGGGCCAGGGAGACTCCGGCCCCGGCCCACCCGGTCACGGGGGTCAGACCGGCTCCGGAGACATCGCCACCCAGGCCGGTGGGCGTGCGCAGCGAGAGCCCCGCCAGCGCCAGACCGCCGAGGGCCAGGAGGATGCCGGTGCGGGCCGCCCGCACGCGCCGGGAGACGAACAGGCCGACGACGCCGAGAACCGGGACCAGGAGCAGCAGCACCCGAACCACGGCGCTCAGGACGCCGGCGGGAACGATCGCGTCGAGGGCGATCGGTGAGCCGGCCAGCAGATCAAGGCTGCTCGGCGTCGGAACGGAGACGGGCAGTCCGATGTCGGTCAGCAGCAGCCGGATGCCCTCGGCCCAGCCGTCCCTCTGCCCCAGTCGCCACGCGCCCCACCAGGCCGGGGCGGCGGTGACAGCCATGGGGACCAGGGTGAGGATGAGCTTGAAGCCGCGCCGCGTCGTGACCGACAGCAGGACGACGATGACGGCGAGCACGGCCGCGGTGGCCGGGACGGCCGCGACGACGACGCTCAGCAGCAGTCCGGCGACGGCGGCGGCCGTCGCCGACCCGTAGCCGTACTTCTCGGTGGAGGGCAGGTCGACCTCGGTCTCCGGGGCGGCAGGGTCGGGGACGCTGAAGGACTGCAGGACCTCGCGGGCCGTGGCGAGAGCCGAGGCCGCCCGACCGGTCTCCTCATCGTCCTCAGCACGGTCCTCGCCGGAGCCGTCACCGCAGTCACCGTCCTTACCGTCGGCGGAGGCCTCGCTGCTCGAGTCCGCGTCAGACTCGGCCGACGCGGCGCCCTCCGCCGTCTTATCCGCCGACTCACCGGAGTCATGCACCGGCCCATCGGCCGCCTCGCGGGCGTCGTCGGAGCTCGCCTCGGCCGCTGCCTCCTCGTCGAGGTGGGCCAGGTCGGTGACCCTCTCGGTGGAGAATCGGTCGAGCTCGGCCCGTTCGTCATCAGTGAGCAGGTGCGCCCCCACGAGCCCGGACAGCACGAGGTCGCGCCGGTCGGCGCCCACGGCGCGGGCCAGGGCCAGTAGCGCCCAGGGAAGGACGAGGTGGACCAGGAGCGCGCCGAGGCGCCCCTGCCCCAGGGCGAGCAGCAGACCGGGAGCCAGGGACCACACGAGCGCGGCCCAGGCGCGCAGGGCCACCTTCCGGGTCATGGTGCCGGCGGCGAACCAGGCCCCCAGAGCGGCGAGCGGCACGGCCAGGAACACGAGGCCGCGCACAAGGGTGCCGGCCCCCATTCCGAGGAGCTGGCCCAGCGCCATCGGCGCGGACAGGATCGCCAGCAGCGGCGTGATACCGCCCGGGTAGCCGTCGCCGGTGGCGATCCAGGTGGTCCAGGCGGCTTCCCACATCTGCCGCCAGCCGCCGTTGAACAGGGGTAGCGCCCCACCGGTGACAGAACGGGTGAGCAGCAGCCGGGACAGGCCGTAGGTGCTCAGCGCCGCCACCGCCACCATGACGGCGCCCAGCGTCCGACGTCGGCTACGGGCCAGTGCGGCGAGCTCACGCAGCTCGAGCTCGCTGGGGGCTGCCGCGCGAGCACGGCGCTCCCGTTCCTGACGGGTGCGGTCACGGCGCACGCCGCGGATCTCGGCCGGAGTGGCGTAGAGGCGTCCCAGCGCGGAGGCGGGCACCTTGGTGTGCCGGGCGAGCCGGCGTCTGGCCGCCTTGATCCTGCGTCCGCGCCCGGCGACGGCCAGGGCCGCGCCGAGCTCGTCACGGGCGAGCGCCGGCGCCTTGGAGGCGAGCCGCCACACGGCCCGCATCGCCCCGAGGATGACGAACCAGGTCAGCAGCAGGCCGATGGGCCGGGTGGAGAAGGCCGCCCAGTTGGTCAGCTGGGCGCTGCGGCGAGCGCGGAAGGATCGCTCGGGATCGGGTGCGGGGAGCCGGACCTCGATGGCCTCGGCATCGGTGCGGGACTCGGGCCGAGAGGCGTGGGAGACGTGGGCGGGCCGGCGCAGTCCCTGGTAGGAGGCCCGGCGATGGCGGATGACGGCGGTGGGCTCGACGATGACCCGGTATCCGGCCAGGCGCGCTGCACGGGAGAGCTCCAGGCCGTCGCCGAAGGGGCCCAGCCACGGGGCGATGCCACCGATCTCCTCCCACACGGCGCGGTCGATGAGGGCGCCGGCGGTACCCACCGCCAGGACGTCGCTGCGGTCGTCGTGCTGGCCCTGGTCGACCTCGCCGGGGACGATGTCGTTGGCGCGCCGGGCCGATGCCGTGGCGCGCAGCCCGACCTCCAGGAGCAGCTCGGGATTGTCCCAGCCCACCTGCTTGGGGCCCACGATTCCGACCGAGCGGGCGTTGGTCACGGCGGTGAGGAGCTTTTCGAGGCAGTCCTCCTCCGGGGCGGAGTCGTCGTGGAGGAGCCAGAACCACACCTGGTGCTCCGGCGTCTCCTGACTGGCCTGCACGGGCGCCACGAGCTGCTGCTCGTAGGAGGTGATCGGCGAGAGCGCACCGGTGGGGCCGGTGATGGGACCGGATCCGGTCAGCAGCAGGTCGCGCACGGAGGTGCGCGATCCGCTTGATGACCCGTCGGTGTCCGAGCCGTCCGTCCCGTCGACGCCGTCCATGGCTCCTGTGCCTCGGCGCCTGCGGTTGCCGGCGGCAACGAGCTCGGCGTAGGCGGCGAGCCCCCGCGAGACTGCGTCACCGAAGCTCTTGGCCTCCTTGACGCGGACGACGCGCACCGCGCTGGCGGTGTCGAGTCCGGAGCTCTCGACGAGCTCCTCGATCGGAGTCCCGTCCCCCAGCCCGTTGGCCCGCGAGGCGACGTCGACGACGAGGACGACGTCCGGCGGGCAGGTCTGCGAGGCGATTCCAGTCAGTGTCTGCGCCAGAAACGGGCTCGCCCCGGCCGACACAACGACGGCCAGGGCTCCTACCCGACTGGCTCCCTGCGCGGAGCCGGTGCGGGTCATACCGCGCGACGCTTGAGCTTGCGCCGTTCGCGCTCCGACATGCCGCCCCAGATACCGAAGCGCTCGTCGTTGGCGAGGGCGTACTCGAGGCACTCCTCACGGACCTCGCAAGTCGCGCAGACCCGCTTGGCCTCACGTGTGGAACCACCCTTCTCAGGGAAGAACGCCTCTGGGTCCGTCTGAGCGCACAGTGCGCGCTCCTGCCACGCCAGGGGTCCCTCATCGACGTCATCGCCACCGCCGAAGAGGAGCGAGAGCACCTCTGCGTCAGGCTCCTCCGGCTGCTTCAGCGGGCCGTCGCCGAGGATGTTCCACATGCTGGCCTCCCTTCGATCCGAGCTTCTTGTCAGTAAGAATTACATGCGTGTGAGACAAGGCCAGTCAAGCCGGGGAGGGAAACTTCACCCTCTCGTGACCATCGCTGCATTCCTTGATATCTCAAGGAAGAACCCCATCTGGCTTACACCATATGTTGACTTCCTACAAATCCCCTGGGAGGTAGCCGCGGCCTGCCTGACAGCAACAAAAGTACGGCTCTCCAGAGAATTTAAGGGGTGACCCCTCGCGGCAGCAGGCTGGTCCAACCGGCTGGACAGTACCAGGGAGATTCCTGAACGTCAGTAGATCTGCTTCAATCTAGGGCCATGCACGACCCCTTGCTAGAGCTGCTTCCAGGCCCTCATGACGCCGACAGACCGTGGCTGAATTGTTATGGAAACGACGAGCGCGTCGAGTTGACCGGACACGTTCTGTCCATGTGGTTGGCCAAGATAGCGGGATTGATCACATCAGAGTCCACGCCGGGTGACGGAGTCCACGTCGGGCTCCCGCCGCACTGGCGGACGGTGGCCTGGGCCTGCGGGGCGTGGCTGGCGGGGCGGACCGTCCTCCTGGGCACCGGTGAGGAGATCGAGGCCGCCGGCCTGACCCCGGAGCTGAGCGTCGCCTTCAGCCCGGAGGACCTGTGCGAGGAGGCGGAGGCGCAGGTGCTGGTCCCCGCGGCGTCCCTGGCGCTGCGCTGGCCGGGCGATCTGCCCGCCCTGGTGCTCGACGGCGCCGCGGATCTCATGTCCTATCCCGATCGCTTCACGCCGGCGAGCCTCTCGGCGGAGCTGCCCTGCCTCACTGACCTCAGCAACGACCTCACCGAGACCGGGGCTCGGGGAGGAGCGTTGGGCGATGCACTGCCCGCCAGGCTGACGCGGGGTGAGCTGGTGGCCCAGGTCGAGGCCGTCGCCGGGGGCACCGGGGAACCGGGTACGCACGGGCCTCGCGCCGCCCTGGTGCGTCGTCCCCGAACGGCCGAGACGCTGCTGGGGGTGCTGGCCGCCTGGAGCACCGGGCGCACGGCGGTGGTCCTGACTCCCGAGGCAGGCGACGACGTCGCCGCGGCCGCGATCCGACAAGAGGGTATCTGCGAGGCTCAGCCCGACTGACGACTCTCCTGCTCATGCAGGTGCAGCAGGTACGGGCAGCTCTGTACGGGCCGCCCTGCGGGGTACCGGCACCCCATTAAGGGACGTCGGCCTGGATGAGGGTCCCCTCCCCCTCGACGGACAGGCTGCGCTCGTCGGCACCGACGAACACGGCCTCGCCCTGGGCGAGGGTCTGCGAGTCGGTCTGCGTCACCAGGGTCACGGCGCCCTCGACGGCCAGGAGGATGCGCGGCCCCCGCCCGGGGACCGGCAGGCGGCCGTCGGCGGCCACCACGGTGGTGACCATGAGCTCGAAGTCGTCCACCGGCGCGTAGTAGGCGCGGGTGGCTCGAGAGAGATACTCGGGGGCCGGCCGCACCGGGGGCGCCGCCACGTAGTCGACGCAGGCCAGCATCTCGGGGACGTCTATGTGCTTGGTCGTCAGCCCGGCGCGCAGCACGTTGTCGGAGGAGGCCATCACCTCCACCCCGAGGCCGGAGATGTAGGCGTGGACGCTGCCCGCGGGCACGAACAGCGCCTCGCCGGGCTGCAGGGTGACGGGGTTGAGCAGGAGCGCGGCAGCGATGCCGGGGTCGCCGGGGAAGGTGGCCGCCATCTTCAGGACGTTGGAGTCCACGCGCAGCGAGGGCGAGGTGCCGGCCTCGAAGCGGGCCGCGATCTCGGTGACGAGGTCGTCGATCTCCTGGGGGCTCGGGCGAGTGGCGGCCGAGACGACGTCGGAGAAGACCTGCCGGATGCCGTACCGGGTGGGGTTGAGGCGCAGGGTGCGACGCATCCGCCGGGCCAGAGGACTGTCCAGTCCGGCGAGGACCTCGACGGCGCGGCGCGGGGCCCGGAAACCTGCGACGGCCCGGAAACGGGTGAGGGCTAGAACCATCTCCGGCTTGTGGTTGGTGTCCTTGTAGTTGCGAGCGGGGTGGTCCAGTGCGATGCCCGCCTCATCCTCCAGGGCGCAGCCCTCGGCCGCCTGCGCCTGACTGGGGTGGACCTGGAGGGACAGCGGCTGCTCGGGGGCGATGAGCTTGAGGAGGAAGGGCAGCCGACGCCCGAAGCGCCAGATGATGTCGTCGCCCAGGAGGCGTTCGGGCTCGGCCTCGATGAGTGCGGACAGGGGCCCGTCCCCGCAGACTCGAGTCGGTCCGGCCGGGTGGGTGCCGTACCAGGCCTCCGCCCAGGGGGCACCGTCATCGGCCATGCCCAGGAGCGCGGGGATGGCCGTCGTCGACCCCCAGGCATACTGCTGACGGGCGGGCTCAAGTCGTTTCATAGCGCCTCACCGTACCGGGAGCGGAACTCAACCGCGCCTGCGACAGCACCGTTCGGAGACATTTTCACTATGAAACCCGACGCAAACAGTCCTGGCCGGGCAGCGCCCCGGGCTGCCGGAGGCCGGGACCTCAGGATGCCTGATGGCCTGATGAGGCGGCACCTCAGGCGAGGGCGTCAGGGCGGGGCCCGTCCCACCGCGATGGACGACGACGGCGCCGCGAGCCACAGGCGGGCCCGCGGCGCCGTCCGGGTCAGCGCTCAGGGGGCTCCTAGCTGTTCCCCTCGGGTGCCGGGAAGGGGGTGACGTCGGCCAGGCGCGGATGGGCCTTGTCCTTGTCGGACAGGATCGCCTCGGTCAGCGGGATCGGCCAGGGGACGTTCGCCGTCTCGTCGGCCAGGTTGAGGAAGGTGTACTGGGCGTCGGCCGACCAGTGGTCGTTGACCAGGTAGGTGTAGGCGGTGCTCGGCTCCAGCGTCTGGTAGGCGTTGCCCACGCCCCGGGGCACGAACACGGTGACCGACGGGTCGATCTCGCAGGTGTAGACGGTCCCGAAGGACGGTCCCTCGCGCAGGTCCACCCAGGCGCCGAAGACGCGGCCTGTGGCCACCGAGATGAACTTGTCCCAGGGCTCGGCGTGGATGCCTCGGGTCACCCCGACCTCGTTGTTGAAGGAGATGTTGTTCTGCACCGGCCCGAAGTCGGGCAGCCCCAGGGCCAGCATCTTCTCCCTCTGCCAGTTCTCCTTGAACCAGCCGCGGTTGTCCCCGTGAACGGTCAGGTCAATGTGCAAGAACCCCGGAATCGGCGTCGTCTCGACGGCGAGCGGCTTGCCCAGCTCGATCTGCCCCATCAATGGCTCCTTCTGTGTACGTAGTCAACGACGTCGACGTCGCCGCACTGGCAACGCCCTACCGGGGAAGTCTATCGGCGCTACCGCACCAGCACCTCTGAGACGGGACGGCACGGTCGAACGTGCCGCGCACCACGGACATGCTCCCCCGAATCAGACGATCCTGGCGTCATTCGGCGTCCGAATGGGTCATGCTTGGAGTATGCGAGGAATCATTCTGGCCGGAGGCTCCGGCACGCGACTCAACCCGATCACCCTGGGGACCTCCAAGCAGCTGGTGCCCGTCTACGACAAGCCGATGATCTACTACCCGCTGAGCACCCTCATGCTCGCCGGGATCCAGGACGTCCTCATCATCACCACCCCCCACGACGCCCCCGCCTTCCACCGCCTCCTGGGTGACGGCTCCCAGCTCGGCGTCAACCTGTCCTACACCGTCCAGCAGGAGCCCAACGGCCTGGCCCAGGCCTTCGTCCTTGGGGCCGACTTCATCGGCTCCGAGAGCGCCGCCCTGGTCCTGGGCGACAACATCTTCTACGGCCCGGGCATGGGCACCCAGCTGCGCCGTCACACCAACCCCGACGGCGGTGTCGTCTACGCCTACCAGGTCGCCGACCCCACGGCCTACGGCGTCGTCGAGTTCGACGAGGACTTCAAGGCCATCTCCATCGAGGAGAAGCCCGCCCATCCCCGCTCCACCTACGCCGTGCCCGGCCTGTACTTCTACGACAACGACGTCGTCGAGATCGCGGGGAACCTTGAACCCTCCGCCCGAGGCGAGTACGAGATCACCGACGTCAACCGCACCTACCTGGAGGCGGGGCGGCTCACCGTCGAGGTCCTCCCCCGTGGTACCGCCTGGCTCGACACCGGAACCTTCGACTCGCTGGCCGACGCCACCAGCTTCATCCGCACCGTCCAGCACCGCCAGGGCCTCAACATCGGCGCCCCCGAGGAGGTCGCCTGGCGCATGGGCTTCATCGACGACGAGGGTCTGCGCCGCCGCGCCGAGCCCCTGGTCAAGTCCGGTTACGGCACCTACCTCCTGGGCCTGCTGGAGCACCAGCGGGCCTGAGCCGAAGCAACGGTCACCAGAACCTCGGGCACTGGTGGGCGGGTGGCGCGAACCGGCGCCGCCCGCCCACGGGTCTCAATGACCCCACCCCAGCAGTTCAGTTTTACCTCTTGACCTGCTATCTTCGAACACCACAGCATTTCCCTCTTCAGTGAACGAACGGTGGATCCGATGGCAGAAGCCCAGGCACAGCCCCTGTCGCAGTCGCAGTTCGATGTGCTCTACACCCTCCTGCGGGCGGGCGATGCGCTCACCCAGCGCCAGATCCAGACGTCCACCGGCATGTCCCTAGGACGGGTCAACGCCGCCGTGCGCGAGTGCGAGGCGGCCGGCTACATCCAGGAGCGCCACCTGACCGAGGCGGGCCGGACCGCCCTGGAGCCCTACCGGGTGGACAACGCCGTCATCATGGCGGCGGGCCTGTCCCAGCGCTTCGCCCCGATCTCCTACGAGCGCCCCAAGGGCATGCTCCGCGTACGCGACGAGGTCCTGGTCGAGCGGCAGATCCGCCAGCTGCACGAGGCCGGCATCACGGACGTGACGGTCGTCGTCGGCTACAAGAAGGAGTACTTCTTCTACCTGGCAGAGCAGTTCGACGTGAGGATCGTCGTCAACGACGACTACGTCTCGCGCAACAACAACGGTTCCCTGTGGCTGGTGCGCGACATCCTGGCGAACACCTTCATCTGCTCCTCCGACGACTACTTCACGGACAACCCCTTCGAGTCGCACGTCTACAAGGCCTACTACTCGGCCCAGTACGTCGAGGGCCCCACCGAGGAGTGGTGCATCACCACCGGCCCGGGCGATCGGATCACGGACATCGAGGTCGGGGGCTCCGACGCCTGGATCATGCTGGGCCACGTCTACTTCGACCGAGCCTTCTCCTCCACCTTCCGGCGCATCCTGGAGGAGGTCTACCACCTGCCCGAGACGGCGCCCAAGCTGTGGGAGGCGATCTACATCGAGCACGTCAAGGAGCTCGACATGGTCATGCGCCGCTACCCCGAGGGCATGATCAACGAGTTCGACTCGGTCGACGAGATCCGCTCCTTCGACCCGAAGTTCATCGAGAACGTAGACTCCGAGGTCTTCGACCACATCTCCGAGGCCCTGGGCTGCCGCAAGACGGAGATCTCCGGCTTCTACCCCCTCAAGCAGGGGCTGACGAACCTGTCGTGCCACTTCACCGTGGACGGCGAGGAGTACGTCTACCGCCACCCCGGCGTCGGCACCGAGGAGATCGTCGACCGCCACGCCGAGGCGGCAGGCCTGCGCCTGGCTCGTGAGCTTGGCCTGGATACGACCTTCGTGGCCGACGACGACGCCCGGGGGTGGAAGATCTCCCGATTCGTCCCCGAGGCCCGCAACCTGGACATCGCCAACGCCGACGAGCTCAGGCAGGCCATGCGCATGGCCCGCAGCCTGCACACCTCCGGCAGGACGCTTCAGCGGGACTTCGACTACATCCAGGAGGCGCTGCGCTACGAGCAGCTGATCGAGCGTCACCATCCCATCGACGTCCCCGACTACGTCGAGCTGCGCAGCAAGGTGATGCGCCTCAAGGTCGCCGCCGACGCGGACGGCTTCGAGAGGGTGCCCAGCCACAACGACTTCTTCCCGCCGAACTTCCTGGTGGCCGGCGACGGCCACATCGATCTCATCGACTGGGAGTACGCCGGCATGTCCGACATCGCCAGCGACTTCGGGACCCTGGTGGTGTGCACGCAGATGCGCGTCGGGCGCGCCGACGAGGCGATCGCCTACTACTTCGACCGCACCCCCACTGCTCAGGAGCGCCGCCACTTCTGGTCCTACGTGGTCTTCGCCGGCTGGTGCTGGTACGTGTGGGCCCTGGCCAAGGAGGCCGAGGGCGACGACGCCGGCCAGGAGGTCTTCACCTACTACCGCCACGTCACCGACTACGTCGACGCCCTGCTGTCCTGGTACGAGGACGGTGAGGACGCGGTGCCGGCGATCTTCGCCGGTGATGCTCACTGAAGCGATGCGCGCTCTGGTGCCGCCGGCCGGGCGTGCGACAATGTGCACCGTCTTCCCGCAGGCAGATGAAAGGACGGGTCGATGACCGCCACGGAGGATTCGACGCAGCTCAGGAAGATCCAGCTCGCCGCCACCGCCGCCCTCAAGGAGTTCGACCGGATCTGCACGCTTCTGGGAACCCGGTACGTGATCTACGGGGGGACCGCGATCGGGGCCGCTCGTCATCAGGGCTTCATCCCGTGGGACGACGACGTCGACGTGTGCATGCCCCGTGAGGACTACGAGCGCTTTCTCGCCGAGGCGCCGGCCGTGATCGCCCCGGCCTTCGAGGTGATCTCCTCCGGCTCTCACCCCGACTACCCGAGGACCTTCGGTGTTCTCGGTCTCGTCGGCTCGACCTTCGTCCCAGGCGTGGCCCGCAACCGGTCGTTCAGGATGCCGTTGGGCATCGACCTGTTCCCCCTGGACCCCATCCCCGACGACCCGAAGGCCTTCAGGCGCCAGGCTCGTGCCACCTGGGTCTGGGGCCGCCTGCTCTTTCTGCTCGGGACGCCTACACCCGATATTCCGTTGCGCGCCCCCCTCAAGCAGGTCGCCAGCAGCATCATGCACGTCGTCCACTGGAGCCTGCGCGCAGCACGGGTGAGGCCCTCGACCCTGCAGCGCCGCTGGGAGCGCGCCGCGCGCAGGCACGAGGCAAGCGCCTCCGGCCGGCTGGGCGACTTCTCAACGCAGGACCCGGGGCGCTGGTCGGCGTCACTGGAGGAGCTCTTCCCCGCCAGGCGCGTCCCCTTCGAGGACATCACGGTCATGACGGCGCACGATGACGACGCGATCCTCAGACGCGGATACGGCGACTACATGCAGCTGCCCCCCGAGGAGGAACGCGTCAACCACCAGGCCTCCACCGTTGTCCTGGGCCCCCATGCCCCCGTCTCCTAGAGCGGTTCCCGCACCCGGTGGCGACGACGCCTGTCATCGTTCGCAACAACTTTTCATCGCCCCCGTCCCAAAGGGGCCCTTCACTGAGGTCATACCCATTCCGTGAACATCTCATCGAAGAAACCCCGTGAGGAAGCAGCACCGCCTCCTCTGCCGCTGCGCACGAATCTCATCTGGAGCTCGACCGGTTCACTGACCAGGACCATGTGCAACTGGCTGATGACCATCGCGGCCGTCCGCCTCTCCACCGGATTCGACACCGCCGGCATCCTCTCGCTGGCCATGTCGATCTCCAACCTCGTGTTCCCCATCGCGGAGTACCGGTTGAGGACGGTTCAGGTCACAGACGTGCGCGGGGAGCACACGAGCCAGGAGTACCTGGGGATGAGGCTCATCGCCTCCGCGGCGGCGCTCGGAGCAGGCGCTGTCTACACGATCGCCACCACGAACGCCGGCGCCTTCCTCGTCATCATGACTTACACCTTCTCCCAGCTGGTCGTCACGTATCTCGAGGGATTCCACGCCACCGAGCAGCGCAGGATGCGGATGGACTACATCGGCATCTCCTACCTGCTCCAGGGCATTGGCGGCCTCGTCGCCTTCTGCCTCGGAATCGTCCTGTTCAACTCATTGCTTGCGGCAACACTGCTGCTCACCGCCGTCAACATCGGAATCGGGGCGTTCTACGACATCCCCCGAGCACGCCGCTTCGGCCCGATCCGCCCCGAGATCCGCTGGCGCGACGCCACACCGACCTTTGTCCGACTGTTCCCCGTGGCCATGGTCAATACCGCGCTCAGCGTCGTCACCCTCGTACCTCGCCAGCACCTGTCCGATGTCATGGGGGCGGACGCGCTGGGGATATACGCGTCGGTCGCGGTGCCCGCGGTCATCATTCAGGCGACAGCCACGTACCTCTACACTCCTGTGCTGGGCCGGCTGATCGAGCTCATGATGACGGATAAGCCCAGGGCCGCCGCCCTCCTGGCACGCATCTGCATGTTCTTCATCGCCGTCGGGGCGGCTTCATGCCTCGCCTTCTGGGTAGCCGGCGACTGGCTTCTGGGACTCGTCTTCGGAAGCGACATCCTCCCCTACGCCTACCTCGTGCAACCGGCGCTTCTTCTGTCCCTGATCACGGCATTCGTCTGGTTCACCAACGACATCCTGCTGGGTCTGCGCGACTACGTCGGCTGCCTGCTGGGCGGCGTGGCCGCGGCCGGCATCACCGTGGCGATCACGAGCCCTCTGACCCGCCAGTTCGACCTGAATGCGCCGACGGTCGTGGGGATCATCGCCAGCGTCATCGCGCTCTTGGTGATGGGGTTGTTCTTCGTCCGGGACTACCGCAGACTCACCCCCATGACACCCGTCTCCCAGAAATGATCCGCTGAGGCCCACCACGATGTCTGATGCCGCCCTTCCCGACCGACGTGTCCCGAGCTCAGGAACTCCTCGCCTGAGGATCGCACTGGTGACCAACACCTATCCTCCTAGAATGGGGGGATTGGAGCTCCACATCGCCAATCTGGCTCACAACCTGTCCGATCTTGGTCACCGGATCTGGGTGCTGACGATCGCCTCGGAGCCCAGCAAGAGGATGGACGGCGACATCCGGGTTCGCACGGAGCGCTCGTATCTGCCCATTGCCGACGTCATCTCGTTCCCCGCGATCGGGACGACGTCCGCCATCGCACGTTTCCTGCGAGAGCACAGTATTGACGTCGTCTCAACCCATACGCGCTTCTTCCCTATGAGCTTCGTGGGGCTGCGCGCCGCTCATGCCGCCCGGGTCCCAGTCATCCACACGGAGCACGGAAGCGGCTTCGTGGCAACACCCTCCGCGCCTATCGCTGTGGGCTCGCGCGTTGTCGACCTGTCGATGGGCCGCTACGTCCTGCGCCACGCCGATCGGGTGCTGGCCGTCTCCCCCCAGGCGGCGGCCTTCGCCCAGCGTCTCGGCGCTCGTCACGCGGACGTCTTCTACAACGCGATCACACCTTCCCAGCACACCGGCCCCATCGAGGACAGGCCCGCCCACCTCGTGTTCGTCGGCCGCATGGTGGCCGGCAAGGGCTGGGAGACCTTCCTGGACGCCGTGGCGGCGCTGCGAAGCAGGGGGATAGCGGCGACAGGGGAGATGATCGGCGACGGCGCCCAGCTCGGAGCCGCTCACGAGCGCTGCGAGGCCCTGGGACTGTCCGAGGTGGTCGATGTACGCGGCAGAGTCCCTCAGGGGGAGGTCAGGAGCGCGTTGCGGGGATCGACCCTCGTCAACCCGACCACCCTGTCCGAGGGCTTCCAGACGACGCTGCTGGAGGCCATCTCCGAGCAGGGGCGGGTCGTCACCTTCGATGTGCCCGGAGCTCAGCTGCTGCGCGACCAGGGAGCACCCATCACGGTGTGCCCGTCGAAAACGACCGACTCATTGGTGGCCGGCCTCACCGAGGCCCTGAGCACTCCGCTTCCGCAGGCGTCAACCGACCTGATTCAGGAGTGGACATGGCCGGTGCGCGCGCGCCAGTACGAGTCCATCGCCCTCGAGGTGATCAGCCGGTACGCACAGCAGTGACCGACCCCATATCAGGAATCGGCCCCGCCCGTGTCGTCGCCCTGCGAATCCAGTCGGTTGCGCAGCGCATCGACCTCGGCGCGCAGAATTGCGATCTCCTCGGTGAGCCGGCGGCGGTCCTCGAAGGACTGGGACAGATCAACGCTGAAGCGCAGGGACAGCAGCAGGAGAATGATGCCTGCCACGAAGAAGCCCAGGTTGAGAGGGACGACCACCCCCAGAGCACGGGACACGGCTTCGAGAGCACCGGGAATGACCGAGAACAGAACGCTTCCCACCGCAATGACGATCCACCACGTGGCGTACGCCTCTTTCATTCCTGCGTTGCGCATCTTGAGAAAGACGGACACCAGGACCACCACGCCGAAGGCGACGCCGAGCAGATAGGTCGAGCTCATTCCCCTCCCCCTTCACGATTGCGAACCGAGGATCGAGGGCGGGTCAGAGCGATCCCGAGCGCCAGGAAGGCCCGAGCGAGAAGACGGGCGGACTTGAGGAAGCCGTGCGAGGGTGTTCCCCCGGCTCGTTGTCGCATCTGCACGGGGAGCTGACGCACAGCCAGACCGTGACGGACAGCGATGACGAGAGCCTCGATGGTGTCCCCGAGGTACTCCGCCGGATACTCCTGAGAGAACAGGTGAATGGCTCGCCGATTCGTCAGCTTGAACCCGGACGTCGTGTCCGTGAGCCGGGTGCCGCACACGCGGGACAGGACCAGTGAGAGCACGTTCATGGCCCACTGACGCGGTCCCCGGACCGCGTAGTCGCCCTTCCCGGCGAAACGCGCACCGATGACGACGTCCGCCCCCGTCTCCCGCATGCACTCGAGCATCGCGGGAATCTCCGCCGGATCGTGCTGCCCATCGGCATCGGTCTGAACCGCGTACTCATAGCCGTTCCGAGCCGCGTACAGGTACCCGGCCCTCATCGCTCCGCCGACGCCGAGGTTGAGGGGCAGGTCGAGCACCACGACTCCGGCCTCTCGAGCGATGGACGCCGTGGCGTCGGTCGAACCGTCTGAGACCACGAGGACATCCGCCAGCCCTCGCACGGCGGAGGTGATCTCCGCGAGCACGGGGCCGATGACGGCCTCCTCATTCCACGCAGGGATGATGACCAGCATTGGCTGAGGATTCATGAAGCCTGCCGCTCAGACGTACGAGTCAGCATCGAGACCATGATCCCGAAGGCAACAGTCGCGGAGCAGGTGGTGACGAACCACACCAGCATCGGCGACACCGGAACATTCCACCACCACTCGATCCTTTTGTTGAGGTTGAGCTCCCACGGCCCGTTGATGCCGTGAACATACCGCAGCAGCAGCGTATGAAGGCTGATCGTCTGGCACACCGCCCCGCAGATGATGACCCACACGGCCTGCGGGAGCGTGAACCACCCGTCTTCATCCTGATCCATGGCGAGCATGAAGAAGAAGGTGGGTGCCAGCAGCGGGAGGATGTACCGAGCCTGGTAGGTGTCAATGACCTCAAAGGAACCATTGGCGTGGAACACCGCAGGGAGCCCCACCATCGCCCCCACGAAGAGCGTGAGGACCGTCCACTTGCGCCACCCACCGCGACGCAAGGACATGGCCACAAAAGCCCCCGCCGCCATAATGGTGAGCACAAAGGGACTGTGAACCGATAGTGGGACGTCATACCATCCCGGATTCCAGGCATGACCCCAGAATCCACCGAGGTACTTCGGCGCGCTCTCGATCCCGACGATCAGCCTCTCCAGGAAGGACTGCTGACCGGCGGGTCCCCGTGAGCCGTCTGAAACATCGCTCACATGACTTGACATCATCATGGAGACAACTCCGACAAGGGCCGCCACGATGATGAGGCACAGCTCCGGCCATCGTTGCCGGCTCCAACGCACCGCGAAGAGCATGACCAGACCGATGATGAACAGGTAGAAGGACGCGTCATACCTCGATGCCAGGCACAAACCGGCCCCAGCAAGCGCGCAGATCATAAGAACGACGCGGGGCCGCCCCTCCTGCCGGGTGGCCATATATATTGCCGAGGAGTACGCCAGCATTCCGGAGATCGCCCACGAGCTGGGATTATTTGACGCGATGAAGTAGATCCCCATAGGAATCCACGAGGCCGCGACCGCACCGATGAACGGCCGCCTCAGCCTCTGAGGGGCGAAGAAGCCAACCACCCCGAGGAGCACAACAGCGATGAGCACATTGACCCCTCGCATCACCAGAATCGATGTCTGCACGTCCTTGCCGACGAGAAGGTGGTGGAAATGGTAGTACCCGATCGGGTATCCGCCGTCGTCATAACGAGGGGTCCACGCCATCGTGGTGTCATCATGCCCGAGTGTACATGCCGCAGACTTATCCGCCTGGGTAATATAGCACCTGATCAGCCCCTCGGACACCGCTACCGGAACACGGACGACCGGCTTGTCATTGACGACACTCGTCTCGCATGAGCCCTCCACCGGACGAGGACACCAGATACTGCCCAGGTGATAGTCGTCGTCGGGTGAGGAGCCGGCCGGCGAGCCGACAGCCCAGCCCAACCCGGTCAGCAGCATGAGGAGAAGAAGGAGCCCGGCGGTCAGCGCCGGACGCCGGGACGACGCCGCACCGGTCGTAGAACGATCCGAGGTCGGCAGCCGTAAGTATTTTGCGAGCTTAATCTTCATGCTGGTCTCCGATAGGGCACGGGGATGAGAGGATGCATTCTGATCGAAAATAACTTACATGAGTTCCCGAAGATAAGCGTCCAGGCGCTCCGTGGAATCAGCCGGGGTGAAGCCGGCGGCCTTGATCTTGGTGAGGTCCAGGACCGAGCTCAGGGGACGCGGAGCGATCCCTTCCTGACCAGCGTAGTACTCCTCGGTGGAGACGGGCGTGACCTCATCGGGGCTGTGGCCGGCGCGCTCGTAGACGCGCTTGGCGACGTCGGCCCAGGAGACGACCGGCCCCTCGCCGGAGAGGTTGTAGGTGCCGAACTCGGCTCCCGAGACGAGCAGGTGGATGATGCCCGCGGCCAGGTCGGTGGCGAAGGTGAGACGGCCGGTCTGGTCGGCCACGACGCTCGGGGTGATGCCACGCTCGACCAGGGAGAGCATTGTCTTGACGAAGTTCTTACCGTCACCCACCACCCAGGAGGTTCGCACCAGGTAGTGGCGGGGACAGACACTGACAGCGGCGTCCCCGGCGGCCTTGGACTGGCCGTAGACGCCCAGCGGTGAGGGGGTCTCCTCCTCGGTGTGAACAGGTGTGGCGCCGTCGAAGGTGTACTCGGTGGACAGATGCACCAGGGTCAGGCCGTGCCGAGTGGCGGCGCGGGCCAGGTTGACCGGGCCAACCGTGTTGGCCCGCCAGGAGAGGCGACGTCCCTCCGGGGTCTCGGCGCCGTCCACGTTGGTCCAGGCCGCGGCATTGATGATGACGTCGCAGCACGACCAGTCCCAGGAGGACATGGCAGCCGTGTCCGAGATGTCCACGTCCGGCAGGTCAACGCCGATGGGTTCGAACCCCGCCTGCGGAAGCAGGGCCATGAGCGCCCGCCCCAGCTGCCCGTTGGCGCCGGTGACGAGAACGCGTTGTTGTCCCTCTCTGCGAGACGCACGTGTTCTCCCGCCCTCAAACGACCTGCTCTCGTCCACTGACCGGCTCTTCCTTCCCAACGGCATTCCGCAAGTTCCGCCTGCATCAGAACCCGCGCCGGAGTCTACACGAGCGAATTGGCCGGTTATGTCGGCTATGTCGCCGGCGCACGGAGCACGGATCCCGCGGAACGGACCCTCCTCATGCGTCTGTCATGATGCTGTTCCCGAGCGCCCTCTAACGGGTCATCGCAGCCCGGTAGGCCTCGACGTGCACCTGGGCGGAGGCCCTCCAGGTGAACTCGCCGGCCCGCTGGGCGGCGGCGGCCCCCAGAGCCCGGCGCCGCTCGGGGTCGGCGTCGAGGAGCACGAGGCCGCGGGCGATGGCCGAGGCGTCGGATCCGCAGTAGGCCACGGCGTCTCCTCCGACCTCCGGCAGGCTCAGCTCGCGGGTGGTGAGCACGGCGGCCCCGCAGGCCATGGCCTCGAGCACCGGCAGGCCGAAGCCCTCACCGATGGAGGGGTAGGCCAGGATCTCACAGCCGGACAGGAACCCGGGCAGGTCCTCCAGGGGCAGGTAGCCGGGTCGCAGGAGGGTCATGTGCCGAGGGACCTGGGCCAGAGCGGGCTCGATCTCGGCGTCCCAGCCGGGTCCGCCGGCCAGGACCAGGGCTGGGGCGTCATCGGAGTCGCGGAAGACCGTGACCCAGGCGCGTACCAGGTTGGGGACGTTCTTGCGGGGCTCCAAGGTCCCCAGGAAACCGATGTAGCGCTTGCCCTCCAGGCCGAGGGAGGCCGCCACGCGGGCCCGCTCGGCGTCGTCGACCGGGTGGAACACGGAGGTATCCACGCCGTGGTAGGCGACGTGGAATCGCTCGGGGTCGCCGCCGACGTACGCGATGGTCTCGTCGCGGGTGGCTTGGGAGGGAACGACGAGCGCGTCGGCACCTCGCACGGCCCGCCGGATGGCGTGGGTGAAGAACTTCTGCTTGAGGGGCGAGTGGGCCTGCGGGTGGGAGAAGAAGGTGGCGTCGTGGAGCGTGACGACCACGGGAACCTGGTGCAGGGCCGGGAAGGTGTAGTGGGGCGAGTGCAGGACGTCGGGGCGGATCCGGTGGATGAGGGCCGGCAGCCCGGTCTGCTCCCAGGCCAGGCGGGCACCGCGCGACTCCATGGACTCCGAGACCGGGAAGAGGTGGGCGCGGGGTGCCTTGGCGGAGAAGTGCGCCACGTCCCGCTGTTGGACGGCCAGGGCCAGGTTGACGCCGGAGGCGATGAGCTCGGGCACCAGGTCGTCGACATAGCGTCCCACGCCCCCGAGATCAGCCGGTATCGCCGTCGCATCGAGAAGAACCTTCATGGGGGCAGGCTACCGCGTCGCGTACGGCCACCCCGTACTCTGAGCGCATGAGCGCAGACCACTCCCGCCCGGCGCACTCCCCGGCCCTCCGGCACCAACGGCTCCCGCCGCCCCGCCCGCCCCCGAGGACCGCGGGTGGGCATGGTGGTGGAGCAGCTGTGGCAGTCCGTCCCAGGGGGCTCGGGCACCTACATCGTCGAGCTGGCCAAGGCTCTGCGCGCCCGTCAGGTGCCCGTGGCCGGGATCATCGCCCGCCACCAGGCGGCCCTCTCGCCTCAGGAGGTGGGCCTGCCGCCCATGCCGATGCGCTCCTCCCACCTGCCGCGCACCGCCCTGTACGAGTCCTGGAACCGTCTGGGACTGCCGCGCGCCGAATCCATCCTGCCCGGTGCCCAGCTCGTCCACGCCACCACCTGGGCCCTGCCAGCCACCGCGCTGCCACTGGCCGTCACCGTGCACGACCTGGCCTTCCTGCGCGCACCCGAGCACTTCACCCCGCGCGGCAACGCCTACTTCAGCCGTTCCCTGGAGCGCGTCATCGCCGAGGCGAGCGCCATCATCGTGCCCTCCCAGGCCACGGCCGACGACTGCATCGCGGCCGGGATCGACGCCGCCCGCCTCTACGTCATCCCGCACGGGGTGCGTACCCGCACCGTCACTGACGAGCAGATCGAGAGCTTCCGCTCCACCCGGGGCCTCACGCGCGACTACATCCTGTGGACGGGCACGCGCGAGCCGCGCAAGAACCTGCTGGGGCTGCTGCGGGCGTTCGCGCTCCTGACCGAGGAGAGCGACGCCGACGACCTCGACCTAGTCCTGGTCGGTCCGGCCGGGTGGGGTGACGACGCCGTCGAGCGCGAGCTGCTGACCCGCCTGGGTGATCGGGTCCACGTCACCGGCAGGCTCGACGACGACGAGCTGGCGGCCGCCTACTGCGGTGCGCGCGCCTTCGCCTTCCCCTCCATCTGGGAGGGCTTCGGCCTGCCGGTCCTGGAGGCCATGGCCTACGGCGCCCCGGTGGTCACCAGCGCCGGAACCTGCATGGCCGAGGTGACCGGGGAGGCCGGCCTGCTGGCCGATCCCGCCTCGCCCCGCGAGATCGCGGACCGGCTCACCGAGGCCGTCGGCCCGGCCCACGACGAGCTGGCTCAGGCGGGCCGCGAGCGCGCCCGGACCTTCACCTGGGACGCCTGCGCCGCCGCGCACACAGAGGTGTACAACGCCCTCATCGGGGGTGTGGTGTGACGCGGCTCGTGCGACGGCCCACCGCTCGCGTCGTCATCGTCAACTGGCGCCAGGCCGAGCTGACGATCCGGGCGGCCCGCTCGATCACCGCGCAGCTGGGGGGCGGTGACACGCTCGTCGTCGTCGACAACGCCTCCGGGGACGACTCGGTCGAGCGCCTGAGCCTGGCGGGTCTGACGGTGGTCCAGTCGAGCAGGAACCTGGGCTTCGGCGCAGGCGTCAACCTCGGGGCCCAAGGCATGAGCGAGGACGTCCTCGTCCTGCTCAACAATGACGCGATAGCCGAGCCCGGCTTCCTCGAGGCGATCGTGGCGCCGCTGAGCGAACCGCCGGCAGCACCGTCCGCACCGGCCACGTCCGCCCAGAGGACCTCGCCGCGGGCGACGCCGGGATCCGCCCCGGCCGCGGCGACGGCGCGGATCCTGCTGGCCGGCCGATGGAAGCCGGCCGTCCCGGGCCAGGACGCACTGGTCTCACCGCACACCGGCAGGTGGACGCGGATCAGCAACGAGGCCGCCGCCCGCGGCGAGGGCGAGGTCCTGGTCAACTCCACGGGCAACCTCGTGGACGCCTCCGGCAACGGTTACGACCGCGACTGGCTGGTGCCGGCCGAGCGGGAGCACTCCCCCAGCCAGGTCTTCGGCCTGTGCGGCGGCGCCTGCGCGATCCGGCGGGAGGCGTGGCGGACCCTGGGCGGCTTCCGTGAGGACCTGTTCATGTACTACGAGGACACGGACCTCTCCTGGCGTCTGCGCGAGCACGGGTGGCGGGTCGTCTACGTGCGCGAGGCGGTGGTGCTCCACGAGCACGCCTCCTCCGCGGGTACCGACTCACCGATGTTCATCCGGGTCAACACCCGCAACCGGATCCTGGTGGCCGCCGCCCACAGCCCTGCCCGCGTCGTGCTGCAGGCGCTGGCCCGCACACTGGTGCGCGGCCTGTGCGGTCCGCGGCGAGGCCCGGTGATGACCGGGCTCGCTCAGGCGGTTGCCGGCCTGCCGGGCGAGCTGTGGCGACGCTCGGGAGCTCCGTCACGACGCCCGAAGCCATCGAGGCGCCGCTGATCCCAGCGCCCGACTGCGCCGATCGTGCCCTACCCGCTAGAGTTACGGAACTGAGACGTAGCCGGAGGTCCAAGCCCTTCAGCAGCGTCGTCAGACACGTCATGTGCCGATGACCGGATCGAGGAGGACCCTAGAAGATGGCTGGACAAGCCGCACGAGCCCCACGAGTCACGGTGGTGACCCGAACCCGTAACCGTCCCCTGATGCTCAAGCGAGCAGTCCAGTCGGTCGGGGCGCAGTCCTTCCAGGACCTCGAGCTCATCATCGTCAACGACGCCGGGAGCACCGAGCCGGTGGAGAGCGCCCTGGAGAGCGCCCCCGAGTGGCTGCGGGAGCGCACCACGGTGGTCACCAATGAGACCTCCCACGGGCGTGAGGCCGCCTTGGAGGACGGACTGGCCGCCTCCTCCTGCGAGTTCTTCGCCATCCATGACGACGACGACTCCTGGGAGCCCGGCTTCCTGGCCGCCTGCGTGGCCCACCTCGACGAGCACCCCTGCCATGGGGCTGTGGCGACGCGCTGCGACTTGATCTCCGAGACGGTCTCAGAGGAGGGCATGACCGAGGTCAACCGGGGGATTCTGGCACCGGACAGGGAGAGCTGGACCCTCATCGACACGATGGTGGCCAACTACGTGCCGCCGATCTCCCAGCTCATCCGCCGCGAGGTGGCCGACCGCATCGGCCACTGGGACGGCAACCTGCTGACCCAGGCCGACTGGGACTTCAACCTCCGCCTGCTGGCGACCTCCCCGGTCGGCTTCATCGACGGCGAGCCGCTGGCCCACTGGCACCACCGCGACTCCACCGACGAGTCGGTGGGCAACTCCGTCGTCGTCGACGCCGTCAACCACCGCACCGACAACCTCGCCATCCGGGACCGCTACGCCCGTCTGTCCCTGGACGATGCCGACGACGCGAAGGCCTCCCCCTCACAGGGCGGCCCGGCTGAGCCTGAGAACCTGGGCCTCTTGCTCGTCTCGGCGGAGTACTACCACCGGCTCGAGGAGCGTCTGCGACAGCAGGACGAGAAGATCGAGCAGCAGGGCCAGCAGCTGCGCGAGTCCATGGCGCAGATCAACGACGTCCTATCCTTCCTGCGCTCCACCGTCGGCGACCTGCACGGCACGACCCTGTTTCAGATCCATGAGATCAAGGCGAAGATCGACCACCTCGAGGCCACGGCCAAGCCCTTGTTCCGCACCGTGGCCCAGAAGATCAAGAGGATCCGGCGGGGCTGAGCAGCGGCCCGCCCCGCCGGGCCTCAGTCCTGCTTGGTGACCTTGACCATGGGGCGCGGCGGGGTGATGCGCTCGTAGTGAGCGCCCAGGGCCACCAGGCCCCCGGACTCCATGCGCGGTCCCGGAATGATGTCGAAGGCGGTGGCCTTCTGGTAGGCGTCGATGACGCTCGAGAGCTGCCAGGGCTGGATGGACCCGGAGATGAGGTACGCACCCGGCCGCAGCATCATGGCGGGGATGGACACGTCGACGCTGCCCTCGCCCGGCTCGATCCTCTCGGGCTGGAAGCCGTCATCGAGGCCGTGCAGCCCCCACACGAAGATACCCTCGCGGGTGTCGATGGAGCAGCCGAAGACGGGCTTCTCGATCGTCTCCTCGCAGCGGTAGTGCAGGCGGATGGTGGCCTCCTCCCCCGTGCGCATGGAGCTGACCGCCCTGCCCGTGCGATCGAGCAGCTCGATCCGGCTGATCTGGGCCTCACCGCTGCCGAAGCGGGTACCGATGCCGTCCTTGACCTTCTTGGCGCCGTGAGTGATGTCGGAGTACCTGTCGATGACCTCGGGGGCCGGTCCGATCTCCTTGAGCCGTCCGTGGTCGAGCCAGGCGACCTCGTCGCAGAAGGTGCGCATCTGCGCCAGCCCGTGGGAGACGACGACGACGGTGCGGCCGTCCTCGCGGAACTCGGCGAACTTGTCCATGCACCGCTCCTGGAACTCCATGTCGCCGACGGCCAGGACCTCGTCGACCAGGAGGATGTCCGGCTCGACGTGGATGGACACGGAGAAGCCCAGGCGCACGTACATGCCCGAGGAGTAGTTCTTCACCGGCTGATCGATGAACTCCCCGACCCCGGAGAAGTCGACGATGTCGTCGAACTTGGCCTCGATCTCCTTGCGGCTCATCCCCAGGATGGCGCCGTTGAGGAAGATGTTCTCTCTTCCGGAGAGCTCGGGGTGGAAGCCGGAGCCGACCTCCAGCATGGCGGCCATGCGCCCGCGGGCAGTGATGGAGCCGGTGTTGGGTGCGAGGATCTTGGCGATGCACTTGAGCAGGGTGGACTTGCCCGAGCCGTTGTGCCCCATGAGTCCGAAGGTCCTGCCCTCGGGGATGTCGAAGGTCATGTCCTTCAGCGCCCAGAAGTCCTCGTAGACGCCGCGGCTGCGCTGCAGAATGGCGCCCTTGAGGGACTGGTTGCGGTGGTGGTAGATCCTGAAGCGCTTGGAGACGTCCTCAATGCGCACGGCCGGCACCGTCGAGGATGCTGCGGATGCACCCGACGCCGACGTGAGTGATGATGCGGACGATCCGGTTGATGCAGTCATCTTACGTTTCAGAGCTCCTCAACGATGCTCGCCGAGTGCCGGCGGAAGAAGGCCAGGCCCAGCAAGAGCATGACGACCGCCCACGCCAGACAGGCCAGCGAGACGGGCAGTGACGGCAGGGCGAAGTCGTACAGGCAGGATCGGAAGGCCTCGAGGAAGGTCTCAGCCGGGTTGAGACGCAGGATCGTGGTGAGCGGGATCGGCCCGCCGTTGATCTGCCAACCCATGTGGAACAGGTCGTTCTGGACGTTGTTGACCATGGTCAGGGGGAAGACGACCCCGGAGGCGTACATCCAGATCTGGTTGAAGATCTGCCACAGGTGGCCCAGGTCCCGGAAGTAGACGGTGGCGACGGACAGAATGAGACCCAGCCCAACGGCGAACATGCCCGCCAGCAGGGTGACGACGAGCAGCGCCGGAATCATGAGGAAGACCCCGGGACCGCCCATGATCATGGCGATGATGATGAGCACGAGCAGCTCGAAGGCGAAGTCCACGGCCAGGGACAGCACCGCGGAGTAGATGAGGACCTGGCGGGGGAAGTAGACCTTCGTGAGCAGTCCTGAGTTGGACACGAGGGCGTTCATGGAGGACATGATGCCGCTGGAGAAGAAGGTCCAGCTGAGCACCCCGATGCCGATCCACAGCGCGAAGGAGTCGATCCCGGAGTTGCGGCCCGGCGTCACACCACCGCGGAAGACGACGCCGAAGATGAGGGCGAAGATGGCGATCGTGGCCAGGGGGTTGATGAAGGACCACAGGCGCCCCAGCGTCGTGCCCTTGAACTCGGAGGAGACCGAGCGCTGGGTCAGGCGCAGAGTGAGGTCCAGTGTCTGGCGGGCGTCCTCCGAGCGGAGAAGTCGAGAGAGCTGCATGGATTCACACCTCCGTCGCGGTGTCGGTGGGCGTGGTTGGAACTGTCTCCTCCTGGGCGTCGATCCAGTCGCACAGGCGGTTGATGCCCTCGGAGACGCTGACCCGGGGCTCCCAGTCCAGCGCCTGGCGGGCGCGGGTGGTGTCGGCCCAGGCGGCGCGCACGTCACCGTCGCGGAACTGGCCGGTCACATGCGGTGCGGGGGCCCCGTAGCGCTCAGCGATCGTCTGGGCGACCTGCATGATGGTGGTGCGCTCCCCCAGGCCGATGTCGTAAGGCTCAACGGCTGCCGGTGAGCGCAGGACACCGGCCACGATGGCGGAGGCGACGTCGTCGATGAAGACGAAGTCGCGCACGATCTGGCCGTCCTCGTAGACCGGGATGGACCGGCCGGACCTGGCCAGGCGGGCGAAGAGGGAGACGATGCCGGTGTAGGGGTTGATGAGGGACTGACCGGGGCCGTAGACGTTCTGGAGCCGATAGAGCACCGGGGTCACACCGAAGGAGCCGCACCAGGAGGTCACAAGATTCTCCTGACAGTACTTGGTTGCGGCGTAGACGTTGGCCGGGGAGGCCTTGACAGCGGTGGAGGACTGGACGGCGGGGGTCAGGCCCGCAAAGTCCCACTGCCCGGCCTCGAGCATCGCGTGCGTGCGCTGACCGGGGTAGGAGGGGCCCCGCTCGGCGTCGACCCACTGCCCCTCGCCGTAAACGGCCCGGGAGGAGGCCAGGACGATCTTGTCCGGGCGGATCTCGTGGCGCACGAGGGCGTCGAGCATCTGGGTAGTGCCGACGACGTTGACGCTCGCGTGGCGGGAGGCCTCGGTGAGGGACTGGCCGGTGCCGGTCTCCGCGGCCAGGTGCACGATGACGTCCGGGGCGGCCCCGACCAGAACACGGTCCCAGTCCTCCGCCACCGACACGTCCAGACGGTGCAGCTCCACGCGCTCGTCGAGCTCAGAGGGGCGCCCCTGGGACGGGTGGATCTGCGGGTGCATGTTGTCCAGGGCAACGACACGGTCGAAGGCGTCCGCCAGGTCGCGCGAGATCGCGCAGCCGATGAATCCGGCACCACCTGTCACAAGGCAGGTACGGGTCACGAGGGTCTCCCTTGGGTAGTTGAGTCGGGCCGATGGAGCGCGCATGGGGCACCCCGCGACCTCACCACTATTCTCAGCGTTGCCAGGGCTGATCGTGCCGGCAGATGCCGTTGCCTTCGACACGCCGACGGGTTGCACGCCACTCTCAACGGCCGCCGACGGCTCTCAGCGCTCAGCCTCGGACACCTCGGGGCGCCAGCTCATGCCCGTGAAAGCCTTGGTGACGAAGTCGACGACGACGTCGGTGACTTTCACCAGCGCCACCGACAGGGCGAAGATGAGGACGAACTCGGCCGCCAGCAACATGTAACGCTGAAGGGGGAAGAGCCCGTAGACGTCGATCCGCTGACTCAGGTGCCAGATCACCACGTGGTGGACGAGGAAGATCGGGTAGGAGTACCTGGCGATCAGGCCGACGAAGGCCCGAACCGGCTGGATCGCCACGTAGCGACCGGCGACCACGAGGATGAGGAAGGCCGAGATGCCCACGATCGTGGTGCCCACGTCCTCGGGGATCTTCTCGGGGAGCATCGCCGAGACGGCCAGGACCGCTGCCGCAGGAATGACGGTGACCCAGTGAACCCGTCGGACGTAGAGGACGAAGTAGCTGCCGAAGGCCAGCTCGGGGAGCCTCGTGGTGAGGACCATGGAGGAGGGATAGCCCGAGAAGTAACGATGCATGATGACCGCAGTGGCGGCATAGGCCGCCAGAATGACGACGCCGGTGACCACCGGGAAACGGTCAATGGCCCACAGGATCAGCGGAAAGACCACGTAATACAGGATGATGAAACCGATGAACCACTCGCCCAGCAGGTACATCGTACGGAAGTGGAAGTTCAGGGCGAGCCCGTCGATCCCCAGCAGCGTGAAGATGAAGGTCCGGGCCGGGCCGACGTTCGGCGGCCGCCCGTTGGAGATGAGGGTGAGATAGAGCGTTGCCAGGACCCAGGCGGTCCAGAACATCGGGTAGATGTTGAGGAAACGCTTCCTGTAGAACTTCTTGAGATCGATCGGCCGCCGGTAGGTGAGCGTCAGGGCGGCCCCGGAGATGATGAGGAACAGGGAGACGCCCAGAGCGCCCACAGAGATGCCGAAGGGCTCACGGGTCAGGACGTATCCGCCACCGCGCTCATCGAGATGGTGGTTGAAGTGGGCCAGGACGATGAGCAGCGCGGCCAGGGCCCGGATGAGGTCCAGGTAGAAGACCCGGGGCTTCCCGACCGTCTGTCGACTCGATGTCGCCGTATCCGCCACTGTCACCTACCGATCCCCCGGGCCCTGCGGAACGCCCTCAGAAGCGGCCTCTGCAGGGGGCTCGGAATCCAGCGCGCGACCTGCTTCTTGATCCGTTTCCGTTCGACGCCCCGGCTGTAGAGGTTCTTCACCATGTCATCCTCATAGCCGAGAATGCCGTTCTCGGCGACTGCGTTAGTGAAGTCCTGAACATAGTGCGACAGGCTGGTGATCTCGATGCGGGCGAAGGAGTCGGAGAAGAGCCACCCGCAGAAGTAGCCGGAGGCCTGGGCGACATAACCGTAGGCGCGCTCGATGGCGTGGAGGATGGTTCCGTCGATATTGTTCGGCTCAGGTGGGAAGTCCTCCCACTTCCAGCCGTGGTCGAAGAGCGGCTTGAGAGCGGCGGGACGGAACCAGAACATGGTGCCCAGCGGGGCGATGGGCACCTTGTGCTCGTCGAGCGGGACGTTCAGGTTCAGCTCATCCTCCAGGAGAGTCCTGGTGCGCTCGAAGTTCGGACCCCACCCCATGGTGAAGACCGGGAAGTAGTCACCGTGATTGGGCGGGGTGGGCGCTAGAAGCCCCAGACGCGGCTCTGAGTCGAAGGTGGCGATGACGTTCTTGACGAAGTCGCGCGTGGGCAGCAGGTTCTCGAAGCACTTGATCGCGAACCCGTCTCCAACGGAGTAGGGGTTGACCTGGGTGACCTTCTTGTCATGGGTGAAGCAGACCAGGTCATAGTCGTCGATGATGTCCTTGCAGCCCACCAGGAGCGCGCTGACGTCCCGCCCACGGTTCTCGATGAGGCGCACGGTCACGTTGTAGGGCAGATCCTTGCAAGCGGCTTCGACCTGAGCCGCCTTCTTCTCGGAGCCGACAGTGAGAATAAGATCCGTACCCTCGGGCATGGACTTGACGTAGGCGAGCGTGGGTTCCAGGAGATCCATGTAGTACAGGTGCGCGATGAGGGCGACCTTCTGCTGCTTGGGCTCGTGGGTGACCGTCCGCGTGGGCAGGATGTAGGTGAGGTGGAGGGTCTTCACCAGATCCGCCATGTTCATCGAGCGCAGCGCGTTGTCCCAGATGAGGTTCGTGTCGAAGTCGGTGTGGTCGCGCAGGTACTCGTAGAGGTCGAGAGTGGTGTTCCCGGCGGACTGGCGAACCAGGTCCTGGTAGTCGTGGAAGAAGGAACGGCGCTTGAAGATCGGGCAGCGCTTCTCCTCAATGAGCCGCTTGGGAGCGAAGAGCACCGGGGAGAAGGTGTAGCCCTCCAGGTCCTCGGTATTGACGTACACGTCGGAGACAAAACCGAGCCGCTCGAAACGCTGGGTGAAAGGAGCCTCATGAAGGCCCACTGAGTCCTCATAGGAGCTCATCTGGGGAAGGTTGTCCCAGTAGTCCTGGAAGGCCTTGGAGGCAACCAGAGTGCGCCGGTAGGCGTGGAAGTGGGACTGAAGATGGCGAGGGAGGTAGCCTTCGGCAGCATGCCCGAAGGGGTCGTAGGGAACCTCATGGAACCAGGTGATGCCCCAGAAGTCGATGTTACGCCCGGCCATCTCGGTGAACATCTCCTCGAAGGGATGCACCGGCCCCATAATGGTGGCGTTGAACAGGACGACCTCATCGAACTCGACGAGTCTCTCCCAGCCGTAGCTCTCCAGGGCCGTCTTGTAGGCCCAGGCATCCAGTCCCTTGTTCTCCCGCAGGATGATGTTGTCCGTGAAGACGCTCAGCTTGGCGTAGCTCTTGGCAGTCAGCTCACCGTTGACGACGACGACCAGCTCGGAGAGATTCTTGACCATATCGGCGAGGAGGGTCTCCACATAGGAGTCCACGACGCCCTGAGCATCGAAGAAGAAGAAGATCCCAAGTCGCTTCGGGTCCTCACCAAGCGTTGCCATGATGTCCCTTCTGGGCAGTGGTTCGGGCCGCTTGCCGCGGCAGGAGAAAGGGTGGGGATGCGGCTTCTCGGGGCGCGTCAGCTCGCGCTTGAGGAGAGGATACGGCGGATCTTGGCCGGATCGCCCCACACTCCCGGCGAGTCGTAGGGCCGATCCGGGAAGGCCCCGTACTCCAGGGAGATACCCAGGCCGTTGTCCCGGATGTAGGCCTCGACGCGGTCGGCCAGGGTCATGGGCTCGCCGGTGCAGGCGTTGATAACACCGTCGACCTCGGTCTGGTCCACGATCGCGGCGATCTGCGCGGCCAGCTCATCCACGGAGATGAAGTCGTAGCGGTTCCTTCCGGTGGTGAAGGGGAAGGTGGTGCGCCCCTCCTCGGCAGCGGCCAGGAGCTTGGAGAAGATCGAGTTGCCGAACTTGTCGTCTCCGACGATGTAGTAGGCGCGGATCCACTGGGCGACGGCGTCGTGCGCCCGGGCGGACAGGAAGGTGGTCTCCCGCAGGGCGTTCTTCGCGATGCCGTACAGCGATGCGGGTCTGCAGGGCGAGTTCTCATCAATGGCGCCCTCCCAGTAACCGACCTCATGCATGGTCCCCATGACGGCGAGCTGCTTGAGACCGCCCGCGTAGAGGTTCTCGATGAGATGGACGTGCTTGGCCAGGTCGTCCATGTGGGCGGGGGAGGCGTGCTTGAAGCCGTCGCGCCAGGCCATGTGCAGGACGACGTCGGGACGTCCCATCTGGTCGTAGATGTCCGCATCCCCGGAGAAGAGGTCCAGGGAAACCCTCTCGGCCCGCTCGTCGACGCCGTCGAGACGCAGGTCGAGGGCCTTGACGTCCAGGCCCCGCTCCAGCAGCGCGGTGACGACGTGGCGGCCGATGTAGCCGCCGGCTCCAGTGACGAGAACTGTCTTTGCCATGGTTCTGGATCCTAACAGGTGCGGTGGTGGAACGATCACTTCGTCCTGCCGGAGATGGACATGAGAAGATCGCCACCGACGGTGTTCCCGTTCTCCGTGGTCGGGAACTGGTCGACCGAGGGATTCATCATGACGCGGGCCTTGCCGCCCTCGGTCATCTCACTGGTGATCGTCACGGTGTACTTCTCGCCGCCGCGCAGGACGAGCCCTTCGGCCGGGAAGGTGTGCAGGCCAGTGTGGAGGGAGTTCGCCGGGGCCTCGGTCCTGAAGACCTGGTTGCCGGAGGCATCCGTGACCGCGATATTGACCACCGAGGAGTCGATCCACGGCACCTCGTCCGCCAGGAAGGCGATGTTGATGGAGCTGACCTCCACGGTCGACGGCAGGATGATCGTCTCAGCAACGCTCGCCCTGTCTTCGAGAATGTTGACGCTCCCCGCCTCAGGGGCGTCGGTGGACGCCGAGTACGCCACCGGAACGGCGGGCACGAAGTAGGGAATCATCACGAGCGCGCTGAACCCAGCCGGCATGAGAAGACGCATCCATGCCACCGATCGAGGGACGCGCTCCCCCTTGCCCAGGTTCTCCACCATCTCGTTACGCGGGAAGTTGATGATGAGGATCGCCAGGGCGCAGGCGATCATGAAGCCGACGATGAAGGACCCCTGCCGGGCGACTCCCATGGCCTCGAGGAACTGGGCGGGGGTCTCGTACCGGGGCTGCGCCGTCGGGGCGATCAGGTGGGGCAGAAGCAGCTGAGCGAAAATGTTCCGGTCATACATCGAGTAGCCGCTGAAGGTGTACATCAGGAACACCGATGTTCCCACGCCCGTCTCGAGGAGGGTGTTGAGCAGCATGTGGCGCGGATTGAGGAAGATGATGAGCACCGCGAAGGGCGAGACCATGACGGCCCAATAGGGGTTGAGCGGAACGACCGTCGTGAAGACGAGGTAGACGGCCATGCAGATGTAGACCGCATCGGCCGCCAAGGCCTTCGGCCCCTGAGGGCGGCGCAGGTAGGTGAAGATGACGATCCCGACCATGAACACCACGAAGATCGGGATCATGCTTCCCAGCCACGGTATCCCGACGGCAGTAAGCCTTTGGAGCATGCTGCTCATGAATCCGCCGGTGGACGCCTCGTAGGCCACGTTGCCGTGGTAGAGGGCCCGGCAACCGACCAGACCGATGAGTCCGACGACGAGCTGGAGGGCCACCACGCGCAGCCGTTTCTCCCTCAGCAGCAGGAGCGGCACGAAGATGAAGATGGCGAAGAGCTTGAGCGTGTTGGCGATCGCGAACCACAGCAGGAACCTGCCCAGCTGGCCGCGCATATAGGCGCGCAGGCCCAGCAGGATGAAGAGGATCATGATGATGTCGTACTGAACGATGACGAAGACCGGGACGAACAGCGTCATCGACGACAGGAAGAAGAAGGCGACCCACTTGCTGCGCTGCCGGCCGACTCCGAGATCGCGCGCGATGTCCACCAGCATCTTGGCGGCGGCCAGGGCGGCGACGACCATCATGGTCTTGAGCCACAGCTGCGCCGGGGTCGACAGGAAGTAGTCGAAGCCCGTGATCCGGTAGATGATGTAGGTCGGTAGGTTCCACAGCCCGAAGAGCAGGTAGAGCGAGACGTCGTAGACCGCGGGGTGGCCCGTCGTCGTGTGTTCGATCGCGATCTGGTAGAAGTCTCCAACTCGCCCCTGGAACACCGAGTCCAGGAAGTTGAAGGAGTGCTCGAAAGTGGCTCGCACGTCCCCATAGAGGAAGAAGGCGTAGGCGCCGAGCAGGATGACGCCCAGCAGCGCCCAGTCCACAAAACTAGGACGCTCGGTGCTGGTCCACCAGGAGCCGAGGCGACTCTCCACCACGCGCTCGACCGCCCGGCGCCCTCGATCGGCCCCCGCATCGAATATCACGTGAAGCCGTGAGGCGACGCCGGCGGCAGAACGGGGCTTCGGACTACCGGACACGGCTGCGGGCTGGCCGACGATCTCCTCCGCCCCGGCCTCTTGAGTAGCACCGCTATCGATCTTCTCAGCGGTCTTGTTCTCGGCTTTATCCGCAGTATTCTTCGAAGGTTTAACGGACACGAGAGCCTACCTGTTCGTCGGAGTGGTGGACGGAGGTCACCTCGGAGGAAGTGCCGAGACGCTCCAGGAGAGCCTTGCGGGAGATGAAGTTGTAGATGAGCACGACTGCCGTTGCAATGATCTTCCCCAGGAAGGGGCTCATTCCTGCCAAGTCGGCGCAGATGTAGAGGATGAGTGTGTTCAGCCCCAGCGCGATGATGTTGAGTACGACGTACAGCGTGAACTCTTTAAGGATACTGACGTTCTCCTGGGCCTCAAACACATAGCGCCTGGAGAGGATGTAGTTGAGAACCACCGAGGTGGAGAAGGACGTCGCACTCGCGACGAGGTGGGGGACGCCCAGCGCGTACAGCACGGTGAAGAGACCGAAATCAACGGAGAAGGAGATGCCGCCGACGACGAGGAAGCGCCCGAACTGCAGAATAAGGGGACGCGCCCCTTCCCGGGAGACGTTCAAGAGGCGGCCCCGCCGGAACGTTCCCGCGGTGAGGCACCTGCGTCCGGTGACGACGTCCCACCCGTCTGGCTCATGCCCGCATCCGCGACGGCGCTTCCGTCGGACTGGGTCAGAGGGCCGTTGCCGCGCCCGAAGCCCGACGGCCCCTCGGAGGGCCCGAAGTTGAGGCGCTCACCGATCACCACACGAGGCTTGCTGACGACGCGCCCGTTGATGCTGAGAATGTACTCACCCAGGATTCCAATGAAGAAGAGCTGGATGGATCCCAGGAAGAACAGCCCCACGGTGCGCGAGGCCTCGCCCACCGGATAGGCGTTCCAATCGATGAGCTTCTTGATCAGGACGAAGACCGCCAACCCGAGACAGACGAAGCCGACGAAGGCTGCCACGAACGTGGCCATGCGCATGAGCAGCTTGGTTGAACTGGTGATCCCCTGCATGGCGAAGTCGTAGTTGCGCAGGAAGTTGAAGTTCGACTTGCCTCGAGAGGACTGCGCCTGATCGTACTGAACGATCTCCAGCCCGATTCCGTACTCAGCGACGACCGTCTTGAAGTACGGCTGAATATCGCCGACCTCCCGCAGGACGTCGATGAACTCGACGTCATAGAGTCCGTACCCGGTGAAGCGAGCGATTTGAGGAGTGTCAGCGAACCAATCGATGAGCTTGTAGTAGAGATGACGGCAACCCGTCATGATGAAACCCTCGTCGGAGGATCGCCTCTGACCGATGACGACCTTGGCCCCGCCCTCCCACCGAGCAACAAACTCGGGCAGATTCTCCGGAGGATCCTGGAGATCGCCGAAGAGCATGAAGGTGGCATCCCCCGAGCCGTAGGTGAGTGCAGAGAAGACATTCCGATGGAAGCCGAAGTTACGAGCGTTGAAGACAGCCTTGACCCGCTTGTCCTCACCGGCCAGAACTCGGATCGCGTCACGGGTGCCGTCCGTCGAGTAGTCATCAACGAAGATCATCTCGTAGTCGTACTGAGGAAGATGCGTACGAAAAACCGTGTTCAGCCGGTCATACATCAACCTGACACTTTTTTCCTCGTTATAGCTGGGAATGACGACGCTGATCTTCTTCATAGACAGGTCAAGGTCCTCACGTAACTCATGGATCGAAGCGGGGGCGTCAAGGGGCATGACCGCCCGTGCCAGTGGGAGATGGATGCACGACGCACCCCGTCGTATCTTAACACCTCTTTCAACCTTGTCCGTGACGACGACGGACCTCACGCAAACGCCTGCCGACGGTCGTTGTGGTACGTACCAGGCCTGCGGCACTGCCGGTCACGTAGCGATAGGCGGGCTTGAGGGCGCCGGCCACCTCCGGGTGGCGCACGTCCACGTAGGAGCGCACTCGCGGTCCGAGGCCCGACTCGGGACCGAAGCGAGCCCGAAGGAACCTGACCTGCTCGTCGGTGTAGGCCGGCAGGTCGGCGGTGACGGCCTGCTGCTTATAGGCCAGGGAGCCGTAGAGCCGCCCGGCCCAGGTGGGGGTGAGGACCTCGCGGGGATGGTAGCCGCTGGACATGGCCGCGTAGACGGTCAGCAGCTCGAGCACCTCGGCGGCACGGGCCCGCTGCAGGCGCTCCACCGACTGCTCAGCGCTGGGGGCGGCCTGCTCGGTCAGCCGCACGAGCTCCTTGGCGCCTTCACTCAGCGTGCGCAGCGCCTCGGGGCGGGCCAAGAACATGGAGCCGACCGGCGCCGCCGGCGCGACCGCGTCCAGGGCGGCCGTCAGACCGAGCCGACGCGAGAGGGCCTCGGCGGCGCCGGCCAGTCCGTCCCACTGCGGCCCGCCGTGCGGCTGGCCGATGTGACAGGCGGCGGGCATGACCACTCCGAGGCTGGGGTGACGCTCGAAGAGGCCGAGGAGTCCGGCCACGTAGCCGGGTGAGGCGAGCAGGCAGTCGAGGACCTGGCGGCGGGCGACGTCGTCCGCCCGCCCCGAGGATCCGGACAGGGGCCCGGCATTGATCGTGAGGACCAGGTCGACTCGATCACCCTCAACAGTATCGGCAGTGTCGGTGGTGTCACCGCTGTCAGAGGCGCCGGCGTCCCCCACACGCTGGGGGTCCCACAGGTCGTCGCACTCGGCGAGGAAGGCGATGGTGCCGCGCGGATCGAGGTCGCGGACCTTGCGGAAGGTGGCGCGACGCCCGGTGACGCGCTCCAGGTCGGCGGCGTTCAGTTCCTCGGAAGAGGTGACGACCACCCTCCAGTGCTCCGGCAGGCTCACCAGACGCTCGGCGAGGTCATCCGCCTCGGCACGCTCGATCCCCTCTCTCCCGGCTGGGAGGTGGACGACGACGCAGCCCGAAGGCTCCGACGTCGGCGGCTGCGTCCCGGTGGGTTCGGGGACGGTGTCGGGGATGATCTCGGTCAGTCCGGCGTTGACGATGAGGTCGCGGGCGGCCGCGGTATGGACGACGTCGGACAGGATGAGGTCCTCGCTGTAGCCCGCCTGCGCGGCGGAGGCCAGCAGGTCCCCGCCGACGACGGCCTGACGGTCCTGGTGGAGCGGGTCGTGGAAGAGGGCCCGGCGCTTGAGCAGGGGGCAGCCGTCCGCCAGCAGCGCAGGAGCCTCCTCGATGGCCGGGTTGTCCGAGCGATAGCGGTCCACCGGGAAGGCGACCTCGTAGGTGTGGCCGAGCTCGGTGAAATGGCCGGTGAAACGCGACTCGTGCCACTGGATGGAGTCGCGGTAGGAGGAGACCGGCGGCATCTGCTCCCAGTAGGCACGGAAGGCGGGGTCTGTCAGGAGCCTGCGGCGCACGGCGATCCAGTGGGACTGGATGTGGCGGGGCAGCTCGCGCTTGGCCAGGAAGGGGTGGGGGTGCATGACGTCGTGCTCGGTCATGCCCCAGAAGGAGATGCCGCGCCAGTCCTCGGCGCGGGTGAGGACCTCCTCCCAGGGGCGCACGGGGGCGTAGTAGGTGTGGTTGGTCAGGATGAGCTCGTCGAAGTCGGCGAGCCGGTCCCAGCCGAGGTGCTCCAGCCCTGCGCGGTAGGCGCCGACGTCGAGCCCTTCGTTGGGGCGCTCAAGGACCTCGTCGCAGGAGGCCTCCAGCCGCACCCGGTCGACGTCGCCGATGAGCGAGTTGGAGACCACCAGGATGTGGTCGGCGTGGGGGCGCAGGGATGCCAGGACGCGGGTGACGTAGTCGCGGACGCGATCATGAGGATCGAAGTGGAAGTAGATGATTCCGCGGTTTCCTCGGGTCACGTGGATCCTCTCCGGCAAAGCTGGTCAGAGCAAGTCAGAACAAGTCACAGCTGGTCAATCAGCACGACGCTCACGGTTCCAGTCTCTCACGCCGAGCCCAGTGCTCACTGAGCCGAGCGGACAGGAAGCGGGGTCGGACTCCCCTGAGGGAGTCCGACCCCGCCTGAGCCCGCTCTGGATCCACGCCGTCAGAACGACTCGTTCAGCCGAAGTAGCGGTCGATCATGGACGCCAGGTCGTTGCCGTAGTTGCGGGCGGTGGCCCAGCCGGCGCCCTGGGGGTTCTCCTGGATGCCCAGGTGCTCCACGTAGACGGCCGATCCCTTGCGCACGTAGGTGAAGCGGGGGTCGACCAGCGAGCGGGAGAGCGCCTGGGGCGTCGCACTCGAGTCGGCGTAGGCCCGCAGATGCTGGACCTGGGCGCGCAACCCGATCTGGACGCTCGAGAAGGAGGCACCCGCGGCTCCCCCACCGGTGGCTCCCAGCCCGCCGAAGTTGAACTGCCCGATCGTGACATCGCCTCCGAACTGGAGCCAGGCCGTCTCCTTCATCACCTGGGCGAAGAGCAGCTCGGGGCTGACGCCCTCGGCCACCGCCTCGTCGTACAGGATGGTGAAGAACTCCTGGGCCGTGGCGGCCCCGCCCCTGGACAGAGCCGCGGACGGATAGGCGTGGCCCGAGCTGTTGTAGGTGGAGACCATCGTGGCGATGACCTGCTCCCTGCTCGCAGTGGGCGCGGCCATGACCGAATGCAGGGTCTCATAGCCCTGCCAGGCGCCGTCGGCGGCGAAGGTGGACCAGCGACCCTCGATCTTGACGCGGCCGGCGACCATGGTTCCGCCCTTGGAGGCGTCCAGGTAGTACCAGCTGCCGGCGTCGGACACCCACCCGGTCGCCATGGCGCCATCGGACTTCAGGTAGTACCAGCTCCCACCGTCACGGAGCCAGCCGGTCGCCATCGCCCCGCCCCGGCTGCCGTCCAGGTAGTACCAGCCACCGGCATCGGACACCCACCCGGTCGCCATGGCGCCATCGGACTTCAGGAAGTACCAGCTCCCACCGTCACGGAGCCAGCCCGTGACCATCGCCCCGCCCCGGCTGCCATCCAGGTAGTACCAGCCACCGGCATCGGACACCCACTCGGTCGCCATGGCGCCATCGGCCCCCAAGTAGTACCAGCTCCCACCGTCACGGAGCCAGCCCGTGACCATCGCCCCGCCCCGGCTGCCATCCAGGTAGTACCAGCCACCGGCATCGGACACCCACCCGGTCGCCATGGCGCCATCGGCCCCCAGGTAGTACCAGGAGCCAGCGTCACGGAGCCAGCCGGTCGCCATCGCCCCGCCGCGGCTGCCGTCGAGGTAGTACCAGCTGCTGCCATCGCGATGCCATCCCGTGACCATCGCGCCATTCTTGGAGGCGTCCAGGTAGTACCAGCTGCCGGCGTCGGACAGCCACCCGGTGACCTTGGCGCCGTCGGCCCCCAGGTAGTACCAGGAGCCCGACTCCTCCTTCCAGTCGCCGGAGCCGCTGATCTGCTGCTGGGCGATGGCGCGGATCGTGCCGAGCTTGGAGTAGCCGACATTGCCGGGGCAGGACGTGTAGCCGACGTCTCGGTGCCCCAGGATGCGGGGCATCGAGATGGTGGAGCCGGCCTGGTAGCGCTCGGTGGTCCACACGTGCAGTCCCGCCCAGCCGTTGGCGTCAGAGATACCGGCTCGGTTGAGGAACCATCCGGCCATCTTGCCCACGGCGTTCAGCTGGGCGTCCGAGGGGCTGATGCTGCTGTAGTCGCCCATCATGGACAGGCCCATGGTGCCGGTGTTGACGCCCCGGGCGTGCGCTCCGACGCTCATCCTGCCGGCGGGTGCCGCCACGGAGCCGGAGCGCCCCTCGAAGACGGTGCCGTACTTGTCGACGAGGAAGTTGTAGCCGATGTCGCCCCAGTCCAGGGTGACCGCGTGGTAGTAGTAGATGCCCCGCACGATCGAGGCGGACTGCCAGGAGGAGTAGTTGTTGGTTCCGGCTGTGTGGTGCACGACGACGTGGCCCGCGGACGCGTAGTAGGGGTCCCAGCTCATGTAGGAGGCGTTGGCGCCCCACTCGGCGCGCGTGGTCACCGGGACTGGCAGGCCGTTGGCGGTCGTTGAGAGTGGTGCAGCCACTGGCAGCGCGACCGGTGCGGCCGACACAGTGGCCGACACAGTGGCCGACACAGTGGCCGGCGCAGTGGCCGGCGCAGAGCTCGCGGACAACGCCGACGCTCGGAAGGTCTCGGACCTGATGAGCGGCGTCGTCGCCGCTGGGGCCGACTGGCTGGCAGGCTCGGCAGCCGGCTCTGCAGGACTCCCCAGCACCCCGGACCGGCCGGCCTGGGGTTGTGCGACGACGTCCTCGATGACCGGGGTCGGCGCGGCCTCGGTGGTCGTGAGGTCGCCCGCGTCCAGGACCTCCTCACCCTGGGGCTGGGAGGGGACGAGGGCCAGCTTGAGCCCGGTGGGCAGTGAGCCCCCGACGACTGAGGCCTGGATCGCGTCGGCCCCGCCGGTGACGAACTCACCAGTGCCGGAGGTGGTGCGGTCGTCGCGTCCGGAGTCGGCCGCCTCGTTGAGGTACCAGGGCGACCAGGTGCCGTTCTCCCTCACGCGCAGGTAGATGCGTACACCCTCGGGCAGATCAGCGCTTCCGGTCCAGGTGAAGCCGGCTACGAGGAACCGGTTGACCTCGAGCGGATCGGTCAGGAGGGTGGCGTCCGCCTGCGGGTCGGTGGCAGCGGGCAGGATCGAGGCGACGCGTGCGCCGATCCCGTCTGCGGCCTGGGCGACGGTCTGGCGGACGGACCGGTTCACACTGGCCATCAGTGCCGGTCTCACCGAGGTGCCGGCGCCGACGCCGCTCCCTCCACTGCCGCCGACACCGCCGCTGGCCCCATCGGCCGAGGGTGTCGACGCCTCGGTGTCCGTCGGGGAAGCGTCGCCGGAACCTGTCCCCGTGCCGGAGCGAGCGTCGTCGAGGCCCGACTGGGCGATCTCGGTGGCCTGCCCGCTGGAGGTCGTCAGGTCGAGGATCTGGACCGGCGCGGGACCGTCGGCATGGCTGGTCGAGCCGCTGCCCGAGCCTCCGGAGTCACCGGCGTCAGGCGCTGCACCGGCCACGGGGACCAGTCCGGACAGCAGGAGCGGCGCCAGGGCGACCAGCCCGGTGGCGCGATACGCGAGCAGACGAGTACTGCGGTTACCGATGCGGCCACTGAGAGGGCCACTGAGACGGTGGTCAGCGCTGCGGCCGACACGATGGCCGGCGCGCTGAGCGACGCGACCAAGAGCGCGAGGGACTTTCATGGGGTTCCTTTGACGGTGATGCCGACTTGGAGTCGGTCAGTCCTCACCATCGGAACCGCCGACGCCGCTCCCTCGAAATGCACAATATTTAATTCCTGAGAATTTTCCGAGAGATTATTGATAGTTTACTGATATTTTTAGGTGATTCTGACGGTGAACCCCATTCCCTCAGCCCCACCACCGTCCCCGCCGCCGTGTGAATGTCACCTTTTCTTGACAGGTCAAGGTTTCGCCACGCCGTCGGTCTACCATTGCAATCTGATTTCGCCACCGCGGACGAAATCCGCCCGCAGGATGCGAGCGGGAGGACCAGAGGGCTCCTGTGGCATGATGGCGTCGGCCATGACGGGCGCCCACCGCCCACAGTTCCCATCTATCGGAGCGAGTTCTATGCACGTCCTCATCACCGGAGGCGCCGGCTTCATCGGCGCCAACTTCGTCCACCAGACCCTGGTGCGCCACCCCGACGCCACCGTCACCGTCCTGGACAAGCTCACCTACGCCGGTAACAAGGGCTCACTGACGGACCTCGACGACCGCGTCAACCTCGTCGTCGGGGACATCGCCGACGCCGACGTCGTCGACCCGCTCGTGAAGCAGTCCGACGTCGTCGTTCACTTCGCGGCCGAGTCTCACAACGACAACTCGCTGCGCGACCCCTCCCCCTTCATCCAGACCAACCTCGTGGGCACCTTCACCCTCCTGGAGGCCGCGCGCCGCCACAAGACGCGCTTCCACCACATCTCCACCGACGAGGTCTACGGCGATCTGGAGCTGGACGACCCGGCCAAGTTCGAGCCGACGACGCCCTACAACCCCTCCTCCCCCTACTCCTCGTCCAAGGCCGGCTCCGACCTGCTCGTGCGCGCCTGGGTGCGCTCCTTCGGCGTGGAGGCCACGATCTCCAACTGCTCGAACAACTACGGGCCCTACCAGCACATCGAGAAGTTCATCCCGCGCCAGATCACCAACCTCATCGACGGCGTGCGCCCCAAGCTCTACGGCGCCGGCGAGAACGTGCGCGACTGGATCCACGTCCTGGACCACAACGATGCCGTGTGGGACATCATCGAGAAGGGCCGCATTGGCGAGACCTACCTCATCGGCGCCGACGGCGAGAAGAACAACAAGGAGGTCGTCGAGCTGATCCTGGAGCTCATGGGCTACGCGCCCGACGACTACGAGCACGTCGCCGACCGGCCCGGCCACGACATGCGCTACGCCATTGACAACTCCAAGCTGGTCGAGGAGCTCGGCTGGGCACCGAAGTTCACCGACTTCCGCTCCGGCCTGCAGGCGACCATCGACTGGTACCGGGACAACGAGGCCTGGTGGCGCCCGCTCAAGGCCGAGGTCGAGGCCAAGTACGCCGCTCAGGGGCAGTAGCCACCTGACAACGTGACCGTCTGACACGTATCAGAACCGTCGGTTCATCCGACCGTTTCTGGCAGCCGCCTGGACAATACACTGTGGTTGTCCAGGCGGTATTCTGTGTTCTGTGAGAACTTCACATGGCGCGACGGTGCGCACCGGCATCATCCTTCTCCCCATCGCCCTGCTGGGACCGACCATCATCGGCCTGCCCACGATCACCTCGCCACCCGTCCGGGCCGCCGAGTCTCCCGCAGCGCAGGAGACGGCAGCGCCCCAGCCCCCTGCGGCCACCGACGCCGCCCCTGACGCCGAGACGCCTCGAACGCCTCACGACGAGCCTGCTGCTGAGCCGTCTGAGGCCGCCTCACCCGAGGCGAAGGACCGGGCGGGCGCTGAGGACCGGGCCGCCTCCCCCGAGCAGAAGCCCCCGGCCGCTCCGGCCGATGGCATCGCGGATCTCACCGGTACGGGCAGCTGGGTCGCCGTCGGCCAGAAGTGGCAGTGGCGGGGCAAGGACGGCAGCCTCGCCCGGTCGCGCTGGGCCCGGATCAACGGCGAGGTCTACCGCTTCGACGATGACGGAAACATGGTGACCGGCTGGTGGAAGGACGGGAAGTCCTGGTATCACCTGGCCGACTCCGGGGCCCGATCGACCGGGTGGGTCCAGGTGGCCGGAAGCTGGTACTACCTGAGCCCCACCACCGGCATCATGGCCACCGGCGAGCTCGTCGACGGCAGCTCAACCTACCTCCTCCGCAGCAACGGCTCGATGGTCACCGGCTGGCTCCAGCAGGCCGACGGCTGGCGCTTCTACCACCCCAGCGGCGCACGCGCCCACGGCTGGGCCCAGGACGCCGGAAGCTGGTACTACCTGAGCCCCACCACCGGCATCATGGCCACCGGCTGGCTCAAGGTTGGGACCACCTGGTACTACCTGCAGCAATCGGGCGCCATGGCCACAGGCTGGTTCCAGGACGCCGGCAGCTGGTACTACCTGAACCCCACCACCGGGATCATGGCCACCGGCTGGCTCAAGGATGGGACCACCTGGTACTACCTGGACCCGAGCACCGGGGCCATGATCACCGGGACGCGCACCATCGACGGAACCTCGCAGTCCTTCGCCCCGTCAGGGGCCTGGATCGGCTACCGGGCGCCGTCGGGCTACCTGCAGCCCGTCTCCTCGATCACACCCCTGGGATGGTCGACCAACACACTCAGCTGGGGGATGAACGGCGTCAAAGTTCGCATCGTCCAGCAGCGCCTGGGCCTGTGGCACTCCAAAAAGCTCGCCAGCGTCGACTCATCCTTCGTCTCGGCGGTGAGCAACTTCCAGCGTCGGGCAGGCCTGCCCCAGACCGGGGTGGTGGACGAGTCGACCTGGAACGCGCTCAACACGGGTTTCTCCTGGTGGGTGGACCAGCACCAGGAGACCCCCACATCCTTGAGCGCAACCCGCGATGAGCGCATCGAGGCGATGATCGGCTACGCCTGGAACCAGATGGGCTCCAGCTACACATGGGGCGGGGCCGGCCCCTACGGCCTGGGCTTCGACTGCTCGGGGCTGGTGCTCCAGTCCCTCTACAGGGCGGGCCTCGACCCGCAGCCGATCAACGTCATCAAGCACGGCTGGCCCGACTACCGCACCTCCCAGGAGCTCTACAAGCACCCGCAGATGATGCATGTGCCGCTGAGCCAGCGGCAGCGCGGAGACCTCATCTTCTACACCACGGACGGCGTGGTCACGCACGTGGCCATCTATCTGGGAAGCGACCAGGTGATCCACACCGACTGGATGGGGCGGCCGGCTCGGACCGACCACATCACCGTCTCCTACGGCTGGGGCAACATGACCTCCGACGTCGTGCGCCCCTTCCCGTGATCGGCCGGGAACCCGCTCGGGCCGGGGAGCCTCGGGGTGTCGAGCACAGGAGCGTCAGAAGGTGACGGGCCAGTGGGGCATGCAGGTGCTCAGCTCCACGTGGGCGTTGGTGCGTGCCTCCAGGCTCTCCTGATACTCGGGGTTGGGCTCAGGGGTGCGCCCCAGCTTGATGTCCTCCTCGGCCTGCGCGTCATCCTTGAACTCCTGGATCTGCCCGCCGGCGAGTCGGCTGGTCGTGGTGGTGTAGGTGGTCAAGGCGGTCACTGCGCTGGTCGCGGTGGCATCATTGCCGGCGGCCGACTGTAACCGGGCGTGGTAGTCGGTCTCCAGGACCTGGGTGAACGTATTCCACGCGGACTGGGTGTCCTCACTGCTCGGCCCCTCGAGCAGGCCGGTGTACGCCTGCCCCTCAGGTGTCTGCTCCAGGGCCTCGACGAGGATCGCGTCCATCTGCTCGCACTGGGTGGTGGGGGCCGTGGTGGCCGGAGGGCCGCTGGGTGCAGTCTGTGCAGGCGTGGAGGCCGTGGCCTGGGCCTTCGACGTCGACGACGAACATGCCGCCAGGGAGGCGACCGAGATGAGGGCAAGGGATGTGACAAGGTATGCGCGGACGGCGCGACGGGGACCCATGTCACAAGACTAGTCGACTGAGCCGCTCTTCCCGACCGATGGCACCGGCAGCTGCCGGGACCTCGGCGGTGGGGTCGGTTGAGCGATTGTCATCGACGTAGACACGCACTCACTCCTGTGAGGACTGGGCGCAGAGTACCGGGCCGTCAGTCGCAGGCGGTGATGCGCCACAGGGAGGCGCTGCCCTCGGAGTCGATGAGCTCGAGCCCCTCGGTGGGAACCTGGGTCAGGCGCGCGTCCCAGCGCAGGGGGGCTGCGCCGGTCGCAGAGCCCGAGGCCGTCGCATCCGAACTGCTGTAGAAGTACCTCACGCCCAGCCGGTTGAGAAGGGTGCAGGTCTGGGAGTCCGCCTGCCCCAGGGTGGGCCAGGCGGAGGCCAGGGCATCTTCCGGTGTGCCGTCGTCGGCTCCGGCGCGCGTCGGGTAGACCACGTGCCTCCCGCCCAGGGACCACCAGTAGGTGGCTCCTCGCGATGGAGCCCCCAGGACGACGGCGTCGTCGGGCAGCGAACTCCGGGAGCGCTGAATGAGTGTGATGGCGTCCTTGGTGAGCAGGGTCCCGTACTGGATGCGCTGCGGGTCGTAGACGGAGGCGACGAGGTTGCGCTCCAGGGGGACTCGCGCCGCCACCGGCAGGAGCACGAGCGCTACCAGCGTGGCGGCCGCGGTCCGCCCCGGCCGGGTCCCGCCGACCCGTGAGGCCGTCCGGCGCAGCAGCTCCCACAGTCTCTGCCCGGGCTGCCCGGAACCTGCCTGCGCCATGAGGATGAGGGCGGGCAGGATGGCGAGCGGGAGGATCCGGGCCTTCTGCAGGTACCAGGGCGAGCCGATCTGCCGGCCGATCCACTGGGGGCCGCCCACCAGGACCAGGAGGAACAGCACCAGCAGCCACATGACGAGCCAGGGGCGCTGCTCCCGTCGCACACGCGCCGACCACGCCGCCGCCAAGGTGAGCAGGCCGACCACGATCCCGATGGGCACGGTGGCTCCGGGGGCAGTCCCGTACATCGGCAGGTCGATGAGCGCCTGCCCCAGGGTTGCCACGGCGCTGGCCACTCCCCCAGCAGGTCGCTGGTACCCCAGGACGGAGGCCAGGGAGCTGCGCATGAGCCAGGCCCCTGCGCCCAGGAACAGCACGGCCGCGAAAACTCCGGTCGCGAGGAGGGCCCGGGCGCCTCGGCTGCCGGCGCTGCGGCGCCACAGGGAGGCGGCGGCGTCGACCAGGAAGGGCAGGGTCAGGATCGCCAGGTTGAACAGGCCAGTGCCGTGCGCGGCCACCACACCGCCGGCCGCGGCCAGGGCGAGGAGGACCAGCGTCAGGTGAAGACGCCGCGATGCGGCACCCCGGCGCAGCTGGTCGTAGAGCACGAGGACGCCGGGAAGTCCCAGGACGCTCAGGGCGTAGGGCCACACCGCCAGGGAGGTCATGAGCAGCAACGGGAAACCCACGACTCCGGCGCTGAGCGCGAGCACCGCGGCGACCGCGCAGACCCGTTGCCGTCGGCCGGCTCCGTCCGCCTCCGGCTCACAGGCGGAGTCGAGGCCGGTGACCCGGGCGAGCAGTCCCAGGAGGCTCAGCGGCCAGGTCACCGCGGTCAGGGCCAGAACCCCGGCGGTACTGACCGGGACCGGGCCGCCCGGCGCCAGCGCCAGGATCCCGTGCCAGACCGTGGGGTAGTAGACGGCACGACCGGAGTAGAGGGCGGACAGGCCCCCCAGCATGGAGGCGTTGCCACCCTCTCGGATGGCCGCCACCGCGTTGAGGTGGAAGGTTGCGTCGAAGGCCTGCACGGGGTAGCCGGGGCCGGGCAGGGCGGACAGGATCGCTCCTGCCGGCACGATGACGGCCGCGGCCAGGCCACCGGCCAGGATCATCCACTCGGCCCGGCTCCACGGCGTCGTCCGTCGCTCGCGCTCCGGTGCGCGGCCGGCGACCAGGCGCGCCAGAAGGCTCGAGGCGGCGGTCAGGGCGGCGATGGCCGCCCACCCCCAGGGACGCCAGGTCAGCGCGAGGGCATGGGCGAGGATCTCCGCAGCCCCGATGAGCGCCGAGCCGACGGCGGGGGCCACCGCCAGCGACGGCAGCGCCCTCAGGCGGGCGGCTCGGCCTATGACCCAGCCGGGCACGAGCAGCAGGCCAGCCACGACGAGCGTGGCAGCCACCAGGGTCCAGCCGGAGGCACTGGCTGCTCCCCATGCCGCGGTCGCGGTCATACCTGCTGCCGGGCTCAGTCCGCCTCCTGGATCACTCGCCTCCGCCGATGGTCAGGCGGGGCACACCGGTCCACGCGGCGGCATCGGTGGCGCGGCGCCCGTCCAGGAGGAGACGCAGCCCGGGCAGGTCGGCGGGCGTGAGCTCGCGGTACTCGGGGTGGTCGGCCTGGACGATGGCGACGTCGACCGGCTCCCCCAGGTGGTAGGCGGTCCAGCCGAAGCCGGCCAGCTCGTCGTCGGTGTACATGGGATCGTGGACGAGGACCTCGGCGCCGGCCTCTCGCAGGGCCTCCACGGTGGGGAAGACGCCGGAGAAGGCGGTCTCCTTGACCTTGCCGCGGTAGGAGGCGCCCAGGACGACGACGCGCAGTCCCTCCAGCGAGCCGAGCACCTCAGTGGCCCGGCCCACCACGTAGGCGGGCATGGTGGCGTTGAAGGTGCGGGCGGTGCGCACGACTGAGGCGTCGGGGTCGGTGGACAGGTACAGGCGCGGGTAGACCGGGATGCAGTGCCCGCCCACCGCGATGCCTGGGCGGTGGATGTGGGAGTAGGGCTGGGAGTTGCAGGCCTCGATGACGCGCTCGATGTCGAAGCCGGCCTTGTCGGCGTAGACGGCGAACTGGTTGGCCAGGCCGATGTTGACGTCGCGGTAGGTGGTCTCGGCGAGCTTGGCCATCTCGGCGGCCTCGGCGGTGCCCATGTCCCACACGCCGTTGGGGCGGGGCAGGTCGTCGCGCTCGTCGAAGTCGAGAACGGACTCGTAGAAGGCGATGCCGGCACGGGTGCCGGCCTCGTCCAGGCCGCCCACGAGCTTGGGGTAGCGGCGCAGGTCGGCGAAGACGCGACCGGTGAGGACCCGCTCGGGGCTGAAGACGAGATGGAAGTCGGTGCCCTCCTTCAGTCCGCTGATCTCCTCGATCATGGGCTTGAAGCGGCCCCGCAGGGTGCCCACCGGCAGGGTGGTCTCGTAGGAGATGAGGGTGTTCGGGGTCAGGTGGGCGGCCAGGGAACGGGTGGCGTCATCCATCCAGGCGAAGTCCGGCTCCCAGGTGGCGTCGTCGACGAACAGCGGCACGACGAGCACGATCGCGTCGGCGTCGGGGATCGCCTCGGCGTAGTCGGTGGTGGCGCGCAGGGCGCCGTTGCCGGTGGAGGGGCTGAGCGCCGCGAGCTTCTCGGCCAGGTGGGCCTCGCCGGGGAAGGGCTCGACGCCGGCGTTGACGGCCTCGACGACGGCGGGGTTGACGTCGACCCCGATGACCTCGTGGCCCTTGTCTGCGTACTGGATGGCCAGAGGCAGTCCGATCTTGCCCAGGGCGACGACGGCGATGCGCATGCGGGTTGGTCCTTCCGTGGCTTCTGGCGTGGCGGGTCCACCATACTCGTTCATTCGTGCTGCCCGGCCGGCGACCGGGCGTCCTGCCTCACTGGCCGCGCTACTGCTCACCGGAGGGCCAGCACAGGTCGATGCGGTAGACGGCCGCTGATCCGCCCTGGTCCACAAGGGTGAACCCGTTGGAGACATCGACGTCGTAGAGGCCCGGTCGCAGCTTCTCGTTGGCCACGCCGTTGAAGCGCTGCGGCCGGTCGCTGTAGAAGTGGGTGATGCGATGGCGGCGCACGATCTCGCACACCTGCGGATCGAAGTGGATGTCACGGAAATGGGTGCGCAGGTAGAGGCCGTCGGTGTCACTGTCCGCCTGCCCCGCGAACATCCACACCGGGCTGCGTCCGGCCATGAAGGGGAGCATGGCGGTTCCCGCCACGGGGTCGCCCAGCACGTAGGCGTCCGGGGGGAGCTCTGTGCTCAGACGCTTGATCATGTCCAGCTCGGCGGATGAGACCACCATACGGGACTGACCGTACTTCGGGGAGAAGGCGCCCTTGACGTCCGCTTTGACGGCGGTCATGCTGCTGGCGACCCCCAGGATGAGGACGAGCGCTCCGACCACGACGGGACTGCTCATGATAATCCGGCCGGCCGACGCTCGGCCCGCCGGGTCCCCGGGCCGGCTCGGCTGGGCTTGATCGGTGTTGCCGCCGTCGCCTTCAGCCTCAGCGCCGGCCTGCCCGCCCCGCCGACGCCGCCACGCCAGGAACCAGCCAGTCAGCGCATCCAACCCGAGCGTGACGAGGAGGAGTGCGGGCACCACCGTCATGGCCTTGATCCGGTGCGGGTTGTTGTAGAACACGCCGGTCATGGCCGACAGAACGGGGACCGGGGCCAGCGCCGCCAGGATGAGGAGCATGCAGGCAACCCAGGCCACCACGACGCCCCGGTGGTGCCTGCGCCAGTAGGCCAGCACCGCACCGAGTACGCTCAGGCAGGCCATGATGATGTAGGCGGCGCGGATCTCCCAGCCGCCTCCGCCGTAGTACAGCAGGAACGGGATGACCAGCTTGGCGAACAGCGGATCCCAGCTGCGGTCGGGGCGTCTACCGAAGTGCGCCTGCTGCGGTCCGGGCGCCATGACGAAGACGGCGACCGCGAGAACGACGACGATGGCGATGCTCAGCAGGATGATGCCGCGTCGTCGAGCAACGCGATCGTGCTGGCGCAGTCCCCGGATCCCCGCCAGGACGATCCCCATCCAGGCCACGGCCGCCAGGGGCCAGCCGATGATGATCGCGGTCGCCGGATGCGTGACGACCGAGCCCATGACCGCGGCGGCCGGTGCCGCGAGGACGATGAGGGGGCGGCGTTGGCGCCCCACGGTGATGAGCCATGCGGCACGACGCCAGGCGGCGACCGCCCAGGCGACGGTGGCCGGGCAGGCCGCCAGGGCCAGTCCGTAGGGCCACACGGCCGTGTCGGTCAGCAGCCTGATGGGGAAGATCGGTGTGAGCGCGCCGGCCCCCAGGACCAGGTACACCGAGCCGCGGACCTCCGGGAGGATGACCCGGGCCAGGTAGGCCATGCCGATGAGCCACACGAGGGGCACCACGAGCAGTAGGGTGTTGGTGGCCGGGACCACCTGGTACCAGCCGACCGAGGCGAGGGTGACGATCTCGTGCCACACCATCGGGTAGAAGGAGTGGTGGCCGTCCATCCCGAACATGCCGGCGTTGCCGTCGAGCATCGAGGCGTTGCCGGTGTGCTCAATGAGCCAGGCCTGGTTGTAGTGATAGAGGGAGTCGGCGGACTGGATCGGGATGGTGGGCGCCGATCTGGGCAGGATCGGCAGGATCATGATGATCCAGGTGACCACGATGGCGACCCACATCAGTGGCTGGGAACCGAGGATGGAGCGGGTGTCGGGCATCTCGGGTTCGCCCGGCGCCCCCATGGAGCTGGAGTACGGGCTGGGCGCCGGCAGCCCGTGCGGGGCCGGTTCGGGGGCGAACCAGGTGCGCAGCGTGAGTACCTGGCCCTTGCGCCTGACCCACAGCCAGCGCCCCACGACGACGACCGCGGCACACAGGAACAGGTAGGTGATGATGGTGGGCAGGTGCCACCACACGCCCAGGAACCTGAAGAGCACTCCCCCGAGCCCCATGAGCAGGAAGGTCAGGGCCGGAGCGCAGGCGATGCGCGCCAGTCGGAACCGCGCTCCGCCCGCGACGAGGAGCAGCCAGCCGGGGACGAAGGTCGCGGCGATCAGCGCGACCAGCAGCGGCAGGGCGGAGAGCCAGGTCACGATCCAGGTCATGCGCCGCGCACCACCGTCCGTAGATGTCGTGCCACGGCCTCACCGGTGGCTCGCAGGGAGCGGTGGTCGCGCACCCAGGCGTGGAGGCGGCGGGCCCGGGAGGTGTCCTGCGCGGCGATCCGGTCGGCCTCGTCGAGCGCCCGGGTCATGGCCCGGGCGACGTCGTCCTCGGTGTAGTCGGCCACCCAGCCCAGGTCGTGGGCGGTGAGATCCTCGATGACGGGCCCCACCCCGGCGTAGACCACCGGGACGCCACAGGCCAGGGCGGCCAGCACCTTGGTGGGGTAGGCGAAGTCATAGCCCTGCCCCGGGCGGATGGACACGAGACTGGCGGCCGCGCCCCGCTGCCAGCGGGCGGCGTCGGAGGCATCCATGAGACCGTGCATGACGACGGCGGGGGCGCCGTCGGGGCCGGGCGGCAGGGCGGAGGCGACCTGGGCGATCTTCTGCCAGTCCGAGCCCTGCCCGATGTAGAGGATCTGGGCGGTGGGGTGAGTGCGCCGCACCTGCTCCAGCGCCGAGGCGAAGATGTCCGCTCCCTGCCACTCCGAGGCCGTGCCGGCGTAGATGAGGTAGGGGCCGGTGATGCCCAGCTCGGCGCGCTCCTCGTCGGAGGGCAGCTCGCCGGTGGGCTCGAAGACGTCGGTGTCGATGCCGTTGGGAACCACGACGACGTTCCGGGCTCCCAGGGCGCGGGCGCGCTCGGCGACCTCCTCGTTGATGGCGATGACGCACCGGGCCCCGCGCATCGCATAGGACTCGGCGGTGCGCACCAAGCGGACTACCGCCTCCGGGGCGCCGGTGGAGGCGGCGGCGTCGGACCACACGTCGGGGGCGTACCAGACGTAGGGCAGACGGCGCAGCGCACAGATGGTGCGCGCCACCACGCCGGTGGTGGGCGGTGGCTCGACCAGGACGACATCGGGCCGGGAGGCCAGCCCCAGACGCAGGGCGAGGGGCACATCGAAGGAGAGGTAGGGCAGGTAGCCGCGCAGGTAGCCGCTGGCGTCCCGCAGGGCGGGCCAGCGCGAGACACGTACGCCCTTGGGGTCGTCGACCTGGGGCGCCGGCTTTCCGTCCCGCCCGGGAACGGTCGTGGTCAGGGCCCGCACCGGCACGCCGTGGCGGGCCAGAGCGCGCTCGACCCCGTCGAGCCGAAAGGAGGCGGCAGCGGCCTCGGGCAGATGGATACGGGTGGCCAGCAGCGCCCCGCCTCGTGGGAACCGGGTCATGGCTTCCTCTCTGTCTCGCCCAGGACCTGGGCGACGGTGCGGGCCCGGGCCTCCCATGTCTGATCGGGCAGGACCTCGCGCATGCGGCGGCGCACGGCCTCGATCTCCTCGGGGGCCTCCCGCAGACGCCGCAGCAGGTCGCTCAGTGCGCCGGCGTCGTAGTCCAGGACCCAGCCGACCCCCATCTCCTCGACGAGGCGACCGGTCTGGGTCCCACGCACGGCGATGACGGGCAGCTCGTGAGCCAGGTACTCGTAGAGCTTGTAGGGGACTGCGAAGTCCCAGTAGGGGTTGGGCTCGGAGAACAGGACCCCGAGGTCGGCCCGCCGGTACAGGGGCTCCAGCTCGGGCCCGGAACGGTGGACGACCTGCGCCCGGCCCTCAGGAAGGAGTGGGGCGTAGTGCTCGCGGCTGGCCTCCCAGGTCTCCTGGCGCACGCACAGGGTGACGCGGGTCCCAGGCGTGGAGGTCACGGCCCGGAGGCAGGCGTCCAGCCGATAGTTGTCCTGCAGGACGCCCACGAATAGCAGCTCGAGGTCCCCGCCATCGTCACCGCCGTCATCCTGGCCGCACGCGCCGCTGGGCTCGACGTCGGGCGCCCCGGGCGGCAGCGCGCTCATGCGGGCCCGGTCCACGTGCGGGACGTGGCGAGCCATGGCCTGGCTGGGCAGGAAGAGGTGGAGGCCCACCTTGTCGAAGGCCATGAGCTCGCTGCGGTAGGCGACCTGGAGCCCGACCTCGAGAATCGGGTTGATGCCCTCACGGAAGCGGGGGAAGCGCCAGTAGACGTCGCGGTAGAAGACGCCGACGGGCACGCCGGAGCGCTGGCAGTGACGGAAGAAGGCGGCGTCGAGCACGGGGTGGACGGGCAGGTGACGAGGCTCGGTCAGCGCGTTGGGGATGGTCGCGTTCTCGCTGTAGACGAACTCGATCCTGGATCCTGCCGCGATCGCCGCTCGCACCCGGGCCATCGCCCGACGTCGCTGCGCGGCGTAGCCGGTGACGTCCATGATCCGGTAGCCGAGATCGGCGAAGGCCTGTCGCATCGCCAGGGGACGCAGCATGGAGGCGGCCACCCGGTCCGGCTGAAGCGGAAAAGGAGCGTGGAAGACCATGAGCCTGTCTGCGCTCATGACGTCACCTCCGTCTTGTGCATGGGTCCCGGCGGCCCACAGTGGGTAGGACTTCCGACCCACGGGATGCTGAGCGATCATCTCACGCCTCACGAGAGCCGATGAGGCGCTTCTCTATTGTCAGGCAACGCTGAAGCCCAGTGGAATCCGCTGGGCGTCATCCGCGTCACGTGTCACAACTGTGACACACTGAGCGCCGGCAGGCGGTGTAGGCGCACCGAGCCGCCGAGGCTGCTCGGCGCCGCGGACCGATCAGAGGATTTCAAAGGATTGAGGGCAACGGTGAGCGTTATCGACGTCGAGCTTCGGCTGACGAGTCCGCAGTGGCAGCAGACCGGGCCGTCGGACGGCACCGCCGAGTCCTTGTGGGTGCGTTGCGACACATCCTGCCCTGATCCGACCGATCCAGAGGTCCTCGCCTCCCACCCGGGACGCCTGACCGCCATCCGGGTCAACGACGATGAGGTCATCCTGGCTCAGGATCGGCTGCGCTCCTGGCCCCTGTTCTGGGCCCTTGAGAACGGGGCCGACGGCCGGCGGCTCATCATCAGCGACGACGCCACCGCCATGCGCGGGGCCCTGAGCGCCCCCCGGCTGGATCCGCGAGCCCGCCGGGAGTTCCTGGACGCCGGTTTCATCTCCGGCACCGACACGCTGCTGGCCGGGGTCCACCAGACCGAGCAGGGCGCGATCGTGCACATCGACCGCGACACCGGCCGGGCCCGCACGGTCACCCACTCCCTGGCGCGGTTCTCCGAGGAGTCCGCCATGGTCACCGACCCCGAGGAGTTCTCCGGCCTGCTCCTGGCGGCGCTCGACGCCGGCATGGGCCGGGTCCTGGAGGACCTGGCGGCCCGGCCGGGCTCACCACGGCTCGTGCTGCCCCTGTCGGGAGGACTGGACTCGAGGCTGCTGGTGGCGTGGCTGACGCTTCACGGCGCCCTGGACAGGGCGGTGGCCTTCACCTATGGGCGCCCCGGAACCCGGGAGGTCGAGGTCTCGCGGAAGGTGGCCGAGGCGGTGGGCCTGGAGTGGCACGCCGTCGACTACGTCCCCGCCGAGCTGCGCGAGGCCTGGCAGACGCAGGAGGCTGCCGACTTCCTGGAGTACAGCTACGCCCTGGGGGCGCTGCCGCACGTGCAGGACTGGCACGCCCTGCGCAGTCTGCTGGAGCAAGGCGTGGTGCGTCCGGGCGACGTCGTCCTGCCGGGGCACACGATCGTGGGCAACATGCACGACGAACACCTCCTGGAGGAGCCGAGCGTCACCCGCGGTCAGGTGGCCAAGGCGATCCTCATCCACCACCAGGAGCTCCAGGGGGACCAGCGGCGCGCCTACACCGACCCCTACCGGGCCGCGAAGGTCCGCGGCTTCCTGGCTCTGTGGCCCTTCACCGGCAGCCCGCGTGACATGCAGAGCATCCTGGAGTCCTACAACGTCCGCGAGCGCCAGACCAAGTACATCAACAACTCCATGCGCACCTATGAGCACCTGGGGCTGGAGTGGGCACTGCCCATGCTGGACGTGGAGTTCTGGGACGCCTGGCACCGCGGCGCCGTGGAGCTGACGGCCACACGGGACTTTTATGCGGTCTTCATCGGGCGCCTGTGGGCCCGGGCGACCGCGCTGGCCGCCGGGGCCGAGGCGGACGCTGCCGGCCGCGCCGACGAGGCAGACCTGCCCTACTTCGCCGCCACCGAGGTCAGTGAGGAGACGCGCTCGCGGCTCAAGACCGTGCTGTCGCGCCTGCACCTGCTGGGTCTGGCCGAGCGGACCTTCTCGGCGTGGGCGACGCTGCACTCGACCATGGCCTTCGAGGCGTTCATCACCGATGCCCCTCTACCGGTGGCGGCGGCCCAGCTCATGGGCGGGCGCAAGCTCCTGGGCTTCTGGACGCGCGCCTTCCTGAGCGACGCCTGGTGCCGGCGGTGCCGGCTGTTCAGCGACCTGCCCGTCGCCACTCCCGCCGAGCTGGAGGCGATGGCCCCGGAGGAATGAACCGACGTTGTCTTCACAGACGACGCGGCTCCGGGTCATCTATGAAGAAGGCGTCAGTGAGCGAGGACATCGCCGGCGACCTCCTCGTGGAGGCGACGGTAGGCAGCACCCACCTGGGCCGAGGAGAAGCTGTCCCCAATGGTGGCGGCGATGGCGGCCGCGCCGCGGGGGGCGAGGCGCTCCACGGTCTCGACGACGGCGTCGGCCCACTGCCGACTATCGGCTCCCAGAGGCAGGACCGTGCCGTTGGCGTCGGTGACGTACTCGGACTGACCACCGGCGTCGGAGACGACGACGGGCCTCCCGCTCGTGATGGCCTCGGCCGCCGAGACGAAGAAGTTGTCTCCACGGGTGGGACCGATGAAGACGTCGGCGCGGGCAAGCTCGGCGCGCACGCCCTCGGAGTCGAGGTTGCCGGTCAGGCGGGTGCGCTCGCCCAGGGCGGGGTCGGCGGTCAGGCGCTCCTCGATGTCGGCGCGCAGCGGCCCCTCCCCCACGAAGGTCATCGTGGCCGGGATGCCCCGGGAGGTCAGCTCGGTCAGGACGTCGAGGCAGGCCATGGGGTCCTTGCGCTCCACGAGTCCGCCGACGGTGACCATGTTGATGCTGCCGGCGCTCTCACCACCGGGTGGCTCGCTCACCGCATCCTGGGGCTCGACGATGCAGGGGACGACCGCGGTGGGCAGGCCGCGCCGCAGGGCGCGGATCGGGGCGGCCAGGTACTCGCAGACGGCGGTCACCAGGTCGGGGCGGGCCAGGCCGTGGCCGACGACAGGGATGGCGGCGCGCAGGGCGGGGCCGAGTGTGTCCGGGTTGGTCAGGCCGGACCAGTGCTCGGTGTGGACCCAGGGCAGGGTCAGGGCGCGGGCGTGGTCCAGGGCGGTCAGCGGCAGGAGCGTGCTCATCGCCATGGAGTGCAGGACGTCGGTGCCCTTGAGCGCGGGATGCAGCCGGTCGGCGGCCCAGGCGACGGACAGCGGGTTGGAGGGCTTCATGGGGATGGACAGGACCCGCATGCCCTCGAGGGTGCGGTGGCGGGCGCCGTCGTCCTGGTGGGGCGGGACCAGGTGGATGATGCGCACGTCCTGCCCGGCGTCGCGGATCGCCGCGCTGTCGCGCAGGACGAAGGAGCCCGAGCTGGGTGCCCGGTCGGTGGGGAGCCAGGTGGTGACGACGGTGACGCGCATGCCCCCATGCTAGGGCCTGTCTCGACGCGGGGAGTGCGGCCGTGTGGCATGAGTCCTCCGCTCCTGCACTCTGGTGGCGCGCGGCCGCGCATGGCCGCTGCGGCCCGTAGGATCGGCCCATGCGCGTTGTCTCCGTCGTCGGGGCCCGGCCCCAGTTCGTCAAGCTCGCCCCGGTTTCCCACGCCATGGCTGTGGCCGGGGTGGAGCACGTCATCATCCACACCGGGCAGCACTACGACCCGATGCTCTCCGACGTCTTCTTCACCGACCTGGGTATCCCGGCGCCCGACGTGCACCTGGGCGTGGGCTCGGGCGGGCACGGCGCCCAGACCGGGGCGATGCTCGCCGCGCTCGATGAGGCCCTGCCACCCCTGTCCGCGGACTGGGTCCTGGTCTACGGGGACACGAACTCGACGCTGGCCGCGGCCCTGGCGGCCGTCAAGCTGCACATCCCGGTGGCCCACCTGGAGGCGGGGCTGCGCTCCTTCAACCGGGCCATGCCCGAGGAGATCAACCGGGTCCTGACCGACCACGCCGCGGACCTGCTCCTGACGCCCACCGCGGTGGGGGCCGAGCACCTGGCCGCCGAGGGGCTGGCGAGCAGCACCGTCGTCGTCGGCGATGTCATGACCGACGTGCTCCTCCAGGTGCGCGACCGGGTCTCTGGCTCCCCCAGCCCGGTCATGGAGGAGCTCTCGCTGGCTGAAGGCTCCTACTCCCTGGCCACGATCCACCGGGCCGAGAACACCGACGACGCCGAGCGCCTGGAGGCCGTCCTGGACTCCCTGGCCCGGGTGGACCATCCCGTCGTCATCCTGGCCCACCCGCGCCTGGTGGCCAAGTGCGCCGAGCACGGCCTGGCCCTGGAGAGCCGGGGGTGGCTGCTGATTCATCCTCCGCTGGCCTACCCCGACCTCATCGCCTCGGCGCTTCATGCCCGCGGCGTCATCACCGACTCCGGCGGGTTGCAGAAGGAGGCGTTCCTGCTGCGGGTGCCGTGCACCACGGTACGCCCTCAGACCGAGTGGGTGGAGACGGTGGAGCTGGGGTGGAACCGGCTGGTCGAACCCGGGGAGGCGCTGGTGGAGGCGGCCTCGCGGCCACGGCCGGCCGAGCCCCGGGAGGCCGACGCCCACCCCTACGGCGACGGTCACGCCGCCGAGCGCGTCGTCCAGGAGCTTACCGCCCACCTGCCCGGCTGACGGCCGGATTCGATGGCGCACAGCAGGCACTCTCCCGGAGCGCACTGGGGCCGGGCGGCCGGGCCTGAACTTCTGCGCATCTTGAGAACGGCGATTTGCTGTGGGGACGTACTTTCATCATCGACGACTGCGGTCTGACATCAGTCGTCAACGACAAAGCGCAGTCCTCGCGAGAAAAGTACGTTCTCACTCCTCCTACTTGCCGGCGCCAGAGACAGACTCCGGCACCGGAGGCAAGGTCACCTTCACCACCTCGGACAGATAGTTCCTTAGACTCTTCGATTCGATCTCCCCATCCTCCCCATCGTCGCAAATACGAGTTACAACATATTTTTCAGGAATAACTTGATCGAATACCGCATTCAATTCGGCAGCAATCTGCACGTTTCGATCGACACAGGAATTCACCGAGCTTCTGCATTCAAGTAGACATTGATCGACACTAACCATCATCACATCACGCAATCCAGACTTATCTTCCAAGTAGGCACGGAACTTACGGAACAGACTTTTACGCCTGTCTACATCGCGGGAAGCACCCACCTCCCTGAGAGGTTTCATAAAAAGAACCAGAAGGGATCGCACAAACCACCACAAAGGCGGAGAGGCTGCGACAACGACAACAACCCGCCACCTGTATAGAGCATTAAAAATCATGCCAACATACATCACCGACCACGAAAACGAGAGGATCGCAACAAGCACGGGCAGAACGCTCTGCTGGAAATTAAATCCGCCCACAGACATGCTTTCTGCCTTCACATACAAGGCAAGCACAATCATCAACTCAAAAAAGGTCGCCAAAAACACCGAGGTGACGAGAAGCGCAAAGCCTTGACCAATATCGCGATCATTGCTATTACTTTCGAGAGCTAGACACCTCAACACCAAAGCCACTACCGGCAACGCCACAGTCAAAAGCATCCCGGAATATCTCCCTACAATATAACCGCACCCCTTTGGGACTTCAAATGCGAACGCTCGTGCGACTCTGCCAAACCAACGCACATCTCCACCCTTTTCAACTTTAAAGGACCGAGTGCCACCACTTTCGTTGCGATACCTAAATTCTGCCACATTAGCCAAGCGAACAAGATTATACGTATAGTTGCTAACAATCCCTACATCGCTTTTCACAACAAAGGCAGGAAGAGCGGAAACAAATAAGCTCAGCACAACCAGAATCAGAAAGATCGCAGACCCGAAGCCCTTCCAGTCCTTACCTCCAATTAAAAATCCATAACAAACTACGATAAACCCGTAGAGACCACAGAGCATAAACATGAAAAACACGGCAGCATCTTCCCTTGCAGAAGTATCTATCGCTCGCTGCAGCCAGGCTCGACGCATTCGCATCCCCTCAGGGAGATCCGGTACCTCCCAAACCATGCCTCGCATTACTATCGCCACCCCCGCCACCGCCGCCAAGAGAGCGAACAGTGACGACGAAGCAGCACCGACTTCTTCCACGCTAAGACCTTTGAACAAGTTGAAGTATATCCTAAAAACACTCAGCGGGTTATCTTCATAAGCTCTGCGAATATTCGGCTTCATCAGCAGATGCGCTGAGACAATCGCAGCACACCACCACACAGTAGCCAGGAGTGTGACAAACACGCTCCCAAACAACCCAGGCTTACGGGAAGGCTTGAATGAGCGAAACGGATCGCTCTTCTTACCAGGCAACACATCTTTGTCCACCATGCATCATTTGTAACACCAGCACGCCGCATAATCAACCCTGCGACAGAAATCCCTTCAATGCCACCTCAGCAGAACTCTCCTGCGGATTCAACTATTGAAGGATTTATTCACGGGATTCGCGGTCGTTTCCACCGTCCTCCTGAGAAGCACGAGCGGCTCGGTGTCCACACAGCGGACATAGCTGAGCCCACAGCCGACGCGACCGACGAGCATCCTTGAAATTCCGCGGTTCTCACTCGGCTTCCAACGTCCCTGTGACCTTCATGTCCGCAGCATGGACACCTGTCACCGCGGATCCAGCGCCCCTCGCGCCAACCACCGCGTCAAAACCCGAGAATAGGCCTCAAGGGATCATTCACCGAGCCTGTCGTGGTGACTGTCGGTAGGAGCGACGATTTGACGGCGATTAGTGTCCACACAGCAAACATAAGCGCCACAGTCACGTCATAGCACACACGAGAACCGCAGGATTCTAAGGCCTTCTCTGGGACACACTCTGACCGTGGAGTCAGCCATGTCCGCTGCGTGGACACCGAGCCGCTGACACACCTCAGAAGAACGGCAGATCCGACGACGGACCTCATGAATAGCCCTCGAGGCACTCTGAATTCAGTCCTCGAGGGCGATGAGGCCGTCGACGAATTCGCGGTACTGGCGCTGGGCGTCGGACATCTCGGCCCAGGTGGCGTGCGCGTCCCGGCTCATGGCCTTGTACTCCGCGTCGCCGAGGTCCATGACGGACTCGATGGCGTCGGCGATCTGCACGGCGGTGGTCTCCACCGGGATGAGTCGGCCGTTCTCGCGGTCGTGGACGATCTCGCCGGTCCCCCCGGCGGCCGTGGCCACCACCGGCAGCCCCGCCGCCTGCGCCTCCATGACGGCCACCGGCACGCCCTCACCGTCGGAGCAGTTGAGGAAGCAGGAGAAGTCCGTCGTCGCATAGAGCTCGCGGACCTCGGCATTGGTCAGGTGCCCGGAGAAGGTGACCGGGGTCGAGTCGATCCGTTCCTCGGCCCGGGCCCGCATGGCCGCCAGGCGCTCGTCGTCGAACTCGCCGATATGAGTCCAGGTGACCTTCCGGCCACGCTTCTCCAGCTCGGCGACGGCATCCACAATGAGGTGAACCCGCTTGTAGGGCGCCATGTGCGAGCAGGAGACGAGCTGGAAGGGCTCAGTCCGACGCCGCTCGTGGCGCGGGGCGGCCGGCACGCCCAGACGGCGCACCTCGATGGTGTCCGCCTTCGGGAAGCGGCGACGCAGGAAGCCGGCCGCATACTGCGAGATCGGGTAGACCCGGTCCACGGCCCGCATGACGAAGCGGCGCGAGGGGACGTAGCCGCGCGGCGCGTCGGCCTCGTCGACGTCGTAGGCGTGCGCCCGGGAGACGACCTTGACCGGCCGCCCCCTCAGCTCGCGACGCCGCAGCATCCCGCCCAGAGCCGCCCCGGTGAAGAACCAGTAGGAGTAGATGGTCAGGTGACCGGCCCGCTCCAGGCCGAGATCCTGCAGGAGCCGGCGCATCCGGCCATAGGCGCTCAGGGCGATCGCCGCGAAACGCACATCCATCCCGAAGCGCCCGAAGCTCTTCCACGGCGGCGTCTCCACCATCCGCTCCCGTCCCAGCAGGATCTGCGGGGCGCGCAGAATCGCGTGAAAGCGCCAGTCGGGCAGCCGGGAGGCCGGCAGCAGAGCGCAGCGGGCGTTGGCCGGCAGCGCGCGGGTCTGACGGGCCCCCTCGCTCAGGCGAACCGGGACGACGACGACCTCGTCGTAGGCGGCGCACAGTGTCTCGATCTCCTGCTCGAGGAACTCCTCCCCCACCTCGTAGGGGTAGAAGTCGGTGAGCAGGAGCAGGCTGCGTCGGCCCGACCGCTGCGTGGTCGAGCCCAAGTCGTTGCTCGGGCGCGGTGCGTGCGTCATGGTCCCGTGGTCCTTCCTAGCTCTCCTGGGTCTGGAAGCTGCCCACGCGCTTGCCAGCGTCGAACTGCTTGGCGGCGTGGTCGGCCAGGGCGGTGTTGGCCACCAGCAGCCCGGCCATCATGGCGCCCAGGACGTAGCAGGTGGCCAGCAGGTCCAGCGGGGACCAGTACAGCCAGGCCAGGGGCAGCGCCGTGTAGAAGACGTTGAACCCCAGCATCCAGTCCTGGTGCTCGGTGACGATGAAGAGATTCGAGATCGGTGAGGTGATGAGCATCATGAACAGCCAGGGGGTCAGCGCGCGGGCGAAACTCCCCGACTCGGCCCACCGCTGCCCGAACAGCAGCGGGAAGAGCCACGGCGAGAGCACGTAGATGAGCGCGAAGGGGACGATCCCGATGAGCACCGCCCGCCTGATAGTGACCCGGACCAGCGGACGCATCTGCCCGGGCTCGATCGTGGAGAGCTTCTGGAAGAAGACCCTGGCCACAGCGCCGTTGATGAGAATGAGCGGGGCATCGAGCACCCCCCACGCCATCTGGAACTGCCCGAGGGAGGCCACCGAGTAGCCCGAGATGAGCAGGGCGATGCCGTTGGTCCGCAGCGCGTCCCCCAGGGCGTTGGGGCCGTTGAGCAGCGGCATGCGACGGTATCGGTGGGCCGCCCAGCGCAGGGACGGCGCGCCCTCGGGGAGCCGCCGCCACAGGGCCTTGGCCTGACGCCCCAGGTTGGCGAAGGCGAAGATCTGGCCCGCCGTGTGCCCGAGCACCAGTCCGGGCATTCCTCCCAGGCCCGCGATCCCGAGAATGAACTGGCCCCCGGTCAGGCCGATCTGCTGCTCGGCCTGGTTGACCGCGATCGCGCGGTAGTCGCTGTTGCGGTTGAACCAGTACTTGAACAGCTCCACGCCGGACATGAGGAAGGTCGTCAGCCCCACCAGCGGCATCCACAGAGCCACCTCGTGCCCCCACTGCCGGGCGATGACGCCGTTGAGCGGGAAGGAGGCCGCCGTTGCCAGCAGCGAGACCACCGTCAGGCACACCATGCCCAAGCGTGCCACGCTCAGCGCCTCGGCCTCCTTCTTGGGCAGCATGATCGCCATGTCGTAGCGCAGCGCGGCGACCGCCACCAGGATCGAGGCCACCGACACGTAGGTCCCCAGCAGCCCCATGTCGTGAGGGGTGTAGACCCGGGCCAGGACGATCTTCATGAGGAAGGTGACGCCCTGGGCCACCGCCGTACCCGTCACCAGCGTCAGCACGTGGCGCAGGAACGGCGAGGAGTCCATGACCGACCGGACCCGAGCGAGCAGCCCCGCCATCGGGCCCGTCGGCGTGGCCGAGCGGTTCAGAGCTCGACCGTCCGGTTCTCGCTCGCCGAGGTCAGGACCGCCTCGACGACGTCGAGCGTGGCCACGCCCTCGGCCATGGTGACGTGGCGCTGAGCCACGCCGCGCACGGCGTCGCGGAAGCTCTCCTGCTCCAGGGCCAGCGGCTCGCGCTTGGGGATCGCGTAGCGGATGACGTCGCCCTCACTGACTCCCCGGAAGACGGCGACCTGATCCCAGGTGGAGGCCACGGTGCCATTGGCGTGGAAGGTGAGGTCGCCGGTGAGGGTGTCGGCCACGAAGGCGCCCTTCTCCCCGGTGACGATCGTGATGCGCTCCTTGAAGGGGGTGAGCCAGTTGACCTGGTGGCTGACGACAATGCCGCCCTCGAGCAGGCCGGTGGCCACCATCATGTCCTCGGTCTGCCGGCCGGAGCGGTGCGTGACCTGCGCGGCCACGGAGGTGTAGCGGGCGCCGGCCACCCAGGCGGTCAGGTCGATGTCGTGGGTGGCCAGATCCTTGACGACGCCGACGTCGCTGATGCGGGCCGGGAAGGGGCCCTGGCGGCGGGTGAGGACCTGGTAGACCTCGCCGAGCTCACCGGCGTCGAGGCGCTCGCGCAGGGCCCGCAGGGCCGGGTTGCAGCGCTCCACGTAGCCGACGGCGCCCACGAGCCCGCGCTCGGCGAAGGCGGCGGCCACGCGGCGGCCCGCCGCGGCGTCGTGGGCGATGGGCTTCTCCACCATGGTGTGGACGCCCGCCTCGGCCAGGGCCAGGGCCACGTCCTCGTGGTAGACGGTGGGGACGGCCACCATGGCGGCGTCGAGCCCGGCGTCGATGAGGGCGTGGACGTCGGGCAGGACCGGTAGATCCCCGGCCACGCCGAAGCGGTCGCCGCCGGGATCGGCCACGGCCACGAGCTCCATGCCCTCGGTGGCGCGGATGACCCGGGCGTGGTGGCGCCCCATGGAGCCCAGGCCGATGAGCCCCACGCGCAGGGGGTTGTCGGCCGTGCCCTTATCGGACAGGTAGTGGGCTCCGGGAAGGCCGGTCGTCGTGGCCAGGCCGTCGAGGGAAACGTTCTCGCACATGTCAGGCGCCCGCCTTGACGGTAGCGGCCACGGCCTGGCCGATGCGCTCGAGGTCCGCCTCGCTCAGGGAGGGGTGGACCGGCAGGGACAGGCACTCGCGGGCGGCCTTCTCGGTTCCGGGCAGCTCGAGGCCCTCGGCGTAGCGTGCCAGGGAGGCCAGGCGATGGTTGGGGATCGGGTAGTAGACGCCGCTGCCAACCTGCCACTCCTCGCGCAGGGCGGCCTGGACGGCGTCGCGCTCGGCGGCCGAGGCCCCCTCCAGGCGGATCGTGTACTGGTGGTAGACGTGGGTGTACCCCTCCGGGACATGGGGGGTGACGACGCCGTCCACGCCCGCCAGCTCGGCGTTGAGGCGCGCGGCGTTGGCCTGGCGGGCGGCGGTCCAGTCGGCCAGCTTGCTCAGTTGCACGCGGCCGACGGCTGCGGCCACGTCCGTCATGCGGTTGTTGAGGCCCACCAGCTCGTTGGCGTACTGCTGCTCCATGCCCTGGTTGCGGATGAGGCGGCAGCGGCGGGCCAGCTCGGCGTCGGGCGTCGTGATCATGCCGCCCTCGAGGCTGGTCATGTTCTTGGTGGGGTAGAAGGAGAAGGAGCCCCAGGCGCCGAAGGTGCCCACGGGCCTGCCGTCGATGGCGGCGCCGTGCGCCTGGGCGCAGTCCTCGAAGACGGCCAGGCCGTGGCGCTCGGCGATGGCGAGGATCTCGGGCATGTTGGCGGGCAGCCCGTAGAGGTGGACCACCTCGATGGCCGCCGTGCGCTCGGTGATGGAGGCCTCGACACTGGCGGGGTCCAGGGCGAAGGTCACCGGGTCGATGTCGGCGAAGACCGGCACGGCACCGCTGATGGCCACCGAGTTTCCGGTGGCGGCGAAGGTGAAGGAGGGGACGATCACCTCCGGGGCGCCCCCGGCGCGTTCCCGGAGCTCGCTGGCCAGGGTGGCCACGTGCTGGGCCGAGGTACCGGAGTTGACGGCCACGCACTCGACGCCGTCGACCACCCGGGCGGAGAACTCCTCCTCGAAGGCCTTGACCTGGGGTCCCTGAACAACCATTCCGGAGGCCAGGACGGCGTCGACGGCGTCGCGCTCCTCCTGCCCGATGATCGGCTTGGCGGCGGGGATGAACTCGCGTGACATCAGTGGGTGACCTCTCGGATGGTGGTGTCGGACTCAGTGCCTGCTTCTTGGTACAGGGTCCCGGTGACGGGGCAGCGCCAGCGCCGGGCGCCGTCGGGACCGGTCTCGGCGGGAGTGAGCGGCTCGCCGGCACGCCCCACCCAGCCGATGCGGCGGGCGGGAACCCCGGCGACCAGGGCGTGAGCGGGCACATCCTTGGTGACGACGGCGCCGGCGGCCACCGTGGCCCAGGCGCCCACGTGCACGGGGGCGACGCACACGGCGCGGGCCCCGATCGAGGCGCCCTCGTCAATGGTGACCCCCACGGGCTCCCAGTCGGCGGCGGACTTGAGCGTGCCGTCGGGGTTGACGGCCCGGGGGAAGTGGTCGTTGGTCAGCGTGACCGCCGGACCGATGAAGACGCCGTCAGCCAGGCGGGCCGGCTCGTAGACGAGGGCGTAGTTCTGCACCTTGCAGCTGTCTCCCATGACCACGCCCTCACCGATGTAGGCGCCACGGCCCACGATGCAGTCCCGGCCGAGGACGGCGTGCTCACGCACCTGGGCGAGGTGCCAGATGCTGGTGCCCTCGCCGAGCACAGCCTCCTCGGAGACGTCGGCTGATGGGGCGATTCGGGTGGCCACGGCAGCTCCTGTGCGGACGGCCCGAGCCGCCCTGACGATCGAGTGAGACCGGTCAACCTGGTGGTTGCCGGGGCCGTGCCACTCCGGTCGCCGGGGCGGCGGCGGGCGCTGCACGACCGGCCCCATCCTAGGGGACGCGCCCGCTTCAGACGACGCCTGAGCTTGACCCGGACGAGACCTAACCCACCAACTCCCGCCGGCCCGGGATACCGCAAGCCGAACGGAGCCGCGTTGTCGCGTGCGAGAATGCAGAAGTGACTACCTCCAACGCGACACGGGCCGACGAGTCCGCCCCGGTGCCTCAGATCACCGACACCTGGCTCGTCATTCCCCTGTACAACGAGGCGACCGTCGTCCGTGAGGTCGTCTCCCAGGCCCGCGAGATCTTCCCCTACGTCGTCGTCGTCGACGACGGCTCCAAGGACGACTCGGCCCGTGAGGCGGCCGCCGCGGGAGCCGTCGTCGTGCGTCACCCGATCAACCTCGGCCAGGGCGCGGCGCTGCAGACGGGCTTCTCCTACGTCCTGGAGAAGACGAACGCCGACTACGTCGTCACCTTCGACGCCGATGGCCAGCACTCCGCGACCGACGCCGCGGCCATGGTCGCCGCGGCGCGCGAGGAGAGGCTCGCCGTCGTTCTCGGATCGCGTTTCCTGGAGGGCCCCTCCCCGGTGGGATGGCTCAAGCGGCTCGTCCTGCGCACGGCGGCGGCGGTCAGCTCACACACGTCCGGCATGCGTCTGACCGACGCCCACAACGGTCTGAGGGTCATCCGCCGCGACGTCCTGGCACGCCTGGACCTCAAGCAGAACCGGATGGCGCACGCCAGCGAGATCATCCGCCAGATCGGCGCCACCGGGCTGCCCTGGCGGGAGTTCCCGGTGCACATCGTCTACACGGAGTACTCCCGCTCCAAGGGCCAGTCCCTGTGGAACTCGGTCAACATCCTGGTCGACCTGCTCTTCTCCTGAGCACTCCCTCCCGAGCCCGGTACGGAAGGCACAGAGCCATGATTCTTCAGATCGCCACCCAGATCGCCCCGACGACGAACCGTCAGTTCCTCATTCAGGCCGTCCTCATCCTGGCCGTGGCGGCCGTGGGCTGGATGATGCTGCGCACCCCGGCCGGGGCCCGTCATCAGGCCGGCCGCCGGCTGGCGACCCTGGCCTTCGTGGCCTTCGCCATCGTCGCGATCGTCTTCCCCTCGGTCTTGACCGGCATCGCCCACATGGTAGGGGTCGGTCGTGGCACGGACCTGCTGCTGTACGCCCTGGTCATCGCCTTCCTGGCGCAGATCCTGTCCTCCTTCCGGCGCAATGGCGCACGCGAGCGGCAGATCACGCACCTGGCGCGGCGCATCGCCTTGGACGACGCTCCCGAGCCGCCCGCCGCGGCCAGGCTCACCCCGAGGAGCAGGGAGCCTCAGCCTCAATGAGCCGCTTCCGCCTCGGCGTCGGGCTCAGTGCCGGGAGGCGCGCACCTCGAGCTCCTCGCGCAGGCGCAGCCCGCCGCAGAGCGCCCAGCGCACCGGTGCCTGCCACGGGGCGTCGTAGACCCCGGAGAGGTAGTGGCGGGCCGAGGCGTGGTGGGCCCGGATCATCTTCTCGGGGCGGGCCTTCCAGCTGGCCCCCTGCTCATGGATGACGACGGAGTCGTAGACCTGCACATTCAGCCAGCCGGCCCTCCCGACCCGCTCCCCCAGGTCCACGTCCTCGAAGAACATGAAGTAGTCGTCGTCGAATCCACCCAGGCGTCTCCAGGCGGCCGCCGGTAGCAGCAGGCACGCCCCGGAGAGCCATCCCACTGTCCGCGACCCGCCCGAGCCGCCCTGAGCGGCGGTGTGGTAGGCCGCGGAGAAGGGGTTGGACGGCCAGACCTTGCCCAGGACGGCATGGCCGGCACCCTTGACCAGGGAGGGCAGGGCCCGCCCGGAGGGGTAGACGGTGCCGTTGGTGTTGAGCAGGAGCGGCCCCAGGCACCCGGCGGCCGGGTTGGCCAGGCCCGCGTCGATGAGGACGTCGAGGCTGCCCGGCTTCCAGACGAGGTCGGGGTTGGCCACCACGACCCAGTCCTCCTGAAGGTCGGCGGCCGCCAGATTGGCACCGGCCCCGTAGCCGAGGTTGTCTCCGTTGCCGACGACGCGGGCCCCGTGGCGCCGGGCGGCGGCGGTGACGACGTCGTGCTCGGTCCCGTTGTCCGCGATGACGACGACGAGCCGGCGCGACGTGGCCGTGGCCAGGGAGGCCAGGAAGCGATCGAGCTCCTCGCCGGGATTGAAGGCCACGGTGACGACTCGCACGCTCTGCTCATCGGGCGCGCCGGGAGCCGAGACGCCGGCAGAGCCCAGGTCCGCCTGACTGTCCGATTGGCTGATTCCACCAACCTCGGTTCCAGATGTCCCCACCTCGCAGGGGGCACCGGGCTGGGCGCCGGAGGGGCTCTCTACCGGATCCACGGAGCCCGCGTGGGCACTCGGGACACTGGCTGGCGTAGGTTCCACAACATTGGTCACGGAAAGAGCCTAGCGCTGTGACCCACGTGAGAGGCCTCACCCCTCTCAGGGTGAATCTCATGCAATACGTGTAGGAAGCCCCATATGGATCTCCTCAATGATTCCCTATCATCGTCTCCGTGCCTCAGTTCAGTAAGCCGCGCGCGCGGCACTCCTCCAAAGAACTCGGACGCCGCCTGCTTCGTCGGGCGGCGCTCAGCGTCCTCGCGGTAGTGCTCTTCGTCGTCTCCGGCGCAGGCTTCGCCTGGCACAACATCCAGTCCCGAGTGGCCTGGTTCAACGTCGACAGCATCCTCTCCGAGGACGACCGCCCCGGGACGAAGCCGCCGGACAGCTACGACGGCCGAGCCGTCAACCTGCTGGTGCTGGGCACAGACTCCCGCTCCGGGGACAACAACGTGGACGGCTCGGAAGGCAGCGACGAGGTCTCCGTGGCCCGCTCGGACACGGCGCTGGTCATGCACATCTCCGCCGACCGCAAGCGCGTCGACGCCGTCTCCATCCCCCGCGACACGCTGGTGGACATCCCCGAGTGCAAGAGCCTTGACGGTGAGACCACCGGCGCTGAGGAGGACGGCCAGTTCAACTCCGCCTTCGCCAACGGTGCCGGTACCGGCAACGACAAGAAGGCCGTCGCCTCCGGAGCCACCTGCACCCTCAAGACAGTGGAGAAGATGACGGGTATCCGTATCGACGACTTCGTCGTCGTCGACTTCAACGGCCTGTCCAAGGTGGTCGACTCCCTGGGAGGAGTGAACGTGCACGTCGACGAGGCCATCGACGACTCCGACTACACCGGGCTGACGCTCGACGAGGGCTGCCAGAAGCTGGATGGACAGACCGCCCTGCAGTATGCCCGCGTCCGCCACGGCGTCGGCGACGGCTCGGACATCTCCCGTATCTCCCGCCAGCAGAAGCTCATGAACGCCATGGCCAGCAAGGCCCTGTCCTCCAACGTGCTCACTAAGTCCGGCTTCCTGACCAGTACCCTGGAGACGCTGACCACCTCGGAGCACATCGGCCAGATCGGCAACCTGTCGGGCCTGGCCTACTCCATCCAGGGCGTCGGCATGGACAAGATCAACTTCATCACCATGCCGAACGAGGCGGCGGACGACGAGAACCGGGTGGTCCCCAGCGAGAACGCCAAGAAGGTCTGGACCGCTCTCAAGGAGGACAAGCCCGTCCCGGCCGAGGCCGCAGCACCGGCGACGACGGATGTGGACGCCGCCGCGGACGACCAGGCCGCTTCGGAGGAAGGGGCCGCCGAGCCCACTGAGGCGGAGGCGGCCGCGACGCCGGCTCCGCAGACGCAGGCTCCGCAGACGGGCTCCTCCTCTCAGCAGCCCACCGCGAAGCCAAGCGCCCAGACGTGCCCCGCCTGAGGCAGGATCCTAGGCGTGACTCCGACAGACGACTCGCTCCCGCCCTCGATCACCCCCGGCTCCGGTCGGGGAAAACCTCCGCGTCGGCAGCGTCCCATCGACGCGGTCAACCAGCGCAGCCGCGAACGCAGCGAGGCCCCCTCTGGCGAGGCCGGCAACGACCCCGCCGGCGGCTCCCCGCGCCGCCCATCCCCACCGGGCCCCGGGCCGTCGTCGGCCCCAGCCCGCCGGCCTGAGCGGCACTCGGTGCGGCCCCAGCCCGCCGGCCTGAGCGGCACTCGGTGCTGGGTCATCAGGACGGCACCGATGAACGGTCCTCTCAGCGGGCCTCGCAGCAGGCCCAGCAGCCGCCCTCCGTCCAGCCGCGCAGAGCCTCAGCCGCTCCCCGCAACGGCAGTCACGCTCGAGCCGGGTCAAGCGCGGTGCCCCTGGGATCGGAGGCCGACGGGCGGAGCGCCACGGCCGAGCCTGAGCGCACCCGGGCGATGCCCGCTCGGCGCGGAACCTATCCCGTGAGCGCCCAGGGTCTCCAGTCCCCGGAGGAGCCGGTGCCGGGCGGGCCTGCGCTCGAGCCCGAGCCGCCCCGCAAGACGAAACGTCCCCGGCCGCCCTGGCGCCGGATCCTGCGCTGGACGGTCATCGTCATCGTCATCGTCCTGGCGCTCATCGCCGCCCGGGTCGCCTGGCTGTGGAACGACGTCTCCTCCCAGCTCCACCGCGTCGACGCCCTGTCCGGGGCGGCAGACACGCCGGGCGAGACCTGGCTCATCGTCGGGTCGGACGCACGTGGCGGTGTGATCCAGGACGACACCGAGGGTGCCCGCGCCGACTCAGTCATGCTGCTGCACAAGGCGGAGAACGGGCAGACGAGCCTGATCTCTCTGCCGCGCGACACCTTCGTGGACATCCCCGAGTACGGGGAGAACAAGATCAATGCGGCCTACTCCTTCGGCGGCCCCAAGCTGTTGGTCCAGACCGTCGAGAAGCTCTCCGGCCTGACGGTGGACCACTACGTGGAGGTCGGCATGACCGGCGTCTCGCAGATGGTCGACGCCGTCGGCGGGGTCGACGTATGCCTGGACTACGACGTCGCCGACGAGGACTCGGGGCTGGTCTGGGACACCTCCCAGGGCAAGTGCCAGACGGTGGACGGGACGAAGGCACTGGCCTACTCCCGGATGCGCAAGTCGGACCCGACCGGTGACGTCGGGCGCGGTCTGCGCCAGCGCGCCGTGATCTCCGCAGTGGTCTCCAAAGCGGCCTCACCGACCACCGTCATCTCCTTCTCCCGTCAGGACGCGCTGGTCGACGCCGGTACGAACGCTCTCACGGTGGATGAGAACGCTGGCACCATGAGCATCGCCAGGATGGTGCTGGCCTTCCGCTCGGCCTCCGGCGACAGCCTGACCGGCGCCCCGCCCATCGAGGACACGGCCTACTCCCCCGAGGACGCCGACATCGGCGAGACGGTGCTGCTGCAGGACACGACCGCGCCCGACTTCTTCTCCAAGCTGCGCGACGGGAAACTGACAGCAGCCGACTTCAACCAGTCCTGACGCCGAACACACCGAATACGAACATGTGCGGGCCGGTTCCCCCGGGAAGGGGGACCGGCCCGCACACAGTGGTTTTCAGGACCGCTCAGCCGAAGTGGGGCCGGTTCGGGTCCGCCTGCCAGGAGGTGTAGGAGGAGGTGACGATGTCGTCCAGGTCGTGCTCGGCCCTCCACCCCAGGACCTCGCCGATGCGGGTGGCGTTGCCGATGAGCTGGGGCGGGTCGCCGGCGCGGCGGGCGAGCTCCTCAGAGGCCAGGTCCAGTCCCGTGGAGGCGATCACCTTGGAAACGACCTCGCGCACCGAAGCGCCGTGGCCGGTGCCGACGTTGAAGACGTGCTCGGCCATCTCCTGGCCGCCGGCCAGGTAGTCCAAGGCAGCGATGTGCGCGACGGCCAGGTCCTTGACGTGGATGTAGTCGCGCACGCAGGTGCCGTCGGGGGTCGGGTAGTCGGTGCCGAAGATCTTGGGGGTCTCGCCCTTGGAGAGACGGTCGAGCACCATGGGAATGAGGTTGAGGGTGGCCATGTCACCCAGGTCGTCCCAGCCGGCGCCGGCGACGTTGAAGTAGCGCAGGCCGGCCCAGCGCAGCCCCCAGGCCTTCTCGGCGTCGGCCATCATCCACTCGCCGATGAGCTTGGTCTCGCCGTAGGGGTTGATGGGGTGGCAGTCGATGTCCTCGGGTACGACCTCCACCGGGGGCATGCCGTAGACGGCCGCCGAGGAGGAGAAGATCATCTGGTTGACACCGGCCTTCTCCATGGCCAGCAGCATGTTCGCCAGACCGCCCACGTTCTGCTGGTAGTACCAGGCGGGGCGCTCCACGGACTCCCCCACCTGCTTGCGGGCCGCGAAGTGAATGACGGCGGTGACGCCGCGCGAGCCCATGACCTCGGCAAGAGCCTCGGGGGCCTGGCCACTGGCGACGTCGAGCTCGACCAGGTCGGCTCCCGTGACTCGCTCCGGCGTTCCGTAGGAGAGGTCATCGACGACGACGACCTCCTCACCGCGCTCGAGGAGAAGTCGGACCACATGCGCGCCGATGTAGCCGGCGCCTCCAGCAACGAGAATGCTCATGCCCTCAGTCTACACACGATCCCCCAGAACCGAACAGAAACGAACTTAGATATCGCCCCGAAACCCTGCGTCGTCGCGCACTCAGGAGCCGTAGCACCACACCCACAATCAGTCCTAGCATCATGGTAGGACCACCCCCTGGGTATACGTTCCGGTCGCTCTCATCTTCGGGATCACCCCGGACCCGACGCCATACTTGAGCTTCGCAGATCACTGGCTCACGACGTCAAGCACGGAGCGGCCATTGCCCCTGGAGCAGCCACCGGCTCGCTGGCGTGGAGGATCGCGGCCGTCGCCGGCGTCGCGACATTCGTCACCCAGGTACCGACGGCTTTCGAGATTCTCCGTTGGGCGGGCGCGATCTACCTGGGGTTTCTCGGGGCGCAGTCGATCACCAAGGCAGGAAAGTGGATCACACCAGGGAGCCCTGAAACGCTATCGAAGACTGTGCCCGCGTCGAGGGCCTTTTGGACCGGCCTCATCGCGGATCTCCTCAATCCGAAGATGGGGGTCTTCTACCTCGCGGTGATCCCGCAGTTCATTCCCCGAGGCGGGCCTGGCGTGGTCGATGGCGCTCATGGCGATCGAGTTCGTCATCGCGACCATCGCCTGCCCATGTACGCGGTACTCGCGTCATCCGCGAGAAAGATCCTCACTCGGTGCACAGTCGCGGCCTGGATGGAACGAGTCCTCGGCGGCGTGCTCGTGGGCTTCGGAGTCCGCGTAGCAGTCGGGTAAGTCTCACGCGCCACTCCAACGCGCGTGGTGTCGGTCTGCACCGTCGCAGCCGTGCTGCCCGGCCATCCGCCTACACTGCACGACCCTCAGGTGCCGTTGAAGGGGACATCGATATACGTCACGACGGCTGGGGGTACGTGGAGCGCGGTCACCTGCCGGCCAGTACGACCTAAGGATCATGAGGCATGCCGGTGGCCTCCGGATCAGCCCCGCAGGCGCTCGCGCAGAGCGGCACCCTTGGCATGGGCAACCTCACCCAGATCCTTCTGGAAGGCGCGCATGGCGGCGGCCAGCCGGGTGGCCTCCTCCCCCTCTCCGGAGGCCAGGATCCGCACCGCGAGCAGTCCGGCATTGCGGGCACCCCCGATGGAGACGGTGGCCACCGGCACCCCGGCGGGCATCTGCACGATGGAGAGCAGAGAATCCATTCCGTCGAGGTACTTCAACGGCACCGGCACCCCGATCACCGGCAGCTCGGTGACGGCCGCCAGCATCCCGGGCAGGTGCGCCGCTCCCCCGGCGCCGGCGATGATGACCCGCAGTCCCCGCTCGGCGGCGGCGCGCCCGTAGTCGATCATCTCAGTGGGCATGCGGTGGGCGGAGACGACATCGGCCTCATAGGCCACGCCGAACTCGTCTAACACCTCAGCGGCGGCACCCATGACCGGCCAGTCCGAGTCCGAGCCCATGACGATGCCGACCACCGGCCGGGCCTTACTCACCGTCGTACCACTGACCTCACTCATGCGCTGTCTCCTGTCTGTGTGTGCTGCTTGCCGTGTGATCGTGCTCGGCTCAGGCGTCCCCGCGCAGGATGGCGACGACGTCGCGCGCCTGCTCAACGACGTCGGCGACCTCCTGGTCCGACCCGACCGTCATGTTGACGTGCCCGAGCTTGCGCCCGGGGCGCCACTGCTTGCCGTAGAGGTGGATCCGGGCGTCGGGCTGGGCGGCCATGGCCCGAGACAGAGCGTCGGCACCCGGCTCGCGCCGGCCGCCGATGAGGTTGACCATGACGGTGGTGGGCGCGGTTGCCTCGGTGGCACCCAGCGGCAGGTCGAGCACCGCCCGCAGGTGCTGGGCGAACTGGCTGGTGACCGCCCCGTCCTGGGTCCAGTGCCCGGAGTTGTGGGGCCGCATCGCCAGCTCGTTGACGTACAGGCGCGTGGGCTCCCCGAAGGTCTCGACGGCGAAGAGCTCGACGGCGAGCACCCCGGTCACCCCGGCGCGCTCCGCCACCGTGCGTCCGATGAGCTCGGCCTCCTCAACCGCGGCCGAGTCGAGGCCGGGCGCCGGCGCCAGGACCTCGGCGCACATGCCGTCCTCCTGGACCGTCTGCGCCACCGGCCACACCGCGATCCGCCCGCTAGGACTACGTGCCAGCAGCACAGCCAGCTCGCGGGTGAAGGGGATGGCCCGCTCCACCAGGAGGCTGGTCACCACCGCACCGCCGAGGCTGCCTCCCCCGCCGGCCCCCTGACCGTCGCTCTGACCTGCGCGGGCACGAGCCACCGAGGTGAGCCACTCGACGGCCTCCCCCTCATGCAGGGACTCGGCGCTGCGCACGAGTAGGACCCCGTGGCCGTCGTAGCCGCCGCGAGGCGTCTTGAGCACCACGGGCCAGCCGTGCTCGGCGGCGAAGGCCTCGACGGCGTCGGACATCTCCTGGGCGGTCTCCTGCTGCGGTCCACCGACCTCCACCCAGGCGGGCTGTGGAAGCCCGGCCTCGCTCATGGCCCGACGCATGGCCAGCTTGTCGCGAGCCAGCTCGAGGGCCTGCGGCGTGGGTTGGACGCTGACGCCCTCGTCCTGGAGACGCTCCAGAAGGCTTGAATCCTGATGCTCGTGCTCGAAAGTGAGAACCGCCACCGGCTCCCCACCAGGCCCCTGAGTACCGTCACCTGCGGTGACGGCGCGCACGGCCGCCTCGTCGTCGGCCGCACCGACAGGAGCGTCGACAACCACCTGGCCGGTGGAGCCGTCAGCGGCCTCCACCAAAGACCTGAGATGGATGCCCAGGGCGCTGGCCTCCTCCTGCATCATGCGGGCCAGCTGCCCGCCTCCGATCACGGCAACAATGGGTGCGCTCACGACACCAAGGCTACCGCCCGCTGCCCGCCCCCACCGCAGGCCGGGCGCGAGACCGTAGGCTGGAGGTCGTGACGCCACCGCTCCTCCATCATCGCCATCGACGGCGCACGGCCCGACCTCGCGCCTGCCCCGGGCTGTGCAGGTCCTGGTCGTCTGGGCGGCGGCGAGCACCCTGACCTTCCTCATCCTGCGGCTGGGGGCCCAGGACACGCCTGCCACCCCATGGGGCGGTGCCGCTCCGTCCTGGGGGGAGCACATGCGCTTCTGGGACGCCGGCTGGTACAACCGGATCATTGAGGAGGGCTACCCCGCCCGGCTGCCGGTCGGCGCCGACGGGCGGGTGACGCAGAACACCTGGGCCTTCATGCCACTGCTGAGCGGCCTGGCCTCCCTGCTGACCTGGACCGGCTGGTCCTTCTACGTGCGCGCCGCGATCGTGTCGATCCTGGCGTCGGCGGGGGCGGCGGTTGTCATGGACCGCTGGCTCTCGCCGCTGCCGGGGCGGCGGGTCTCCTTGTGGGCGGTGGCCCTGGTCTGGTCCTCACCGTGCGCGGCCGCCCTTCAGGTCCCCTACGCCGAGTCCCTGGGGCTGGTGCTGGTGGGGCTGGCGCTGTGGCTGGCGAGCCGAGGCCGGGCGCTCGCTGCGGTCCCCTTCGCGGTGGCCGCCTGCTTCGCCCGCCCCATCGGCGTTCCCCTGGGGGCGGCGCTGGGGCTGTGGTGGGCCTACGAGGTGGCCTGCGCCCGGGGCTGGTTCCCGTCCGCCTGGTTCCAACGTCTCCTGCCGGGGCACGGTCCCCAAAGTCCGAGCGGGCGCTGGCAGCTGCTGGTCCTGGCACTGACCACCTGCACCGCGGCCCTGGCCTGGCCTGCGATCGCCTGGCTGGCCACGGGCCGCCAGGACGCCTACACCGCCACCGAGACCTCCTGGCGCGGCGCTGACCTGGCGCCCTTCATCCCGTGGCTGACCCGCCTGGGCGACTGGGTGGGCCCACACCTGGGACTGGCCCTGCTCGCCGTCGTGCTGGTCGCCGTGGGCCTGCTGCTGAGTGCCCCGAGCCTGCGCGCCCTGGGGCCCGCGGCCTGGTTCTGGTGCCTGGGCTACCTGCTCTACCTGCTGGCCTTCTTCGACCCGACGACGTCGGTGCTCCGCCTCCTGCTGCCCCTGGCCCCGGCCGGATGGGCGCTGGCCGCCGTGGCGGGCACCACCCGTCGGCGACTGGCGCTGTTGGCGACCTGCGTCGTCGGACAGCTCGTGTGGGTCTCCTGGGTATGGGACTTCGGTAGCGTCACCATCCACTGGGTGCCATGACTCACGTCCGCTTGCACGACCTGACTAATACCGGCATAGGATGCCCGTCATGACGCGCACCTCCGATAATTCCCTGGCTCAGCGGCTCATCGCCCTGATCAAGGAGTTCATGCAGTTCGGCATGGTGGGCGCTGCGGCCTACGTGATTGACGTCAGCCTGTTCAACCTGGTCCAGCACGGACCCACCGGATTCCTCTCCGGGCACCCGAACTCCTCCCAGCTCCTGGCCTCGGCGATCGCCACCGTCTTCTCCTGGCTGGCGAACCGCTACTGGACCTATCGGGGCCGAACCCAGAAGAACGTGGCCCGCGAGGCCACGCTGTTCGTCATCGCCAACCTGGGCGGAATCGCCATCACCCAGTTCTGTCTGCTCTTCACCCACCACGTGCTGGGGCTGACCTCACCGCTGGCGGACAACATCGCGGCCTACATCGTCGGCTTCGGACTGGGGACCGCGTTCCGCTTCATCTTCTACCACTACATCGTCTTCACCGGGCACAAGAACCGAGGCGCCGGCGACGACGCCGACAGCGGGGACCACACCGGTGACGACGCCGAGCCCCGGGTCCCAGCCGCAGTTCGTCCCTGAGCGCGCGAGCTGGTGGGCGCCCCGAGCACTCACCGGCAGGGTGCCCGATTCCACAGCCCGGAGGGGACCACTCTCACGGCGTGACCACAGGGGTACCGCTTAGCCTTGCACGGTGACTGCCCTGACCGCCTTGGCCCCGGCACTGGATCTGCCCGCCGCCCATCCTGCGTCCCTCCCCGCCGCCCACGCCCCGATGCTCGGCCCCGAGTGGCTCGACGCCGCCAATCTCATCACGACCATCGTCGAATGGTTCGGCCCCTGGGCCATCGTCGGCGTCATGCTCGTCATCTTCGCCGAGACCGGTCTGCTCGTCGGCTTCTTCCTGCCCGGCGACTCCCTGCTCTTCACCTTGGGGATGTTCGTGGGCACCGGCGCCGTCGGCGTGCACATCTGGGTGGCAGCGCCCCTCGTGTGGCTCGCCGCCATCGTCGGCAACCAGACCGGCTACCTCATCGGTCACAAGGCGGGACCGGCGATCTTCAACCGGCCGGACTCCCGCCTCTTCAAGCAGGAGTACGTCGATCGCACCTCGGACTTCTTCGAGCGCCACGGAGGCAAGGCCGTCACCCTGGCCCAGTTCGTGCCGATCGTGCGCACCTTCACCCCCGTCATCGCCGGCGTCGGGAAGATGAACTACCGCCACTTCATCACCTTCAACGTCCTGGGCGCCACCTTCTGGGCCTTCGGCATCACCTGGCTGGGCTACCTCCTGGGCTCCTTCGAGTGGATCCGGAAGAACATCGACGCCATGATCCTCGTGATCGTCTTCATCTCGGTGGCGCCGATGCTCATCTCCGCCATCTCGAAGTTCATGAAGTCCCACCGCCAGAAGTCCTGACGCTCCTTCCTCTCCGTCTCCTCCCGGTGGAGGCACCACAGGACTCGACGACTGCCCCGGGGATTCAGCCTTTCGGGCACCATGGGTTGCATCGGCAAGTGGCGCGGACCGATGTGACCCGGGCTGTGGCCTTCCTCGTGGTGCTCCACTGGTACTTGCACGATAATCGGGTGCCACTGGGGGACACATGGGTGCACTCCACGAAGGCCCCGGCACCGTGCAGTACGGACAACCCCTGGCCAGTGCAACCCCACCCTCGTGCAGTAGCCGGCCTGAAGGGGCCCCGGCCTGCTGGCGCCCCGGCGGCCAGGGCGACGACGCCGACTACCGGCAACCGGAGCCGATCCAGATGGGCCTGCCGCTTTTCCGGCTGCGCCAGCAGGTTCTCGTGACTCAGCAGCCACTCCCACGACCACCGCCGTCACCGACTCGACGAAGGGGCGGGTATTCGGTGACTCCCCCGGGCACGGTCAGCAGCTACGACAGGGAGTCGTGCGCGTCGGCCAGGTATCCGTTGGCAGTGGTGGCGGTGCAGGAAACGATGCTCATCGGGATCCGTACAGGCGCCAGCCGGGTCAGAAGCGGCGGCGTCGGCCTACGGAGACCAGCGCGCCTTGCGGCAGGACGTTGTTGGGGTCCAGGGACTTGGGGACGGCGTTGAGCAGGATGGAGAAGACGGCGGGCTTGCGCTGGGACAGCTCGATACGACCGCCGTCGGCCTCGACAAGATCCTTGGCCAGCGCCAGGCCCACACCGGTGGAACCGTAACCGGATACGTGCCGCTCGAAGACGTGCGGGGCGATGTCCTCCGCCACGCCCTCGCCCTCGTCGGCGATGTCGATGAAGACCGCATGGCCGCCGTTGGCACTGCGCACGTTCACCGACGTCGCCCCGGCCCCGTAGCGCAGGGAGTTCTCGACGACGGTGGCCAGCACCTGGGCCAGAGAACCCGGCGTGGCCAGGACCGGTTGGCCGATCTCATCACGGAAGGTGATGGTGCGCCCGACCTGCTCGAAAGCCGGCTCCCACTCCTCGCGCTGCTGGGCGAAGATGTCCTTGAGATGGAGGGCCTCAGTGGTTCCGCCTCCAGTGCGGCGCGAGACCTTGAGCAGGTCCTCGACGACGCCGGTGAGCCGCTCGACCTGCTCCAGGCAGGCATGGGCCTCGGCCCGCACCTCCTCCTCACCGGCGAGCAGCTCGATCTCCTCCAGGCGCAGGGAGAGACTGGTCAGTGGTGTGCGCAGCTGGTGCGAGGCGTCGGAGGCGAACTGGCGCTCGGCGGCGATACGGCCGGCCACGCGCTCGGCCGAGCGCACCAGCTCGGCCTGGACCAGGTCGATCTCCTCGATCCCTGAGGAGCGCAGCCGCGGGCGGACCTGACCGCTGCCGAGCTGCTCGGCCTCTGCCGCCAGGTAGATGAGGGGCGCGGAGATACGCCTGGACGCCCGGGAGGCCACGACGGAGGCCGCCGTCAGCGCGGTGGCGGTGAGAACCAGGACTGTGAGGATGACCGTGCCGATGATGGTGACCCGGTTGCCGCTCCCGGCGGTGCGCAGCGCACTGGCGATCCAGGCGCCCCCCAGTGGCAGTCCCAGCAGGAGGATGGCCACAGACACCGCTGCCATCGTCATCGTCATGGCGTAGCGACGCACGGCTGTCCTCCTTCAGACACGGTCAGTTGTCAGGGGCGGTCTCTCGACGCAGCAACGTCCGACAGACCGCCCCGGTCGGCAGCTCAGCCGACAGCCAGGCGGTAACCGTCCCCCTGGACCAGCAGGAGCGCGGGCTGCTCCTCGTCATCACCGAGCTTGCGGCGCAGCCACGTGGCATGCATCTGGAGGGTCTGGGGGCTGCCGGTGGGGTCCTCCCCCCAGACCTCCTTGAGGATGTCCTCGCTGGAGGCGACGTCACCGCCGGCGCGCACCAGGACGCGCAGCAGCTCGAACTCGCGGGTCGTCAGCTGCAGCTCGCGCGAGCCGACGAAGGCACGGTGGGCGGCAACATCGACCCTGATCTCACCGACGCTCAGCTCGTCCTCCGTCGCCTCGCCCGAGGCACGGCGCACCTGCGCCCGCACCCGGGCCAGCAGCTCGGCCAGGCGGAACGGTTTGGTGACGTAGTCGTCGGCCCCGGCATCCAGGCCGACGACGAGGTCGGAGTCCTCACTACGTGCGGTGAGCATGAGGATCGGAATGGTCAGTCCCTGGGCTCGCACCTGACGGGCGACGTCCAGGCCATCGATGTCTGGCAGTCCCAGGTCCAGCACGATGATGTCAGCAACCGAGACCTCCTCGAGAGCGCCTTTGCCGGTGCCGTGAGTGAGGACCTCATAGCCCTCGCGCCCGAAGGCGCGGGCGAGGGGCTCGGAGATAGCGGGGTCGTCTTCGACGAGCAGAACAGTTGTCACATCCGCGATGTTAGGCGACGACGCAACGACCCGCCATCGTCTCCTGGGCGGAGAAGAAATCAAGACGAGACAAAAGGGGAGGTGATCGTCGGCATCCTCGATCGGGAGAGAGGCTGTTTTCTCAGGAGATACGGCAGGAAACTGCGACTCTGCCGTGACGCCCCAGTGACCGGACAACCAAAGAATAACGAGATGATAACGGACGCCTCGGGTCGTGCGAGCCGGGTTCAGGACCGGGTCGGGGACGTCCTCTCCAGGGACCAGGGCACGATCTGCCCCAGCCCCTTGGCCACGACCTCATGGCACTGCCCCACCCGGTAGCGACTGGCCTGGGGCGAGTGCAGGATGGCCATGGCGGTGGACTCATCCAGGCGGATGCCCCCGGGGTCGGCCGCGTCCACCAGCCGCGACGCCAGGTTGACGGTGGGGCCGAACACGTCCCCGGAGCGGGAGATGACCCTCCCCTCGACGAGGCTGGCGCGGACCCGGATGGCGTCGGGCCCCTTTTGAAGCTCATCGACCAGGGCGGTGACGACGTCGGCGGCGACCAGCAGGTCGTCGGAGATGTACATGACGGCGTCGCCGATCGTCTTGACCACGCGGGCTCCCCGCGAGGTGATGACGTCGCGGGCCGTGTTCTCGAAGTCCTCCAGCATGTGGGTCAGGGCGGCCTTGCTCATGCCCTGGGCGCGCTGGGTGAAGGAGACGATGTCAACGAACCCCAGTGAGCGGATGAGCGGATAGAGGTCCGGCCCCGTGTCCTCGCGGCCACGGGTGGAGACCTCGGCGTCGGTACGGCCCAGGATGGAGGCCATGTGACGGCGCCACACGTAGGTCAGCTGACGCGACAGAAGATCCACGAGCCCGTCGATACGGTCCAGAGCGACCAGCCTCGCCGAGGTGTCGTCCAGACCGAGGCGCTCGCTGAGGTCGGTGACGAAGGTCTCCAGCTCCCACAGGACCAGGCGGTCCATCGTGTAGGACTGCGCTCGCAGAAGCTCAAGCACGCTGGCCCAGGCCAGAGCGGAGTCGCTGGTCTCGTCGAGCAGCGCCACGGTGTCTTGAAGCGCGGCGACATCCTGCTCAGTGAAGTGGACCGCATCGGGCTGGACGTCGGCGAAGCCCATGGCGCGCCAGAACTTCTGCGCCATCTCCAGACTGGTTCCGGCCCGCTGGGCCATCTCGGTCAGCGTGAGACTGGGGGCCTCTCCCAGCAGCAGGCGCTCATGTCCCGCCAGGGTGGTCCGCTCCACGGGACCCGCCCCGGCGGCAGTCTCACCTTCCGCACGTTGGGCGCCCGCGTGAGCCGCCTGCTGGGCGCCTTCCCAGACCCCGTGTGAGTCCGACGCGCGCCCCTTGCTCGCTTGGCTGTCTAGTACCACCCCGTCAGAGTAGCGCAGATCACAGGCGAATGCCCGTCGGGAGGCTCTCCACCCAGGGCAGCAACCTGCCCGCGCCCCTCCTCCCCCTCGCAGGCTCAGCCTGAGACACGCACCAACGTGACGTCACCCGCACGAACCTCGGTGTCACCCGCCTGATTGCGCAGCACCAGGGCGGGTGTGACATCGACGGCCAGGCCACCGAGCTCACCGTCAGGCGCCTGAACGCTGACCTGCTGTCCCAGAGTGGTCAGCGCCGCGCGCAGCTGGCGCCCGAGAACCCCGTCCCCGGCGTCGACGTCGCCGCAGGCCTCCTCCCACTGCTCCAGGCGCCGGACCAGCTGATGACCGATCGCATTGAGGGCGGCCTCTGCGGCAACTGCGTGCGTAGGACCACTGGCCGCGTCGACCGCACCGAGCGTGCGCAATGACCCCGCCCAGGCCACCGGCAGGTCGTCGACCTCCTGCCCGATGTTGACGCCGATGCCGAGAACGACCATCGGAGCCTCGTCGCGCCCAGCCGGAACCTCGTCGGGTGCGAGCCGCCCATCAGCGCGGTTCTCAGGAGGCTCCGCAGTGACGAGCTCACTGAGGACGCCGGCGATCTTGCGGGTGCCGGCCCATCCGGGCACCGCGGCGACCACCGACGGATCCTCGGGCACGGCGACCACGTCGTTGGGCCACTTGGTACCCAGCCTCCACGGCAGCCCCTCGGCGAACGGCGCCAGCGCGTCGCGGACGGCCAGACCCGCCAGCAGCGGCAGCCAGGCCAGGCGCTCGGAGGGGACGAGGGGCCGCAGAACCACCGAGACCAGGAGCGCACCGTCGTCGGGAGTGACCCAGGCGCGGCCGGACCTTCCTCGGCCCGCGGTCTGCCTCAGTGCGCGCAGGGCCGACAGGTGCGGCCAGGATCCCGCTTCGGGCCCCGTCAGGGCCTCCCGCAGGTCGTCCTGGGTGGATCCGGTGACGGAGACGGTGACAAGGCGTGAGAAGGGAGTAGTACCTGAGCTCATGAGAAGAGCCTAGCGGCCGGGGGCGATATAGGCTGGCGGCGTGATTCTTCTGGCCTCGAAGTCCCCCGGCCGTTTGGCCACTCTGCGAGCCGCCGGCGTCGAACCGCTGGTGCGGGTCTCGGCAGTTGATGAGGACACCGTCCTTCATGAGCTGGCCGACCGTCGCCGGTTGGCAGACCTCCCCGCTCCGAGCCCATCCGAGCAGGTACAGGCCCTGGCCCAGGCCAAGGCGCTCGACGTCGCGGCCTCCACCGACCCCCAGGAGGCAGAGGTGGTCGTGGGCTGCGACTCCATGCTGGAGATCCATGGCCAGACGGTCGGCAAGCCCGACTCGGCCACGCAGGCCCGCGAGCGCTGGCGGGCGATGAGCGGTAGCACGGGGACGCTGTACACCGGGCACTTCCTGCTACGCACCACTGACGGAGCCATCGCCGAGGGGGTCAGCTCGGCCACCATCCGTTTCGGCTCTCCATCTCAGGACGAGATCGAGGCATACATCGCCAGTGGTGAGCCGCTGTGGTGCGCGGGCGCCTTCACCATCGACGGCCTGGGAGGCGCCTTCATCGAGGGCATCGACGGCGACCCGCACGGGGTCGTCGGCATCTCGTTGCCGCTTCTGCGCCGGCTCCTGGCCGATCTGGGGGTGCGTTGGACGGACCTGTGGGCGCCGCCGGCCGGTGGAGAAACCGACTGACGACGCCCACAGATCATGGCGGACGGCGTTGAGGAGCCGTCAGGAGGCCGACGACGCCGAGAGCACCGACGATGCAGAGGAGTCCGGGGCCTGCGCGATGACCTTCATGAGCTCGGCCATGGCGAGCTGCTGCTCCTGGCCGAGACGATCGATGACGTGGCGACGCACACCGTCGAGATGCACCGGGGCGGCATCGCACAGGAAGTCGAGACCGGCCTGGGTCAGCATGCAGTTGACGCCGCGACGGTCCGAGTCGCAGGAGGTGCGTTCGACGTATCCGGCGCTCTCCAGACGCCTGACCGTGTGGGTCAGGCGGGAGCGGGAGTGGGACACGTGCTCGGCGAGGGTGGACATGCGCAGGGTGTGGTCCGGCGCCTCCGACAGGCGCACCAGGATCTCGTACTCGTGCATGGAGATGCCGCAGCCGGCTTCGAGCTCGCGATTGAGACGGGCGGTCACGGAGGTGGAGGCCGCCAGGAAGGAGCGCCAGGCATCCATCTCGATCTCGTCGAGACGACGGAAGCCGTCCTGCTCCGCAGAACCGTCCTGACCGCAGGTCTGCGCTGATTCCTGGCCGCAGGTGCCGGCCGGTTCCTGGCCGCACCGCGTCGAGCCAACAGCCCCAACCGTCTCTTGGCTGTAGGTGGCTTCGACGGCTTCCTGATCGCTCTGGGTCCACTTCATCTCGACGTCCTCAGTGTAGGACGTCGGCTCCACCATCGTTCGCTCTGCGGTAATCACCTTATTCGACTCCTCTCAGCACCGACCCGGATGGGTCATGAACCCTTAAGCTCCTACTTGCTGACGGCCTTTGGCTTTCATACAAGTGCAACTCTGCTTCTTTTTTATCACACTCGGTCAGACGGACAGCGCGTCCACACAGTCACCCAGAAGATCTGACAACTGCGGAGACACCCCTCAAGCCACCTACTTTTCCTTGATATAGCGCGAGATACTCCAATCTCTCCCTCTCTCGAAAAGTAATTCGTGAAGCCTCTTCGCGTCACCCTGACATTCATCAGATTGACAGTAGAATTACCCACCTTTATTACGTAATCATCCCCACTGACCGATGATTGGAGGGGACGAACAATTCGCTTTCACTCTCTCATCTCGCGCCCATCGAGACAACAGCGAATCGCCGTCAGAATTCTCTCCAGCAGATAATCATTATTCCCTCACGGTGCGATAGGTGATCGGTCAGAGCCTACGGCGGCATCCTTGCGCCGGCGTCAGGAAGCCGCCATCACCGGCGCCGCAGGACAAGGCGTCGCCCCTGGGCGATGTCACCGCTGGCAGCGTCGACGCAGAGCCTCGCCCACAGCCCTCCCCCACCGCAGCGAGCGACAGGAACATCGGCAGAACCAATGAATCTCAGGTCAACCTGCTGCTGAGACGACGGCGCGGCGACGGCCAGACTGAGCGCGCCGAGCAGAAGACCGTGGGCGGCGACGGCGTCGGGGCCGGTTCGCAGCCCGGCCGCGGCCGCCCGTCGCGGGAGGATGTGGATGGCGTTGCGATCCCCGGTGGCCTCCGCCCAGGCGGCGACGTCGCCGTAGGTGAGTCGGTAGAGAGCTCCGCCGGTCATCGGATCAAATGCGGTGCCGGGTTCCGTGAGTTTCCCCGTCATCGCCGGCAGATCGGCCGAGGTACGGCGAGCGAGCTCGTGTGTGACCTGCCATGAGCCTCCGCCCACCCGCACCTCAACGGTCGTTCGGATGAGCTCCCACCCTGCACGTCCAGTCCGCCGGACCACCGGGCCCCCGGTGCCCTGGAGCACCTTCGAGGCTCCGGCGCGTACGGAGCACGGGCGCATGAGGCAGCGACGGTGCAGCAGGCCGTCCCATGAGGCGGGCTCGTCGTGGGTCCGCATCCGCTCCTGGACCTGCCGCATCGCCATGACGGCAGGGAGGACGAGCGCGGCACCGCGCAGCGCGGCACGACGCGTCTCAGGCTGGGGCGGTCCGGGCGAGCCCGTCCCGAGCACCCCGGCAAGGACCGCTGCGAGCTGCTCGACGGCGTCGTCGGAGAGACGGGAAGAGTTCACGTCACCGATGCTAGGCGGCGTCCGCCTCAGGCACGACGAAGCCCCGCCGACATCATGTCGACGAGGCTTGCTCCTGGGCCGCAGGCGGCTACGACCTGGATCGGAACGCGCTTCTCAGCGGGTCTCGCGGTGCTCGGTGTGCTTGCCGCAGCGAGCACAGAACTTGGCGATGCTGAGACGGTCGGGGGTGTTCCGACGGTTCTTCTTGGTGATGTAGTTCCGCTCCTTGCACTCCGAGCAGGCCAGAGTGATCTTGGGGCGAACGTCGGCGGACTTGCTGGCCACGTTTGTCTCCTCGTGTCGATCCTCGAGCATGCGACGGGTGCGCTGTACTCGAATGCTTGCGTAGCGGGGGAGGGACTCGAACCCTCGACCTCACGATTATGAGTCGTGCGCTCTAACCAGCTGAGCTACCTCGCCATAGGAACACAATGGGGGCCGTTGGCCCCCGCTGCGAGAGCCCCGAAAGGGAATCGAACCCTTGACCTTCTCCTTACCATGGAGACGCTCTGCCGACTGAGCTATCGGGGCAACGAGCCGAATCCTAGGCAGATCCGAACCGCTCTGGCAATTCGGTCCGCCGTGGCTTCGCTCACTGCGGGCCTCACCGAGATGGCGAGGTGCGATCAACGAGTGATCAGCGTGGCGGGTGAGGGATTCGAACCCCCGTAGCATTACGCGGCTGATTTACAGTCAGCTCCCATTGGCCGCTCGGGCAACCCGCCTCGGCTCCGCGCTCCAGCCTCTCGGCCATCGCTCGGCGCCGTGGAAGAATAGCAAGGCACCGGCGCGCAGCGCCAATCGCCCCCGTAGGACCCTCCTCACAGAACACCCCGCCTAGACTCGGGTCGACTGAAGTCCCCACCCCGGAAAGGACTGCCGCCATGGCCAACGACTCCTCCTTCGACGTCGTCTCCCGCCTCGACCGCCAGGAGGTGGACAACGCCGTCAACCAGTGCGCCAAGGAGATCGCCCAGCGCTACGACTTCCGCGGCGTCGACGCCTCCGTGAGCCTGTCCGGCGACACCATCACCCTGGAGGCCAACACGGCCGAGAGGGTCCTGGCGATCCTGGATATCCTGGAGTCCAAGCTCTTCCGCCGCGGCGTCTCCCTCAAGGCCCTGGACCTGGGGGACAAGGAGCCGCGCCCCTCGGGCAAGATCTACCGCCTGGCCTGCCCCCTGCGCGAGGGGCTCACCCAGGAGGTGGCCAAGAGGATCACCAAGGCGATCCGTGACGAGGGCCCCAAGAGCGTCAAGGCCACGATCCAGGGCGACGAGGTGCGCGTGACCTCCAAGTCCCGCGACGACCTGCAGTCGGTCATCGCCCTGCTGAAGAACCTCGACGTCGACGCCGCCCTCCAGTTCGTCAACTACCGCTAGGCCGACAGGAGGGTGAGAACCGCCTTGACGCGGCGGTGGACGGCGGCGTCGGGCAGCAGGCCGAGCTTGGCGAAGATCCGCTGGGTGTGCTTCTCCACCGCGCCCTCGGTGACCACCATGACCTCGGCGATACCGGCGTTGGTGCGCCCCTCGGCCATGAGCGCCAGCACCTCCCGCTCACGGGGCGTGAGCTCGGTGAGCGGGTCATCGCGCCGGCCTCGCTGGAGGACCTGGGAGACGACGTCGGGATCCAGGACGAGCTCACCGCGCGCCACCCGCTCGACCGCCCCGAGGAAGGCGTCGATGTCACCGACCCGGTCCTTGAGGAGGTAGCCCAGGGCCCCGCCGCCGTCGGCCAGGAGGTCGGGCAGGTAGCCGGCGACGACGTACTGGCTCAGCAGCAGGATGGGCGCACCCGGCCACTGGGCACGGATGCGGGTGGTGGCGCGCAGGCCCTCGTCGGTGTGGGAGGGCGGCATGCGGATGTCGGCGACGACGACATCGGGCCGCAGCCGCAGGGCCTCGCTCACGAGGGCCTCACCGTCCCCCACTCCCCCGACGACCTCGTGGCCGCCGTCGGCCAGGATGAGGGCCAGTCCCTCACGCAGAAGGACGGAGTCATCAGCGATCAGAACGCGCACGGGATCATCGCCTCCACTGTGGTCGGCCCGCCGGTCGGGGACGTGATCGTGAGCCTACCGTCGACACCGTTCAGGCGCTCCACCAGACCGGCCAGGCCGTGGCCCTTGGCGGTCGAGGCCCCGCCGATGCCGTTGTCACTGATCCTCACCTGCAGCGCGCCGCCGACGACGCGGGCCTCGACGCCGGCGGCCGTGGCCCCGGAGTGCTTGTTGAGGTTGGCCAGGGACTCGCTGACGACGAAGTAGGCGGCCTGGGAGACGTGATCGGGCAGGTCCGGCAGCTCGGTGCTCACGGTGACGGGGACGGAGGAACGGGTGGCGGCCTCGGTGATGGCGGCGGCCAGGCCACGGTCGACGAGGACGGGCGGGGCGATGCCGCGGGAGAGCTGGCGCAGCTCGTCGAGGGTCTGCTGGGTCTGGTCCATGGCGCCCTGGATGATCGCCGACGCCGCCACCGGGTCCTTCTCGGCCTGGCGCTGGGCACGGGCCAGGTCCATGCGCAGGCGTACGAGGCGCTGCTGGGGGCCGTCGTGGATGTCGCGCTCCAAGCGGCGGCGGGTGTCGGCCTCGGCCCGCTGGACGGCGGCGCGGGAGGTCTGGAGGCGACTGACCTCACTGCGCCAGGAGAGCATGCCGCGAATGAGCCCCGCCTGCATGGCGGCCAGCCCTCGCAGGACGAAGGGAGCGGTCAGGGAGAAGATGATGCCGGCGCTCAGGTGGATCACGATCTCCCAGAGCAGGGGCGGATACAGCCCCAGAAACTCGGCCAGACTCTGGCTCTGGTCTCCAATGATCGTGTTACGAATCAACTCAAGAATGACGTCGACAATGGGGGAGAGCAAGCCACCCACGGCCAGGGCCAGCCACACAACGGTGAGGACCCAGGTGACCAGGGAGACCGGGAAGTAGACAACGACCCACAGCAGGTCCATCCAGCGCTGAGGGTCACGCAGACGCCGGAAGAGCCGACGGCTCGCGGGGATTCCCGGCTCTGAGATGAGGTAGCCGCCCGGCACCGGCTCACGTCCGTCCAGGCGCGCCACGGCGAGGCGGGCCAGGTTGGCGAAGCTCCCGGCGACGCTCAGGTCGATGACGAGCACCAGCAGCCCCACCCAGATAATGGTGGTGCCCACACCGAGAGCGGTCAACGGCACGGCGAGGCAGAAGGCGAGCAGGCTCAGTGGCCCGCTGAGGAGGAGGAAGACGGCGTCCCTGCCGAGTCGGCGGTAGCGCGCGGCCCATACTGATCGGTTCATGCCTCATATCCTCCTCAGGCCCGGAATCACGCCCAATCCTGCCACCTGGCGAGGCCTCGGTGGGGCTAGCCCGACAACGTTAGCCTGCGAGCCGATCGGTCAGATTGCGGGCGATTTCATCAGCCCACCTCCCATAGCGAGCCTCGCCGGGTCGGCTCAGGCAGTACAGGAGGTTGCCCAGACGGTCGAGGAGCTCGTAGGCGTCACGGCGCTCCAGCAGCTGCTGCGGGTCGGTGGCACCGTTGCACTGCGCGAGCCGCGAGCGCTGGGCGTAGCGCGAGTACCGTGAGTACTCAGTGACGAAGGCGGCGAGGTCATCGGGCGTCATGGGCAGGTACCAGGGCCCGCCGGTCACCCGGCCGCCGATGAGGGCCAGGTCCTTGGCGGTATCGCCGGGGCCCGACCACTCGAAGTCGATGAACCGTGGGACGCCGTCGGGACCGAGGATGACGTTGGTGACGACGACGTCGCCGTGGATGAGCGGGTGGACGGCCACGCCCGCGAAGGCGGGGTCGAGGCGGGCGAGCCCGCGGCGCCAGGCGGGCAGAAGCGCGGTGACGCGAGGGTCGGCGAGGGTGACCGGATGATGCGAGCTCCACCAGGTCAGCAGCCCCTCCCCCTGCTCGCAGGCGCTCGGCACGCTCGCGGGCGACGGCGCAGGACCGGCCGCGAAGGCCGCATGCAGGCGGGCGATCTGGTGGGCGAGGGCGGTCGCGAGCCGCGGGTTCCAGTCGGCGGCGCGCAGGGCCCGACCGGGCACGTAGGTGGTCACCATGTAGGGGGCGCCCAGCGGGTTGTCGGCTCCGGTCTCCAAGGCGATGGCGCTGGTGCCGAGCTCGGGCGGCACGCGCCTGAGGACCTCGAACTCGGCCTCCATGGAGCGGGGCATCTCATGGGGAGGACGGCGAGGAATGCGCAGGACCCGGGCCTGGTCGCCGGAGCCGATCCGACAGGCCGTGTAGCTCTCACCGGCCCCAAGGAATGTGACCTCAGGCGCCCCCGGTTCGGCTGGCAGCCCGCGCAGCCGGTCGGCGTCAACGGCGGTCCGGATGCGTCGAGAGAGAACGTCGTCAGGTGGGAGCAGGCTGCACACTCCCCTGTCCCCCATCACCTCGCCCCGTCTGCGAGGCGGCGACCGATGATGGCCCGGGCCGCCTCGACGGCAGTGAGCCGGGCGGTGTCCAGGCGGAGGTCGGCCTCGGGCCAGGGGGCGTAGTCACGGTGCTCGATCTCCTGCCAGTCCGGCACCTCGAGGCCCTCGATGTCGCTGCTCCGCTGCTGGACCCGGCGACGGTGCTCGGCCTTATCGGAGCAGATGAGCTCGACGGCAAGGAACCGGCATCCCCGGACCGAAGCCGTCTCCTCCCACAAGCGGCGGGTGACGGGCAGCGGGTTGACGCATTCGACCAGAACGTCACCGCCCGAGGCCAGGACGTCTCGGGCGACGGCGGCGGCCGCGTAGTAGCCGGCGCCTCCGGGCATGCCGGGGAGCATCTCGCCGCTGTCCCGCAGGGCCTGCTCGATGGAGTCGATGCGCAGCCAGGTCGGCGGCCCATCCGGCGACTGCGACTCTGCCCGCAGGCGCAGGATCTCCCGGCACACTGCGGTCTTGCCGACCGCCGGCAGTCCGCCGACGACGGTCAGGGGCACCGTCAGTACCCGGCCATCTGCTCGAGGCGGGCGATGCGCTTGTCCATGGGCGGGTGGGTGGAGAAGAGGTTGCGCAGGCTCCCGAAGGGGTTGGCGATCATCATTGAGGAGACCGGCTCAAGGCGCGGGTCCTGCCCCATGGGCACGCGGGAGATGCCCGACTCGAGCTTGCTGAGCGCGCTGGCCAGGGCGAGCGGGTCCTGGGTGAGCTCGGCGCCGTCGTGGTCGGCGTCGTACTCTCGGGTCCGGGAGATGGCGAACTGGGTGATGGTGGCGGCCAGGGGCGCCATGAGGGAGAGCAGCAGGACGACGATGATGTTGCCGCCGTCCCGGTCGCGCCGGTTGCCGCCGCCGAACCACAGGGCCATGGTGGCCACCGAGGAGATGACGCCGGCGATACCCGCGGCCACCGAGGAGGTGAGGATGTCGCGGTTGTAGACGTGGGAGAGCTCGTGGCCCAGGACGCCACGCAGCTCGCGCCCGTTGAGGAGCTGGAGGATGCCCTGGGTGCAGCACACGGCGGCGTGCGAGGGGTTGCGGCCGGTGGCGAAGGCGTTGGGGCTCATCGTGGGGGCCACGTAGAGGCGCGGCATGGGCTGGCCGGCTGCGGCGGAGAGCTCACGCACGATCGCGTACATCTGGGGCTGCTGGGCCTCGGTGACCTCGATGGCGCCCATGGAGCGCACGGCGATCTTGTCGGAGTTCCAGAAGGCGTAGGCGGTCTGTGCGACACCGATGATCGGCAGGATGAACAGCCAGATGGATGAACCCGTCCCACGCGTCAGCGCGTAGCCGAGCAGGAGGAGCAGGCTCCACATACCGCCGAGGAGGGCGGCGGTCTTGAGACCGTTGTGGTGGTTGGTCCATGTCATGGATGGAGACTATGGGACGAACCTGTGTCCCACCTATGTCCACCGGCGCGTGCGGCCATTGGCGGATCGGGGAATAACGGCTAGGCTCCGCGCGGCTCAGACGGGGCGCGGGCTCAGCCGCGCGGGACCACTCGAGCGGTGCTGAGGCCGCAGTCCAGGTAGCGCAGGGCGGCGCGGAAGTCGTCGGGATGGAAGGTGGTTCCCGGCGCCTCGCGCACGAGGGTCCAGTACTCCCCCATCGAGTCGACGATGGCGTACCCGGTGTCGCGGAAGCCCGCCCGTTCGTAGAAGGCGAGCCGACGGCGACGCTCGTCGGCGTTGTCGGCCTCGGCGATGACCGGCTCAATGTCGAGGACGATGGTGCAGCCGGGGTGACGGCGCTCGAGCTCGGCCAGAAGGCGGGTGCCCAGGCCGCGTCCGCGGACGGCATCGTCGACGACGACGTAGAAGACGTAGAGCAGCCGGGAGCCGGGACGACGCACGGTCCAGGTCAGGGCGCTCGGGTCCGGCGAGGCCGCCTGGGCGGGGTCTGCGGGCTCGTCCCACCAGGCGACGAGGTCGATGCCGCGCCGCAGGCTGAGCAGGTGGATGAGGGCCCAGGGCAGGCGCTCCTCCTCGGGAAAAGCGCGCCGGAACAGGTCGTGCGCCCAGCGGTCCGGCCCGCTCGCGGGACGAATGCGCCGGGTTCTCATCGTCTCAGCCCAGCAGATCGGCGACGTCGGCCGTGGGGATTCCCAGGGCCTCACCCACGCCCGTGGTGTACAGGGCGCCGGCGTGAGTGCTCAGGCCGCGGGCGAGATCGGGGCGGGCCGCGATGGCGCCGCGCCATCCGTCGTCGGCCAGAGCGAGCGCGTAGGGCAGGGTGGCGTTGGTCAGCGCGTAGGTGGAGGTGTGCGGGACGGCGCCGGGCATGTTGGCCACGCAGTAGAAGATCCTGCCGTCCACCTCGAAGGTGGGCTCCGAGTGGGTGGTGGGGCGGGAGTCCTCGAAGCAGCCACCCTGGTCGATGGCGATGTCCACCAGCACGCTGCCGGGCCGCATGGTCTCCACCATGGTGCGCGTGACGAGGCTCGGGGTGCGGGCCCCGGGCACGAGGACCGCGCCGATGACCAGGTCCGCCCCGGCGCAGGCCTGCGCCACGTCGAGCTCGGTGGAGAAGCGGGTGCGGATGGCCCCGCCGTCGATCTCCTCGATGCGGCGCATGCGCGCGGGGTCGACGTCGAAGACGGTGACGTCCGCGCCCATGCCGGCCACGACCCGCGCGGCACTCAGGCCGGCGGTGCCGCCTCCCAGGACGACGACGTTCCCGCGCCGTACCCCGGCGGCCCCGCCCAGCAGGACACCGGCCCCGCCGCGCGGGCGCAGCAGGGCGTCCGCACCGACCTGGGCGGCCAGGCGCCCGGCGATCTCGGACATGGGTGCCAGGAGGGGCAGGGCGCCGGCGTCGGTCTCGACGGTCTCGTAGGCGATGGAGGTGACCTGCTTGGCGAGCAGCTCCTCGGTGAGGGCGCGGTCCGCGGCCAGGTGGAGGAAGGTGAACAGCAGCAGGTCCGGGCGCAGGAACTGGTACTCCTGGGCGATCGGCTCCTTGACCTTGAGGACGAGCTCGGAGTCGGCCCACAGGCCGGGGACGTCGTCGGTGAGGGTGGCACCGGCAGCGGAATACTCCGCATCGGGGATCGAGGCCCCCTGGCCGGCACCCGCCTGGACGGTCACGGCGTGTCCGCGCCGGGTGAGCGCGTGGACGCCGGCCGGCGTGATGGCAACGCGGAACTCGTTGTTCTTGATCTCGGTGGGAACGCCGATTCGCATGGTTCTACCTCCGGGGTGGTCGTCGTGAGGGGTCGGATTGACGAGTGTCGACCGGGACCGGCGGCAGGGCCACCGAGCCCCGGCTCAGTCGACCAGCCGGTGGGCGACGCGCTCGGGGACGCGGTCCGCCTCGGGCTGGCCGATGAGGTCCTCGGGGACCTCCGTGGAGCGGGAGATCGCGGTCATGGCGTCACGGGAGACGACCTTGACGCGCTCACGCGGCTTGGAGGCGCCACCCGTGACAACGACCTCACCGTAGCCCTCACCGAGCTCGCGCTCATAGGCGTCCAGCAGCTCCCACCCCTCCCAGTTGGTGAAGGGGATGCCGCGGGACTCCAGCAGGGCGATGAGGGCGTCGTGGCCGACCTGGGCCTCGTCGTCGGTCTCGGCGTGCAGGAGGCCTGCGTTCGCGTCGGCCACGAGGTTCGTGATGGTCTCCTGCGCGTCGGACTTGGTGGAGCCGATCAGCCCCACGGGGCCGCGACGGATCCAGCCGGTGGCGTACAGGCCGGTCAGCGGCTTGCCGTCCTCGCCGAGCACGCGGCCGCCCTCGTTGGGCACGACGTGGCGCTCGGCGTCGAAGGGCAGTCCCTCGATGGCGCTGGAGGCGTATCCGACGGCGCGGTAGACCGCCTGGACGGGCCAGTCGCGGTACTCGCCGGTACCGGTGACGTTGCCGTCACCGGTCAGGCGGGTGCGCTCGGTGCGCAGGCCCACGACGTGGCCGTCGTCATCGGTAAGAACCTCGTGGGGGGCGGAGAAGAGGTGGATGTGGATCCGGTGGGAGGCGGTGAGGTCCTCCGGCTCCTGCATCGCGTAGCCCTCGAGGGCCTTGACGACCTGACGCTGCTGGTTGGAGGAGGCCAGGGCCGCCTGGGAGCCCTCGTCGTACTCGAAGTCCTCCTCGTCGACGATGACGTCGACGTCGGCCTGCTTGCCGAGCTCGCGCAGCTCCAGCGGGGTGAACTTCACCTGGGCGGGGCCGCGGCGGCCGAAGACGTGCACGTCGGTGACCGGCGACTGCTGGAGGGTGGCGACGACGTTTGCCGGGATCTCGGTGGTCATGAGGTCGTCGGCGTGCTTGGCCAGGACACGCGCGATGTCCAGGGCCACGTTGCCGACGCCGATGACTGCGACCTCCTTGGCGCTCAGGTCCCAGGTGCGCGGGTGGTCGGGGTGACCGTCGTACCAGGAGACGAAGTCGGCACCGCCATGGCACTCGGGGGCGTCGACGCCGGGGATGTCGAGGGGGGCGTCGGTGTCAGCCCCGGTGGAGAAGACGATGGCGTCGTAGTGCTCGTGGAGCTCGGCCACGGAGATGTCGCGGCCGACCTCGACGTTGCCGATGAGGCGGATGTCCCCGCGCTGGAGGATCTTGTAGAGGGCCACGATGATCTGCTTGATGCGCGGGTGGTCGGGGGCGACGCCGTAGCGCACCAGGCCGTAGGGAGCGGGGAGCCGCTCGAACAGGTCGATACAGACGTCCAGACCCGACTTCGAGAGGATGTCCGAGGCGTAGATGCCTGCGGGGCCTGCTCCGATGACGGCGACATTGAGAGGACGTGCGTTCACTGTTCTTCGTTCCTGATTCAGGGGACGTGGTCGTGGCGCCCGCGCTTCCGCTGCCCGGAGGGCCGGCTGGTCCAGTCCGGGACGACGGCAACGACGGCGGGGCACCGCGGCACAGTCTATGGAGGAAGGGCGGCCCTCCCCCAGGGCGCGGGCAACATCGCCGCTTTGAGCCGCGTCACGTCGGAGAGGCACCGGCGGGACCGGACGGTGAGTCCTCCACCGGGGAGCCGATCAGGACGGCACGGCGACCCTCATCGACCACGCCCCCTTTTGAGCGGCAGAGACACTACGCGTTGACGACCGGGATGTCAGTAAGGCGAGCAACGACTCGCTCTTGCGCATAAACGTACTCACCTGGAGGCATGTCAATCGTGATGCTGTCCTCGCCGACGTCTGGCCACACAACCGGGAGGGACTGGGAAGCCCCAGGCTCGAGACTGTACACAAAGTTATTCGCCAAGGGAACTCGATTCCCATTGGGGTACGCATAGTCCGCCTCCAGATGCCTCAACCCACCACTGAGAATGGTTAAGCTACTCACGTAGAATACTCCATCCAGCCCACGCGTCTCCATCATTCTTCCCGGCAAAGCAAAGGAAGCAGTCGGCATGTCGACCTTTCCTTTAGAGGTGAGCACTACCTTTCCGGTCAGGTAGCCCCCTACTCGAACTACATGGTCAATCGTCATGCGCATGGTCTTACCGCCGACCTTCACGTCGACGCCCTCGGGACCCTTACCCACAGGGCCTGCCGGGTCAGGCACGGTCGCCGACGACGGTGCCGCACTCGCACTTGGTGACGCACTGACCTCAGCAGCCTTCGACGGCGTCAGCGTGATCTCCACACGGCGATTGATCTGTCTGCGCTCATCGGAGTCATTCGGCACCCGCGGCGAGGACTCCCCCTTACCCGAGACCGACTCCTTCCACGTGGACAGGTCCGTCAGCTTCTTGAGCCGCTCCGACACCGCCTTGGCCCGCCGCTCCGACAGATCCTGGTTATGCGCATCATCAGCCACATCATCGGTATGACCCGTGATCGTCAGATCCCCACCAGAGGGATACTTCTTGATCTGCTCCACCACATTCGCCAACACACTGTCAGCCTGAGCCGACAGCTGATCAGAGTCACTCTCAAAAGTGACATCCCCAGCCACCGTCACCGTCGTCGACTTCTCATCCTGCTTCGTATCCGACGACCCATCCATCGACATGGTCGCCCGCTCGAGCTTGAAAGGACCAGGGTCGGGACCCTGAAGGTTGGCCTTAGCGATCACGTCATCGACATTGAAATCCACCTCCGACTCCTTCACCACAGGAACACCGACAACAACACCCATGTTGGGAAGCAGCATCTCCACAGACTGCACTCCATCATTCAGAGCGCTGAAAACAGGGAAAGCATCCTTCGGGGCACCTTTTGTGACCGCACCGGAGAGGTCTTCCGTGTTCCTCCCCAGCTCGACGTAGACCAGACTCTGCTCCAGCGACATCATCTGGACATCAGCAGTCGTACCGACGTTTTCCGTTAGGGCGAATGCCTGGGAAAGGTACACATCTTCTTTTGAGTCGGTAGAGATGTGAAACCTCGCCACCGTGTGCTTTCCCTTCACCGCGACCGGCCCGACCTCCACCGTCAGCGGAGCACCTTGATACTCCGTACTGAGCACCACCCCGCCATGGGGACCAGGCGAGGTCGCGACAGCTGCACGTGGGGACGCAGCCCCCGAGCTCTTCCCCGAGGAGGTAGCCCCCAAGCTCTTCCCTGAGGAGGCGACGCCGTCCTTCTTGAGCGCCCCGCAGCCTGCTAGGACGGCCCCCGCACCAGCCAGGGCGGGCAGGGTGAGGGCACCGCGGCGGGTCAGTCGGGTACGGGTATCGGGCGACAGCGGCGTGGAGGACGGCATGTCGGGAACCTTTCGGCGCATTGGGAACACGTACGAGACACCTTATACGCCGCGGTCCACCGCTCACGATGAGGAACTACCGGTCTCTCCCCATCAACTCCGCATCCCCCATGGGGAGTCATGGGTAGTTGCGAGACCTCTTCAGTCTTCGGGGCGGTCTACTCCACGATGGTGGGGACTACTGGCAAAGGGTCGTGCGTACTGCACGAACCCCCGACCTACGTGGAGTACACCCAACCCTCTGTCTTGTCTCCTCACTTCTGAGACATATGAGCGTCGAGACTTCTGAGACACTCGCTCGGGCAGGAACCCGGGGCGGGCTGGTTGTCCTGGAGGCGACCGTGGGCCGATGGAAGAGACCTGACGGGGCGCCAGTGTCCATGGCGCTGACATCAACACCGCACCGACGCGCACACCGAAGAAAAAACGCAGGATTCCAACAATCCCCGCCGGCCGCATCGACGGCGGGCCCGTTGATGTCAGCGCTGTGGACGCCGAGCCGCGGGCCTGATCGACTCCGCGAGATCATGGCGGCGGGGTCCAGCGCCCTCACCCCGGCGCCGGCCTCACCTTCCCCTGCCTGGCCCCTTCCGGCTCCCGCACAGGGGCCCGGAGATCATGGTTCAACGCCGACTCCGGCCCACTCCCACCCCGAGTCGGCTACTCCACGAGGGTCGGGATCTACTGGCCAGGGGTTGTGCCTACTGCACGAAAGCCCCAGGCAACCCACCCAACCAGTGTCTCAGATGTCATGACATCCGAAACTCTCAGAAGTCATAAGTTAATACGGTCGGCCGGTCAGGCAGCCCGGTCCACGAGGATGCGGGCGAAGTCCTCCATGGCCGCACGCACCTGTGCCACCCGCTCACCGGCGTCGGCCAAAGCCGCCGCGGCGGCCTCGCCCTCGATGCCGGCCCGGGCCAGGCGCTGCCGGGTCCCATCAAGAACGGCCTCCTCGAGCCCTTCCAGGCCCTCGGCCGCCTGAGCGGCCCAGGCCATGGCCATCTCGCGGGTACGCGCCAGGACGGGGTGCTCACGCAGGCGAGCGACGACATCGGCCAGGAAGGCGTCGTCGGACAGGTCACCGGTGGACAGGCGCGAGAGGATGGCCTGGCCGGCGGCATCGAGCTCGCCGGCCGCCAGAGCCTTGCGCAGAAGCAGCACCGGCATGGTGTCCACACCCTCACGCAGGTCGGTGCCAGGAGTCTTGCCGGTGGTGGCCGAGTCGCTCATGAGGTCGATGACGTCGTCGGCCAGCTGGAAGGCCACGCCGATCCTCTCGCCGAACTCCTCCACGATCTGCTCGGTGCGCGCACCGGCATCGGTGAGCATAGCCCCGTACCGAGCGGACACCGCGATGAGGGATCCGGTCTTGTCCGCCAGGACCTGGATGTAGTGGTCCACCGGGTCGGTCCCCGAAGGGCGCGGCAGCGTCTCGTGGAGCTGACCCATGCACAGGCGCTCGAAGGTCTTGGCGTGGGCCATGACAGCCTCCGGGCTGAGGGCCGCCACCAGCTGGGAGGCACGGGCCACGAGGACGTCGCCGGTGAGGATGGCGGCGGAGTTGCCCCACACGGTCTGGGCACTCGGGGCGCCGCGGCGCAGTGGGGCCTCGTCCATGACATCGTCGTGGTAGAGGGTGGCGATGTGGGTCAGCTCCACGGCCACGCCTGCGTCGCGGATCTCCTCACCTGTGGCCAGGGCCGGATCGCCGAGCTGGGCGGTCAGCAGGGCCAGCACCGGGCGCAGGCGCTTACCCCCGGCCTCGGCCAGGTGCGAGGTCGGCGGGTTGATGGTCTCGTCGGCGCTGGTGACCACCTCCATGAGGCGGTCCTCTATGGCCTGGAGAGCGGGAACGATGCGCGCCTCCAGCTGGGGCGCGCTCAGCGGCAGTGATCCGATCACGGAAGGAGCATAGCCGTACGGTCGAACAGGTCGAAGGCGGCCTGCGGCAAAACCCCGAGCCCGATTGTTGCTATCACCGCAACGCTGACCGCCAGGAGGATCGGGCCCTTGCTGGGCACAACCACTGAGCGCTCGCCGTCGGGCTCATGGAAGAACATGAGGACGATGAGTCGCATGTAGAAGAAGGCGGTCACGGCCGAACAGACAACGGCGAGGATGACGAAGGGCACCCCGTTGCCGCTCAGCCCGGTGGCGAAGAGCCGGAACTTGGCCATGAACCCGGCTGTCAGGGGCACGCCCGCGAAGGACAGCAGGAAGACGGTCATGGCACCGGCCGCCCAGGGGCTGCGCCGCCCCAGGCCCTTGAAGGCCTCCAGGTCACCGTCCTCGCCGCCCACGGAGCCGCCGCGGTTGGAGCGCACCAGGGCGATGATGCCGAAGGCGCCCACGGTCGCGATCCCGTAGGTCAGGGCGTAGAAGCTGAGCGCGGAGATCGCCGCCTTGGAGTAGGCGAGGATCCCGATGAGCATGAAGCCGGCGTGGGCGATGGCGGAGTAGGCGAGCATGCGCTTGACGTCGCGCTGGACCACGCCGACGACGGTGCCCACGAGCATGGTCAGGGCCACCACGGCCCACAGAGCGGGGGCCAGGTCCCAGCCCATGGCGCCGGCAATCATGTAGTAGAAGCGCACGAGGGCCAGGAAGGCCGCGGCCTTGACCCCGGCGGCCATGAAGCCGGTGACCGGGGTGGGGGCGCCCTGGTAGACGTCCGGGCTCCAGGCGTGGAAGGGCACGGCCGCCACCTTGAACAGCAGGCCGACGATGACCAGCATGAGACCGGCCAGAATGAGCCAGTCCTGCCCCTGCACGGTGCGCACGGCATCGCCAAGAGTCTTGTAGTCGACGGCGCCGGCCACCCCGTAGAGCAGGGCCGAGCCCATGAGGAGGAAGGCTGAGGCGAAGGCGCCCAGCACGAAGTACTTCAGTGCCGCCTCCTGGCTGAGCAGCCGGCGATGGCGGGCGGTGGCCGCCAGGATGTACAGCGGCAGGGAGATCATCTCCAGGATGACGAACAGCGTGATGAGGTCGCTGCTGGCCCCGAACAGCATCATGCCGCCCAGGGAGAACAGGGTCAGGGGGAAGATCTCGGTGGTGGTCCACCCTGCCAGGAGGGACTCGGTCTCCTCCGCGCTACCGGGCCGGTCGGCGGCCTGGGCCGCGAAGGCCCCGTCGCCGACGGCGGTGCGGTCGGCCATGACCAGGACGGCCAGCAGCCCGATGACCAGGAGGATGCCCTGGGCGGCGATGGAGAAGGGGTCCTCGGTCAGGCCTGAGGACATCCGGGCGCCCGGCAGGAAGCCCTCCGCGCCCTGGCCCTGGTAGATGGCCTCGACGGCGGCCCCGGCGGCCTTGACCTCGCCCCAGCGCAGGAAGAGGAAGACCCCGGAGGCCAGGATGGCCAGAAAACTCAGCGTGGCCTGGACGGCCAGTCGGGCGGGGCGGGCGATGAAGGCCTCCACGAGGACGCCCAGGACACCGGCGCCCAGGATGATGAGCACCGGCGTCAGAGCATCCCAGTTGACGATCGGGGCAGTGTCTGAGGGGCTCACTTGGCGTTCCCTTCCGTAGCGGTGGAGGCAGTGGGCGATTCGGCAGCGCCGTCGGCACCGGAGTCGCCGGCAACGACTCCGGAGGCGGCGTCCTGCGGGGCGCGGCTCACCGTGAGCGTGACCTGTCTGGCGACGTCGTCGAGCGCGTGGGTGAGCGCGGCCGGGGCCAGGCCGAGCGCGAGCATCGCGGCGATGATGGGGACGACGACGAGCCGCTCTCGCCCGTCGAGGTCGGGGCTGCCCACTCGTTCGGGAGCAGGCGCCCCGGTGAAGACCCGCTGGTAGGGCAGCAGCATGTAGACGGCGGCGATGACGACGCCGACGACGGCCGCGCCGCCCAGAGCCAGTGAGACCGAGAACGTGCCGGTGAGCACCATCCACTCGGGCACGAACCCGCTCAGGCCCGGCAGGGCGATGGAGGCCAGGCCGCACACGAGGAAGGTGCCGGCCACCAGCGGCATGACTCGGGCGATGCCACCGAGCTCGCTGATGGCGACCGTCCCGGTGCGCCGGGCCATGAAACCGGTGACCAGGTAGAGGCCGGCGATGGACAGCCCGTGGGCCACCATGTAGACCATGGCGCCGTTGGCGGCGATCTGGTTGCCGATGAAGATCCCCAGGACCATGAAGCCGAAGTGACTCACGGAGGTGTAGGAGATGAGCCGGTAGAGATTGTCCTGGGCGATGGCGGCCAGGCCCCCGTAGATGATGGAGACGACCGCCAGGACCAGGATCACCGGGGAGGCCCAGCGCGAGGCCTCGGGGAAGATCGGCAGGACCAGGGTGATCATCCCGAAGGTGCCGATCTTGTCCAGGATGCCGATGAGCAGCACCGAGGTGCCCGGCGTGGCCTGCTCGGCGGTGTCGGGCAGCCAGGTGTGGACCGGGACCAGGGGCGCCTTGATGGCGAAGGCGATGAAGAAGGTCAGGAAGATCCAGTGCCCGGCACCGGTGGAGACGTGCAGGTTGGCGGCCACCGAGTCGATGAGGAAGCTGGGGGTGCCGTCCTTGGCGGAGTGCAGGGAAACCGCGATGACACCGATGAGCATGACGAGCCCGCCGGCCAGGGAGTACAGGAGGAACTTCAGGGCGGCGCGCTGGCGATTCTCCCCACCGAAGCACCCGATGAGGAAGTACACCGGGATGAGCATCGCCTCGAAGCAGAGGTAGAACAGCAGCAGGTCACGGGCCGAGAAGATAACGACGACGAAGAACTCCAGGGCCAGGACGAGCCCGGTGAACAGGCCCTGGCGGTCGGCGGGAACCTCGCCCCAGGAGGCGAGCAGCACCAGGGGCGTGATGAAGCCGGCCAGGAGCACCATGGCCAGTCCCAGGCCGTTGACACCCAGGGCCCAGGAGGCGCCGATGGCGGGGATCCACGAGTGGGTGTCGGCCAGCTGGACGGTGCCGGCGTGGCCGAGGTCGAAGGCGCTCAGCGCCCACAGGCCCAGCACGAGGACGGCCAGGGAGAACACGAGGCCCACGGCGCGGGCGTGGAGCCGGCGCAGCGGCGGGACCAGCCACAGCAGGAGCGCCCCGGCCAGCGGCACGATCGCCATGACGGTCAGGACGGGCAGCGATGCGGGAAGAGTCGGCATGTGTCGTGTCCTCTCAGAACCTGGCAGCCAGGACGGCGATGAGTACGAGGACCGTTCCGGCCAGCATGTAGCCGGCGTAGGAGCGCACGTACCCGGACTCGGTGCGGCGGGTCAGGCGCCCCAGGGCGCCGGTGCCCGTGGCGGCGCCCTCGATGGCGCCGTCGACGACGTAGCGCTCGACGGCGTCGGTGGCCAGGACGAGTCCCTGGCCGGTGCGCATGGCCAGGGCCTCGTTGACGGCGTCCTGGTACATGTCCTTGCGGGCGGCCTCCACCAGCGGGTTGGTCGGCTGCAGGACGACGGGCACCGGGCGGCGCACGTACATCCACCAGGCCACGACGACCCCGACGACGACCAGGGCGAGGGTGGCGCCCATGATGACGGCGGCCGGCAGGACCGGCTCGCCGTGCTCGGCGTGGCCGGTGACCGGCTCCAGCCAGGTGACGAACATGTTGTCGTAGGTCAGCAGCCCGCCCAGGCCGGCGGAGAACACGGACAGGATGATCAGGGGCAGCGTCATGAGCCAGCCGGACTCGTGAGGGTGGACCTCGCCCTCCAGGTCCTTGTCCGTGGTCCAGCGCTGCCTGCCGTGGAAGATCATGAAGAACAGGCGGGACATGTAGAAGGCGGTCAGTCCGGCGCCCAACAGGGCGATGGTTCCCAGGATCCAGGGCTTGACGCCCTCACCGACGAAGGCGGCCTCGATGAGGCGGTCCTTGGACCAGAAGCCGGAGAAGGGCGGGACTCCCAGGATGGCGAGCCAGCCGATGCCCATGGTGACCCAGGTGATCGTCATGGCGCCGCGCAGGCCGCCGAAGCGGCGCATGTTGACCTGGTCGCTCATGGCGTGCATGACCGAGCCGGCCCCCAGGAAGAGCTGGGCCTTGAAGAATCCGTGGGTGAGCAGGTGGAAGATGGCGAAGGCGTAGCCGATCGGGCCGAGCCCGGCGCCCAGCATCATGTAGCCGATCTGGCTCATGGTGGAGGCGGCCAGGACCTTCTTCATGTCGTCCTTGGCGCTTCCGATGACGGCCCCCAGCAGCAGGGTGATGGCGCCGACGACGGCGACGGCCATCTGGGCGTCCGGGGCTCCCTCGAAGACGGCGGCGGAGCGGACCATGAGGTAGACGCCGGCGGTGACCATGGTGGCGGCGTGGATGAGGGCGGAGACCGGCGTGGGACCGGCCATGGCATCGCCCAGCCAGGCCTGGAGCGGGAACTGGGCGGACTTGCCGCAGGCCGCCAGGAGCAGGAAGAAACCGATGGCGGTGAGCCAGCCGGTGGACACCGAGCCGTCGAGGGCCGAGGCGGAGACGGCGTCGAAGGACACCGAGCTGACCTGGCCGACCATCGTCATCATGGCCAGCAGGAGGCCGAGGTCGCCCACACGGTTCATGATGAAGGCCTTCTTGGCGGCAGCGGCGTTCTCTCGGCTGGTGGCCTGCTCATCCTGGGGGGCGTCGGCGTCGGCCGTGTTCCAGAAGCCGATGAGCAGGTAGGAGGCCAGTCCCACGCCCTCCCAGCCGACGAAGAGCACGATGTAGGAGTCACCCAGCACCAGTGTGAGCATCGCGGCGATGAAGAGGTTGAGGTAGGCGAAGAAGCGGCGCCGGTCCCGATCGTGGGCCATGTAGGCCACTGAGTACAGGTGGATGAGGAAGCCGACGCAGGTCACCAGGGTCACGAAGGTCAGCGACAGCGGGTCCAGCCGCAGGCCGACGTCGATGCTCAGGTTGCCGGCGGCGAACCAGTGGTAGAGGGGCAGGCCGATGACTCGTTCCTCGGCGGGCAGGCCCAGGACCTGGAGCAGGATGCCCACACCGAGGCAGGCGGTGGCGAAGGCGGCGGCCAGGCCCAGCCAGTGGCCCCAGGTGTTGGAGCGGCGCCCGGCCAGCAGCAGGAAGGCGGCCGAGGCGGCGGGCACGGCGATGAGCAGCCAGGCCCAGGAGGCCAGGCCGGTGGCCTCGGTCAGGGGCGTCGCGACGGCGGTGACAGGAGCGGGAAGCATGTCGGTGGTCTCTCCCCTCAGTTCTTGAGCAGGTTCTCGTCGTCGACCGACGTGGACCTGCGGGTGCGGAAGATGGATACGACGATGCTCAGGCCCACCACGACCTCGGCGGCGGCCACCACCATGACGAAGAAGGCGAAGACCTGACCGGTGAGGTTGCCGTGGATCCGGGAGAAGGTCACCAGGACGAGGTTGACGGCGTTGAGCATGAGCTCAACCCCCATGAGCTCGATGATGGCGTTGCGGCGCAGCAGAACCGTGAGCGCCCCCAGGGTGAACAGAACCCCGGCCAGGATGATGTAGACGGCGATGGGGAGACTCACTTCTCCTCCTTCTGCTCAGGGGCGGCTGAGTCGGCTGCATCGTCGGCGCCCAGGACGGGCTGCTGGACGGCGGGCGCGGCGGCGCCGGGCATGCCGGACATGCCGGACATGCCGGAGCGGCCGGTGCGCTGGGAGCCGACGTCGCCGACGCCACCAACACTGCCCTGCCGGGAGACGATCGTCCCGGAGCGCTGGGCCAGGCCCATCTCCGGGGAGACGTCCGACAGCTCCAGTCCCTGGCCGCGGGCGCGCAGGACCCGGGGCACGGACTCCTCGACGGTCTCGCCGTCCGCGCCCAGGGCGGGGGCGGCGGCGGAGTTGGTGGAGGCGTAGACGCCGGGCATCGGCTTCTGGCCGGGGTGGACACCCTTGGAGGCGTAGGCCTGCATCTTGTTCGCGGCTACGCGGCGCTGGCTGAACCGGGCCCGGATCCGCTGGCGGTGGGTGAGGGTCAGGGCGCCGACGGCGGCGACGATGAGCAGGATGGCGGTCAGCTCCATGGTGACGACGTGGTCGTTGTAGAGCGTGACGGCCAGCAGATCTGGGGCGGCCTTGGCGCCGTCCTTGAGACCGGCCGGCGTCGGGAAGGCGGTGCGCCACACGACGGCGGTCAGGACGCCGGCCAGGCCGAGTCCCAGGAGGATGAGGAGCGGGCGTCTCATGACCGAGCCGGCGGCGCTGACCGGCTCGTCACCGCCGACGCCCACGAGCATGATGACGAACAGCACGAGGGTCATGACGGCGCCGGTGTAGACCACGATCTGGGTGATCCCCATGAAGGGCGACTCGTTGACGATGTAGAGGACGGCCAGCGAGATCATGATGCCGATCATGTTGATAGCGGCGGTCACGGCCCGCTTGGCGGTCAGGACGCCGATGCCGCAGGCCACGGTGACCAGGGCGACGACGCCGAACACGATGGCCTCCCCCAGCCCCAGGTGACCGTTTCCGGTCAGGGAGGCGGAGACTGCGCCGGGTGTCAGGAGGGCACTCATCGCACGGCCCCCTTCACGGTCTGCTTGGTGCCCCAGCCGGAGGTGGCGGAGGCGGCCTTGGCGCGGGCGCCGGACAGACTGGGGTCGTCGGGCCGCTGGGCGCGCACCCAGTCGATCTGGGCCTGGGTGGAGCCGGTGACCTGGCCGCGGTAGTAGTCGCCGTCCTCAGTGCCCTCGACCATGGGGTGGGGGGCGGCGACGGCGCCGTCGGGCACCGGGGCCAGGAGGTCCTCCTTCTCGTAGATGAGGCCCCCGCGGTCGGGACCGACGAGCTCATCGAAGTCGGTGGACATGGTCAGGGCCCGGGTGGGGCAGGCCTCGATGCACATGCCGCAGAAGATGCAGCGCAGGTAGTTGATCTGGTAGACGCGCCCGTAGCGCTCACCGGGCGAGTACTGGGCGCCGGGCTCGTTGGAGGCCGCCTCGACGTAGATCGCGTCGGCGGGGCAGGCCCAGGCGCACAGCTCGCAGCCGATGCACTTCTCCAGGCCGTCGTCGTAACGGTTGAGCCGGTGGCGGCCGTGGTAGCGGGGCATCACCTGGGGCGGCTCGAAGGGGTACTGCTCGGTGACCACCGGGCGGAACATCGAGGAGATGGTGACCCCGTATCCGGCCACGGGCGCGAAGGCCCGGGCCAGGGTGGAGGGAGCGTCGCGCAGCCAGTTGTCGTGCTGGGAGCCCCGGGAGCGGTTGGGGCGGCGATCAGTCATCTTTTCCCTCCTGGGGTGCCTCAGCGGCCTTGTCGGTGGCCTTGTCACTGGCCGAGTCGGCCTTGAGGTCAAGGGTGAAGGTGGGCAGGGCGGTGGCCGAGTCCGCACCGGCCCGGGGCGGAGCAGCCGCCTCGTCAGCGCCGGCTGAGTCGGGCGACTCGGCGGAGTCGGTCGCGTCGTCCTCCTCGCGGTCGTCGCGGTCCAGGAGGCCGACGGCGGTGACCGACCGGTCCTCGGAGTCATCGACGTCGGCGGCCAGGGCGGCGCGGCGGGCACGCGGCGAGGGCGGCAGGGACTCGCCCGGCAGCGGCGGGACGGGGAATCCCTCGAGGAAGGCGACGTGGTCGTCGTCAGCGCTCATGATCTCGACGTCGTCCCCGTCGTCGTACTCATCCTCGTCGTCGTAGAGCTCCTCCTCGTCCTCCTTGTCGGGGACGAGGAAGAGGATGAGCATGATGAGGCAGAAGACGACCGCCAGGGGCAGCAGCAGGGCCTGCACGGAGGCGCCGGAGAAGGTGCGGAAGGCGCGCACCACCGCGACCAGCACGAACCAGACCAGGGAGACGGGGATGAGGACCTTCCACCCCAGCTTCATGAAGTGGTCGTAGCGGATGCGCACTAAGGTGCCCCGGGTCCAGATCATGAAGAACATGACCGCCCAGACCTTGCCGATGAACCACAGCATCGGCCACCAGCCGGAGTTGGCGCCCTCCCAGAACAGGCTGAGGATGGTGGAGCGCCAGCCGCCCAGGAACAGGGTGACGCACACGGCCGAGACGTTGAACATGTTGATGTACTCGGCCAGGAAGTACCAGGCGAACTTCATCGAGGAGTACTCGACCATGTGGCCGGCGACGAGCTCGCCCTCGGCCTCGGGCAGGTCGAAGGGGAGGCGGTTGACCTCACCGACCATGGAGATGACGTAGATGATGAAGCTCGGCAGCATCGCCACCGCCCACCAGATCCGCTGCTGGGCACCGACGATCCCGGAGGTGGCCATGGTCCCCGAGGCCAGGAAGACCGTGAGGATGGACAGGCTCATGCTCAGCTCGTAGGAGATGACCTGCGCGGCGCTGCGCACGGCGCCGAAGAGCGGGTAGGTGGAGTGGGAGGACCAGCCGCCCAGGATGATGCCGTAGACGCCGAAGGCGGTGATGGCCAGGATGTAGAGGACCGCCACCGGGAAGTCGGTCAGCTGCAGGGGCGTGGAGTGGCCGAAGATGCTCACCTGCGGTCCGAAGGGGATGACCGCGTAGACCATGAAGGCGCTGAAGGCGGCGATGAGCGGGGCCAGGAGGTAGATGATCTTCTCGGCCCCCTTGAGCCAGAAGTCCTCCTTCATGATGAGCTTGCCGGCGTCGGCGATCGCCTGGAGCAGGCCGAACGGGCCGTTGACGTTGGGACCCAGGCGTGTCTGCATGCGGGCCAGGCCGCGTCGCTCCACCCACAGCGCCATGATGACGCTGACGATGAGGAAGGCGACGATGAAGACGGCCTTGATGAGGGTCAGCCACCAGGTCTCGGCGGAGAAGTCGGCGACCACGCCCCCGTTGGAGACGACGTCGTCGGCGGCGGCCTGGGCCATGTAGATCGGGTTCACCTCAATACCTCCGCTGCATGGGTCAGGGTGACCTGGGAGCCGTGACCGGCGCCCAGGGTCTGGTGGACGGTGGATCCGGCCGAGCACTCGGGCAGCCACACGGTTCCGTCGCTGACGCCGCCGACGACGGCCGGCAGGGTGATCGATCCGGTGGCGGTCGACACGGTCACCTCCTCACCGCCGCGCAGCGACAGGCGCTGAGCGAGGTCGGTGCCCACCCGGGCGATGGGGCGCAGGGCGGTGGCGGCCAGGAAGGGCTCGCCGTCCTGGAGGCGTCCGGCGTCGAGCATGGGCTTGTGGGTGGTCAGGCGCGCCTCCACGCCGCCGCCGACGATCGCCGCCTCGGCCGAGGTCGTCGGGGCACGGCCGAAGGCCACCGGCATGCGCCGTCCGCGCCACAGGCCCAGGGCGGCGAGCTGCTCGTGCAGCGTGACGAGGTCGTCGACCTGGAGGTCGACGCCCATCTCGTCGGCCAGCATCGCCAGGACCTGGCGGTCGGTGCGGGCCCGCGAGACGTGGGCCTGGCCGAAGGGGCGCACGCGCCCCTCCCAGTTGACGAAGGTGCCGTTCTTCTCCACGGCCGGAGCCACGGGCAGGACGACGTCGGCGTGCTCGCTGACCTCGCTGCGGCGCACCTCGAGCTGGACGGTGAAGCCGCTGGCGTCCAGGGCCGCGCGGGCCAGGCCCGGATCGGGGAAGTCGCGCAGGTCGATGCCGCCGACGATGGCGCCGCCCAGGGTTCCGTCCAGGAGGGCGGAGAGGATCCCGGTGGTGTCTCGGCCGAGCGACGTGGGCAGGAAGTGCTCGGGTCCCATGTTCCAGGCCCGCTCGACCTGGGCGCGGGCCTCGGGGTCGGCCACGGGGCGGCCGCCGGGCAGGAGGCCGGGCAGCAGGCCCGCCTCGATGCCGCCGCGCTCGCCGCTGCGGCGCGGGACCCAGGCCAGGTGGGCGCCGGTGGCGGTGGCCAGGGCGTCGGCGACGCTGAGCAGGCCGGGCACGCGGGCGGCGCGCTCACCGACGAGGATGGTGGCGCCGTCGGCCCGCAGGGCCTCGACGAGGACGGGGTGGGTCTGGCTGAGGTGGGCGACGACGCGGGCCTCCTCACCGGGGGGCGTGAGGATGGCCTGGGCGGAGAGCTTGCGGCTGCCGGCGCTCAGGCAGGTGGTCACGGTGGCCACGTTGACGCCGCCGGCGCGCACGCCCTTGCGCAGGCGCAGGAACAGCGAGCCGCACTCGTCCTCGGGCTCCAGGCCCAGGAGCAGGACCTGGCCGGCTGTCTCCAGGTGACGGTAGGTGACGGCGCCCAGGCCAGTGCCGGCTACCCGGGCGGCCAGGAAGGTGTCCTCCTCCAGGCTGTGGGTGCGCACGCGCTGGTCGATGTCGTTGGTGCCCAGGACGGTGCGGGCGAAGCGGCACCAGGCCCAGGCGTCCTCCAGGGTGAGGCGGCCGCCGGGCAGGAGACCCACTCCCCCGTCGGAGGCGGCGCGGGCCAGGCCCCGGGCGGCCACATCCAGGGCGTCGGACCAGGAGGTGGTGACGAGCTCGCCGGTCTCCTCGTCGCGCACGAGCGGCACGGTGAGGCGGTCGGGCTGGGAGGACCAGGTGAAGGCGAAGCGGTCCTTGTCGGTGATCCACTCCTCGTTGACCTCGGGGTCGTTGCCGGCCAGGTGGCGCAGGACGACGCCGCGGCGCATGTCGACGCGGATGGCCGAGCCGGAGGCGTCGTGCTCGGTGACGGAGTCGGTGGAGACCAGGTCCATGGGGCGGGCCCTAAAGCGGTACCTCGCCGAGGTCAGGGCGCCCACGGGGCAGATCTGGATGATGTTGCCGGAGAAGTAGGAGGCGAAGGGGCGCCCGGAGGCGTCCAGGTCCTCGCGCCCGGCGCCCAGGTCGGGGCCGTAGTCGGTGCCGTCGGAGGCACCGGGCTCGCCGCCGGGGCCGGTCAGGTCGCCCAGGGCGCTCAGGGACGGTACGCCGCGGATGGTCTGGAGGTCGGCGTCGACCGTCTGCTCGGCCGAGCCGCTGGAGAAGTCCAGGACGCGGGCGTCGAAGCGCCCGATCTGCTCGGAGTACAGGCCGCCGGCGTGCTCGGGGTGGCCGTCCATGTCGTAGGAGGGGTGGCCGCCGCCGCGTCCCTGGAGGGCGATGAAGGGGTCGCCGGGGATCTGGTCGGCGAAGCGCACGCAGCGCTGGCACAGGATGCAGCGGTCGCGGTCCAGCAGGATGTTGCTGGTCAGGCGCAGCGGCTTGGGGAAGGTGCGCTTGACGTCGGTGAAGCGGGTGGCGGACTGGGCGCCGGAGGCCATGAGCTCGAGGGCCTGGTTCTGCAGGGGGCACTCGCCGCCCTTGTCGCACACGGGGCAGTCCAGCGGGTGGTTGATGAGGAGGAACTCCATGGTGCCGGCCTGGGCCTTGGCGGCGACCTCGCTGGTGGCCTGGGTGGAGATCTCCATGCCCTCCATGGCGGTCATGGCGCAGGAGGGCTGGGGCTTGGGCATGGGCCGCACGACGCCGTCGCGCCCGGGCATGGCCACCTCCACCAGGCACTGGCGGCAGTTGGCCGACGGCGCGAGCAGCGGGTGGTCGCAGAAGCGCGGGATGCGCACGCCGACCTGCTCGGCGGCGCGGATGAGGAGGGTCCCCTTCTCGACCTCGACGGGGAGCCCGTCGATGGTCATGTGGACCATCTCCGGGGCCGGCGGAGCCGCCGGCGCGGAGCTCTTGGTGGTCGTCTCAGCAGTCATGGCTCACCGTGCGCTTTCGAAGACGGAGGAGGCGGCGTAGGGGAAGAGCTCACCGGCGGCGGCGGTGTAGCCGGCCTCGAACTCCTCGCGGAACCGCTTGATGCCGGTCAGGACCGGGGTGGCGGAGGCGTCGCCCAGGGCGCAGAAGGAGCGCCCGGCGATGTTGGAGGCGATGGACTCGAGCTTCTCGACGTCGCCGGGCAGTCCGCGTCCGGCCTCCAGGCGCAGCATGATCTGGCGCATCCAGTAGGTGCCCTCGCGGCAGGGGGTGCACTTGCCGCAGGACTCGTGCTGGTAGAACTCGGTCCAGCGGGTGACTACGCGCACCACGGAGACGGTCTCGTCGAAGACCTGCAGGGCACGGGTTCCCAGCATGGAGCCGGCCTCAGCCACGGACTCGTAATCCAGCGGGACGTCGAGCTCATCGGGGCCGAAGATCGGTGTCGAGGAGCCTCCCGGGACCCAGAACTTCAGCTCATGGCCGGGGCGGATGCCGCCGGAGAGCTCGATGAGCTCGCGCATCGTGATGCCGAAGGGGGCCTCGTACTGGCCGGGGCGGGCCACGTGCCCGGACACGGAGAAGATGCCGTGGCCCTTGGACTTCTCGGTACCCATGGTGGAGTACCACTGGGCGCCGCGGGCCAGGATCGCCGGGACCGAGGCGATGGTCTCGACGTTGTTGACCACCGTGGGGCGGGCGTAAAGGCCGGCGACGGCGGGGAAGGGCGGCTTGAGACGGGGGTGGCCGCGCCGGCCCTCCAGGGAGTCCAGCAGGGCGGTCTCCTCCCCGCAGATGTAGGCGCCGGCGCCGGCGTGCGCGGTGATGCGCAGGCGCTGCTGGCCGTCCAGACCGAAGCCGGTGTCCAGCAGGCCGGACTCGGTGGCCTCGCGCACGGCGCTGAGCAGGCGGCGATAGACGTGGGAGACCTCACCGCGCAGGTAGACGAAGGCATGGTCGCCGCCGATGGCCCGCGAGGTGATGGCGATGCCCTCGATGAGCGCCTGCGGGTTGGACAGGATCGTGGGGATGTCCTTGCAGGTACCCGGCTCGGACTCGTCGGCGTTGACCACGAGGTAGCGCGGGCCGCCGTCGACCGGGGGCAGGAAGGACCACTTCAGGCCGGTGGGGAACCCGGCGCCGCCGCGTCCGCGCAGGCCGGAGTCCTTGATGAGGGTGATGAGCTCCTCCGGGCTGAGCGACTTGGCCCTCTTGAGGCCCTCGTAGCCGCCGTGGTCGAGGTAGGTCCGCAGGGTCCAGGAGCGCTCCCGGTCCCACAGGTCGCTCAGGACCGGGGTGAGAGTGCCCGGCGCGGTGTAGGTGGCGGTGGCGCTCACTTGGACTCCTCCTTCGGCGCGGTCCAGCCGTGCTCGCGGGCGATGCGCAGGCCCCGCAGGGTCGGCTCGCCGGGGCCGCGTCCCTCGTCGGTGCGCCCGTCCTCGAAGCCGGCCAGAAGGCGCTCGTTCTCGCGGAAGGTGGGCACGGTCTCGGGCCCGCGGGTGGGGGCCACGTCCTCGCCGCGCTCGAGGGCCGAGATCATGGCGACGGCGGAGTCGGGGGTCTGATTGTCGAAGAACTCCCAGTTGACCATGACGACGGGGGCGTAGTCGCAGGCGGCGTTGCACTCGATGCGCTCGAGGCTGATGGTGCCGTCATCGCTGGTCTCCTCGGCGCCCAGGCCGGTGTGCTCGGTGACGGCCGTCCAGATCTCGTCCCCGCCCATGACGGCGCACAGGGCGTTGGTGCACACGCCCACGTGGTAGGTGCCGGCGGGGTGGCGGCGGAACTGACTGTAGAAGGTGGCCACGGCGCTGACCTCGGCGCGGTCCAGGCCCAGCCGGGCGGCGCACAGGGCGATGCCGGCCGGTGAGACGTAGCCGTCCACGGACTGGATGAGGTGGAGCATCGGGATGAGGGCGCTGCGCTCCTTGCCCGCCGGATAGCGGGCGATGATCCGCTCGATGTCGACCTGGAGGCCCTGAGCGACGTCGGGGCTGTATCCGGCGGCGACGGCGGCGGCCGCGACGGCGCCCGCCGGGTCCACCGCGCTGACGGTGGCGATGGTCTCGACGGCCGGGTTGACTGCGTTCTCAGTGGTGCTCATCAGCGGTCCACGCCTCCCAGGACGGGGTCGATGGAGGCCAGGGTGGGCACGAGGTCGGCGATCATGCCGCCCTCGCCCATCAGGGCCAGCGACTGCAGGTTGGAGAAGGAGGGGTCACGGAAGTGGACCCGGTAGGGGCGGGTGCCGCCGTCGGAGACGGCGTGGATGCCCAGGACCCCCTTGGCGTGCTCCACGGTCTGGTAGACCTGCCCGGCCGGGACCCGGAAGCCCTGGGTCACCAGCTTGAAGTGGTGGATGAGGGACTCCATGGACGAGCCCATGATCTCACGCACGTGCTCGAGGGACTGGCCCTGACCGTCGGTGGCGATGGCCATGCGGGCGGGCCAGGCGATGGTCGGGTCGTCCACCATCGTGGTGTTGGAGGGGTCGTCGCCGCGGGCGGAGATCTCGTCGAGGCGGTCCAGGCACTGGGAGACGATCTTGAGGGACTCGTAGGCCTCGTCGAGCCGGATCCGCAGGCGGTTGTAGCAGTCGGAGACCTTGTAGGTGGGGACCCGGAAGTCGTAGGTCTCGTAGCCGCAGTAGGGGTTGGTGCGCCGCAGGTCCAGGGGGTAGCCGGCCGCGCGCAGGCACGGGCCGGTCAGTCCGAGGGCGAGCCCACCGGCCAGGCTGATCTCGCCCACGCCGATGAAGCGGGACTTGAGGATCGGGTTCTCCATGAGCAGCAGCTCGAGCTCGTGGATGTCGTGCTTGATGTCGGGCATGACCGAGCGCACGAACTCGGTGAAGCCCTCGGGAATGTCCTGGGCCAGGCCCCCGGGGCGGACGTAGGCGTGGTTCATGCGCAGCCCGGAGACCATCTCGAAGGCCTTGAGGATGTTCTCACGGCAGCGGAAGGCGATGGTCATGAGCGTGGTACCGCCCATCTCGTTGCCCCCGGTGCCCACGGCTACGACGTGGGAGGCGATGCGGTTGAGCTCCATGAGCAGCACGCGGGTGACGGTGGCCTTCTCGGGGACGTCGTCGGTGATGCCCAGGAGCTTCTCGACGGCGAGCGCATAGCCGACCTCCTGGAAGAAGGGTGCCACGTAGTCCATACGGGTCACGAAGGTCTCGCCCTGGACCCAGGTGCGGTACTCCATGTTCTTCTCGATGCCGGTGTGCAGGTAGCCGGTACCGACACGGACCTCGGTGACGACCTCGCCGTCGGCCTCCAGGACCAGGCGCAGCACGCCGTGGGTGGAGGGGTGGACCGGGCCCATGTTGAGCACGATGCGGTCGTTGCGAAGGCGGTCGGCCTCGTCGCGCTCGGCGATCTGGGCGACGACGTCGTCCCAGTCCCCGCCGCTGACGGTGAACTGCTCGGCGCCGGCGGACAGGTCGTCCGTGGCGGGGCCGGAGGCACGGAAAGTGCGTGTGGTGCTCATCAGCGGTAGGACCTCCGGGTGTCGGCGGGCGGGGTCTGGGCGCCCTTGTACTCGACGGGGATGCCGCCCAGCGGGTAGTCCTTACGCTGGGGGTGGCCCACCCAGTCGTCGGGCATGGCGGTGCGGGTCAGGTGGGGGTGGCCGTCGAAGACGATGCCCATGAGGTCCCAGGTCTCGCGCTCGTGCCAGTCGTTACCGGGGTAGACCGAGACGATGGAGGGCACGTGCGGGTCGGAGACGGAGCAGGCAACCTGGAGGCGCAGCTGGCGCCCGCCGTGGGTCAGGCTCATGAACTCGATGCACGCGTGCAGCTCGCGGCCGGCCAGCTGGGGGTAGTGGACGCCGCTGACGCCCAGGCACAGCTCGAAGCGCAGGTCCTGGTCGTCGCGCAGGGGCCGCACGACGTCGAGCAGGTGCTCGCGGGCGATGAACAGGGTGAGCTCGTCGTGCTCGATGACGACCTTCTCGATGGCGGCGGCCGGGTCGACGCCGGCGTCCTGGAGGTCCTCGATGAGGGCGTCGACGACGCCGTCGAACCAGCCTCCGTAGGGGCGTACGGCGGCGGGGGCGAGGGTGACGACGCTGCGGTGCTCGCCGTAGCCGGTGGTGTCGCCGGCGTCGGAGGCGCCGAACTGCCCGGTGGGGGCGGCGATGACCTCCAGGCGCAGCTCGGGGCGCACGGGGGTGCCGGCGACCTCGGGGACGGCGGGGACCGCTGGGACCTCGGGGATCTCGGGCAGGGCGTCGGAGCCGTGTTCCCGGTGGACATCTACCTGCCCGGCTGCCCGCCCCGCCCCGAGATGCTCCTCAACGCCATGCTCGAGCTCACCCGCCAGATCGAGAAGAAGCCGCTGTTCAAGCACCGCGAGGAGATCGCCCGCGCCGTCGAGGCCGCCGCCCTGTCCGCCACCCCCACCCATGAGATGAAGGGCCTGCTGGCATGAGTGAGAAGAACGCTCCGGCACACGGCTCCGACGCCCTGCCCGAGGAGGCGCAGGCGCCCATGGAGATGACCCACTTCGGCTCGGGCATGGAGTCGTAGACGTTGCGCACGATCGGTGCCATCTTGTGGGAGACGCGGCCCGAGACGATCATGACGTCGGCGTGGCGCGGGGAGGCCCGGAAGACCTCCCAGCCGAAGCGGGCCATGTCGAAGCGGGGCGTGCCGGCGGCCATCATCTCGATGGCGCAGCAGGCCAGACCCATGGTGACGGGCCACATGGAGCGGGCCTGGGCGAGGCCCGCGAGCTTCTCAACGGTGGTCAGCAGGAAGCCGGGGCTGTCCACCTCGGCGGCAGCGGCCGCGTAGGGGTCGTTGCGCTTGGAAGGGATGGACGCCATGAAGGCGTTGTGCTTTTTCATGCTCTTCACTGCTGTGTACTCCTTGAGATCGTCAGGGCCGCGTGCCGCCCGCAGGGCCCGTCGCTGGTGCCTCGTACTCGGTCCGTCTGCCTCAGTCCCAGTCCAGTCCGCCGCGGCGCCACTCGAGAATGTAGGGCACGGTGATGAGGCCGATGAACAGGACGGCGGCGCCCAGTCCGAAGAACCCCAGACGCCCGAAGGCCGTGGCCCAGGGGTAGAGGAAGACCACCTCGACGTCGAAGATGATGAAGGTCATGCCAACCAGGTAGAAGGAGACGGGGAAGCGCCCGTACTCGGTGTTGGCGGGGGTGGGGTCGATGCCGCACTCGTAGTTGGCGACCTTGACCCGGTTGCGCCGGGTGGGGCTGATGATAGCGCTCATGGCCAGGCCGCCGATCGCGACCACGAGAGCCAGTGCGGCCATGATGAGCAGGGAGGCGTAGGGGTTCATGCTTCCGGCACCATCCTTGTCAGGAGCTGGATGAAGTGGTCGATTCCGTCGCCGCCGCGACGCTCCCACCCGTCGGACAGGAGCTTGGTGACAACCTTCATGAGGCGCTTGCGCGGCAGCCCGTAGCGGGTGCACAGGCGCATGACCTCGGGGTGCTCGATGAGGGCGACGAAGACGCGCCCGAGCGTGTAGTAGCCGCCCATCTCGGCGCTGAGCGCCTTGGGGTACTGGGCCAGGACCTGTTCGCGGCCCGACGTCGTGGAGCGGGCGGCGGCCTGCGCGGCGGCCTGGGCGGCCAGGCGACCGGACAGGAGGGCCTGGGCGATGCCCTCGCCGTTGAAGGGAGAGACCATGCCGCCGGCGTCGCCGAGCAGCATGAGGCCGTCGGCGTAATGGGGCTTGCGGTTGAAGGCCATGGGCAGGGCGGCACTGACCAGGCCGCCGACCTGGTTCTCCTTGGTGAAGCCCCAGGAGGCCGGGACATTGTCCATCCAGCGGTTGAACACGGCCCGGTAGTCGATGGCGGTGGCCGCGGCGCGCGAGGAGACCGAGCCGAGCCCCACATTGACCAGCCCCTCCCCCACGGACCAGATCCACCCGTAGCCGGGCAGGAGGTCGGACTGGCCGGGCTTGCCGTCCCACAGCTCGAGGCGCGACTCCATCCAGGCGTCCTTGGAGCGCGGGGAGCGGAAGTAAGCGCGCACGGCCACCCCCATGGGGCGGCGCTCGTTCTTGGTGCGCCCGACAGCGGTGGCCAGGCGGGCCGAGACCCCTCCGGCGTCAACGACCAGGGGGGCGGTGAAGGTCGTGGGCCCCTCGATGCCGGGGTAGGCGACCCGGTTGGTGGGGCGGGCCTCGACGCCGGTGACCCGCCCGGTGGGCGAGGTGACGGGACCGGTGACGGTCACACCGGTCAGCAGGCGGGCGCCGGCCGCGGCGGCGTGCTCGGCCAGGTCCCGATCGAGAAGGGCTCGCGGGCGGGCCATCCCGTAGGAGGGGAAGGATGCCTGCTCGGGCCAGGGGAAGTGGAGGACGTGCCCGCCCCCGATGACGCGCAGACCGCGGTTGCGCTGCCAGCCGGAGGTGTCCACTCCCATGGAGACGAGCTCGCGCACGGCCGAGGGGGTCAGTCCGTCGCCGCAGACCTTGTCCCGGCCGAGCTCCTGCTTCTCCAGGAGGATGACGTCGAGGCCGAGGGTGGCCATGTGGAAGGCTGCCGAGGAGCCAGCGGGGCCGGCGCCGACGACGATGACGTCGGCTGCGGTGGAGGCGCTGGACTGGGCGGCTGCCTGAGTCACTCGGGCTCCCCTCCTCGGTGCGTCTGGTACGGCAGGTGTTGTCATAGGCATCACAGTTGGCACCGTAATGCAGCCCCGAGGCGGCCGGGGCCTGTGCCGACTGTACCCAGGGGGCGCTCGCCTCTTGGACGACACCGCCCCCGGAAGCGCTGACCAGGGGTTTTCGTTGCTGTGACGGCAATGATTCAGCGAGGCGACGAAGCGGCGGCATGCCGCGCCGTTCCGGAATTACGCTGCGAGGGAGTGACGAATTTCAACATCGTCGGACGGGACCTGTGTCCTACTCCGTCAGGGGAGCTCACCGCCGCACCTGCGACGGGGCTCCACGGCGCTGCCGCGGCCGGGATTTGCGATGATGATCCCCATGAGCCAATCCCCTCTTCGAGCCACCCTCGCCAAGGACCCGCGCGAGGTCGCCGGGATGTTCGACGCCGTCGCGCGCCGGTACGACCTGTCCAATGACGTCATGAGCCTGTTCCAGGTGCACATGTGGCGCCGGGTGACGCGCGCGGCCGTGGCCGCCGGACCGGGGATGCGTGTCCTGGACCTGGCTGCGGGGACCGGGACCTCCTCAGTGGAGTACGCCGCCGACGGCGCCGAGGTCGTGGCTTGCGACTTCTCCACCGGCATGGTCGCCGAGGGCAAGCGCCGCCACCCCGAGATCGCCTTCGTGGCCGGGGACGCCACGGCTCTGCCCTTCGCCGATGAGACCTTCGACGTCGTCACCATCTCCTACGGGCTGCGCAACGTGCAGGACACGGCGCGGGCGCTGGCGGAGATGCACCGGGTGACGGTCCCGGGCGGGAGGATCGTCATCGCCGAGTTCTCCACCCCGGTCTGGCCCGTCTTCCGCCGCCTGTACCGCTTCTATCTGGGCAGCGCCCTGCCCACCACGGCACGCCTGATCTCGTCGAACACTGAGGCTTACGACTACCTGGGCGAGTCGATCCTGGCCTGGCCGGACCAGAGGGAGCTGGCCGGGCTCATGCACGAGGCCGGTTGGCGGGGTGTGGGCTACAAGAACCTCTCCGGTGGGATCGTCGCCGTCCACCGCGCCACTCGGGCCGCCCGTCCCCGAGATGAGGAGCAGTGAGAGCCGACCCGGGGGCTGCTCCGAAAGCCGCTCTGAGAGCTGACCACTGCCTGGCCGCGCCGCCGCGGCTGTCCTTCCGCACGCACGAGCTGCCCGATGACGCGCTCGCGGGACTGGAGCTCATCGACCTGCTGGCAGGCCGCGAGGAGGTCTGTTCCTGGGTCCACGAGGGACGCGGACTCATCGGCCTGGGGCGCGTCCTGACGATCACGGCCCACGGCGAGGGACGCATCGAGGCGCTGCGGGCGGCCTGGCGGGCCGTGATGGGCGCCGCCTGGTGGCGCGACGCGCTGGTGCGCCCCGGGACCGGGCCCGTGGCTCTGGGCACCATCACCTTCTCCCCCGCCTCCGAGCAGTCCTCAGTGCTGCTGGTCCCGGAGGTCCTCATCGGGCTCGACGACGACGGCGCCTGGCTGACGACCGCGGTGCCCGCCCCGGCGGGTCGGGCCGAGCCGGAGCACCCGGATCCCGAGGCGCTCGTCAAGAGGATTGTGGCTGAGGCTCGCACGGCCATTGGCCGGGAGCACGCTGATGGCGGCGGGGTCGCAGCCGGCAGCGAGGGTGCGGGCGACGCCACCGTCGAGGTCGGGGCTCTCAGCGAGGAGCAGTGGTGCCGGGCGGTGGCGGGCACGCAGGAACGGATGCGCGCAGGACAGGCCCGCAAGGTGGTCCTGGCCCGCGACGTCCTGGTGCGCCCGGCTGCGCCACTGGCCACCGGCACGGTGCTGCGGCGCCTGGCTGCCGACTATCCCTCCACCTGGACCTTCGCCGTCGACCGGATGGTGGGGGCCAGCCCCGAGCTGCTGCTGCGCCTGCGCGATCGACGTCTCATCAGCCGGGTGCTGGCCGGCACGGCCCGACGGCGCACCGGTGAGGACCCGCTGGCAACGGCCCGTCTGGCGGCCTGGTTGGAGGGCTCGGAGAAGAACAACCGGGAGCACGAACTGGCCCGAGCCTCGGCGATCGCTGCGCTGGAGCCGTTGTGCTCGGTGGTGGAGGCCCCGGCACGCTTCGTCCTGACGCTGCCCAACGTCCTGCACCTGGCCAGTGACGTCACCGGGGTCGTCGCCGGGGATACCGGCGCCCTGGCACTGGTGGACGCGCTGCACCCGACGGCGGCCGTGTGCGGGACGCCGACTCAGGCGGCGGCGCGTCTCATTGACGAGGCCGAGTCCATGGACAGGGGGCGCTACGCCGGCCCCGTGGGCTGGGTCGACTGGCATGGCGAGGGCGAGTGGTGCATCGCGCTGCGCAGCGCCCAGCTACCCCTGGGCGGAGCGGGCCCCCACTCCCCCGCGCTGGTCTTCGGGGGCGGCGGCATCATGCCGGACTCCGATCCGGTCGACGAGCTGGCCGAGACCACCGCCAAGATGCGCCCCGTGCTGGGAGCGCTGGGCGCGCATGGCTGACCAGTCCCCTGTTCAGGAGTCCTTGCGCTCGGCCAGGGTGACGTCGATGTCCTGCTTCTTGGAGTCGCGGATGACCGTGAGCTTGACCTTGTCGTTGGCGGAGTACTGGCGCACGTAGCCGGTCAGTGCCGAGCCCTGGGCGGTGGTCTTGCCGTCGATGGTGGTGACGACGTCATCCTTCTTCAGGCCGGCCTTGTCGGCGGGCGATCCGCTCTCGACCGAGGTGATCTTGGCGCCGGCGCGCTTCTCGCCGTCGGCCTCTGCGGCACCGGTCTCCAGGGTGACGCCCAGGTAGGCGTGGGTGGCCGACCCCGACTCGATGAGCTGCTTGGCGACCTTCTCGGCCAGCTTGACGGGGATGGCGAAGCCGATGCCGATGCTGCCCGAGCCGCCGCTCTCGCCGGAGCTGGAGCGTCCCATCGTGGCGATCGAGCTGGTGATGCCGATGACCCGGCCCTTCTCGTCGAACAGGGGGCCGCCGGAGTTTCCGGGGTTGATGGCGGCGTCGATCTGGACGGCGTTGGTGTAGACCGCCGACGCGGACGAGCCGCCCTCGCCGCCTTCTCCCTGGGCGTTGACGACGGGGCGGTCCAACGCCGAGATGATGCCGGTGGTGACCGTGGAGGACAGGCCCAGCGGGTTGCCGATCGCCATGACGTCCTGGCCGGTGGTCAGCTGGTCGGAGTCGCCGAGCTGGGCGACGGTGAGGTTGTCGGGGGCGTCCTTGAGCTGGATGACCGCCAGGTCGGTGGCGGGGTCGGTGCCGGTGGTCTCGGCGTCGTAGACGCGACCGTCGGCCAGGGTCACCTGGATCTGCGAGGCGCCCGCCACCACGTGGTTGTTGGTGATGATGTGCCCCTCCTTGTCGTAGATGACTCCGGAGCCCAGAGCGGTCCCGTTCTCCGTGGCGATGGCGATGGACACGACCGCGTTGGACACCGCGGCCGAGACGGCCTCCCAGTCGGGGGCATGGCCGGAGCTGTCAACGGTCTTGGTCGTGTCACCGGTGGCGATCGCGGTAGGGGCGGACGACGAGCGCGATGAGGCGCTCCCGTCGCGGACGTCGAGAGCCTTGACTGCTCCGATGGCGCCGCCGGCCCCCAGCAGGGAGGCGACCACGACGGAGACCACCAGGGCGAACCACCCAGGTCCCCGGCGACGTTTCCGGCCGCTCTCCCCACCGGAGGCGTCCGAGGCCGGGAAGAAGGAGCTCCCGGTACCGTGGTCCGCGGGCTGGGTGAAGTCGTGACCGCCGGGCGTCGTCGGGACGCTCGTGTAGGGCGAACCGAGGTGCGCCTGCTGCCCCTGGTAGGGCTGCTGGGAGAAGGGCTGGTCGTAAGGGGCGGCCGGCTGCCCCTGGGAGTGGGCGGGGTACTGGCTCTGCTGCTGGACCTGGGACTCGTACTGCCCCTGTGCCGGTTGGTACTGCCCCGGCTGCTGGTTCCCGTAGGACGCGGAGGGGCCCGCGGACTGTGCGTGAACCGACGTGGGCTGGTCGGCGGGCAGCTGCGAGGTGGGCCGGTCCGCGGACAGCTGCTGGGTGTACTGCGCGTCTTCCGCCCGGGCGGTACCGGGCAGGACCGGCTCGGGCTGGGAGGCGTCGGCGCCGTAGGCCTGGGAGAGATCCTCGTATCCGGCCTGGTTCGGGGGCGCACCCGGGGACTCGCTCAGGGGCTCACTGCCGGAGGACGCCGCGGCCGACGCCCCCTGGCTGCTGGCGGGCCGGGAGCCGACACCGGGGTGGCTTCCGTCTGCCGCCTGGCTGGGCTCAGCAGGCCGGTAGGTCTCCGGGTTCGTCTCGTCGTAGCCGCTCATACGTGTGTTCCTCCTCGGGCCGTCGGCCCTGTCCAGGTCAGCAGGTAGACAACATCAGGGCTCTGGACTGTTTCCGACTTTTGCCTGAGGCTCTGCTGTGGATCGTGTAACCGTTGTGATACTGCGCTCTGAGAGGAGGGAAGGGTGGGCTCGGGGTGAGCCGGCGCCTCTCCTCCGGTTCTCATCTCGCGCGGTGCCGTCTATCTCTATCGTCGTTCATGTTGTCCGGGCGTTAGGCGTGCGTCTGGCATCTGATCTGCTGCCATCCCCGCCGCTCCCCGCCTGCTCCTCCGCTCTCCAGACGACGACGCTGAGGCCGACGACCGGCTCGGCCAGGAGCTCCTGGAGAGCCGCGACGTCCTCGGGGACGTGGACGCGAGCGCCCAGGGCGGCGGCCAGCCCGGAAATATTCGCACACTGTGGGGTGGTGAAGAGCCTTTCGAACCGACTGGGCGCTGTGGTGTGGGCATACTCGAGGCGGGAGAAGATCGCTCCTCCGCCGTCGTCGACGACGATAACCTGAAGGTCCGCCTCCTCCTCACGGAGTCCTCTACCCATTGACATGGCATCGTGGAGGAAGGCGAGGTCCCCCATGATGGCACGCACCGGCCTGCCGGACGCCATCCACAGCCCGATGCCGGTGGCGATGGTGCCGTCGATGCCCGCCAGGCCGCGGTTGGCCACGGCTTTGGGTGCGGCACGGCCGGGGCCGGCGGGGCGGGCGAGGCGGTCGAGCCGCCGCACCGTCATGGAGGAGCCGACCAGGAGAGTGGGAGCGCCGGCGATCAGGCTTGCCTCCCACACGGCCTCCACCGCGGCGTTCGCGACGGCGTCGGCGCTGCCGGACCGGACCGGCTCGGGCAGGTCCGCCACGGCTCGGCGCCAGGAGCCGGTCCAGCTGGCGCCGGCCCGTACCAGGCCGAGGGAGTCGACCAGCCGGGCCGTTCGGAGGGCGATGTCGTCGGCTGACAGGAGACCAGGACCGTCGATGGGGATGACGCGCCGAGCCCGCCCGGACACGTCGGCCCACCGGGCGCGCTCGGTCAGGACGGTGATGTCAAGGTCCTCGCGCCCCAGGAGCGCGGAGACCGAGCGGCTGAGGCTGGGGTGGCCGACGACGATGAGGCGGCCGGCGTGGCCGGCGAGCCTGCGCCCCGGCCCGGTGGCCAGGAGCTCGGCGTAGCGGATCAGGGCCTGGGGGCCGCCGCGGGCCTGGGAGGTGGGCTCGGCCAGGAGCGGCCACCCGAGGTGCTCGGCCAGGGCCCGCGCCAGGGCTCCGACGGAAGGATGGGCGGTGTCGCCCGCGACAATGATCCCCTCACTGCCCTCCGGGGAGAGCGGCTCACTGGCCTGCTCGTCGCAGTCCATCCCGACAGCCGGCGGGGTCGGTGTCCTCGGCTCCGTGCCGTCCTCGGACGAGGTCGGATGAGCGGGTGCCGGCACGGATGGCGGAGTCGCCTCGCCGCTCGGAGCCGCCAGGGGCGGACGGAAGCGGGCGTTGATCTGCACCGGCCCCGGGTCCCTGCTCAGGGCACCGGTGGCGGCGACGACGGCGCGGCGCACCTGTCCGGCGATGGCAGCCTGGGCGGCACCGGCCCCGAGGTCGGCGGACAGGTCCGCGGGCAGGTCGACGGCCAGGCGCAGAGCCGGTGAGAGCAGCCCGGTCTGCTCGGTGGTCTGGCTGGCGCCGGTGCCCACCAGCTCGTGGGGCCGGTCGGCGCTGATGACGAGCAGAGGGGTCCCGGCGGCGTCGGCCTCGCTGACAGCCGGATGGAGGTTGGAGACGGCCGTCCCCGAGGTGGTGACGACAGCGGCGCACCGGCTGCGCCCGGCCAGGGCGTGAGCTCGGGCGGCGCCGAGGGCGATGAAGCCGGCACTGCGCTCGTCCAGGACGACCCGCAGCCTCAGGGTCCCGGTGTCGGCGGCGTCGGCCAGGGCATCCGCCAGCGGCGCGCTGCGCGATCCCGGGCACAGGACGACCTCACGGACGCCTTCGGCCAGAAGCGTGGCCACGAGGCTGCGGGCGTCGGCCAGGGCGGGCGGGAGCTGCGGGCACTCCGGTGAGTCGGTCACAGGGGCGAGGATACGAGAGCCCCCGGCCTCCGTTCCGCTGCGATGTGTCACAGTTCGCTGGGCCCCCGCACGGGCCCAGCGGGGGCCTACAGCGGCAGCCCGGCCACGGCCCGGCTCGGGTCGCGGGCCTCTCGCTGACGGCGGGAGTGCAGGGCGCCGGCCAGGTGCAGCAGGCGAGTCTGCCAGTGCCTGGTGAGGTAGGGGCCCGCCTTCACCTCGTCCAGGAGGCGCTCGGAGACGGGGGCGCCGGCGTCGACGCGCAGGACCCCGTCGTGGGGAACGACGCTGGGCTCGGCGACGTCCTGGCTCAGCAGGCGCACGGTCCCCAGGCCGCAGGCATGGCTCAGGGTCGGCAGGCTGAAGGCGAGAGTGGCCCCGGCCATGATGCCCACCGAGGTATCCAGAGCGGAGGAGACGACGGCGGGCAGCCCGAGGCGCTCGGCCATGTCCAGGGCCCGGCGCACGCCGCCCAGCGGGGCGATCTTGAGGATGGCGACGTCGGCGGCGCGCCGGTGCACGACCTCCAGCGGGTGGGCCGACAGCCGGATGGACTCGTCAGCGGCGATGGGGACGTCGACGGCGCGGCGCAGGTCGGCCAGGTCGTAGACGGTGGCGCAGGGCTGCTCGACGTACTCCAGCCCGCCGACGGCCCGGTCCATCTGCGGCAGGTTCTCGCGGGCGGTGTCCACGTCCCAGGCGCCGTTGACGTCGATGCGCACCTTTCCGGAGCGGCCGATGGCCGAGCGGACCGCCTCGAGCCGCTCCAGGTCGGCGGAACGCCGGTCGCGTCGGCCGGAGACCTTGACCTTGGCGGTCCTGGCCCCGGAGGAACTCACCAGTCCGGCCGCCTCCTCGGCACTGACCTCGGGGACCGTCACGTTGACGACAATGGTCTCGCGGTAGCGGGGCAGGAAAACGCCTCCCAGGGCCTGGGACAGGCCGGCGGCGAGCCAGGGAGCACTGGCCTCCGACCCATAGTCCCAGAACGGCGCGACCTCGCCCCAGCCGCCGGGACCGTGGAGCAGGACGCCGTCGCGACGGGTGATGCCGCGGAACGGCGTCGTCAGGGGAATGTCCCAGACCACGGCGCGGTCGATCCGGTCCAGCAGCCCGGTGGAGTCCTGCGCATGAAGAGAGGCGATGTCGATCTCGCCGCTGGCATGCTGATGGTCCGGACTCACGGGCACAGAATACGCACGATCTTCAACCAACATGATGAAACCGGGACAAGGGTGGCGGGCCCCACCTCAACAAACACCCCACGACCACCGTCCGAGGTCGTCGATCGGGGCCCTCGCCCCGCCCCGGTTGTTCCGCCGGTCAGTCGCCCAGGGTGGCGACCATGACGGCCTTGATGGTGTGCATGCGGTTCTCCGCCTGGTCGAAGACGATGGAGGCCCCGGACTCGAAGACGTCGTTGGTGACCTCAACGCCGTCCATGCCGGTGGCCTGGAAGATCTCCTCACCCACGGTCGTGTTGCGGTCGTGGTAGGCGGGCAGGCAGTGCATGAACCTGGCCTGCGGACCGGCGATCCCCATCAGTGAGGCGTTGACCTGGTAGGGGCGCAGCAGGGCGATCCGCTCGTCCCAAACCTCCTTGGGCTCTCCCATGGAGACCCAGATGTCGGTGTGGATGAAGTCGACACCGGCGACGCCCTCCTCAACCGACTCGGTCAGGGTGACGCGCGCTCCGGTGGACCGGGCGACCTGCCGGGCCGCCTCGATGCACTCCTCGTCGGGCCATAGCTCCCTGGGGGACACGATGCGCACGTCGGCGCCCAGGAGCGCGCCGTTGACGAGCAGGGAGCGCCCCATGTTGAAGCGGGCGTCGCCGACGTAGGCGTAGGAGATGTCACCGGCGGCCTTGCCCGCGTGCTCCAGCATGGTCAGGGAGTCGCACAGCATCTGGGTGGGGTGCCACTCGTCGGTCAGCCCGTTCCACACCGGCACCCCCGAGAGCTCGGCCAGGGCCTCGACGTGCTCCTGCTTCTTACCGCGGAACTCGATGCCGTCGTAGAAGCGCCCCAGGACCCGGGCGGTGTCCGCCACCGACTCCTTGTGACCCATCTGCGAGCCCGAGGGATCCAGGTAGGTGACCTGGGCGCCCTGGTCATAGGCGGCCACCTCGAAGGAGCAGCGCGTACGAGTCGAGGTCTTCTCGAAGATGAGCGCGATGTTCTTGCCGGTCAGCCGCTTCACCTCACGACCGGCCTTCTTGTCCTCCTTGAGCTGAGCCGCCAGCTCGATGAGCGCCATCCACTCGGCGGGGGCGAAGTCGAGCTCCTTGAGGAAGCTGCGGCCCTTGAGGCCGGCGAGGACGGTGGAATCGGGGGCGGCGAGCGCAGTCATGGGGATCCTTTCAGTGCGGTGAGCCGGGATGATGGTAAAGCACGTTGCGCACCGACGCGAGACGCCCTGAACAGGCTTTGTAGAATGATTCAAGCGGCTGAACACACCCATCCGGCCGGCCGGGGAGGAGCCATGAGCGAGAGCAGCATGGAACAGCGCAGCGCAGGACGTGGTCGCTGGAGGCCTGTCACGCCCATCTCCGCGATGGTGGTGGGGCGCCTGGTGCTCGGGGTGCCCGGGGCGATTGGGCTGACGGTGATCGTGTGCGTATGGTCCGCGATCACCGGAGCCGGCGTGGGATTCGGTCGGGCAGCTCTGTTCTCCCTGGTGGCGGTGGCCGTGCGCGAGCTCATCGATGCCTCTGCCCACCGGCTCATCATGCGGGCCTGGCGCTCCCGGGACGCTCACGGCCTGCTGCTGACCCTCATCGCCGTGCTGTGCCCGGCGGTCGCCGGATTCCTGGCGGCCCGGCTCCTTATCCCGGCATCGACGGCGGCGCTGACGGTTCTCACCTGGCTGCCGTTCATGGCCTTCGTCGCCGTCATTGAGAGACCGTGGGACACCTCGCTCAGTTATGACGCCCTCCAGGAGCGCATTCACCAGCCCCAGCCGTTCCCGTCGGAGTACATCACCGCCGACTTCCGCGACGGCCGCCGGTACGTGCCCGAGCTCCGCCAGGCAGCACTGACTCGGACGGCCCCGTAGGCTCCGAGCCGCCGGTCATCGATCACGTCAGCGGCCGGCCGAGGGCTCAAGGGTCCTACTCCGGTCAAACAGGCGCGAGTGATGAATATCAGTCAGGGAGCGATTGTCGACATGCAGTTTCGACTCGCGTGTAAAAGCGCCACCCGAGCTTGGAAAGAGCTGGTCGTCAGTGACCCTGATGACGGGAGGTCCTCACCAACTGATGATCGATTGCGTGAGTCACGCACGCAGCGATCCAGTCCGCGAACTGGATGTGTGCACTGGGCCTGGAGTCGATGCGCATGGGCGGTACCACGGCTCCGCGCATACGATCTGATCGATCATGGCAAGGAGATGGTTGTCTCTCCTGCCTGCGCAGCACACCAAACGGCGGAGAGTCTCAGCCATCGCCCTGGATGTTCCAGATCTCCGGTTTCATCGATACGCGCTGAAAGCGCTCCACCATCCCCTCGACGAACATCAACTGCGATGGCAGTCACACCCTCAGTAGGGTGGGCTTGCGACAGTCGTGGGCTGTGAGGCGGTAGGAGGAGCACATGAGCGCGCACAGCATCGCGCACACGCCGGACCACCAGCACAGGAAGCCGGCGGTCCCCCTGTCAGGAGTGGTGTCCGGGCGAGTCCTCCTAGGGATCCTTGAGGCGTTCATCGTGGGGATCACGGTCGCCCTCTGGTCCGCTCTCACCCGCGCCGGCCTCACCTCCGACCAGGTCACGGGATTCTCCATCCTGGCCACCGTGGTGCGCGAGGCCCTCGACGCCTCCTCGATGCGTCTGACCATGCGTCTTCAACGCTGCAACGACATGAACCGCGCGGAGCGAACCGCGGCCGCCTTCACCTTCCCCGCCGTCGGCGCGGCGGCTGCGGCCATGCTCTTCGCTCCGGCGCTCCTCGTCCCCCTCACCGCACTCGTGTGGGTCACCTCCATCGTCTCGGTCTGCGCGCTGGAGCGGACGTGGAAGACGCCGATGTCGCATGAGGAGATCAAGGAGCGCAGCCGCCGGACCCGCCTCATGACCCGGGAACACTTCGCCGAGGAGAGCTCCGACGGCCGGATGACCTTCCGTCCCATCGACGATGAGGGCTACTACCTCGACGAGGACGGCAAGCGCATCGAGGAGATCGAGGAGTGGGAATCCTCGTCGGTCAGCGGAGCCCCCGGGTCGTAGGAGGCGATGAGCGCGATCCGCTCATGCGCCATGAGCCTGGCCGACCACTCGTCCTCAGCCATGAGCGAGGCCCCGGTCAGAACCACGTCGCGCCCGCCGGTGCGGCACACGACCCGCGCCTCCCAGCCCGTGGTCGCCTTGACGGCCCTCGCCTCCAGGCGGCCACGCACCTGGTCCCATGGCAGCACGTACTGCCCCTTCCCGTTTCCCTGACGTCCCCGGACCGTCACGCCTGAGGGCTCGACGACGACGTAGGTGGGCGCATACAGCCAGGCGAACAGCACCAGCAGGTACACCAGCGCACAGACGTCGATCACGCCGACGACCGCCGGAATAACGAGGTAGGGAAGAACGTACCCCGATCCGTCCCACAGGAGGGACGCGAGCTCAGCGACCAACGCGAGAAGGGGGATGAAGGAGAAGCAGCGCACGGCTGAGACCAGTGCGCCCCCGTTGGCGCTGAACTGCTCCATGAGCAGGACGGCGGGGCGCTCCGGATCCGCCCCCTCGGGTCGCACAGGTTCCTCCGGCCGTGGATCGCGCGCCACGACCTCGACGGCGTGCTCACGCACTCGGTGCTGCGCCTGGCGCTCATCGGCCCCTGCGACATCCAGCCAGGGCAGCTCGATCCGGTTGCCGCCGACCACCACCGCGGTACGGATGAAGGTCGCCGCTCTGCTGCGGCGCGAGGGGCGGTCGGTGACAACGACGTCGAAGCGCCCGCGCACGCTTCCCCACCCCAGCGTTCTCTCCCCTCGTTCCGTGATCAGGTGGATCCCGCCGGCGTCCACGCGCATGCCGAACCTGCTGCGCAGAGAACGGACGGACAGGATGAGCGAGTACATGGCCAGGGGCACAGGGGTGAGGAGAAGACCGGCGAGCATTCCCAGTCCGCCGTCGGCGCCGTGGTGCGCCCCCACGCCGGCGGCGACAACCTCCGTGAGAATGAAGCCTCCGACAAGGACGATGAGTGCCCCGATGCCCAGAGCGCAGGAGGTCCGTAACCTCCTTCGAGCCGCGTCGTCGGGAAAAAACAACGGACTCGGCTCGACCCCGCTGAATCCCTGACCGCCATAGGACATGGCGTCTGCACTCATGGAGAGCTCCTTCCTCCTCAGCGTCGACGCTACGCGGGTGGGGCACGTCTTTCGATGGGCTCGGTTACCCATCAGTGATCCCGCCGTCGAGCATGCCGACGGCGGGATCACGACGTATGGCCTCGCCCCTTCAGGAGGACGGCACAGACGATCCGGCTGTATCAGGACTTCTTGAAGTCGTACTGCGGGTTCTTCTGGGACCAGGCGATGGCCGCCTCATCCTCCCTGCCCTCACCATAGGTATTGACGACGAGGTCCTCGAGACTTCCATAGGTGGGCTCGTCCATCTTGATGGATCCGAGCCACGTGGCGATCTCGGGATACTCCTGCGCAAACCCCTCTCGACCCAGGAAGTGGAGACCCTCCCCCTCGCCGAAGGCCCCCTTGGGATCCTCCAGGTCGCGCATGTTGAAGGTGGTGTTCGCCCAGAAGGGGTGCCAGAGGGTCACGACGATCTCATGCTTGGCGCTGACAGCCTTCTTGAGCTCGGTGAGCATGCTGGCGGTCGAGGAGGTCAGGAACTTCATGTCCTGCAGTCCGTAGGCCGGGATCACCTCCTCCTCGGAGGTCTTGACCAGACCGGACCCCGACTCGATGCCGACGATCCGGTTGTCGATCTGCGAGGCGTGGGGCTTGATGTCCTCGATCGAGGTCAGCGATGAGTAGTCCGGGACGGACCAGCACAGCTTCGCCGAGTCGTAGTAGGTCCCCAGGTCCTCGATGTACTTGCGGTACTTGTCCATGTAGTCCTTGTGGGTGATGTCGGGCCACGCGGAGGGATAGAGATCGACCGCACCCTGGCTGAGCCCGGCGTACAAGGGGCCGGCCTCACTCAGGTCAGTCAGCTTGATCTGGTACCCGGCCTTCTCGAGCTGGGTCTTGAGCAGATGGGTCATGGACAGACCGTCACTCCACGACGGGACGAAGCCCAGACGGATCCGCTTGCCTGCACCCGCCCCTCGCCCGCAGGCGGCGAGCGCGCCCCCACTCGCCAGAGCGGCGAGGGCGGTGGTGAACGTGCGGCGGGAGGTCTGCATGGCGTTCCTTCGGTGCGCGCCCGGCGCCGGTGAGGGCGGGGCGGAAAAGCGTCGTCGAGTCATGAGTCACCGCTTCTTGATGAGCGAGAGCAGCGAGCCCTCTTCCCGCGGCGCCCCGAGGGCCGCGGTCACCCGGTCCAGGAAGATCGCCAGGAACACGATGGACAGTCCCGCCTCGGTGCCCTTGGCGATGTCGATGGTGGACAGCGCGTTGACGACCTCCTTACCCAGGCCGTCAGCTCCGACCATGCCCGCGATGACGGCCATCGACAGGGCCAGCATGATGACCTGGTTGACGCCGGCCATGATGGTGGGAATGGCCAGGGGCAGCTGGATGCCCCGCAGGATCTGCCAGTCGGTCGCACCGAAGGAGCGCCCCGCCTCAACGGTCTCCTTGTCCACCTGCTTGATGCCCAGCTCGGTCATCCTCACCCCGGGAGGCATGGAGAAGATGAGCGTGGCGAACATGCCGGGAACCACGCCGATGGAGAAGAACAGGACCGAGGGGATGAGGTAGACGAAGGCCGGCATGGTCTGCATGAGGTCGAGGACCGGCCGGATCAGCGCGGAGACGTACTTGTTCCGGGCCGCCCAGATCCCCAGGGGGATCGCGAAGATGAGGGCGGTCAGGGTGGCGATGGTGACCAGCACCAGCGTCTCCATGGCGTTCTCCCACTGCCCCAGGGAGATGACGAGCAGGAAGGTGATGGCGGTCCCCACAGCCAGCCTCCACGACTTCGCCATCCACGCGATGAGTGCGAAGATGATCACCATGAGCAGCGGCGGCACGGCCAGGAGCAGGTCCACGAGGGTGTCGTTGACAGCGGTCCCGGCCTGGGAGATCACGGTGAGGAAGCCGTGAAGATGGTTCTGGATCCAGTCAATGAGGACCTCGACCAGCTTGCCCAGAGGAATCTTGGGAATGAAGGTCTGCGCGGGAATCATCAGGCGTCGGCTCCTTCGGCCTCGGTGGTCTCACTGGCCTCTCCGGCCTGCTTCGATGCGGATGCATCGGCCCGCGCGGCGGCCCGCACGGCCTCGACGCCCTGCTTGACGTCGTCGGACATGGCGGACTCAGGGGATCCGGCACTCAGGCCCTGATTCTGGTCGCTGATGGCCGCCAGCAGGGTGACTCGCGGGATGACGCCGGAGATCCGTCCCTCGTCGTCGACCACGACGATGGGGGCGGCGTGCTGGGCCGCGTGGGCGAACAGCTCGTTGACGGGGGTCGAGTGGGACACGACTGGCATCTCGTGGATCGTGGACAGCGGGAGGACGTTGGAGCCCTCGGTGACCGCACGGGCGACGTCGTCCTCCCAGACGTAGCCGAATGGCGTGCGGTCGCGGTTCTGCACCAGCAGCCACGGCGGCTGGTTCTCCCGGAGGAGCTTGTGGGCGGCGCGGGGGCTGCGGTCCGAGCCCAGGACCGCGTAGGGCGGCTCCGCGATGGAGCCGGCCGTCAGGACCCGAGTTCGGTCGACGTCGGCCACGAACCGTGAGACGTAATCGGAGGCGGGGTCTCGGAGGATCTCCTCGGCCGTGCCGACCTGCTCGACGCGTCCGTCGCGCATCATGGCGATCCGGTCCCCCAGCCGCATGGCCTCGTTGAGGTCGTGGGTGATGAACAGGATCGTCTTGCCGAGCTTGCCCTGGAGGTCGATGAGCTGGTCCTGCATCTCGCGACGGATCAATGGGTCGAGGGCGGAGAAGGCCTCGTCCATGAGCAGGATGTCGGTCTCGGCGGCCAGAGCCCGGGCCAGGCCGACCCTCTGCCGCATCCCGCCGGAGAGCTCACCGGGCTTGTAGCCGCCCCACCCGTCGAGGCCGACCATCGACAGCGCCTCCTCGGCCCGGCGCTCGCGCTCGGAACGGCTGATCCCTTGGATCTCCAGGCCGTAGGCGGCGTTCTCCCCCACTGTGCGGTGCGGCAGGAGAGCGAAATTCTGAAAGACCATGGAGACCCGCTCGCGGCGCAGGTCGCGCAGCTTCGGCTTGGAGATGTGGGCCAGGTCCTCCCCGTAGAGGGTCATGCTTCCCGCGGTGATGGGCAGCAGGCCGTTGACCATGCGGATGAGCGTGGACTTGCCGGAGCCCGACAAGCCCATGACGACGAAGATCTCACCCTTGTCGACGTCGAAGGAGGTATCGATGACGGCAGCGGTCTGCCCCGACTTCCTCAGGTCGTCCCGCGTTTTGCCGGCCTTGAGTCTCTTGACACCGTCGGACGGTCGTCGACCGAAGACCTTGTAGACATGGTTGGCCTCTATGACTTTCACAGTACTCCTCAAGATCTAGCTCCTGGGCCTGCCCGCTTCGGGACTCGAACGACGAACTGCGAAAACCGCTTCCGGGGCCCCAAGACGGCCGCAAGCCGGTTTTATGGTGCTGCGGAGCACTCAGGTGGTCAATTTGACGATATGTCCAAATTCGTCGATTTGCCGGGCCTCAGGCCTTGACACGCCCGAGGGCGTGGTCGGGGACACGCCCGGGAAGCGGGACCGGGATCGCCTCGCGCGCAGGGGCGGCCCCCGCCGCCCCGCAGTGCCAGAAATGATTGAAACGATCACGGATAATGAGGACTCGCATAGCCCGCACTCATCAGAACCTCAGGCGCGGGACATAACCAATAACTCGAACATCTGCAACCGGAGCTCTTCAAGGCGACCGTAAGTGATTATAATCACATTTTGTTCCGGGCCTCGATCGCGCCCGACTTCGGGACGGCGGACGGCACGAGGGACGCCTACCCGCCCGACCGCGCCTGCCGGAGAGAGGCGGACCGTCACCGACGCCACAGACCGCCCACGCGAAGCGGAGCCCGTCATCTCCCCCGAATCACTAGGCTGAGGGACACGATCACGGCTCAGAGAGCCGACTGGAGAGCCAACGAGGAGGAGACCGGCGTGCCGGCTGCAGGATGGACCCCGCCGGACGGGCCGAGTCCTCGAGGATTCCTCGGAGGCCCGGGAACGCAAGGACCCAAGGCCCATACCGACGTGCGCATCTCGAACATGTCACTCATCCTGCGCCACCTCCAGACGAGCCCCGCACTGTCGCGCACACGCCTGGCCCGCGAGACGGGACTGTCGAAGGCGACAGTGTCGACCCTGGTGGCCGAGCTGTGCTCACGGGGGCTGCTCGTCGAGGAGGAGCCCGACCTGTCCGGCAACGTCGGCAGACCGAGCACGGGTTTGCGCACGGCTCCGCGCGCGGCGGCGGGAATAGGCCTGGAGATCAGCGGCAGCTCACTGCTCCTGTCCATCGTGGACCTCACGGGGGAGGTTGTCCTGCGCAGCTCCGAGCTGGTCGGCGATACCGGGCACCACCCGGAGAAGATGATCGAACGCATCGGCACCATGCTGTCTCACGCCCTGGACCGACTGGCCGAGCAGGGGACGAACGTTCCGGGAATCGTCCTGGCCCAGCCCGGGATCATCGACTACGTCGGCAACACCGTGCGCTACTCCTCCATCCTGGGGTGGCACGACGTCGCCGTCGCGGACAAGGTCCACGACGCGGTCGCCCGTCGTATGAGCGCCCGTCAGGACGTCCCCATCATCACGCTGGAGAACGACGCCAAGCTCGCCGCACTGGCCACCTACGAACGCTACGCGGACGCCGGGGTGCGCAACCTGCTCTACCTGTCGGGCGGAGAGGGAATCGGTGCCGGCATCATCGCCGACGGATACCTCCTGCGGGGCTGGCTGGGTCTGACCGGCGAGGTCGGGCACATGCCCGTAGAACCCGAGGGCCTGCCATGCCGATGCGGGCGACGAGGCTGCTGGGAGACCCGCTCCGGGCTGCAGGCACTGACGTCGGCCTACCCCGCGGACGACGAGGTGCGTGACGAGACCACCTCCCTGGAGGATCGCATCGAGATCCTGCGCCGACGCTTCGACGCCGGGGATGCCGAGCTAACGCACCGGCTGAGGCTGTCTCAGCAGGCACTCACGCAGGCGCTGGCGATCCTGGCGGACGTCCTCAACCCCCAGGTGATCGTGCTGTCGGGATACCTGGCCGCCTTCGCGGACGTGTTCCTCTCCCCCACCACCACCGCCCTGGAGGCGCGGCTCCTGGACACGCGCGCCCGAGTGAAGGTGAAGGTCTCCCACCTAGGAAAGTGGGCTTCATCACACGGAGCGGCTCTGGTGGCACTGGAATCCGTGCTCGACAACCCCTCCCTGGTGGACCTCGGGCACAACACCTAGCCGTCGTCGGACATATCGACCACCTCGCCAGTAGCAGGCGGGCAGCGCGTGCTGTATTTTGTTCGGAGTTCAGACTATTCAGCTCGAAGGAGCGCTGATGTCTCTCCAGACCCAGCCCGCGCCGCAGGTCCCCGCCCAGGAGGGGGGACGTCTCACCCTGCCGATCCAGACCGGCATGGACGAGGACATCCGGGCCCTCGTCGCCCGTCTGGGCGCCGACGCCGTGCGGAACTCCGACGGCACCGAGCTGCCCGGCATCGTCTCGGAGCTGGCCACCAAGGTCTACTCCACCTACTTCGTCGGACGTGGGGACAACGCCTGGGCGGACGCTCACCCCGAGGAGGCCACCAGGATCTTCCTCATGTCCGACCGGGTCACCGCCACCGCCGACGGCCCTGTGAGCATCGACCTGCTGGCCTCCTGGTTCGCCGATCAGGTCCAACCGGACACCGGCTGCGACGTCTCGCGCTGGTGGCAGGCCCACGACCGCACCACCGGCCAGGAGCTGCCAGCGCAGGCTTGGAGCATCGGGGCCGACGGACGCACGGTCACCGTGCACGACGCGCTCGCCGGACACGTCTACACCGTCAGCTTCCTGGCGACCCAGATCTGGGATCCGACCCAGATGTACAACTACCTCACCAACGGCTGGGCCGACGACCCCTCGCGTGCGAGGGAGAAGCCCTTCGACGTGCGCCATACGGCCACATGGGCTCACGTGCGCTCCCACCTGAGTACCTGGCTCGCCGAGCATCCCGAGGTGGACGTGGTCCGCTTCACCACCTTCTTCTACCACTTCACCCTCGTCTACGGCTCCGACGCCACCGAGCGCTACGTCGACTGGTTCGGCTACTCCGCCTCGGTGAGCGTCCCCGCCCTGGAGGCCTTCGAGGAGGAGTACGGCTACCGTCTCACCGCCGAGGACTTCGTCGACGCCGGGTACTACAACTCCCCCTTCCGGGTTCCCACCCGCGCCTTCCGCGACTGGATCGACTTCCAGCAGCGATTCGTCTCCTCCCGGGTACGCGAGCTGACCGAGGCCGTGCACGCCCGGGGCAAGGAGGCGATGATGTTCCTGGGGGACAACTGGATCGGCGCCGAGCCCTACGGGAAGTACTTCGCCACGACCGGAATCGACGCCGTCGTCGGCTCTGTGGGCTCGGGGGCGACCTGCAGGATGATCGCCGACATCCCCCATGTCCGGTACACCGAGGGCCGGTTCCTGCCCTACTTCTTCCCCGACGTCTTCCATCCGGGCGGTGACCCCGTCACCGAGGCGAACCGCAGCTGGCTGGAGGCCCGCCGCGCCATCGTGCGCTCCCCCCTGGACCGGATCGGCTACGGCGGCTACCTGTCCCTGGCCGTCGAGCACCCCGACTTCATTGACCGCATCGAGCAGATCATCGCGGAGTTCCGCTCCATCCACGAGCGCTCCGGAGGCCGCCGGCCGCTGACCCCCGGTTTCAAGGTCGCCGTCATCAACTCGTGGGGCCGCCTGCGCTCCTGGATGTCGCACATGGTGGCGCACGCGCTGTGGTACCGCCAGGCCTACACCTACCTGGGGGTCCTGGAGGCGCTGTCGGGCCTGCCCCTGGACGTGGAGTTCCTCTCCTTCGACGACGTGCGCGCAGGCATCCCCCAGGACGTGAAGGTCCTCATCTGCGCGGGGGCCGAGGGCACCGCCTTCTCCGGAGGCGAGCAGTGGGCGGAGGCGGACCTGGTCGCCGCGGTCAGCTCCTTCGTCGCCGCAGGCGGCGGCCTCATCGGGGTAGGAGCTCCCAGCGCCCACCCCGCCCACGGGGTCACCTTCCAGCTCGCCGACGTCCTGGGCGTCGACCGTGAGATCGGCTGGGGACTGAGCACCCGCCGGCCCCGTCCTGACGTGCAGGAGCACTTCATCAGCCAGGACCTGACCGGCGGCTTCGACGACGGCGAGGGCACCCCCGACGTCATCGTCACCAGCCCCACCACCCGGGTGCTCGACGCCGCAGACGGCCAGGTCCGCCTCGCGGTCAATGAGCTGGGCCGGGGCAGAGCGGTGTACGCCACGGGGCTGCCCTACTGCGCCCAGAACTCCCGCATCCTGCACCGGGCCGTCTTCTGGGCCGCCGGCCAGGAGGAGGACTTCTCCCGCTGGGCGGCCCTCGACCCCAGGGTGGAGGTGGCCGCCTACCCCGATGGGCGCACCACCCTCGTCATCAACAACGCGCCAGAACCCGTCACGACGACGGTTCCGACGCCTCAGGGCCCCCGGACGGTGCGTCTGGAGGAAGGAGGGTATCAGTGGCTCACCGCTCCAGCGCAGTGAGCGACCCCGTTCCATGTTCTGCAGGCGGATGCGCGTTGACAGCGTCATGTCACCGTCCTGTGACCGCCCCACCCCTCCGGCACCCGCCGGTCCCCTTTTCAATGACGAAGAAGGACAATCCCATGAAGAAACATGCACTGGCCGCCTCGATGCTCGCCCTCGCGCTGCTCGCCTCAGGCTGCTCGGCCACGACCGGCTCATCCGGTGCGTCAGGATCCGACGGCGTGATCCGCTACCTGCACCGCCTTCCCGACGGTGAGGGCATGACGAAGGTCAATGACATCGTGGCCCGGTGGAACGCCGAGCACCCTGACATGAAGGTCGAGGCCACCAAGTTCGACGGCAAGGCCCCGGACATGAACGTCAAGCTGGAGAACGACGTCAAGGCCGGGACCGCCCCGTGCCTGGCGCAGGTCGGCTACGCCGAGATCCCCAAGCTCTACTCCTCCGGCCTGCTGGCCGATGTGTCCAGTGAGGCGGAGAAGTACAAGAGCCACTTCTCCGAGGGGTCCATGTCGCTGATGACCGTCGGCAAGACCACCGTCGGCCTGCCGCAGGACTCCGGCCCGCTGGTCTACTTCTACAACAAGGCCGCCTTCGACCAGCTTGGGCTGAGCGTGCCCACCACGAGCGCCGAGCTGGCCGACGTCGCCCAGAAGGCGGCGGCCCAGGGCAAGTACGCGCTGGCCTTCGAGCCCGATGAGGCCCCCAACACCCTGGCGGGACAGTCGGCCGCGGCCGGCGCCCAGTGGTTCACCGCCGACAACGACAAGTGGAAGGTCAACGTCACCAGCCCGGAGACAGCCAAGGTCTCCACCTTCTGGCAGGGCGTCCTGGACTCCAAGACGGCCCTCGTGGCCAACCGCTGGGACGACGCCTTCGGCAAGGCGCTGGTCGACCAGCAGCTCATCGGCACCATCGGCGCCGCCTGGGAGGGCGCGCTCCTGGCCGACACGATGAAGGACTCCCCCAACGCCGGCTCCTGGGCGGTCGCCCAGCTTCCCGCCTTCGGTGACACGCCCATGTCCGGTCCCGACGGCGGTTCCGGTGTGGCCGTCCTCAAGGGCTGCTCCAACCCTGAGGGGGCCATGGCCTTCAACGACTGGTTCAACACGCAGGTCGACGACCTGGCCACCCAGGGACTGGTCCTGACCGCGAAGGCACCGGTGAAGACCCCGGAGTCCATCTCCACCTTCTTCGGAGGCCAGGACGTCTACGCCGAGTTCACCAAGGCCAACGCGACCGTGAACTCCAAGTTCGGCTTCATGCCGACCTGGCCCTCCCTGGCGGACCCCATGACCCAGGCCGCCGAGGCGGCCGGGAAGGGAACCGGCAAGGTCGATGACATCTTCCAGGCGGCCCAGAAGAGCTCTGTCAGCTCCCTGAAGGACGCCAACCTGCCCGTCGCCGAATAGGCAGTAGGCAGCTACCGGCACCACGATCGAAGTGAGAACACCATGAGCACGACGACGAGCACGACGACAACGACGGTGGGGCGCTCCCCGGCCATCCGCACCACCTCGCTGCGCAAGCGCAGGCAGGCCCGGGCGGGTATCGGGTTCGTGGCACCGTTCATGACCATGTTCGCGGTCGTCTTCCTCATTCCGATCGTGGTGTCGGTCTACCGATCCTTCTTCCGGGACGTCGCCGCGGGCGGAGACCTTTATGGCGGCGGGGACAAGGTCAGCACCTTCGTCGGCCTGGACAACTACGCCCAGGCCGCGGGGCAGCCCGCCTTCTGGAAGGGAATGGGGCGGGTCCTGCTGTTCGGCGTCGTCCAGGTCCCGGTCATGATCGTGGCGGCGCTCGCCCTGGCGCTGGTGCTCGACTCCCTCCTGGTCAAGCGGGTGACGGTCTTCCGCCTGGGCTTCTTCCTGCCCTACGCGATCCCCGGGATCGTGGCCGCGATCGTGTGGCTCTACATGTACAACCCCAGCTTCTCCCCGATCAACGAGCTGCTGGGACTCGTGGGGCTCAACGTGGACTTCTTCGGCAGGAACATCATCCTGTGGTCGATGGCGAACATCACGACGTGGACCTTCACCGGTTACAACATGCTCATCTTCCTGGCGGCGCTCCAGTCCGTTCCCCACGAGCTCTACGAGGCGGCCCGCATCGACGGCGCCACCGGGTGGCAGATCGTCCGGCGCATCAAGATCCCCATGGTCCGCTCCGCCTCCCTGCTGGCGGTGCTGCTGTCCATCATCGGAACCGTGCAGCTGTTCAACGAGCCCACCGTTCTGTACAACCAGAACCAGTGGATGGGGCTGGACTACACCCCGATGATGATGGCCTACAACTCGATGACCGGCGCGCTCTCACCATCCGGCTCGGGCCCGGCGTCCGCGGTCTCCGTCCTCATCGCCCTGGTGGCCGGCGTCCTGGCCGCCCTCTACGCCCTGGTGCAGAACAGGATCGACAAGTGAAGCCCACCGACACCCCTCGTTCGCTGCGTCCGTCGATCCCCACGCGGGTCCTGACGATCGCGGTCCTGGTCATCGTCCTGGCCTACATGCTCGGCCCGGTCTACTGGCTCATCGTCTCCTCCACCAAGTCCAACTCCGATCTGCTGACCACCTCCGGGTGGTGGTTCTCCCAGCGCAACAGCTTCTCCGCCAACTACACCGCGCTGATGAGCTGGACCCAGGGACTCTTCTGGCGCTGGATCCTCAACTCCCTGCTCTACTCGACCCTCGCCGGGGTGCTGGGAACGCTTCTATCGGTCGCCGCGGGCTACGGCCTGGCGAAGTTCGAGTTCGCCGGTCGGGGCGCCGTGCAGGTCGCCATCCTCTCCGGTCTCCTCATGCCCATCGCCCTGCTGACCATCCCCCTGTACCTGGTCCTCGACGCCGTGAACCTCACCAACACCATCTGGTCGGTCATCCTTCCGTGCTCGGTCAGCCCCTTCGGGGTCTTCCTGGGCCGCGTCTACGCCGATTCCTCGGTGCCCAACGAGATCATCGACTCGGCCCGCATCGACGGGGCCGGCGAGATCCGCATCTTCTTCACGATCGTCCTGCGGCTGCTCGCCCCGGCGATGGTGACCATCTTCCTGTTCATCTTCGTGGCGACCTGGAACAACTTCTTCCTGCCCCTGATGACGATCAACTCCGCCTCGCTCAAGCCCGTCACCCTGGGGCTCTATGGGATGTCGTCCTACTTCAACCCCCAGTACGGTGCGCTCCTCCAAGGAGCCCTTCTGGGTGTCATCCCCTTGATCGTGCTGTTCCTGGGCCTGCAGCGCTTCTGGCAGTCCGGCCTGGCCGCCCTCTACGCCCTGGTGCAGAACAGGATCGACAAGTGAAGCCCACCGACACCCCTCGTTCGCTGCGTCCGTCGATCCCCACGCGGGTCCTGACGATCGCGGTCCTGGTCATCGTCCTGGCCGTCCCGCCGCCCCGTCCCGGGCAACGGCGCCTCACCAGAGGAACAACCATGATCCACTTCGGCACCGGCGGCTGGAGAGCCGTGATCGGCGATGAGTTCACCCGCGCCCACGTCAGGCTCCTGACCCAGGGGCTGGCCAACCGCATCCTCGCTGAGGACACGGCCGAGCAGGGCGTCGTCATCGGCTACGACCGCCGCTTCCTGTCGGACACCGCAGCCTGGTGGGCCGTCGAGGTGCTCGTCGGAAACGGTATCCAGGTCACCCTCATCGACCGCCCCTCCCCCACACCTACCACCATGTGGACCGTGCGTCGTCTCAAGGCCGCCTACGGGATGGCCGTGACCGCCTCCCACAACCCGGCCCTGTACAACGGCATCAAGATCTTCCTGCCCGGTGGCCGTGACGCCGATCTGGAGTTCACCGACGAGCTCGCCGCCTCCCTGGGACTCCTGACGGATGCGGACGTGCGCAGCGTCGAGCCCCATGAGGCCCGCTCCTGCGAGCTCGTCACCATCCAGCGCTCCATCAACTGGTACCTGGACGCGATCATCGACAAGCTCGACACCGAGACCATCCGCCACGCCCACATGCACATCGTGCTGGACCCGATGTTCGGGGTCTCCGAGACGAGCCTGCAGACGATCCTGCTGACCGCCCGCTGCCAGGTGGACGTCATCCACGACCGCCACGACCCGCTGTTCGGGGGCCGCATGCCCTCACCCACCGAGGGAACCGTGACCACCTTGCGCAACGCCGTCGTCGAGTCCGGCGCAGACCTGGGCATCGCCACCGACGGTGACGCGGACCGTCTGGGCATCATCGACGACACCGGCGCCTACCTCACCCCCAACCAGGTCCTGGTCCTGCTCTACGACTACCTACTGACCCGAAAGGGGTGGACGGGCCCGGCCGTGCGCAACATGTCCACCACCCACCTGCTGGACCGGGTCGCGGCCGCCCACGGGCAGGTCTGCTACGAGGTGCCCGTCGGCTTCAAGTGGATCAGCGCCAAGATGGCCGAGACCGGCGCCGTCATCGGAGGCGAGTCCTCCGGCGGTCTGACCGTGCGCGGTCACATCCCCGGCAAGGACGGGGTCTACGCCGGCTCCCTGCTGGTCGAGGCGGTGGCGGCCTCGGGCAAGAAGCTCTCCGAGCTCTACGCCGATATCGTGGCCAGGTACGGCGAGCTCGTCATGGTCGAGGGCGCCTACGGCTTCACCTCCGAGCGGCGCGCCGAGCTGGAGGAGCGCATTTTCTGCGCCCATGATCTTCCCGCCTTCGCTCATGACGTGGAGCGCGTCTCCTGGGACGACGGCTGCAAGGTCTACTTCACAGGCGGCGGCTGGGTGACGATCCGCTTCTCGGGCACCGAGCCGCTCCTGCGGGTCTTCGCCGAGATGCCCACCGGTGACGAGGCCCGCTCGATCGCGGCCGTCGTCGCGAGCCACTACGGCCTGAACGCCTGAGACGAGCAGGAGGAGAGGATCCACATGACTGACGCGATGACTGACGCAGCGGACCGGACCCGCACCGCCGTCATCCTGGCCCGGGGCCTGGGGACCCGCATGCGGGCGGAGGGCTCGGCCGGCTCCGGCCTGACCTCCCAGCAGGCCGCTGCCGCCGCCAGCGGATACAAGGCCCTCATGCCCATCGGCGGGCACCGGCTCATCGACTACGGCCTGGCGGCCCTGGCCGATGCCGGGATCGAGCGGGCCGTCCTGGTCGTCGGACCCGAGCACGAGGACTTCCGCCGTCACATCGACTCCTTGGAGCTCAAGCGGCTCACGATCGACCTGGCCGTCCAAACCGAGCCCCTGGGAACGGCCGACGCCGTGCTGTCCGCCGAGTCGGCCGTGGACGGGGAGCCCTTCCTCATGGTCAACGGGGACAACTACTACCCCCGCCGGGCGCTGCGCGACCTGGCCCGCCACCGGGGCAACGCCCTGGCCGGCTTCGACCGCGCCGCGCTCGTGGCCGACTCCAACATCCCCGCGGAGCGGATCGCCGCCTTCGCGCTCGTGCGCGCCCGCGACGGACTGCTGGAGGAGATCGTCGAGAAACCCTCCCCCCAGGCCGTCCAGGACGCAGGCGCCCACGCCCTGGTGTCGATGAACGCCTTCGGCTTCACGGCTGAGATCTTCACCGCCTGCCGCCGGATCACCCCCTCGCCGCGCGGCGAGCTGGAGATCGTCGACGCCGTGCGCGCTCTGCACAGCCCGGTGTCGGTCCTGCCCGCCACCGGGGCGGTCCTGGACCTGTCGCGCCGCGAGGACATCGGCGAGGTCGAGGCACGCCTGGCTGAGGCGGAGGTGTCCCTATGAGCCAGGAAGCGAGTCGGAGCCCCGAGGAGGTCGAGTGGAGGGTACCCGGTCGCATCGAGGTCCTGGGCAAGCACACCGACTACGCCGGCGGCTCGGTCCTGGTCGGTGCCGTCGACCGGGCGATCACGGCGCGTGCGCGCCGCGTCGAAGGACCGCAGTCGTCCCTGACCGCCACCACTGGCGGTGGCGATCCCATCACCCTGCGTGCCGGGGTGGATCCCGGTCTGGAGCCGGGCCACTGGGGGCGCTACCTCCAGACGGTGCTGGACCGCCTCACCCTCAACTTCGGGGCCGGAGTGGCGGCCCACCTGTCCATCTCCTCGGACCTGCCACCGGCCTCCGGGATGAGCTCGTCCTCCGCGCTCGTGTGCGCCACGGCCCTGGCCCTGGCCTCCCTCAACGGCTGGGACCGGGATCCCCGATGGATCGAGGCGATGCCCGACCGGCTGTCCCTGGCCGGATACCTCGCCGCCGTGGAGGGCGGGCGGAGCTGGCGCGACCTGCCGGCGACCAGCGGGGTGGGCACCCGCGGCGGCAGCGAGGACCACACGGGCATGCTGTGCGGCGTCCAGGACCGGCTGCTCCTGGCCGGCTTCGACCCGATGCGCATCGACCGGAGCCTCTCCTTCCCCTCGCAGTGGGCCTTCGTCATCGCAGTGAGCGGGGTGCTGGCGCACAAGACCGGCGCGGCCCTGGAGGACTACAACCGCGGGCCGAGTACCGTCCAGTCGGTACTGGCCAGATGGAACAAGGCCACTGGACGCGCCGACGCATCCCTGGCCGGCGCGGTCAGGCACCTGGTCGGGGACGCCACCGGCGATCAGGCGGCCGGAGACCCCGCGCTGCGGGACCTGCTGGAGCTGTGCGAGCCCGGCTACGAGCAGGAGAGGATCGAGCAGTTCCTCATCGAGTCCCTCGTGCTGGTGCCGGCCGGCGCCCGGCTGATCGCCGCGGCCGATCCCGGCGTCGGCGAGGTCCTCCAGCGCTCCCAGGAGCTGGCCGACCGGGGGCTGCGCAACCAGGTACCGCAGACCCGGCTCATGGTGTCCCTGGCCCGTGACATGGGGGCCATCGGCGCCTCCTCCTTCGGTGCCGGGTGGGGCGGGTCGGTGTACGCCCTCGTTCCGGCCGATGATGCCCAGGACTTCGCCTCCCAGTGGCTCCAGGCCTATCGGGACCGCGAGCAGAAGGCCGAGCAGGCCGCCGCGATCGTGACCAGGCCGGGGTCGGGGGCCTGCCGGCTGCTCTGAGTGCTCTGAGTACTTTGATCGGCGGCCGCGTTCACACCGCGTCGCGGGTGACGGGGCAGGTCATGCAGTGCGAGCCGCCGCGTCCGCGCACGAGCTCGACGCCGGGGGTCTCGACGACCTCGATGCCGGCCTTGCGCAGGGCGTCGTTGGCGCGCTGGTTGTGGGCGTAGCCGATGACCCGCCTGGGAGCCAGGGCGACGACGTTGCAGGAGTCGCGGGCGAGCTCACGCAGGGCCTCGGCCTCGTCGGAGGCGCCGGGGCTGATAACGCGGAAGGAGTCGATGCCGGCGGCGCGCGCCAGGACCGCGTCCATCTCGGAGCCGTCGTGGACCGTCACCTTGAGGGCCCGGCCCGCTGCTCCGGGCTCGATCTCCACGGTGGTGACCTCCGTGAAACCGGGGAAGCGCAGGTAGGTGTCGGGGCTGACCTTGGTCATGAGGGTGTCCAGGTGCATGACGGCCTCGAGCTGGGTATAGAAAGCGGCGTCGGGCATGTGGACGCCGATGACCCGGTCGGCCACGCCGGCCTCGAAGAGCTGGGAGGCCAGGCGCTCCACGCCGGCGGCGGTGGAACGGTGGGTGAGTCCCATGACGAGGGTCCGGTTGCCCAGGATCTGGAAGTCGCCGCCCTCGATGGTGGAGGCCGCTGATACCCGCCCCTGCTCGCGCCACAGGCGGGCGGCCGGGTCGGGGGAGCCGCCGAGCTCGGCCAGGCGGGGGGCGAAGGCGGGGTGGTAGCGGTAGACGGCCTCGTAGCCGACGGCCTCGCGCCGGCGGGGCTCCAGGGCCATGGAGTTGACCGAGACCCCGCCGTAGAGCCAGGCGGAGGTGTCGCGGGTGAAGAGCAGGTTGGGCAGGGGGGTGACGACGAACTGTCCCTCCAGGGTGGACAGGTAGGTGGAGGAGAACAGGTCGCGTCCGTCGGCCGAGCTGAGTCGCTCGCGCAGCTCGGTGCGGGTGATGCCTGCCAGGAGCGCCTCGGCGAGCTCGGCGTCAGGCAGGGACTGGAAGTAGTCGATGAGGAGCTCGGAGGCCGAGACGCCGACGACGTCGGGGCCGACCGCCTCGTCCAGCACCAGGCTGCGGGCCTCGGGCACGGCCAGGACCTCGGTGAACAGCTCACGGAAGTCGTGGACGACGACGCCTTCGGAGCGAAGGATCGCGGTGAAGGCGTCGTGCTCGGCCTGCGCCCGGGGGATGTTGAGGGCGTCGTCGAAGAGTAGGGAGTCGGCGTTGATGGGGGTCAGGCGGGCGATCTCCCCGCCGGGGCGGTGGACGATCACCTCGCGTAGAGCGCCGGTCTCGGAGTCGACTCGTCCCCCGCCATCGGCTACGGGGATGAAGGGGCGGCTGGCGGTCTCGCCGGTCTGCGTCATGATGACAGGGTAGCGGGAGGTGGATGATTCGCCCGCCTCCCTGCCGAGCGGCCCATGGAACAGTCACTCACATCTTCAACGACTTTTGTTGAGCAACGAATCAACAAAGGCATCAACGATGCATACTTGTCGTAAACCACGAGAATGGTAGGATAAATTGCCCTTAGACACCTCTTCCTAGACAGGAGTTCCCCTGATGAAAACCGCCGTCCGCCTCTCTCTTGTCGCCCTCCTCCTGGCGGGCCTCGCCGCACCGGCCAGCGCAGTACCGGCCAGCGCAGCGCCGGCCAGCGTCCCTGTGAACCAGGACGACTCGCCAGCGAAGTTCCGCAGAGCCAAGATGTACCCGGGCTGGTGCCTCATCAACCAAGCAGTCTGCTACGAACCGTGGGGAAAGGCGTGGCGCAACTGGTGACGTAGCTGTCGACACGCTCTGTGTTTGCCCGCCATCACAGGCAGGTAAGCCCAGAGGTGTCGGCATCCATGTCACTCAACATTCACGCACTAGCCCCTCGGCAACATCATATTATTTTATCACAGGATGCAGAGTAATAGTTTATTCTACACAATCTGGGTGCGATTCAGTAAGTTCTTACCGCACCTGAGAATAGCTATTCTTTTATCGGCTGCACTGCCGATACTTTCTTTGGATTTAGTTATCTTAACTAACTATATCGATCGATCTTTTTTGGTCACAGAATCTCTTCAACTCTCCGCTTTTTTCGCGTATTGCGCCTCGAAAAAACGAAGCGTCGGAGCACTTGCTTTTTCGACGATACTACTAATCAGCTTCACACACCCCATATTGCAGCCAGGGTGGAGCTGGTGTCTTGTTTTTGTTATTATCATCGACCTCCTCATCTCTAAGCGCACAAAATTAGCCCTCATTCAGTTCCCTATACTATATATCGCACAAGTTTCGGCTGGATACAAACCACTTTTCACCGCTCTTACCGTATTTTTCGCTGTGCTGGTTTGTTCATCCATCAGCATCCTCATCCGTGACGCCAGAGAGCGTCTCGAGAAGATGCAACGGGAGGCGGAACGTTCCAAGGAGGTCGCCGCCGAGCTCATTCAGCAGCTGCGGCGCGACATCGCCGACAGCCTCCACGATGACCTGGCCGCCGACCTCACCCGCATGCTCATCATCTCCCGCTCCATCAGGCTCCCCAACGGCGACGACCGCGACCGCATGCTCGACCTCCAGGACCGCACCCAGCAGGCCCTCGCCCACCTGCGCCTGCTCATCCATAACCTCGCCATCTCCAAGGGACCTCCCAAGGAGGAGCCCACCCTCCAGGAGATCGTCGACTCCAGCGCCTCCACGCTGGCGCAGCGCGAGATCATCCTGGACGCGGACCTGGACGGCATCGAGAGAATCCCGGCGCTGCACCGCTCCGAGCTCGGCCGGCTCCTGGTCGCCTTCATCCGCGAGAACACCCTCAACGCCCTCAAGTACAACTCCCCGCGCGATCTGGTCTCTCTCTTCGTGGAGCAGGAGCAGGACACCCTCTTCATCAGCTGCAGCTCGCCCTGGCGGGAGCAAAAGGTCCCCGAGGAGATGCGCGGAGGGTACGGTTTACTGGCGCTCCAGGACCGGTTCGAGAACGCCGGAGGGTCGCTGAGCTCCAACCGGATTGGAACCTCCTGGACCGTTCTCGCCAGTCTCCCCTGGAGTGAGGCCGCCATACCAGCTACCAGTGCGAGATCCATCATGTCATCGCCGGACGGAGTCGCTTATGCCTAATCACACCCTGCGTTCCCTGCGAGTTCTCATCGTCGATGACGATCCTCTGATCCGCACCACCTTCGCCGAGCAGCTCGATTCGCAGCGGGCCATTACCGTCGTTGCCGCCGCCTCCGGCGGACGGCAGGCCATCAGTCTGCTCATGACCGGGCAGCAGCCCATCGACGTCGTCCTGCTGGACAGCGACATGCCGGACATGGACGGCGCCCAGACCGCCAGAGCGATCTATGAACGCTTCCCCAGGATGCCCATTGTCATGTTCACCGTCTTCAGCCGCGACGAGATGCTCACCGACGCGCTGGCCGAGGGAGTCAACGGATTCATCACCAAGGATGAGAGCACGGAGAACGTCGCCGCCGCCCTGCTGCGCGCCAGCCGCGGCGAGCCGGTCATGTCCTCGCGCCCCACGAAGATGCTCGTCAACGCCTATCAGTCCGAGCAGAAACGGGCCTCCGCGGAGGCCCGCATCCAGGAGCTGGTCAATGAGCTGCCGCCTCGGCTCCAGGAGGTCTACACCTGTCTCCTGGAGGGCCTGACCAACCGGCGCATCGCCCGGAAGCTCGGCATCTCGGAGAACACCGTGCGCATCTACGTCTCCGAGGTCCTCCACCGCCTCGGCCACACCTCGCGCACCGAGCTCATCGCCGCCGCCCTGGGGAACTAGAATGCCGCGGCGGTCAGCACCGGTGGCCTGGGGCGGAGGAATCCCACACCCTACGCTGGGGCCATGAACGCCACTCCCACCCCGGCCCACCCGCTGCCGCGCCACGTCTCAGAGATCTTCGACCCCGCTCGCTGGCGTGAGGTGCCCGGCTTCGACCACACCGGGTCCAGCACTCAGGCCGCCGAGGCACCCCGGGCGGAAGCCCTCACGGACGTCACCTACCACCGGGGCTGTGTCCGCGATGAGAACGGAACCTGGCTCACGGACCTGCCGGTGGTCCGGGTGGCCTTCAATCGCCCCGAGGTACGCAATGCCTTCCGCCCCCGGACCGTCGACGAGCTCTACCGGGTCCTGGACCACGCGCGCATGAGCGGCGACGTCGGCGCCGTCATCCTCACCGGCAACGGCCCCTCCCCACGCGACGGCGGCTGGGCCTTCTCCTCCGGAGGCGACCAGCGCATCCGCGGCCGGGACGGCTACCGCTACGAGCGGGACCAGGCGCCCGATGCCCCCGACGCGCCGGCTACGACCACTGGCGATGCGGATGCCGGAACCTACAGCCACGAGGCCGACGTCGCAGCCGCCCAGGCCCGGCTCGACACCGCAAGGGCCGGGCGCCTCCACATCCTGGAGGTCCAGCGCCTCATCCGCACCATGCCCAAGGCCGTCATCGCCGCCGTGCCGGGCTGGGCGGCAGGCGGCGGACACAGCCTCAACGTCGTATGCGACCTGTCCCTGGCCTCCATCGAGCACGCGCGCTTCAAGCAGACCGACGCAGACGTCGGCAGCTTCGACGCCGGCTACGGCTCAGCGCTCCTGGCCCGCCAGGTCGGGGACAAGCGTGCCCGCGAGATCTTCTTCCTGGCCCGCACCTACGACGCCGTCACCGCCGAGCGCTGGGGGGTCGTCAACGAGGCGGTCCCCCACGCCGAGCTCGAGGAGCGGGCCCTGGAGTACGCGGCCACGGTGGCGGGCAAGTCCCCGCAGGCCATCCGCATGCTCAAGCTCGCCTTCAACCTGGCCGACGACGGCCTGGCCGGCCAGCAGGTGTTCGCAGGCGAGGCCACGCGCCTGGCCTACATGACCGATGAGGCGGTCGAGGGGCGCGACGCATTCCTCCAACGCCGTACCCCCGACTGGTCGCCTTTCCCTTACTACTTCTGATGCAGAGACGACATCCATTCTTCGTCCCCGGTTCGCGATGACCACCAGTCACCGCAGGCGCCAAGACCGGACATCAACCATGGGACCGGATTCCTCATGCTGGAGATGGCCTCGAAAAGCCGAATCCAGGTGAGCGCCACAACGGATAGGGCGAATAGCGGGACAAGAGTTCCCAGCATTTTCTATGCCATAAGAGAAAAAGCACTCACCATTTTTTTCTCACCATGACGGGAGCTGTTCGCGATTCCCCAAGCCTAGGGACGAATGCTTGGGAAACCGCGGCAGGACGGACGATCGCCCCACAGGCACTGACATTCGTCAGTACCGAGGCCAGACCCCCGAAGGCGACTTTCTTGTTAGCTGCATCACACATGATGTGCCTGTCCCGCCTCTCCCAACCCCGGGAGGACTGGGAGGAACGGACCCGGTCGATGGCTCGGCACCTGGCCAGGGTCACCAGCCAGGCACCCGCGCCACCCCTTGGACAAGGCGCCCCGCGCGAGGCCGGAGGCCCGGCACAGCTTCTCGATACCGGGCACCGAGCGCCGGCAGTTGATGAAGGAGCATGCGAAGAAGTCGACCGGGGCGACCTTGCCGGCGCGATCCCTCTGGAGCAGGGCTCATTGCCGGGCGTGTTGAGCCAGGAGACTGTGCCGTCGAGGACGGGGAAGCAACCCGCAGTCTCCAAACGTGGTGGCCCGGGCTGGCGGCCCCGAGAAGGAGTCGCTGTGAAGGAGGCGGTCGGTGCGGACCTGGAGAGGAGCCGGGCAGACGGCGTTGGAGAGCGGCGTCGCATCTCCTCGCTTCTGAGACGTGCGGGTGTCATGGCTTCTGAGACGCCGGCAGGGTGGGCCGCCGGGGGCGCGAGACGTGACCGAGACTCGATCCCACTGCCGGGACCCCTTCAGGTCGGCTACTGCACGAGGATGGGGTTGTACTGACCAGGGGTTGTCCATACTGCACGAGACCCCGACCTTCGTAGAGTGCCCCCACCTGCCGGCCAGTAGCACCCCACCCTCGTGCAGTATGCGCTGGGTGCTGCCAGAACGACCAAGCACACCCCTTCGACGACGCGATCAACGACCCCAGCACCATCGTGTCAGCACCGATTCATCCAGCGGCACCCGCCACAGCGACGGCTGTGAGGACCGGGCCGGCGCAGGGTACGCCGGCCGCCCGCAACACTAGGCCGAGCAGGAACCCGTTCGAGGGATTCCTCGAGCTGCCGACACATGGAAGCGCGCGAAGAAACGTCCCAAAACCTCCATCCCCCTCGGCAGCAGCAGGCCCACGCCGATGAGAGCGAGCATGACGATGCCGATACGCCGGATGAGGTACTACGGCAGGTGGAGCAGGCCCAGCAGGGTCGTCCCCAGCAGCATGAACACCGTGAAACTGACCACAAGGACGCCTACCTCGAGGTAAGGATGAAAGCGGGAGGCGAGGCCGCCTCCGGACTCCTCGGCGTCACCGCGTGCGCCCTGCGCTCCCGCGGAGAGGAGGACGACGGGGAGTACGGGCAGAACGCACGGGGAGATACCCGCGATGAACCCTCCTAGCAGTCCGATGACCACCAGGCTAGAGATGGTTGTCACGATAATTCATCCTTTCGGTCCGTTTGTTGTTGCTAGTCTCGAAAGAGGTTCGGAGCCATCGGCAACGGGGATTGCCGAACAACACATAGCCGTCTATGACGATCGTCACTCACGACGGGCGCCGTCGGACTCCCACATGAAACTTCCGTGAACAACACGGACGACGGCGACTCCGGATCCGCATGTGCGGGACATCCCGCACTGGCTCGTACTGACACTGCACCAGCAACCGCATAAGGAGAACTCATGCGATCCACCGCTACACGTGCCAAGACCCTCGCCGCCTCACTCCTCATCGTCACCGCCGGACTCGGTCTGGCCGCCTGCTCCGGCTCCGGCTCGAGCGACTCGACCACCCCCGCCACCGAGAAGACGGCCGGCAAAACCAGCGACGGTGGCTCCGCCACCCCCGGCGCTGACAGCAAGGTGTCTGATGGTGCCGGCAGCACGGGCGGCGCGGGCGAGGGCTCCGCGAAGCCCGGTGGTGACAGCCAGCAGGGCGGCTCCGACAGCAGCGCGGACACCCAGGGCGGTTCCGACAGTCAGGGTGGCTCTGGCAGCCAGGGAGGCTCCGGCTCCGTTCAGGGCGACAACCCCGAGGGCCACCAGGGTGGTGCCGACAGCAGCGCCGACAGCCAGCAGGGTGGTGGCTCCACCGGCGGCTCCGAGCAGGGCGGCGGCAACTGAACCGGTAGACCCGCTTACCCATTCGGCGAGGGCCTCGTCACAGTGTCAGCTGTGGCGAGGCCCTCGCCGTACCACCTTCACCGGTCTTCCTCCGGTTCCTCCGCCCGGCGCGAGGAGCGCGACGAGCACCGGGTAACGAAAGCGTTGCGACCGAACCGCCTCTCATGCCAGGCTTCCGAAGGCCGGGCCGGTGGACAACGGACGACTAGGACACCGTTCGAACTGCAAGCCGTCCGCCGGCCCGGCCACCGCACTGTTCGTTCCCCGACACCTGGAGGCACCCATGCTGTCCACCCTGCTGGAGAAGACCGAGCCCTCACGACGACGGATCGGGACCGCGATCATCGTCGGCATCATCGGAGGGTTCTTCTCCGCCATCGTCAAGTTCGGCTGGGAGGTCCCCTTCCCGCCCCGCACCCCGGAGCGCAACGCGACGAACCCGCCTCAGAGGCTCCTGGAGCAGCTGGGCATGACTCCGGAGCAGTCGCACACCAGCGCCACCTTCAACGGCAACGAGGGCCTGCCGATCTACTCCTTCATCATCCACTTCAGCTTCGCGATCGTCTTCGCCGTCTTCTACTGCGTCATGGCCGAGTACTACAGATCGATCACGCTATGGCAGGGGGCCGCCTTCGGCCTGCTCGTGTGGGTGGGGGCGCACCTGGTGCTCATGCCGCTGACGGGCACGGTTCCCTCACCCTTCCCGTGGGTCGCCGGCGGGCAGACCTGGGCGGAGCACTTCTCCGAGGCGCTGGGGCATGTCATCTGGCTGTGGTCCATCGAGCTGGTGCGCCGCGACCTGCGCAACCGCATCACCCACCAGCCCGACCCCTGGGTTCGGCTCGACGCCGAGTCGGCCCGCTGAGCCGCAGCGGTTTCCCGCGACCCCCATAGTGTGGGCTGCACCGTTATTACGGTGCAGCCCACATCGTTCGACAGTATCGTTAAGCGACTCCAGGACGGGCATCGCCTTGCCGGAGATATCCCTTGTACTCCGCCCAGTCCACAATCTGGCGCCAAGCCAGTGCCACGCGCCTTGCGCCTGCGAGCCCAGACACACCAACACTTCGCAAACCCGGAATCTGACAACCCCTAGCAGTCATGATCGGAGGGTAGTAGGTATTCAAGAATTCTTCCTCACCACCTTCCTCCGGCTCCCATGATCTCCAGTCGGAAGACACGCACAGAGTCGCCGTGACTACAGCATTCGATTCAGTGCACTTCGATCCGACACGCCGGTCTCACACGGGATCGCGACAGGTCGACAGAGTCAAGGAAGACCTCACAGAGTGATGATGACGGTGGCGGCTGCGACGGCGAGGCCGTAGGCGAGCTCGAGGAGTCCGGCGTCGCGCAGGGAGCTGATGAGGGAGCGTCCCCGGGCACCGGCGCGTACCGGGGCGGTGGCTCGCCGGACCAGCGGAAGCAGCAGGAGCGGAACACCCACTGCGATCAGCAGGCTCAGCAGCGGGCTGATGCTGCCTCCGCCGTCGGCGGGACTGGCGGACCCGGTCTCACGCGCCCATAGAAGCCCGACCGCACCCAACAGCAACGGCAGGTGGACCATGCCTGAGAAGGCGCGGCGAGTACCTCGCTCCCCCAGACGAACAGCCAGAGTCATCTTGCCGTGTGCGGGGTCGGTGTCGATGTCGCGCAGGTTGTTGACCATGAGCAGGGAGCAGGCGAGCAGGCCGATCCCGCAGGCCGAGGGCCACAGCCAGCCCGGGACCGTGCCGACCTGGACGTAGGTGGTCCCCACGGTGGCCACCAGACCGAAGAAGACGAAGACGAAGACCTCGCCCAGGCCCGCGTAGCCGTAGGGGTGGGATCCGCCGGTGTAGAACCAGGCGGCGGCGATCGCGGCGGCGCCGACGATCAGCAGCCACCACTGGCCGCTCAGGGCCAGTAGCGCCAGCCCCAGGAGGGCTCCCAGGCCGAAGCAGCCGAAGGCGGCGAGCTTGACGGTGCGGGGGGCGACCTGCCCGGAGGCGGTCAGGCGCGGTGGCCCGGTGCGCTCGTCGTCGGTGCCGCGCACGCCGTCGGAGTAGTCGTTGGCCAGGTTGCAGCCGATCTGCAGCGCCAGGGCGATGCCCGCGGCCAGCAACGTGCGCACCACGGAGAAGTCCCCCATCGCGGCGGCTGCCCCGGCGCCCAGGATGACGGGGGCGACAGCGGCCGGCAGGGTGCGCAGGCGCACCACCTCCGCCCAGCTGGTGGCGCGAGGTCCGCCGTCCTGTGCGCTCTCGACGCTCTCGCCGCTCACGACTCTCTCCAATCCTCTAGGGTAAGCGGCAGTGACCCTACCAGCGCCGTGGCCGGTGCCGGCACAGGAGCCGGTCCAGGAACGGCACCGCAGCCAGGACGCCTCATCGTCAGGAAGACCTCTGTGAGACACCCAGACCTTTGCCCCCACGATCCCTCGGGCGAGCCTGCGCCCGGTCGCTCAGCGCGTGGTCCTTCGGTGCGCGAGCGTGCTCTGGGGGCGCTGACCGGCCTGGCCCTCGGCGACGCGCTGGGCATGCCCACCCAGTCCATGAGCCCGGAGCAGATCCGCCGGCACTACGGCACCATCACCGGCCTGCGCGACGCCGTCGCCGAGCAGCCCATCGCCCCCTCGATGCCGGCGGGCAGCGTCACGGACGACACCGAGCAGGCCCTCATCCTGGCCGGCCTCCTCATTGACGGCGGCGGCCACGTCGATCCTCACCACCTCGCCGAGGCCCTCCTGACCTGGGAGGACGACATGCGCGCCCGCGGCTCGCTCGACCTGCTGGGGCCCTCCACCAAGCATGCCCTCGAGCAGGTGCGCGCCGGCGCCGACCCTCGCCGCACCGGTCGGGAGGGCACCACCAACGGCGCCGCGATGCGGGTGTCCCCAGTGGGCATCGCCTTCTCCCTGAATACCGCGGACGACGCCCTGGCCCGCGCCGTTCACGCCTCCTGCCTGGTCACCCACGACACCCGGCAGGGCTTCGAGGCCGCCGGTCTCATCGCCGCGGCGGTCAGTGCGGCCATCGACGGCGCCGACGCCGGCTCCGCCCTGGAGGCGGCGCTGGACTTCGTGGTCGCCCACCCCCAGGAGGGCCACTGGACGGAGAAGGCCTCCGTCACCGCCCGCACCCGCCTGGCCCTGGAGAAGACCCGGGGCCTGCAGGGCGACGCCCTGGCCGACCATGTGCGCGAGTACGTCGGAACCTCGGTGGAGTCGGCCGAGTCAGTCCCCTGCGCCCTGGTCATCGTGCGCGAGTTCGCGCGGCGGCCCCTTGCCGGTCTGTGCTTCGCCGCCGAGCTCGGGGGCGACACCGACACCATCGCCGCGATGGCCGGCGCGATCCTGGGAGCGAGCGCGCCCCGTCTCCTTCCCGCCGAGCAGGTCCGGCAGGTGCTGGAGCGCTCCGGTTTGGAGCTCGCACCCGTCTGCGAGGCCCTGCTCGCGATCCGCTCGGAGCACGCACACCTCGGGAGGCGGTCATGACGGGACGAGTCATTCACACCGGTCAGGTTGTCATTGACCTGACCCTGCGCATCGAGGCGATTCCTGAGCCGGGCGGTGACGTGTTCGCCGACGAGGCGGGGATGGCCGTCGGCGGGGGCTTCAACGTGCTGGCTGCCGCCCGCAGGCTCGACGTCGAGACCCTGTACGCCGGTCCGCTCGGCGACGGCCCCTTCTCCGAGGCCGCCGCCAAGGCCCTGGAGAAGATCGGGGTGCCCCATGTCGGGCCGCTCGCACCGGGCGACCTGGGGTACTGCGTCGCCATGACCGACGCCCGCGCCGAGCGCACCTTCGTCTCCACGCGCGGGGCCGAGACCCGGGGCCCGGTCGATGCCTTCGACCACCTGGACGTGCGCGACGACGACGTCCTGTACATCAGCGGCTACTCCCTGGCGGATGAGGCCTCCACTGCCGCGCTTGAGCGCCTGGCCGGCCGTCTGGCCGAGGCCCGGGCGGGTTGCGCGGCGCTGTTCGACGTCTCCCCCATGGTGGGCTCGGTTCCCATGAGCTCGCTGGAGCGCCTCGGTGAGATGGGTCCGATCTGGTCGCTCAATGAGCGCGAGGCCGGGCTGCTCGCGGGCCGCCTGGGGCTGGCCGTTGAGGCGGGTGACCACGGCGGCGCCTGCGAGGCGCTGTCGGCCAGGCTCGGGACGGTGCTGGTGCGGGCCGGGGCGCAGGGCTCCTGGTTCTCCGACGGCGACGCGGTGGTCCACACCCCGAGCATCCCGGTGACACCGGTGGACACCAACGGGGCCGGAGACGCGCACTCGGGTGTTCTTGCCGCGGCCCTGGCCCGCTCCATGGACCTGACGACGGCGCTGCGCTGGGCGAATGTGGCCGGTGCCCTGACGACGACGCGCTTCGGCCCGGCCACCTGCCCGAGCGAGGCGGAGATCAGGGCCCTGGCGTAGGAGGCTCCGTGGCCTCGTCAGCTGTGGCTGCGGCGAGGAGCCGGGCGACGGCGCGCCGGTCGACCTTCCCGCTGGGGCGCAGCGGCAGGGCCTCCAGGATGACAATCCGTTTGGGGGTGTGGGCACCGTCCAGCCGGTCGCGGATCGCCTCACGCAGAGCGGCGCCGTCAGGGCGGCTCCGGCCGTCGGAGCTTCCCGAGCCCTCCTGCCCGGTGGCGAGCTCGCACACGACAGCAGCAACGACGACGCTGCCCCACTGCTCATCGGGCAGGCCGACGACGCAGGCCTCGGCCACCGTCTCAAGGCCGGTGAGGGCCTCCTCCACGTGGCGGGGCTCGACCTTGACGCCGCCGGTGACGATGACGTCATCTAGACGCCCCAGGACCTCCAAGCGCCCGTCGGGCCGCAGTCGGCCGCGGTCGGAGGTGATCAGGACGCGCCCGGCCCCGGTGTGCCGAAAACCCTCACGGGCCCGGCCCGTGCCGTCGGGATCCGGGTCGGCTTCGTCGGGGTCCCACAGGTAGCCCTCGGCCAGGACCGGCCCGGATACGAGGATGCGGCCGGCGCCGTCGGCGTCGGGGTCCTGGATGGCGAGCTCGACGCCGTCCAGGGGCCGACCGTCGTAGACGCAGCCCCCGCCGGTCTCGCTCATGCCGTAGGTGGTGACCACGGTGATACCGGCCCGCCGGGCCCGGGCCAGCAAAGAGGGATCGGCGGCAGCGCCTCCCAGGAGGACGGCGTCGGCTTCTGCCAGGGCCCGGCCCGCCGTCGGGTCCCGCAGGACGCGCACCAGCTGGGTGGGGACCAGGGAGACGTAGAGGCGGGTGGTGGAGCCGGCAGTGGGGCCGGTGACTGACCGGGCCGAGCGCAAGGCGTCCGCGAGCGCCGTCGGGCTGAATCCCGTGCTCGTGTCGACCACGACCGGAGCGGTTCCGGCCAGGAGCGAGCGGATGAGGATCTGCAGGCCGGCGACGTGGTGGGCGGGCAGCGGCAGGACCCACGTGCCCGGGCCGCCCAGGTGATCGTGGGTGGCGCGGGCGGAGGCCACCAGGGCGGCGGCACTCATGGCGATGAGCCTGCCGGTGCCGGTGGTGGAGCCTGAGGTGCGCAGGACCAGGTCCGTGCGCGAAGGGACCCGGCAGACGCGGCGGGCCAGATCCGCCTGGACTCGGCGGGGATTCTCGCCCGGGCCGATGGGCACCAGCAGCGGAGAGGAACTCGTGGGCTGCTTGCCCGTCCCACCCGCGGCAGCCACTACAGCCTGATCCCTGTGGGCTGTGAGCAGGCCGCGCCGGGCCAGGCGCTCGGCGAGGGCGGCACGCAGGGCGGCGACGTCGTCGGGGGCGGTTCCACCGGTCAGGAGGCGGAAGGTCGGCGGGGTGGACACGGGATGATCGTGCCACGCCTTCGGAGGGAGGGGTATGCGCAGGTGCAGGGGTCTGCGGGGCCGGTCGGCTCGGTTAGGGTTGGCCCATGCGTATCGTCCTCATCATCCTGGTGTTCGCCCTGACGCTGTACGCCCTGCTGGACTGCGCGCGCACGCCGGAGGAGAGCATGCCGGCGCGGATGCCGAAGTTCCTGTGGATCACCCTCATCGTGCTGTTCCCGACCATCGGTCCGATCGCCTGGATCATCGTCTCGCGGGTCAAGGCCGCTGAGGAGCGCGGCGGCTACGTGGAGCCCACCGTGTGGTCCTCCAAGGAGGGCACGACCTTCCGTCGCCCGGAACGGGCCCGGCCCATGGCGCCCGACGACGACCCGGAGTTCCTGCGGGACCTGGAGCAGGACATCCGCCGTCGTAAGCACCATCCGAAGGAGTCAGGTAGCAGCGGTGGTGCCGGCAGGGATGAGAAGCCCGACGCCGGAGAGGCGGGCGACTCCGACCGTTCCGGTACTGACCAGCGCTGAGCAGCTGGGTAGGACTGAGACCGAGGCGCCCGGCCGCGGGCGGTCTCAGGGCAGGGCGGCCTGGGCCGTGGGCCAGGGGCCGGTATCGACGTCGTAGCCGTGGGCAGAGGCGTGGATGAGCCAGTCGCCCGGGATCCAGGTGCGCCCCACGACCTGGGGGTGGTCGGGCATGTATCGCACCGACCACAGGATGAGGACGAGCTCGGCCCACTGGGCACGGATCTTGAGGCGCACCGAGCCGGAGGCGTTGGCGGCGGCGATGACGATCTCCCCGGTGGTGGTGAGCCGGACCTCCTGGACGTCGGCGTAGGAGATGGGCATGACGCCCTCCCCGGTACCCAGATAGATGCCGTGGGTCGAGATGGTGAGGCGGGCGCGGGCCAGGTGTCGCCACTTCTCGACGGCGTCGGCCTCGGCGGCGCGACGGCGCCGGTGGTTGAGGTAGGCCTGGCCGCCGAAGAAGGCGGCCGTCAGAGCCAGGCCGACGGGTCCTCCGGCCAGGAAGAAGCCACGCGAGGGGTTGTAGGTGGCGTCCCCGCGCCGCCACATGAGCAGCTCGGCGTCGCAGGTGGCCAGCATGACCTCGCCCGAGCCCAGGGCCGGGCGCACGGGGTCGATGGTGGGTGAGACCGGGTTGGGACGCCGGCCCTGGCGGGTGGCGGTCAGGACGGCGGCGGTGTGCCACCACACGAAGTCCTGCCCGGTCCAGGGTCGCCGTGGGGCGGGCCTTCGAGAACCGGGGCGCAGCACCTCACCGGATGCGGCGGGCCGGCTGCCTGCGCGCACGATCTCGCTGCCGACCGGGCGCGAGGGCGGCTGCTGGGTCACCGCGTCGCCTCACCGCGGCCAGTGCGGTCAGCACTGTCAGCACGTTCGCCGTGGTCGGCCCGGCCAGTGGCTGCCCGGGCGGCGGAGGTACCGGGCACCATGTCGCGGGCCTGACGCAGCAGGTCCCCGGCCGGCTCCCAGTAGGCCAGCCCCACCAGGGTGCGGTCTTCGAATGTCAGGGAGGTCAGGGAGGCCAGGGCGCACTGGCGCCGACGCGGGTCGTGGGCCAGGGGGCGTCCTTCCAGGAAGAGGCGCAGCGACCAGATGGGCAGCTGGTGGGAGACGAGGAGCGCCTCATGGCCCTCGGCGACGTCGAGCGCGGAGACGACGGCGCCGCGCATGCGCTCGACGATCTCGCGGTAGGGCTCGCCCCAGGAGGGGCGCAGCGGGTTGACGTAGCTGCTCCAGTGGCTGGGGTGGGCCAGGATCCAGCGGTTGCGGTTGACGGCGATGCCCTCGAGGCTGCTGCCGGCCTCGATGAGCCGGGCCTCCGTCGTCGGCGCCAGCCCGAAGGCGGCCACGGTAGGGGCTCCGGACTCTCGCGCGCGCTCCAGGGGCGAGGTGATGACCTGGGTGATGTCGTGCCCGGAGGCGGACAGGACGTCAGCGACCTGTTGGGCCATCTGGTGGCCCAGGGTCGACAGGTGGTAGCCGGGCAGGCGGCCGTAGAGGATGCCCCCGGGGTTGTGCACCTCGCCGTGCCGCATGAGGTGGATCGTCGTGCGCGCCATGCGGTGATTCTCGCACGCTCGCCGGCAACGGTCAGCCACCGGGTCCCGTAGGGTGTTACGCATGACGACTCGCAGTGCATGGGGTCTCGGCCTGGCGACCGTGACCGACGACGGCAACACCCTTGACGTGTGGTATCCCCGCCCGGTCCTCGGCGACGAGCCCGAGGACGGGCACGCCGACCTCCTGGCGACTCTGAGCGCCATGGAGCGTCGCGACGAGGCCCGGGGCGTGCACACCACCGTGGTGCGCACCTGGGCCGACCTCGACGACGCCCCCCAGACCGTGGCCGGCGGCTACCTGCGCCTGCACGCCCTGTCCCACCGCCTGGCTAAGCCCAACACCATCAACCTGGACGGGATCTTCTCCCGCCTGCCCAACGTGGTGTGGACCTCCGCCGGCCCCTGCCGCGCCGAGGACTTCGAAACCACCCGCACCCGTCTGCGCGCCGCTCTGGGCCGCCCGGTCCAGGTCCACTCCGTGGACAAGTTCCCGCGCATGACCGACTACGTCCTGCCCTCGGGGGTGCGTATCGGCAACGCCGCGAACGTGCGCCTGGGCGCCTACCTCTCCGAGGGCACCACGGTCATGCACGCCGGCTTCGTCAACTACAACGCCGGGACGCTGGGCCGCTCCATGGTTGAGGGCCGCATCTCCCAGGGCGTCATCATCGGTGACGGCTCCGACGTCGGCGGCGGCGCCTCCACGATGGGCATGCTCTCGGGCGGCGGCCGTCAGCGTGTGGCCCTGGGTGAGCGCTGCCTGCTGGGAGCCAACTCGGGGCTCGGGATCCCGCTGGGTGACGACTGCGTCGTCGAGGCGGGCCTGTACCTGACGGCCGGAACGAAGGTGTCCCTCATGCCGCAGGGCGGCGTGGTGCCCGGCAGCCACGGCCTGTTCGTGGAGCCGCGCGTGGTCTCGGCCCGCGAGCTGGCCGGCGCCTCCAACGTCCTGTTCCGCCGCAACTCCCAGTCCGGTGCCGTCGAGGCGCTGGCTCGCGGCGGCAAGGGCATCGAACTGGACTCAGCGCTGCACACGAACCAGTAGGGCTGCTCACGTCCGCTGCTACAGCGCCTTGGACCGGCCGTCTTCCGCCTCAGCCGCGGGAGGCGGCCGGTGGCTTCGGGGCAGGCAGCGCGCTCAGGAGGAGCCGGGTGTAGGGCTGGGCGGGGTGCTTCATGAGCTCGGCCGTGGGGCCGGTCTCCACGAGGCGGCCGGCCTGGAGCACCGCCGTCGTGTCGGCGAGGTAGCGGGCCGAGGCCAGGTCGTGGGTGATGTAGAGGATGGACAGGCCTCGCTCCTGGCGCAGCCGCGCCAGCAGGTCGAGGATGCCGGCGCGCAGCGGGGCGTCCAGCATCGAGGTGGGTTCGTCGGCCACCAGCACCTCCGGGCCGCAGGCCAGGGCCCGGGCGATGGCCACGCGCTGACGCTGCCCGCCGGAGAGCTCGTGGGGACGCGCCCCCAGGAGGCCGGGCTCCAGGCCGACGGCGTCCAACAGCCGGGCAGCCTCGGCCACGGCGTCGGTCTGGTCGTCGGTTCCCCCGCCGGATTCCGGCGCGCTCCGGTGCAGGGCGAGGGCCCGTCCCAGCGTGCGCTCGACGCTGTGGGCCGGGTTGAGGGAGGCGAAGGGATCCTGGAAGACCATCTGGACCCGGTTGCGGTACTGGCGGGAGGCACGGCGCGGCCCGCGGGCCAGGACGTCGCGCCCCTCCAGAAGGAGGCGCCCCGCGGTGGGGGCCTCCAGGCGCGCGATGATGCGGGCGAGGGTCGACTTGCCCGAGCCGGTCCGCCCTACCAGGGCGAGGATCTCGCCGCGGTGCAGGGTCAGGTCGACGCCGGCCAGGGCCTGGATGGTGCGTCGCGAGAGCAAGCCGCCGGCGGGAAAGTCCTTGGACAGGCCTTTCACCTCGAGGACCGGCTCCGTCGGCGCCTCCGGCGGGCGGCCGGGGTCGGGCCGCACCGGCAGGCCGGCCATGAGCACCTTCGTGGCCGGGTGCGTGGGAGCGGTCAGGATGCTGGCGGTCGGCCCTTCCTCCACGAGGCGACCCGCCTCCATGACGCCGATGCGGTCGCACACCCCGGCCATGAGGGACAGGTCGTGGGTGATGAGCAGGACGGAGAAGCCCAAACGGGCTTTCAGACTGAGCACCAGTGCCATGACCTCCCGCTGGACGACGACGTCGAGTGCCGTGGTCGGCTCATCCAGGATGAGCAGGCGGGGCCCGAGCGCCAGGGCCATGGCGATGACGATGCGCTGGCGCTGCCCACCGGAGAGCTGGTGGGGGTAGGCGCGCAGCCGGCCAACCGGAATGCCGACGGACTCCAGGAGCTCGGCGGCGCGCTCGCGGGCGGCGCGTCGTCGTAGGCCCTCATGGGTGGTCAGGACATCGGCGACCTGCTCGCCGATCGTCGTGACGGGGTTGAGGGCGTTCATGGCGGACTGGGGGACGAGGGCGACCTCCCGCCAACGCAGGCGGCGCAGCTCACCCGGATCCAGGGCCAGGACGTCGCGCCCGCCCACCATGACACGGCCGGAGGTCACGCGCGCCGTGGGGCCCAGCAACCGCATGATCGCGGCTGCGGCCGTCGTCTTGCCGCAGCCGGAGGGACCGGCCAGGCCCACCACCTCGCCTGGCCCGACAGTGAGGCTGAAACGGTCGACGCCGACGACGCGACGGCCGCCGTCTGCGCGTTCACCGCCGTCGGCGCCGTACTCGACGCTCAGGTCCTCGATGCGCAGGAGCGGCTCGCGGTCCCCGCCGTCTTCGACGATCGGGCCGGCCGAGTGTGCCGGAAGGCTGACGGGGCGCTCCACGTCAGGGCCTCCCCGAGTCGGCCGGCGCAGGCGGGGGTTGGTGGCCTCGTCGACGCCGGCGTTGATGAGGGCCAGGGCGTATGCGACCAGCGCGATGGCCAGGCCCGAGGGCACGAAAGTCCACCAGCGGCCGGTCATGAGGGCGCCGTCGGTGGCGGCCCAGTGGAGGTTGGTGCCCCAGGACACGGAGCCGGACGAGCCGAGCCCCAGGAACTCGAGCCCGGCCTGGGCGCCGATGGCGGCGTTGACGCAGCCCAGCAGCGTCGACATGACGACGGAGGCCATGTTGGGCAGCATCTCCCCCGCCATGATCCGCACGGGTCCTTCCCCAGCGACGACGGCGGCCTCCACGAAGTCGGTGCCGCGCAGGCTCATGGCCTGGGCACGCAGGACGCGGGCGGCCCCGGCCCAGCCGGTGACGACGAGGACGATGAGGGTGCTGGCCCACCCCGGGGGCATGTAGGCGGCCAGGACGACGAGCAGCGGCAGCCCCGGCAGCAGGAGGAAGACGTTGGTGACCACGGACAGCAGGCCGTCGACCGCCCGCCCCAGATATGCCGAGGTGAGGCCGACGACGAGGGCCACGAGGGTCGCCAGCACGCCGGCGCCCAGGCCCACGGCCAGGGAGGATCGGGCACCCCACAGGGTCATGGCGAGTACGTCCTGCCCCTTGGGAGTCACGCCGAGCCAGTGGGCCGGGCTCGGGCCGCAGGCCGGTGCGCCCGTGATGCGGGCGGGGTCGCCGGGACTGATGACGGGGGCCAGGAGCGCGGCGATGGCGAACAGGGCGAGGATCGTCGTCCCGGCCCGGGCCCGGCGGGAGCGGGTCAGGGAGGAGAGCAGTCCGGCCAGGGGGCCCCTGCGCCGTCGGGCCGGGCTCATGACTCCCCCTGACCGCTGGCGCGCACGCGGGGGTCGAGGCGGACGTAGACGAGGTCGACCAGGAGGTTCGCGGCCAGGACGGCGGCGGTGATGGTCAGGAAGATGCCCTGCATGAGCGGGTAGTCCAGGGCGCTCACAGCGCTGAAGAGCTGGTAGCCGATGCCTGGGTAGGCGAAGACGACCTCGGTGAGCATGGAGCCGCCGACGACGAAACCGAGTGACGTGCCGATGTTGGTCACTGTGGGCAGCATGGCGTTGCGGGCGGCGTAGCGCAGCATGATCCGCGAGCGCGCGAGCCCCTTGGCCTCGGCCAGGAGGATGTAGTCCTGGGAGGCGGTGGAGATCATCGTGTTGCGCATCCCCAGGGCCCAGCCGCCCAGGGAGACCGCGACGATGGTGAGGGCCGGCAGCGCGAGGTGCTGGGCGACATCGGCCAGGAAGGTCGGGCTGGTCCAGTCCACGACGGTCCCTGCGGTGTAGGCGTGGCGCAGCGGGAACCAGCCCAGCCCCACGCCCAGGACGTAGAGGGCGCCCATGGCCAGCCAGAAGTAGGGGAAGGAGCCGAGGAGGACCAGGAGGGGCACGAGGATCGAGTCGGCCGCTCCCCCGCGCCGCCAGGCCGCCAGGATCCCCAGCAGGCTGCCGGCGCCGGCCGCGATGACCAGGGCGGCTCCGCCCAGCAGGACGGTCCAGCCGATCTGGCTGCCGATGACCTCGCTGACGGGGGCCGGGAAGCGGGAGATGGACACTCCCAGGTCCCCGGTGAGGACGGACCGGAGGTACCTGAGGTACTGCTGCCACAGGGGTGCGTCGTCCAGCCCGAACAGCCGGCGCAGCTGGAGGGCCTGCGTCTCGGTGAGACGGGCACCGGAGCGGGCGAACATGCGTGAGACGGGGTCGCCGGGCATGAGCCGGGGCAGGAGGAAGTTGAGGGTGATCGAGGCCCAGAGGGCCACGAGGTAGTAACCCAGGCGCTTGAGGATGTAGGCCACCGGCGTATCCCTCCCTCCCGGTCCTGAGGTGCGAGCAGCTGCGGGCGACTCGATCCGTCGCCCGGGACAGTGTCCCCGCTCTGGCTGAGAGCCCGGTAGTCGCGCTCGGACCCGCCGGCGTGGGGAGGCCGCCCTGAGGCGACGGCTCAGGCACGGGGTCTGAGGGAGTTGAGGACCAGGACGGTGGTGGCGGCGCGGGTGCTCAGTGAGGCGTAGGGGTTGTCCTGGCTGGGCCATCCGGTGAAGTGCTCGTCGGTGTAGGCACCCCAGATCGGCCCGGGGAACAGGGGGATGACGGGGAGCTGGTCGGCGTAGCGCTGCTGGATCTGGTGGCAGATCTCGATCTGGCGGGCCTGGTCGGTGGTGGCGGCGAACTGGCTGAGCAGGGCGGTGGCCTGCTCGTCGCCGAAGCGGTGGTAGTTCTCCAGGGCGTGGGTGCCGATCGGCTTGACCTTCTGGGTGCTCATGGTCGCCTCGTAGTAGGTGTACGGGGTGGCGCCCAGCGAGGACCAGCACACGGCGGTCTCGAAGGTGCCGGTCTCCAGGGCTGCGGTGACCTCGCTCCAGTCCGGTGAGTCGATGGTGGCGCTGATGCCGACGTCGGCGAGGTTCTGGACGATGATCTGGGCCACGCTGACCCAGTCCGACGACGTCGAGCCCACCGAGATCGTCAGGGCGAGCGGCTTGCCGTCCAGGCCCAGGCGCTTGGAGTCGGCCCCGAGGGCGTATCCGGCGGCATCGAGGGCGGCGGCCGCGGCGGCCTTGTCGTAGGTGCACAGGGGTGCGGCGGCCACGGCCGGGTCCTTCCAGGCCTGGAAGCTGTCCCCCAGGCCGGTGGGGTCGGCGGGCTGGGCGTAGCCGGACATGCCGGTGGCGCAGATGGTCGTGCGGTCGACGGCCTGGCTGAGGGCCTTGCGGAAGGCGGGGTCGTTGTAGGGGGCCCTGGTGGTGTTGAGGGTCCACTGGATGGTGGAGTCTGCGCCGGGGAACCAGTAGTGGCGGTGGGCGGGGTCCTTGTCGATGTAGGCGCTCTGGATGTCGGCCATGTACTGGGGCGCCCAGTCGACGTCGCCGCTGACGGCGGCCAGGTTGGCACTGTCGTTGCCGGCGAAGGCCAGCATGCGGATGCCGGGGACCGAGGCGTGGTCGGCCGTGCTGGCGGTGGCGGAGCTCGAGGGGGAGTCACCGACGTCGTCGTCCTGGCGCTTGTTGCCCCAGTAGGTGGGGTTGGGCATGAGGTCGAAGGACTGGGCCTGGAAGCTGGTGACCTTGGTGAAGGGTCCGGTGGCCACGGGGTCGGGGTTGGGGTACTTGGCGGGCTCGGAGATGGCGGACCACACGTGGTCGGGGGCGATGAGCTGGCTGCCGAGCTCCTGCAGGGCGACGGAGCAGGGGCGGGTGAAGGTGAGGGTGACTGCGGTGGCGTTGTTGGCGGTGACGGAGTCGAGGTAGTCGTAGCCGCCGGTGACGGCGCGGTGGACGGCGAAGGTAGTGACGACGTCCTTGGCGACCAGGGGCCTGCCGTCGGACCAGGTCACGCCGGGGCGCAGGTGGAAGGTGAGGGAGGCGGCATCGTCGGACATGGCCCAGGACTCGGCGAGCCAGGGGGTGATCTCGCCGCTGAGGGGATTGACGATGAGGAGGGGCTCGTAGACGGCCTGCCCGGTCATGGGGGCGCTGTTGGTGGTGAAGGGGTTGAAGTTGCGGGTGAAGGTACCCATGTCCTCGCGCGGGATCGTCAGCAGGCGCGGGCCGCTGGAGCTCTTGGAGCACCCGGAGGCGGCCAGGAGGACCGCGAGGGCTCCGCCGGCGCCTCCGGCCAGGACCCGGCGGCGGGACGGTCCTGGCCAGCGGGGTGAGACCTCGGTGGGCACGGCTGGTCCTTTCGTCCAGGGAGTTCCTACTTGCCGGGCGAGATTATCGCGCTGCCGGGCCGTTCACCCTGGGCACAGAGGCCGCTGGCGAGGACACCGAGCCTCAGGAGGACGGCGAGCACGGAATGTCCGGGCGCATGCCTGAGCCGGGGCTATGAAATACAACGTTCACACTCTATGCCAGCATCGAGGTTTTCGTTATCATAGTGATGAGTTTTTCTGCGCCAGCGAGGGGAGGCAGGGTGACGATGACACCCACGACCGCCCATGCCCCTGAGGCCGCCCGACCCGTCGGTGACGCGCTGCCGCCCCGGCGCAGGCGCCGCACCCCCGTGTGGGCCTCGCAGCGGGTCCTCAAGGCGACCATGGCGGTCACGGGCACGATCATGGCCCTGTTCGTCATGGTCCACATGATCGGCAACCTCAAGGTTCTCGCGGGTCCTGAGGCCTTCAACGGCTACGCCGCCTGGCTGCGGGAGGTCGCCTACCCGCTCCTACCGCATGAGGGCCTCCTGTGGGCGATGCGCCTGGCGCTGGGCGCGTGCATCGTGCTGCACGTGGCCGCGGGAATCACGCTGTGGCGGCGCGCGAGGGGTGCGCGCGGGCCCTTCCGACGTCGGGCTCTGCCCGCCCGCACCATCGGCGCTCGCTCCATGCTCGTCACCGGCGCCCTCATCGGGGTCTTCGTCCTCGTCCACATCCTCGACCTGACCATCGGCCGCCTCATCGCCCCTGAGAGCTTCCAGGCGCCGACGACGTCGAACGGCGAGCTGCAGGTCAGCGCCTACCACAACCTCGTGGCGAGCCTGTCGCGTCCCGGCATGGCGGTCTTCTACAGCCTGGTCATGCTGGCACTGTCCCTCCATCTGGCGCAGGGCCTGTGGAACGTGGTCATCGACCTGGGCGGCACCGGTCCCCGGCTGCGCCAGGCGTGCCGTGCCGTCGCCCTGGCCGTGGCCCTGGCCATCGCGGTCGTCAACGGTCTGCTGCCGGTGCTCATCTGCACGGGGGTGATCGGATGAGTGCGAGCACGCAACCGGCCGTCGGCGGCCTGTACGACGTCGGTGAGGACCTCGACGCGCGCCTGCCGGACTGCCCTCCCGAGCAGGCCTGGGAGCGTCGGCGCGACGAGTACCGCCTGGTCAACCCCTCCAACCGCCGCAAGCTGACCGTCATCGTGGTGGGCGCCGGGCTGGCCGGTTCCGGGGCGGCCGCGACCCTGGGGCGCCTGGGCTACCGGGTGGAGTGCTTCAGCCTGCACGACGCCCCGCGCCGTGCCCACTCGGTGGCCGCGCAGGGCGGGATCAACGCCGCCCGGGCCCGCAAGGTCGACGGCGACTCGCTGGCGCGCTTCGTCAAGGACACCGTCAAGGGCGGGGACTACCGGGGGCGGGAGGCCGACGTCGTGCGCCTGGGGCTGGAGTCCGGCCGGGTCATCGATCACATGGAGGCGATCGGGGCGCCCTTCGCCCGCGAGTACGGCGGCCAGCTCGCCACCCGCTCCTTCGGCGGGGTGCAGGTCTCGCGCACCTACTACACACGCGGGCAGACCGGACAGCAGCTGGAGATCGCCTGCGCCCAGGCCCTCCAGGAGCAGATCGCCGCCGGGAGCGTCCACATGCACACCCGCACTGAGATGCTCGACCTCATCGTGGCCGACTCCCGTGCCCAGGGCATCGTCACCCGGGATCTGCTCACCGGCGAGGTGAGCGCCCACACCGCTCACGCCGTCGTGCTGGCCACCGGCGGCTACGGCAGCGTCTACCACTACTCGACCCTGGCCATGGCCTCCAACGCCACCGCCACCTGGCGCGCCCACCGGCGCGGGGCGGCCTTCGCCTCCGCCTGCATGGTGCAGTTCCACCCCACGGCGCTGCCGGTGAGCTCGCACTGGCAGTCCAAGACCACCCTCATGAGCGAGTCCCTGCGCAACGACGGGCGCATCTGGGTGCCCGCGCGCCTCGGGGACGAGCGGCCCCCGAACGACATCCCCGAGGACGAGCGCGACTACTACCTGGAGCGCAAGTACCCGGCCTTCGGCAACCTCACCCCGCGCGACGTGGCCTCACGCAACGCCCGTGAGCAGATCGAGTCCGGCCGCGGCGTCGGGCCGCTGCGCAACTCGGTCTACCTCGACTTCCGCGACGCGCTGGAGCGGCTGGGCAAGGAGACCATCGCCTCGCGCTACGGCAACCTGTTCGAGATGTACCTCGACGCCACCGGCGAGGACCCTTACGAGGTGCCCATGCGCATCGCCCCGGGCGCCCACTTCACGATGGGTGGGCTGTGGGTGGACTTCGACCAGATGTCCACCATCCCGGGACTGTTCGTGGGCGGGGAGGCCTCGAACAACTACCACGGCGCCAACCGCCTGGGGGCGAACTCGCTGCTGAGCGCCAGCGTGGACGGCTGGTTCGTGCTGCCGCTGGCAGTGCCGAACTACCTGGCCGGGCTGGTGGGCAGCAAGCCCCTGAGCCCCGACGCACCGGAGGCGATCCAGACCGTGGCCGCAACCCGTGAGCGCATCGAGTCACTGAAGGCGGTGGGCGGAACCCACCGTCCCGTGTGGTTCCACCGCCGTCTGGGTGAGATCCTCTACGCCGGCTGCGGGGTCAGCCGCTCCGAGACGGGGCTGCTGCGTGCGCTGGAGGAGGTGCGCGCCCTGCGCGAGGAGTTCTGGGCCGACGTCACCGTGGTCGGGGGCCAGGCGCGACTCAATCAGGAGCTGGAGAGGGCACTGCGGGTCGCCGACTTCCTGGAGCTGGCGGAGGTCATGATCCTTGACGCCCTGGACCGGCGCGAGTCCGCCGGCGCCCACTTCCGCGAGGAGTACGCGACGCAGGGCGGCGAGGCCCAGCGCAATGACGATGCCTGGTGCTCCGTGTCGGCCTGGCAGACGGGGCCCGACGGCGGGCACACACGCCGGTCCGAGCCGCTGAGCTTCTCGCTGGTGCCCATGCAGGTGAGGGATTACCGATGAGGGTCGAACTGGAGATCTGGCGGCAGGACGGGCCGCAGGCGCAAGGCTTCTTCGAGAGCCACGTAGTGGAGGACGCCGAGCCGCAGATGAGTCTGCTGGAGCTGCTCGACCGCCTCAACGACCAGATCATCGAGGCCGGCGGTGAGCCGGTGGTCTTCGAGTCGGACTGCCGGGAGGGGGTGTGCGGGGCCTGCGGCTTCCTCGTCAACGGGGTGCCGCACGGGCCGCTGGACACGACGCCGGCGTGCCGTCAGCACCTGCGGGCCTTCCCCGGGGTGACGCGCTTCCGGCTGGAGCCGTGGAGGTCAGCGGCCTTCCCGGTCATCCGGGACCTGGCGGTGGACCGGACGGCGCTCGACGAGCTCATCCGGGTGGGCGGGACCGTCGACGTGGCCGCGGGGACCGCACCGGACGCCGACGACGTCGCCCAGGGATACCTGCAGGCGGAGCGGGCTCTGGACTTCGCCGCCTGCATCGGCTGCGGGGCCTGCGTGGCGGCCTGCCCGAACGGGGCGGCGGCACTCTTCGCGGGGGCGAAGCTGGCGCACCTGTCGCTCATGCCGGCCGGGCGCATTGAGCGGGGGCGCAGGGCCCGGGCGATGACGCGGGAGCTCGATGAGCTCTTCGGGCCGTGCTCGGTGTACGGCGAGTGCGTGCCCGCGTGCCCGGCGGGGATCCCGATCGAGGCGATCGCGCTGCTCAACCGGGAGGTTCTGCGCGCCGGTCTGCGCGGAGCGACCCACGACGACTGACTCTGACCACGCCATCAGGGCCGATGACCGGCCCCAGGCCTCGCCGGGAGGGGGCGGGGCTCAGGATGCGGGCTTGTGGGCGACGAGGGCGATGCCGACCATGTCCTTCTCATAGCGTTTGAAGGTGCGGGCCATCTCCTGGACGCGCCGGCGCAGCGCCCTGTCCGCGGCGACGTTGCGCGCGATCCGCAGGAAGCCTCCTACTCCCTCGTCGCGGATGTTGCGTCCGACCTTGAGCAGGGCCATGGGGGCGGTGTCGACCCAGTCGACGACGAGCCCGGCGTCCTCCATGAGCTCCTTCCAAGCGGCGGCGGTCATGGGGCGGGCGTTGACGTGGATGGAGCGGGCCAGGTCGCGGCGCAGCTCGGTGTAGTACTCCTCGTCGATGTCGTCGGGGGTGACGCCGAGCTCGTGGATGGCGTAGCGCCCGCCGGGGCGCAGCACGCGGGCGGCCTCGGCGACGATGGCGGCCTTGCCCTTGTCCCCCTGCATGGTAAGCATGGCCTCGCCGACGACGACGTCGGCACTGGCATCATCCAGGCCGGTGTCGGCGGCCTCGCCCTGGCGGACGGTGCCGAGGTTCCCGACGACGGCGGCCACGCGCCGGGCGGCGTCGGGGTCGCGGTCGATGGCGGTGTAGGAGGCGGGACCTGCCTTGACGATCTCGGCGGCGGTGCGCCCCAGGCCCGGGGCGAGCTCGACGACGTCGGCGCCGGGCAGGTGGGCGTGGCCGAGCATGGCGGCGGACAGGGCGGCGCCGCCGGGGCGCAGGACGCGCTTGCCGGCGCGGGCCAGGACCCAGTGGCCGGGTGCGGAGGCAATGGGGCGATCGGCGTAGGGCAGCGGCAGGTCGGCGGAGGTGGTGGAGTCTGCGGGCTTCTCACTCATGAGGTCAGCCTAACCATAGTGGTTCCACCGCGGGCAGAGTCCGACGTCGATGACTCGATGACGCCAGTAAGGCTCCTGGAAGGCTCAGGTCTCAGAAGGTGACTGTCGACGCGGCAGCCAAGTTCGGCAGGTACCCGTTGAGTACGACACCGGCACCGCGGCCATGAGGTGGGATATCTGCGTCAGTAGCTCTTGACATTGACAGCACTGTCAATGCTTAGCATTGAGGCGCTCTCTGCCGTCTGGAGGATGGTATGGAACGAAAATTCTCCATACTCGGGTTCACGGTGATGTTCCTGATCGGGTCAGACACCTTCGTCGTCGCGCCGCTGCTGCCATCGCTGGCCAAGGCATTCGACGTGTCGATGACGCAGAGTGGCTGGTCAGCGTCTAAGCGATCAGGTACGCGCTCACCGGACTGGTGTCCGGGCCGGTCTCGGACCGAGGTAACCGCCGGATCATCCTTACGCTTGGGATGGTGGTTTTCGCGTTGGCAACAGCAGCCTGCGCAGTTTCCCCGGGGTTCTGGACGATGTTCGCCTTCCGTTTCATCACTGGCGGTGCAGCAGCACCGCAAGAGTATTATTCATGGGGCTATCAGTCGGTTCCACCTTCCTCCTGTGACGCACGAGCCACCCGGTGTCCACACAGCGGACATGGCCGAGTCCACAGCCGATGCAACCAATGATAATCCTTGAGATTCCGCGGTTCTTGCTTGGACTCCAACCTCCCTGCGGCCTCCATGTCCGCAGCACGGACACCTGTCGCCGCGGATTCAGCCCCCTCGCGCCGACCACCACGTCAAGCGCCATGAATAATCCTCATAGTGGCCGTCATTCGCGATACGGTGTCCGCATGGATCAGCACATCAACCCCGCCATCTGGTGCGACGGCACCGCCGACGAAGCGGCCCGGTTCTACGCCGACGTCTTCCGCGAGGGCTCCATCGTCGAGCAGGTGCCCGGGCTCGCCGCCACGGTCAGCATCCATGGCTTCCGCCTCTCACTCATCAACGGCGGAGACCAGTACGCCCCGAACCCGTCGATCAGCTGCATCTTGAACTTCGACCCGCTCCTGTTCGGCGGCGAGGAGCAGGCCCGGGCCTACCTCGATGAGCTCTACGAGCGGCTCTCCGCCGGCGGCGTGCTCATGGAGCTGGGAGAGTACCCCTTCTCGCCGCGCTACGCCTGGGTCCGCGACCGCTTCGGCATGACCTGGCGGCTCATGCTCACCGACCCTGCCGGCGAGCCGCGTCCCTTCATCCTGCCCTCCTTCATGTTTGGCGGAACCAACCACGCCAACGCCGAGGAGGCCACTGACGCCTGGATCGCCCTGTTCGACGACGCCCACCGCGGAGCCCTGCGCCGCTACGAGGAGGGTGGGCCGATGGAGGCGGGCACCATCATGTTCACCGACTTCACGCTGCGCGGCACCTGGATGGCGGCCATGGACTCGGGGGCCTTCCACGACTTCACCTTCACGCCCGGGGTCTCCATGATCGTCTCCTGCCGGGACCAGGAGGAGATCGACCGCTACTGGACGGGACTGTCAGCCGTGCCCGAGGCCGAGCGCTGCGGCTGGTGCGTCGACCGCTGGGGCGTCTCCTGGCAGGTCGTCCCCCACAACATCGCCGAGCTCATGGCCGACGCCGCCGTGCGCGATAAGATCCTGCAGATGGGCAAGATCGAGCTGAACCGGCTGTAGCCCACCGAGCTCATCATGCCGTCGAGGCGATAGCCTGGCGGCTGCGGTCGACCAGCGGGCCACGATCATCCACTCAGCCGTTCACGCCTTCGTCGCGTGAGCGTCCACAGGCTGACCGGTAGGAAGCGCTGACAACCTTGAGAGGGCGTGGCTGGCGTGGACATCGCAACGCTGCTGAACGAGCACTCGATCGACCTGCCCAGATACTCGGAGGTCTCAATCGAATCGGGCCGGGCTCCCATCACGCTGTCCATCTGGGAGGCGGAGCAGGACGCGGCGCCGACGGTCGTGTTCGTCCCGGGAACCATGACCCACCCCCTGTTCTACAGCCCCTTCCTGGACGCGGTCAGCCGGCACGGCTACCACGTGGTCGGCGTCCACCCGCTGTCTCATGGGCGCAGCCCCCGGGTCATCCACCGGTTCACCCTCGACGACATGATCGGAAACGTCCGGGACGCGGTGGGCTATGCCTGCGCCCGTTTCCGCGGCGCCGTCGGGCTGATGGGGTCGAGCCAGGGCGGCATCCTCACCCTGCTGGCCGCCGGCGGCGAGCACCGCATCCGAGCCGCCTTTCCGCACAACGTCCTGTTCACGCCCTTGCGAGAATCCCTGTCGGTCACCCGCTTCCCCAACGCGCTCGGCGTTGCGTACCCGGCGATCCGGCGGATCATCGCCGTCGCCGGCCGAGTGCTGCCCGGACTGCAGGTGCCGATGAGTTTCTACCTCGACGTCAACAAGGTCTTCTCGGAGCGGGAGTGGCGCGATGAGTTCTACCGGGACCCCCTGGGACGCACTGCCTACCCAGTGAGCTTCCTGTCCAGCCTGTTCGCGACCGATATGTCGGTCCTCGTCGACGGCAGCATCGCCTGCCCGGTGGTGGCGTTCGTGTCGACGGGTGACCCCCTGTTCACCCTCGGCTACAGCCGCTTGGTCTACGAGCGACTGGTGGCGCCCCAGAAGCGGCTGATCGAGTTGCCCGCCAGTCACCACCTGATTCTCAACGAGCGGGCTGAGCACGTCACCCCGACGATGCTGGCCGCCCTGGATGACTACCTCAGGTAGCCCGGACGCTTCCCTCAAACAGCCGCAGGGGCTCTCGGCGGCATCGGCGGCAACCAGTGACTCATCCATGCGATGAGGACGCGTCGGCATCTCCTTGATCTGATCGACTGATGCCCAACCGACCAGGGGTGTCCGCTCCAGCTCTGGAACGGACACCCCCGATTCGGTAGATCGCCTTTCAGACCCTGGTGACGCGGTCGAGGCTGGGAACGCCGGCGCGGGTGGCCGGGTACTGGCCGTCATCGTGCTTGCGGCGGTGCATGGCCACGTAGTGGCGCTCGGTGGAGCCGTCGTAGACCTGGCGGGGCCGCCCGATGCGCTTGGCGGGGTCGGCGATCATCTCGCGGTACTGGGCGATCCAGCCCGGCAGCCGCCCGAGGGCGAACAGGGGTGTGAACATCTTCGTGGGGAAGCCCATCGCCTGGTAGATGAGGCCGGTGTAGAAGTCGACGTTCGGGTACAGGCTGCGCGAGACGAAGTACTCGTCGCGCAGCGCCGTCTCCTCCAGCTCCATGGCGATCTCGAGCTTGCGGTCGCCGTCGTCGGAGCCCAGACGGGTCAGGACGTCGTGGGCGGTCTCCTTGACGATCGCGGCGCGCGGGTCGTAGTTCTTGTAGACCCGGTGGCCGAAGCCCATGAGCCGGACGCCGTCCTCCTTGTTCTTGACCTTGCGGACGAACTCGGCCGTACTCATCCCCGAGCTCTGGATCGTGTCCAGCATGCGCAGGACGGCCTCGTTCGCGCCGCCGTGCAGCGGGCCGGACAGCGCGCCCACGCCCGCGGCCACCGAGGCGTACATGTTGGCGTCGGCCGAGCCCACGAGGCGCACGGTGGAGGTCGAGCAGTTCTGCTCGTGGTCGGCGTGCAGGATGAGGAGCATGTCCAGGGCCCGCACCACGGCCGGGTCGATCTCGTAGGACTGGTAGGGCATCCCGAAGGACATGCGGATGAAGTCCTCGACGTAGGAGCGCTGCGGGTCCGGGTAGAGCAGCGGCAGGCCGATGGCGCGCCGAGCGATGTAGCTGATCATCGTGGGCATCTTGGCCAGCAGAAGCACGGTGGCGAGCTCGCGCTCGTAGGGGTCGTGCGGGTTGAGGGTGTCCTCGTAGTAGGTGGCCAGACCCGCGATCCCCGCCTGGAGGATCGCCATCGGGTGACCCGAGGAGGGGAAGGAGGTGAAGAAGCTGCGGAAGTCCTCGTGCAGGAGGCGGTGACGCGAGATGCGCCGCTCCATGCGCTGGAAGGACTCGCGGTCGGGCAGCTCGCCGTTGATGAGGAGGTAGGCGACCTCCAGGAAGGTCGAGGACTTGGCCAGCTCCTCGATCGGGTAGCCGCGGTAGCGCAGGATCCCGGCCGCGCCGTCGATGTAGGTGATCTGCGAGGTGCACGACGCCGTATTGGTGAAGCCCGGGTCGAGCGTCACCACGCCGGTGGCGCCCAGCAGCTTGGACACGCCCAGGCCGTCAGCGCCATCGGTCGCCTGGGCGCGCGGCAGCTCAAGGTTCTTGCCGTCGACACTCAGCAGACCGGGGCCGCTGACGAGGCTGGGCTGGCTCCGCTCCGGCTGCTCGGCTGGGGCCGCGGCGGGGGTGGGGGTGCTCGTCATCATCTCTCCTGGGGCTCGGGGCCGCGCGCATCGCGACGGCGAGGCCTGGGTCCACGGGGCGGTCCTGTGGATCCTGCGCACACTGTACGGGGTGCGCTGTCACGGCGTCGTCTCATTGGCCCGACTCACAGCTCACCAAGGTCACCCGCCCCAGCCGGCACCCTGTCTCCCGATGCTTCTCGATCAATTCATCAATCCCAACGTCGGCCAATGAACTCATCGAATCGCTGGTCGCCGCTGATCCGGCTAACTGTTCTGATCTCAGCCGGCGAAGAGGGCGGCGGCCTCAGGTGAGCGCAGGCGCGCGGCGGCGGCCTCCACGCGCTCGTCGGTGTCGGTCAGGCTCATGCGCACCCGCCCGGCCCCGGCCTCGCCGTAGAAGTCGCCGGGGGCCACGACGATCCCCAGCTCGGCGAAGGCCCCCACGAGGTCGTAGGCGCTCATCGACTCGGGTCCCTTGAGCCACAGGTACAGGCCGGCCACGGAGGCCGGGTCGTTGACGAGCCCGGCGGCGGCGGTCGCCTCGATGAGTGCCTCACGGCGCTCCCGGTAGACCTCCTTCTGCACCTCTGTATGCGCCTCGTCCCCGAGGGCGGCCACGAGGGCGGCCTGGACCGGCGTCGGCACAAGCATCCCGGTGTGCTTGCGCACCTCGGTGACCGCGCCCACGAGCCCGGCGTCCCCGGCGAGGAAGGCCGCCCGGTAGCCGGCGAGGTTGGACTGCTTGGACAGGGAGTACAGGGCGAGCAGACCGGTCCGGCCCGCTGATCCCCCGACGCGAGGGTCCAGGAGGCTCGGGATCGGTTCGGCGTCCCACGGCGCTTCCCAGGCGAGCTCGGCATAGCACTCGTCGGAGATGACGATCGCGCCGCGCCCCCTGGCCCAGGCGACGATCCGGGCCAGCTGCTCGGCGTCCAGGACGTGGCCGTCAGGATTGCCGGGGCTGTTGAGCCAGACGATGGCCACCCGCGCGTCGTCGGCGACGTCCCAGGTGGTGGGGTCGGCGTCGGTGTCCACGGGGACCGGGGTCGCACCCACGAGGCGAGCTCCGACGTCGTAGGTGGGGTAGGCGGCCCGCGGGTGCAGGACGAGGTCGCCCGGGCCCGCGCCCAGGTGCAGCGGCAGGAGGGCCACGGACTCCTTGGAGCCGATCGTGGGGATGACCTCGTTGTCGCTCAGGCCGGCCACGCCTCGGCGGCGCTCCATCCACTCGATGATGGCGGCGCGCACCACGGGGGCGCCGACCGCCGTCGGGTAGCCGGGGGCGTTGGCGGCCGCGGACAGAGCGGTCCGGGCGATCTCGGGGGTGGGGTCGACGGGCGTGCCCACGGCGAGGTCGACGACGCCGTCGGGGTGTTCGGCGGCGCGCTCCCGGTAGCTTTCCACTCCTCGTTCTGCGGGGGCAGGGCGGCGATCATGGGATCGTCGTAGTCCAGGGCACCGGTCCTCTGGGCACCACCGGGCGACCCCAGCCCCTTGAGCTCGAAGAAGTCGATGTTGGCGCGGGTGTAGTCCTCCCACTCCTCGGGAACATCGTCCTCGTAGAAGATCGCCTCGGTGGGGCAGACGGGCTCGCAGGCCCCGCAGTCGACGCACTCGTCGGCGTTGATGTAGAGGCTGCGTTCGCCCTCGTAGATGCAGTCGACGGGACACTCATCGACGCAGGCACGGTCCTTGACGTCGACGCAGGGCTGGGCAATGACGTATGTCATAGCAGCAGTGTCCTTTCTTCTCCGGGGAACCTCCCGCGCGGGTGGGCGGGGTCGGAGCAAGTATCGTCCTCCAGGGCCCATCGACCCAAGCGGTAGAAGAGTGGCCGTCAGCACGCGGAAAACTCGGGGTTGTCGCGCCGCGATTACGTCACTGCCCCGGCACGAATGTCGTAGGTAACACCAATCCTGGACGCCGGCCCGTCCAGCGCCACCAGAGCGACCAAGCGCACCCACTTTGCCGGAAGGCGTTCAGGGAACGACTCGGACGTCCGCGTCAGGAGCAGACGATGTTGTTGTCCGCGGCGTACTGAGTGGTGAGGACGTCGTCGGGCAGGGCCTTGCCATCGTGCTTGCGGGTGCGGGTGACGGTGATGTCGAAGCCGGGGTTACCGCCCGAGTAGGGCTCGCAGCCGGGGCCCGATTTGCGCTCGGTGGTCACCGGTCGGAAGTTGAATCGGTCCGAGGACGTAATCGAGACGTCGTAGTACTTGGTTGACCACATCCGCACGTGGATCTGCTCACCATCCAGCCACGCCTGGACCAGCACCGCGTTGGAGGTGGAGTTCGTGAACTTCACGTCGAGCCTGCCGGTCCACAGGGTCGCCTCGCGCCCGGCCGGGTAGCGGTCGAAGTAGTACTGGTGGGCGTGGTGCTCGGTGTCGTCCATGCCGGCCTCGAAACCGGCGTTGAAGACGGTGGTGGCCACCTGGCTCAGTCCGCCGCCCAGGGAGTCGACGTGCTGGCCGTTGGAGATGACGCCGGCGTCGGCGAATCCGTGAGCGTAGTCGACCTCGCCGAGGGTCTGCTCCAGGGAGAAGACCTCACCGGGCTTGACCACGGTGCCGTTGACGAGCTCGGCGCCGCGGGTGAGGTTCTGGGTGCGCGGCGCATCCCCGCTGTTGTAGGGAGTGGCGTACTCGCCGATCGGCTCACCGATGCCCCATTCGTTCTGCGGGGTGGTCACCGTCGGCTCGGCGACGACCATCGGCAGGGCCACGGTGCGCCCGGCGGCGTCGGTGGCGGAGGTGCCCGCCTTGAGCAGGCTCGCGGACAGGGCCGCGGTGTCGATGACGTTGCCCTGAGCGGAGGGGACGTACTGCGGGCGGGCCCCGGGGGCTCCGTCGGCGGAGCCGTCGATCTTCCAGGTGGCGTTCTGGGCAGGGGTCTCGACCTGGCCGATCCTGGCGACGACGGCGTCGTGCAGTACGGTCGGGTCGAAGACGGCGCTCAGCGTGCCGCCCTCCGAGGAGATCCGCAGCATGCCGGCGGTGTCCTGGGGCGAGAAGGCCGCGGCAGCACCGGTGGCCTTACCCTGCGTGTTGGCACCGGCGCTGTCGACCGTCAGCCCGCTGGAGAGCAGCGGCGTGAGCGTGCCGTCCACGAACGTCGTGGCCTCCTCGTCGGTGATGGCGGGGACCGCGGTGCCCTCGGGCATGGCGATGTTCTGCTTGCCCAGAGGCCAGGAGCCGGTGAGCTGCTTGAGGGAGGCGTCGACGTCGAGGCCGACGCCGTTGCTCGCGGGCGTGGTGACCGGCTTGGTGCCCTCCAGGGTCACGGTGGCGGAGACCGCGCCGTTGGCCATCGTGTCGACCCGGTCCTCCAGGGCACCGCGCATAGCGGTGGCATCGACCCGGATGACGGCGTCGGTGCGCTGGCCGCCCAGGCGCTGGGCCAGGGTGAGGGGGTTGAGAGTGAAGCCGGTGAGCCGCTTGACCGAGGCGTCGGTGTCGACCGAGACGCCCGAGCTGGCGGGCACGAGCTCGGAGCTGCCCTGCCCCACGGTGAGGGTCACCGGCTGGGCGAGCTGGTCGCCGACGCCCTTGCTGATAAGGTCCTGAGCCTCCTTCGGGCTCAGGCCGGAGACGTCGACGCCGGAGACACTGGTTCCCGAGGCGATGTGCTGGGTGGTCCACCAGGCGATGCCGCCCCAGGCCAGCAGCAGGGCCGCGGCACCGGCGGCGCAGGCGGCGGGGATGAGACGCCGACGGCGTGAGGTCGCCTGTGCAGCGGTCGGTCCGCCGGCCGCCTTGTCGGTTCTCGTGTCGGCCCTCCCGGCCTGAGCAGCCCCGGCGGCGACGGGCTCGGAGAGAGCATCCGGGAAGGCCGCCGCAGCCACCGGCTCGTGGTGGACGCCGGTGGGCTCGGTCGATGCTCCCGCGGTCTCCTCGTCCACGGCTGCGGACGCTGCTGCTCCGGCGGCGCCCTGCTGAGGCGCGGAGGGGGACTGCTCAGTGGCCGGGCTCCTCGGCGCGATCGACGGCGGCATAGTGTCGGCGTCGGGGCTCCATGCCGTGCGCCCACCGGGCTCGGCGGCGCCCGAGGTGTCGGCGGCGGCATCAGCGCCGGCCAGGTCGTATGGCGAGAGGGCCTCAGCCGGGGTGGCGCCCTCGTCGAGGGCGCGCACCGTTGCGGGCGTCGCCACCGGCTCCACGACCACTGGTTCAGCGACGGCCGGATCAACGTCGCCGAAACCGGCCGACTCATCGGCAGGGACCGCACTCGAGCTCTGGCCGGCAGCCTCGGCGGTGGTCCCGGCAAGGGACTCGGAGGCGCCCTGAGGCTCCTCGGCCGGGTCTTCCGTGCCGTCGTCGTCACCCTCGAGGTTGAGGGCCGGGGTGCCGCCGGGCTCCTCGGCCTCGGTGGGAGAGGCAGTGGCGCCGTGGTGCTGCTTGGCCTGCTCCGCAGCCGGCTCGGCGCTGGGCGGCTGACCCGAATCGACGGACTCGACGAGCTCAGCGGCGTCGGTAGCGGCAGTGGAGACAGACTTCCCCTCGCGGTTCAGGGACTGGCTCATGGGTGATGGTTCCTCTCAGGCCTCGGCACGGCGACGACGGGCGTTCTCGCGGAAACGCTCCTGGGAGTTCAGGATGACCTTGCGAATGCGCACGGCGTCCGGGGTGACCTCGACGCACTCGTCGTCGGCGGCGAACTCGAGGGCCTCCTCCAGGGTGAGGCGGCGCGGAGGCACGAGGGCCTCGAAGGTGTCTGCGGTCGAGGAGCGCATGTTCGTCTGCTGCTTCTCACGGACCACGTTGACGTCCATGTCCTCGCCGCGGGGGTTCTCTCCCACGACCTGACCCTCATAGGTCTCCTGGGTGGGTTCCACGAAGAAGCTGCCGCGGTCCTGCAGGCGGATGAGGGCGTAGGCGGTCACGGCGCCGGCGCGGTCGGAGACCAGGGAGCCGGTGGTGCGCGAGACGATCTGCCCGGCCCACGGGGCGTAGCCCTCGGCGATGGAGGAGGCGATGCCGGTGCCGCGGGTGTCGGTGAGGAACTGGGTGCGGAAGCCGATGAGGCCGCGGGCCGGCACGAGGAACTCCATACGGATCCAGCCGGTGCCGTGGTTGGTCATGGTCTCCATCTGGCCCTTGCGGGCGGCCATGAGCTGGGTGACGGCACCCAGGTACTCCTCGGGGACGTCGATGGTCATGCGCTCGATGGGCTCGTGGCGCTTGCCGTCGATGGTGCGGGTGACGACCTGCGGCTTGCCGACGGTCAGCTCGAAGCCCTCGCGGCGCATCTGCTCCACGAGGATCGCCAGCGCCAGCTCCCCGCGCCCCTGGACCTCCCAGGCGTCGGGCCGGGAGGTGGGCAGGACCCGCAGGGACACGTTGCCGATGAGCTCGCGGTCCAGGCGGTCCTTGACCTGGCGGGCGGTGACCTTGGCGCCCTTGGTGCGCCCGGCCATCGGTGAGGTGTTGATGCCGATGGTCATGGCGATGGCCGGGTCGTCCACGGTGATGAGCGGCAGGGGGCGCGGGTCCTCGGGGTCCACGAGGGACTCACCGATCGTGATGTCCTCGATCCCGGCGACGGCGACGATGTCACCGGCGTGCGCCTCCTCGGCGGGCTTGCGGTCCAGGCCCTCGGTGACGAGGAGCTCGGAGACGCGGGCCGAGGTCAGCGAGCCGTCGTGGCGGGCCCAGGCCACCGTCTGGCCCTTGCGCAGGGTGCCGTTGTGGATGCGCAGCAGCGCCAGGCGCCCCAGGAAGGGCGAGGCGTCCAGGTTGGTGACGTGGGCCTGCAGGGGCGACCCCTCCTCGTAGGAGGGGCCGGGGATCCGCTCGATGATGGTGCGGAAGAGCGGCTCGAGGTTCTCACTGGCCGGCAGCTCGCCGTCGGCCGGGGCCTCGGTGTCGGCGCGGCGCGCCTTCGCGGAGGCGTAGATGACGGGGACGTCCAGGACGGCGTCGAGGTCGATGTCGGGGTGCTCGTCGGCCAGGTCGCTGGCCAGGGACAGCAGCAGGTCGGTGGACTCGGCGACGACCTCGTCGAGTCGGGAGTCAGGGCGGTCCACCTTGTTGACCACGAGGATGACCGGCAGGTTCGCGGCCAGGGCCTTGCGCAGCACGAAGCGGGTCTGGGGCAGGGGCCCCTCGGAGGCGTCGACGAGGAGGACGACGCCGTCGACCATGGACAGCCCGCGCTCAACCTCACCGCCGAAGTCGGCGTGCCCGGGGGTGTCGATGACGTTGATGGTGATGCCCTCGGGGCAGCCGGCGTCCACGGCGGCGGGTCCGGAGTAGTGGACCGCGGTGTTCTTGGCGAGGATCGTGATGCCCTTCTCGCGCTCCAGCTCGCCGGAGTCCATGACGCGCTCACCGGTGGTCTCCTCGGTGGCCCGGGCCCCGAAGGCGCCCGCCTCCCAGAGCATGGCGTCGACGAGGGTGGTCTTGCCGTGGTCGACGTGGGCGACGATGGCGACGTTACGCAGGTCCTGGCGCACGCTCATAGGGGGGCACACTTCTTCCGGTGGGGGACGCCGTGGGCCGGATGCCGTTCACGGCATCGACCACAGGGGCATGAAACATGGGAAAGATTAGAGGACGCCGGTCCTGGCCTGCCATGTCTGGGCCAACACCTCGCCTGTGCGCCCACTCACGATCACGTCACAAGTTGATCACGTCACAGGAGCACGGCGGCCGCGGCGATCGCGACGCCGAGCGCGTCATGCCCGACGCTCACACCTCCTCTGCCTTGTCGTCTGCCTTGCCCGTCGCCTCGTCGCTGTAGAGGTCGATGCCTGCCCCGGGCACGGCCCGGAGGAGCTCGCGCGTGTAGTCCTGGCGCGGCTCGGCGAAGAGCTCGTCGGCGGCGCCGGCCTCCACGATCCTTCCGTGCTCCATGACGACGACGTCGTCGGCGATCTGACGCACGACGGCCAGGTCGTGGGTGATGAACAGGTAGGTCAGCTCCAGCTCGGCCTGCAGGTCGGACAGCAGGCGCAGGATCTGGGCCTGGACCAGCACGTCCAGGGCGGAGACCGCCTCATCGAGGACGACGATCTCCGGCTTGAGGGCCAGGGCGCGCGCGATGGCGACGCGCTGGCGCTGCCCGCCGGAGAGCTCGTGGGGGTAGCGACGCATGACCGAGCGCGGCAGGGAGACCATGTCGAGCAGCTCGGCGACGCGCGCCTCGCGCTCCTTGGCGGTGCCGATCCCATGAACCCGCAGCGGTTCCTCGACGACGCGGAAGATCGAGTACATCGGGTCCAGGGAGCCATAGGGGTTCTGGAAGACCGGCTGCATGATGCGCCGTAGGGCGAAGAGCTCCTTGGGCCCCAGGGTGGACAGGTCGACCCCGTTGTGGAAGACCTTGCCGGAGGTGGGGTCGATGAGGTTGAGGATGATGTTGGCGACCGTGGACTTGCCGGACCCGGACTCGCCCACGAGAGCCGTCGTCGTGCCCTTGCGGATACCGAAGGTGACGTCGTCGACGGCGGTGAGGGTCTTGTCGTCGCCCTTGGCGCCGCGCACCTCGAAGATCTTGGTGAGGTGCTCGACGCGCAGGATCTCCTCGGTGGAGCTCGCCCCGAGGCTCGCTCCCAGGAGCTCGTCGTCGGTGACCTGGATGCCGCGGGCGTGTGCGGACTCGATCCGGCGGGAGGCCAGTGAGGGGGCGGCCTTGACCAGGCGCTGGGTGTAGGGGTGGCGGGGGTCCTGGAGTACCTCGAGGCTGGGCCCGGACTCGACGACCCGGCCGCGGTGCATGACGACGATGTGCTCGGCGCGCTCGGCGGCCAGACCCAGGTCGTGGGTGATGAAGAGCATCGCGGTGCCCAGCTCGCGCACGAGGGTCTGGAGGTGGTCGAGGATGCGTCGCTGAACGGTGACGTCCAGGGCGCTGGTGGGCTCGTCGGCGATGAGCAGGTCGGGGCGGGCGGCCAGGCCGATGGCGATGAGGGCGCGCTGGCGCATGCCGCCGGAGAACTCGTGCGGGTACTGCTTGGCCCGTCGGGAGGCCTCGGGCAGGCCGGCCTGCTCCAGCAGGAGGGCCACCTGCTCGTCGACGTCGATGCTTCCACCGACCGTCGGCTTCTCGGCGTCGTCGGTGTGCTCGGCGATGAGGTGGGCGAGGCGGTCGTCGGCGACGCCGGCCAGGCCGTTGGCCCGCAGCGCCTCCTTGACCTGGAAGCCGATGGACCACACGGGGTTGAGGTTGGACATGGGGTCCTGGGGCACCAGGCCGATGGAGGAGCCGCGCAGGGCGGTGAGCTCCTGGGTGCTCGGGTGGGTGATGTCGCGCCCCTGGAAGCGGATCGTGCCGCCGGTGACGCGGCCGGTCCCGGGCAGCAGCCCGATGACGGCGTGGGCCAGGGTGGACTTGCCGGAGCCCGACTCCCCCACGATGGCCACGGACTGGCCGGGGTAGAGGGTCAGGTTCGCCTTGCGCACGGCGGGCACGAGCCCGGTCGAGGAGCGGAAGGCGACCTCGAGATCGGTGATCTCCAGGAGTGGGGCGGTCTCAGCGTCCCAGGAGGCCGCGGGGGCGAAGGTCTTGTCCGAGGCGCCTGAGGCTGTGGCGGTGGTGGATGCGTTGGAGGGTGTCACTTGCGGGCCTTCGGGTCCAGGGCGTCGCGGACGACGTCGCCGAGCATGATGAAGCCGAGCACGGTCAGGGCCAGCGCTCCGGCGGGGAAGAGCAGGACGCTCGGGTGGCTGTTGAGGGCGTCCTTGGCGGCCGCGATGTCCGCGCCCCAGGAGACGACCGACGAGGGCAGCCCGATGCCCAGGAAGCTCAAGGTGGCCTCCGAGACGATGAAGACGCCGAGCTCGACGGTGGCGGTCACGATGATGGGGGCCGCGGCGTTGGGCATGACGTGGCGCAGCAGCATGGCCACGCGCCCCGAGCCCAGTGCCCGTGAGGCGGTCACGTAGTCCTCGTTCTTGACGCTCATGACCGAGCCGCGCGTGATGCGGGCGATCTGGGGCCAGCCGAACAGGGCCAGGACCAGGATGACGGTGAGGATCGAGCGGTCGTTGCGGAACATCTGCATGACGACGATGGCGGCCAGGACGAAGGGCACGGCGAAGAAGATGTCGGTGAAGCGTGAGAGCAGGGCATCGAAGAACCCGCCGAAGAACCCGGCCAGTGCTCCGACGGCCGAGCCGACGAGGACCACGATGAGGGTGGTGAAGATGCCCACGCTCACTGAGGCCCGGGCGCCGTGGACGGTGCGGGCGAAGATGTCGCAGCCCTGGATGTCGAACCCGAAGGGGTGCGCCCAGGAGGGCCCCTGGTAGGAGTTGACCAGCGTGCAGTATCCGGGATCGCGCGGGGCGATGAGGCCGGGGACCAGGGAGAAGAGCACGGCGACGGCGATGAGCACCGAGGCCGCCCAGAAGATGGGGCGACGGCGCAGCTGTCTCCAGGCGTCGAGCCAGACGGAGGCCGGCGCGGACTCGTCGGCGACGGCGTCGACGGCTCCCAGGCCGATCTCGTCGTCGGCGATGACGAAGCGCTCCTGGCCCGGGCGCACGGCGGGCGACGACGTGGGGGACGTGATCTTGTCAGGCATAGCGGATCCTCGGGTCCAGGGCGGCGTAGAGCAGGTCCACCAGGAGGTTGGAGACGATGAAGACGAGCACGAGCACGGTCGTGAAGGACACGACCATGGGGCCGTCGCCGCGGATGATGGCGGAGTAGAGGGTGCCTCCCACGCCCTTGATGTTGAAGATCCCCTCGGTGACGATGGCGCCGCCCATGAGGGCTCCCAGGTCCGCGCCCAGGAAGGTGACGACCGGGACCAGGGAGTTGCGCAGGACGTGGACGATCATGACGCGGGCCCCGCTCAGGCCCTTGGCCCGGGCGGTGCGCACGTGGTCGGCGGTGAGGTTCTCAGCCACCTCGGTGCGGGTCAGGCGCAGCACGTAGGCGAAGGAGACGGCGCCCAGCACCATGGCCGGCATGAGGAGCTCGGTGAAGCCGGGGCTCTCTCCGGCGGTCACGGGCAGCCATCCCAGGCGGACCCCGATGATGAACTGCAGGACGAAGCCGATGACGAAGGTGGGCACGGCGATGACCACCAGGGAGAGCACCAGGACGGTGGCGTCGAACCAGCCGCCCTTCCTCACCCCGGCGATGAGGCCGAAGCCGATGCCCGCGACGGCCTCGAAGGCCAGTGCCAAGAGGGAGAGCTTGATGGTGATCGGGTAGGCCCGCACCAGCACCTCGAGGACGGACTCGGTTCCTCGCAGCGACTGGCCCAGGTCCAGGGTGAACAGTCCCTTGAGGTAGAGCAGGTACTGCACGATGAAGGGCTTGTCGAGGTGGTAGCTGGCCTTGATCTGCTCGATCACCTCGGGGCTGAGCGAGCGCTGGCCCCCGAGCGCGGCGATCGGGTCGCCCGGAAGGGCGAAGACCATCGCGTAGATGAGCAGCGTGGCCCCGAAGAACACCGGGACCATCTGCAGCAGCCTGCGTGAGACGTAACGAAGCATGTCTCCTTCTTCCTCCCGATCAGAACGTGGAGATGGCCTCGGCCTGCGCCCACAGGCGTCTGGCCTCGTCCGGGTCGTAGGTGAGGACCTCGTTGCCCGGCACCTCGGCGGTCCAGCCCGCAACAGTGGGGGCGGTGAAGTCCTTGGCGGGCGTGCGGGTGCCGTAGTAGAGCTTCTCGCAGATGAGGTTGCGGTCGATGGCCCGGCAGATGGCGGCGCGGCGGGCGCGCCCCTCCTCGTCCATCCTCCAGTGCTCGTGGGTGACGTCGATGGCGAGCCCCTGGAAGTAGGCGGCCGGCTTGTTGATGGCGCGCCCTTGGAGCTGCTCGCGGAAGATGGGCAGGAAGGCGTCGGGGATGGAGTCAGTGACATCGAGGGAGCTGGCCAGCAGGTCGTTGTAGACCGAGTCCGTGCTCGTGTACAGCTTGAAGGTGATGCCCCGGTTCGCCACCGTGCGCCCACCGGCGTAGGCGGGGTTGGGTTCCAGGACGATCCGGCTGTCGTGGTCCCAGGAGACGAGCCGGTAGGGGCCGTTGCCCACCGGCTTGGCGCCGTAGGCCTTGGTGTCGGAGAAGGCCGACTCGGGCATCGGGTAGTAGGCGTAGTGGCCCAGGCTGATCTTGAAGTCCGACGCCGGGGCGGTCAGCTCGACCGTGAAGGTGAGGTCGTCCACCTTGGTCAGCCCGGTCAGCTCGGAGTCCTCGTCGTAGGAAAAGCCCCTGATCCGCTCGAAGAAGGAGGAGCCGAGCTGCGCGTTGGACAGCAGCGCCCCGAACTTCCAGGCCTTGATGAAGGAGTCGGATGTCACCGGGCTCCCGTCGGAGAAGGTCCAGCCCGGCTTGAGGGTGATCGTGTAGTGCTGGTTGTCCTCGGTCTCGATGGAGGAGGCCACCTCGTTGATGACGTTGCCGTCCTTGTCGTAGCGGACCAGGCCGGCGAAGACCAGGTCAAGGATCCGTCCACCGTTGGACTCATTGGTGTTGGTCGGCAGCAGGGAGTTCTGAGGCTCGGAAAGGTTTGCCAGGACGACGCCGTCGTTGGCGCTGGAGCTGATCTCCTCGTAGACCGGGACGCCGGTCCAGTTGAAGTCGACGTTGGAGGCGTTGCGGGAGTAGCCGCCGAACCCGTTCTGGTACCACAGCGGGATGCCGGGCAGGTCGGCGAAGAGCTGGGACTGAGCCTGGCGGAAGTAGCCGTATGCGGTCTGGGGGTCGGTGGCGGCCGCCGCCTGGGCCAGGAGGTCATCGAAGGTCTTCGAGGAGTACTGGTAGTCGTTGGCGCTGGCACCGGTCTGGAAGGTGGCGTTGAGGAAGTTCTCGAGGGACGGGTAGTCGGCCGACCAACCGCTGCGGAAAGCGCCCAGGAGGGTGTGCTTGGTGATGGCGGCGCGCATCTCGGAGAACTGGGCCACCGGCAGGGGCTCCATGGTGATGCCCAGGACGTTGGACACCGAGTGGCACACGGCCTCGGCCCAGGTCTTGTGGGGGCCGTCGGAGTTGTAGGCCAGGGTCAGCTTGCCGCTGCCGCTGCCCAGGCCCCCTCCACCCGAGCTCGATCCGCGCGAGCATCCTGAGACCAGGAGCAGGCCGAAGGCCGCCGCACCAAGTCCGAAGCCGCGGCGCGACACTGTCAGGGCGTGGTTCATGCGACCTCCATTGGGCATGGGACTGACTGGGATTGTCACTGGGACACGGGGGCGCGAGGCACTCAGGCGCCGTCCATGAGCGGAGATCCTACGTCCAACAAGGAAACAGATTCGACACGTAGGTCACGTGTACGTCATGTAGGAAAGGGACGCTCAGGCGTACCAGGCCTGGGCCAGCAGCTCGTAGGAGCGGCGCCGCAGAGCAGGATCGTGGGCGTAGGTGACGATGAGGATCTCATCGAGGTCCCAGCGGTCGGCCTGCTCGCGCAGGCGGGCGGCGACGTCGTCGGCCGTTCCGACGAAGGACAGGGACATCGCGGACTCGACGGCCGCCTCCCTGCCCGGCGCGCGGGTACGCCAGGCCTGCGGGTCCGCCGTGGGCGGGTCGAGGGGACCGGGGCGGTTGCCGACGATGCGGGCGGCGGCGGCCATGGCGGTGCTGAACAGGAGACGGGCCTCGTCATCGCTCGGGGCCACCATGACGTTGACGGCGGCGGCGACCCGGGGCCCGGTCTGCGGGCGATTCTCGCTCTGGGCCTCGAAGACGGAGCGGTAGGTGGCGATCGCCGCCTCGGCCTGGACCGGGGCGAAGTGCGAGGCGACGGCGAAGGGCAGGCCGAGCTGCCCGGCGACGCGCGCACCGTTGACGGAGGAGCCGAGCACCCAGACGCTCGGGCGGGTGCCCTCGCCCGGGATCGCCCGGACCCGGGGGCTGCCGGGCTCGGCACCCTGGGCTGCGTCGTTGTCGGGCGTGCCAGAAGCGCCCAGGAGGAGGGATCCGGGAGTCACACGAGGCCCCGGAGCGGGTGCGTCGCCGAGGTAGGTGAGGATCTCGACGATCTCCTCGGCGAAGTGGCGCGGATCGGAGGCCCCGCGGCGCAGTGCGGCGGCTGTGAGCCGGTCCGTGCCCGGGGCGCGCCCCAGACCCAGGTCGACCCGGCCGGGGTACAGCGTGGCCAGGGTGCCGATCTGCTCGGCAACGACGAGCGGGGCGTGGTTGGGCAGCATGATGCCGCCGGAGGCAACGCCCAGGCGGTCGGTGGCGGCCAGGACCTGTCCCATGAGGACGACGGTCGCCGAGGACAGGTAGGTGGTGGAGCCGTGGTGCTCGGCAAGCCAGTAGCGCTCGTAGCCGGCGGCGTCGGCGGCTCGAGCGAGGGCGATCATGTCGTTGAGGGCGTCGGAGCGGGTGCGACCGGCGCTGACGGGCACCATGTCCATGACGGACAAAACAGGTACGGCCCGCCTTTCGGGCTGACTCATACAGGCACTCTAACCTGCGCCGACCGGCCTCGATCCGAGCCTTTAGACCTGCGCGCCCCGCGGAGCGAGGGCTCGGCGGGGCGCGCGAACGACCGGACCTATGAGGCCGGGGCGGGTGCGGGGGCCGTCAGTGCAGCCGGCCGCGTGCGGGCAGCAGGCCGGTGGCGACCAGGGACTTGAGGACGTCGCCAATGATGAAGGGGACCAGGCCCAGGCTCAGGGTGGCGCCCCAACTGGCGCCGGTGGCGATCTTGAGCCAGACGAGGCCGGGAACGTACACCGAGGCGGAGGCCAGCAGCATGAGGGCGACGCCGGTGGCGACCCGGCGGGCGGTCGAGCCGGAGTGGTTCGACCAGACGCTCGCGGCACGTCCGGCGATGGCGGCGATGAGGACGTATCCGATGACGTAGCCGAAGGTGACGCCCACGCCACCGTTCCAGCCGGCCAGGACCGGGGCGCCGACGGCGGCCAGGGCGCCGAGCAGCAGTGCGGACATGGCGCCGCGGCGCGAGCCGAGGACGGCGCCGACACCGAGGGCGGCGAAGGTGCCCATGGAGATCGGCACGGGGGTGAAGGGCAGGGGGATCGCGATCTGACCGATGAGGATCAGGGCGACGGTGCCGGCCAGGATCAGCCCGACCTCACGAACGCGGACAAGAGCGGGGTTGGCGGCGCTGGTAACGGATTCTGAGCGGGCCGCGGAGCCGGCGGCCGGGGTGGAGGGTTTGTTGATCATGCCTCAACATTACGGGCAGACGCGGCGTCGCGAACGACCGGATCATGCCGAAGCACCACACCATCATTTGGAGGAAACCTACAAAGAATGCAGGATCACTCCCCCTCCCGACCGCACAAGATAGGTGGTTTTCACAGTTCTCACAGGTGACCGTCGATCCAGGTGAGGATGTCACCGGTCACCCGGTCCCGATTGGTCTCGTTGAGGAGCTCGTGGCGCCCACCCGGGTAGAGGATGACGGCGACCTCACGCACACCGGCACGGCGGTAGAGGGTGGCGGCCCGCTGGACGCCCCTCCCCATGGCGCCGACCGGGTCCCGGTCGCCGGAGGCCAGGAGCATGGGCAGCCCCGCGGGCACCGACTCGGCGTGGGAGGGTGTGTTGACGGCACCCTGTCCGGCCACGAGGTCGTGGAAGAAGCTGGAGCTGCACACGAATCCGCACCAGGGGTCGGCGACGTAGCGGTCGACCTCCTTGGCGTCCCGGCTGATCCAGTCGGCCTCGGTGCGGTTGGGGGCGAAGTGGCGCTGGTAGGGGCCGAAAGCGAGCGCGTTGAGAAGCCGGGAGGGGTGGCGCGGGCCGCGCAGCCGGGACTCCCCGGTGCAGACGGCGGTGGCGGGTCTCGTGAGCGCGCCGAATCCCGAGCCGGTCCCCAGCAGGATGAGACCGGCCAGCTCGCCACCACGGCGAGCGGCCAGGTCGCGGGCCAGTAAGGAGCCCCACGAGTGGCCCAGGAGGAAGACGGGGACGCCCGGCCAGGCCCGCCGGGCCGCGTCCAGGACGGTGCTCATGTCGGCCACGACCGTGTCCCAGCCGTCCTGCTCGGCGACGAAGCCGAAGCCGTCGGGGGCTGCGGTGGCCCCGTGACCGCGGTGGTCCTGGGCCAGGACCGCGTACCCCTCCTCCACCGCTGAGGCGGCGAAGCGGGCGTAGCGCGAGGCGTGCTCGGCCATGCCGTGGGAGATGAGGATGATGCCGTGGGGGCGGGCCGCGCCGGTCATCCGCGGGGGCGGCGTCACCGTGGTGCGGCCCCCGGCGGCGCCGTCGGGAGCGTCGGCCACCAGCAGGGAGCCGTCGATGAGCCACTCGGGGAGCCAGATGTGCACCACCAGACGCGTTCCGTCATCGGCCGTGAGCCGAGTAAGGCTGGTCTGCATCGAGTCCTCCTCAGGCAGCGTCATCAGTGGGGCGGCGGTCATGATCAGGTCGGCATCGGTCATCATTGATCGTGTCGACAGCTGACGATCAGCAGTGGCGCCGGGCTCACAGGATGGGCCCGGGCTCACCCGTCATCCCAGGTAGAAGCCTAGTTGCCCGACGCCGAGCCGGCAGCGTTACCGCGGAGTGAATCACGCAGATCCCACGGTGAACACGTTGTGGGGTTTCCACGGACGGCCGTTGATGACTGATTGTGTGGGAGCATTGCCTAATTTCCTGATGGTTTCATGAATCCTCGCCCCCGGTTATCCCAGTGCTTCTCCCCGGAGCCGCTCTCCCGCCCGCGCCTGGCAGCGCCCCTGGTCTACGGTGTCGGCCATGGCCGTCCACTCCTTCACCCTCGTTCCCGCCGCCTACGTCTACCTCCTGCGCCCCACCCCCGACGCCCCCGCCGGTCGGACTGGGGCGACGGGTGAACCAGGGAGCAGGTCGGTGAGCGCAGCGACCCAGGTGCTTCTCCAGCTGCGGCGGAACACCGGCTACATGGACGGGCACTGGGCCTGCGGAGCCTCGGGGCACGTCGAGGCCGCCGAGAGCGTCGTCGAGACGGCCCTGCGCGAGACCCGTGAGGAGCTGGGCGTCTCCGTGTCCGCCGCGGAACTGAGCCCGCTGACGGCCATGCACCGCACCAACGACCTCGGCGGCGCAGCCCTGGAGCAGCGCATTGACATGTTCTTCACGCTGCGCGCCTGGACGGGCGCACCGGCCGTGCGCGAGCCGGCCAAGAACGCGGGACTGCGCTGGTTCTCCCTGGTGGATCTGCCCGAACCGGTCCCGCCGCACGAGCGGTACGTCCTGACCCTTCTGGCCGGCGCCCTCGACGGTGGGAGGCCGGTGCCCCCGATCACCACCTTCGGTTTCGACGCCGGCCAGGACATCGCCCGCTACGGCGTCGCCCTGCCGCACTGAGCTCAGCTCGCGAGGAAGGCCTCGATGGCGGGCAGCTCGCGGCGGGCCTGTGCCAGGCCGGCCTCGAAGGCGGTGACGATGCGGTCGTAGCGCAGCTCGCCGTTGGCGATGGGCATGCGCTCGGGACGGAAGAGGTAGACGCGTCCCTGGCTGCGCAACCGCTCCAGCTCGTCGACGGTGCGGTTGTAGTTCTCGGGGCGGTCGATGACGGCCTGGACGAGGGCCGGGTAGCGCGAGTAGAGGCGCTGGAGGACCTCGATCTCATGACGCCGCATGGGCGGCTTGCGGTAGCCCTCGGGGCGGGTCATGACGACGAGGAGCTTGTCGTAGCCGTCGGCGCGGGCGGCGTCGACGGCGAATCCACCGGTGGGACCGACGGCTCCGTCCACGTAGGGGGCGCCGTCGACCTCGACCATGGGCATGAGCACTGGCATCGACGACGACGCCCGGGCCCGCACCAGCAGGTCGTCCATGGTGGGCATGTCCTCCAGGCCCCAGTAGACCTCCTCGCCGGTGTCACAGCGGAAGGCGCCCAGGCGCACCGTGGCCGGGGAGGCGGCGAAGGTCTCCCAGTCGAAGGGGATGGACTCGTCCGGCGCGGAGGTGTGCAGGTAGATGTGCTCGGAGTTGAAGTAGCCCTTGCCGGTCACGAAGCTGCCCCATCCACCGGCCTTCGGGTCGGTGGTCAGGCCCAGGTAGGCCTCGCGGGTGCGCCAGGTGTCGCGGGAGACGAAGTTGCAGGTGTTCGTGCAGCCCGCGGAGATGCCGCCGACCCAGGGGAAGGAGAGCCCGGCCTCCAGCATGACGCGCACGAGGCCGGCCGTGTAGGCACCGCGCATGCCACCGCTCTCGAAGACGAGGGCGACGTCGTCGGGACCGTGGGTGACGGGTGCCGGCCGGTGGTCAGGGTCGGTGACGGGGACGGGCCGTTGAACGGAGTCGGTGACGGGGACGGGCCGTTGAACGGAGTCGGTGACGGGGTGCGGCGGGGGCAGGGGACGCGAGCTCACAGCCGGGAGCCTATGGGGTCGACGGCGGGTTCGTACGGGTGATTCCCGCCCCATGTCTGCCGGGCGGTCGGGAGGGTAGCGTGGGGCCATGAGCACCTCGAGCACGCCGCGCATTCTTGAGCCGATGTCCCTGGGCGGACTGACCGCCCGCAACCGCCTGTGGCTGCCGCCCATGTGCATGTACACGGTCGAGGCGCAGGACGGCGTCGTCACCGACTGGCACGTGACTCACTACGCGAGCCGCGCGGTGGGCGGCTTCGGCACGGTCATCGTGGAGGCGACGGCGGTGTCGCCCGAGGGGCGCCTGTCCCCCAACGACCTGGGGCTGTGGTCCGATGAGCAGGTAGCCGGCCAGCGCCGCCTGGTTGAGGCGATCCACGCCGGTGGAGCGATCGCCGGTATCCAGATCGGGCACGGCGGCCGCAAGTCGGGGACCTCCCCGTGGCGGCCCAATGTCGCCGGGGCGCGCACCGGCACCCTGGAGGGCTGGGAGCTGCTGGCACCCAGCGCGATCCCCTTCCCCGAGCACGCGGTTCCCACCGAGCTGGACGAGGCCGGGATCAATCGTTTGGTGGAGGCCTTCGCGGCGGCTGCACGCCGTGCCGTCGAGGCCGGGTACGACCTCGTCGAGATCCACGGCGCCCACGGCTACCTCATTCACGAGTTCCGCTCTCCCTTGTCCAACCAGCGCACCGACTCCTACGGCGGCAGCGCCGAGAACCGTCAGCGCTTCCCGCTGCAGGTGGTGCGGGCCGTGCGCGAGGCCATCGGGCAGGACGCGGTTCTCGACATCCGCCTGTCGGCCTCCGACTGGGCCGAGGGCGGGGTGACCGGTGAGGAGACCGCCGCCTTCGGTCGCGAGCTGGTGGAGGCCGGCATCGACGTTCTGCATGTCTCCAGCGGAGGTAACGTTCCCGCCCAGGTCCCGCTGGGGCCCGGCTACCAGCTGCCGCTGGCCCAGCAGGTCAGGCAGGCCGTGGCCGGCACCGGCGTCCCGGTGGTGGGCGTGGGTCTCATCGAGGAGGCGGCGCAGGCCGAGCAGGCGCTGGTGACCGGCCAGGTCGACGCGATCGCCGTGGGCCGGGCCGCTCTGCGCGATCCGTACCTGCCGCTGCGCTGGGCGGCGGACCTGGGAGCGCGCTCCTGGGACGAGGCCCCATGGCCCATTCAGTACTGGCGCGGCACCTGGCGCTGAATCGGCCGGACCTCACCGCGCCGGGGCTCGGCCGCACCACGCTGCGGAGCTATCCGACGGCGTCGAGGTAGAGCCAGCGGCCGGCACGGCGGGTGAAGCGGGAGCGCTCGCTCAGGGCATCGGCCACCACTGCCCCGCGCCCGTCGCCGGTGCGGTAGGAGGCGGTGAACTCCACGAGGCCGGTCTCGTCGTCCTCCCCGCCGCCGACGGTCTCGTGGATGGTCAGGCCCGTCCACTGCGTGCCGGGGTGGCAGTAGGGCCCCTCCGGCCGGGTGCGCGGGTGCCAGGTGCGGAAGAGGTAGTCCTCGTCGCCGACGACGAAGGCCGTGTAGCGCGAGCGCATGAGGGCCTCGGCGGTGGGCGCCGGGGCGCCGTCGTGAAGGGGCTCGCAGCACTGGGCGTAGGTGATCCCAGCACCGCAGGGGCAGGGGGCGGTGCCGCGCACGCCCGCGGCGCGGATCGATGAGTCCTGCTGCTCGCGGCGGCCCGCCTGCCGTCCCGCCATGCTCAGGCCCCCAGCCAGTAGGCGTGCAGGGCCTGGGCGAGCCAGGGGCCGTCCTTGACTCCGCCCATCTCGCGAGCCGAGTGCATGCTCAGCAGGGGTACGCCGACGTCGACGGTGGTGATCCCGAGCCGGGTGGCGGTGATGGGGCCGATGGTGGAGCCGCAGGGCACGGCATTGTTGGAGACGAAGTCCTGGCTCGGCACACCGGCGGCGGCGCAGGCCCTCGCCCAGATCGCGGCTCCCACGGCGTCGGTGGCGTAGCGCTGCTGGGCGTTGATCTTGAGCAGGGGGCCGTGGTTGATGAGCGGCTGGACGGCCGGGTCGTGCAGGTGGGCGTAGGCGGGGTGGACGGAGTGTCCGGCGTCGGCGCTCAGGCAGGTCGAGCGCGCCAGGAGGGCCTCGACGTCGTCGCCCCTGATCCCGAGAGCGGCGGCCAGGCGCCGCAGCAGGGTCTCGAGGAAGGGGCCGGCCGCGCCGGAGCGGGTGGCTGAGCCGACCTCCTCGTGGTCGAAGGCGACCAGGACGACGGGCTCGGCGGGCTCGGCCCCGGCGACCGCGAGCGCCTCGAGGGCCACGAGACCGGCGTGGACGGAGGAGAGGTTGTCCAGGCGCGAGGAGGCCAGGAACTCACTCTCCCGGCCGAAGCGGGCGGGGGCCTGGGTGGGGTAGGTGAGGACGTCGTGTCCGGCGAGCTCGGCCGGGTCGATGCCGGCGATCTCGCACAGGTAGGTCTCAACGGCGTCAGGGGCGCTGTCGGGCCCGGTCAGCGACCACAGGGGCAGCAGGTGGGTCTGGCGGTCCAGGTGCAGAGTGTCGTTGACGCCGCGGTCCAGGTGCGGGGCGATCTGGGCGACGCGGGCGATGGGGCCGGTGCGCACGAGGTGGACGGCGCCGTCGCGGGTGGTCAGGCGCCCGGCCAGGCCCAGCTCGCGGTCGAGGAAGGAGGCGAGCAGGGGGCCGCCGTAGACCTCGGCGTTGATGAGCTGCCAGCCGGAGCGGACGAGGCCGGCGGCGGGCTTGAGCTTGAGGGCCGGGGAGTCGGTGTGGGCGCCGACGACGCGCAGACCGGCTCCCTGCGCGAGCGCCTCGGGCAGGACCCAGGCGGCGAGCGCGCCGTCACGGATGACGTAGCCGCGGCGAGGCAGGCCATCCTCCCAGGAGACGGTCTCGTCGACGCGGGTGAAGCCGGCCGCCTCCAGGCGCCGGGCGGCCTCGGCGGCGGCGTGGTAGGAGCTGGGCGAGGCGGTGACGAAGTCGATGAGCGAGTCGGTGTAGGCGTCATCGTCCCGCAGGATCTCGCCGGCGACGGCGTCGTCGGCGGGAGCGCCCGAGCGGAGGCCGGACGAGGCGCTGGCAGGCGTGCTGGCGGCATCAGTCATGGCCCCAGTCTTCCACCGGTGCGCCCCACGTCCTGGCCGACACCTGCCGCGCGGTCGGACGAAGTAGGGCAGGATCGGGGTGTGACCACCTCGCAGCCCGTCATTCCGTCCGCCTCGTCCACGCCCGTGCGCGCCGTCCTGCTCGATGCCGACGGCGTCCTCCAGCTCATCGGCACCCCGTGGGACGAGGCGCTCACCCGCGGCGGCGGCCCCGCCTTCGCCCGGGCCGTTGTGGATGAGGAGGCCGACGCCCTGGCCGGCCGGGAGACCCTCACCGAGCTGCTGGAGCGGGTAGTGGGCAATCTGAGGCTGGAGCTGAACGCATCGGACCTGCTTGAGATGTGGCACCGGGCCACACCCGACCCGCTGGCCTGGCAGCTGGTGGGTGACCTGCGCCGGGCGGGCTACACAACGGTCCTGGCCACCAACCAGCAGTGGGAGCGCCGGGCCTGGATGCGTGAGCAGCTGGGCTATGACGGCCTGTGCGACATCGACGGCTACTCCTGCACGTTGGGGGTGGCCAAACCGGATGCCGCCTACTTCCTCCGGCTGCTGGAGATGGCGGGGGTGGCCGCCGATCAGGCCCTGTTCGTCGACGACAGCGCCACCAACATCGCCGCGGCCCGCGAGGTGGGCTTGCGCACTATCCACCACCCGGCCGACGCCGGCGGCGAGCTGCTTCGCCGTGAGGTGTCCCAAGCGTTGGCGCAGGTCGCGTCTCCCCCACGAGGATGAGCCCGGCGGGCCCATCTCATTCTTTCGGAACTTGCCTGACCAGCGCCCGAGGGGAAGACTCCCCTTAACACCGGCTATCAGGAGAGGACGGCTCATGGCGGGAACGACGGCGGACGACCAGGCCCCCAAGACCCCCATCGCTACTGCCTCCCCCGCCTCGGCGGTGTCCTCCGCGCCCGCCGCGCCCTCGGCAGACTCGCCCGCCTCCGGCGCCCGCCGCGCCCCCGAGGTCTTCCTGCGCCTCATCACCGCGATCCACTCCGTCCTGCCGGGATTCGTGCGCAGCCGGCTGCCGGTGACCTTCATCGGCTACGCGATCATCAACGGCTCGGCCTTCATCCTGGACATCATCTGCCTGAGGATCTTCAACAACCACCTCCACTGGTGGTTCCCCATGGCCGTCACGGTCGGCTACGCCATCGCGGGCATCTACTCCTTCCTGCTCAACCGCTGGCTGAACTTCCAGTCCCACGGGCACGTCGTCGAGCAGGGGGCCGGCTACTCGGTGGGGCTCATCAGCCAGTACGTGGTCTTCATCCTGGGCCTGTCCTCGCTGCTGCACTGGCTCGGGATGAACGCCACGCTGGCACGCGTCATCTCGGCCTGCTGCGAGGGCATCTACCTCTACGTGTTCATCCGGCTGTGGGTGTTCCGCAGCACACCGGAGTCTCACAAGGAGGCTGCGCCCTCGGACTCCCCCGCCGGCGCCTGAGCGCACAGCCAGTGAAGGGCCGGGCGCTCACCAGTAGGCGCGAGTCGTCTCCGTGGGACCGTCAAGCTCGGTGAATCCGGCGTCGGTGACGCGGACGGGTCGAGTGGTGGTCTCCCACTGCTCGCGGCTGGGCACGACGACGCGCACCCGGAAGCCGTCGTCGGCCCAGGCCTGCCGGAAGGCGGGCTCCATCGCCGGACTCTCCCAGGCGAGCTGGGCGGCGTGGCCGCACTGGGCTGCGAGCTTGCCCGAGGTCATCTCATGCAGGGGCGTGGCCTCGATCGTCACGAGAGCCCCGCTGGAGGCCGACGCCGACCCGAGCGCGATCCCGTCTGCTGCGGCCGGATCCTTCGCGACGCGCGCGGTGATCGCAGCCGGCGGAGGAGGAAGCTCGCTGCCGTCCGGGAAGTGAGTGCCCTCCACCTGGGTCTTGGCCAGGGCCCCGGGCAGGGGGCGCACCGGTCCGGGCACGAAGGCCCGCGCCGCCGCCCGCCCCCAGCCCGCCGGGCCGTCCTGGGTGACGGTGACGCCGTCGATGTCCTGGATCTCCTCCCAGCGCTTGCCGCGAGCGCGACGCACGAGCTTGCGGATGCGCCCATCGCGCCAGTGGTCGACGGCCTGGTTCCACGGCCCGCCGGGGGCGGAGGCGGGCGCCGCCAGGAGGGCGACGACGGCGCGGGCGGCGGCCTCGGCGACATCGATCCGCCGCGGCGGGTGAACCTTGTCGTAGCGCACGGCGATCTGCATGCCCCAGGGCACCACGTGGTCCGGGTGCCCGGACAGGGAGGGCGGCTGCGGCGAGAACGAGGACGGCGAAGGGGGCGAGAAGGACTGAGGCACGGGCAAGAGCCTACGGGGTCGCCCCCGGAGTGGCAGGTTCCGACTCCGCCCCACGACCCTGCGGACGGCCCCGTCCTATGGGGAGGAGAGACCACGACTATCACCCACCATGTGGCGGATAAGTTGCTTGGTGAAGATCCTCCTGGGGCAGGAGAGGGATCCCGGCTCAGGTCGTTTATGTTGCCACCATGCAACCACCTGTTCCGTCTGCAGCCCCCGGATCCTCAGGCGTCATGACGCCGGCCGGGGCCCCCTCCCGCCCCCGGTTGTTCAACGGCGCAACCGTTCATGGCATCCCCGGAATCCGCGGCCTGCGCCACCCCGCTGAGATCCCTCTGCTCATCGCCTCGGTCCTCACCACGCTGATGGGCTACGGCTCCTGGTTCATCCTCGTCAGCTGGCTGGCCTCCTCCTCTGACGCCACGGGCGTGGAGGCCGAGGCCCGCAGCCTCTTCCTGGACGGCGGCACCCTGTCTCAGGTGTTGCTGGTCATCCCCCTCTTCCCTCTCCTCGTGTGGATCATCCGTGCTTTCCTGTACGCCCAGCTGCGGGCGAGCTCGGTGCAGATGTCCCCCACCCAGTTCCCCGAGGGGTACCGGATGGTGGTCGAGGCGGCCCGGGAGTTCGGCCTGCGGCGGGTCCCCGACGCCTACGTGGTACTGGGAAACGGCCAACTCAACGCCTTCGCCTCCGGTCACGGCTACCGGCGCTTCGTGGCCGTCAACTCCGACCTGTTCGAGATCGGCGGCCAGGCCCGCGACCGCGAGGCGCTGCGCTTCGTCATCGGCCATGAGGTCGGCCACCTCGCCGCCGGTCACGTCTCCTACTTCCGTCTCGCCTTCTCCCAGCTGGTCAGCTACGTCCCCTTCCTGGGGCAGGCGTTCTCGCGTGCCCAGGAGTACACGGCGGACAACCACGGCTACGCCTACGCGCCGCAGGGCGTGGCAGGGGCCATGGGGGTCCTCTCCGGCGGCAAGTACCTGGGGGCCGAGGTCAACACCCACGCCCTGGCCGACCGTGCCACGCGTGAGAAGGGGTTCTGGCTCCACATGAGCAACTGGCTCTCCACCCACCCGATCAACACCTGGCGCGCCCACGCCCTGCGCGACCGCAGCCGCCCCGGGCGGATCATGGTCCGCCCGCCGGAGTCGACCGCCTGGTTCCCGCCCTCGGCTCCCAGTGGCTACCAGCGCTCCGATTCCTGGCCGACGCCGGATCAGATGCTCTCGGTGCTGGACTCCACCACCACGAGCGTGCCCAGCGAGGAGCAGTTCGGCCGCTACCCGGGCCTGACCTACGAGACTGCCCGCAACGAGCTGCGCTGGGCCTCCCCGGTCCCGGTTCGCACCGAGCCGGTCGCGCAGGCGGCCTTCGGGGGTGACTCGAGTACGACGGGGTCTTCCGGGCCGCAGCAGCCAGGGGCGTACGGGTACACCCTACCAGCAAGCCCCGTGCAGGAGCAAGGCATGGATGCCCCGGGGACGGCCTCCACTGACGCAACGAGCCCGGAGGATCCGCACTCCGAGACCGACCAGCACTGAGCTCGGGCCAGGGGACGGCGAGCCTGCGCCGGCGCTCGCTCAGCACAGTGGCGCCGGTTGGTGAACGGAAGCGTTCACCAACCGGCGCCGTTGTGTACCTGGGCGGCGTTCGCGCTCTGCCCGTGCATGTCCCCGCTCCGGGAGTGCCGGAGGACTCAGCTCGGGGCGACTGCGCTGGCCGCCGTCGTGAAGGACCTCAGGGCGCCTCTCAGGTCGGCGGCGCCGTCGACGACGTTGATGGCCTGGCAGCGGGCGGCGAGATCGTCGAGCTCGGCAAGGCGATGGCCGACGGACTCGACCACACCGGAGGCGGCCGCGGACAGCTCGGCGGCCGTGGCGGGCAGGGCCGGGTCGGCCGAGGCCGGGGACCCGGTCCACAGCATGAGGAGCTGGTTGGGAATCGTCATCATGCGGCTGGCCTCGCCGATGTAGGCGACCGCCTGGGCTGCGAGCGCCCTGTGGGCCTGGGCCTGACGCTCCATCTCGGCCACGCCGTCGTTGAGGGACTCGATGAGGTCAGGGATGGCCTCGGCCGAGTACTGCGGGTCGCCGACGCCGTCGATGAGCTCAACGGTGAACAGTGACGTGATGGTGGCGTGCAGGCGGGCCAGAGCGATACGGAACCCGGTCCGGGCACCGTTGGTGTCGAGCTGGGCCAGGGTGTCGACGAGCCGGGCGACCAGAGGGCTGACCAGGCCCTGCATCTGGGTCCACAGGTCCAGCAGGTCGGCGAGAGGCTTGACCCTGGGGTCGGTGCGGTCCAGGGCGGCGATCCGCTCAGGCCGCAGGCGCGGGTCCTCCAGGGTCTGAGTCAACCCCTTGCCGGCGGCCTTGAGCGAGGCGGAGAGCTCTGCGAGCTGCTGCTGGCCGGACATCCAGGAGTCGAGCCCGGTGGCGATGGTGGTGACCGAGTCGAGCATGACGCGCAGGTCCCCGGTGGCGCCGGGGCGCACCGGGATGCCGTCGGAGAGCTCTTCGCGTCGCGTCACCTCCGCCGGCAGGGCCGCGTTCTGGAACTCCTCATAGGAGGACAGTCCCGCCCCGGCCAGCAGCTCGGCGATGCGGCCGAGCCCCTGCTCAGCCGCCGCACGGCGGTTAGCGCCGTTGGTGATGGCCTGGTCCTCGACGGCACGGGCCTCGCGGTAGATGGCGCTGGCGGTGTCGAACAGGTCAGTGCACACCGGTCGAGTACGCACCGAGAGGTAGCCGCCGTCGGACAGCGGAGTGACGGTGGCGAAGACGTCGTACTCACTGCCGTCGGCGGCGAGGTTGCGTACGTAGGCGGCGAAGGGGCTGCCGGTCTTAAGGGTGTCCCACATGGCCTTGAAGGCTCCGCCGGGCATCTCCGGGTGGCGGATGATGTTGTGCGGGGCACCGGAGAGCTCGTCGCGTCGGTAGCGGGAGAGCTCGATGAACACGTTGTTCGAGTGGCGGATGACGCCGCGCGCGTCTGTGGTGGAGAAGAACAGCTGGTCCACGCCCACCTCGTGGGTGGCTCCGGTGACCTGTGGCATAGTCAAGTGCTCCTTGGAGAGATCGGGGCGCGACGGCGTCTGGCGCGGTGAGACGGGTGACCTTCGCCTTCCGCCCACTGATTTCCTGTTGGACGGCTGAACAATACACCCCGTTTCCGAGATGTGACCTGATCATTCACCATATTTGACCGGTCGCACGGCCATCCCGGCGCGTTCAGGGCGGGATGTGCATCTTTCCGCCCATCATCGCAAGATCATTTAACGTCGCCGTAACGACTTCTTGTCGAGTCGCCGCCACGCCGACTCAGCAATCCCTTCCACCCGTCACAACAGGAGCCGCAAAACGTTGGCAACAGAGCCCATAGCGAGGCGACAATGAATGCCTATGCGTTTTAAAGTCAATAGCAGGGACGCACTCGACTGCATACCACCGAAACCTCAGCAAGGAATCTGATGAAAACAGATCAAAAACACAGAGAGACTTCCCAGAAGACTTTCAGGTGCATTGAAGTGCTCCCACAGGAGCGGCGGGTTACATAGTGACTGCCGCCGGACGGAACCGGTCGCGAGGGTTGGGGAGCCCGACGACCGATCGGATTTCGAGGCTGCTCGGGTTGATAGGGAGCCCGGCGCGGACCGCTCTGGCGAAGGAGGATGCGTCCCCCTGGAGTTATGGGAATCCAGGGCGATGCCATCCTCAATGACACGGGCCTGTGGGTCCCGGGATCGCCCCGGACCCACAGGTCTCGTCATTGTTGCGCCGATTTATTCGCTGAGTCTTCGCAAGGATCTCTCGCCAAGCCGGTCCCTGCCGTGTGCCACGAGTATCGGCGCGCCCTCAACACCAATAGCGCTTCCCGCCGCGCCCGCACCTGTGCATCACTCCGCACGGAGCCCATGTCTCACACATCCGCACATCGGCTCCTCCGGCTAACGAATCAGACGAGGAAGCAAGCGGACATCAATCACCATGACAATCAGTTCCACCAGCGTCTGAGTAACCACGACAATCGGCACAACCTTCATAGAATCGGACAGAGACAAAGCAAGTGGGAGAACTACCAGGGAATTGCGGGTGACTCCGGAGAAGGCGAGAGCAAGACGCTCCTCGCGCCCCTGGCGGGCCAGACAGCCGATAGCGTCACCGACAGCCGGCATGATGAGCGCGAAGGCCACGAAGAGGGGAATAACCCGGGCCACGACGTCGGGCCGGGAGACGACCTGAGGAACCTGCGAGGCGACAACGAGCGCCAGGGTCACCATCATGAGCGGAACCATGAGCGACGTCGACGTTGCGGCCAGCGCCTGGGAGCACCGCGCCACCGAGGAGGAGCTCCCGGCGCCCTGCCGGGTCAGTACCGACAGGACCAGCGGCAACGCGATCATGACCAGGAAGGCCTGGACGAAGGGCGACCAGCTGATGCCGCCCCCTGGAGAGCTGGAGGTTCCGGCCGCGAGCGCCAGCCACAGGGGCAGCACGAGGGCCTGAACGAGCATGAGCACCGGGGATGACGCCAGAGTGCGCGACCAGGCTCCCCCGGCCAGGCGAGTGAAGACCATGACGTAGTCGACGCAGGGCGCCAGGAGCACCAGGAGAGTGCCTGCCAGGAGCCCCGGCTCATCGGCGACCAGCCAGGACAGGGGCAGCACCACTGCCGGCACCGCGAGGAAGTTGACCACCAGGAGTGCCGTCATGAACCTGGCGTCGGAGAAGGCGGCCCGCAGGCGGTTGAAGGGGACGCCGAGGAAGGTTGCGTAGAGCAGTGCGGCCAGGACCGGGGTGATGGCTGCCTCAAGGAGGCTGCGCAGCGCCGGGACGGTCAGCCCCAGGACGGCGCCGGCCGCGAGAGCGCTCAGGTAGAGGGCCACCTGGTGGCGCTCCATCCACACGACCACCTGAGCCTCCTCCCCCGCGTCCCCCACGGCGAAACCGTATCGCGGTCGGCCGGAAGGTTCCGGCCGACCGCGGCGGCGAGGTGACGCAGTCCTGAGCAGAGGGCACCGTCGGGCTGCTAGTCCTCCAGGGCGCATCCCGTCACAGGACCGGCCGTGTTGGGCTGCCAGCCCAGGGCGGGGGCGACGTGCTCGGCGAAGGCCTGGAGGATGTGGAGGTTGACGTCGACACCGAGCTGGCTGGGGATGGTGAGCATGACGGTGTCGGCGGCGTGAAGCGCCTCGTCCTGCGTCAGCTGCTCGATGAGGACGTCGGGCTCGGCGGCGTAAGTGCGCCCGAAGGTCGACTGCAGGCCGTCGATGACGCCGATCTGGTCGCGGGAGTCCTCGCCGCGCAGGGCGAAGAACCTACGGTCGACGTCGGAGACGATCGGGAAGATCGAGCGCGAGACGCTCACGCGCGGGGTCCAGTCGTGGCCGACCTCCTTCCAGGTCTCACGGTAGCGGCGGATCTGCTCGGCCTGGAGGTGGGAGAAGCCCTCGCCGGTGGCCTCGGTCAGGAGGGTCGAGCTCATGAGGTTCAGGCCCTGGCGAGCGGTCCACTCGGCGGTCTCGCGTGAGCCGGCGCCCCACCAGATGCGGCGGTCCACGCCGGGGGCGTGCGGCTCGATGCGCAGGCGGGTGCTGGCGCCGGGGGCCATACCGCCGCTGGTGTCGAGGTCTGCCTGCGGGACGCCCCGGACGGCGTCGAGGAACTGGGCGGTGTGAGCGCGGGCGACGTCAGCCCCGCGCGGGTCGGCGCTGCCGGCGTAGCCGAAGGTCTCCCAGCCGCGCCGCGCCTGCTCCGGCGATCCGCGGGAGATGCCGATGGCGATGCGCTGGTCGGTGAGCAGGTCGAGGGCGGCGACCTCCTCAGCCAGGTAGAGCGGGTTCTCGTAGCGCATATCGATGACGCCGGTGCCGACCTCGATGCGCTTGGTGCGGGCGCCGGCCGCCGAGAGCAGCGGGATGGGCGCAGCGGCCTGGCGGGCGTAGTGGTGGACGCGCCAGTAGGCGCCGTTGACGCCGATCTCGTCGGCGCCGACCGCGATCTCGACGGCGTCCTTGAGCGCCTGAGCGGCGTCGGGGTCGCCAGGGCCGCGACCGTGTCCGTAGTGTCCGAAGCTGAGGAACCCGAATGATTTCATGCAACCTTCAACTACGAGAATGGTCGGGTCATTCCGCCCGCTCGTGCGAGCCGCGTCACCCGGCTCCGGCCACTCCCCCTCAGCTCAACGCCTGTTCGATGCGGGCGATGGCGGCGGCGCAACCAGGGCGAACGGAGCCCGGAAGGCGTTCGTCGGCGGCCCGGTGGGGATGAGTTGAGCAGGCAGCCCGTGGACCTTGAGCCTCTCCGCGAGGCTCGCTCCACCCAAGGCCTTCTGGGTAAAGACGACAGCATCGGCCCGGCCGACCACCAATGTTGGCGACCTCGTCCAGCAGATCATCGTCAAGGGGCTTGCCTCGTCAGCGGCGCATCCTCGACTCGCGGCCGAGGTCGCCCGGCGATGAGCCAGGGACATTCAGCCAACGAGGAACGGCCTCCTTGTAGTCGAGATACGCCCGTCCGAACCTCGTCTCCAGGGCCTTCTCCTCGGCCGGGATCTGATAGCGGTCGATCAGCCAGACGAAGCCGATCATCGGGATCACGGCGGACGGGCTCCTGCGCGCGATCGCGTGCGCGAGCAGCGTTCCTGCCAGACCCAGGTACATGGGATTGCGCGTCAGCCGGTTGGGACCGTCCACAACAAGGTGCTGCGCGCGCTCGACCCTCACCGGATCGACCGTTGTGCGGTGCCGAAGAAAATTGCCCGCACTCCCGGCGAGCGCGCATATCGAGATCCCGAGTACGGGAGCAGCCACCGCCATCGACGACGGCGTCACTCTCCGGCCGCGTGCCATGGTCCTCTGTGCCAGCGCGGCCGCCGACAGGACCACCACCGGCGGGAGCCGCCTGAGCTTCCGTTCAACCACCGTCTCATCCTTCCTCCGGCTACCGCTCGATGGCGACTGTACTGCACGACGGGAACAGGCGACGCAGCCCCAGCCGACGTGGAAGTACTGGGCCACCCGGTCCTCGACCTGGATGCGGGAGTCGGCACACTCAACCGCGCAGCCCATGCGCACCAGGCGCGAGAGAGCCTCGGCACGGACCTGGGACCACTTCTAGAACGGGGCGCTCCCAACCCCCACCAACCCTCCTCTGACATATTACCGATTCGGTCATATACTCGTACCCATGTCACTGTCCTCCTCGGCCTTCTGGATTCTCACCTCGCTCGCCAACGGGCGCCGGCACGGCTACCAGATCCTGCGGGAGACGGCGCTGCTCTCCGACGGCGCGGCCCGTCTGAAGCCCACCACCCTGTACGCGACCCTCGAGCGCCTGGAGGGCAAGGACCTCATCCGCTCCGACGGTCAGGAGGTCGTCGACGGGAGGGCGAGGCGCTACTACCGCATCACCGAGACCGGCATCGACCTGCTGGCCGCCGAGACGCAGGCGCTGGAGCGTTCCGTAAGAGCCGCTCGGGCCGGCCTGAGCGCCGCGCGCCCTCGGCCGCAGACCGCACGTTGGGGGGTGGCCTGAGATGGTGGAGGAGCAGTACTACCGCCAGCTCCTCCGGTGGTACCCGAGGAGCTGGCGGGCTCACCACGGCGAGGTCCTGCTCGGCATCATGCTCGACGAGGCCGAGGCACTGGGGCGCAGTCGCCCCACGGTTGGGCAACGGTGGTCGGTCTTCCTCCACGGGATGGGGACCAGATTGGGAATGCAGGCGGCCCTGCGGTGCGCAGTGACCGGCCTCATACTGTGTCTGATAAGTTTTGCCCTCTTCGGCATCGCAGTCATTATGGAAGGCCAGGGCGACGATACGATTTTCAGTTGGGCCTATTCGGCCATGACGCCCCTCTCCGGGGCCGTCGTGGTCCCCGGATACCTGGGGCTGGTGCGTGAGCGCGGAGTGCTGCCGGCGCCCCACGCATTCGTCGCCGCCGCGATGACGGTGCTGACCTGCATAGTGGCAACGGTGTCGAATATCGCATGGATGATCGCTTTCGCGGCTATCGACACCGGTGCTCCCGTCCCACTCCTCGGTCGTCTGCGTATGCCTCTGATGGCGACCTACGGCGTCATGGGAGTGCTCGCCGTGGCGGTCATCGTCAACGGCACCCTGAGTATCGGGACCCGGATGCACGCGGCGCTGCGCACTTCGGTCGCCATCATGGTAGGGATTCCCGTCGCGGCGATGATGGCCATCACGGCCCTGATTCCGTTCTGGGTCTTCGGTCCTTCCCTGGTCCTCGTCATTCTGTCGCTCGTCCTCAAACGGCCAGGGCACCAGCAGCCACCGGCACCATCGGCATCACCAACGACACCGACATCGCAGCCCTCCCAGTACGCCCTTCACGCGGACATTCCACAACACCCGGGATCACACGTCCATTCAGAGAAGACCGTGACACCCGGTGGCCTTCCTGACACCCGTGCCCGGGATGCCTTCGTTCATGAAGCACACCCCGTGAGCCATCGCATCGGAGCCCGGCTCGGCCGCAGGACGGCCCTGGCATGCGGGATCCTGGCGCTCGTGACCTACATGGGCTTGACGGCCCTCACGTTGACTGCCGACCTCTTGCCAGGGAGGAGGGAGGACCCTCCGTTCTTCATCCAGACCGCACTGTCCTGCCTGATCGGGTTTCTCCTGGCAATCGGCGTCATCAGCCTTCTGCGCGAGCGGGCCGCGGCGACCGCGCAGCACACCGCGTACGCCGCAGGCATCTTGGTGCTTGCGCTGATCTCCAGTGCCACCTTCGCCATACTGGGCCTGGTCAGCGCGATCAACGCGGGATCGGGTACCTGGAGCCAGTGGAACGATCACGTCTCGGTGGCACTTTTCTTCGTCTCCTGGAGCCTGGGGGCGGCTGCTGTGGGAGTCCTCATTGACGGCCTGTCCGCCTGTCGGAGGATGGATCCCGGCCTGCGTGCCGCCGTCGGGCTGCTCGTGGGAGCACTGACTTCTCCCCCGCTCTGGAGCCTCCTCCTGTTTCCGGGATGGGGGAATCTTCCCGGCATCATCGGGCTCATCGTCATCAGTGCCGTCAGCAGGCCCGCGCCTGCCCCGTATCCGGCGGTTCCATCGACCACGCCCCGGTCGGGATCCAGAACGGTGAGCATGCTCTCCGGACGCAGAATCACGTGGATACGACTCCTGGCGGTGAGCGCCGTCGTGCTCGGAGTGGGAGCAATCGCCTCGGCAGTCCCAAACCGGGCGGCCGGTGCTGCGGGCGTGCACCTCGCCTTCATCCCCCTCCTGACCGCGCTCGCCCTGTGGGTCTCGGGAAGGTACCCCTCATCGGCTGTGACTACATGGGGGGCTGCCGCTCTGGCCTGGGCATCCATGGCCGGTTTTGCGGTGAGCGCCTGGTGGTCGTCGCTGCGTGAGGTGTTCCCGGTCGTGGAGGTCTCCATTCTGTGCGGTGGTGCGGCGCTCGCCTGGACAGTGTTCACCTGGCTCCCCGCACGCATGGTCCTGCGAGTCACGGCAGGCGCAGGCACCGGATTGATCTACATGATCGCCACGGGACTGTCGCTGGCCTTCCTCAAGGACTACTTCCTCTTCGCCTTCGTGCCCATGCTGACCCCAGCCTACGGTGTCATCGTTCTGCGTCGGCCGCCGACTCCGGCTCCGCCGTCTCCATGTCCGGTTCCTGCTCCGTCGGCTCCTCCGCACGATCCGGCTCCCGCGGCGTCGGCTCGTTGACCTCGGACTCAGCCTCGTTCTCGGCCTCGGCGATCTGCTCCATCGCGGTCTTCTGGGACAGGGGCACCTCGGGCAGGAAGAGCGCGATGACGGAGGTCGCCACGAACAGCGGGATCATCCAGCCGAAGATCGGCAGGAGGGCGTCGGCGTAGGAGCTCGCGACGGCGTCGTGCAGGGCGGTGGGCAGCTTGTTGACCAGGGCAGGGGTGAGCGAGGAGGTGTCGGCGTCCTTGAACTGGGCCAGCGACCCCAGGACGGCCGGGTCCGCGCTGCGGGCCAGCGCCCCGATCCGATCGGTGAGGTTGGAGGTGAGGCCGGAGGAGAAGGCCGCGCCGATGAGCGAGGCGCCCAGGGAGACACCGACCTCGCGGAAGAAGTTGTTGCCGCTGGTGGCCGTGCCCAGGTGCCGGGCCGGGAGCGCGTTCTGAACCACGGTGACCAGGAGCTGGAAGAACAGCCCGACGCCCGCCCCCATGATGAAGGTGGCCGCGGAGATCTGCCAGACTGGGGACGACGTCGTCAGGCGGGAGAGCCAGAAGGACGCGCCGGCTGCCATGAGCGGGCCGAGGATCGGGTAGATCCGGTAGCGGTCCGTGCGTGAGACGAGGACGCCGGAGAGGATCGAGGACACGAGCATCCCGACCGTGATAGGCACCAGCAGCAGGCCGGAGGCGGTGGCCGAGTACCCGTAGACCATCTGGAGGTAGGTGGGCAGGTAGCTCAGGACACCGATCATGCCGCCCATCGCGAGCATGCCGACGACCGTAGAGACGATGAAGGTGCGGCTGGTGAGGATCGACCAGGGCAGGATGGGGTCGGCGGCACGGGTCTCGGCGAGGGCGAACAGTCCCCAGCAGGCCAGGCCGGCGGCGCCCAGGCCGATGATGACGGGGCTGGTCCACTCGTACTGGTTGCCGCCCCAGGTGGCCATGAGGACGATGGCGACGGCACCGGCGTTCAGCAGGAGGAGCCCCCACCAGTCGATGGGGCTGGTCAGATGGCTGCTGGGCAGGCGCAGGACCAGGGCGATGGCGATGAAGGCGAGAACGCCCAGCGGCAGGTTGATCCAGAAGGTCCAGCGCCAGGAGACCGAGTCGGTCAGCCAGCCGCCGATGATGGGCCCCAGGATGGAGGCGATGCCGAACATGGCTCCCATGGGGGCCATGTAGGTGCCGCGTACGCGCGGCGGGATGAGGTCGCCGGTGATCGCTTGGGAGGAGATCATGAGGCCGCCACCGCCCAGGCCCTGGATGAAGCGGTAGATGATGAGCTGGGTCATGGTGTCGGCGGTGCCGCACAGGGCCGAGCCGGCCAGGAACAGGGCGATGGCCACCAGGAAGAGGTTCTTGCGGCCCACGAGGTCGCCGAGCTTGCCGTAGACGGGCATGGCGACCGTGATGGCCAGGGTGTAGGCGGTCAGGATCCAGGCCATGTGGGCGGCGCCGCCGAGGTCGCCCACGATGGTGGGCAGGGCGGTGCCGACGATGGTCTGATCCATGGCGGACAGGAACATGACGACCAGGAGCGAGGCGTAGACCGCCCAGAAGCGGCGGTCGGGATGGAAATCGGCCCCCGGCTCGTGGTGGGCGGTACCGGTGGGTGCCGGTGTCGAGACGGTTTGAGTCACGGCTAGAACCTTTGCGGACGAGATAGGTGGGTAAGGATGGAAAGGAAAAACTTGAGGTGCGGGGCACGAGGTCATCTGGGCGGGTCCGTCGGCGGCCCGCCGGGGGCGCTGTCAGGTCTCCCTCCGGTTTGAGGCTGGGCGACGACGTCGGCGATGGCCCTGGTCATGACATGAATGGCCTCGGCCAGCCGGACCTCGGGGCACTCGTTCCGCACGGTGGGGGCCTCGGCATCGGCGGAGGGCTCCGGGCCGCCCTGCTCCCAGGGGTGGGCGCGCCCGGACCACAGGTCCACGGAGCTGCGCTGGATGCCCATGGCCAGGGCGACGACAGCGCGGGTGCGCGGGTCGTCGGGAGCGGTTCCCAGCCGGCGGCCGGCGGCGTCGATCAAGGACAGGGCGACGGTACGCAGGCGCTCGTGGATGGCGCGCTCGACCTCGGGGTTGTCCCTCACGATCTCAGGGAATGACAGGAGCCAGCCGCGCTCGGACTCGACGGCCTCAGCACCGGAGGCGAGCAGGGCCCCCAGGTCCTCCAGGAGGGTTCCGGTGCCGTTGACGAAGGCTTCGAGGGCCTGCGGCTCGGGAGCCTCGGGGCCGAGGACGAGGAGGTCGGCTTTGGAGGAGAAGTGGTTGAAGACGGTGCGCCGGGAGACGCCGGCGAGAGCGGCGACGTCGTCGACCGTCATGGCCGCGTAGCCGCGTTCCTTGGTCAGGGTGAGTGCGGCGGCGCGGATGGCGGTGCGGGTGCGTCGTGCCTGAGCGGCGCGCAGGTCGGTTCCAGTCACACACTCATCTTGCACTCAATGCAGCTTTGCACTCAATGCAAGTTCGCGCGAGGTTCCTCACGGAGGTCGAGAACCGGGCACCGAGGTCCCATTCACAGCAAGACTGGCCAAGATGTGCGGAACGGTGTCCAACGTCAGGAGTGAAGGTGTGCCTCGTAGGCGACGATCTCGCCGACCTTGGGACCGTAGCTGCTGGTGGGGTCGTGGCGCAGGTCGAGCCAGACATCGATGAGCGCCCAGGCGGCGGGCGGCGCGATGACGTTCTGCCCCAAGCACAGGATCTGGGCATCGTAGTTCTCCACCGAGCCACGCACGGTGAGCAGGTCGTGCGCGGTCGCCGCGCGCACTCCCGGGACCTTGTTGGCGGCGATGGCGGTTCCCACGCCGGTCCCGCAGATGAGCACACCGCGGTCGACCCGCCCCTCGGCGACCGCTCTGGCGACCCGGAAGGAGACCTCCGGGTAGGTGATGTCCGGTGCGGACAGGTCGACGACGTCGCTCACGCGCTCATCCTCGACCAACCGCTCTTCGATGGCCTCCTTCAGGAGGGCTCCGTTGCCTGGAGCGCCGATGGCGATTCGCATGCCTTTAGTCTCTCAGGCCTCACCTCAGAAGGCGAGCACGCCTCGATCAACGTGTCAGCGGGGCTCCCCTGCGACGGCAAAATCAGCGACGACCTCATAGAGAGCCCGGCCCTGCCTCATGTGGGCGAAGCCCTCGAGCACCTGTGCAGGAAGAGCTGAGGGATCGGCGGCGTAGGAGGACAGGTCGAAGTTCACCCTGATCTGGGAGACGTGGGAGCTCCAGGTGTGTGCGGCGCAGGGGTCGGCGACCCGGAAGGGCATGGGGGCCGCATCGATTCCTCGATCCCGCACGGCCTGCTCGCTCATCGCGACCATCTCCGGGGACTCGGCGTCGTAGACCAGACGGCCACCGGGAAAGCGGCGGGCCATCGCGTCGACAAGACACTGAACCGAGCCGCTCTCCAGGAAGTAGAAGACCCCGGATGCCACGGCAATCAGTCCGCCGCTGGCGTCGACCTCATCCATCCAGCGGTGATCGGTGAGGGGGAAGGGAAGCTCCCGCTCTCGCTCATGGGGTTCGGCCCAGGTGCGTCTGGACTCGAGAACGTCGGGGAAGTCGAGGTTGTAGATCAGCGCCCGACCGTTGTCGACCTCGTCAACGAGACGATCCAGTCCGCAGCCGAGATCGACGACGGCGGCTTCGGGGTGGGTATCCAGGTAGCGCCGGATCTCCGTCACAGCGGCAAGGTGGCGCAAGGCGTAGACGGCGGCGGGCATCTCACCCAAATCCATATCCTCGATGCCAGGGCGGACGGTGGAAACCATCGAGACCAAGCGCTCGGACCAGGAGTCCTGGAAACAGCTCGGCCAGCTTTGCGCAGCACGAGCCCGCCCCAGAAGTGGGAAGAAGAGAGTCTCCTGAACCCCTGAGCCGATCATGGCCCCACCCTAGGAGACGGCACCACAGATGTCGATACTGACAATCACATTCATTCTGCTTCATAGAAGGCCTCGCTGGTGAGGGACTCGATGACTCGCCGCCGGATCTCGCCGAAGGCGGGGTGAAGGGCGCGGCACAGCGGCACCCGCCGGCTACTCAGGCGCTCAGGAGGTCGTAGGCGGTCACGACACACACCCCCAGGAGCAGGACGCCGAAGGCGGTCGTCAGGATCGAGGCCGGGGCGCGCTTCATCAGCGGCCCACCGAGGAGGCCTCCCACCATCGATGCCGCCGCGAAGGCCAGCACCACGGGCCAGTCCACGTTCGAGTGTGTCCCTACCCGCGCCGCCAGCCCGGCGACACGGGTGACGGCCATGCCGATGCGGCCGGCCAGGACCGTGGCATAGCGCCGGGCGGCGGCGCGGGCCTGCGGGCTGGGTTGCTTGCCCGGGGAGGAGACCTTGTGGCCCGGGGAGGCTGTGGTGGTCATGAGGTGGTGCACCTTCTTCGTTGACATGCGCCACGGCCGACGTCTTCATTGACATCTGATGTCCAGTGGCGGAAAGACTATAGGCAGGTGCGATTTCCGTCCGTCGCAGCGGGCATTAGACAGACGGATTAGTGACCTAGTTCACTTTTTAAGTCGCCGCCAAGCCCAAGCCGACCTTCACATCGACGTTTTCTTCATAAATGACCCGGAGCCGCGTCGGTGGAGTCAGGTGGTGTTTGCACCGTTGATGATGTCGTTGAGTTTCTCAGTTGGGGTCTGTCCGTTCAAGACGATGCGGGGTCGGCGGTTGAGGCGGTCCTGGATGTCTTGGATCTGGGTGTNTGACGGTGGAGTCAGGTGGTGTTTGCACCGTTGATGATGTCGTTGAGTTTCTCAGTTGGGGTCTGTCCGTTCAAGACGATGCGGGGTCGGCGGTTGAGGCGGTCCTGGATGTCTTGGATCTGGGTGTCGGTGATGGTGGTGAAGCTGGTGCCCTTGGGGAGGTACTCGCGGATCAGGCGGTTGGTGTTCTCGTTGGTGGGGCGCTGCCAGGGGCTGTGGGGGTCGGCGAAGTAGACCGGGATGTCGGTGACGGCGGTGAAGGCGGCGTGCTGGGCCATCTCGCTTCCCTGGTCCCAGGTGATCGAGGCCCTCACGGCCCGGGGCAGGTCAGCGACCATGGTCTGCAAGGCAGTGGTGACGGTCTGGGAGTCGTGGCCCCCGCCCAGGCGGTGTATGAGCACGAAGCGGCTGGTGCGCTCCACCAGGGTGATCAGGGCGCTGCGCCCGCCGGCGCCGATGACCAGGTCGCCCTCCCAGTGGCCCGGCACGGCCCGGTCAGCGGCCTGGGGCGGGCGCACACTGATCTGGGCCCCTTCGATCCAGGGGCGCCTGGACCTGCGGGGCAGGCCGGCCAGCGGTGAGCGGGGCAGGCGTCGGGTACGCCCTGAGCGCAGGGCCTTGTCCACCCGCAGCTGCTGGCGCAGGCTCCCGGCGCCCTGGACGTAGAGGGCCTGGTAGATCTGCTCATGAGACAGGCGCATGGACTCATTGTCGGGGTGGGCCCAGCGCAGGCGCGCGCTGATCTGGCGGGGGCTGGCCCCGTCCTCGAGCAGGGCCACCACCTCGGCACGCAGAACGGGATCAGCCTCGAGCCTCCTGGCCTTGGGGCGGGCCAGACGCTCCTGGGCCGCCACCGAGGCCCCCGGGGCCCGGTAGACCCCGTCAGGGCCGGTGTTGCGGGCGATCTCCCGTGAGACGGTCTGACGGCACCGCCCCAAGGAGCGGGCGATGGCGGCGGCCGACTCCTGACCGCGGTGCTGGAGGGCGTACAGGCCGAAGTAGGTCAGGCGGGAGACCTCCTCGCCGGGGGCCCACACGCCGAAGACGCCGCACTCCTCGCGCGGAGAGGGCTCGAGCTCGTCGGAGTGGTCGTCGGGCAGGGCGGTCAGGCTGGGCGCGCTCACGGGCGCCGCGGGAGCCGTCGGATCGGTCTGACTCGACTGGCTGGACCGACCGAGAGGCTCCGAGGAGCCGGCCCGCGGGATGCGACGGGCGTCGTCGGGGCGGTCGAAGGCGGTCTGCGAGGGGTTCTCACCGGTACGCACACGCACAGTCTGTCATGNCCCGAGCAGGCCGACACCGACCAGCCCCCACGCCCCCGCCGCCCCAACGAGCGTCTTGATGAGCGCCTTGATGCCGTTGCTGCACTCTCCACGGCCTGATCGTGCCAGTACCGCCTCGCGCTGTCCCGGCTCACCCCGGCCGCGGCTCCCGCCCGGGTCAGCGTTGCTCCGGCCAGGACCGCCTGGGCGACCTTGACACGTCTGGCCTGGTCGGACTGGACCGTCCCACCCCGTCGTCCGCCTACCAGCTCCACCCCCGCCGCCTGGCACCACAGACTCACCGACCCACGACAGCACCCCAGATCCCGAGCCACCGCCGAAGCCGACTCACCAGCCACCACCCGCGCCACCGCATCACGACGCACACCCTGACCAAACCAAGCCCCAGACACAAAACACCCCTCCCACGAGCGGTGCATCCACCACCAGACCCCACCGTCGTTTATGAAGAAAACGTCGATGTGTACGCGACTCCCGCTCACGCCCAGCCCGCCGAGGCATCACGATGCGAACGAGCAGGCCATGTGTGCCGTCGGCGACCCGCCCGAGTTTGCAGAATCGCAACCATCCGTTACCTTACCGTGAGACGTCTGACATCTGTCGTCACCACTCCCCCGGCGCAGGCAAGGCCGCCTCGCCTTCCCGAACGGATCACGTATGACATCGAAGAATCCCTCCTCCCTAAGGCGCCTATCCGCCTTCCTGGGATCCCTGGCCCTGGCCGTCACCGGCATGATCGCCGTCGCACCACCGGCACACGCCGCGCCCACGGCCGACGGCCTGATGGACGTCGCCATCACTCAGGTGAACGCCCCTGAGGACGGCCTCTACGCCGTCGGCGACGTCATGATCTTCAACATCACTCTCACCAACACCAGCGTCGAGGCCCACTCCTACGCCCCGGCCTCGACGAACCTGTCCGGGAACGTCTCCAAGTGCCGGTGGCGCAACGTCCCCGCCGGGGTCACCAAGACCGACTGCGCCGGCCTGGCCACGCACACGGTGACCGCCGAGGACCTCCAGGCCGGCGGCTTCACCCCGCAGATCGCCTACGAGGTCAAGGCGGTGAATTACGCCGGGCAGGCCCTCAACACCCCGGAGACGATCAGCGGCGCGACGAGCCCGGTCACGCCCGCCTCGCTGCGAGTCGAGTCCTTCACACCGTCGGCGAGTCAGGAGACCTACAAGCTGGGCGACACCGTCAGCTACACGGTGCGCGTCCGCTCGGTGTCGGACAAGACGATCAACGTCGCCGCCACCGACTCCTCCTTCGACGACCTGGCCCGCCAGTGCCACTGGGCGGGCCTCAAGCCGGGCAAGGGCGCGGTCTACAACTGCAAACCGCTCACCCACACGATTACGCAGACCGACGTCGACGCCGGCCGGTGGACGCCGTCGATCACCCTGACGGCGACCGGCACCGACGGCGCCGCCCTCCAGACGCTCACCGCCACCGGAGACCCGATCAGCGTCGTCGGCCAGCACCCGCAGGCCGAGCCGACCCCGGCCCCCGACGCGAGCACGGACCTCCCGGCCTCGATGAGCCAGGCCCAGCACCTGGCCGCCAACACGGCCACCGACAACTACCGCATCCCGGCGATCACCACCGCCCCCAACGGCGACGTGCTGGTGGCCTATGACGAGCGGCCGAAGGACAACGGCAACCAGGGCAGCGACGCGCCCAACCCCAACCACATCGTCCAGCTACGCTCCACCGACGGCGTCAAGACCTGGTCGGCTCCGACCTACATCCACCGGGGCACTGAGACGGGCCAGAAGGTCGGCTACTCCGACCCGAGCTACGTCGTCGACCACCAGACGGGCACGATCTTCAACTTCCACGTCAAGTCCTACGACCAGGGCTGGGGCGGTTCAAGGGCCGGCACCGACCCCGAGGACCGGGGCGTCATCCACGCCGAGGTCTCCTCCTCCACCGACAACGGGTGGACCTGGACGCACCGCACCATCACCGCGGACATCACGAAGGACAACCCCTGGGTCTCGCGCTTCGCGGCCTCGGGCCAGGGCATCCAGATGCAGCACGGCGCTCACGCCGGACGCCTGGTGCAGCAGTACACGATCAAGACTGCGGGCGGCGCGGTCCAGGCGGTGTCGGTCTACTCCGATGACCACGGCACCACCTGGCAGGCCGGCTCCCCGGTGGGCACCGGCATGGACGAGAACAAGGTCGTCGAACTCTCCGACGGCTCCCTCATGCTCAACTCGCGCGCCTCGGACGGTTCCGGCTTCCGCAAGGTGGCCACCTCCACCGACGGCGGACAGACCTGGAGCGATCCGGCCAGCGACAAGAACCTGCCCGACTCGGTGGACAACGCCCAGATCATTCGGGCCTTCCCGAACGCCGCCCCCGGCGACCCGCGCGCCAAGGTGCTGCTGCTGAGCCACTCGCCGAACCCGCGGCCGTGGTCGCGCGACCGCGGCACCATCTCGATGTCCTGCGACGACGGCGCCTCCTGGGCGACCGGGAAGGTCTTCCACGAGCCGTTCGTCGGCTACACGACGATCGCGGTGCAGTCCGACGGCAGCATCGGTCTGCTCAGTGAGGACGCCAGCGGGGGCGCGAACTACGGCGGCATCTGGTACCGCAACTTCACCATGGGCTGGGTCGGCGACCAGTGCACGCAGGCGCAGGCCCTGGATCCGTCACCGAGCCCCGCACCGTCCGCCGAGCCCACGACAGCCCCCAGCGCTGAGCCGACCACTGCACCGACTGCCGAGCCGACGACTGCGCCGAGCAGTGAGCCCACCGTGGGGCCAGAGCCGTCTGCCGAGCCCTCGCAGGAGCCGAGCAGCGCGCCGTCCGCTCCCACCGCCGAGCCCACTGCAGGGGCGGGGCCGTCCCCCGAGCCCTCGNGTTGCGGTACCAGATGCCGCCGTAGTTCGCGCCCCCGCTGGCGTCCTCACCGCCGAGCCCACTGCAGGGGCGGGGCCGTCCGCCGAGCCCTCGCAGGAGCCGACGACGGAGCCGTCGTCCGCGCCCACCCAGCAGCCCAGCGCCGCGCCGTCGGGGAGGCCGAGCGAGCACGCGAGCTCTGCTCCTGCGCCGAGCGCAACGGGACGGGCGCCGTCGACGGCGAGCCCGGCCGCGACCTCGCTGCCGACGCCGACGGGGCAGGCCCCCTCGGTCTCGAGCCCGGCCCCGAGCCAGGCCTCGGGGGCCACGCCGGCTCCCAGCACCCAGCCCGACGAGATCGACCGGCCGTCCGACGGTGCCATGGCGCAGCCGACTGATAGCGCCGGCGCTCCGAGCGCCTCAGCGACCGGGACCGCGACGGCGCCAGGCCGCAGCCTGTCCCGGACGGGTACCAACGCGCTGCTGGTCCTGGGCCTTGCGGCCGTCGCGGTCGTGGGCGGCTACCTGGTTCTGCGGGCCCGTCGCTCGAAGGAGTGAGCCGGGCTGAGCCCGAACCGGCTCTGAGCGCTATGTGAGGGGTGGGGTGCGCAAGGCGCCCCGCCCCTCACTGCCGCTCTCCTCGTCGTTTGATCTGACGTGGATCAGGAGCTCCACAGCATGCTGGACAGGGAGATTCGCGCGCGTGACCTCCGCTCACATCCGGCGAGGTCACCTGGCACGGATCAAGCGCGGGTGGACACGTCGCCGTCGGGATCGGAGTTGGCGGAGGCAATCGGCAGGGAAGGGCGGACAGGCGAGGTGCCATCGGGAACGTTATCGGCGGCGGGCCGCCGGTGGGCCTTTCGCAGCAGCGAGCCACCCATGCCCCTGACCCGGGCGGCCGCCTCGCCGGTGGCACCCTTGACCTTGGCCTGGGCAGCGGCAAGCGCACCGGGCTCATCGGCCTGGGCGTCCAGGTCGTCAAGCGCGGCGAGGTACTGGGCGGCATCGACGCCCGGCGGGGGCAGCTCACGCAGGTGCTTCTGGAGGCGGGTCGACTGGGTCCTGAGTGCCACGAGCGTCATGCCACCGGAAATGACGCCACCGATCACGGGCACCGTCCTGGTGACACCTTTGGCGAAGGAGTCCTTGGAGATCTTGATGCCGATGAGCTTGAGCGTCTGCTTCATGGGCCCGTACCAGGCGGTCTTGGTCAGGGTCTGCTGGGCGATCTGCTTCTGGAGTGCCGGGCGGGCGACCTGCTTGGCGAAGGTCGTCAGGGATGATGCCGCCCCGCCGACCCCCATCATGACCCCCAGGAAGAGGCTCATCTTGCCGAGTGTCTCGTCGTCGATCTCGTCGAGGTCGCCCAGGAAGTCCTTCCAGCCGTAGATGTAGGCGAGCTTCTGCATGACCCGGAAGGCGTGGACGTAGTACTGGGTGACATCGGCGGGGATGGTTGCGAGCATCGCGAAGCCTCCCGGCAGCCCGGCCGCGAACGAGATAGCGGCGGACTTACGGGTTTCGAAGGCGATGGTGGCGGTCGCAAGGCCGTCGAGCTGGGCGGGGGTGAGGCCGGCCTGGAACGGGGTGGTCTCCTGCGCTAGGGCAATGGTGTCGTCGTCGGCGCCGAGCTTGCGCAGTTCCTGCCGCAGGTAGTCGTCCCGGTCGATCTGGACGCCGCGGAGTCGGATGACCTTCTTGAGAAACTCGGCGGCGAACTTCTGGGCCTGCTCGTCCTGCTCGGACGTGATGTCGGAGAGTGTCTCGTTGTCGCTGGTCGAGGATTCGACGGCGTCGTCGGCAGGCACGAGCGGGTTGGAGGATTCGTCATGCGTCATCGCATGGGCTCCGTTCTGGGATGTTCGAGAGATGGGGCGGCGCAAGACTACTCCTGCCCAGAACCTTGGAATGCCGCCGTCATAAGGACGTGACCCCTGCCGGAGACAACCTTGCCGGATGCACGACAGTCGGTTTACTCGACGTCGATGGGGCCGTTGATGTGGAGGGTCTCGACGTCGAGGCGCCGGTTGACGTTGGAGGCGGTGGAGTCGTCAATGCGGCCGGAGAAGCGCAGGTCGTGCACACGCCGGCGCAGATGGTCGATGACGGCGAGCCGCAGGGTGCTCTCCGGGCCACCGTAGACGCGCGCCTCCTCCTCGGCGTCGACGTTGCTCACGCAGCGGTGGCGGCGCTCGTAATCGGCGCGCACAGCCGCGATGACCGCGTCGTCGTCGACGCCGGTGCGATCGGCGATAGCGTCGATCTGGCTGACGATGTCGCTCAGAATCTCAGCAAGCGCCTCGGTCTCCTGAGACTCGATCGACTCGGCCGTCCGCATGCCGACCGAGGGCTTGGCGTTGGCCCAGCGGACCACGTGGGGCAGGGCGAGCCCCTGGATGAGGAGGGACAGGAGGGTCACGCCGGCGACGATGAGGATGATGAGGTTGCGCTCGGCGTAGGCGGCGGCGTCGAAGGCGACCGGGATGGACAGCGCCATGGCCAGGGAGATCGCGCCGCGGAAGCCGGCGACCGTGGAGACGACGCGGCCGCGGAAGTTGGTACGGCGCAGACGCTGCTCGGGGCGGCGGTCGAGGACGCGGATGGAGTAGATGATGAGGTGTTGGCCGATGAAGCGGCCCGCCACCATGGCGATGTAAATGACCGGGATGAGGATGAGACCGCGGACGAGGTCGGCGAGAGGAAGCTCGGCAACGATCCCGGGGAGCGCGACGCCCACCATGACGAAGAGAATCGTGTTGAGGATGTAGGTGAGGATCGTCCAGAACGGGGTCCCGAGGACACGCGACCCCAGGGACATGTGCGGGGCGGCGAAGCGGGAGACGACGATGCCGCAGGTGACGACGGCCAGGACGCCCGAGCCACCGATCTCCTCGGCGAGGAAGAAAGTGAGGAACGGGGTGGCCAGGGCGGAGATCGTTGCGAGCATGGGGTCGTCGGTGATGGTGCGGACGCGGATGCCGATCTTGGTGACGACGGCGCCGATGACCGCTCCCACACCGACGCCCCCGCCGAATGACAGCAGGAGGTCCTTGGCGACGAGGCCGACCGTGACGCCGGAGGAGTCCTGCGCGGTCTGGAGGGCGATGGCGAAGACAACCAGGGCAGTGCCGTCGTTGAGGAGGGACTCGGCCTGAAGGACGGTGCGGCCGTTGGGGTTGATGCCGCGTCCCAGGCTGGAGACGGCGGTGGCGTCAGTAGGGCCGAGGCAGGCGCCGATGAGGAGGGCAGCGCCCACGCTCAGCCCCATCAGGGCACCGATGATGGCGATGAGGGCAGCGGTGATGGCGACGAGGACCGTGGCGCTGAGGATGATGCCGCGCAGGCTTCGGCGCATGCGGTTGAGGGAGACCGACAGTGACTCCCAGTACAGCAGGATCGGCAGGAAGATCGTCAGAACCACCGTGCTGGGCAGGTGCATCTCCTCCCCAACCGGGAGGAAGGCGACCCCCACACCCGCAGCGATCAGAAGCACCGGGGCAATGAGGCGAAATCTGTTGGCGATCACGTAGGCGACAATCGAGGCGGCAATGATCGCGACGATCATGTCGATGGTCATGAGGCTGCCGGGTTCCCTTCCTGCGCTGAGTGTGGTGGGCTGACTGCGGCCGGCTCGGGAGGTACGTGGCCGGACCGTGGGCGGGTTTGAGCCGGGCACAGCCTACAGATGCCTCCTGCGACTCCCCTGTCGATACGTCTATTCGCGTACGTGACCTCCGCTCACATCCGGTGAGGTCACCTGGCACGGATCAAGCGCAGGTGGGCGCAAGACTCCGTGAGAGTCCGTCCGCAGGCGCCGAGGGGACGATGTGCTTTCTTAGCGATCGAAACAGGGCGTGGCCTCCTGCCGGCTCACGCACTCGCCGGCGAGCATGAGAACAACTCAAGGCTTAGTAGTCGCGTCATGAGTCAGGCCAATGGGCGAACCGCCGCACCGCAGCTTCGACATCAGCCGAAACCGCCCCACACCCTCTCCTGACTGCCTCCCTGAAAATACTCCCCTCATTTCGCAAGGAATTCATATGGGGACACCAATATTTCTTGAAACAAACAAACTCATACCCCAACACTTATTCTCGGATCGCGGCAAGCAGCCTCCAGGCTGGGCGAACACAGATGATTGCCACCCCTTCGAACACCCTCCGAACTGCAGCAAAAACGCGAAGGAAGCCACTTCTGACACAGTTCCAAGATTTCTTTTTCACAACATTTTCATGACGTTCCGATAACATTCTTGAAGTCGCTGACAGGTGCACCACAAGGCTTGTTCTGAATTTCCTCCTCGCGATACTCTTCACCAGTTACTCACGGTCGTCCCCAGACCGCCGATCCCTAGCGAAGAGGATGTATACATGCAGGTTCCTGCCGATCTCAGACGCGTCGCGTCTAGGGGGCAGTCGACGGCCGCTTGGCTCGCCCTCCTGACACTGCTTGCGAGCATGATCGTGCCATTGCAGGCTCAAGCCGCCATCAACGCCGACGTCGACCTGTCTGGTCTTGCTCTGATCAAGTCGGACCGAAGCGGCAACGACTTCTCATCAGAGGGTCTCACGACGCAGGACGTGGCCAAGCTGTCCTACACGTGGGACGCCTCCAAGACCACCGTCAACCCGGGAGACTCGTTCTCCATCGACGTCGGCACCTATTTCAAGAACCTGGAGTACCCGAAAACCGTTCCCCTCAGCCTTCCCTACAACGGCACGCCCACCGAGGTGGGCGCGTGCATGCTGACGGAGAAGAGCATGGAGTGCACCTTCAACGAGAAGGTTGAGGACCTCAAGGCGACAGGATTCAAGGATTTCAAGGGTTCGGGTCAGGCGCTGCTCCTCATCACCCAGGCCACGACAGCCCAGTCGGTGGATATGACTGTCAACGGCGGCCAGAAGGTGAGCGTCCGTCTGCCCGGCACCGGCGGCATCAAGAGTCCCGCTGCACGGGGCTACACGCCCCTCAAGTTCTCCAAGGTCTCCTCGGTCATCACATCGGCGTCCTCCGCCATGACGTGGGAGGTCAACTTCGGCTCGGACTACATCAAGGAGCAGCTGGCCAAGGGCGACGGTCCGATCGCCTCGGACGGTCGGACCCGTGAGACCATCACCATCACGGACACGCTCGGCCCCGGTATGACCTTCAATGGGGACAAGAACAGGTGGTACTTCGGGCTGCGCAACAGCGCCGCCGAACCCAGCATCTCCGGGGTGTCCCTGACCACTGCGGCGGGTAAGGACCTGAATGCGAAGTACGGAGACTTCGACCTGGACGTGGACATCCAGGGGCAGGTCGCCACGATCAAGGTGACGGGTCCCTTCGCTCCTGACTCCAACTACAGGATCTCCTACCCGGCGACGTTCACCTCCCAGAACGGCAAGGCCGTCGCCGGAGTGCAGTACACCAACGCAGCCTCGCTCGACCACTCCGAGGCTCACGGCGACTTCGCCCGCAGCTACGCCGACTCGTTCAAGGTGACCGTGGACATGGCGCCCGGCTTCGGCGGCTTCGAGGTCTTCAAGACCCTGAGCGGAGCGGCACTGGACGCCGTTGACGTTGCGAACACGACCCTGCCGGTCAAGGTCGACTACGTCCTGCCCGGCCCCGCCGGCGGCTATGCCGGCTGGCAGGCCCCCGGGACGCTCAACGATGACGGTCTCAGCGGTACAGCCATCCTCAACGTCAGTATCGGCAAGACCAACACGTTCCAGGGCACCTTCCCCAAGGGCACCGTCATCACCCTGTCCGAGGACACCGGCCAGGCCGCTCCCGCTCCTTCGGGATATGCCTGGGGCAAGCCGGTCTTCGCGGTCGGGAGAACCACGACCAACACTGTGACCATCGGCGACCGCGTGTCGACCAAGGTGACCCTCAACAACACCGCCGACGCCGTCAAGGCGCCCGGTACCTTCCAGGTCACGAAGAGCGTCGTCGGCCCTGAGGCCGCTGCGGGCGCTCGCGACAAGGACTTCGCCTTCACCTACACCTGCTCCGACGGCCAGTCCGGACAGGTGAGCGCCAAGGGCGACGGGACGGCCGTCCAGGCAGGGGCGACCTTCCCGCAGGGCACCACGTGCACGGTGAAGGAGGACGCCGAGTCCGCCCGTCTCGACGGCTACACGCTCACCGCTCCCGCAGAGCAGGCCGTCACCATCAAGGACCCGGCTGAGCCGGTCGCGACGGCAGCCTTCACGAACTCCTACACCCGCGACACGGGCGCCTTCTCCATCGCCAAGTCGGTCCAGGGCGGTCCGGAGGGGGCGGCCAACGGCTCCTACTCCTTCACCTACACCTGCGACGGCGGCGTGCAGGGAACCCTGACGGTTCCCGGTGACGGGACGGCCGTGTCCTCCCCGCAGATCCCGACCGGGGTCTCCTGCGCGATCGCGGAGGACGCCGCGTCGGCCGCCAAGGACGGGTACTCGGTGGCCTCGGCCCTGTCACAGGACTCGGTGACCATCACCAAGGACCAGACCGTGGCCGTCACCGCCACCAACACCTACACCCGCGACACCGGCACCTTCTCGGTCACCAAGAGTGTCACGGGCGACTACGCCCCGCAGGCGGGCGAGGCCGTCAAGGTCGGCTACACCTGCAACGACCCCGAGGGCACCCAGGGCACGCTTGATGTCCCGATGGACGGCAGCGCCGTGAGCGGCCCGGCCCTTCCCACCGGGACGGTGTGCACCCTGAGCGAGGACGTCGCCTTGGCCCAGCGTGAGGGCTACGCGGTCTCCACCGCCTACTCCGCGACGACGGCGACGATCGTGAAGGACCAGGTTCCTGCGGTGTCGGTGACGAACACCTACACGCGGCAGACCGGGGGCTTCTCGGTGTCCAAGACGGTCGAGGGCGACGGCGCGAAGCTGGCACCGGCGGAGTTCACCTTCGAGTACACCTGCACCGACCAGGTCACCGGCAAGGCCGCCTCCCCCAAGCAGCTGGTGGTCAAGGCCGGTGAGACAGCGCACGTGGGCGATGTGCCGACCGGGTCGTGCACGCTCACGGAGAAGGAGGCCTCCGTCAAGGGCACGAGCGTGTCAACGGCCCTGGCCGTGGGCGGCACTGCCGTGCAGGGCGACAAGGCGACCTTCGACGTGCTCGGCGGGGGCGCCGCCGTGAGCGTCTCTGCCGTCAACACCTACACCCTGGACCGCGGCACCTTCACCGTGTCGAAGAAGGTGGAGGGCGACGACGCGAAGACCCACAAGAACGTGGCCTTCACCTTCGCGTACAGCTGCACGTCCGACGTCGAGGGCGAGGTGAGCGGCGAGCTGACGGTCCGCGGTGACGGCTCGGCCGTCTCCGGGCCCGCGCTGCCGGTCGGGGCGACGTGCTCGGTGTCGGAGAAGACGTCGTCGGCTCAGGTCAGCGGCTACGACGTGAAGACTCCTGAGGCGCAGAGCGTGACGATCGCGGAGAAGGACGCCGCCCTGTCCTTCACCAACGCCTACACCCGTCAGACCGGGTCCTTCTCGGTGCTCAAGACGGTGACGGGTGCGCAGACCGGTGACAAGGAGTTCACCTTCGCCTACACCTGCACCGACGGGACCGAGGGCTCGCTGAAGGCCAAGGCCGATGGCAAGGCGGTCTCCGGGCCGAAGGTGCCCACGGGCACGCAGTGCACCGTGACCGAGGATGCCAAGGCGGCCGCGATCGACGGCTACACGCTGGCGGCTCCGGAGGCCCAGACGGTGACGGTCTCGGAGAAGGACCAGGTGGCCAGCGCCTCCTTCGTCAACGCCTACACCGAGGTTCCGAGTACGGACTCGCCGTCGGAGGACCCCACGGCTTCTCCGTCGGGTGAGCCGACGCCGAGCGACCCGGCACCGGATGAGCCGACGTCCAGCGAGCCGGCACCGGGTGAGCCGACGCCAGGTGAGGCTACGTCGAGCGACCCGGCGGCACCGAGCGAGCCGGCTCAGGAGGATTCCGGATCGCCTCTGGCCCGGACCGGGGCGTTCGTGGGGATTCCCCTGGTGCTAGCGCTGGCAGCGATCGCGGGAGGTGTGCTGCTGGCTTACCGCCGCAGGGCCTGAGCCCAGGCGCTGACAGCCGGCGGCCGCAACGCCGCTGACTGACAGGTGGGGATCCCTACCCGTGTGGGTAGGGATCCCCATTGCGTTGCGACTCCGTACCCGACGGCGATGCCGGTTGGTAGCCTGCAGTCGACGAAGTCCCGTCGCCATCCCGACCCTTGGAACAGAGGTGCTTTCACGTGCGCAGTCCCCTTTTTGAGCAGGCCAACCGTGAGCAGGAGACCGGCCAGCGCTGGACTGTCCAGTCCAGCAAGATGCTTCGTGTGGCCCTGGGCCCGGAGGTTCTGGCCGCGCAGGGCGCGATGGTCGCCTACCAGGGGAACATCGACTTCTCCTACCAGGGCTCGAGGAGCCTGGGCGGCATGATCAAGAAAGCCGCCACCGGGGAGGGCGGTAACCTCATGCGCGTCTCGGGTCAGGGCGAGGTGTTCTTCGCCCGCAGCGCGCAGAACGTGTTCCTGCTCCAGCTGGAGGGTGATGCGATCACGGTGAACACACCGTCCCTGCTGGCCTTCGACGCGCACCTGGGCTATGACATCAGGATGCTGGGCAATGCCGGGATCCTTGCAGGCGGGCTGTTCAACCTCATGGTTCAGGGGCAGGGCGTGGTGGCCGTGTCCTCCGATGGGCCGCCGTTGCTTCTGGACTGCTCCCAGCAGCCGACCTTCGTTGACCCGCAGGCGGCGATCTGCTGGTCGGCGAACCTGCAGCCGCAGATCAAGAGCAGCTTCAAGATGGGTTCCCTCATTGGGCGCGGCTCGGGCGAGTCCTTCCAGCTGGCCTTCCACGGCCCGGGCTTCGTGGTGGTCCAGCCCAGCGAGGGCCAGCCGGTGGTGGCGTCGTCCTGAGCGAGGCGACGACGGCGGAGCGTGCGGCTGCTCGGCATCCGTGTAATTGTCCGAAGACCGCAAAGAGCCGTTCTCGGCAGGCGGTGATCGCTTCTCTCCTGCCCATGTCTGAGGGCTGGGTGGCCACCCTGTTCTTGTTGAGATAATGGCTCTGTGACTACTCCCCCGCCGATCCGTGCTCCCAAGCCCATGCCTCTTTCAGGTGAGGAGGTGGTGGCTGGGACGGATGCAACGGTCGTGGATTTCTGGCGCTTCGCGCTGTCCAATCTCCGGATGAACAATGCCCGTGGCTACCTCGCTGAGTTCCTGGTGGCGAAGGCGGTCGGTTCGACCGGACTGCGGATCGAGTGGGATCCTTACGATGTTCTGGCGCCGGACGGGACCACGATTGAGGTCAAGACCTCCGCCTATCTCCAGGCATGGGACCAGTACAAGCTCTCAACGATTCAGTTCACAGGGCTTCGCAGTCGCATCTGGACCACAGAAGGCGGGCTGACGCCGACTCCCACCTACAACGCCGACGTGTACGTCTTCGCGATCCAGACAGCGCGCACCCACGAGGAGTACAACCCGCTCCTGGCATCCCAATGGCGCTTCCACGTCCTTCCCAGGAAGACGGTAGAGGACCTTGGCCAAGAATCCATCAGCCTTGCGATCTTGGAGAAACTTGCCGGTCCCTCAGTTGCGTACGAAGAACTTTCTGAAGCCATCAACGCCGCAGCCAAGAAGGAGCACAAAGGCCCGCGGAACCGATGCTGAGTCAGAGACGATGTGCACCGAAAGGGGCTCATATCCAGCCTAATCTTACCGGGCTCCAACCAGACACCACCGAAGGATGAGACGGTACCTGGTCCCGATAACGGGCTGCTGGCGCGTCTGGCCAACTCGCAGCAGCCGACCTTCGTTGACCCGCAGGCGGCGATCTGCTGGTCGGCGAACCTGCAGCCGCAGATCAAGAGCAGCTTCAAGATGGGTTCTCATCGGGCGCGGCTCGGGCGAGTCCTTCCAGCTGGCCTTCCACGGCCCGGGCTTCGTGGTGGTCCAGCCCAGCGAGGGCCAGCCGGTCATGGCATCCTCCTGAGCCGGGGGACACCGGCGGAGCGTGCGACTCCGGCAGCCGTGCGATCAGCGGCGACCACACGGTGAATGCAGAACTCGGCTCGCCGATCCGTCGGGAACCTACGTGAGGTCCGCTGAGTCGGCCTTGTTCTCCGCCTGACAACCTCCATGTAGCGCTGCTTGCTTGACTCCCGCAGGTACCTGCCGGTCTACAGTCCCAAGATCGACTGGAGGACGTCCCCTAACTGGTTGCGGCAGTTGTCGAAGGTCGTAGCCTGCCTCGGCCTCATCGGCCCACGCCTGGATCTGCTCATCGCTGACACTGCACCCGCGAAGAAGATGCTCATCCACACCAGTAGCGTATACGAGAATCTGCCGTGGCCCTCCATTGGACATCAGTAGCAGCAGACTACTGATGCTCAGCATTTTCCGGGTGCCAACGCTCAGTGAGACATGAGAACGCAGGCCGAGATAAGCCTATCAATCTTGTGGACGTCGACCTGGGACCCGAGCTTGATCTTGATGCGACCTGCCCGCGTCCATAATTCGAGTTCTGAGTTCATGTCGAATGTTCTTGCATTCTCGGTCGACCACATGTTAATGGCGCTGTAGGGCAGTGAATAGTTCTCTACCTTCCGACCAGTCAACCCTTATGCGTCACGGATGATCAACCGCTTCGAGGTGAACACGGCCGAATCGCGCATCGTCTTGAAGGCGGTGTAGGACTGCTCCCCTTCAACAAGAACACCCAGGACGTCTTGAGGAATCAGATCCTCCGCCAAGAAGGTCCACGTAGCCACCGAGGCCATCTCCATGCTCACTTTTTCACCTCATCGCAAATTAATGATCGTCGGGAAATAAATTCCTGTAGCGCGTAGAGACTACCAAGCAAATTCGAACATCCCAAGCCGTCGAAAATGTTCCTTAGGTTGCTTTACCTATCGGCTCAGCAAACTCGTTCATACCGCACGACCGATCTTCCAGCACGCAATGTGCGGAGCCCGAGCAGATACCTGCACTCGCTAAGCACTAACCTAACTACGACATAATCCGACTCAAAAGGCCCTCAACGTCGCATAGATCGTCGTCTTGCGCACCATCTCCACCTAGGCGCCCCTGATCGCCACAACCCTCAATGACCAGGCAGCAGTCGCGGAAAACCTGGACCTAGCGGCCCAACTGATCGTGGACGACACCATGCTCGAGTACTGGTCCTGGAAGGGCCATCCCGAGCTGTACTCCGGCAAGCACAAGGCCACCAGGTTGAACATCCAGGTCGTCTGCTCAGTCGGGCCGCTTGGCGCGGGTCTCCAACCTCAGGGTGGACGCAAGTATGACGCTGAGGCCCTGTGCAGCTCCAGCCATTGTCACCGCCACCGACATCCTGGACAGAACACCACCGCCGCGTCATCTTGGCGACAAGGGGAACATCTGGCTGTGCATGATCACCCCAAAGAGATAACCTGCGCCCCCTCTGCCCCGACAACAGGACCGTCGACCAGATCCACTACAAGATCAAGCGAGCCACCTCCAACCCAATAATCTGGTACATCCCGCAAACTGACTACAGAAGACCGCACGAGACGTTCTCAGCAACCACCTTAACTACCTTCGAACTCACATTCACGACACTAAGAATGACCTCCAATAAATAATCACCCTACACGCTCACTTAATTAACCCTGAAAAGACATGCGTCAACAAACTAAAACTAATATACTTACAGTAACCACAACAACACAAAACAGGTTTACATCTCACTGCACGTTCAAGCGCCATTAAAGTCGACTATCGAGTCAGTGACTCATTAAGTGCCTCAAGCCAAACGTACCCTTTTCCACTGGCCAGCACTATAGCCACAACTGCACATAAAACGCCCCATGTCGGCATCCCCCAGCCAAGAGAAAGAGGCATTCTACAGGCAATTGTTTTCCATAAAAAGTGAGGACGCGCTTCTTGTGCCGCATAAATTGCAGAAATTAGAGCTAAATCCCACAAAATCACCCCTATTGCGAGAATAAAATACATAAACCCTCCAGCCATTGAATATAGGACATAGACGATTCCCCGTAGTCCAATTTCAATATTGTTAATAGAGCAAGCAGTTAAAGCCCGGCGAACTTCTGGCGGAGCGCCAGGAACCCACCACAACAGAGTTACAATTACTATACCAACTGCCGCATACAAGAAAGGCAGTAATAAACATAAGACGGTTGACCATCCACCTGCGATAATCCTTCGTCTTCGTGCAATTAGCACGACAAAACATGCAATAACCCCCACAAAAACAGAAGTTAGTGAAATGGCCACCAAAATCCAAGGTCGCCACTTTAAATACAGTAGCACGACCGCAAAAGCTGCCATCAGAATCGACAGTATGTCACCCTCCTGGCCACCCTGGCGTTTCTCGCGGCTTCGAGTTTTTCTACCGGCACGACACCCCGATTCAGCGGCTTCACGAATCTCCCATAGGGAAACACCGGCCCCTACGGGACGTAGAGTCCAAGAAAGCGCAGGTCCAACAACACCTCCGATAACTGCACCGATAAACGCAAACGAAAGAGACGTTAATATACTCATTTTATTTTGGCTCCCCATTTGACTTTTCTATCTTGACCGAGATGCACGTAGATACAAGCGTACCACAAAACAAGGTCGCTATATCAATTACATGACTGGCAACAAATCCTGCAATTACGCCGCCAATCGAAGTGCACATATTTACCTCACCTCCGCCCATCCAAACACTTGCTTACGAATATACTATCCTCAATAAAATCAGAAAAACACTTGCGGTAGATTCGAACACAGCCCACCCAATGATGCACAGCAAGTCAAATTATCCAAAGAAGATTCCATCGAAAGTAGGCTGCCAACGTAGCAGCAACTTTCGAATGACGGTACCAGCGCGATTGAAATTAGTTGGTTTTACTAGACACAAATCTACTCTCACGTCTTTTGTACTCAGAAACCATAGAGATGCTGACGGGCATTGAAGGCGGCTGGCCCACCTTCCAAGATATTCTCCGCAAGCGATCGAACCGAGTGCTCATCCAATGAGCCAATGCCGCCCTCCGCAGGGCGGCCATGGCTCCCATCACTCTCAAGGACCACGATGAGCTCGGCGTCGCCCAGGACTGGCACATTGGCGTTGTGAGTGCTCGCAATAACCTGACGCTTCCCCTTTAGTTCCCGAAGCCGTCGCACCACACCCTTGTAGACGAAGTTGTTGTCCAAGTCATCCTCAGGTTGGTCAATGACGAGCGGTGCATACGATGCGCCAAGCAGCAGGAGTAAGAGTGCCGTCGCGCGCTGTCCCTTGGACAACTGATCCATGCTACGTAAGCCCTGTGCTCCATCCATTTTGAGGAGCACCTCAACACCCACCCCGATACTGAGCTCTTCCAGTTCTCGTGCCAGCTCGTCACCAGCCTCGAGCATGTGCGTTGACTGCGCACCCCTGATTCCGAACTTCCCGAGGGCTTTACTGCCGCCTCTGATCGCTTCCGCGAGCGCGACTGGCGTGAAATCGGGGCTATCGATGGCTGCCATGATCTGCGTTCGCTGGCCACTGACGTGGCTCTTAATGACGTCAGCGATGTAACTACGATCTTTAGTCGGCGTCGGCCTAACCACCACGACCCCACCCGTCGCATCGTTGGCAGATCGAATGGCATCGTGGAGGTCTTCAATAGCCGCTTTCTCACGGTTACGAAGTCTGTTGAGGAGTTCGGTCCGCTCGTCCAAGAGCCGCTTGAGCTCCTTTTCCTTCTGCTCCAGTCGGGGCTTCGCCGCCTTGATGCCCGTCAGCTCCTTGCGCTTGGAGATGTACTGGCCAGGATCGAGTCCCTCATTTGAAAGTTGTCGAAGGACTTCTGCGTACGCCTTCTTCTCAGCCGAGGTAGCCTCGCTCCAATCGGACTGCGCAGCAGTGATCTCGATTCGAGCGGTTTCGATTGCAGCGGAGGCAGTCTCCCTTAACTTCGCCAAGGTCACATACAAAGCCGACATAGCGTTCGATGCACGCGACAGGTGATCGGCCTGTGGCGCGCCATCAATGTTGTCAAGAGGCGCTACAAGATCGTTCAACCAACTGGACTTCTGATCCTGCTTCAGCGCAATTTCGACTGCACTCACGCGGGTCAAGGCTTCGTTGAACACTGCTTCGTCGAGTGCAAGTCGCTGATGTCCCTGAAGCTTCCCAGGAACGTCCGTTCCTTGATAGCGGTTGAGTTGTTCTTCGAGCCTGTCAGCCTGTGCCTGCTTCCCCTCCAACTTCGCCTTGTCTGTCTCTGTCTGTTTGAGGTCATCCCGATTGGCTCGGAGCTTCTCAAGCAGATCTTCGAGAATTGGGTCGTCCCCATCGGATCCCGCGAAACGCTGGACCAGCCTGGCAATGCTCGCGGAGTCGCCTGCAAGTTCGGCCAGCTCATGCTGCCCGAACACTTCGACGGACCCGATGACGTCTGACGGGGCAAGGCTTGTTCTCTCGCCATTGGCGTCCAAGACGACGGGCCGATGATTGACCTCTCGCTGGATGGTAAAGCTCGCCGGTGTTGGTGACACACTCTCAACCTCGACGCACACGATCGTGCCGACGTGCAGAACTGAATCGATGATGCTCTTGTGATCCTTTCCCATTTGAACCGAGATGGGTTGAAGGTCAAGCGCATACCGGAGGCTTTCAATCACAGTCGACTTGCCAGCACCGCGACCACCAATCAACGCAGTCAGGTCTGAGGAGATCGGTAGGATGACCTCATCGAGATAGCCGCCGACCCAGGACACGTTCTTGATGCGAGCACGTGGCGTCGACTGAGGGTCACTGAGGGAGATCCGAGTCTCCGGCGTGCGGACAGCTAGTTTGAGACTCTCGAGGGATGCCGAACTCACTTTGAACCAGGTGCTCGCACCCGCCCTCTTCAACTGGCGGGGCCCCATCACGTCATCGGCATGGATAACGGCCAAGGGATGCACTCGCTCGAAGTCTCCAGTCCCCTGCACGACTGCTTCTTGATCTCTCGCAGCGGCCGCATGGGGTGAGATACCTATGGCGTGCAGATCCGAGTGCTTAATCATCGCTGCAAGAGGCTGCCCCGAACGAGTGGTGAGCAGACCTGTCGGACTCACGTTCGCATGGGCGGGGATTGGCAAAGCACCTGCTTCCGCCATCCGAGACATGATGGTTGCATATGACTCGCCCGTGGTTCCATTAGGACATCCGGGGTTGGGTCCACAGCGCCCGATCGCAGCGTTGATCTCATCCAGGGGCGTTCCGGCCTCGAACAGAACGAGGATGTGGATTCCTTCCGATGAGTTCGCCTCGAATCCAGGGAGCGCGACAATGCCCCGACTCTCCGCCGCGGAGATCAAGCCGACTGCCGATTCGACTCGCCAATGGTCGGTGATCGCAATCAGTCCGATAGCCAGCTCGTCGCAGGTGTCCAGAAGCTTCGCATTGTAGCGTTCCTCGTCATCGAAAAACTGACTCGGAGCATTGTGCCCCTCATAACCAAATGGGTTCACCTGTAACGCAGCCCGAACCCAATGTGCTCCAATCTCCATTGCGCCTCCTAAATGCCTGGTCATCCGTTTTTTCATAAATGCCGCTTAAATAGGAACCTACCGTGCACAAAGCACACCCAAACACATGAAGGAACCGCCAGAGACACATGTCGACGGAGGCATGTGGTGCGCGCCGCCTAGACACTGCCAATGGCGGCGAACCCCGTTAGCCACTTAGCGCGTCGTGCCGACTGCGGCCCTATCGACACCGCTCTGCCCAGACGGAAGTCTTTGGCAGTTACAGGTTCTATAGCCTCGACACATTCCAGCCATTACATCAGTTCGTCGCCATATGAACAGCACCGTCTACTTTTTGCCGCCAGACGTTAGTCCAGAGCGGAACTCCACCACATCCCCATCAGCCATGACATAGTCCTTTCCTTCCATGCGCACTCGGCCGTGAGCGCGGGCTTCAGCAACGCTGCCGTACTGGACCAGATCATCATAACTCACGATTTCGGCCTTAATGAAACCCCGCTCAAAGTCAGTGTGGATGACACCCGCCGCCTGGGGCGCCGTCGCCCCCTTGCGGATCGTCCACGCGCGGGACTCCTTCTCCCCCGCCGTCAGATACGTCTGCAGCCCCAGGGTGTCGAAGCCGACCCTCGCCAGCTTGTCCAGGCCGGACTCATCCTGCCCGTTCTCGTGCAGCATCTCCGCCGCCTCCTCCGGCTCCAGCTCCACGAGCTCGGCCTCGAACTGGGCGTCCAGGAAGATCGCCTCCGCCGGCGCCACCAGCTCACGCAGCTCGGCCTGACGGGCCTCGTCATTCATCCCGACGTCATCCATGTTGAACACGTAGATGAAGGGCTTGGTGGTCATGAGCTGGAAGGTCTTGAGCACCTCCGCATCAATCCCTGCGGCCTGCGCCCCGGCGGACAGCAGTGTCCCGGCCTCCAGGACCTTGAGGGCCGCTTGCGCCGTCTCCAGCACCACGGGCTCCGTCTTCCTGCCCCGCACCTCCTTCTCCAGGCGCGGGATCGCCTTCTCCAGGGTCTGTATGTCCGCCAGCACCAACTCGGTGCTGATCGTCTCGATGTCCCCGGCCGGCTCCACCTTGCCGTCCACGTGGACCACGTCCGGATCCTCGAAGGCGCGCGTCACCATGCAGATCGCGTCCGCCTCACGGATATTGGCCAGGAACTGGTTGCCCAGCCCCTCACCCTCACTGGCGCCACGCACGATTCCGGCGATATCCACGAAGGAGACCGTCGCCGGGACCACCCTCGCGGAGTGGAACAGCTCGGCGAGCTTGTCCAGGCGCGCATCCGGCAGCGGCACAACCCCCACGTTCGGCTCAATGGTCGCGAACGGGTAGTTGGCGGCCAGGACGGTCGCGCGGGTCAGGGCGTTGAACAGGGTGGACTTGCCGACGTTGGGCAGTCCGACGATTCCGATGGTAAGTGCCACGCAGGAGAGTTTAGACGGCCCCTCCGACACCGTGCGCCCCGATCAGCGTGCCCCCGGCATCTCAGACCTGTCGACGTCGACCGTGCCGACTCGCTGCGTCGGGTGCCTCCTTACTTCCCAGCGTTGTCGCTCACCCGGATCGAGGCCCGCAGATCACGCCACGAGGTGTAGAAGCCCCCGCCGGCATTGACCCCGACCCCCACCGTCACCGCGATGAGAGAGGCCGCCACCATCACCACCGCGAAGCGTCCCACGATCGCACCGCCCAGCCGCAACGGTGACGGCTTGCCGCCGTCGCGCCGTCGGCCCCAACGGGGAGCCCAGACCAGGGCGGTACCGACCGCGGCCAGCGACGCCACCAGGGCCACAATGATGGTGCCCAGGCCGTTGAGTTCGAAGGGCGAGGCGCGCATCGGCGAGACGGACCCCACCGTGCGCTGGTCCTTGGGCGTTTCCGTCAAGGGCTTGACGCCGTCGGCGGTCGCCTTGGCCCATGTATCGCCCTCGGGCGCAGGCAGTCCGGCCGCGGCGAAGACCGCCGGATCCGATCCCCACCAGGTCAGCAGCGCCGGGAAGTGGCCGCTCCACAGGACCCAGGAGTGCCCGCCCTGACGCGGGGTATCGATGGTCACCGAGTCCGGCTCCTTCACCGCGTCCTCCATGAGCCAGGCCGTGCGGGCGGCGCCGTAGGCATCGTCCTGGGTTCCCATCACGTAGAAGCGCAGGCCGTCGGGAGTGCGCTGCTCCAGCAGGGCGGACAGGGCGTTCTGCGCCTGCAGCTGCTGGCCGCCGTGTGCGAGGGCGCCCTCAGTGGGGCGGTTGTAGGAGGACATGACGCCCACCGAACCGAAGCGCTGAGGGACGTCGAAGGCGGTGCGGGCAGCGCAGTAGGCGCCGGCCGAGATCCCCATGAGCATCCAGCCGGCCCGCTGCGTGGTCACGTTGGGGAAGCTGGCCTGGATCATGCGGGGGATCTCCTCGGCGGTCCAGGTCTCCACAGCCGGGCGGCCTGCGATGTTGACGCAGTCGTGCTGGCTGCCGTCCACATTGACCGAGGGGAACACCATGATCGACGGCGGGATGCGCCCGGCGTCGATCGCCTCCTGGAGCCGCTTGGGCGAGGCTATGCCCGACACCAGGGACTCCGGGTCGCCGACCCAACCGTGGATGCCCTCGATGACGTTGTAGGTGCGACCGTCGTCGGGCCGATAGTCGGCGGGGAGGACCACGCGCACCGGCAGGGTGATGCCGCTGACCGGACCGGTCCAGGTGCCCTTCTGCGAGCCGTCACCGGCGTCCTGGAGGGAGGCCTTCCAGGCCGAGGCCGGGACGGAGTCGTAGACGGAGGCGTCCGGCAGCGGCGTGACGCGCGAGGTGCCCTGAGTGCGCGGGGCGGCGGCCTCGATGACGTCGCCGAGGGTTCGCACGTAGTGCATGGGGCGGTTGATGAGCAGGCCGCCGAGCACGACGACGAGCAGCACCGGCACACTCACCATGACGGCGCGCGCCGTGTAGCGGCCGGTGGCGCGCAGCACCGTGCGGGCCGTGGGGCGGGTGGGGCCGTCAGCGGGCTTCTCCCGCGTGGCGGCCGGCAGGGTCCGGGGCAGGAGCACTGCGGCGACGACGGCGGTCAGGACGGACAGGACCAGCACGACCAGGATCGTCCTGGAACTGGTCAGGTCGATACCACGCAAGAGGCTCACGCCCACAAAGGATGGCACTACCTGCGTCAATGCCCATCCTCCCGAGGTAGTACAGAGACCGTGCAGTTCGTCTCCTCGCCTCCTCCGAGCGGTGGAGGAGCCTCCTTCAGCGGGACTGTCGACCCATGGCCGAGCGGTCAGTTGGTGGGCGGCCATGGTGCAGGAGGCCGATGACGTCAGCGCGGGCCTCGCAGGATCTGCCCCGCCCGGACCATCGGCCGCCACGGGCATACTCACGTCACGAGCCGTGCGGCGTCGCTACGACAGTCTGAGGAGATCGCTTAAGGGCCCGGAATAGATGTCACCCACTTGGGGCACTATCGGTTCATGAGCTCCTCACCCGTCCTTCTTCCCCTCCTCCTGCTCCTCATCGGTCTGGCGATCGGGGTGGTCATCGGCTACATCGGAGCGATCTCCCGGCGCACCACGGTGGACCGCTCGGACCACGAGCAGGTGGCGCAGCTGCGGGCACAGGCCGCCCAGTGGCAGGCCCGGGCCGAGGAGCTGTCCTCGCGCACCCAGGTGGCCGAGGAGCGCGCCGAGCGGGACGGGTCCGTGCTGCGGGCCCTGGCGCCGGTGCGCAGCCAACTCGAGCAGGTGGGGGCTCGGGTGGACTCCTTGGAGAAGCAGCGGGCCGAGCAGCACGCGGCCCTGGCTGAGCAACTTCGGGCAACCGCCCTGCGCGAGCGGGACCTGGCCCGCTCCACGGCCTCCCTGGAGGGCGCGCTGCGCTCGCGCTCAGCGCGCGGCATGTGGGGTGAGGTCGAACTGGCTCGCGTACTGGAGGCCTCCGGGATGATGCGACACGTCGACTTCTCCGAGCAGCGCACCATCGGGGCGCTGGTCCAGAGGCGCGGCGGCGCGGGGGCCTCGGCCGCCCTCGGTGACGGTGCTGCCGGGAGGGCCCGGCCCGACGTCGTCGTCCACCTGCCCGGGGACGGTTACCTGGCCGTGGACGCCAAGGCGCCCATGGACTCCTACCTGGCGGCCACCGCCGTCCAGGGAGCCTCCCCGGAGGACGAGGACCGGCGCGGCGAGCTCCTGGCCGCTCACGCCAAGGCGCTGCGCGGGCACGTCGACCAGCTCGCCGCGCGCCGCTACGACCGGGCGCTGGGGGAATCACCCGAGCTCGTGGTGCTCTTCGTCCCGGCCGAGGCAGTGCTCTCAGCCGCCCTGGAGGCGGACCCCGCGCTTCTGGAGCACGCGTTGGGGCGCGGAGTCGCTCTGGCCTCGCCCGTGTCGCTGCTGACCCTGCTGCGCACCTGCGCCACGGCCTGGGCGCGCACCGCCGTCAACGACGACGCCCGCGAGCTGCTCGAGCTCGGCCGCACCCTCTACGAGCGGCTGGGGACAGTCGCCGGCCATCTCGATGCCCTGGGTGCGGCGCTGCGGCGCAGCGTCACCGCCTACAACAAGGCGGTCGGCTCCATGGAGAACCGGCTGCTGGTGACCGCCCGCTCCCTGGAGACCCTCGGAGAGCAGGTGGACTCCCCCGCGCTCATCAGTGCCGACGCCGCCCAGGTGCGCACCTTCACCGCGCCCGAGCTCGCGGAGGGGATTAACGGTGAGGAGATCGGCACCGCCACCCACCGGTAGGTAACACACGACACACAAGAAGTCCGTGACGATCAGTCGTTCCATGGCGTCTATCAGGGAGTGTTGCCGCTCGTCTCATGACTGGCTGGCACGCTGTACAACCGTACCAACGTCCATATGAGACGTACTCTCGCCTCATCGGACACACTTGGAGGAAGACACCATGCTGTCAATCATCGGAATGATCATCGCCGGCGCCGTCATCGGCGCCCTGGCTCGACTCATCATGCGGGGCGAGCAGAACATCTCGGTGCTGTGGACCATCGTACTGGGCGCCGTGGGCGCGCTCATCGGAAGCACAGTCGCCGGCTTCTTCGGTGTCGCCCACACCAACGGGATCGACTGGATCAGGTGGGCCCTGTCCATCGTCGCCGCCATCGTCGCGATCTCCATCTACCTGGGCATCACCGGTAGGAAGTAGGCGCTCGGCGCCCCGAAGCGGGTTTCGTGGAGGCATTCATCGCCTCCTCGAAACCCGCTTCGCCGTTTCTGTGACGCAAGCCATGGGTTGAGGGCGTGAGGATTCCCCGGCCGGCAGCGTCCTCCTATCAGCGCGGCAGTCATGACGGACAGCGAAAACAGTCAGTCACAACGGCCAGTCACACGGGCCGGCCACGGAAACCACTGAGGCATCTTGACGGACCAGTTGCTGGCCCGCGCACTACCACATTCCGTCACTATCCATCTCACGGATCAACGAAAGAGGCTCCAATGAGCAACAACGCCATTCCCCAGACCGGCCAGCAGCGTGAGTACCACGAGCAGGTCGAGGAGAAGCAGACCCCTCGCGGCCCCCTCCAGACCTCGCACGGCGTGACCACCATCGACGAGAACGTCGTCGCCAAGATCGCCGGCATGGCCGCTCGTGAGGTGCCCGGCGTCTACGACATGGGCAACGCCGTGCGCCGCGCCTTCAGCGCGGTGACCGACCGCATCCCCAACGCCCAGACCAACGTCGCCGGCGGCATCAGCGTCCAGAAGGGCGAGACCCAGGCCGCCGTCGAGGTCACCGTGGTGGTCGAGTACGGCGTCTCCATCGTCGAGGTCGCCGACGCCATCCGCCGCAACATCATCGAGCAGATCGAGGGCACCACCGGCCTGGAGGTCGTCGAGGTCAACATCAACGTCACCGACGTCCACCTGCCGGACGAGGACTCCGACGCAGCCGACGCCGCCGACCTCAAGTGATCCGTCCCGACGCCCTGATCTGAGGAGCTCTCATGAAGACAACGTACCTGGCCCTCCTGGTGGGCCTGTTCCTTGGAAGCATTCTCGCCTTCGGCTCCTTCGCCGACTTCGTCCTGGTGGCCCTGTGCGGCCTGGCCGGATTGGCGGTGGGCCTCTACCTGGAGGGCCGGGTCGATGTCCGAAGCATCCTGGATCGGCGAAGGAAGTGACGATGGCGACCGCGACCCAGCCCGCCATCACGCAGCCGGGGCCCGCCCGGCATGAGGACTCCTCCCGGGAGCAGCGCGGCGTCACCACCATTCCGGCCCGAGTCGTCGCCCAGATCGCCGCCCAGGCCGCCTATGAGACCGGCAACGTCGGCTCCAACGCCGGAGGGCTCCTGGGAATCGGCACCCGCCGCAACTTCGAGTCCCGGCCCGAGGCCCAGTGCGAGCTCTACGGACAGGTCGCCGTCCTCCACCTCGACCTCGGCCTGGTCTTCCCCACGCCGCTGACCTCCGCCATCGAGGACCTGCGCGCACACGTGCGCAGCCGCGTCGAGCACCTCACCGGGCTGAGCGTCGGCAAGATCGACCTCGAGATCTCCTGGCTCAATCCGAGCAGCCACGTCAGGAAGAGCCTGAAATGAGAGCACCCGTCCAGAAACTCATTCGTCGCCCGTCCCGCAGCATACCCAGCATCATCCTGGCGCTGCTGCTGCTCACCGCCGGAGGCCTGGGGGCCTGGCTGCTGGGGCACCGGATCGTGAGCGGCACCTGGCCAGACCGGGCCGTCACCACGCTCGACGCCATCGGATCCGCCACCCTCGGATCCGTCGCAGTGCTCATCATCGCCGGGATCGTCGCCGTATGCGGCCTGGTCATGATCCTCATGGCCCTATGGCCGGGGGTCCCCGAGCGCGTCGAGATCCTCCCCGACGCCGTCCCCGGCCAGACCGCGGTGACGCGCCGGGACCTGGCCGGCCTGGTGAGGACCCAGGTCGAGCAGGTCGACGGCGTCCACTCCGTCACCGTCACCGCCCGTCGCTCACGAGTCGACGTCGTCGTGCTCAGCGTCCTGGACGACCTCGCCCCGGTGCGTGAAGCCGCCCGTAAGAAGGCCGATGAGGCCCTGGACGCGCTCAAGCCCGTGGGCATCACACGCAGCCGCGTGCGGATCCGGCACACGAGCTGAAAGGGAAAACACTATGCGCTCAGTATCTGGCGTCCTCAACAGGACGGCCCTGGCCGGCTGCGGACTTCTCATCGCGGCAGCGGCGTCCTGGCTGCTGGCCTCCGGCCTCGACACCGGTCGGTCCTGGCCCGACGTCGCCCCGTTCCTGGCCACTGCGCAGGACCGGGTGGACAGCGTCATCACGGCCCAGGCGCACTGGCTCCTGCCGACCGCCGCGCTGGCGTCAGTCCTCGCCATCATCGCCGGGCTGGCCCTCCTCGCCATGCAGGTCCCCCGCAAGGCGGCCGCCTCGCCCCTGAGGTTCAGCGACTCCGAGGGCGTCCTGCTGGCCACCGTCAGCCCCGACGTCCTGGCACAGGCCCTGTCCGAGCGAGCCCAGGACGTCCCCGGGGTGGAGCGGTGCACTGTGTGGGTCACCGGCTCACCGAGCAGCCTGTGGGTCCAAGCGACCACCACCGTGTCCCAGGGCAGCGAGGTCGAGTGGGCCGTCGCCGATCTCAGGCGCCGGCTCGAGGATGACGTGACCACGTCCCTGGGCACGCGCCCCAGGCAAATCGACACCCTGGTGCACCTGGAGCGATCCTCGACCTCGCGCAACGTCTCACAGACCGTCACAGGGCGACACGCACCCGAGAGCACCGGGGATGGCGATGACGCATGAGAAGCAGGACGAGGCAGTGCCGGCGCCTCGCCCGCGTCCACATCAAGCCGCACAACCGAGCGCTCCGCCCGCTCCGTCCCATGACAGGGACCGCTACCTGGTCCTGCGTGCCCAGGATGGAGACATCAACGCCTTCGAACAGCTCGTCGAGCGTTACCAGGGGCGCCTGTTCCGCACCGCCTACATGATCGTGCGGAACCGTCACGACAGTGAGGACATCGTCCAGGAAACCCTCATCCAGGCCTGGCGCAGTCTTCACCTGGTCAGGGAGCCTGACGCCTTTCGGGGCTGGCTCATGCGGATCTGCACCAACAAAGCCACCAGCATGACGCGCAAGCGCCAGCGCCGAGCCACCGACCCCTACGACGCCGAGAGTCTCGAGACCGCGAGCGCCATGGCGGAGACGACGTCGAACAGCACCGCTGACCCGGCCGAGTCCAATGAGGTCAATGCCCAGATCGAGGCACTGGCCGGCCTGCTGGCCTCCGTGCGGCCCGAGCTGCGCATCGTCTGGGTGCTCCGAGAGGTCGACGACATGTCCTACGAGGAGATCGCCCAGACCCTGAACCTCACCGAGTCCACCGTCCGCGGGAGACTGGCACGCGCCCGCTCTCTCGTCATGCGCCAGATGAAGGAGTGGGCATGAGCACTGCCAACCAGCTCTCACGCAGCGCCCGACGCTCGACGGCGTCGGACAGGTCATTCGCCCGGTCTCATGAGCAGGACGACGCGGACACGCGGGAGTACCTGCGACTGATCGCCTCCCTCCACGAGGAGTGGGACCAGCTGGAGTCTCAGGCGAGCACCTCGGTCATGCCGCAGCGCCACCTGATGGACGCCGTCCTCGCCGAGACCCGTCACGGCGCCCAGGTGCAGATGCCGGCAACCGACCTGGGACCCTACAGCATGTCCGAGTTCTCGCTGCGGGCACTCATCCGACGAACCGTGGACTCCGTGCCCGGCGCGCGCGCCCTACGATCCTCCTTCGAACACGGGCCCTCGGATAAGGACCACCGTGGGCTGGGGGTTCCGGAGACCATCTCCTGCCGGATCTCCGCCCACGTCACCACGGACAGCCTGCCGCAGCTCGCCCAGCGGGTCCGCGACGCCGTTCGAGGAGCCTGCTATGAGAACCTAGGGGTGTCCCCGACCGTCAACGTCCACATCGAGGATCTCCACGATGACGACTAGCCTCTCAGCAGCCGAGCTGGCCAACCTGGTCACTGCTGTCCCCGGCGTACGAGGAATCGAGCCGGGGATCGGCAGCACGTTGAGGGCGATCGGCAGCCGCATCCGGCAGCAGGACCCTCGTCAGGCCCGCTTCGGAGTCGTCGTCGAGGCGGGTTCGCACAGGGCCGTCATCGAGATCGGTATCGACGGCTCACGGCCCGTCAAGGAGATCGTGCGCGACGTCCAGGAGACCATCATCCGGGCCCTGTCGGAGGCGGGCGAGCACGACGACGCCTCCGAGACACGCCAGGACTCCGACTCCTCCGGCGTCGGAAACCGGAACACGCCCCAGGTCACGGTGCGGGTGCAGTCCTTGCTGTAGGCGCCCGATCCTGAGCGGTTCCCCGCCCTCGTGCAGGTTCCAGTACGAGCCGACGTCGGGCCACCGGCAGCTGGCCGGTGGCCCGACGTCGGATAGGTGGAGGAGGGCTCGACTCAGTGGCGCTCGTGGACGACGACGCCGGAGACGTCGGCGTCCTCCAGGCGCACCGCGCGCGATCCGGAGACGATTCGGTGCCCCAGCCAGATGGCCCCGAAGACCGGCAGGCCGATGTAGGAGGAGAGCACCTCCAGCAGCTGGCCCTTGAAGACCGCCTCGTAGTTCTGGCCCAGGATCACCAGGGCGCACAGGATGAAGGCCAGGACCGGCCCCAGCGGGAACCAGGGCGCCCGGTAGGGGAGGTCGGCCGGGTCATGGCCCTGGAGCACGTAGGCACGCCGGAAACGGAAGTGGCACACGGCGATCCCCAGCCACACGATGAAGCCGCACAGGGCGGAGACGTTGAGCAGCCAGGTGTAGGCGGTGTCCTGACCCACCACGGCGGTGAGGAAGCCGGCGGCGCCCACCAGCGCCGTCGCCCCCAGGGCCCGCACCGGGACCCCGTGGCGGTTGACGTAGGAGAACCATGCCGGCGCCTGTCCCTGCAGGGCCATCGAGTGCAGCATGCGGGTCGAGGCGTACAGGCCCGAGTTCCCGGCGCTGAGCACGGCGGTGAGGATGACCGCGTTCATCATGGCGGCCGCAATGCCGATCCCCGCCCGCTCGAAGACCAGGGTGAAGGGCGAGTAGGAGATGTCAGAGGTTTCCGAGCGCAGCAGGTTGGGATCGGTGTAGGGAACCAGGAAGCCGACCACGGCGATCGCCCCGATGTAGAAGATCATGATCCGCCAGAACACCGTGTGGATCGCCTTGGGCACGTCGCGGCTCGGGTTGCGGGCCTCGCCGGCCGCCACGCCCACCAGCTCGGTGCCCTGGAAGGAGAACCCGGCCACCATGAACACCGACACGATCGCCAGCATCCCGCCGTGGAAGGGCGCGTCCCCGGTGGTCCAGTTGCCGAAGCCCGCGGGCCTGCCTCCGATGATGCCGGCGATCATGGCCACGCCCGCCATCAGGAAGACGATGACCGTGACCACCTTGATGGCCGACAGCCAGAACTCGCCCTCGCCGAAGGCCCTGGCGGACAGGGCGTTGAGCGTCGTCAGCAGCGCCAGGAACAGAGCCGCCCAGATCCACGAGGGCACCCCCGGCAGCCAGTAGGCCATGACGATCCCAGCGGCCACCAGCTCGGCCGCCACCGTGATCGCCCAGTTGAACCAGTAGTTCCAGCCCATGGCGAAGCCGAAGGAGGGGCTGACGAACCGGGTGGCGTAGGTCTGGAAGGAGCCGGCCACCGGCATGTGCGCCGTCATCTCACCCAACGACTGCATGAGGAGGAGCACCATGAGGCCGATCGCCGTGTAAGCCACCAGAGCACCGCCCGGCCCGGCCGTGGATACCGTGGCACCCGAGGCCACGAACAGGCCCGTGCCGATGGCACCGCCGATGGCGATCATCTGCATGTGCCGGTTGGTCAGGCTGCGCTGCAGCCCGCTCTCCTCCTCCAGGGCCTCGTTGGAGACCTGGGCGGAGGCGCCGGAGACCATCGCGTCTACAGGGTCATCGCTGCCAGCGCCGTCAGCGCCGGACCGCCCGCCAGGCCCGGCGGAAGGAGGGCTGCTGGGGGCCGACTCGTCATGGGAGTGTGTCACGCGACCGAGGGTAATCGCTACGCGCGCAACCCGTCATTCACGTCCGGTCTGTCTGACGCGCCCCGATGTGTGCTGCCGGTCTCACGGGCTGCGCCGTCGGCGGCCTTCGCAGGAGCCCGTAGGGCGTCAGCAGGTGTGGTCGGCGGCCGGCTCGCGGCGCTTGTGGGGGCCGGGGCGCCCCGGGGCCGCCATGAGGTCGGCGCGCAGGTTCTTGGGCAGGGAGAAGGAGATCTTCTCCGTGGTGGTGCGCACCTCCTCGACGTCGTCGAACCCGAACTCGGCCAGGCGCTCGATGACCTCGCGCACCAGGATCTCCGGCACTGAGGCGCCCGAGGTCAGGCCGATCGTCTCGACGCCGTCGAGCCAGGCCGGGTCGATCTCACTGGCGAAGTCCACCCGGTGGGAGGCGCCGGCCCCGGCCTCCAGGGCCACCTCCTTGAGGCGCACCGAGTTGGAGGAGTTGCCCGAGCCGACGACGATCATGAGGTCCACCTGCGGGGCGATCTGCTTGACCGCGCCCTGACGGTTCTGGGTGGCGTAGCAGATGTCCTCGCCGGGCGGGTCGATCATCTCCGGGAAGCGCTCGCGCAGCAGGCGCACCGTCTCCAGGGTCTCGTCGACGCTCAGCGTGGTCTGGCTGATCCACACGACCTTGGAGGGGTCGCGCACCTCGACCTGGTCCACCTCGTGGGGGCCGTTGACCACCTGGATGTGCTCGGGAGCCTCGCCCTGGGTGCCCTCGACCTCCTCGTGGCCGGTGTGGCCCACGAGGATGATGTCGTAGTCCTTGGAGGCGAAGCGCACCGCCTGCTTGTGCACCTTGGTCACCAGCGGGCAGGTCGCGTCGATCGTGGCCAGCCGGCGCTCGGCGGCCTCGGCGTGGACGGCCGGGGAGACGCCGTGGGCGGAGAAGACGACACGGGCGCCCACCGGCACCTCGTCGGTCTCCGAGACGAAGATGGCACCGCGCTTCGAGAGGGCGTCCACGACGAACTTGTTGTGGACGATCTCCTTGCGCACGTAGACCGGTGCCCCGTAGTGGGCCAGGGCCTGCTCGACGGCGTCGACGGCGCGGTCCACGCCGGCGCAGTAGCCGCGCGGGGCGGCCAAGAGGATCCGCTTGCCGCCCTTCGATGAGGGCGTGGCGGCGTCGGTGTGCTCGCTGGCGAGCTCAATGGTCGTCACGGCAACCACTGTGCCACAGTAGGACCCAGGTCCCCAGTGGCGGACGTGGCACAGTGGTGCATGTGACAGGCCAGAGCCCCACCCAGCCCAGCCCGCAGTCCTCCCCCGCCGGTGGTCCGGCACCCGCGCCCGACGTGGACGGGAGCCGCCGGGAGCTGGCGCCCCGAGCCAACCTCACCACCGCGGAGAACCCATGGCCGCTGCGACTGCTGTCCTCCAAGATCGACCAGTACGTCGCCCGCATGAGCCAGGTGTGGGTGGAGGGGCAGGTCATCCAGCTCAGCCGGCGCCCCGGCGCCGGCATGGCCTTCCTCACCCTGCGGGACACGGACGCCGACGTGTCCATGTCGGTGGCCATCTACGCGCGCGTCCTCGACGCCGTCCTGGCCCGCACCGGCGCCGAGCTCAGTGAGGGAGCCCGCGTTGTCATCCGCGCCAAGCCCACCTTCTGGACCAAGCGGGGCTCCCTGCAGCTGCAGGCCGACGACATCCGGCCCGTCGGCGTCGGTGACCTGCTGGCCCGCATCGAGCAGCTGCGCCGCATCCTGGCCGCCGAGGGCCTGTTCGACGCCGAGCGCAAGCGGCCCCTGCCCTTCCTGCCGCGCAAGGTGGGCCTCGTGTGCGGTCGGGAGGCGAAGGCCAAGGACGATGTCCTGGTCAACGCCCGCCTGCGCTGGCCCGGGCTGCCCTTCGAGGTCCGGGAGGTCGCCGTCCAGGGGGTGCGCGCCGTCGGCGAGGTCACCCGCGCCATCCAGGAGCTCGACGCCGACCCGGTGGTCGACGTCATCGTCGTGGCCCGCGGGGGCGGCGCCGTCGAGGACCTGCTGCCCTTCTCCGACGAGGGACTCGTACGCGCCGCGGCCGCCTGCCGCACGCCGTTGGTCTCGGCGATCGGCCACGAGACCGACTGCCCCCTGCTGGACCTGGTGGCCGACTACCGGGCCTCCACCCCCACCGATGCCGCCCGCCGGATCGTCCCCGATCTCGCCCAGGAGACCGTGGGCCTGGACTCGGCCCGCGAGCGCCTGCGCACCGTGCTGACCTCGCGCCTGGACGCCGAGCAGGCGGCCCTGGACCAGCTGCGGGCCCGGCCGGTCATGGCCGACCCCACCTCGATCGTGCGCGATCGGGTCATCGAGCTCGACCAGGCCCGCGACCGGATGCGCCGGGCCGTGGGCCACCGCCTGTCGCTGGCGGCCGCGGACCTGCGCGCCGACCACGCCCGCCTGACGGCCCTGTCGCCGCAAGGGGTCCTCGACCGCGGCTACACGATCCTGCGCACCCCCGGCGGGAAGGTCATCACCAGCGCCGAGGACGTCAAGAAGGGCGATCTCATCGAGGGGGTCCTGGCCCAGGGCCGACTCGTCGCCCAGGTCGTCGGCGCCACCAGGCCCCGGCCGGCGAATATCGACTGATATCGACTGAGTAGCGACTGAGCACCGGGCGGGTACCGAGCGGGCACCGTTCCGCCGCCAACCGCGCCCCGGGGAGGTCAGGCGGTCGTACCCGGCGGCAACCTGGCGGACGCACCTTGCGGCGCGCGGCCGGCGCCTCAAGGGTCAGTCGTCGAGGCCTGTGGTGCCTCCACGCGCCTCGGGGCGACCGGTCGCCCCGAGGACGACAACGGCGACGGGGATCGCTGCCACCGCGAAGACGGCCGAGGCGCCGGCCACCGCCCGATGGAATCCGGTCAGGAAGTCGCCTGAGGCGATCAGGCTGCCAAGGACCGCCACGCCCATGACGCTGCCGGTCTGCCGGGCCGCGTTGATGACACTTCCGGCGACTCCGGTGTACCCCGCCGGTGCGGAGGCGACGGCGGCCGCTGTCGCGGCCGGCATGGTCAGTGCCGTTCCGAAACCGCCCAGGAAGGTCAGGGCCGCGAGGACCGGGTACGGCGTCGACGCCGTGGCGAGGAGGAGTCCGCAGAAGCCGGCCGCCCCGGTGAGCAGGCCCGTCAGCATCGTGGGGAACGCCCCGATCCTGGCGGTCATCCTGCCTCCCATCGGGGAGGCGACGACGGCGCTGCACGCCTGCGGCGCCAGGGCCAGGCCGGCGAGCCAGGGCGAGTAGCCCAGGTAGCGCTGCAGGAACAGGGCCAGGACGAAGAGCTGGCCGAAGAAGCCGGTGTTGAGCGCGAACCCGACCGCAGCGGCCACGGCGAAGCGCGGCCGGGAGAACACCGCTACCGGAAGCATCGGTCGTCCCGCGGTGCGCTCGACCAGGACGAAGACCACCAGCAGGCTCAGTCCGGCGAGGGCCGAGGCGGCAACGTGCGGGCTCCACCCGTACTCGCCCGCGGTGATGATCCCGTAGGTGGCGGCGGCGAGCCCGACGACCGAGAGGATCTGCCCGGGCAGGTCGCCGCCTCCGCGTCGTCGCAGCGACCGCGCCTCCGGCTCGGGCAGGCCGCGGGCGGTGAGCCACATGCCGACCGCGACGAGGGGCAGGTTCATCCAGAACACGAACCGCCAACCGGTCCAGGTCACGAGCAGTCCCCCGGCCACCGGACCGACGGCCGCGGCGATGCCACCGGCTCCTCCCCACAGGCCGATGGCTCGGGCCCGGTCGGCGGGGCGATCATGGACGAGGGATAGTATCGCCAGGGAGGCCGGGACGATGGCTGCGGCCCCGACGCCCTGCAGCGCCCGGAAGGCGATGAGCGCCCCGCTGCTGGGGGCCAGGGCGCAGGCCGCCGACAGCAGGCCGAAGACCGCCAGGCCGAGCAGGTGGACGCCTCTGGCGCCCATCCGGTCGCAGGCCGCCCCTGCCGACAGCTGCAGGGCGGCGAAGGTGAGGGCGTAGGCGTCGACGACCCACTGCAGGGAGGCGACCGGAGCGCCCAGGTCCGCGCCGATCCGGGACAGTGCCACGTTGACGACCGTCGTGTCGAGCATGACGATGAAGAATCCGAGCAGCGCCGCGATGAGCGCGCCGCGCCGTCGGTAGCCGCCCATGAGGGTCCCCTTTCCGTGCCGTCCCTGCTTGTTGGTCGTTGCGCCGGTTGCTGCCGGTCACCGGCAGGCTAGAGCGGGCCTTGTTCGGTCCAGACCGAACCGGTGCGGGCGCATACTGGCCGCATGTCTCGGATGCCCGATCGCCTCTTCCCTGAGGCGGTCCCCGACGTCGCCGGCACGGCGGCGGCGCTGGCCGACCCGTCGCGGGCGGCCATGTGCGCGGCGCTCATGGACGGTCGCGCCTGGACGGTGGGCGAGCTCGGCTCGTACGCCGGGATCGCGCGGTCGACGGCCAGCGAGCATGTCGACGTGCTGGCGGAGCGTGGCCTCGTCACGAGGATCCGCCAGGGGCGTCACTGCTACGTCGTGCTCTCAGGGCCCGAGGCGGCTCGGGTCATCGAGGCCATGGGGGTGATGGCGGCCTCGACGCTGCCCACGGCTCGTAGCCTCAACGCGTGGACGGCGAACAGGCGACTGCTCGCGGCCCGTACCTGCTACCGGCACCTGGCCGGGCGACTCGGTGTGGGGCTGGCCGAGCAGCTCCGGGAGTGCGGCTACCTGGATTCCTTGTGGCAGCTGACCGCCCCCGGGAAAGCCCTCCTGATCGGCTGGGGTCTGTCGGAGCCGCCTCGCGCTCCCGGGGAGGCGTGCATGGACTCCACTGAACGACGGTTCCATCTCGGTGGCCGGTTGGGGACGGCAGTGACCGAAGTGCTCTTCCGCCGCGACTGGATCGCGCACATCGAACGGACCAGGGCGGTCAAGGTCACCGAGGCCGGCCGCGAGGCACTGGCGCAGGCAGGTTTGGAGGGAGTGCTGACACACCTTGATGAGGCGACCCCCAACGACGCAGCAGGGTAGAAGTAGAGGCCTGACGCATCGGTGCTCTTCGACCGGAACCAGCAGGAGTCAGGAGAGACTCAGGTCGGGATTTTGTCCATACGGGACGACTTTGGAGCCTCCACAACCAGTCGACACCGCACCAAAACGCTCTGGCCAGCACAGATGCGAACGCCACTGAGACGAAGCACCGTCAAAGTCGTCCCTTGTGGACACTTTTACCCTGCGGGCACCCCTCAGACCGTCCAGCCCGCTCTGCTCGTGGCCCGGCCCGTGCGAGAATCGAGGAGTGAGCTCCGAGATGAACCCCGGCCCATACTCCGACCAGTACCCAGACGAGTACTCACCCCAGAACAGCCCCTACTCAGCATCCTCAGCGCCCTCAGGGTCTTCAGCGTCGTCGGCACCCTCCGCCAACGGTGCCTCCGGCGCCAACGAGGACGTGGCCTCGCTCAGCTACGAGCGGGCCCGCGAGGAGCTGGTGGCCGTCGTGCAGCGCCTCGAGGCGGGTTCCGTCCCCCTGGAGGACTCCCTGGCCCTGTGGGAGCGCGGCGAGGCCCTGGCCCAGCGCTGCCAGACCTGGCTCGATGAGGCCCGCGCCCGCCTGGCCGCGGTCGCACAGGACGACTCCGAGGACTGACGGTCCGGCTCCCACGCGTGTCCACGATCCACGAGGTCGTGGACACGAGGTGGGGAAGTGAGGCGGCGAGGTCGAGCGGTACTGACCTGCTCGCCGCGCGGCACGGGTCGGGGACGTACTTTCCGCACGAGGACTGCGTTTTGCCCTAGATGACTGGGGTCAGGTCGTCACCATCCTGGATAAAAGTACGTCCTCATTCTTATTCGCCGCGAAGGCTTCGCCGCCGCCTTTGCTGCAGATGTGGACATCATTGAGTGAGACGCGCCCTGAGGACGGCGCCGGATCGGTAGTCTGTGAGCGTTCACCCTCCGGCCCCACTCATCGACCAGCCGCCGGCCGACCACGGGGAGCTTCGCGCCGCCGCGTCCCTCCCGCCCGGCTCACCGCCCTTGTCATCCCGCTCCGTCTCACCTCAGCCCACATCCTCCGGACCCCGGTCCCGCACAAAGGAGTCACCCATGACCGCACCTGGCCGCCAAGGATCCGCCCTCGTCATCGGCGAGGCCCTGGTCGACGTCGTCATCCACCCCGGGCAGGAGCCCGTGGACATCCCCGGCGGCTCGCCCGCCAACGTCGCCCTGGGCCTGGCGCGCCTGGGCCGCGACGCCGAGCTGCACTGCTGGATCGGCACCGATGAGCGCGGCAAGGCCGTGCGCGCCCACCTGGAGGCCTCCGGGGTTCGCCTGGCTCCGGGCGCCGACGGCGCCGAGCGCACCTCCACGGCGCAGGCCACGATCGGCGAGGACCGCGCCGCCACCTACCTCTTCGACCTGGACTGGAACCCGCCGCGCCCCGTCCTGGCCGACGGGGAGACGCCGCTGCTGGTGCACACCGGCTCGATCGCGGCCATCCTGGCCCCTGGCGCCGCCACCGTGGAGCAGGTGCTGCGCGAGACCCGCTCCACCTCCACCATCGCCTACGACCCCAACGCCCGCCCCCAGCTCATGGGCGAGCCCGAGGACGCGCGCGAGATCGTCGAGCGCCTGGTGGCCCTGTCCGACCTGGTCAAGTGCTCGGACGAGGACATCGCCTGGCTCTACGGCGAGGACGCGGACCTGGAGACGGTGCTGCGCTCCTGGCTGGAGTCGGGCGCGGCCGTCGTGGTCGTCACGCGCGGCAAGCACGGGGCGCTGGCCCTGTCCGCCTCCGGGGCCCGGGTGGAGGTGCCCGCCGACCCGAGCGTCGTCGTGGCCGACACGGTCGGCGCCGGCGACTCCTTCATGGGCGGCCTGGAGGACGCCCTGTGGAGCGAGGACCTCGTGGGCGCGGACCGGCGCGAGGCTCTGCGCGCGGTGGACACCGAGACCCTGGAGCGGATCGTGCGTCACGCCGCGGCCATCGCTGACATCACGGTCTCCCGGGCCGGGGCCAACCCTCCCACCCGCGACGAGTTGGCCTGAGCCGACGGTTCTGCCGGCCGCCGCGGTCACCTCAGGATCGCGGCGGCCAGCAGAACCACGGGCACGAATCCGGCGGTCGTCAGCAGGACGGCGTCGCGCGCCAGGTCCTTGCCGACCCCGTAGCGCGAGGCGTACATGAACACGTTCTGCGCCGTGGGCAGGGCGGCGGTGACGACGGGGACGAGCAGCTGCGCTCCGCCCAGTCCCGCAGCCAGCCCGATGGCGACGGCCAGCCCCGGCATGACCACCAGCTTCCAGCCCACGGCCAGCCACAGGCCGCTGCGCCGGCTCTCACCCCGAAGCGATGACGACGCCGCGTCGGGGGCGTGCGGCTCGCCCGCGTGAAAAGGTCGGTCCGCCGCCTGCTCGGCCGCATGGACGTCCTGGTCCAAGCCGTCTGCCAGAGGCTCCTGAGCATCTTGAGCCGGGTGGGCCGGGTGGACCGGCAAGCTCGGCTGAGACGTCTGGGCGGGCTCGTCCGCCGGGGTGTTCCGCAGGGGCCTGGGCGCCCCGGCCAGGCTCATGCCCAGAGCCAGCATCATGAGCGGCACCGCAACGCGCCCGAGCATCTCCAGGCCCTGGGCCGGGTAGCCCCCGCACCAGTGCTCCAGGTTCACCCCGCCCAGGTTCGCCGCGGTCCCGGCCACGACGCCCCACAGCAGCGGGTTGCGCAGCGGGACGGTCAGGGTCGCCAGGCGAGACGGGTTGCCGCGACGGGTGACGGCGTCGAGAACGGTGAAGGTGACGGGGGTCAGCACGAGGAGCTGGAGCAGGAGGATCGGGGCGATGGTGGCCGCATCCCCCAGAACGAGGACGGCCACCGGGATCCCCAGGTTCGCGGCGTTGACGTAGCCGGAGGCGAGCGCACCGATCGTGGCCTCGGCGGTGGAGCCCCGCAGCACGAGGCGGTGCAGGCACCAGGCGGAGACGATGGCGGCGAGCTCGGCGGCCACGGCCACGGTGGTGGACCGGGAGACGACCGCGCTCAGGTCCGCCCGGCTCAGGGTGGTCACGAGCAGCGCCGGGGTCGCGACGAAGAAGCAGACGCGGGTGAGGACCCCGTCGGCGTCGGCGGGGACGGCCCGGGTGCGCACCAGCAGCCAGCCGACGGCGATGACGGCACCGAAGACGGCCAGCCCCGCAACGACGTCGGCCATCACCGCCCCCTTTCATCGGCCGTTTCGACGGCGATGATAGGCCGTGGGACGACGAGTTCGTAGGGTAGACCTCGCGTTCGTACCCTCTACCCCTCGAACGCGCGACATAAGGCACGACCGCGCGGGCGACGAGCGACAGCTAACCGACCGGCTCGAGGTCCACCCAGGTGCCGACGTGGTCGGAGATGACGAAGGAGGCCGTCCCCCAGTCCACGGCGCGCAGCAGCGGGCTCCCGGTCTCCCCGTCTCCCGCTGCACCCGCCGCGGCCACGGCCGCCTCATCGGTCAGCGGCAGGCCGTCGGGGCCGGTGGGCCACAGGTCGGTCAGGACGTGGTCGATGCGCCGCGTGGGGCCGGCGGCCGGGAAGGTGGCTCCCTCCCCCACGGTGCGCCCCAGCCCCAGGGCCGCCACCTGCTCGGCGCCGAGGTTGTAGTCGCCCACGAGCAGGTGCGGGCCGGGCAGCCCGGCCAGCGCCTCCCACGCGGCGGCGAGCTGGCGGGCCGCCATCGAACCGCGGGTGGCCAGGTGCGTGGAGGCGACCGACAGCTGCCGGACCGGGCCGGCCACATCCTCCGGCAGGTCGAGGGTGGCGGCCACCATGACGCGGCTGGAGGCGGTGAAGACCTTGTAGGAGCGCGGGTCCCAGGCGCGCTCGCCGCGCTTGACGATGCTGGAGGGCCCCCGTCCCAGGCGCTTGATGTGCCAGCCGGCCGCCGGGAAGCGGGAGATGAGGGCATTGCCGTAGCCGATCGGCCCGGCCCCGACGGCGGCGCGCAGGAGCCCGAGGACGTCGTCGGTCGGCGAGCTGAGCGCGCTGCGCAGGGGCCGACGGCGCAGCCCCACGGCCGGCCCGGCGTAGCTGGCGGCGAAGCGGCAGGTGGGCATGCCCAGCTCCTCGGCCAGGAAGGCGGCCTGGTGAAGGCGCCCGGAGCGGGCCTGCCCCAGGTCCACCTCCTGGAGGGCGATGACGTCAGGGGCCAGCTCGGCGATCTGCTCGGCCGTGGCCCGCATGACGGCGCGGGCGGTGGCCGGGTCGGAGATGTCGGCGCCGGCGAGCGAGCCGGTGGCGGCGCTGCCGTCCCCGGCCCCGGCGCCGGGCAGGCCGTGCTGGAGGTTGAGACTCAGGACCCGGATCATGCTTACTCCTCCTCGAAGGTCAGGCTCACGGAATTCATGCAGTAGCGCTGGCCGGTGGGGGTCTGGGGGGCGTCGTCGAAGACGTGGCCCAGGTGGCTGGCGCAGGTGGCGCAGCGGACCTCGGTGCGCACCATGCCGTGGGAGGTGTCGGCACTCAGGGTGACCGCCCCGGAGTCGGAGGGGTCGTAGAAGGAGGGCCAGCCGCAGTGGGAGTCGAACTTGGTGGTGGAGCGGAACAGCTCGGCACCGCAGCCGCGGCAGCGGTAGACGCCCTCGCGGTGCTCGTCGAGCAGGGCCCCGGTGAAGGGCCGCTCAGTACCGGCCTCGCGCAGCACGTGGTACTCCATGGGGTTCAGCACGGCACGCCACTGCGCGTCGGTGCGCGCCGCGACCTCCAGGTCGACGACCGGGTCGACGGGCGTGGCGGACGGGTCGGCGCTCATGTCAGTACTCATGACCTCATCGTCACCCGCCCGACGACGTGGAGCGAACTGCGTTCACGCAGCGAAAACTCACCCACCCGGCCGGGCGCCGGCAACGTGACGGCTGCCCGGCTCACTTGGGCCCCAGGCCCCCGCGCCGGGCGCGGTGCAGCAGGGAGCGGCCCATGGCGCGCCCCAGCGTGACGGCGCGCCTGGCCCCCAGGCCGTGCGCCGCGGCCTCGCCCTCGGCCTCGGTGACCGTGTCGTCGTCACCGGCCGCCGTCTTGATGGCACTGTCGGCCTCGGCCTTCTGCTTGGCGACGATATCCTCGGCCGCACGAGCCACCTCCTCGGGGCCGAGGTCCTGGGTGACCTCGACCTGCTCCACCTCCACCCGCGTGCGCGGCAGGGCGTAGGGGGCCTCGCGCTGCAGCCAGGCGACCAGCTCCTCGCGCACGTAGGACTTGAGGGTGCCGACGTCGCCGGGGTCGGCTCCGGTGAGGACGATGCGCACGGTGACGTGGCCGCTGACGGCGTCGGAGACCTCAAGGGAGGCCTGGCGCCCGTCCCACACCGGGGAGGCGGCCACGAGGCGGGCCAGCTCGGCGCGCAGCGCGGCGATGGGGGCGCGCCAGTCCAGGTCGAGGGTAAAGGTGCCGGTGCTCTGGCTTCCGCCGCGCGTCCAGTTGGCGAAGGGGTTCTCGGTGAAGTGGGTCGAGGGCAGGATGAGGCGCCGGTCATCCCAGGTGCGCATGACCACGTAGGTCAGGGTGATCTCCTCAATGGTGCCCTGCTCGTCGTCGACGACGACGACATCGTCCACACGAATGGCGTCGGTGGTGGCCAGCTGGAGGCCGGCGAAGACGTTGCCGAGCATGGAGCGCGCGGCCATACCGGCGATGACGGAGGCCAGACCGGCCGAGGCGAGCAGGGAGCCCATGGCCAGCTGGACGCTGGGGAAGGTCATGATGGCGCTGACGAGCCCGGCGATGACGATGATCACCTGGGCCACACGCCGGATGATCTGGCTCTGGGTGGTCACGCGGTTGGCGCGCCCCTGGTTCTCGCTGGCCTGCACCCCTTTGACGACGGTGGACTCGATGGCCTTGGCGAAGGCGACGACGAGCCAGGTCACCGAGAAGATGAGCGCGATGGTCACCCCCCGTTCGATGACGACCATCGTCGTCGAGTCGTCCTTGGCCTGCCGCAGCCCGGTCAGGGCGAGCTGGGTGCCCAGGAAGGCCCCGGTCATGGCGCCGACGGCGTAGGCGGGGCGGCGCCCGAAGTCCACGATCTCGCGGTACAGGAGGCGGCGCCTGCCCATGAAGCTGAGGATCGACATGAGCACGACGGCCACCAGGATGCCGATGACGGCGCCGATACCGGCCTGCAAGCCGATGGCGGCGAGATCGTTCGTCGTCTTGGTGACCACCTTGACGGTCTCATCCACGTTGACGGACGGAATGCCCGTGGGACCGGAGGTGGGCGTGGGAGTCGGGGTCGCCGAAGGATCCGCGCTGGGGGTCGCGGGTGGGGTGGTGGCTGCGAGGAGCATGGGGCCAGCGTAGGCAGCGGGGCTGAGCCCGGGCTGTGACGAACGGCCGCGGGCGAGTTCACCTCCTCTCAACTCTCCACTAGACGTACTACGTTTGTCGTAGTACGTTAGATACACACGAGCGATCGCCACCGCTCCGCAGCCATCCGCCACGCAACCAGGAAGGAGGGTCCACATGATCAGTGCCGACGCGATCCGGGGCTACATCGACCTCATCGTCCTGTCGCTGCTCAAGCGGCAGCCGTCCTACGCCTACGAGCTCGCCAAGACCATCACCGAGGTCTCCGACGGCGAGTACACCATCAAGCAGACCACTCTCTACACCGCTCTCAAGCGTCTGGAGTCCGCCGGGCTGGCGACCTCCTACGCGGGCGTCTCCGACTCCGGCAAGTCCCGCACCTACTACCGCCTCACCCCGGAAGGCGCCGCGCACCTGGCGGCCAAGGTCTCCGAGTGGGAGGACACCAAGACCCTCATCGACCGCTTCGCGAAAGGAGCCCACTGATGGACACCATCGAGACCTTCCTCGACGCCATGTTCGCCCCCTACCCGGCCACGCCGCGCCTGACCGAGGCCCGCGGCGAGCTGCGCGCCATGATGGAGGACGCCTACAACGACGCCATCGCCCACGGCAAGACCCACAACGAGGCGGTCGGGCAGGTCATCACCGACTTCGGCAACCTCGAGGAGCTGGCCCCGGTGCTGGGCATCACGGCCGACATCCGGCCCGACGACGCCCCGCAGGACGCGGCCGCCGGCTCTGGCGCCCCCGCCGAGCCCAGCAGGCCCTCCTTCCCGGTGGTGACGCTGCCCGAGGCTCAGGCCCTGGCCCAGGCCAAGCGGAGCACCGCCTCGACCCTGGCCCGCGCGGTCAGCACCTTCGTCTGCGCTCCGGCCCTCCTCATCGCCCTGACGAGCCTGACCGGAACCGGGTGGATCGCCATCAGCAACAACACGGCCACCTTCATCGGCGTGGCCTTCACCCTGCTGCTGGTCGGCCTGGGGGTGGTCATGCTGGTGCAGCGCCGGGCGGCCTTCTCCTCCGTCCATCACCTCATCGAGGGCAGGTTCACCCCGGACCCGGTGGTGACCGCCTGGGCGGCCCGCGAACGCCTCAACCATGAGACGGCGCGCACCCGCCGGCTGGCGATCGCGGTCTTCCTGTGGATCGTCTCCGCGCTGCCGATCCTGGCCGCCAGCATGCTCGGCTCCACCCAGGGTTCTCCGTCGGGACTCTCCGGTGTCGGCGTCGCGATATCGCTGGCCATCATCGCGACGGGCCTGAGTATCTACCTGCCCGCCTCATGGGCGTCCTCCACCTACACGACTCTCACCCACCCCGGCGGCTCCGGCGGCTACTCCTCCTACAGGCCCGACGGCGAGGAGGACGAGGATCCGCTCGTCGGCTTCGTGGCGAGCATCTACTGGCCGGCCACGGTCGCCATCTACCTGCTGTGGAGCTTCATCTTCACAGCCTGGGCCATCTCCTGGATCATCTGGCCGATCGCCGGCATCATGTTCGGGATCTTCGCCAGCGCCCGAGCCGCCTGGCGCAGGACGCACTGACCGCCCGCCCCGTGCGGGCGCCCGCCCGACAATGAGCGAAAGGCCCGGAACCTTGTGGGTTCCGGGCCTTTCGCGGTGGCCCGGACCGCCCCCTGATCCGGGGCCTGGTCGGGGCCGAGGCGATCACTCCTCGGCGAGGGTGGACAGGTCGCCCTCATCCTGACCCAGCGCCCGGGCCCGCAGCACCCGCCGCAGGATCTTGCCCGAGCGGGTCTTGGGCAGCGACTCGAGGAAGACGAAGGACTCCGGCTTGGCGATCGGCGACAGGGTCGCCGCCACGTGCTGGCGCAGCTCCGCCTCGAGCTCACGTGAGGGCTCGACCCGGGTGGCCAGGACGACGGCGACGTGGACGGAGTGCCCCTTGACCTCGTGGGGCAGGCCGACGGCGGCGGCCTCGGTCACCGCGGAGTGGGAGACGAGCGCCGACTCGACCTCGGCCGTGCCCAGGCGGTGGCCGGAGACCTTGATGACGTCGTCGGTGCGCCCGATGATCCAGAACCAGCCGTCGGCGTCGCGCTTGGCCGAGTCCCCGGTCAGGTACAGGCCCGGGTACTTGCTCCAATAGGTGTCCACGTAGCGCTGCGGGTCACGGAAGAGAGTGCGCATCATCGAGGGCCAGGGCCGCTTGAGGACCAGGTTCCCCTCGACGCCGTCGGGGACCTCCCGGCCCTCCTCATCAACGACGGCCGCCTCCTGGCCGAACACCGGCCGGCCCGCCGCGCCGGGCTTCTGGGGCATGGAGGGCACCGTCGTGATCTGGAACATGCCGGTCTCGGTCTGCCACCAGGTGTCGATGATCGGGCAGCGGTCGGAGCCCACGACGTGGTGGAACCAGCGCCACGCCTCGGGGTTGAGGGGCTCGCCAACGCTGCCCAGCAGCCGCAGGCTGGACAGGTCGTGGCGCCGCACCCAGGCCTCGCCGAAGCGCATGAGTGTGCGGATGGCCGTGGGGGCGGTGTAGAAGGCGTTGATGCCGTAGCGCTCGATGAGGTTCCACCAGCGGTCCGGGTAGGGGAAGGTCGGGTTTCCCTCGTACATGAAGACGGTGGCGCCGTTGAGCAGTGGGCCGTAGACGAGGTAGCTGTGGCCGGTGATCCAGCCCGGGTCGGAGGTGCACCACCAGCGGTCGGCGTCATGGACGTCGAAGCAGTCGTGGAGGGTGACGTAGGTGCCCACCTGGTAGCCGCCGTGGGAGTGCAGGATCGCCTTGGGCTTACCGGTGGACCCGGAGGTGTAGAGGATGAACAGGGGGTCCTCGGCGTCGACCTGCACGGTCTCGCAGCGGCCCTGGGCGATCGGGAGCTTGCACAGCTCGTGGTACCAGTGGTCGCGGATGGGGTCCATGACAGCCTCGGTGGCGGTGTTGCGCACGACGATGACGTTCTGGACGGTGGGCGAGAAGCGCACCGCGTCGTCGACGATCTCCTTCATGGGGAAGACCTTGCCGTTGATCCACGAGCCGTCGGCGGTGATGACGACCTTGGACTCCGAGTCATCGATGCGCGCGCTCAGGGCGTCGGAGGAGTAGCCGGCGAAGACCACCGAGTGGACGGCCCCGAGCTTGGCGCAGGCGAGCATGGCGAAGAAGACCTCGGGGATGCGGGGCAGGTAGATCGTCACGACGTCGCCCTTGTGCACACCCATGGCCTTGAGGACGTTGGCCATCCTCTCGACCTCCCGGCCCAGGTCGAAGTAGGAGAAAGTACGCACCTGCTCAATGTCCTCACCCACCCAGATGAGGGCGAGCTTGTTGCGGTGGGAGTTGGTCAGGTGCCGGTCGACGGCGTTGGAGACGATGTTCGTCCGAGCACCGACGAACCAACGGTAGAAGGGGGCCCCGGACTCGTCGAGCACCGTGTCCCAGCGCCTGGACCACTCCAGCTCGCCGGCGCGCTCGGCCCAGTAGCCCTCCAGGTCCGCGGCGGCCCGCTCCTCCAGAGCGCGCCAGTCGCCGACCCAGGCGTTCGCGACGACCTCGGGGTCGGGATGGATGGTCTGCTCCGGCTCCTCCATCGGCTCACCCGGGGGCCGGGGCACGTTCCTTGAGATCATGGCGTCCTCCTTGCGCAGTACGGATATGGCGCCGTTACGCGGCGCGGGTCGTCCGGTGGCGTGCGGGCCGCGTGGAGTGCGGAGCTCTCGGCGCTCACGAACGTGGCGTCGCACACATGTGGGCTGCCATCATCCATCATGAAGGCCTGCTTGGCGACCGATACGGCGAGGGGGACGCCATGAGGACGCAACCCATGCGTCCGACGGCCGCTCCTGCGCATCAGGAGGCGGACCTGCGACACAGGTCCCGGGCGGGCGCCCGTCCAACCATGAGCGAAGGCCCGGAACCTTGTGGGTTCCGGGCCTTTCGCGGTGGCTCCGACCGGCGTCGATCCGGTGACCTTTCGATTTTCAGTCGAACGCTCTACCAACTGAGCTACAGAGCCTTGGGATGGAATCGGCCCGACCATTTCTGATCGGACCGACCCTTACCGCGACCTCGACGGGACTTGAACCCGCGACCTCCGCCGTGACAGGGCGGCGCGCTAACCAACTGCGCCACGAGGCCAGTGTGAATTCACTGTGTTATTCACTTGTGCGAATCCGTACCCCCAACGGGATTCGAACCCGTGCTACCGCCGTGAAAGGGCGGGGTCCTAGGCCGCTAGACGATGGGGGCCAGGGGCCTTCGACGTCGTCGCGCCTCGAACCGGGATGAACACTAAGGGGACAGTCTCCCACAGCGCAAATCCCAGCGGCGTGACCCTCCTCACCGCCCGGTTTTCGGCGGAATCCCGGACGTCGAAGACGGTCGAGGCAGGACCGCGAGGTCTGGCAGGCTGACCCCGTGAGCCAGGCGAATCATCAGGACAGGGACGAGAACGGCACATGCGACGCCGCGGCCCCTGCGCGCCCCGGGCCCTCCCTGTCGGAGCAGCCGTCGGGGAGGATGTCGGAGCAGGAGTTCGAGGACGTCGTCGGCGACGCCCTCGACCAGATCCCGGCGGACCTGACCGAGGCGATGGACAACGTCGTCGTCCTCATCCAGGACGAGCCCGACCCGGAGATGCTCACGGACGAGGACTGTGACGAGGCCGGCCGGCCCACGCTCCTGGGGCTGTACGAGGGCGTCCCCCTCACCGAGCGCGACGAGGGCTGGTCCATGGTGCTGCCCGACCGCATCCTCATCTTCCGCGGTCCGCTGGAGCGCTGGTGCACCAGCCGCGAGGAGCTCGTGGAGGAGATCACGGTGACCGTCATCCATGAGGTGGCTCACCACTTCGGCATCCCTGACGAGCGTCTCCACGAGCTGGGCTGGGAGTAGGACCGCGGAGCCGGGCGGACAAGGGCGGAGCGCGGGGTCGGCACTAGGCCTTGAGAGCCAGTGCCTCGCGAACACCCCGGGGCCTGCCTTAGTGTGGCCGGCATGAATGACCGCCATCGGCCTGCCGCTCCGGGCACCGGGGAGCTTCACGACCCCATCACCCCGGAGGAGTCCCCGCAGCACCACGTGAGTCGACGGCCAGTGCTCCTGGCGGCCCTGCTGGGCACCGGGACCCTGGCCGGGTGCTCCCTCATCCCGGGCGCCTCGTCCGCCCGGAGCGCCTCCCCCAGCGCGGAGCCCGCCACCCCGGCGCCGTCGAGCGCCGCGCCCTCCATTGCGGCCGCGAGCGCGACGCCGTCGGCCACCGCCTCCGCAACCGCCGGGGCGCTGGAGGGATGGAGCCTGGAGGAGAAGGTCGGCCAGCTCATGATGGTCGGCGTGGACGCCACCTCTCCCCAGGCGGTCTCCACCGACGCCGTGGTCAGCCACCACGTCGGCAACATCTTCATCGCCGGCCGCATCACCGCGGGCAGCCAGGCGACCCAGAAGGTCATCAGCACCTTCACCTCCAAGGCCGGCCCGGACACGACCCGCAGCACCCCCATGCTCGTGGCCACCGACCAGGAGGGCGGCGAGGTCCAGGTCCTGTCCGGCTCGAGCTTCTCCGACCTGCCCTCGGCGATGGAGCAGTCGACGCAGCCGCGCGATCAGCTGGAGGCCTCGGCGCGCACCTGGGGCAAGGAGCTGGCCGACGTCGGAGTGAATATGAACCTGGCCCCGGTGGTCGACCTGGTCGACATCGACCGACCGACCACCAACGAGCCCATCGGCCGCTGGGGGCGCGAGTACGGGCACGACGCCGCCACCGTCTCCTCCCAGGCCGGCGCCTTCGCCGAGGGCATGCGGGCCTCCGGTGTCATCCCCACCTACAAGCACTTCCCGGGCCTGGGGCGGGTCACGGCCAACACGGACACCTCCGCCAACGTCGTCGACAGCACCACGACCCGCAGCACCGACGCCGCCGTCGGCGTCTTCGCCTCCGCCATCGCCGCCGGCGCGCAGGTCATCATGGTCTCCTCGGCGACCTACGCGCTCATCGATCCCTCGGCGCCCGCGGTCTTCTCCTCGACGATCGTCACCGACATGCTGCGCACGGAGATGGGTTTCTCCGGCGTGGTCATCACCGACGACGTCTCGGCCGCCACCCAGGTGCAGGGCGTTGCCGCCGGTGAGCGGGCCGTTCGCGCCGTCCGGGCCGGCTGCGACATCGTACTGGCCTCGGCCGACCCGACGGTCGCCGCCGACATGGTCAAGGCCCTCATCGCCGCCGCGCAGTCGGACCCGGCCTTCGCGGCCCGGGTGGACGAGTCGGCCGCACGGGTCCTGGCGCTGAAGGGCGGCCTCCAGTCCTAAGTCAGTCCTGGGCCTCAGCGGGACTTCGTGGTGCCCTGCGCCGGACCGCTGGACTCCATGCGCTTGGCCAGGCAGTGCTCGGCGTCGTAGCCCTGGGCGTCGCACCAGGCGTTGGCCTCGTCGGCGGTGGCGTAGAGCTCCCCGGACAGAGTCACCCACCAGCCACCTTCGGAGTCGAAGACCGACCAGTCATTGCTGTAGACCAGCGCGGCATCCGGGTGGGCCTGGCGCGTCTTGAGGAACTCCGCCAGGATCATCCGGTTGGTCCAGGTCTGCCCGTCGGCGAACAGGCCGTCCTTCTTCGAGGACAGCTGCGGGGTCCACTTCCCCAGGTACTTGCTCATGACGAGCGACCGATCGTGGCTGGCCTGCCACCGCAGGGCCTCACCGGCGGCCTGCTCGTCCTGCTGCTCCTGGTTGACGTTGGAGCTCGTGGACGACGCAATCGTCATCGGGGAGTTCGCCGAGCTGCCCGAGGTGACGCTGGGCCGGGAGCCGCGGTCGAAGGTGGGGTTGATCTTGAGGCTCTTGAGGTCGAGGTCCTTGGCGGTGCGGAAGTAGTGCTGCTCGCCGAAGCGCAGCGTCAGCGACCGCCCGCCGTTGGGGATGATCAGCGGCTCGCTGGAGAGGTCGAAGGTGGCTGAGGCCACGAGGTGCTCGACGTCCGCGCCGCCGGTCGGACTCGTTGAGCTGTAGAGCAGGACCTGGTTGGCCGATCCGGCGAGGAAGTCGCCGTCCGCGCAGGGGGTCGTCACGTTGGCCTGAACCTTGAGCTCGCCCTGGCCGTCCTCCACCGAGGTGATCCTGAGCGTCGGCATGCTCGAGCAGGCCTGGACGGCCCCCGAGGGCAGCGCCGACGCCGTCGCAGCAGCATCGGCCTGGCCGGAGTCCTGCCCGGCGCCCTGGTCACCGGCGGCGTTGTCCTGGGAGGTGCGCGAGGAGTCGTCGCCCTTGTCCTTGCCGGAGAAGTAGGACCCGGCCCACGCGCCGCCTCCGCCGACGATGACGAGGAGGAGGACGACGATCACTGCCACCAGGCGTGCGCGGCTCGAGTCGGAGCTCTGCTTCTGCTGCTGCGGTGGAGGCATCTGGGGCCCGAACATGTCCAGCTCCACCGCCGGCTGCGCGGCGGAGAAGCCCGACGGCGCCCCGCTGGGGGTCTCGGCCCAGGCGGCGATGTCCTCGGCCGAGGGCGGCGGCGCCACGGGCATGGCCACCGACTCGGCGGAGTCCACCGCGGGGGCCGCCGAGCCTTCTGCCGGCGCCGCGGACTGGGGCGAGGCCCCGGCCTGTGCCACTCCAGCCGACGCGAAGACCGCAGTGTCCTCAACGGGAGGGATGTTCTCGGTCTGCCCTGCAGGCTCCTCGCCCGAGGAGGCCGCCTCCTCACCCGACGAGGCGGCGCCATCGGCCGACGGATCCTCCGCGACCACCTCCGTCTCCGGCTCGGCTCCCGCCTCAGCGTCGACCTCGGTGCCGCGTTCGGGCTCGTCCTCCACCTCGTCCCCGACGGGCTCGGCTGAGTCGCCGTCGGAGATCGTCTCCTCCGAGACCGTCTCGGAGACCGTCTCAGTGTCCGGTTCAGAGTCCGATCCGGCACCCTCGGCGGCTGTCACCGCGCCTGCGTCCTCGGACCCGTTCTCCGAGTCCTCATCCGAGCCCTCGCCCTCGTCCGGGCTCTCGACGCCCGCGGACTCGTCGACTGAGGGCTCCGCCTCATCGCTATCGCTGGGGCGCTTCTCGGCATCGTGCCCGGTGCCCTCAGCGTCCTCAGCGTCCTCAGCGTCCTCAGTGTCCTCAGTGTTTTCAGCATCCCCGGCGTCCCCGGCATCATGCCCGGTGCCCTCAGTCTCCTCAGGCTCCTCAGTGTCCTCGGTGTCCCCGGTGTCCACCGCAGGCTCCTCCGATTCCTCGGCCGAGGGGTCCTCCGACTCCTCTGGCTTCTCGGAGTCGTCTGGCTCGCCGGCCTCCGACTCATCGGAGGAGTCATCAGCGTCGTCGGAGTCTTTGGACTCCTCGGTGTCCTGTCCCTCGCCCTCGTCCTCGGGCGAGGGCTCAGATTCCTCGGTTGACGTCCCGGAGTCTGACACGCCAGCCGCCGAAGCCGCCTCATCGGTCACCTCGTCAGTCACCTCGTCAGCCGGCTCGGCCGCCGTCGCCTCAGAGGCTGCGGATGTCGCGGTGGCGCCGGGCGAGTAACCGCGCGCCTGAAGGATAGCGAGGACGGTGGCGTCACCGGTGCTGAACAGCCAGGCCAGCAGGTCCGGATACACCGACGGGTTGGCCGCCAGGGAGGCCCACAGGTCGGGCCGGCTCTGCGCGATCTCAGCCTGCAAGGACTGGTCAGTGGTCTGCGCGGCCAGGGTCGCGTCGGCCTGTTGAGCCGCCATGGTGAGCTGAGCCGGATCCATGCAGAACCCTTCCGTGAGAACGTACGGGAGACCTTGACTGACCAGGTTCGTCACAACCCGTCCCGGGTCCTTCGGAAGGTGCTGATCAGCACCGATGGTAGTCACGAATCGGCCAAGCCGGTCAAGAAACGGCATCAACGGAGGAAATCCACCACTCGATCACGGGCTCGTCGTCAGCTCACCATGAGGTCAGCGGACCGCGAGGCTTCTAGGAAACCGCCGCGAGCCCCGGCCGGCGACGACGTCGGGCGGAGACCGGGCACAGCCCTCACCCCTGTTCCCTGCCTCTCAGGGACCTCCCCTACCGCAGGTCAGGGTTGACTGGCCAAGAGGTCAGGGGGCGATCCTCCGGCAGGAGGATTCGACTAGGCCATGCCGCTGCCAGACTGAGCCTATGAGTAGTTCTGTTCCCGTATCATCCGCAGCCCCATCCGTCCTCGATCCCCACCGCCCCGTCGACAACCCGGTGGTCTCCGCCCGCAGCCTCACCAAGGTCTACGGTCGCGGCTCGGGTGCCGTTAAGGCACTCGACGCCGTCAACGTCGATATCGCCCGGGCCCGATTCACCGCCATCATGGGTCCCTCCGGCTCCGGCAAATCCACGCTCATGCACTGCCTGGCGGGCCTGGACTCGGTGACCTCCGGGGAGATCATGCTCGATGGGGACATGGTCTCCTCGATGAGTCAGCGTCGTCTCACCCGCCTGCGCCGCGAGCGCATCGGCTTCATCTTCCAGTCCTTCAACCTGGTCCCCACGCTCTCGGCGTCCGAGAACATCACCCTGCCCCTGGACATCGCCCGCAGGAAGGTCAACCAGCACCGCTTCGACCAGGTGGTGGACGCCGTCGGCCTCAAGGACCGCCTGTCCCACCGGCCCGCCGAGCTCTCCGGCGGCCAGGTCCAGCGCGTGGCCTGCGCCCGGGCGCTGGTGGGTGAACCGGCGGTCGTCTTCGCCGATGAGCCCACCGGCAACCTCGACTCCCACTCCACCGAGCAGGTCCTGGAGATCCTGCGCCGCAGCGTCGACGACCTGAAGCAGTCGGTGGTCATGGTGACCCACGAGCCGGAGGCGGCCGCCTGGGCGGACACCGTCATCTTCCTGCGCGACGGGCACGTCGTGGCCGAGCTGGCCGACCCCAACCGCGACCGGGTCCTGGACGCCCTGCGCGAGCTGAGCGAGGCCGAGTCCGCGCCCGCAGCCGGCGCCGCCAAGGGGGCCTGAGCCGTGAGCCGAGTCGCCTGGCGCTCCGTACGCGCCCATGCCAAGCAGTTCTTCCTCACCACCTTCGCGGTCGTCCTGGGAGTGGCGTTCCTATCGGGCACGCTGGCACTGCGTGCCTCCATGTCGGAAACCTTCTCCAAGCTGACCTCCTCCACCATCACCTCGGACCTGTACGTCCAGGGTCCCAAGATCGCCTCCGACGACAACAACGGCTCCTCCGACTCCACGCAGACCCAGCCCATTGACAGCTCCCTGGCCGATCAGATCAAGCAGGTCGACGGCGTCGAGGCCGCCAACCCCGGGACTCAGGTGACCGGGGTGCTGGTAGGCGCCAACGACACCCCGGTCTCGAACATGGGAGCGCCCACGCTCTTCCTGCCGCTGTATGACAAGGAGTCGGGCCGGACCTGGGCCCAGGGTCACATGCCCCAGGGTGGGGGCGAGATCGCCCTGGAGTCCGGGGCCCTGAAGAACTCCGGACTCAAGGTCGGGGACAAGACGCACATCGTCATCCAGGGTCAGCCCACCGAGGTCACCGTGGTCGGTGAGTTCCACTTCGAGTCCTCCATGGCCAGCGCGACGGTCGTGGGAATGGACCCGGACTGGCTCATGCCCCTCGCCGCCCCGGACGGGAAGGTCTCAGACATCTCGATCGACCTGGCTGACGGAGCCTCGGTGGACACGGTCAAGTCCGAGGTCACCAAGGTCGTTCCCGACGGCACCCAGGTGAAGACTCGCGCCGAGCTCATCAAGGAGCAGAACAAGACCATCGAGTCCCAGCTGGGCTTCATCCAGGTGTTCCTGCTGGTCTTCGTGGTCGTCGCCATGTTCGTGGGCTCCTTCATCATCATGAACTCCTTCGCGATGAGTGTGCGCCAGCGGGTCAAGGAGTTCGCCCTCCTGCGGGCCGTCGGCGCATCGCCCGGATCGGTGTTCGGCATCGTGTTCCTCCAGGCGGTCGTCATCGGGCTCGTCGGCTCCGCCCTGGGCGTGGCCGCGGGGGCCGGGCTCCTGGCCGGGCTGGCCAAGCTGTTGGACGCCGCGGGAATACCGCTGCTGGAGGGCACCGGCCTGACCGCGCCGATCATCGTGATCTCGCTGGTGGTGGGGCTGGCCGTCACCATCGTCGGCGCTCTGCTGCCGGCGCGCGAGGCCGCCCTGACCCACCCGGTCGAGGCGATGCGCGGCGTGTCGGGTTCCCGGGAGAAGTCGCTCATCCTGCGCACGATCCTGGGCGGGCTGCTGCTGGCGGCCGGAGCGGCCGCGGTCGCCGCAGCCTGGGTGAACGAGGACCTGGAGCAGCGCCAGCTCATCATGGGGCTGGGCGCGGGAGGAGTGGTCCTGGGACTGCTCATCGTCTCCCCGACCCTGGCGCGCCCGGTGGTCGCCGTCCTGGGAATGCCATTCCGCATGCTGCGGCCGTCCGGACGCCTGGCAGTGCGCAACATCGTCCACAACCCGCGCCGCACGGCCAACACCTCCGGCGCCCTCATGGTGGGCATGGCCCTGGTGTGCGCCGGCGCCACGCTGGCCGCCTCCTTCAGCGCCTCGACCGCCGACGAGATCGACAGGTCCCTCAAGGCCGACCTCTTGGTCCAGCCCGCTACAATGGGAACCTCGACCACCAAGCTCTCCAGCGAGAAGGCCAAGGACCTCGCCGCGATCGACGGCGTCAAGGAGACCTCCTCCTACACCCTCTACGTCAACGCGGCCACCAAACCCGATGGCTCGCAGAAGCCGACGGCGACGTCCATCGTCATCGACCCCGCCACCTACTCCCGTTCCTACGACATACGGGTGACCTCCGGATCGTTGAGCGACCTCGATGCCACGCATGTGGCAGTCAGCAAGAACGAGAACCTCAAGATGGGCGACAAGGTCACTCTCGCCGGCCCGAACGGGAGTGTGGAGGCAACGGTCGGCGCCGTCGTGGACCCGAAGGGAATCGGCGGCACCTACTTCTACTCCCCCGAGGTGGCGGCAGCGGTGGGGTCCTGGACCTCACCGGGCACCAGTACCGACCCGGCCCACGTCCTGGACGCACCCCTGGGCATGCTCCTCACCCTGGAGGACGGCGCGAACCTCGACACCGTGCGCCACAAGGCGGAGGACATCGTGGCTGACACCTACCAGTACTCGGTGAACGACGCCAACCAACTCTCCGACAAGGTCGGCCAGCGGATCAACCAGATGCTCGCCGTCCTCTACGGCCTGCTGGGACTGAGCATCGTCATCGCCATCCTGGGCATCGTCAACACCCTGGTGCTCTCGGTCTCCGAGCGAACCCGGGAGATCGGGCTCATGCGCGCCGTCGGACTGGGCAAGGCCCAGCTGAGCGGGGAGATCATCACCGAGTCGGTCCTCACCGCCCTGTACGGGACCGTCCTGGGCGGGGCGACCGGAGTGGTCCTGGCCGCGGCGCTCAAGAAGATCCTGGAGGACCAGGGGCTCACGTCCCTGAGCATCCCCTGGAGCCAGATGGTGGGCATGCTCGTACTCTCCGTGGTGGTCGGTGTCCTCGCGGCCCTGTGGCCGGCGCTGCGCGCCTCCCGGATCCCCGTCCTGGACGCCATCGCCACCGAGTAGCCGCCGAGCCACCGCGGGTTAGTCAGCAGGTGGTCACCGTGTGTCCGATACTCGCCGAGCAGACGACGCCGGTGGCAGGCAAGTAGGCGATACGTCAGTACCGTCCGGCCGCTCGATGCGGCACAGTATGAGTCGTACTACTCGTCAGCATTCACAGGCCTGCTGGCGCCTCACGGCGGCAGCCGGCGGGTCCGAGTCATCCAGCCGGCACTGGATGAGTGCGGGACCCGTTGACCCCGGCGCCCCGGTCCAGCTCCCCACCACGGGGGCGGGCCGGGGCGCCGGTGTGTGCGCCTGTCCCATCCAGACCCCGCCCCGAGCCGCACTCGCCGGATATTCCCGCGTCCGATATCTTCCTTGTCACCGGCTCTCCCCCTGCCGCGCCCGATTCAGCTCCGATAGCCTCGGTCGATCATGCCCGAACCGTCCTTCCGGTCGTCCCGGACCGTTTTGTCACCCGCGTCCATGTCCCCCGACGCTGCGCTGCCCCAGCCCCCGTCCATCGGGGCCGGGGCTCTTCTGCGATGGCTGCTGCGCCGCGCCGCCGTCCCGGTCGCCCTGGCCACCCTGGCGGCCTGCACCTCCAACATCATCCAGGCGATCGTGCCGGCCTTCCTGGGCCAGGCCCTCGATGCCGGGATCGAGAACGGCCTCAACGCCCGCATCTGGGGCATCGGCGCCCTGCTGCTGGTGCTGTTCGTCGTCTACGCCGTCGGGGACACGATGCTGTCCTACTTCGGGGTCCAGGCCTGGATGCGCACCGCCTTCGACGTCGACCGGCTCGTGGGCCGCCAGGTCTCCGCCACCGGCAAGGATCTGTCCCGGCAGGTCTCCACCGGAGAGGTCGCCACCATCATCGCCTCCGACGCAGACCACCTGGGAAAGCTCATCCAGCACCTGCCGGCCCTGCTGGGGGCCGCGGCCAGCTTCATCGTCGTGGCCGTCCTCATGCTCCGCACCTCGGTGAGCCTGGGGCTGGTGGTCATCCTGGGCATGCCGCTGGTCGCGGCGATCGTCACCCTGGTCATCCGCCCGTTGCAGAAGCGCCAGGCCATCCAGCGCGAGGCCCAGTCCGCGGTCACCACGATCACCACCGACACGGTGGCGGGCCTGCGGATCCTGCGGGGCATCGGCGGAGAGGACGTCTTCGCCCGCCGCTACCGGGACGCCTCCCAGGAGCTGCGGCGCCGCGGCGTCGAGGTGGCCTCCTCCCAGGCCACCCTCATGACCCTCCAGGTGCTGCTGCCCGGGCTCTTCGCCGCGATCGTCGTGTGGATCGCGGCGCGCATGGCGGTGGCCGGCAGCCTCACCCCTGGCGGGCTCATCACCTTCTACGGCTACACCGCCTACCTGTCCTGGCCGCTGTGGGTCTTCACCAACTCCGTGCAGGACTACACCCGGGCCGCCGTGGGCGCCCGGCGCCTGAGCCATCTGCTTGAGGTGAAGCCTGCCGCCGGCAGCCTCGTGGAGCGCCTCGACCTGGACCCCGCCGCCGCCCACCCCGTCCGCGGAGACCTGGTGGACACCGGAAGCGGCCTGCGCCTGACGGAGGGCCGCATGACGGCGCTGGTGTGCCCCGACCCGGAGGTCTCCGCGGCGCTGGCCACCCGCCTGGGCCGCTTCACCGACTCCGGGTCCACCGTGACCCTGGCGGGCCGGCCGCTGACCACCATGCCCCTGGACCAGGTGCGCGCCAGCGTCGTCGTGGCCGGGGCGACCGCCCAGCTCTTCACCGGGACCCTGCGCGAGGCCCTCGACGTGCGCGGCGGCCCCGACCCGCAGCCGGCGAGCCGAGAGGACCTCGTGCGCGCCGAGGCCGAGCGCACCACCGGGGCCGACGTCGACCTGCAGGTCCGCGCCCAGGAGCGCGACATGCCCGGCGACGACCGCCTGCTGGAGGCCATTGAGATCGCCGACGCCGGCGACGTCCTCACCTCGCTCAGCGAGGGCCTGGCCGGGATGATCACCGAGAAGGGGCGGTCCCTGTCCGGCGGGCAGCGCCAGCGCGTGTCCCTGGCCCGGGCCCTGCTGACGGAGGCTCCCACGCTCGTGCTCATCGAGCCGACCTCAGCCCTGGACTCCCACACCGAGGCCCGGGTGGCCGCCCAGGTGCACCGGGCCCGCGCCGGGCGCACGACCGTCGTCGTCACCGCCTCCCCGCTCGTGCTGGAGGCCTGCGACGAGGTCGTCTTCCTGGACTCCAGCGGCGCCGAGCTGATGCGATCCACGCACCGCGAGCTCATGGCGATGGCCCGCGAGGGCGACGCTCAGGCGGCCGACTACCGCGCCGTCGTCTCCCGGGCCCTGGGCGAGGACGCGGAGGTGAGCTGCTGATGGCGCTTCCCGTGGCTCCCGGGCCGGTCGCCCTGCGCAAGACCTTCGGGATCATGGCCTCCTACCGGAGGCGCTTCGCCGTCGTCCTGGTCCTGCAGATCACGGCGGTTCTGGCCACGCTCGTGGCCCCGCAGCTGCTGGGGCGGCTGGTCGGGCGGGTCTCGGCCGGGCGGGCCGACGCCGGCTACGTGGACCGGATCGTGCTGACCATCATCGCGGTCACGCTCGTGGGCGCGCTCATCAACCGTTTCGCCCAGAAGCACGCCCGAACTCTGGGCGAGTCGGTCTTCGCCGACCTGCGCGAGCGCATGATGAACCGGGTGGTGCACCTGCCGCTGAGCGCCGTGGAGTCCGCCGGCACCGGCGACCTCGTGGGGCGCACCACCACTGACGTCTCCCGCATCGAGTTCCTGGTGCGCGTGGGGATCCCGCAGATCCTCGTGTGCGTGGTGACGATCGTCTTCACCCTCCTGGCCGCCGCCTTCGCCGACCCCCTCCTGGCGCTCGGGCTGCTCGTCATCGCCCCGCCGGTGTGGTCGATGATGCGCTGGTACCTGCCGACCTCCATCCCCGCCTACCGGGCCGAGTCGGCCGCCCAGGCCCGCCTCAACGGCGCGGTCTCCGAGACGGTCGAGCACGCCGAGACCGTGGACGCGCTGGGCATCGGGGCGCGCCGCGAGCGCTCCATCATGGCCTCCATCAAGGAAGCCTGGTCCCTGGAGCGCTACACGGCGATGCTGCGGGTGCGCCTGTTCATGGTGCTCGACGTCGCCTGGCGGGCGCCCGTCGTCGTCATCCTCCTGTGGGGCGGATTCCTGGCCGCCCGCGGCTACGCGACCCTGGGGGCGATCACCACCGTGACGCTCTACGCGATGGAGCTGCGCAAGCCGGTGGGCCAGCTCATGTTCTGGATCGACCAGGTCCAGATCGCCCAGGCCTCCCTGTCCCGCATCCTGGGTGTCGAGGAGGTCCCCGACGACCGCACCCCCACCGGCGAGGAGCCCGACGGCCGACGGATCGTGCTCGACGACGTGCGCTTCTCCTACCGGGAGGGCGTCGAGGTGCTCCACGGGATCGACCTGGAGCTCGTGCCCGGGGAGCGGCTGGCCGTCGTCGGGCCCTCGGGGTCCGGCAAGTCCACGCTGGGGCGGATGCTGGCGGGCATCAACCCGCCCACCTCCGGGAGCGTCACCGTGGGCGGGGTGGCGCTGACGGACCTCACGGAGGACGAGCTGCGCCGCCACGTGGCCCTGGTGACCCAGGAGCACCACGTGTTCGTCGGCTCCGTGGCGGACAACGTGCGCCTGGGCCGCCCACGAGCCTCGGACGATACGATCCGTGAGGCCATCGAGGCCATCGGGGCCGACGCCTGGGTGGACGAGCTGCCCGACGGGATGAACACGATGGTCGGCTCCGGGCACCTGAACCTCACCCCGGCCCAGGCCCAGGAGGTGGCGCTGGCCCGCCTGGTGCTGCTGGACCCGCACACGCTCATCCTGGACGAGGCCACCTCGCTGCTGGACCCGCGCGCCGCGCGCATCCTGGAGCGGACCCTGTCCACAGCGCTGGCGGGGCGCACCGTCATCGAGGTGGCCCACCGCCTCTACACGGCCGCCGACGCCGACCGGGTCGCGGTCGTCATGGACGGGCGGATCGTCGAGCTGGGCACCCACGACGAGCTCGTGGCGCTCGGCGGGGAGTACGCGAGCCTCTGGCAGGCCTGGAACCAGGAGTAGTGCACATCGGTGCAGATCGCCGGTGGCGAAAGCCGGGCCCCATCTCCCAAACCTACAAACCCGCCCGGGTCTGCGTTGTTCCACGATGGCGCGCGCTGTGAGATTCTTGGGTCGGAGGGTCGTCCCACTGTCGCGATCCCGCCGCCTCGCAGTCAGTCGGCTGCACCCAACGCTGCACCTCACACGAGAAGGTCCGTTCATGCCCAACAACCAGCCACCTCCCCCACCGTCGCAGGGGACACCGTCGGCCTCCGCCACGCCTCCTCGGGGGGCCGGCGGCACCCAGCCCTCGCTCGGTGAGCTCATCGCCCGTATCTCGGAGAACATCTCAGCGCTGGTGCGCGGCGAGATCGACCTGGCCAAGGCCAAGGGCCAGCGCATGGCCAAGGAGATGGGCCTGGGGGCCGGGCTGCTCGGTGCCGCCGGGGTCCTGGCCCTGTTCATCTTCGGGCTGCTGCTCGGGTCGCTGACGGCGGGACTGTCCAACGTCATGCCACTGTGGGCCGCCTTCCTCGTGGTGGCGCTGATCCTCACGGTGATCGCTGTGCCGCTGGCCCTGATCGGCGTCAAGCGGCTCAAGGCGGCCAAGGAGAACACGCCCACGCCGCAGGAGGGGCTGATGGAGTCGGTCAACACCGTCAAGGGAGCCGTCGCCTCCGGCCTGGAGAGGGGGAACGCCCGGTGAGCACCAACACCGCACCCACGTCTGCCCCCGCTGCGCAGGCCGCGCCGTCGGCTGATGCCGTTCTGTCCGACATGGCGGCCCGACGCCTGGCGCTGGCCGCCGACATCGACGAGCTCGCCGCGCGCCTGGCCCCGAACAACCTGGCCAAGGTCGCCAAGCTCAAGGCCCGCGAGAAGGTCCAGGACCTGCGCAGCCAGGCCGTCGGCAAGGCCGAGAACGCCGTCGGGCAGGTCAAGAACCGCCTGGCCTCCCTGGCGGGCGGCGGTACCGACCCCGACGGCGGAGTCGACTCCTACGAGCCCGGCACGCTGACCCTCGGCCAGCGCGTCACCCGCCTGTTCGACGACGCCCGCGACGGCGATCCCGCCTCGCTGGGGATCGTCACGGTTGCGGGGCTCGCCCTGGCCGGCCTGAGCGTGACGGCGACCGTCGCCGCGGTCAAGGTTTTCCGCGCTCGGGCGGGCCGGGCATGACCAGCGGTCAGCAGGCCGGTGGCGACTCCGGCGCGGCTGATGGCGCCAGGGCCGCCGGCTCCGAGTCGCTGAGCCCCGAGCAGATCGAGGAGCGGCTGCGCGCCCAGCGCGTGGCGCTGGCGGCGAGCGTCGATGAGCTCGCCGCCAGGGTCGACCCGCGCACGCAGGCCCGGGAGGCCGGAGAGCACCTGCGCGAGCAGGCGAGCGCCCGGGCCGACCACCTGCGCGAGCAGGCGAGCGCCCGGGCCGACCAGCTACGTGAGCAGGCCGCGGCCGGTGCCGGCCGACTGCGCGAGGAGGCCCGCCGGCTGGCCGAGCAGGCCGAGGAGACCTGGGAGCGCGCCAAGCAGGGCGACTCCGAGGCGACCTCCGCGCTCACCAAGGCGGCTGCCGTCGCTGGAGGCGTGGTGACCACCGGGATCATCCTGGCCCGCCTCGCCCGCCGCTGAAGCAGGCGCGCGCCCGAGCCCTCCGAGCACCAGGCTCCACCCGCCCGCCGGGCCACATGTCCCTCCCACCGGCCATGCCACCCATTCCGTGAGGACGCACCGTAAGGCTCGAGGACTGCACCCCAGGGATCAGTCCTTGGCCCTTATGGTGCGTCCTCTCGCTACGGGCCTCCGCCCCTCGGGGCACATGTTTTGGATGCGTGATGGCTGCTGGAATCGTGCGAGGTCGGGTGGCACGGATCCACCTGCGATCAACGCCGGGGCCAGGGCCGGTCCACACGGCAGCCACGTTGAGCAGGGCTCAATCCGTGCTATCCCAGATGGCCAGATGTGAGCATCCGTCACGCAGCCGCAACGACCTACCTGGGCCCGGGCTCGTCATGCCCACTGCTACTACACGAGGACTGGGTGCTACTTGCCGGGACATGGATGTACCGCATGAGAGCCCGGCCCCAGACAGTACCGACAACTCCTGGATAGTAGCGCCCGAGCCTCGTGGAGTAGCCACCCTGTGGCGGATCCAGCCTTTCCCCGAAGCAGACCGTCCTCTGCCAGTTCCAGCCTGAGAGGGCCGGCATAGTCCCAAGGCATGTCCCCTGCCGGATCTGGGCGGAACCAGCCGGCGGTGTCCACTCAGCGGACATGAACTCTGCACCGGCGTCGGGACCCGCGCACGAGCCGCAGCATTCAGCGGTTTTTCGCGAGGCATGGTGGCCGTGGAGCCGTTCATGTCCGCTGTGTGGACACCGAACCGCTCGAGCGCCACGAGCTCGCCGAACGTTTGGGCTGCAGAGTCGATTCGCCGCAGTGTCACCGATGGGCTCGCCGACGGCTTCTACATGACGACAGCGCTGACGCAGAGGCCCGGTGAGGACGTACTTTCCGCATGAGGACTGCGTTCTGTCGCAGATGACTGAGATCAGGATGCAGCCGTCTTTGATGAAAGTACGTCCCCAGCACGAAGCGCAGTCCTCACCCCGGGAGCCGAGCCCCGCCGCACCGCCAGGACACCGACCTGCTCGGCCCTTGACCTCGAGGACGCACCACAAGCCTCAAGGACCGCCCCTGAGGGATCCCTTCGCCCCTTCACGTGCGTCCGCCCGGTTCGGTCAGCCACTCCGCCTGCGCATACGTCGGGCCCACCGCGTACGCCCCCGGCGAAGCATTGCCGTCCACTCGCCAGGCAGCCCCCATCCCATCTTCCTCTCAAAGATCTTCAAGGCAGCGGTCTCGAAAGTTTTCGACGGCCCCCACCTCTCTGGGGACCTCTCAGGTCAGCGTTGAGCAAAACCCATAGGTTCACTGAGCGCACACCCACAGTCATCTGAGCAACTCCTGAGCTTTTATTGAACCTGATGTCCTATATGTGGGGTGTGCGTCACCACGACTCTCATCCAGTGTCCGAATGGTGTTCGTACGCATTGACGTTGTACGGTTGGCCCACGACATATTTGACCAGGAAGAGCGCGCCCACGTGCGCGCCGTGACACGTTGGAGGGGGTCGAGCCTATGGGGCGCGGCCGTCAGAAGGCCAAGGCAACCAAGGTTGCCCGTAAGCTCAAGTACTTCAGTCCGGAGACCGATTACAAGGCTCTGGAGCGGGAGCTCGTCTCAGCATCCTCGGGATCTGAACCTGATGACGAGATCGACTACGAGGAACTGGCCGCCAAGTATGCCGTCGACGACGATGACTGGGACGACGAGGACAGGAAGTAACCTCACCCCCAGTCAAGGAGGGCCGGAGGGACGCACCTACCGGCCCTTCAGCGCGCCTACCAGCGCGTGAGTCGAGGCTGTCGGGCAGCCATCCGTGTCACTCTCGGCGACTTTTCACTCCTGACCCGATTCACCTGCGTCACATCGACCCAGGTCAGGGCGGTGTCGCCCTGGCGCCCTCATCCAGGGCCGGCCCAGTCGGGATTGAATAGTCGCCAAGCGTGACACTTCATGGCGCGAGGCCCCCGTCGGACGCATTCCGCATCCGGCGGGGGCGTTGCTGCTCTTGGCTGCTCATGGCTGCCCGTGGCAGCTCTCAGGCGATCCGGTAGGTGCCGTGGATGTCGACGGCTCCCCCGTCAACCCCCTTGGTGCCGGAGACGACTCGGTCCTGAGCCTCGTGCTTCCCAGCATCGTGCACCTCGCCGAGCACCCAGGCGGGGATGTCGGAGCCCTCGGCGACGCGCAGGACGGCGTCGACCGCGGCGGGGTCGACGACGGCGACCATCCCCACGCCGAGGTTGAGGGTACCCTCGAGGTCCTCCCACGGCACCGAGCCGAGCTCGCGCACGGTGGAGAAGACCGGCGGCACCGTCCAGGAGGCCCGGTCGACGTCGGCGATGAGCCCGGCCGGCAGGACCCGGGCGACGTTGGCGGCCAGTCCCCCGCCGGTGATGTGGGACAGCGCGTGAACCGGCCCCGGAGCGGCCGGCGATGACAGGGTCTCCAGCATGGCCAGGCACACGCGGGTGTAGAGGCGCGTGGGCTCGAGCAGCTCCTGGCCCAGGGTGCGGCCGAACTCGGGGACCTCGCGCTCCAGGCCCCAGCCGGCGTGCTCGATGACGCGGCGCACCAGGGAGTAGCCGTTGGAGTGCAGGCCGGAGGAGCCCAGGGCGACCAGGACGTCGCCGACGCGCACCTTCTCCGCGCCGAGCATGCGGTCGGCCTCGACGACGCCGGTGGCGGCCCCTGCGACGTCGTACTCGTCGGGGGCCATGAGGCCGGGGTGCTCGGCGGTCTCCCCGCCCAGCAGCGGGGTGCCGACGGCGGCGCAGGCCTGGGCGACGCCGCGCACGATGTCCGCGATCCGCTCGGGGACGACGTGCCCGCAGGCGATGTAGTCGGTCATGAGCAGGGGCCGGGCCCCGACCACGACGATGTCGTCAACGACCATGCCCACCAGGTCCTGGCCGATCGTGTCGTGGATGTCGAGGGCCTGGGCGATGGCGACCTTGGTGCCCACGCCGTCGGTGGAGGTGGCCAGCAGGGGGCGGCGGTAGTCGCGCAGTGCGGAGACGTCCACGAGCCCGGCGAAGCCCCCGACGCCGCCGACGACCGCCGGGGTCATCGTGGCGGCCACGGCATCCTTCATGAGCGCGACGGCCCGGTCCCCGGCGGCGGTGTCGACGCCGGCGGCGGCGTAGGTGATTCCCGGGGCGGACTGCTCGGACTGCTGGGTCATGTGGGGGCTCCTTGAGGACTCGGGTGGAGATGCGGTGGTGGGCGGAGGGGCGAGGACGGATCGGCGGAGGCGGCGCGGACAGGCGGCAACGGCGGGCCGCCTGGACACAGCGCGGCCGCCGCCGGGGCCCGGGCCACGACGTCGGCGAGCCCAGCGGGCCGCCGGAGGCCCCACGCCCCCGCCGCCCCAACGAGCGTCTTGATGAGCGCCTTGATGCCGTTGCTGCACTCTCCACGGCCTGATCGTGCCAGTACCGCCTCGCGCTGTCCCGGCTCACCCCGGCCGCGGCTCCCGCCCGGGTCAGCGTTGCTCCGGCCAGGACCGCCTGGGCGACCTTGACACGTCTGGCCTGGTCGGACTGGACCGTCCCACCCCGTCGTCCGCCTACCAGCTCCACCCCCACCGCCTGGCACCACAGACTCACCGACCCACGACAGCACCCCAGATCCCGAGCCACCGCCGAAGCCGACTCACCAGCCACCACCCGCGCCACCGCATCACGACGCACACCCTGACCAAACCAAGCCCCAGACACAAAACACCCCTCCCACGAGCGGTGCATCCACCACCAAACCCCACCGTCGTTTTTGAAGAAAAGGTCGATGTATGTCGATGTATGTCGATGTTCATCCGGGGAGCCGGACCAGGGGCAGGTAGGCGGACAGGTCGCAGCGCTCGCCGGAGGCCTGGAGGGCGCCGCTGTTCAGGGCGTCCTGCCAGATCAGTCGGCCGGTGGCCAGGGCCAGCCAGGTGGGAGCATCGGTCTCGACGACGCTGGGCGGGGTTCCCCGGCGGTGGACGGTCCCGGCGACGGCCTGGGTGACGCCGAAGGGCGGGACCCGTACCTCGACCGATCGCCCGGGGGCGCAGGCTGCGAGCTCCTCGAGGGTGTAGCGCACGGCGGTGGCGGTCACCCTGCGCCGGGCGGCACGGTCGGCCGGGCTCACGGAGCCAGCGGCGTTCGTATCCGCAGTCTTCTGGGACTCGTCCTGTTCCTGGGCCCACTGGCGCAGAGCCTGAACCCCTGCGACGGGGTCGATGCGTCGTCTAGCAGCCATGACGCGAAGCCTATGCTGCCACCAGCGCCGGGGCCGAGCGTGAGAGCGCATAAGGAGCCGGGAAACAAGCAGTGGCCGGCCGGTGCTTGCCAGACGTACCGGAACCGATCAGCCACGACGGCGGCGTGAGCACCCGCATCTGCGGCAGAGACCGCCAAGAGGTTGTGTCGGTCGGCGCTGGCCGCCCCGGCCGGCCCCGACGGCGGTACCGGACAGCCGTGCGTGGATCGGGGACTGCGTTTTCCATTCAGGACGTACTTCTCTCACAAACGACTGGGGCTCAATCGTCACCTTCTGTGAGAGAACGCAGTCCTCGATCGATAAGTACGTCCCCGATCAGGGTCAGCACAGCGCGACGGCGCCTCACCCGGCGGGCCCTGCCCCGAGCGGGCCAACGCCGCCCCTCCATACGCATGCACACGCACCGATCGCACCTCTCCACGACGACGAGGACGGCCCGCCCAGATGGCGGGCCGTCCTCGTGACAGCGGTCGGGAGCTGGATCAGGCGGCAGCGGCGGCGGGCTGCGCCTCGGCGCCGTCCTTGCCGTCCTTGCCGTCCTTGTTGCGCCCCAGCCCCTTGAGGAGGATGACGAGCGCGGTGCTCACCGCCGCCCCGACCACGATAGCCAGGAGGAAGCCACCGAAGTTGGTGATGGCGAAGGCGACGAACACACCACCGTGGGGTGCGCGCGAGCCGACGTGCATGGCCATGGTCATCGCCCCGGTGACCGCCCCGCCGGCCATGGTGGCCGGGATGACGCGCAGCGGGTCGGCGGCGGCGAAGGGGATGGCGCCCTCTGAGATGAAGGACAGCCCCAGCAGCCAGGCGCTGCGCCCGTTCTCGACCTCGGCCTTGGTGAACAGCCGCGAGCGCAGGAAGGTCGCGGCGGACATCGCCAGCGGCGGCACCATGCCGGCGGCCATGACGGTGGCCATGATCTCGTAGGGGGCGGTGTTGGTGGCGCTGGCGGCGGACAGGCCCGCGGTGCCGAACAGGTAGGCGGCCTTGTTGACCGGCCCGCCCAGGTCGAAGCACATCATGAGCCCGAGGATGATTCCCAGGAGCACGGCGGAGCCGCCCCCGGACATGGAGGTCAGTCCGTCCTGCAGCGCGGTCATGAGGGAGGCCAGGGGCAGTCCGAGGACCATGTACATGAGGGCGCCGACCACCAGCGTGGTGCCCAGCGGGATGATGACCACGGGCATGAGCCCACGCAGCCAGGACGGCACACTGAGCCCGGCGAGCCAGGCGGCGAAGTAGCCGGCGAGGATACCGCCGACCAGACCACCGATGAACCCGGCACCGACCTCGACCGCAACGACGCCCATGACGAATCCGGGGGCGATACCGGGCCGGCCGGCCAGGCCGAAGGAGATGTAGCCGGCCAGCGCCGGGACGAGGAAGGACATGGCCGCCTGCCCCAGCAGGAACAGCGACCACCCGATGTACAGCAGCAGTCCGGACTGGGAGACGGTGATCGTCTCGGTGCCGACGACGTCGCCCGCCGAGTTCTTGATCTCGTGGACGAACTCGTTGCCGGGAAGGTTCCACAGGGAGTAGTCGCTGATGGAGATCTTCTCGTAGAGGTTGGCGACATCGTACCCAGCCAGGAGGAAGCCCAGGGCGATGAGCAGACCGCCGGCGGCCACGAAGGGGATCATGTAGGACACGCCGGTCATGACGGAGCGCTGGAGGCGCCGTGCCCAGTGCTCGGAGCCCTCCTCGCTCTCCTCGCTCGACTCGCTGCCGGCCGGCACGCGGGCCGCGCTCGGGTCGTCGGCCGCGGCCAGGGCCTTGTCCAGGAGGGACCCGGCGTCGTTGACGGCGGCCTTGACGCCGACGTCGATGACGGGTTTGCCCGCGAAGCGCTCGCGTCCCTTGACGGGCAGGTCGTGGGCGAAGATGACGGCGGTGGCCCGCTCGATGAGGTCGGGGTCGAGGGCGTCGATCTTGCCCGAGCCCTGGCCCTCGATGGCCACGGTGATGCCGCGGTCCTTACCGGCCTGCTCCAGGGCCTCGGCGGCCATGAAGGTGTGGGCGATTCCGGTGGGGCAGGAGGAGACGCCCACGATGACGGTCTCGCCCGCCGCCGGGGCCGACGACGCCGCGGCGGCCGCAGGCTTGTCGGCCGAGTCTTCTGCGTCTCCGGAGCCTTCGGCGGCTCCGCTCTTCTCAGCCTCTCCCCCGCCGTCGAGCAGCTCGGGCTGGACCTGTCCGGTGACGATCCGGGCCGCCTCCTCGGCGTTGGGGGCCTGGCGCAGCGCGTCGGTGAACTCGGACTGCATGAGGCCGCGGGCGAGCTTGGCCAGGAGCTGGAGGTGGAAGTCGTCGGCACCGTCGGGGGCCGCGATCATGAAGACGAGGTCGGCGGCCTGGCCGTCGGCGGCCCCGAAGTCGACCGGCTCGGCCAGCCGGGCGAAGCCGAGGCTGGGAGCCAGGACGTGGGCGCTGCGGCAGTGCGGGATCGCGATGCCGCCGGGGATCCCGGTAGGGGCGGTCGACTCGCGCTTCTTGGCGTCGGCGGCCAGGCCGTCGGGGCTGGAGGCCCTACCGGCCCCGGCCACGGTGGTGGCCAGGAACTCGATGACGTCTTCCTTACCCGGGCCGGCGTCGGCATCGAGCGCGACCAGCTCGGGGATGATCAGTGGGGTGTTCTCGGTCATGGTCTTCCTTGGTGTCCGAGGTGCTGCCGACCGGTGGGCGGCGGCGTGTCAGAGGTGGTCGGAGCGGTCAGGTGTGATGGGTGAGTGAGTGGCGGACTGGAGGAGGTTGCGAACGGTCGGGCTGGTCGGGGTGTTGGTGGCGTGGATGACGGTCAACGGCAGGAGGCGGGCGGTGGGCTGCGGCGGTTCCGGCGGCCCCAGCAACTCCGGGCCCCCTTAGGAGAGCCGGGTGACGACGGACGGCTGCTCGGGCAGGTCGGCGGGCGTGGGCAGGGTGGTGCCGGGCAGGGAGGCGGCGGCCGAGCCGTAGGCCATGGCGGTGCTCAGGCGCTCGGCCTCATCGCCGCCATTGACGTCGGCCAGGATGTAGCCGGCCACTGAGGAGTCCCCGGCGCCGACGGTGGAGACCACCGGGACCTCCGGGGCGGTGGCGTGCCAGGCGCCGTCGGCGGTCACCAGGACGGCGCCGGCGGGCCCGAGCGTCACCATGACGGCACCGATGCCCAGGGCCACCAGGAGGCGGGCGGCGTCGACGACGGGGCCATAATCCCCCTCGACGGCTCCCTCCTCGAGGGCCATGGCCCGCTCGGCGGGCAGGCCCGCGAGCTGGCCGAGCTCCTCACCGTTGGGCTTGATGAGGTCGGGGGCCGAGTCGGGCAGCTCGGCGGCCAGGGCGGACAGGGGCTCGTCGGAGGTGTCGACGGCGATGCGCAGCCCCGGAGCGGCCTCGCGCAGGAGCCCCACGAGGCGGGCGTACCAGTTGGTCGGGACGCCCGGCGGCAGGGAGCCGGACAGGACCGCCCAGTGGTGGGGGGAGGTTCCGGCCGGAAGCGGCGTGGTGGCCAGGGTCTCCAGGAGGGCGCGCTCGACGGCGTCGATCTCCTCCTCGCTCAGGCCGGCGCCCAGCTCGTTGAGCTTGGTGGTGGTGCCGTCGGGCTCGGTGACCGCGGTGTTGATGCGGGCGGCGCCGGCCACGGGCACCGGATGGACGGTGAGCCCGGGCAGCTCGAGGGCGTCGAGGGCGGTGAGAATGGGGTCGTGCTCGGCGGCGGGCAGGACGGTGGTGGCGGCGCGCCCGGAGTTGGACAGGACGCGGGCGACGTTGACGCCCTTGCCCCCCGGCTCCATGACGACGGTGGTCAGGCGCTGGACGGCACCGCGCTGGAGAGGGCCGGCCAGGGAGACGGTGCGGTCGAGGGACGGGTTGGGTGTGAGGGTCAGGATCATGCGACGAGGACCTCGGTTTCGGTGGTGGCGAGCTGTTCGGTGAGTGCGGGCGGGAGCTCGACGTCGGTGACCAGGAGGTCGACGTCGTCGAGGGAGGCGAAGGAGACCAGGTGCTCCTGGCCGATCTTGGAGGAGTCGACCAGGGCCACCACCTGGCGGGCGCTGCGCACCATGGCGCGTTTGACGGTGGCCTCGTCGGGGTCGGGCGTGGACAGCCCGTGAGCGGCACTGACGCCGTTGGCGCCCAGGAGGGCGACGTCGACGCGCAGGGTGGAGAGGGTCTCGACGGCCTCGGGGCCGACAGCGGCCTGGGTGAGTCCGCGCAGCTGGCCGCCCAGGATCCGCACCCGGGTCTGTCCTGCGGCGGCCAGGGAGGCGGCGGTCAGGACGGAGTTGGTGATGATGGTCAGGTTGCTCTCGGTGGGCAGGAGGCGGGCGAACGCCCCGGTGGTGGTGCCGGCGTCGACCAGGAGGGTGGTGCCGGGTTCCGGGCCCAACCATTCCAGGGCGGCGCGGGCGATGGCCTGCTTGGCGGAGGTATTGACCTGCTCGCGCTGGGTCACGCCGGTCTCCGGCAGGGCGGGGGCCGGGATGGCGCCGCCGTGGACCTTGCGCAGGGAGCCGCAGCGGTCCAGGGCGGTCAGGTCGCGGCGGATCGTCTCAGGGGTGACGTCGAAGCGCTCGGCCAGCTCGGTGACCAGGACGCGCCCTGCGCCGCGCACCTGCTCCACGATCCGGCTGTGCCTGTCCTCGATGCGCATGCTCACCCCTGACGTCGATGTCGGCGGCAGATGATGCCTGTTCGGGCATCAATCCAACCTTTAATGTTTGAACAGACATCAGTGTATGCCCGTTCAGACACTCACGTCCACCCCTGAGTGACTCACAATACATTTCATAGGCTGTTCTGAGAACAGGGTCCGCCCTCGACGTGAACCGCAGTTGCCACTGTCCCCCGATCACCTTCACCTTCCCCAGTGGCGCCCCACCCACGCAGGCACTCGTCACCCAGCACTCGTGCCCGCCACCCCTGCTGAGGGCGACGGGCACGAGTGTCGATTCGCGCATCGCTGCATCAGTCGGCATCAGACCGCATCAGCACGCGTCAATCCACGTCAGGCGACCTGCCGTCTGCGGCGCAGGATGAGGTAGCCGCCGACGATGAGGATCAGGGCGACGACGCCCGCACCCAGGGACGCACCTGTGCGGGCCAACGGCCAGCCACCCGAGCCGCCGACTGGCTGATCGCCGCTGCTACCGCGGGCCTCAGGAGCGGCGGCGGCTGCGGGCGGCGCGCCGCTCCCGGCGGACGGCTCGGTGCCGCCACCCACGGACGCCTCATCAGCATCACGACCGACCTGCGGGGTGGACGTCGCCTCGCCGCCGGCCTCGTCCGCCGTCCCGGCAGTACCCTCTGCCGTACTGTCACCCGTTTCCGCACCGGGGTCGGCCGCAGCCTCATCCTCGATCTCAACGGAGAAGCGATTGAGAACCGTGCCGGCGGAGTCGAGGGTCTCGACGGAGGCCCAGCGGCAGGTGGCGGCCTGGACCGTGCGGCAGGCGCGCGTGGGGGCGTCGGACGGGAAGGTGAGGTTGAAGTCGACCCGTCCGGTGGTCGGACCGGTGGGGTCGACGGTGAGGTCGAGGTCCTTGGTCAGGATCTCCTTGCCCCCCGAGCTCACGCGCACACTCCGGGCGCCGGCGGCCTGCTCGGAGGCGTTGGTGTAGGCCAGGGAGTCCAGGGTCACTGAGACCATGTCGGTGCTGCGCGCACCGCCTGAGCTGACGTACACGGGCCCCACGGTCATCCCGGTCTGCCGCTTGGAGTAGCCGGCCTTGACGGGCTGGTCGCCGAAGGAGGCCAGGTAGGCGGAGGTGACGTCGCGGTCGAGAACACCGGTGTTGGTCACGGGCTTGCCCTTGAGGACGGTGTAGCCGTCGCCGCCGGTCAGCAGGAAGGAGTTGGAGGCGACAACGACACTGTCGCCGTCGGCCAGCGGCTTGCCGTCGACGAGGATCTCGCGGATCGCGGGGGCGGCTCCGGCTTCAGTCCCATGAGCGGCATCGGTGCTGGCCTCGGTGAGGACGTCCACGTTGCTGGACAGCCCCAGGGTGAGGACGGGCCGGCTGGAGCCGGGCTGCCACTGCTGGGACAGCAGAGCCTTCAGCTCGGCGCCGGTGAGGGTCGTATAGGCCATCTCGTTGCCGAAGGGCTGGACTGTGTATGCCTCCCCCGAGGTCAGGACGCCGTCGCCCTCGGAGCCGGAGGCGGCGTAGAGCAGGTCGGCGCGCACGCCGCCGGCGTTCATGATGCCCACGTAGCGGGTGGAGCCGGCCGGCTGGATGTCGGTGGCGAGCCAGCTGCGGAAGGACTCGGCGATGAGGTTGGAGGCGGTGGACTCAGTGCCTCGGTTGGCGCCGGGGCCGGTGCCGTCCGAGCCGCGCAGGAAGTCCGAGCCGATCCGGGCCAGCGGCTTGCCGCCCTCGGTGGCGGAGTCCTTCTCTGCCTGGGACACGATCCCGGCGACGCCGTAGGCGTCGGTGGTGCAGTTCGAGCTGCGCAGGTCCTCGTTGTCGGCGCTGACCACAGTGGTCTTCCGGCTGGCGGGGTCGTAGCTGAGGCGGATGCGGCCCAGCGCCCAGCCGTAGTGGTCGGCCTGGACGACGGCGATCTGGTTGCCCTCAGCACCGGTGACGGTCTGGGCGAAGGGCACGTGGGTGTGTCCGGAGAAGACGGCGTCGACGCTCCCGCCAAAGCTGGTGGCAGTGGTGGCGGCGTCCTCGTGGCTCAGCGCGACGACGACGTCGGCCTCACCGTTGGCGGGGTCGCCGTCCTTGAGCTCGGCGGCGCGGGCGTTGGCGGCGGCGATCGCGGGGCTCAGGGTGAGGGTGGACAGGGCCGAGGGCGACACGAGGGTGGGCAGCTCATCGGTGACGACGCCGACGAAGCCGACGCGCACGCCGCTGACCTCCTTGATGAAGGCGCCTTTGCCGCTGCCCTCGGCGGCAAGGGGCGCCGAGCCGGAGACATTGGCGGCCAGGATCGGGAAGTTCGAGGCGGGCAGGATGCGGCCCTCGAGGTCGGTCAGGCCCTGGTCGAGCTCGTGGTTGCCCAGGGCGGAGGCATCCAGGGACATCGCGTTGAGCGCCTCGATGGTGGGGCGGTCCTGAAGGATGGAGGAGACGTAGGCCGATCCGCCCACCGAATCGCCGGCGGAGACGAACAGGGTGTTCGGGTTGGAGGCGCGGGCGGCGGAGACCTCGCAGGCCAGAGTGACGGCGCCGGGGTCCTCGACGGAACTCTGCCCGGTGTTGCGGTCCGTTTGAGTGGTGCGGGAGATGTGGCCGTGCAGGTCGGTGATGCCCAGCAGGTCGATGGTGGTGGTGCCGCTGGCCGGAGCGTCAGCCGGCGTGGCCGGTTCGTCGGCACCGGCGGTCGGGGTGAGCGGGGAGGGACTGAGGGCTGCCAGAGTGAGCGCGCACATGACGGCGCCGACCTTGACGGCCCACGTGGGGTGCAGTCGCATGTCGTTCCTTGTCAGGCGGAGGGATGGTGACCCGGGAAAAGATGAGGAGAGGAACATGACTAACCGTATGTGACCACGTGGCACGGGACATTTTTTCACGGAAATTACTGACGTTCATCACCCAGCAGTCGTGCCCGCCTCCCCTGGCGGGGTGGCGGGCACGAGTGTCGATTCGCGCATCACTGCGTCAGTCTGTGTCAGAGCTGCCGCGATCCACGTCAGTCGACCTGCCGTCTGCGGCGCAGGATGAGGTAGCCGCCGACGATGAGGGTCAGGGCGACGACGCCCGCACCCAGGGACGCACCTGTGCGGGCCAGCGGCCAGCCTCCCGAACCACCGATCGGCTGACCACCAGAGCCGCGAGCCTCACGAGCGGCAGCACCCGCCCCGCTCGTGGCAGCAGGCAGACCACCCACACCGACCGGTGCCGTGGCACCGTCAGCACTCCCGCCTCCGGGTGAGGCCGCCGCCTTCCCATCCGGGACCGCACCGCTGCTGGGGCCCGCCGTCGCCGACGGAGCCGCCGTGGCACCCGCCGACGGCCCGGCGCCGGAAGTCGAGGACGGAGCCCCCATCGAAGGCGCAGCCGACGGCGTTGCCGTGGGCGCCGCATCGGCCGGCACCTCGACGTAGAAGCTGTTGAGGACCCGGCCGACGCCGTCAACGGACTCCAGGGTCACCCAGCTGCAGCTGTCCGCGGAGGCTGTGCGGCAGGCACTGGTGGGCGCATCGGCCGGGACCGTGAGGTCAAAGCTCGCCTCACCGGTGGTGGGGCCACTGCGGTCCACGGTCAGATCGATGTTCTGACTGAAGAACTCCTTGTCCCCGGAGCGGGCACGGACTCTCTGCGCACCGAGGGTCTGTTCGGAGGCGTTGGTGTAGGCCAGGGAGTCCATCGTCACTGTCACCGTGCCGGCCTGACCGGGCTTCGGGGTCACACTCATACCCACCTGACGCTTGGAGTAGGACGGCATCAAGGGCTTATCCCCGAAAGAGTGCAGGTAGGAGATGAAGACGCTGTGGTGGAGCGAGCCGACGTCGACGATGACCTTCTGGTCAGGAATGGCGAAGTCGACGCCGTCGTAGAGCAGCTCGTGGGTGGAGGCCACGACCACTGTGTCCGTGTCCTCCAGGACCTGCCCGTCGACCCGGATCTCACGCACTGTGGGAACGGCTCCGCTCTGCGCCGTCGCCCCGGGATCGACAATGACGTCCATGTTGGAGGACAGTCCCAGGTTGAGCACGGCAGGATCGGCGTGGAATCTCCACTGCTGGGCGATGAGCGCCTTGAGCTCGGCACCATTCAGAGTGGTGTAGGAGAGCGCTTTATTGTCGGACTGGACGCCGAGTGCCTCCCCGTAGGAGACGAGGCCGTCCTGATCCGGGCGCGGGACGTCGTTGTCACTGCCGGACGCGAGGTAGGTGAGGTCCTTCTTGACATCACCGGAATTGACGATGCCGACGTAGTGGCTGGTTCCAGGAGGTTTGATGTCAGTGATCCAGCTGCGGTAGGACTCGGCGACCAAGTCGGCGGCCGTGGACTCCGTTGCCGCATTGGTGTCGGGGACGCTTCCATCGGAACCCCGCAGGAAGTCCGCCCCGATATGCGCCAGCGGCTGCTTCTTAGCATCCGTGACGGAGCTGTAGTACTCCCACATCGTATTCAGGACATCGGGAGATGACCCTCGGCATTCAAAGCTTTGGATCGGTGTGCTATGCGCGTAGTAGGCGAATGTCTTCCGGGTCGTTCGATCGTACTCGAGGAGAACATCCCCGAAGGTCCGTCCGTAACGGCCGGGCTGGACGACGGGAATCGCATTGCCCTCGAATCCGGTGACGACCTGCCCGTGGCCCTGTCCGCTGCGACCGGCGACGACGGCGTCGACGTTCTTGGAGAAACCGGTCGCCGTGGAGGTCATGTCCTCATGACTGAGCACGACGACGACGTCGGCCTCACCATTGGCTGAATCGCCGTCCTTGAGCTCGGCGGCGCGGGCGTTGGCCGTGGCCACCGCCGGGGAGACTGTCAGGACCGCCCGGTTCGCCACGGACGTCCGGGCGGGAAGGTCGTCGGTCACCACGCCGATGAAACCGACGCGCACCCCGTCGACCTCCTTGATGAAGACCCCCCGACCACTCCCCTCGGCACTCAGGGCATCGGAGCCGGACACGTTCGCCGCCAGGATGGGGAAGTCGGAGGCGGGCAGGATTCTGTCCTCGAGGTCCTTCACTCCGCCATCGAGCGCGTGAACCCCCAGGGCCGAGGCATCCAGCTCCATCGTATTGAGCCCGCTGATGACGGGCCGGTCCTGCAGGAAGGAGGACGCGTGGGGCGAGGCCCCGATGTTGCCGCCGGAGGAGACGACGAGCGTATTGGGGAAGTCCTCTCGAATCCCACGGACAGCGCACTCGATCCCGACCAGGCCGGGGTCCTTGGGGAGGTCGTACTCCTCGGTATCCGGGTTGAACCCGCTCGTCTCCAGGTAGTGACCGTGAAGGCTGCCCAGGCCCACCAGCTTGATGCTCACCTTGTTGCCCGGATCGTCGGCCCCCTGAAGCCCATCAGCGCCGTCGGGAGGTTTCTCCACAGCGGCAGCCGGCGGCACGATCGATGCTGCCGGAACCGCGATCATGGGACTCAATGCAGCCACAACCAGAGCGCTCAACGCGGCGCAGACTCGTGCTCTGCGAGCTGGAAATATTCTCATGTCAATCCTCATGGGACGTAGGGATGGAGATCGGGATCACGTGAGGAAGGGAACATCACCAAGGTACGCCTCTCCCGGGATTTTTGCAGTATTTTTTACGATCTCATCCAGTCGGTAGATTGCTCGGTCACGACTGCCCGTCACGGAACGACATTGAGGCGTACGGGATCCACGTTCGCAGGCGTGGATGGGACTGGCGAGAGCGCGGCGAGGAACGAGCCACGCGGATGGCCGCCAAGAGCATCGACCGCGAGCGCCCCGCCCCCCTCCCACGGCACAACGACGACGTCCGCCACCTCGGAGAAGAGGTGACGGACGCCGTCGCTATGGCGCGCAGAGCCCGGATCAGCCAGGTATCAGACGATGCCGTGGGCGATCATGACGTCGGCAACGCGGGTGAAACCGGCCGCGTTGGCGCCGAGCACGTAGTCGCCGGGTCGGCCGTACTCCTCGGCCGCAGCGACGCAGGAGTCGTGGATGTCAGTCATGATGCCGGTCAGCTTGGCCTCGGCGGTGGCGAAGTCCCAGCGGGTGCGGCCGGCGTTCTGCTCCATCTCGAGGGCGGAGGTGGCCACACCACCGGCATTGGCGGCCTTACCGGGACCGAACAGGATGCCGGCCTTCTGGAAGGCCTCAACGGCCTCGGGGGTGGAGGGCATGTTGGCGCCCTCGGAGACCACGCCGCAGCCGCCCCGCAGCAGGGTGACCGCGGCGTCGCCGTCGAGCTCGTTCTGGGTGGCGCAGGGCAGGGCGACGTCGCCGGGGACGTCCCACACGGAGCCGCCGGTCACGAGGCGGGCGCCGGGGCGGCGCTCGACGTAGTCGGCCACGCGGCCGCGCTCGACCTCCTTGACCTCCTTGAGCAGGTCGAGGTCCACACCGGCCTCGTCGACGACGTAGCCGGAGGAGTCGGAGAAGGTGACGGGGGTGGCACCGAGCTGCTGGGCCTTCTCGATGGCGTAGATCGCCACGTTGCCGGCGCCGGAGACGATGACCTTCTTGCCCTCGAGGGACTCCCCCTTGGTGGAGAGCATGGACTGGGCGAAGAGCACGGCGCCGTAACCGGTGGCCTCGGTGCGCACGAGGGAGCCGCCCCAGGCCAGGCCCTTACCGGTGAGGACGCCGGCGTCGTAGGAGTTACGCAGGCGCTTGTACTGGCCGAACATGTAGCCGATCTCGCGGCCGCCCACGCCGATGTCACCGGCGGGCACGTCGGTGGACGGGCCGATGTGACGGGCCAGCTCGGTCATGAAGGACTGGCAGAATCGCATGACCTCGGCGTCGGAGCGGCCGTGCGGGTCGAAGTCGGAGCCGCCCTTGCCGCCGCCGATGCCCTGGGCGGTCAGGGCATTCTTGAAAATCTGCTCAAAACCGAGGAACTTGATGATGCCGGCGTTGACCGAGGGATGGAAGCGCAGGCCGCCCTTGTAGGGGCCCAGGGCGGAGTTGAACTCGATGCGGAAGCCGCGGTTGACGTGGACCTGGCCGGCGTCGTCGACCCACGGGACCCGAAACATGATCTGGCGCTCGGGCTCGACGATGCGCTCCAGGAGGGCACCCTCGGCGTAGTGGGGGTGCTTGGCGATGACGGGGTCGAGGGACTCCAGCACCTCGTGGACGGCCTGGTGGAACTCGACCTCTCCACGGTTGCGAGCGACAACCTGCTCGTAGACCTTCTCGACAACGTCCTGCATGGGGGACTCCTTCGCCTAGCGGAATAAGCTCAGCACCTGGCTGGTCGCCGCGGCGCCGCGAGAAGACTTCCACCGAGACGTTCACTGAGACGAAACATCTCGCTGTTCGGCGGAAACATGGACGTCGCAAAGACCGCATACCGGATGCTCACGCAGCGTAGATCACAGTTCCCGGAGGATCTGGTCATGAACAGCCAGCCGTATTCAGACAATTCGGACAGTTCAGGCAGGTCAGGCGGCTCAGCCGGCGCGGCCCGCTACACCCACGGCCACGGGGCGGCGGTCCTGAGCGCGCACGCGCGCCGCAGCGCTGCGGACTCGGCCGCCCATCTCCTCCCCCACCTGAGCGCTGGGATGGATCTGCTCGACGTCGGCTGCGGGCCGGCGACCATCACCGCGGACCTCACCGAGTGCGTCACCCCGGGGCGGGTCGTCGCCCTGGATGCCGCGGCCGACGCCCTGGAGGCCGCTCGGGCAACGCTGAGCGAACGGGGCCTGTCCGAGCAGGTGGAGCTGAGCTGCGGGGACGTCATGGCGTTGCCTTTCGAGGACGGTTCCTTCGACGTCGTCCACGCCCACCAGGTCCTCCAGCACCTGGCGGACCCGGTGGGCGCCCTGGTGGAGATGCGGCGCCTCACCCGATCCGGCGGGATCGTGGCCGTGCGCGACGCCGTCTACTCCGCCATGACCTGGTTCCCCGATCCCGAGGGCATGGAGCAGTGGCGCTCGGTCTACATGACCACCGCCCGAACCAACGGCGGCGAGCCCGATGCCGGGAGCAGGCTGCTGTCCTGGGCCCGGGCGGCGGGCTTCACCGACGTGACGGCCTCAGCCTCCACCTGGTGCTACGCCACTCCCGCCGACCGGGCCTGGCAGTCGGAGACCTGGGCGCAGCGGTGCCTGACCTCCTTTGGGCCCCAGGCCGTCGACCTGGGGCTGGCGCGCGAAGCAGACCTGGAGACGATGGCCGAGGCGTGGCGGCAGTGGGGCGGCAGCGAGGACTCATGGTTCGTCGTCGTGCACGGCGAGGTCATTGCCCGCGTCTGACGTCGGATGCACGAGAGCGGCCGGCACCATGAGTCGTTGTGCCGGCCGGTGAGGAGGGCGGCTCCGGCATCGGGCCCCGTCGGGGCCAGGACCGCCGCCCCCTGCGGCCGGTGAGGCAGTCGACACCGCGATGTCCGCATCATGGTCACCGCGGCGCCGGGACGGGAATCAGGCGCCGAGCCCCCAGATCGAGGCCGCGCCGGGCGCAGTGAAGCGGAAGCCGGAGGCGAGCAGCGCCTGGGGGACAGCGCGCTGGGAGGCACCGAGCAGCTCGGCGAGCATGCCGCCGATGCTGCCGGTACCGCCGGCCGCCCCGGTCCTCCCCGCCCGGTCCAGCAGGACCTGGGGCACCACCGCCATCGAGGGAGGGCCGCAGGCGCGGGACAGCAGCCGGTGGAGGTCGCGGTTGCGCAGAGGCTCGGGCGCGGTCAGGTTGACCGGTCCATGGACGTCGTCGTGCTCGATGGCCCATAGGAGACCGGCCGCGGCATCCTCCAGCCCGATCCACGGCTGCCACTGGTCGCCGCGGCCGGTCTCCTATGGGCCATCGAGCACCGGGACTGGACCGTGCGCAGCCCTGCCCGCGCCGCCGGGCCCGCGGCGGCCTCCCAGCGCTGGCACAGCTCGGACAGGAATCCCTCGCCCGGGCCGCACGCCTCGGTGAGGATCTCATCCCCCCGATCCCCGTAGAAGCCGGTGGCCGACCCACTCAGCAGGACCCCGGGCCGCCCCGCCGGGGGCAGGCCCGCGGCGACCCGGGCGATGAGGGCGGTGGTGGACAGGCGCGAGGCCGCGAGCGCGCGACGGCGCGCCGGTGTCCAGGGGCGCGGCGCGATCGGGGCGCCCGACAGGCACACCACGGCTCTGGCCCCCTCCAGGGCTCCGGGCGCCAGGAGGCGCTCGGCTGGGGCCCACCAGGCGTGCTCCCTACCGGAGGCATCGACCTCGATGCCCTCCCGCGGCGCTCGGCCCCGTCTGCTGCGGTGGAGGATCCGGATCCTCCAGCCGCTGTCCCGGGCAATGTCCGCCAAGCGGGATCCGATGAGGCCCGCCCCGGCCACGACGAGCAGCCCCGGGCCGCTGCGCCGGCCGGGCGGTGCTGAGGGGATGCCATGAGTGCCCATTGACCCACTCTAAGCCCTCGGCCGGCCCCTGGGCCCGCCCGGCCCCGCCTGCGCCCCTGGCACCGACCCGAGGACAGGATGGGGCCCTCCGCCTCCCGGGTGAGGAGAGAAGGCACTCCTGGCCTATGCTCAGTCCGATGCCCGCTCACACCGCCGATCGCCGCCCCGTCCCGTCCTCCTCGGTGATGGACCTGCTGGCCCTGCGCTCCGTCACAGAGCTGCACGTCGTACAACGTCACCTCCTGGATCCCGAGGTCCTGCGGACGGTAGCAGTGGTCGACCGGATCGGCGACCTGACGCGTTTCAACGTCGCCGAGGTGCCCGAGCTCGCCCACGTCTCCAGCCCCGAGGAGCTTCTCACGCCCGATGAGCACGGCTGGGCGCTGGGGCACGCGCTGTCCCTGGCGGTCGAGCACGGGCAGCGCCTGTGGCTGAGCGAGGTGAACCCGCAGCAGCTGGTCCGGTTGCACGCGGTTCTGGGCGAGGACCTCGTCCACGTCGTCTCCTTGGACGAGGACTCCCTGGACGAGCCCAAGAGCGCCGGAGCTCCTGAGCCCGGCAGCGCCGGCCAAGGCAGCGAAGGCAGCGGCACCGTCGTCGTCGCCGTGAGCCCGCGCCGGCTGCTGGATGAGTGGGCCACCGGGACGCCTGCGCAGATCAACTACCTGCGCACCGTCCTGGAGGGCACGGACCCGTTGAGGGTCTCACGGCACACCCTGGCCGCACTGCGCGAGGCGGAGGTGGATCTGGTGCCCCGCGCCGGCATCGTCCGGATGCTGCACAACCCGCGTTTCCTCGCCTACGCCACGGTGTTCGTCTACTCCTCGCTGAGGGCGCTGCCGGCCACCTTCGCCCCCGGTTTCCAGGGCAACCCCTGGGTGCTGTGGACCATCGACATCGTCACCGCCGTGCCCTACACGTGGGGCATCATCGCGATGGTGGCGGGCCGACGGCGTCGTATCCGCTTCGCCGGTTTCCTCGTCACCCTCATCACCTTCGTGGCGCCCTATGTGTACTTCTTCCTGGCGGGCGACGACGGCCATGGCCACGGCTACCCCCAATGGGTCGTCCTGGTGGTCATCGGCCTGGTGCTGAGCACCTTCCTGCTCGAGGGCGGGCGCTGGCTGCGGGACGTGGCCGTCGCCCGTGGCCTGCGCGCCCCTCGGAAGGGCTGACGACGGCCCTGCGGGTACGACGAAGCTGCCAGCCGCCGTGATGGCTGGGTGGCCGCTGTGCAGTCAGGAGTCTGCCGAGGGTGTCACGAGGAGGCGGAGCCAGCGGGCGCTGTATCCGGTTCTGCGTTCGGCTCGGCGCCGCGGATCGAACGCAGAACCCCGGCGAGCAGGAACCACCCGCCGGAGACGACGATGACCGCGACCAGGCTGAGGGGACGGTGTGGGTAGGTCGCCACGAGCCAGCAGGTGGCCAGGAACCATACCGCCACCGCGGCGATGTTGAGGGTGCGGAAGCGCTTGACGCGGGCCGGGTGCGCGTAGTGCGTGGGCACGAGGGTGAGCACCACGAAGACGAGGGTGATAATGATGTTGGCGGCTGCCGGGGTCTGGAGCACGTAGAACATGAGGGCCACGATGTTCCAGGCCGCCGGGAAGCCCACGAAGTAGTAATCGGTGGACTTCCACTGCTTGTTGGCGTAGCAGAACATCGACGAGCTCAGGATGAGGGCCATGAGCAGGCCAGCCACCAGCCTGGGCCCCATCGGCAGGGCCACGTACATGAAGACCGCCGGGATGAAGGTCCAGGTGAGGTAGTCGACGACGATGTCGACGATGCCGCCGTCGAACCAGGGGATGATCTCGGAGACCTTGGCACGCCGGGCCAGGGTGCCGTCCACACCATCGACGACGAGGGCGACGAGGAGCCAGAACCACATCCAGGCGAACTCCCGGCGAGGGTGGATGGTGGCCAGCATGGCCAGACTGGCCCATACCAGTCCCGACATGGTCAAGATGTGCACTGCCCAGGCGGCGACACGGGCATGTGCCGGGTGCTGCGCCGTCGACACAAACGTCCCCTCTCGGTGGATGAACTGATGGCGGGAAGTCTATGCGGTTCACAGCCTGAGCACATATCCGCGCGGGTCGCTCTCACCATGAACGCGCACGGGCCTCCGAGCGCCCCGAGCTGAGCACGCCGTTGCCCCTGAAACGGTGTGTCCCCACACCTGCTGGTACGGGGACACACCGGGCTGCTGGGCGCCCGCGGGCGCTCACAGGAGATGACTCACATGCTCACGTGGCGGAAGTCGAAGGGGTAGATCCCCATGGGGTTCCAGTGGGCGACGAGCCGTGCCCCGGTGGACGCACCGTGGGCCCACAGCTCGCTGGCGATGACGACGCCGCCGCCCTCCAGCTCGCTCAGGCTCAGGCGGTGGTGGTCGTCGACGTAGTCGTCGGCCTGCTCCACCGGGTAGAGGGTCAGGTCGGAGGCGGGTGCGGAGAGCCCGGCCAGCTGCTCGTCGAGTCCGGCCAGGTCGTTGCCGGCGATCCCGTAGCGGCTCGCCAGCTCGTTGACGTCACGGCGCGCGATGGCGGCGACGAACTCCTGGACCTCGGTGTAGATCCGACGGCGCAGCTCCTCGTCCCCCCAGGGGATCGGGGCCGGCTCCTCGGGTGCGTCCGCGGTGCCGGCGACGGGCTCGGCGGAGCCGGCCGCGGTCTCATCGGTCTCACCGGGCCGTCCGACGACGGGCTCGGCGGGGGCGGCCTCCACCGCACGGCCCTCGGGCTGGTCCTCGGGAGTCGAGGCGGTCGACGCGGAGGCGGGCTCGGAGCCGGAGGCGCCCCGAGCCTCAGGGGCCGCCGCGTCAGCCGCGGGCGGCACCGCGCCCTCGACGGAGGCGGCGTACCAGGGAACCTCCGTCTGCACCGGCTCGCCGGACTCCTCGGGGGCATCCATCGTGGTCTGCTCACCGACGTGGCCGACGGCGTCGGCAGGGGTCCGAGCGGAGACCGCCACGTTCTCCCAGGCCTCACCGGAGGAGGCCGTCGGCTGCTGCGCAGGGGCGACGGGGACACCCTCCCGGCCCGACTCGGGCTGGTCGGGGTAAGCCACGGTCTCACCGGTGGGAGCGGCCACGGGCTCACCGCCGGCGTGCTCGACGGTGGGAATCGCCACCGGCTCGTAGCCCGACTCGGCCGGCCCGGAGGGGGCGACCCGTGCGGGCTCAGCCGCGTCCGATGCCACCGCAGGGGTCTCCGTGGCAACCGCCTCCGTGCCCGACTCGGGCGGGGTCTGGGCGGTGGCGGCCGCGTGCCGGGCCCTGCGCAAGGCAGCGGCCGATCCTGTCTGCGGCGATGGGGAGGCGGGCGTCTCGACGGCGCTCTCAGTGGCGGCCTCAGCTCCGGCCTCAGTGGGGACCTGAGCCTCCGGCGCCTCGGCACCGGCCTCGTTCGCGACCGGGGCCGCGACAGGAGCAGCAGGCGTCTCGACCATCGACGGCGTCGTCGCGGCGGGCGCCGTCACCTCGCCGTCCACGAGGCCCTGGTCGACGGGGAAGGGCTGGACGAGGAGGGTCTCACCCGTCGGCGCGGCGACCGGCTCGGTCTCGACCTGCTCGGCGCTGTGCTCCGGGACCTGCTCAGCCGGCTGCCCGGAGGCCGGTACGGCCTCGGCCGGCGTGTGGACGGCGGTTGCACCGTGCCGGACCTGCCCGGCAGCGGTCGCATCCTCCGTTTCGGGAACGGAGACCGGGGTGGCGATCGCGGCCTCGTCGGGGGCCTCCTCACCGGGGGCGGACTCGCCCGCCCCCGCGACGGACTCCGCAGTAGCCTCGGCGAGGAACTCGGCGGAGGTCTCAGAAGCGGCCTCGGACACAGCGTCCTTGGACGTACCGTCGGCGGCCGAGGGGACGGCCTCAGAGACCCCCTCCGCATCGGCCGACGCGGCGGAGACCGACGACGACACGGACGCGTCAGAGGAGGCCGGAGCCGCCGGCTGCTCGCCGGGCTCCGCAGGCTCCGATTCAGTGGGCTCCGCAGGCCCGGTGGCCTCGGCGACCTCAGCGGGTTCGGTGGGTTCTCCGCCTTCAGGCGCCTGAGGCGCCTCAGCGGCCTCCTCGGACTCCTCCGCGGCCGACCCGGCGGCGACATGGGGCACCGGGTTCGGATCGATGTACTGGCGCCGCTCCACGCCCACCCGGGTGAGCTGGCCGGCGAGGATCTCGGGACGGCCGAGGTAGTCCCAGACCTCGCCGGGCCCCGAGCGCAGACTCAGGGAGGGGGCGTCGAGGATGGCGACCCCGCCATCGGGCAGGAAGCACAGGAACAGGCCGGTCATCTCGCCGGTGGTGGCGTCCCACAGGCGCGCGGTGCCGTCCTCGGATCCGGTGAGGATCCGGGTGCCGTCGGGGCTCCACTGGGCGTCGGTGACGCCGAAGCGGTGGCCGGCCAGGGACAGGACGACCTTGCCGGAGACCTCGTCCCACACGCGCACGACACCGTCGTCGAAGCCGGCCAGGACCCGGGCGCCATCGGGGCTCCACGCGTAGGAGCGGACCATGGCGCCCTCATCGCGCAGCGTCACGAGCTCGCCGGAGGTGATGACGTCCCAGACGTGGGCGGCGCCGTCGGCGCTGCCGGTGACGACCCGGGGGCCGCCTTGGGTCCACACGACGTCGCGCACCCAGTTGCCGGTATAGGTGTGGATGACCTCGCCGGTGGTGGCATCCCAGATGCGGGCGGTCCCGTCCTGGGAGCCGGTCAGCACGCGCTGGCCGTTGGGACTCCAGGCCACCGAGGTGATCATGTCGCGGTGGCCCTCGAGCGTGAGGAGGCGCTCGCCGCGGGCGGCGTCCCAGATCGCGGCGCGGTCGTCGCCCAGGCCGGAGAGGATGCGCTCGCTGTCCGGGCTCCAGGCGACGTCGTTGACGTCGTCCTCGCCGGCGGTCAGGGCCTGGACGACGTCGCCGGTGGCGGCGTCGAGGATGAGGACGCGCGGTGAGAGATAGGAGGAGGTGGCCAGGCGGGTGCCGTCGGGGCTCCAGACGACCTCACTCAGCTCACGGGCACCGCTGTCCACCGTCAGCCGCGGCTCGCCGGTGGCGGCGTCCCAGACGCGGTTGCCGCCGATCTTGGCACCAATGGTGATCCTCGAACCGTCGGGGCTCCAGGAGACGGTCTCGACGGAGTTGCCGGCCCCCAGGACCAGCTGGGTCTGGCCGGTGGCGGCGTCCCAGACCCGCACGGTGTCGTCGTGCGAGCCGGTGGCCACGCGGCGAGAGTCCGGGCTCCAGGCCAGGGAGCAGGCCCACTGGCTGTGACCGCGCAGGCTGAACAACTCCTCGCCGGTGGCGGCGTCCCAGATGTGGGCGGTGGTGCCGGAGATGTCGTCAGTGACGATGCGGCCGCCATCAGGGCTCCAGGAGACCACGCTCACCCAGCGGCGTTCGCGGCCGTGGAGGCTGAGGATCTCCTCGCCGGTGGCGGCGTCCCAGACCCGGGGCTCGGCCGAGTCGAAGGCGGTGATGATGCGGCGCGAGTCCGGGCTCCACGACAGTCCGGTCATCGGCTCGATGGGGCCGACGTGAGTCGGTGTGCCGTCGGGGCCCATCGCTCCACCGCGGCCCACGAAGGCCATGGGGCCCACGCGCAGCAGCTCGGTGCCGGTGGTGACGTCCCAGACCCGGGCGGTGCCGTCGTCGGAGGCGGTGGCCACGCGGGTCCCGTCGGGGCTCCAGGCCACCGCGGTGAGGTGGTCGGTGTGTCCGGACAGGGTGCGCACCACCTGGCCGCCGGAGGCGTCCCAGATGCGGGCCGAGGCGTCGTCGAAGCTGGTGAGGATGCGGGTGGAGTCGGGGCTCCAGGCCACCGCCCCGCCGACACCGGAACCACCGACGCCCAGGGTCAGCAGGTCGGCGCCGGTGGTCGCGTCCCAGACGCGCACGCTGTGATCCTCCGCCGCGGTGAGGAGGCGCGTGCCGTCAGGGCTCCAGGCCACCGCACTGATGGACAGACTGGGGCCCGCGAGCGCGAACAGCTCGATGCCGCTGTTCGCGTCCCAGACACGGGCCGTGCCGTCATGCGATCCGGACAGGAGCCGCGTCCCATCCGGGCTCCAGGCCACTCCCCACAGTGCGTCGAAGTGGCCGGCATACAGTGACACCTCGCGAGGGTCGATCGTCCCCGAGGTCTCTGAAGGCACAGTCATGGTTGAAGTCTAGAGATCTCTGCGAGATATCTGCGGCATCTTGAGCCGATGGCGAGCAGTTACCTGAGTGATATCTGGCAAATCCGGGGCTGAGAGGGCGCCACGCCGGGCGCGCGACACGCGGTAGCGGCCTCTTTGGCGCCGCACCGAGCCACCCGGGCGGGCGCGCGCAGAGCCGAAGCGACCGACGCGCGCCAACGCGTCGGCCGTTTCGATATCTCCCCGAGACACCCGGACATTTATCGACGGGTGCCGCCGAGGGCGTCGTGGCGGGCGTCGTCGGCGGGCTCGAGCCACTCGTGGGAAGGGGCCTCGCCGGGCACACCCAGGGCGATGCGGGAGAGCCGGGAGTCGACCAGGCACGGCCGGCACCGTCGTCGGGCGGCCGTCTCCAACCTGGGTAGGAAGCGCGCCGAGCCCCGCCCTCCTTTGGATGGATATGGGTCGTCGGAGAATCATTCGGCGGCCCGATGTCCCACGGGCCGCGATCACGCAGGCTGGAGTCATGACCGCGATCACGACCTCCCGCCCCATGAGCCACGAGCTCGACCCCGCCGGCGAGCCCCTCGGACGTCGTTGGCTCAAGAACATCCTGACCGCCGCCCTTGCCGGCATTCTCTGCCTCGTGCTCATCGGCGTCACACGCACCGCGTCCGCGCTCATCACCGGCGGGAGCGCGAAGGCCGGGCGGTAGGCGCCGCCTTCCTATCCGTTTCACCAAGGCCCCGCTCCCCTACCCGGCTTACAGGGCACGCCTTGATCTGGGTGGCGCCGGCGCACCAAGGCCTCCGCCCCGACCTCCGCAACAGGCACCGGACGGGGACATTCCACGCGTCGGGGAGCGTTCTGCCCCGGCGGGGACAACCCGCACGTGCAGGTGCGGGTTTTCTGTCACCGCACCCGTAAAAGGCCCCCGTCGACGGAGGGAGGTCGACGGCGAGTGTGAGGCCGCGGACAGGCTCAGTCGCCGGTGCCGTGGAAGACGGCCTCGAGGTTGTTGCCGTCGGGGTCGAGAACGAAGGCCCCGTAGTAGCCGGGGTGGTAGTGCGCACGCTCGCCGGGCCCGCCGTTGTCCTTGCCCCCAGCCGCCAGGGCCGCCTTGTGGAAGGCATCCACCTGCGCCGTCGACGACGCCGTCACGGCAACATGGCAGGGCGTCGGGCTCTTGGTCGGAGACAGCCATAGATCCGGGGGCACCCGGGCGTCCTGCGGAGCTCCGGGCACGGAGGCCCCCAACCCGGTGACGGGCCCGAACTCCATGACGACGCGGTAGCCCAGCGGCGCGAGCGCCGCCTCGTAGAAGGCCTTCGAAGCCTCCGGATCGCTGACATTCACAGAGATGTGATCGATCATGCACCCAGGCTAGCGGTGCGCACCGGGACGCGTAAGGCCCGGCTGCCTCTTTCCGCACCTCTCGGACATCGAGCCGGGCGTTTCTCGCGTAGCCCTACGGTATTTCTGTAGGGCTACGCGAGAAACGCCCGGCTCGGTACGGAGTGGAGGGACGAGCTCAGAACAGGCCCGGCAGGACGCCCTCGACGTCGGCCCCGAGCTCGGCCAGGTCCAGGACGAGGGGCCGGCCGGCACCGCCGTCGGCGAGCAGGTCGCTGCCGGCCACGACGAGCAGGTCGCCACCGGTGGTGCCCAGGCGGGCGACGGCGACGTCCTCGGCCTCGGCGGCCGCGGTCACGGCGGGCACGAGCTCCTCGCGCACGGCGACGATCGCGCGGGCCCCGGACTCGGAGAACAGGGCGGTGAAGTCGTCCACGCCCTCCTCCTGGATGGCGGTCAGGTCCACGCTGGCGCCGACGCCGCATCGCAGGCAGGAGTCCACGAGGGTCTGGATGAGGCCGCCGGCGGAGCAGTCGTGGGCAGCGCGCACCAGCGGCTCGCCACCGGGCCCCTCCGCCTCGCTGAGAGCCAGCAGCACACGCCCGAGGGCCATCTCCGCCTCGAGGTCGACGCGAGGGGGCCGCCCGCCGAGGTGGTCGTGGACCACGCGGGACCAGGCCGAGCCGTCGAGCTCGTCGGCGGTGGCACCCAGGGCCATGATGGCCAGGCCCTCCTCGTGCCAGCCCGAGGGGTTGGCCCGGCGCACGTCGTCCATGACGCCCAGGACGCCGACGACGGGCGTGGGGTTGATCGAGGAGTCGATCTGCCCCTTGACCTTGCCGTGGGAGTTGTAGAGGGAGACGTTGCCGCCGGTGACCGGCACGCCCATGACGGCGCAGGCGTCGGCCAGGCCGGTGATGGCCTCGACGAGCTGCCACATGGCGTCGGGGTCCTCCGGCGATCCGAAGTTGAGGCAGTCGGTGACGGCCAGGGGCCGGGCGCCCACGGTGCACACGTTGCGGTAGGACTCGGCCAGGGCCTGGGCGGCGCCGGTGGCGGGGTCGAGCTTGGTGAAGCGGCCGTTGGCGTCGGTGGCGATGGCCACGCCTCGTCCGGTGGCCTCGTCGACGCGGATGACGCCGGCGTCGTCGGGCTGGCACAGGGCGGTGTCGCCGCGCACGAACCGGTCGTACTGGTTGGTGACCCAGGCGGTGGAGGCCTGGTTGGGGTTCGTCACGACGGCGCGCACCTGCTCGGCGAGCTCGACGGCACTGCCGGGGCGGGCCAGGCGCTCAGTGGTGTCCGCGTTGAGCTCGTCCTGCCAGGCGGGGCGGGCGTAGGGGCGATCGTAGGTGGGGCCCTCGTGCGCCACGGTGCGCGGGTCGACGTCGACGATCCGCTCCCCGAAGTGGTCGATGGTCAGGCGGCCCGATCCGTTGACCTCGCCGATGACGGCGGCCTCGACGTCCCACTTGTCGATGACGGCCATGAACTCCTCGAGCTTGTCGGGCGCGACGACGGCCATCATGCGCTCCTGGGACTCGCTCATGAGGATCTCGCCGGCGGTCAGGGTGGGGTCGCGCAGCAGCACCTTCTCCAGGTCGACGTGCATGCCGCCGTCGCCGTTGGAGGCCAGCTCGGAGGTCGCGCAGGAGATGCCGGCGGCGCCCAGGTCCTGGATCCCGAGCACGAGCCCGGCGCCGAACAGGTCCAGGCAGCACTCGATGAGGACCTTCTCCATGAAGGGGTCTCCCACCTGGACGCTGGGCCGCTTGGCGGGCATGCCATCCTCGAAGGACTCGGACGCCAGGATGGAGGCACCGCCGATCCCGTCGCCGCCGGTGCGCGCCCCGAAGAGCACCACCTTGTTGCCGGCGCCCGTGGCGTTGGCCAGGTGGATGTCCTCGTGGCGCAGCACGCCCACGCACAGGGCGTTGACCAGCGGGTTCTCCTGGTAGGAGGAGTCGAACTCGGTCTCGCCGCCGATGTTGGGCAGTCCCAGGGAGTTGCCGTAGGTGCCCACGCCGGCCACGACGCCGTGGACGACGCGCGCGGTGTCGGGATGGTCGACGGCGCCGAAGCGCAGCTGGTCCATGACGGCCACGGGCCTCGCCCCCATGGAGATGATGTCGCGCACGATGCCGCCCACACCGGTGGCGGCCCCCTGGTAGGGCTCGACGTAGCTGGGATGGTTGTGGGACTCGACCTTGTAGGTCACGGCCCAGCCGTCGCCGATGTCGACGACGCCGGCGTTCTCCCCCATGCCGACCAGGAGGTGCTCACGCATCTCGGGAGTGGTCTTGGCGCCGAACTGGCGCAGGTGGACCTTGGAGGACTTGTAGGAGCAGTGCTCGGACCACATGACCGAGTACATGGCCAGCTCGGCGTTGGTGGGGCGCCGCCCCAGGAGCTCACGGATGGACTCGTACTCGTCGGCCTTGAGGCCCAGATCCTTCCAGGGCATCTCCCGCTCGGGGGTTGCGGCGGCGTCGGCAACGGTGTCGGGGTGGGCGGATGGGATCGCGGGCTCGGGCGCCATGGGTGCTCCTGGTCGAAGAGGGAGTGCGGCCGGGCCAAGCCTACCCGCGCCCCGCGGCGCCCTCACATCACCAGCGCACCGACCCAGCGCTCCCTGCGCCCTCCATCACGCCGCCTGGATTCCGGCCGAGAAATATGCCGAAACGGCAACGAGGCGCCACGCCCGCCCTCAAAGTGCTGCGCCTCACACGATTTCGAGGGAAGATCGTGGCATGAGAGATATCGACGTCGCCCCACTGCCCCTGTCGCATCTGGAGAGCCACCTGGACGAGGTGGCCGTCAGGCGGTTGCGCACGAGCCTGGCGGGGGCCGAGGCCCTGCTGGAGGGACGCACCGTGTGGACGGTGACGCCGTCGGCCGCCGCCGGCTCGGGACCGGCGGAGACGGTCGCACCCCTCGTGGGCTACTCCTTGGGCGCCGGCCTCGACGTGCGCTGGCTGACCCTGGACGCGCCCGAGGAGTTCACCCAGATCGCGGACCGGCTGCACGCAGGCATCCACGGCGACCGCGGCGACGGCGGCAAGCTCGGGGACAAGCAGCGCGACATCTACGAGCACGTCCTGTCCTCCAACGCGGAGAACATCGTTGACGAGGTCCGCCCCGACGACGTCGTCATCCTCCACGACCCGCCCACAGCGGGCCTGGCCAAGGCACTCAAGGCCGTGGGCGCCACGGTCATCTGGCGCTGCCACGCCGGAGCCGAGGGCGCGGGCGAGGCCGCCGACTACGCCTGGGCCTTCCTGGACCGCTACCTGGAGGACGTGGACCTGGTGGTCGTCTCTCGCCCCGAGTACCGCCCGCCCTACATCGAGGCCGAGCACTGCGCGGTCCTGGCCCCCTCGATCGACGCCGACTCCCCCAAGAACCGGGTCCTGGACCTGGACGAGGCCTGGTCGGTGGCGCGCCTGTCCGGGATCTTCGCCGGCGAGCCGCCCTTCGAGGCCGTGCCCTTCATGCGTCACGACGGGCGCGCCGACGCCTTCCGCGGCCTGGCCGACGACCCGGTCCTGGCCGGCGGCCCGGTGCCGCTGGGCGCCCGGGTCGTCACCCAGGTCAACCGCTGGGACCGCCTCAAGGGCGGTCTGGAACTGGTGGAGGCCTTCGCGGAGAGCATCGCCCTGCTGCCCGAGGACGCCCACCTGCTGCTGGTCGGCCCCTCCCCGGACGGGCCCGAGTCGCAGGCGACCCTGACCCAGATCGTGGAGCGCTGCTCAGTGCTGCCCGACTCGGTCGCCTCCCGGATCCACGTGGCCGCGGTGAGCATGGAGGACCGGGAGGTCAACGCCACCGTCGTCAACGCTGTCCAGCGGGTCAGCTCGGTGGTCACCCAGCGCTCCCTGGTCGAGGCCTTCGGGCTGACCGTCGCCGAGGCGATGTGGAAGAAGGCCCCGGTGGTCGCCTCCGCGGTGGGCGGCATCCGCGACCAGATCGACGACGGCGTCGACGGCGTCCTGATCGACCCGGCCGACGGCGCCGCCTGGGCCGAGGCCGTGCGCGACCTGCTGCTCTTCCCCGAGCGGGCCCGGGAGATGGGGCTGGCCGCGCACGAGTCCGTGCGCCGGGAGTTCCTGTCCAACCGGCACCTGCAGGACCTCCTGCAGATCGTGGCCGACCTGGTGGGCTAGCGATCGACTGACTGACGGCACCTTCAGGCCCGAGCGAATCCGGCTCGGGACAGGCCTCAACCGCCAGATCGGGAGGATCAGTCCCTCATGCGGTTCGCCGCCCCGCAGGAAGCCACGTCATCAAGATACAAATGGTCATGAGTGCAAATGGTCATTTGTGTTAGGGTGGGGTCGTCGATCTGAGGAGGAGCGTGTGGGAGCGGCAGAGGCGATCGATGTCGATGTGGCGCTGCGGGCGCTGGCCGATGGGAACCGTCGGGCGATCCTGCGGGTGATCCGTTCAGAGCCGCAGCCTGTCGGTGTCGTCGCGCAGGCGGTCGGGCTGTCGCAGCAGACCACCTCGCACCATCTTCGAACCCTTCACAGGGCGGGTCTGGCGACCGTCACCGCCGATCACACGCGCCGCCTGTACGCGCTGAGCACGGATGGACTCGCGGCGGTGCGCTCCTACCTCGACGACTTCTGGCCCGAGAGGCTGGCGGCCCTCAAGTCCGCCGTCGAGCAGCGAGAGGAGAAGCAGCATGGCTGAGTTCCGTGACTCCATTGAGATCGAGGCGCCCCCGCAGGCGGTGTTCGAGTACCTGACCACCAACGAGGGCATGACGGCGTGGATGGGGCAGTACGCCGATCTCGACCCGACGCCGGGTGGCCGGTTCGCGGTCGATATCGCCGGTTATCCCGTGCGGGGCGAGTACCTCGTGGTCGAGCCGTTCAAGCGCGTGGTGGTCTCGTGGGGGTTCGCCGGCAGTGACGAGCTGCCCGCCGGCGCCTCCAGGGTCGAGTTCCTCCTGACCCCGATCACTGGTGGCACGCGTGTGGACCTGTGCCACGTCGATCTGCCCGAGCCCGAGGTCCGCGGGCACGCGCACGGCTGGGCCCATTTCCTGCCCCGCCTCGCGATCGCCGGCGCAGGCGGGGACGCCGGTGCGGACCACTGGCGGCCCCTGACCGACTGACCGCCGATGGGAGGCGCAGCCATGGCAGCAATGACGCCCGAGCAGCACCACCTCGTTCAGCGCGTCCGCGCGCTGGTCGATGATGAACCGGACGTGCGCGAGGTGTCCATGTTCGGAGGCCGCGCGATCATGGTCAACGACAAGATGGTCGTCAGCGCCGGGAAGACCGGCGACCTCCTGGTACGCGTCGCCGCCGGGCATCATGAGGCGCTTCTGGGCGAGCCGGGTGCCGCGCAGGCCCGGATGGGGGCCGGGCGAGGCATGGGGCCCGGCTGGATCACCGTCGCTCCTGAGGCCGTCGCCGATGACGGTCTCCTTGCCTTCTGGGTTGAGGTGGCCATGAGGCACAACCGCGCCATCACCGGCGGGGAATCGGGGAGCGAGGGATCATGAGCGCCTTCCAGGGACTACCGACAGCCCTGTTCGAGTTCTTCGCCGACCTGGCGCAGGACAACTCGAAGGACTTCTGGAGCGTCAACAGGCAGCGTTGGCAGCGGGACGTGAAAGCCCCCATGAGTGCACTGGTTGACGAGCTCTCCAGCGAGTTCGGCCCGTTGCGCATGTTCCGCCCCAACCGTGACCTACGTTTCACCCAAGACAAGACCCCCTACAAGCTCTGGACAGGCGCCACCAGCACTCCTCAGGCCACCGGTGGAATCGGCTACTACCTCAGTGTGTCGGCCACCGGTATCACCACCGGTTACGGAGCCATGCGGATGACCGCCGACCAGCTCGGCCGTTTCCGGGGCGCCATCGACGCCGACGTCACCGGAATCCGGTTCGAGGAGATCACCCAAGAGCTCGCCGCACAGGGGCTGCCCGTCACACCCGGTGCCGACCAGCCACTGAAGAACGCACCGCGCGGCTGGCCGACCGACCATCCCCGCATCAACTTCCTCAGATGGAAAGGGGCAGCAGTCATTCAGGAGTGGCCCACCGACACCTGGATGCATACTCCCCGGGTGTGCGAGAGGATCCGAGACATCTGGACCGCCGTCGGGCCTCTCAAGGCATGGCTCGACGAGCACGTCTCGCAGCACAATCACTGACCAGTGAGCGGTCGACAGTCGTGTGCTGGAGAGTCGGTTCAGGGGACTTCGTCACATCATGAGCGGAGTTATCCACAGGCCGTGTCCACAGGCTTGTGCAGGGGTGTGTGGGTTCTTGGGATGTCGCCACTCCCCCTGTGCACAAGACCCGTTCGAGATCTCCAACCCGGGTGAGCGATCCTGCTGGAGGCTTCCCACAAACACCACCACGCACCTTGAGGCATCATCGCCATAGACAGAGTTTTGCCTGAAAATGTGGGAAAACCGTCCGATCAGTCAGGCCCGGACCGCGTGCTTTCAGTGACATCGAGCCCGGCGGGGATGACAGCACATTCTTCATCTTCGCGCAACCCGAGCGTGACCGCCGCACACCGGTCCGGGCAGCGAGTCGCCCCACCCTCTCCACAGTTCTACACAGGCCCTCGGCGGTCCTGTGGATAACTCGGAGGAGGGTGGGGCGAGGTGGTCCCCCACGTTGACGGTCATCCGGGAGCGGCGCAGCCGACGGCGCCCCGGGCGCGGGACGGGGCCCGGACGGGTCGGCGTCGTCAGGCGGCCAAAAGCGAGTCGATGGCCGAGCGGAAGACTCCCAGGCCGTCAGTACCGGTGCGCGGGCCGAGCTGCGAGCCGGGGCCGAATCCGGGCTCGACGGCGTGCTCGGGATGGGGCATGAGGCCGACGACGTTGCCGCGCTCGTTGCGCACGCCGGCGATGTCCCGGGCCGAGCCGTTGGGGTTGCCCACGTAGCGGAAGACGACGAGGCCCTCGCCCTCGAGGCGGTCGAGCTCCTCGGGCGCGGCGATGAAGTTGCCCTCCCCGTTCTTCATGGGGACGACGATCTCCTCCCCGGCCGTGAACCGGTTGGTCCAGGCGGTCTGCGCGTTCTCGATGCGCAGGCGCTGCTCGACGCAGATGAAGCGCTGGTCCGCGTTGCGCAGGAGGGCACCGGGCAGGAGGTGGGCCTCGGCGAGGATCTGGAAGCCGTTGCAGATGCCGAGCACCGGCATGCCGCGCTCGGCGGCGGCCACGACCTCGCCCATGACGGGGGCGAAGCGGGCGATGGCGCCGCAGCGCAGGTAGTCGCCGTGGGAGAAGCCCCCGGGCACGACGACGGCGTCGACCCCGCGCAAGTCGGCATCCTTGTGCCACAGGCTCACCGGCTCGGCCCCGGCCAGGCGCACGGCGCGGGCGGCGTCGACGTCGTCGAGGGTGCCGGGGAAGGTGATGACGCCGATGCGGGCGGTGGGAGAGTCACTCACGGCTCAGGCCTCCTCGTCGGCGGCCACGGAGACGACGTCCTCGATGATCGGGTTGGACAGGAGCGTGGCGGCGGCCTCGCGGGCGGCGGCCAGGTGCTCCTCGGTGACGGGACCGTCCACGGTCAGCTCGAAGCGGCGTCCCTGGCGCACGCCGGTGAACTGGTCGAATCCGAGGCGGGGAAGGCTCCCGACGACGGCCTTGCCCTGGGGGTCAAGGATCTCGGGCTTGGGCATGACCTCGACGACGATGCGTCCCATGGGTGCTCCTCAGATAAGGCGGGATGAGTGCGCAGACAAGACTACCCGGACTTGACCGGGAGCATTCGTCCAGCAGAGCGGCGGGCGATCCCGGGGCGGGGGCCGCAACAGTGTCGAAGCGCTCCCGGTGCGGTCCTGGCCGGCCCCGGTCGGATCAGACCTGACCGAGCCACTCGCCGGCCAGGCGGATCGCGACGATCCCGCCCAGGGTCAGGGCTGCGGTGGCGATGAGCCAGCTGGGCCCCAGGATGAGGGCGACGACGGCGCAGACCACCGCACTGGCCAGCATGAAACCGCCCACGGCTCCGGCCACGCCCGCGGGGGCGCGGGTCGACTGGTCGACGGTGGAGGTTCCCATGACCGGCCTGGGGCCGGAGTCCACGGTGGGGGCCGTCTCGTCGGCGCGCTCGGAGGAGCCCAGCAGGAGCGGTCCGCGAGCGCGGGCCACCAGCCGGGCGGGGTCGTGAACCTTGACGGTCCCGGTTGTCAGGCCCGCGGCGGCGTCGAGCACGCCGGGTTTCCAGCGCTCGGCCTCGCGGCGCAGGGGTGTCCCTCCGGCCCAGGCCAGGTATCCGGCTGCGGCCACCAGCCCGGCGCCGCCCAGGACGGCGACGAGCCACGGCGGGATCCACAGGTGCCCGGCCTCGGCGTTGCGGGCCAGGTTCATGGCGGAGACGGTGGCCAGGACCAGGCCCATGAGGGCGAAGGCCACACCGGCCAGGCGCTGCCTGCGCACCGCTGCGGGCCAGGGGGAACGGGTGCGGTTGTTGCTGGATCCCTTGGCGGGGCCTCGCCCGACGCCCCAGTCGGTGCCGGAGGAGGGCCGGCGGGGGCCGCGCCCCTTGGCCGGTCCGTGCCCCACGCCCCAGTCGGTGCCACCGCCCTGGGCCTTGATCTCCTCGGTGTCGAGGGCGTTGGTGGCCGCCTCCCAGGCGCTTGACTCGGCCAGGATGCCGGCGTCCTCCTCGGGGTCGGCTGCGGCTGCCGTGCCCGAAGGCATGTTCGTAGACATGCGGGTGGTCGCGGCAGCGGCCTGGGAGGCCGCATCGGGGGCGGCGCCGGACGAGGCGCTGGGGCGCGCCTGGTACCCATAGCCGCTGGCGGGCGGCCTTCCGGCGTCGGGAGCCGGGGCGGAGGCCGCGGAGCGGGCGGCGGCCGGTGCCGGCTGCGGCGCGTCGGCCCCGGAGGCGTCGCTGGGCACGGAGGTGGGCCTGCCCTGGGAGATGGTGAAGACACGGGTGGTCGTCGTGGCGGTCTGGGGTGAGCTGGGGCCCTCGACAGCGGTGGGCCGTACGACGGGTCGGGAGCGGTTCTCACTGGCGGCACTGCCGGCGGCGACACCGTCCTGCCCGTTTGCAGCGGCGGCAGCGGAGCTGCTGGCGCTGGCGGAGCTGTTGCCGGGGGGCGCGACCGGGGCCGCCGTCGGGACGGGCCCGCCGCGCTCCCGGGACTCGTCGACTGGGCCACCCGTGTCATCGGCGTCGTCGCTGTCTGCACGGTCACCGGCCGCGGTCTCGACCGCAGCCTCGTTCCCGACCCCGGTCCCGTTTGCGGTGTTGCCCAGGGCTGGCTCCGGCTCGACGGGTTCAGCGCTGTCCGCGATGCGGTCCTTGGTGGCGGAGTACCCGCGGGCGAAGCCCACGGAGGCCATGGAGACCGGGGAGGCGGGAGAGGCGGCGGAGCCGGCCCAGACGGTGTCGTCATCGGCCGCGTCGGCCAGGTCGATGGCGATGGCGGCATCAACGGCGTCGGCGGTGCCCGAGGCGATGGCCTGGGCCGCCGCAGAGCGCATGTCCTCCTCCGTCATGACCGCCGCCCTACCGGCACTGCCGACACTGCCGGCGCCGCCGTCGGCTGATCCGGTGGCGGATGCGGCGGACGCGCTTGAGCCGGAGGGAGCCGGGTTGTTGCCCGGGCGGATGACCTCGAGCCGCCCGTTGCCACCGGGCCGGGTTGAGGTGTTCTTCGCCCGAGGGGCCTTCTTGGGCACGATGCCCCAGTTAACGGGACCCCGCTCGTTGTCGGGACGTCGGTCGCGGGGAGTCATGAGATCACCTGTCCCAGGATGGAGGCGAGCCCCAGGGCCACGAGCACGAAGCCGGTGGCGCCGAGCAGGAGCTGGCCGACGCGGATAAGGGTCTCGCCGGTGGAGGTCCCGGCCAGGCGCTCGTCGGCCGCACGCCCGAGTGACGTCGCGGCCAGCGCGGTGGTGACCGGGCCGGAGACCACGTCGAGGGTGGTCAGCTCGCGCCGCCCGGTCGACTCTGGAACCAGCACCTTGGTTCCCGGCACGGTGAGCGTCACCAGCTCGGTCCCGGGCTGGGGTGCTCCGACGCCGTCGGGTCCCGAGCCCCGCTGCGAGGACTGGGAGCCCTTGCCCGCCCTGCCCTTGGTGTTCCTGCCGTTCGAGGCGCTTGCAGCCTTCTTGGCGGCCTCGGCCTCGGCCTGCCGGCGAGCCTGGGCCGCGCGGACCCGGTTGCGCTCCAGGCGCAGGCGGGGGGCGTTGACCACCAGGGAGCGGGCGGAGACCCGCAGGGAGGAGAGCATGCCCAGCCCCACGAGGATGAGGGCGGTGCCGCCCAGGATGCGGGAGGTGCTGGTGACCCCGAGGGCGGAGGTGATGGCTGCTGACAGCGCCAGGACGATGGTCAGGACGATCAGGCCGATGAGGATGTAGAAGCCCGGGCCGGGCTTGAAGGCGCGGGCCGTGCTCCCGTCAGAGGCATCGGAGGGTGCCGACGAGTCGTACGAGCCGGCCGAGGACCTTCCCTGGGCCGACCGGGGGACGGAGGAGGGCGAGGTCGGGGTCATGACAGCTCCAGGGGATGGCCGGTCAGTCGCTCGTAGGCCTCGAGGTAGCGCTCCCGGGTCCGCTCGACGACGTCGTCGGGCAGGGCCGGGGGCTCCTGACCGCCGTCGCGGTCCCAGCCGGAGGCCGGCGCGGTGAGCCAGTCGCGCACGTACTGCTTGTCGAAGGAGGGGGTGACCCGGCCGGGCTCCCAGGCGTCGGCGGGCCAGAAACGGGAGGAGTCGGGGGTGAGGACCTCATCGCCGAGGACCAGATCGCCGCTGGTATCGGTGCCGAACTCGAACTTGGTGTCGGCCAGGATGATGCCGCGGTCGCGGGCGATCTCGGCGGCCCGGCCGTAGAGGGCCAGGGTGGTCTCACGCAGGGCGGTGGCGGCCGGTTCCCCCACCATCTGGATGACGCGTTCGAAGGTGACGTTCTCGTCGTGCTCGCCGAGCTCGGCCTTGGCGGCCGGGGTGAAGATCGGCTCGGGCAGGCGGGAGGCCTCGGTCAGGCCCTCGGGCAGGGGCACGCCGCACACGGATCGGCCCTCCTGGTACTCGGCCAGGCCCGAGCCGGTGAGGTAGCCGCGGGCCACGCACTCCACCGGGTGCATCTCCAGGCGCCGGCAGATCATGGCGCGCCCGGCGACCTGGTCGGGGACGTCGAGGGAGACGAGGTGGTTCGGGACGACGTCGGCGAGCTGCTCGAACCACCAGGCGCTCAGGGCGGTGAGGACTCTGCCCTTGTCCGGGATCGGGGTGGACAGGATGTGGTCGTAGGCGCTGATGCGGTCCGAGGCGACCACGAGGAGCACGTCCTGTCCGCTCCAGGGGCCCTCGGCGACGGGAGCGTAGACGTCTCTCACCTTGCCGCTGGAGAGGTGCTCCCAGCCTGGGATGGTGGGGGCCTGGGACGCGGGTGCTGAGGCTCCGAGGCTGACGGAGGCGGAGCTCGCGGACTGAGTCATACCCCCATCCTGCCATCGGCGGGCACCGTGTGTCCGGTTCCGAGCGGCGGCGTCGTCTGCGTGAGTCGCCACTTCCTCCCTCTTCGCATACCGCGCCATCACGCCATTTCATTCGGGTCGCCTCAGGAACGGCCCCGGGTGCCGACCGGAGCAATTCCGACCGGTGGGAAGGAGACGAATCGAGCAGACGGGAGGCCTCGGACGGCCGACCCGGACGCTGACGTGGGTCAACACCGACGCCGGCGGGCACGGCGCAACACTGCCGGCGACGCCGCGAGAAAATATCACGAACAGGTAACGGCTGTGCGCTTGGTCTCAGAAGAAGTCCGGGCGATGTCGGTGCGGTAGTGGGCGCCCTCCAACTCGATGCGCTCGACGGCCTCGTAGGCGCGCGCCCGCGCGTCCTCCACCGTGGGGCCCAGGGCGACGACGGACAGGACGCGCCCGCCGGTGGACACCAGCTCGCCGCGCTCGGTGGTGCCGGTGCCGGCGTGCAGGACGTGGACGTCGTCGAGCTCCTCGGCGGCCTCGATCCCGGAGATGGCGCCGCCGGTGGTCACGGTGCCGGGGTAGCCGGGGGCGGCGATGACGACGTCGACGGCGCACTGATCGGACCAGGTGGGTTCGGGGACTTCGGCCAGGGCGCTGGTGGCGGCGGCGTGGAGCAGTTCGGGCAGGGAGGAGGTCAGGCGGGCCAGGACGGCCTGGGTCTCGGGGTCGCCGAAGCGGACGTTGAACTCGACGACGCGCAGTCCGCGGCCGGTCAGGGCCAGGCCGCAGTAGAGCAGGCCGATGAAGCTGGTACCGCGGCGGGCCATCTCGTCGACGACGGGCTGGGCGACCTCGCGCACCACCTGCTCGGCCAGATCGGCCGGCGCCCATGAAAGGGGCGAGTAGGCGCCCATGCCGCCGGTGTTGGGGCCGGCGTCCTCGTCGAGGAGCCGCTTGAAGTCCTGGGCGGGAGCCAGGGGGCGGACAGTGGCGCCGTCGCACACGCAGAACAGGGATGCCTCGGGGCCGTCGAGGTAGTCCTCGACGACGACGCGGCCGCCGCCGCGGCTCAGGCAGGCGCGTCCGTGGGCCAGGGCGACGGGGTACTCGTCGGTGACGACGACGCCCTTGCCTGCGGCCAGGCCGTCCTCCTTGACGACGTAGGGGCTGCCGAAGCGGTCCAGCGCGGCGGCCAGCTCGGCCTCGGTGGTGCACACGGCGGCCTCGGCGGTGGGCACGCCGGCGGCGGCCATGACCTCCTTGGCGAAGGCCTTGGAGCCCTCCAGGCGGGCGGCCTCGGCGCCGGGGCCGAAGCAGGGGATCCCGGCGTCGCGCACGGCGTCGGCGACGCCGGCAACCAGGGGCGCCTCGGGGCCGACGACGACGAGGTCGGCCCCCATCTGGGTGGCCAGGGCGACGACCTCCTCGGGGACGCAGGGGTCGATGTTGAGGTTCGTGGCGATGGCCGCGGTCCCGGGGTTGCCCGGAGCGACGACGAGCTCGGTGGTCTGCGGATCACGGGCGAGGGCACGGGCCAGGGCGTGCTCGCGCGCGCCGGAGCCGAGGAGCAGGATCTTCACGGCCTCAGCCTAGAGGATCGAGGCTGCATCACGCCCGGAATCACAGGCACCGCGCGTCCTGGCACCGATGTGTTGTCTCATGGCTTCTGAGGGTTTTGGGGGTCAGAGCACCTGAGACAGGGGCGAGGCGGGCCACCCGGGTGCCAGGGTTACTTGATCGCGTCGCTGAAGGGGCGCGCTTGGTGACCCTGGTGGCGTTCGGCGCGTACTGCACGAGGGTCGGGGGCTACTGGCCGACAGTCGGGGGTACTCCACGGGGGTCCGGGTCTCGTGCAGTACGGACAATCCCTGGCCAGTACACCCCCACCCTCGTGCAGTAGCCGACCTACAGGTGCCCCAGTGGCCAGGGCGGCGATGTCCGCTCTGCCGGGGGCTCACAGGGCCCCTACCGGCGCCCCAGCAGTGGAACCAGGCATCGGTCAGGTCTCGTTCCCCCGGGCGGCCCGCCCTGCCCGCGCCTCAGAAGCCATGACACTCACACGTCTCTGAGGTGAGGAGACACGACAGAGAGCACGACAGAGAGTCAGAAGGTGGTGAGCAGGAAGCGCGCCCCGTGCGGGTCGGCCACCTCCACCATGCGTCCGAACGTGAAGTCGATGGGCTCGACGACGACGGTCCCCCCGAGCTCGCGCACCCGCCGAGCGGCGGCGTCCGCGTCCTCAACCCCGAAGTAGATGCGCCAGCGCGAGGGGACCTCCTCACTCCCGAAGTAGCCGGCCCGGCCGACGCCGCTCACAGACCGGCCCCCGACGACGCTCGTGTAGAAGGGCTGCTCCTGGTCGGCGATGGTCAGCCGGCGGGTGGGCCACCCGGCGGCCTCCCGGTAGAAGCGCTCGGCCAGCTCCAGGTCGCTGGCCAGGACGTCGAACCACACCGGCATCCCGGCCTGGTAGGGGTAGGGACCCTCAAAGTCCTCATCTTGCAGGAGTCCGACGACGTTACCGTCGGGGTCGGAGGCGAGGGCGTAGGCCATGGTCTCAGTGACGTGAGTGGGCTCCACAACGACACCCCCACCGGCTCCCTTGGCGGCTCCGGCTGCGGCACGGACGTCGTCGACCATGAAGCTCACCCGCCAGCCGGGGTCCCCGTGCGCCTCCTCGGCAGGCTCGAAGGAGCCGATGAGCCGACCGTCGTGATGCACCTCGGTGGTCAGCGGCTCGCCCGGTTCGGCAGGGGTGATCTCCCAGCCGAGAAGGTTCCGGTAGAAGGCGGCCGAGGCGTCGATGTCCGGTGTGTACAGCTCGATCCAGCAGGGAAAGCCGGCAAGGCGCTCAGCGGGCAGGGCATTGGCGGTGGTGTCGGTCATCAGTGGCTCCTTACGTATCCAGCTGCGTGTCGAGGGACGTTGTGACGCTCCACGACGGTAGACCGGCCGGCGCACGGCGAACGACTCCGATCCTGCTCTCTTGAGCGATGCCCGTTTCAGACCACCTCAGACGACCGTCAGACGACCATCGCCGCCAGGGCCACGAGGACCGCGGGATCCCAGGGGAGGGCGGCGCGCACCGGAAGGGTGACGGCGCCGATGACGGGTGCCGACGGGACACGGAGCCTCGCGACGAGAGGGCTTGTGGGGGCCAGGTGCTCGTGGACGCTGGCGCCGTCGGGAAGGATGGTGGCGAGGATCCAGGGGGCGCCCGGAACCACGGGCAGCTCCACCTCGTCAATACCGCGACGCAGCGTCCCGGTGGCCGGCAGCCCGCTGGGGACGGGGCGGGGAAAGGTACCGACCCACTGATGGGGGGCGGGTCCGAGTGCGCGGCGCATCTCCTCAGGGACTTCCGGGCGGACACGGATCCTCCCCGCCGCCGGCACCAGGAGGCTCACGGCCGGCAGGGTTCGCTCGGCGATCCGGTCGGCGATGCGACGCAGGGCGCCGGGCGGGATTCCGACGTCGCGCAGGAAGCGCCGGCTGAAGGTACCCACCGAGGTGTAGCCGACTTCGTGACAGGTCTCGGCCACGCCCATCCGGTGGGCGACGAGGAGGTGCTTGGCCTCGTGCAGTCGCCAGGCAGCCAGGTAGTCCATGGGCGAGGTTCCGACGGCGGCCGTGAAGACCCGGGTGAGGTGGGAGGGGCTGTAGGCGAGGTGCGCCGAGAGGTCCCCGATGGTGACCCGATCGCGGAAATGGTTGCGCAGGTACCGGGTGGCTCGCAGCGCCAGATCGGCGGCGGTCTCGTCGAGCAGCCGACCCACCTGTGCGCCGTCGGCGGCTGGAGCCTCATGGGAGGAGCCTGGCGTCATGAGCCCGTCAGGTGAGTACTCGCGCATGACGTCACGTTACACAGCGGTGACCTCCGGGAGGAGGAGTGGCGCCCCAGCCACCAGGGACGGCTGGAGGGAAGGCCCGCCCAGCGCGGCGCAGCCGGGCCACGGTCGGACACCCGGCTCACGCTCGCATCCGTCGTCTTGAGTCTGGCTGTCACGTCTTGAGCGAGATAGGTTCCCACCCGCTCGTGGCGAAGGATCTGGAGTCTCCTATGTCGAGGGTTCCACCGGCCGATACGCCGAAATAGGCCGCCCCGTCAGAAAACCTGACTTGCTATGCTAGGACGACAACTGAAGCACGCCCAGAAAACAGATCGATGTCGACTCCCCAGAACCAACCCCCGTACCAGCCTCCCTATCAGGCTGTGCCCCCGTACGGACAGCAGCGCCCCCGCCCGACTCACGTGGGGAAGCTGATCACGGCGATCATCCTGCTCGTCGCCGGCCCATTTCTGGGACTGCTCATCGCGGGCATCGGTTCCGCCATCGTCCTCGCCAACATCGCCACGAGTGGAGACGTCATCACCAACGGACAGCAGGTCACTCTGAGCAGCAACGATGAGCGCACCCTGTACGTACCGGAAGACGCCATCGCCAGCGCCTGCACCGTCACCGCCCCGGACGGCAAGGAGGTCCCCACCTCTCACAGCACCGGGTCGCACATCTCCAACAACTACGGCAGCTATGACTCTGTCCTGTCATTCAAAGTCACAAAGGCGGGAGATTATCGCGTCTCATGCGATGGCCTGAGTGACACCGATCCAGTCTTTGTAGGCCCCGGTCTCACCTTCCACCTATTCCACCTATTCGTGTGGCCGCTCGCGGCAGGGCTCTGCAGCGGCGTGGCCTGCTGGATCATCGCCGTCATTCTCCTCGTTCGACGCCACCGAGCCCTCGCCGCGCAGACTCAAGTGGGCTGACCCCGACGCGGAACCGCCAGGACACTCACACCCGGGAGACATCGAGTTCCCAGGAGATCGCGGGCAATCAATTAGTACAACGAGTCGACATGCCACTCGTCGATAGCACCATTGGACGACCGCACCCGCGAGGGCAGTACAGGCGCCCCCGTTCCAGGAAGAACGATGTCGAACGTCTTCGCGATATATGCCCGTAGGTCGACGTCATAAGGACCAGGTTTACGAGGTTTCCCCGCCTCCGGCACCATCATCACAGCCCGCCGAGACCAGGGCTTCACCCAACCACTCCGGTCTTTTTTACGAAGCACGACCCCAACGGGAAGTACTTCATTAACGATAGCAACAACATCCCGATCACCCCCAACCTCGCCAGAAAATAATTGCTCATAACTTTTTGCAAGCGATTCGATCTCTCTGCAAAGACGCATACTATTTAGGCTAGCGAGCATCGGAACCCTCCGAAGTATCCCGTAAAAATAAATAGGTACAATCCACCAAAAACCGGCCAAAACCGCCAAAAACGAGTCTTTCGAACGATTACTAACTTCCGTCATCCCCGCCCAGAATATTAGAAGTAGCGACACACAGAACAATCCAGAAAGCAACAGAAAGGCCGACCGCGAAAAACATGACCGAATGATGAGTTTAATCGAAAAATAAATCTTACAGCAAACGAAATAGACAGCGATCACTCCAACATATAACGCTACAGCGACCACTGACACATTTCTACCACCCCACAACCACCAAGAAATTCCCATCGAAATAGAAGCAATAACGAAAATCGAAGCATACCGCACCGCAATGCCTAGACGGGACAATTTTTTACACTCACCCCACCCTCGAACAACAGACATAAAGCGCGAATAGCTTATGATATCCTGCAAGGTACGCACGCGCTCGCGATGTGGGACATTTCCAGTTGTACTCAGAAGCAATGGCAATGAATACACCACCACCGACACAATAATAAGCACAGACCCGATGAGAATTGCGCCACCCATATGGTCACCTTTTTGTCTTGCAGAGAAGACGCTTATCCAATACATAATTGTAAGCACGCCGAACAGCGAAGACAATACTACTGTGGCACAAAAAGAAACCATTTCCTTCAAGGAATCGTCAAGAATGTCAACGATCCACATTCGAGTGTGATGAGGGTTTTCAGGCCGCCGATGACGCACCCACGACAAGGCCGCTAAGGCCATTACTGCACCAATCACGAAACCGCAAACGCCAAGGATCTCCTCACGAAACAATCCTGACGAGGACTGGCTATATAGGGTTCTAACTCCTTCGACAGTCACCCCACCCTTCCTTGTCGCGAAATACACAGAAAAGTATCCAACCGACAATAACAGCATTGGCGACATCACCAGCATTTGATACCACAAAACAAAAACGGGCTTTACATTTGATTTCAATTTAACATAAGGAATATATCCCGCAATTTCACCCCCACCTTCATTCGCTCTGTTTTCCATGAATTTCTTTTCGCATTGCACACCCGCATCGCCTGCATGAGTCCTGGTGAGCTTTTGAGTCAGTTTCTCCTCTTCCGCAGAGCAAGGCTCCGGCACGTACTGGCAATAATGACAGCAACCATGCGATTCAGGCTTCTTCTTTGAAGATCTCCAGAGCATGACACTCATTCTACCCTGAAAAATAATATTGGTAGCCGTTTCGAGTCAGCTATACCCCCCGCACAACATCAGGTTGCACAGGCGTGCGTCATAGCTTTTCGGCTGTCAAGTACACGAACGTGCCAGTGACGGTAGTGCCCTACCGCAGCTCACGCTCCAGCCCGCCTCCGGCAGTCCTTACTCGACTCGCGTCAACTGACGCTCGGATCCCTGCTCCGAGTACCGCTATCTCTGACGAGGTACCGCCAAGCCAATGCCTCGTTCGAGGATCTCGCGCTCTTTCTGCATGCCCTCATCCGGAACGGTGACGTACCTGCCGGTCTCTCGAGTGGCGCCGCGGGCGACACCCCAGAGCCAGATAGCCTCGCATCTGGCAACCAGCTGCTCCTGCCGTCGCTGAAAGCTCCCCCACGCCACACCGGCGCCGTCCAAGGCGATGTGCCGCCCGTTGGCATACACGACAAAGATCCGATCTCCGGCGACGAACAGTCCAGAACGGGACTCCGGCCAGGCGCAGGAGCGCCTTCCGGCGCGAATCCCTCGATCGTCCACGACGACTCGTTGGAAGCATCCGTAGATCTTGTAGAGGGGATACGCCATGGTGACCGGTCCGAGCAGAAGGAAGAACACCACGAAGGTGAGGTCCGATCCACTGACCGGAGCCGTCTCGAAGAACAGCTGCTGACCACCCATCACCATGAACAGCACCCCCATGCCGATGAGGAAGAGCCCACCGTTGCACAGGTGCTCCTTGATTCTGCGCCAGAGCGGAGTGCGGAACACCAGGCGGCTGCGCTGCATCATCTTCTCCGCCCCGTGCCGGACCCGGGCCGCCACGAGACGGGGGTCCTCGCTGACAGCGGCATCCTCCGAGATACTCCACCCCCGCGCGTAGATGTAGTACTGCAAGTCCCCCACAGCCGCAGAGGCGCGGTCCTCAGAGCTCCCCCAGGTCATCCCGATGACGCATCCGGGAAGTCTGATGGCATCATTGCCGTCACCGTTCTCGATTGCGATCCGAGTCCGCTCAATGAATCCGCCGTACGACGACGGCCCGTCAGTCAGATTGAGCGTCGACAGCGTGAATCTCGAGGCCACCGATTCCCAGGGACGCCGCTCGGTGAACAGGAGGCGTCGCATGGCGATGCCCTCCGCACTCAGCACCGTCTGACGCCGCAGGACATTGATCGCCCAGACCACCGGAATGCCGATTATGGTCACCACGATCATGGCGTCATTGGCTTCATAATCGGTGATGTGGGAGCTCATCAGCGGCAGAGCCTTGCGGACCATGCCGGGCACTCCCACCACGAGCACCAGCAGCGCACAGCAGCGGATCATCACCGAGCGTCGCAGGAGCAGGCGCCCATCAGACTTCTCCGTCGCCCACCACCGCATCGACTTCCCCAGAGTCTCATCGAACAGGTCACCCCGACCGCCACCGACGTCGTTGTCCTGCCATTCCATACTCGGCACCTTCCACGCTGCTGGGGTCACCGGCACGATGGGAAAGCAATCCGAACACTCACCATCGGCTCCTCGTCACTGTAATAGCGAGCGCGGCGCCGATTCGTGTCCTCCGATGGGCACCGTTCACCATCCCGTCTCCGACGTGCCCCACATGGACGCACCACACGGTTCGAGGACTGTCCCCGGCGCTCATACACTGCCTCATGACTTCTGAGAGTTTCGGATGTCATGACATCTCACGACACGGCTTGGGTGCCTCTGCCAGACGGGAAAGCTGCTGCTTCGACCTGACGGAGCAGATTGACCCAGTCACTCTGGTGGCTGCCGGCCTCATCTGGATGCACTGTGCGAGGGTGGGGTGCTACCGGACGAGGGTTGAGGGTACTGCGGGTAGGTGGGGCCTTCGTGCAGTAAGCACACCCCTTGGCCAGTAGATCCCGACCCTCGTGGAGTAGGTAGGCCGACTCGAGGCGAGACTCAAAGCGGGACCGGAGTCGAGTCATAGCCTCCGGACCCCAGCGCAGACGGCGGTCAGGGGACGGTGGAGGAGGACCTGTGACGGAGGCACCGGGCTATACCGCAAGAACCCCGGACTCACTCCTGCGCGGCCCGGTGTCCACAGCGCTGACATGAACGAGCCTGCCGCCGAAGCACCCAGCGAAAGTCGTTGGAATCCTGCGGTTCTTCTGCGGTGCGCAGCGCCGATGCGCCTGTGATGTCAGCACCATGGACACCAGCGACCTGCCAGGCCTTTTCCCTCCGCGCATCGTCGCTGACAGGACAGTCAACATGCCCCCCGGCGCTCAGTTGTCGAGCCAGAGAGTGCGTCCTCGACGCCGACACGGCGCGCAGCAGCCGCTGAGCCGGCGGCGAGGGCAGCAACAGCGGCAACAAGCGGGGGTTCCCACCGGCGAACCGGTGGGAACCCCCGTCAGAGCCCTTCGCAGGGAAGGGTCTCAGCCGCGATCAGGCCTTCTTGGCCTCGGCGATGCGCTCACGGAACTTGGCGAGCTGCTCCTTGATGGCATCGGGCAGCTTGTCACCGAACTGCTTGTAGTACTCCTCGGTGTCGTCCATCTCGGCGGCCCAGGCCTCGGGGTCGATGTCGTACATCTTGGCCCACTCCTCCTCGCCCAGGTCGAGGCCCTCGAGGTTGAAGTCCTCGAACTTGGGGTAGCGGCCGGTCACGCCGTCGATCGCCTCGACCTCGCCGGAGGCACGGCGCACGATCCAGTCGAGCACGCGGGAGTTCTCGCCATAGCCGGGCCAGATGAACTTGCCGTTCTCGTCCTTGCGGAACCAGTTGACCTGGTAGACCTTGGGGAACTTGTCGCCCAGCTTCTCCTGCATCTCCAGCCAGTGCGACCAGTAGTCGGCCATGTGGTAGCCGCAGAAGGGCAGCATGGCCATCGGGTCGTGGCGCAGCGAGCCGACCTTGGCGTCCAGGGCGGCGGCGGTGACCTCGGAGGCCACAGCGGAGCCGATGAACACGCCGTGGGCGTTCTCGTACTGCTCGGCGACCAGCGGCACGTTGGTGGCGCGGCGGCCACCGAAGAGGATGGCGTCGACGGCCACGCCCTCGGGAGCCTCCCAGTCGGGGCAGATGATCGGGCACTGCGAGGCCGGGGTGGTGAAGCGGCTGTTGGGGTGGGCGGCCTTCTTGCCCTCGGCGGCGTCGGCCGGGGTGAAGTCGTTGCCCTGCCAGTCGATGAGGTGCTCCGGCATCGGGGCGTCGATGCCCTCCCACCACACGTCACCGTCGTCGGTCAGGGCGACGTTGGTGAAGATGGTGTTGGCCTTCATGGTGTCCATGGCCATCGGGTTGGTGTCGTAGGAGGTGCCGGGGGCGACGCCGAAGAAGCCGGCCTCGGGGTTGATGGCGCGCAGGCGGCCGTCGGGGCCGGGGCGCATCCAGGCGATGTCGTCACCGACGGTCTCGACCTTGTAGCCCGGGATGGTGGGCTGGAGCATGGCGAGGTTGGTCTTGCCGCAGGCGCTCGGGAAGGCGGCGGTGACGTGGTACTGCTTGCCGGTCTTCTCGTCGGTCAGGCGCAGGATGAGCATGTGCTCGGCCATCCAGCCGTCACGACGGGCCATCGTCGAGGCGATGCGCAGCGCGTAGCACTTCTTGCCCAGCAGGGCGTTGCCGCCGTAGCCGGAGCCGAAGGACCAGATCTCGTTGGTCTCCGGGAAGTGGGTGATGTACTTCTCGTCGTTACAGGGCCAGGCGGTGTCCTTCTCGTGCTCGGCCAGCGGCGCGCCCACGGAGTGCACGGCCGGGACCCAGGGACGACCCTCGGCGATGAGGTCCATGGCGGCCGAACCCATACGGGTCATGATCCGCATGTTGACCACCACGTAGGGGGAGTCGGTCAGCTCGATGCCGAGCTGGGAGATGGGGCCTCCCAGGGGGCCCATGGAGAAGGGGATGACGTAGAGGGTCCGGCCGCGCATGGCGCCGTCGAACTTCTCGTGGAGGATCTTCTTCATCTCGACCGGGTCGTACCAGTTGTTGGTCGGGCCGGCGTCCTCCTCCTTCTCGGAGCAGATGAAAGTCCTGGACTCTACGCGGGCGACGTCGCTGGGCAGGGAGCGCGCGAGGAAGGAGTTGGGGCGCTTGTCGGGGTTGAGGCGGGTGAACATGCCCGACTCGACCATCTCAGTGGTCAGGCGGTCCCACTCCTCCTGCGATCCGTCCGCGAAGTAGACGTTCTCGGGCTTGGCCAGCTCGGCGATACGCGTGACGAATTCGATGACATCCTCAGGGGCGTTAGCCGGCGCAGCAGCGCGGACGTCCTTCTCAGACACAGTCATGCGAGTCCCTTCCTTGGGTGTGTTGATCCGGTGAGCGCGCCGTTGCCGACCCGCTCGGTCGAGGGCAATACTCCCCCACCTGGAGCCCGAGGTCACATCGCCGAAGGTCCCAACTCGGCCACTTCGCCCGGCCAGAGCGGCATGTGATCGGCCACATTCGGGAGGATGACGGCTTTTAGCACCTTTAAAACGGCACCGTTCCGCCCTCAGTGAAGGTCCAGTGCGAGCGTGTAGCGTGCCCGCATGCCCGCCGCGCCATCTTCCGCGTCCCGTCCAGCGAGCCCCTTCGTGCGCCCTCGACTCCGTCCGCTGATGCGCCCGATCCTGGTGGCCGCCTCCTGCCTGGCGCTGACCGCCTGCACCGCCCACATGGACATGACCATCAGCTCCCGGGGCAGTTACGACGTCGCCCTGGAGATACGGGACACGACCGGCACCGTCTTCCCCCAGGGCAAGACCCCCGACTGCTCCGCCTACTCCGACCCCACCACCCTGGGCGTGCCCGCGGGCACCACGATCAAGGCCGATCCTCTCACCGGCGACGACGGCCCCGGCTGCCAGGTGAGCATCAGCGGGGTCAAGGTCCCCCAGGCCTCGCAGGCCGAGCCGAACACCATCGTCATGCGCGACGGCGACGTCTACAAGGTGACGATCCAGCCCCTCGCCCCCGATCCCTCTCAGGACTCGAGCGGAGCCGACGGCGCAGCGGGCACCGCACCGGAGGCGTCCGTCGCCCCGTCAGGCGCCCAGGGCGAGCCCCAGTCGGACAGCACGTCCTTCAAGGGCGTCGTCGACACCAAGGTCTCGGTCACCTTCCCCGGTGCGGTGACGCAGTCCGGCGGGGGGAAGGTCTCAGGCACCACGGTCACCTGGGACGACCCCGACACGGTGGCCAAGGGCGTCAGCGCCTCGGGCTACGCCCAGGACTCCCGGGGCGTGTCCTGGTGGACCCGATCCGGCACCTGGCTGACCAGCGGCCTGGTGCTGCTCGGGGGCATTCTGACGGTAGCCGTCCTGCGGCGGCGAGCATGGCTGACGGCACGACGCAGGCCGTGGAGGCGAGGCTCGCGCGAGAAGTAGCCACCTGTCGACGCCGAGGCGACAAACACCGCCTCCTCCGTCTGGACGGCCCTGCCGCCTCGGCGGCGAGCCGCTCGGCGCACCCGTACGTCCGTACGGGCCCGTGCACAGCGGATCCGGCGGTTGCTCCCGTGCCGCAATGCTCCCGATTTAGACTCGACGCATGAATCATGCCTCCCGCACTGTTCCACGGCCTGTGGTCGCGACGGTTCTGGCCGGTCTCACGCTGCTCCTGGCCGGCTGCGGAGTCCGCTACGACTTCGTCATCCACAAGAACGAGACCGTCGACCTGACCTACATCATGTGGGACTCCTCCAACCTGCGGCTCATCAACAATGAGAACTGCAGTGAGAAGGAGCTGGGGAAGTCAAGCCCTCTCCCCGACGGCGTCGAGGCGACCTACACCTTCACGTCCCACAACAACTACCCGGCCTGCCAGGTCACCGCCAAAGCGGTCCCGCTCAGCAAGCTGCAGACCGACACGTGGACGATCAAGCACGAGGGCGGGCAGTACGTCTTCGATCTGTCCCCTGACTCGTTGAGCACGCTCAGCTCGAAGAACCCGCAACTGTCGAATCAGGACATCGCCGGACGCACCAAGGTCTCCGTGTCGGTGACCTTCCCCGGTGAGGTGACGAAGTCCAACGGCAGAAACGACGGAAACAAAGTCACCTGGGACAACGCCCTGGAGAGCTCCGACGGCCTTCACGCCGAGGGCGAGGACGGCCAGTTCCACCTGCGCTGGTGGATGATCGTCTTGGCCGTCAGCGTCGTTCTCCTCATTGTCGCGGGTGTCGTGCTCTACCTCCTGAGGGTTCGTCGCGCCCAGCAGATGGTTCCCGTCGCCCCGTACGGGGAGGTCCCCCAGCACGTCGGAGCCGCCGGCTTCACTCCACCGGACGTCTACATCAGCGGCCCCTACCAGTCGCCTCTGCCCGGCGTCCAGCAGCCGACGTCGGGGCCCACCCAGACCTACCCTGTTGCCGATCTTCAGGCCGGCTACTCCCCGTACATCGATCCGGGCGCAGGTGCCGGCACCTTCCCACCTCAGGACCCCGGCTATGCTGCCTACCCGGCCGGCGCCAACATCTACGGGGCCCAGGACGGCAATGGGATCTACTCCCCCGGGACGGGGCACGCGCAGATGCCCTATCAGGAGGGCAACGGGTACGCGGGCTTCCACCCCCCGCAGGAGGGGAGCGGCGATCAGTACTACCCGCCGTACCAGGGCGGGTAGTACGGGTAGTACTGCCACTTAGTACGGGTAGTACTGCCACTCGAATAACCGACCGGCAGACGAGGCGACGGCTAGGGTGTCACCATGAACTGCGCCCTCGCCATCAAGAGCATCCGCACAACGCTGGCTGCGCTGGCCGTCCTCGCCTTTGTCGCCGCCATGGCCCTGATCACTCCCCCGGGACAGGCGGCCGACGAGCTGAATGTCACCATCGACATGAAGGTGACTGTGAAGAGCGATGACACTTTTGAGGCGTCTTTCGTCATCACCGACCGGACGGACTACAGCTGGGCTCCCCCCATCAACGAGGAAAACTGCACCCTGGACTACTTCCTCGTAGAACCGAATATCTTTGCCAATGCTGAGCCGAAATTCGATGACGGGAAGGACAAACGAGTCTGCACCATCACGAAGAAGGGAAATATCTCCGAGACCAACGGCGCGATCAGTCACAGCAACGGCGAGTACGCCATCGATACCACCAGCCTGAACGAGCGCAAGACACCGTCCCCGAAGCTGCAGCAGTTCTACGCGGCCACTTTCCCGGGCGAGGTGACCCAGAGCGAGGGCGGCAAGGTCGAGGGCAACACCGTCAGCTTCACCGAATTCACGGGCCGCGTGGTCAAGGGCAAGGACCGTCCCGCCTCCGAGATCACGATCAGCAAGGTCCTTCCCTGGATCATCGGTGGCGTCGGCGCACTCGTGGCGGCCGGGCTCATCGTGACAGCGGTCATTGTCCGACGTCGCCAGCGAAGCGGGCAGGGTGCACCAGGGCCTGGTGCGCAGGCCGTCCCCACCCAGGGCCCTGTGCCGCAACAGCCCTACCTCGGCCAGCCAGCACCTCAGCAGTACCCCATGCAGCCGACGCCGTCTCACTCCCCCTCCGGGACCGGCAACGGCACCTACCCGCCCTTGCCCGCACAGGCGCCCCAGCAGCACGGCCAGTGGTCCCCGCCGCCGCAGCCTCAGTGACAGCCCGGCGGGGAGCGGTCCCCACGAATATCTGGTTACAACCAAGCATCGGAACCGCTACTGTGGGCCCATGACACCTGCCGCCGCTCGCCGCATCCCCGCGCCCTTTTCCGCGTTGACAGCTCTTGTCGTCCTTGTTGTGTCCGCCGCCCTGGCCCTGGCTGGGGCACCCGGGCACGCCGCTCCTCAAGCCGATCTGGACTTCAAGATCACCATGGACGTCGACCTCGTCATCAAGTCCAACGACTCGTTCACCATCAAGATGGAGATGGTCGACTCCTCAACCGGCGTCGAGGCCATCTCCGAAGACGCCTGCACCGCAGAGAGCTTCAACAGCCTCAGCTCCGGCGACTACTACAAGAACGCCAAGTTCACCTTCAAGGATGAAGGCGACACCCGCACCTGCACCATCGAGGGATCCGGCAAGATCGCTGACGCCAAGGGAATCACCCACAAGAACGGTGAGTACATCGTCGACGCCACGTCCGGCGGCTCTGCCAGCGCCGACTCGGTGCCGGGCCTCGAGCTCAACTACTCAGTCACCTTCCCCGGCAAAGTCACCGAGGCCGACGGCGGCAAGGTCGACGGCAACAAGGTCACCTTCACCGACTCGATGAACCACAAGGTGAAGGGCAAGGACGGCTCCATCCCCATGTGGGTCTGGATTCTTGTCGGCGTCGGCGTCCTGGCCGTGGTCGCTGGAGGCGTTGCCGCCTTCGTCATCACCCGGAAGAAGAAGAACCAGGCCCAGGCCTCCCCCTACGCCGCTCCCGGTCAGGGCTACGACCCCAACCAGCCCTTCCCGGCTCAGCCGGGTCAGCAGCCGGGCTACGGCGCCGCTCCCCAGGGCTCCGGGCAGCCGGGCTACGGCGCTCAACCCGACAGCAGCCAGGCCTACGGCGCTCAACCCGACAGCAGCCAGGCCTACGGCGGCCAACCCGGTACCCAGCCCGGCTACGGAGCCCCTCAGGCCCAACCCGGGCAGCCCGGCTACGGCCCTCAGCCCGGCCAGCCCGGACAGCCCGGACAAGGCACCTACTGACATCTGCCCCACATCACTCGTGGCCCCGGAGTTACGCGACTCCGGGGCCACGGCCCTTTTTCGACCGCCGCCGGCCCTCCGCACTCATCCCGGGTCATCCCGGCCGATCTTCACCATCCGTTCAGCCCTCTTACCTCCGACGATCGTCTAGGGTGAGGCTCATGGCAGCAACCACTCCCCTGCGCCTTACCCTGCGCACACTGACATTCCTCCCACTTCTCGCATCCCTCGCGCTCGCCTCCTCCGCGGGCAACGCATTGACGCCCACCGCCACAAGTCGGGACAGCCGAGGCTCCTACACCGTTGACGTCACGATCAACAAGGACGATACCTACGACTACAAGGTGGCCGTCGCGCGAGACAAGAAGAATTCTTCGGCATCATCAGACGATCTCAAAGAGAGCTGCGAAGAGTCGACGGGGTCGGGGGCCTTGGAGAACGCCAAGGCGACCTACTCCGAGCCCGGAGGGCGTCCCACCTGCACCTTCAGCGGGAAGGACAAGATCTCCGAGAGCAATGACCTCATCGAGCACGTGGGAGACGAGTACGTCTTCGACACCGGGAACGGGGGACTGTCCAGTGCCGACAGCGACCTGGATTTCTCCCTGTCGGTCACCTTCCCCGGAAAAGTCACCAACTCCGACGGCGGCAAGATCGACGGAACCACCGTCACCTTCGATGAGGCCGGTGAGTACCGGGTGACCGGCAAGGACACCCCCGCCTTCCCGTGGGTCTGGGTGATCATCGGAGTGCTGGTGGTCGCAGCCGCCGGAGGCGGCGCCTTCTGGTACCTGAACAATCGTAAGAAGGGGACTCAGCAGCAGGCGTACCAGGCTTCCCCAGCCGGAGCCGTAGGATACGCACCCGGACAGCCTCAGTCCCCTGTTCCCGGTCAGGCGCAAGCACCCGGTTCGGTCCCCCCGCCGGCCTCAGGCGCGGCCGGTCCGGGCTACGGGCAGCAGGAACACGGCGGTGCCGTGGCCCCCGGCCCCGTTCCCCCTCCTCCTGGCGGACAGCCCGACTCACCGGCCTCCCACTGAGGCCGACCGCGGCGGCCCTGAGCTCATGTTAGACATGTGATGTGCTCAGGGCCGCCGACGCCGTTCAACGGAATCGGATGCCCTTCTTCTCGTCCACGCAGCTCTAAGGCGGCACATGCACCACCCCGCTCTTCGACATGCTCCGGCAACACCCCTGACCGCCCTTCTCTGTCTCGTCACCGTCGTCCTCACGGCGGGGGCTGCTCCCGCGAACGCCGCCGCCCCCTTGGCGAGTACTAACGAGGAGAAGGTCACCATCGAGATCGATATCAAATCGGATGATGAGGTGACGACGACCTTCCTCGCCACCGCGCCGTCCGATGGCGAGCAGACGCTCAAGGACTTCTGCACCGAGGAGAACTTCTCAACCGACACGGCGACACCGAAGGTGACCTTCTCCTCCAAGAACGGGACTCCCACCTGTACAGCCGTCATCACCGGGTCGGTGTCCGAGAACGAGTATGTGACACATGACGGAGACGAATACGTCGTCGACACCGCGGTGGCCTCGGCATCTGAGGAGGACAAGGAGAGCTCGCTGACGCTCTCGGTCGTCTTCCCCGGGAAGGTCACGGATGCCGGTGGCGGCACGATAGAGGGGGAGCACAAGAACAAGGTCTCGTTCGACTCCTTCTACGACAATAAGGCCCGCGGTCGAGACACTGCCGAGGCGGCGGTCAAGGAGTCCTCCGGGAACGCCGGGTTATGGATCATCATCATTCTGATGCTCATGGTGGTGGCCGCCAGCGGAGTCATCGCTCTCATCTCCAACAGCGCCAGGAAGAACCGGGAGCAGAAGTACCTCGCCGCTCTGGAGCAGCAGTCGTTCAACGCAGCGGCGGCCGCACCGATGTACCAGCCTCTCCCCTACACCTCACCGACCCCTCCCGTAGGCGGTCCGCCCCAGCCGCAGGTCTACTACCCACAGGCCCCTCAGCAGAGCGGCTACCCTCCATCGCAGATGCCTCCGGTCGGCCAGGCCGGATACCTGGGAGCGCCGCAGCCCTATCAGCAGCCTCCTGGCTCGCCCCCGCCCGGAGCGGGTGGCCCGTACCCTCCGCCGGGGCAGGGCATATACGGCGGTGGCTGACGGTGGCTGACGGTCTCAGCCACCGTCAGCCCACGAGTGGGTAACGCGAGATCGTGGCCTCGCGCCCCGGCCCGACGCCGATCGCGGAGACCCGGCAGTGGGCCAGCTCCTCAATGCGCAGCACGTAGTCCCGGGCGGCCCGTGGCAGGTCGGCGAAGCGGCGCACCTCGCTGATGTCCTCACTCCAGCCGGGCAGCTCCTCGTAGACGGGAACGGCGTGGTGGAAGTCGGACTGGGTCAGCGGCATCTCCTGGGTGACGGTGCCGTCAATGTCGTAGGCGACGCACACGGGGATGGTCTCGTGGCCGGTGAGGACGTCGAGCTTGGTCATGACCAGGTCGGTGAGCCCGTTGACGCGGGCCGCGTAGCGGGTGACGACGGCGTCGTGCCAGCCACAGCGGCGCGGCCGGCCGGTGGTGACACCGAACTCGCCGCCCTCGGTACGCAGGCGCTCACCCACCTCGTCGTGCAGCTCGGTGGGGAAGGGCCCCTCCCCCACGCGCGTCGTGTAGGCCTTGACGACCCCGACCACCGAGTCGATCCGGGTGGGTCCCACACCGGTACCGGTGCAGGCGCCACCGGAGGTGGGGTTGGAGGAGGTGACGAAGGGGTAGGTCCCGTGGTCGATGTCGAGCATCGTGGCCTGGCCGGCCTCGAACAGGACGGTCCTGCCCTTGTCGAGGGCGCTGTTGAGCACCAGGGAGCAGTCCACAACCATGGGGCGGACCCGCTCGGCGTAGGAGAGCAGCTCGTCGGCGACGGCGTCGGCGTCAATGGCCGCCCGGTTGAAGACCTTGAGGAAGAGGCTGTTCTTCTGGTCCAGGGCCGAGTGGACCTTCTGACGCAGGATCGACTCGTCGAAGAGGTCCTGGACTCGGATGCCCACACGGTTCATCTTGTCCGCGTAAGTGGGGCCGATCCCGCGGCCGGTGGTGCCCAGCTGGCGCGACCCCAGGAAGCGCTCGGTGGTGCGGTCCAGGACCCGGTTGTAGGAGGGGATGATGTGGGCGTTGGCGCTGATGAGGAGGCTGGAGGCGTCCTTGCCACGAGACTCGATCTCGGCGATCTCGCTGAAGAGGACCTCCAGGTCGACGACGACGCCGTTGCCGATCATGGGGGTGACCCCGGGGGTGAGCACACCGGCCGGCAGGAGGTGGAAGGCGAACTTCTCGCCGTCGATGACCACGGTGTGGCCGGCGTTGTTGCCGCCATTGAACTTGACGACGTAGTCGACGTCCTGACCGAGCTGGTCAGTCGCCTTGCCCTTTCCCTCGTCCCCCCACTGGGTCCCGACGACGACAACGGCTGGCATGGCTGCTCCCTGACTTCAGTGACGGCGTGCCGGTGGACACACCGTCCTCTAGCCTACCGGAGCCGGACCGACAGCATCATGTCGCGATCATGTCGTGCTCACCTCCTGGCTTCATGAGGCGAGCGCGATGTCAGGAGGAGGGCTGGGCAGCGGCCGTGAGCCCGGCGATGGTGGAGCGCTGGAGCAGGGCGATGAGGTAGGCCTGGAAGGCCGGGCCGATGAGGACCATGAACCAGAGGGCGGCTGTCCTCATGGCGGGCAGCCCCCAGAGGGCGGCCACCGGAGCCGCCAGGACCGCCAGGCAGATAACCGTCAGCCCCAGGCGGCCGACGGCGAGCCGTGCGGCGTTGGACAGGTGCCGGGTCAGTGGCGCGTCGAAGAAGGCCGCCAGCGGCAGCAGCCAAGTGAGGATCGCGGCCAGGAGAGCTCCCCCGGCCAGCACCAGCCCGGCCACGGCGCTGCTCGCACCACCCAGGCCGCCTTGCTGGCTGCCGTGCTGGTCACCCGTGGCGATGCCGTCGGCCAGGACCAGGTACTCCCAGGAGCCGAGGGCCAGCAGCACGAGCACCGGCAGCCACCAGGCCAGCGACTGGCGCAGGTTGAGGCGGAAGGATCGCCACCAGGTGGCGGCAACCGCCGGGTCGTCGTCGGCCGCCATCTCACCGGCCACACGCGCACAGGCCGTCAGGGAGGCGCCGGCCGTCACCACCGGCAGGCAGCCGGCCAGGGTGAGGGCGTTGAGGATGACGACGTCGGCCGCCGCGGACCACGCCCGGTAGGCCGGGCTGTCGGGACCGGGGAACAGCGCCAACGGGACCTCCTTCAGGCAGGACTCATGCCATGTATGCGATAGCGGGACCTGCTGCCGGCGCGGTTGCCCGCGTTGAGCCGACAGCGGTGGGAGTGACGTGGACATGATACGGGCGGTCCTCGATGCCCGCGGTGGAGCATCGAGGACCGCCCGAGTAAGGGGGCGGGGCTCAGGCGCAGGCCTCAGCCCTTGACCGCGCCCGCGGCCACGCCCTCGATGATGTGCTTCTGACCGAAGAGGTAGAAGGCCACGATCGGGACGATGGCGAAGACGAGCATGGCCATCTGGGCGCCCATGTCTCGGTTGCCGTTGGACCCGACGAGCGACTGGATGACGATCGGAATCGTCTTGTACCGCTCGTCCTGGCCGATGACGAGGTTGGGCAGGAGGAAGTCGTTCCACACCCACATGGCGTTGAGGATCGCCACCGTGACCGCCGTCGGCTTGAGCAGCGGCATGACTACCTTGAAGTAGGTCTGCAGCGGGGAGCACCCGTCCATGTAGGCGGCCTCCTCGATCTCCATGGGGATCGACTTGATGAAGCCGGCGAACAGGAACACCGACAGACCGCCGCCGAAGCCGAGGTAGAGGACGATCATGCCCCAGGGCGTGGCCAGGCCGAGCAGATCGGCCACCTTGACGGTGGGGAACATGACCATCTGGAAGGGCGCGATCATGGAGAAGGCGAAGGCGTAGTAGATCGCCGAGGTCCACCAGGTCTTGATGCGGGTGATGTAGTAGGCGGTCATCGCCGTCAGGAAGACGATGACGACGACGGAGCCCACCGTGATGAACAGCGACCAGCCCATGGCGCTGGCGAAGCCGGACAGGGCCAGGCCGGTGGCATAGTTGTCCAGGCCGGCGAAGGTCTTCGCGGTCGGCAGGGCGAAGGGACTGTCGGCGATGTAGAACTTGCCCTTGAAGGAGTTGATGAGGATGAAGGCCAGGGGGACGACCCACACGAGGGCCAGGACGGCCAGCACCCCCACGAGCGCATTCTGACCGGGCGTGTACCGGGCCGCTTTCCGACCCGCCTTGCTGGCGGACACGGCGGCTGCGGGGACATGGGTCTGGACGGCGGTGCTCACGCGTCAACCTCCTTGGAACGAGTGGCGCGCAGCTGGATGAGCGCGATGGCGGCGACGATGAGGAAGAAGATGACGGCCTCGGCCTGGGCGACACCCTCCTGGCCGATCTTCTTGTACATCGTGTTGACGATGCTGAGCGCGGCCATCTGGGTCTGCTTGGCCGGGGCCCCGTTGGTCAGGGCGAGGTTCTGGTCGTACATCTTGAAGGTGTTGGCCAGGGTGAGGAACAGGCAGATGGTGATCGAGGGCATGATCATCGGCAGGGTCACGTTGCGCAGCGTCTGCCACCTGCCGGCGCCGTCGATCTGAGAGGCCTCGATGAGCTCAGGCGGCACGTTCTGCAGGCCGGCGATGTAGATGACCATCATGTAGCCCATGAGCTGCCAGTTGACGAGCATGACCAGGCCGGCCAGACCCAGACGCCAGTCGTTGACGATGGTCTGGCCCCAGCGCTGCAGGATCGCGTTGAGCATGACCTGCCAGGTGTAGCCCAGGACGATGCCGCCGATGAGGTTGGGCATGAAGAAGACGGCGCGGAAGAAGTTGGTTCCACGCAGCTTGCGGGTCAGGAAGTAGGCCAGGGCGAAGGCGCCCAGATTCACCGTGATGATGGAGATGATCGAGACGACGGCGGTGAAGAGGAGGGCCTGCGGGAAGTCACTGCGCTCCCCCAGGGCCCTGGCGTAGTTGTCAGTGCCCACGAACCGCGCGTTGGTCAGGGTGCTGAACTTGGTGAAGGAGAGATAGAGCCCCATGAAGAAGGGGACGATGAACGCGATCATGAAGGCCAACAGGGTCGGCCCCGCAAATACTGGGAAGAACTTTTTCAGTGCCTTGGTCATATCTACCTCGAGGTGCGACCGGTACCCGCTGAAGCGGCCGGGTGGCAGGGGGGGGCTCCCACCGGGGCGACGACGCACGAATCGATCGTTCGGGCGCGCCGCCCCGGACGGAGAGGGGATGGGGAGATGAGTCGCCGTCGCGCCGTCATCCGCGCACTCGGACGGGCCTGAACGGCCTTGGGCGACTCGACGGCGTCAGCCCTCCTTGGCCGACTTCTTCTCAGAGGCCCAGGTGGTCACAAAGAACTCCTTGACTTTCGCCCAGTCCGAGCTACCAGAGGCGTACTGAGCCAGGTGCTGGCCGAGCTGGTCCTTGAAGTCCTGGCTCGGGAAGGTCGGGAAGACCCACTTGACGGGAGTGAGGTCCTTGTTGGTGATGGCCGCGGCGACCTCCTTGCCCAGCGGGTCGGAGGGGGCCAGCTCGGCGTAGGCCTTGTAGGGCGCGATGATGCTGAGCTTCTCAGCGGCGAGCTTGGAGCCCTCGGCGTCGGTGAACAGCCAGGTGAGGAAGTCCTTGGTGGCCTTCTGGGCGTCGTCGGAGACCTGGGAGTTGATCGTCAGGTAGTTCTCGGTGCCGATGGCGATGTTGCTCTTGTCCTCGCCGGATACGCCGACGTAGATCGGCAGGAAGTGGACGTCCTCGGCCTTGACCGTGTTGCCGGAGACCTCAGAGATCTGCGACCAGCCCCAGTTGCCGTTCTGGACCATGGCCGCCTTGCCCAGGGCGAAGTCGGCCATGGAGTCGGTGACCGTCTTGGCGCTGGCCTCGGTGGGGGCGATCGTGGAGTTGTTGAGGTAGAGATCGAAGATCTGCTTGTAGTTGTCCGAGTAGGTCAGCTTGAGCTCGTCGAGGTCGTCGACCTTGGCATCGCGGTACTCGTAGTAGACCGGGTAGTTGGCCAGGTGGGTCTGCCAGCGCCAGTCCTCGCCCGGGGACAGGGAGGTCGCGGCGAAGACGCCCTCGATGCCGAGGTCGGCCTTCTTGGACTGCATGTCCTCGACGACCTCCTTGAGCTTGTCGAAGCCCTTGATCTGGTCGACGGCGGTGGCCTTGGCGCCCTCCATGGCGAAGTACTTGTTGAGGATGGCGGCGTTGTAGATGATGCCGTAGCCCTCGATGGCCAGCGGTACACCCACGACCTTGCCCTCGTCGCCCTTGAGGGCCAGGGACTCGTCCGTCATCTGCTTGGTGAAGTCGGCGTCGGACAGGTCGGAGGCGTACTCCTTCCAGTTCCCGTAGCCCACGGGGCCGTTGAGGTTGAACAGGGTGGGCGGGTTGGACTTGGCGACCTCGGACTTCAGGGTCTGCTCGTAGGTGCCAGAGGCGGCGGTGACGACCTTGACGGCCACGCCGGTCTTCTTGGTGTAGGCGGCCGCGATGTCCTTGAAGGCCTGCTCCGACTCGGGCTTGAAGTTGAGGAAGTAAACGCCCCCATCGCCGTCGGAGCCGGACGAGCCCTTGGAGCAGGCCGCCAGGGTGGCGGCGACGGCGATCGCAGCGGTTCCGCCCAGCATGGAGCGGCGGGAGATGAGTCGCATTGGGGGTCCTCCTTTGGACGCATGGGACAGGAGCGGACAAGGGCGTCCGCGAGGAGCGACTGCCGCATGGCCGGCGGCGGATCCGTCGGTTTAACGGCGATGGCCAATCATGACACATTTCAGCCCACATTGCTGCAAGGATTGCAATCAGTGACCTGGGTCATGCTTTAATGCCGTCGACCCATCATCCCGTTTCCGCGAGATACCGAGACTTCACCGCCTCCTCTCACGAAGCGGCACCATTCCACGTCGCCCTGCAAGAATGTAACCGTTCGGCTGATTCATGAGCGGCCCCTCTCCCGGCCGCCTCGTGACGCAGACACGACGTGGCCCCGGCACCGTGATGGTGCCGGGGCCACGTGCAGCGGCGGACCGAGCTCGCCACTCACCCCTGTGTGGGGCAAAGGCTCACTTGCGGGCGGAGCCGACGGAGCCGAGGCGCTCGCAGGCCTCGACGACGCGGGCGGCCATGCCCTCCTCGGCGGCCTTGCCCCAGGCGCGCGGGTCGTACTGCTTCTTGTTGCCGACCTCGCCGTCGATCTTGAGGACGCCCTCGTAGTTGGTGTACATCCAGCCGGCGACTGGGCGGGTGAAGGCGTACTGGGTGTCGGTGTCGACGTTCATCTTGATGACGCCGTTGCGCACCGCGGTGGCGATCTCCTCGTCGGTAGAGCCGGAGCCGCCGTGCATGACCAGGTCGAAGGGCGAGCTCTTGTCACCGACCTTGGAGGACAGACGGTCACCGAGGCGCTTGGCCACATCGTCCTGGATCTCACCGAGGATCTCCGGGCGGAGCTTGACGTGGCCGGGCTTGTAGGAGCCGTGCACGTTGCCGAAGGTCAGGGCGGTGATGTAGCGGCCGTTCTCGCCCAGGCCGAGGGCCTCGGCGGCCTTCCAGGCGTCGTCGGCAGTGGTGTAGAGGTTGGCGTTCTCCTCGCCCTTGATGCCGTCCTCCTCGCCGCCCACGGCGCCGATCTCGATCTCGAGGACGACGTTGGCGGCCTTGGCCCGCTTGAGCATGTCGACGGCGATCTCGATGTTGTCGTCGAGGGCCTCGGCGGAGCCGTCCCACATGTGGGAGTTGAACATCGGCAGCTCGCCGTTCTTGACCTGCTCGGCCTCGATCTCCAGGAGCGGGTGGATCCAGTCGGCCAGGAGCTTCTTGGGGCAGTGGTCGGTGTGCAGACCGATGGTGACGGGGTAGAGGTCACCCACGGCGCGGGCGTAGGCGGCAAAGGCGATCGAGCCCTTGACGCGGTCGAGGCGCGAGGACCCGGACCAGTAGGCGGCACCACCGTTGGAGATCTGGACGATGCCGTCGGACTCGGCGTCGGCGAAGCCCTTGAGGGCGGCGGACAGAGTCTGGGACGAGGTGACGTTGATCGCGGGAATGGCGTACTTGCCGGCCTTCGCGCGGTCAAGCATGTCGGCGTAGGACTCCGGGGTTGCAATGGCCACTGGGTGCCTCCTGATTTCTGTATGAGTCAGTGGTGCGGGGCCGATTGTTCCACGAATTCGGACCCACGTGAACCGGATCATGGTCCCGGACGGCGCAGGGCAGACCTGCTACGACCCCCAGATCCATGTCCGCGTCGGCCTGCGGTGACAACTCCCAACGGCGACTCGGAGCAGCCGATCAACGGCTCAGTCCGGGGCGGGGCCCGCGTGCTGGAGGATCCAGGTGTGCATGGCCACGGCCGCCGCGGCGGCCACGTTGATGGAGCGGGTGGAGCCGTACTGGCCGATGCGCAGCAGACGGGCGCAGCCGGCGCTCAGCTCAGCACTGATGCCCTCGCCCTCGGAGCCGAAGACCATGAGGCACCGTTCGGGCAGTGCGGCGCTCTCGAGGGGCTGCGCTCCGGGGCCGTTGTCAATGCCGATGACCTCGTAGCCGCCTGCCGCCGCCCAGTCGAGCAGCTCGCCGGGCTCGGGGTGGTGGCGCACGTCCAGGTAGCGGTTGGTGACCATGGCACCGCGCTTGTTCCAGCGGCGTCGGCCGATGATGTGGACGCCGGCGACGTTGAAGGCGTTGGCGCTGCGCACGATGGAGCCGATGTTGAGGTCCTGACTGACGTTCTCGATGGCGATGTGCAGCCGGTGGGCTCGGGCGGCCAGGTCGGCGCGGATCGCCGCGATGGTCCAGTAGCGGTAGCGGTCGACGACGTTGCGCCGGTCGCCTCCCGCGAGCAGCTCACGGTCGTAGCGGGGGTCGGTGGGCCAGATCTCGGCTCCGCCGGGCCAGGGCCCGACGCCGACCTGTCGGACATCGGCGGGCCGATCCTCCTCCAGGCTCAGCGCAGGAGCCGCGGGGGACGCCGAGAGCTCGGGGGACGATACCGGAGCCCGGGTGGACGTCGCGGGCCGGTGCTCCCCCTCGGGCAGGTCGACGGGCTGATCCATGCGATCAGCGTCCTCGCCCCGGCGAGCAGATGCCGGCGGACGCCGTCGGGGACTCACTCCAGGCCGAGGTCGGCCAGGCCGAGCGCCGCATAGTAGGGCAGCCCCGCGGCCTCGATGCGCTCGCGAGCACCGGTGGCCCGGTCCACGATGACGGCGACGGCCCGCACGTCGGCGCCCGCCTCGCGCAGTGCCTCGACGGCCTCCAGCGGAGAACCCCCGGTGGTGGAGGTGTCCTCCAGGACGACGACGGAGCACCCGGTGACGTCGGGGCCCTCGATGCGACGGCGCATGCCGTGGTCCTTGGCGGCCTTGCGCACGACGAAGGCGTCCAGGTCCAGGCCGCGCGAGGCGGCGGCGTGCAGCATGGAGGCGGCCACGGGGTCGGCCCCCATGGTCAGGCCGCCGACGGCATCGATCTCATCGGTGCCCAGACCGGCCTCCTCCAGCATGTCGAGCATGACGTGGCCGATGAGAGGCGCGGCCTCGTGGTGGAGGGTGGCGCGGCGCATGTCCACGTAGAAGTCGGACTCGAGGCCGGAGGCGAGGGTGACCTTGCCGCGGACGACGGACAGCTCGTTGACGAGCTCGGCCAGGCGGGCGATGTGGGAGTCGTTGGTGCTCACGACGTCGATGGTAGTGGCCGTGGGCGCTTGCGCGTCGGGTAGACACTCACTGCGGCGAGAGCCCGCCCTCTTCCGCGTTGCGCGGAGGGGCGGGCTCTGGGCGACTCCCGGTAGAGAGAGGTCAGGACAGGGCGGCCACGGCGGCGTCGTAGTCGGGTTCCTGGCCGACCTCGGGAACCTGCTCGGTGTAGACGACCTTGCCGGACTCGTCGAGGACGACGACGGCGCGGGACAGCAGACCGGCCAGCGGGCCGTCGGCCAGGGTGACGCCGTAGTCGGCACCGAAGGTGGAGCGGAAGCTGGAACCGGTGACCACGTTGTTCAGCCCCTCGGCGCCGCAGAAGCGGGAGCCGGCGAAGGGCAGGTCGGCGGAGACGCAGACCACGGTCGTGTTGTCCAGCTCGGAGGCCAGCTTGTTGAACTGGCGCACGGAGGCGGCGCACACCCCGGTGTCCACCGAGGGGAAGATGTTGAGGACCACGCGGCGGCCGGCCAGGGACTGGCTGGTCACCGGCGCGAGGTCGGCGCCCACGAGGTCGAAGGCGGGCGCGGGCGATCCCACAGCGGGCAGCTCGCCGACGGTGCTGACAGGGTCTCCATGAAAGGTAATTGAAGCCATGACGCGATCGTTGCAGGTCGCGGCCCTCCTGACCAGCGGGAGCCCTCAGCCCTGCGCGATTTTCCGGAGGGCTCGCCGGCCTTACTCCGGCTGACGGCCGGAGCGCTCGGGATCGTCGGCCATTCGACGCACGAGCCAGCGGGGAGCCAGCCGCAGAGCGGCGTTGACGCTGCGGTAGCGCAGGCTCGGGGTGCAAATGACCTGGCCGCGGCGCACCGCCGCCAGTCCTTCGACGGCGACCCGCTCGGCATCCAGCCACACCGGCCCCTTCCACTGGGTCTCATCGATGCCGGCCGCCGCGTGGAAGCCGGTGTGGACGAGCCCGGGGCACAGCGCCGTCGCGGTCACGCCGGTGCCCGCGAGCTCAACGGCCAGCCCCTCGGTGAACCGGAGCACCCAGGCCTTGTGGGCCGCGTAGGTGCCCACGACGGTGTGCGCAGCAATGGAGGAGACGTTGAGGATGGCGCCGCGGCCGCGCTCGACCATGGCGCCGGCGGCCGCGTGTGAGGCCACCATCACGGCCCGCACCATGGCGTCAAGAGCCTGCTCCTCCCGGGCCAGGTCCCCACCGACGAAGCTCTGCCCCAGGCCGAAGCCGGCGTTGTTGACCAGGAGCCCGACGGGCCTGCTCTTCTCACGCAGACGCTCGGCGACGAGCTCGAGCTCGTCACGCTGAGACAGGTCGGCCTGCAGGACCTCCACCTGAACGCCGGCGAACTGCCGCATCTCCTCGGCCACCTCCCGCAGGCGCTCGGGCGTGCGCGCAACGAGGACGAGATCATGACGTGCCTGAGCCAGCTGCCAGGCGAACTCCAGACCGAGGCCACTGGTGGCCCCGGTGACAAGTGCTGTTCCCATGACGGCAGGCTACGCGCGCTTGTTGAGTGATCGATGGGAACCAGCTCCACCACCGGTTACCCTGCTGCCATGCGCCTGGCCACCTGGAACGTCAACTCCGTCCGCACCCGCGTCGACCGCGTCCTGGCCTTCTTGGAGCGGGAGAACATCGACGCCCTGGCCATGCAGGAGATCAAGTGCCGACCAGACCAGTTCCCGGTCGAGCCCTTCGAGACAGCCGGCTATCAGCTGGCGATCCACGGCCTCAACCAGTGGAACGGGGTGGCGATCGCCTCACGTGTCGGACTCGACGACGTCGTCACCTCCTTCCCCGGTCAACCCGGGTGGGCCACCGGGCCCGAGACCGAGCCGACCGTTGAGGCCCGGGCTCTCGGGGCGACGGTGGGCACGGCGTCGGGGGCGACTCCGGTGCGCCTGTGGAGCCTGTACGTGCCCAACGGCCGCGAGCTCACCCACCCGCACTACACGTACAAGCTGGACTGGCTGCGGGTCCTGTGCGACGACGTCGCCACCTGGCTGGAGGCCGAGCCCGACCTGCCGCTGGCGCTGGTGGGCGACTGGAACGTGGCGCCGAGGGACGAGGACGTGTGGGACATGAGCGCCTTCGAGGGCGCCACCCACGTCTCAGAGCCGGAGCGGGAGGCCTTCACCGCCTTCGCCGAGGCGGGCATGCACGAGGTCACGCGCGAGCGGGTCACCAACTACACGTACTGGGACTACCAGAAACTGCGCTTCCCGAGGAACGAGGGCATGCGCATCGACTTCGTCTACGCCTCGCCGGCCCTGGCGGATCGGGTCACCGGCGCCGCCATCGACCGCAACGAGCGCAAGGGCAAGGGCGCCTCCGACCACGTCCCCGTCATCGTCGAGGTCGACTGAGGCCGCGGAGCACGAGCGGAAGAACGGACAGAGAGCCGGTGCGTGGCCAGCACACTGCCGCAGGACGACTGACACCCAGGCTGGCAGAACTCAATCGACAAATCAGCCAAAATAATTTGTGAATAATTATGTGAAAATGAAGTCTTGCATCCCTTAGAACCTAGATATATCGGACATATTATGTCCATATGAAATATTCGACGTGGTCTGTCAGTCGGCGCACAGCCCTCACCCTCTCCTCCTTCGCGGCACTCACCCTGGTGGCCTGCTCGGGACAGCCCACCACCTCCGACCCCACCCCACAGCCAACGACCCCCCCCCCCTCCTCCACAGCCAGCACCACAGCAACCGCCCCGTCAGCACCGTCGACGAGCTTCACCGACAACAGACCACCCTCGGGACCGACGTCCGCCACCGGGGCGCCAGTGAACACCCAAGGGCGCGACCTGACACTAGATGATTTCTTCGAGCCGCCAACAAAACTCAGGCAAGACCTTTTCAACGTGGCCACCACTAGCGACACGAACGGCATCGGAGCAGACCTGGAGGGGAGCCAGGGCGTGCAGGCCGAGCTCCGACTGGAGAATCGATTCCGGAAGCTCACCTTTAAAGCCGGACAGGCGAATACCTCAAAGTCCTCAGACCTCATCCTGCGAGTAGGTATCTACAAAGACGGCAAGAACGACCAGCTCATCGACATCCCCTTCAACGAAGTTAAGCCGGTCGAGGTTGACGTCTCGAACGTCAATGCACTAAGGATCGACCTCCTTCCCCTGACACAGGAAGGAAAAAGTCACTACGGGCCAGGCTCCATCACCGGAGTCATGTTCGACATGAGGCTCGAGTAACAGGAACCGGCGGAATGAAGATCTTCAGATCCAAAGCCGAACACGCATCAGATGAACCGCGCTTCTTCACGGAACAGGAGTCCAGGGCCGCCACTGTCGAGCAGGCAAAAGACAGCAAACGAGGCGTGAGGGCTACCATTATCAACATTGCGCTAACCGCAGTGATCGGCATCGCATCACTTGCTATCGCCTGGCTGACGTACTCCCTCCAGACCGAGCAGTCCTCGCCCACCTCCCTCCAGCCCTCACCTTCTGATCACTTCCCCACCTCACCCGCCACGGAACCTCGCCCCGCCTCGACGACTGAGAGCTCCGCGCAAACAGGCTCATCAGCGTCGGGCTGCTACGACGGCGACACTCCGACACCGTGCGGCTCGCCGCACTCCCGGGAGGTATTCGCCAAACCAGACGGCGCATCCTGTGATGAGGGCGCGCTTGTCCTCCACATGGGCGGGGTCCCCGGCATCGATCTCCTCGCCTCCGGTATCGACATCGAGCCCCTTGAGAACACGGACGACCTGTGCGTCGTCGAGAAGCGGTCCGGGATGCCGAGCGTCTCACTCAAGGACATCTGGACGGTCGACAATGACCACAACGGTTACAAGGACGGCGGCGAGTTCCGTCGGTGCCTCAACCGTCAAGGACAGCAGGTCTCCTGCGATACCGAGCACGCCTCCGAGGAGTTCTTCGACGCACCGATCGACGTCGACTGCTTCAAGAAGTACGAGGAGTTCTCCGGGCGCCCGGTCGACCGCAGTATCCGAATAGCCCCGGACACCAGAGACAACCACATCATCTGCCGTGCAGAGGTGCAGGTGAGCACCGACAGGCTGACCGCATCGGTCCGCGACCTGGAGAACGCCTCCCTCCCCATCAAGCAGAGCTAGCAGGAGGCCTGGGCGGAAAGGAGACTCAGCGCCTTGCGCGAGGAGTCGTCTCGAGGCGTGTACACCTCGAGACGGTGATCGGGACTGTCCGGTTGAAGCCAGATCTGGTAATCGACATCCACGCGGCCGACATCCGGGTGGCTCAGATCCATCGGGCCGGTGGTGCAGTCGGCGACTCCGCCGGAGGACCACAGCCCGGCGAAGACCTGGCTGTGCATGACGAGCTCTCCGATGAGCCCGGCCAACTGCGCGTCCATGGGATGCGCGCCAGCGGTCAGACGCAGGTAGCCCACGTGGATACGCGCCAGGTAGTCCCAGTTGCGGTACAGGCTGCGGTGCACGGGGTCCAGGAAGAACATCCGCGGAATGGATGGCCTGGTGTCAGGATCGCGCGGCGAGTCTTCATCCAGGTGCGGAGCCAGCAGAGCATGCCCGGTCCGATTCCAGGCCAGCACATCTCCTCGCCGCCCCAGCAGGATCGCCGGGACACTCTCGCCCAACGCATGCAGCAACGCGAGCACATGGGAGCCGGGCTCCTCCTCATCCGGCGTCTCCAGCCGGGACAGGGCGGGACCGCGGGCGAGGTTGTGCAGGTGCGCCGTCTCGGTATCGTCGAGATGAAGGACCCGAGCCAGGGCATCAAGCACCTGGGCGGAGACGCGACCCGCCTGCCCCTGCTCAAGGCGGGTGTAGTAGCCCGCGCTCAGCCCGGCCAGCTGGGCCAGCTCCTCACGCCGCAGCCCCGGGACGCGTCGAGGAGTTCCGTACGAGCTCAAACCGAGGGCCTGAGGGGTCACCCCGTCTCGACGAGTCCTCAGGAACGCTCCCAGCGTCTCGCCGGAGACCCCCGCCGCGGCCACCACTGTCTCCACGCTGCCTCCCCGTCATCACCACTTGCAGGTAATCCTTGGCCGATGTCCTTCTCAGGGTAGGCACCCATCAACTATCGCGCCTATCCCTGCCGGGTGTACCCGCCCCAGGGAACTGGCTGCCTGGATTGGTAACTCCGAGCATGATGAACATGGATACGCAGGCTCACTCTCCCGCAGCATCCAGCTCCTTCGACGACGTCGACCATGTCCCACGACGCGCCTGGCTCGGTCTGCTCGTGGTGCTCGGCCCGGTGCTGCTGGTCTCCATGGACGGTTCGGTGCTGTTCCTGGCGATGCCCACCATCACCCGGTCCCTGGGGCCCAGCGCCGATCAGGCGCTGTGGATCCTTGACATCTACGGTTTCGCCGTCAGCTCGCTGCTCATCACCTTCGGCAGCCTCGGAGACCGCTACGGGCGCCTGAGGTTCCTGATCGGCGGCGCCCTCGTTTTCGGTGCCGGCTCGACCCTGGCCGCCCTGTCCGCGTCCCCGGGCTGGCTGATCGTCTCGCGCGCGATGATGGGCCTGGGAGGATCAACGCTCCTGCCCTCCGGGCTCGCGGTGCTCAGCGAGCTGTTCGCCAGCCCCCGCCTGCGGTCCCGGGCGATCGGGATCTTCGCGGCCACCTTTGCCGCGGGCTTCGCCATCGGCCCTGTCATCGGGGGACTGCTGCTGAGCCGCTTCTTCTGGGGCTCAGTGTTTCTCATCAACCTGCCCGTCGTCGCGATCTTTCTACTCACTGCGCCATTCGTGCTGCGCGAGGTGAGAGCCACCCGTCCCGGCACTGTCGACCTCCCCAGCATCGGACTGTCCGCCTCGGGCATGTTCCTAGCCGTCTACGCCGTCAAGCGGGCGGCGGCCTACGGCCCGTCTCCTCTGGTCGCTGTATCAGCAGCTGCGGGGGCCGGCTTGCTGACCTGGTTCCTCATGAGACAGCGCCGACTGGAGCACCCTCTGGTCGACGTCGACCTGTTCAAGGGCCGGGTCTTCACCATCGCCATCCTTACCGGTGTGATCTCCCTAGTCGTGTGGTCCGCAGCGGCCTACCTGAGCGGCGTCTACCTGCAGTCCGTCCTGGGACTGTCCGTCCTGGCCGCCGCCCTGCTGGCCCTTCCCGGTGCGGTCGTCCTGACAGCCACCTGCGTCCTGACTCCCGCACTGGCGGACCGGATCGGGCAGCGCCGGGCACTGCTCACCTGCCATATCGCCATGGCGGCAGGTCTCGCTCTGCTCCTGGCCACTCGTGTCACCGAAGGCGTCGGCTGGTTCATGACCTCCACCGTCGTCGCAGGGCTCGGCTACGGGATCTCCTTCTCCCTGGTGGCCGACACCGCCGTCGGGGCTGTTCCCACAGAGCGGGCCGGAGCCGCCGGTGCGATCGCCGAGACCTCCAACGAGGTCGGGAACGCTCTGGGCATCGCTCTGCTCGGTTCGACGGCGACCTTCGTGTTCCGTCTTCGCGGCCCCGGCGTGGCTCCCACTCTCGGGGAGACGCTCGACGTCGGAGCGACCTCCTCCGCCATCAACCAGGCGAAGGAGGCCTTCGTTGACGGGTTTCACCTGGCCGTGGCCCTGGCCGTACTCCTGTGCGCGGGCCTGGGCACCCTCGCCTTCAGATGGCTGCCTCACCCCGGAGAGTAGGTCGACATCGCCACTGCAATAACCCCATCATGATGGGAACGACTTAAGAAAGATATTCGTATTCTCATGTCAGCCACGACGGTGAGTATCCAGACAAATAAGACCAAAGCCCTAGGAGAATACTCCCCATCCCGGCAAAGAGGCCTAAAACACGCGCCCGCGACAGGCCCCTAAAATCACCCCCACCACCCAGATCCACCAATGACGTCAACGCTTCATGCGACCCATAAAATATATTATCCCATTCGGTCGGAGCCAAATAATTCCCTCTTTCCGTCGCGTCAGACTCCGGATTCACAGCAGAACTCACTGACCAGCGTCGCTATTCTCGCGCCATGAGCTCCTCACAACTCTCTCCGATGCGTCGAACCGTCATCGCCCTCATTCCCGTCTCCGTCCTGTCCCTGGCCGCCTGCGGCAGTCTGCCCTTCGTTTCCGCCCCGGAGTCCACCTCCGCGGCCCCGGAGGCGACGACCGCCTCCGCCTCTGCGGCGACCACCCCGAGCGCCACGGCGTCAGCATCAGCCTCCGCCACGGCCACACCCACCAGCACGGCCTCAGCCACGGCCTCCGGCGACCCCTCGGCCTCGGCGGATGCCACCACGAACGGACTCACCCCGGAGAACAGCAAGGGCCGCGAGCTCCGCCTCTCAGACTTCCAGCAGCCCAATTCGAGCAGCAACTGGGAGGAGAAGCGCTACGACATCGCCTCGACCACCAACACCATGGGAGTCGGCACCAAGCTCGACTGGCTGCACAACGGTGAGATCGAGCTGCGGCTGGCCAACAAGTTCCAGAAAGTCACCTTCAACGTGGGTCAGGCCAACGACTCCGAGAGCTCCGACCTCATTGTGAGGGTCGCGGTCTTCGCCGACGGCAAGGAGATCGAGACGGTCGACGTTCCCTTCAACGACGCGCACGCCTTCGACGTCAACGTCGCGAACGTCAACGCCTTGAAGTTCACTCTCACGCCCATCACTCAGAAACAGGAGAAGCCTCTCCTGGAGGACAAGTCCACCACCGGCGTCATCTTCAACGTCAAGGCCGAATGATGAGGAAGCGGCCGTAGCCGGCGCAGTCCCCTACAAGGCCAGGATCTGGTCGCCCAGTGCGGGCCACGTCTTGCGATGAACCGCCCCGAAGGGCTCAGCTCCCAGGAAGACGGCCTGGCGCCCGGCGACCGGATCCACCCATATGAAGGAGCCGGACTGGCCGAAGTGCCCGAAGGTCTGCGGGCTGTTGCCCGTACCGGTCCAGTGCGGCGACTTGGCTCCGCGCACCTCCACCCCCAGGCCGAAGGGGTTGGGGGCCTGACGCCCGTAACCGGGCAGGACGCCGTCGAGGCCGGGCAGGACCGGTGCACAGGCCCGCTCCGCCAGCGCCGACGAGACGAGCCTCGGGGCGGCCAGCTCGCGGGCGAACAGCGACAGGTCGCGGGCACTGCCCTCCCCGGAATGCGCGGGCGAGCCGGGGACGAGGACGCTGGCCATCCCCAGGGGCTCGAGCACCGTGGTCTCCACCCAGGTCTCCAGGGGTGTGCCGGTGGCCTCCTCGAGCCGGTCCCCCAGGATCTCGAAACCGCGGTTGGAGTAGATGCGGCGCGCGCCCGGGGCGGCAAGGTGCTCATCGGAGTCGGCCGCGATCCCCGAGGAGTGGGACAGCAGGTTCCCGATGGTCGCGCCGTCGGGAGCGGGCGCGCCCGCGGGGGCCTCCAGGTCCAACAGGCCCCGGTCGACGGCGACCAGGGCGGACCAGGCGACGATCGGCTTGGTGACTGAGGCGAAGGGGAAGACCTCGTCGATGTCGCCGGACTCGTGGAGCACGCCGTCACCGGTGGCAGGCGTGCCGGTCACCACGAGGGCGGTCGGGAAGGGGAAGGCCGCCAGGGCGGGCAGGGCATCCGGGCCGTCGTCCCTCATGCGCTCCGTCCGGGATACGTCTGGGCTGGTCATCGCTCCTCCTGGCCAGGATCGTGTCTCGGCTCGGGAGGTCGTGCTCCCTCGCGTTCGTACCTTACGCCTCGGGGGCCGAGGCCCCGGTGCCGTCCGCGTGCCGCAGGGTGCGGCCGCGAGCTCGCGGCCACCAGGACCGGCCCGGCGGCACATGGGGCACCATGCCCCTGCGAATCGCCTCCGATCGAGAGAGGATCAGGGCGATGCCCTTCTACCACCGCCCGCCCGCCGACCGAGGCCCGCTGCGTCCCCGCTCCCCCATGGCTCCAGGACAGGCAACTGCCGATCCCGCACCCGCCGAGCAGGCCGAGGCCGCCGGTGTCGGCTACGCCGTCGTCGACCTGGAGACCACGGGCCTGTCCCCCACGACGGACTCGATCCTGGAGATCGCGCTCGTGCTCACCGACGCCGCCGGGCGGGTCGAGCGCAGCTGGTCCACGCTCATCGACCCCGGCGCGGGCGTGGATGTCGGCCCCACCCACATTCACGGGCTCGTCGCCGAGGAGCTCAGCGGGGCGCCCGGGCTCGACGACGTCGCCGACCTGCTGGTGGCCGGCCTGGCCGGGCGGGCGGTGGTGGCCCACAACGCCCGCTTCGACGTCGGCTTCCTGACCCAGGCGCTGGGGATCCGGGGACTGCTGGACCGCGGCGCCCGGGTGCCGCGGGTGTGCACGATGGAGTGGGCGCGCCACTTCATGACGACGCCGTCGCGCCGGCTGACCACGTGCTGCGAGGTGGCCGGGGTGGAGATCGGCCGCCACCACAACGCGCTCGACGACGCCCTGGCCGCTGCCGGCCTGCTGCGCCACTACCTGGAGGTGGGGGCGCAGCGCGGCGAGGATCCGGTGGCCTGGGCCCAGGCGCTTCTCGACGCTCGCCGCTTCACCGGCTGGCACTGGGACGCCCGGCGTGCGCAGGTCGGCGCCGAGCGTCTGAAGGCCCGCACCACGCCCGGGGCCGAGCGGCCCCGGCCCGGACCCGAGTCTTCGAGGCCGCGTCAGTAGGCGCCCCGACCCCTTTGCCGCAGATCTGGACACGCCGGAGCAGCTTTGTCACCCGTCGGCGCCGTCCGGCGGGCCGCTTCCGGCCGGATCCCCTTCATGGGCCGTGCGGCGCCCGCACCACCTCCTGCCGAGACCTCTCAGGCCTCCTGAGCGTCCTCGCCCAGGGAGACGAGGAAGCCGTCGTCGTCCACGGCCACCCCGGAGACGGCGGTGACCAGGACGGTGGCGAGCTCCTCGACCAGGTCCCGGGCCGTCTGACGCTCGCGGCGCCGGGAGCGGGAGACCACCTCGGCGTAGGCGTCGGCCTGGTCCTGAGGGATCCAGCGCAGGTCGTAGGACAGGACCGCCCCGCGCGCCCACGGCTCTCCGCGCACGGCCAGCGGCAGCCCGTCGGTGGCGCCGGCGCGCACCTCGATGCGGCCCCAGCCCTCGTGCTCGGAGTCGACCGGTGCGACGACCGCGTAGCCGTCGCGCAGCTCCTCGATGACGTTGCCGGTGGCGGCGGCGACGATCTCCTGGCGCATCGTGTCCTGGCGAACCTTCTCCGAGCCGCGCCAGGCCTTCTCGAAGACCTCCGGGCCGATGCGCTCCACGAGGCTCTCGAGCTGCTCGGGGTCGATGGCATCCAGTCCGACGGCGCCTCGGGGCTGAACGGCCTCCATAGCGGTGGTGACCTCGGGGGTCACGGGCCTCAGGACGGCCACCAGGTCGTCCGGGCCGAGCCACACCGGGGCGTAGACGGTCAGGGAGGCGGAGACCTCGGGGCTGGGCTCGACCAGGACCGGGTCCTCCTTATCCCCGCCGGGGATGAGTCGCAGGGCTCCGGCCAGGCGCCGGGCGATGGCGCGCAGGCGGGTGAGGGCCACCAGCTCGGCCCCCGTGGGCTGGGCCTTGGGGAAGGCGTCGGAGAGCGGGTCCAGGCCCGCCAGCTCCGAGGGCAGGGCACCTGCGCGAATACGGGGGCAGTCCAGGATCATCAGCTGCGTGGTCCACTCCGGCGCCCCGAGGAGGCGGCGCATCTCGGCGTCGACCTTCCAGGGCCCCAACAGGGAGACCCCGGGGAAGAGCTGGAGGCTGGAGACCCCCACCCAGCCGGCCTGGATGTCCTGGGACAGGGCCAGGGCCTCGACCTCGTCGGGGGCGACGTCGTCGGCCAGCAGCAGGACATGGTTGGTGTCCAGCAGGCCGACCGGCAGCATGGAGGAGGCCGTGAAGGTCCCGGTGTCGGTGGGCAGGGAGACGGCGAAGTCGGTCGAGTCACTCATACGTGCTTCTCCTGGGAGACGGGGCCGGCGCCGTCAGCGGGGGCCGCCGGGGCGTCGGGGATACGGGTGCGGTGGAAGGACTGGTGGGAGCGCGAGGCCGTCGGTCCGCGCTGCCCCTGGTAGCGCGAGCCGGTGGCGCCCGAGCCGTAGGGGGCCTGGGCCGGGCCGGACAGGCGGAAGAAGCACAGCTGCCCCACCTTCATCCCCGGCCAGAGCTTGATGGGCATGGTGGCCGTGTTGGACAGCTCCAGGGTGACGTGCCCGGTGAAGCCGGGGTCGATGAAGCCCGCGGTGGAGTGGGTCAGCAGGCCCAGGCGCCCCAGGCTCGATTTGCCCTCCAGGCGGGCGGCAACGTCGTCGGGCAGGGTGATGCGCTCGTAGGTGGCGCCCAGGACGAACTCGCCGGGGTGCAGGACGAAGGGCTCGTCGGCCCCGACATCGACCAGGTGGGTCAGCCCCTCCTGGTCGGCGGCGGGGTCGATGACCGGGTAGCGGTGGTTGTCGAAGAGGCGGAACCAGCGGTCCAGGCGCACGTCGATGGAGGCCGGCTGGATCATCTCGGGGTCGCAGGGGTCCAGGACGACCCGGCCCGCGTCGAGCTCGGTGCGGATATCGCGGTCGGAGAGCAGCACGGGCCCGATTGTGCCAGGTCCATGGGAACATACCGAGTCCTCGATGACGCCGGAGACGTCACACGCACTCACCCGGATGGGGACTGCTGAACCGGGCGAGAACTGCTCACCGGTCCCAGACGGTTCCGGTCAGCCCTGAGACGGTCCTCAGTCGCTCAGCGGCATGCCCTGGGCGTCGACGCCCCACGGCGGCTCGCCGGGGTGGGCCATCAGGATGAGGACTCCCTCGATGAAGGCCCAGACGGCGATCGGAAAGAGCAGGATCCCACAGCTGAGCAGCGAGCCCAGGAGCTGGATGAGCCCCTTGTTCGTGTAGCCGAGGTAGAAGTTGTGGATCCCGAAAGATCCGAGGAACAGCGCCAGGATGCCGGCGGCGACCTTGGACTTGCCCCGGTAGGCCGGCGGGCCGTAACCGGGGTAGGGGCCGTAGACGGGAGGACCGTATCCGGGTGGTGCGCCATACCCGTCCTCGGGCCCGTATCCCGGCTGGGGGCCGTAGCCACCCTGTGGGTCATACCCCGGCTGCGCGCCGAAACCGGGCTGACCGGCATCGGGCGGGTACTCCCCAGTGGAGGAGCCCGGCGGCAGCGCCGGCGTGCCCGGCTGGGCCTCTGTGGGATCGTAGGGATTGGTCGGATCAGTCATGTAGTCACCACATGCGTCGCGGTATCTGGGTAACGCCCTCGAGTGTAACGACCCCGGACACCGCCGACAGGACTCGCCCGCTGCGGGGCCGGCTCCCTGCCGGCACTGTGTGCGAGGCGCACCTGAGATCGATTTGCGCAGACGGCCGGAGTCTGGGTTAGACTTCCGCACGCACCTGGGACGCACGTCCACTGGTGCCACGCGGGTGTAGTTCAATGGTAGAACTTCAGCTTCCCAAGCTGACAGCGCGGGTTCGATTCCCGTCACCCGCTCCATCCGCACGTCACTCTGGACACAAAGTCTCCTGGCCTGGCCGGGAGGTGTCCGGGGTGGCGTTCTTGCTGTTCCAGGGCGGTCGTGGTGGAAGATGACATCAGTGCGGGCTCCTTGGGACGAGGGATTGATGAAGCACCACTCATCGTCATGACGGGGCCCGCCCCCATCCCAGCGATACGCCACCCCCGTCAAACCGACCCAGACACTCTCACCCACCGACTTCGCCGACCCCTGGACGGCTCGGCGGCTCATCTCTATGCTTTTTGTGTGCCAGATCACGAATATTCCGTGTGCGTGGAGTGGACAGGCAACCTGGGTACGGGCACGTCTGGATACCGCGCCTACTCGCGCGACCATGATGTCCGGGGAACCACCGCCGACCTGCCGGTGATCCACGGATCGGCAGATCCTGCGTTCCGAGGGGACGCTGACAGGTGGAACCCGGAACAGCTCCTGCTCGCCTCGCTCTCGCAGTGCCACATGCTGTGGTACCTCCACCTCGCAGCAGACGCGGGCGTCACCGTCACCGCCTACTCGGACACCCCTACCGGCATCATGGTCGAGCACCCAGGCGGAGTTGGGGAGTTCGCTTCAGCAACCCTTCACCCCGCAGTGACCATTGCTCCCGACAGTGATCCTGAACGTGCAGCCGCACTGCACGACCGAGCCGCCGAGTACTGCTTCATCGCCCGATCAGTGAACTTCCCAGTCCACCACGAAGCCGTCATCACGACCGAGCCATAGAAGGCCAGGGCTTCCGGGTGGGGTGCGTGGTGCTTGTCGGACTGGGGAGCTCTTCCTCCCGCGAGTCGACAGGACGGAGACCACGCCAGCGTCACAATACTCTGAGGAGTTCAAGGTCCAGGTTGAGCGCGATGTCGTCGAGAAGGACCACGACAGCCTCGGCGGCCTCCTCACACCCTGACCACGCGGCCCCGGGAATCGCACCAGACCCCGGGGCCACAATGCGTCATTTCAGTATTGCACCCAGGCTCCCAGGATGTGCACCCGCCCTCAGGCCTATATCCGTCCTGACCGCCCTCGTTGCTGCTCGACCCGGCCGCCGCTCCCCTCCTCCGGGGCGGCTCCGACGTCATCCGCCGGTGCCGCCCCGCGACATCAGGACAGGACGGCCTGCAGGTTCACCTGCGCGCTGTTCAGGATGCCGGCGGGGTCGCCCCCGGCCAGCCCCGGCAGCTCGTTGTCGAAGGCGGCGATGACGTCAGCGACTCCTGCCGCGGACGGCACCGCCTGGGAGTACTCGACGCCGGCCAGGAAGGCCGCCTGGTCGGCGTGCTCGCCCTTCCAGGTCTCACCGGCCGGCTTGCCGGCGGGCACGGTGCCCGCCGCGGCGGCCAGGGCCACCTGCCGCTCGGCGGCCGTGAGGTACTCGACGAGCCGGACGGCGTCGGCCTTGTGCTTGGAGGCCTCGACCACGCCGTAGAAGGTGGGGAACTGCAGGGTCCCCTTGCCGCCGCTGCCGGCCGGCAGCTCGACGACCGTGTAGGAGACGCCCGAGTAGACATCCGCCAGGGTCTTCACCAGAGCCTCGGACTCCACCACCATGGCGGCCTGCCCTTCTCCGAAGGCGTCCGCGGCCGACCCGGCGGGCAGGTCCGCGCCCCAGCCGGCCGAACCGGAGGACAGGAGGTTCTTGACCTCGGTCAGTCCCGCGATGGATCCCTCGGAGGAGGCGGTCGCCTGCGCGCCGTCGGCACTGGTCAGTCCTCCGCCGCCCTGGACCAGGAAGGCGCCCACGCGCTCGTAGGAGGCGTCCAGGGCCAGTCCGACGACGCCGTCGGTCGTGAGCGTGGCGGCCACCTGGCCGAGCTGGTCCCAGGTGATGGGGTAGTTGGCCTCGCTCAGGCCCGCCGCCGACCACAGCGAGGTGTTGATGAACAGGGCGAGGGTGGAGACGTCCCTGGGCGCCGCGCTGATCCTGCCCTGCCTGGTGGCGCTCGTCAGCAGGGCGGGGTGCGCGTCCTTCACGGCGGCCGAGTCCTTCTCCCAGGCGTGCAGGGAGCCGGCGTAGCTGGTCAACTGCGCGGGACTGAGGGTGACGACGTCGACGGTCGGGTTGGCGGTGATCCCGCGGGCGAGCTCCTGGGAGATGTCGGAGACGGTCTTGACGTCCACCTCCACCTTGGTCTCCTTGGTGAAGGCCTGCACCGCCTTGGACAGTTCCTCCGAGGCGGCCTCACCCGCGTCGGAGACGATGAGAGCCAACTTTCCCTCCTCGGTGACCTCATCCTGGGAGGTGGAGGAGCAGGCGGCGAGTGTGGCCGAGACAGCCAGTCCCAGAGTGGTCAGGCCAAGCGTCCGGCGGGTCAGCATCATGTGTTCTCCTTGAGGGAATCCCGGAGCATCCGGGAGCGGGGTGAGCCCGGGCCGCGGCTGCGCGCAGGAGCACGTGGCGATCGACGTCGGGTGGGGACGGCGGGCGGGCCCGTGGGGCTCGGCGGCGCCAGGACGAAGCGTAGGCCATGTTGGCGCCCCTCCCCGACCCTCGGGCCGGCCCGACCGCAACTCCCCTCACCGGGCGCCGACCCCGCCTCACAGGAGATCGCGCACCGCCAGCACGACGACGCCGGTGGCCGCTGCGTCCACGAGGAACCAGGTGGCCAGCCACACTCCGGCCGGGACGCCGGTCAGCTGGGCCAGCGTGCGGTGATCCTGCTGCGGGTCACGTGAGGCGGCGACGTCGCGCAGGGAGTCCCAGGCGCCGACGATGAGGGCCAGCCCGACCCCGGCCACGACGCCGTCACGCCACGATCCGCCCCACCACCACAGCGCCCCGGTCAGGGCCGCCACCAGCAGCACGAGGAGGACCGTGCGCACCGAACGGGACATGACCAGCAGGACCGCCAGGATGACCAGCCCGAGCAGCAGGACCGCGCTCGCCCAGCCGTGGAGCGCCAGAAGCACGACGACGGTGCCCAGGATCGCGGGGGCGGGGTAGCCGGCCCAGGAAGTGGCCACCCGGCCGGGTCCGGTCGACTTACCGGCGGTCACGGCGTGCCCGGACAGGTCCCGGCTCACGACGAAGCCGAGGAAGCGCCGCCCCACCATGAGGCCGACAGCGGCGTGGCCTGCCTCATGGACGATCGTCACCAGGGTGCGGCCCCAGCGCCGGGCGGGGCCCCAGGCCAGGACGATGATGAGGATCGCCAGCGCCGGCCACAGCACGCCGGGGTCCAGACCGACGACGCCCGAGGCGCGCGCCAGCAGATCGTTCCAGGTCTCAGTCCAGCTCAGATTCACGAACGGAAGTCTGCCAGGCCCACCCGTGCCCGCGGCAGCCCCCGGTGCACGCTGTCAGCCAACGGCGCTGTGACGAAGCGAACCGTGGTGACCGGTCCCCTCCAACGGCTCAGTGGCATGGGGGCTCTGGATGGTCGGGACGGCGTGCGCGGGCCGGCGGGCCCCCACCGCGCGCAGCACGAAGGCGTCCAGGGAGTCCAGGTAGGCCCGACGCCGCTCCGGCTCCGTGGGGGTCGGGCGCCCGCCCATGACGGTGGCGTGGATGAGGGGGATGACCTGCTCGGGCTCCTGGGCGGGAATGAGCCCCTGCTCCATGGCGTCGGTGAGGATCGAGGAGAGCATCTGCGACAGGAGGGCGCCGTGGGCGCGCAGGCGGCCGGCCGTCCCGCGCGAGACGGAGTCGGCCAGCGGCCCCGACGTCGGGAAGTGGAAGTGGCGGGCGATGAGGGCCTGCTGGCGCACGTAGATGCGCAGGCGGTCGATCGGGTCCTCGGTCCCGGCCAGCGCCCGGGAGAGCTCCTCGGCGTAGCGGCCGGCCTCATGCTCCATGAAGGCCAGGAGGAGGTCCTCCTTGTCCACGAAGTGGTTGTAGACGGCCGTGCGTCCCACGCCCGCATGATTGGCGACGTCGGACAGGGTGATCTTGTCGAAGCTGCGTTGGCTCATGAGCTCGGAGAGCGCTTGGAACAGCGCCGTGCGCGTGCGCTCGCGGTGCTCGGCCAGTGAGGAACCCAGGATCTTCGGCATGAGGTCACCCTAACCCGTGAGATGACGAGGAGGCTAGAAGTGTCAGGAAACCGACGCGCCGACGGCGTCCTGGCGGGTCGCAGGACCACAGGACCAACGGGCCAGCCGCACGCCTCAGCGCCCCAGCGTCGTCACGAGCGCGTCGATGATCGGCAGGTCCGCGGGAAGCCAGGGTAGCCGGCGCAGTTGGTCGGGCGGATCGAGGCTCACCCACTCCAGCCTCTGGTGGTCGGCGCCCGCCCGCCCGCGGTCCCCGGGCCGGGCGGGCTCGGCGAGCCACACGCGCATCCGGAAACCGTGCATGGCCGGCCAGGCCACGGCGTCGTCGCCGAGTGAGGCGTCCGGCGGGGCGGGAACGGCCAGGTCGCTCGGTGGGACGAGCTCGGGCCCCAGTCGCGCTCTCAGGCCGATCTCCTCGTCCAGCTCGCGGGCCAGGGCCTGCCTGGGCCGCTCCGCGGGCTCGACCTTGCCGCCGGGCAGCTCGAACTGCCCGGCGTGCTCGGGCGGGTAGGAGCGGGCGGCACACAGCAGCGCCGTCGGGCGCTCCAGGTGGTCCAGGACCGCGGCCGCCACGACGAGCCGGGAGGCGCCCACCGCGTCGGTGCCGCTCACCAGGGCTTCCCCCCGTTGCCGCCGCCATTGGGTTTCGCGGTGGTCCCCGAGCTGCCGTTGTTGCGGTCGCGCAGACGCTGGGCCCGGTCGTCGGCCGGGGTCGGGGTCGGCTGGGTGCTGGGCGAGCTGGAGGCGCTCTCGCCCGGGGAGCTCGAGGCCGACGACGACGGGTCCGAGCTCGGCGTCGCCGACGGATCGGAGCTGGGCGTCGAGCTCGTGTCGCTGGAGGAGCTGGCCGACGGGTCCGAGCTGGGCGTCGCGCTGGGATCCGAGCTGGGATTCTGCGACGGGGTCGGGCTCTGCGAGGGGTTCTGCTCGGGTGGGGGCGGTACCTCGCAGGTGTCGGCGGCCTTCTTGGCAGCCTCGATGTGCTCGGTCACCGCGGTGGAATTGCCTCCCTCCTGAGCCTGGGCGGCCAGGGTGAGGTGCGCGACGTACAGGTTGGTGCGAACCGTGCACTCCGGGGAGCCGGCCTGCTTGACCTTCGTCTGGGGGTCGGACCCTGCGGCGGGGACCTTGGTGAGGGCCCGGTTGAGGCTGGTGACCGCGGAGGTCGGGTCCTTGGCAGCGAGCTGGCCGGTCCCGAGGTTGAAGTAGACGCGCCACTGCTCCATCCAGGGATTGATCCTGGCCACCAGGCGGTAGCGGGACAGGGCCGTGTCGTAGTGGCCGGCGGCCACGGCCCGGTTGCCGGCCAGTGAGATGAGGAAGATCGAGCCGAGCCACAGGGAGACGATGGTGGCCAGCACGGCCGGAACCGCGCCGATCCTGAGCAGCCGACGGCGCCGGAGCAGGCGGGCCCTGCGGCGTCGGGGGTCCTCTGGCTCGGAGGGGTCCTGGGCGGACGCGCCCTCGGAGGTGCTCGCGTCCGGCTCCTGGAGGTAGTTGGGCACCGCGTCAGCGCCGGCCGCCCCCGGCGCCTCGGGGCCGTAGGCGGAGACCGGCGGGCCCTCGCCCTGCCCCCGGGGGAAGGCCTCGGGCGGGTTGTTCCCCGGTGTCGTCATCGTCTCCCCCTTCCCGCGAGAAGACGCAGGCGGCTATCGGCTCGGATGAGGTCGATGATCTCCCACAGCAGCAGGCCGAAGGCGATGAGACCCAGGGGCCAGGTCAGGTACACCCGGGCGTTGGTCTTGGTGCGTCCGTCGGAGGTGATGGCCTTGATGTCCAGGTCGGTGAACTTGCTCGTCGGGTCGTCGCCAGATCCGCCGGTGCGGTGGAAGTAGGGAAGCCCCATGGCCTTGGCCACGCTCTGGAGCTCGTCCTCGTCGATCTTCGACACCCCGGGCCGGCCGCCCTCCCCGTCGGCGATGTAGTCGGACTGGGTGTGCTCACCAGTGGCGTCGGAGCCGTCGTAGCTGCGCATCTGGCCGCCCTCGGCAGTGCCGTAGCCCAGCACCGCGCCGCCGTCGACGACGCCGGCCAGCGACTGCCAGGAGATGCCGGCGCTGTCGGCGGCCTGCGCGCCGCGTCCGTCGTCGGTGGCCTCGCCGTCGGAGAAGATGTAGACGAGGCGGATGTCCTTGGACTCGGACTCGTGGGACTGGGCCAGGGACTGGGCCAGCATGGGCAGCGCCACCTCCAGCGAGGAGCCGGTGGCGTGGCCCGTGACCTCCTGCTTGAGCGATCCGATCCAGGAGTCGACGGCGTTGGTGTCGTGGGTCAGCGGCAGCTCCGTGGCCGCGGCGTTGTCCAGGGCGATGATGGAGAACCGCGAGTCGGGGAAGGCGTCGCGCACCGCGCGCATGTCCGAGCGCACCCCGTCCAGGCGGGTGGAGGCGGCCGGGTCGGTACCGTCGGGGCCCTTGCCCTGGTAGTCCTCCGCGGCCATGGACCCGGTGCGGTCCACCACCATGTAGATCTCCACGTTGGAGACGCTGATGGCCTCGCTGCCGCGGATCGCCGGTCCCGCCATCGCCAGCACGACGACGACGACGATGGCCAGGCGCCGCCACCACGCCCTCCAGGCGGCCGGCTCGGCGGCGTCACGGCGCAGGCGGCGTCGGGACACCACGAGCAGGGCCGCCATGGCGGCGGCCATGAGCACTACGAGGATCCACCAGGTGACCGGGATGAACGCGAAGTCTCCGATGACGGGAACTGGTCTCATGCTCGCCTCCAGGTGGTCAGCCCCAGGTAGGCCATGATCACGACGGACAGGGCGATGACGAGGGCCTGGGGGGTGTCGGTGCGCCGGGTCTGCTTGCGCCCCCCGAGCGCGTTGACCTCGGTCTTCTCCAGCTCCTTGACGATCTGCCCCCCGGTGCCGGAGTCCTCGACGTCGTAGAAGCGGCCCCTGCCCTGCTCCTCGGTGACGGTCTTGAGCTCCTCGCGGGACTCCTCGGGAGTCTGGTCGAGCTGGTACTTGGAGGACTGCTCGTCGTCGGCGCCGTAGATGGAGAACAGGCGGATCTTGCGCTCGGCCAGGAGGTTCGCCGCGTCCGGAAGCGTGTAGATCTGCTCCTTGTCGGGGTCGATGACCTGGTTGTCGGTGGCGAAGATGATGGAGCGGGAGCGCTCCAGGCCCTGGTTGTCGAAGGCCTGCGCGCAGGACGCCAGTCCGTCACCGGCCAGGGAGGAGCCGTTGATGCTCTTGTTCTGGGTCCCGCTGAGGGCCTCGCCGTACCTGAGCGCCTGCCTGTAGGTCGGGTTGTCGGGGTCGATGTCCAGGACGTCGCTCAGATCGTCCATCTGCTCGCGCAGCAGCTCGTAGTCGTCCGTGAGCGGCACGATGGTCTGGGCCGCGGAGTTCCAGGCCACCAGCCCCACGCGCTCGCCGTCGAAGTCCTCCAGGATCTCAGAGAAGGTCTTGAGGACGGAGGCGTCGATGTTGATCATCGACGTCGACACGTCCAGGCACAGGACGATGTCGCGGTTGGCCAGGGCGTCGGAGCGCTCGGTGACGCGCACGGGACGACCGGCGACGGCGGAGGCGCTCAGCAGGCACACGACCAGCAGGACCGCCAGACCGGCGTGCAGCCAGCGCTGGGCCCTGATGCGGGCGCGCACTGCCGGGAGCTGGAACAGGCTCGCCGAGTTGGCCAGACGCCGCGGCGGCTCGGCGACCTGCGGCGTCGTCCAGTGGATCCAGGGCAGCCGCGAGCGCTTGCGGTCCGCACCGGTGGGGGCTCCGCCGGAGCGCCGGTCGACGATGAGGACCGCGGTGATCGCCACCACGGCGATGGCGAGGAGGATCCAGAACAGCCAGAGCATCACCATTGGGTGACCACCTCCCGTGCATGGGTGAGGGCCTCTTGCGCGGCGGCCTGCGGCTCACGGTCGAAGGAGGGCTGCTCCCACACGGCGAGCAGCTCACCGACGTGTCCCAGCGGGTTGGTGTCCAGGGGGTGGCCCGCCTCGCGCACGCTGCGCCGACGCTCCTCCACCGAGCGCGGGCCGGATGTGGCGGCCATGTCGAGGATCTCTGAGACCGTGGCGGTCGTGATCTCCTCGCCGCTGCGGGCCTCGGCGAAGCCGCGCAGCAGCGCCGCCAGCTCCAGGTGCAGCTCACGCAGGTCCAGCTCGCCGCCGTCCCAGCGCCGGGAGATCTCCTCCAGGCGCTCGCCCCACTGACGGCGCTCGCGAGGCGCCATCGGGATGTCGCCGACCTCGCGTGAGGTGTCCCGGCGGGTCACCAGGAAGGTGCGCAGCAGCCAGGCGCTCACCAGGAGGACTCCGACGATCATGACGACGATCATCCACACCGGCATGAGAACCGGGGGCAGTATCTGCACCGCTCATCGCCTCCCTCGGGCCACCGCGGCGCGCTCGCGCTGGAGGAGCTCGGCGATGGAGTCGATGAGGGTCTCCTCGGAGGAGACGACGCCGTACTCCAGGTGCCGGGCGTCGAGCACCTGCTCGACGCCGGCTCGCCACTGGTCGCGCACCACGGCGGCCTGGGCGGCCAGGTACTTGTCGGAGCGCAGGAAGGAGGGGATCTCCACCGGCAGGTCGATGTCCTGCCCGCGACCGGCCTCGGGACGCAGCGGGTCGTCGTCCTCGATCTGGACGACGATCACCTCGTGCTGGATCGACAGGCGTCGCAGCCAGGTCGCGGCGTCGGGCTCGGGGTGGGCGGTGTCGGTGATGAGCACCACCAGGCTGCGACGGCGGTGCCAGGTGCTCACCCGCTCCATGAGTCGGGGCAGGCTGGAGGGCGGGGCTCCGGGAGCCAGCTCGAAGAAGCCTTCGGGCGCCCCGGCGACGGGCACGTCGAGGCCCTCGAAGGTACGGGCCAGCAGGGTCAGCAGGGTCTCGACATGCTTGGCACCCGAGCGCGCCGGCCGCGAGATCATACGACCGGCGTCCCCGGCCACGAGCGCCACGGAGTCGCCGCGCATCCGGGCCAGGTAGGCGAAGACCTCGGCGACCCCCAGGGCCAGGTCGCGCTTGTCCTCCCCCAAGGGTGCCATCGCGGCCATGGTCCGGCCCGTGTCCACGGCCAGGACCAGCGGCATCATGGACTCGCGCTGGTAGCGCTTGATGACCGGCTGGCCCAGTCGGGCCGAGGACTTCCAGTCGATGTCGGAGATGTCGTCCCCGGGCCGGTAGAAGGACATGTCGTCGAAGTCCTGCCCGCGCCCGACGAAGACCGACTTGTGGCGTCCGTCGAGCAGCCCGGTGGCCCGCCGCAGGGTTGGCAGGGACAGGGCCGCGCGCAGGCGCTCGATCCTCGCGCCGCGCCGTCCACCGGGCTCGGGTGCCTCGGCCCCCGGTTCACTCCGGGGCGCTCCGAGGGCGTCAGGTGGCTCCATACTCATCGCTCAGCAGTTCCCCGCCGGAGTCATGGGGTGGGGACGGCGGCGAAGATGGCGTCGATGATCGCCTCGGGGGCGACGCCGTCGGCCAAGGCGTCGTAGGTGAGCACCAGCCGGTGGCGCAGCACCCCGTGGCGCAGCAGGCGGACGTCGTCGGGGATGACGTAGGTGCGCCCCTCCTGGAGGGCGACGGCCTGGGCCACCTTCATGAGTGCGATGCCTCCGCGCGGGGAGGCTCCCACACGCACCTGCCGGTCCAGGCCGGGCACGGGCCGCGGGCCCCCGCCGCGGGAGGTGTTGATGAGGGCGACGATGTACTGCTTGATGACCGGGTCGACGTAGACCCGCTCGGCGGCCCGCTGGAGCCATTCGACGTCGTCGGTGGAGATGGGACGCCCGGTCACGGGCCGGTCGAAGCTGCCGTTGGAGATGCGGTCCAGGACGTCGGCCTCCTCTGAGGGCCGCGGATAGGTGAGGACCTCCTTCATGAGGAAGCGGTCCATCTGCGCCTCGGGCAGGACGTAGGTGCCCTCCTCCTCGATGGGGTTCTGGGTGGCCAGGACCATGAAGGGGTGGGGCAGCGGGTAGACGACGCCGCCGATGGAGGTCTGGCGCTCCTGCATGGCCTCGAGCATGGCCGACTGGGTCTTGGCGCTGGAGCGGTTGATCTCGTCGAGCAGGACGATGTTGGCGTGGACCGGCCCCAGCTGGGTGGTCATCTCGCCGGTGGAGGAGTTGAGGATCTGGGTACCCACGATGTCGTTGGGCATGAGGTCGGGCGTGCACTGGATGCGGCGGAAGGAGCCGGAGACGGCGGAGGCCAGCGTCTGGGCGGCGGTGGTCTTGGCCAGGCCGGGCACGGACTCCAGCAGGATGTGTCCGCTGGACATGAGGGCCGTGACCAGCGCCGTGCGCAGCTGCTCCTGGCCGACGACGCGCTGGGAGAAGATATCGGCCACGGACTTCAGCAGCGTGCCGGCGCGCTCGACGTCGGCGTCCCCGGCGCCACGGCGACTGGAGGCGGCGCGGGCCTCGCGGCGCAGCGCCTCACGGGAGGGCAGGGGGCCGGTGTCGGTGCCCTCCTCCGCCGGGGCCGCTGGACCGGAGGGGTAGCCGGGAACCGTCACCCTGGACGAGGAGGTGGTCGAGGACGGCGCCAGGGCGGATGCCGGGACGCCGGAGGTCTGCGGGTCGATATGGGGAGGAACCGACGGCGGCTGAACCATGGCGGGACCGGCCTGCCCGGCGGGACCGCCGGCCGCCCCACCGTACGACTGACCAGTCGGCTGGCCGCTGCGCCACCCGTCCGGCTGGCCGCCGGGCTGGGCACGGTGCTCGGGCTGCATGCTCATGGTTCTCCTTGATCGGTCCTTACTGGATTCCTCGCGCCGTGTTCACGATCGGAAGGGCAACGCATCGGCAGGCTATACGAGGCGACGCCGGCTGGGGCATCCGCGGATGGAAAGTCCTCCCCAGTGCCTCGGAACAGTCTCAACCTTTCGCTGCTATAGCATGGATCGAGCGAAAATGTGAGACGGATCGTGATCGAGTCGCGCCCCGGCTCAGAGCTGGCCGAGGTTCACCCCGCTGCCGGTCAGGGACAGCCGCAGTCCGTCATTGGTGACGATCGCGCTGGTCGGGCGCAGCCCCTGGGGAAGGGACTCGGCCGGGATGGTGATCTCCGGGGAGTCCAGGCCGACGTAGCCGAGCAGGCTGCTCTCACTCGTGCCGACGTCGACCCCGTTCTGTTCGCCCCCCATCCGTGTGGAGGTGATGGTGAGCACCAGGCTGCCGTCCTCCTTGATCGACGGCACGATCTCCGCCTCGCCGCTCATGCCGAGCAGGGAGGCCGAGGCATTGATGGCTCCGGGCTGCTGGGCGCTCGTTCCCGTCCGCTTGGCCTGAAGAGTCATGCCCTGCATATTCGGGTGCTTTCTGGCAGCGAGCTCGGTGAGCTGCTTCCAGCTGATGGTGCCAGCAGCCGTCACCGTGTCCGTCGGGTAGGGACTGCGCAGGCGGATGCGGCTGAGGTCGACGTCGACGTCGCTGAGCGCGACCTTGGCGCCGCCCTGGCCCTTGGAGGTGATCTCCAAGACCTTGGAGTCCACCGACAGGCTGTCCAGGGAGCCGCCGGCGAGCTGGGTCAGGACGATGCCCTTCGTGGCGATCCTCGCGTCCGAGCTGAGCCCGGGCAGCGCGGAGCGCACCGCGGAGTCGATCTGCGCGCGCACGAGGTACTCCGCTCCGACGGCCCCGGCAGTCAGGACGACGACGAGCACCAGGAGCACCACCACCCAGCGTCTGGCACGACGCTGCCGAGCAGGACGGCGTCGGACGCCTTCCGACGTGTCGTCGTCCTCGGGATCGCCCGTCAGGACCTCTTCGAAGAAGGTGCCCTCGGCGGAGCTGTCCTCGCCCCCCGGTCCCTGCCGGCCGGACACCTCGGCGTCGGCCCAGCCTCCTCGACCTCTCAGGTTTCTCATCGCACCGCGAGCCATGTCATCGTCCGTCATCGCTTCAACGCCGTCGGTGAGCTCTGAGCCACTGGAGCGGTGGTCGCCGAGCGCTCGACCGTCTGGTCCGCAGGCGCCTGGTTGGCGGCCTGCTCCTCATCAAGCATGTAAAGGTCCTCGGCGGTGACCATGAGGGTGGACACGGCGTGCTCCACCAGCGCGGTGCGCCGGTTGGAGGCGGCTCCCGCCACGCGCCCGCCGCGCAGCCCGCGCACCCCCACCCGGTCGAGCTTCTCGCAGACGTTGTCCAGCTTGCGGTTGAACTTGGTCAGTGGCCAGCCCAGGCGTGCCGCGGCGGCCGCGGAGGAGGGGATCTCGGCGGCTCCGGTCCCCGCCCGCTTGAGCACCGGCTCGGACAGCGCCAGGACGAGCAGCAGCTGGGAACGGGTCATCGGGGTGACCCCGATGGTGGTCTGCCCCGAGGACTGGCGCACGCCGTCGATCCCGGAGAAGTGGTCCTCCCCGGAGGTGACGAGGTTGATCTCGTAGGTGGTCGGGCCGGCGGAGAAGGTGAGGATGACCCGGGGGAAGACCAGGGGAATCCGGGCCCCCGGGGCCAGGCGCGACTGGACCAGCCCCTCGCCGTCGGTCAGCGTGGCCGACAGCCGCGAGCCCTCGTTGGCGATCCACCACAGATTCTCGGAGTGGGCCAGGACCAGGAAGCGGCGGTGCAGGTAGGGGTTGTCGTCGATGTCCAGGTCACCGCCTCGACCGATGACGAAGGTGTCCGTGGAGGCGACCCGGTGGATCTCACCGGAGAAGTCCAGGACGAGCTCATCGGGCTGCTCCGGGTTGACCTCTGGCATCTCAGTCCAGGTCAGGTCACTCATGAAGTCTCCTTCCACAGGTCCTGTCTCGTTGCGCAGCGGTCAGCAGCGGAGCGGTGAGGCTGTGAGTCGTGCGGGTCCGTGGCATTGAATCCGGCATTGAATGTCTTGAGTCGTCTGAGACAAGTCTCGCTGAGAACCCGGGTCCGCACTGGCGAAGCGCCTCCCAGGTGGATATGACCTCAAGCACGTTGCGGTCTCAACCAGGCCGGCGGATCGATGCGAAGCGTGACCCCGTCCCCGACATCCATGAGGTCCCCCATGAAGACGGGCGTCGGCATGCCCGACCCCAGCAGGACGGGCGTCGCGCCGGGCCGCGCCAGCACCGTGCCGTTGGAGGAGCCGAGGTCCTGGGCCAGGACGCTCCACCCCGAGGTCGTCAGCAGGAGGTGGGAGCGCGAGACCATGTGGTGAGGACTGGGGACCGCGACCAGGGCCACGACGTGAGGGTCCGCCCCGACCTGCACCTGGGGGGCGCGTCCGATGACGACGTCACCGGCGACCTCGACGGCGGCGCCGGTCGACAGGGTCAACGTGGCCAGCGCCGGCCGGCGCACGAAGGAGAACACTCCTGTCAGGGGCTGCGCACAGGTCAGGCACTCGCGGATCTCGGGTGGGTTGGCGTGCCCCCGGGGGCAGATCGAGGCCCGCACCGGGGGCGCCGCGATGAGAGCCGCCTCGGAGGCGGAGACGACCTCGGTGTTGGGCAGCGCCTCCAGGGGCTGGGGGGCACGAACCGGCTGGGGCTGCTTGCTCTTGGAGGTGTCGGCCGTCGGCTGTCCCGGGGAGTCGACCGACGGCGCCGTCTGGGCCCGGTGGGCGCCACGACGGCGCCGCCCCGAACCGGGTTCGGGCTCGGGGTACTCCGGCATCCGCTCGACGCTGTCAGCCCCTCCGGTATCGACGGAAGCGTCGCCGCTCCCCCGGCTCTCGTCGGGGAGATCAAGGGACTCGTCGGGCTCCTCCCAGACACCCGTCTCCAGGAGCTCAGGAGGCTCGGGAAGGGGCTCCGCGGGTTCCTCGGCGCTCTGCGCAGTGGGGGCCGCGGCAGGCTCCTCCTCGATGCTCGCCCCAGTGCTCCGCCCGGCGACGCCGCTCAGCCCGGCGGTGTCGAGGGGGCCCGTTCCGGAGACGCCGTCGGACTCATCGTTCTTTGAGTCTGACGGACCTGCCGGGTCCGTCAGCTCCGTCGGGCCCGTGTCCGGCGACAGGTCCGTCACCAGGCTGACCGGCTTGAGCAGCGCGGTCTCGTCGCCGGGCTCCGCCGGGACGATGTCGCCGGTGTCGTCGGAGGCCTCGCCGGCCACCACGGACCGCAGCCCGGTCTGCTGCGCCGCCACGGTCGCTTCCGACGTCGTCGGCCCCACTGTGGGCAGGTGGGTGCCTCCCAGGGCCTCAAGGACCCGCAGCCCGGCCTCGACGGACACGGAACGGGAACCGGCCCCGGCGGCAGGACTGATGACGGCGACCCCGTCCACGCCGTCGACTCGCAGTGAGCAGTCCGAGAGACGCGTCAGTCCCTCGGGAAGCGGGATGCGCTCGCCTGGCAGGGGTGATGCGGTCACTGCGCCCCCTCAGCGACGATCTCGCCGCGGCCTTCACCGTGGACGGCGTCGGGAGCACTGGTAGGGACCTCGGTGGCGTCCACGACGACAGCCGTGGTGTTGTCATGTCCGCCCCCTTCCAAGGAGGCGGCCACCAGGAGCTCGGCCGTGCGCTGCACCGTGTAGCCGGCGGCCAGCACCGTGGCGATGGCCTCGTCGTCGAGCTCGTCGCTCAGCCCGTCGGAGCACACGAGCAGACGATCCCCGGCGGCGACCGGGACGCTGTAGAGATCGGGGACCGCGGAGTCGGCGATTCCTCCCCCCAGGGCGCGGGTGACGACGTTGCGACGCGGGTCGCTGCGAGCCTGCTCCGGGGTGAGCTCTCCGGTCTCGACCAGGATCTGGACCCGGGAGTGGTCCCGGGTGACCTGGGAGAGCATGCCCTCGCGCAGCAGGTAGACCCGGGCGTCCCCGATGTTGAAGATGATCCAGGTCGGTCGGGCGACGCCCTGCTCATCCTCCAGCCAGGCCAGGATGACGCCGGCGATCGTCGCGCCGGGCAGGTAGGCGGCGTGCGATGGGATGGAGACGATCGCCTCCTGGGCGGACATCACCGCGTGCACCACCGTCTCCACGCTGGTGACACGCGTTCCGGCCAGCGAGTAGAGGGCGTCGAGGGCGACCTGCGTGGCCATGCGACCGGCGGCGTGCCCGCCCATGCCGTCGACGACGACGAAGGCCGGCGCGATGGCGAGGTAGCCGTCCTCGTTGACCGTGCGCAGGCGTCCCACGTCGGTGGCTGCACCAACGACGACCCCGGAGACACCGGCCGCGCCGTCGGCCCGGATCGCGGGGGCATCGGCGTCGGCACGAATGTGCTCGGTCATCGTCTCCCTTTCACCTGCGTTGCTTGCACTCCCCTAGTAAACCCCAGCGCCCCGTCCTGAACCACTGCACCACGGCTGAGATTCCACCATATGGAAGCATGAGGCGGCCCGAGGACGACGCGGGGAGGACGTGCGAGGGCACTGCCCGGACGCGCTCGATAACCACCGCCACCACCTCGGTCGCCCCGGTTCCCGCCTGGGGCCGTGATCCGTCAGGCAGCCAGCACCACAGGGTCCTCAGGTAGTCTTTCTGCGCGGCCGGTTACCCGGCCCATGCGCCACCAGCACGGTACCGCGTCCCCTCACTCGGCACCGCGGGTGGTTCCGGGACCCGATCCACGACGGAGTCAGGTGCCGGTCACAACCTGGAACGACGCAGTTTTCCCGACCCCGAAGGACCCAGCATGTCTCAGGCCAAGGACGAGCTTGTCGCACGCGCGCAAGATCCCAACGCGGAGCTGGAGACCCTCCACCAGCTCGCGCAGAACTACCCCGGCCTGCGCCCTTACATCGCCGCCAACCCGCGCACCTACCCCGCCCTCCTGGAGTGGCTGGGCACGCTGGGAGACCCCGCGGTCGACGCCGCCCTGGCCTCTCGTACCGGCCAGCCCCAGTCGGGCCAGTCCCCGCAGACCTCGCCGCAGCTGGCAGTCGTGTCGCCCCCCGGGTCCCAGCCCGGTTCGCCGTCGGTCAGGTCCTCCGAGCCCCCGACCCAGGTGACCCTGCCGCGCTCGCTCCAGCCGGGCAGTGCGACCTCGGCGACCTCGGCGACCTCGGGGATCTCCGGCGCCTCCGCGATGTCGGCGACCAGCTCGAGGAGCGCCGCGAGCGCTACCAGCGCCTTCAGTGCGGCGGGCGCCAACACCCAGGTCGACAGCTTCCGGGCAACGGGCGACCCGACCGTCTCCGACTCGACGTTCGGCCCCACCCAGGCGGTCCCCTCGCAGTCACCGGCCCGCCCGGTCCAGCCTGCGCTCCAGCAGACCTTCCAGCAGTCCGCGAGCATGTCGCAGGCGCCGGGCACGGCGATTCCTGCTGCGGCCCAGGCCTCCACCGCGACCGACGGCGGTGCCGGCGTCTTCGGCGTGGGCACCGAGGACGACGACTCCTCGGCCTCATCGTCCTTCCTGACCTCGAACCGCATCCTGCTGATCCTGGCCTTGATGGTGGCCATCATCATGGTCTTCCTGGCGACCTGGTACTTCTCCGGCGGCGACGGCGACAACTCCGCCACGGGCGGCGAGACCCAGTCCACGGCCCAGAGCGGCCAGGACGCCGGCCGGGCCAGCGCCGGCCCGAGCGCCACCGCCTCCTCCAAGGCCTCGGCCACCCCGAGCGCCTCGGCGACGCCCACCCTCAAGGCTCCTGCTCCCAGCGACGCCCGGGACCTGCCCGCCTTCGACGCCCCCAGCGGCAACATCACCTGCACACTGGGCAACAACGACGTCACCTGTGTCATCAACGAGCACGCCGCGACCGGCTCCTGCCCCGCCTCGAAGCCGCTGACGGTGAAGATCGGCGCCAACGGGCAGTCCACCCAGTCCTGCGGCTCCACCTTCACCCCCAACGGGGTCAGCCTCAGCTACAGCTCCTCGGCCAAGAACGCCAACTTCGCCTGCACCTCGACCTCGGACGGCATGCAGTGCTGGAGCCAGGTCAGCGGAGAGGGCTTCACCCTCAGCCGCGAGGGGGTCGAGTCCACCAGCCACGCCCGCTGAGCGGTTCCGTCTCGGTCCGACTCCTCCACCCCGCGTCGGTCCTCTCCCAGCACCACTGACAGCTCACAGCTTCTGACATGGCCACCTCCTACAACGCGATCCTCAACCTGTCCGGGGCCCGGTCGTTCACGACCGCCGGCCTCATCGCCCGGTTCCCCATGTCGATGGTGGGGATCTCCACGATCCTCGCTGTCGAGGGGCTTTACGGCTCCTACACGGCGGCGGGCCTGGTCAGCGCCGCGAACTTCGTGGCGCTGGCGGTCGGCGCGCCGGTCCTGGCCCGGTGCGTCGACCGGTACGGCCAGTCGCGGGTCATGCTGCCGGCGCTCGTCGTCTCAGCGGCGAGCCTGGCCGGGCTGGTCGCCGCCGCCACGGTGCACGCGCACCTGGGAGTCCTGGCTGTGCTGGCCGCGCTGGCGGGAGGGCTGGCCGGCTCGATGGGCTCGCTGGTGCGGGCGCGCTGGACCGCGCTGATCTCTCGCCCCGAGGACGTCCACGCGGCCTTCTCCCTGGAGGCGGCCCTGGACGAGGTGGCCTTCATTCTCGGCCCGGTGCTGGCCACCGCCCTGTGCACGACGCCGGTCCTGCCGGTGACCTCGGGATGGCTCGTCTGCCTGGCGATGCAGACGGTGGGCGGGCTGTGGTTCCTCGCCCAGCGCGCCACCGAGCCCGCCCCGCACCCCCGCCGGCCGCGGCGCGCAGCCAAGGCGGCCGCCAGGGACGCCGCGGCCGTCTCCGCTATGGATCCCGGTGCGGGAACCACAACGGGATACCGTCCGGTCCTGCGCTACGGCGCCGTCGTGGCCACCATCGTCGTCTTCCTGCTCTCGGGGGCCATGTTCGGGGCCAACGACGTCGCCGCGGTCGCCTTCGCCACCGAGGCCGGCCACAAGTCGGCCTCCGGGCTCGTGCTGGCCGTCTGGGGAGTGGGGTCCTTCGCCGCGGCGCTCGTCTACGGATCACGCACGTGGGGGTGGCCGCTGTGGAAGCAGCTCATGGCCGGCCTGGTGGCGCTGGCGGTGGGCACCTCGACCTTCAGCCTGGCCCCGAGCCTCGTGGTGCTGTCGGTCCTGGCGCTCATGACGGGGCTGGCCATCGCCCCGACCCTGACCAGCGGCAACAACATCGTGCAGGTCACGGTGGCCCCCTCACAGCTCACCGAGGGACTGGCCTGGGTGAGTACCGCGCTCAACGTCGGGGTCTCGGTCGGCTCCCTGCTGGCGGGGCAGGCCACGGACGCCGGCGGCTCACGTGCCGGCTACCTGACGGTGGCCGGTTTCGCCTGGGCCGCCGTCGCAGCCGGGATCCTGGGCCTGCCCGCCCTCAGGCGCGCACGGACCACCCGCTCCCTGGCCGCCCACTGACGCTCAGCCGCTCCGCGCTCGATTCCCGGCAGGCTCTGTGCCTCTTCTACACTCTGCACGATGTCCATAGCAGACAACCCACAACACGAGTCCCTCTCATCGAGGCCCGGCTCCGGCACTGATGATCGTCAGGACCATGAGGAGCGCGCGTCGGTCCCGCGGTTCTCGCGCCTGGTCGCGGCGACTCGCGCGCCGGTCGTCGCCGTCCTCGGCTGGCTGGCGCTCCTGGTGCCGGCCCACCGGTCCTTGGTGGACGAGAGCGGCCAGTGGGTCTTCAAGCTGGACTCCTTCGTCTACTACGAGGCGGTTCATCAGTGGCTCAACGGCGGAGACCTCTACAACTGGTACGCCAACCCGCCGCAGCACCTGTGGCCTTTCACCTACACGCCGCTGGCAGCCTGGGTCATCACGCCCCTGACCTGGATGTCGTACCAGTCGGCCACCGCGCTGCTGGTCGTTGCCACCCCGCTGTGCGCCGCCGTGACGACGTACGCGGTCCTCAGGCGCCTAGGGGCCAGGATCAGGACGGCGCACGGCCTGGCGCCGTGGATCGCCCTGCTCGGAGTCGTCGTGCTGGAGCCTTTCCCCAAGACCATGGAGTACGCGCAGGTCAACGCCATCCTCATGGCGCTGGTCGCCGTCGACCTGCTCGTGGTCCCCGGCCGCTCACGGTGGCGCGGGGTCCTCAGCGGCCTGGCGGCCGGGATTAAGCTGACGCCGGCGGTGGCGATCCTGGTCTTCCTGGCGCGCCGCGAGTGGCGGGCCGCCGCCACCATGGCGGGCAGCGCCGTCGGCCTGACGGCCCTGGCGGGACTGTTCGCCCCTACGGAGAGCTGGCGGTTCTTCACGTGGGCCATGTGGGACCCGGGACGTGCCGGCTTCGCCGACTACTCGGGCAACCAGAACTTCAAGGGCGCCATCGCCCGGGCATTGCCGGAGCCGGCCTGGAACCCGACCTGGGCAGCCTGCTCGCTGCTGACGGTGCTGGCGGCATGGCTCCTGTGCCGCCGGCTGGACCGGCTGCGGGACCCCGACGTCGAAGCCGGCGACGCCGGCCTGGTCCTGGCGCTCCAGGTGAACGTGGTCATGGTGCTGGGGCTGCTCATCTCCCCCATCTCCTGGTCGCACCACTGGGTGTGGTGCCTGCCGGCGCTCGTGTCGGTGGGGGCGGCGGCCTGGCGCTGGCGCTCCGCCACGCTCGGAGTGGCCGGGCTCGCCGGGATTCTTGTCTTCGTCCTGGCGATGCAGTGGTGGTTCCCCGAGCAGAACCACGTCGAGCAGAGCTGGCCGGCCTGGGCCAAGGTCGTCGGCTCGAGCTACACCTGGTGGGCCCTGGGCTGCGGGGCGGCCCTGTGGTGGGCAGCCGGCCGGCACCAGGTGGTCTCGCACCGCTGAGATCTCTCACCACCAGCGCTGCCCGGAACCTGCCGTCGCAGGGTCCCCTCCTCCATGAGGAGGCGATGTGGTCGTCCTCGTGGTGGCCGCTGGTACTGCACCGCCGGCGCGACTGTGCACACCCCTTCGGCAACGCGATCAAGCCCACCCCATCGGGCAAGATGACCGGCGACTCCCGGCCGATCCCGGCCATTCCCTGCCGCCCCCTGCTGAGCCCGGCCGGTCTCGACGGCGGTGCAGGGCGATTGGCCGCACGCATCGGGGACTGCGATTTCCATCCAGGACGTACTTCTCCCGCAAACGACGACGGTCGGGCCCCAGTCGTTTGCGGGAGAACGCAGTCCCCGATCAAAAAGTACGTCCCCGAACGGGACCGGCTCGTCCGAGATCACCCCCGTCGTCCCAAGCTCCGCCCAGAACCTGCCTTCGCATCAGCCCCTCCTCGATGAGGCCCGTCATCTAGGATCGGGTGGTGCCCCTTTTCGACATCGCCCGCGCCGTCGAGGACCACTTCCACCGCGACTCCGTCCCCGTCCTCAAGCGCCAGGGCTGGCGCCCCCGCGTCATCCCCTACGACGGCTACGGCACCAGCACACCGGCTCAGTCAGAACCGTCAGACCTGCCTGGGCCGACGTCGGGGCGGCACCGCAGGCCCGTCCACACGCGCACCGAGGCCGCCGACCGCCCGACCGCTCCCCCGGATCCTCAACCCGTCTCTCCAGCAGCCTCCTCTGAGGCCTCTCGCCCCGCCTCCATGGCCCGGGTCCTGGCTCGCATGGTGATGCGCCCCCAGAACGCTCCGGCCGAGGGGCCGCTGTTCCGATCCCTGCCGGCCTCCCTCCCGGTCAGCCCCGCCCAGGCCCGCGACTTCGCCCTGACCAGCCTGCTCGACGCCCAGCGCGGCTGGCGTCTGTTCATCGAGGTGCCGGTGGCCTTCCTGCCGGTGACCGTCCACGTGGGCCGGGCCAGTGTGCGCACGCGGGCCGATCGCGGCGGCTACATCGACGTCGTCGTGCGCGACCACGGTCTGGAGCCGGGCTGGCACGAGGCCCGGATCGAGGCGATGGGGGCCGAGGCCGTCGCCGCCAAGGTCCTCATCATCCCCGAGGGCCCGCGCCTGGGCATCATCTCCGACATCGATGACACCGCGATGATCACGCACGTCCCCCGTGTGCTCGTGGCCGCCTGGAACCAGCTCGTCAAGTACTCCTCGGCGAGAGAGCCCGTCCCCGGGATGGCCGAGCTCTACTCGCGCATCCGGGCCGCCCACCCGGGCACCCCGATGATGTACCTGTCCACCGGAGCGTGGAACGTCGTGCCCACCCTGCGCTCCTTCTTCTCCCGCCACGGATTCCCCTCCGGCCCCGCGCTCATGACCGACTGGGGGCTGACCAACACCGGCTGGTTCCGCTCGGGGATCGAGCACAAGCGCACCGAGCTGCGCCGGCTCATGATCGACCTGCCCCAGATCACCTGGATCCTCTTCGGCGACGACGGCCAGCACGACCCACTCATCTACGGCGAGGCAGCCCTCCACCACGCCGACCGGATCGCCGTCGTCGCCATCCGGCGCCTGACCGCCACACAGCAGGTACTCGCCGGAGGGCTGACCGCCCGCCCCATGGGGATCGGGCCCGAGGCACGCACCCTGGCCGAGGCCGACGTGCCCGTCGTCGTGGGCGCCGACGGCTACGAGCTGGCCCGGCTCCTGCCCCGAGAGCTGCTGGAGGCCGCACCACGCCGCTGACGGCCCTCGGGCGCAACCGTCGGTGCGGCATGTCTCACGTCGCCGCCTCCGTCATGGCCGATCCCCGGCAGCGAGCGATTTCACACCCCGTCTCATCTCTTCACAGAGACATCACAGGCCCACCGTACGAGGCCGACAGGTCCCGGCAGTTACCTGGTTCCGCCACTGGGGCAGACGTCCCCGCTCCCATCCCCAATGAACAGGAGGAAGCACATGTCCCCCCTCCCCAAGGACTCCTCGATCGTTCCGACCGCCGCGCCCGCGAGCGACCCGACAACCCCGACGACCCGCTCGGCAGCCCGCAAGGGTTCCGCCCCCTCGACCGCAGCCTCACTGCGACGCCACGCGATCCTGGCCGACCTCAACGTGCTGCAGGTGGCCACCCTCATGGGCACCGGCCTGCTGGTGGCGCTCGGCGTGATCCTGGGCGGACGCTCCTACATCACCACCGTCTCACCCGACGACCTGAACAGCTCCCGCTCGGGCACCCACGGAACCAGTGCTGAGAACTCCGCTGGGAACCTCACCGCAGCCGATGACGATGCTGCCCTGGCCACCATGTGATGGCGAGCGCAGCACCGCGCATGCCACCGCACACGCGCCGGACGCCGCTCCGCGCATGACGCTGTGGGCGATCAGGACGCCGATGGTCGGCTCTCATGGCGGCCGTCCCGGTTCGTGGCCGGTATGGTGATGACGCATCAACCAGCGCTTCCCTCAAGCTCAGGAGACAGATATGGCCGGCAAGATCCCCTTCATCCTCGGACTCGGCGCGGGATACGTGCTCGGGACCCGCGCGGGGCGCGCCCAGTACGAGCGCATCAAGTCGGCCGCCTCGAGGGTCGCCGAGCAGCCCTTCGTGCGCACCCGGGTCGACGCCGCCTCCAGCCACGTCAAGCAGGCCGTGCGCACCCAGGGCGAGGCCGTTACCGAGAAGGTCGCCGACGCCGTCAAGGAGCGGCTGTTCGGGACGCCATCAGCCAAGAGCAGTGGTCAGTCCCAGCCCGTCGACGCCAGCGAGGCCAGCCTGCGCCCGGTCAGTGAGGCCGGCTGAGGCCGGCTGAACCGGGAGTGGCCCCAGGAGTGGACCGCTGACTAGCACTGACTAGTACGACCGGGGTGCTTCGACGACGTCGAGGCGCCCCGTTCCATGTCCTCACAGTCCTCGCGGTCCTCGCAGTCCTCACGGACCTCGCACCCCTCAGCGGCCTCGGCCTCCGCACGGCTCTCAGCGGTCGCCGGGCCCAGCGACGTGCCGGCGTCTGCGCCCCGTCCGGCCCGGCCGCGCCAGGCCGGCGCCTTGAGCGGCCCCATCATGAGTGCCCGGCGCCAGCCGACCAGCGCCCCCGCCCCACTGCGGCGCCCGGCCCGGCGCCGCTCCCGGTCGGAGATGACCGGCAGCTGCCATGAGCGCCAGTAGGCGAGCACGCACAGGCCCGCCCCGACGGCGGTGGACACCAGCATGGCGTGCGCGTCGGCCACCCCCGCCCTCACGGCCAGGACCTGGGTACCGGCGGCGATGAGCGCCGGGATCGCGTAGAGCTTGTTGCCGCCGAAGACCGCCGGGGTCTCCCCCACCGCGACGTCACGGATCATGGAGCCGCCGATCGCCGTGAGGCAGCCCAGCAGCAGGGCCGGCATGACGCCGAGCCCGTGGGTGAGGGCCTTGGATGCGCCGGTGGCGGCCCAGCACCCCAGGATGACGGCGTCGGCCACCACCAGCAGGCGCCGGGTGGGCCGCGAGGTCAGGGGCACGAACCAGGCGATCGTCGCCCCCAGGCAGGCGGTGTAGAGGTAGTAGGGGTCGGTCAGGGCGAAGGGCGGTCCGGCCTGGATCATGACGTCACGCAGGATGCCGCCGGCGGTGGCTGTGAGCATGGCTAGGACGACGAAGCCCACCAGGTCGAAGTTCTTGCGCCGGGCGATGAGCCCGCCCAGGATCCCGTTGAGCAGGACGCCGCACAGGTCGAGCACCCGGAAGGTGTCGGTGAGGGAGGCCGGCATGTGCAGCGCGAGGGACGAGCCGTCCAGCACTCCGATCCCCCGCCTTTCACTGATGCCGTGGCTACTGAGAGCCGTCGTCTGCCCCGGTGTCGGCCGGGTCTCCGGCGCCCGGCGCCCGGCGACACCTTAGCCCACGGCGGCCCAGGGGCCCGGCACCCGGCCGCGACGGCCCAGAGTATTGCGGCGATGCGAAACCTCAGGTGGTCAGGGCGCACCGGCCCACGCGATGATCGGGGAGTGTCTTCACGATACGCACCCCCCAAGGACCTGAGCAGCTATGCGTGGCTCTCCATTGCGGCGGCCCTGGGCACGATCGCGCTCAAGGGGGCCGCGGCCTGGATGACCGGCTCGGTGGGACTGCTCTCCGACGCCGCCGAGTCGGTGATCAACCTGATCGCCGCCGTCATGGCGCTCGTCGTCCTGAGGATCGCGGCCAAGCCCGCCGACGCCGACCACCAGTTCGGCCACTCCAAGGCCGAGTACTTCTCGGCCGTCGTCGAGGGCGTCATGATCTTCGTGGCGGCCGCCTTCATCATCATCTCCGCCATCGGGCGCCTCATCACCCCGCAGATGCCCGAGCAGCTGGGGGTGGGCCTGGCGGTCTCGGTGGTCGCCTCGCTCCTCAACGGGGCGGCGGCGTGGGTGCTCTACCGGGCGGGGCGCCGCGAGCGCTCCATGACCCTGGTGGCCGACGCCAAGCACCTGGCCACCGACGTCGTCACCTCCGCCGCGGTCCTGGTCGGGGTGGCGCTGGTGGCGGTCTTCGACTCGGCCGTGCTCGACGCCGTCGTCGCCCTGGGGGCCGGACTCAACATCATGTGGACCGGCTTCACGCTCATCCGCGACTCGGTGGGCGGGCTCATGGACATCGCCCCCTCCACCGAGGTGCTTCACAGTGTCGCGACGGTCCTGGAGCGCCACCGCAAGGAGGGCATGATCGACTTTCACGCGGTGCGGGTGCGCGAGGCCGGCAACCGGCGCTTCATGGAGCTGCACGTGCTGGTCCCCGCGGCCTGGAGCGTCAAGAAGGGACACGACTTCACCGAGCAGGTCATCGACGAGCTGGTCGACGCCGATGCGAGCCTGCGCATCTCGGCGCACCTGGAGCCGATCGAGGACCCCAAGTCCTACGAGGACCTCGAGGACATCTGACATCTACCCGGTTTTCATCAACGTCGGGACATGCCAGACTCGGCCCCATGAACGCAATGAGGCTCACCGGCTCAGCACCGTCGCTGCGCCAGCATACGATCACCGCCCCCACCCCCACCTGGCGCCGCCCCGACCACGTCGTCCTGGAGACCTGCGTCGAGGACGTTGAGGGCGTGAGGATCTCCGCCCGAGCCGGGGCCGACCGCGCCGAGCTGGGCGACAACCTCACCGCCGCCGGCACCACCCCCTCGATCGGCACCGTGGAGGCGGCCATCTTCGCGGCCGCCGAGCAGGTGGAGCAGCGCCGCGCCCAGGCCGGCGCCCACTGGGCGGACAAGCCCGAGGCCGCCGCACCCTTCGGCCTGCGGGTCCTCATCCGCCCCCGTGGCGGCTCCTTCGTCTACGACGCCGATGAGGGCCGGGCCATGATCGCCGACGTGCGACGTATCGCATCCCTGGCCCTGGAAATGGCCGAGTTCACCCGCCCCCAGGCCACCGGAGGAGGGCGAGGGGAGCTGCCGCCGGCCGTGGACCTGGGCTTCGTCGTCGGCGCCCTGACCGAGGACGGAGTGATCGACCGCGGCCTGGTGCGCCTGCTGGTCGACATGGCCAACGGCGCCCCGGTCACCTTCCACCGGGCCTTCGACCGCTGCCGTGACACGGTCGAGGCCTACGGGGACCTGGAGGGACTCGGCGTGCGCTATGTCCTGACCAGCGGCGCGGCGCAGACGGCGGCCGACGGCGCCTCGGTGATCGCCGGGCTGGTGGCCAGCGGCGGGCCGATCGTTGTCGCGGCCGGGGCCGTGCGCCCCCACGGCCTGGTCGACCTGGTGGAGTCCACCGGCGTGCGCGAGGTCCACATGCGCTGTCCGCGTGAGGGCCTGAGCCCCGACGAGCCCCAGCGCACCGATGAGGACCTGGTACGACGCGCCGTCGAGGCGGTCCGCGCGGTGCCGCTGCCCGAGTAGCCAGGTAGCCCGGCCGGACCCTCGAAGCTTTTGCCCCATCCGCCCAGACCTCGACGGTGGGCGCCGCCCCGTGCTGTCCGGGGCGACGCCCGACGCCGCAGCCCCGTCCCAGGCCCGCACTGCGCTTCGCCCCGTTCCGCCACCCGCCCATCTGCCGAGCGCCGTCAAGCGTCGTCACAACGCATTGTCGAGGAAACTGCACGGTTCGTAGATATCCACAGCCCTCCGCTCGGCCGGGGGCCTCGGCACTCCCATCACGCTGGAAGCGCAATCGGGACAACTATCCTCATGACCCCCATGACCACCCCTATTTTCTGTCTTAGGTTGACCCCATGAGCGACGTCCGTATCGATACCCCCCGCGGGATCACCCTGGCCGGCACCCTCAGCCTGCCCGCAGGGGCCGCTCCGATCGATCTGGAGGTTTCCACGACGCCCGACGACGACCAGCCCCGACCGGCTCGGGACGAGGGCGTCGTCCTGCTGGCGCACGACTTCCTCACCGACCGGCATGGCCAGGGCGGCCGCCTGGACCGGATCGGCGCCCGTTACCGCGAGGCGGGCCTGGCCACATTTAGTCTGGACTTCTCGGGCCTGGGAGAGTCCGACGACGACGTCATCACCCTGGCGGGAGAGGCTGAGGACCTGCGCGCCGCCTCGAGCTGGCTGGCGGACCTGGGCTTCACGCGGCAGATGATTCACGCCAACGGTTTCGGGGCGACGGCCGCGCTCCTGGCGCGCCCCGAGCAGGTGCGTACGGCCGTGCTCGTGGGGGCGATCGTGGGCCCGCAGTCGATTCTGTGGGAGGAGGTCTTCTCCCCCGAGCAGCTCGACGAGCTCGCCCAGCACGGGCTGACGCGCCTGGTGGATGACAACCCCAACTCGCGCGAGTGGAACGTCCTGTCCAAGGAGACGCTGGCGGACTTCTCCATGCAGGAGCCGCAGCGCACCCTGGCGGACCTGCCCTGGCCAGTGCTCATGGTGCACGGCGTGCTGTCCAACGAGTTGCCGAACACCGCAGAGGCCACGGCCGAGGGCTTCCCGCTGCTGCCCGACTCCAGCCAGATGGTCCACGTCCACGCCGAGTCCCTGGACCAGGCCCAGGAGGAGGTCGCCCGCCTGAGCCTGGAGTGGGCCCGCCGCCGACTGCGCTGAGGTCAATGACCGGTGGCTGCTGCGATTAGTCGGATAGCCGGACGACGACGGCCCTGTGGTCGGTACCGGGAATGGTGACGACCCTTCCCCCCTTTCCTTCCCAGACCGTGCCGTCGACAAAGACGTGGTCGATGGTGGCGCCGAGCAGGGTCGTGCCCGTGCTGCTGGGCCAGGTGGCCAAGCCGCCGATACCCGCTTGCTCCCCCGCACTGACGCAGCCGCCCAGGTTCCACAGCGGGGCATGATCGCGGGTGGCGTTGAAGTCCCCGGCCACAATCAGCCCGGCGGGCGGCCGGCGGCACAGGGAGGCGACGTCGGTCACCGAGCTCCTCCACCACGTCATCGCCCCCGGAAGCGGCGGGTAGGTGTGAGCACCGACGATGACGGGGCCGTCGCCGCTCTCCGGCTCCAGCCTGACCGTACCGAAACCGGCCCCGGCAGATTCCTCCACCTGCCTGTAGCCGCCCAGTCGGGAGGCGACGAGGACGGTCGTGGAGTACGCCGGGTCGGAGTTCTGGTCGATCCCCTGCTCAGCCAGGTCGGAGGGCATGGCGGTGTCGGAGAAGACCGCGAAGCTCGGGGGCTGCGCGCCGCTCTCCTTCTTCTGCTCGGTCAGGGCATCGGCCAGCCGCCGTCCGTAGCGCTGAGTCGTCTCCGGCAGCACGAGGACGTCGGCCCCCACCGCATCCGCCAGCCCTGCAACCGCCTCGACATCTGCGCCCTCCCGCTCAGTGTTGAGGCTCAAGACGCTCACGGCGCCGGCATCGACGGGTCGTTGTCGAAGCCCCCTGGACACCAGAACGCCGCCATGAGCCCCCGCCACCAGCAGAAAAACCAGTCCAACCACTGCGGTACGCACACCCGTCCGGCAGGTTCCCGGCCCAGTCCGAGACGGCTGCCCACGCCGCCGACGACGCCACAGGATCGCGACCGTGAGGAGCAGAAGGCCCAAGGACGCCGCGCCGACCGCCAGCAGCGAGCGCAACGCAATGAGCTGGGCGCAGGGGAAGACCGTCGTCGGGGGCAGAACGCTCACCAACGTCAGGGCGACGACGGCCACGACAGGACCCCACCGAAGAAGCTGTTGACGTCGAGTCATGTCCGCACTCAACCAGACCCCGGCGGCCTTCTGCCAGCTTCCGTAACCGAGGAGCTCAGCACGATCGGCGTCCCGGACAAACGAACCCGCATCCATGGGGGACAATGGGCCACCTATGAAACAGGGCGAGGATCGGTACCAGGGTCACAGCGGCGATCAGGCCGGCGGGCACAGCAGTGGTCAGGGCAAGGACCAGCGTGAGGAGAAACCTGGTGAGCAGGGCGAACGCGGTACCGGTGGCGCACCGGCCAAGCAGGGCCGGCGCAACCCACGCAGCGATGGCCGCAGCCGCCAGGCTCGGCGCTCAGGCAAGGGCCCGAGCCGACGTCGCAGCACCTGGAGGGGCTACTCCCCCGAGCAGCTCGCCGCCCGCGCTGCAGCCGTCCCGGCGATCGTCTACCCCGAGGAGCTGCCGGTCTCCGCCCGCCGCGAAGAGATCGCCGCGGCCATCGCCGACCACCAGGTCGTCATCGTCGCCGGCGAGACCGGCAGTGGTAAGACCACCCAGCTGCCCAAGATCTGCCTGGAGCTGGGCCGGGGCGTGACCGGGATGATCGGCCACACCCAGCCGCGGCGCATCGCCGCCCGCAGCGTGGCCGAGCGCATCGCCTCCGAGCTGGGCACCCCGATCGGGCCGGGCGGCGTCGTCGGCTACCAGGTGCGCTTCACCGAGGAGGTCGGCAAGAACACCCTGGTCAAGCTCATGACCGACGGCATCCTGCTGGCGGAGATCCAGTCCGACCCCCAGCTGCGCCGCTACGACACGATCATCGTGGACGAGGCCCACGAGCGCAGCCTCAACATCGACTTCATCCTGGGCTACCTGGCGCGCCTGCTGCCCCAGCGCCCCGACCTCAAGGTCATCATCACCTCGGCCACCATCGACTCCGAGCGCTTCGCCGAGCACTTCGGCCGCGAGCAGATCGGCGACCGGGGGCGGCCCTTCACCGTTCCCGCCCCGGTCATCGAGGTCTCCGGGCGCACCTACCCCGTCGAGGTCCGCTACCGTCCACTGGCTCCCGACGACGTCGAGCCCGACTCCGACGACACCGGCGAGCCGGCCGGCGCCGCCGCCGGGTCCCGGCCCGGCCCGGCGGCTCCCGGCGAGCTGAGCGAGACCGAGCTGGAGGCCCTGACCTCCCCCGACCCGGCGGTGCGCGCCGCCGCACGGGCCCGCCGCGAGGCCATCCGCTCCACTGCCGGCTCCACGTCGCTCGCTCCCCGGAACCAGGGCGCTCGCGGCAAGGGCCGAGGCCGTACCGCTCCCGGCGGAGCGAGCACCGAGGCCGGCGAGCCCAAGGACCAGGTGACCGGGATCCTCGACGCCGTCGACGAGCTCCTGGGCGAGCCCAGCGGCGACATCCTCATCTTCCTGGCCGGTGAGCGCGACATCCGCGACACCGAGGCGGCCCTCATCGACCATCTGGGGGCGCGCTACACGCCCGACGGCCGCTCGCGCACGCCGGGCGCCATTGAGGTCGTACCCCTGTACTCGCGCCTGAGCGCCGCCGAGCAGCACCGGGTCTTCGAGGCCCATCGGGTGCGCCGCATCGTCCTGGCCACGAACGTGGCCGAGACCTCCCTGACGGTTCCTGGCATCCGTTACGTCGTCGACCCGGGCCTGGCGCGCATCTCCCGCTACTCCAACCGCACCAAGGTCCAGCGCCTGCCGATCGAGCCGGTCAGCCGGGCCAGTGCCAACCAGCGGGCGGGCCGCTGCGGGCGCGTGGCCGACGGCATCGCGATCCGTCTATACTCACAGGCCGACTTCGAGGCGCGCCCGGAGTACACCGAGCCGGAGATCCTGCGCACCTCGCTGGCCAGCGTCATTCTGCAGATGGCGGCCCTGGGGCTGGGGGCGGTGGAGGACTTCCCCTTCCTGGACGCCCCCGACTCCCGTCAGGTCCGCTCCGGCCTGCAGCTGCTCACGGAGATCGGTGCGATCGAGCCGGCCGGGTCCGCCTCCGCCCGGTCCGACGACGTCTCCGGGCAGGGCCGGAGGGGGCCGCGTCTGACGGAGATCGGGCGACGCCTGGCCCGCCTGCCGATCGACCCGCGCTTGGGGCGCATGCTCCTGGAGGCGGGAGAGCTGGGCTGCGTCGGGGAGGTCATGGTCATCGTGGCGGCCCTGTCCATCCAGGACGTGCGCGAGCGCCCAGCGGACAAGCAGGAGGCCTCTGACGCCCTGCACCGGCGCTTCGCCGACCCGACGAGCGACTTCCTGACCTACTTGAACCTGTGGCGCTACCTGCGCACCCAGAGCCGGGAGCTGTCAGGCTCGGCGTTCCGGCGCATGTGCCGCGCCGAGTTCCTGCACTACCTGCGGGTGCGCGAGTGGCAGGACGTCCACGCCCAGCTGCGTCAGCTCGCCCGTCCCCTCGGCCTGGACGCCGCCCCGGTGGAGCTGCCCACGGCCCGCTCGATCCGGGCCGCCACCGAGGCCCTGGAGCCGGGCAGCCACGCCGCCCAGATCGCCAACGGGGGCGTGGCGGCCGCCGTCGTGGCCCTGGGGCGCAGCGCAGACACTCCCGACGCCGACGCGATCCACCGCTCGCTGCTGGTGGGGCTGCTGTCCAACGTGGGCAACTGGGACGAGCGGCGTCGGGAGTACGCCGGTGCGCGCGGGACGCGCTTCACGATCTGGCCGGGCTCGGGCCTGCGCCGCAAGACCTACGACTGGGTGATGACTGCCGAGCTGGTGGAGACCTCCCGGCTCTTCGCACGCACGGTGGCCAAGGTGGACTCCCGGTGGATCGAGCAGGTGGCGGACCGGGCGGGCCTGACCCGCCGCGTGTTCGGCGAGCCCTACTGGTCGACCCGCCAGGGGGCGGCCATGGTCCACGAGAAGGTGCTGCTCTACGGGATGACCCTGGTGGCGGACCGGCCGGCGACGCTGGCGAGCGTGGGAACGGACTCGGCCCGCCAGGTCGCTCGGGAGATGTTCATCCGCTCGGGCCTGGTGGAGGGCGGCTGGCACGCCCGGCACGGCTTCGTGGAGCGCAACCGGGCCCTCATCGAGGAGCTCCAGGACGTGGAGCGGCGTCGACGCGAGCACGGCCTGCTGGCCGACGACACCGCCCTGTTCGACTTCTACGACGACCGCGTCCCCGAGGAGGTGACCTCGGCGGCGGCCTTCGATGCGTGGTGGAAGGATCAGCGGCGCACCGCCCCGGACCTGCTGGACTTCACGCGCGAGCTGCTGCTGCCCGGTGGGGACGACGCCAGCGGCTTCCCGGACACGTGGGTGCAGGGCGACCTCACCCTGAGCCTGAACTACGTCTTCGAGCCGGGCCAGGCCGAGGACGGGGTCAGCGTCCAGGTACCGGTGGAGGTGCTGGGGCGCCTGAGCCCGGAGGGCTTCGACTGGCTGGTGCCGGGCATGCGCCCCGAGCTGTGCGTGGCCACGATCCGGGCGCTGCCCAAGCGGGTGCGCCGCCAGCTGGTACCGGCCCCGGACGTGGGCGCCCAGGTGCGGGCGCAGATCGAGCGGGACTTCCCGACGCCGCCGGGCGCGAGCTGCCCGGAGATCCCCTTCGAGGAGGCCTTCGGCCGAGTGGTCTCCCGGCTCAGGGGTGTGGAGATCACGGAGGACGACTGGGCCGAGGCCGCCGAGCGGCTGCCGGATCACCTGGCGATGGCCTTCGCGGCCCTGGACGCGCAGGGCCGGGTCATCGGCCGCGGCCGGGACCTGGTCTCGCTCCAGCAGCGGCTGTCGGGAAAGACGGAGGCCGCCGTGCGCTCCGCGGTGCGCGGTGCTCTGGCTCAGGCGATGGCCGAGGCCCAGGAGCGCCAGGAGTCTCGGGGCAGCGGCGGGAGGTCCGGCCGCAAGGGGCGCAGGAGGAAAGGTGGGCAGGTTGCTGTCGCCCGGCGTCCCGACGGCGCTGCCGAAGCCACCGGGGCCGGCACCGGTCTGGAGGAGCGCAACGGCCTGACCGACTGGCCCAGCGGTGTACCGGGCCTCGGCGACCCGGACGGATCGACGATCCCGGCCTCGGTGGAGTCGGCGGGCCGGGCCGGCCTGGTGGTGCGCGGCTACCCGGCCCTGGTGGCCACCTCGACCAGGAGCGCGGACCTGAGGATCCTGCCCGACGCCGTCGCCCAGCGTGGCGCTCACGGCGCCGGGGTCACGGCGCTGGCCCTGGCGCGGACCGCCTTACCGACGGCTCGGGTGAAGAGCCGATGGAGCGCGCAGGAGTCGCTCATCCTGGCGGCCAGCCCCTACCGGAGCACCGAGGCGCTGGTGGAGGACATGGAGGCAGCCGCTGCGCGGGTCGTGGCCGGGCGCTGGGCGGCCTCGGAGTCCGGCACGCCGCTGGCCGAGGTGCGCAGGCGGGAGGTCTTCGCCTCCCTGGTCGGGGTCATGCGCGATGAGCTCGAGGACGAGGTCTACCGGGTGGCGCAGCATGCCGCAGCGGCGCTCAAGGCTTCCCGGGAGGTGGATCGTGCGGTGGGCGAGCGCACCTCGCTGACTCTGCTGGGCACGCTCCAGGAGGTGCGCGAGCACGCGGCGGCCCTGGTCCCGGACGGCTTCATCGCCGCCACTCCGCCGGAGCACCTGGCGTATCTGGAGCGCTACCTGAGGGCGCTGGTGATGCGGGTGGAGAAGGCGGCCTCCTCGCCGTCGGGAGCCTCCCAGGATGCGGCTCTGGCCTTCCAGGTCTCCCAGGCCCAGGAGGTGGTGGACAAGGCCCGCGTCAAGGCCGCCTCGCTGCCGGCCGATCCCCAGCGCGAGGCGCTGCTGGAGGAGGCGCGCTGGATGGTCGAGGAGCTGCGGGTCAGCCTGTTCGCCCAGACCCTGGGCACGAGCCGCAAGGTGAGCCTTCAGCGCATCACCAAGCTCTGCGCCCAGATCGCCTGACCGCCCTCGATCCACTCGCCTGGTCACCCCCTGTCCCTTCGCGGACGTACCGTGAGACGTCATCCTTGCGATGACAACATCTCCTCCCCCAGGAGGATGTCGGCCGGCGCCCCATTCGCCCGGCGGGACGATTGCACCGATGTCCGGTGCGGCTAGCCTGGAGTCATTGAGGAAGAACGATCACTGCGACGCCTGCTTTCTCCGTTTCTCCGTCCCAGGCGTCTCACGGACGCTTTCTCCGGTTCCACACAGTCGGCCCCCGCACCTCTGAGGTGCGGGGGCCGACGACGTCGTCAGCTGTCGATCCGGCCGGTGTTCCTACAGCACGGCGGACATGAGGCGGCAGACGTTGTCCACGTAGCGGTTGTACCAGGGCTCGGTGGCCCAGTCCTCGGCCGTCAGCTCGGTGCAGATGCCCCGGTAGTCGGCGTCGTTGATGCGCAGCAGGTCGTCGAGGTCCCCGCCGAAGGCCAGCAGCATGACCTCGTAGTTGAGGGCGAAGGAGCGGAAGTCCATGTTGGAGGAACCGATGACCCCGACCTCGTCGTCGACCGTCATGTACTTCGAGTGCAGGACCGTCGGCGAGGGGTAGAGGTAGATCCGCACCCCTGCTGCCAGAAGCGCCGAGTAGTAGGAGCGCTGGGCATGGCTGACGATGAACTGGTCGGACTCCTTGCCCACGAACAGCTCGACCTCCACCCCCCGGTAGGCGGCCGACGTCATCGCCGACAGGAGTGCCTCGTCAGGGATGAAGTAGGGGCTGGTGATGGACACGCGCCGCTTGGCCCCGTTGATGAGCGCCAGGAACATCCGCAGGTTCGGCTCGGTGGGGTAGCCGGGCCCGGAGGGCACGAGCTGCATGGCGTTGACGACGGCGTCGGGCCGCCCCGGCCGCGGGGCCGGAGTCCCCACCAGGACACCCGGGAGCCCCGCCATCTCCGGCAGGGTCTCCAAGGGCGTTCCCAGGGCCAGGTCGAAGGCCTCGAGCTGCTCGCCGGCCTCGAAGTACCAGTCCATGGCGAAGATGGCCTGGGCCTCCAGGACGATCTCCCCGGTGACCTCCACGGACAGGTCCTCCCAGCGACGTCCGATGCGCACGTTGCGCCGGGTCCTGTAGGTGGGGTCGATGACGTTGTGGCTGCCGATGAAGGCCTTCTCACCGTCGATGACGAGGATCTTGCGATGGTTGCGCAGGTCCGGGCGGCGCCAGCGTCGCTTGAGCGGCAGCAGCGGCATCATGAGCCGCCAGTGGATGCCGGCGTCGGTCATGCGCTGGCAGAACTGCTTCCAGCCGGGGTACTTGCGGCTGCCCAGGTGGTCCAGCAGGAGGCGCACCGTGACCCCGCGGGCCACCGCGCGCTCCAGGGAGGAGAAGAAGACGTCAGTGACCTCGTCCCAGCTCATGATGTAGAACTCGACGTGGACGTGGTCGGTGGCGGCGTCGACGGCGCGGGCCATGGCCTCGTAGGTGGTGCGCGGCTCAGCGTGGACGGCTACCACCTCGCCGCTGACGCAGGGCAGCCCGGTGAGCCGGCGGTTCATGCGCAGTGCCCCGGCCAGGTAGGTCGAGGGCTGGGCCCCTTGAGGCAGGTCGGGCATGGCGCGGGTGTAGTCGAGGGTGATCTCGTTGACGGTGTGCTGTTGACGGCGACGAGTGCCGTGCACCCACGGGCTGCCGATGAGCAGGTAGAGCGGGAGTCCTACCAGGGGCAGCAGGAAGATGAGCAGCAGCCACGCGGTCGACGACGACGGGCGGCGATTCTCGGGGACCGTGCCCAGCGCAGCGATCTTGATGAGGTACTCGATGACGACCCAGGTGGTCGCCAGTACCGGCGGCAACGTCATGTTCGCATCATGTCATGTCCGTCGAGCGGGCCTCGGAAAGAAGCCTGGGCGCGGGCCGGATGGCCCTACGCCCAGGCACTGCGAAGGCCCGCCCCGGTTGAACCACCGGGCCGGGCCCTTCGCAACGAGGTCGCTTACCGGTTCCCATTCGGCAGCGGATCCTCCTTCACTGAAACGCCCGAGCACATTCCCTTGGCTGTGGCCCGGACTCGGTGCCCACCGGTCAGCGGTACTCCCCAGTACCTCGCGGTCGCCACCGTCCAGTGGTGACTATGACTCTGCCGACGCTGTCTGAAAGAAACCTGAAAATAATGCATCTAAATGATGACGCTTGGTGACGATACGGTTACGGCTTCCCGAGCACTGCCCTACAGTACCTCACAAACGTTGGAACGACAGCATCCGTGGGGCTCATCTCCGAACTTACGGCTCCAACGTCGGACTTCCAAAAAGGGCCTTGAAGTAGCCGTAGAAGTTCCAGTTCCCCCAGGAGGTGCACTGGTCTCCACCGCTTCCGGCGGCCGCATTGGGCTGAAAGGGCGTGTAGTTGTACAGGCCCGCCGTCGCCTGGTTCGCGACCGTGAGCTCGCCGCTGCCGCACTGACCGTTGGGCGAGTAGGCGATCTGGGTCGGTCGCTGCGCCACCACGTCATAGGTCCCCGGGTTGAGACGGTAACGCTGGAACTGGGAGGCCGCCCCGTAGAGCTGGGAGGAGAAACCGGCCCACTGAGGGTCGCAGGTTCCGTGATCGGGGCAGGCGTAACCGGCCGCGGCCTCGTAGTCGCGGGCACCCAGCGTCCGGCCGGAGGCGGTCAGCAGCCCCTGCTCCTTGTGGATGAGGACGAGGAGAACCTGGGGGTTGATGTCGCAGGCCTGGGAGACCTCCCAGACGACATCGGCCGCACTGAGCCCCGAGGCATCCCTGGTGCCGCCGGGGCAGAAGGTACTGGCCTCGCGCCCCTGCATGGAGAAGGTGGCCGTGGCCAGGCACTCGGTGCCGTCGCTGCCCGGCTGGCAGCCGGCGTTGACCCGTGCCAGGAATTCCGCGATCTCCTCGCGCGTCATGGCGTCGGCGTCGTAGAAGACCTCATCGTCGATGATGCGCGCGGCATCGAACCCGCTCGTATCGGGCACCAGGGGAGCCGGTGCGGAGCTCGCCGTCCCCAGGGAGGTCTGCTGCCCCAGGCCCGCGAGTCCGTTGAGTGAGGAGCCGGCCGCACGCAACGCGATCACGCCCACCAGGAGTGTGATGAGGAAGGCGCCCAGACCGACGCCGACCGGGCTGCGCAGGAAGGCCAGGAGCGGGTTCCTCCTGCCTCGTTTCCTGCGCCTGACGCTGGCGCGAAGGCGGCCGGGACGCTCGCCACCTCCCCGGTGGCCCCGACCGTGCCCGGGATGATGCCCCTGACCGCCGCCTCGGGCACGCTCACCTCCGCGCTGCGCCGTCGGGCCCGCGCGGTGCGGAGTGCGGGCCGGCTGGGAGGCGCTGGAACCACTGGCGCCTCGGTGGGCCCGCGAGCGTCGGTTGGAGGGATGGTGGGACATCGACGTCATCGTGTCACACAACGGCGGGGCGCACCGGTCTCCGGGCGCTATGACTTCCCGGAACAACCGGTGCTCCACGCCGGCGGCTGGAGGCGATCGGCATCACCGGCCGTCTCCGTCGCCGCCATCGACGGGGTGCGGTCGGCGGCGCATACTGTGGGGCCGTGAATCTTCCCGACGTCCTGGCCCTGGCACGATCCCTCATGGAGGAGGCCGACGTCGGCGACTGGGAGCTGGCCTTCGACCGGGCGCGTCGTCGAGCCGGCCAGACGGACCATGCGCGACGCCGGCTCACACTCAGCCGTCACCTCATGAGCCTGTACGACGAGGAGCAGGTGCGCGAGACGATCCTGCACGAGATCGCCCACGCCCGCGTGGGCGCCCACCACGGACACGATGCAGTCTGGGCCGCGGAGGCGATCCGCCTGGGCGCCACCGGGCGACGGCTCGTGGACACCCGGGCGCCGCGCCTCCGGGGCCGCTGGGTGGGTCGGTGCCCAGCGGGCCATGAGGTCGATCGGATGCGCCGCCCGGCATCACCCGTCTCCTGCTCGCGCTGCGCGCCCCGGTTCAGCCTGGAGCACCTGTTGTCCTGGAGGCTCGACGACGTGCCCGTACCCCATGAGGAGATCAGCGAGCGCTACAGCCGCCTGCTGAGACTGGCTCGGCACCAGCCGTGAGGAGAGGTCGCAACGACGTTCCGGGGCAGTAGGGTTTTGGCCACCGGCACCATCACTCCACGACAAGAGGAGAAGCACCCCATGATCGTCACCACCACTCCCACCGTTGAGGGCTACCCCGTCACGCAGTACCTGCGAGTCGTCTGCGGGGAGACCATCGCGGGCGTCAACTTCCTCAAGGACGTGGCCGCGGGGTTCCGCAACTTCGTGGGCGGCCGCTCCCAGACCTATGAGACCGAGCTCATCCAGGCCCGGGAGACGGCCCTGGCGGAGATGGTTCAGCGCGCTCAGGAGCTCGGCGCCGAGGGCGTCGTCGGCGTCGACATCGACTACGAGACGCTGGGCTCCGACAACGGCATGCTCATGGTGACGGCATCAGGCACGGCCGTCCGCTTCTCCCCCGTCGACTGAGCCCGTTTCTCATACAGCTAGGCAACAGTCCTCACAATGGGTGCCCTGCCCGACGAAACAGGCCGATCATCCGAGCGTTGACTCCCGAACCACCAGCGTCGGAATAAAGGTCTCACTACGCACCCGTCCGTCCTCGGCGAGAAGCAGTTCAGCGGCCGCGACACCCATTTCACGCATTGGCTGATGCACGCTGGTCAGCGGCGTAATAAGCTCGGCTGCGAAGGAGATGTCGTCGTAACCGACAATGGCCACGTCGCCAGGAATCGACAGACCGCGACGACGTATCTCCCGCATGGCACCGATCGCCATCTGGTCATTGGCGCAGAAAATCGCCGACGGCGGGAGCGGACCATCCAGGAGCCGGGCCGCTCCCGCCGCCCCGGAGGCTGCGTTGAAGCTCCTCGAGTCGACCTCAGACTCGACCTCCTGAAGAGCCCTTGCAGGGTCGAGCCCTCTCGCAGTGAGCTCCTTGAGGACGCCGTCGTGCCGATCCTTCGCCTGTCGTATAGCGAGGGGACCGTTGACGAAGCCAATCCTGCGGTGACCGATCTCCAGCAAGTGAGAAATAGCAGCCCGAGCTCCTGCGACATCGTCTCCGACGACGGTGGACATCTCAGGAATGGGCGGATGGTCCAGGAGAACTACCCGAATACCGCGCTCCACGATCATTCCGAGCCGGTCCAGCGTCGTAGCCGAGGGCATGATGATGACGCCTCGCACTCCCATGCCGGCCAGGAGAGAGAGGATCTCCTGCTCGCGGACAGAGTCGGCATCCGAGGAGCACAGCATCGGTACGCACCCCGACTCGCGCAGCCGATCCTCTATTCCACGGGCAGCCTCGGTGAAAAAAGGGTTGGACACGTCGTGGACGACAACTCCCACAACGCTCGATCCCCGATCGCGCAGACGGCGTGCGGTCTCCGAACGCACGAACCCCAGAGACGCGATGGCCCCCTCCACGCGCTTGCGAGTCGTCTCAGAGACACGCTCAGGATGATTGAGCACGTGGGAGACGGTGCCCACGGACACGCCTGCATGGGCAGCGACGTCTCGCACGGAAGGACGCACTGACGCACCTGTATCCACGGCACCCTCCAGGTTGAGCGGAAGCGCGAGCGCAGCCGCTCCCCTCTCGACGGCGACGGCACCCTGAGTCATATTGCATCGGCCCCTGCCACCCGGCACAACGGGAACCCGCGACATCATCCCATGAGAATCGGCGTGGATCGTGGAGCACCGAGGCACGAGAGATCAGCACGTCTACTCACTCCAGCAGAGGTTGCCGCCTCAAGTAAGCGATGCTACATTGATTGAAACGATTCATTTCAGTTGGGCCCCATCAGCTCCCCCACCCCCGCTCACGGCCCCTCGCACGGACAAGGACGTTCGATGACCACCTCACCCTCCACATCAGCCAACCAGGATCGGCTCACGACGCTTCTTACTCACACGGCACAGCGTTCGCGGCAGCGCTGCTGCTTCCTCCTCCGGGTACGTCCCGAACGTCTGACCGAGTACATCGAGGTTCACCAGCACGTCTGGCAGGACATGCGCGACGCTCTGAGCAACGCCGGGTGGCGCCGGTACTCCCTCTTCCTGCGACCCGAGGACGGTCTCGTCGTCGGCTACTTCGAGTCCGATGACACCGCCGCCGCAATGAGGGCGATGGAAGACAGCGACGTCAATACGCGCTGGCAGGCGGAGATGGCCCAGTACTTCGTCCAGCCCAACGGCGGTACGCCCGAGATCCTCGCCCAGTACTTCCACCTCGCGTGAGGCCCTGTTCCGTCCACCTACAGATCTCTCAAGGAGGAGAGAATGGCTCGCACCCCTCTGACCGGCTGGAAGGCGACTGCCGCCGTCTCCATGTCGAACTACATCGACTCCGGTTCCATCATCGCTATCGCGACATCGCTCGGCTTCTGGGGCAAGGCGTACTTCCCTGACGACGACGGCACCATTGCCGGCCTTCTGGCCGCGTTCAGCGCCAACGCCTTCGGAGCCGCCATCGGCGCCCTCATCGGCGGGCCGCTGTGCGACAAGTACGGCCGTAAGTTCATCTACACCTACGACCTGCTTCTCTACGCCCTCGGTGGCCTCGTCGTCGTCTTCACGTCCAACCTGGCCATGCTCTTCGCCGGTTTCATCATCATCGGCCTGGCAGTGGGAGCCTCCGTTCCCGCGGGCTGGACCTACATCGCGGAGTTCGCTCCCACCGAGCAGCGCGGCAGGCACATCGGCGCCACCCAGCTCGCCTGGTCCTTCGGCCCGTTCATCGGTTTCGGACTGGCGGCGGCACTGACTCCGTTGGGCCTGCTCGGCAGCCGTATCATCTTCGCCCACCTCGTCGCTATCGCCCTGGCCACCTGGTACATCCGGCGCAGCCTTGAGGAGTCCGAGACCTGGGAGACCGCCAAGGGCGGAGCGGACGCCAAGCCTCCTTCGATGTGGGCGTCCTTCCGCAAGCTGTTCAACCGCCGCGTCAACATCACCGCCCTGGTGTTCCTCGCAGTCATCTACACGTGCTGGAACCAGGCGGCCTCACAGAACGGGATCTTCCTGCCCACGATCCTCAGCTCCATGGGCTACGAGACTCTGCAGACCGACCTGTTCTCCATGCTTTCCTGGGGCTTCGTCATTATCTCGACGTTCATCTTCATGGGTCTGGTCGACCGGGTGCCCTACCGCTGGCACTACCTGGTGGGTGGGGTGCTCGCCATCGTGTCCTGGATCGTCCTTGTGTTCGGCCCGTCCGACGCTGCCTGGACCGCTTTCGGCTACACGGTCATCTGGGGCCTCTCCGCGGGTCCGTCAGCGCAGGCTTTCTACTCCGTGTGGTCTCCTGAGCTGTTCGCGACCCCGTACCGCTCGGCGGCCCAGGGCATCGTCTTCTTCGTGGTGCGTCTCGCCTCCGGCCTCATCTCCTTGATCTTCCCTGTCATCCTCGCCCGCCCGGGCGGACTCCTGATCGACGGCGTCATCCTCATCGGGTTCCTGGTGGTGGCCACCGCCGTCGGAACGATCGGCGCACCCAGGACCCAGGGAAAGAGCCTGGAGGAGATCGAGATGGAACGTTACGGGGAACGCGTGATCAACGCGTGATCGCCGGCCGGTCGAGACCGCCCCTCCTGAGAGCCAGCCCTCGACCGGCCCCGCCCCATGTCCGCGACGAGCCCACCTTCATCACCCCCGATACCTCGATCCGATCCACTGACAACCCATCGCAGAGCGCAGAAACGGAGAACCGCTATGACCAGCCCACGCCTGTCCGACCTGCCCCCGGAGGCACTCAGCCTGCTAAAGACCCAGACCATCGAGCTGCCCAGCTGGGCCTTCGGTAACTCAGGCACTCGGTTCCGCGTCTTCACCACCGCGGGCGTCCCTCGCGACCCGTATGAGAAGATCGACGACGTCGCCCAGGTCAATGCCTTCACCGGCATCACCCCCCGAGTGTCCCTTCACATCCCATGGGACAAGACCGACGACTACGACTCCCTTCGCCGACACGCCGAGGACCGAGGCATCCGGATCGGGACGATCAACTCCAACGTGTTCCAGGACGAGGACTACAAGCTCGGCAGCCTGACCAATCCTGATGAGCGGATTCGCACCAAGGCGATCGCTCATCACCTGGAGTGCATTGACATCATGCGAGCCACTGGCTCTCCGGCACTGAAGATCTGGTTGGCCGACGGGACGAACTACCCCGGTCAGGACTCCATCCGCGAGCGCCAGGACCGACTTGCCGACTCCCTGTCCCAGATCTACTCGGCACTCGATGATGACCAGCACCTTGTTCTGGAGTACAAGTTCTTCGAGCCGGCCTTCTACCACACCGACGTGCCGGACTGGGGGACCAGCCTCATCCACTGCCTTGCTCTCGGTGAGCGCGCCAAGGTGGTGCTGGACACCGGGCACCACGCTCCGGGAACAAACATCGAGTTCATCGTCGCCCAGTTGGTCCGTCTGGGACGTCTGGGAGCCTTCGACTTCAACTCACGCTTCTACGCCGACGACGACCTCATTGTTGGTGCCGCTGATCCCTACCAGCTCTTCCGCATCATGAACGAGATTGTCGCCGCCGGGGCGCTGGCGCCTGATTCCGGTGTCAACTTCATGCTCGACCAGTGCCACAACCTGGAGGAGAAGATTCCTGGCGAGATCCGTTCAGCGACCAACGTCCAGGAGGCCACTGCCAAAGCGCTACTGGTTGACCGGGAGGCCCTGAAGACGGCCCAGATCGCCGGCGACGTCCTAGGAGCCAACGACATCTTCGTCGACGCCTTCAACACCGACGTGCGCCCGATGCTCGCCGAGCTGCGAGAGTCCCAGGAACTGGCCCCCGATCCGATGCGAGCCTTCCTCGATTCCGGCTACCTCGAACGTATCCGCTCGGAGCGCATCGGAGGCAACGCCGCGGGTTGGGGAGCCTGAGTCCTCAACGGGACTGGAGCGGGACAGGTGAGGACCCCTGCCCCACCAATCGGCTCCAGGTCCCTCCCCAGGTCCATTCCTGACACCATCATCTGAAAGGTTCTCTCATGTCCGCCCCCACTCCTGTCCACATCGGCGCGGTGGACCTCGGCGCCTCTTCCGGACGCGTCATGGTCGGCACCATTGCCAATGGACGCGTCTCCCTCACGGAGATCCGCCGTTTCTCAAACAGCGTTGTACCTGTACCTACCAGTGACGGGGAACGTCTGTTCTGGGACGTGCTCCACCTGTGGAGTGAGGTGCGCCAGGGACTGCTCACCGCTGTTCGCAATGTCGGTCCTCTTTCCGCGATCGGCATCGACACCTGGGCGGTGGACTATGGGCTGGTCAATGCCTCCGGCGCCTTATCCACCCAGGTCCACGCCTACCGTTCGGCACGCACCCGGGGAATTCCCGAACAGATCTTCGCCAAGATCCCCGCGCAGGAGGTCTACACAATCAACGGGTTGCAGGTGCAGGACTTCAACACGTTGTTCCAGCTCATGGCCCAGGAACGGGACGACGGCTTACCCCGAGAGTCTGACGGCGCCGGTGCCCGCACCCTGCTGCTCCTGCCCGATCTTCTCGCCTGCTTCCTCACCGGCAAGCGGGTCGCCGAGGTGACCAACGCATCAACCACCGGACTGGTTGATGCGCGCGGTAGAACCTGGTCCCGTCCCCTGCTGGAGCGCCTGCGCACGGAGGTTGGTCTCGACCTGAACGGTCTCCTGCCTGACATCATCGAGCCGGGAACCGTCATCGGAACAGTACGACCCGAGGCGGCGGACATCGTCGGTCCGGATGGGAAACCCACTCCCGTGATTGCCGTCGGCAGCCATGACACAGCCTCCGCCGTCGTCTCCGTACCGGCCACGGACCCCAACTTCGCCTATGTCTCCTGTGGAACCTGGTCGCTGGTCGGTCTGGAGCTGGACGAGCCAGTGCTCACTGAAGCCTCTCGGGCCGCCAACTTCTCCAATGAACTCGGCGTGGACCACACCGTTCGCTATCTCAAGAACGTCATGGGGCTCTGGGTCCTCAACGAGGCCGTCCGCGCCTGGCACGACCAGGGTCTGGAGATCGCCCTGCCTGAGGCCGACGCCGCCGCGGCGGCGGCCGAGCCGCTACGAACCGTCATCGACATCAACGACGCCACCTTCTACAGCCCCGGTGACATGGCGGCGCGCATCGATGAGGCCGCGTACGCCACCGGACAGCCACGTCCTCGAGATATCGGGGAGTACGTCCGCTGCATCAACGACTCTCTCGCCCTGGCCTACCGCCGCGCGGTGCGCCAGGCGGTGGAGCTCTCGGGGCGAGAGGTGAAGGTACTGCACATCGTCGGCGGTGGCATCCGCAACCGGCTCTTGTGTCAGCTTGCCGCAGACGCAACCGGGCTGCCCGTGCTGGCCGGTCCTGCGGAGGGCACGGCGCTGGGAAACGTCGTCGTCGCCGCTCGAGGAGCCGGTGTGATCGAGGGGGACCTCGGCGACCTACGGCACCTAATCCGTACCTCAAGTCGGCTGACGCGGCACGCGCCCGACCTCGGCGCCTCCTCCGACTGGGACGCCATAGAACGCCGCCTCTTCGGCTGATCCATCCGCCCGGCCGGCGGCCTCTGAACGCGAAACACACAACCGGAGACAACAGAACCATGACCGAGCAGAAGACCACTCACTCGACTCTGAACGAGATCCTCACGCAAATGGGAGCCGCCGGACTCCGACTGGACCATATGAACGCCGTTGAGGCAGGCGCCGGCAACATCTCAGTGTCGGTCGCCGCCGACGCCGACGAGCTGGGTCTGGCCGAGCACCTGCCACAAGCACATCCCGGCACGAAGCTGCCACTGCCGGCTCCGGCACTTGCCGGCCGAACAGTCCTCGTCACCGGTTCAGGATGTCGCCTACGCGATATTGCCGACTCACCCGAGGCGAACGTATCCGCCTTCACCATCGACGACGACGGAACCACCGGCACCTGGTACACCCACCCGAAGCGGGAGTACCTGAGGCCGACGAGCGAGTTCAACTCCCATCTGGCCGTCCACAACGATCAGGTTGAGCGACGTGCCGTGGACTTCCAATCCGTCATCCACGCCCAACCCCCTTACCTGGTCCAGCTGTCCCACATGAGAGATATCCGTAGCACCAAAGAGTTCAACCGCCGCATCCTGCGGTGGGAGCCGGAGACGATCGTTCAGCTGCCGGCTGGCATTGAGGTGCTCGACTTCATGGTCCCCGGCTCACAGACGCTGATGGAAAGCAGTGTGGAGGCCTTACGCGTCCACGTCATGGTCATGTGGTCCAAGCACGGGATCATGGTGCGCTCCGATACTGACCCCCTGGCCGCCGTCGACAAGGTGGAGTATGCCGAGACCGGCGCCATGTACGAGGTCCGCAACCTCATGACGGGAGGTCTCGGCGAGGGGGTCACTACTGATGAGCTTCGTGCGGTTGCCAGCGCATTCGACGTTCCGACCGACCTTCTCTGACGTCACCACGTCGATCCCACCCAGGGTGGCCTCTCGTGATTTCTGAGCGATGATGAGCGCCTCCCCTGCCGGAGAAAACTCTCGGCTCAGCGAATCGACCTCGCCGAGTATTTCCCAGATTTTTCCCAGGGCTCTGTCCATTCTCCTCACAGGGTGATGGCGTTACATAGTGGTCACCGCCGGACAGGAACGGTCTCGAGGGTTGGGGAGCCCAGTGACGGATCGCATTTCTGAGACGGCGTCAGGTCATAGGGAGCCTGGCGTCATCGTTCCAGCGAAGGAGGAACCGCCTCCTCGGGTGCATGGGACCCCGGGTTGCAGGTGGGACCTCGCGAGGCTTGGGCCCGCGGTCCGGGAAATCGGACCGCGGGCCGAGTCATTTTTCGGCGGTTTTTCAACACCCTCACCTCGCACCATGCCCTCACAGAGCGCTCTCCCCTCCCACCGGCTCACGATGTCAGAGAGTTCATGGATGTTTTTGATGAGGAGGCGCGTCAGGATAGGAGCATGACTGACTCAGCACAGCCCGCCTTCTCGCGCCGCTCCACCGCCCGCGTGAGCACCGACCGACCGGCCCGGTACGGCAAGCAGCTCGCCGGCCACATGGGTCGCAAGATCACCACCGCATGGGACGAGGACACCGAGGCCGGCTCCCTGACCTTCGACCGCGAGGGAGTGGTCACCGGCGTCGTCATGCTCTCGTCTCACGACGCCGTCCTCCAGCTCGACCTGGCCTCCGACGGCGAGCACCTCGAGCGCCTTGAGCAGGTCACCGGCATCCACCTGGCCCGTTTCGGAGCCAAAGAGGGAATCGTCGTGAGCTGGCACCGACAGGACGGCACGCCGGGCACCACCCAGGGGCCGCTCACCCCGGAGGACCTCGAACGCATGCGCGCCGAGCGCGAGGCCCGCAAGGCATCCTCCTGATCGACGCCACCTGCCTCTGCCCCGCTCGGCCCGGGCCGACCTCACTCGCCTGAGGCGCACGCGGTCTACGCGGCCGGCTCCTCGTCGGCGACGGGGTTGCCCACGCGCAGCATGAGGATCAGGCCGGTGGCCAGCACGGCGACGATCCCGAGGATCCCCCAGTAGTTCGCGCCCTGACCGACGATGCGCGTGCCCAGGTGGATGAAGATGCCGTACATCATGGGCGCCATGAAGGAGACCGCGCGCCCGGTGGTGGCGTAGAGCCCGAAGATCTCCCCCTCCTGCCCCTCGGGGATGAGACGGGCCAGGAAGGAGCGGGCGGCCGACTGCGCCGGCCCCACACAGGCCGACAGCACCAGACCCAGCACCCAGAAGACGACCGTGCCGGCGGCGTGCAGGAAGAAGACCAGCATTCCGGTCACCACCAGGATGATGAGACTGGCCATGATGACGTTGCGGGGGCCGCACCGGTCGTCGAGCCGCCCGGCGCCGATCGTGGCGATGCCGGCCACAATGTTGGCGACGATGGCGAAAATGATGACATCGCCCGATGAGAAGCCGAAGGTGTTCTGGGCGATGATGCCGCCGTAGGTGAAGACCCCGGCCAGGCCGTCCCTGAAGACGGCCGCGGCCAGCAGGAACCACAGCAGCCGCGGCTGGAAGCGGTGGAGCCGAAGCAGAGTGCGCCACAGCAGCTTGTAGGAGGTCAGGATCGATTCCTTGCGCTCCACGCTGTGGGAGACGGCCTCGTCGGGCTCGACCTCCATACCGGCCCGGTCCCGCCCCGGCTCAGCGGAGGCCATGCCCTCGCCCACTTCCGCGGCGCCGTCGTGGCGGCCCAGACTGCGGGAGCGGTTGATGAGGACGGGAAGCGCGGACAGGCCGAACCAGGCCGCCGACACGAGCATGGCGATGCGCACCCCCATGCCGGTTCCGGCGGGGAAGGAGATCAAGGGGCTGGGGCCCACCAGGGCGACGTAGAGGATGAGCAGCAGGACAATGCCGCCGAGGTAGCCCATTCCCCAGCCCAGCCCGCTGACGGCGCCGATCCGGTCCTTGGAGGCCAGGTGGTTGAGAATGGCGTTGTAGTTGACCGAGGCGAGCTCGAAGAAGATGTTGCCGATCCCCAGCAGGACGATGCCGAGCCACAGGTAGCCGGGGGCCGGCCGCACGAGGAACAGTGCCGCGGAGACCGCAACCACCACGGCGGTGTAGCCCCCGAGCCAGAAGACGGTGCGTCCGGCCCTGTCGGAGCGCTGCCCGGTCACCGGCGCCAGCAGGGCGATGAACAGTCCGGCGATCGCCAGTCCGATGGACAGCGCCGACTCGTTGTCCGCCTTGGGCCCGAAGGAGTCGCTGACCAGGTAGACGGTGAAGACGAAAGTGGTGATGACGGCGTTGAAGGCCGCCGACCCCCAGTCCCACAGGCCCCAGGCGATGACGGGCCAGGACAGGAGCCGGGTACGGGAGCCGGCCTGCGTCGGAGCAGGCGTCACGATCGTGCTCATGGGACAGACGATAGAACCATCCGCGCTCGTGACGATACCGAAAGGGAAACAGACCTGATCGTCAGTTCTCCCCATCCTCTGAGGAGCGGGCGCACTCTGCCGTCGGGCTACTGCGCAAGAAGCAGCTCGGCCAGGGCCAGGTCCATCGGCGTCGTCACCTTCATGGCTCGCTCGTCCCCTGCGACGACGACGACACTGCCGCCGCAGGCCTCGACCAGGGCGGCGTCGTCGGAGGCGGCGAGCGACTCGTCCTCAGCCCGCTCGGCCCCGGCTCGGTGGGCCGCGACAAGAGCGCCGGTGGCGAAGCCCTGCGGGGTCTGGACCGCCCGGAGCCGGGCGCGCCGCGGGGTGCCGACGACGTGCTCGGGCTCGCCTGCCATACCGATCTCGACCTCCTTGACCGTGTCGGTCACGGGCAGTGCCGGCACCACGGCCGCATGGCCGGCGCGCACGGCGGCGATCACGCGGCGAGTCACCTCCGGCGGCGTCAGCGCCCGAGCCGCGTCATGGACGATGACGACGTCGGCCTGCGGCACCGCGGCCAGGGCCGCCGCGAGCCCGTGGGCCACCGAGGCCTGGCGCGAGTGCGGCGAGCCGGCCACGACCTCGACCCCGACCGCCCGCCCTGCCGCATCGTCCAGCACCCCGGACAGCTCGGCGCGGAAGCGGTCGACGTCGTCGGCGGGGGCGGTGACGACGAGGTGACTGACAGCCCCGGAGGCGATGAGTCCCACCGCCGCTCGCCGCAGGAGGCTGATGCCCCCCACCGGGACGAGGGCCTTGGGGACGTCGGCTCCCAGGCGGCTGCCTGAGCCGGCCGCGGTGAGAACGGCGACCGCCCCACCCGGAGAGGACCCGGGCGGGGCGAATGGCTCGGATGACGGGATGATGCTCACGAGCAGGACGCTACCCTGTACGCCACCCCTGACCGAGGCACTGGGCGGATCAGGAGGCCAGGACCTCGTCCAGGCGGGACTCGGCCTCCTCCTCGGGAGTCTTCTGGGCCAGTGCCAACTCGGAGACGAGGATCTGACGGGCCTTGGCGAGCATGCGCTTCTCACCGGCGGACAGGCCTCGGTCCGTGTCACGGCGAGAGAGGTCCCGCACAACCTCTGCCACCTTGATGACGTCCCCGGAGGCGATCTTCTCCTGGTTGGCCTTGAAACGACGCGACCAGTTCGTGGGCTCCTCGGTCAGCGGTGCGCGCAGCACCTCGAAGACCTTTTCCAAGCCGGTCTCATCGACGACGTCACGTACGCCGATGAGCTCAACACTTTCGGCGGGAACCAGGATGGTCAGGTCACCCTGGGCCACCTCGAGCTGCAGATATGTCTTCTCCTCACCGCGTACCTTGCGCTGCCGGATATCAATGATCCGGGCGGCCCCGTGGTGTGGGTAGACGACAGTCTCACCGACTTCATAGGTCATAAGGATGACTCTCCAGACTGGTTTGCGGGGCTCTAGTTTATCAGGTCATTCTGCGAAAAGATCGGGGAGGTATCTCACAGCGGTCACGGCGATCACGGCCCGGGATCACGGCGGGAATAGGGCGGTGCACGAGAGGGGGATCAGCGATCAGATCCACTGTCGAGGCGATAGCCCAGGCCTCTGACTGTCGTGATGAGAACCGGTTTGGAGGCCTCGACCTCAATCCTTCCCCGCAGTCGTTTGACGTGGACGTCCAGGGTTTTGGTATCTCCCTCGTAATCGGGTCCCCACAGGCGCTCGATGATCTGGCTGCGAGTGAGAACGCGATCGGGATGCCGGAGAAATAGCTCCAGGAGCTCGAACTCCCGCAGCGGCATGGCGACCACCTCGCCGTCGACCCTGACCTCGTGCCTCTCCACATCCATCCGCACCCGCCCTGCAGACAGGACCTGCTCGGGCTCCTGGGGTACGGCCCGGCTACGGCGCAGGACCGCCTTGAGGCGCGCCAGGAGCTCCCGGTAGGAGTAGGGCTTGGTGACGTAGTCGTCGGCACCGATCTCCAGGCCGACGATCTTATCCAGCTCAGTGTCCTTGGCGCTGAGCATGATGACCGGGACGGAGGAGGACCGCCGGATCCGGGTGCACACCTCGGTCCCGTCCAGGCGCGGCAGCATGAGGTCCAGCAGGACCAGATCGATGGGGCCGACGCCGCCGGGACGCCGGGAGGCCTCGAAGATCTCGACGGCGCGCTGGCCGTCCTGGGCCTCGACCACCTCGAAGCCGTCGCGCCGCAGACCGAGGGCGAGCGGGTCGCGGTAGTTCTCCTCATCCTCGACCAGCAGGATACGGGTCCGTGCTGACGGCGCCACAGGCGATGCTGCGGACGACGGCGTGGACGACGCTGCGGGCGGGACGGCGGACGGTTCTGTCGGGCTCACGACGCGCTCCTGGCGGACTGGCCGGCGGCGTCGTCTGGATCCCCCTGCGGCGGCCCGTTCGGGACCGGCTCGCCCTCGCCCAGGCGCGGCAGCACGAGGGTGAAGGTGGAGCCCCGCCCCGGGGCGGACCACAGCTCAACGGCCCCACCGTGGTCGGCGGCCACGTGCTTGACGATGCTCAGGCCCAGGCCTGTGCCACCGGTGGCCCGCGAGCGGGCCTTGTCGACACGGTAGAAGCGCTCGAAGACGCGCTCCTGCTCCTCCTTGGGGATGCCGATGCCCTGGTCGACCACGGCGATGCGCACGATGTCGGGATCCCCCGCATCCAGTGAGACGCCCACCGAGACCCGGGTACGGGGCTCGGAGTACCGGATGGCGTTGTCCAGCAGATTGCGCACGGCGGTGGTGATGAGGGCGGAGTCGCCGCGCACCCGCAGTCCCCGAGTGCCCCCGGCCACGAGGGTGATCTGGTTGCCGTCGGCCTCGACGCGCACCCGGTCCACGGCCTCGGCAACGACGGCGTCGATGTCGACGACCTCGGGCTCGGCCAGGGCGTCGCCCTCCTGAAGGCGGGTGAGCTCGATGATCTCCTGGACCAGGACGCCCAGGCGGCGGGCCTCCTTGCGCATGCGCCCGGAGTAGTCGCGCACGAAGTCGGGGTCGTCGGCGCCGGCCTCGACGGTCTCGGCCAGCAGCTGGATCGCGCCGACGGGGGTCTTGAGCTCGTGGGAGACGTTGGCGACGAAGTCGCGACGCATGGCCTCCACCCGGCGGGCGGCGGTGTGGTCCTCGATGAGGATGAGGACGCGCCCCTGACCGATGCCGGCCACGCGCACCTGCAGGTGGAACTGGCCCGACCCCGGCACCCGCCCCCTGGCCACCGTGACGGCCGCGTCCTGCGCCTGGCCCGAGGCACGCACCCGGCTCACCATCGCCGCCACGGCCGGCTCGACGACGGCGTCGTCGCGCACGATGTTGAAGGTGTAGGCCGAGGCCGAGGCGCGCAGGACCTCATCGTCGTCATCGAGGACGACAACCGTCGAACGCAGGGCGGCCAGCACGGGGACGGTCGTGTCAGTCCCGGCCAGCCCGGCGAGGTCGGCGGCGCTCGTGGCCGCCCTGCTCTCGCGCCGGGACAGCACGACGCCGATCCCCGCCCCCAGGCACACGAGGACCGCGGCGGCGATCACGAGGAGAACGATGACGGTCAGGCCCACCTTTCTAGGGTAGTTGAGACCCGACGGCGCTTCCCGACCAGGACCGCCCATGGGCGCGCCGCTTGCGACGGCGTCGCGGGGCTGCTGTGCTTAGGACCAACACCCTTGGCGGCAGGCTCGACAGGATCGTCGAGCCGCGCCGTCGAGAGCCGCATCGTCGACTGGTACGAGCCATCGGCGCCCGCCCGGAACAGGAGCAGCCTCTATGCGCGCCATCTTCAACCAGGAGCTCAAGCAGCTGGGCTCCGACCTCGAGTCCATGGCCAACCAGGTCGCCACCGCGATCGAGCGGGCCGCGGAGTCCCTGCGCCAGGGGGACATCGTCATCGCCGAGCAGGTGATCGACGCCGACGAGCGCATCAACGACCTTCAGCGCGACATCGACGACCTGTGTGTCATGCTGCTGGCCCGCCAGCAGCCGGTGGCCGGAGACCTGCGCAACGTCCTGTCCGCGCTGCGCATGGCGCAGACCCTCGAGCGGCAGGGGGACCTGGCCCGCCACGTGGCCGCCATCGCCCGGGGCCGCTACCCCGAGCCGCCACTGCCCGAGCCGATCCTGGGACTCATCCTTGAGATGGCGGACCTGGCGGTACGCGCGGGCAAGGACGTCGCCCGGCTCATCTCGACGCGGGACCTGGAGCTGGCGAGCGTCATCCAGTCCAACGACGCCGAGCTCGACGCCCTGCACCGGCGCTCCTTCCAGATGATCCTGGACCCGGCCCACGACCTAAGCCGGCAGCAGGTCATCGACGCGGTCCTCATGGGCAGGTTCCTGGAGCGCTTCGGCGACCACTCGACCTCGGTGGCCAGCCGCGTGGCCTACCTCGTCTCGGGGGCCTCCATGCCGGAGACGCACGACGCCGAGGACGCCGACGCGCTCCACTGAGCCCTCCGGCCCCGGCCGGAGCCACCCCGGCCGAGGGATGACCGTGAACGAGACGGGCGGCGTCGAACCCTTTTCAGGTTCGACGCCGCCCGTGTCCCTAGGCCGCCCGTGTCCTTAGGGGGACGGTCAGAGGACGGACAGCCCGTGGGGCTCACTTGCCCTGGTTGGCCACCGCCGCGATCTTGGCCTCGGCCTCGGGGTCGAGGTAACGGCCACCCTTCTTGAGGGGCTTGAGGGTCTCCTCGTCGAGCTCATAGACCAGCGGGATCCCCGTGGGGATGTTGACGCCTGCGATGTCGTCGTCGGAGATGTCGTCCAGGTGCTTGACGATGGCGCGCAGCGAGTTGCCGTGGGCCGCGATCATGACGGTCTTGCCGGTCTTGATCTCGGGAACGATAGTGCCCTCCCAGTAGGGCAGGAGGCGCTCGAGGACGTCCTTGAGGCACTCGGTGGCGGGGATGGGCTCACCGGCGTAGCGGGGGTCAGTGTCCTGGGAGAACTCGGAGCCGGGCTCGATGACCGGCGGCGGCACGTCGTAGGAGCGGCGCCACTGCATGAACTGCTCCTCCCCGTACTCGTCGCGGATCTCCTTCTTGTTCTTGCCCTGCAGGGCGCCGTAGTGACGCTCGTTGAGGCGCCAGTCGCGCTCCACCGGGATCCAGTGGCGGTCGGCGGCGTCCAGGGACAGGTTGGCGGTCATGATGGCGCGGCGGAGCATCGAGGTGAAGAGCTTCTCGGGGAGGACACCGGTCTCCTTGAGGAGCTCGCCGCCGTGGACGGCCTCGGCGCGGCCCTTGTCTGACAGCGGGACGTCGACCCAGCCGGTGAAGAGGTTCTTCGCGTTCCATTCGCTCTCGCCGTGGCGGAGCAGTACGAGGGTGTAAGCCATGACCCCATCCTGCCAGGATCCCAGGCACGGCGCGAGGACCTGGAGGTCCTAGGAACCCTCTCGGCCCGATCTCTTCAGCAGGTGCCGGAGAACGTATTCGGTGCGCTCCACGCCGGGCGGGTTCCCGTACAGCGCGGCGACCCGTCCTTCAGCAGGCCGATGGACGCGCACCGCAGGCAGAGGAGGACGGACAAACTCATCCGTCATAGGCATGAGGCCTCGCGCACCGCACTCATACCTGTCCCCCATGGACGGCACTGATATTCACCCATTGAAAACACAATGGTCCTGGTTATGCGCCTCAGTGCATAACCAGGACCATTGTGTGAGGTGGCAATAAGCTCGAGGTTGTCTCGATACTGGGCGCCGGCTCACAGGAGCCCGTCGCACCCAACCGGCCTCAGTTGTTGGGGTTGACCTCGTAGTAGGCCTTGCGCACCTCAGCGGAGACGCGACCGCGGTCAGAAACCTCCAGACCCTGCTCACGGGCCCACTCACGAATCTTCTGAGTGTCGGAAGGACCGCTGGAACGACGACGACCAGAACTGCGACGACCGCCGGTGCGACGAGCCTTTCCGACCCATTCCTCCAGGGACTCACGAAGAGCGGCGGCGTGCTCGTCGTTCAGGTCGATCTCATAGGTCACGCCATCAAGCGCGAAGGTGACGGTCTGGTTGGCCTCGGACCCGTCGACATCGTCGACGAGGATGACCTGAGTCTTCTGTGCCATGATTCCTCATTCTGATTGGAGGGAGCGGGTCTAAGCACGTATCCCGCTGCGGACACCGTTAGATTAAACAATAGTTGCCTTCAATGCAACACGGTATTTTCGCCACCTGCATTACCAACCACGACCGGGCACCCTAATCCAGCACCCACCCCACCGACAGGCCCACCTCCTCACCTCCCCGCGCAAGACTGAAAACTGTGAAAGCACTGATGCCCTCCTTTGGAGATCCCCTCAAGATGCGGCCACTCAATGCTCAACCAACTCGCCCAGCACCCCTGAGAACTGGAGGCCCACGAAGATCATCCGGTCCGCGAATCCATCACTCCCAGAGGGTTCCCAGATAATCGGACAGGATTCTCCCAGCCTGAAGCGATTGCCTACTAACGCCAGAGACATGCCTTCACACCACAAGGGACAGCCCGCTAAACCAGTAAAATCCCTGAGGCGCCCACCCTCCGTGCACGATCATCGATGACGGGCATTTCGACGATGCGGTCGTTTCAGAAAGCAGCACCCGCTCTGCCGCGGAAGGAGGGGCGTGTGTCATAATGCACACATAAGTCCGAACCCGGTCAACGCAAAAGCCCCGGGGATGTACCTCCCCGGGGTCGATCGAGCCGCCTGTGGGAATCGAACCCACGACCTATTCATTACGAGTGAATCGCTCTGCCGACTGAGCTAAGGCGGCGCTGACGCAAGCAGCAGGGCCGAACATACCGTTCCCGTCCCCATCACCGCAATCCACCAGAACGCCACCGACCGTGTTCCTCGACACAGTTGATAGCGTCTCTCAGAGCACCGGATCACAAGCACCCAGTGCCCACAACATCCGTCTTCCAGCGCAGGAGCGGCACGCACCGAGAAGAGCCCGGACTCGGCTCGGAGTACTCACCGCCTGTGTCAGCCGCACCCGCCAGAGCCCGATATTCTCCGCACATCATTCAGCCGGCCGACCTCCCGTAAGGATCTCCATGACCGAGTCTCCATCCAGCTCACCCTCCACTTCGCCATCTCCGCGTCCGGATTCACCGCGGGTCCCCACCGACGCCCGCTCGGGCGATCACGTCCAGGACCGCGGCGACGCCGGTTACAACAAGTCACTGAAGAACCGCCACCTGCAGATGATCGCCATCGGCGGCTCCATCGGCACGGGTCTTTTCATGGGTGCCGGCGGCCGCCTCGAAGAAGGCGGAGCCGGCCTGATGTTCGCCTATGCCATCTGCGGGGTCTTCGCGTTTCTCATGGTGCGGGCACTGGGCGAGCTCGCCATCCGCAGGCCCTCCTCCGGAGCATTCGTCTCCTACGCCCGTGAGTTCCTCGGGGAGAAGGGTGCCTATATCACTGGATGGTTCTTCTTCCTGGACTGGTCGGTGACCGTCATGGCCGACATCACCGCAGTGGCCCTCTACCTCCACTACTGGACGACTCTGCAGGTTGTACCGCAGTGGGTCTTCGCGCTCATCGCACTCGTCCTGGTCTTCATCCTCAACATGCTGAACGTCAAGATGTTCGGAGAGGCAGAGTTCTGGTTCGCACTCATCAAGGTCGCCGCCATCGTGTCCTTCATGGTGGTGGCCATCGTCGCCATTGTTCTCAGGCTTCACACCGGAACAGCCTCCGATGGAGGGGCGATCACCGCAGGGGCTCATAACATCCTCGGAAACGGAGGCTTCTTCCCCGAAGGATTCCCGATCGTCTTCGCCCTGACCCTCGGCGTCGTCTTCGCCTTCGGTGGCACGGAGATGGTAGGAGTGGCCGCCGGAGAGGCGAAGGACGCGGAGAAAATCCTGCCCAAGGCGATCAACTCGATGATTCTTCGTATCTTCGTCTTCTACGTCGGCTCCGTCATGCTGCTGGCACTGGTCCTCCCCTACACCTCCTACTCGAAGACCGAGTCGCCTTTTGTCACCTTCTTCTCCGGTATCGGTGTTCCCTACGCCGGTGACATCATCCAGGTCGTGGTCCTCACCGCCGCGCTGTCCTCTCTCAATGCCGGCCTCTACGCCACGGGGCGCACCCTGCGCTCCATGGCGGTGGCCGGTGAGGCTCCACGGGTGGCGGCCGGCCTCAACAAGCACCAGGTTCCCGCCGGCGGCATCATCATCACCTCCGCGCTGGGACTGCTCGGCGTCCTGCTCAACGCCTACCTGCCCGGAGACGCCTTCGACATCGTCATGAACCTGGCCGGCATCGGCATCGCCGGAACCTGGGGCGCCATCCTCGTCACCCACCTCGCCTTCCTCCGGCGGGTGAGCGACGGCAAGGAGGTGCGTCCGGCCTACCGGATGCCCGGCGCCCCCTGGAGCAACTACGCCGCCCTGGCCTTCTTCACCATCGTCGTCGCCTCGAACCTGGCCGACCCGGCCGGGCGGTGGACTCTGGCACTGTTCGCCATCGTCATCATCATGATGGTGGCAGGCTGGTACGCAGTGCGGGGACGCATCCGGGGAGACCTCCTCGAGGAGGTCCTCGCCGACGAGGTGGACGGATCCGCGCCCGCCTCACCGCACGACGCCGTCCACTCAACGCATGACGGCGCCTCACCGGCAGGAGCCTGACCCATGCGCGTCCACATCACCTACACCGGAGGCACCATCGGAATGGTGGACTCCCCTCGCGGCCTCGTTCCCGGGGCCGATCTGGAGGGCTGGCTCGGCTCCCTGCTGAGGGGAACTCCGCTGGCGGACGCGGTGTCGGTGACCTCGCTGGCCCCGCTCATCGACTCCTCGAATGCCACGCCGCTGTCCTGGCAGGCGATCATCGACGACCTGCGCGCCCATGCCGCCGAGGATCCGGAGGCTGCCTTCGTGGTCCTGCACGGCACCGACACGATGGCCTACACGAGCGCCGCCCTGTCCTACGCCCTGACGGACCTGGCCACGCCCGTCGTCGTCACCGGATCCCAGCTCCCGCTGGGGGTGCTGGGATCCGACGCCGCCGCGAACGTCACCGGCGCCCTCAAGGCCGCCACCTCCGAGCGCCTCAGCGGGGTATCGCTGTTCTTCGGGCACCGGCTGCTGGCCGGGAACCGGGCGACGAAGTCCTCCTCGTGGGCCTTCACCGGTTTCGAGTCCCCCAACGCCGCCCCTCTGGCCACCACCGGCGCCCCGTGGCAGTGGGCCGCGGCGACACCGGCGGGCACGGCCTGGGAGGATGCCAGGCCCTACACTCGCCACGACGTCGTCGTGGTCGATCTGGCCCCGGGCATCACCGCACAGCGCCTGGAGGCTCTGCTGACACCGCTGCCCGAGGCCGTGGTCCTGCGGGCCTTCGGGGTGGGCAACATGCCCTCCCAGGAACCGGGGCTGACCGACGTCCTCGAGCGGGTGATCGCCGCCGGGACGGCCGTCGTCGTCACCTCCCAGTGCCACGAGTCCGAGGTGCTCCTGGGGCACTACGAGGCCGGGGACGCGCTGGCCCGCAGCGGCGCCGTGGGCAGCCGCGACATGACCCTGGAGGCCGCCTACGCCAAGGTGCAGTTCCTGCTCTCGCAGGGACTGCACGGCAGTGAGCTGGCCCAGTGGATGGGGCGCTCCATCGCCGGCGAGCTGCGCGAGTAGCACCCCGGCATCAGGGCAGGACCCGCGTCACAGACCTCGGCCCCGGCCGGCTGGTGAGCCGTCCGGGGCCGAGTCCGTGTCCGCGTTCACGCCTGCCAGGACTCCGTCGGTGGCGTTCCGGGCGCACACATGTCAGTCAGCAGGTGAGTCCCTTGTCGGGCATCGTCCCGTTGAGCAGGTAGGTGTCCACGGCGTTCTTAACGCAGTCGTTGGATCGTCCGTAGGCGGTGTGCCCGTTGCCCTTCCAGGTGAGAAGCTGGCCGGTTTCGAGCTGCTCGGCCAGAGCCTCGGACCAGGCGTAGGGGGTCGCCGGGTCGCCGGTCGTCCCCACCACGAGGATCGGCGCGGCGCCGGAGGCCGTGATCTTCTCGCGCTTGCGGCTCGACTCGTGGCCCCAGCCCTGGCAGTAGGCATCGGGGTACAGGAGTTGAGCGCTGAAGGTGGGGGAGGCATCCTTGACGGCGGTCGCGTTCTGCTCCCAGGAGGCGTCGTCCCCCTGGACCGGGAAGTCCAGGCAGTTGACCGGCATGAGGGCCTCAGTGCTGTTACCGGAGTAGCTGCCGTCACTCTGCCGGGAGGCGAAGGCATCGGTGATCACCATCAGCGCGCTTCCGTCCCGGCTTCCCGAGGTGTCCATCGCCTGCGTCAGGGCCGCGGTGAGAGATGACCACAGGCTGGTCTGGTACATCGCCCCCAGCACACCGGTCAGGGCCAGGTCGTAGGTCAGCGGCCGCTGGGGGTCGGACGTCGGGATCGGCGCCGTCTTGGTGGACTCCAGGAACTCCCGGATCTGGGAGACGCCGGAGTCGACGTCTCCGCTGAGCGGGCAGCTCAGCTTGGAGGACTGGCACTCCTGCACATAGGCCCGCAGCGCGACCTCGAAGGCCTTGGCCTGGCCCAGGGTCATGTCCTCGGCGCTCAGGGAGGGGTCGACGGCGCCGTCGAGGACCAGGCGACCGGTGTTGGCCGGGAAGAGCTCGGCGTAGGTCGCCCCCAGGTAGGTGCCGTAGGAGAAGCCCAGGTAGGTGAGCGCCTGCTGTCCTTCGACCGCACGCAGGACGTCGAGGTCCCGGGCGGCGCTGATCGTGTCGATGTGGTCCAGGAGCCCCGGCGTGCCGGTCTTCGACTCACAGGCGGTGTTCATCTTCTGGGCGCGCTCTATCGTGGCGGTGGTCGACGGCGTCGCCGGGTCGTTCTCGCCGGCCCGCTCGGCGTCGAGATCGGAGTCGCTCAGGCAGTCGATCGCCGTTGAGGAGCCCACGCCGCGCGGGTCGAAGCCGACGACGTCGTAGGAGCCGGTGAGGTTCTTGGAGAAGTACGTCCCGACGGAGTCGACCAGCTCGATGCCCGACCCTCCCGGCCCACCCGGGTTGATGAACAGGGACCCGACCCCTCCCGGCCCACCCGGGTTGATGAACAGGGACCCGACCGAGTCCCCGGTCGCCGCCCGCTTCTTCACCGCGATCTCGATGGTCTCGCCGCCGGGGTTGCTGTAGTCCAGCGGCACCTTGACCTTGGCGCAGCTGAAACCGGTGTCCTCCCCGGACTTCGCCTCGTCCATGCCCTTCTTGGCGCAGGCGTACCAGGAGACCTTCTGGTTGTAGAAGCTCTCCAGCCCGGCCGGGACCGTCGGCGTGGCCGACGCGGTGGCCGGCGAGGCCTTGATGTCCGGGCTGCCCTGGCACGCGGTCAGGCCGGCGCACACCAGGAGCGCGGCGATCGCCGCGACGAGCCGCTTGGTGCCGGGCCGATGAAGAGTCTCGGTAGTCACGGGGTGAACCTTACGATGCCGAGCCATGGGCGCTCCTCCTCCTGGAGGTGGAGTGGATACAACTACCCATCATCGCGATGCCCCGCCCCCGTGCGGGCCGGCCTCACTCGTTTCCCCTGCAGGTGGCGCCCGGCTCCGGCATGGTCCCGTTGAGCAGGTAGCCGTCGACGGCGCTGTGGATACAGGTACCGGAGCGCCCGTATGCGGTGTGACCGTTGCCCTCCCAGGTCAGGAGCCGGCCGGACTCGAGCTGCTCGGCCATGGCCTGGGACCAGGCGTAGGGGGTGGCCGGATCGCCGGTGGTGCCCACCACCAGGATGGGGGCGGCCCCCTTGGCGTGGATGGGGGCGGGCTCGCGGGTGCCGTTGTGCCCCCATGCCTGGCAGCGCGCGTCCTGGTTGCTCAGCGAGGCGCCGAAGGTCGGCGAGTTCTGGAGGTTCTGCTGGTACTGCCTCTCCCAGCTGGCCATATCGCCCTGGACGGGGATGTCGAGGCAGCTGACGGCGTAGAAGGTCGGAGCGCCCGAGCCACCATCGGCCGCGACCTGCCCCTGGAGCACTTGGATGTAGGAACCGTCCTGCTGGGTGATGGCCTGGTCGAGCGCGTAGGTGAGGAGGCTCCAGTACTCCGAGGAGTACAGGAGCCGGTTGACGACGACGCGGACCGTGCTGCCGTCCACGGTCACGTTCGGGTCGGTGGTCGTCAGCGGCGACTGGTTGGCGGAGGTGATGAGGTCACGAATCTGCTGAACCCCGGCATCGGTGTCGCCGGTGAGCGGGCAGCGCTGCCCCTCCCGGACGGCCAGACCGGCCTGGCACTGCTCGACGTAGGTGCGCAGCGAGCTCTCAAATCCCTGAGCCTGGCCCGCCCCTCGCTGTCCCAGGGACAGGGAGGGGTCCAGGGCGCCGTCGAACACCATACGACCGGTGTTGGCCGGGAAGAGCTCGGCGTAGTGGGCCCCCAGGTACGTGCCGTAAGAGAAGCCCAGGTAGTTGAGCTTCTCATCCCCGGACAGCGCCCGCAGCACATCGAGGTCCCGGGCCACCGAGACCGTGTCCACGTGGTCGAGCAGCCCTGCAGGCTTGGTGCTGGCGGCGCAGTCGGCCTCCTTCTGCTTGTAGTTCTTGGTGATCTCGTCGATGAGTGCCTTGAAGCCGGCACCGCCCGCCGCCGCACCGGCAGCGGGGATCTCAGTGTCCTCCGGGGGCTCCGGATCGACACCGGCGGCGTCTGGTCTGATGGAGCCGGAAAGGGGATCCTCGGCTCCCATCGCTCCCTGGGCCGCTCCTCCGGCCGGTGTCTCACCGGCGACGGCGCAGGTGATGGGGGTCGATTCACCGATGCCGCGCGGGTCGAAGCCGATGATGTCGTAGGACTTGTTGAGATCGGGCGAGAACTCGATCTCGTTCCTCTCCACCATCTCCACCCCTGAGTCCCCGGGGCCGCCGGGGTTGGCGAAGAGACTGCCCTGGCGCACCGAGCCGGTGGCCACGTGCTTCTTCATGGCGATCTCAATGGTCTCGCCCTCGGGTTGGGAGTAGTCCAGCGGCACCGTGACCTTGGCGCACTGAAAGCCCGTCTTGTCCGCGGACTCCTCCATCCCCCCGGTCGCGCCGCAGTCGTACCACTCCACCGTCTGGTTGTAGAAGGACTCCAGCCCTTCGGGAACCGCCGCCTTCGCCGCCGCAGCCGCCCCCGCTGCCGGAGCCGCAGCAGCCGGCACCGCACCGGTCCCCGCCCCCAGACAGACACCGCTCAGAACCGCCAGCATCCCAGCAGCCACCCGACGACTTTGCCCGGCTGCGCTGGCGCCTCCTTCTCGCCTTCCTCTGCTCATCCCAGCAGAAAGGGCGCGACTCCAACGATTGTGCTGCCTTATTCTCGTTTCCATGGTCAGCATCGTATGAACTAACCGCCCGGTGCGTGATCCGACTTAGGGATGAAATACTCGGGTGCTCCAACCCTGCGGGCGCCGTCGTCCTCAGTGCTCTCCGGACGCACCAGTCGCCGGGACGCGGCCCACATCCAGACCCGATCGAACTCGATCTCCATGAGCCGGTACGCCCTGGCCCCGGTGATCGCCCGGGTGGGTTGGAGGGTGGGGCATCCCTTGGCGGGCGGGATAGGACCTGGTGGTCACCTTCCCTCGGCCTGGGGGCGCAGCTGGACCATGAGGGCCTCAACGGCCAGCAGCGGGGCGGCATTGGAGCGCAGGCGGCTGCGGCACTCCTCGATGGCGGCGATCCGCGCCAGGGACTGCTCAGGGGTCGTCGTGCGGGCTGCCTGGTCGACGGCGTCGGACAGATCGAGGTTGACGCGCTCGACGTCGCTGCCCATCTGGGTGGTGAGCACGTCGCGGTAGAAGGACAGCAGGTCGATCATGGCCCGGTCCAGGACGTCGGTGCGGGCGCGCTTGGCACGGCGCTTCTGGTCCTCCTCGAGCTGGCGGATCTGGGCGCGCAGGGCCGCCGGGATCTTCCCGTCGCTCTCCAGACCGAGCGCACGGGTGAGCTCGGCCTTCTCTCGGGCGTCGCGCTCGGCGGTGGCCTCCTTGGCCTCGGACTCGGCGGCCTCGACCAGGGAGGCGGCGCCCAGGACGGCGTCACCGACGCTGCGCAGCGAGACCGGGGCGAGCAGGAGGCGGCGACGCCGGTCCCAGGCTCCGGCGTCGGTGGCCAGGTGCCGGGCGAGTCCGATATGCGACTGGCTGGCCCGGGCGGCCCGGACGGCCAGCTCGGGGTCGGCGCCGTCGCGGCGCACGAGGAGCTCGGCGACGGCCTCGGCCGGCGGGATCCGCAGCGTCACCAGACGGCAGCGCGAGCGGATGGTGGGCAGGACGTCGTCGGCGCTGGGGGTGCACAGCAGCCAGACGGTCTGGGGCGGCGGCTCCTCGATGGACTTGAGCAGGACGTTGGTGGTGCGCTCGGCCATGCGGTCGGCGTCCTCGACGAGGATGACGCGCCAGCGGCCGGTCCAGGGACGGCGCTGGGCCTCACCGATGAGGGTCTTGACCTCGTCCATGGTGATGATGAGCTTCTCGGTGGTCAGGCGCACGACGTCGGGGTGGGAGCCGGCCACGACGTCGCGGCAGGGCTTGCACTGCCCGCAGCCGGGCACCGGGCCGATGCACTGCAGCGCGGCGGCGAAGGCGCGGGCGGCATTCGAGCGGCCCGATCCGGGCGGGCCGGTCACGAGCCAGGCGTGGCTCATCGCGAGCCCGGCCAGTGGGCCCGCTGCTGACCCCACTCCCCCATGTTCTGAGCCGCCCGGTCCCGTTGAGGCGGCTCCGGCGGCACCCGCCTCACGCCGCTCGGCCGTTTCCCGGGCGGCCAGGGCCGCGGCGCTGAAGGCGGCCACGGCGGCCTCCTGACCGACGACGTCGTCCCACACGGTCATGACCGCTCCCCCGACAGGCTCGGCGGCCCCCCGGCGCTGCGGCGGGCCGCCGCCTCGACGAAGGCCTCCAGGCCGACAAGAACCCCCTGGTGAGCGGCGCCGTGCTCGTGGCGCACACCGTGGCGACGCACGGCCGCGACGGCGGCCTCGATGACGTCGTCGGCCACCTGGTCGACGGGTCGGTCGGCGTCGATGACGACGAATCGCTCGGGCTCGGCGGCGGCCAGGGTGAGGAACTGCTCGCGAAGGGCGGTGCGGAAGGTGTCGCCCTCCCGCTCGAGGCGGTCCTTGGAGCCGCGGCCGGTGGCGCGCTGCTCGGCCAGGGCGGGGTCGCCGTCGAGCAGGATGGTCAGGTCCGGTAGGAGGCCCTCAGTGGCCCACAGGGAGAGATCGCGGACCTCGTCGGGGCCCAGCGAGCGGGCCGCCCCCTGGTAGGCGACCGAGGAGTCGAGGTAGCGGTCGGCCAGGACGACGGCGCCGCGCTCGAGGGCGGGCCGCACGCGGGTGGCGATGTGGTGGGCTCGATCAGCGGCGTACAGGAGAGCCTCGGCGCGCGGGGCGACGTACCCGCCGTGCAGGAGAAGGCGCCGAATCTCAAGGCCGAGCTCGGTGCCACCCGGCTCACGGGTGAGGACGTGATCGACGTCGGCGGCGGTCAGGAGGTCGGCGAGGATGCGGATCTGCGTCGTCTTGCCGACGCCGTCGCCTCCCTCGAAGGAGATGAACAGACCGGGGTGGGCCGTGGCGGGGGGCGGCTGAGTCACCCGACCAGCGTAGCGGCCGTGTGGCCCGCCCGGTTTCCAGGCCGGGCGGGCCACAGGATGAAACGGGCGCAGTCAGTCTCAGTCAGCCCTCACAGTCGGCCTCGGTCAGTCGCTCTTAGAGCCCTGCTGGCGGGTCTCGGTATTGCGGCCGAAGTCCTCCACCTTCGGGGTGTTGCCGGCCCAGACCACGTCCGCGTTGGTTCCCTTGACGACGACGCGGTCGACGTCCTTGACGTAGACCTCGGCGTTGGTGCCGGTGATGGTCAGCAGGCCGACGTAGTCGACGAAGACCGTCACGTTGTCCGCTGAGACGGTCAGGTTCTCCACGTCGCCCTCGATACGGACTTCGTCGTTGAGCTTGTCCAGGAGCATGGACGGGGTCGCCGAGACGGTCCGGTCCACGCTCTCAAGGTCGCTCAGCCAGTCGCTGTCGGAGATGGTCGCCTGAGCGCCGGGGCGGCCACCGGCCGCGGGCGGGGCGCTGGCCTCGGGGGCGCCGGCGTCGGTCGAGGCAGCCGGTGCGGCCTGCTCCGGGGTGCTCGGCGCAGTGGCCCGCGCCGGCGGGGTCTGAGAGCTGTTCGCCGGCGTCGCGGACTGTGAGGCGGGTGCGGCCTGCTCGGTTGAGGGGGCCTCCTGGCTCGCGGTGGCGGCGGTGCCCTCGTCGGTGGATCCGCCGCCGATGGAGACGGAGCAGGCGCTGATACCGGTCAGGGACAGGGACACGAGGACGACGGCGGCGGCGCGACGGTGGTTGAGGGGACGAGTGGTCAGGGACATAGTTCTTCTCCGGTATTCAGATGTGGTGAGGGTGGTCAGGTGGACGTGGTGGACAGGCGGCCTGATGATCAGGCGGGTCAGAAGGTCGGGACGAAGACCTCGACGCGGCGGTTGAGGCGCCGCCCGGCGGGGTTGTCGGAGCCGTCAGAGCTCTCGTTGGGGGCGACGGGCCGGGTCTCTCCGTAGCCGACGGACTCGATGGCGGCGGTGACGCCGTCGGAGGTGAGTGCGTCGGTGACCGCCTTGGCGCGCTGCTCGGAGAGCGTCTGGTTGGAGGCGTCGTCGGAGACGGAGTCGGTGTGGCCCTGGACCTGGACCTTGGGGGCCTTGGAGTCCTTGAGGACGGTGGCCAGGTTGGTGAGGGTGGTCGAGGCCTCGGAGCGCAGGTCGGATGAGCCGAAGTCGAACAGAACGCTGTCCTCCAGGGTGATGACCGTGCCGCAGGACTGCGCCGGCTTGGCGGCGTCGATGGAGGGGAAGGTGCCGACCTTGCCGGCCTTGGGAACCGGCTTGGCGGAGACGGTCTTGCCGTTGACGATGGCGCTGCCCGTGCCTTCGTTGACGATGGAGGTGGTGGCGTCGGAGTAGGTTCCGGAGCCGTCGCCGTTGTTGACGATGGAGACCTCGCCGCGGCTGTAGGTGCCCGAGCCGTCGCCGCCCAGGACGATGGACTCCCCGGTAGCGGAGTCGCTGTAGGTCCCCGAGCCGTCACCATTGACAGTGACGGAGAGGTGGTCGTCGCTGTAGGTGCCCGAGCCGTCACCATTGACGACGATCGAGACCTTGCCGTCGCTGTAGGTGCCCGAGCCATCGCCGTTGTTGACGATGGAGACCTTGCCGTCGGAGAAGGTCCCGGAGCCGTCGCCATTGTTGGTGACTGCGGTTGATCCTGAGCTCGTGGTCATCGAGCCGTCGCCGCCGAGCACCGTGGAGCCGGAGACGAGCGAACCGCTCGCGTCGCAGCGGGCCGGCCTGACCGTGACGCCGGGCTGGGAGGTGATGGAGCGGGTGAGGTCCGGGGTGAAGGCGCCCGTGGACTGGGTGAGCAGGCTGAGATCCGGCAGTGCGAACATGGGGATCGGAGGGATCTGGCCGGGCTCGTAGCCTGCGACGGCCTGGCCCGTGGAGGCGGTCGTTCCCGTCGCCGGGGCGGAGGTGGAGCCCTTGGCGCTTCCCGCGGCGCTGCTGGTGTCCGAGCCGACCTGGGTCTCCTGGCTCTGGGCCTGCGACGACGAGCCGCCTCCGATGGACAGGGAGCAGCCGCTCAGGGCGAGGGTGGTGATGAGGGCGAGGGAAGGCAGGGAGACGAGTGCTTTTGTCATGACCTGAACGTTACCGTCGCGTTGTCGCTGCTCGGTCCCCACGCTGTCGCAGTCCTGCGACAGGCCCCTGGTGGAGCGACTCCAGAGTCCTCGACCGGGGTCGGCCGGGCCGGTCACGTCGCACTCACCGGGCCCGCGACGGGCAGGCTCAGCCACACCCGGGTCCCCACGCCCTCGCGGGAGGCCATGCGCACGCTGCCGCCGTGGCGGCGCACGATCGTCGCCACGAGCGCCAGCCCGAGTCCCGAGCCCGGCAGGCCCCGGGCGTTGCCGGCGCGTGCCAGCTCGCTCCACACCGCCGGCAGGTCCGCCTGCGGCACCCCGATCCCGGTGTCGGCCACCTCGATGGTGACGGTGCCGGACTCCTCCCGGCCGCGCACCTCCACCGTCCCGCCCGGCCCGGTGTACTTCGAGGCGTTGGAGATGACGTTGTAGACGGCCGAGTACAGCAGGTCGCCGTCGCCGCGCACGTGCGACAGCGGCCACGGCACCTGCGGCAGGTCCAGGCGGATCCTGGGCGCTCCGCCCCGGGCGGCGCCCTCCTCGCTAACCGCCTGGGCGGCGTCCTGCACGGTCTCGGCGATGTCGACGTCCTCCAGCGACAGCGCAGCCGTCTCCAAGTCGGCCAGCTTGCGCAGATCCGTCACCAGGCGCCCCATCCGGCGGGCCTGGGCGTCGACGACGTCGACCCTGGCCTGCAGCTCCTGAGGACGAGCCTGCGGAAGGTCGGCGACGGCGGCGCGCACCGCCGTCAACGGGTTCTTCAGCTCGTGGTCCAGTCTGCGCAGGAACTGCTGGTGGTGGGCCCACGCCTCCTGCTGGGCCTCGCGGCGAGCCCGCTCGATCGCCAGCCGTTGTCTGCGTCGCCCCACGGCGATGAGGAGGGCGAGCAGCAGGACACCCACCCCGGTCTCCAACACCACGAGCGGCACCGTCGTCGTGACGAGCAGGGGCACCAGGCCGTAGACGGCGTAGGCCCCGGCCACCGCACCGGCGACGGCCACCAGCGCGAGCACCCACCCGACCCATATCCTCCCGGACGCCCCGTCCGCCGTGGAAGCAGGGCTGACCGGGGCGGCCGGGAGGATATGGGTCGGGTGGGTGTGAGGAGGGCGAGCAGCAGGACACCCACCCCGGTCAGCCCGGCCTCCACGGCTCTGCCATTACCCATCGCGGGCCGCCCGGCCGTGGGATGAGCGATCGCGGGCCGCCCGGCCGTGGGATGAGCGATCGCGGGCTGGGCGGTCGGCGGCTGCACTGTCGTCGGCTGAGGCGTTGGTGCAGAGGCCGGTGACCGCCGGGCCGGCGGATGCGGTGCGCCCGCGAGGGGCCGGTGGATCTCCACCGTCCGGGGTCCGCCCGGGTCGACCGTCGGCGGCAGGTACCTGGTGCGGCCGTCCTGCGAGGACGGCCGGGGCGGGAACGAGGGCGGCAGGTCCGACGCCGGCGGCGTAGGCGACTGACTCATGCCTGGACCCCGGCCCGGAAGCGGTAGCCGACGGAGGGGACCGTCTCGATGTAGGTGGGGTGAGCGGCGTCGTCGCCCAGAGCCTGGCGGATCTCGCGGATGCGGTGGTCGACTGCGCGCGTGGACGTGGCGAAATCGATGCCCCACAGGGAGGCCAGCAGGTCGTCGCGCGTGTGGAGCTCGCCGGGGTGGCTCATGAGGTAGTCCAGGAGCGCCGTGGCCTTCGGGGTGAGGGCCACCTCGCGTCCGGCCAGGGTGACCCGCCGGGAGGTGCGCTCCAGGACCAGCTCGCCGGCCACCAGCCTGGAGGCGGAGATCAGCGGCTGGGCCATCCCCCGGGTGCGGCGCAGGACGGCGCGGATCCGGGAGGCGAGCTCGGCGGGGTCGAAGGGCTTGGACAGGTAGTCGTCGGCGCCGTCATCGAGCGCCGAGACCCGCTCGTAGGAGGCGTTGACCTGGGTGAGCAGGATGATGGGGGTCCAGGCCCCGCCCGCCCGTACCCGACGCACCAGCTCGCGCCCATCCATCCTGGGCATGAGGACGTCGGAGACGATGATGTCCACCTGGTAGGAGGCCAGGAGATCCAGGGCCTCCATCCCGTCCGAGGCGAGCAGGATCCGGTACCCGCTGCGCTCCAGGTAGGGGCCCAGCGAGCGGCGGATGGGGGCTTCGTCGTCGACGAGCAGGACGGTGGCGGACGGAGCCGGTGCGGTGGGCTGAGTCACGGCAGCCTCACTGAACGAGCTTCCCGGTGGTGTTGCCGGCACCGCTGTCCTGGATCGTGGGGTCGTCGCCCAGCCAGTAGACGGTGACGTTGGAACCCATGATGGTGAGGTGGTCGATGTCGCGGGCGTAGACGGTGACGTTGGAGCCCTGGATGGTGAGGACGTCGACCTCCTCAGCGGCGATCTTGACGTCGGATCCCTGGACCATGAGCGAGTCGAGGTCGCCGACCAGGTTGAGGGTGCTTCCGGAGCCCTGGACCGTGTGGGCGCCGAAGACCTCCGTGCGCTGCCCCGTGCTCTGGATGTCCTTCCAGGTGGCGTCCGTGATGGGAGCGTCGTCACCGTCCCTGTCGTCGTCTTGGTCGTCGGAGTCGGTGGAGGTCCTGGCCGAGGATCCCGAGGAGGCCCGGGAGTCGGACTTCGCCGTGCCCTGGGAATCGGACGTGGCGGAGCCGTTGGAGTCGGCGCTCTTGGCCCCGGTCTGCTTGCTCTGCTCGGCCTGGGTCGCGGCCGATGACCCGGACTCGCCTGAGCCGGAGCGGTTGGCGGACAGGGAGCAGGCGCCCAGGCTCAGGGCCAGGGCCAGGGCGGCGGTACCGGCAACAACAGTCTTGGGCAGCGACATGACGGGGTCCTCTCAGGAATGCATGTGGGGAGTTGTACACAAAATACAATACCGGCCAGTTGTGCCATCCTCGTCGCCGAGATGTCGCAGTGCTGCGACCAGGGGCGCGATGGTGCTCACGGAACAACAACATCGCTGTGCGGCCCCGCCACCCGTCCGTGCGCCCTTGGAGCTCCGGCTCGCCGATCCGAGGAGACGTCAACACGGCAGAGCCCCGAGACTGTACTGACGAGCGCGCACTTGACCGGCCGGCTAGGACTCCTTCGACGTGCTCGCCCTGCTCCCCGTGCTCTTCTTGGCCGCGGTCTTGGCGGTGGACTTCGACGCCGTCTTCGTCGTGGTCTTCTTGGTGGTGGTCTTGCGGGTGGTGCGCTTCTTGGCCGGGCCCTTGGCGCGCTTCTCCGCGAGCAGCTCGAAGGCGCGCTCGGGTGTGACGGTGGCCGGGTCGTCGCCGCGACGCAGGGTCACGTTGGTCTCCCCGTCGGTGAAGTAGGGGCCGAAGCGGCCGTCCTTGATGACCACGGGCTTGCCGGTGTCCGGGTCCTCGCCGAGCTCGCGCAGCGGCCCGCGGGCGGCCGCCTGCCCCCGGCGCCGCTTGGGCTGGGCGAAGAGCTCCAGGGCCTGCTCCAGGGTGACGGTGAAGATCTGCTCCTCGGTCTCCAGGGAGCGCGAGTCCGTGCCCTTCTTGAGGTAGGGACCGTAGCGACCGTTCTGGGCGGTGATGTCCGCCCCCGACTCCGGGTCCTGTCCGACGACGCGCGGCAGGCTCAGCAGGTCCAGGGCCTGCTCCAGGGTCACCGTGGACAGGTCCATGGAGCGCAGGAGGCTGGCCGTGCGGGGCTTGGGCTTGGCAGCCTTGGCGGCCTTGGCCGTCTTCCTCGTCTTCGCGGTCCTCGCAGTCTTCGCAGACTTCGCTGTCTTCCTGGTCGCTGCTTCACCGGCCTCGTCGGCTGCAGCGGCCGAGTCGGCGTCGGCGGTCCCGGCCGCCCCAGCCGTCTCCTCGGGGTCGGGCAGGACCTCGGTGACGTAGGGGCCGTAGCGGCCGTCCTTGGCGATGATGACGTGTCCGCTGACCGGGTCGACGCCCAGCTCACGGCCGTCGTCGGCGGCCCGGGCGAAGAGCTCTCGGGCCTTGTCCACGGTCAGCTCGTCGGGGGCGACGTCGGCGGGCACGTTGGCGCGCTTGCCCTCGGTGTCCTCCAGGTAGGGGCCGTAGCGGCCCACCCTGAGGGTGATACCCCCACCGATCTCGATGGAGTTGACGGCGCGGGCGTCGATCTCGCCGAGGTTGTCCACCAGCCCCTTGAGCCCCTGGGCCCGCAGCTCTGCGGCGGAGGCGGCCGCGGCGTCGAGCTCGCCGGCGGCCGCGGCCTCGGCGATCTCCCGGGCGACGGTGTCGGGGGCGCCCTGGCCGTTGTAGAAGCGTCGCAGCCAGGCCACCCGGTCCTCCTCGCCGGCGGCGATCCGGTCGAGGTCGCGCTCCATGGAGGCCGTGAAGTCGTAGTCGACCAGCTCGGTGAAGTTCTCCTCCAGCAGGCGGGTGACGGCGAATGCGAGCCAGGTGGGCACCAGGGCCTGCCCGCGGTGGTCCACGTAGCCGCGATCGGAGATCGTGGACATGGTGGCCGCGTAGGTTGAGGGGCGGCCGATCTCGCGCTCCTCGAGGGCCTTGACCAGGGAGGCCTCGGTGTAGCGCGGCGGCGGCGTCGTCTCGTGGCCCGCGGCCTCGGCGGCCAGGGCGGCCAGCTCCTGACCGGCGATCATCGCGGGCAGGCGCACGTCCTTGGAGTCCTTGGCGGCGGCGCCGGAGTCGTCCTGGTAGCGCTCGGCGTCGCGCCCCTCCTCGTAGGCGGCCAGGAAGCCGCGGAAGGTGATGACGGTGCCCGACGCCGTCAGGCCGGCCGTGGAGAAGGTGGGACCGGAGTCGCGCGACTCGCCGGCCGCCGGGGTCAGGGGCACCTCGACGGTCACGGTGGCGGTCGAGCCGACGGCGTCGGCCATCTGGGAGGCCACCGTCCGCTTCCAGATGAGCTCGTAGAGGCGGAACTGGGCGCCGGTGAGCTCGCCGGAGACCTGGGCCGGGGTGCGGAAGTGGTCGCCGGCCGGGCGGATCGCCTCGTGAGCCTCCTGGGCGCCCTTGACCTTGGAGGCGTAGACGCGGGGGCGCTGGGGCACGTACTCGGCGCCGTAGAGCTCGGTCACCTGGGAGCGGGCCGCGGCCACTGCCTGGCTGGACAGGACCGTGGAGTCGGTGCGCATGTAGGTGATGAAGCCGTTCTCGTAGAGGCCCTGCGCCACACGCATGGTCTCCCGCGGGTTCATGCGCAGCTTGCGGGAGGCCTCCTGCTGGAGCGTGGAGGTGGTGAAGGGGGCCGCCGGGCGACGCTTGTAGGGCTTGTCCTCGACGCCGACCACCCGCGGCTCACCCCGGCTGATGGCCTCGGCGACGGCGGTGGCCCCCACCTGGTGGAGGTGGACGGCGGAGGCCTTGACGGCGGCCGGGCGCAGCTGACCGGCGTCGTTGAAGTCGCGGCCGGTGGCCACCCGCCGCCCGTCGAGGCTGACGAGGCGGGCGGCGAAGGAGGCGTCCTGACGGGCGGTGACGTCCACCGGGGACAGGACGGTGGAGAAAGTGGCCTCCACCCCCCAGTAGGAGGCCGAGCGGAAGGCCATGCGCTCACGCTCGCGCTCGACGACGAGGCGAGTGGCCACCGACTGGACGCGCCCGGCGGACAGGCCGGCGCGGACCTTGCGCCACAGGACCGGGCTGACCTCGTAGCCCACGAGGCGGTCCAGGATGCGGCGGGTCTCCTGGGCGTCGACGAGATTGATGTCCAGGTCGCGGGTGTTGTTCAGGGCCCGGGTGACGGCCTCGCGGGTGATCTCGGTGAAGACCATGCGGCGCACCGGCACCTTGGGCTTGAGGACCTGCTGGAGGTGCCAGGCGATGGCCTCGCCCTCGCGGTCGTCATCGGTGGCCAGGTAGAGCTCGTCGGCGTCCTTGAGGGCCTTCTTGAGCTGGGCGACCGTCTTCTTCTTGTCCGGGTTGACGACGTAGTAGGGCGTGAAGTCGTCCTCGACATCGACCGCGAACTTGCCGTAGGGCCCCTTCTTCATGGTGGCGGGCAGCTCGGAGGGCTGCGGCAGGTCGCGGATGTGCCCCACGGAGGCCTCGACGTCGAACTCCGGACCGAGGTAGCCGGCGATGGAGCGCACCTTGTTGGGGGACTCCACGATGACGAGCTTGGTGGACACGTAAAGCCTTCCTCACGGGCGGTGCGCGGCTGGCCGCGCCTGGCGGGGTGGTCGATGGTTCGCGACGTCGGCGGGGCCGGGCGATCTTCGTGCGATCAGGACGATCCGGGCGATCAGGGCCCCTGACGAGGGTGTGCGGCAGGGGAGGCGGCTCGCGCCGGCTCTCAGCCGACTGTAACGCACCGCCCACCTTTTCCAACCAGGCAGCGCACGGAAAACGACTTTCGTCTCAACGGGCTGGGCCCGAGGCAGCCGGCCGCCGGCAGGCGGTTGCTCGGGTCCACGGGACTCGGATCGGAGGAGCCTCAGATGAGCTCGGCCAGGGCGCTGCGCACGGCGGCCAGGCGCTGGGCGGCGATGCTCTCGTCGTAGGGCAGGTGCAGGCCGCGGCACTCGGCGGCCAGCTCGGCCAGCGAGCGGACCTCCGGGAAGCCGCGCGAGGTCAGCTGGGCGACCTCGTCAACGACTGGCGAGCCCGACGAGCCCGCCCCGCCGCCGCGCAGGTCCACCCACTGGCCCAGGCGTCGAGCCGCCCGGTCCAGGCTGGAGGTGACCGTGCGCAGGGCGTCGTTGAGCTGGGCGACCTGGGTGCTCACGGTGCGCAGCACGGGCCCCAGCCCACGGAAGCCGGACTCGAGGGCCTCGCACAGGTCCGTCAGGGAGTGCATGGCGTCCACCTCGCTGCCGTCGAGGATGGACTGGGCGAAGCGTCCCACCATGAGGGTGAGCAGCCGCATGAGGGCCACGGAGAAACGCAGCTCGGTGACCGACTGGTGCAGGACCTGCAGGCGCGAGGGCAACCCGGTCAGCTCGGCGCCGGCGGCACCGGTGAGCTCGGAGATGCGCTCGGCGAGCATCTGCGCCTTGGTCTGGGTGCCGTTGCCGACGTCGTGGGAGACCAGCTGGCCGATGCGCCCCACCCGCGCCTCCACCGCCCGGGCCGAGTCGTGGGTGGCCTCCATGGTGGTGATGAGGCGCAGGTACTCGTCGAGCTCGAAGACCAGGGCGTTGGTGTCCTTCTCCATGGCGGCCACCGTGTTGAGGATCCGGGCCACCGCGCCCAGGCTCTCGGGGGCGGCCGCCGGGACGCGTACCCCGGAGCTGACCAGGGAGGCCACCTCGCGCGGCAGGGTCGCCAGCGTCATGTCGTGCAGGGAGGAGAAGCCCAGTGTCTGGAGCTCTGCGGCCAGCTCGCGGCCGCCGAACTCACCGAGCTGGTGGCGCGAGGCGCCGCGGGCCTGAAGGTCGCGCTCCTTGGCGCGCACCCGCCGGTAGGCCTCCTCGACCTTGCCCCGGGTCACGTTATCCATCGGCTTGATCCGCACCGACAGGAAGCCCTGACGCAGTGGCACGATCGTGGCGAAGACCCGGTAGTCCAGGCCGTCCACCGCACGGTTGGTGATGTAGCCGCAGGCCGGGCGCTGGGACTGCAGATCGTCCCAGATGAGGCGGAAGAGACCGGCCGGCATGTCCAGGTGCCGGATGATGTTGTGGGGAGCTCCAATGAGCCGCTCACGCGAGTAGCGAGACAGCGTGTCGAATGTCCTATTGGTGTTCTGAATGACACCTTTGAGGTCCGTGGTGGAAAAGAAGATGTCCTGAGGATCGAACAAACGCTCGTACCCGACCTGCGATTCCATGGGCGCTCTCCTTCATGGTAGATGGTTCGCGGGAGCACCTCGTCGAGGACCATTTCCCTAGCTCCTCACACAGTGCCAGAAAAACCTTAATGACATGCGCGGGCCCGCGGAAGACTGTTTACGACATTGTCACCAGTAAGTTGGGACCTATCTTGTAGATTTCGACTAACTACGCCCCCAGCTGGCCCAGGGTCTCGCGAACCGTCGCCACCCGCTCACGGATGACGGACTCATCCAGGGTCACGACGACACCACGGGCCTTGGCGGCCAGCTCGGCCAGGGAGGCCGTCTCCGGGAAGCCCTGCTCGCCCACGGCAACGGCCTCGCGCAGGGCGGCCTCGGCGTCGACGCCGTCGACCAGCGCCTGGGTGCCCTCATCCTGGAGAGCGCGGATCCAGCGCTGGAAGGGCCGCTTGACACGGTCGAGGTTGCTGACCACGCCGCGCAGGTCGCCCTCCAGGCGCTCGGCCAGGTTCGCGGCCTCCTGACAGGAGGGCACCAGGGACTCCAGGTCGGAGAGCATCGCCTCGGCGAGGTCGCCGATGGCGTCGGCGGACTCCCCCTCCTCCCCGTCCAGGACGGCGGCCGCGAAGATTCCGACCATGAGCGTGTGCAGACGCATCATCGAGCTGCGGAAGCGCACCTCCGAGGCCGCCTCGTAAAGCGCCACGAGGGAGGAGTTGAGCTGGCGGAGCACCTCGACGGCCTGGGCGCTGCGATCCTTGACGCGCTCGGAGACCGTGGGGACGGAGGACTCGTCGTCGGGGCTGGTCACCTCGCCCATGAGGTCGCCCACGCGGTTGGCCCGCTCGATGACCGAGCGCACCCCGCCGGCCCAGGAGCCCAGCCCGTTGATGAGCTCCTGGTACTCCCCCAGCTGATAGACGAGCTCGTCGGTGTCCCGCTCAATCGCGGCGACAGCCTGAAGGACGGCGAACATGGGGTTGTCCGACTCAGCGCGCGGCGGGACCCGGACCCCCTCCACCACCAGCAGGGCCAGCTCGCGCGGGAGGGCGGCCCGAGCGAAGTTGTGCAGGTCGCGGTACTGGAGCCCCGCCAGCTCCTCGGTCAGCAGCGCCGCACCGTGCTCGGCGACCTCCCGTCGTCCGTGCCCCTCCTCGGCGTAGGCGCGCTCGGCGGCCCGTACCCTGGAGTAGATCTCCTTGATGGGGGTGAACATGGCATGGTTGGTCGGACGCACGCGCACGGACAGGTAGCCATCCGTCAGCGGGGTGACCGTCGCGAAGACCCAGTAGTCCAGTCCGTCCTTGGCCCGGTTGAGCACGTAGACGCAGGACGAGCGCCCCTGCTCCAGCTCATCCCACATGAGCTTGAAGGCCCCGGCGGGCATGTCATCATGACGAATAATGTTGTGCGGAGAGCCAATAAGCTCCTCAGCGCTGTAACGGGACAGCGAATCGAATACCCGGTTCGTCCTGCGAATGACACCTTTGGTATCCGTCGTCGAGAAGAACAGGTCCTCGGCACCGAAGCGGCGCTCGTTGCCATCGACGTATTCCATGACTCTCCTGCAATGGTAGGGGGAATCGGTCACCGCCGGATTACCGACCGCGACACGCTGAATAGAGAGACGGCTGAGATTCCACTAAACCGCCTTCTGTGCGACTACGCTACGAAGTAACGTTATGGTGCACACGGATGTGGGGATCAACAACCGAGACGCACGACCGCATAAGCATGTCACAGCACCCACCCCTCTGGGTCGCCGTTGGGTCTCAGATCGGTAACACAGTCGAGACACAGGTTGCGCTGTGGTCGAGCACAGCGCCTTCCTGTTGAATAGACGATGTGACTAACGCCCCCACCGAGAACCTCACCCGCGCTGACGGTTCCCCCCTGCGCGTCCTGGTCGTCGACGACGAGCAGATGCTCGCCGATCTGCTCGCCTCCGCCCTGCGTTACGAGGGCTGGGAGGTCACGACTGCCGGGACCGGGATCGCCGCGGTCCGATCCGCTCAAGAGATCGACCCCGACGTCATCGTCCTGGACATCATGCTGCCCGACTTCGACGGCCTGGAGGTCATGCGCCGGGTGCGCGGCCACAGCCCGAACGTGCCGGTCCTGTTCCTGACCGCCAAGGACGCCGTCGAGGACCGGGTGGCCGGACTGACCGCCGGCGGCGACGACTACGTCACCAAGCCCTTCTCCCTGGAGGAGGTCGTGGCCCGCCTGCGCGCCCTGCTGCGCCGTTCGGGGGCCAGCGAGGAGAAGCCCGCCTCCCTGCTGGAGGTCGGGGACCTGCGCATGGACGAGGACTCCCACGAGGTCTGGCGCGGCCAGGACGAGATCCAGCTGACCGCCACCGAGTTCGAGCTGCTGCGCTACCTCATGCGCAACCCCCGCCGGGTCCTGTCCAAGCCGCAGATCCTGGACCGGGTGTGGAACTACGACTTCGGCGGGCAGGCCAACATCGTCGAGCTCTACATCTCCTACCTGCGCCGCAAGATCGACAAGGGCCGCGAGCCCATGATCCACACAATGCGTGGCGTCGGCTACGTCCTCAAGCCCGCCGTCGGCGCCGGCGAGCGCGTCTGACGGCCCGGAGACACCGAATATGCCGGATACGTCAGAGACGTCGGGCCTCCCGGCACCGGACGGCGGGCAGACCGGTCCGCGGACTGGCTGGGGAACCGGTCGCGGCTCATGGTGGTCCGGTCCGAGCCCGCGCCGCCCCCGCAGCCTGCGCACCCGTCTGGTGGCCGGGGTGCTCGGGCTGGTCCTCATCATGGCAGCGGTCATGAGCACCTTCTCCACTGTCAGCCTGCGCCACACCCTCATGGCCCGCACCGACAGCCAGCTGACGGCAGCCGCCCAGCGCGCCGCCGTCAAGCGCCACGACCTCGAGCAGGAGGCCAAGGACGCCCAGGAGCAGGGGCCCCAGAGCAACCAGGACAGCCAGGCCGGCGGAGCCCAGGGGCCCGAGGGGGCGGAAGGAACCGACCCCGGCAAGCAGGGGGTTCCTCCCGGGCTCGACGCGGCCGGGCAGTCCACCGGCACCCTGACGCTCATCGCCCCGGCGTCGTCGAGCTCCAGCAGCGAGGCGGCCGCCTACATCGACAAGGACGGCCACTACGCGGCCATCTCCCAGGAGGACTGCCGGCGCCTACTGTCGGAGGCCACCCGGGACCACCCCGTCACCGTCCATCTGCACCACCTGGGAAGCTACCGGGTCCTGGCCACGCGGGACGAGGTCTCGGGGGACACCGTCATCACCGGCCTCTCCCTGGAGGGGGACAGGGCGCTCATCCGCTCCCAGCTGCTCATCGAGCTGGTGGTCGCGATGGTGGGCGCCCTGGTGGTGGCCCTGGCCGGACGGGCCATGGTGCGCTCCTCGCTCGCCCCCCTGGAGCGGGTGGCCCGTACCGCGCACCGTGTGGCCTCCCAGCCGCTGGAGCGCGGCGAGGTGAGCATCGAGGACCGGGTGGCCGGGACGGACCTGGTCTCCTCGGCCGAAGTCGGTTACGTCGGCGGCGCCCTCAACACGCTGCTCGGACACGTGGAGTCCGCACTGACCGCCCGGCAGCGCTCTGAGACGCAGGTGCGCCAGTTCGTGGCCGACGCCTCCCACGAGCTGCGCACGCCGCTGGCCTCGATCCGCGGCTACACCGAGCTCATCCACCGAGAGGGCGCCGACGCCGACCTGCCGGAGGAGGCCACCTACGCCCTGGAACGCGTGCACTCCGAGTCGGTGAGAATGACGGCGCTCGTGGAGGACCTGCTGCTGCTGGCGCGCCTGGACGCCGGGCGCGAGCTGCGCCGTGAGGAGGTGGACCTGGTCGGGCTCCTGGTGGACACGGTGGCCGACGCCCGTGCGGCCGGGCCGGACCACGACTGGCAGCTGAACCTGGCCGCCCTCAGGCCCCCGGCCGATGCCACGCCGGAGGAGGCCGAGGACTTCCTGCCCGAGCCGCCGCTGGTCATCGGCGACGAGGCGCGCCTGCGCCAGGTCGTCGTCAACCTCCTGGCCAACGCCCGGGTCCACACACCCGCCGGCAGCCACGTGACCACGACGCTGGAGCGCGAGGGCGGCACCCTCATCGTGCGCATCCACGACGACGGCCCCGGTATCGCGCCGGAGGTGCGCGACCGCCTCTTCGAGCGCTTCGCCCGCGGGGACTCCTCGCGCGAGCGGCGCACCGGCTCAACGGGGCTGGGCATGTCGATCGCCCTGGCGATCGTCCAGTCCCACGACGGCAGCATCGACGTCGAGTCCTCCACGGCGCCCGAGGACCACGGGACCACCTTCACCGTCAGGCTCCCGGCCGCCGCCGTCGAGGGGTAGAGCCCGTGCCCGAGGCCCGTGCCGGGAGGTGAGGCGCGCGATCTCCGGGCGGGAACGTGCCACACGTACGGGTACCGGATTCCTGCCGCCGAACGCGCAGACCGCATCCGACGGCGTCGAATGTCCCCGGCCGCCGGATCTGGCGGAATCAGACGGCGGGCTCAGCCGGCGTCTCCATGAACCGGGAGCGTCCGTCAGTCGCGGTGACGGGGCTCGTGCTTGCTCCGGGTGCGGCCCCAGTCGGTGAGCGACACGAGCGCGGACAGCGCCAGGCAGGTGACGCCGACGACGGCCACAGACCCGGTGGCGTAGGCGCCGAAGAGCTGCCAGCGCGTGTCCGGGCCCTCCAGGTGCCTCCACACCCAGAGCCCCAGACCGAGCGCCCCCAGGGTGCACACGACGCCGACCGAGGCCAGCAGGACGTTGCCGATGAACTGGTTCCACAGGCGCGGCCCGGCGGCGGTCACCGGGATCGTCCCCACGGTGGTCAGCTCGGGCACCTCACCGGAGTCCTCCTCCCCGGTTCCTGAGCGCAGGGACCAGGGGGCCCTCCAGGCACCGCCGGCCACCGCGAGCGCCCCCCAGGCCACGGGCACGAGGATCCCGGCCAGGACGTCGGAGGGGCGGTGCCACTGGCACACGAGGGTGGAGTAGCCCATGGCGATGGTGAACAGGGCGCCGGCCCAGGCCGACAGCACCCGCCAGCGCCGCCCGGACAGCAGGATGAGGGCGATGGCGGCGGAGGCAGCCATGGTCGTGTGCCCTGAGGGCAGGGTGTTGGCGTTGTCCCAGCGCTCGGTGATGTCGAAGTCGGGGCGCCACAGGATCCTGTACTTGAGGAGCTGGGTGGTCAGGTTGGCCCCCGCCACAGCGACGACAGCCCACACGGCCCGGCGGTGGCTGCGTCGCAGCAGGCCGATGATCAGGATCGTCACCACGAGGATGACGGCCGCCGGCATCGAGACCATGGACAGCAGGGTGCGGGCGTGGGTGCTCACGTAGTGAGAGCCGATCTCCGACCCCTCCAGGGCCATGGCGTCGAGGACCTGACCGGTGTGGGTGTACACGAACAGGCACCACAGGCCGATGGTCGCGCCCAGGCAGGACAGGGCCAGCAGGCTCCCGCGCAGGCGCAGCTGTCCCAGAGAGCAGGTGGTCTGCGACTGGAGAGAGGACACCGGTCGATCGTAGGTTCTCCAGTGCACCCATCAGTAGAAAGACGGCCGCGATTCCTGTGCGGGACTGCTCACGGCTCCCGATGTCCGGGACCGCCGGGCGGATCGCTCGACGGCTCGCCGGCACCGTCGGCGGTGCTGGCGGCGGAGGAAGCGGAGACGTCCTTGAGATGGCGGCCGGGCCATCGCTCGCTCCCGCCGACGTCGTCGGCCTCCCCTGAAGCGCCGGGCCCGCCCGAGCCCCCGCTGTCCTCACTGCCGTCTTCACTGCCGACGAGGGTGTCGGCGCCCCCGTGGGCGCCCTGAGTCCCCTCGTCGTCGGCGGCCTGATCCCGACGACGGCGGAGCAGCCACCACAGGCGGCCGAGGATGCCGACGACCACCGCCAGGATGATGACGACGGCGACGATGATGACCTTCATCCAGGTCTGCATGGGGGCGGGCAGCGCCTTGGCCTCCTCGGCCGCGGCGGCCGTGGGGTCCATGGGGACGCGCTCACCGGTCACCAGGAGGCGGTGGGAGTTGACGCCGTAGGGCGTGCAGGTGATGAGCGTGACCAGGTCGCGGCCGGGCACCTTGCGCAGGGAGTCGGTCTCCTCGGGCTTGACGACCGTGATCTCGGTGACCTCGTACTTGAGGGTCTGTCCCAGGGAGGAGATGTAGAAGGCGTCGCCCTTCCTGAGCCGGGTGAGGTTGTCGAACATCGTGGCCGTGGGAAGACCCGTGTGCCCGGTCAGGACGGCGTGGGTGGAGGAGCCGCCGATCGGCAGGCTGGTTCCGAACAGGTGCCCGACGCCGTCGGCCAGGGTCCGTGTCTCGGTGCCGTGGTAGACGGGCAGGCTCACATGGATGGAGGGGATGGCGATGCGAGCCATGACGGGGTCGATGTCGAGCTCGTGGAGGTAGGCCTGGTACTGGGGGGTGTCGGGGCGCTGGGACTCGAGCCAGGGGTCGAGGATCGGCGCGCTCTCCAGGCTGTTGTTGTAGGCCTCGGCGGACGCGCGCTTCGCGGCGATGGTGTCGGGGCCCGCGGCGTTGACGGTTGCGGTGTACATGTCGGCGAGACGCTGCTGCTCGTCGTTGTTGTGCTGGGTCGCCATGACCGGGTAGAGGAGGACGGCGACGCCGACCAGGACCAGGACCAGCGGGAGCCAGCTCAGGAGGCGCTCGCGCAGCGACGTGCGGCGGGAGGCCCTGCACGTCCTTCCGGTGCCTTCGGCGCCCTCGGTGCTCGCGGCGCCCCCCGCATCCTTGGAGTCCGGGGCGTTCTCAGTCGGCTTGTTGTCCTCGGGCCCGGCGGGCTCGCCATGGGCCGGAGGATCCTGGGGAGACCCGGAGAGTCGGTGGTGACGTGAGAGGAGTAGCGCTGTCACGGCAGAACCGTGCCTTTCCTTCATCGGGTGGTTGTTGGTGGGCCCCTCCCGCAAGGCGGGGCCGGGGAGCCTCCGGCGTGGCCGGGGCGAACGGGTGAGTGGGGGCAGCGATGTCCCTGCGGGGGAGACGAAGGGGCTCGTCTCCCCCGCACAGGGAACGGTCTCCTGCACCGGGGCAAGGTTCCCGAGGTCCCGGAGCCCCGGTGACCCCAGTGCTCTCCTACTGCTTGACGGCGTTGCGACGCTTGTTGGCGTAGGCGACCGCCGCGCCACCGGCCACCAGCAGGGCACCGGCGACGGTGAGGAAGATGATGCCGTTGGCACCGGTGAGGGGCAGGCGGAAACCGGCGTTCTTCGGGACATCGATGACGGTCACCTCAGTCGCCTGCTTGGCCTCGGCCTTGGCGGCGAGGATCTGGAAGGGGATCGGGTCGGTCTGGAGGGTGTAGCCCTCGGGCGCCTTGGTCTCCACGAGGCAGTAGTGGTCGTCGTTGGTCAGCGGGGTCTTCTGAGCACCGTTGACGTAGTCGTTGGCGCGCAGGTAGCTGATCTCAACCGTGCCCTGACCGGTGGTGGTGAAGGTGCTCTGACCGCCAATGGTCAGCGGGTTCGTGCCGGGGGTGGTGGGGTCGGCGTCCTTGAGGGTGGCACCGCTGTCGGTCTTGGTGCACTCGTAGACCTGGAACTGCGCGCCGTTGTACCTGGTCTTGTCCTTGAGGTCATCCGTACCAGTCTTGGTGACCTTCACCTTGCCGTACTTGGACAGGACGGGCTTGGTGGGCACACCGGGGACGTTCGTGGTGGGGTTCTCCGGGTCCCAGGTGATGCCGGGGTTGTCATTGGGGATGAGGCTGGCGACGTTGGAGAGGGTTTCCTCGAAGTTGACGTTCGCATCGAAGGCGGCGGTGAGAGTCACCTGCACATTGGTCTCTCCAGAGCCGGCGGCACGGGCCTCGGCCAGCTTGCCCAGACCATCCGGCGTCATCGTCACCGTGAGGTAGTTGTGCTTGTCCCCGGCAGGACCGGGCGCCACCGTCAGGGTGTAGTCGGTGCCCTTCTCCAGCTGGGTCTCGGGGTTGACGATCTTGACGACCGGGTTCAACGAGGTGACGTCGGACTTGATGCGGGAGTCGAGCTGGTCGATCACCTGGTAGCGCTTGAGGGTGGCGCCATTGGCGACGTCGACCTTCGGGATGGAGGTGGTGATGGTGTAGGCCAGGGAGTGGCCCGAGCCGGCGGCAGGCTCGTCCTCAACCTTCTTGTCCACACCGGAGACCGTGTTCTTGGGGTAGATGTGGACGTTGTAGTTCCACTCCGAGGTTTTCTCCGGGTTGGTCATCGGCAGGGTGACGACGAAGTCATCGGCCGGAATGACCTGGGCGGGGGTGCGGGTCTCACTGACGAGGTAGGCGCCGACGTCGGTCTGGGAGGCGTCGAAGGTGGCCAGGCCATCGCTCCCGGTGGTGATCGTGCGCGTGGTGGCTTGGTCCTTGAGTTCTCGGGCTTTGGCGACATCGCCCTCGAGCTTGGCCAGGGCCTTCCACCCGGAGTCGGTGGTGAGGTCGACGTTCAGCTTGGTGATGGTGAACTCGACGCCGGCGACTGGCTTGCACTCGGCCGTGGGGTCCTCGTTACCGGTGCCCTCCTTGACCCCGTTGGTGTCGGTCTGCTCGCACTTGTGGATGGTGAGCGAGGTGTCGGCACTGCCATCGACGGTGGAGGTATTGGCGTCGGCAGGCGCCGCCGCGCCGGTCGGGGCGACGAGCGCGCCCGCGGCGAGCGTCATCGCGGCGGCGAGGCCGAGGCCCCGGCGCATGGTGAGGGAGTGCATGGCTGTTCTCTCCTGTGGTTGTGGGATGACATAGGGATATGAGGTGACCCGCGCGCGACGCAGCGGAGTCGGGTTCTCCTCGCGTTCAGGCGGCGTGCCTGGGTGAGGAAGCCTTCTTGGAGCGCAGCGCCAGCAGGGCCGCGCCGGTGAGGGCCGCCATGGCGACGGCGACGTTCACCCCGATGCCGCCTCCGCCGGACAGCGGCAGGGTGCCGATCTGGACGTCTCGGACGGTGATCGTGTCGTCGGCCCTGCTGGCCCCGCTGCGCGAGACGGTCAGGGCCGAGCCGCCGGGATCGGGGGTGATGAGCTCGATGCCGGACTCCGTCACCTTGAAGCGGGCGGGCCTGGCCATGAGCTGGTGCCCGGCCGGGGCCTTGGTCTCCACCAGCCAGTACTCGCGGTTGAGGGCCAGGCCCGTCGTGGTGAAGGTTCCGGTGCCCTTGCCTCCGGTGAAGGTGACGCCGTCGGTCAGGGGCTTGGCGCCCGGGGTGGCGGGGTCCATCGGGTAGATGGCGAAGGCGGCGTCGTCCAGGGGGCCCTGGCTGCCGGTCTTGATGATCGACAGGACGCGCTTGCCTGCGTCGGGTGAGACATTGGCGCAGGCCGCGTCGTGGTCCGGGCGGGTGTCGGAGTCCTTGCCCGCCTCGGGGACGACCTTGTTGTAGAGGCCGTGGCCGGCAACGAGGCGGCCGTTGTGCGCGGTGCAGGACAGCAGGTCCTCGCCGTAGCCGGCCGCCGACGGGTCGATGTTGACGGTGAAGGTCACGGTGTAGCGGATCCGCGTTCCCGGGGAGAGGTTCTCGTTGTCGGACAGCCGGTAGGAGCCGTCGGCCTGCGGGGTGACCGTGCGGGTCCGCTCCGTCTCCCGCTGGACCTTGACCGCGGTGGGCGTCAGCCCGGGGGCGAAGGACGGGGCGTCGTTGATGGGGCCGGTGGCCGCGGTCAGTGAGCCCTCGTTGATGACGCTCACGGTGTAGACGACGTCGAAGGTGGAGCCGGTGCCGGGCTGGACGGCGACCTCCTTGGAGAACTTCAGCGTGCCGGAGGTCGACAGGCAGGCCTGGTTGTTCTCCTCGCCGTCGGCGTCACCCTCCATGGCGAGGGTGTTGACCAGACCGGAAGGACTGCCGTCGGCGCGCAGGTGGCCGCACTGGAAGTCGGACTCGGTGAAGCCCGGCGTGCTCTCGCGGACCGTGAAGGTCACCTGGACGGTGAAGGTGCGCCTGCCGCCGTCACCGCCGGCTCGCCGGGCCGCGGCGAGGGTCTCACCGGTTCCGGCCTTGGCGAGGGTAATCGGACCGGCGAGGGTCCCGGTGCCGGCGTTCACCCCCGGGACGGTGACGCCGCGGGCGTCGGCGCCCTTCTCCAGCACCCTCACCTGGCTCAGGTAGGTGCCCGTGGGCATCTGCGGAGTGTCGGTGAGGTCTGCGACCACGGGGCTGGCGGCCAGCGAGGTGTTGGTGACCGTGACCGTGTAGCTGGCGGTGAAGGTGCCATCGGCGTTGCGGACCACGTCGATCGGGGTCTTGGAGGCCTTGAACCGGGGGTTGGGGGGCAGGGTGCCGCAGGCGGCCGCCTCCTGGGGCCGATCATCGCCCTTGGTGGTCACCGAGGCCTTGTTGTAGACGGCCTTGCCCTGGCCCACTGCAGCGGGCTGGCAGGTCCCCTGGATGCCGGGCAGTCCGACGTCGGGTCCGGAGACGTTGAGCACCACCGTGTAGGTGTGCTTCTGGCCCGCGGGCAGCGTGATACCGGTCTTGGCGTAGGGGACGTCGGCCTGAGGCGTCTCCGTGCCGGTGATGGCGCCGCCGGAGACACTGACCTTGTGGACCGTGACGCCGTTGGGGACCTGCCAGGCGTCGTTGAGGTCGTAGGTGAGGTCCGCCTTGGCCGAGGGGTTGGTCACCGTGATCGTGTAGGTCTGGTCGAAAGTGGTCCGGCCGTCGACCTTCTCGGTGCTCTTGGCGACCTTGGTGAAGGTCTTGGCGATACCGGCGTGCGGGACCACGGAGTTGACGACCTTGACCCGGACACCGCCCTGCGTGGAGTCGGGCACGGTGAAGGTGACGCCTCCGGCGTTGCCCTTCGTCGGGGCGACGGCGGTCGAGGCGACCTCGGTCTCCGTGCGGTCCTTGAGGGTCACCACCTGGAAGGCGGCCGGGTCCTTCCAGCTGACCGAGCCGCCGGCGGTCGAGGCGGGCTGCTTGAGCCCCTTGGCGACATGGGCGTCCTCGGTGATGGTGCAGGTGGCGCCCACGCGCTGGGCGGGCAGGTCGGCGGCCTTGCCCTTGGCGTCCACCGAGATCCTTCCGGTGGAGGTGCCCTGGCCGTCCGGTCCCGGCGTGCAGGTGTAGGACAACCAGTAGGAGCCGGCCGTGGCGGCATCGGAGGCGCCGTCGACGGTCTTGGCCGCGCTGACCGGGGTCTGAAGGGGCTTGTGGTGGACGGTGCAGGTGACGTTGCCGCCCTCGGGCAGCACGAGCTGTCCCTCGCCGTTGACCGGGACGTCGGAGCCGTCGCCGTCGGTGCACGTCCAGGGGCCGTTCTGGGTGTAGCCCTCCGGCCCGGAGCCCACGGTCAGTGCGTAGGTGCCGCCGGCGGTGCTGATTGCGGTGACCTGCGCGGTGCCGCTGGCCCCGGTGATGGTCTTCTGCCCGAAGAGTCCGGAGACCGTGGGCGTGGCCGACAGGGTCCACTCGTTGGGCTTGGCGGTGCCGGAGTCGACGACGTTGACGAGGGTCAGGTGCCCGGGCGCGATGACGTACTCGTTGTGCCAGACGCACTTGATGGCGATCTCGTCCTGGTACTCGGCGAGCTGGGTCTCGTCCAGACGGACGGTCTGTTGCTGAAGGTTGACCGAGTCGGACTGATCCAGGCGGGTGACCCCGTCGCGGCGCATCAGCGGCGTCCCCTGGGTGCCGGTGGTGCAGGTGATACCCCGCAGGAACCATCCGGTTCTGAGGGCCTCTCCAGCTCTTCTGTCGACGGCGCCCTGAGGCGAGGCGTCAGCCTCCTGAACCGTGGCGGCATCGTTGGGGGACAGCAGGGTGTAGGTCCGCGGGTCCACGGCCTCGCCGCCCCAGGTGGGGGTGAGGCCGGAGGGGGTGCCCCAGTTCTCGTGGCCGTAGGTGCCCTCCGGTGAGGCGTTGAGGTAGCTGAACTGAGGAATCGTCAACGAACCGAGGACGGAGGGGTCGGCCTTGACGTCCTTGGCGAAGGTGACGGGACGCTCCTGCTCCAGGGAGCCGTAGAGGCACCCGTAGGAGATGGCCCGCTCACGGGTGATGAAGCGCTCCTCAAGTCCTGCGGACTCGGCCTTGGACAACTGGGCCTGGCAGTTGCCGGAGCTTCCGTTGTTGACGAAGCCCCAGAGCTTCAGCTTGTACCTGATGCCGGTGCTCGGGTCGGTCCAGGCGGTGTCCGAACGGTCGGACTTGATGTCGAGGATGTCGTCCGAGCAGCTGCGCCCATTTTTGTCCGTGTAGTTCTCGGTCATATATCCGTCGAACCGCACCAGACGATTATTCTGGTACATATAGCTGTACTTGCGGCCATAACGTCCGACATTTCCTTTGGAGTCATAGGCGTAAGAAGTTGGAATCCTCTCCTCCTCCCTGCCATAGTCTCCAACGATCAGCCTGCCGTCAGAATCGATCTTCCCGGTACAGGTGTTAATCGTGTCTTTTTCCACCCAGGGGAAGTTCGCCTCGATCGTTCCGGCCGTCCGGACATTGAAGCTCCCGTAATAAGCCGTTTCCGGCCTGGCCGGGTTGGTGACCTCGCTGAGATCGGAGTAGATGGGACGATTGACGTGCCTCATCATCCCGACAAGAAACACCTGACCGGCTTTGATGGACGTGGTGTTGGAGGGCTGGAAGCCCAGGGAGGACTGACTGCCCCAGGAAGGGTCGCCCTCAAAGTCCGGACAGCTCCCATCGAGCTCCTGACGCCCGTAGCCGACGGTGGCGTAGGCTCCACTGCTCCCCTTGACGACGTCGGTGGAGTAGTCGCCACCGGTGGGCGAGTAGCGGATGCAGGCGCGAGTGGAGGCCCATTGCCACGGGAGCGCCGAGTAGTAGTAGCCGCCCGCCCTATCAGTAATAGCGTCGCTCCCCTCGGTGTTGCGCACGTAGGAGATCTGCGCCGAGGTCTCCCCCAGAGGGACGCTGAGGTCGCTCGTGGCCGCATCCGCGGACGGAGCCAGCCATGGAAAAGCCACCACCGTCACCGCAACAATGGCGACAGAACTGAACGCCGCAAAGAATTTGCGCAGAAGTCCTTCATGTCCGCGTCGCGAACATATTGATTCGAGGGACATGCCGATGTGATTCCGATCATGAGGGACGGGAGCGCCGAGGCGCGCCACAAACTTGACTGCTGAGAAATGTAGAACTCTCACAGCCGTCCCGATACCCGAGAAGCCCCTCGGGAAACAACAATCGCGCATCATTGCGCGACGCGACCACTTTTCCCTGAAATACCGCCGATCAACCCGTGTCGCAGTTGCGCATCATTGATGGTGGTGAGGTCACGATGATTAAGAGGAGGCAGCAAACATAAACCGCCAGTCTCAAAAAAGGAGTTTACCTACCGCACATTCACCGTAAGTCGACGTCTTTTCGAGATTCTTTCGGTGCGCAATTCTCATCCGATAGTGAGGAAGCCCCCGGCTAAAAGGCGCCGGGTCGCCTCAATCATCTCCGCGCGCAGTCCGACGGCGTCCTCCCCGGTCAGCGCGGCGACCGCGGAGGCGATCTGGCCCACGCTCAGCTCGCCGTCGGCCACCCCGGCCAGGGCGGCCACGGCGGTACTGGCCCGGATCGTGCGCCCCAGCCCGCCGCCCTGTCGCAGCAGGATGACCGTGGGCTCGGCGGCGCCCGGGATGAAGTGACGCTCCTCGGTGACGTCGGGGGCGAGGATCGGGTGAAGGGCGGCGACGGCGTCGTCGTCGAGACCGGCGAGCCGCTCCCGGACCGCCAGGACGTCGGCGATGTGGGGACCCAGGACCCCTTGACCGGTGGTGGACACCTCCTCCAGGAGGTGCCAGGGCTCACGGGGCCGCTGCGGGCGGTGGACGATGAGGTAGCCGAAGCCGATCCCCTCGACGCCACGAGCCTCGAAGTCGCCGACCCAGGCCCCCAGGGCGGCCTCGAAGCCGGCGGCGTCGCGCTCGGGGGTCAGGCCGCCGTCGCGCAGCCACATGGTCGCGTACTCGACCGGGTCCTGGACCTCGCGCTCGATGACCCAGGCGTCGAGGCCCTCGGGGATCCAGGCGGCGACGGCGTTGCGCCAGGAGGAGACCGCGGCGCCGGGGTCGGTCGTGGAGTCACCAGCGAGGTCACTGGCCGAGTCGGGGGCATCGCCGCGTCCGAGGGAGGCGTGGCGGTGCTCCCAGTTGCCGAGCATGACGGCGCTGCCCCCGGGCTCGAGGTGCTCGCCCAGCCCGGCGACGAGGGTGGGCAGGACGGGGCCTCCGGCGTCGCGGTACTCCATGAGGGGCAGACCGGCCTCGCGCACCGTGGGCGGGGTGAGGACGAAGGGCGGGTTGGAGACGATGAGGTCGAAGCGGCCGCCGGCCACCGGCTGAAGGAGGGAGCCGAGCCGGAGCTCCAGGCGGGCGGTCCCGACGGCGGAGCCAGAAGCACCGGCGGCGTCAAGGTCGACAGGGGCATCGGCGGCAGTGGCGGCGTCGACAACGGCAGTGATGCCGGCCAGGGCGGCGTTGAAGGCGGTGAAGGCCAGGGCGCGTGCGGAGATGTCGGTGGCGACGACGTGCTGGGCGTGGCGCAGCAGATAGAGGGTCTGGATGCCGCAGCCGCAGCCCAGGTCAAGGGCGGTGCGCACCGGCGTGCGCGGGGTGAGGCCGGCCAGGGTGAGACCGGCGCCGCCGATGCCCAGGACGTGGTCGGGGGCCAGGGGCCGACCGGTGACGAGGCCGCCCAGGTCGGAGGCCACCCACCAGCGGACCTCACCGGCGTCGTCAACGGCCTCGTGGGGGCGCAGGTCGACGCGGGCGCTGACGCACCCGGTCTCATCGGGCTCGCCGACCAGGCCGATCCGGCGGGCGCCGGACACTCCGGTGCGGGGCAGGGCGGCGTCGAGCGCACCAGTCGGGACCGGTTCACCGAGCATGAACAGCGCGGTCAGGACGGCTACGGGCCAGGAAGGCGCGGAATCGGAGCCTTCGGCCAGGGCGGCGCGCACGGCCCGCAGGGCGGGCAGGCGGATCTCCCGGCGCAGTGCGGCGTCGGCCGCCTCGCCCAGGAGCGCGGCCACCGCCTCCACGCCCCAGCCGGCCTCGGTCAGGTCCGCCCGCAGGTCCGCCGCCTGCTCGTCGGTGACGGCGGGAGGCGGGAAGGACGACCGGCATGACGGCGTCGTAGACGACCACGCAGAGTCGGCCCGGTTGTCGGAGTGGGTGCTCGCGGAGCTCATGGCCCCGACCGTAACGCGGGAGACCCGAAGCACTCGGCGCCCCGCCGGAGGGGGCCCGGCGGGGCGCCCACCGGCTCACAGAAGCCGGGAGGCGAGCTCGGCGTACTGGCGGGTCTTGACCTCGACGTCGTCGATGTAGCTGACGAGCATGACTTCCTCCGTGCCGTGGTTCTCGGCGAAGGAGGACAGGGTGTGGGCGACCTCGTCGTAGGTGCCCACGATGATGGCGGTGTCGCGCTCGAGGTAGCGCTCGATCTCGGCGCGGTAGGCGGCGTCGAGGGTGGCCGGGTCCCGGAAGCGCATGGGGCGGCCGGTGCGCAGGCTGAAGCGGGCGTCGGCGGCCACGAGGGCCTGCTCGCGGGCCTCCTCACGGGTGGCGGCGGCGCTGACGCACAGGGCGGAGAAGGTCCGGCCGCCGTGGATGGAGCCGTGGCCGGCGCCGCCGCGGTGGGGCACGCCGTCACCGCGGATCCCCGGGTTCTCGGGGAGGTGGGCGCGGTAGTGGTTCATGATCTCGACCTGCTGGCGACCGGTGAAGAACTGGGCGTAGGCGTAGTTGAGGTCGTGGGCGCCGGCCCAGGCGGCCGACTGGCCCGAGGATCCCAGGAGCCAGACCTCCGGCATCTCGGCCGGTCGGGGGCGCACCTCGATGGAGGCGTAGTGGTGGGAGGCCGGCAGATCGTCGCGCAGGAGGGCGACCGTCTCCTCAATGAGGGTGTTGATGGCGTCGGGGTCGATGACGCGGCCCTGGTTGAGGGCGCCCGCCGCGCGCATGTCCCCGCCGGGGGCGCGTCCCAGGCCCATGTCGACGCGGCCGGGGTGGAGAGCGGCCAGGGTGGCGAAGCGCTCGGCCATCTGGAGTGAGCCGTAGTGCATGGCCATGACGCCGCCCGAGCCCACGCGGATGCGGCTGGTGGCGTCCAGGACGTGCATCATGAGCAGGTCGGGCGCGGAGGACAGGAAGGATCCGGTGCTGTGGTGCTCGGCCAACCAGAAGCGGTGGTACCCGGACTCCTCCAGGCCGCGCCCCAGGACGACGAGGTCCTCCAGGGTCTGGCGAACATCGCCCCCTTCGAAGAGGGGGACCTGCTCAAGGGCGCTGAGGCGGCTGAGGCGAGTGCTCATGACTACTCCTGAACTGGTGTGAAGGTGCGGGGTGGTGCGTGGAGGTGGATGACGGTGACCGCCGGTCAGCCCGGTCAACGCCGGCAGGCAACCGCTCATTCCGCGCGGGGCCCGCGCCGTGAGACACGCATCCGAGTCCAAACCGCACCGGTCCCGGTTGGGGACGTACTTCCCGCGTGAGAACTGCGTTCTGCTGCAGACGACTGGGGCGAGGACGCAGTCATCCTGGATGGAAGCACGTCCCCGGCACGAAACGCAGTCCCCAAGACGGGTGCGCGGCCGGCCCGCACGGCCGCTGGTACGGCGGAGTCCCGGTGGGCTCGTGCAGCCGGGACCGGCCGACGTCACCACGACGTCACCAGATAAGGCATACCTTCTTAAACATAGGACAAGTTTTAGTTGCGCTTATGGACTTCGCGTCTTACGGTTGGACTGACCGAGCCACCCGGCACCAGCACCGCATCGGCTCGCACCCACTCGCACTATGTCGCGCCGCGATCCAGCATGATTCAGGAGGCACCCATGGCCGTTCTCACCATCGGAGACCAGTTCCCCGCCTACGAGCTCACCGCCGTCGTCCCCGGCAACCTCAAGGAGGTTGAGGCCACCAAGCCCGAGGACTACTTCACCACCATCTCCTCCCAGGTTCCCGCCGGCACCTGGCGCGTTGTCTTCTTCTGGCCCAAGGACTTCACCTTCGTGTGCCCCACCGAGATCGCGGCCTTCGGCGACCTCTACCAGGACTTCAAGGACCGCGACTGCGAGGTCGTGGGCGTCTCCGTGGACAACGAGTACACCCACTACGCCTGGCGCCGCAGCCACGACAAGCTCCAGGACCTGCCCTTCCCGATGGCCAGCGACCTGAACCGCGAGCTCACCGAGGCTCTCGGCATCAAGCGCGCCACCGGTGAGGCCGACCGCGCCACCTTCATCATCGACCCCCACAACGTCATCCAGTCGGTCTCCGTGACCGCCGACTCCGTGGGCCGTAACACCGAGGAGGTCCTGCGCCAGCTCGACGCCCTCCAGTCCGACGAGCTGTGCGCCTGCAACTGGCAGGCCGGCGCCGCCACCATCGACGCCCTGGGCCAGATGGGCTGACGGGCGCAGGCCGTCCCGTCCGCTTCCTCCGTCCTTCACTTCCTTCACCCGCACGACGAAACGAGAACACATGAGCATCGACAACCTGCGCTCCGCCCTGCCCGAGTGGGCCAAGGACCTCTCCCTGAACCTGTCCACGCTGTCCCGCTCCTCCTCGCTGACCGAGCAGCAGCAGTGGGGCACCTTCGTGGCCGCGGCCGCCGCCACCCGCAACGAGTCCGTCCTGGTCCAGGTCATGGAGGACGCGCGTGCCCACCTGTCCGAGGAGGCGGTCAGCGCCGCCCTGGGCGCCGCCTCCATCATGGCGATGAACAACGTCGCCTACCGCACGCGCCACTTCCTGGGCTCGGCCTACGACAACGAGCGCATGGGCCTGCGCATGAACATCATCGGCAGCTCCGGTNATCGACAACCTGCGCTCCGCCCTGCCCGAGTGGGCCAAGGACCTCTCCCTGAACCTGTCCACGCTGTCCCGCTCCTCCTCGCTGACCGAGCAGCAGCAGTGGGGCACCTTCGTGGCCGCGGCCGCCGTCGTTGCCCGGTAGCGGTGCTCAGCTGCGGGGGTCGGCGTCGATGGCGCCCTGGACGTCCTCGAAGAGCAGGTTGGAGATCTCGACCTGGACCATCTCGACCTGGGGGACGTCGTGCAGGAGGAGCGGGTCGTCCGCGGAGGTCTGCAGGGCCAGCGTCCCGCAGCCGAAGAAGCGATCGGTGACGCCCTTGTCGAGCTGGATGTCGGAGATCCGGGTCAGCGGCAGGTCGTGGCCGACCCGGTTGAAGACGCCCGAGCGGGTGATGATGCGCTTGGTGGTGACCGTGTAGGTATGGGTGTACCACTGCAGCCACGGCACGAGCAGCAGGGGAACGCTCAAGGCGAGGACCGCCACCCAGATCGCCAGGACGCCCCACGGCTGCCAGCTGGCCGGAGCCATGACGGAGCCGACGACGCCGACCACCAGCAGGAGGATCTCGACGACGACCCGCCACAGGAGGACCTTGATGTGGGTGTGCATGTGCCGCACCACGACCTCGTCGCGGCTCAGGAGCTTCTTCGACAGTGCCATGGCCCCATCGTGCCAGGTTGCCGGGGATTTGCGCACCCGTACGGTTGGGATGCGGCGGAAGGCCGGCCCTCAGCCGGTGAGCATGCCCATGCCGACCGAGGCGACGACCGGGGCGATCCCCAGGATGACGAAGGCGGGCAGGTGGCAGGCGCCCAGCGGCAGAACGAGGCGGACCGCGAGGCGCTCGGCGGCCTCCTCGTCGCGGGCGCGCCGCCCCACGCGCAGGCTGGTGGCCGTCGCCGCCAGGAGGGCGACCGGCGAGGCCCCGTCCTCCCAGCCGGGACGCAGGCAGGCCTCCAGGCGGGTGCGCCGACGTCGCCACTGCTCGTCGTCGGGCGCCTCCCAGGCCTCCTCCCACGAGGCGCCCAGCAGGAGGGCTCGGCCCACGACACCGGAGCCCTCCTCCTGAAGGGCCCGCCCCAGGGAGGTGAGCACCCCGGGAACCGAGGCTCCGGCGTTCAGGGCGGCTGCGGCCAGGTCCAGGACGAGGGCCTCGTCGACGACATCCCCCTCCGCCGTCGCGGCCCGCACGAGGCGCCTGGTGGCCAGGTGGCCCACGATCATGAGCACGACGCCGAGAGCCCCCAGAGCGCTTCCGGCTCCACCATCGAGCAGCAGGGCCGCGGGGTCGGCGCCCACGAGCGTCCCCAGCCCCAGGCCCACCACGGGCAGGCAGGCCAGGAGGCGGGCCGTGGTGCGAGGGCCTGCCAGGGCCGCCCGGCGGGAGGACTCGGCGCGGCCTGACTCGGCGACGCCACCGGCCACGGCCTCGAGGATGTCGGCCAGGGGTGCTCCCAAGGTGGTCGACAGCCGGCAGGAGGCGATGGCGCCCGGCACCCCGGCGGCGGTGGCTCGCCGCTGCCGGGCCCGCGCACCCCTCGGGGGCGGGTGCCATCGCAGGCGGCCCTCCCTCCAGCGGGGCAGCCAGGAGTCGTGCTGGAGGTCCGCGAGCGCGTGCAGCGCGGGTGGGACGCCGTCGTCGTCTGGCTCGGTGCCCGCGGTGAGGCCGGCGCGCTGGAGGGTGCGGCTCCAGGCCCGCTGAGGGACGGCGCCGGCGCGCAGGAGACTGGCGACCTCGGTGAGTAGCAGGCCGAGGTCCGGCTCGGGCGGTCCGGCTCGACGCGAACGCAGGGTGCTCAGTGCCTCCCGCGCTGCCGGCGTGCTCGTGCCGGTCGGCGAGGTGCCCGCGGTCCAGCCGCGTGGGAGCCCGCGGCGCGCCGGCAGCAGGAGCACGGCGGTGGCCAGGGCGACCAGGACCGCCGCGATCCAGGCACCCGCCCCCGGCGGGCCGGCCACCGGGTCGGCCGCTGAGCCGACCGTCGTGAGGGCCGGGGGTGCGGTTGCGGCCATGAGGGAGGTCGGCCCCGCCATGCCGGTCATTACCGTCACACCAGTCATTCAGGCCTCCCCTCCCCCGGAGCCGGCCGGCATGCCATGTCCGAGGCGAGAGAAGGCCTGCGGACCGAGTCGGGCTCGCAGCGCCGGCTCAGCCGGGCCGGGGCGCAGGCGGCCATCGTCATCCATGCTGAGCGCCTCCTCGCAGACCAGGACCGCTCCGACCGGCGTCGCCTCGCGCCGCAGCACGCCGATGGAGGCGACGTACCGGCGCGCTCCGGAGGTACCCGCCTGCCGGCGCAGGTGGACGACGGCGTCGAGCGCACTGGCTGCCTGGGCGGCTACGGCCGCCTCGTCGAGTCCCGCAAGCGCACCCAGGGCGGTGAGGCGGGCGGGGACGTCGCCCGGCGAGTTGGCGTGGAGAGTGGCCCAGCCGCCCTCGTGGCCGGTGTTGAGGGCGGTCAGGACGTCGCGCACCTCGGGGCCGCGGCACTCCCCCAGGACGATCCGGTCGGGCCGCATGCGCAGGGCGGTGCGCACCAGGGAGGTCATGGAGACCGCCCCGATCCCTTGGACGTTGGCGCCGCGTTCCTGAAGGTGGACGACGTGGGGGTGCTCGGGGCGCAGCTCGGCGGCCTCCTCGATGCACACGATGCGCTCGCTGTGCGGGACGAGCCCGAGCAGGGCCGCCAGGAGGGTGGTCTTGCCGGTTCCGGTGGCACCGGTGACCAGGCAGCTGGCGCGGCGGGTCACGAGGGCGGTCAGGACGTCGTCGAGGCCGGGGGCGATGGTGCCGGCGCCGGTGAGCTCGGCCAGGGTGAAGCCGCGGCGGCGCTTGGTGCGCAGGCTGATGAGGGTGCCGTCGGCGCTCAGGGGTGGCAGGACCGCGTTGAGGCGGGTGCCGTCGGGCAGGGTGGCGTCGACGACGGGGCAGGCGTCGTCGAGGCGCTTGTGGGCGGAGGCGGCCATGCGCACGGCCAGGGCCCGCACCTGGGGCTCATCCATGGAGGCGTCGGGGACGGGCTCGAGGCCGTGGCCCCGGTCGATCCAGGTGCGCCCGCCGCTGACGAGGACGTCGGTGACGCCGTCGGTCTCGATGAGGGGCTGCAGGAGCGGCCCGGCGCCCTCGACGTCGGCGCGAACCCGCTGACCGAGGCGGGCCATGCCCAGCCGGCCGGTGGTGGGGTCGGCGGCGCCGCTCAGGGCCTCGTCCAGGTCGGCACCGCGTGCCAGGGCGCTGCGCACTCGGGCGAGCTCGGGGCTGCCGGCGCCCGGGGCCCGGTGAGGCCCAGCGGCTCCGGGGAGATCGGGGTTCACGGTCGCCATGACTGACTCCCCCACCACCCTGCAGTGCACCCGGCAGAGTGCCCGGTGACGTGCTCAGCGGACTGCTCCCCGTCCCGTTCCCCGGCCTGCTCTGCGTCCGGTTCTCCGGTCCGTCCTCGGGCTTGTCCCATGGTGACCGGGGCCGGTTCGGACACCTTGGGGGCGAGGCCCCAGGCCAGCAGCTCTCGGGTCAGGGCCGTGGCGGCGCGCCTGGTGGCCGAGCGGGCCCGGACCGGATCCTCCCCCAGGGCGAGGCGCTTGACCAGGACCCGGTCGGTGGGGACCCGCCCCAGGACCGGGCAGCCGGTGATGAGCTCGAGGTCCTCGGTGGCGACGTCCTCACCCGCCTGGCGCACCACGAGCCACACCGATGAGCCCGGACCGGCCGTTTCGACGGCGTCGGGCTGCGGGCCCCGCAGCCGCAGGGCCACGCTCTCCGCGGCGACGGCCGAGCGCAGGTCGAGCCCGGTCAGGAGCAGGACCCGGGCTCCCGGCGGCGCAGGCGCGCCCCGGGGCAGGTCCACCAGGACGACGTCGTGCTCGGCGCGCATCGCCTCGAGAACCGCGTCCGCGCAGGGCAGCGGCCCGCCGCGGACGTCACCGGTGAGCACCGGCATGGCGTGCCACGCGGGCAGGGCCCCGACCAGGTGCCCGGGCCGGAAGGCCGACTCCTCGGCAGGAAGGTCCGCCCAGCGCAGTCCGGTCAGCACGGTCTCCCCGCACAGGAGGTCCAGGCCACCGGCGGGGTCCAGGTCCATCATCGCCACCCGCCGGCCGGCTCGGCTCAGCGCCCACGCCAGGTGAAGCAGTAGGACGCTGGTCCCCAGGCCCCCGCGAGCACCGGTGACGGCCAGGACCTGGGCCGCCCGATGTCTCCCCCGGGATGTCTCCCACAGCTCCGCCGGTGCTGACGGCGACGCGGGATCCTCCGAGTCCCCCACAGACCCGGAGGCCTCATCCGCAGCCGGCACCGCAGCCCTCTCGACGGGCGGCCAGGGCCCACCGGCCTCGGGTCTCAGCGGCGGGAAGGAGACGTCACCTGCGTCCCAGCCCGCCGGCGGCGCGGTCGGTTCCGCCAGAAGCCCTACGGCCTTTGCCCTTGTCTCCATGACCTCCGTGTCCTCTGCTTCGCGCAGCAGCGTCTCCGGGATCTTTTCCCGCGTCCTCCCCGGCATCTGCGTCGTCTCCATCGCGCCTCCTTCAACCCGGTGTGCAGCGGCGTCTCAACGCCCGTCCCGCTCACCAGGGTGCGGTCCCCTGCCCGACGGCGCCCACCAGCGTCATCGGGTCTGTGGAAACGGGGTGCAGATCGGGGCTTGTGGCCCCGCGCGCCCCGCAGCCGACCGCCACACGCGACGCCGCGGCGTCCCGGAGACCCTTCGACGACGTCGCGCGAGGCTGAGGGCTCACACGCCTGACACCGCGGCCCGCCTCGTGATGAGATGGACCCATGAGCGCGCCGTCCCGCGCAAGCGACCCCTCCCAGCCGACAGCGGCGTCACCGGCGACGTCACCGACGATCTCGCCGGCTGTCTCCGCCGTGTCCGTCACGTCCACTGCGCCCACCACAGGATCCACCACTGGGTCCAACGCCGGGTCCACCACTGCGCCCGCCGCCCCTCCCCCACCCGCAGGCCAGCGCGCCGCGGCCTACTTCGATCTGGACAAGACGATCCTGGCGACGTCGTCGACCTGGGCGCTGGGCAGCCCGATGCGGCGCAGCGGCCTCATCTCCTCACGGGCGCTGGCCCACGGGCTCATCGCCCAGCTCCCCTACCTCCTGGTGGGCGCCGGCACCCGGCATTCAACCAGCCTCATGGAGCGCCTGGCCCTCATGTCCACCGGCATCAGCCGACGCGACCTGGTCGACGTCGTCGAGGGCGCCCTGACCACGGTGATCGAGCCGGCCGTCTACGCCGAGGCCCTCGACCTCATCGAGGCCCACCACCGGGCCGGGCACGACGTCGTGGTCGTCTCGGCCTCCATCAGCGAGATGGTCGCCCCCATCGCTCGCCTCGTGGGGGCCGACCGCGCCATCGCCACCCACATGGAGGTGGGCGAGGACGGCCTGTTCACCGGGCGGATCGCCCGCTCCATGCTGCACTCGGAGAAGGTGGTCGCGCTGCGTGAGGACGCCGCCGCCCACGGCATCGACCCGGCCCGGTCCTGGGCCTACTCCGACTCCATCTCCGATGAGCCGATGCTCGGCGCCGTCGGCCACCCCGTCGCCGTCAACCCCGACCGGGACCTGCGGCGCCTGGCCCAGGAACGGGACTGGCCGGTGCGAGACTTCGCCCGCCCGGTGCGGCTGCGGCCGCGTTGGGAGCCGGCGCACCTGTCGACCCGGGCCGTCCTGGTAGCCGGTGCGGCCGGCGTCCTCGCCGTCGGGGGCGCCGCCGCCTGGCTGGTCGCCCGCCATGGCGGGCAGGGCGGACGCGGAGCCTGAATCGTCCGCCCGGACTCACCCGGCGCGCCAGGTGCCCGCCTGGACGGCCCGGCACAGGCGCTGGGCCTCCTGCACCCCCGCGAGCACCGCCTCGGCCTGCCACACCACCCAGGCCACGACGCCCTCCATCGTGCCCAGGACGTAGGTGCCGGCGGCATCGGCGTAGGCCGCCGGCACCTGCCCGGGATACAGGTCGCTGACCGCTGTGCCCGTCGGCTCGACCCCGTCGCGCACGAGCAGGTGGCGCACGAGCAGTCGGCCGACCGCGGCGTTTCCGGCCGTGAAGGGCCGCGCCGCCAGCATCTCGGCGTGGACGATGGCGGCCCGCACCAGCGCCGGCGCCTGCTCCGCCTCGATGAGCTCCACCAGGCCCGCCAGCCGCTCGGCCAGCTCCTCGCCCTGCGGCGCCCGTCCCGGGCCGCCCTCGCGGGAACGCATCTGCCCGGCGCGCGGGGCGCCCACCTCCTCGAGCCCGATCAGTCCGCCTGCCGCCAAGGGGCCGACGACGTCGCGGTGCAGCGCGGCCAGCAGTGCACGTGCTGGCGGCACCGCGGGCCGTCCCCGCCCCACCAGGTCCGGCATCCATCCGACCAGGCGGGTCCCGGCGCGCCACAGCCCGGCGACAGCATCCAGGCCCGGGTCGCCCGTGGCGGCCTCGGTCAGGGAGGCGGAGGCCACGTGCTCACGCAGCACCTCGGCGGAGACCACTGCCCCCTCAACGCCTCCCGAGGCGATGGCGCCCCGGATCGCGGCCTCGGCGCGGGCCTCACGCCACCGACGTCGCAGCGCCTCGTTCCAGCGCAGCTCGGCGCAGGCCTCGCGCACCGCCGTCTCAGCGGCGCGCACCCGCTCGTCGGCGGCCACTGCCCGCAGCGCCTCCACCACAGGGGACACCGGCACCCCGGAGGCGCCCGCGCCGGCCGGCACCTCGGGACCGCTCTGCCCGCCCGCGCCGTCGTCGACCGGCCGTCCATTCGACCGCCCGGTCGACACGCCGGGCCGACTCGCCGCCCCGGTCGTCCCAGCCATGTCACGCCGCTTCGGCGCCCCGGCCGCGGACGGCCCGATCCCTACAGACATTCGCACCACGCGCCCACTGTGGCACATCACGGCCGCTCGGAGACAACGGCGGCCGGCTCGACACTCGACGGCCGTCAGTGACGGATCAGCGGTGCGTAGCAGCCCCGGACCCCGACGAAACCGACACGGGCTGGGCGCACCCCCTAGACTCGATCAAGTGAGTGACTCCCCCTCCCATAACATTCCGGGCTCAGCCCCACCGCCCTCGGCACCGGGCGCGTCGGGACAACCGCCTCGCAGTCGCAGACCCGACTACGTGCTCACCGCTGTCGTCGGGGTCATCTTCGCCCTGAGTGTCTCCGTCCTGCTGGGCCTGGCCGCCACCGCTCCCGCCCCGGAGTCCGTCCTGCGCACGTCCTTGCTCCTCGGCGCGATCCTGCTGCTCTCCTCCGCCGCCACAGCGCTGTTCGCCGGCCGCTCCTCACTGGGCGCCCTGGTCACCGGGCTGACCGCCCTGGTGGCCCAGTCGGCCGCCTTCATGGCTCCCATCCACGCGTCCTCCCTGCCCTACCCCTGGCTGCAGAAGCTGATCAGCACCGGGTTCGTGCTCATCCTGGCGGCCCTGTGGCTCGGCGGCTCCTGGGGGATGCGCCTGGCCCGCCGCGCCGGCCACGCCCAGGGCCAGGCCGCCTTCCGTCTCACCCAGGCCGACCGGACCGTGGGCTCCACTCCGACCCCACCGCCCTCGCGCCGGCGCGACCACCTCCTGTCCCTGCCGTGGGTCCTGGCCGGGCTGGCGCTGGCCGCCTTCCTCCTGCCCCGCTCCTACCTGCGGGCGGTCGCCCCCGGGATCCAGACCGGTCCGCTGATGCTCGGGGCTGTCCTCGTCTCCGTCATCGCTCTGGCCGCGGCCGGGGCCTCGACGGCGCGCTCCACCCTCGGAGCGCGCGTCACCGGCCCGATTCTCATCCTTCTGGCGGTCCCGGCGCTCAGTGACGATATGATCCCTGGCGGTCATCTGATCTCCAGGCTCCTGCCGTACGGCCCGGACGCCGTCGTGCTCGCCGCCATCGGGATCGAGCTCATGGCGATCGGCTGGGGAGCTCACATGGCCCGCCGCCAGGGCCGCGCCAACGCGCTGGCCCGGTTGCGCTCCGGTGCCTGAGGGCCCATGCCCGCAGTCATGTCCCGGGACGACCGTACCGCCCCTTTCGGCGTCCCCGCCCCTACTACTACCGTGTGCATGCGTAAGGAGACCTCGTGAGCACCGACAACACAGACCGCCCCACCCCGCAGACGCCCCGCACACCCGACGGCATCGCCTCCGCCTCATCCGAGAAGCCCGTCTCCGAGACGGGGACTGCGGCGTCGGGGGCTCGAGCGGGAGAGACGATGGTCAACCTGGCCGATGAGGCTCTCGCCTCCCTGAAGAACCTCGCCAGCAAGGTCTCTCAAGCCTCTGGGCCGGTCCCCTCCGCAACGGCCCCCGAGCCGGCCACACCGGTGACGGCGACGACATCGGACAGCGCCGCCGACGGCACCGAGGACCGCGACGTCGACACCGTGAACATCCGTACTCAGACGGGCGGGCGTGCCACCGACGGACCCGAGACCACCGCCGAGGTCGCCGATACGGCCGATGAAGCAGCTGACGAAGCAGCCGTCGAGCCCTCCGACCAGGAGGCTCCGGCGTCGGCGGTCTCGCAGGAGCCGCCGGTGGGCACCTTTCCGGTCGGCCGTCCCGCCCAGGACCCGCTGCGCCCGGACGACTCCTCGCCCCGCCCCGTGGTCACTCAGGCGGCGCCGACGCCGTCCGAGCACTCCGAGCAGGACGGGGAGACGGTCGTGAGGACCGCCATCGACCACGAGGAGACCGACAGCGCGGTGAGCCCCGACATGCCGCCGTCGATTCCGCCGTCGTCGGCTCCGGGCGAGTCGGCCGCCACTTCCGCAGCCCCGGAGGCCCGCACGGCCCCCGCGGCTTCTACGGTCCCTGCGACCGCCGACTCCGGCTCGGCCGGATTCTCCTCCCTGTCCTCGGCCAGTACCGCCGAGGACCCCGCGGACCCCGCGGAGCCGGTTCGCCAGGAGGACTCCGTGTCCACCGCGGAGACGTCGTCGTCCCCCGAGCAGTCTGTGGATGAGGACGAGCCGCCGGCCGCTGCCGGCGCAGTGAGCGCCACGGGCGCGGAGACGGGTGCAGAGACAGGTACGGTGACAGGTACGGTGACAGGCACGGTGACGGCCGCGATCGCGGGCGCAGCGGCTGCCACAGCCGCAGGCTCAGCGGTGAACGCCTCCTCGGCCGGTACCGCCGAGGACCCTGCGGAGCCTGCGGACGTCTCGGACGAGCCCGAGGATCAGGAGACGACGGCCACGACGCCATCGGCGGCGTCCGCCCCGGCGAGGACGAACGACGTCGATGACGATCCCGAGGCAGACGTTCGGGAGGAGACTCAGCAGGCCGCAGGCCCTGAGGTCCCTGCTCCACGGACACAGCAGTCGAGCTCGGGGACCGTCACCTCCGACGCCCCTACCTCCGACGAGGGCGTCGCTCACGCCACCACGGTCGAGGCAGCCACCGCCGGCGGGGCAGCCGCATCGGCATCATCCGCGTCGACCGCGGCGTCGGCGTCATCGGCGGCCTCGACGACGGCAGCATCGGCAGTGTCGGCAGTGTCGGCCGTGTCGGCTGCTTCAGCGACCGGTTCGGCGCCATCGGCTCCCTCCGCCGCCAGAGCCGCAAGGGCAGCGGCTGTTCCGGTGACGGCCGCCAAGGCCAGCACCGCCAGCACCGTCGGTGCTGCTCGCCCCACCAGCACCACCAGCGACAGGGCCGCCGGAGCTCCCGGTACCGACGGATCCGTCGCCGCTGATGGGCAGCCGGAGAGCCACCCCTTGACAGCACCGGCCGTCTCATCGGCGGCCTCCCCCGCGGGTGCGTCGTCGGCCCAGCCGGTTGCCGGGCCGTCGGCATCCTCAGCGGCCTCACCGGCGGAACCGACGCCGGACACGACGAGTTCGCCCAAGCCGGCCGAGCCTGTCGCCGACAGGCCGGTCGACAACCGCCCCTCGGCCCCCGCCTGGCCGGCCACCCCGGCAGCCCAGCTGGCTCGGACCAGCTCGGCGGCCAGCGCCTCCACGGCGCGCTCGGCCGAGTCGACCTCCTCCGTGCGTTCCGCTTCCCCCACCGCCAGCGCCTCACCTGCCGGCTTCTCGACGAACAGGCCCGCCTCGGCCCCCTCCTCGACCGCCTCGGCCCCCTCCTCGAGGCTTCCCGGATACCGCCCGGAGGCCTCCGCCGGCACCCCGGCCACCACCGCAGCCGAGGCCGCCTCCGAGCCCACGGCCAAGGCCACGGCCACGTCGGTCACGTCGTCGGCCGCGTCACCGGCGTCCGGAACGGCCGCCACTGCCGCGGCCACGACAGCGCCGTCCGCATCGGCCTCGGCGCCGTCATCGCCGCAGACCGCTGCGACGCCCCAGGCCTTCCGCCCCGCCCCCGCCTCTCAGAGCGCACCGACCGCCCGGCCGGCGGCGGCAGCCGGAGCCTCCTCCGCCACAGCGTCCGAGCGGGTCCCGGCATCGAGCTCCGCATCCGCCGCGGCGCCGTCGGAGCTCTCCTCGCAGCAGTCCCCCGTCTGGCCCTCGACCTCGACCGCCCGGGGCCTCTCGGCGGCCGCGGACGCCCTGGAGAGCGATGACCCCGAGGAGCGCGGCCGTTCGCGCGCCCGGCAGGCCGCCGCGGCCATGACCGGCTCGGCCGAGGACGACGACAGCATCCTTCTCAAGGGCGCCAGCGTGCTGACCACCTCGAGCTCGCGCGCCGAGACCCACTGGGCCGGGGTGCTCATCGCCATCGTCCTGTTCCCGGTGGCCTGGTTCCTCGTGCACGACGGCGCCGCCACCCTGACCGGCGGCAACCCCTCGGCCTGGCCGGCCGCCGCCTCCCCGATGGGCGCCCTGGAGATCCTGGGTGGGACCGCGGCCTGTGCCGCCGCCCTGTTCATGATCTCGCGCTCCTCTTTGGGGGCCTTCGTCGTCGGCGCCATCAGCACGGTCATCGGCCTGCCCTTCGTCCTCATGCCGGGCGTCGCCCAGTCGGTCCTGGGCCCGACCGTCGACCGGCTTCAGGCCCACTCCGACCTGGGGCACGCCCTGTCCACCTACGTCATGGACGACGGCCTGTCCGGTCGCTTCATCCTCATGGGCGTACTCACGATCATGGTCGCGGTCGTCGCCCACCTGGCACGCCGGGCCGGTCAGCACGAGCAGGAGACCGACGACCGCGACAGCCGTGACTGAGCCCGACGCCGCCCGGCCTTCCTCCGGGGCGCCCTCGCGGCAGGCTCCACAGACGGCCCCACGGATGCAGACGGCCCGCGACGCCGCCCGTGACGCGGTGCCCGTCGTCGTCGGTTACGTGACCCTGGGGCTGGCCGCCGGGATGCTGCTGGTCGCCGAGGGGCTGTCCTGGTGGTGGGCCCCGGTGTGGAGCCTGGTCATCTACTCCGGCACCATGCAGATGCTGCTGGTGCCGCTGGCCGGCGGCGGCGAGCCACTGGCAACCATCGCCCTGTCCACCGGCTTCGTCTCGGGTCGGCACGTGTTCTACGGCCTGGGCTTCCCCCTGGACCGGGTGCGCGGCGGGGCGCTGACCCGTCTCTACGCCGTCCACGCCATCACCGATGAGGTCTACGCACTCCTGGCGGCCCGTGATCGTCGGGCCATGAGCGGGCGATACCTGGTGGCCGTGGAGGCGATCAGCCAGTCCTCCTGGGTGGCGGGCACGACCATCGGCGCGCTGGCCGGGACGGCGCTGGCCTCCCTGGTGGGCGAGCGCATCGAGCTGCTCGGGTTCGTGCTCACGGCCCTGTTCGTGGTCCTGGCCATTGAGAACTGGCGCAACCACCCCGATACCGGGGTGCTGTGCCTGGGACTGGTGGCCGGCGGGGTCGGCCTGGCGATGGGCGGATCGGCGGCGCTGCTGACCGCGCTGGTGGCACTCGCCGTCGGCCTCGTGGGCCTGTACGCCTGGCGCAGCCGCGGGCGAGGGAGCGAGTCTCCTGCGACGACGGCGGGACATGAGGCCGCCTGATGCTCACCACCCCGCAGATCGCGATCGCCGTCGTGGTCGTCGCCGTCATCACCTTCGCCTGCCGGATCGCCCCCTTCGTGCTGCTGCGCGGACGCAAGGACAGCGCGCTGCTGGCCTTCCTGTCCCGGGCGATGCCCCTGGGCGTCATGATCGTGCTGGTGGCCTACACGCTGGGCGGCGTGAGCCTGGCGCCGTCCACCTGGCTGCCAGCGGTCGGCGGGATCGGGGCGACGGCGGGACTGCACCTGTGGCGGCGCTCGATCGGCCTGTCGCTCATCGGCGGCACCGGCGTCTACGTCGCCCTCAGCCTGCTGCTGGGCTGACCCGGCGCGGTCGGTGTCCGGCCATGTAGAAGACGATGAGGGCCACGTAGGTGACCACGCTCAGCCAGGCACTGACCAGGCCCAGCAGCGCGGCCAGCGCGTACAGCCACGGCCCCATGGCGAAGCGCCGGGTCATGGACCGCACCTCCGCCTCCGTCACCTCAGGCCGCAGGCGCCTCCGGTCCCGGATCACCGTGCGCCACAGGGCGTTGAAGAACAGCCCACCGACCACCATGACCAGCCCGTAGAAGACAGCGCCCGTGCGCTCGTCGTGGCCGGACTCCAGGGAGCGGGTGAGCACCGAGGTGGCGAAGGGCAGGAAGGCGACATCGAGCAGGAGGAAGAGGTTGCAGATGAGCATCCACTGGTCGACGCTGCGCACCCGCACGAAGATGGCGTGATGGTTGAGCCAGACCTGCCCCACCAGCAGGAAGCTGAGCACGAAGCCCACGTAGCCGGGCCACAGGGAGGCCAGGGCGCGCAGGAGGCTCCCGCCCTCGTCGGGCAGCTTGATCTCCAGGCTCAGCAGGGTGATCGCGATGGCGATGACGCCGTCGCTGAAGGCCTCCAGACGCCCGGTCGAGATCAGCCCCGGTCCATCCTCTCCTCCGGTGCCGCCGGCCCCGGCGGCCGCCCCCTCCTCGGGAGCCGGGTCGGCAACGGCGTCCGAGACCGCGACATCCGCGTTCGCGCGCCCGTAGGCGTCGGGGCAGATGCCCTCGGCGAGATCGTCGGCAGAGCCATCACCCGAGTCATGGTGGCGATGGGCAGTCATGCCTTCTCCTTCCATCCGCGATCAGTGGCGACGTTGAACCCGATCGCCATCTCCGGCATGGCTCGGGGAGCCGGACCGCAACCACCGTACTGCCGAGGGGCATTCTGCGCGTGCGGGGACCTTTCCCTGCGGCCGGGGACATCTCACGCGTACGGATGCGGGATTTCTGTCCTCGTACGCGTAGAAGGTCCCCGTGCGTGGTGAGCCGAACCAGTCCGTCCCCGACGGCGCCCGGCACCCCCGTGGGCGGTGCCGGGCGCCGGCCAGTAGGCTGCGACCGTGCCTGTTGACGTCAATCGCCCCGGCCCCTGGACCCACCGCGACCTCACCGCCCGCGGCACCCGTTTCCATGTCGCGCTGGCGGGCCCGGAGGCCCCGACCGGCGCCGGCCCCCTGACCCTCCTGGTCCACGGCTTCCCCGAGTGCTGGTGGACCTGGCGTCACGTCATCCCTGCCCTCGCGCAGGCAGGACACCGCGTGGCGGCTCTCGACCTGCGTGGCTTCGGCGGCTCGGACCGGCCGCCGTCGGGCTATGACCTGGTGACACTGGCCCAGGACCTGGCCGCCGTGGTCCGCTCCCTGGGCCACGAGCGGGCCGTGGTCATCGGAGCGGGGCTCGGCGGCCAGGTCGCCTGGGCGCTGCCGCACGTGGCCCCGGACCTGACGATGGCGATCGTCCCGATCGGCGCCCCCCACCCGCTCGCGCTGCGGTCGCTGCGGGCCCGGGTGCTGTCGGGGCCGGCGCTGCAGTATGCGAGCCTGCAGATCCCGGGCCTGGCCGAGCGGCGCCTGCGCAGCCGCGGCGCCCTGGAGGGTCTGCTGCGCTCCTGGGCCGGGCCTCATACCCGGGAGGCGGTGGCCGAGGAGGCCTCCTACTACGCCGAGCTCCTCTCCCGGCCCGGTGCCGCCCGCAGCGCCCTGGAGCCGCTGCGCAACCTCATGCTGTCCCGGGCGGAGACGGCGGCGCTGGACAAGCCGGTAGCGGTGCCCGTCCTGTCGGTCCAGGGCGAGCTCGACCCCGTCCAGCCCGCCCAGGCCTACGCGCGCGACACCCACCACGTGACCGGAAACCTGCGCCAGGCGACGATCCGCCGCTCCGGCCACTTCCCCCAGGAGGAGGCCCCAGCCGAACTCGTCCGGGTCCTGCTGTCCTTCCTGGCCGACGTCGCCCCGGCCGCCTCCGTCTGACCTTCCGTTCATGCCTTCCCTTCATGCCTCGAGCCGGGCATATTTCGCGTAGCCCTACAGAAATACTGTAGGGCTACGCGAAATATGCCCGGCTCGGCAGGTGCGGTGCGGTGCGACGCCGGCTCACACCGGCTGGCGAAGGTTGTCCATGAGGGGACGGCGGTCGAGCTGGGCGGGCAGCCAGGTGGTCGCCACCGCGAGCACCAGTGAGATCCCGCTGACGAGCGCCAGCAGCCCCACCGGGACCGAGGCGACCAGAACCGCCATCCCGCCCCCGGAGTACAGCGCGGCGTAGACGGCGCTGAAGGCGGTGGCGGCCAGCCCGAAGAGGATGCCGGTGACGGCGTAGATGACGCCCTCCAGCGCGGTGGAGGCCAGGACCGTACGGGTCCGCGCCCCGATGACCCCCAGCAGCGCGCCCTCCTGGCGCCGGGCCCGCCCCACCATGGCGATATTGGCGATCCCCCCGACGCCGGCGATGAGGAAGATCGGCACCCCGACGGTGAGGAACCCGTTGACCGAGCCCTGGGCCCCGGTGGCCTGCCCGGCGCCGACGGCGGCGTAGACGGTTCCGGTCATGGCCACGGCAATGGCGAAGGGAACGATCGTCGTCATCGACAAGGAGGCGCGGTGGCGGGCATTGGCACGGGCGGCGAACCAGGCGGGGCTGCGGCCCGGGATGAGCGCGGTCCACCAGGTCAGCAGCGGCCGCAGGGTCCAGTTCGGCACGCTGAGGGCCGCGATCGCGGCGATGAGCCCCATGGAGCCGCCGACGACCGCGCGCTCCCCAGGGTCGTTGAGGTTGGCACCGGCGGCGACCATCTCCGCCCTCTCCGCCTCGTTGAGAGGCATGGCGCTGTCGAAGGGAACCAGCACCAGGGCCAGGACCAGGACACCGACAATCACCCACTGCCACCACCGGGTCCGAGTCTGCGGGGCAGATGCCTCCCGCAGCGCCTGCATCTCGGGGACCGACGCCGCCCGCCGGGCCGCCCCCGTCCCGCCGAGGACGCAGAAGAGCGTCGTCACGGCGATGGTCAACGGCACCCCGAAGCCCGGCATGATCACCGGGAGATCGTGCGGAAAGCCCTCGAACTCCCGCCAGGTGAGCAGGTAGACGCGGGCCAGCGGCAGCGAGGCCACCGCCCCGAGGAGCCCTCCGAGCAGACCGACAGCCCCGACCTGCGCCAGGATGATGCGGCGGATGCGACTGCCGGGGATGCCCAGGACCTTCCACAGCGCGTGCGAGCGCTGCTGAGCCGAGACGGTCAGTCCCAGCGTTGTGGACAGGATGACGGCGGTGGCCAGCCCCGCGTAGGACACGAGGCTGGAGCCGATGATGTGGGAGGCGTTGACGAGCTCGGCCACGCCCTGGGCCTGGGCCCAGCTCAGGGCGCTGTACCAGGCGATGGTGATGACGCCGATGATGGCTCCGCCGACGGTGGCGACGAGCAGCGACCACAACCACTGGCGGGCGTGGTGGCGCAGGTCGCTCCAGATGAGTGTGACCATGATCTTTTCCGATCCTCTCCGTCTCTTCGCCGTCAGGCGGCGCGTGAGGCGCGGGCCGCGTGGACGAGCTCGGCGATCTGGCGGGCGTCACGGCAGCTGGTCCACTGCACCAGGTGCCCCTGGCTCATGACGGCGACCGCGTCGGCCTTGGCGGCGGCCTCGACGTCGTGGGTCACCATGACCACGGTGGTGCCCTGCTCGGTGAGCCGGCGCAGCCAGTCCAGGACGAGGGCGGCGGAGCTCAGGTCGAGGGCACCGGTGGGCTCGTCGGCGAAGACGATCCGGGGCCGGCTGGCCATGACGCGGGCGATGGCCACGCGCTGGCGCTCCCCGCCGGAGAGCTGGTGGGGCTTGAGGCCGGTGCGGTGAGCGAGCCCGACGGCGTCGAGGGCCGCCCGGGTCTGGGCGTCGCTCAGGGGACGCCCGGCCAGGCGCGAGGGCATGGAGACGTTGTCGGCGGCGCTCAAGGAGGCGATGAGGTTGTACTCCTGGAAGACGAAGCCGACGTGGCGGGCGCGGAACCGGGCGCGCTCGGCCGGCCGCATCCCGGAGGTGACGGTGCCGAGCATGGTCACCTGGCCGTCATTGGGCTCATCGAGCCCAGCCATGCAGTGCAGCAGCGTCGACTTGCCCGATCCGGAGGCTCCGACGACGGCGGTGAAGCTGCCCTCGGGCAGGTCGGCGTCGACGTGGTCCAGGGCGGTGACGCGGGCGTCCTGACGTCCGGGGACCTCGTAGACGCGGGTGAGGCCGCGCAGGCGGATGGCGACCGACGACGCGGCCGGTCCAGGCGGAGACATCACGGGCGGTGTTCCGACCGGCGTCGCTGATGGCGTTGCCGAGGAGGGCGGCACGACCCGAGCGGAGGGGGAGGAGGGGGTGGATGCCTCCAGCCTGGCCGCTCCAACCCTTCCGCCCCATCCGGCCATCTGGCGAATCGGGGGTGGGGCTAGCCCGACATCAGCCCCGGACGCCTCCACCTGACGTCCTCGAGCCGGTCATCTTTCGCGTAGCCCTACAGAAAAACGGTGGGGCTACGCGAGATTCGCCCGGCTCGACGGCGGCTCCGCGGGTACCGCGCTCAGACACCCATCAAACGCCCACGCGCGGGCACAGCCCGGCCTCGAGCAGTGCGCACTCACCGCAGCGGGGCGAACGGGCCAGGCACACCCGGCGCCCGTGCTCGATGAGCCGGTGGCAGCCGTCGGTCCAGCGCCAGGGCTCCCACAGGGCGGCGATGTCCTTCTCCACGCGCACCGGGTCCTTCGACGTCGTCCACCCCAGACGGCGCGAGAGCCTCCCGACGTGGGTGTCCACGGTGATGGCCGGCTCACCGAAGGCGTTGCCGAGGACGACGTTCGCCGTCTTGCGTCCCACGCCCGGCAGCGAGACGAGGCCCTCGCGGCTGCGCGGGACCCGGCCACCGAAGCGCTCGTCAAGCACCTGGCCGATGCCCAGGAGGTGGCCGGCCTTGGCCCGCTGGAAGCCCAGGGGCCGCAGGATCGCCTCGAGGTCCTCGCGCCGGGCGGCCCCCAGGGCAGCGGCATCGGGGTAGCGCTCGAAGAGCTCGGGCGTGACCGTGTTGACGCGCGCGTCAGTGGTCTGGGCGGACAGGACGGTGGCGATGAGCAGCTGAAAGGGGCCGTCGTGGTCGAGGGAGCAGGCGGCGTCGGGATAGAGGGCGATGAGCTCGTCGTCGACGGCGCCCGCGCGCCAGACCGGGTCCGCAACGGCCGACACCTCCGGGACCTGCGGGACGACCCCAGCCGTCTGCGCCAGCGCCGTGGAACTCGGCATGGGCCCCGTCCCGGAACCCGACGTCGCCCCCGGCACCGATCTCGATGCGGATCCCGCCGCCGCGGCATTGCTCGTCACCTCGGGCACCTCATCCTCTCTTCGCGATCCGGCCGGCAGGACGCGCAGCCTCCACGACGTCCATCACGTCCGCTGACATCCGCTGACATCCGCTGACGGCCGCTGACATCGCTGACGTCCACAGCATCCGGGGCGGCCCCACCGGCGTCGCCGCAGCCCTTTTTATCGGGGAGCCATTGCAGCCGATCCTCCCGATCACCCGCAACCGCACCCGGTTCGGACGTGGCACAGGACGCACCCGATTTTGCTCACTTCCCTTTGACCTGCAACACACGGAGGCTACAATGCTCGACGGCGTGCCACAGGTCACAAGCCGTGGCAGGATAGACCCGAGGGCTCCCGCATGCGGGACGCCAGCCCCCTAACCACCAGGAGGATCTCCGTGGAAGACAGCATTATCTCCAGGATCCCGCTCTTCGAGGGCCTGAGCCCGGAGGAGCAGGAGGAACTGCGCGCCATGATGACGCAGACGACTCTGCGCCGTGGCGAGACCCTCTTCAATGAGGGCGATTCAGGCGACCGCCTCTACATTCTCCTCTCCGGAAAGGTGAAGCTCGGCCACGCCAGCGCCGACGGCCGCGAGAACCTGCTCGCGGTGCTCGGCCCCGGTGAGATCGTCGGCGAGCTGACCCTGTTCGACCCGGGCCCGCGCTCCACCACCGCCACCGCCGTGGCCCCCACCGAGCTCCTGACGCTGGACCACAACCAGCTCATGACCTTCGTGGAGTCCCACCCGCAGCTGGCCAAGGACATGCTGCGCGCCTTGGCCCAGCGCCTGCGCCGCACCAACACGGCACTGGCCGACCTCGTCTTCTCCGACGTGCCCGGCCGCGTGGCCAAGGCCCTTCTGGACCTGGCCGACCGCTTCGGATCGCCCACCGACGACGGCGTCCACGTCCCCCACGACCTCACCCAGGAGGAGCTCGCCCAGCTGGTAGGCGCCTCGCGCGAGACGGTCAACAAGTCGCTGGCCGAGTTCGTCTCCCGCGGCTGGATCCGCCTGGAGGGCCGTGCCGTCACGCTGCTCGACGTCGACCGCCTGCGCCGTCGCGCCCGCTGAGGGCCCGTTTCGGGTCACGAGCCCTCCGCACCGCTCGCTTCTGCGCTGAGCACCGGCACAGCAGCACCGACGAAACTGGCAGCGTCGCGTCTGCGGACCATCGGCACGGGCCGCAGACGCGACGCTGTGCCTGCGTTCCGCCGGGACGCCGTCCGCATCGTCGGTGCGGACGGAAGCCCGACGACGCAACCGGCTTGGCGTGCCTGCCCGAGCGAGCGCCGTCAGCCCCTGGGGCGCTTGAGATAGGCGACGAGGTTCTCCGTGCCCGACGGGCCGGGGACGACCTGGACGAGCTCCCAGCCGTCAGCCCCCCACTGGTCGAGGATCTGCTTGGTGGCGTGGGTGATGAGGGGGACGGTGACGTACTCCCAAGTGGTCGGAGAGGCGGCCGCGGGTACGTGGTCAGAGGATGCAGTCATGGGGCTCAGCCTAGAGCCCGCCCCGGAGCACCGGAAAATCGGATGACATGAGCTGAGTCCGAGCCTCCGGGAGCCTCCAGGAGGCGCAGCGCCCTCAGGAGGCGCAGCGCATTCGGGCCAGGATGCGGGGGGCGCGGCGGGCGTGGATCTCGGCGACAAGATCGTCATCCTCGCGCTGGAGCCACAGGCCCCAGTCGTCCACCTCGGGGAAGCGCCGCAGCAGCGCCCGTCTCTCCCGCTCGGTGAGTCCGCCCCAGACCCCGAAGCTGGACTCGGAGTTGAGCGCCTCGGCCAGGCACTCCATACGAACCGGACACGAGAAGCACAGTGACCTGGCATCGCGCTGCTCGGCCCCTTTGCCGAAAAGCTGGTCGGGTTCGACAGATGCGCAGGCTGCTTGGGTCGCCCAGGTCTGGTCGTCTTGAGTCATACTCGCTCCCGATTCATTCAACGGCCGACGCCGTTGTCAGACACGTCACAGCCGTTACCGTATGGCAACCGAGCGCCGCGCACCAAATCCCACTTCTGTGGTCCAGGCGCCTTCGACGGCGCAGAACTCGGCGGGACCGGCGCATACCAGCCCATTCAAGAAGAGTTCTCTGAGAGCGAGCCGATTGCTGGACGTCGAGTCCACCGAAATCCCACCTTTCGCAAGGTTGGGAATTCCGGTTCTCACGGCCGGGCGGCACCCGCGAGAGCACGAACGCCGTCGGTGAACCGTAATCCCGCAGTGACCCGCCCCTGAACATTTCTTAGGAATCTCCTGAGCACCGAAAGTTGTCTCGCCATCTGGCCACTCCGACCACCCCTGACCGCCCCGACGACGGCACCCCGCCGACGCGCATCCCTTGAATCAGAGGGACATCGGGGCAGTCTCCAAGGGTCTTCTCAGGCCGAAGGGGGTCTACACCACTGCACCGTCCCAGTGATTCCACGTAGGCTGGCGCCATGGCGAAATCCTCTGCGCGCGGGCGCTCCTTGGCACCACCTCAGGTCGTCTCGATGCTCGTGGTCTTTCTGGCACTCTCGGGCGTCGGCGGGGTCCTGTCCGCAGGCTTCGCAACCCCCTTCGTGGGCGTCACGGCGGCCCTGACCAAGGCCTCCGCCGAGCTCTTCGAGGAGCTCCCCAGCGATTTCAACGTCCAGCAACCCAGCCAGATCTCGACCCTGTACGCGGCCGACGGCCAGGAGATCACCCAGTTCTACGCAGAGAACCGCATCGTGGTGCCCCTGAGCCAGATCTCGGTCAACATGCAGAACGCCATCGTGGCCGTGGAGGACCAGCGCTTCTACCAGCACCAGGGGGTTGACCCCACCGGCATGGTGCGCGCCCTGGTCTCCAACAACGCCGGCGGCTCGCGCCAGGGCGCCTCGACCCTGACGCAGCAGTACGTGCGCAACACGCTCATCGAGACCGGCCTGAGGAACGACGACCACAAGATCATCCGGGACGCCACTGAGAGCACCGTCGCCCGCAAGCTGCGGGAGATGAAGTTCGCGCTCAGCCTGGAGCAGAAGTACTCCAAGCAGCAGATCCTCGAGGGATACCTCAACATCGCCGCCTTCAGCCCATCGACCTACGGGGTCGAGGCCTCCGCCCGGCACTACTTCAGCAAGTCGGCCAGTGAGCTGACGGTGGCCGAGGCCGCCCTCATGGCCGGCACCACCAACGCCCCCAGCGCCTACGACCCCGTCAGCCAGCCAGAACTGGCCAAGAACCGCATGGACTGGGTGCTCTCCAAGATGCTGGAGGAGAAGTTCATTACCCAGCAGCAGTACGACGAGGCCGTCGCCACCCCGATCGAAAGCATGCTCAACGTCTCGGAGACCCCAGCGGGCTGCGGCGCCGCTGGGACCGCCGCCTACTTCTGCACCTACGTGGTCAACGAGATCCTCGGGTCGGAGAACTTCGGGCCCGATGTCGCCTCGCGCCGTCAGCTCCTGACACGCGGCGGGCTGAAGATCACCACCACCCTGGACCTCAAGCAGCAGAGCGCCGCCGACGGCGTCATTCAGGCCAACACTCCGACCGGGAACTCCGATGACGCTAACTCCACAATCGCCTCGATCGAGCCCGGCACAGGAAAGATCCGGGCCATCGCTCAGAACACCACCTATGAGGATTCTCAGCTCGTCTTCGCGGCGGACGCCAAGCACGGCGGGGTCGAGCTCAGCGACGGCACTGTCGGCTTCCAGCCGGGGTCCACGTTCAAGGCCCTCATCCTGACCGAGTGGCTCAAGAACGGCCACACGGCTGCTCAAACAGTGAATGCGTCCGGGCCACGAACCTATCCGCCCAACACGTTCAATATTCCTTGCGCCCCTCAGCTCGCCGCAGGCTCCTGGACCGTGAACAACGTCGCCGGCACCAACGCTGGAAACATGACCGTCAGGGACGCCACGAAGCAATCCATGAACGTGGGCTTCACCGAGATGCTCAAGCAGCTGGACGTCTGCGAGGTCACGCAGTTCGCCGCTTCCATCGGCGTCACCAAGGCGGACGGGAGCCCGCTGGATCCCGACCCCGCGCTGGCCCTGGGCGCCAAGCCCGTGCCGCCGCTCAGCATGGCCAATGTCTATGCGACCTTCGCTTCCGGGGGCAAGTACTGCAAGCCCATCGCCATCGAGTCCATCTTGGATGCGAGCGGCACCTCGATGGCGGTCCCCAGCGCCGACTGCACCCAGGCCCTGGAGGAGAAGGTCGCAGATCAGACGGCGACCACGCTCCAAGCCACGTCGGAACCTGGAGGTACTGCCAAGGACGCCGGAATCGGGAGGCCGATTGCGGGCAAGACCGGAACCACGGACGAAGCCGAGAACGCCTGGTTCGTGGGCTTCACCCCGCAACTGTCCACCGCGGTCTGGATCGGTGACGCGAAGGAGAGCAGCAGGAGCCTCGTGGGCAGGACTATTGGTGGGCGCTACTTCGAGAGAATGTACGGTAGCGATTTGGCCGTGCCGATGTGGCGTGACTACATGTCCCAGGCCTTGGCGGGGGAACCGACTCTGCAGATCCCCTCCCACTAGTGATCGCCGGCCACCTGTGAACAACTGAACAGAAGAGGATCCCACTCTCCATGACGCCCTCCCCTGCCGGCCGCACGGCCCTGTCCGTCGTCGGCGCCACCACCGCCCTGGGGGCGGCCACACTGGCCTACAGCCTCATCGAGGCCCGCTGCCCCGTCCTGCGGCGCATCGACGTGCCGGTCCTCGCGGCCGACGAGGAGCCCCTCACGGTGCTGCACCTGGCCGACCTGCACCTGACCGACTGCACCGAGGCGCGCGTCGAATGGGTGCGCCGTCTGGCGCAGCTGCGGCCCGACGTCGTCGTCAACACCGGCGACAACCTGTCCCTGGCCTCCGGGCTGGAGCCGCTGCGGCGGGCGCTCGAGCCGCTGACGAGCCTGCCCGGCGCCTTCGTCATGGGCGACCACGACTACCGCACCACCGTCTTCCGCCTGCCGACGCGCTACCTGCACCGCGACCCGCGCAAGGCCTCCAGCCGCGTGCGCGACGAGGACATCGAGGCCCTGCCCTGGGAGCAGGTCCGAGACCTCCAGGCCGCCGGCGGCTGGGCGGACCTGACCAACCGACGTGCCTCGCTCACTGTTGGCGGGCGGCGCATCGAGCTGGTCGGCGTCGACGACCCGCATGCCAACCGCGATGTCTTCCCCGCCCCCGAGACCGCCGGCGATGCTGCGTCGGCAGGGTCGGCGGGGTCGGCCGTCTCCCTGCCCGCGATCCGCGACCACGAGGGCCGAGCGCTGCGCCTGGGGCTCACGCACGCCCCCTACCGGCGGGTCCTGGATGCGATGTCGGCCGACAACGTCGACCTGGTCCTGGCCGGCCACACGCACGGCGGGCAGCTGTGCGTGCCCGGCGTGGGCGCACTGGTCACCAACTGCGACCTGGACCCGGGGCGGGCCTCGGGCCTGTCACAGTGGCCGGGGAGGATCGGGGACCTGCGGGCGGCCGATCACATGTACCTGCACGTCTCCGCCGGGCTCGGCACGAGTCCCTTCACGCCCGTGCGCCTGGCCTGCCGGCCCGAGGCCACGCTGCTGAGGCTGCTTCCGACCTGAGGGTCGGCGCGCTCCACCAACTTCGACCAAAACTTCATAGATGACGCGGAGCCGTGTCGTCTATGAAATTTTGGTCGATTTCGGGGCCTCGACCGGCCGTCAGCGGCGCCACCGGGCGAAGCCGCCCTCGGAGTTGATGACCTGCCCGGTGATCCAACGGGCCTCGTCGGTGAGCAGCCAGGTGATGAGACGGGCGGCGTCGTCGGGCTCACCCCAGCGTCCCCGGGGGAACATGGCGGCCGTCGCCTCGTGGTCCGCCTGCGTGACGTAGCCGGTGTCGACGGGGCCGGGGTTGACCGTGTTGACGGTGATGCCCGCGTCGATGAGCTCATCGGAGATGGTCAGGGTGACGCCCGCGATGGCGGCCTTGGCGGCGGTGTAGGCGATCTCCCCGGGCAGGGGCCCCAGGCCCTGGCCGGAGGTGAGGAAGACGATGGCGCCGCGGCCGCCGCCTGCCGGCTGACGGCGCGAGCCCCCGGAGGCGGCGGGAGCCGGTGAGGCGAAGCCCTCCTGGGCGGCGAAGGACTGCGCCAGGAGGATGGAGGCGCGGGCGTCGACGGCCCAGTGGGCGTCCAGGACGGCCTCGGTCATCTCGCTGAGCGGCCCGTCGGGGCTGCTCATGGCCTGGTTGCACACGAGAGCGTCGAGATGGCCGGCGGCAGCTGCGGCCTGCTCGACGACGCGGGCCGGCTCCCCCGGGGTGGCCAGGTCGGCGGGGATATCGATGAGCCGGGCCGGGCCGACCAGGTGGGTGCGGATGGAGGCCATGACGGCCTCGACGTCCTCAGCGCCCCAGGGCTGGGCCGCGTCGTGCGGGCGGTAGTGGTGGGCGACGACGCTCGCCCCGTAGTCGGCGGCGCGGCAGGCGATGGCGTGGCCGATACCGACGCGGCGGCTGACCCCCGTGACCAGCACCGTGCGGCCCGCCAGCGGCAAGGGGTCACGACCGACGGGGCCGGCCGCGCCGCCCGGACCGACGGAACGGTTCTCATGGTGAGCATCAGTGGTCATACCGGTGATTGTAGAGAAGCCTTCCGCGCCTACGGGTGCGCTTTCCTCCGGCCGGGGACAGCCCGCGCGTGCGGGTGCAGGATGATGGTCCCGGTTCTCGTGGCACGCCCCCGGCCGCGCAGAAATGTCCCCGACGGCGTCGATTGTCCCGCCCATTCAGAGGAAGAGGGGCGGCGGACTGACCGCGTCAGCCCTCGGTGCGCGCGAGCTCGCGGGCGAAGGCCTCATGGTTGGCCTGCGAGGACAGGACGAAGCGGATGAGCTCGAGGCGGCCGACGGCGTCGGGCTCGGTGCGGGAGGGCTGCTCGACGGCGCGGGCCCGGGCCACGGCGATCTCAGCGACCTGGGTGATCGGCCAGCCGTAGACACCGGCGGAGACGGCCGGTAGGGCGATGCTGGTGCAGCCGAGGTCGACGGCAAGGGCCAGGGAGCTGTCGAAGCAGGCACGCAGCAGGGCCGGGTCGTCCTCGCCGGCGTGACGGTTGGGGCCGACGGTGTGGATGACCCAGGCGGCGGGCAGGTCGAATCCGGGCGTGGCCACGGCGCGGCCGACCGGTAGACCGTCGGGCAGGTCGGTGGCGCGCAGCTTCCGGCAGGCCTCGAGCAGGCGGGGGCCGGCGGCGCGGTGGATGGCGCCGTCAACTCCCCCACCGCCGAGGAGTGAGCTGTTGGCGGCGTTGACGATGGCGTCGACCTTCTCGGTGGTGATGTCGCCGACGACGGCCTCGATGCGCATGAGGGGTCCTCCTGTTCCGCGGTTGATGCTCTGGGCGGTCTCTTCGGGTTCTCGGATCCTCGGGCCGGCCGCCGGGCACTGGGGCCTTGGAGACGCCCTGGGGCGCTCCGGCAACCGAACCGGTGACAAGCAGCAGCCTGTCACGGACGTCGTCGGCCGCCAACCGGGGCCCGAGAGGCACGGCCGGCGACGTGACGGACGACTCAGTGGATCCGATTTCCTCCCCGCGGTGGGAGGAGGCTATGCTGACGCCTGCTGCACACGGGGTGTGGCGCAGTTTGGTAGCGCGCTTCGTTCGGGACGAAGAGGTCGTGGGTTCAAATCCCGCCACCCCGACGACGAGGACGTCCGCGAGTTTGCTCGTGAGACGTCTGAGGAGGAGGGAGTAAGAGGCCGTCAGGCCGAATACCCCGACGATTGAGTCATCATTCAGACCCACGTCATGGACGTTCCGTGACGTGGGTTTTCGTTTCCCAGCAACGGCCATCCCCGTCCTGCATGAGGCCTGGGTGCCACAGGCTGGGACATGGGTGTACCCCACGAGGGTCCGGGTCCCGTGCAGGAGCGGTCATCCCCTGGCCGGTAGGGCCCGAACCCCGTGAAGTGAGAGCCCAGAACGACGCCGCTCCGTCGGAGATTCGCAGGAGAGCACCTTCTCCGCTCTCGAGGTCGGACGCCGAAGGCTCTACTCTGAGGCGAGGACACGACGGGGAAGGAGGCACCGTGCATGCCGGAATCCAGCACGGAGCTTGAGGAGCTACGTCGCCGGGTTGAGGAGCAGTCCCAACGGATCGATGAGCTCCAGGACGCCCTCCACACACTGTCGATCGCGGTCCGGTACCGGGAGGAGGAGCCCTACCTGGCCTTCCTGGCAGAGCACGGCATCGCCGGCCTACGACGGGTCGCACTGATGATGGCCATCGCCGGGGTGCTATCCCGGGCTCAGGGAGAGGTGCTTCCCCTCGGCTCAGGTGCCTGCGACGAGCTCCTTCCGGACTACCCTGCACTGGCCGAGGCCTATTCGCCGGAGCCGATCGACTGGGAGGAGGCTGTCCGCATCGTCGGCGAGGTGCTGGGCAGTGAGCACCTCGGCAAGCAGGCGCTGGAGGCGCATCACGCCCGCGGCCTGGGGCTCGAGGGCCACCAGGCGCTCGCCAGCCGATCAGACATCCAACGGCGCAACACATAGTCACGTTGCGCCCGATGGCCGGGCTGTTCGACGTCGACGTGCGCACCGTCAGCGAGCACCCGGGGAACGTCTGCAGTTCCGCCGAGCGACGATCAGGACGCGGCCGGTCGCCCTGGACCGCCGTCGGGACCGGCCAGAACCGGCGCGCACTCTCCGTCCCGCGCCCACAGCCCGGACATATGCCATCCCCAGCCACACCGGCTAGGCTGCCTTCCGGACAATCAACCGGTGGAAAGGACGAGCGAGCGTGAGCAGGCCCCGACGCGACACCGCCGCCTCCTCCCCTTCACGCCCCCCGATGCGCCTGAAGTATGTCGAGGCCGTCCTGTGCGTCTGCTTCGCCCTGGCCTTCATCGTCTGGACCCGCCTGAGCGCGCCCACCCCGAGCGCCGCCCCGCAGTCCCCCGGCGGCCCGCTCGGCCTCGACGCTCTGCTCCCCGCACCTGACACTCACCCCCGCTCAGCCGCGGGCCAGCTCGCCGAGGCCTTCGCGACCCTCACCCATCCTCTCCTCATCCTCGTGATCATCGTGGCCTGGGTGATCTACGCCTATACGGCCCGCATGCGCCGTCTGAGCGTCTCATTAGCCATCGCCGCAGCCGGCATCCCCGTCCAGTTCCTCATCGCCCTGCGCCTGGCCCACCCCGCCCCGGGAGCGGCCTTCGCCGACTCGATCTCCGCCTTCACTCACGCCTACCCCAACGCGCACGTCACCGCCATGACCCTGGCCTCCTGGGTCCTGGTGACCCTCGCTCGCGCCCACCACCGCAGCGCCATGGTCGCCACCGGCACCGTCCTGGGCTACGCCGCTGTCGCCGTGACCGCCGTCGGCCAGTGGTACATGGGCCTGGCCGCGCTCAGCGACCTCGTCGGCGGGTTCCTCCTGGGCGCCGCCTTCGCCAACCTGGCCCTGTGGGTCGGCGGCATCGACGCGATCCTCACCAGCTGGGTCAATGCCCGCCTGTCGCGCGCCAGCAGCGAGAAGCGGGCCGCCGTCATCTACAACCCCACCAAGTTCGACGACCTCTCGCTACTGCGCCGCCGGGTCGCCGCGGAGGTGCACGCCGCCGGCTGGCGCCCCACCATCTGGCTGGAGACCACCCCCGACGACCCCGGCCGCTCCATGGCCCACCGCGCCCTGGAGGCCGGCGTCGACCTGATCATGGTGGCCGGCGGTGACGGAACCGTGCGCGCCGTCTCCTCCCAGCTCGCCGGCACCGAGATGCCCATGGCCCTCATCCCCGCCGGCACCGGCAACCTGCTGGCCCGCAACCTCTCGATCCCGATGGACACCGATGCCGCCATCCGCCTGGCCCTGCACGGACGCCTCGAGCCCATCGACATGGTCACCTGCACCTTCGACGACGGCGAGGAGCGCTTCGTCGTCATGGCCGGCATGGGCCTGGACGCCCAGATCATGGAATCCACCGACTCGGGTCTGAAGAAGGTCATCCGCTCGGGCGCCTACGCGGTAGCCGCCGTCCAGAACGCGATCCCCGACCCCTTCAACGCCACCATCACGCTCGACGACGCACCCCCCGTGCGCCGTCAGATGGTCATGGCCCTGATGGGCAACGTCGGCACCATCACCGCCGGTATGACACTCTTCCCACGGGCCGCCCCCACCGACGGCATGGTCGACCTGCTCCTGGCCAGCCCCGGCAAGGTTGTGGACTGGGCCCGTCTGGGCGCGCAGATCCTCACCGGCCAGGAGATGGAGGGCTTCACCCTCACCCGCGCCAGACGTGTCCTCATCGAGACCGACCGCCCCGTCCCCTTCGAGCTCGACGGCGACACGGCCGGCTCCACCCGCACCCTGAGGGCCGAGGTCGACCATGGGGCCCTGCGCATCGTCGTCCCCAGGTGAGCCGGCAGGCCCGTCTGGGACCGCGGCCCACGCGGCCCCAGACGGAGCCCACGCCCCACCCGCCACACGAACACCCAGGCGCCCACGGGCGTCCCCTTTTCCCTCACACCTTTCACGTGAGCATCGTGACGCGTCCGTGACCGGTCCACTGCCCTAGACTTGCCCGCAGCCGGTGTTCCCCTGGGCGCCTACACCGCCCCTCAGGGCACCAGCGCCTCGTCCGCACCCCGGTGCGCCCTTCTTCAGTCAGCAGGAGTCCCATGCGTTCTCGACTCACGGTCACCCTCGGCCACGCGGCACGACTGGCGGCGCGTCTGCGCGGCGGCGGCAGCGGCGGTACCGCCTTCCCCGGCCTGGTCATGGAGCGCACCGACCCCGGTTTCCTCGCCCGCACCCTGAACCGGCTCCCCCGCGGCGTGGTCGTGGTCTCGGGCACCAACGGCAAGACCACCACCACCAAGATGATCGTCCAGCTCCTGCGCGAGCAGGGCCTCAAGGTCTTCACCAACCGGACCGGCTCGAACTTCGTGCGCGGCGTGCTCGCCTCCCTGCTCACCGAGGTCGACGCCGCCGGCAACCTGGACGCCGACATCGCGGTCCTCGAGCTCGACGAGGCCCACGCCGTGCACTTCGTGGCCCAGGTCCGCCCGCGCGCCTGCCTCCTGCTCAACGTCATGCGCGACCAGCTCGACCGCTTCGGCGAGATCGACTACACGGCCTCCCTCCTGCACTCCATCGCCAAGGCCACCAGCGACGTCGTCGTCCTCAACGGCGACGACCCGCGCCTGGCCGCACCCGCCTTCCTCGAGGGCGTCACCGCCCGCGTCGTCTCCTTCGGCGCCGGCGAGGAGCTGCGCTCCCTGTTCCTGTCCGACGACGATCTGCGCACCGGCCTGGTCAGCCCCCGCGACCACGGCGAGGGGCCGGGTCCGCGCGTCACCCTGGAGGCCATCAACGGCCAGCGCGCCACCGTGCGCGTCGACGGCGTCGACCACGAGGTCGACTTCGCCATCCCCGGCGTCCACAACCTGCTCAACGCCTGCGCCGCCCTCGGGGTGGTCCTGGAGGTCCTGGGCGAGGACGCCGACCTGCCCGGGCTGCTGACCACCCTGGGGTCCGTGCAGGCCGCCTTCGGTCGCGGCGAGGTCCTCACCCTGGACGGCGACACCGTCCAGCTCTCCCTGGTCAAGAACCCGGCCGGCTTCCGCATGGGTCTGCTCTCGGCAGCCTCCCAGGCTCAGGCCGGCGAGGTCGTGGTCGTGGCCATCAACGACGAGTACGCCGACGGCCGGGACATGTCCTGGTTGTGGGACGTCGACTTCGCGGCCCTGCGCGCCGGCGGGGTCGCCGTCGTCACGGGGGTGCGGGCCTGGGACATGGCCCTACGGCTGCGCTACGACGACGTCGAGGTCACCGACGTCGAGCCCGACCTGCGCAAGGCCGTGGCCCTCATGCGCCGGGCCGCCGATGCCGCCGACCGCCCCATACGGATCTTCACCACCTACACCGCCATGCTGGCCCTGCGCTCGATCCTGGGCGAGATCACAGACGTTGAGGAGGTCATGTCATGACCGCGCGCTACGAGCACACCACCGACGGCCCCGCCCGCGGACACCTGCGCCTGCTCCAGCTCTACCCGCGGGACATGAACATCTACGGGGACTGGGGCAACACGCTCGTCCTGGCCCGACGCGCCCAGTGGCAGGGCTACGACGTCGAGCTCCTCTCCTACGACCCGGGCGACGAGCTGCCCGGCGACGTCGACGTCCTCGTGGGCGGCGGCGGCCAGGACTCCGGTCAGAACCGCATCAAGGAGGACCTGGTCAAGGTCGGCCCGACGCTCAAGGCGTGGGCGGCCGACGGCGTCCCGATGCTGGTGATCTGTGGGCTCTACCAGCTCTTCGGGCACGGCTTCACCACCGCCAAGGGCCACGAGATCCCCGGTATCAGCCTCATGGACGCCCACACGGTGGCCGGAGACACCCGCCTCATCGGCAACATCACCTTGGACACTCAGGACTTCGGGGCGGTGGTCGGCTATGAGAACCACTCCGGCCTGACCACCCTGGGGCCGGGCACGCGGCCCTTCGGCAAGGTGCGCATGGGCGACGGCAACAACGGCAAGGACGCCACCGAGGGCGGGCGCGTCCACCACGTCATCGGCACGTACCTGCACGGCTCCCTGCTGCCCAAGAACCCGGCCGTGGCCGACTGGCTGCTGGCCCGCGCCGTCGAGCACACCGGCGCCGCCTGGGAGCCCGAGCCGCTCGACGACACCTGGGCCGAGCGCGCCCGCACCGTGGCCATGTCCCGGCCGCGCTGACTCTCCCCGAACTCCTGCAACGCGTCACCGCGCCGCACCCGGGCACGCATAAAACCAGGAGGACTCCGTCTTTTTGGCTCGACCACGGCCTGACACCCCTCATTTAGGTAAGTCTTGTGCAACCTAATTCACAAGAATCCTGAAAGAGAGCCTTGTCACTCTTATTGAACACCCAGTATTTCCTCAGGCTGTTTTCATGACATCCGTGTAAAACTAAAAAATCGATTTCGCTTTCAAGTTCCGTCAACTTCCGACACAGCGCCACTCCAGAACCACCCTCATCCACTTATAGGACACCGATTTATTCAGGCCGCGACAGAAACGTGACACTTGAGCCGTCGATGTTGCAGAATCGCACCATGACAGCACAGAATTCATCCGGTTTCGATTGGCCCGCCCGTTCTGCAGACAAGGTCTGGCTCGGCGTCTGCGGAGGCCTTGCCAACAAGTGGAACATCAATGCCTGGTTGGTCCGCATCGCCTTCTTCCTCTTCGTCGTGCCGCTCGGCTACGTGTACTACCTGGGCGCCCAGAACATGCCTGCTCCCTCCGCCCGCTAACCCACCACCACCTCAGCAGATACCTCCGAGGAACCTCGTAGGTCCCCCCAAACAACTCCCTGCGCCGAACCACTCCCGCCACCGGTTCCAGGTCGGGAAGGTTTTCGACACAGCATCCCCAATCCATAGCACCAAACGACCACTTTCTGACTCCATGAGTACAAAGCTCGTGGGGTCAGAAAGTGGTCATACCACATTTTTTACGGAACCTTTCCTCTGTCGACCACCCGGAAGCATAAAAAGCGCTCCCCCTTGCTCTCACCACACACGTCACGCGAAAGGAACAGGTGATACGAACCCGCCGGAGCGATACAGGATCGCAGTTGCGCACCAGACAGCCCGAAGTCCCACAAGGCAGAGAAGCATCGCCTTACACTCCCAATCGACGAAGCCCCCTCACGTCGAGCCGAGGACACCATGGCATTTGCTGTTCCACGACACCGCGCCCCTGCGGGTACCACGCAGCTCCCAGAGTCGGGAGCCCCCACGTTCTCGCTGTCCGACCTCAGCCCCGGCACCAGCGGACGTATCACCCACCTGCTCGACGACGGCGTCGACGGGATCCTTAGCAGGCGTCTGCGCAACCTGGGGTTCATCCCGGGACGGATCGCGACGCCGCTGCGGCGCGCCCCCCTGGGCGACCCGGTGGTCTACCGCATCTCCGACTACGAGCTGTGCCTGCGCCGTCACGAGGCCCGGCTCATCCAGGTCACCGTCGTCGACGTCGAGGACCGCATCATCCTTCAACCCAGGCCGGCCGGACGGCACGTGGCCACAGAGACGGAACAGACAGCAGGAGAGAGGCAGTGAGCAATCACGACACCATGCAGCACGCCACCAGTGAGCACCACCATGGCGGAGCTGACTGCCACTGCGGCTCGGGCAGCAGCAAGATGCTCGTGGCCGGGTCGCGACGCATCGCCCTGGCCGGAGCCCCCAACGCCGGCAAGACCTCCATCTACAACGCCCTGACCGGCCTGCACGCCAAGACCGGCAACTACCCCGGCGTCACCGTTCAGAGGTCCCTGGGAACCTGCAAGGTCAGCAACACGACCCTGACGATCGAGGACCTACCCGGCGCCTACTCCCTGGACCCGATCAGCCCCGACGAGGAGATCGTCCACGACGTCCTCACCGGGACCTCGACCACGGTCAGCGCACCGGACGCACTGGTCATCGTCGTTGACGCCACGACGCTGCAGCGGGGAATGAACTTCATCGCCGAGGCCCTCGCCCTGGACCTGCCCACCTGCCTCGTGGTCACCATGACCGATGAGCTCAGCCGCCGCACCGGCCGGCTCAACGTGGCGGCCCTCGGGCACGCCCTGGGGATCCCGGCCGTGCGGGTCATCGGGCACCGCGGCATCGGCATGCCCGACCTGCGCGCCCAGCTCGCCCAGGTCGCCACCTGGCAGCGCACCCCTCTGCCGCCGCCCACCGACCCCGACGAGATCACCTCCTGGGCCGACTCGGTGCTTGCGGCAGCCGACTACCAGCCGCCCCAGAGCGACCAGATCACCTCGGCGATCGACAAGGTCCTGCTGCGCCCCGTCCCCGGCACCATCGTGTTCTTCACGATCATGTTCCTCTTCTTCCAGGCCATCTTCACCTGGGCGGCCCCCTTCCAGGACGCCGTCGAGAACGGCTTCGGGGCGCTGGGGACACTGGTACACGGATGGCTCGATGAGTCCCATCCGCTCATCGCCGGGCTCCTGGGCGACGGCATCATCGGGGGCGTGGGCGCGGTGCTCACCTTCATCCCCCAGATCATCATCATGTTCCTCATCATCTCCGTCCTGGAGGGCGTGGGGTACATGTCGCGGGCGGCCTTCCTCATGGACAAGGTCATGAGCATCGCCGGGCTGGAGGGGCGGGCCTTCGTGGCCCTCCTGTCCTCGTTGGCCTGCGCGATCCCCGGGATCATGGCCACCCGCACGCTGCCCTCCACGAAGGACCGGGTGGCCACGATGCTGGCCGCCCCGCTCATGACCTGCTCAGCACGCCTGCCCGTCTACGTCATCATGATCTCGTTGACGGTCGACGGCGGCGCCAAGGTCGGGCCCTTCGGGGCGCGCGGCGTCGTCATGTTCGCCCTCTACCTGCTGGGAGCGGTCTCCGCGATGGCGGCCGCCTGGGTGGTCAAGCAGCTCACCGACCGCGGCAACATCCTGCTGCCCTTCTACATGGAGATGCCGCCCTACCGCATGCCCCGCGTGCGCACGGTCCTCATCATGGTATGGGACGCCTGCAAGGGCTTTTTGAAGAAGGCCGGCACGATCATCACCCTGACCACCATCATCCTGTGGGTGCTGCTCAACGTCCCCATGCGCTCGGACGCCCAGTTCGAGGCCTTCTGCGCCTCGGACACCCAGTGCGCCGCCGTCACCGCCGCGGTGGACAACCCGTCGTCGTCCACCGTCAAGGGAGACGACGGGCAGGTCATCACCGACCCCGAGGAGCTCGGCAAGCTGCTCGATGCCCAGAAGACCTCCTACACGATGGACAACTCATGGGCGGCCAGCGCCGGCAAGGCGGTCCAACCGGTCTTCGAGCCACTGGGCTTCGACTGGCGCATCAACGTGGCAGTCCTCTCCTCACTAGCGGCACGCGAGACCTTCGTCGCCACGCTCGGCCAGATCGCCGCCGCCGAGGACCCCGAGCAGCCCAGCGCCCACCTGGCGACCATGACCTACCAGCACGACACCCTGACCAACAAGGCCGGCGACCAGCTGTTCAACCCGGCCACCGTCGTCGCGGTCCTCGTGTTCTTCGTCTACGCCCTCCAGTGCATGGCCACGGCCGGAGCCATGCGCCGCGAGACCGGCAGCTGGAAGTGGCCGGTCATCGCCTTCACCTACATGTTCATCACTGCCTGGGTCATGGGGGCGGCAACCCGCGCGCTCGTCGCCGTCTTCCTATGACCGGGATCAGCACGATGACCACGATGACGAGGACATCGGCTATGCAGACAGCAGGTCGCCCCGGCGAGCAGGAGGAGGTGAGGCAGCCGTGCCCGTCGTTCCCACGCACCCGGTGATCACGCCGGACCCTGACGTGCTGCGGTGGGTCGTCCCTGACGGCCTGCTGCCCTTCACCGGGGAGGTGGCCCACGCACCGGCGCTGCTCCAGGCACTCATCGACGATGGCACCCTGAGCTCCGTACGGGTCGACGGCGGGGCGGTCCTCACCCTCCTGGGCCCCGGCCACAGCTGGCGAGCGGAAGGCGCCCGGGTGCGCAGCGCGCTGGTGGACGCCCTGGGTGCCCCGGGCTCCTGGAAGGGAGGGGAGGCGGCCCGGGCCTCCGGGCCCGACGACTCCCTGGAGGCCGCCGCCCGGCAGATCGCCGGCGGCTCGCTGGGCTCCTTCGTCAACAGCCACGGCGGCTCGCTCGTGGTGCGCTCGGTGCGCGACGGCGTCGTCGAGATCGCCATGGAGGGCGCCTGCGACGACTGCCCGGCCGCCGAGATCACGATGCACGCGCGCTTCGAGCATCTGCTGCGGCGCCGCTGCCCCTGGCTGGTGGAGGTCCGCCGCGTCGAGGGGTAGGACAGCTCCGGCGTCGTCCTTCTCCACCGAGACGGGCCGCCTCCGCACCACCTCTCCCTCTCCCCTGAGCCGGGCATTCTTCGCGGAGTCCTACCGTTGGGCTCCGCGAAGAATGCCCGGCTCAGTGCGTTGCACGCGGCGAGCGCCCTCCTGCCCGCCGCGCCGGCCCCCTGATCTGTGTCAGTCCTGCCTCGAAGCCCTGACTGTAGAGAAGCCTCACCTTAGACTGGAATGATCGATGCGCGACGTCCGCATCGAGACCGAGGACAGGCAGAGGACTCTGAGGAACTCCGAGGACATCATGGCGACGACAGCGACACATCACGGCGAGTCGGCCCCCATCGGCACGGCACACACTCTTCCCGCAGTGGGGATATCCGAGCAGCGCGTGGGGGTGAGCGCGGAGATCTCGCTGTCGGAACTCGGGCTGGGCACTGCCGGCCGCGTCGTCGGTCTCCTGGAGGACGCAGCCAGCGGCCCCATTATCAAGCGGCTGAGCAACCTGGGCTTCGTTCCCGGACGGATCGTGACGCCGTTGCGCCGCGCCCCGCTGGGCGACCCGGTCGTCTACCGCGTGGCCGACTACGAGCTGTGCCTGCGCCACCACGAGGCCCGCATCGTCCGGGTTGAGGCGGTCAACGATGCCGACGTCGTCGTCGAGACCGAGACCGTCACCGTGATCGTGGACGGGCGAGTCGCCTCCGCGGAGCCGGCCACCGAGCCCGCGGGAGAGGAGCAGGACCGATGAGCGACCACTGCGCCGCGCACGAGGTCCCCGGCGCCCCGGACTGCCACTGCGGGTCCTCCAGCTCCAAGACGCTGGTGGCCGGGGCCCGGCGGATTGCCCTGGCCGGTGCCCCCAACGCCGGCAAGACCTCCATCTACAACGCCCTGACGGGCCTGCGCGCCAAGACCGGCAACTACCCGGGAGTCACTGTGACGCGGTCGCTGGGGACCTGTCGGATCGGCGAGACCGACCTGACGATCGAGGACCTGCCCGGTGCCTACTCCCTGGACCCGATCAGCCCCGATGAGCAGGTGGTGCGCGACGTCCTCACCGATGCCTCGGATGCCGTCTCCGTCCCCGACGCCTTGGTCGTCGTCGTTGACGCCACGACGCTGCGGCGGGGGATGAGCTTCGTCGCCGAGGCCCTCGCCCTGGACCTGCCCACCTGCCTCGTGGTCACCATGACCGACGAGCTCACGCGGCGCGCCGGGCGCCTCGACGTCGAGGCCCTGGGACAGGCCCTGGGGATCCCGGCCGTGCGGGTGGTCGGCAACCGCGGTATCGGCATGCCCGAGCTGCGCGAACGGCTCACTGAGGTCGCCGACTGGCAGCGCCCACCGCTGCCACCCCCTGCCACCCCCGGCGAGGTCGCCTCCTGGACCGACTCGATCCTGGCGGCCGCCGACTACGAGGCTCCTCAGCAGGACCGCGTCACGGCCGCCATCGACCGGGTGCTGCTCCACCCGGTCCTGGGGTCACTGGTGTTCTTCGCCATCATGTACGTCTTCTTCCAGGCGATCTTCACCTGGGCCGCGCCCCTCCAGGACGCCGTTGAGGGAGGGATCAGCGCGTTGGGGCAGCTGGTCCACGGCTGGCTGGACGACTCCCACCCGCTGCTGGCCGGGCTGCTGGGTGACGGTCTCATCGGGGGCGTGGGCGCCGTGCTCACCTTCATCCCCCAGATCATCATCATGTTCCTCATCATCGCCTTCCTCGAGGGCGTGGGGTACATGTCACGAGCCGCCTTCCTCATGGACAAGGTGATGAGTCGAGCCGGGCTGGAGGGGCGGGCCTTCGTGGCCCTCCTGTCCTCCTTCGCCTGCGCGATCCCCGGGATCATGGCCACCCGCACGCTGCCGAGCGCCAAGGACCGGGTGGCCACGATGCTGGCCGCCCCGCTCATGACCTGCTCGGCGCGCCTGCCCGTCTACGTCCTGCTCACCTCTCTCATGGTGCCCGGGGACGCGAAGATCGGCCCGCTCGGCGCACGCGGCACTGTCATGTTCGCCCTCTACCTGCTGGGGGCGTTCTCGGCGATGCTGGCGGCCTGGGTGGTCAAGCAGCTCACCGACCGCGGCGGAGTGCTGTTGCCCTTCTACATGGAGATGCCTCCTTACCGGCTGCCGCGGCCGCGCACCGTCGGGCTCATGGTGTGGGACGCCTGCAAGGGATTCGTGAAGAAGGCCGGCACCGTCATCACTCTGACCACCCTCGTCCTGTGGGTGCTGCTCAATGTGCCGATGCGCTCCGAGGAGCAGTTCACCGAGCACTGCGCCTCGGACACTCAGTGCGCAGCGGTGTCGGCCGCGGCGGAGGACCCGTCGTCGTCCACCGTCAAGGGAGACGACGGGCAGGTCATCACCGACCCCGAGGAGCTCGGCAAGCTGCTGGAGGCCCAGAGGACCTCCTACACGATGGACCACTCGTGGGCGGCCAGCGTCGGCAAGGCGGTCCAGCCCGTGTTCGAGCCACTGGGGTTCGACTGGCGCGTCAACGTCGCGATCCTGTCCTCGCTGGCCGCGCGCGAGACCTTCGTGGCCACGCTCGGCCAGATCGCCGCCGCCGAGGACCCCGAGCAGCCCAGCGCGCACCTGGCGACCATGACCTACCAGCACGACACCCTGACCAACAAGGCCGGGGAGCAGCTGTTCAACCCGGCCACGATCGCGGCGATCCTCGTGTTCTTCGTCTACGCCCTCCAGTGCATGTCCACGGCCGCCGCGATGCGCCGCGAGACCGGCACCTGGAAATGGCCGGTCATCGCCTACAGCTACATGTTCGTCACCGCCTGGGTGATGGCCGCATTGACACGGTTCATCGTCGCCATGCTCATGTAGATGGGCCCGACCGGGCTGGGGTGCGCAGGCCGGGCTGGGCTGCGCCGGGCTAACACCCACACACTTCGACCAAATCTTCATAAACGACGCGGCTCCGGGTCGGTGGAGTCAGGTGGTGTTTGCACCGTTGATGATGTCGTTGAGTTTCTCAGTTGGGGTCTGTCCGTTCAAGACGATGCGGGGTCGGCGGTTGAGGCGGGCCTGGATGTCTTGGATCTGGGTGTCGGNCGGTGGAGTCAGGTGGTGTTTGCACCGTTGATGATGTCGTTGAGTTTCTCAGTTGGGGTCTGTCCGTTCAAGACGATGCGGGGTCGGCGGTTGAGGCGGTCCTGGATGTCTTGGATCTGGGTGTCGGTGATGGTGGTGAAGCTGGTGCCCTTGGGGAGGTACTCGCGGATCAGGCGGTTGGTGTTCTCGTTGGTGGGGCGCTGCCAGGGGCTGTGGGGGTCGGCGAAGTAGACCGGGATGTCGGTGACGGCGGTGAAGGCGGCGTGCTGGGCCATCTCGCTTCCCTGGTCCCAGGTGATCGAGGCCCTCACGGCCCGGGGCAGGTCAGCGACCATGGTCTGCAAGGCAGTGGTGACGGTCTGGGAGTCGTGGCCCCCGCCCAGGCGGTGTATGAGCACGAAGCGGCTGGTGCGCTCCACCAGGGTGATCAGGGCGCTGCGCCCGCCGGCGCCGATGACCAGGTCGCCCTCCCAGTGGCCCGGCACGGCCCGGTCAGCGGCCTGGGGCGGGCGCACACTGATCTGGGCCCCTTCGATCCAGGGGCGCCTGGACCTGCGGGGCAGGCCGGCCAGCGGTGAGCGGGGCAGGCGTCGGGTACGCCCTGAGCGCAGGGCCTTGTCCACCCGCAGCTGCTGGCGCAGGCTCCCGGCGCCCTGGACGTAGAGGGCCTGGTAGATCTGCTCATGAGACAGGCGCATGGACTCATTGTCGGGGTGGGCCCAGCGCAGGCGCGCGCTGATCTGGCGGGGGCTGGCCCCGTCCTCGAGCAGGGCCACCACCTCGGCACGCAGAACGGGATCAGCCTCGAGCCTCCTGGCCTTGGGGCGGGCCAGACGCTCCTGGGCCGCCACCGAGGCCCCCGGGGCCCGGTAGACCCCGTCAGGGCCGGTGTTGCGGGCGATCTCCCGTGAGACGGTCTGACGGCACCGCCCCAAGGAGCGGGCGATGGCGGCGGCCGACTCCTGACCGCGGTGCTGGAGGGCGTACAGGCCGAAGTAGGTCAGGCGGGAGACCTCCTCGCCGGGGGCCCACACGCCGAAGACGCCGCACTCCTCGCGCGGAGAGGGCTCGAGCTCGTCGGAGTGGTCGTCGGGCAGGGCGGTCAGGCTGGGCGCGCTCACGGGCGCCGCGGGAGCCGTCGGATCGGTCTGACTCGACTGGCTGGACCGACCGAGAGGCTCCGAGGAGCCGGCCCGCGGGATGCGACGGGCGTCGTCGGGGCGGTCGAAGGCGGTCTGCGAGGGGTTCTCACCGGTACGCACACGCACAGTCTGTCATGNCCCGAGCAGGCCGACACCGACCAGCCCCCACGCCCCCGCCGCCCCAACGAGCGTCTTGATGAGCGCCTTGATGCCGTTGCTGCACTCTCCACGGCCTGATCGTGCCAGTACCGCCTCGCGCTGTCCCGGCTCACCCCGGCCGCGGCTCCCGCCCGGGTCAGCGTTGCTCCGGCCAGGACCGCCTGGGCGACCTTGACACGTCTGGCCTGGTCGGACTGGACCGTCCCACCCCGTCGTCCGCCTACCAGCTCCACCCCCACCGCCTGGCACCACAGACTCACCGACCCACGACAGCACCCCAGATCCCGAGCCACCGCCGAAGCCGACTCACCAGCCACCACCCGCGCCACCGCATCACGACGCACACCCTGACCAAACCAAGCCCCAGACACAAAACACCCCTCCCACGAGCGGTGCATCCACCACCAGACCCCACCGTCGTTTATGAAGATTTGGTCGAAGTGTTGAGTGCGAGCAAGCGCTGGCGGTACGTGCCAGCACCTGGTGACTCCCGGCCGACCCCACCTCCACCTCCACGGCGAGTGATCGTCTAGGCTCGCGGCATGGCGACTCCGGAGTTCATCGTCTCCCTGCGGCAGAAGATCGGGCACGACATGCTGTGGCTGCCGGGGGTGAGCATCGTCGTCGTCGACGAGGCCGGCCGGATCCTGCTGGGGCGGCGGGCCGACAATGGTCGGTGGGCGGTGGTCTCCGGCATCCCCGAGCCCGGCGAGCAGCCCGCGGTGGCGATCCGGCGCGAGTGCCTGGAGGAGACCGGCGTGGACGTGGAGGTGCTGGCGCTCACGAGCGTGACCGCGGGCGATCCCTTCGCCTTCCCCAACGGGGACAACTGCGTGTTCATGGACATCAACTTCGTGGGGCGGGCGCGGCCCGACGCCGCTTCCCGGGCCCATGCGGCCGACGACGAGTCCACGCACGTGGGTTGGTTCGAGCCGAATGCGCTGCCCGAGCCGTTGCTGGGCTCGACGCCCGGGCGCATTGAGGCGGCGTTGGCATGGCTGGCCGATCCGACGTCGGGTGCCCACTTCCACCCCGCGTTCTGACTCCGCGCACCACCTTCCGTCCGGCCGGGGACATCCCACGCGTACGGAAACAGGAATTCTGTCCCCGTACGCGTCGATGGCACCCACCAGCGGCAGAACGTCCCCGACGGCGCCGAATGCCCCCGACCGCAAGAAAAGGCGAGACAGCTGCGGTCAGACCTCGGGCACCTCGATGCCGACGCGCCGGAAGTTGTCGGCCTGCTCACTGCCGGGGTCCAGGGGCCTGGCGGCGGTGAGGACGACGTGCACGCCCTCGGGGGTGGTGACCTCGACCTCGGAGGAGTTCCACGGCGTGATGCGCGGGCCGGTGACGCTGCCCGGTCGGCGCTGCTCGCAGGCCGTGGCGATCTCGTCGATCTGGGACAGGACGCAGGCGAAACTGACGCTCATCGCGGAGCCAGGGGCCGGGGAGGGCTCCTGCGAGGCCGGCACCAGAAGGACGTCCTGGAAGGCCCAGCGGCGCAGATGCACGAGCCGGCCGGGAATGCTGAACAGGGGGAAGAAGCCGAGTACCTCCGTCCAGAAGTCCACCGAGGCGTCCAGGTCCGACGTCGGGACGGTGACGAACATCGGCATCCCGTAGATGCCGTGGAAGGGCTCGGGAGGCTGGGCGTCCTCTCTGGGCGTGGGGACCGGACTCATCTCGAATGCGTTGAAGGTGCTCATGCGCGCAGCCTTATCCCTCACGCTACGTAAGGGTCAAGGCCGGCCCGGGCCACTTCTCCGTCTCCTCCCGGCCGACGGGCGAGTGCGGGCAGAAGCCGTCGTCACACCGACGGCCGGCGTGACGATGTGTTCCTCCCCTGGTGGAGAGATGAATCAGAACGGCGCGATCGCGGAGGCGACGAGGTTACTGCGCGACAACGGCTCGTCACGGCCAAGTGCCCGGCACCAGTCATCAGTGGTGGCCACCGCCGCCCAGTTGGAGTGCAGCAGCGCCATGAGTGTGGAGTGCACCGTGCGCGCATCCACCTTTCCCGCGCGGTTGCTCAGGTTGATGGCACCGACGGCGTCTGAGAGCACCTCCGTCGTCAGGCCGATCGTCTCACCCCAGGCCGCTGAGGCCAGGATGCAGTTGTTCGCCATGAATCCAACGAGCGTCACAGTGTCGACACCCTGCTCGTGCAGCCACGCGGCGAGGTCTGTTCCCGCGTAGATCGACCCGCGGTGCTTGACGACGCGCTTCCACTGCGGGGTCCGCCGGCGCTCGATGCTCGGGCAGAGGCCGAAGCCCTTCCCGCCGGGGTCGAAGATCGCACCGCCGGGCGGACCGGCATGCTGCACGCAGACCACGGGGAGTCCGGCGTTCTCGGCGGCGTCGAGTGCCCTCTCGATCTGCTTCAGGCAGTCGTTCAGGCTCGGGTAGCGGATGCGCAGCGGCGGGCGGGCGTACTCCTTCTGCACGTCGACGACGACAAGCGCCCGGCGAGGGCTGGTTCGGGCCAGTTCATCGGGATCAGTCACGGTGCCTCCAAAGGTGCGCGCCTTGGCGCGGTGGTTGCGTGGTGACACTCAGAATGTGCGATCGGACTGACGCCCACCAGTGGCACGTATGCTCCTTAACGATGGTTTCACGCCAATCCGATGAGGCGTGCCGAGGTGGCACAAGGCAGGAAGTATCCAGGGAGGCCTCATGCATATCGCCGTCTACGCCTTCAACGGCATCACCATGTTCCACCTGTCGATCCCCCAGATGGTCTTCGGGACCGTGAGACAGCTGGGGCTGGCGGACTGGCGGGTCTCGTTGTTCACCACCGGCTCCGGAACGACGGCACTCTTGGAGAGCACCGCCGCTCCCGAGACCGCCGTGAGCACCGAGACTCCGACACCACCAACGCATCGGGAGGATCCGGCAACCTCGCCCTCCTCGCTACCCACTCTCTCCATCCGCACCTCGGAGGGCTACATCCTCAGCGGCCTAGGCGGTCCGGAACTGGCGCGAGAGGCTGACGTCGTCGTGGTCCCGGCATGGTTCGCCGACGGGCGCGCCGCTGGAGAGGACCTGCGCTCGCTACTGAAGACTGCGCACGCGCGCGGCGCCGGCGTCGTCGGTCTGTGCCTGGGGGCGATCCCGCTGGCCGAGGCCGGCCTCATCGGCGGGCGCCGGGCGGTGACGCACTGGCGGGCCTTCGAACCGCTGGCGCGTGAGCACCCGGAGATCGCGCTGGACGAGTCGGTTCTGTACGTCGACCACGGTGACGTCCTGACCTCGGCGGGTGCGGCGTCGGGACTGGATGCCTGTCTCCACCTGGTGCGCACGCGGCTGGGCGCACAGGCCGCCAACGAGGTGGCGCGCCAGCTCGTCATCGCGCCGCACCGGGAGGGCGGGCAGGCCCAGTACATCGAGCGGCCAGTGCCGCAGCAGGCCGGGGACGATCCGATCAGCCGCACGGTGGGCTGGGCGCTGAAGCACCTGGGCGAGCCGCTGCCGGTGGAGCGACTGGCGAGGACGGCACAGATGAGCGCTCGTTCCTTCATCCGCGCCTTCCGGGAGGCGACCGGTACCGCGCCGGCGACCTGGGTGCGCGCCCAGCGGGTGCGCGAGGCCCAGCGCCTCCTGGAGAGCACGGACCTGGCGATCGAGCAGGTGGCCTCGACCTGCGGCTTCGGCAGCGCCGTCACCTTGCGGCAGGCCTTCGCCCGGGCGCTCGGCACGACGCCGTCGGCCTATCGACGCCGGTTCCGCGCCGATCCCCCAATCTCACGGACGCCTCAGGCTGTGCCGGCCGGGACATTCGACACGTAGGGCCGTCTTCGGCGTCGAGCCGGGCATATCTCGCGTAGCCCAACGGAAAAACGGTAGGGCTAGGCGAGATATGCCCGGCTCGACGCGAGGTGGAACGGACGGGGTCACTCCGCGGGCGGCTCGACGACGAGCGGCGCCTCGCCCGGAGCGCGCACCTCGGCGCGGGGCGTCGGCTCCAGGCTGAGACTCACGTGCAGTCGCTGCCCCTCCTCGCCGACGGCGTCGTAGGACAGCTGCGGGTTGTCCAGCCCGGTGACCTCGGTGCGGGCGCGCACGAGCCAGGGGTGGCGCCGCCGCAGCCCGATGAGGTCCTGGTGGAGTCGCAGCATCCAGGCGCCCTGCGGCGCGAGCTCGGACGGCGCGGCCGGCAGGGAGGGGCGGACCTCGTCGTCGCCACCGAGGGTCTCGGTCTTCACCCCGCGGAAGGCCTGATCGTCCCCGTAGTAGACGCTGGGCACACCGCCCACGGTCATGAGCAGGACGACGGCGAGCGCAGCCCCACCGGCTCCGACCTTGCTGGCGATGCGGGTGACGTCGTGGTTGCCGACGAAGGTGGCCGGGACGAAGCGATCCAGCAGCTCGTTGTGGCGCTTCAGGCACCAGTCGAGCTCGTAGAAGTTGACGTCGGCCAGTGAGCTCCAGGTGGCCTTCCACAGCTCGTACTGGGTGACGGTGTCCACGGTGGAGGCCTCCACGAAGCCGGCGTAGTCGCCGTGGATGACCTCGCCCATGAACCAGGCGTCGGGGTGGCGCTCTCGCACGGCGGGAAGGACGCTCGCCCAGAAGGCTGGGTCGACGGCGTAGGCGGCGTCCAGGCGCCAGGCGCTCGCGCCGCGGTCGAGCCAGTGGGTGAGCACCCGCACGGCCAGGTCGCGCACCTCAGTGGAGTCGTGGTTGAGGGCGGCCAGGGACTCGTGCCCCTCGAAGGTGGCGTAGCCGGGGCCGCCGGCCGCGTCGCCGCTGCCGCCCTCTCCGGCTGCCGCGTCATCGAAGCGGAAGAGGCTGCGCTCCCCTCCCCCGGCGCGGGCGGCGCGGAACAGGGGGTGCTCGGTGCCGACGTGCCCGAGCACGCCGTCGAGCATGAGGGACAGGCCGCGAGCGCGGCAGGCATCGGCGAGGCGGTCGAAGGCGGCATCGTCACCCAGGCGGGGGTCGATGCGCAGGTGGTCGGTGGTGTCGTAGCCGTGGGTGGATGAGACGAAGATGGGGCCGAGTGACAGCCCGTTGGCGCCCAGCTCGACGGCGTAGTCGAGCCAGGGCGCCAGGCGGTCCAGGCGCGCGGGGGCGCCGGGCTCGGTCAGGGGTGCGCCCGGCTCAGGGCGGATGGGGGCGCCGGTGGCGCCGAGGGGGTAGACCTGCCACCAGATGGCGTGGTCGATCCAGGCGGGGGTTACGGGATGGCTTATTCCAGACGACTCACTAGTCATGTCTCCAAGGGTGCGCCGAACCCGTTAGCATGTCAAGGTGCCGTCCCGTACCGATAAGCGCCCACGTCTGCGCATGGACCCCACCGAGCGCCGCGAGCTCATTCTGACCGCGGCGAGCCGCGCCTTCGCGAGCCGCCCGTACGAGGAGGTCTCGCTGGCCGCGATCGCTCAGGAGGCCCATGCCTCTGAGGCGCTGGTGCACAAGTACTTCACGAGCAAGGCCGGCATCTACGCCCAGATCCTTCAGCGCGCCACCGACGAGCTCGCCGAGCGCACCCGGCAGGCCGACGACGCCCTACCCCCGAACTCCTCGGCGCGCGACCGGGTACGCACCTCGATCCTGACCTACCTGGACTTCATCGCGGAGCGCTCCCCCGGTTGGATGGCCTACCAGATCCTCGCGGGGCACGAGCCGGGCGAGGCCGCCCAGGTGCGTCAGGCGGCCCGTGAGGCGGCAGTGGCGGCACTGTCCGACGTCGTCGGTGGCAGTCGGGGGCACCGCGACGACTTCGCCTTCTGGGGCTACCTGGGTTTCCTCGACGACGCCTGCCTGCGCTGGGTGCGCGCCGGCTGCCCGGCCGAGCAGCGCCACAGTCTGGTCGACGCGGCGCTGGGCTGCCTGGAGGGGGCGCTCGGCGACTGGCGGGCATGAGGAGCGGGCGCGGGCCGGCCGACTGCGCCGTCGGACCACAGCGGCTCAGCGCGACCCCGAGCGGGTCGGGTCCCACGGTCAGAGAAGTGCAGGACCGGCATCAGCTCGGAGACCCCGAAAGAAAAGGCGGCAGGACGAGACGAGACAGGACGAAGACAAGAACGTGGGGCCCACCTCGCCAGGAGGTGGGCCCCACGTCGAAGAGCCGGAGCGTCGGCGCGAGCCTCGGGCTCAGCGCACGGGCTTGCGGATCTCGGCGGAGAGGAACCAGGCCTGCTGCTCGAGCTTGCCGATGAGGTCCTCGACGATGCCGGAGGAGGTGGGGTCCTCGGAGTCGACGTCCTCGTCCACACCGCGCAGGGTGGCGACGACGGCCTCGATGGCGGAGACGATGTAGGCCACGCCCTCGCTGGTGAGGATCTCGCCCTCAGGGGCGGCCGGGACGGTGGTCGCGGCGGCGACGGTGGCGGGGCGGCCGTCGGGGACGGCGTTGATGGCGCGCATGCGCTCGGCGACCTCGTCGGAGCCCTCACGGGCGATGTCGACGACGTCGTCCAGGTTGAGGTGGATGTCGCGGAAGTTCGGGCCGACGACGTTCCAGTGGATCTGCTTGCCCACGAGCTCGAGGGCGATGAGGTCGGTCAGGACGCGCTGAAGGTTGTCGCTCAGGGCGGCGGAGGCGGTGAAGGCGAGGTTGATGGACGGGGTGGCGATGGTGTCTGCGTTCATGGCTACTACTTTACTACATTGCCAGTCTCTGTGGGTGTTACTTATGATTCACAGGCAAGCCAAGCCTCATTTGGAACCGGCGTCCACCTGCGTGGATGCGCGCGAGCCGCTCAGCCGACCGAGCAGGTGTTCGGCTCGCCCGTCTCCTCCTCCTCGGAGGCGAGCCAGCGACCGTCGCCACTGGGCAGCATCGTGTTCTTCGCCGGGATCTGCGCCTTGTTGGTGGGCTCGGTGACGTCATTGCCCTGTGCGTCAACGAAGGTCACCTGCGTCATATCCACGCAGTACGAGACGGTGGCGCTCTGCCCGTCAGCGCTCATGGCGACCTCGGAGACCGCGACCCTGACCGGGGTCTTGGCCCTCTGCCCCTTGCTCTTCATGTCGGCGGCGTCGCTGGTGAGCTGCTGCTGGAGGCTGCCAGTGCTGACGGTCGGCACCTTGCTGGTGTCCTGACCGCCGCCGACCCACAGCCTCCAGGACATCTGGTCGTAGGCGACGAAGTCCTGGAGGATCTTGACCTGGGTGACGTCCAGGCCGGCGGGGATGGTGGTGACGGTGTAGCCCAGCTGGGTGTCGGACAGGGAGGCCGCCGTGACGGGACCGGCACTGCCCGACGCCGTGGCGACGCCCGAGGGCGACGACGTCGAGCTGCCTGCGGCACCCGAGCTGCTCGCGGAGGCCTTGGCACCGGGCTTGGAGGTGTTCGACGAGCAGCCCGCCAGGGCGAGCGATCCGGCCAACAGCAGACAACCCAGTGCGGTGGCCCGACGGCGGACGTCGGATCGATTCACGAGGCAGGTCTCGGCACGTGTCACGGGGGATCCTCCCAGTCGGCCGGATTCAAACCGGCGGAAACCAACCCGTCGACACTACCGCGAAGGTCACGAGCACGTCCCGACGTTCGTCGCCCGCACTCCACCTTTCGACTCTCCAACGACGGCCTCAATGGCGGAGACGACGTAGGCGACGCCCTCGGAGACGGTGATCTCGTCCTTGGGCAGGGTCGGGACGGTGGCGTTGGCGGCAACGGTGGCCGGTCGGCCGTCAGGGACGGCGTTGATGGCGCGCATGCGCTCGGCGACCTCGTCGGAGCCCTCGCGGGCGATGTCGACGACCTCGTCGAAGTTCAGGTGAAGGTCGCGGAAGTTCTCACCCACGATGTTCCAGTGAGCCTGTTTGGTGGCCACACCCAGGGCGATGAGGTCGACCAGGACGCGCTGGAGGCTGTCGCTCAGGGCGGCGGAGGCAGTGAAGGCGAAGGATACGGACGGTGTTGCTGCAGTCTCTGCACTCATGCAACCCACCCTACGCCGTTTTTTCCGGAGCCGGCCGGTCGCTGAGAGAGAAACGCACGCACCGCGCCCAGCCGGCCGCGGAGAGCGGTCCCCAACGGCGTCGATTGTCCCCGTAGACGAGGAGTCAGGCCCAGGGCTGGCGCTCGGCCCACTCCTGGGGGCTGACGCGGCGCCCGGTGTAGAAAGGCGTGTCCACGCGCACGTGCATGCGCGCGTCCGTGTAGCGCTGGTGGTGCAGGACGCCCTCGAGCCGGTCGAGGGTGTCGGCCTCGAAGCCGAGGATCCACTCGTAGTCGCTCAGGCCGAAGGTCGCCAGGGTGGAGCCCTTGACGTCCGGGTACTTGGAGAAGCCGTGGCGCCCATGCTGGGCCATCATGCGCGAGCGCTCCTCGGGGGCGAGCAGGTACCACTCGTAAGAGCGCACGAAGGGGTACACCATGACCCAGTCGCGCGGCGCCACCCCGGCCAGGCAGGCCGGCACGTGACGGGGGTTGAACTCGGCGGGCGTGTGCAGCCCCATGCAGGACCACACCGGCTCCAGATAGCGGCCCAGCGCGCTGCTGCGCAGGCGGTGGTAAGCGTTCTGGAGGACCTCGGGGTCGTCGTCGAGCCACCACACGAGCAGGTCGGCGTCGGCGCGCAGGCCCCCGACGTCGTACCAGCCGCGCGTCGTCACGCCGCAGGCCTCAACGAAGTTGGCGCTCTCCCCCAGGAGCTGCTCGCGCTCGGGCTGGGATGCGGGCAGGCGCCGGGTGAGGCGGAAGACGGAGTAGAGGGTGTAGTGGTACTGGTTGTTGATGGCCTCGAGGTCGACGTCAGTGGCGTCGCGCGGGTCGCGGTGGGGGCGACGCTCCTCGTCCTCGAAGCGGTGCAGGCCGCCCTCGGCAGGGTGTCCGCCGGGGTGGCCGCTGCCGTGCGCGCCATGGCGGTTACCGTGACTGCCGTGCTGCTCGTGGGTGTCGGTGCTCATCTCTTCTCCTTGATCTTCCGGAGCTGCTGGGCTGGAGGCTATCGGGGTTCCGTCGGAGCCGTCAGGCTGGCCAGTCGATGGCCGGCCGATATTCGGTCACGACCCGCTCATGGCCGGCTGGTGGCCGGCGGCAGGCTCGTGAGCTGCGCCGTCGGCCGGGCGGGTGCCGGGGTGACGGGTACCGGGGCGGCAGCAGGAGGGCGGACAGACGGTGTGGAAGGGGCCGACGCCGGTGGTCGAGCCGGGATGGACGTCCTCGCCCCGGGCGGCGGCGGCCCGCTCGATGAGGATGTCGACGAGGGAGTCGACGAAGGCCGGGTGGGTGCCGACGGTGGCGGCGCGCGCGTACGGCATCCCCAGGTCGTGGGCGGTCTGGGCGGCCTCGGTGTCGAGGTCGAAGACGACCTCCATGTGATCGGAGATGAAACCGAAGGGGGCCGCGACGACGCCCCCGGGCCGATCCACCGGGCTGCCGTCGGTCAGGCGCCCGGCGGCCAGGGCCTCGAGGTGGTCGTTGACGTCCGGTTCGAGCCAGCGGGCCTGCGGCGGGCCGGAGCGCGAGCAGTAGACGAGGTCGGCCTCCACCTGCGCCAGGCCAAGACGGCGGGCGACCTCGGGCACGAGGATCGCGGCGAGCGCCTCGTGCTGGGTGACGTAGGAGATCTCCGTGGACAGGTCCGCGGTGACGCCGGGCTCGCGCTGCTCGGCGGGCTGTGCCGGGGTGAGTGTGGCCGAGCGCCCGCCGGGGTGGTGTGCGGAGTGCCGGCCGGGCTGCCCGGTTTCGGTCGGGTAGTCGACGTCCGCAACGCCGTGGGCGCCGTCGGAGTCGGGGCTCGGGGCGGAACCGGTCTCCATGCCCAGGGGGATGGAGTGGGTGACGAGCACGAGGCGAGCGTCCGCGGCGGCCACCCCCTGCTCGGCGAGTCTGCCGTAGGCCTCGACGATGGCGTCGACGTTGGCCTCCAGCAGGCCGGGGGTGTTGTAGTAGGGGCGTGTCTTGTCCACGGTGAGGTCGACGGGGCCGCCGCCGTCCCCACCGACCCGGGCGGCGGCGTCGGCCTCGAAGCCGTCGCCGGTGGCCCCGTCCGCACCGGCGGCGAGCAGGGCGACGGCCCCGGCCAGGTCCTCGCGGTACTGACGGCACCCGGAGTAGGAGCCGAAGGCGGCGGTGGGCAGGGCCAGGACGTGGCGAGCCCCGGCGTCGGCGAGCTCGCGCAGGGCCTGGCTGACGAAGGGGTGCCAGTTGCGGTTGCCGACGACGACCTTCAGCCGGGAGCCGCGCTCGGCCAGGCGGGCCTGGAGGGCGTCGCGCAGCTCGGCGTTGCGCGCATTGATCGGGGAGGCGCCGCCGAAGCCCTGGTAGTGGCCGGAGACCTCCAGGAGGCGCGAGTCGGGCACGCCGCGGCCGGCGGTGGCGTTGCGCATGAAGGGCAGGACGTCCTCGGGCTGGCGGGGACCGCCGTAGGACAGCAGGAGGACGGCGTCGTAAGGGGCCAGCGGGTCGGTGGCCGGCAGGCTGGCCGGGATGCCGGCCGGATCGGCGCTGAGGTCAGCGGCCAGGCCTGCGGTCCGGTCGGCACCGCGAGGGGCGGCCGGGCCCTGGGCGGGGCCGGGCCGCCCGTGACCGACCGGGTCATCCTGGCGTGCTCGGCCGGCGCCGCGCTGCGCCTGCTGCGGGGCGTCCCCGCCCTGCCCGCGAGCGCGACGGACCTGACCGTGCCGGTGGGGGCGCCGGTCGCCCGATTCACGTTGGTGGCGCGGGTGCCGGGGCTGAACGGGGAGCCGGTGGGCTCGGGCCTGCTCGTGGCACCGGCCGAGCAGGCGACCTCGGGCGGGGCGGTCTGCCCGGCGCGGGCCAAGGCGCTGTCGCACCTGAGCGCCAAGTGGCCGTGGGTCGGGGCCGAGCTGCGCGCACTGCACGGGCCGGACATCCACGCGCTGCGCCTGTCCTACGGCAGGCCCGGTCAGCCGCGCCCGGAGGTGGGCTTGTCGGTGGCGCTGGATGATGTGGCCGCCCTGACCGGGGTGCGGATCGAGCCGGGCGACGTCGTCGACCACATGCTGGTGCGCTGGGACGGGACGCTGCCGCCGGTGACGCCGGCCCACCGGGAGCGCACGGAGCGCCTGGAGGAGCAGCTCGCGATGGTATCGGGGCTGGAGGTCACCGGGGCGTGGGTGGCGGGGACCGGGATCGCGGCCGTCGTCGAGCACGCCCGCGCCGCCGCCGGGCGCCTGGTGGGTCCGCATGGCGCATGAGGCGGCCCGCCGGAACCGGTGCCCTCGTCGCGTTCGTATATTAGGCCGCGAGTTCGTACCCCCAGGGGACGAAGGCGGGCCGTACCGTACGAACGCGGCGCCTGGACGAGGCCGGCGATATCAAGGAGGAGATGGGCATGAGCACGCCTGAGGAGCGCAGTCGGGTTCGGCTGGGCACGCGCGGCTCGCGCTTGGCACTGACCCAGTCCGGGCAGGTCGCCGACGCGCTGCGTCGGGCCGCGGCCAACAGTGCGGCCGCCGTCGAAGACGACCATGGTGAGGGCCCCGACGAGCACGGCGGCGACCTGGACATTGAGCTGGTCACCGTGCGCACGGACGGCGACGGCGATCGCACGCCCCTGCGCAGTCTCGGGGGGGTCGGGGTATTCGCGGCCCGGCTGCGCCATGCGCTCCTGGACGGCGAGGTGGACCTGGTGGTCCACTCCTTCAAGGACCTGCCCACCCAGCCGGTCGAGGGCCTGGAGGTCATCTGCGTGCCGCCGCGTGAGGACCCGCGCGACGCCCTGTGCGCCCGCGACGGCCTGACCCTGGCCACCCTGCCCGACGGCGCCCGCGTGGGCACCGGCTCGCCGCGCCGGGCCGCCCAGCTGCTGGCTGCCCGACCGGACCTGGAGGTGGTGGACCTGCGCGGCAACGTGCCCACACGGCTGGCGCGGGTGCGGGGGCTGGGGGCGGTCGGCGTCGGAGCTGATGAGCCGGTCGCGCCGAGCCGGGCCGACGCCGCCGGCGACCTGGACGCGGTGGTGCTGGCCCTGTCGGGGCTACGGCGCCTGGGCCTGGAGCACTGCGCGAGTGAGGTCCTGGACCTGGAAATGATGCTGCCCGCGCCCGCCCAGGGGGCTCTGGCCGTGGAGGCGAGGGCGGGCGCCCTGGAGGCCCGGGAGGGCGGAGGGATCTCAAAGAGCGCTGAGACCGCAGGAGACCCGGAGAACCCACAGCGCTCGGAGAATGGAGAGGCCGCAGCGAGCTCTACCGCGCTGACCCGGGCGGTGGCGGCGCTCGACGACGAGCCCACGCGTCTGGCGGTGACGGCAGAGCGGTCGCTCATGGCCCGGCTCGGCGCGGGCTGCGCGGCGCCGGTGGGCGCCTGGGCGCGCCTGCGGGGCGGCGAACAGGAGCGGAGGGAGGACTGCGGCGAGCGCGAGGCCGGGTGGAACGAGACCTTCTGCCGCTATGACAACGCAATGTCCGGAACCCGCCGAGGTGCCGGGTGTGCGAGCAGTAGCCGCCAGTCAGACGGAGTCACCGCGGGCCGGGCCGACGGCGGCGAGGGGACCCGCAGTGACGACGGGAGAGCGGACCGGGGTGCTGGGGATGGACAGCCGCACGGCGGAACGACGTCGAGCCGCTCGCCGCGGGTGCTCGTGCTGCGGGCGGTGGTCACCTCGCTCGACGGCGGCCAAGAAGTCGGCTGCGAGCTGAGCACCGAGCTGCCCGGGACAGCGGGCGGCTCCGGCAGCCCGCGTGAGGCCGCAGCGGCGGTTCGGGCGGCGGAGGCGCTGGGAGTCCGAGTGGCCGAGATCCTGCTGGAGGACGGTGCCGGCGATATCGTCGACCTGCATGCCAACAAACCGCGGCGGGACTGCGGCCATGGCTGAGTCCACCTCACGCAGCAACCCGCTCAAGCACCCCCCGGCCCGGCCCCACGAGGCTGCCGACGCGCCGCTGGCGGGGCGGGTCGTGCTGATGCCACGGGTCAAGGATCGCGACCGGATCGCCTCGGCGCTGGAGCGGGCCGGGGCGGAGGTACTGCGCGCCGCCGTGACGCGGACCGTTCCGGGGGACGCCGTGGCCCTGGAGGCGACCGCGCGGCGGATCGCGGCGGGTGAGGCCGCCTGGCTGGTGCTCACCTCGGCCCGGACCATCGAGGCGCTGGCGCCGTACCTGCTCGCAGAAGCCGGAATCGGCTCGGCGACCGGCAACCATGGCCATCACGACGACTCCGGCGATTCCAATGCCCACGTCGACGCTGCACCTCGCCGCGCCCGAGCGACATCACCTGGGCAGCGCGAGCCCGCCGCAGCGATCTCGCCGGTGCGGGTGGCGGTCGTCGGGCCGGCGACCGCGCGCGCCTGGGCAGAGCTCGCTGGAGCCACCCCCGACCTGGTGGCCCGGGGCTCGGCCACCGCGCTCCTGAAGGAGCCCGCCCTCGCCGGTGGTCCGGGAGCCGCCCCGGGCACCGCACGGCGCCTGCTGCTGCCGGCCTCGGCGCAGGCGGCGGCCTCGCGGCGCAGCGAGTCCAGTGTGTGCTGGACGACGCCAGGCATCGCCTCCACGGGGTGGGGGGCGTCGATGTCCTCGCGCACGAACACCGGCAGGATGAGTGCGGCCGGGTCCACGACGTGCTCGCGCGTCAGGCGCCGCATTGCCGGGGTGGTGCGCAGGCGGCGGGGGCGGACGGTCGGGGCCTGCGGGTCGGGGACGGAGCGGCGCGACAGGAAGTCGGCGGCCGGTCGAAGGGCGTCGGTCATGGGGTGCTCCTGGTGGTCGTTGGTCTCCCGCCCCACGGATTCTCCGGAGATCCGNCGCAGGCCCCGACCGTCCGCCCCCGCCGCCTGCGCACCACCCCGGCAATGCGGCGCCTGACGCGCGAGCACGTCGTGGACCCGGCCGCACTCATCCTGCCGGTGTTCGTGCGCGAGGACATCGACGCCCCCCACCCCGTGGAGGCGATGCCTGGCGTCGTCCAGCACACACTGGACTCGCTGCGCCGCGAGGCCGCCGCCTGCGCCGAGGCCGGCGTCAGCGCCATCGACCTGTTCGGCGTGCCCGCCGCCCGCGACGCCTCGGGCACCGCTGCCTGGGCCGAGGACGGCATCCTCAACCGCGGGATCGCGGCCGTGCGAGCGGAGGTGGGGGACGACGTCGTCGTGTGCGCGGACACCTGCCTGGACGAGTTCACCAGCCACGGCCACTGCGGGCTGATCCGTCCCGACGGCCCGCGCGCCGGCGAGGTCGACAATGACGCCACCCTGGCCACCTACCAGGCGATGGCGGTCTCCCAGGCGGAGGCCGGGGCGCACATGGTCTCGCCGTCGGGGATGATGGACGGGCAGGTCGCCGCGATCCGCGCCGCCCTGGATGCCACCGGGCACGACGACGTCGCGATCCTGGCCTACTCGGCGAAGTACGCCTCGGCCTACTTCGGGCCGTTCCGCGAGGCCGTGGGCTCCACGCTCACCGGGGACCGGCGCGCCTACCAGCAGGACCCGGCCAACCGCCGCGAGGGCCTGGGCGAGGTCATGCTCGACGTCGAGCAGGGGGCGGACATCGTCATGGTCAAGCCGGCCGGCCCCTACCTGGACGTGCTGGCCGACGTCGCCGCCGCCTCACCGGTGCCGGTGGCCGCCTACCAGGTCAGCGGCGAGTACGCGATGGTGGAGGCGGCCGCGCAGCGCGGGTGGGTCGACCGCGAGCGCGTCATCGCCGAGTCGGTGCTGGGGATCGTGCGCGCGGGGGCGGACATGGTCCTGACCTACTGGGCCCGGGAGATCGCCGAGAACCCGGCCCTGCGGTAGATCATGTGACGAAGGCAGGGGCGATCCCAGGGCCGCGGCCACGCACGTGGCTCGCCGCGGACGCACCTCAGATCTCGCGGACTGCACCCGTGACGTCAGTAGTCGAGGTCCAGGGCGCGTCCGCGAGCCCTGGAGGTACTCGCGCTGATGCCACTCATGCGCCATGCCAGTCCGGTAGGTTGGGAGGCAGCCCCGGCCGGTGCGGCGACCCCGCCTGAACCGGCCCCGACCAGCCACGTCACCGACAGGAACGCCCGTGTCCCAGCAGCCGCGGCCTGCAGGCCAGCCCTCCAGCACCACGACCAACACCGCCCTGTTCGAGGCGGCTCGCGCCGTCATCCCCGGGGGCGTCGACTCCCCCGTGCGCGCCTTCGGCTCGGTGGGCGGCACGCCGAGGTTCATCGCCTCGGCCAGCGGCGCCCACGTCGTCGACGTCGAGGGCCGCCGCTACGTGGACCTCGTGGGCTCATGGGGCCCGGCGATTCTGGGGCACGCCCGTCCCGAGGTCGTCAGCGCGGTCCAGGAGGCCGCCGCCCGCGGCCTGTCCTTCGGCGCCCCGACCGAGTCGGAGACGCTCCTGGCCGAGGAAGTGCGCCGCCGAGTGCCGGCCGCGCAAAGGGTGCGCTTCGTGTCCACCGGCACCGAGGCGACGATGACGGCCGTGCGCCTGGCCCGCGGCGCCACGGGCCGCGACCTGGTGGTGAAGTTCGCGGGCTGCTACCACGGGCACAGCGACGGCCTGCTCGCGGCGGCCGGCTCGGGTCTGGCCACCGGCGGCCTGCCGGGCAGCGCGGGCGTGCCCGCGGCCGTGGCCGCTCAGACGATCGTCCTGCCCTACAACGACGTCGCCGCCCTGGAGGCCTGCTTCGCCGAGCGCGGCCCCGAGATCGCCGCGGTCATCACCGAGGGGGCCCCGGCCAATATGGGGATCGTGCCGCCGGCGCCCGGCTTCAACGCCGCGATCCGCCGCATCACCGCCGAGCACGGCGCGCTCATGATCCTCGACGAGGTCCTCACCGGCTTCCGCGTGGGCCCGGCCGGCTGGTGGGGCCTGGAGGCCGTCGACGGTTGGGCCTCGGACCTGCCGGTCTTCACCGCCCGGCCCTCCACCGCTGGTGCCACTTCTTCCGAGCCCGCCGACGCCGCAGCCCCCACCTGGCCGGGCGCGGACTGGCGCGAGCGCGCCGTCTGGGTGCCGGACCTGGTGACCTTCGGCAAGGTCGTGGGCGGCGGGATGCCGCTGGCCGCCGTCGGCGGACGCGCGGAGGTCATGGATCTGCTGGCGCCGGACGGCCCCGTCTACCAGGCTGGCACGCTCTCGGGGAACCCGCTGGCCACGGCGGCCGGCCTGGCCACGCTCCAGCTGGCCGACGACGCCGTCTACGCCTCGGTGGCCGGGCGCGCCCAGAGCATCGGCGAGGTGGTCTCGGCGGCCCTGACCGAGCAGGGCGTGCCCCACCGCGTGCAGCGGGCGGGTTCCCTGTTCTCCTTCATGTTCGGGCAGCGGGCCGCCGAGCGGGGCGTGAGCGACTACGAGGCGGCCCGCGCCCAGGAGACCTGGCGCTACGGGCCCTTCTTCCACGCCTTCCTCGAGGCCGGGGTGAGCCTGCCGCCGTCGGTGTTCGAGGCCTGGTTCGTCTCGGCCGCGCACGGCGAGGCGGAGCTGGAGGCGATTGCGGACGCGGCCCCGGCGGCCGCGCGCGCCGCGGCACGGGCCCGGGCGAACTGACCGCCCTCAGTGGATCTGGTCCGACGTCGGCGCCCACAGCCGCCCGCACTCCACGAGGTCTGGGACGTACTGGCCGGAGGTTGTCCGTACTGCACGAACCCCCGCACCGCGTGGAGTACACCCACCTGTCGGCCAGTGGCACCCGACCCTCGTGCAGTACGCCGCCTCGGGCGCGTTGAGGGCTCAGGCCTCTCGTAACCTCTCACGGCCTCCAGGGCGGCGGGGCGAGGGCGGCCTCGTAGGCGGCGACGTCGACGTCGGCGTTGAGGCTGATGACGATGCGCAGCCGGGAGTCGGGGTGGGCCGCCAGCCAGCGGCCGATCGTCTCCAGGGTCACCAGGGCTGCCTGCCGCTTGGGGTAGCCGAAAACGCCCGTGGACAGCGAGCACAGGCCGACGCTGCCCAGCCCCGCGGCGTGCGCGACGTTGAGGACGCTCGTGTAGCACGAGGACAGCAGGCGCCGGTCGCGCAGCGTGGGCTCGCGACCGTCCTCGATGATGGGGCCCACCGAGTGGATGACGTGCTGAGCGGGCAGGTGGTAGCCGCCGGTGAAGACGGCCCGGCCGGCCGGCTCCCCGCCCTGACGGCGGGTGGGGTCGAAGGTCTCCGCCCAGGTCATGTAGCGGGCGCACTCGGCGCGCAGGGCCGGCCCGGCGACGGCGTGGATGATGTTGTCGATGCAGCGGTGCCCGGGGGCGAAGCAGCCGAGCATCCCGGAGTTGGCGGCGTTGAGGACGGCGCCGGCGCGCAGTCGGGTGAGGTCGCCGCGCCAGAAGGCCACGTTGCGGCCCAGCAGGCCGGGCACGTGGTCGGTGATGGCCAGGGGCGGGATCTCGGTGGCGTCGACCATGCCGCGCTCAGCGGCCTCGGCCTCCAGGAGGGTGTCGAGGTCGGCGGCGATGTCCTCGGGCAGGGGCGCCGGGGGGCGGGCGGTGAGGAGGAAGTCGAGCATGGTGCGCAGCTCATCGGGGTCGGTGGGGACCGTCGAGTCGATCCAGTCCGTGGCCCCTTCGGGATCCGAGCGGATGAAGGCGTAGACCAGATGGCGCACCAGCGCGTCGCGGCCCGAGGCGCCGACGGGTACCGCCCATCGGGCTCTGACAGCGTGACTGACGTGGGACTCCAACTTCACGCGGGCCATCATAGGATATCAAAACGTGATGTTCTGCCCTTGGCTGGGCGAGCCGGGTAACAGACGACGACGTCGCCCGGAAACGGCGGGTTCCCGGGCGACGTCGGACAGCGTGGGCCGGTTCAGGCCTGTGCCCCGGCGGCCTCCTCCTCGGCGATCTTGGCCTTGAGGGCGTCCATGTCGAGCTCGCGCACCTGCGTGATGAGGGAGTCCAGCGCGGGGGCGGGCAGGGCGCCGGCCTCGCGGTAGACGAGCACATTGTCACGGAAGACCATGAGCGTGGGGATCGAGGAGATGCCCAGCGCCCCGGCGAGGTCCTGCTCGGCCTCGGTGTCGACCTTGGCGAAGGTGATGTCCGGGTTGGCCTCGGCGGCCTTCTCGTAGATGGGGCCGAAGCGCATGCACGGGCCGCACCAGGAGGCCCAGAAGTCGACAAACGTGATGCCCTCGCCGTGGATGGTGTCCTTGAACTCGGGACCGGTGATGTTCTTGGTGGCCATGAGCGTTCCTTTCAAGACTGCGGATACTGATCGGTTCCACTGCGGCCAACACGACCGGGGCCCACCCTATTCCTGGCGCATCCGGCTATCCACCTCCGCCGACGGCGTCGAGTGTCCCCGTTCGCGAGAGGAGGACGGCACCGTCCCCGACGAAGAACCATCCCCAGCCGCGACGGACTGGAAGGGTTTAGCATCGAGTCGCACCCGCACGGAAGGAGCCGGTTCAATGACGACCGTCCTTGCCGCAGTCGCCCTCGTCCTGGGAGTCGCGCGGCTGGCCATGTTCATCGCCCTTCACCTCGTCCCCAGCGACTACAACATCGTGCAGCACGCCGTGAGCGACTACGCCGTCGGGCCGACCCGCCGGTTGGCGGCTGCCGTCACCTGGACCTCGGCGGTGTTCTGGGCCGTGCTCGCAGGCGCCGTCGCCCTCGGACCGCCGACGCCGGAGAAGGGCGTGGCACTCTGGCTGGCGGTCCTGGCCGTCATCTTCGCGGCGCTGCCGTTCCTGCCGACCGACGTCGAGGGGCAGCCGACCACTCTCATCGGTCGCCTTCACCTGGTGACCGCCATCGCGTGGTTCGCGATCGCCTACTCGTGCATGGGCAACATCGTCCGGCTGCTGACCCCACTCGCGCCGCGGGGGCTGGTGTCCCTCCTCGGGGCGACCCGGTGGGTGACCGCCGCCGCACTCACCGCCCTGGTGATCGCATTGGTCGTCCGCCGCCTGAGACCCTACGCCTTCGGGATCTCGGAGCGGATCTTCCTGCTGGCCGTCTACGTCTTCTACCTCGGCGCCGCGGCCGGGCTCCTGCTGGCCTGAGTCCTCACCGAGCATGACCGTTTCCGGGCACCCACCCACGACGTTCAGCAAGCGCCCGTTGTACGCGATCCACCCCTTCAGATGTCACACAACAGCCCAATGCGTAACATGCCCCTACTCACCCGACTCAGCCTTCCCCGGCCCCTTGACATACCGTAACCGTCACCTCGGATAGCCCTCTTCGCTACTCTTCTCAACGACGCCCACGGGAGAGGCAAAGCGCAACCGCGCACAACAACCCGCCTCATCGTCCGCATCGGCACACCTTCTCGGGAGGAACGAGGAACACCGCATGAGTGGAATCAAGGCTTTTCAGCCACTCCGGGCCCCGATAACAGCAGTCCTCAGCATTTTCATCGTTTTCGCCGTCGCGGACCTGCACGGCACCGGACCCGAGTACAACTCGACCGACTCTTCACTCTCTGTTTTTGCCATCATTTTCTGGGCACTGTGCATTGGTGCCGCCGCATGGAACTCACCACAAGCACAAGCAGCCTCATGCATGGTATTCACCGTCACCGCCTTCATGGCTACACAACTGCAATCAGGAGAAGGTGACGGAAACAGCGATTTCACCTCGACCGATCCGACTTTATGGGCTCTTTCCGGCATCATGTGCGGATCAACATTCGCTACCGTATTGACCTCCTCCCGCAACAGCGATCGACGCCCGGAGGAGGTCGACAGCATCTTCCAGCCCGACAGAGCCATCATCGCCGTACTGGCCCCGATCCTCCCGATCATATTTCTGATCGCACCATCCAACTCACCATCGGGCCTCTTCACAGGCAACACCGGGACCGCGCTTCTGATGTTCCTCCCCGGATTCTTCATGGCAGCCCTTGCGGCCATCTCACCTGTCAGCTCACTCTCCTTTCTGGGAATAACACTGACATGGATTTATGTCGCCGACAGCGAAGAGAGCACTTGGCATAGCCACATCGAAACAGTCTCCCTCCCGCTGATCGCGATAGCAGCCACGGCCGGACTGTTCACCATGTACAGCTACAAGAAACCTCAACCAGCCACGCAGGCAACATGACAACGGGAGGAGACCTATGAAGGACAACGAGGCTCTTCAACAGGTGAGACCCCCGTTCACTATGGCCCTCACAGCAGTTTTCGCATCACTGCTCGCTTCCAGTGCAAGCACGGATCACCCCGGAAACCCATTGATCCTCATCCCGCTTTTGATGATTCTCCCATGGGTCACCTGGAATCACCCGCCCAGCCTGGCAACCTCCGGAGCGATGCTGCTGACAGTGAGCATCCTGGCACCGTACAACAGCGACGGGCCGAACGATCTTTATCTCGCCTACAGGACTCTATGGTTCTTCGCCGGCCTGCTCCTGGGAGCGGCGCTCGCCCTCATTGCGGGAGAACGCATACGCTCGTGGCGCCCGCACATACGTGGGTGGCGATACGCCCTCCATCCTGCGCGGCTCGCCGCGGCTGCAACCGGAATCATCCTCGTGCTGGCCCTCTTTAAACCATCAGTCCAGTCATCGCAGATCGAACAGGCTCAGGCAGCCACGAACGAGAACACAGTGCTATTTTGGCTCGCAGCCGGACTATTCATCACCCTGCTGGCATCCATTTCCCCCACGGCCACCATTATCTGCTTGATCTCCTTCATCTCCATTCATGGAGTCACCGAGCACACCCCTTTTACGAACGCAAGCATCGTCTTCGTTCTCATCCTCTTCACGCCCACGATCATCGGCCCTCTGTTCCTTCCTCGAGATCTCACTGCGCCCGAGGTCGGGGACGCCGAGGCACCTACCGACGACCAGCCGGGCCTGGCCCCCACCTCCGAGACCTCTCCGAAGGAGGCATCCTGAAGTTCGGATCGGCCGCCCATCCCGCCACCACAGAGCCGGTCAAATAGACACCGAGCCGGGCATTTCTCGCGTAGTGCGACCGTTTTTCGGTAGGTCTACGCGAGAAATGCCCGGCTCGGCGGGAAAAGACTGCTCAGCCCCGGATCTCGGCGGCCACCAGCTCGGCGAGCTCGACGGCGTTGAGGGCCGCGCCCTTGCGCAGGTTGTCCCCGACGGCGAAGAACTGCAGGCCATGGCCCGGAGCGAAGGCCTGGTCGGCGCGCAGACGCCCCACGAAGGTGCCGTCGCGGCCGGCGCCCTTGAGGGGGCTGGGCACGTCCTGGTAGGTGACGCCGGGCGCCGCCTCAAGCAGCTCGCGGGCGCGCTCGACGCTGATCTCACGGGCGAACTCGGCGTTGACGCTCAGGCCGTGGCCGGAGAAGACCGGGATGCGCACGCAGGTGCCGGAGACGAGCAGGTCCGGGATCCCCAGGATCTTGCGCGACTCGTTGCGCAGCTTCTGCTCCTCATCGGTCTCGCCGGAGCCGTCGCCTGCGTCGCCACCGGCCCAGGCCACGGCGTTGAAGGCGATGGTGTCGACGTAGACCTCAGGCGCGGGGAACTCAACGGCCCGCCCGTCCAGGGCCAGGCCCTCCATGTCCTCATTCACGACGGCGCGAACCTGCCCGGCCAGCTCGGCCACCCCGGCCCGCCCCGAGCCGGAGACGGCCTGGTAGGTCGAGACGATGAGGCGGATGAGCCCGGCCTCCTCGTGCAGCACCTTGAGCGCGGGCATGGCCGCCATGGTGGTGCAGTTGGGGTTGGCGATGATGCCCTTGGGCCGCTCGCGCAGGGCGTGCGGGTTGACCTCGCTCACCACGAGCGGCACCTCGGGGTCCTTGCGCCAGGCCGAGGAGTTGTCGACGACGACGGCCCCGGCCGTGGCGAAGCGGGGGGCGTGCTCGCGCGAGGCGGCGCCCCCGGCGGAGAAGATCGCGACGTCGATGCCCGCCAGGTCCGCGGTGGCGACGTCCTCGACCTCGATCTGGACGCCGCGGAAGTCCACGACGGTCCCGGCGCTGCGGGCCGAGGAGAAGAAGCGCACCGAGCGGGCGGGGAAGTCGCGCTCGGCCAGCATGGCGCGCATGACGCGGCCGACCTGGCCGGTGGCGCCCACGACGGCGACGCAGACGCCATCAGCCGGGCCGGTGTAGGTGTTCACGGGATTGCTCATCGTCCGGTCCCTCCGTAGACGACCGCCTCGGCGGCCTGGGCGTCGAGGCCGAAGGCGGAGTGGACGGCGCGCACGGCCTCGTCGAGTGCGGCGTCGTCGACCACCACCGAGATGCGGATCTCGGAGGTGGAGATCATGTGGATGTTGACCCCGGCCTCGCTCAGGGCGCCGAACAGGCGTGCCGAGACTCCCGGGTTGGAGCGCATGCCGGCCCCCACCAGGGACAGGATGCCGATGTCGGGGTTGAAGTGCAGGCTGCGGAAGCCCAGCTCCTCGCGGGCGGCCTCCAGGGCCTCGCGAGCGGTGGCGGAGTCGCCGTCGGGGCAGGTGAAGGAGATGTTGGTCAGGCCCGTGCCCTCGGCGGAGACGTCCTGGACGATCATGTCGATGTTGGCGTCGGTGCCGGCCACGATCGCGAAGATGCGGGCGGCGGCGCCGGGGACGTCGGGCACACCCACGAGCGTGATCTTGTCCTGGCTGCGGTCGTGGGCGATTCCGGAGATGACGGGGGCTTCCACGTGGTCCTCCTTGGCGGACGGGCGGGGGCGGGCCTGGGCCCGCGCGGCGATGGCGTTGCGGTGGGCGGTGTCGACGACGGCGGCCGAGGGGCCCTCGTCGAGTCCGGCGGGGTCTGAAGGCGAGGAGGAGGCCGCAGGAGAGTCCCCCTGGGTCGCCGGGCTCGCAGGAGTGTCGGCGCTGGCCGGGGAGGCCGGCGTCGCAGGACTACCAGGCGTCGCGGTGTCGGCGGCGACGACGTCGTCGAGCTGGGCGGCCACGACCGAGGGCACGAAGGCNGGGCGGGCCTGGGCCCGCGCGGCGATGGCGTTGCGGTGGGCGGTGTCGACGACGGCGGCCGAGGGGCCCTCGTCGAGTCCGGCGGGGTCTGAAGGCGAGGAGGAGGCCGCAGGAGAGTCCCCCTGGGTCGCCGGGCTCGCAGGAGTGTCGGCGCTGGCCGGGGAGGCCGGCGTCGCAGGACTACCAGGCGTCGCGGTGTCGGCGGCGACGACGTCGTCGAGCTGGGCGGCCACGACCGAGGGCACGAAGGCTCCCTCGCGGCGGCCGTCGTAGATCCAGGTCCCGGTCTTGTCGGAGAAGGAGGAGCGCACGTGCAGCGGCACCCCGAAGCGCCGGGCGTACTCGACCGCGCGCAGGTGGAGGATCTTGGCGCCGTGAGCGGCCAGCTCCAGGGTCTCCTCGCTGGAGAGGGACTCGATGCGCTTGGCGGTGGGGACGATGCGGGGGTCGGCGGTGAACAGGCCATCGACGTCGGTGTAGATCTCGCAGACGTCGGCGTTGAGAGCGGCGGCCAGGGCGACCGCGGTCGTGTCGGAGCCGCCGCGCCCCAGGGTGGTGGTGTCCTCGACCTCGTTGATGCCCTGGAAGCCGGCGACGACGGCGACCGCGCCGGTCTGGATGGAGCGGGCCACGCGCTCGGGCAGCACCCCGACGATGGAGGCCTTGCCGTACTTGGAGTCGGTGAGGACGCCGGCCTGGGCGCCGGTGTAGGCGCGCGCCGGCACGCCGAGCTCGGTGACGGCCATGGCGAGCAGAGCCATGGAGATGCGCTCACCGGCGGACAGCAGGATGTCCATCTCGCGGGCGGGTGGGGCAGTCGTCAGGGCGGCGGCCTGATCGAGGAGCTCGTCGGTCGTGTCCCCCATCGCGGAGACGACGACGACGACCGTGTTGCCGGCCTGGCGGGTGGCGACGATGCGCCGGGCGACGCGTCGTATCGCGTCGACGTCGCTGACGGACGAGCCGCCGTACTTTTGGACGACCAGTGCCATGGGGCGCTCCTCGGGTCCTGGTATCGGTGCGTGTCTTGAATCAGGGGCTCCGCGCCGGTGCGGGCGTCCCGGCAGGGGCTTCCGGAATCTGGAGCCGTCGCCGTGCGGCGCCCACGACGGCGTGGCTGGGCCAAGCATACGGTGCGCCGTGTTGCCGGGAAATCACACGCATCCGAGATCACAGCATCAGCGGACCGCTCGAGGGGAGCAGCCCCGAGGCCCGGCCGCCCGCTCCTGGAGCCCACCCCCCACACACGCGGCGGGCCGACGGCCATCGACAATGGGTACCTTTCCCCGACCACAGCGGTCCTCCACGCATTAGCCTGCCGTTATGAGCATCGAAGTCTCTCAGCTCACCCGTTTCTTCGGCCGGGCACCGGCGGTGCGCCAGCTGGACATGTCGGTGCCCGGCGGCTCCGTCACCGGTCTGGTCGGCCCCAACGGCGCCGGCAAGACCACCCTGCTGCTCATGCTGGCGGCCCTCCTGGCCCCGGACTCCGGGACGATCCGCGTGGCCGGCCTGGACCCGGTCACCCAGTCGCGCGAGGTCCACCGCACTGTGGGCTGGATGCCCGATGCCTTCGGCACCTGGGACTCCCTGACCTGCACTGAGATCCTCCTGACCTTTGCCGCCGCCCAGGGGATGGATGCCGACACCGCCCGCGCCCGCGCCGTCGAGATGCTCACCCTGGTCCACCTCGATGAGATGGCGCGCACGCCCGCCCGGGTCCTCTCCCGGGGCCAGAAGCAGCGCCTGGGCCTGGCCCGCGCCCTCATCCACGACCCCAAGGTCCTGCTCCTGGACGAGCCCGCCGCCGGCATGGACCCGCGTTCGCGCGCCGACCTGCGCGTCCTGCTGCGCGACCTGGCCTCGGGCGGCACCACGGTCCTGCTCTCCAGCCACATCCTTTCGGAGATGGAGGAGATGGTCGACGGCGTCGTCTTCATGTCCCGCGGAACCGCCGTCCCCTCGGCACCGGACCAGGTCCCGGCCGCTGGCGCGGGGACCGACGTCGCCGCCCGCCCGGTCCCGGTGCGCCGGACCTGGCGGATGCGGGCCCTGGATGCCGGGCGCCTGGGCGAGTGGGCGCACTCGGTGCAGCTGCCGGTCACGCCTGAGGGGGACGGGCAGCTGCGCATCGCAGTCACCGATGACGCGGCGGCGGCCCACCTGCTGCGCGAGGCCGTCGAGGCCGGGGTGGAGGTCGTCTCCTTCGCCCCGCTGTCCGGAACTCTGGAGGAGACCTACCTGGCCCTGGAAGGAGAACGCCGATGACTTGGAATGGTGTACGCGCCATCATGGTGCTCGAGCTGCGGCAGCGGGTGCGGGCCACGCGCTGGCGCGTCATGCTGGGAATCTGGCTGGCCGTCCTCATCCTGCTGTGCGGCGGGCTGGCGATCGCCGTGGAGACCACGAGCCCCGGAGACACATCCAACGAGTACCTTCTGGCCCTCTACGACGTCGTCGTCTGCTTCGTCCTGGGGATCGGGCTCATTGTGGCCCCCACGCTGTCGGCGACGTCGATCAACGGGGACCGGGCGGACGCGACCCTCGCGCTGCTACAGGCCACGGCGCTGCGCAGCCAGGAGATCGTCGTCGGCAAGCTGCTGGCGGCCTGGGCGGCGGCGATCGCCTTCCTGGCCGTGGCGGCGCCCTTCCTCATCATTCTGACGGTTGCGGGAGGCTCGCACTGGCAGGCGCTCGTCGCCCACCTGGTCATCCTCGTCTTCACACTGGGAGCGGTGTGCGCGATCGGCCTGGGCTTCTCAGCGTTGACGGCGCGCCCCTCGGCCTCCGCGGTCCTGACCTACATCGTGGTGGCCGCCCTGACCGTCGGGACGCCCCTGACCACGGCGATCGCCTCATCCCTGGTGACCGGCACGCAGACCGAGGTGGACTACCACGTGGACTACGACAGATCGACCGACGACAAGCTCGTCTGCCACTCAGAGCCCGAGGTTGAGACCCATGAGGTCACCCGCACCGACCGGATCTGGTGGATGCTGACCCCCAACCCCTTCGTGGCCCTGGGGGACGCCACCGCCCACGCGCCGCAGCAACCGGCCTCGGCCGGCTTCGGCGCCCCGGACTCCTTCCTGTCCCTCACCGGACAGGGCGTTGACGCAATGCGCAACCCTCAGCCCGAGCGGGTCGTCTACAACTACTGCGAGGACCGGGAGGACTCCTACGACGGCCCCTCCAGCATGGGCAGCCGCGATGGCCCCAAGGCGGAGCACCTGGCCTTCTGGCCTGTGAGCCTGGTGGCGCTCATGGCCCTGGGGGCAGGCGGCGTCGTGACGGCCAGCAGGCGCCTGCGCGTGCCGGCCGGCAGGCTGCCGCGCGGCGTGCGTCTGGCCTGAGCGGAGGCGTTTCCCTCCCTTCGTCGAGCCGGGCAAATTTCGCGTAGCCCTACCGTTTTTCTGTAGGGCTACGCGAAATTTGCCCGGCTCGGCGTGAGGGGTGTGAGTGGACCTCGGTCAGGCCGTCTTCCAACGGAAAAGCCGAGCCCCCAGCAGGCCGCAGACCACCGTCATGCCGATGAGCACCGCGAGCGCCGTCCCGTAATCCGTCCAGGACCGGCCGGACCACATCCCCTGAAGGAGGTCGACCAGGTAGTGGAAGGGCGAGTAGCGGGCCACGCGTTGGACGCCCTGCGGGATCTGGCTCTGGGGGACGAAGGCCCCGGAGGTCATCATGATGACGATGAACAGCCCGTTGCCGATTCCGGTGGCCGCGCGCGAGGAGGGGTAGAGGGCGGCCAACGTGTAGCCCAGCGCCAGGAAGGCCATCAGCCCCAGGGCCGCAGCGGCCAGGACCGCCACCGGGCTGCCCTGGAGCCGCACCCCAAAGCCGAGGGCTCCCACCAGCAGCGCCAGGACGATTCCCACCAGGCTGATGAGGAAGTTGACGGTCAGGTCGGCCGCGACGAAGACCCGAGGGCTCAGCGGCGTGGCCCGCAGACGGGTCAGGGCCCCGCTCTCGCGCAGCTGGAGCTGGTTGGTGGGCAGGATGATGATTCCGGTCATCCCCACCACGAGGCAGGCGCAGGCGGGCAGGGTGGCGTCCATGAAGCCGTGGCCGCCGAACTGGGGACTGGGGTCATTGCCGAAGAGCACCCCGAGGACGGCCACCAGCAGCGGGGCGAGGATGAGGGTGAAGAACAGGCCGACGGGCTCGCGCAGGGTCGAGCGGGCCAGCATGACGAGCAGGGTCGTAAAGGTTCGGCGGGTGCGCGCGGTCGGCATGGTCGGCATGGTCGTGTCTCTTCTCAGCGCTCGGTTTTTCGGTAGTCGGTTGCTCAGCCGGATCCCGGCCGGTCAGGCTTCTCTGAGGGCGCGTCCGGTGAGGTTGAGGAAGACCTCCTCCAGGCCCGGCAAATGGGTCTCCATGCTCTGCACGACGACATCGGCCTGGGCCAGGCGGGACAGGACCGCCTGGGCGAAGGCACCTGTGCCGCTGACAACGGTCACGGCGCCGTCGGTTCGTACGGAGGTGACGCCCTCGACGTCGGACAGCGTCCTGGGTGCCGGAGCGCTGAGCCTGAGCCGGAGCGTGGCCTGGCCGCCGTGGGCCGCGATGAGGGCCGGGATCGTGTCGAGGGCGATGACGCGTCCGTGGTCGATGACGGCGACCCGGTCGCACAGGGCCTCGGCCTCCTCCATGTAGTGGGTCGTCAGGACCACCGTCTTGCCGCGCTCGCGGATGTCGCGCACGACGTCCCACATGGCCAGGCGCGCCTGGGGGTCGAGCGCGGTGGTCAGCTCATCGAGGAAGAGCAGCTCGGGGTCATGGACGAGGGCCAGGGCGATGAAGACGCGCTGGCGCTCCCCGCCGGAGAGCCGGGCGACGTCGGCCTTCTCCTTGGAGGCGATGCCGAGGCGCTCCAGCAGTGGGCGCCAGGGCACGGTGTGGTCGTAGAAGGAGGAGAAGAGCTCGAGGGCCTCGCCGACCCGCAGTCGGGGTAGGAGCGCGGCCTGCTGGAGCTGGATGCCGGTGCGGCGGGCGAGCTCGGCGGAGTCCTTGACAGGATGGTGGCCCAGGACGGTGATCTCGCCGGAGGTGGGTTCGTCGAGGCCCTCGATGCTGGACAGCAGCGTGGTCTTGCCGGCGCCGTTGGGGCCGATGATGCCGAAGATCTCGCCATCGGCGACGTGGAGGCTGACGTCGTCGACGGCGGTGAGGCTGCCGAAGCGACGGGTGACGTGGGTGCAGGTGACGGCGTTCATCGGGACTCCTGGATGATGGTGTCCGTCGAGGTGGATCGCCTCAGCGGGAGGGCTCTGCGCGCCCTCACGCCACCTATCGTCGCACTGTATAACTAGTTTTACAAGTTATACGGACCGAGTTGGTTGATGTCGCGTCTCGTCCTCGCCCCTCACTCTTCCAGCCACCCCGCCCCGTCGAGCCGGGCGTTTTTCGCGTAGCCCAACGGAAAAACGGTGGGGCTACGCGAAAAACGCCCGGCTCGACGACAGAGAAGGGAGGGAGGGTGGAAGTGGAAGGAGTCTCAGTCCTCGACGCGGCGTCGACCCTCGAAGGCCCGCCCGAGGGTGACCTCGTCGGCATACTCCAGATCCGCCCCCACGGGCAGGCCGGAGGCGAGCCGGGAGACGGGCACGGCCATGGTGCGCAGCATGCGGGTGAGGTAGGCGGCGGTCGCCTCACCGACGACGTCCGGGTCGGTGGCCAGGATGACCTCCTCGACCTCACCCGTCCCGAGGCGGCTGAAGAGCTCGCGCACGCGCAGGTCGTCGGGGCCGACGCCGTTGATGGGGTCGATGGCGCCGCCGAGCACGTGGTAGAGCCCCCGGTACTCGCGGGTGCGCTCGATCGCGACGACATCCTTGGGCTCCTCGACGACGCAGATGACGCGCTGGTCGCGGCGGGGGTCGCGGCAGATGGCGCACTGGGGGGCCTCGGCGATGTTGCCGCAGGTCTCGCAGAAGCGGACCTTGGCCTTGACGGCGCGCAGGGCCTCGATGAGGCGCTCGACGGCGGCCGAGTCGGCGGCGAGCACGTGGAAGGCCATGCGCTGGGCGGACTTGGGCCCGATGCCGGGCAGCTCGCCGAACTCGTCGATGAGGTCCTGGACGGCGCCTTCGTAGACGGCGGGCATGTCAGCGTCCTTCCTGGGTCACGGTGACCTCTTCGATGACTTGGGCGCCGAGGATCCGTTTGACGACCTCCAGGCCGACGACGCCGGCGTCCTCGGCGTCGGGGTCGTCCTCGCTGGGGGTGTCGTCGGCCAGGGAGTCCGTGCCGGTGTCCTGGGCTGCGGCGCGGGCAGCAGCCATGGCGGCGGCCAGGCGCGAGCCCGCGATGCCCGAGGGCGCCCAGGTGGCATCGTCCTCGGGAGGGGCGCTCGAGGCACTGAGCTCCTCGGGGGCTGGGCCCGGGCTGAAGGGGCTCGACGGCGTCCCCTCCCAGGTGACGGGGGCCAGGCCGGGTGAGCCGGCGGTGGCGTCGAGGGCGCCAGGCGCGCCTGCGGCCGGCGCCTGTGGCGACTGAGGGGACTGCGGCGGCTGGAACGACTGGGGAGCGGCTGAGGCCGATGAGGACGATGCGGCCCCGCCGGGAATCTCCGGCAGGGCGCGCAGACGGTGGACGGTGGCCAGGGGCGCCTCGTCGGGCGCCTGCGCGGCGGGAGCGGAACGGGACTGCGCGGGAGAAGCTGAGGCGGCCGGAGCCGACGTCGAGGCAGGCGCAGAAGCGTGCTGAGGACTGGCGGGGCTGGGCTGAGAGCCGACGGCGGTTCGCGGAGCGTAGGGGGATGACGCCTCGGTCCCGGGGCCCGCGGGCGCTGTCGAGGCGGGGGAACCGCCGACCGCAGGAGACGACGGCGCAGAGGTCGGCACGGACTGGGTGGGCACGGTTCCGCCGCCGGGGACGGCGACCGGGCCCCAGCCGTCGTCCAAGCCGGCGCCGCCGGAGGCAGGAGCGGGTGCTGAGGCGGGCGCCGGGGCCGAGCCGCCGCCGGGGATCGCAACGGGCCCCCACCCGTCGTCGGGGTCCGCGGGGTTCGCGGGAACCGCCGACGCCGTCGGGGCAGCATGGGCGGCGGCCCCCGGGGCCGTCTGGGGCGTGGAGGAGGCGGAGACCGCCGGGGTTTCCGGGGAAACCGCCTGGAACTCGGAGGGCGCAGGACCGGCCGGCGCCGCGCGCGGCTCGGGTGAGGTCACGGAGTCCCGCCCGCCGGGCTCCGGCGCGGCGTGGTGTCCGGCGGGATCGGTGCGCTGAGCGGGACCAGAGGACTCATCGGCACCGAGGGACCCGGAGTACTCGGCATAGGGATCTCCGCCCCAGTCGTCCTCGGCCGGCGGCTCGATGATCGGGGAACCGTCGTCCCACGTGGTGGAGACGGGCCGACGCGCCTGAGCGCGGTCGGCGGGCTCGACGTCGGCCGGCCGGGTGGATCCAGTAGCGGGGGCCTGATCTGCCGGGGCCTGGACGGCCTGACCGGCGTCAGCATCAGCGCCGTGCATCTCGGCGCCGTTGAAGTCCTCCGACTCACCACCGTGGGCGGCCGAGTCGAAGGCGCCGGCTTGCGGGCCAGGACCGCTCGGGCCCGCCCCGGGCACTGCGCCACCGTAGGATCCCTGCGGTCCACCGTGACCGACGTCATGGCCGGGAGCGCTCACACCAGGAGAACCGAGGTGGCCGGCAGGTCCCTGGGGGCCACCGCCAGGTCCGCCCGGTCCCCCAGGACCACCTCCGGGGCCACCTGGCCCGTCGTCGCCGGCGACGATGGCACGTACCTCGAGGCGCAGGCCGAGAGCCTGGTGAAGGGCCGCGGAGAAGATGGGGCCGTGGCCGCCGTTGTCGAAGGCGCCCACAAGGCCGGGCGCGGTGAACAGAAGGGTGAAGAAGCCCCCGGAGACGGTGCCCGGCCGGGAGTTCGGGCCGACCAGCGCCCAGGTCGCGCGCCGCGAGCGCTTGGCCGCCTCCAGGACCTCCTCCCAGCGGGTGCGGATCATCTCCGCGTCGGCCGCCTCGCCCCCGCCCGGACCGCCTGGAGCACCGACGCTCCCATGGGCCGCAGGGGCCGCGGGGGCCGCAGGCGCGCTCGGAGCAGCCGGGGCGCTCGCCGGCCCGACTCCGCGTGGGGGCTGCTCAGCAGGGCCGTGGGCCGGCGCCGCCGAAGCCGACGGCGCGGAAGAGCCCGGCGCAACAGAGGCCGACGACGCGACTGAAGCGGCTGGCCCGTGGGACGAGGCGCCGTCGTTCGGACCGTCCCAGCTGACGGCAGGGCCGGCCTGCGGGACCCGCACGGCTGACGTCGAGCCTGCGGCGGGCGCCGAGGCCGTGGCCGGGGCCGGCGCGGACGCCGTCGCCGGAGCACTCGCTGAAGCATCACCGGACTCGTTCCAGCCGCCCGCCTTCGACACCTGCCCCCAGCCGTCGTCGGACTGGGGAGCCTGCGGAGCCGAGGCGGGCGCAGCACTCGCGGCTCCCTCCGGTCCCCCTACGTTCTCGGGTCGCGGGCCCCCTCGCCGGCCGGCGGCGTCCGCGGAGGCCTGTCGGGCGATCTGGGCGGCCATCTCGCGCCCGGAACCGGCGGGCATGCCGCTGGGCGCACTGCCGGGGGCGCCAGCGCCTGCACCACCGGGGGCGGGCGACGACGTCGGCCCGGCACCTCCGACCTGCCCAACCGCGCCGCCCGCGCCCGCGGCGCCACCGGTCGGAGCGTGGCCGGCCGGGATGAGCAGGCGGGCCACGAGCAGCTCGAGCTGGAGTCGGGGGGAGGTGGCGCCGACCATGGCGGTCAGGGCCTGGGCGGTGGTGTCGGCGGCTCGGGAGAGGGCCGCGGCCCCCATGGTGCGGGCCTGAAGGTCCATGCGCTCGAGCTCGTCAAGCGGCATGGAGCCGAGGGCCGCGCCGGCCTCGGAGCCGGCCAGGGCGATGACGAGGAGGTCGCGCAGGCGGGCCAGCAGGTCCTCGACGAAGCGGCGGGGGTCGTGCCCGGAGGAGACGACCCGGTCGACCACCCGGAAGACGCCGGCGCCGTCAGCGGCGGCGATCGCGTCGACGCACTGGTCGAGCATGGTGGTGTCGGTGTAGCCGAGCAGGGCGACGGCCCGCTGGTAGTCGACGCCGCCGTCGTGCGCCCCACCGATGAGCTGGTCCATGACGGACAGGGTGTCGCGCACGGAGCCGCCGCCGGCACGCACCACGAGGGGGAAGACGCCGGGGCCGATCTCGACGCCCTCGGCCCGGCACAGCTGCCCCAGGTAGCCCTCGAGGATGTCGGGCGGGACGAGGCGGAAGGGGTAGTGGTGGGTGCGCGAGCGGATGGTGCCGATGACCTTCTCCGGCTCGGTGGTGGCGAAGATGAACTTCACGTGCGCGGGAGGCTCCTCGACGAGCTTGAGCAGCGCGTTGAAGCCCTGCGCGGTGACCATGTGGGCCTCGTCGAGGATGAAGATCTTGTAGCGGTCGCGGGCCGGGGCGAAGGCGGCGCGCTCGCGCAGGTCGCGGGCGTCGTCGACGCCGTTGTGGCTGGCGGCGTCGATCTCGACGACGTCGAGGCTGCCGGGGCCGCCGGTGGCCAGGTCCCGGCAGGACGGGCAGGTGCCGCAGGGGGTGTCGGTGGGGGCCTGGGCGCAGTTGAGGCAGCGGGCCAGGATGCGCGCCGACGTCGTCTTGCCGCAGCCGCGCGGGCCGGAGAAGAGGTAGGCGTGGGTGACGCGGTCGGCCCGCAGCGCCGCCATGAGCGGAGCGGTGACGTGGTCCTGCCCGATGACCTCCTGGAAGGCGTCGGGGCGGTAGCGGCGGTACAGAGCGGTGGTCACGGGCCGAGCCTAATCGGCCGGGCCGACCCCGTGCGAGGTACCGGGCGAGTCGGGGCCCACTGGCACGGTCTGGCACGATGGGGGCGCTCGTCCGTCGTCGGCGGCAGAAACGGAGGAACCATGTCCGTCACCGAGTCGCTCCTCACCCGCCACCTCGCCTACTCGGCCGAGGTCCGCGCCCGGGGCGGTCTGGCGGCCAAGGGCACGCAGAAGGTCGCGGTCGTCGCCTGTATGGACTCGCGCGTGGACGTCTTCGCGGTCCTGGGACTTAACCCGGGAGAGGCGAACGTCATCCGCAATGCCGGCGGCGTCGTCACCGAGGACACGATCCGCTCCCTGACGATCAGCCAGCGCCTCCTGGGCACCGAGGAGATCATCCTCATCCACCACACCGACTGCGGCATGCTCTCCTTCACCGACGACGAGCTCTGCCGCGCCCTGGAGGAGGAGACGGGCGTGCGACCGGCCTGGGCACCAGGGTTCTTCACCGACCTGGCCGACAACGTGCGCCGATCGATCACCCGCATCAAGGCCTCGCCGTTCATCCCCCGCACCGACGCCGTGCGCGGCTTCGTCCTGGACCTGGCCACCGGCCGCCTGGAGGAGGTCGACGCCGCCGCGGCGTGACCCTGACCTACTCCACGAACCTCGGGTCCCACTGGCAGGGAGTTGTCCGTACTGAACGAGCCCCGGGCCCTCGTGGAGTACACCCATCCCCCAAGCAGTAGACCCCGACCCTCGTGGAGTACAGCAGGAGGACTGCGGGGCGCCGTCGAGCCCGCCGGCCTGCCGCCCGAGCAGACCGCCCCGCCGCTGCCGGAAGACGTCAGGACCCCTCGCACACCCGTCAGAGCCTGCTTACCCTTGCTACCTTCCGGTCCTGGGGGATTCACTGGATGACGCCGCACGAGGGGCCGAGCGAGAGAATACCCGATCCGGCCCCCGGTTGCGAACCGGCCCCGACCGGTCCCATCCCCGCACCCGAGCTCGAGGACGCACCGTAAGGCTCGAGGGCTGTCCTGGGAGGTAGGTCCTTGAGGCCTGCGGTGCGTCCGTGTGGGGAGCCGATGCAGCAGAACCGGTCTCGCGTGACAGATCCCACCGCCCCGGGCTGGCCCCGGGGATGGGCGGTCCGATATATTGCTTTCTCGTTGCACGCGGTTGTCGCCGCGTGGAGCGCCTGGAGGATTCGCCTAGTGGCCTATGGCGCACGCTTGGAAAGCGTGTTGGGTGCAAGCCCTCGGGGGTTCGAATCCCCCATCCTCCGCCACCACCCCGGGATCTGAGCGATCCCGGGGTTTCGTTGTCTCCCCTCCATGCCGTCTCCCCCGGCAGACGACCGACTGGTACCTCTCCCCATCGACGCGGCCACCGACTCCTGCCACGGTTACCCCATGCGCACGAAAACCTCTGCCCTCATCGCCCTGCCCACCGCACTCCTGCTCGCCCTCAGCCTCAGCGCCTGCGACGAAGACGCAGTGAGCACCACCCCCACGGACTCCTCGTCGTCGAGCAGCGACGACTCATCGACTTCCTCGGACAATGAGTCACAGGACTCGAAGGACTCCGACGACGCCTCGCCCTCGTCAAAGGCCAGCGCCTCGTCGACATCCTCCTCCAGCGCCACCGCCGACCCCAACGCCCGGACCGTCACCATCGAGGACCTCAAGGCCGGCGACTGCGTCTCCGACATCGCCACCGACACTCAGGACAGCCAGAAGGTCGCCACCGAGGCAACTGTCGTCGACTGCTCGACGCCCCACCAGTACGAGATGGTCGGAACCGGAGACACCACGGCCTCCACCTTCTCCGAGGCCGACACCAGTACCGAGATGTCCAAGATCTGCGAGCCGTTGGTGACCAGCTACGTCGGCTCCCCCTCCAAGGCCAACAGCTACAGGATCCTGGCCGTCACGCCGTCGCAGGAGACCTGGGACCAGGGCGACCGCACCTTCGTGTGCTTCGCCCAGAACTCGGATAAGTCCCCATTGAACAATTCCATCAAAAACTCCTAGTCTGTCCCCGTTGAGCAGAACATCAACCGGCAGACGGACCGCCATGCGGGAGCCACGGCTCACCCCTTGACTCCCGTGACGACAACCGTCCTGCCACCCACTCCGTCCGGGTGGCGACCCTCCGTCTCTCCGTCTCAGGTCGCCACCCGGGCCTTATCCCAGATATTTACAGCCCGCTCCCCACACGTGGCCAGGATCCCGAGGAAAACCGGCACAATCCGGGCATTCCGACTGTTACGGTTCGGTGTATGCGCCCGCTGACCACGCTCCTTGTTCTTCCCGCGTCCGCTGTTCTTGCCGTGGGGCTGTCCTCCTGCAGCCTGTTCTCCTCGGGAACCACCACCGCCACCAAGGACCTCAAGGTCGGGAACTGCTACAACACCGTGAGCAGCAAGGCAGGTGGCAACAACCCGGTCGGCGAGGTCACGGTGGTCGACTGCGCCAAGACCCACACCTACGAGGTCATCGCCCAGACCACCTTCCCCGACGACGTCGACACGCTCCCCAACGAGGGCGCGATCAAGTCCCTGGGCGAGGGCTTCTGCCAGGGGGAGGACTTCACCACGTACGTCGGGGTCGAGGCCAGCAGCTCCAGCTACCAGATCGAGTACCTCTCCCCCAGCCAGGACACCTGGGCCAAGGGAGATCGCCTCGTCACCTGCGTGGTCACTCAGGGAGACAAGTCAGAGGTCAAGGGCTCGGCCAAGGACTCCAAGAAGTAGTCCGCACCGGCGTCCTCAGCGAACCCGAGTCCGCTGAGGACGCCGTTCTTCGGCGACGTCCGGGGACGACGGCGTCCCGTCGGCCACCGGCCCGAGTCCCGCCAGCAGGTCGTCCGTGGTCACGCAGGCCTGTGACTCGCCCACGGGGCCGGGGCCGCCCTCCGGTTCAGGCGTCCCACGCGCAGATTCCGCCTGCGCCATGTGGGCGGTGGAGATCATGAGCTTGATGCGGTTGAGCTGGTTGACCTCGCTGGCGCCGGGGTCGTAGTCGATGGCGACGATGTTGGCCCGGGGGTAGCGGCGTCGGACCTCGCGGAACATGCCCTTGCCCACCACGTGGTTGGGCAGGCAGGCGAAGGGCTGGCAGCACACGATGTTGGGCACGCCGTGCTCGATGAGCTCGATCATCTCTCCGGTGAGCAGCCAGCCCTCTCCGGCCTGGTTGCCCAGGGAGAGCACCGTCGAGGCCTTGCGGGCCAGCTCGGCCGTGGAGGGCTCGATGTCGAAGGTGCCGCCGGCGGCTCGCAGGGCGGCGCGGGCCGGGGCCTGGAGCTGCTCGATGAACCAGACGGCCGCCTTCTTCTTGGCCACACTCTCCTTGCCGATGCCGTAGGCGTCCGCCTCCCACTGGGCGGTCACCAGCCCGGACAGGAAGAAGGGCAGGAGCCCGGGGACGGCCGCCTCGCAGCCCTCGGCCTCGATGACGTCGATGACGTGGTTGTTGGCGTCGGGCTGGAACTTCACCAGGATCTCGCCGACGACGCCGACGCGCGGGCGCCGGGGCTCGTCACGCCGGGGCAGGTCGTTGAACTCGCGGACCATCTCGCGCAGGAGGCGGCGGTAGCCGATGCGCCCGCCCCAGGTGGCCGAGCGGCCCTTGTGCTCGAAGTACTCCCCGATGATGCGGTTCCAGCGATCGACGAGCTCCTGGGTGGCGCCTTCGACCACCTCGTAGGGGCGAACCCGCAGCAGGCAGGTGTTGAGGGTGTCGCCGATGATAATGCCCTGGAGCATCTTGAGGCCCATGGTGGCGGTCAGCTCGAATCCGGGGTTGGACTCGATGCCCTGCAGGGAGATCGCCACGACCGGCACCTGCGGGTAGCCGGCCTCACGCAGTCCCTTGCGCAGCATGGCGGCGTAGTTGGTGGCGCGGCAGATGCCGCCGGTCTGGGAGATGGCCACGACGCAGGAGTCGGGGTCGTGGCTGCCGTCGGTGAAGGCGCCGATGAGCTGGCCGATGACCATGATGGCGGGGAAGCAGGCGTCGTTGTTGACGTAGCGCAGGCCCACCTCGAGGTCGTCGCGGGTGGCGGACTCCAGGAGCTCGACCTTGTATCCCAGGCGCCGCATGAGCGGTTCCAGGGGCCGGAAGTGCACGGGGCTCATCTGCGGCATGAGGATGGTGTGGGTGGCGCGCATGGCCTCGGTGAAGACCGGACCGGTGGCCCCCGGCAGCTCTCGCCCTCCGACGGCGCCGGCCGTCTCCCGAGCCGTCGTGTCCGGCATCTCCTCGCCTGTCTCCTCATCACCCCTGGCTGCGAGCTCTTCGGCAGGCGCGGTCGTGTCGATCTCGACGGCGTCGTCGAAGGTGCCGTCGGCCTCGCCGGGGGCCTCCTCGGTGCGGGTGGCCTTCCCAGCGGTCTCTTTCTCCGCGGCGCGGGCCTGGGAGGCGGCGGTCAGGGAGCGCAGGCGGATGGTGGCGGCGCCGAGGTTGGAGACCTCGTCGATCTTGAGGCTCGTGTAGACGCCACCGGCGGACTCCAGGATCTCCTGGACCTGGTCGGTGGTCAGGGCGTCGACGCCGCAGCCGAAGGAGTTGAGCTGGACGAGCTCGAGGTCGTCGCGGGTGGTGACGAGCTCGGCGGCCTGGTAGAGGCGCGAGTGGTAGGCCCACTGGTCGCGCACCCGCAGGCGCCCGGTGACGCCCCGGGTGGCCACGGGCTTGGGAGTGGGCAGGCCGACGCCGGTGACGTCGGACCAGTCGGCCGGAGCCTGCGGATCGGTCCGGGACTCGCCCAGCCGACGGCGCAGTGCGGCCACGGCCCGGCTGAGCGCCCCGGTGGCGACGGCGTGCTCGGCGCCGTCGCCGGGGTCAGGAGCTCCGGCCTTGCCTGCCGCCTCACCAGTCGACTGGCCGGCGGCCTCGTTGCCGGCCTGGCGGGCGATGGCGGCCCAGTCGGTCTTCTTGGGCTTCTTGGGTCTGGCCGGCCTGGCGGGGCGCTTGCCCGGTTCGGTTCTGCTGGCCTTGTCAGCCGTTCCGGTCTCGCCCGCCTTTCGGGCCTGCCCGGTGGTCTCGTCGTCGGCGCTGCCTCCGGATTCGCCGCCGCGGTCGGCGTCGGAGCGAGATGGCCGGGTACTGCCCGACGCTTGGGAGCCGGCGCTGGGACCGGCAGCCGACCCGGTAGCGCTCGCCACGGCGGAGTCGGTCGCCCCGGTCGGGCCGGGGGCTGCGGCGTCGGGCTCGGGCAGGAGGGAGTCCTCGGACAGGACGGCCAGGCCCAGGGTGTTGATGACGTCGGGGATGCCGTGGTTGATCTCGGGGTCGATGTGGTAGGGCCGTCCGGCCAGGACGATTCCCTTGCGGTCGTTGTCCTCCATCCACGTCAGGGCGCGGCGGCCCTCGGCGCGCACGTCGGCCTTGAAGGCGGCGTCCTCGGCGAAGCCGGCGGCCACGGCCCGGCGGGCCTCGGGCAGGGTGACGTCCCAGTCGGCGAAGACCTCGACGAGCCGCTCGGCGAGCGTCGCGGGGTCGGCCAGGTTGAGGAAGGGGGAGAGCATCCGCACCCCCGAACCCCCGGGACCCGTGCCCCCCAGGGGGAGAGCATCCGCACCCCCGAACCCCCGGGACCCGTGCCCCCCTCAGCGCCGTCAGCACCCTCGCCACCGTGGGGCTGCCCGTCGCGCACGGCCTCGACGTTGTTGCGGATGACCTCGGGGTAGGTGGCCACGATCGGGCAGTTGAAGTGGTCGGCGGCGCCCCGGACGAGCTCGCGCTCGTAGAAGACGCAGGGGAACCAGATCGTCGTGACGCCCTTGGCGATGAGGGCCTCGATGTGCCCGTGGGCGAGCTTGGCCGGGTAGCAGACGTTCTCCGAGGGGATCGTGTCCATGCCGGACTCGAAGAGCTCGTGGTTGGAGCGCCCCGAGATCATGACGCGGAAGCCAAGCGATGTGAGCACCGTGAACCACAGCGGGTAGTTCTCGTACATGCCCAGCACCCTGGGGATGCCGATGTCCCCGCGCGTGGCCGCGCCCTCGCGCAGGCGCCGGTAGGAGAAGGCCCGCTTGTACTTGTAGTCGTAGAGGTTGGGCAGGTCGGACTTGGTGGCGCGCCGCTCCTGGGTGGCGCCCCGCTCGCAGCGGTTGCCGGAGATGTGGCGCTGTCCGTCGTTGAAGGTGGTGATGGTCAGCTGGCAGTGGTTCTGGCACAGCTTGCAGGTGGCGGTCTCGGTGGTCAGGCTGAAGCGGGAGAGCTCGCCCAGGCTCATGAGGCCCGAGGGCACGCCGTCGTAGGTGGCCCGGGCGCTCAGGGCCGCGCCGAAGCAGCCCATGAGGCCGGCGATGTCGGGGCGCACCACCTCCCGGCCGGTGAGCAGCTCGAAGGCCCGCAGCACCGCGTCATTGAGGAAGGTGCCGCCTTGGACCGAGACCCGCTCGCCGAGCTGGTCGGCGTCCTTGAGCTTGATGACCTTGTACAGGGCGTTGCGCACCACCGAGTAGGACAGGCCCGCGCTGATCTCCCCCACGGTGGCCGACTCGCGCTGAGCCTGCTTGACCGAAGAGTTCATGAACACCGTACAGCGGCTGCCCAGGTCCACCGGGCGCTCGGCGTGCAGCGCGGCCTCGGCGAACTCACCGATCTCCAGGCCCATGGACCGGGCGAAGGTCTGCAGGAAGGAGCCGCAGCCGGCCGAGCAGGCCTCGTTGACGCTGATGGAGTCGATGGCGTCGCCCTTGATGCGCAGGTACTTCATGTCCTGGCCGCCGATGTCGATGACCGAGGTGACCCCGGGGTTGAGGTAGGCCGCCGCCCGGTAGTGCGCCATCGTCTCGACCACGCCCTCGTCGATGCGCAGCGCCGCCTTGACCAGGGACTCCCCGTAGCCGGTGACGCAGGAGCGCACGATCCGCACGCCATCAGGCATCTCGCGGTGGATGCGGCGCAGGATCTCCACGGCGGCCGTCACCGGGTCGCCCTCATTGCCGGCGTAGTGCTCCCACACGATGCGCCCGCGCCCGTCCAGGACGACGGCCTTGATCGTCGTCGAGCCGGCGTCGATCCCCAGGAAGCAGTCACCGTCCCGGAACTCCCCGCCTGTCCCCGACGCCGACGCCGCATGAGGCCCCTCGTCGTCGATACCGTCGAGCTCGTCGTCCGGGCCGTCCGGCTCGGGTCCGCTCTCCTCGGGGGACTCCTCGGGGACCGGCCAGTGGGCCCGCTCAATGTGCGCGCGGGCGTGACGCTCACGGAAGGCCTCCAGCTCGGCGGTGTCCTGGAAGAGCGGACGCATCCGGGAGGTGCCCAGGGACAGGGCCTTGCGGGTGGCCAGGCGGGTGGACAGCTCCGGGATCGGCGTCGGCTCACCCGAGGAGAGCAGGGCGGCGCCGATGGCGACGTAGAGCTGGGCGTTGTCGGGGCAGGTGAAGGAGTCGACCTGCTCGGCAAGGGTCCGCTCGAAGGCGGCGCGCAGCTGGGGCAGGAAGTGCAGCGGCCCGCCCAGGAACATGACGTGGCCACGGATGGGGCGCCCGCAGGCCAGGCCCGCAATGGTCTGGGTGACGACGGCCTGGAGGACGGAGGCGGCCAGGTCCTCACTCGCAGCACCCTGGTTGATGAGCGGCTGGAGGTCGGACTTGGCGAAGACGCCGCAGCGCGAGGCGATGGGGTAGAGCGTCGTGTAGCGCGAGGCCAGGTCGTCCAGGCCGGCGGCGTCGGTGTGGAGGAGCTGGGCCATCTGATCGATGAAGGCACCGGTGCCGCCCGCGCAGGTGCCGTTCATGCGCTGCTCGGGGGTGGGGTGGAGGTAGGTGATCTTGGCGTCCTCACCACCGAGCTCGATGACGACGTCGGCCTGCGGATCGCACACGCGCACCGTCTCGGTCTCGGCGATGACCTCCTGGACGAAGGGCAGGCCCATGAGGGTGGCCAGGGACAGCCCGGCGCTGCCGGTGACCGCCCCACGCACGACGGCGCCCGGGTAGGCCCGGCCGACCTCCTCCAGCAGCCGGGTCAGCTCGCCGCGCACGTCCGCGTTGTGGCGCCGGTACTCAGCAAACACCGGGGACACCGGAACCGCCGGGGCCGACGCCGAGTCGGGACGGTTACCGGCGCCCGCCTCGGGCAGGCGCTCGGGCAGGAGGACCAGCTTGATGGTCGTCGAGCCGATATCCAGCCCCATCCGCAGGACCGTCGGGACACCGACGAGGCCGGAGCCGCCGGGCACTGAGGTCGCCGTGCGTGCGGCGAGCCCCGTGGTCACCGCGGACGCAGCGGGCGCAGGTCTCTGCAAGCCGGCAACAGAAGCAGGAACGGACATTCTTCACCTCGGCGCGTGCTTGCGCCGACCCCATGAGAGCCGACGACGATGTGGGCTGTGGCCCACGGTATCGAGGCGAACTACCACCCTCAACGCTGTTGAAATACCGACGCCGTCACGACGGAACACCTCGCCGCACTTGGCGCGATGACGCCCACAGACCCCGTCGACCTCGATCCCGGCTCTCCGCGGATCTGAACATCGTTGAATATCGCATCGATAGACTTACCTAAAAATAGGGTGCTCGTCACACACCCATGCGTCCCGCCACCCCACGTAAGGGCCGTGTTCTCCCGGGACTTCTCCGGTTCGACGAGGCGGTAGGGCCGAAGGGTCTGGTGACGCCCGTAATCTCCTGGAGTGACCAGTGATGCCGTCAGTGCGCCGCAGCCGAGCGCCTCACCATGGGAGATGGGACCCGGCCGTCCCGCTTCCGGCCGTGGGCGCCGTCGGGGACCGCGCCGCCGGCCAGAAGCGGGCAGTGCCCAGCAGTACTCGACACGGGAGGCGATTCTCACCGCTGCGCGAGAGTCGTTCCTGGCCCAGGGCTACGAGGGCACGACGATCCGAGCGGTGGCTCGCACGGCCGGGGTCGACCCGGCGCTCGTCTCCTACTACTTCGGCTCCAAGGGGGATCTCTTCGGGGCGGCCGTCAACCTGCGGGTACGGGCGAGCGAGGAGATCGCGGCCGCCGTCAGCGGGGATCTGCGCTCGGCCGGCCCCCGCCTGGTGAGGCTGTCACTGACCGCCTGGGACGACGCCGCCGACGGCGCGACCTTCCGCACGCTGCTGCGGTGGATGGCCACGGACGTCAGCGCCCCCGAGGCGATCCAGTCCTACGCGACCGAGCAGATCGCCGTCCCGATGGCCGAGGCCCTCAAGCAGTCGGGCCTGTCAGGGATATCCGCACGCGAGAGGGCCACCCTGGCCGGGTCCCAGCTGGTGGGGCTGGCCATGATCCGTTACGTCCTGAGACTGGAGCCCGTCGCGAGCGCGAGCGTCGACCACCTGGTGGAGGTCGTCGGGCCTACGATCCAGCACTACCTCACTGGCCCGTTGCGCCCTAGGTGAGCCACCCGGACCGACGTGCAGTGGCCGCCGTCAGCACGATCAGCGCGCCACGTCACCACCGGACATGCGCATGTAGACGTACACCGTCAGTAGAAAGATCATCGGGATAACCACGAGCAATCCGATGACGGTCGGCAACCCGGCGAAGTAGAGGGGGAGGATGACGAGCGCCAACAGCGGCGCGTTCCCCCCTTGCTTCATGAGGTGGCATGAGCGGCCGATCGCCTTGAAGCAGGAGCAGCCCTCGTTCATGGCCACGACCACCGCCACCCAGAAGAAGTAGCCGACCACCAAGCCGCCGAGGGGGAAGATGGAGGCGATGGAGCCCGCAAGACCGACGAGCACGAGCGCGGCAGCCGCATCGAAGCCATGGGGCGGCACAACGAGGGACCGGACCGTCACCTTCTCCCCACGGGCGATCCGAAGCGCAGCGGTGTAGAAACCCAGCGCCATCATCAGCCCCCAGATCAGCGCCGCCGGGATCCCGATCGCGGCAATGATCGCGCCGTTCTCCTCACCGACCACGCTGACGATTCCGACCATCACCACTGCCATCACCAGGAGGCTCAGCGGCATCCAGGCGATGATGAGGGGATTGGCGAAGGTGCGGGACAAGGCCCATTTGACGGCGTCGCCCACAATGATCTCCGGCACCGGAGGCCGCGGGGGAACCACGTAGGCGGGCGGCTGCGGGTAGCCGTAGACGCCTTCGACGCCCGGCGCCGGGGGCACGTAGCCGTAGTGGCCGGCACCGCTCGGCGTGCCAGGAGATTCACGAGACTCGGACACAGGGCCTTCTTCCTGGGACATGGAAACATGTTCGCCCGGGTTGAGAACCCGGGCGAACATGCACGTGGTCGGAACCAGTCAGGTCCGACTCAGAAGGTCTCGTAGCGCGCGGAGCTGAGGAAGACTCCGTGACCGGTCTCGGTGTTGCGGCAGGTCATACCGGTCTCCTCGGAGCTGCACACCCAGGAGCCGAAGACGACGGACTGGCCGTACTCAACCACCTGAGGCGAGGAGGACCCACCGCCGCGGAAGGACTCATCCAGGGAGAACGCGCCCTCGCCGCGGCCGCCGATCTGAGGCGTCGCGCCGCTGCTGAGGTCGAACCACCAGTTGGGCGAGCCCGCCGAGTCCTGGCCGAAGGTGCCGTCGGAGCGGTAGGACAGCACACCGCAGCCCGCATAGTTGGCGGACAGGTCGCAGCCGATGTTGCCCGACGGCGAGACGATCATGGCAGTCTTCTCCGAGACGAGGTTGTCCGGAACGAAGGACGTGGCCTGCTCAGCCTGCGGGGCAGCCGGCTCGGCCGGGGCCGGCGCGGGGGTGGTCTTGTCGGCATCGCCGGAGTTGTCGGCGGGCGCCGGGGCGGGCGCCGGTGCCGTCTGTGCATCGGGCGCCGCGGGCTGCGCCGGCTGAGAGGTGTCGACCTGAGGCCCGCTGGGCTGGCTCGCGCTGCCGCCCGCCTCCGGGGCCTTGGACGCACCACCGTTCTGAGTGCTCGCCTTGGAGGCTCCTGAGCTCGCCGCTCCGCTGCCGGATGACTGCGTCCCGCTGGCGGCCGGGCGCGGCTCGCTGGCGCGCGGACTCGAGGGACGCGCACCGGTGCTGGCGGAGGACTGGGGCGACGAGGACTCGCCAGCGCCCTTACCGGTGGGGCTGGGGATGCGTGGAGAGGCGTGAGCCGGCTGCTGCCCGGAGGTCGGCTTGGCGCTGGCCGTGGACTGGGTCTTGGCGGAGGACGACGAGCCCGCGGTGCCCTGCTGGTTGGCGTTCGAGGCGCCACCGGACTGACAACCGGCCAGGAGCATGGCGGTCGAGGTGAGGACAACAAGGGACAGGGGAATGGTGAAGCCGCTTCGGCGGACCGCGATGGTCATGGCTGCGGCATCCTTTCGGTCGACGTCGGTGCACCCAACACGGTACTAGAGCGCCGAAGACGAGGGGAACAGTCTGGAGATCAGCAACAGCGCCACTTGTCGACATCAGACAACCCCCATTCCCAGCAAACCATTAGATTTCGTTGTGATAACGCCAATAACAATGAGATGACGGATTGATCGTTCCGCAGACCACATTCCAACTAGTGAGACAGATAACGGATTGGCGACTCGCCCTCGGAGGCCGGTCGGGCCGTTCAGCAGGCCTCCGCGGACGGGTGCACCTCCCCACGGCGCTCCCGTGCGCCTTGCGCCACTTCATTCACTAGGATGTCCCCCGTGATCTTCAAGGCAGTGCGAGAGAGGCCCCCCTACCCCGACCACGGGGTCACCACTCAGCGCGAGTGGGCCGTCATCGCACCTCGGCAGATCCGCCTGGCCGATCTCACCACCACCCGGGCAACCCTCGATCTGCGCAGCCTTCTGGACGACGACTCCACCTTCTTCGGGGATCTCTTCGCCCACGTGGTCTCCTACAAGGGGGACCTCTACCTGGAGACCGGGCTGCACAGGGCGCTGCGCGCCGCCCTGCAGGGACGTACCGCGATCCACGCCCGCATCCTGGAGGTCACCGAGGACGGGACACCGCGGCTCGCGCCCGCGCCGCCGACCGCCTGACACGGCCCGACACCGACTGACCACTGACTGGCCACCGAATGACAGCGGTGAGCAGCGGTTGACACCGCGGGCTCCTCGCCGCCCAGCTCGGTCCCATGTCACATCGGGCCCGGCGACGCCCGGCGAGCGCCGTCGTCCATTACTCTGGATCGCGTGAGTAGTCCCGTAGATCCGCGCACCGAGTACCGGCGACACATGCAGCACCGCCAGGCGACCGTCATCGGATCGGTCCTGGCTGTCATGGTCGTCGCGGTCACCGTGAGCCTCCTGGTGTCGCTGGGCATCCTGCCCGCCTACAACCCGGGCTTCTCGCAGCCCAAGAGCACCGCGACCTACGTGCCGCAGCCCTGCCCGCCCGACGGCGCGAAGACCGTGGACGTGACCTCGCTGACGATCAACGTCTACAACGGCTCCGAGTCGGTGGGCCTGGCGACCACGGTGCAGCAGGAACTGGAGGAGGCGGGCCTGACCGTCGCCTCCGCGAGCGACTGGCCGGGGGGCATCTACAAAGGCGAGGTCCAGATCCTGTCCTCCAAGGGCAGTCTGACCAATGCCTACTCCCTGGCTCAGATCTTCCCCAACTCGGCGGTGCAGATCGATGAGAGCCTGGCCGAAGACGACCCCACGGTCTCGGTGGTGCTGGGCAAGGAGTACCTGCAGAACGCGCTGAACGCCGACGAGATCAAGCTGCTCGGCGCCGACAAGCCCATCGCCGCCCCCAGCGACTGCGTCCCGGCTGACAAGGCCGCGAAGAAGAGCTGAGCCGGGACGCCGCCGTCGGACTGCGACCCGGCTCCTAGGCTCCGTCCTTGTCCTCGCCAGCACTGTCGCCCGCACTGCCGCCCCCACGGATCGACTGCATCGAGGCTTTCTCGGGGGAGGCGGCCGAGGGGGCGTGGGCGGCGCGGCTGGAGTAGGCCGGGCCCTCCAGCTCGGTGCCGGCGGGCGCTGAGGCCGGGGAGGCCTGCTCCAGGTTGGTGCCGCGCACCTTCGAGATCCAGCGCATGGCGTGGTAGACGCCGATCGCGGCCAGCGACCCCAGGGCGATGCCCTCGAAGGTCATGCCGTCCCAGGCCAGGGTGTAGTTGGCGATGGCCACCACCATGGAGATGGCCGCCGTATTGAGATTGACGGGGTCGGAGAAGTCCACCCGGTTCTGCACCCAGATGCGCACGCCCAGCATGCCGATCATGCCGTAGAGGACCGTGGCCGCACCGCCCAGGACGCCGGCCGGAATGGTGGCGATGATCTCGCCGAACTTCGGCAGCAGCGACAGGCTCAGGGCGGTGAGCGCCGCCACGACGTAGGCAGCGGTGGAGTAGACGCGGGTGGCGGCCATGACGCCGATGTTCTCCGCGTAGGTGGTGGTTCCCGAGCCGCCGCCGGTGCCGGCGAGCATGGTGGACAGCCCGTCGGCGAACAGGGCTCGTCCGGTGACGTCGTCGAGATTCTCCCCGGTCATCGCGGAGACGGACTTGACGTGACCGATGTTCTCGGCGACCAGGACGAGCACCACGGGGACGAACAGGCCCAGGTAGCTCACGTCGAAGGCCGGGGGGTGGAAGTGGGGCAGGCCCAGGACGGGGGCATCGATGACTTTGTCGAACTGCACCTCGCCGCGCACCACCGCGGTGGCGTAGCCGATGAGCACGCCGATGAGGATCGCCAGGCGCCCGACGATGCCCTTGAACAGGACGGTGATGACGAGGATCGACACGATGGTGACGACGGCCGTCACTGGGGCCTGCTTGACGTTGTTCCAGGCCGAGGGCGCCAGGTTGAATCCGATGAGGGAGACGATCGCGCCGGTGACGATCGGGGGCATGAGCCGGTCGATCCAGCCGGCCCCGGCCAGGTGGACGACGACGCCCACGATCAGCAGGGACAGTCCCGCCGCGATGATCCCGCCCTGGGCCAGGGAGGCCTTGTGGGGATCGATGGGGCCGCCGCCGTTGGCCGTGTAGCCGGTCACGGCTCCGATGGGGGCGATGAGTGCGAAGGAGGAGCCCAGGTAACTGGGCAGGCGCCCGAAGGTGATCCCCAGGAACAGGAGCGTGCCCGCACCGGTAAAGAACAGCGTCGTCGCCGGGTCGAAACCCGTCAGGAGCGGCACCAGGAAGGTGGCGCCGAACATGGCGACGACGTGCTGGATGCCGATGCCGATCGTGCGCGGCCAGGTGAGGCGCTCACCGGGGGCGACGACCTCGCCCGGAGCGATCGACCGGCCGTCGCCGTGGAGGCGCCAGCCACGAGAAGGAGAAGAGGACACGAGTGGTCTCCTGCCTGAGCGAAGAGGTGAATGACAGTGTCCCGTGGAAGGACCGGCGGGACGCTCGGCAGGACCCGGCAGAGCCTGCCGGGACTTCAGCATAGCCCCTGGCCGGGGACTGGGCCGTTCTGGGCCGGTCTGGGCCGGTCGGGCCAGTCAGGCCGCTCGTCGCGGGCCGCGGTCAGGCGCGGCCCGCCGCACCCAGCCGTGTCCAACTGCACCCAGGCGAGTCCAGTGCCCTGCCAGTTCCTCCGTGGGAACGATGCCGTCTCCAGCGACGGCGGGCATGATGGAGTCATGATGACCGCCCGGCCCGCACCTCCAGGACAGAGCGCAGCGCCCTTCTCCCCGGGCTCGGAGCAGTACGTCGACGGGCTCCCACCGGGGTTCGTCTTCCCCGGCACCGAGAACCTCGACCCCGCGGAGATCTTCTCCGGTCCCGGCTACACGGCACCGCGCCCTCGCACGGACTCCGGGGCAACGGCCGCCATGGTCTGGGGCCTGTTCAGCCTCGTCCCCGTCGTCGGCATCGTCGCGATCATCCTGGGCATCAGTGCGCTGCGGCGGCTGCGCCGCAGCTACGACGCCGGGGAGGGCATGGCCTGGCTGGGACTCATCCTCGGATCCGCCTTCACCATCATCTGGCTCTTCATCCTCGTGCTCGTACTGTTCGCGAAGTAGGTGCCCCGCGCCTTCGACGGGTCCCCTACAGTGGTCCCGTGAAGCCTTTCATCATGGTGACGACGCGCCCCGAGCACGAGGCGGCGCAGGCCGAGTACGAGTCCTTCCTTGCCCAGAGCGATCTGTCGCGCGGCGACCTGCAGCACATCGCTCTGGAGGAGGTCGACTTCCTCGAGTCCTTTACCGCAGCCGATGTCTCCGGGGTGCTCATCGGTGCCAGCCCTTACAACGCGGACACGCCGGCCGCGGAGAAGACCCGCAGCCAGCAGTACGTAGAGGACCAGATCCGCGAGCTGCTGGCGGTAGTCCTCAAGGAGGGGATCCCGCTCCTGGCGACCGGCGTCGCCCTCCAGGTCCTGGCCGCCTACCTGGGCACCGGGACGCACGAGGAGTTCGGCGAGGAGCTGGGCGCCGTCGACCTGTTCCTGACGGCGGACGGCCGTGAGGACCCGGTCCTGGCGGGGCTTCCCCAGGCCATCACCGTGTTCGCCGGGCACTACGAGGGCGTGGGAGAAGTGCCCGCGCACGCGACGCTGCTGGCGAGCTCTCCCAACTGCCCCGTTCAGATGCTGCGCGTGGGCAGGAACATCTACGCCTGCCAGTTCAACCCCGAGCTCGACGCCGCCCGGTTCGAGCAGCGCGTGAGCATCTACGATGAGGCCGGCTACGGCGACCCGGACATGAGCGAGGACATCCTCACCCAGGCCCGGTCCTCCGAGGCGCACGATGCCGGGCAGATCATCCGTAACTTCGTCTCGCACTTCGCACGCAACTGACACACCCGGCGCGCAGGCCGCCTGACGCCCTGGAAACCGGGCAGGAGACGAGGCTCGCAACCTCTCTCAGCAACAACGACCAGGACTACGCCATGACATACCCGCCACCCCATCCAGGGGCGCCTCAGGGCCAGGGCAGCGCAGGCTCGCCGTACGCTCCCTATGCGATGTACGGCCAGCAGCCCGCGAACGCCCCGTACGCCCCGTACGCCGGGACTCCGCACGGGCAGGCGCCGACGCCGGCCGGCCAGGCCGCCTATCTGCCCCCCGAGCAGCTCGCGATCCCGACCCAGTCGGTGTATCGCGCTCCGGGAGAGGCCGCCTTCCCGGGGCAGGTCTACCCACCGGCACAGGTTCCGGCGCCGCAGTACCTCACCGGCCCCGCCGGAGCACCGCGGTACCGGCCATACCAGCAGCACCAGCCGTATGCGGACTCCAGGTCCCCGTACCTGAGCGGAGCGGCCACAGCGCCCGGTTACTCCCCCGGAGGCCGGCTCCCACAACTGAGTCACCCGGGCGCAGGAGCGCCTGCACCCCAGGCCATCGGCGCAGGACACCATGTGCCATGGCGCGGCGAAAAGGCCGCAGTACTGATCATGATGATCGTTGCCTGCACTCTCCAGGCCATCGTTTTCATCGCCATGATCCTCAACCTCACAAAAAACAATGACTGGTTGAGCTTCCTGCTCGTCGGTGTCATGCTCATCTGCCTTACACCGGTGATCTGGTCATTTTACTTCGGATTACGCCACCTGTTCCGCAACCAACCGGTCTCCGAGATGGTAGGGCTTTCACTGTGGTTCGGCTATGGAGTACTCGGGCAACTGAGCGGCACATCCGACAACAATCCACACGCTGACCTCTTGGCCGTCGTCGTCGTCCTGTCCTTCATCGTCACCACGACGGGTGCCGTCTTAACCGCACGACTCAATCAGCGACTACGGACCCCACAGCCATGGACCATCACTGTCGCCCTGGGGGCCTGTCAGTTCGTGCTGCTCAACAATGCTCTCCGCCTGGCGGAACTCGGTGTCTTCGCCTACACGGCGACATCGAGAGGCAAGAACATCAGTCAGTACACGGCCAGCACATGGCTCGTATGGTCAGGCTCAGGAGGGGTCGGACTTCCTCTGTTACCGGGACTGGTCATTTTGGTCGCGATCACTTCTCTGGCCGCCGCCGGAGTCTTCCTGGGAACGCGGTCTCCCCACAGCAGAGCCTTCCGAATCACATCCGTGACCGCCGTCTCTCTGCTGACCCTCTGCAACCTCGTCATCGTCCTGACCTACGGATTGCCCACCAGCGGCGAGCACGCGCACAAACCCTCCGACATGGGAGTGGAAGTGCTGACCATCACGATCATTGGAGCCGTCCTAATCGGATCGACCTTGCTCGCAGGGCGTCGCCCTATCGCGTCATCCACCAACGGCAACCCGTATGGCCCTCACACCGGAGGTACGTCTGCACCGGGCGCGCACAGCCGCTTCCGTCAGTACGGCCGGCCCCAGTCGCCCCTGGGAGGCGGATACTGAGATCGCTCAGGAGGCGTGAGGCCGGCACTCAGGTTCATCTCGCTCATCGACACCGACCATCAGGTCGACCACAATGCAGCTATGTCGCAGCCGTTCCCGCCACCTCAGGCCAGCCACACCCCTCCGGTATCGGGCGGACCCCAGGGAAGACCTGAGCAGTTGCACGGTCTACCTCCCGGTCCCCCATCGCCGTCGGTCTCCCCGTACGCCGCCTTCGCGCACGGGTCGTCACCCCAAGCCGCCCCACCGGCCGACTACCCCTACCTGCAGTACCGCGGGCAGACCGCCGTTCCGACCCAGCCAGTGGCTCAGCACCTCTCCAGCGCCGGGCAGCCCGCCAGCGGGCTCGTCGTCGGTGAGACAAGCCCAAGGCCTTATCAGACCGGTCCCACAGCAACCTTTCCCAGATCCGTTCGCGCGCCTTCACCTGCCGCTGTCACCGCTACCCCGCAGCCGTTCGCGCAGCCACGACTCGCCGGTTCCCCGGCGCCCAGTGCCACCCGCATGGCCGTTCCCTCCGCATCTGCGCCTTGGAGGCGAGAGCGAGTCATCGCGCTGATCGCGATGCTACTCGCTTGCGGGACCCAACTCGTATGGACCCTGATCGACGCCTTCAAGCATCCGTCCTTCCATACCGATGCGGGATTCACGATGCAGTTCTTCGTTGAATTGGCCTTCTACATCTTCCACACTCCGGGAGCCTGGTGGTTCATTCTTATTCTCTTGCCACTGAGATCCATATGCAGGAATCGCCCCACGGCAGTACCGGCGGCAGCAGCATTACAGCTGTTCCTGATAGACGTCCTGATATTCAACAACAGCCCCATCAGCAATCCTCTTCCCATCCTCTGCCTTCTGGTGATGGCGAGCGCAGCCATCGCCACGGCATTCATGAATCAACGCACCCCGTCACCATGGCCGTGGCCGGTTACCCTGGGACTGTCAGTCAATCTGTTCATACTCGTGAGCATGCTTCATCGTCTTGTGAAGTCCATCTTGTACGCTTCTAACGTCTATCACGTACGAAGCGCCACAATCGGACTGTGGATGGTCCCGTCCCCCTCGAACGAGCACCCCGGAACTCCATACACCCCCGGGATCCTCCTGACGATCATCACCGCCATCATTGCCGCAGTCACCCTGTATTTCGGGTACCGCCCATCGCGACGGCCCGTATTCGCGAAGCTCTGCGGAATCGCCCCGATGATCATCACCCTGCACAATATCTACATCCTCTCCGCCTTCGGCCTCTCCGGCGCTTCCGTCATCTCCGCGCTCGGCTTCACCGTCATTGGTCAGGGGAGCCACCCTCACGCGGCTTTTCGCGCATGGGTGGCGTCGATCCTTCTGGGTCTCATCGCCGTCGGGGTGACGGTACTGCTGAACCGCCGCTCGTCAGCCAGGAGACCCACCCAGATGGGCCAGGGCATGCGGGCAGTGGTGGCCGCACAACCTCAGTACCAGGGTTACCACCCCTACGCGAGGTAACGGCGTCTCCACTCACATCAACCGCCAGTGAGCGGAGTCCTCGTTTGGCCCCGCCCACTCCTCACCCGGCTCCGAGCTCTTAGTGACGGCACACCCCAGCGGCGCGCCGCTACTCACCCGACCTTCCCACCACACCGCGTCACCAAGGAGTCTCCTCCGCGCACTCGCAAGATCGTGTCCGCCTCCCTGCTCGTCGCCGTCTGCAAGAAGAGCTTCGGCCAGCGCCCATTCAGTGAGCACGGGCCGGAATCGGTCTGACGTCTGTCACCACGAAGGCTGCGATCAGGACAGGTCGGCGTACTCCTGAGGCGCATCGGTGACGGCCTGGGCGATGGGGGTGTCGCCGTCGTAGAAGGGGATGACCTTGCCGATGCTGGCCGGCTCGGCGAGCACGGCGGCGATGACACGAGCCACGTTGCCACGAGACGTCGGTGCCTTCGAGGACGGGGTGCCCTTGAGTACGCGGGCCACGGTGATGGCTCCGGTGGGCTCCTCCAGGGTCAGCAGGCCCGGTCCCAGGATCGTCCAGTCCAGGTCGGTGGTCTGCAGGTGGCGGTCGGCCGCGATCTTGGCGATGGCGTAGGCGCGCAGCGGGTGGTCCACGGACACCTCCCCATAGGCGGTGAGGAAGGAGACCATGACGTAGCGCTTGACCCCTGCTGCCGCCGCGGCCTCCATGGAGCGGATGGCGGCGGCGCGGTCGACGGCGTCGGTACGCTCCGGGCCGCCCTTACCGCCGGCCCCGGCGGACCAGACGATCGCGTCGGCGCCGGCGAAGGCTTGGGCGAGCTCGGCGACGTCGGCCTCCTCGACGGACAGGACCAGTGGGATAGCGCCAGCGGCGGCGACGTCGTCTGCCTGATCGGGGTTGCGGATGAGGGAGACGACCTCGTGACCGGCCTCCACGAGCAGCGGGGCGGCCAGCAACGCGACCTTGCCGTGGCCTCCGATCATAACGATGCGGGACATGTGCGACGCCCTTTCTGAAGAGTTCTTGAACCTTCGGGGCCGATCAAACGGTTCGGCCCGGGTGTGCCCCAGCATTCACCCCGCCCGCGCCGTACGCGCCTCCTCCCGCGCTGGGCGAACTGGGAAATACGCCGACGGCGCGCTCGTCAGTCGCGGGCGTGGACGGACACGAAGTTGGCCAGGAGCTTCCAGGATTCGGAGACGTCGTCGAGGCGCACGCGCGCCTGGAGCTCGGCGAGCTCGCCGTCGGCGAAGTAGCCGTGGCCGGAGTAGAAGCCGAGCCGGTGAGCGAGGTAGTCGCCGTCGAGCTCGGGGTGGAACTGGGTGGCGTAGAGGTTGCTCTTAATGCGGAAGATCTGAACGGGGCAGGCCCGGCCGGTTCCCAGGACGACGGCGTGGGGCGGCAGCTCCGTGACGGCCTCCTTGTGGGCGACGAAGGCCTGGAAGACCTCCGGGACGCCCGCACAGATCGGGTCGGCCAGCCCGGCCTCGGTGAGGCTGACGTCGGGAGCGGTGACGGCCTCGCCGTAGGTCGCGTCGACGACGGCGCCCTGGTGGCAGGCGAGCGTGCCGACGCCGTAGCAGGCGCCGAAGAAGGGGAAGTCGGCCTCGACGACCCGATCGAGCAGGCCGGAGAGCTCAGTCTCGACCCGCTTCTGGATGGCGGACTTCTTCTCCGGCGGGGTGGAGGCGTTGAAGGGAGAGCCGCCCACGAGGATGCCGGACCAGTCGTCCAGGTCGACCTGCGGCAGGGGCTGGGACTCCAGTCGCAGTCGGACGAGCGTGGACTCGTCCAGGCCGGTGCGCTTGAGGAAGGCCTCGTACTCGGCGTCAGCGGGCTCGTCGTCGCTGCGGGTGGCCAGGAAGAGGAAGGGTTTCACGGGATGACCTTAGCGGGGGCTGACAGGCGGGGCAGCATTGTTTCTCACGCCGTTCTCAGAATCACGTTCAGGCGCCGGCTTGCAGGCTTCTGAGGACCTCCTCGACGGCGGCCAGGGCGACGCCGGAGGCCTGGCGCAGGGAGTGCTGCGCCCGCCCGAGGTTGCCGCCGGCGGCCGGGGCGTCCAGGTAGGTCAGGGCGGCGACGGACACGCCCCGGCAGGCCAGGGCCATGGCCTCGGCAACGGAGTCGGTGACGGCGACGTCGGCACCCAGGGACACCAGGGCTCGAGCCTCGGCGGGACTCGGGCGCAGCGGGCCGGGGATGAGGGCGACGACGGCGCTGCCGCTCACTCCCCGCAGGCGCCCCAGGCGCTCGGCGAGGTTCGCGTCCCAGCCGGCGGAGACCATGCCGGTGGCCGGGAAGAGGGGGCCGCCGGAGAGGTTGAGGTGGTCGGCGACGACACGCACCTGGCCGGGCGCCGCATCGCCGGACCGGCCGCCGGCCATGTCACCGGAGCCGTGCAGCGGGGTGGCGCGCGTGATGAACAGGGCGGCGCGCAGGCGGGCGCCGCTGGCGATCCGAGCCAGCGCCGTCGTGCTGCGGGCGGACTCGCCCTCGTACAGGCTGGTGCGGCCGCGGGCGACGAGGACGCCGAGGCCACCGCGCTCGTAGGACATCAGGGCGTCCTCCTGGCCGGGGGCGCTCGGGGCATGGACGCCGGGAAGGAAGGACAGGCGCACGCGGGCGGCAGGCCGTCCCCAGGCCTGGTCGAGGTCGCGCAGGAAGGCCGGTTCAGCGACGACGAGGAGGTCGTGGCGGGCGCGACCCGTGGCCAGGAGGATGGAGGCGCCATCGGGGTCCTCATCCCAGGTTCCTGGTGAGGCGGGCTGCTGGGCCATGGGTTCTCCTCGGATGGGCCCGGGGTGCTGCTCGCCCACGGACTGGGCGCGCGCCCCGCTGGCCCCGATCCCCGAGATCCTGTCCGCGGACCTCACCGGTGCGGCCCTGGAGCTGGCCGTGTGGGGCGTGCCCGACGGCGCGGCACTGGCCTGGGTGGACGAGCCTCCGGCCGCGGCGATGGCGGCCGCTCGGGAAACGCTGGAGCGCCTGGGGCTGGCCGGCGCCGACGGCGTGACTCCCCTGGGTCGGGCGGTGGCCGGGCTGCCGGCGCCGGTGCGCGCGGGCCGGGCCCTGCTGGCGACGGCGCCGATTCTGGGGGCACGGCGGGCGGCTCGGGCGACGGCTCTGCTGACCGCCGACCTGCGAGCCCCCGGCGGGGACCTGACGGCCCTGGCCCGGCAGGTGCGCGGCGGCGGGGCGGGGTCGGGGGTCTGGAAGGCGGAGGCGCGCCGCCTGGAGCAGGCCTGCCGGCGTGCCGTCTCCGCGCATCCCGAGCATCCCGGCACTGCGAGCGCCGCCCCTGAGGCGTCGGGGGCACTGGGGGCGTCGGGGTCCCCGGCCAAGAGCCGCGGCCAGGACGCCGAGCCCCGGCCCGACGGCGTCGGCGGCAACGTTCCTGAGACCGTGGCCGGTGAGGCCGCCGGGGCGCACGATCTGGAGGCCTCAGTGGCTCTGGTGGCAGGGACGGCTCAGCCCCAGTGGATCGCCCGGCGGCGTGGGCCGGCGCCTCGGGCCGGGCAGGAGGCGCAGTACGCGAGCGTCGCCGGGACCGGGCTGCGCCTGGCTGCGGGCTCGGCGCTGGCAGAGTCCGAGTGGCTGGCGGTGGCCGGCGTCGACCTGACAGCCGGGCGCGGGGACGCGCTCATCCGCGCCGCGGCGCCCCTCGATGAGCTGGCGGCGCTGGAGCTGGCCGGGGCCTGGCTGGCCCAGGAGGAGCGCACCGTGTGGGACGGTGGGCGGCTGCGCACCGAGCGCGTGCGCCGGCTGGGGGCCATCACGCTCGCCGCCACCCCGGGGCCGCCTCCGGGACCGCAGGCGGTGGCGGACGCGGTCGTCGAACGGGTGCGCGCCAAGGGAGCCGATGCGGGCCTGGTCGTACTGCCGTGGGACGAGGAGGCCCGGAGCCTGCGCGCACGGCTGGCCCTGCTGCACGAGCACCTGGGCGAGCCCTGGCCGGATATGAGTGATGCGGCCCTGGAGACCCGGGCCGAGGAGTGGCTGGCGCCGGCGGTCATGAGCCTGGTCGGGCAGGGCGGCGGGTCGGCCGGGGAGGCGGCGTCGGGCGCGGGGAGCAGGCGCTTCAGCCTGGAGCGGCTGGATGTGGCCGGAGCGCTGCGGGCACTTCTGCCGTGGCCGCAGGCGGGGCGCCTGGACGAGTTGGTGCCCGAGCGACTCGAGGTCCCCTCCGGCTCACAGGTGCGGGTGGACTACACCTCTACAGGCGGCGGCTCCACCACTGCCAGCGATTCCACCGGCGCCGGGCAGGCGGGTCGGCCTGTGCTGGCGGTGCGAGTCCAGGAGTGCTTCGGCTGGGCGACCACGCCGCGGATCGTGGAGGGCCGGGTGGCGGTGCAGCTGCACCTGCTCTCGCCGGCGCGCCGGCCAGTGGCCGTCACCGACGACCTGGCCTCCTTCTGGGAGCAGGGCTACCCGCAGGTGCGCGCCGAGATGCGCGGCCGCTACCCCAAGCACGCCTGGCCCGAGGACCCGTGGAACGCGCCCGCCACGAGGGGGACCGGACGACGTCGGTGAGTGGGAGTGAGGATGATCCGAGGGGGCATCCGGGGGACGGCGGGCGACAGGTGCCGCAGAGGGCCGGCACCACCGAGAAACCCGAGGAGGCCCGAGGAGGCCCCCACGACTCCGGCTGACCCCGGCGCTCTCAGGACGACCGGCTCAGCGACGACTCACCACGTGGAGGCGTCCAGGCGGCTGAAGCGGAAGCCGGTGGGGTTGTGCTCGGTGTCGGGATCGGCGTCGGGCACGACGTACCCGACGATCTGGAGGTTCCAGGTACCGCGCCCGCCCCACAGCGTGGCCGTGGTGCGGGTGCGGCCGCGCACCACCGGGAAGCCTGTGATCGTGTCGGCCTGGACGGAGACCACCTCGTGGGCGTGGTAGCGCATGGCGCCGGTGTCGATGTCCCCGAGCCACTCGATCTTGGGCTGGGGGTAGCCGGTCATGTGGGTCAGGACGCAGTCGTCAGTCAGCAGGGCGTCGATCGCCTTGGTGTCGCCGGCAACCATGGCGTCGCACAGGAGGGCGTAGAGGTCGGCGGCCGCGTGAGGCGCGACCTCGGATGCGTAGGGGTGGGGGTGGGTCTGGGTGCGGGACAGGGTGCGGGATTCGTGGGGACGGCGACTCATGGGTCAAGGGTAGATCCCGACATTGGGCCATGGGTTCTCCTCGGATGGGCCCGGGGCGGGCGGAAGGGCGGGGACGATGACCGGCACGGGGGCACCGGTCAGGGTGGGGCGAAGTTTACGCGAAGATGTCGGGGCGCGCCGCCGGTCCCAGCCGGTCCCAACGGCTCCAGCCGACTCCGGGCGGTCGCGGTCAACTGTCGCCCGTCGCCTGCCGCGGAGAGCTGCGGCGACATCTACATGGTGCGATCGAAGTAGATGTTCGCCCCAATGAGACCGAAGACCTGAAGGCACAGGACGATACCGACGACCGGCTCCATCCGGCCCCCGAAGGCGCCTACGGGGACAGCGACAAGGTTTCCGATGAACCCGACGACGCCTACCAGCGCCCAGGCCCGCCGCGAGGCGGCCCTGTCCCGTTCGTCCTCCCGATTCTCGAGTTCCCGGACGAAGAAGGTGTCGTATCCGAACCTCTTGGCAACAAACAGGGCGACGAGCGCCAGCATTGCGGCCGTCCCCCCGCTGGCGGCGCCATAGAGGAAGCCGTTGCGGATCGGGATCGTGAAGGTGGCCACCCACAGGAGGAGCACGATGACGATGGCGGACGTCATGCCTGCGGCGGCGATCTGCCGTGGCACGGCGGTCATCGGGCCTTTCCGCGCTTTCGGCGTCGAGCCGGAGGAGGACGAACCGGCGGTCGGGGTGGAGGTAGGGGTGGGCGTGGGATCTGACTCAGACATGGAAGATCTCCTCGACAGTGGTCTCGAAGTAGCGGGCGATGGCGATGGCGAGGGGAAGGGAGGGGTCGTACTTGCCCTTCTCGATGGAGTTGACGCTCTGTCTGGACACGCCCAGGGCGGCTCCGAGCTGGGCCTGGGTGAGGCCGCGGGCCTCGCGCAGGCTGCGCACGTCGTTATCCAAGGCGATCATCCTCCGAGTGGACACACACCCCACGAGAGGATGTCGTGTTTGCTTGACATGTCTAGTGTGCTTGACAACATCCACCATGTCAAGTCTGCTTCACACAACAGCTTTATTGGATGCTGTGTGCAAGAAGAGAAGAGCGACGCCTAGCATTCAGTCATGGCTGAACGAACCTTCGTCGTTAATGCACCGCTGGATCAGGCCCGGGTGGCGGTCTTGAACGTCTTCACCAGTGAAGGCTGGACCGTCTCCCCCTTCTCCGGAGACACCATCCAAATCTCCCGCGGCAAGAAGGGCATGTCCATCGCCTTCGGCGCGCTCATGGGCGATACCTTCTATCTTTCGCAGAACCTTCAGTTCGGGACCGGTCCTCGGGGCGAGACCCTGGTGCGCTACCTCTCCTCGACGGACTCTGCCTTCATCGGCGGGGCGATGGGCATGCACAAGTCCTTGAAGACGCACGAAGAGTACGTCGCCAAACTCGCCCAGGTCTTGCAGTCCCAGGGGATCCTCCTGGGCGTGCAGTAACTTGCGCCCCCACGAGAACCTTTTTCTCACTCACCGACATTTTCTTCACAGATGACGCGGCTCCGCGCATCCTGTGAAGAAAATGTCGGTATGACTCGACCGACCGACCCCATCAGAGCACTGCTCGCCTCTCCCCCTCACCTGCCGGTGGTCGAGGTGCTGCCCGAGCTGCGCGAGCGCCTCTCCCTGGGTCTCACTGGGTCCGACGGCGTCGGCGCCTGCCTGGTGCTTACCGCACCGCCCGGCACCGGCAAGACGACGCTCGTACCGCCGCTCCTGGCCGACGTCCTCGCCGGCGCTCTTACCTCGGCCCCGGGCGCCGGGGCGCCGGACGGCGACACCCCGGGACGACGGCCCGGCCGCGTCGTCGTCACCCAGCCGCGGCGCATTGCCGCCCGTGCTGCCGCCCGCCGCCTAGCCGGCCTGCTGGGCGAGGAAGTCGGCGGCACCGTCGGTTACGCGGTGCGCGGGGAACGGCGCACCGGCCCGGACACCCGGATCGAGATCGTCACCGCTGGACTCCTCCTGCGTCGCCTCCAACGCGACCCGGAACTGGTCGGCGTCGACGCCGTCATCCTCGACGAGGTCCACGAGCGATCCCTGGAGAGCGACCTGCTCCTAGCGTTCCTGACGGACGCACGCGCCGCCCTGCGCGAGGACCTCACGCTCGTGGCCATGTCCGCCACGCTCGACGCCGATCGCCTGCGCGACATCCTGGGCGGCACGCTGGAGGGTTCGGGCGGCACGAACGATGCAGGCCGGGGCCGGGCGCCGCTGGTGAAGGTTCCCGGCCGCCTCCACCCCCTGGAGAAGGTGTGGGCGCCGCCGGGACGGACCGGTCGTCTGGGGCCGCGCGGGGTGCCGCGCGAGTTCCTCGCTCACGTCGCCGCCACCGTGGAGCAGGCCCTGGCCGAGCAGGACGGTGATGTGCTGGTCTTCCTGCCCGGGGCCCGCGAGGTCGACGACGTTGTCGCTCGCCTGCGCGCCGGCGCGCCCGGGAACGTGGACGTCCTTCCGCTGCACGGCCGCCTGCCCGCGAGCGCGCAGGACACGGCCCTGACCCCGAGCCCGGCGGGGCGGCGGCGCGTCGTGGTGTCCACGAATGTGGCCGAGTCCTCGCTGACGGTTCCCGGGATCCGGGTGGTGGTGGACTCCACGCTGGCGCGCGAGCCGCGCCTGGACGTGGCCCGGTCCATGAGCGGGCTGGTCACCGTCGGGGTCTCGCGGGCGGCCGGGGTGCGGGATTCGTGGGGACGGCGACTCATGGGTCAAGGGTAGATCCCGACATCGGACACATGAGGGACCAAGCGCTTTCAGCGCGCGTGGCAGGTGTGCAGGTCCTGCCGCATCTGACGTTGCAGCCCGTTTCACGGCGTTGCACTGGACGGCTCTCCGCGTGACGAGAGACGGTCAGGGCCCGCCGGACAGCTCGTGGCTGCTCGGCGGGCCCTCCCGTGGTGGCGGTAGCGCTGGGATTCGAACCCAGGGTGGCTATGAACCACACAGACTTTCGAGATCTGCACCTTCGGCCGCTCGGACACGCTACCTCGCTCATGAGGGTACACGGACGGCGGCCCGCGCCCCAACGCGGCATTCTGCGGTATCAGTCACGACCGACGTCGGCCCTCAGCGGCGGTCGGCGAAGAAGGCGGTCAGGAGGTCCTGGGACTCCTGGGCGCGCAGGCCGGCGCGCACCTCGACCTGGTGGTTGGCGCGGGCGTCGCGCACGACGTCGCGCACCGAGCCGCAGGCGCCGGTTCTCGGCTCCCAGGCCCCCAGGATCAGTCGGGCCACCCGGGCCAGGACGATGGCGCCGGCGCACATGGTGCACGGCTCGAGGGTGACTACGAGGGTGCAGTCGTCCAGGTGGGAGTCGCCCAGGGCCGCGCCGGCTGCGCGCAGGGCGCGGATCTCGGCGTGCGCCGTCGGGTCGTGCTCGGCCTGGCGGGCGTTGGCGGCCTCGGCCAGGACGGCTCCCTGCGGCGAGAGGACGACGGCGCCCACCGGCACCTCCCCCGCCTCACCCGCCGAGCGGGCCAGTTCCAGGGCCCGGGCCATCGCGGCGTCCAGGACACGGTCGGCTGCTCGGCCCACGACGCCGGCAGCGCCTGCAGCGCCCCGGCCCGCACCGACGTCGGCCGGGGCGGGAGGGACCGGCGGCTGCGCGGAAGGTGAAGGCGTCACAGCCCCAAGGATGACAGACCAGGAGGGGGAACGACGGAGCAACCGTTCTCACCCCGCTCTCGCCCGACTCCGCTCGATCCGTGCCACCTCAGCTCACCGATTGCGATCGGACCTCACGCGCCGAGAACTGCCCCTCACAGCCCTGACGCCGCCGACCAGTGTCGGGCGGAATACATAACGGACACATCGTCTCCGTTATAGGCTCCACACGAGGCGCCCGGACCCGGGCCGGTACCTGACCCGCCGGCACCCCCTATATCTTGTCCCCGGTGTCTTGGTGGCTTCCCCTCGCGTCCCCAAGCCCAGTACTCCAACGAGTCCCCATGAAGAACGGAGCAGGTCGGTGAGCCGGTCCCCCGAAACGAGCGAGCAGAGCGAGTCCACAAAGGACGAGCCCTCAGACCGCGCCCCCCATCCCTCTGAGCACACTCCACCGCTCGAGGCTCAGCCCGAGTCCCAGTCCGGCGTTCAGCCCGACGACCCGCCCGGCAAGCAGCCTCTCAACCCGGTGGTCTTCTTCGTCTCAGCCGCCATCATCACCGTCGTCGCCCTGGCCGCGATCTTCGCCCCCCAGGTGGTCAACGACGCCTTCGGCACGGCCGTGACCTGGACGAGCCGCTGGTTCGGGTCCTTCTACATCCTCCTCATCACCGCCGCGCTCGTCTTCATCCTGGCGCTGGCCTTCTCCCGCTTCGGTCGGGTGCGCCTGGGGCCGGACAACTCGACACCGGACTTCTCCACCTTCTCCTGGACGGCCATGCTCTTCGCGGCCGGTATCGGCACCGAGATCCTGTTCTTCGCCGTCGCCGAACCGGTCGACCAGTACATGCACCCGCCCACCGGGGACGGTCAGACCGTCCAGGCCGCCCGCGACGCGATCGTCCTGTCCCTGTTCCACTACGGCATCTCAGGCTGGGGCCTGTACGCACTGGTGGGCCTGTCCATGGCCTATTTCGCCTACCGACGCCGTGACACGCTCACGCTGCGCTCCACCCTGCGTCCGCTGCTGGGCCGGCACACCGAGGGCATCATCGGCGACGTCGTCGACGCCGCGGCACTCGTCGGCGGGGTCTTCGGCATCGCGGCCTCGCTGGGGGTCGGCGTCGTCCAGCTCAATGTGGCCCTCAACATCCTGTTCGGGCTGCCGCAGGGCTTCCCCACCCAGATCGGGCTGACCGCCCTGGCCGTCATCATGGCGACCGTCTCAGCCGTCTCCGGCGTCGACCGCGGCGTGCGCGTCCTGTCCACCATCAACGTGCTGCTGGCCATCGGCCTGGCCCTGTGGGTGCTCATCACCGGAAACGCCGCCTTCCTCATCGACGCGCTCGTGGGCTCCATCGGCGACTTCTTCACCCGCTTCCCGCTGCTGACGCTGGAGACCTACGCCTACAACCGGCCCGATGAGTGGCTCAACGCCTGGACCCTGTTCTTCTGGGCCTGGTGGATCGCCTGGGCGGCCTTCGTGGGCATGTTCCTGGCCCGTATCTCGCGCGGCCGCACCATCCGCCAGTTCGTGCTCGGCAGCCTCCTGCTGCCCTTCTGCTACATCCTCATGTGGGTGGCCATTTTCGGCAACCACGCCCTCGACCTGGTCATCCGCGGCAACGGCGAGTTCCGCGACATCACCCTCAACCAGCCCGAGCAGGGCCTGTACTGGATGCTGGAGCACCTGCCGGGGCAGAAGATCCTCATCGCCCTGGCCCTGTTCATCGGCATCCTCTTCTACGTCACCAGCGCCGACTCCGGGGCCCTGGTCATGGCCAATCTCTCCAGCCGTATCCGCTCGGCGCGCCAGGACGCCACCGCCTGGCTGCGGATCTTCTGGGCCACCCTGACCGGCATCCTCACCATCGCGATGCTCGTGGCCGGCGGCATCCCCATCCTCCAGCAGGCCACGATCGTCATGGCGCTGCCCTTCTCCGGGGTGCTCATCCTCATCATGTACACGCTGTGGCGGTCCCTGAGCACCGAGGACACCTACAACCAGGCCCTGTCCATCGCCAACCGCAACCGCGCCCTGGGCTTCAACGGCTCGGCGGCCGGTCTGGAGCAGACGCCGTGGCGCGAGCGCCTGGCCCACACCCTCAACTCCGTCTCGCCCGACGAGGCCGGCCACGCCATGGAGCGGCGCATCGTGCCGGCCCTGGAGGCCGTGGCCACCGAGCTGCGCAAGGAGAACGTCTCCGCCGAGGTCTTCGTTGAGGGGCCCGAGGCGCAGGACCCCGACGACGAGCGCACCTTCCTGGGGCGGGCCAGCCTGGTCGTCTCCTCCGAGCCGGCCAGCGAGGTCGGGGAGGAGCAGTCCAGCTCCATCGACTCCTTCCGCTACGTGGTGCGCATGGTGGTCACGCCCGTGCCCGCCTACGGGTTCGCCGTCCACGAGGCCGACGACCTCACGGTGCGCCTCGAGGTGCGCCCGCACAGCGGCGGCCAGGGCTACGACGTCGTCGACTGGAACTCCGACCAGGTGGCCCATGACGTGCTCGACCACTACGAGCGCTGGCTGGAGTACGTGGGCACCTCCGAGAAGACCGAGTCCCGGTTCTCACGCCGGCTCTGACCCGCACCTGCCCGCACGCCAACGGGACGTTCCACGCGGGCGGGGACAGAATTCCTGTCCCCGACGGCGTCGAATGTCCCCGCCCGGTTTCAGTTGCACCCGGCCGCGCGGAACGTCCCCGCCAGTGGCCGGGAGCAGTCGGAGAAGGCCGGGAGGGTCAGTCCTCCTCGATCGTGTAGGCGGAGAGGCGCTCCTGGAGCTCGGGGTCGTAGTGGTCGACGACGCCCCGCCCCTCGTCGAGGGCGGCGATGGCCCGCATGTCGGCGTCGTCGAGCTGGAAGTCGGTGACATCGAGGTTGGTGACCATGCGCTCGCGGTGGACCGTCTTGGGGATGACGATGACGTCGAGCTGGATGAGGTAGCGCAGGGCCACCTGGGCGGCGGACTTGCCGTACTTCTCGCCGGCGGCGGTGAGCACCGGGTGGGTGAAGATGTTGTTGCGGCCCTGGGCCAGCGGCCCCCATGACTCCAGGGCGGTGCCGTACTTGGCGTACCAGATGCGGTTGTCGGCCTGCTCGTTGAAGACGTGGGTCTCCATCTGGTTGACGGCCGGGGGCACCTCGACGTGCTGCGCCAGGTCCACGAACCGGTCGGGGAAGAAGTTGGAGACGCCGATGGCGCGGACCTTGCCGGCGTCCAGGGCCTTCTCCATGGCGCGGTAGGTGCCGTAGTAGTCGCCGAAGGGCTGGTGGACCAGAAGCAGGTCGATGTAGTCGGTGCCCAGGCGGCGCAGGGAGCCATCGATGGAGCGGGCGGCACGCTCGTCCCCGGCGTTGGAGATCCACACCTTGGTGGTCAGGAAGACATTCTCGCGGGGCAGCCCAGAGGCGGCGACGGCGGCGCCCACACCCTCCTCGTTGCGGTAGGCCTGGGCGGTGTCGACGTGGCGGTAGCCCACCTCGAAGGCCTCGAGCACGGCCCGCTCAGTCTCATCCGGCGGGGTCTGGAAGACGCCGTAGCCGATCTGGGGGATGTCGACGCCGTTGTTGAGAGTGATGGTGGGGGCGGAGTCAGTGGCCATGAGTTCTCCTTCGATGCGCTCGGTGCAGGCAACCTAGTCCCGTCGGAGGGTACGGCGTCAGCCCCTTTCGCGCCCGGCCCAACCGGTGCGTCGACGGGATCAACGGCGCCGAGCCGGGCCGGTGCGTCGACGGGACCAACGGCGCCGAGCCGGGCATTTCTCGCGTAGCCCTACGGAATTTCTGTCGGGCTACGCGAGAAATGCCCGGCTCGGTGCTGCCCCGTCTGTTGACGGGGACGTTCCGCACAGACAGGTCGGCGCATCAGTCGCGGGCACGCAGGACCTGCCCCAGGCTCTGCTCGCCCGCGAGCGCTCCGGCTCGAGCCGAGACGACGACGGCCAGGCAGGTGGTCGCCAGGGTCGCCGCGCACACGAGGCCCAGCGTCGTCCAGGGGAAGTCCGTCAGAATGCTGGCCAGGGACCGGTGCAGAGCCTCGGACAGGAGGACGGCCGTGGCCAGGGTGACGAGCAGGCCGAGGACGGTCGCAGCGGCGGCGTGGAGAAATCCCTCAAGGACCTCGATGGCCAGGACGTCGTGCTCCATGGCGCCGGCGGCACGCAGGAGGGCGGCGTCACGACGACGTCGGCCCGCGCTCATGGCGATGACGGCCACACCCCCGGTCCAGGACACGAGGAAGGGCAGCCCGAACACGGAGGAGAATGCCCCGACGCTCACGTCGGGAGAAACCGACGCCGGACCGAAGGCGATGGCGACCAGCCCGATCGTCACCACGAAGGGCAGGACGGTGGCCGCCGAGCGGCGCGTCTCCAGGGCGCAGGTGCGTCCGGCGACGTGCCAGGCGACGCCGGGACTCGGGATCAGGGCGGCGAGCAGACGCTCCAGCACCGGACTGAGCCAGCTGCACAGGATGCACACGAGGATCAGCCCGCTCAGGGCGCCGTTGAAGATCGCCATGAAGATGTTCTCCTGATTCGCCCCGTTGCGGATGGTGAGGAGCGCCGTGACCCACCCGGATGCGGCCAGGACGGCCCAGAACAGTCGCAGGACGCCCCGGGAGGCACGGCCCTTGTCCCGCTGCGTTCGCTGCCCGCCGGTCCCGCGCAGCAGCAGGGCCTCCGGGGTGCGCGAGGCCCGTTTGGCGGCGCCCCGACCTCCCATGACGAGGGTGCCGGCGCTGATGATCGCGGTCCAGATGAGGTCGGCGGGATCCCACTGGGGTACGGCGCCGGGCAGGGAGATGCCGTCGGAGACGAGCCGGTGCATCATGAACCGGCCGATCGGCAGGCTCAGCGGCACCGCGGCGAGGGAGGCGAGCAGCCCCAGGACGAGGAGCTGGCCCTGGATGATCAGGCGGACCCTGGTCGGGCTCATGCCCAGGGCCTTCCACAGCCCGTGGTCGCGCTCTCGCTGGGAGACCGCCAGGTTGCTGGTGGAGGACAAGACGGTCATGGCTGAGATGACCACCGTGCCGATGATGATTCCGGTAAGCACATTGACGCTCTCCATATCAACACCGCCGAGGGTCTTGGCGGAGGCCTTGATTCCGTGGACGACCCTGAACTGACCGGCGATGGAGGCCGCCGCGACGACGGCGACGACGGCGGTCCACGCCCAGGAGCCGGCGTGGTGGCGCAGGTCGGACAGGAGCAGGCGGATCATCGGGAGCCTCCGGCACCGCGGGCGGACAGGACGGCGTCGGAGACGGCGGCGGGGTCACCTCCGGGTAGGGCGGCGACGAGACGACCGGCATCCATGACGAGGACGTGCTGGGCCCGGGCGGCGGCTGCGGCGTCGTGCGTCACCATGAGGACGGTGGCCGACTTCGGGGCAGGAGCTGCGGGCACGGCGCCAGGCACAGCACCGGGGCCTCCGGCGAGCTCGGCGAGCCAGTCGAGGACGGTCGCGGCGGCTGCGACGTCGAGGGCGGCCGTGGGCTCATCGGCGAAGACGATATCGGGGCGGGAGGCCAGGACGCGGGCAATGGCGACGCGCTGCCGCTCGCCACCGCTCATCTGGTGAGGCAGATGGCGGGACTGGTCGCTCAGACCCACACGCTCAAGGGCCTCGTCGACGGCACTGCGGCTCAGGGGTCTACGGCGTAGGCGACCGGGCAGGGCGACGTTGTCGCGCGCGGACAGGGAGGTGACGAGGTTGTCGTCCTGGAAGACGAAGCCGACGTGCCGGGCCCGGAAGCGGGCAGCAGGCCGGGGGCGCAGCGAGCTCGTCCGGGTGCCGAGGAGCTGGACGATGCCGGCGGTGGGGGCGTCGAGCCCGGCGATGCACTGCAGGAGAGTTGACTTGCCGCAGCCGGAGGCACCGACCAGGGCGGTGAAGCTGCCGACGGGCAGGACGAGGTTGACGCCGTCAAGCGCGGTGACGTCGGCGTTGCGGCGGCCTTCGACGGGGAAGACGCGGGTGAGTCCGGCTACCTCAATGGCCGGCGGCACCCGCGTCGGCGGCGTCATCGGAGGTGCCGAGACCGGCATTTCTCGCGTAGCCGGGCCGAATTTCTGTTGGGCTCCGCAAAAGGCGCCCGGCTCGGCGCCGTCTGCGGTGGGGTGCCCCTGGCGACGGATCATGACAGCCCCCACATCCCTGCGACCGTAACGACGAGCCAGGTGAGGACGGATACCGTTCGGCTTCCCGCTAGGGAGCCCAGCCCCCATCGCACAGCCGACCTCCTCAGCCAGGGTCCCATAATGGTGAACAGTGCGGCCAGGACCGACGGCAGCCAGGCCCGCACCTCGGCGCCGCTCATCCTGGCGAGCAGCTCGCGCGCACCCGGCCCCAGGTCGTGCGCCAAGCTCTCCGCTATACCGTCTGGCGCGGTGGCTCCCAGGACCGGCGTCAGCTGTTGCCCGACGACGACAATCAGCAGCGCCAGCGCCACGGCTTCGGCGCCCACCGCCACGTACCAGCGCGTATAGCCCCGATGTCGTTCGTGGACACGTACCTCATCGGAGTCCGCCGGCAGCACCGGCTCGTCGGTTCCCGGCCCGAGCACCTCGGTTCCGGCGGAGTCCTGGACGCGGGTGGGCGTGCGGGCCGGTCCTGAGGAGGTGGGGCCGGAGGTGTCGCAGGCAGCGGCTGCATGGCGTGGAAGGAACGGGTCGAGGCTCATGTGCACCAGTTCACTCTCCACGGGCCGCCATCGCACTGGTGCTCACCCCCGTCTTCGTATCCGGCTAGCCCTACCTCACCCCTGGTCGCGTGAGCACTACCTCCGGGGTGCCAGCACCACCTTGCCGCCCTGTACAGCCCCCACACGGGAGCCAGCACGAGTGCACCCCAAACGTCATCCCGTTAGCGTCGTCGACATGACCTCGATGCCCACCAGCGTCCCGCCTACCGATCACCGCCCCGCCTGGTACAGCCGGCGTAGCCTGTGGCCCCGCATCATCGGGTGGGAGCTCCTGCACGCCGTGCTGTGGATGCCGAAGGTCTTATTCCTCCTCCCAGCCACCTTGATGTTCCACCTGTCGGTCCCCCTGGGGGCGGCGTTGGAGCGCATCATTGCGCGCAGATTGGGTGCGGATGCCCCCTCTGGCCGCAAGGAGGGTGAGCGCAAGACTCCGTGGCTGCTGGCGCGTCCCGCCCACGCGGAGTTCTGGCGGCAGGACCTGCCCCTGTGCCTGGGGGGCCTGGCCCTGACCACGGCATCATTCCTCGTCGGCGGATTCCTCGGTACCGCGGCGGTCAGCAGTATCCTGGCGCCGTTCCTGGCCTCCCCGGAGGACACCTTCACAGTTCGTCTGTTCGGTCCGGAGATGACGGTCACCGGCCCGCAGCAGGCCTGGCTGCTGGTGCCGGCCGGGTTGCTCGGCCTGGGCCTCGCCGCCGGGGCGCTCCTGGGTTTCGGGGCACTGCGGCTGCTGCTGGTGGAGGCGCTGTCGGGCGAGCGCAAGAAGCAGCGCCTGGAGCAGCTGACCGCCGAGGTCGGCCACCTCACGGCCAGCCGCGCCACCCTCATGGATGCCTTCGAGGCCGAGCGCACCCGCATTGAGCGGGACCTGCACGACGGCGCCCAGCAGGACCTCGTCGCCCTCACCATGAGCCTGGGCGGGCTGCGCCTGGCCGCCGAGTCCCTGCCCGACGACGGTGCCAACGCCACGTCCCGTACCACCCTGCTGAAGGGGATAGACACGGCGCAGGACCGCGCTGAGGCGGCCCTACGGGACCTGCGTGAGACGGTGCGCGGCATCCGCCCGGCAGTCCTGTCCGAACGCGGCCTGGCACCGGCTCTGAAGGATCTGGCGGGTCGGGCCCCGCTGCCGACCAGTGTCGTCGTCAATGCCGAGGAGGACGACCTGGCCCAGATCTCGCAGCCTGTGGCGACGGTCGTCTACTTCGCGGTGTCCGAGGCAGTCACGAACGCCGCCAAGCACGCTCAAGCCGAGCGTGCAACGGTGACACTGCACTGCACGGACAGCGGGCTGAGCGCCCTCGTGACCGACAACGGGCGCGGCGGGGCCGACCCCGAGCGCGAGAATGCCACCGGCCTGCGGGGCATGGTGCAGCGGGTGGAGTCCATCGGTGGGCAGTTGGAGGTCGACTCCCCCGTCGGCGGTGGGACACGGCTGATGATCACGGCCCCGCTGACGCCGCCTTGGGGCGCGGACGGCCCGGAGGATGGCCGGGCGGGCGATCAGCAGGATCGGCCGGACGGGCGACCCAGCGGTCACGGGGGCGACCAGGCGCCCGCCGCTCAAGAGGCCGGTCCGGCGGGCGTCTCCCAGGGCCGACAGGCCCGGCCGCAAGCGCTGACGCCGGCAGCGGTGTCGGCTCCTGCGTGAGCACGTCACCAGCCTTCACAAGGTCTGCAGACCTGGCGGCCATGACGGATCCGGCCGCCGCGGTGATCCCGGCGGCACCGGCGTCCTGGGAGAGATCCCGGTGTCCACAACCCACACCCACCCGGTCGACTGGGGCAGGATGTCCCCATGAGGATCATGCTCGCCGATGACGCCACCCTTCTACGTGAAGGACTGGCAGGGCTGCTGACCACCGCCGGCCACGAGGTCGTGGCACAAGTGGCCGACGCCGACGCCCTGCGCACCGAGGTCGAGCGTCTGGCCGCTGCCGGGCAGCTGCCCGACGTCGTCGTCACCGACGTGCGGATGCCGCCGACCGGCACGGATGACGGGCTGCGCGCAGCCATCGACCTGCGCCGGGCCCATCCGGGGCTGCCGGTGGTGGTGCTGAGCGCCTACGTGGCCGGGCCCTACGTGCAGGATCTGCTGGAGGAGACCGAGTCCCCGACATCCCCGACCGGCGGCGGCGGTGGCGCTGTGGGCTACCTGCTCAAGGAACGCGTGGGGCGGGTGGCGGACTTCCTGCACTCGCTCGACGTCGTCGTGGGCGGCGGAGTGGTCATCGACCCCGAAGTGGTCTCCCACCTCATGAAGGCCGCCCGCGCCGCCGCCACCGGGCACGAGGCGGCCCCCGCTACCTGGACCGGTCAGGCTGCAGGAGTCGCGGGAGCAATGACGGAGCAGACGCCAGGAGCGGCGTCCGGTGCGCCGATGAGTGCGGCCGCCACACCACCCGGCCCTTGGGTGCCGGTGCCTGTCCGGGTGGGATCGCCGCCGACACCGCCGGGCGGGATCGCGAGCGCGGCGCCGGGCGGAGCGGGACTGGACCGGCTGACACGGCGCGAGCAGGAAGTACTCGAGCTCATGGCGCAAGGGCTGTCGAACGCGCAGATCGCCGAGCGGCTGGTGCTCTCCGACGGGGCGGTGGCCAAGCATGTGGCGAACATCTTCCGGGGGCTGGACCTGCAGCCGGGCGAGGAGAACCGGCGTGTACGGGCCGTCCTGGCCTGGTTGCATGCCCGGGCCTGAAACTGACCACACGGCGCAGTGGTCACGCCGTGAGCGAGGACGAGGCCGGCGCGGCGTCGGAGCGGTGTGGGCTCGACTGTAGGATTAGGCTGTCCCCATGCGCCTCCACGTTGCCGATCATCCCCTCATCGATCACAAGCTCTCCGTGCTGCGAGACGAGAGGACGCCGTCGGCGGTCTTCCGCCAGCTGGTGGACGAGCTCGTCACCCTGCTCGCCTACGAGGCCACCCGCGAGGTGCGCACCGAGGAGGTGGAGATCCGCACCCCCGTGGCGGTGGCGCAGTGCCGCCGTCTGGCCGATCCACGACCGATCGTGGTGCCGATCCTGCGCGCGGGCCTGGGAATGTTGGAGGGCATGACGCGCCTGCTGCCCACCGCCGAGGTCGGCTTCCTGGGGATGAAGCGCGATGAGGACACCCTGGAGGTGGAGACCTACGCCAACCGTCTGCCCGACGACCTCTCGGGCAGGCAGTGCTTCGTCGTCGACCCCATGCTCGCCACCGGCCACACCCTCGTGGCCGCCATCGACTACCTGCTTGAGCGCGGGGCGCGCGACGTCACCGCGCTGTGCCTCATCGCCGCTCCCGAGGGCGTCAGGACGCTCGAGGAGGCCGTCGGGGAGCGCGCGAACGTCACGGTGGTGACCGCCGGGGTCGATGAGCGGCTCAACGAGCACGCCTACATCGTGCCCGGGCTCGGCGACGCCGGGGACCGCCTCTACGGCATCGTCGACTGAATCCTCAGCTGACCGATACACTGCCTGCCCCTCGAACAACAACGAGTCGGGTGCTGATGGCCTGACTCCGCGGTATGCCGCCGTAAAGTCCGTTAGGCTCGGGAGCCATGACGACGGGGCACTCACCTTCTTCCGCGGACTACGACGCGACGACGGCACTCAGCAGGTTCGCCTCGCCGCAGGACCTTGAGCGGATCGCCGCCACCCGTCCCGACCTGCACTCGATCCTGGCGACCAACCCGTCGATCCCGCCCCAGGTCCGCGCGATGCTGGAGCGGTCCGACGACGTCGTCGTCCAGGAGGTGCTGGCGCGCCAGGCCGGGCGGGGCGCGCCCCAGTCCGCCGGGGTCGCGCCGCCCGCGCAGCCGGGACAGCCGCAGGCCCCCGGCCAGATCGCCCCGATGGCGCCGACGATGGCGGTGGGGCCCCAATCGCAGCAGGCGGCCTCCGCCGGCTCCGGCTACGGGCAGACATCCCAAGGCTATGGCAGCGTCCAGCCGACGACGCCCGGGGCGGTACCGCAGGGGGCCTCGACCCAGGGGGCCGCGCCTCAGGGGTACGGATATGGGGCGGTCGCCCAGCCCCAGCAGAGCCCGCTCCTGCAGGACCCGTCTCAGGTGGCGCAGCCCATCGCCCTGCCGCCACCCTCCCGGCACTACTCGGCTCCGTCGATGCAGTCGGCCGCCCAGCACGTGGATCAGCAGCCCGCGATGCCGCCCGGGGTACGGATCGGCGTGCTGCCGGGGCAGGCACAGGGCCAGAGTCAGGGCCAGTTCGCCGCACCAGCGTATGGCGCACCGATGTACGCGCCACCGGCCCAGCCTCGGAGGAGGCGGGGCCTCACGGTGCTCGCGATTGTTCTGCCGATTGCCCTGCTCCTGACCGGAGGCGGCGTGACCGCCTGGTACTTCCTGTGGCGGAGCGACGTCTCCTCGTCCTCTCCGTTCGTGACCCCATCGGAGGCCTGGGTCAACGGCGCGGACAAGGCATGGAGCGTCGATGTCGCAGCCAACAAGGAGCCCTACGTGGCCGGCCATCATTTCCTCACGCTCGACAGGTCCGACGGCACTCTGACCGGCTACACCGCGTTGGGAAACAATATGAAGGAGGCATGGCAGACCACCCTCGACGACGAGGACCTGAGCTCCCCCTATGGCCCCGCCCCCAGTTTTCAGAGCTGGGGTGACAACACACTCGTCTACAAGTCCACGCTCATCGACCTTCAGTCCGGCGACACCTCGTCAGCCCCCTGGGGCGATGAGAAGTCGGCGATCATCGCCGACGACATCGCCATCTCCTGCAAGGCGAGTGACAAGTGCACCGCCTGGGACTCCCAGAAGCAGCAGAAGTGGACGCGTGAGATCCCTGGGGCGGGAGAGATGTCCTCCTCCACCTTCTATAACAACCAATCCATCCTCACCAGGGGAAACCAGCGCTACACCTGGCTGTACAACGTCATCATCAACATCGACAGCGGGGAGACGCTCATTCTGGGCGGAGACTCCAAGGCCGACCCCGACCTCATGAGCATCTCCTTCAAGGACGGCTGGGGGACCTTCGAGAAGGACGAGGATTCCGACTCGGATTCGGACTCGTCACTGAAAACTCAGTACGAGGCAACGATGTACGACTTCAAGGGCAAGAAGCAGAGCAGCTACACTGTGACCTTCGCAGCGGGAGAGAGGGTTGTCCTGAGCGAGGAGGAACTCCTTACCGCCGAGGAGTACCGCACCTATTTCAAGGACCAGGACTACAGCGAGGCCAAGCTGACAGCAACAGCTGACAAAAAAGGATGCATCACCAAGCTCAGCCCGAAGAAGGGCAAGTCCATCAGCGTCCCTCAACCCAAGGACAGCGGCGGTTCCTCCTATGACTCGGACTCTCCCACGTGCGCGTCCGGTGCGACGGATTCTCGGAACGGCGGCGTCGTCAAGCTGACCACGTGGAACCGCGGGGACGTCAACTCGATACAGATGCTCATGAACGTCAAGACCGGCCGGGAGATCGCCTTCAGCGGGATCGATTGGAAGAGCGGGGACTCGCTCATCATCGCGACACCCGACCTCGTCATCGGCTACGACAAGGACGACGGGAAGGTCATCGGCTTCAAGCCCGAATCCTGAGGCAACATGGCCGGGCGCATTCCCGGCCGAACGGGGACATCTCACGCGTACGGGTACGGTCGGTTCTGGTAGTGCATCCACCACCAGAACCCGCCAGTTGGTGACGTTAGTGGTGCAGCTCAAGCAGCTGCTCCAGAATGGACACCACCGCACCGGGGCGCGAGGGGACGCGGACCGTCCGCCTCCTCGCCCTGACCTCTTCCAGGCCGTCCCCGACGATGACACCGATGTCTGCCGCGCGGATCATCGCCACCTCGTTGGCGTCGTTGCCTACCGCGACCCACGTGGAGACGGGCCGGTGGCGAAGGCCCGGCGTCTGCCCCATGACGGCCGTCCTTCCTGAGGTATCCGCCCATCCCGAGGCGGCCAGCTCCTCCTCGCCGGTCGGCAGCCTCATGCAGACGCTCTTGTCCACCCCTGCCGCGCAGACGTCGACCACGCCGTCCTCATGCGGGTAAGCGACGACGCCGTCGAGGCGCAGTCCCAGCAAGTCCTGGAGAGTGTCCGCGGGCTCTGGGCCGCCCGTCTCCTGCGCGCCAGCAGCCCTCGTACCCGACGCTCCCTGTAGCGGATCGGCAATCCTCTGCCTGATGATGTCCTGCCCCGCACGGCCCTGGTACCTCCTGCTGACGACCGTCACCTTGAGCACGTCCTCAGTCGGCACCTGCGCCGGGTCGGTGTACCACTTGCCATCCGGGTAGTCCCGCATGTGCTCCAGGCCGTCCCAGAGGCCCGGTGCCGTCTCGGAGTCTTGGCCGCCCCTTCGCCGGGTCTCCTTCTCTGCCGCTGCCCCTGGAGACGCAGCGACATCTGAGACCGCTGCAGACACCGCCCGTGACGACGGCTCTGCGAGAGGATCATGCCCTGCCAGTGCGGTGAAAGAGTGGCCCTGGTCCACGTAGAGGGGCATGCCCGCGCGGAAGGCGGCGTCCACGACGGCGCGAACGTGATCCGCACTCATGGGGTAGCGCCTCTCCTTGTCTCCTAGGCACAAGAGAGCCCCGTTGAGGCAGACCGATCCTTCCAGGCAGGTCACGGCGTCCCCCAGTACCTCGACCATTCCTCGGGGCGCACGCGAGGTCGCCACGATGACCGAAATGTCCTCACATCCCGCGGCCCGCCTGAGAAAGGGGGCCAGCCGTGGATCGGCGACTCCGCCGAAGACGACGGTCCCGTCCAGGTCTGTCACCACGCCCACCGGGCCGCTCAGCATTGACCACGCATCCTTGCAATATCAGGAATCACCCTGCTCTGAAAGGTGGACCCATCACCTGGCGAGCAGGTCACGGGGACCCACTCTACGGCCTCGATCTCAGAGCGAGGGACCGGGTCGCCCACAATATCGCACATGTAGACGAATAGGGTGATCATCCTGCTCCGGTCGAAGATGGAGACGTCATCGTAGGCACCAAAGTAGGTGGCCGACACCAACGAGACCCCGAGCTCCTCATCAAGCTCACGGCCGAGGCAGGCGACATGCGACTCCCCCCTCTCCAGCTTGCCTCCAGGAGAAATGAGGTCGGTCGTACCACGCTTGCGGACAAGCAACACGCTATTCCCGCGGAGAACGACCGCAGCACACTTGACAATTGGCGAACTCTCCCCCATGTCACGCTTATCACGTCGCACCCGCTCCCTCCCTCCTTGAGCGGCGAATGTAGTGCATATTGAGGCCGATGATCGCCCCGATGACCACCGACCCACCTACGAGTGAGGCCGCCCCGGGATTCTCACGGAAGAACAGCCACACCCACACCGGGCCCAGCACCGTCTCCGCCAACACGAAGATCGCCACATGGTGCACGGGCAGGAACTTCGGCCCAACCGATAAGCAGACCAGACCGACCGGCATGACCACGAAGCCCTCGGCTACCAGAGGCAGCCACGAGGATGACTCGTCAGGAGCCTCGACCCCATGCAGAAGGGCGGCAGCGGCGATTGCGCACAGCGCCCCGCCGACGGCAGTGGTGAGGAAGGGGCTGGAGCGGCGTCTGGAGGAGCATACGAAACCACCGCTCATCGACACGGCAGCCAGCAGGGCCAGCAGTTCCCCCCGACCTGCGGCGCTGGACAGCTGTGAAGCGAAGATGACCGTCATACCGGCCAGCGACGCCAGGATCGCCAGGACCGTCGGCCGGTCGATGCTGGCCCGGAGAAACACTCGTCCCAGAACTGCCGACCATACCGGCATGGTCGCCATGATAAAAAGCGTGTTAGCGACGGAAGTGCTCTCGATGGAGTACACGAACGCCACCGATGCCATCCCGAACATCAGTCCGTTACCCCAAGCAGCCCACTCGTTGTCCCAGCGTTGCTTTACTCCAGCAACGTGGCAGACTCCTGCCGCCAGCACCATGGCAGCGCATATCAGCACGCCGCGCCACAACGACAACACCCCGGCCGGCTGATCTACAGCACGGATGAGGGCTGCATCGAAGGACATGAGCAGGACCCCGCCGAGCACCACCACCGCGCCCTGAGCGTATCGGTTATCTAGTATTTCCGGCATCTGATCAGTCCTTCCAGGTCGCGGCAGAAGGCCTCGGTAGCATCGACCCAGGAGTCATCCTTGCACCCCAGGCTCGAGTACGAGTAGCGAATGATTCCCTGACGCCTGAAATACTTGGCGCTGGGTGGAAGCTCTCGTGCCATCACGTCCGCGCCGGCCCCTCTTCTGGACATCCTGACCGCCGCCATGGGGAGCATAGGCGCCAACGACACACCCTCAAATACGAAGAGCCACTTGTCTCACAATTATTGATTTCGCTTCAATGTGACTATTTCCTTCGTGAAGAAGCTTGCAACGCAACGAATAGCACATATCGCCGTTGAAGTACGATTCAGACACCTCACCCTCAGGAGTGAACTTTTTAGCTTAGTTGACGAGGATGTGGCCATTAAACCAAGCCACGTATCGTTTAGTCGACCTCTTTCGACACTCTGGATATTCGACAAGTCCACAGATGTCCGGGATTTTCAGAGCCAAAGCTAACGCAGCACGGTAATGACCCGAGTCAAGACAGCGACGCACTTCAGAAATAATGTCATCCATAATGATCCCCATATCTTCAATGCAGTGCTGGCAACACATAGAATGATTGGCAAACTTTGCCTTTCAGACCCAATCACTTGAGCTGTGCCTTGAGGGTAGCACTGCGACGGCGGGAGACTCAAGACCCAAATTTGAGCCTCAAAAACCATCAGTCTAAAATTAATGAAGCTTTCACGTTAAACTCCATTATTCCGAACGAACTTATTTTGCGTTAATTTCAGTTGAACTAATCCCATTAAACTTCACGTCGATTACTCATTATTTTTCAATCACCCTTGTACCAGGCGACGGCGATTTGGACGCGGTCGCGCAGGTGGAGCTTGGCCAGGATGCGACTGACGTTGCGGCGCACGGAGGCGGGCTGCAGCACGAGCCGCTCGGCAATCTCCTCGTTCGACATCCCCTCCGCGATGAGCCGGGCCACGTCGAACTCCCTGGGCGTGAGTGCCCCGAACCTCTCCCGCAGCTCCTCGCGCTGCGCACCGGACAGCGCCCGCGGAACCCCTCGCGCGATGAGCTCCTTGGTGACGCGCGGCGTAAGCACCGCATCACCCTGCGCCACCGCCCGCACCGCCTGAGCCAGCTGCGCCGCGCGCACGTCCTTGAGCAGAAACCCCGACGCCCCCACCTCCAACGCCCCGAAGGCGTAGTCGTCCTCGTCGTAGGTGGTCAGCACCAGCACCTTCACCGTCGGGAACCGCCGCGCCATCGCCCGGGTCGCGCTGATCCCGTCCATGCCCGGCATGCGCACATCCATGAGCACGACGTCGGGCAGCCCCGACGACCGGTTCAGCTGCTCCAGGACCTCCAGCGCCTCCTGCCCGTCACCGGCCTCACCCACCACGCGCAGGTCCGGAGCCTTGCGGATCATGAGCGCCAGCCCCAGGCGCGCGTAGCGCTGGTCGTCCACGATCATGACCGACGTCGGCCTCAACCCCTCCGATTCCACGCCCATGCCTCAGCCCTCACCGCGAGTTCTCGGCACCGTCGCCGTCACCAGCCAGCCGCCGTCGGACTCGGGCCCCCAGTCCAGCGATCCTCCCGCCACCTCGATCCGGTCCCGCAGCCGCGGCAGGCCGGTCCCCTCCGCAGACCCACCACGGCAGCCGTCGTCTTCCCCGCCACTGTCACCCGAGGCGCCGTCGTTGCGAACCGTCACCGTCACCGCCGACTCGCCGTGGTCCCAGGACACCTGCACCTGCGACAGCACCGGGGCGTGCCGTACCGCGTTGGTGAGCGCCTCCCGGGTGAGCGCGAAGCACAGGTCGGCCTGGGCTTCGTCGTCGGCCCGCTGCCCGGTCTCGGTGAAGACGACCGTGACGCCCAGCGACCGGACCCTGCCGACGACGCTCCTGATCTCATCCCAGGACCGGCACCCGGCGCCGTCCCGGTTCGGTGAGTCCCCGCCGTCGGCCAAGGCCCTGACCGCCCGGCGCGTCTGCTCCAGGCACTCCCGGGCCACCTCGTTGATGCCACCGAGCGCCTCATCGACCTCCGGGTCGGCGCTGCCGGCCAACCCCTCGGACAGAGCGATGATCGTGGTCAGGCCGTGCCCCACGGAGTCGTGCAGCTCCGCGGCGATACCGGCCCGGCTCACCGCGCGGTCGCGCTCGGCCCGAAGCACCCGGAAGCGCTCCCGCTCGGCTTTGGCGTCGGCTTGCGCCGCCCGCCAGTTCGCGACGCTGCGCGCAAGCATCGCCGCGATGGCCGTCATCAGGACGGCGACCACCTGGCTGAGCCACTCCTCCATCAGGATCCCGGGCGGGGCCACCAGGACGGCGCTGGCCGTCGCCATGAGACAGGCCGCACCGATGACCGCGAGGTGCTGCCACAGCGGGAGCCGGCTCACCGCGCTCCCCAGCGCCACCAGCACCGGGACGAGGAAGAAGTTGTTGAGCCCCAGTGCCGAGGCCGCCACGTACACGGCGCACTCGGTCAGGAAGACCGCCAGCGGGTGCCTGCGCCGCGCAGTCAGGAGCGCCGTCGACCCAATGGCCGCCAGGATGAGAACCGTGAATCCGATTCTGGTCGGGGCGATCCCCCCAACCAGGCCGCCGTCGCCGACGCGGCCGGTCAGCACCGCGCTGCCGATCATGCCGCCCTGGTAGGTGGCGCACAGGATGAGAAGCAGCGTGGACAGGATGCCGGGGCCGGCCTGCGCAGGCGCCGGCTGGCGCACCCACTCCCCCAGCGTCCGCCAGGTGTTCCTCAGCCTCATCGCCGACGACGAGCCGCGCTCTTCACCGGACACCAGCGTCCCTCCCTCCCCGTTGCGTCCGTACCCTACGCCCCGAGATCTGAACCCCGGCCGCAGTCAGCAGGCCGCAAGGCACAGTCGCGGCAAACACCGAATAACACGAGACAATTTCCGACGCCTCAGAGTGTCAGCTCCTGACGGCAAGCAGTAACGAAGGCATTCAGTTCCTCTTTCTCGAGGCGGGTGAGCAGGTCGTTGACAGACCATCGAGGCCCTTTACGACCAGTCCGGGATACCACTGTTGTGAACACGTTCCGAACCGCCTCGGGATACAGCCCCAGCACATCGAGAAGAAACTCGTCTGGAGATTGGGTGAACAACTCACCAGGAAGAGCGGCATCGTCGAAGTCCTTGAGGTTGAACGTGACGATGACGTCCGCGCGTCCCATGAGAGCCGCTGCGACGACGTGCCGGTCGCCAGGATCCGGAAGTCTGGGGACCGAGGGTAGAAGAGTCTCCCAACCCTGCACCTGGGCATCTGGCAGCGCCAGGTTCATCCGCCGCCGAAGTCGTTTGACGTAGCCACGGGACTCCTCCTCATCCCTATCGCGCAAGGCGTGCAGCCGAAGTACTGTTCTCTCAACCTCCTCCTCAATCTTCTCGCTCCACAAAGGCCTATAGACCTTCCGTACAGCAATCTCAAGAAGAACGTCTCGCAGTGTGCTGGGGACCAGCACACAGGCATCAAGTACTGCGGAAAACGCCATCGGTCAGTCCTGGGAGCGGAGATCCTTGAGGACTTGGCGAGCCTCGACGGGGTCATCGTCGTAGGCGCCCATCGCCTGAGCGTCGGCCACCATGTCCGACAGGGCCTCATTCGCCGCCCGACGCTGACGCTCACGGAATTCCAGCACGTCAGTGAGGAACAAGCGACGATGCCGTCTGACCTTCTCAAACGGGATCTCGCCGGCCTCCAACATCCTGACCAGCGTCGGCCGCGAGATGCCCAGCATGTCAGCCGCCTCCTGGGTCGTCAGACGTTGATCCTGCGGCGCCACCGTCACGGCCAATCCTCGACGCATCGCATCCACGACCTGAAGAAGGGCCTCAGCCACCGCGGGAGGGAGGTCAATCGTCTCACCATTGACGGTCAGCCGGGGCGTCGCACCGGAGGATGCCTCCAGTTCCGTCACTATCTCGGCAAAATGCCCGGCGACATCCTCCTCAGGAAGGTAGGTCTTGCTCTCAATCGTCACGGTCATGGCACACTCCAACACTGCTGTTCGTTCACTGTTTTCGAGTTGATCGTTTTGAGCGATTTGAGTGTAAACCTCAGCAGGCGTCGACACAAGGCGAGGGCTGTCGCTTCTGCCAGACTCCTCGAACCCCAGGCAACCAACGGTACGACCCGATCACAACCTCACTCGGCCGCCAGGACGGTGCCGATCGGGGTCCGGGTGGCGCCCCGGATCGGAGCAAGCAGCACCATAGCCAGGGCCAGAAAGGACAGGAGCGCCACCAGCAGCACCGGCCCGACGCCGGGGCGCACCACCAGCGGCAGCCCGGCCCTGGCGTAGAAAACAGCCTCGCCGACCGCCGTCACCGCCAGCGGCACGATCGAGATCAGCAGCGCCGTCCCCACGTACAGGCCCGCCTCGATGACCACCTGCCGGCGCACGCCGCGCACCGTGCTCCCGGCGCAGCGCAATACCGCGAGCTCACGCTGCCGGGACCGGGAGGACATGCCGACAACGGCCACGGCCCCCAGCAGCGCCATCGCCCCGAGGATCGCCGCCAGCACCAGCGAGTCCACCTGGTTGATCGCCACGCTCAGGTGCGCCGCCTCCACCACCGCCTGCCCCGTGGCAAGACTGGTCGTGAGCGCCGCAGTGAAGGAGATCGCCAGGGCCAGCAGGCCGATGGCACTCGCCGCCGAGGCACTGCGCCACAGCGCCGAACGGCGCGCAATGAGCCACGGCCCACCCAGCCGCGCCAACGGCGCCGACCACATCCGCAGCAGCCCCGGGATGAGCGCGGGTGCGAGCAGCACCACGAGGACCGCGAGCAGGAGGGACGCCAGGGTCGCCTGGCCCCCGCCGGTCGGCCACCCCTCCACCATCCGGCCGGGCCGGACCAGGACGGCCGCCACCAGCTGGCCGGCGCACGCCAGCCCCCACAGCCCCGCCGCGACCCACCGGAGCACACCCATGCGGCGTCGCCCACCCGGGGCCGCGTCGCGAACCGCCTCCACGGCAGGCGTCCGCACCGCGGCGCGTGCCGGGCCCACTGCCCCCAGGACCGCGACGGCGACCACGACCACCACGGTGAGCAGCAGCGTCGTCGGCGTCTGGGCGACCTCGATCCGCCCCATGCGCGCGGCCGCCAGGCGGGTGAGTACCGAGGCGAAGGGCTGGGCCGCCACCATCCCCAGCAGGATCCCGGGCACGCAGGCCACCAGCCCCAGCACCGCCACGGTGGCGAGGACGGCGACGAGGACCTGCCGGGGCAGGGCGCCGGCGAGCCGCCACAGGGCCCAGCTCGTGCGCAGTGCCTGCACGCAGGACTGCCCGACGACAGCCACCACCGGGACCGTCACCATCGCGGTGTAGAAGGCGACCGAGACACCCGGAACCGTGAGCTCGGCCGGGTCCACTCCCGCCGCCCACGCCGCAGCGACGACGTCGGGCCGGGTGACGGTCATGCGGTGCACCAGGCAGACGTTGACGAGCCCCGCGGCGAGGGCCAGCACCGCCACCGTCCCCGACCAGGCCCGCCACTGGGCAGCCAGGGCGCGCAGGGTGTAGCGGGTCATGCCGCAGCTCCCGTCTGGTTGACGGCGGCCAGCAGCTCGTCGGGGGTGGCACCACAGCGGCGGTCGACAATGCGGCCATCGCGCATGATGAGCACGGTCTCCGCCAGGGCAGCGGCCCCCAGGTCGTGCGTCACGAGGACGACGGCGGCCCCATCGTCGGCCAGGCGCCGCAGCTCGGCCAGGACGAAGGCGGCCGAGCGGGTGTCCAGGGCCCCGGTGGGCTCATCGGCGAAGACGACTGGTGGACGGCGGTAGAGGACTCGGCCCAGGGCGACGCGCTGCTGCTCGCCGCCCGAGAGCGTCGTCGTGGGCGCATCGGCGCGCGCCTCCAGCCCCAGCCCGGCCAGGACTTCCCGCACCCTCGCCGAATCGGGGCGCCGGCCGGACAGAGTGTCACCGATCGTGATGTTCTCCCGTACCGTCAGGTAGGGCACGAGGTTGTAGGCCTGGAAGACGAAGCCCACCCGATCGCGGTAGAGCTCGGCCACCCGCGCCGCCGGGAGCCCGCCGAGGTCGTGCCCGAGGATCCTGACCCGGCCCGACGTCGCCGCCTCCAACCCGGCCAGGCACAGCAGCGCCGTCGACTTGCCCGAGCCGCTGGGGCCGACCAGCGCCGTCATCCGCCCCAGCATCATCGCGCAGGAGACGCCATGCAGGATCTCGATCGGTTCCCCACCGGGGGTCGGGAAGGACTTGCGCAGATCGCGCGCCTCGACAGCCGGCCCGACGGCGCTCATGCCGGCAGCGCCGCCCGCCCTGTCCGCACCGTCCCCGCCCCGAACCACCATGGATCTGACCGTCCTCTCATCCGTGAATCCGCTGGCACCATTGGACACCGTCGGGCGCCCGCGGTTTCAACCTAGGCGGCCGCGCCGGCTCCCGGACCCGCAGACCGCGAACTGTCCACAGATGATGACAACGCCGGGCCCGCTGACAACGCGGCCGGCCGCACACATCGAGGACGTGCCTTCGCACCCAGGACGTGCCCTTCCCGCACACGACGACAGTCAGACCCCAGTGATCTGTCGGAAGACGCAGTCCTCGTGGGACACGTACGTCCCCCGCCACGAGCAGCACCCCCAGCCATCATCAAAGACCTACAAATATTACTGTTTCGTTAGTCTATTTAACATAAGAGAACTCTCATGCTCACTTGTGGTCCCTCTAGGGATGGCTCGTGACAGTTGAGACATGAACACCTCACGCCGAATCCTCGCCCTGGCTCTGCTCATGCTCGTCCCGGTGGCGCTGGCGTTGGCCGCCGAGTTCATGGCCGTCGTCCCCGGCCCGCCCGCGCAGCCCAGCCCGGTCCACCTCTCCTCCGCCGGAGAGGGGAGCTGACTCCCCGCCCGGCTGCGCATCGTCGCCTGGACACTGTTCGTCGTCGCCCTGGGTCTGACCAGCATGATCGTCTCCGTGCGTTCCACTCTCATGGCGGACATCTCCCGCTCCGCCAACACCGACGTCGCCCACGAGGTCAAGGAGCTCCAGAACTTCGCGGCCACCGGCGTCGACCCGCGGACCTCCCAGCCCTTCACCTCCACCACCCGCCTCATGGAGGTCTACCGGGACAGCCAGCAGCTCACCGACCGGGAAGCCACCATCATCTACAACCACGCCACAGGCCAGGCCACCCAGGCCTCCGGCGCCTCCGCCCCGACCCTGAACCTGACCAGCACGGATCCCCTGTTCGTGAAACTGCTGCAGTCGCCGTCGGGCGCCACCGACTACGGCAGCGGAGAGGTCCGCTGGGCCCGGGTCGAGCTCGAGCCCAACGACCCTTCCCAGCACCTATCCGTCATCACCATGAGCTTCACCGCCTCGCGCGTGGACCAGATCAACGCCACGATCTGGCTCATGGTCGGCATCAGCGCGGCCGTCCTGGTCCTCACCGGCGTCGTCGGGCTGCTCGTGGCCCGCCAGATCCTCAGGCCCCTGCGCGACCTGCGCACCGCGGCCGCCTCCGTCTCCACCCAGGACCTCAACCGGCGCCTGCCCGTCAAGGGCCGTGATGACATCGCCGGCCTGACCGAGGAGTTCAACGACATGCTAGACCGCCTCCAGGAGGCCTTCGACGGCCAGACCCAGTTCGTCCTGCGCGCTCACCAGGAGATCTCCGGTCCCCTGGCCGTCTTGGACGCGCGCCTGGCCAGCCAGCCGGCCACCCGTACCGTCCTCCAGCAACGCGCTCAGATCGCCGAGCTGCAACGGATCCTCGACGACCTCCAGTCCCTCACCCAGGCCGAACGGCGCGACTTCGCCCACCTCACTCCCGACGTCGAGGTCACCGAGCTGGCCCGCACCCTGCTCGACGACGTCGAGGCCATGGCCCCGGGCCGCTGGAAGCTCGATCTGAGGGTCCGGGGCACGGCCACGCTCGACGTCGAGCGCGTGCGTCAGGCCACCGGCCACCTCGCCCGCAACGGGCTGCAGCACGGCGACGGCCCCCTGACCCTCACCATCGCCCCCGGCACCGACGGCTACGGCCGCAGCGGGCTGGAGATCTCCGTGACCGACGAGGGTCCGGGACTGGCCGACGACGACGTCGACTGGCTCTTCGAGCGCTTCACGCAGGGCGAGACCGGTGGTAGGCCGCGCGGCGCCGGGCTGGGCCTGGCCATCGTACGGGCCATCGCCGACGCCCACGACGGCACCGTGTTCGCCATCTCCGCCTCCGGCCAGGGGGCCACCGTCGGCCTGCGCATCCCGGCCGACAGTTCCTGGAACCTCTCCTCGGACCCCGATCCCGCCGTCGTCTCCTCCCCGGCCACCGTCCCCTCCTCACGCACCTCGGCGGACACGGCGCCCCGAGTGACCACCGGTGAGCCGGCGGTTGCCCACGACGACCGCGCGCATGACGCCTCGGGAGAGGAGGCCGGCTCATGACCACCGCGACTGACACCGCCAACTCCTTCGAGACCGACACACCCACCGTGCGCGAGACCCTGCCGCTCTCCCTGGCGAGGCGCGGCGAGCCCGCTCCGGCCCGGCGTCTGCCGTGGCGTCGCATCCTGTCCGCCGTCCTCGCCGCGGGCCTGTGCGCGGCGGTCGGGGTGGCCTCCTGGCGGGCGGGCGGCGCCGAGGGGAGCCTGTCGGTCACCGGCGCGCTCACCCTGATCATCTTCATCACCGCGGTGTGGGCCTGGGCCTTCACCAACGTCGACGACACCTACATCTCCCTGGGCGCCGCCACCGCCCTGGTCCTCACCGGCGGCCTGAGCCCGGACGAGATGTTCGCGAGCCTCGGGGACGACACGATCTGGCTGCTGGTGGCGGCCTTCGTCATCGCCGTCGGGGTGAGCGCCTCGGGCCTCACCGGACGCCTGGCGGCCTGGCTGGTGACCGGCACCGACCACCCACGCGTCCTGGTCCACCTGGTGACGGCCGCGATCGTCGCCACGGTCTTCGCAGCCCCCTCCACCTCGGGGCGGGCGGCTCTGCTGCTACCGGTCTACACGTCCCTGGCCAGCGCGCTGCGCACCGGGGCGGACAAGGACCCCGCTCTGGCAGCCTCACGCAAGCGGCTCATCCACGCCCTGTCGCTCATCTTCCCCACCGTCATCCTGCTGTCCGCGGTCGGT